>NZ_JARVGY010000001.1:3285000-5379421 GCF_040460035.1 Bacillus cereus group sp. MG1 | reverse complement strand
GTCTCTGGAATAGATCCAGAGACTTTTTGGCATGAGCCAATTTCGTCTGTTGAGCGTATTTACGCAGGGATTACAGCGTTTGAAGCATGGCGTAACAATCCCAAGTAAAGGTAGGTGAGATAATGGCAAGAAATAATTCGGAAGTTGAAGTTATATTTAAAGCGCAAAATAAAGATTTTAATGATGCTATGAAGGGCATGAATCAGGAAACGAAAAAACTTCGTCAAGAAATGAAATTGCAAGAAGAGCAGATGAAATTAAATGCTACTGATTCAGAAAAACTACAAGCAAAGCTTCAAAACCTTTCCCAACAGTATGCAGTTGCACAAAGGGCTACGCAAGCAACAGCGGAACATTTACAACGTGCTAAAGAATTGTACGGAGAAAATTCTACTGTTGTAGCAAAGCTAGAATCAAAATTAAGAAGTCAGCAAATAACGGAACAACAGTTAGCGAATAGTATTAAACAAACTTCTGAAAGTTTAAAACAGGCGAGAGATGCTGAACAGGAAAGAACAAGCGAAACAGCTAAGGCAGCTCAAAAACTGAAAGAGCTAAAAGGACAGGAAGAGCAGTTGCAATCTTCTCTTTCTAAGTTGAATGCTCAATACGAGTTACAAAAAGCGACGCTTGGTGAGAATGCTTCAGAAATAGAGAAGTTACGTTTAAAAATAGATAATCTTGGAGAGCAACATACTGTTGCAGCTAGTAAAGTACAAAACTATCAGAAACAGTTAGATCAAGCCAAACAGCAGTATGGTGAAAATGCTAGTGAAATCCAAAGATATGAAACGCAGCTTATACAAGCTCGGACAGCAGAACAGCAGTTGCAGAATCAATTAAGTGCGACAAATAGAAGTTTGCAGGAACAAGAAAACGCAACGAAACAATTAAAGACATTCTTTGATGCGACTGAAACGAGTGTAGATCATTTTGCAAATGCATTAGGAAATAACCTTACAAACGCAATACGAAACGGTACAGCGACAGCTAGGCAGTTAGAACAAGCAATTCAAATCATCGGTCGTGAAGCATTAGGTTCAGAAGCAGATATTGAGAAATTACAGCGATCTCTTCGTTCTATAGATGATGGGAACTCATTACAACAAGTTCGAAATGATTTGAGAGACCTTTCACGAGAAGCAGAGAGAGCGTCGCACAGTTTCAAAGAATTAGATATAGGCTTAGAAAATATTCTAGGTGGATTAATGGCTGGCGGTGGTATTTCAGGAGCCATTGAGCAAGCGCTTGATACCTCTAAGTTAAAAACAAAAATTGACGTCTCTTTTGAAGTTCCGGCATCCTCTAAAAAATCAGTAGAAGAAGCGGTTCGCGGTTTAGAAGCTTATGGTGTTGATGTGGAAGAAGCACTGGAGGGTACACGTAGACAATGGGCATTAAATCAAACTGTAAGCGATAAGGCTAATGCTTCCATTGTAAAAGGAGCAGGAGCCATTGCAAGTGCTTATGCAGGAATAGATTTTACTGAGTTAATTCAAGAAGCGAATGAAATTGGTAATGAATTAGGGATAACTAGTGATACGGCCTTAGGGTTAACGAATCGGCTGTTAAAAATCGGATTTCCTCCTGAGCAATTGGACATTATCGCTGAATATGGCGGGCAGCTAACACGAGCAGGTTACAATGCTGAAGAAGTACAAGCGATTATGGAGGCTGGTGTTGATACAGGTACCTGGAATTAGATTATAGTTCCCTTGTATGGCGACATACAATGAAAAACTCCTTTAATTCAGTGGAACTCTCAAATGAGACAATACTGAGCGAAGCCTTTTAATTAAGGAACGTGCAACGACTAGTCGAGAGACGTAGGGTGTAAGCAAATGACACTCGAAACGGGGAGCAACTCAAGTAGTTGAAGATATAGTCTAATCTATACGGTGACGTATAGCAGTTCATAAGAACGGGCGTGACGTTGCGAATCACGTTGAATACAAATGATTGATAATCTCTTAGATGGACTGAAAGAAGGGCGTATTAAAGCGGCTGAATTTGGTCAAGGTGTCGACAAGTCTATGAAAGAAGCTCTTGAAGGCACTAAAATTTCGGCTGATCAGTTAGAAAAGTGGGGGCAATCTGTCGCTAAAGGCGGTAAAGAAGGTTCGGCAGCTATGACAGAGATTGCGAAAGCGCTAGTTAGTATTGAAGATGAAACAAAGCGAAATGAGATTGGTGTTAAGCTTTTCGGAACGATGTATGAAGATCAAGGCCAGAATATAACCAATACACTTATTGGTGCTCAAGATAAAGTTATAGATTTGAACAAGAATCAAGAACAGCTAAATGAAATGATTAAGAAAATGGATGCCAGCCCAGCTGTAAAGTTTCAAAAAGCTATGAACGACTTGAAAATGGCACTTGAACCTGTTTTGGGAGTCATTGCTGATGTAATTAGTGCTTTTGCGGGCTTTGTTTCAGAACATCCAGCATTAGCAGCAGCTATTACAACAATTGTAACAGCGCTTGGAATACTTGTTGGAGCATGCATGGCTTTAGCCCCAGTGTTTGTCACCTTATCCAGTATAGCTGGTATATTTGGCGTAAGTATGGGGGCTGTTGCTGGTCCAGTTGCATTGGTAGTTGGGGGAGTAATAGCCGCATCCGCAGCTATTACCGGATTGGTTATTTGGATGCGGAATTTGTGGCAGACCAATGAAGGATTCAAAAATAGCATAAATGGTGTAATTGAAAGTGTTCAAAACTTTGGGCACGCATTATCTTCACTAGGTAAATATCTATTTTATACGGCTGTTGATGGAGATTATTTAAATGATTGGATTACTCATTTACCAAAAGGATTTCAAAATGCGGCTGAAATAATAGGATTGGCAGTCAGTAAGATACGCGAAGCGTGCCTTCATCTTTTTGATGCAGTAAAAGCTGTTTTTTCGGGAGATTTTAGCCAGTTAGGTGAAATTTTTAAGACCATTGGCCCTACTATAGCGGGAGCGATTATTGGTGGGCTTCCTGGTGTTCTCATCTCTGTATCTCGTTATTTGCCAGCGATTGCAGAGTATTTGAATGCAAACTCAGGAATTATCCTTGAAACTATTACGAATATCTTTACTAATATAGCCAATTTCGTAACAACAGCATTACCGCAATTTCTTGAAGCCGGATCACAAATGATTTCAAGCCTTGTGAATGGTTTGGTTGTAGCGGCTCCAATTGTGCTTGAAGCCATTGTTGGGATTATAAATACAATTTCGCAGATGATTGCTACCTATCTCCCTATGATTATACAAACGGGAATACAAATTATTCAAACTTTAATTTCTGGGATTGTACAAGTCTTACCTACTCTGATAGAAACAGGACTTCAATTGATTCTAACTTTAATAAATGGAATTATGCAGATGCTTCCACAGTTAATCCAAATAGCTGTAACGATTATTCAAACTATTATTAATGGAATTATGTCATTTTTACCCCAGCTAATTGAAATGGGAATAAATTTATTAGTTTCATTAATCACAGGAATCACACAAGCTTTACCTATGATTGCTTTAGCAATTATTACAGTCATTACAACTTTAATTGAAGCCATTACAGCGAATTTACCTATGATAATTGAAGCTGGTGTTAAGGTTTTAACTAGCTTGATAGACGGAATCATTAAAATGCTACCGCAACTTATTGATTTAGCGATAAATCTTATCACCAAAGTGGCGGATACTTTATTAACAAACTTACCTAAAATAATTGAATCCGGTGTAAAGATTTTAATGGCCATTATTGATGGTATCGTACAAGTGTTACCACAGCTTATTAATGCAGCATTAGATTTAATTGTCAAAATAGCATCCACATTAATTGCAAACTTGCCGAAGATACTGGAAGCTGGAGTGAAAATTTTACTTATGTTGATTGCTGGGATCGTAAAGGTGATACCGGAATTAATTGCAGCAGCATTAAAGCTAATTGTTACTTTAGCAGGAGAGTTAATTAAGAATCTACCTAAAATCCTTGAAGCTGGTGTTCAACTGATCTGGGCTTTAATAAAAGGTATTGTGAGTATGGTTGGAAAATTAGGTTCTACAATCGTGACAGATATTGTACCGAAGATTGTTGATACATTAAAGAAGATTGATTTATTCAAGATAGGTAAAGATATCATAAGTGGATTGATAGATGGTCTAGGTAGCATGGCTGGTAAAGTGTTAAATAAGGTGAAATCTATTGGTAACGATATTCTTGACGGTTTTACTTCCTTCTTCGACATCCATAGTCCATCTCGAAAAATGAGGGATCAGGTTGGTAAACAAGTTGGTGCCGGGCTTGCTGTTGGTATGGAACAATCAATGTCAACAGTTCTTGCGGCAGCTAAAAACTTAGCAAATTCAGTGTATACGGTATTAGAAACTACGTTAAATACTTTCAATAGCTCCACTTTAAACGACATGAATAATAATAATCCTCTTCGGAGTTATTTTGAGGCAATATTGGAAGATGGTGACTATCTTAATGATTGGATTACCCATTTACCCGTAGACATGAGGGATGCACTTAAACAAGTTGGTAAAGAGCTTGAAGGTTATGATGTTAATAGTGGTATGAGCGAAAATAATCCTGTTGCTCGTTATATTCGTAGTGTATTAGAGAGTGGAGATCCTTTTCAAAAGATATTAGAAGAGGAATTTGTAGAGTCTGGAAAGTGGTTGGAGATAGGTAAGAAAGTAGCTGGTTTCAGAGAGCAGATTTTTAAAGATTTTTATAATGCTCCAAACCAAAAGTCAACCAAAGGTAATGTGTTACAATCCGCACTTAATAACATTTCAAATATGGTTGATGATACTTTTAAAAAGTTAAATTTATATGGAATAAATAAACAAGATAACATTGCTTCTAATCTGTCTACGCTAGCGACAAGAGCAGTCCAACCGATTGTTCAACAAATTGACAGTGGTCCTGTAGAAATTAATTTTTATAACACAATTAATAATGAACGTGATGTGGATCGTATGTTTGAAAAAGCAAATGATTGGTTTGCTGAGCGTGGTCGTAATGTAAAAATAGGAATAGGGAGGACTTAAATTGCTAGACATAGGTATCGATAATCAGTTAGCAAGTGACTATGGAATATGTATGGTAGAACGCCCTATTATTCCTACAGCAGAACAGGAAGTAGAACATATTGAAGTGCCGGGTAGACATGGTTCACTTACAAAAAAAGGGGCGTTTAAAAACGTCCCTTTAAAAATAAAGTTCAATATGCTTGAAGAAGAGAATATTAAGCCACTAGTTCGGCGCATGAAGGCTTGGTTGATGAATGGCAAGACACTATATTTTACAGATGATGATGTGTATCGAAAAATTAAACATGTTGTAATAGGTGATATTGCAAATGAAATTGAAGAACACGGTGAGTTTGAAGTCGACTTTACGCTTGATCCTTTTGAGTATACAGAAGATGTAAACATAATGTTGAGTACTCCTGGATCTATTTATAATCCGGGTACAATGGAATCGGCTCCAATGTTGTTCGTTGCAGGTAATGGTACATTTCGAATTTCCATTAATGATGTTTCTTTTCAGATTAAAGATGTAAATGGTTCTGTTGTAGTAGATTCAGAATTATTAGAGGCATACAGTGGTACAGTGCCAATGAATGATAAAATGATTGGTGATTTTCCAGAATTTCAAATAGGAGTAAATAAAATAGAGTGGTCAGGGGCTATTCAATTTATTTCAATTCAGCCAAGATGGAGATATAAATAATGATTACTTTATATAAACCAAATGAAACAGATTTTACGCATAATGGAATTGGTGTTTTAGATAAACATATTTATAGTGCAACTGTTGAGGAGGAACTCAACGGTTTATTTGTTTTTAATTTTAATTATCCTTTATTTGCTCCATATGGAACGAAAATTGACGGGATGAGCATCATAAAAGTTCCTACTCCTGATGGGGATCAGTTATTTCGCGTGGTAACTCCTAAAGTGAGTATGGGAGAAATCAAAGCGGTTTGTTACCATATTTTTTATGATTTAACAGAAAATTTGATTGAAGATATATTTATTCAGCCCACAAATGGTAGTGCAGCTATGGCTAGGTTGTCATCAGGGTGTCAATATAAGCATCCTTTTACTTTTTATTCAGATATAACCAATATATCCACCGCGCGTATTGTTCGAAAGAATCCAGTTGAAGCAATGTTGGATACGAGCCAAGATAATTCATTCGTAAATCGATGGGGTGGTGAATTAAAAAGGGATAACTTTGATGTGAAGATGTTGAAAAACCGAGGAGCTAACCGTGGGGTAGTTATCAGGCATAAAAAAGATTTGTTAGGTTATGAAGGAAGTGTGGACTGGAAAAGCCCTACTACCAGAATTATGCCACAAGGGTTTGACGGATTGTTATTACCAGAAAAATATGTAGATAGTCCACTGATTCATAAGTATCCACATCCGAGAATACGAGTTATTGAATTTAATCATATAAAAGCAGCTATTGGTAAAAATGCAAATGATGAAGACGCATTACCTGTAGAAGAAGCGTATAACAGGTTACGTCAAGCCGCTAAAGCTATGTTTGATATTCAGATGGTCGATCAACCAAAAGCGACATATAAGGTTGAATTTCAAGAGTTGTCTCAAACAGAGGAGTATAAAGAATATAAAATTTTGCAGCGTGTCTGGATGGGCGATATTGTTACAGTTAAACATGAGGAAGATGGTATTGATATTCAAGCAAAAGTTATTGCGTATAAATATGATCCGATTAAAAAGGAATATATCAATGTAACCATTGGAAACTTTAAAGAATCTTTTACAGATATGGCTGGTAAGGTAGATCAAATCCAACAAGATTTATCCAATATGCCAGGATCTTTACTGGATGCAGCGAAAGAAAATGCCACAAAATTAATCAATTCGGGATTTGGTGGAAATGTACGTGTATATCCAGACCGAATTTTAATTATGGATACCAAAAATGAAATGACAGCTTCAAAAGTGTGGCAGTGGAACATAAACGGATTAGGGTATTCATCAAACGGGGTAAATGGTCCGTATGAAATAGCAATGACAAAAGATGGGCGTATTGTTGCGGATTTTATTACCACTGGAGTATTGAATGGAAATTTGATTCGAGGCGGAGAAATAACAGGAACTACTCTTAGAACTGCCAATGATTCTAACTATGTCTCTATTTCCAAACAGTTTATTAGGTTAATGGAATCGTATATCACTCGGATTTTCATGGGCTATTATATAAATCAAAGTAATATCATGCAACCCACTATTGTATTAGGTGGCAACAATGATATAACAGCAACGCAGGGTGCAGTGTTAATTTACCAACTCGAAGGTTCTCCCAAGTCAGGAGGAATCGGAATATCAAATGGATACCTAAATGGTGATCCAAACAGAGTCTATTTTTCAGCGGCCCTTGCGTTTAATCAAAATGGACATGCAGAATTAAGAGCGGATCAAAGCCTAGAACTAGAGTCAAAAGCATCCTATGCTTCTTTGAGAAGCCAAAATAATCTTTTTCTGGAAAGCAGAACAGGTGGTGCTTATTTCACTGCAAAAGAAGGGTTTAATTTCCGCCAAAATGGAGATCGAGTTGTTGATTTGAAGTTGACACCTGGTGGAGATAGTGACATCGTATTTCAGAACATCTTATTACGGAACAACAGAAATTATGAAAATACCTATGTGCAAGTGAAAAGTGCTGGGGGAACTTATTTCAACGGTGTTTTAGCAGCAGATTTTAAAGTATCTTCTAAAAAGAAATATAAAACAAATATACGTGATATTAAATTTGATGCGTTAGAGAAGGTAATGGGCTGGGAAATTAAACAGTACAACCTTAAGACAGAAGTAGCCGAGTTGTATGATATGCGTATGAAACGTAAAGAAGGAGATCCAATCCTTACAACAAATGATATTACAACTCATTATGGAGTTGTGCTTCCGGATGAATCAAAAGAAAATGGTGTTGGCTTATATGGGATGATTGCGCAGACTGTTAAAGCATTTCAGGAGTATGTAGCCAAAACAGATGCTAGAATCGAAGAATTAGAGCCAATAAAGCCTAAAGGAAATATAAAACACAGGAACAAAGTAAAACGTCAAAGAAGACCGCCTAGACGCGTGAAAAGGAATAGTTAGAGAGAGGTGTAGTCATGCGAAATGAGGAAATTATTATAGATTTAGCAGATCCTGTGTTTACCAAAACAATTCGTTCGAGACAAAATGATAAAAACGGCTTGAAAATTACAGTATACGTAAGAGAAAAGGGGCAAATTGTTGATTTAACAGGGTATGCAGTGAAGTACGAAGCGATTAATCAAGTCGGACTGTTTGTTCGAGATGATGCTCAAATAGTTGATGCAAAGAATGGCGTATTTTCATACACATTGTCCTCGCAAGCTGTTTCCATATCGGATGATTGGACAGCTTATTTTGTGATGGAAAAAAGTACAGAACGAATGAGTACACCAGACATTCGTATTACATTAAGGCGAGATGTGAAAGAAGGTAATATCAAAATAGAAAACTATATTTCTGAGTTTGATAAGGCTCTTGAAATGATTAAAGGGTATCAAAAGCAAATTGATGAAGCAAATAAACGCGTAAATGAATTAACAGCAGCGGTTACAGGACAGAAGTATCAGTTATGGAAGGTTACGGATGATGATGGAACTTCTATTGATTTAGCTGCTAATACGGACTTGAATACCATTTTAAAAACTGGAACTTATGTTGGAAGTCAACTTAAAAATACACCTAACGCCTCCATCTATACGTTTTTTGTTGCTGTAGAATCCGCCACAAATGCAGCTCTTGTTCAAAAAGCTACTCTGTTAGGAAATTGGAATGATACATACATTCGAATTAATAACGGTGGTAAGTGGTCTGAGTGGTCTCGTATGGTATTAGAGAAAGAGGTTGTACCTAAAACAGGTGGGGCGTATACGGGAACAACTCATTTTAATACTGATAATGCTATTGTCATTGGAAGTCGTTCATTCAAAACAGTTCTCCATAAAGGCGCACAAGGACAACTTGTTATTGCCCCTTCAACTAAAGAACAAGAAGAATCGTGGGATTGGACAAAGCGAGTTGAAATTCGAACCGATGGAACCATTAGACAAGCAACCGATACAGATTGGATTAACCTTCCTACAACTGGTGTAGAGACCATTGCTGATAGGATAATGAAGTACAAGAGAAGTGGGGAACAAATATCTGTTATTGGATCAGTTAAATATCTAGCAAATACAACAATATTTGCAACCCTTCCGGCTGGATTTCGCCCTGTACAAAATATTGCTTTCCCAGCACTTGCATATGGCAATGGACCAACAGTTTGTGAAGTTACAGTTAAAAGTGATGGTGGAATTTTCTTAAATGGTGTTCAAAATGGAAATGTCATTCATATTGCGATGAGCTTTTTAATTTAGATATTACAGATTAAGCGTGCATAAGCAGGCTTTTTTATTTTGTATAAAATAGGGCTTTGATTCAATTCATCAATCAAGAGGAGTGATTTCACTTCTCTTTTTATTTTGAGGAGATGATCAGTGTGAAACGAATAGTAGACCAAGTAATTTATGAAAAGCATGTTAGCCAGGAAAATAAAAACCTAGTCAAAGATTTTCTCATTGAAAAGAAATCGCAAGGGAAAGCGGCAAGCACTTTACAGCAATACAGTTGGGATTTACGGATTATTTTGTTTCTGATACATGAACACTTCGAAAATAAAAAGCTTATTGATTTAACACGTAAAGATATTCGGAATTTATCTATTATCTTTCAAGAGATGGGAATGTCAAACGCACGTGTGAATGGATTGATGAGTGCATTACGTTCAGCTCTTGAGTTTTGTGCTGACGATGATGATTATAATTACGAGTTCAACGTAGGCTCAAGGGTGCGTGGTTTACCTAAGAATCCAATTCGCGATATCACATTTATAACTGAGGACCATATTAATTGGTTAATCGATGAATTACTTGAGCAAGAGAAATATATGTTGGCTACGTATTTAGCTCTTTCTTATTACAGTGCAGCCAGAAAGAATGAGGTTTACCAGGTTCAAAAAGAAGGATTAACAGAACATTATTATACAAATGTGGTACGAGGGAAACGTGGTAAGAAGTTTAGATTATATTACAATCACCGGGTGCAGAAATGCATCCGTTTATATATAAATCAGCGAGGTAAGGATACTATTCCAGATTTGTTTGTACGTGTTTATAAGAATGGTAAGAGAAAAAGATTGAACAAGAGTGTATTTAATTATTGGTGCGACATATTTGCTAAGATGCTGAAAGAAAAGGAAGGGAAGGAATTTAAAATGAATCCTCACTGTTTCCGTCATAGTAGATTAGATAATTTAAAAGTTCAAGGAGTACCGCTTGAGAAATTAAAATCACTCGCTAATCATTCTGATATTTCCACAACTGAATCTTATTTGAAAGATAGAAGTGAGGAAGATATTGCAGAAATATTTGGAATGGACCCAAGTTATTTTGCAGCTTAAAAAGGAGAGGAAAAGATGGATCGCATTGATGTATTATTGAAAGCATTTATAGCTACGTTTGGTGGCTTCTGTGGGTATTTCTTGGGAGGATGGGATGCAACATTGAAAATCTTAGTGACGATGGCAGTTATTGATTATTTAACTGGCATGATTGCAGCAGGATATAACGGAGAATTAAAAAGTAAAGTTGGTTTCAAAGGCATCGCCAAAAAGGTGGTGCTTTTTCTTTTGGTCGGAGCGGCCGCTCAACTAGATGCAGCACTGGGAAGTAACAGTGCTATTCGTGAAGCGACTATTTTCTTTTTCATGGGCAATGAGTTGCTTTCACTTTTAGAAAATGCTGGACGAATGGGCATTCCACTCCCACAAGCTTTAACAAACGCAGTTGAGATTTTGGGTGGTAAACAAAAACAAGAGGAGAGAAAAGGAGAGATCAAGTAATGGAAATTAAAAAAATGTTAGTTCCAGAAAGTAGATATGAGGTTTTATGCCCATATGAAATGAATCCGACAGAAATTACATTCCACAACACGTATAATGATGCTCCAGCTATAAATGAGCGTAATAATGTTGCTAACAATAGCACTGGAACCTCATTTCATGTAGCTGTAGATGATAAGGAAGCTATTCAACTGATTCCTTTTAACAGAAATGCATGGCACGCTGGAGACGGCACTTATGGTAGAGGTAACCGTCATAGTATTGGTGTGGAAATTTGTTACTCAAAATCAGGGGGAGAAAGATATCGAAAGGCAGAGCTAAATGCTATCAAAGTTATTCGTCAATTAATGGATACATTCAATATTCCGATTTCTAAAGTAAAAACACACCAAGAGCGAAACGGAAAATATTGCCCGCACAGAATGTTAGACGAGGGAAGAGTTGAATGGTTTAAATCACAATTAACGCAAACGAGTCAAAAAGATGAAGGAGTGGAGATTATAGTGAATAAATATAATAAAGTTGTTACGTATGAATTTGGAACAGCGTTAGTACCAGAAATGTTAGGAATGATGGATGCTTTAGGATATGAGTCTCGTATTATTTCTTGTGGCGATAAACAAGGTTTAGTTAGATTTGAGACAAATTATCGCCAAGGGAATGAACTAGATCGAGCAACAGCATGGTTAGATGCTAAAGGACTTAAATACTTCTATACAAAAGAATAATTTTGTAAACAAAAAGGGCCATCATTTGATGGCCCTTTTTTATGTTATTAAAATTTATTTTTAGACAATGAACGTAGTATAGGCCTTAAAATTTTCCCGAATATGCGATAGACATTGAAAATAGAGCGAATTATTTTTATAGAGTAGTTGTACACCTACTTTTTTATTTTTTAATATTCTGCTTGTAAGATGAAATTATCTTTGATACTTCCTTTATATGTATATCGTGTTCCGTTATTCTTAAATGATTTTAAATGGTCCTTACTAAATACTTTTTCGTCATTAATACCAAGTTTTTGTTTAATTAGATTACGGTCACCAAAACTTAAAGAATCGTCCATTGTTCCTATTAATAATAAGAAAGCAAATTTAAAATCTTCTATTTCAGTAAAATAAGCATTTGGAGTCATCGCTAATGACGCTTTTTTTATGTTTTTATTTTTATCGGTTTCCAAGAAAATTATGATGTCTGGAGATAGATTAATAGCGGTTTTTCCATCTTCTAAGATATTTGTTGAGGAAACCTTTAATTTTGTTTTCTCTCCCATTTCCTCTAATGCATCATTTACTCGTTTTGTGTATGTATCTACTGTTAATCCTGTATTTTCATCTTTTTTCTTTTTAGCGTTCTTTTCTAATGCTTCTGTTTTCTTTTTTTCTTCTTTTTCTTCTTTTTCTTCTTTTTCTTTCTTTAAACGTTCTTTTTCTTCAGCTAAAGATTTTTTCTTATCTTCTTTTTCCTCCGAACTTCGTTGTTCCGATTCTTGCTTAGGTTTAGATTCAACAGTACTTACTTGTGTGGTTGCTTTCTTAGTATCACTATTATTCCCTCCAATTCCAGTGGCAACAATAATCACGGTAATTACCCAAAACCACCATTTTTTATAAAAAGGTTTCTTCATGTTAATCCCTCCTAAAATTAAGTAAATCATACCAATTAATGTAACATTTTAGAAGGGTTATTTTTTATCACTATACGTGCATGTTTTTTAATCTTCTTCAAACCAAATGTCCTCTATATGTAATTCGAGCACTTTGGAAATACGATATGCAACAGGCAGTGTAGGCGTAGCTCCTTTAATTAAGTTTGTCATAGTTGAATTTGAAATTGATGCTTTTTTTGCAATAAAGCTATACTTGAAACCTTTGCTATCTAAAATTTCTTTTAAACGACTTCGCATAATATTTTTATCCTCCTAACAAAAAAGTACTAGGTCTTTCTTTTATTTTTTCGCTTGGACAGGCAAAATCCTTCTTTCTAGTTCATATACCTATATCAAGACCACGAGGAATACCAAGTGGAACTAAGGACATCAAGAGGGGAGAGGATTACATGCGTTGGCAGTATAACCACTTGAATACAACTCCATATTTACATCCTTCAAAAGAATTACGGTCTATGTACAATGAATCAAGATCCAGATCAGAAACAGAATCAATTATGAATCACATGAAAAATCATGAAGTGTTTAATAACAAGGAGTATAAAAGATATTTCAGTTTATCCCAGGTTATTGAAGAGGATCTGTACGGTGAGGAAGAAGACATTTTAAATTGGAAAATTCTCATGGACTGTTATGATGTAGTACTTGCGAAAAAAGGTATTATATTTCGTGAAAAAGAAGAGGAGGAATAGGTATGACACTCGCAGGAGAAGCAGTAGTTATTTGGACGGCGACAGGTTTGTCAGTAGTTGCAATGAAGATAGCAGAAAAAATGGGGAAGAGTGTTCCACATTGGCTTCCACGTATTACTTTGTATACAACGCTCACAGGCTCGTTCTTATATCTTCTACGTTATGTTCTCATTACATTTCTATAAAGGAATACAACATGGAAGGTCAGGACAATAAGAAAGGTATAAGAAAATGCTCGTCCCGTTATATTCCAAAAGAGTGCAATGATATCCTTATAGGATATTTAAGGGGGAAATGTTTATGTTTGAGTTACTACTGGTTCCCGCAGCAGCATTAACTTATGGATTAGTAAGTGGTAAGTTCAAACGAAAAGATGATGATAAAAAGAAAATCCAAGTCTTTTTTGAAGTGAGTGGGATCGCTATTAAAAGGGATGATAAGTTGCATTATCCTACGTTTCAAAAACAAATTGATGATGATCGCAGTACAACATATATTTACACTTTACCTGTAGGTATGCCCAGCAAAATTATTCAAAAGGTTGAGGACGTTGTGAGTGAGGGATTAAACAAACCTGTTCGGATCCATTACGATAATTATAAATTAAGCATTCGAGTATTTCATAAAGATATACCTAATAAGTGGAGATGGTCTGAAACATTAGTCGAACAAGGGAAATGGCTTGTACCTATAGGGCAAAGCTTAGAAGAATTAATTTATCATGATTTTGATAAAACTCCACACATGACTTTAGGTGGTTTAACCCGTATGGGTAAAACCGTATTTTTAAAGAATGTAATGACATCTCTTATTACAGCACAATCAGAACATACGCATTTATACATTGTTGATTTAAAAGGTGGATTAGAATTCGGGCCATATCAAAATTTAAAGCAAGTTGAATCTATAGCAGAAAAACCGATTCAAGCGTTTCAAGTTTTAAATACAATTCTTGAAAAGATAGAAGAAAAAATGTGCTATATGAAGGAAAGGCACTATACAAACGTTGTAGAAACAAATATAAAAGAACGACATTTTATCATAGTTGATGAAGGCGCTGAACTTTGCCCGGATAAAAGTATGAGCAAAGAGCAGCAAAAGTTATTAATTGCTTGTCAGAGAATGCTTTCTTATATAGCGAGGATTGGCGGGGCACTTGGATTCAGGTTGATTTTTTGTACACAATATCCGACTGGAGATACATTACCGCGACAAGTCAAACAAAATTCAGATGCGAAGCTTGGATTTAGATTACCGACACAAACAGCTTCTCAAGTAGTTATAGATGAATGTGGATTGGAATCAATTAAAAGTATACCTGGACGCGCTTTGTTTAAAACGGATAGATTAACAGAAATTCAAGTACCTTATATTTCTAATGAAACGATGTGGGATGTACTAAAACAATATGAGGTGGAGAAACATGAACATACAAACACACATCAAATTGAATCGTCAGATGATGATTCTGACCTCGATTAGAAAGCTGAAATTTGCTACACGTAGGCATTTAATGGCTATACATGATTTAGGTGGCATCAGAAATGCAAACCGTATATTAAAGGATTTGGGATCGTTCGTTAATAGTACAGTGTATAAAAAAGAATATGTATATTACTTAAATAAAAAAGGGCGTGCGCTATTTGATGATACAGAAAAGATAGTACCAACAATTCGATTAGCACACAGCCTTATGAGAAATGAAGCTTGGCTCTATCTGTTTTGTCCGGATGACTGGCAGATAGAAACACCTATACGTTATAAAATAGATGATAAAAAGAAGACAATTATTCCAGATGTAAAATTCCGAGATGAAGAGGGGATTTTAAATGCTGTTGAAATAGATCGCACTCAAATGATGAACGTAAACAGTGAGAAAATGAATAGGTATGGTGAATTTACTATTTATTATAAGGAGAAGTATAATGGCAAGGTGCCAATTGTTCATTTTTTTACATTAACGGAATATAGACAAAAAACGTTAGAACAGTTTGCGACGAAGAATGGAGTTTATGCAAAAGTGTGTGTTGTCCCAGAGTTCCAATAAAAAAGTGCTAACAAGTTTGCAAACGAACTTGCTAACACTTATACGGAATAAACATAAAATATCGCTGATATATCACTTGGAAAAAAGTTAATAATTAAGCACTTATAATAAACTACTATTTATTATAAGATAAAACATAAAACTTACTGTATTATTACTTTTTTCACTATTATTTGCAGTAGGAAATGTATTTGCTTTAAAGAAACATCGCAAAATATAATAATGACAAAAAGGAGCTTTATAAATGCAGAAGGATTGGCTGGAGGAATTAATAGCTGCAACTAATACGGATAAACGAAATGAACGTCAAATGCGAATATTAGAGGCGGCTGTTGATATGTTTGGAGAAAAAGGATACGCTTCAACTTCAACAAGTGAAATTGCAAAGCGTGCTGGTGTAGCGGAAGGAACCATCTTCCGCTACTATAAGACGAAAAAAGATTTATTACTAGCGGTCGTAATGCCAACTTTAACTAAGTTCGTTGCACCATTTTTCGTACAAACCTTTGCAAAAGAAATATTTAAATCAGAGTATGAATCGTATGAAGGACTTTTAAGAGTTGTAATTCATAATAGATTTAAATTTGCTCAAAAACACTTTCCTATGATAAAAATATTAATTCAAGAAGTACCATTTCAACCAGAACTAAAAAATGAAATACAGCAATTAGTAGAAACAGAACTGTTTTCACATTTCAAAAAGTTGATTGTGAAATTTCAAGAAGAAGGAGAGATTATTGAGATACCACCATCTTCCGTACTACGTCTTACTTTATCAGCTGTATTAGGTTTATTATTAACACGATTTTTATTATTACCTGAAGAAAAATGGAATGATGAAGCAGAAATTGAAAATACGATTCAATTTATATTGTATGGATTAACTCCACGAATTTAATCGTCGAAGTGTGAATTACATATATTACTTTTTAAGTAAAAATAAATCGCCTTTAAAAAGGCGATTTATTTTCGTTATATATTTTTGATAAATAAGTACTTGTTTATTAAAAACATTCTAAATCAGCGTGTTTCTTTGTCTCTTCTTCTAAGACCTAATAATCCTGCTAGTCCTAATAAACCAAGCCAAGCCCAATTATTATTTCTATCACGATTATCATTTAAATCATTTGTTGTATTTACATTTCGAGTTCTTACATCATTATTAACTCTGTCTAAATTATTGTCATTTACTCGAGTTGAAATATCAGTGTTATTCACTCTATTCATATTATTTCCATCGTATTCAGCTTGCGCAGATGTACCTAAAAACATAATAGAGAGTGCTAAAACACTTAAAATAGATGATAATTTCTTTTTCATAACAATTCCCTCCTTTCTTAATCATTAATTTCTCCGGAGCATCTGTGTATTATTCATTTCACAATATCTAAACCAGTATAATAGGGCGCACATTTATTGAAAATAGAGTTGAATGATTGTTAATATATTATTGGATATATATTTCTCATAAAAATAAATGAATCAAACTTTGCTTAAAATGTTAATCCTAGTACAATTTATAGTATACGGACTAGCACTAAGGAGGTAATGAGATGCGGCAATTTGCAAAACCTACAATCGTCGTAAGTAAATGTTTAGAATTTGATGCTTGTCGATATAATGGAGAGATGATTCCAGATGTAACAATACGAAATTTGCAGCCATTTGTTACATTTATACCTGTTTGTCCAGAAGTGGAGATTGGATTGGGAACTCCTCGTGAAACGATACGAATTGTAGAAGAAAATGGTGAGAACAGACTTGTGCAACCGTCGACACGAGAAGATGTAACTGAAAAAATGGAGCAGTTTTCAAATGACTTTTTACAAACGATATCGGATGTGGATGGTTTTATTTTAAAGAATCGTTCACCAAGTTGTGGTACGCGTGATGTGAAAATTTATTCTGGTTTTGAAAAAGCGCCAGCAAAGGGAAAAGGATCGGGCTTATTTGGCGGAGCAGTAGTAAAAAAATTTTCGCATCTTCCTATTGAAGAGGAAGGCAGATTGTCGAATTTTATTATTAGAGAGCATTTCTTTACAAGACTATTTACAATCGCATATTACAAAATGATTAAACATAATAAAAATATGAAAGACCTTGTATCGTTTCAGTCGGACAATAAATATTTATTTATGGCATATAATCAAGTGAAACAAAAGGAATTAGGGCGTATAATTGCAAATCACAAAAATGAAAAGATTGAAGTTGTATTTGAAAACTATGAGAAGACTTTATATGAATTATTTATGCGCACCCCCCGCTATACATCGAATGTAAATGTATGCGAGCACATTTTTGGATACTTTAAAACAAAGCTAAAAAAACAAGAAAAAGATCATTTTATAGAACTGTTACAAAAGTATGCAGAAAAGAAAATACCACTTAGTAGTTTACTTACAATTCTAAAATCATGGGCCATTCGATTTGATGAAAAGTATTTATTAAGACAAACGTATTTCGAACCATACCCTGAAGCATTAGTAGAAATTTCTGATTCGGGAAAAGGTAGAGATTATTAAACAATAAATTACATAATTCGACACAAAATCTCCTATGTTGTTGTAGAACAATGTAGGAATTTTTTTGTGCATTAGTACAGAATCTGTTTTAAAATTAAGTTATGACAGAATTATAGCAATTGTCTAACTAATATTCTTGTCTTTTAAGTTGTTATGTTTGTAGTAGAAACTCGCACGCTGTCGAAACTCAATATTCGATAAGGGGTGTGTAGCGGAATGGAATTTACTCTAACTCGCGAAAAACAAATGATTAAAGAAATGGTACGTGACTTTGCTGAAAAGGAAATCGCACCGAAAGCTGTATATTATGACAAAACTGCAGAGTTTCCATATGAAACATTTCAAAAAATGGGCGAACTAGGATTATTAGGCATCCCATTCCCAGAAGAGTATGGAGGTTCAGGTGGCGATACTGTATCGTATGCGTTAGCAGTTGAAGAAATTGGTCGCGCTTGTGGTGGCACTGGTTTAAGCTATGCTGCAACAATTTCATTAGGTGCTTCTCCAATTTATTATTTCGGTACAGAAGAACAAAAACAAAAGTATTTAGTTCCAATGGCGTCAGGTAAAACATTAGGTGCCTTCGGATTAACGGAGCCGAATGCTGGATCAGATGCAGGTGGTACTCAAACGAAAGCGGTACTAGATGGCGATGAGTATGTAATCAGTGGTGAGAAGTGTTGGATTACAAACGCAGAGTATGCAAATACCATTATTGTAACCGCTGTCAACGGTGTTGAAGAGAATGGTAGAAAACGCATTTCAGCATTTATCGTACCTACTACTAGTGAAGGATTAACGATTTCTAGTCCTTACGATAAAATGGGCGTTCGCGCTTCTAATACTTGTGAAATCGTACTTGATGGTGTTCGTGTACCGAAAGAAAATATTCTTGGTGATGTAAATAAAGGTTTTAAACAATTTTTATATACACTTGATGGAGGACGTATTTCAATCGCAGCATTGGCAGTTGGTATTGCGCAATCAGCCTTTGAACGTGCATTGCAATATGCGAAAGAACGTCAACAATTTGGAAAGTCAATCTCTAATTTCCAAGCGATTCAATTTAAATTAGCTGATATGGCGACTGAAGTAGAGCTAGCACGCAATTTAGTACATAAAGCAGCTTGGTTAAAAGATAATGATAAACCTTTCGGCAAAGAAGCGGCAATGGCAAAACTATTTGCATCGGAAGCAGCAAGCCGTATTGCGAATCAAGCAGTACAGATTCATGGTGGATATGGTTATATGCGTGAATATGAAGTTGAACGACATATTCGTGATGCGAAACTATTAGAAATTGGTGAAGGAACTTCTGAAATTCAACGTCTCGTAATTGCTAGACATTTAGGATGTAGATAAAAGGGAGGAATCACTATGTTTCAAAAAATATTAATTGCGAATCGCGGGGAAATTGCTGTTCGTATTATGAAAACTTGTCAAAAACTTGGCATACGCACTGTTGCTATTTATTCTGAAGCAGATGAAAATGCCCTTCATGTGAAGATGGCAAATGAAGCTTACTTAGTAGGTGGACCGCGTGTTCAAGAAAGTTATTTAAACCTTGAAAAAATTATTGAAATAGCTAAGAAGACAAATGCAGAAGCGATTCATCCGGGTTATGGTTTATTATCAGAGAATCCGTCTTTTCCGGTTCGTTGCAAAGAAGAAGGTATCGTATTTATCGGTCCTTCAGAAGAAATCATTACGAAGATGGGAAGTAAAATCGAATCACGTATCGCAATGCAAGCAGCAGATGTCCCAGTAGTCCCAGGTATTACTACAAATATTGAAACTGCTGAAGAAGCAATTGAAATTGCAAAACAAATTGGTTATCCATTAATGCTTAAGGCATCCGCAGGCGGCGGAGGCATTGGTATGCAGTTGATGGAAACTGAGCAAACGCTCACCAAAGCGTTTGAAAGTAATAAAACAAGAGCGCAAAACTTCTTCGGTAACGGAGAAATGTATTTAGAGCGATATATAGCAGACGCGCATCATATTGAAATTCAGCTTTTAGCAGATACACATGGTAACACAGTGTATTTATGGGAGCGTGAATGTTCGGTACAGCGCCGAAATCAAAAAGTAATCGAAGAAGCACCTTCACCATTTTTAGATGAAGGTACACGAAAGGCGATGGGAGAAGTTGCTGTACAAGCTGCCAAAGCACTTGGCTATACAAATGCAGGTACAGTTGAGTTTCTTGTAGATGATCAGAAGAACTTCTATTTCTTAGAGATGAATACGAGATTACAAGTAGAGCATCCAGTGACAGAAGAAATTACGGGATTAGACCTTGTAGAACAACAACTTCTGATTGCAAGTGGAGAGAAACTATCATTTACTCAGGATGATGTAAAACGTAGTGGTCATGCCATTGAAGCTCGTATTTATGCAGAGGATCCGAAAACATTCTTCCCATCACCTGGGAAAATTACAGATTTAACATTACCGTCAAATGTACGGATTGATCACTTCTTAGAAAATCATGTAACGATTACACCTTTCTATGATCCAATGATTGCGAAAGTCATTGCACATGGGGAGACTCGTGAAGAAGCAATTTCGAAATTACATGATGCTCTAGAAGAATTAAAAGTAGAAGGTATTAAAACGAACACGCCAATGCTACTGCAAGTTTTGGAAGACGAAGTGTTCAAAGAGGGTATTTATACAACAGGCTTTGTAACGAAACAACTCGTTAAAAAATAAGATTTAACAATATTAAGGGGGAAAAAATGATGACGAAAGTATACGCATCGATGGCAGGAAACGTTTGGAAGATTGTTGTAGGAGTAGGAGATACAGTAGAGGAAGAGCAGGATGTCGTCATTTTGGAATCTATGAAAATGGAAATTCCAATCATTTCAGAAGAAGCTGGCACAGTTATGAAAATTAATGTGCAAGAAGGCGATTTTGTAAATGAAGGAGATGTATTATTAGAAATTGAATAGGGAGATATAGGGGGAAGCGAATTGAAACTACCTAATTTTGCTGTCATTAAAGAAGTCGGGCCACGTGATGGCTTACAAAATGAAAAAAAGATTGTTGGCACAAAAGATAAAGTAAAATGGATTCAACTACTTACAGAAGCAGGATTGTCGTATGTTGAAGTTTCCTCATTCGTTCACCCAAAATGGGTCCCTGCATTAGCGGATGCAAATGATGTATTTTCTGAGCTAAAAAGGGATCCAAATGTTACATATGCTGCGCTTGTTCCGAATCAAAATGGTTTGGAACGAGCTTTTTTGCAAAATGTAGATGAGGTGAATGTTTTTTTATCAGCAAGTGAATCTCATAATAAAAGTAATATTAATAAATCGATTAAAGAAGCATTAGTTGTAATTGAAGATATAACAAAACAGGCATTATTCGAAGGGAAAAAGGTAAGAGGCTATGTTTCTACTGTATTTGGATGTCCTTATGAAGGGGATATAAGTGTCGCAGCAGTTGACGAATTATGTAATCAACTATTTTCATACGGCATTTATGAAGTTTCTCTTGGGGATACAATCGGTGTAGCGAATCCATTACAAGTAGAACAAGTATTAGAACATCTATTAAAGAAGTATGATGCTTCGCAGTTTGCCATGCATTTTCATAATACGTATGGAATGGCTCTAGCGAATGTAGTTAAATCATTAGAATACGGTATTACAACGTTTGATAGTTCTTGTGGTGGACTCGGGGGCTGCCCTTATGCACCAGGAGCATCAGGTAATGTTGCCACTGATGACCTAGTACATATGCTCCATAAATTAGGAGTCCAAACGAATATAGACGAAGAAAAGTTATTGAGAGCTAGTCAATTTATTCAAAGTAAGTTGAATATCCAATTACCGAGTCATGTGTATAGAGCGCTTCAACATAAAACGATAAGTAGGTGAGAAGATGCTACAATTACAAAACATTTCAGTTGATTATGTAACACCTCACGTAGTAAAGATTTCGTTAAATCGTGCAAGACAAGCAAACTCATTATCTTTGGCATTATTAGATGAACTACAAACGATATTAACTCAAATAAGTGAAGATTCAAACGTACGTGTAGTTATTTTGACTGGTGCTGGTGAAAAAGCATTTTGTGCTGGTGCAGATTTAAAAGAGCGTGCCGGTATGAATGAAGAACAAGTTCGCCATGCTGTTAGTATGATTCGCACTACTATGGAGATGGTTGAACAATTACCACAGCCAGTTATTGCTGCTATAAATGGAATTGCACTTGGTGGTGGTACGGAATTAAGTTTAGCTTGTGATTTTAGAATTGCTGCTGAATCTGCAAGTCTTGGTCTTACTGAAACGACACTTGCAATTATACCAGGAGCAGGTGGTACACAGCGCTTACCGAGATTAATTGGTGTTGGTAGAGCGAAAGAATTAATTTATACAGGTAGACGTATTTCAGCGCAAGAAGCAAAAGAATACGGTTTAGTAGAATTTGTTGTACCAGCTAATTTACTTGAAGAGAAAGCGATTGAAATAGCAGAGAAAATTGCTAGTAATGGACCTATTGCTGTTCGATTAGCAAAAGAGGCAATTTCAAATGGTATTCAAGTTGATTTACATACCGGATTACAAATGGAAAAACAAGCGTATGAAGGTGTAATCCATACGAAAGATCGAATAGAAGGATTACAGGCATTCAAAGAAAAACGCAAACCGATGTATAAGGGGGAGTAAATATGTTAGACCAAAAACAACAATCTAATTCATTTGAAGAACGAGTTGAAACAATTAAACAAGGCGGGGCACCGAAATATCATGAGCAAAATAAAGCAAAAGGAAAATTATTCGTTCGAGACCGTTTAGCGCTTCTATTTGATAATGGCGAATATGTAGAAGATGCATTATTTGCTAACTGTGAACAAACAGGCTTACCTGCGGATGGCGTTGTAACGGCAACGGGTAAAATACATGGTCGTACTGCGTGTGTAATGGCCAATGATTCTACTGTAAAAGCTGGATCATGGGGATCACGCACAGTTGAAAAGATTTTACGTATTCAAGAAACAGCTGAAAAACTACGTGTTCCGTTATTTTATTTAGTCGACTCTGCTGGAGCGCGTATTACAGATCAAGTAGAAATGTTCCCAGGGCGCCGCGGTGCAGGAAGAATCTTCTATAATCAAGTGAAGTTATCAGGTAAAGTTCCTCAAGTATGCTTGTTATTTGGACCTTCTGCAGCTGGTGGTGCGTATATTCCAGCCTTTTGTGACGTTGTAATGATGGTAGAGGGAAATGCATCTATGTATTTAGGATCTCCTCGTATGGCTGAGATGGTTATCGGTGAGAAGGTAACTTTAGAAGAGATGGGCGGAGCTCGTATGCATTGCTCTGTATCAGGATGCGGAGATGTTTTATGTAAGACAGAAGAAGATGCGATTACACAAGCAAGACAATACATTTCATATTTTCCAAACAACTATTTAGAAAAGACTCCATTGGTTACACCTCAAGAACCGAAACAATTCGATAAAACGTTAGAACAAATCATTCCAGAAAATCAAAATGCTCCTTTCAATATGAAAGATCTCATTAATAGAGTTATTGATGAGGGTTCATTCTATGAAGTAAAAAAATTATTTGCTCAAGAGCTAATTACAGGCTTAGCACGTATTGATGGTAAGCCAGTTGGTATTATTGCAAATCAGCCGCGTATGAAGGGTGGCGTATTATTCCACGATTCAGCTGATAAAGCTGCTAAGTTTATTAATTTATGCGATGCATATCATATTCCATTATTATTCCTTGCGGATGTACCAGGATTTATGATCGGTACAAAAGTAGAGCGTGCCGGTATTATTCGCCACGGTGCAAAAATGATTTCTGCAATGAGTGAAGCAACTGTACCGAAGATTTCTATCGTTGTTCGTAAAGCATATGGCGCTGGTTTATATGCGATGGCAGGTCCGGCATTTGAACCAGATTGCTGTCTGGCATTACCGACAGCCTCTATTGCGGTAATGGGTCCAGAAGCTGCGGTTAATGCTGTATATGCAAATAAAATTGCAGCTTTACCAGAAGAAGAGCGTGCTAGCTTCATTGCTGAAAAACGTGAAGAGTATAAGAAAGATATTGATATTTATCATTTAGCATCAGAGATGGTGATTGATGGTATTGTTCATCCAAACAATTTACGTGAAGAGTTAAAAGGACGTTTCGAAATGTATATGAGTAAATATCAAGTATTCACGGATCGTAAACATCCTGTATATCCAGTTTAAAAGCCCTATTTAGGGCTTTCTTGCTCAAAAAGTTAAGGAGGGGAAAACATTGAAACAAGCAGTTTGGTTTCCAACAGAAGAGTACAAGGAAAAAACACGTTTATATGGTTGGATGAAATCATTGGGATATGAAGATTATGAAACTTTTTATAATAAATCTATTGAGGAAACAGCTTGGTTTTGGGGAGAGGCAGAAAAAGCAGTTGGCTATCAATGGATGAAACCTTATACAGAAGTATTAGATTTAGAAAATGGTACACCGTTTGCACAGTGGTATAATGGTGGAACATGTAACGTTGTAGAATCAGCTTTATCCCGCTGGCTTGCGGATGAAGAGACGAGAATACAGCCAGCACTTCAGTATGAAGGGGAAAATGGAACTTCAAAATCATTTACATATGAAGAGCTTGATAACTGGGTAAGCCGTGTTGCCAATGGTTTGAAACACGCGGGTATTGAAAAAGGTGACCGTGTAACAATTTATATGCCAATGATTCCAGAAACAGTTGTTGCGATGCTAGCTGTAATGAAAATTGGAGCAATTATTTCACCAATATTCTCAGGCTTTGCGTCTGATGCAGTTATGACACGTGTGCAAGCGGCAGGTTCAAAAATGATTATTACCGCAGATGGATTTTCACGCCGAGGTAAAATTGTTTCTTTAAAAGATGAAGTAGATAAAGCTTGTGAACATTGCCCAACTGTTGAAAAAGTGGTAATCGTTCGTCATGCAGGAAATGATTTTACACCACATAACTATGACTTTTCGTGGAGTACGCTAGAAAAAGAAAAACCATTCATACATGCCGAAGAAATGCAAAGCGATGATCCATTAATGCTCATTTATACATCAGGAACGACTGGTAAGCCGAAAGGAACAGTACACACGCATGCAGGATTTCCTTTGAAAGCAGCCTTTGATGCAGGATTTGGAATGAATATTAAACAAGGTGATCGTGTATTATGGGTAACTGATATGGGCTGGATGATGGGGCCATTTCTATTATTCGGTTCACTCATTAATGGAGCAACGATGGTTATGTACGAAGGTGTTCCAGACTTCCCAGAAGCAGACCGGTTATGGGAGACAGTTGATAAATATGAAATTACTCATCTAGGTATTTCGCCAACGTTAATCCGAGCATTAATGGCAAAAGGTGATGAGTATGTCAATAAACATTCTTTAAAGAGTTTGGAAGTATTCGCATCAACAGGAGAACCTTGGAATCCTGATCCATGGATGTGGCTGTTTGAAACAGTTGGAAAAGGAAATGTTCCAATCTGTAACTACTCAGGTGGAACTGAAATCTCTGGTGGGATTTTCGGTAATGTTCTTATTAAGCCAATCGCACCGATTAGTTTTAACGCATCTTTACCAGGAATGGCAGCTGTCGTACTGGATGATCAAGGTAAACCAATTCGAGATGAAGTCGGAGAATTATGCTTAGAGAAACCTTGGGTAGGTATGACGAAAAGCTTCTGGGAAGATGATGAACGTTACGTGAACACATATTGGTCACGTTTTGAAAATAAATGGGTCCACGGTGACTGGGTCATTTACGATGGTGAACAATATATCATCACAGGGCGTTCAGACGATACGTTAAATATTGCAGGTAAACGTATTGGACCTGCTGAATATGAATCTATTCTTGTGAAACATAACGATGTAATTGAAGCTGCTGCAATTGGTGTACCTGACGAAGTAAAAGGTGAAGTTTGTCATTGTTTTGTAGTATTAAGAGATCATGTAACATTCACAGGAGAATTAAAGAAAGAATTAATGAGTTTAGTAAACTCTCATATTGGAAAAGCGTTGTGTCCTAAAGATATCCACGTTGTAGAAGATTTACCGAAAACACGTAACTCTAAAGTAATGCGCCGTGTTATTAAAGCAGCTTACTTAGGAAAAGAGTTAGGTGATTTATCATCGCTTGTAAATCCTGAAGTAGTTCCGTTTATTCAGGGGTTACAGTCTAGTAAATTATAAAGTTAGAAAGGATCTCTGTATAAATAGAGATCCTTTTTTATGTTTATAAAAAGAAAAGAAGTGAATTTGATGAAGAAGAAAAATTCTACTATTAGTGTTAAGTATGTCTGTTTTATAGTTTTTATTAAAATACGATACTGTGGCATGTTTATTCATTGGAGTAATTAAATTTTGTTAAGGATGAAATTCAATAAAAGCGTTATTTTAATAGGCTGTTACGAAATTTAATTTGAAAGGCACATCCAAATGATAAAAAAAGAGCACTATAAAATCAGTGCTCTTTTTATTAGAAATTGCTTAGTTCTTAAAAATAAAATCATTACGGACAATTCACAATGGTAATAATGACGCTAGCCATTGTTCCAGGAGAATCAAGAAGTGAAGCAGTAACGGTTACTGTTCCAGGCCCATTAGCGGCTAGAAATACAGCGGTAAAGTTACCTGAGGCATTGGTAATGACAGCAAGAGGAACCATGAAAGCAAGAGATGGGTTACTAAACGAAAAACTGACCACTACCCCTGGAGTAGGAATACCGTTTACTAATACTTGACCCGAAAAAAATAAAGTATTATTTCCTTGAGTGGATACACATGCTGTGGTTTCGTTAGAAGTCAAGGTAATAGATGCAGGTCCAGCAGGAAGATTAAATCCAGTTGGTCCAGTTGGTCCAGTTGATCCGGTTGGTCCAGTTGATCCAGTTGATCCAGTTGATCCAGTTGATCCAGTTGATCCAGTTGATCCAGTTGGTCCGGTTGATCCGGTTGATCCGGTTGGCCCAGTCGGTCCAGTTGATCCGGTTAATCCAGTAGCTCCTGTAGAACCGGTGGGACCGGTAGGGAATTGAAAAGGTTGAACAGTTGGAAGTGTAGGTCCAATAGAACCGGGATTAAGTGCAGCAAAAGATAAAAACTCGTCCATTATTTATCACCTCTAAAAATCGTATTACTAATAGTAAATGTAATGATAGAGCAAAGTGAAACGGACAAGCGGTTTTATTTTAACAAATTAAACAAAGTAGTTATATGATAGAAAGAGAGATTAGTATGATTCCTTTAGAAATTAAATATAAAAAGGCGATTATCTTCAAATCGCCTTTTAGGTAATGCCGTGTAATTTTATTCAGTTATTTGAAATATAGTTTCATTCGGTTTGGAAAATCCATACAGTTTCCTTGCGAATTTTAAAATTTCTTCTTCACTACTTGTTAAAGCCTTGACATCCTTGTTAAGGGAATGACCATCCTTCTTTACAGAAGATAATTTTTGTTGTTCCGTATTAAGTGTGATTTGTTTTTCTTTAATCATTTCTTGTTGGTTATTCAGAGAATATTGAAGGACAAAAATTATAGGTAATATAAAAGCCAAAGTAGTTATAATACGGCGTCTTGTTTTTTTTATACTACCTTGTTGGGTATTAGGATTCACTTGCTGTGAGGGTATATTAGGATTCACTTGCTGTGAGGGTATATTAGGATTTGATTGGTGTGATGATACTTTTGGGATGTTTCCCATTAAAATGCCTCCATTACTGATTGTCGAATTTAAACCGTTTAATAGTATTATAAATGTTCAATAAGGATTTTAGAAGATATTTTAATATAGGTGAGTTTTGTAAAGTTTAAACAAAATCTTTATTTAAATAAAAGAAACCCCGCTTGTCTCTGGGGTTTCTGAAGGCAATGAAAGTACTCGACTAATTAAAGATTCCATGAATTTTTTGCTGAAAATACTGGTGAATTCGTCTGAAGTAATGAGGGCATCTAAAGCTTTATACGTACGTGAAGTAATTAAAAATCGATTTATAAGAGTTAGCTTGTTTTTTCTTAATAGCCCACCTAATCAGTAAAGACATATGTCTGTTGAAATCTTTACGTGTTCATTGATAAAAAGCTGATTATATTCAGTCAGCTTTTTGTATAATACATTCTAGTATTTATCGGTTCCAAAAGACATATTCTTTCCTTTAAGTTGGCATCGAAAATATTACCAATTTTTCCTTTTACAATGGCAACAAATAAAGAAACATTTACAACGACACTTATTTCGTTTAGAACTCCAATCATCATCACGATGACACTTTTCTTTAGATTTCCACCAATCATCATTACAATGTTTTTCCTGAGAACTCCAATCGTCATCACAATGACACTTTTCTTTAGATTTCCACCAATCATCATTACAATGCTTTTTCTGAGAACTCCAATTATCATCACAATGATGCTTTTCTTTAGATTTCCACCAATCATCACAACAATGCTTTTTCTGAGAACTCCAGCAATCATTTTTCCAGGACATTTATTTCTACCTCCTTTCAATAGTGTTCATATTATTCTATGTTTTAATAAAAAAATGGCTTGTTTATTAACCTACTATTTTATCTTTATATGATAGAGTGTCTTCTACTCGATATAGAATTCATACAAACTATGCTAATTTTTAAGAGAAAGTGGAGAGAACTACTACTAGTTATGGTATTTTTCAATAAACACTTGTTGAAGAAAATGTTCTAATTACAAATAATATCTTATTTTCGAGTACGCTTTTTAAATGTATATTTCACAATGAAAAATGGGAAATCCACAAATAAAGTCTATGTATATGTGAGTTAATGGGAAAATCTAGTGTGTTTTTAAGGGGCGTCTTATTTAAAAGAAAAAAGGTTTGTTTTAGAAAGTGGTGTCTAAACATTAAATGGAGTAGGACTAAATTCACGGCCGCTCATTAAAAAGCTTTTAATTAGGAGAAGTCTGTTTTTATAATGAATAATGAAAAGAAAGTTTGGTACAATTGTTTGTTTTTTTCTTTTTATGTGTTTGCCTCGTACCCTTTTAAGCTAGTGGACATACTTTACTAATAGAAAGGATTAGGGGGTGAGGTATTGGGTTCTCGATTTAATAATTGTAAAAAGAAGTGTACATGTAAACAAGATGATTGTTGGGAAGTATTCGAAGAGTGTAAAAAAGAACAGCATGAGAAATGTGATAATTCTTGTGTACAAGGAATTAGAGATGAACTTAAGAAATTAATTAATCGAACAGTTCAAATTAATACAGAGGGACGTACTTATGTAGGTACTGTTTCGTCTGTAAGTTGTGATGTAGTTAGGCTTGCGGCTATTCCTGGATCGGTTGGAGTAATTATTTCCATTTGCAAAATTGAAGCAATTTTCCCACCGGTTACAACGGTTACTGCTGACTTTGATTTTAATGGTATTGATGTAGCAAACAAAGCATAATTATGCTGCTTTTTTGTAAAGCCATTCACATGAATGGCTTTATTTTAATTTTATATAAAAGGAGAATATATTCTTTATATAGAAATAAGTTTGAGGTTATAAAGCATGATGTACGAAAGGAGCAAGGAAGTGATTAAACTAGAAAGCTTTAAGAAATCTGATTTTAAACAATTAATAAATTGGATTAATTCCGAAGAATTTCTAATACAATGGTCAGGAAATGCATTCACATTTCCTTTAGACGAACAGCAATTAGAGAAGTATATAGAAAGTGCAAATACACTCGCTTTCAAAGTGGTAGATGAAGAGACTTCAGACGTTATTGGACATATTTCGCTTGGGCAAATAGATAATATTAATAAGTCCGCTAGAATTGGAAAAGTATTAGTTGGTAATACGAAGATGAGAGGACGTTCTATAGGAAAACATATGATGAAAGCAGTACTTCATATTGCTTTTGACGAATTAAAACTACATAGAGTAACTCTTGGTGTGTATGATTTTAATACATCGGCCATTTCATGTTACGAAAAAATAGGGTTTGTAAAAGAAGGCTTATTAAGAGAGTCAAAAAGAGTAGGAGAAACGTATTGGAATTTATGGGAAATGAGTATGTTAGAATATGAATGGAAGAAGTAGCAACGATAGTGATTTATAATTATATTATGTTAACAAAGGGGTTTGGTGAGTATAGTGGATAATAAAACAAAAATAATTTCAATTGCAGCTGTTTCGGGGGGAGGTAAAACTACAATTACAGAAAGATTAAAGCATAAGTTTAAAAACTCAAAAGCTCTATATTTTGATAGTTACACATTTGATAAATCTCCTGCTGATATTTGTAAATGGATTGATGATGGGGCGAATTACGACGAGTGGGTATTAACACCATTAATTCATGATATTGAGCAACTTATACAAAATAATACCTTAGACTATATTATTGTAGATTATCCTTTTGCATACTTAAATAGTGAGATGCAAAAATTCATTGATGTAACTATATTTATTGATACGCCTTTAGATATTGCGATGGCTAGAAGGATTTTGCGAGATTTTAAGGAAGGTACAATAGATGAAATACATAATGATTTGGAACATTACATGACATATGCGAGAAAAGCTTATTTAGAGGCAATTCATACTGTTAAGCCGAATTCAGATATCATATTGGATGGTTCTTTATCTGTAAGTGAAATAATTAATCACGCTGTAGAGGAACTTGGCCGAAGAGAAGTGATTGTCAATGGTTAAATGTATAACAGATGCTGTTAGGTGGATAATTGAAGTAAGGGAGAGATAAATGTGTACACTTTATTTCAATATAATTGGCAAGTAAGAGATGATTGGTTTAAGTGGTGTGAACAACTTTCAGAGGAAGATTTACTTTGCAAACTGGGGGCATGTTAGAAACATTATTTCATATTGTAGATGTAGAGTATAGTTGGATTAGTGCTCTTCAAGGATAAGAAGATAGAGAACAGCAATTTAAAGATTATCAATCGATTCAAAAAGTGAAAGCGTTATTTAATTTATATAAACGAGAACTTGAAGTTTTTTTGCAGTCATAATTATCTAGCCTAGAATGCTAGCACACTTAAAATAAGCCGTATAAAAAGTTAATCATTGTGTGCTTTGATTATATAATGTCGGCGAAATAAATAGTGTGAAGGACAGCTATCTTAACAAGTGTTTCATGTAACGTTCATATACTTTAATTTTTATAATTAATTAAATTTGAATTTTGTTTGTTGTTAAGAAAAGGTGAGAAGAAAATAAAAAAAGAGGGCTAATGCCCTCTTTTTCTTTTAATTTGGTAATTAATCACAGATTGGTATCCCAAGCACTCTTAGAGCTAATGCTACTTGAAGGGAAATCTCTAATCTAGCAATTTCAATACCAGCTACTGAAAGAACTAGAAAAGGTTGTCCGTTTACAAATACAACGCAACTATCCATAGTTAAACCTCCTTTCTAGTAATTTACTATAGTATATGAGTAGAACTTTAAAATGTAATAGTTCAATTGTTGGATTTAATAGAATTAATAGATTAACCCATTTAAACTAAACAAACGAACACAACGAAAGGAAACAGAGATGGATGTATGCCTCAAAAAACATAGGTTTTAAGACATGTAATGGGATATGAAATTCATCATATTGGTCAGCTGTCTGTATGGGCGAGGAAGTTAAACTTGCAACCAGTTTCAGCAAATTTGAAGAGGATGATAGAATTAAAAACCGACTTGCATCTTAAGCGCAAGTCGGTTTTATATATATAAGAAGATTTCTTAATTGAAATCCTCGGATTTTTTCTGACGTATATGTAAAAACATTAAGGTGGTAATGATTAAAAAAATCATTATAGTTTGTATAATTAAATTTTTAAACTGAAGCAATATTGTCCAAGATGTAAGGGCGTCTTTAAAAGCTTGGAGTGCAGAGTACGAGGAAGGATCAAAACCATACTGTAGCAACTTTTTTGTTTCAATAAATGAAATGTTTTCTTCATCTGCATCTAATATTACTGAAATTAGTCTAGTATCTCCAAGTTTTGCTGTACTGACAAAACTATAATTACCGTTAGTTGAAAAACTAGTTTGTAAGCCATCAACACCTTGAAGTTTAATGTTTTCATTAAGGGAATATATCATTTTATTCGTATTGAAAACCTGGGAATCTTTGAAGGTAAATTGGTAAGAGGTTAGTTTCGTAATATTCAATACATCTGGAAAATCTTTTACTAATTTTGCTGCTAGTTTAGCTGCGTCTATCGCTGTTGTAGTTGATTGTTTATCTGTATCATTATTAATTCCAGTAGAGTTTAGAAATGGAGATGGTTGTAATAACTTTAGTTCTTTTGCTTTTTTATTCATTAATACTGTAAAGTTATCTTCATTTCCAGCAATGTGTTCTGCTAGAGCGAGTGCAGAACGATTATTCCCTGCCAGTAGCAATGCATGAAGTAAATCACGAACCGTTGTTTTATCATTCGATGTTACTTGTATAGGGCTTGTTTCTACTCGGAAAACTTCGTTACTTATTTGTACTAAGTCATCTAACTGTATCTTTCTATCATTTAGTTGCTCCAATACGATATATTCTGTCATTAATTTAGATAAAGCAGCTGATTGTACTGGAGTTTCTTCATTTTTTTTATAAACAATTTCACCTGAATTAGCATTTATTAAAATAGCTGATTTAGCTTGAATAATCGGACCATTTACATAAAGGTAAAAATATAAAACGATAAGTGCAGTAATGAAAAAAGATAATAATAAAATAGCGAATTTTTTTAAGAATTGCATAAGCGATCCTCCTATTATGACATCAATACTAGTATTGTAAAAAGGAATGCTTAATTAGGAAGAAAGAAAAGGTAAAGAATTTCTAAAGAATTATAAAGGATTATTAAATTTTGGGCATTAATGGAAAAAGTTCAATTTCTTATATGATAAGAAATTGAACTTTTTATTTATAATATTAACATTTGTATGGGAGTAGTTTTACAGTGAATGTTGTTTTTTCATCATCACTATATACTTCAATTGTTCCTTTATGCAATTCGACTATACTTTTTGCAATAGCTAATCCAAGTCCAGATCCACCAGTGTTTGTAGAGCGAGATTTCTCAACGCGATAAAAACGTTCAAAAATATGAGGTAAATCCGTACTAGGAATAGGTTGTCCGTAATTTGTTATATCAATTGTAATCATATTATTGCTTTCATAAGCAGTAAGGTCAATATAGCGACCTTCGCTTCCATAAGCGATAGCGTTTATAATAAGATTTTCAAACACACGCACTAATTTTTCACCATCAGCTAATACCATGAGCTTTTGAGATGGGAAAGAAGGTCGACATTCTATATTTGCTTCTTGAAATTGTATACGGAATTGAACAGTTAATTGTCCAAGTAACTCTACTATGTCAATAGGAACAGAATACAAGCTTAACTCTTTATTTTGAACACGTGTATATTCGAACAAGTCATTCATTAATGCATTAAGACGAGTTACTTTATCGTAAATGACTTGAATATAGTATCGCAATTCTACTTCATCTCTATAATTATCATGATGGATTAAATTTACGTATCCAACTATAGAAGTAAGGGGAGTGCGTAAGTCATGTGATACATTTGTAATAAGTTCACTTTTTGCTTGTTCCGCTTGTCTTTCTTCATCAATGGAGACTTTTAATTGTTCAACAATTTCATTGACCCCGATTGCTAATTCTTCTAGATAATTATGATTTACAATAGAAACTTTATGATTGAAGTTTCCATTTGCAATATAACGAATTTCTTCTATCATTTTTTTAATACAAGTTTCATAGTAAAGTTTTTTCTCGTGGCGATAAAAAATGTAAAGATAGGATGAAAAAATAGAAAATAAAAACAAATAAGATACAATCATCATCCATAACGATTCTTTAATCCCTTTATACTTTTCATAACCAAAAATTCGAATGAATTCTTTACCGAGTTCAGTTAGAGTAAGTGAACTCTCAATTACACTCGTAACGAGGCGATAAATAATTAATTCAGTAATAGGCGTGAGTGTGATAGCTAATAAGAGCCAAAAAATAAGTTTCCATTTAGGGATATCTTTTAATATATCAAATGCTTCATTTCTCAATTTTATAGCCAACTCCCCAAACAGTGTGAATAAATTTTTCTCCATTTATTACTGTTTCAAGTTTATCCCGTAAGTTGCTAATATGGACCATTACAGTCTTATTCGAACCGTAACCATCTTCATTCCAAACGCGTTCAAAAATTTCTTCTGAACTAAATACTCTTCCTGTATTACTTGCAAGCAAATATAAAATATCGAATTCAATAGAGGTTAGTTTAATATACTCTCCATTTACTTTAACAGTATGATTATGTTTGTGTATTTCAACAGAGCGAATACGAATAATACCATCTTCATTCTTTTGCGAAGTAGCGTTTTGGAAAGATGATCTTCGTAATAAAGCTTTCACTCTTGCTACTAATTCTAATGGATTGAATGGCTTGATCATATAATCATCGGCACCTGTCATAAGACCTAATATTTTATCCATATCTTCTGCTTTTGCACTAAGCATTAGAATTGGTACAGTATTATTTTCACGCACTTCCTGACAAACTTCTAATCCGTTTCGCTTTGGCATCATAATATCCAAAATCATAAGGTCAACTTCATATGTAGAAACCTTTTGCAATGCTTCATCGCCATCATAAGCTTTATAAATGTTATAGCCTTCATTTCGCAAATAAACAGCAAGTAATTCAACAATTTCTTTATCATCATCAATAATTAATATGTTTTTATTCATTGTGTAGTTCCTTTCCTTACAAATCATCAACATTACTATAATATCAAACATTTATGTACTTGTAGCGATGATTCTGTATAAAATTTCATGTAACGTATTAAAAAGGAGTAAAAAGATTAATAACGAATATAAAATAACAAGGATATTTAGATTCTACATTATAATGAAAGGTAGTTATAAGGGGATTTTCTATGTTATGTAATGATATATATTCATTTACTCAAACTGGAAAAATAGAAAATGATATTAAAGCTTTTCTACTAAAATATAATAAAGAGTTTACATATAAACATTCAATTCGTGTAGCAAATGAGGCAAAAAAGATTGCAGAAAAGTTTCACGTAGATAAAGAAAAAGCAGCACTTGCAGGATATTTACATGATATTAGTGGCATTTTTCCGAACGAGGAGCGGATTACAGTTGCTGAAGAATTTGGGATAGAAATAGTGGAAGCAGAAAGAAAGTTTCCTATGATTATTCATCAAAAACTATCGAGAGTAATCGCAAAAGAAATATTTAAAGTAGAAGATGAAGAAATTTTAAATGCAATTTGTTGCCATACAACGTTGCGTAAACATGCAACGAAGATGGATTTAGTATTATTTGTTGCAGATAAAATAGAATGGGATCAAAACGGGACACCACCATATTTAATAGAAATAAAAAAAGGATTGGCAAAATTTTTGGAAAAAGCAGCTTTTGTATATATTTCATATTTGTGGGAAAGGAAAGATACATTTAAAGTTATACATCCGTGGCTAGAAGAAGCATACTGGGATTTAAAAGGAATTGTACAGTAGAAAGGACAAGGAAATGCAATTAAAAGAATATATGAATCAAACATTTCCAGGAGTTACATTAGTACCCTACTTATATTCTTAGTGACAAATGTTTATAGATTTAAAAAGGAAAATATAAAAACTCCACAGAAAATAAATGTATACAATAAATATATTAAGAAAAGAGATTTAAGATTTCATATAAGATAAGAAACGTTACCGTTTTTATTTGAAGATGAAGAAGCAGATTTATATTGTACATATCATTTTTCTTTAAAATGCCTTGCGGAACATATTAAATATGAATCGCTTATACAAGTTGCTAATCATGAGGATTTCTTTGATTTATATCCTCGATTTGGACGAAAAAAAGAAATTTCTTATCCAAATGTATTTCTCATAAATGCAACGAAAGATATTGTCATGTTTATGTATGATGATAGAGGATGTGAAGTAATTGCGAAGAATAAAGAAATAATACGAGATTTATATAAGAAATACAAAGAATGGATTCCAGATTATGAATGAGAAAGTATAGATAACTCATTTAAATGACAATAGGGGAAGTGAAGCGTGTAATGAAACGTATTGCAATTGTATCTGCATGGGAACCAGAACTGACGTATTTGCATCAACATTATCCAAGTGAACGTGTTGAAAAAAGAGCAGCTTGGGAATTTCATTTTCATACTATTAATGAGCTGGAAATTATATCAGTTGTTACTGGTGTCGGTAAAGTAAGCTGCGCTAGTTGTGTACAATTGTTAATTAGTGAGTTTCAGCCAGATGAGTTGTTTATGACAGGAATATGCGGAAGTTTATCAAACAAGGTGCAAAACGGTCATATTGTAGTGGCACTAAGCGCAATACAACACGATGTTACTGCTGCTGGTTCAGGGGAAGATGTTTTTAATTTATATAACGGTAGAACAGCACCTATTGAAACAACAAAATCACTTGTAAGAAGAATAAAAAAAATACGATCGTATGATCCGATACATTTCGGCACATTTTTATCAGGAGATCAACGTATTCGTAGTTCGGAAATGAGATATTTACTCCATACCGTATATGGAGCATTGGCAGTTGATCAAGAAGTAGCAGCTTTCGCCTATGTGTGTCAAATAAATAAAAAACCATTTCTCTGTTTAAAAGCTGCTTCAGATCAGGCTAATGATAAAACGAAAGAAGAACAAAAAATCTTTAAAATGCTAGCATGCGAAAGAGCATGTGAGCATTTAATTGCTTTTTTGCGTGTTTATGAGATTAATGTAGTAAATAATAGATAGTTTGTTATAAAACAAATTAAAAGTGAGTTATATGTAGGGAAATGTCCGTTCATTTCAAATTAAGAGCTGAAATTTATAATAGATGGAATATATTATATGGGTACACGTTGAGGTTAATACAAGCAATTGGAGGGCAATTTTATATGATTCAATATAAAAGGTGTAGTGAAGTAAATATTGATTTAGTATATGAAGCTTTTAAAGATGGATTTTCCGATTATATTATTAAGATGGAAGTTTCAAAAGGGGATTTTATACACCGTTTTTTGGGACCAGAAGGTAATTTGCTAGAACATTCTTTTCTTGCTTTAGAAGAAGGCAAATCTGTTGGCGTAATACTAGGTGGCATAAAGGATTATGAAAGTATAAAGACTATGCGCTGCGGAACATTAGCGGTTCATCCTAATTACCGCGGTATTGGTGTGAGTCAAAAATTATTTGAACTGCATAAAGAAGAGGCGATTCAACATGGATGTAAGCAACTTTTTCTCGAAGTCATTGTAGGAAACGACCGAGCGATTCATTTTTATAATAAGTTGGGCTATGAAAAAGTGTACGATCTTTCTTATTATAATTTAAATGATTTGACTAAAATAAAGAATAAAGTTTGTAAGGATATTGAAGTAAAACAATTAGAATTTCCAACTTTTAAAGATGAAATTCAGAAATGGTTAAACTTCCATATAAATTGGCAAAATGATATTGATTATATCAAAAAAACAAATAATGTATTTTATGGTGCATATGTTGATAATGACTTAAAAGGCTCTCTATGCGTAACTGAACAAGGTAAAATTAGTTTTATTTTCGTAGACAAAGGTTATAGAAATATTGGTGTTGGGATGAAATTATTACAAGTAGCAAGAGAAGAATTAAATTTATCAAGTTTATCAATTGGGTTTCCTAACAATAATTTATTAGAGGGTTTTTTTAAGAAATGTGGATTTGAAAAGAATTCTTTAGCGCAATATGAAATGTATTTATTACTCTAAGAGCGGAAAGATTTATTCTTTTCGTTTTTTATTTTGCTGTTATGTTGGTAAATGCTCCGCAATTATAATTTATAATGAGAGGGATTTTGTTTATCCTTAAGTTATTTTTTTAATTGTCAATTTCTTGCTAATAATTTTCTTTGTATAATATTCTAATTTTATGTAGAATAGATACGATGGGAGGGGATGAAATGAATAATGGATTAAAGTTTAAGATTTTTGAATTGCATTGTCTCGTTCAAAAGACTTATTCTGATATTAAAATAGCATGTGATATTGCTATTTATCAAGAAAACACTTCTAAATATTTAATTTCATTAGGATTTTTAAATAAATCATATATGACTTATATAGAAGCAAAAAGATTCTATCGCGAAAATGAAGAGCTTGTAAGTGTAGAATTTGATAATTTTTTTGATATGTATGATAAATTAGAAAATGAATTAAAACAAGTTATTTCAACTGAAGATAAAAATCCTTCATCGCTTCATAACAGATTTGATCAGTTTCAGCAGAAAGTTGAAAATATAAATGACCTAATAAAAGTATTGCAAAATGCTCGTTAATGAATGCTTTTTTCTTTTTTGTATAGAAATTATGTATTAAAAACATTTTAGGGATATTATATATTGAAGAGGTGGCTTTTGTAGATTACAAAAGTCATCTTTTTATGTTAGGAATAGATTGTATACATTTTAGCAGTTTCATATAAATAATAGAAATTTATACGAGGTAAATACCATGAGAAATAAAAAAGAAATAGCTATAGTTGCATTAACAACAGGATTTGTTTTAACAAGTGTAACACCATATAGAGTAGGTCATGCAGAGGAACCTGGTCAAATGCAAGTTGAAATTCAAGAGGATTCGTTCCGTACAGGTGATCTTACACAACCATCAAAAAAGGCGCCAGAGAATGTAGTGAAAGATGCACTTAAGGAAAATACGGAGCATGCTTTGTCTCCAAAACAAGTTAGTGCAGAAACAGGAGTAGATTACAAGGTTCTTCAAAAACGTGGTTCTTATGATGGAACTACACTTGTGCGCATGCAACAAATATATGAAGGAAAAGAAGTGTATGGCCACCAGTTAACTGCTCACGTAGATAAAAAAGGTATTATTAAAAGCATTTCAGGAGCTAGCGCACAAAATTTAACACAAGAAGATTTAAAGAAACCTATTAATTTATCAAAAGAAGAAGCGAAACAATATATTTATAAAAAGTACGGAAACGACATTAAATTTATTTCTGAACCAGAAGTTAAGGCGGTTATTTTTGTTGATGAAAATCATGGGCAGGCTAGCAATGCATATCAAGTTACATTTGCTGCTACAACACCAAATTATGTATCTGGAACTTATTTAGTGAATGCTCATAATGGCGATATGTTAAAAGATATGGTACAAGAATCAAGTTTGAAAATAAGTGAAGAGTATGTTGAATCCGTTAAGGAAAATAAAACTAGCAATTTCACATCATTAACTGGAACAGGAAAAGATGATTTAGGCGTAACTCGTACATTTGGTATTTCTAAACAGACCAGTGGGAATTATGCGCTTGCTGATTACACAAGAGGGCAAGGAATTGAGACATATGATGTAAATTATAGAGATATTACAAATGAAGAAAGTTATTATCCTGGCATACTAGCAACTAGCGCTTCAACAACATTTAATGATCCAAAGGCGGTAAGCGCTCATTTCTTAGCAACAAAGGTATATGATTTTTATAAAGAAAAATATAATCGTAATAGTTTTGATAATAAAGGAAAAAAAGTAGTTTCAGTTGTACATGCATGGGATTCTGGAGGAACAAATGATCCTGAAAATTGGGAGAATGCATTTAGTACTAATATTAATAACATCAGTATGCTTTTATATGGAGATCCTATGGTAAAAGCGTTCGATATAGCCGGTCATGAATTTACACACGCAGTTACATCAAGTGAATCTAACCTTGAATTCTCAGGAGAATCTGGGGCAATTAACGAGGCATTATCGGATATTATGGGAACGGCTATAGAGAAATACATAAATAATGGGGAATTTAACTGGACAATAGGAGAGCAAACTGGATCGACTTTTCGTAATATGAAAAATCCAACTGCAATTAATTTTTCAGAAGGACTACCGTATCCCGATGATTATAGTAAATATAATGATTTAAATGGAGAGGATTATGGAGGCGTACATTTTAATTCAAGTATTATTAATAAAGTTGCGTATTTAATTGCACAAGGTGGTACTCATAACGGTGTAAATGTAAATGGTATTGGTGAAGATAAAATGTTTGATATTTTCTATTATGCAAATACTGATGAATTAAACATGACTTCTGATTTCTCTGAATTGAAATTGGCATGCCTTAAAGTTGCAGCTAATAAATATGGAACGAACTCAATTGAAGTTCAAGCAGTCCAAAATGCTTTTGATGCGGCAAAAATTACAGGAACGGTGAAAGAAAACGAAAAAACAGCAGAAAACCAAGCTCCAGAGTTAACTGTACCGTTTACGATTACACTACGTGTAGGTGATACGTTTGATCCAATGAGAAATGTAAAAGCTGTTGATAAAGAAGATGGTGATTTAACAAATAAAGTAAAGCATAAAGGCGATGTAGATACTTCAAAACCAGGTACATACATTGTGGAATACTTGGTTGTTGATTCTCAAGGGGGGAATGCAACGGCTACACAGACTGTAATTGTAGAGGGAAATGGCGAAACATCAGATTTAGAACCTAAATTAACAGTGCCTGTTGGAGCGACAATTCATGTAGGAGATTCATTTGTTCCAATGGCAGAAGTATTAGCTATCGATAAAGAAGACGGTGATCTTACTTCTAAAATCAAAGTTGATGGTGAAGTAGATACAAATAAAGCCGGTACTTACGTATTAAAATACACAGTTACAGATTCAAAAGGCCATGAAGTAACGGCGAAGCAAACTGTAACGGTCAAAGTTAGAGAAGAAGTTAAAAATGATAAACCAATACTAAAAGTACCTGCTACAACTTCAATTACTGAGGGTGATCAATTTGATCCGTTGATAGGAGTATCAGCTACTGACAAAGAAGACGGTGACCTTACTTCTAAAGTAGCGTATGAAGGAACTATAGATACAAATAAAGCCGGTATTTATGAAATAATATATAGTGTAAGAGATTCCGTGGGTAATGAGGTAAATACGATACAAAAAGTATTAGTGAAAGATAAAGAAACTAGCAAACCTAATGGTCTTGCTAATAAGACAAATAACAATAATATCTCAAATAACAGTAATACCGATAAAAAAGAATATACATATAAGGAGCTGCCAAAGACGGGTGTAAGTACAACTAACAGTGCAGCAATCGGCATATTGATGATTATTGCAGGTACAGTACTCACTTTGATTCGCAAATTTAGAAAGATACAAAAATAATAGTAGGGATCATTCGTTTGAAGAAAAGAGTTCAGTATTCAAAAGAAATAAAGTAGAAAGTAAATAAAACGAAATATGGATTTTTTACTTATTAAGATTTTAATAGTTAAGCGGTACATTTGGCTTTTATAAAAATTTGCAGTTGGATACTATTCTGTCTACAGAACTATATTACATAAAAAACACGTTACTATTCTCATTAAAATAAAAGAATAGTAACGTGTTTTTTAATTTGAAAATAGTATAAATCCTATAGCTCATGAATATAGGAGTACTTCTAATTTGCCATTGATAAGTTACTGAAAACACTTTGTTTTAATGGAAGTGTCACTCTAAATGACAACATGAGATTTCCGGTATTTACCAGGTGTTTCATTGGTGAATTTTTTAAAAATTTTAGTGAAATAACTTTGATCGCTAAAATTAAGCGAAGCGCATATATCTGATAAGGGATAGGTGGTGAAAGTTAATAATTTCTTTGCTTCTTCGACTCGTTCACGTTGAATGTACTCAATTAATGAAATACCGACTTCTTTTTTAAATAATATAGATAAATAATCTGAATTCACATTTGCAAATTTAGCAAGTTGTTTAACAGATATTGGATTGTAAATATTTTTAAAAATGTAGTTTTTACAAATAGCAATAGTCTGTGAATGTTGCTGTGTTTTTTGTGCCTTTACACGGTCTGCAAAGGTACAAAAAGCATTTTTTAATAAATCCCAAACAGATTCTTTGTCTTTTAAATCTTCTGTTCTTTGAATATGTAAATCATAAATTTTGTAAGCAATCCCAGATGGAAGTCCCCCTTTTATCGCATATCTAGTAGCGAGCGTGATGGATGAAATACAAATGTTTTTATGACGTCTTAATTGATGGAATGAAGATAAAGATGAAAGAGTCTCTTGTTGGAATTCGTAATAATATTTGAGTACGGTTTCTTTATCCCCGTCTTCTATAGAACTAAGTAGTTGCTGCTCTATATATAAATTATGATAAATGGATTCGTCTTTTTGCATTGAAATATATACATCTTCGTTTAAGATGCTGCTATGACTTATATGAAGTGAGTCACTGTTATTTGAAAAGGTGCTTACATCTGAATTTTTTTTATAGAGAATGTTATAGAACAATATCGCTATATTTACAAAGAAATTTTGATCTTTGACTGACAATGAAAAATAATGGTCTCTTGTTCTTTTATAATTTGGAATAAAATTAAGGTTACTATCCGCTTTACTTGTAGAAAAATTTACATGTGTCAAGGGCCCAATAATAACAGTACCGTTCACCATATAATCGCTCTTTATGTGAATTAAAATAAAGTGCCCTAGATATTCGTGAGTTCTGAAGATGGGGGAATTATATGTATCATTTCTCTGAAAAAGCATATGTAACTGTTCTATTTTTGATGTATATAACGAATGTGAATCATTTTTGGATTTAAATTCTAAAAGAATATTTTTGTTACAATCTAAAAAACAAACTGGAATTTCGAAAGATTGAAAAAACATATTGCAAATGTACTCTATCTCAACTAGACTGAGTTTTTTAGTCATATTCTTCCTCCTTACAGTTATGCGTAATAGTTAAATAAACATATATTCCTTTTTCATAAGTAGATACGGAAAACCTTTATCAATAAAAAATATAAATAAAAGTTATAAACTTCTAAGAATAATACCATAATTTAACATGAATAGCACATATTATTTGAATATACAGGTAATAGTTTTGGACAGTAACGTAAAATATGAATCGTCACACTTATTTGTTGGTTATTACTTATATGTATTAAAAAATGATTAAGATTGGATTTTAAATAGGGATAGGAAGTGAGATATGAATAGATTGACAGTAAGTGACTAGTCGAAATTAGCAGTGAAAGCTATTATGTAACAAATGTAATGATTCTTGAAATAGGGATATACGTGTAATTTAGGGGAGAAAATTACATATATCATGTGGAGAGACAACGTAATAATAGAAGATAAGAAAAGTGAATAAGTGATTGTAAACAATGGATTGTTGGACGACTATGTTTTATGTTATTCGTTTAAATCTGATACTTGGCACACTATTGCTTTTAAGAAGGTAATAGTAATAAAGAAATTTTTAAAATGATAGAAGTAGTAAAGGGGATAAGAGAAATGAAAAAAATATTTAGTGTGCTTTTAGTGTTATTCTTAACATTTTCTACATGGTCTAGTGTATTAGTAAAGGCAGATTCACCATCTAAAGGTACTTTAACGATTCATAAGTATGAACAAGAAAAAGATGGAGCGCAGGGACTAGAAGGTGACGGTTCTGCAAATCAAGAGGTGCCAAAAGATGTGAAACCATTAAAAGGTGTAACGTTTGAAGTGAAAAGGGTTGCTTCTTTTGAAAAAATTTCAAACGATGGGAAAATCGTAAAAGAAGACGTGAAACCTGTAATGGGAGCCACTCCAAATCAAGTAGTAACAGATGATAACGGACAAGCTGTATTAAAAGATCTTCCGCTAGGACGTTATGAGGTGAAAGAAGTGGCAGGACCTCCACATGTTAATCTAAATCCCAATACGTATACAGTGGATATCCCATTAACGAATAAAGAGGGTAAGGTGCTAAACTATGATGTTCACATGTATCCCAAAAATGAGATTAAACGTGGTGCAGTGGATTTAATAAAAACTGGTGTAAATGAAAAAGCATTAGCAGGTGCAGTATTCTCTTTATTTAAAAAAGATGGTACAGAAGTGAAAAAAGAGTTAGTAACAGATGCTAATGGTCATATTCGCGTGCAAGGATTGGAGTATGGTGAATACTATTTCCAAGAAACAAAAGCTCCGAAAGGCTACGTAATAGATCCAACTAAACGTGAGTTTTTTGTTAAGAACTCCGGAACAATTAATGAAGATGGAACTATTACTTCTGGTACAGTAGTTAAAATAGAAGTGAAAAACAATGAAGAACCAACAATTGATAAAAAAATTAACGGAAAATTGGAAGCGTTACCGATAAATCCGTTAACTAATTATAATTATGATATTAAAACATTAATTCCAGAAGACATTAAGGAATACAAAAAATATGTGGTAACAGATACTTTGGATAATCGTTTAGTGATTCAAGGAAAGCCAATCGTGAAAATTGATGGAGCAGAAGTAAATGCAAACGTTGTTGAGGTAGCTATAGAAGGTCAAAAAGTAACAGCTACAGTAAAAGATTTCACAAAATTAGATGGTAAAAAAGAATTTCATTTGCAAATTAAATCCCAAGTAAAAGAAGGAGTACCATCTGGTTCGGAAATTTTAAATACAGCAAAAATACATTTTACAAATAAAAATGATGTAATTGGAGAAAAGGAATCTAAACCTGTAGTTGTTATTCCGACAACTGGAATAATTGAGTTAACAAAAATTGATAGTGCTAATAAGAATAAATTAAAAGGTGCAGAGTTTGTACTTAAAGATAATAATGGAAAAATAGTTGTCGTAGCAGGAAAAGAAGTAACAGGTGTATCAGATGAAAATGGTGTTATTAAATGGTCTAACATTCCATATGGAGACTATCAAATTTTTGAAACGAAAGCACCAACATATACAAAAGAAGATGGTACAAAAGCATCTTATCAATTATTAAAAGACCCCATTGATGTAAAGATTAGTGAAAATAATCAAACGGTTAAATTGACGATTGAAAATAATAAAAGTGGATGGATTCTTCCGGTAACGGGTGGCATAGGAACGACTCTTTTTACTGTAATAGGCCTTACGTTAATGCTTACAGCGGCATTTGTTTTCTTTAGAAAAAAGTTTGCTAGAAATTAAGATTTTAGGAACATGTAACTATGGAAAAAGGGGAGAAGCAAAATGCTTCCCTCTTTTCGATATTTAAGCATATACAGAGGTGGAAATATGAAACGAAATCTTGTTTTGGGGGGTATTTTTTTATTTGGATTAGGTATTTTTTTATATCCTACTATTAGTAATTGGTTGGCGACTCGTGCACATTATTCTGAGATTAGCTCTTACGATAAGAAGATTAAAGCATTACAAAAGAAAGAAGTCGAACGTAGGGAAAAAGAAGCAGCCGAATATAATAAACAAGTTCAAACTTCTGCGAAAACATTTACAGATCCATTTTCTGAAAAAAAAAGTAATCATCAAGCGTATGCTGATGTGTTAAATTTAGGAGATGTAATGGGGTATATTGAAATATCGAAAATTAATATAAAACTGCCAATCTATCAAGGGACCTCTGAGGAAGTATTGGGTCGCGGGATAGGTCATTTAGATTTTTCTTCGCTCCCGGTAGGTGGAGAAAGTACGCATACTATTTTAACAGGGCATCGTGGTTTACCATCAGCAAAATTATTTACAGATTTAGATAAGTTGAGCAAAGGAGATCTTTTTTATATTCATTCTTTAGACAAAGTTCTTGCTTATAAAGTAGATCAAATTAAAGTAGTGTTACCACATGAAACGGACGATCTACAAATTGTAGAAAATAAAGATTATACAACTTTAATTACGTGTACGCCTTATGGAGTAAACACCAATAGATTGCTAGTTCGAGGTGAGCGCGTGGAGTTAAACAAGAAAGAAAAACAAAAAGTGAGTACAGAGATATTTATATTTAATAAGTGGACTGTAATAGTTACAATCCTATTGTTATGTGTGCTTCTAGTCGTAATTTATAAGAAAAAGTTAACTCGATAGAATGTATTTATCCTGCATTAATGGGAAGTGGGACCGGAAATTCAAAGATAAGTAAAGACGGTATATAGGGGATGAAGTAAATCATCATTAATAAAAATTCATTTTATTCGATTATAAAAAAATACGGTAAAGGTGGGAACAAAGGAATTGAGGCTACGATTAAAGCTGGTAAGTATTCATTTTATTGTTTTGTTAATGTTAAGTGTAAGTTTTGTCGTATATGTACCAAAAGAAGCATATGGTTCCACGACTACCTTAGAAGGTCTAGGAGATATATCGCGTTATAATGCTGTTGTCTTTGGTAACCATAAAGCAATAGGTGGCGACATTGAAGGAGCAATTGCAGTTCAAGGTGATATGGATGCATCGGGGTATACGATTGTAGGTGCAGCAGCAGGAACATCTAATATAGTAGGTGAAAAATGGGTTGATGAGGGATATCCGTCCTTGTTATTGTCTGGAAAACTAAAAAAATCAAGAGAAGAATCTTTTATCATTCAAAACGGAATAGTCGTAATGACAAAAGAGAGTGATCCAGATCGCATCATACAATCTTCTTATGATCGTATCGTTTATAAAGAAAAACTAGAAATTGACGCGAAATTTAATGAATTTCGCAATATAGTGAACCAAGTTAGTAAAAATGCAGGTCAATATAAAACGAATACCCCAATTCCAAATATGAGTCATGGAATCGGAAAAGATATAAACAATCCTAATATTTATGTTTCATCAGAATTGACAGGGAAAATCAGTGTAGATATAAGAGATGTATTTTTGCCCAATGCTAAGGACAAAGATTTTATTGTAATGTATTCAGATGCAATAGAGGTTACATTTAAAAATGGGTCTATTCTATATGACACGAACAATATTGGAAAGGCTACAGATATAGTTCCTACATCACAACCATATTCGCCTAATTCCCCGTTTACTGAGCTATATGGGAAAATGATTTGGGTTTTTCCAAATGCGAAAAAAATTACAACAGAGGGATATGGTGTAGTTGGGAGTGTGTTTGCTCCCAATGCTGTATTAGAAACAAAAGGCGGTTCGATTAATGGACAAGCATTTGTTGGTGCGGTACAACAAACTGGTGGATTTGAGTTTCACAATTTCAAATTTAACTGGAAACATTGGAACAAGCCTAGTACAGGAAAAGTAAAAATAAAAAAGGTTGATAGTAATAATGATAATAAAAAATTGGTGGGAGCAAAGTTTAAAATTGAAGATTTAAATGGGAAAATAGTTGGAGAACTAGTAACAAATGAAGAAGGAGAAGCGATATCAAAAGACTTACCAATAGGAAACTATACTTTAGTGGAAAAAGAAGCACCTAAAGGTTACGAATTATCAAAAGATAAAATAGCTGTAAAAGTAGAGAAAGATGCAGAAGTAGAAATTAAAATAGGAAATAAGAAATTGCCAGATCCAATGGGAAAAATGAAGCTTGTGAAAGTAGACATAAGTGATAAAAATAAAAAGCTAGCAGGAGCAAAGTTTAAAATTGAAGATTTAAATGGGAAAATAGTTGGAGAACTAGTAACAAATGAAGAAGGAGAAGTAATATCAAAAGACTTACCAATAGGAAACTATACCTTAGTGGAAGTAGAAGCACCTAAAGGTTACGAATTATTAAAAGATAAAATAACTGTAAAAATAGAAAAAGATGCAGAAGTAGAAATTGAAATAGGAAATAAGAAATTGCCAGATCCAATGGGAAAAATGAAGCTTGTGAAAGTAGACATAAGTGATAAAAATAAAAAACTAGCAGGGGCAAAGTTTCATATAGAAGATGCAAAAGGAAAAGTAGTTGGAGAGTTAATAACAGATGAAAAAGGAGAAATAATATCAAAGGACTTACCAATAGGAAACTATACCCTAGTGGAAATAGAGGCACCTAAAGGTTATGAATTATTAAAAGATAAAATAGCTGTAAAAATAGAAAAAGATACAGTAGTAGAAATTAAAATAGAAAATAAGAAATTGCCAGATCCGACTGGGCAATTTGAAATTGAAAAAGTTGATGATAAGGATAGTGAATTAAAGCTAAAAGGCGCTGTATTTCAAGTGTTAGATAAAGAAGGGAAAGAACTTAGTAGATTAATAACGGATGAAAAAGGAAAGGTAATTTCCAACCAATTAGCAATTGGTAAGTATACGATTAAAGAAATAAAAGCACCGAACGGATACATGTTACTTAGAGATCCAATAGAAATAGAAATTACAGAAGCAGTAAAGAAACAAAAAATAACAGTGAAAAATGCGAAGAATAATTGGGTAATTCCTAATACTGGTGGGAGCGGAACAACAATTTTTTACGTAATTGGTATTATGCTAATGTTTGGTGTGCTATATTTCTGTAAGAAAAATCGTATATTATGAACTGATTTTATAGAGTTAGACAGATTGTTGCGTTAGAGAGTTTTTAGGGCATGAGTTCGGTATTGTACTGGACTCATGTTACTACATTTGTTGAAGGAGGAAGGATAATAGTAAACATAGAATATATTAATGAATTAAAATGTTTAAGAGGTGAACATGGTGGCAATAAAACAAGACGAAATTAAAGTAGTTGTCGGAGCTGGAGTGTTTAATAATAATCCAGGCTGGATTCAAACGCAAGAAGATGAACTTAACTTACTAGATAAAGCTACGTGGGAAGAAAGATTTGAATACAACTCTATTTCAGCTATTTTAGCTGAGCATGTATGGGAACACCTTACTTTTGAAGAAGGTGTAAGAGCAGCTGAAATCTGTTATGAATTTTTAAAACCATCTGGTCATATTCGGTGCGGAGTCCCTGATGCATTCTTTCAGGATGAGGTATATCAAAATATAGTTCAAATAGGGGGACCCGGTCCGAAAGATCATCCAGCAGCAAGTCATAAAATCGTTCATAATTATAAAACATTAACGAAAATGTTTGAAACTGCTGGATTCGAGGTAGTTTTACTTGAATATTGTGATGAAAATGGTCAGTTTTATTACAACGAATGGGATGCAAACGACGGTGTTATTTTCCGTTCGAAAAGGTATGATTCTAGAAATAAAGGCGATAAACTTGGTTTTCCATCGCTAATTGTTGATGCGATTAAGCGCTAATCATTCAACCAAAAAAGGAGTTAATCCTATGATTTCATAAGTCGCAAATGCGGCTTTTTTATTTGTACGTAAATCTATATTTAATTTTCAATACTATATAACTCGATTTAGAAAATATTTAAGTTTTTCTCAGCGTCATTCACTTTAAATTAACACTTCGTTGACATAAATATTTATTTTATATTTATATTCGTGTAAAATAAAATGAGAACATATATTCTATATAAGGAGGCAATCAAAATGATAGCTGAAATTGGGAAACTAAATGATGGATATATTGTGAAATTTGAACGCCAATTTCCATATACGGCAGAAGAAGTTTGGTCTGTATTAACAGAAAACAGTAAGCTGAAAAAATGGATGTCCAATTTACAGATTGAAAGCCTTAAAACGGGTGGAATAATAAAGTTCGACATGATGAACGGTTCATTCATAAACATTGATATTTTAGAGTGTCAAGTAAACTCAGTACTTGAATTTACTTGGGATAAAGATCGTGTCCGATTTGAAATACATAAAGAGGAAAATGGTACTCTTTTATTCCTTAAAGAGTACATTCATGAATTAACAGATCATACACCGAGAGATATAGCTGGTTGGCATATTTGTTTAAATCTTTTTTCTTACGTTTTAGAAGGAGAAGAGAAAGAATTTTCTAAAGATGAATGGCAACAGTGGTTTGAAATATACAAGGATAAGATTCATGAAGTGAGAGGATAATTGCATAATAGGTAATATTCATTATGTAATTATTATATTGCAAATATGTTTTTAATGAGAAATAAGAATAGAGGTTCATATGAAGGTAAATCAATTGATTGCTAGTCGCGATCGAATCAATTAGTGAATTTTTATAACCTAAAGAAGGAAGAGGATATAAAAGTAAATAAAGAAATATAATTCAAACGTTATAAACAGTTGACTCTCACACAATGTCATTGTTTAAGATAAAGTTGAGCTTCAAAGTAGATGTAACTTATAGGAGGAAATCATGTTTAAAATAGGGGATTTTTCAAAACTATCTTCCATTAGTATACGAATGTTGAGACACTACGATAAAGTGGAATTACTACAACCAGTAAAAGTCGATGAGCAGAGTGGATATCGATTTTATTCAGCAGACCAATTAAAAAAAGTAAATCAAATTCAAACGTTAAAAGCTATGGGGTTTAATATTGCTACCATCAAAGAAATAATAGAATGCGATAATATAGATACCATAAAAGAGCAATTTTTAAATCGTAGTGCTCAAATTAAAGAAGACATGAATAACCTCCAAAAACAATTACGTCTCCTCGAAGACTCAATGAAAACGATGAGAGAGGATGTTGTTGAGATGAATTATCATGTTTCAATAAAAGAAATTCCAGAAAGAACTGTAGCTAGTGTTAGAAAGATTATTCCATCGTATAATTGCGAAGGTGATTTATGGAGTGTATTAATGCAAGAAATTCAAATGGAAAATATTAGCATTGCCCAACCGAGTTATAGTATTGCGGTTTTCCATGATCGTGAATACAAAGAAAATGATGTAGATATAGAAATACAGCTAAGTATTCTAGGTAAGCACGAAAATACAAAAGACGTTACATTTAAAAATATGGAATCGACTAATGTAGCTTCTATAACAGTTAATGGAAGTTATGAACAGATGACAGCTGTAAATGAGGCTGCGGCAAAATGGATTGAGACAGAGGGTTACAAATTAGCAGGCCCGATGTTTAATATTTATCATGTGAGCCCAGCGATGGAATCCGATCCTAATAAGTGGGTTACAGAAGTTTGTTATCCAGTTAAATGAAGATAAAGAAAAAAGGCATTATTTATATGCCTTTTTTCTTTATAAACTTATCCATAAATATCAAGATAAATTACTTCTTGATTTGATTCGTCAACTACTAGCACAATTTTATTTGCAAATGTACAAAATGAGCGGATTATAATGGATTCCTTTAATGAATCTTCTAAAAACCAACCTGTTGGTAATAAAGAAATGCAACCATTTTTTTGGAAATTTCAGCAATGTTTACATTAGCAACAAAAGCCACCGTAATAAGGGGCTTTTGTCTTAAATAATTTAATGATATGTGTACCCTCCATCTGGAAATAATACATTACCCGTAGTAAAACTATTTTGCATTAAATATAGAACAGTATGTGCAATTTCATTATTATGGCCAGGCCTTTTTACAAGAGAAAGAGATTTATAAGATTCATAAGCAGCTAGTCTATTTTCGTTTTGTTCATTCTCTCTTTGTATCGTTCCAGGAGAAACAACATTAACTCTTATAGGAGCTAATTCAACAGCTAAAGCTTTCCCTAAGCTTTCAATAGCCCTATTACAAGCTCCGTAAGCAGGCGCACCTTTAATTGGTCTTTGACTAAAGGCACCGGACATTAACACGATCGATCCAGAGTTTGAAAGAAAAGGGATGGCATATTTTACGGCATAATATTGAGGCCAAAACTTTCCGATGAAGCTACTTTCAGCAATTTCCTCTGTAGAGGTAATTGGTCCAAGTGTGTAAGAGGCTCCGGGTGTGAATAAATGATCAAAGTTCCCAACTGTCTTGAAAAAATTTTGTAATTGCTCTTTATTTTGATTATCCAATACGTAAGTGTGGAGATGATTGCTATTTATTAATTTTTTAGCAATCTTTAATTTTTCTTCCGAACGCCCTGCAATAATAATATGTGCACCTTGTTTAATTGCTTGTGTTGCCGTTGCTAATCCAATACCAGAACTCCCGCCAATGATAACAATACGCTTATCTTTTAATGTAGTAATAGACATATTTTAGCCACTCCTTTAATAAAAAACTTTAGAATATAACTTATGCTTTTATTATTCGCTAAAAGGGATCAAGTGAAAAGTACGCACTTTGTATGTACATAGTCGCAAATTTCGTACTAATCGCTATTTACGCGGATAAGTAATAAGAAAAATTGCTAAATATGGTTTATCCCGCATTAACGGGCAGTAAAACTCTCACCTCAAAGTTAGGAAAATGCGAGGAAGTTAGGTGAGAGATCAACTGCCCGTAAACGCCCGATTGGTTCAACTAATAAAAAGATTTATGATTATTGCTGTAAAATCTTAATGTATTTTATTGTAAAAGCTGCTTTTCGTTTAAGGAAAGGCAGCTTTTTTATATGGAAATAATGCAGGGGAAACTTAAAAAAATAAAAATAAGTAAAGTGTTAATCAAAAAAATGAAATATGGAGCATAATTGTTTTGAAACATTACTGTACTAGCAATGAAAGAAGCTAACATATTCATACTAAAGTTGTAGTTTCTATATAAAAAATCCATCCTTCCGTTTGATTTTATCTATTTATAAGTGTAATACAATACGAATAGATAATAAGAAATGAGGGAGAATGTAAAGTGATTACACATATATCAGATATAAAACTACAAACGGTTTCCATAGAAGGGGTAAAACAAGTGTATAAGGACATATTATCTTTTCCAATAAAAAAAGAAACAGCATCCTTCATTCAATTTGAAGTAACACCTTATACAACAATTAGTTTTCAAGAAGTGTATGAACCAATTGCACCTGCACATTTTGCTTTTGAAATCCCATATTCAAAATTTCATGAAACAGCAAGATGGCTTGAGGAGTCTGGATTACTCATTGCGAAATGGAAAGATGGTCATACAATTGATGAAGAGGATGGTCGATTCAATTTATACTTTAAAGACGGAGATGGAAATCTACTCGAAATTATCGCGCATAGTTATGTTAAAGAAGATGTATTAGTACCGCAGTCACCTTTAAACATTTTATATGTAAGGGAAATTGGTCTTCCTGTTAAAAGTGTACCTATTTTTAGGGAATGGCTGAAATCAAATCTAAATATGAAAACGATGGAAGACGGGGATATTTTTAACTTTGTAGTTGGTGGCACTGCTTATGTCGTCGCAACTTGGTGGCAGCGACCTTGGATTCCAATCGCGATGAAAGCTTTACCACCGAAAGTTCATGTTTCTTTCGGAACAGCGGATCTCGCATTTTTACAGCGAATCCAAATTAACTTTAAGAAAAATAATGTGCCATTTGAATGTAAACATAATGAAGTGTCATTTATTGTGCAGGGATATTCATTTTCTATTGTGTATACACCAGAGTTTCATTCCAATATTCCTAGCAAAATAAACTTACCGCTTTCTATATAGTTATAGAAAGCGGTAAGTTTATTTTGTTTTAAGGAAAATTAAAGTCTAGTTATTATGTTGATTTAACATTTGGGCTATTCCTTGACCAAATGACCAATTCTCCATAGGTGTCTCGTGTAGTGTAATGAAAACATCAGCAGTAGAGATTTGTAAAGTATTAGCTGTACTAGTGGCTATAGCTTTATATAAATCTTTTTTTTGATTAATTGTTCTCCCAGGTCCACATGTAATAGAAATATAAATCATATTATTGGATCGTTTTAATGAACCTTCTAAAAGATAAGATGAATTATAAAAAAGTTGATGAGAAGGATAAGGTAAAAACATTTGAAAATAATCATTTTCGGGAATATTGAAATGTTCAATTAACGAATGGTGAATTTGATTGCTTACATTTTTTAATAACTTATTATCGGATAATTTTTCAGGATGATAAACAGTGACAAATGGCATAATAGAGGACTCCTTTCCTTTTGATTTTATTTTACTTCCAATATTTCCATTTGTATAATTGAAAATATATTAACGAATTATCAATAAAATCGATGAAGATGGTGTATGAAATGGAAATGAAAGAGTTACTTACATTTAAAAAAATTATTGAAGAAGGAACGTTTTCACAAGCTGCTAAACAATTAAACTATGCACAATCAACAGTAACAACACATATAAAAAAGCTGGAAAATGAAATTGGTTTTCTGTTATTTGAAAGAGGATGGGATGCAAGATTAACAGAAGAAGGAAAACTTTTTGCAGAGGAAGTAGAAAACTTAGTAACACATTGGGAATATTCTATAACTCAAGCACAACGTATTAGTAATGAAGAAAAAGGGAGTTTGAGAATAGGCCTATTAGAATCCGTTGCTAAAAGGTTAATACCAATAATATTAAAGTTTTTAAATGCTGAAAAACCATATATACATTGTGATTTTGTAGTGGGAAATACAGCACTTTTATCAGAAATGATAGAACATAATAAGATTGATTTTGCGGTGTGCGGAAATAATGAAAATAAATCAAAGGTACAATTCACCCCAATATGTGATGAACAGATTGAATTTATAGTGAATAATCCCGAGCATCCTTTGTTACAAAAAGAATCCGTTGAAGCATTTGATATTATAGATTATCCAGTTATTGTAGGAGAAAGTAATTGTTATTCGTATCAATCTGTAAGTTCTCTCCTAGCGAAAAATAATTTATTTTTTAAAAGAGTTTATAATTGTAGTGCTTTAAACCTCATTCCAGAAATGCTTTTTGAAAATGTGATAGGAATTATCCCGAAAGGTACAATTTTGAATGAAGAAATACTATCTTTTAAGATTAAGGACTTTAATTCTAAAATCCCGATTGGTATATTAATTTCTACTAAAAATAACAATTATTTAAGTCAAACGAAACAAAAAATTATCAACATCATTAAAGTCGCCCTATAATTATGCTGAAAAATTATATGGCTGTTTTCGATACGTACTTTTCTTTTAGCATTTCAGAGATTTTTGTAATAATAGGATTTATGTGAGTAGAAGGATTTCCTAACATTGCAGTGAATTTAAAATAGGGGTGTAGAATACTATATGGTTTAAGGAGGGTGAAACTTGAACTTAGGTGAGCCAATGGCTAAAGGAAATACAGCGGAAATTTATCTGTATGATAATAAGATTGTGAAGTTATTTAAAGAATATCTTCCAGGTACAGAGTCTATGAATGAAGCAAAAAAACAAAAATATGCTTATTCATGCGGGCTGCCAGTTCCAAACGTATTTGAAGTGACAAAGATACACGATAGACAGGCAATTATTATGGAATACGTAAAAGGTGTCAGCTAATAACAATGAATTGCTAAATAAATTAATGCTTCAGTATTGTAATTAAATGAGTAAAATTATTGGATTTTGTTTACAAAGAATATAGTAGTAAAAAAGGAGTCTGTTTTATGAAAACTGATGAATCGATTTCATTGAATACCGAATTTGAGAAATCCGCTCCTGCGCTACAACTTTCGAAATTACATAAGCGATTCGGTGAATTTATTGCAGTAAATTGTATTGATTTAACTATTCCAAGTGGTTCTTTTTATGGAGTTGTTGGACCTAACGGAGCAGGAAAAACTACATCTTTATCAATGGCTGTTGGTTTGTTACGACCGGATGGCGGAAACGTTAAAGTTTTTGGGATTGATGTTTGGAGTAATCCAAAACAAGCTAAAACGTTGATTGGAGTATTACCAGATGGATTGGCTTTACCAGAAAGACTTACTGGTCGCGAATTATTAACATATATGGGGTTGTTAAGAGGAATAGATGCCAATGAAGTTGCTCAGCGGGCAGAAGAATTACTTGCAGTATTAGAGTTGAATAATACTGAGGGGACTTTAGTTATTAATTATTCTACTGGTATGCGTAAAAAACTCGGCCTTGCACTTGCACTTCTTCATGCGCCAAAATTACTCGTTCTCGATGAACCGTTTGAGGCGGTAGATCCTATTTCTGCAACTACTATTAAAAAGATTTTACAGAAATTTGTTAGTTCAGGTGGTTCTGTAGTATTTTCTAGTCACGTCATGGCATTAGTTGAACAACTTTGTGACCACGTTGCAATTATTTCGAAAGGGGGAGTACTTTCATCTGGAAAGATGGAAGATGTTTGTGGTGAAGAAAAACTAGAGGATATTTTCATTCGATTAGTAGGTAAACCCGCCGCTAAAGGAGGGGAATTGTCTTGGTTAATGTTTTAATTCAAATGAAGTTATCAATACTTAAACATTCAATGAATCGTGGCAGGGCAGTTCTATTTATTATGACAGGATTAGTTGGTTTGTTGCTAGCAATTGGAACTATTCTACTTTTTTCTTTTTATCCAACAGAACAAAATATATCAAAAAGCATTCTATATGTAACATTCGCCATTTGGACAGTAGGATGGATTATAGGTCCGATGCTTACTGGAGGAGACGAAATATTACGCCCTGAATATTTTGTGTTGCTTCCGCTCAATTCTTATAAACTAGCTAGGATGCTTCTCGGTGTAACTTTTATAGGAGTAGGACCACTGGTTAGTTTTTTAGCTTTTATAGGATTATTAATTTATGCAGCTAGAATTAGCATATATGCGATTATAGTAGCAGTTCCAGCAATTATTTTGCAGTTAGTTTTTGTAGTATTGTTATCCAAAGTAATAGTTAGTATTATGGGTGAGGCGATGAAATCAAGAGTCGGTATGGAAATGGGAGCGATGTTCATTGGTTTCATCATTGCATTTCTAAATGTCGGCTGGTATGCACTTCCTGTAATCAATAGAATCATATTTAGTGATACTACGCTATTTTACATGATTCCATCTAGTTGGACGATACTTGCTGTAGAGTACGCTAGTCAATCTAATTGGTTATTAGCTTTTATTTTCTTAGGTACAATAACAATATTTTGTGGGTTTCTTTTATTTATATGGACTATATTATTGACTAGACGTAAAGAGATAGATTCAAAAAAAGTTCAAGTGAAGATTATTAATAAGCATTATAGAAAGGCTTTTAAAATCTTTTTTGAAACTAAAATAGGAGCTGTTATAACTAAGGAACTTAAAAGTTGGAGAAGAGATCCACAACGAGGCCGTTTCCTGCGAATGGGCATATGGATAGGTGTATTTTATGGGATTTTAGTTACGATTGCTAATATACCTTACTTAATGCCTTGGGCGGGGGGAATTATGGTTGTATTTACAGGTATGTTTGCTTGTAATTTATATGGTTTCGATGGAAGCGCGTTATGGTTAACGTTGGTGACACCTGGCGCAGAAAGGATTGACGTGCGTGGCCGCCAATTAGCTTGGTTGATAGCTATTGGTCCTGTGGCAATTTTAACTACAATAATTTTCACTTTTTCTAGCGGACTTACTTTCGTTTATCCATGGGTATTTGCAGTAGTCCCAGCTTTACTTGGTGGGGCAGTCGGCCTTATTGTCTTATTTTCTGTAGTTAATTTAATTCCAATTACTGATCCACATTGCCGTGGAAGAGGAACGATAATATCTGGTGACGATATGAATGCGAGTAAAATGTTTATAACCACGTGGCTCATGCTGTTGATGGTGCTAGTAACAACGATACCTTCGTTACTAGTTATATGGTTGGGGACATCATTACATATACAATTCATACAATGGTTAGGTGTACCGACTGGGGCTTGTACGGGAGTGTTTTTAGCATGGCTATTTGGGCGTATCGCTTACAAAAAACTTGAAAGAAATGGCCCTGAGTTGCTATTTGAAATGAAAAGTGGGATGAAAATTAACAGTGATAATTACAAAAAGAAAATTCGTAATAAAGAAATGGAATTACCGAAGAAAAAACTTGCCGTTGTTATTCTTCTTGTGTTTATGGGAATCTTTTTCTTGGTGCACCAAAGTATAGTGCCGATTGTCTTTGAAATATTTGATGTGGATGAAAGAGTCCGTCTATTTTTTCTTCCGCGCTACCTTCCTCATATTGCCCGCATTCCTGTAAGTATCATTTTCGCTGTACTAGGTATAGTGTTTTTGTATAAAGCCATATTAATTAAGAAACAGCACGTAAAAGAATCACAACTAATAAAAGATGATATGTAAAACATTACCAATCGGTCAAGTTTTTAGCGGATGTTGTTCAACTATAGTTACGTAGTTAAACAACATTCGCTTTACATATTTATTAAAGAATAATTATTTTCAAGTTTTAACCTATAAAGATTTATTATCCGTACTTGTTCCTCCGTTAATTCTTCTTTATCCCAATACATATGCATTAAGCTATATTCAAAAATCTCCTTTAATTTAATAAATAATGGAAACTTGTCTATCATCTCTTTTGGTAGTTCATTTTCCTCTTGGTAGCCTTCAAATAGTGCTTTTGTAATAGAATGTTCATAGTCAATGATATTCCCATTTCCAGCAAATGAATATTCTATCGCACTATAAATAGGAACGGCTAAATTGAATATGTAAAAATATTTTTGGAATGAATCCAAGAGAATACCAACGAACAACATGCCTATTCAATCATTTGTTAAACTCAATATAAATAAAGAAGGGGAGTTCAAAATGAATATTTCTAGAAAATTAGAGGTTGAACAGTTACGTAATAAGAATAGTGAGCTATTTGATAAAGATGTACTTAACATATTGAATGGTCAAATGATGTATGAAGAATTTAAAACGGAGGAGCTAATGGGTGAGTCTGATTATGCCCCATTTAACGAGGCCATGTGTGTAAATAGCGTTACTGCACAAGTTTTTGATGAAGAGTTTATTAAAATAAGAGCAGAAGGTCATAACAGTTCAGTCGAAAATTATGCAAAAAAAGTTATAGATCCGTTAGAAAATCTATTTGCGAAAAAGTATAAATGTATTGTTTTATGGTTCGGTGAAGATATGTTTTGCCAAATGAATCTACTTACTTTACTTTCATACCTTGAGCAGTCGTGCTATGAAGGGAAAGTATACTTAAATAGTTTCAGGGAGGATGAATTTAAAGTAAATCAAATTGAACTTGAATTGGGGGATTATTCTACTATATACAATGAAGTATTAGTAAACCATAAAAAGACTTATCATAAAGTACCACCTGTAATGTATCAAGCTATAGATTTATATTTAGAAATGCTAAAAGAAGATAATATCGTAATGAAATTCATCTCTAAAAATAAAGGTTTATCAAATCAAGAATTATTAACAAAGTTGTTTTATCTTTTTCCAACAATCGGATATGGTGATACTCAGTACATAGAACTGATTAATAAAATGAAGAAGAAAACTACACCTAAAATATAGGTGTAGTTTTCTTCTTATAATTGCTCAAGTAATTCTAATTCTTTTTCTACAAATAGCATTAGTTCTTTAATGGTTTCACCAGAGAAATCAAAACGAATACCGGCTGCATCATATACTTCTTTTATAGATTGCGAGCTTCCTAGTGATAATGCCTTTTTATAATTTTCTAGTGTTTGCTTAGGATCCTCTTTATATTGTTTATACATTTGTAATGCCCCAAGTTGGGCAATCGCGTATTCAATATAATAAAATGGTACTTCAAAAATATGGAGTACAGGTAACCAACTCGTTGCTATCCAGTTTTCGTAGCCATCAATATGTATGACGCTAGATTGATAATGTTTTTGAAGTTGTAAGTATTTTTCATTTCTTTCTTCAGAAGTATGAATTGGATTTTCATACAGCCAGTGTTGAAATTGATCTACAATAAGCATAATAGGTAAATATGAAATAACATCTTTAAAGAAGTTAATTTTTGCTTGTTTTAAATCTTTTTTGTCTGTATAGAAGGTATCCCAATAATTAAGCGAGAATAACTCCATTGTCATACTGGCTAGTTCAGCTGTTTCAGCTGGAATTTCTATATACTGTCGTAATTCTAATGGCTTTATGAGTTCGTTATGAATACTATGACCCATTTCATGTATAAAAGTGATAATATCATCTTGTGTATAATTTAAGTTCATAAAAATATAAGATAATTGTGAAGCTGGTAAGTACTCACAAAAGCCACCAGCTGCTTTTCCTTTGCGGCTTGTTAAATCAAGACAATTGTGTTTATACATTCGGTTTAAAAGTGCTGAAAATTCAACATCTAGTTTATTAAAGATATGAGTGCTCTTTTCAATTAAATCATTTTCATTTGCAATAGGTTTAAGTACTTTTTGATCTGGAGTTACAGCTGATACATCCCAAGGGCGAAGTGTATCTACTTGCAGTTTTTCTTTTTTCTCTAGCATTATTTTATCTTTAAGAGGCACAACATACTTACGTATGGATTCGGCTAGTTCATAGCAATCTATCGCTGAATAATCAAAACGCTCGTATTTTTTGAACATATAATCGCGATAATTCTCTAGTTGAATATTTTTTGCTTTTTGATGGCGAATTTCAATTAATTGATTTAATATGTTTTGGAGTTCTTTTTCAACAGATAAAAATTGTTCAGAAATAATAGTTTTTGCCTTTTTACGGATGTCACGATTCGAATCTTGTAAATAGGATTGTAATTCTGTTATCGTTTTTTCTTCTCCGTCCCAAATGGCACTTAATCCTCCAGTGATTTCAAAGTACTCTGTGACTAATTTGTCTTCCTGTATTTCTAATTCAATATTTTCCTCACAAAATAACTTTTGAGCATTTTTTATTTTTGTATCTAATAAACCATATACGTTAGAATCTAATTCCATTCGAAAAGGTGACTCTAAATATTTATTATCCAATAAATTTTGGTACCGCTTTAAAAGTGGCTTTACAAATTGTTGATCATGTTCAAATGTATCCTTTATTTCTTCATCATCCGTATTACATTGAAAGGCGATGTAATGTAATCTTAATTGTTCTTCGATTTCCCAAATTACTTTTGACTGCTCTTTTAACCAATTTTCAAGGTCTAGTTTTGAAGAAATCATCTTATTTAATAAAGTCGAAAGAGTTTTTTCCAATTGTAGTACATTACTAATATCAATCGTATTTACACGTTGCATTATATATCCCTCACTTTTTATTTATTCATAGAGATATTCTATTTATTAATTGTAATTCCCTTGTTAAGTGGGGAAAATGTTAAATTTAATAATTATAGAAGGTATTTATATGTCAAAGTAAAAAGTTTATCGTAAATGAAAATGTGTGGAGGGGTGCTACATGAGAAAGGGAACAAAGGTACTTGTATTTTTAATTCCATTTGCTTTATTATGTGCCTGTGAGAATGAGATTGAAGATGCTAAAAGTGAAGATTCTATAGTGATGGATATTGCTACAGCAGCGGTAAAGGAGGAATCTTTTTTTAGTGCTGCTATATGGGATGAAAAAGCAAGAATAGTAGATTTAGAAATTGCTGATAGCGAAAATGCTAACGAAATAAAAAAGAAATTAATAAAAGATTGCAAATTCAAGGTATTATGTCCTATAAAGTAAATATATCTCAAAGAAACAAGGAGATTGTAAATGCAGAACATAGATGGGAGTTAGTTTTTGGACAGATATTTGATGACGTATTCAGGAAGAATGGATATGAAGGGTTTGGGATTCAGCAAATAAATTATAAAAAGAATCAACCTGTTACCATTGATATAAAAACTAAGATTAGCGATGATGAAGTAGGGGCGAGAGAACTTGGACAGAAAATAGAAAAAGAAGTTGAAGGGGTACTTAAAACAGAAGCAGTAAAGAAATGGATTGAAAATGATTCATACGCTATTGGGATTTACGATATAGATGATCGGAAAATTAACTAATTGAGGAATGAATGCTATATGAATATAAAATCGATATAATTAAATAGAAAATTGCTGAAGGAGGTGTAATATGTATAAGTATTTACATATTTTAAACGACATAGAAAATATGATTCAAAATGGAGAAATAAATGAAGGAAAGAAATTACCGTCTATACGGTCACTCGTTACGCAATATGAATGTAATAAGGCGACAGTTATACGTGCGCTTCATGAATTAGAAAAGCGTCATATTATATATTCTGTCCCTCAAAGTGGATATTACGTTGTTAAGAAATCTGGGAGTACCATAGAAAATAACGAGATAATTGATTTTGCTTCCTCAGCACCAGATCCAGATGTTTTCCCATATTTAGATTTTCAACATTGTATTAATAAGGCTATTGATACGTATAAAAATGATTTGTTTGTATATGGAACGCCGAAAGGGTTACCATCTTTAATACCAGTTATTCAAAAACAACTAGCAAATTATCAAGTCTTTACAAAAGAAGAAAATATTTTTATAACGTCAGGTGTTCAGCAGGCACTTGCTATATTAACTTCTATACCATTTCCGAATGGAAATGAAACTGTATTAATTGAACAACCAACATATCATCTATATATTGATTATCTAGAAATAAATAAAGTTCCTGTAATCGGTATTAAACGTACGAATGAAGGTATCGATTTGAATGAATTGGAGCAAATATTTCAAACCGGAAAAATAAAATTCTTCTATACGATACCGAGATATCATCATCCGCTTGGAACGTCTTATTCTAAAGATGAGAAAGAAAAAATCACACTATTGGCTAAGAAATACAATGTATTTATAGTGGAAGATGATTATTTAGCAGATTTAGAAACTGATTCAAAAGCAGATCCGTTATATAGCTTGGATAATTGTAGTCATGTCATATATTTGAAAAGTTATTCGAAGATTATTTTTCCAGGTTTACGGGTTGGAGTTGCGGTCATCCCACGATCCATTGCAAATGCTTTCTATACATACAAAAAAATACTAGATATTGATAGTCCGATGATTTCTCAAGCGGCTTTAGAAATTTATATAAAGAGTGGTATGTTTGAACGTCATAAAAGTAAAATTAATTCTTCCTACTACAATAGATCAATAAAACTAGCAGAAACATTAGAAAAAGTGCAAAATAAAAATTCATCATTATTTACATATAATAGACAAAACACACTTGGAATACACACTTGTTTAGAAATGCAGAAAAACATAGTTACAGAAACACTTATACAAAAATTAGGTGACATTCAAATAAGTGTCGATACTATTGATAAGAATTATATGAGGGATTTTCCTAAAGAAAAACTATTAAAATTAAATGTTTCGAATGTAAAAGAAGATAAGATTGAAGAAGGTATTCGTAAAGTAATTGAGGAAATCAAGCAATCAAGACAGTTGGATTTTCAGTTTAGAAAGTAATAATTTGAATTAGGAGGTTTGTTGTGAGATTGTTTTACAATTAGTTACTCCAGATGGAGAAGCCTATATGAGGAAATATGATAGGAAGCATATACCAGAGGTTATAAAGCTGAATAAAATGAAACGATTACGGAGAAAAGTAGCAGTTGTGGCCGGAGCAACTATATATGTAACTGAATAACTATATGTTTTTTAAGAGCACTCTTAGCAAAAAGTGCTCTTTTTCATTAATGTAAATATTTACTTAGCATCTTTTTAAAATGATTTTTATCATAATTTACATATTGCGTAGCTGTATTTCGTATTGAATCTCCCGCGTAAAATCTTTCGTATAATTCGTGTCTTGATCCTAATGGGCTTCCAATAATATCCCAGGCTAACTTAAATAATTTTGTGCGTTGTTCGGCATCTATATTTGTTCCTTTAAAGTGCTTTTTCAATAAATCATCTATTGGACTCTGGAAGTCATTCGAGCTCGAAGGAAGTTGAATGAAACCACCTGCTCCAATTAATTGTAAAATTTCTATTGCACGGGGATAATATTTGGAACCAAGATTCCTTGCAGTTTCGATATATTTAAATTTTGGCAAATAAGTTTTTGTTTCATTTGTAGTACCTTCAACTTCTGCAGCAATTAAAAGTGCGCGAATTGTTTCGATTTGCATAATTAATTCCCCAAGCTTCTCTTGAACATGCAAATAAGTAGTAGCACCGATTGCTTCAGCAATTTCACAAGCAATTGCAGTTATAAATTCTAGCTTTACTACTAATCGTACAATTGCTTGGTGATAAGCTAAACTACTAGAAGCTATATCTGACTTTATTGCCCATAACGCTTCAGGGTTGTTATATAGTAAGACACGTTCCCATGGTACAAATACATTATCAAAGATTAATAGTGCATCCATTTCATCGTACTGTGAGCTAAGAGGGGAATCAACTGTAATTGAATGTGTATTCGCAAATGGTTCTCTACAAACCATATGTAATCCAGGAGAATTGGCTGCCACAATGAGAAAGTGAGCTAAATCTTTTTGAGTATCAGTCAGTTTTGCTAATGGATAGATTAATAAATCATGTGAATAAGGAGAAGCAGTACCGATCATTTTAGCACCACTTAAATAAATTCCGTCAGAAGTTTTCTTCGTAACTCTTAGTAATCCTAAGTCATTTGTATTCAACATTGATTCTGTAGATCGATTTATTTGTGGATCACGTTGAACTACGCTTAAGAACAAGTGATTATCTCTCGCTTCTTCATAATAAGATGTAATTTTATCTGGAAACTGTACATCGAATTTTTTATAAAAATATTTTGATACGTACCAGCCGGTAAGTCTCGATCTTGCGTAATCAGATAGTCTACTCATTACACCGTCTGTAGCATAACTCCACGTTTCAAAAGCGGTTCTCCTCATTAATAATTCGTTATAGGAATTCGGAATTAAAAAGGCCGTATGGACAAATTCTTTCGTTTTTGGGCTAACATATCCAATAGAATCTCTTCGTATTGGATCATCAAACAATGAAAATAAATTAGAAATGGTACTTAATGTTCCTGCAAAATGTTTGTCTGTAGTTACATCTACTTTTTGTCCATAGAGCCAAACGTTACGACCATCTTGTAAGCTCTTTATATAGTAATCTTTCAAATTTTGCATATTTCCTCCTTCTAAAGACTATTCATATATTTGGACATCTTTTAATGGGGGGGAATATACGTGGAAAGTTATTACTGCCGAATCTGTAGCATTATACATTTTATGCACAGTATCTTTTTTTACTGTGAAAATATTTCCCTCTGTAAACTCTTCAATCCGCTCGCTATTATTTTCGTACGTTATATTTTGTAGCGTACCATTGACTATTAGTATACATCCTACAGATATTCCGTGATCGTGCACAAAAGTCTTTGCTTTGCTGGGGAAATTTAATACTAAAATCTCTACAAATTCAGACTGATAGATAACGTTCCGTCCGTATTCAAGATTAACTGGTGAAGTAATAAAAGGAGATATTTTATGAAGTGAAATATTTAATGATTGAATAGCGTGTATTAAATTGACCGTATCGTAGTTACATAGGTTATTAAACGTTTTTTGTATGTTATGAATCAATTGCATGTAAAACTTCCTCCTAAGCATGTACAGTAAAAGAAAACCTAATCTAATATTATATAGAGCGTATTGAATTACATAATATTGTATTGAAACATTTCCAAAAAGTTACTTCTTTTACTTAGGAAGTTCATTTAATTTGAAAATTCCGGTAATTAGTTCCGTTAAAATGATATGCTTGAACTATATATTTTTTATCCCGTTAAATCCCGACTGGTGAGGGCTGATAATCAGTGGAGGATGAACAACCCCCCCACTGATTAAAGTTTCACTTTATTGGAAAGGTGATGAAATAAATGGCAGTTCTTTTAGTGGAAAATCTATATCAAATGTCTATTGTTTTACTGATTTTATGTTCATTTTGTTTTTATAGATATTTAAAGAAAATAAAAAAGGTAAGAAAGCTTACAGGTTTTGAAATTACGATGTATATCGTTACGCAACTTGCGTATTTCATTTGGGCGGCAACAACTTTTCTTAAAATGTTATCAGAATAATAATGCTGTTAAACAATAGTGAAATAGAATAGGTTATCTATATTTTTCTAATAAAGAAAAAAGGGGGAGTATTTACAACTTCTACATTTAAAAGATTGGTTTTTAAGTGTTCTGATTTTGAATATTAAGTTTCCTTCTTTTTAATTAGAAATTATGAGCATCTTCTGATTTTAAAGACATCGATTATATTTGGATGAGATTACACATTCTTAATCTCTTATATTGTCTCTACCCCAATAATATACTTATTGAGAAGGGCAGAGATAAGTTTGTATTTAAGACTGATGGTTGGCTAGTTAGAATGACCGATTGAGATTCTTTTAGTTTACTCATTATAAGGAAAAGCTTTAAGATTCTGCATTAAATATATAATATTCGGATTCACTATGTTGGTTGTAATATGAGATTTTAATAAATCCTTGATAAAAGAGCACATTTTTATATGTGCTCCATCCCATTTAATTAGCATGTATATTCTGAATATATAAATTCAAGAAATTATATATTTTAAAGTGGCGTAAAGGGGTATTTGTATATGGTAAAATCTGTTTTAAATATGTCTTCAACTAATTGAGTAGTTTCGGCGTCATAAAAACTATCATATGTTGGGAGCCGTGGAAATAAGGGGTCTATTATGTTAGCGTCTGCGTAGTCCCCTTTAAAAATAGCATAGTCGTTCTGATGGTGCCATGATTTTTCCAATAAATCTAAAGGAGATTTTTTTAATCCATATTGATCTTCTAGTTTCGCGATTTCCTTAGAATAGTTTTCTAGGTAGATATAATTAGTTACAAAACGTTCTTCATTTTGTATATATTGTGGAGCATAGTGCGGGTTTATTATGTCTGAATTAGAATCAAAAGATTTTAAATAATATAGATAAAGTTTAAAGGAGATTTTCTTATTACAATTCTCATCCCTGTACAGAAATTGACGAATAGGTCTCCATTCCGGATGTTCTATATGGGGTGGTGAAAGGAGTGATAAGAAAGAACTGACAGCTCGTTTATAAGGGTTTCTAACAAGTTTGTACGCGTGTTTTTGTTTAAGCCTTAATTCTGTAGCTACTTGTATATAGTAAAAAAAAGAATTTTTGTATATATCATACTCGTAGTTATGAATAAACGGATCGTAATTAATCGCTTCTTCATATAATCCAATTTGATAAAAGAACCAATTTGCTAGTGAAGTGCAGCCACTTTTTTGGCTCCAGAATAAAATTAACGGAAATTCATCGTGGAAGTGTGGCATACGTCCATGTTTAATCATAAAGTTATAAATATCCGTCATTGTCATATACAACCACCCTCTGTTTTCTTTTATCATTATTTATTACTGTATGAAGTAGGCATTTAATATATGAAAATTGGCAATGATGCGGATTATACGTTTTTTTATTTAAACGTTAATTGAAAATAAAAAAAGAGTGTACAAATGAGGAGGTTCTGAGAAAAAAATAGGTTTTATTAGTGTTTAATTACTATATAGTGTAGCTCTGTATTGCGTAAGTGTATAAATATGAATATTCATAAATCCTTGTCACCTCCAGGGATATTGGGATTTTAATTCACATTTACATGAAAATGAATACACAGATTAAATAATTGTCACATACCTCACAAATGTTTCGTCACATTTATGATTACTAAATGAGGAGGAACATATATGAAAATATTTGTAGCAGGTGCAACTGGTGTAATAGGACGTTCTTTATTACCACTGTTAATAAAAAATGGGCACACGGTGTTTGCGATGATCCGTAATACTTCGCAAGTAGAAGCAATGAAAAAGGTTGGTGCCATACCAGTAATAGCTGATGTATTTAATAGAGAGGCTGTATTTTCTGTATTAGAAGAAACAAATCCCGATGTAGTTATTCATCAATTAACGTCATTGTCATCATGGAATTTTGAGGATAATGCAAAAATTAGAACAAAAGGCACTCGTAACCTTGTCGATGCAGCTAAAAATGTAGGGGTACAGAAAATAATCGCTCAAAGTATTTCATGGGCGTATGAACCAGGGGATACATTTACGACTGAAAAAGATTCACTACATATTACTGCTTCCGCGCCTCGGCAAGTCACTGTTAATGGCATATTAAAATTAGAAGAAGCTGTTACTGAGTTACCTGAATCGGTTATACTTCGTTATGGCACATTATATGGACCAGGAACATGGTATGCGGAAAACGGATTAATAGCAAATCAAGTTCGTAATAATGAGATTATCGCATCAGACGGGATAAGCTCGTTTATACATGTCGAAGATGCTGCAAGAGCTACTATGCTAGCCCTTAATTGGCCTTCAGGAATCGTAAATATTGTAGATAATTATCCAGCAACTAGTAAAGAATGGTTACCAATATATGCAGCAGCGATAGGGGCACCTAAGCCTAAAGTTCAAGATGGGAAAAATAGTTGGGAAAGAGGAGCTTCCAATAATAAGGCACGTAAAGAGTATGGTTGGATACCTTTATTTCCATCATGGTCTGAAGGATTTAACAACTTAATAGGTAAGTAAAACACAACTTTAATGGGAATGATAGTAAAATACACCATTAAAGGATTGGGTTATTATGAATATAATTTGGGAAAGTATTATATTAACTTTTACTGGAATAATTGTCTTGAAAATGACAGGTAGTGCATCTGTCAGCCAAATGACAAGAGCTGAAATCATTATAGTTGTATCAATCGGCCGTATTATTGTAGAACCTGTATTAAGTAGAAAAGTAGTCCCATCTATATTTGCGGCCATCATATTTGCAAGCATACTACTTATTATTCATTTCTTTGAATTGAAATCAAAGAAGGTGGAACAATTTCTAAATGGAAGTAGCATTATAATTGTTGAAAACGGAGAGATTGTAAAAGAGAATTTGATGCAGGCAAAAATGTCGGAGCAACAACTATATATGCAATTAAGAGAAAAAGGGATCCATGATGTAAAGAGTTTACAGCAAGTTACAGCGGAACCGAATGGGCGTATTGGTTATCGATTAATAAAAGAAGCAGAACCAATAACTTTAGAAATGTTAGAAAAAGTATTAGATAGGTACAATATAAAAAGATAATTTCTCGTGAGAAAAAGCCAATTTTTTAACGATAAAATGTAAGAGAGAACTATAATTAAAAGTTATTAAGAATTATTAAAGATGTTTATATATTGATTATGCACAAATAAAAAGGACAAGCATATAATAGAAGTACCTATTAACTTTAAGTAACCTTAACTTTCTTTAATAGGATATCTCAAAATCCCCAAAAAGAGCACTTGCGGAAACAAGTGCTCTTTTATTTGGAATTTTAAACCATAAATATTGAATAAAATGTTAAAATGAAAAGAGCAATTTTTGTAATTAAAACTGTAGTATATGAATGGAGTGTTATTGAATGCAAACAAGAAAAGCCTATCTATATGTATTTGACACGATGTCGGATTGGGAGTACGGACATTTAATTGCTGAACTTAATACAGGGAGATATTTTAAAAAAGATGTAGCGCCTTTTAAAGTAGTCACAGTTGGAATAAATAAAGAAATGGTTATTTCAATGGGGGGCTTGAATATACAGCCGGATATTTCCCTAGATGAATGTATCCTTGAGAGTAACGATCTATTAATTTTACCTGGAGGGAATACTTGGAGTGAAGAAATACATAAACCTATTTTGCAAAAAGTTGATGAGGCTTTAAAACTTGGTACAATTGTGGCTGCCATTTGCGGTGCAACTATAGGTCTTGCAAATTACGGTTACTTGGATTCTATAAATCACACAAGCAATAGTTTAGAGTATATGAAAATGGTTTGTCCTACTTATAAAGGAGAAAATTTTTATAAAGAGGGACCTGTATCATCCAGTGAAAACTTTATTACCGCATCGGGTGTAGCTCCTCTAGAATTTGCCATGGAGGTATTGAGAAAATTAGATGTATTTGCGCCGGATACACTTCATTCATGGTATAAACTGAATGAGACTCATGAAGCGGAATATTTCTTCCAGTTAATGAATTCAATTAATAGCTGATTAGTATTTCGAATGAAAATTATATTTTAGATGATACGAAAACTAATAACGAAATAATATTATGAAGATAAAAGGTAAGGGTGTTCCTATGAATATATGAGAAAATATCCTTACCTTTTATAGTATTATTTCTGAAAGGCAAAAGTAATAGCATTTGTTTTTAATTGAATGTGTCTTTCATTACGAACTATATTATAAGCTAATTCTTTTATTTCAACTTTTACTTCTTTCCATCCTTTATAAATGTTTTTTAATAGACGTATCAGTTCTTCGGTTGAGAGATTAATTTCAATTAAAGCTTCTAATTCTTCATTCGTTTTTAAATCAATTTCTTGTATGTTAGAGTTAATAATCAAACAATTAATACCGCCGTTTTTTGTCACTTTTTTCATAGAATGAAGTACGTTTTTAAAATCTTCTTCTGATTTGATATGTTCTAAACTGGATACTGCAACGATATAATCATAAGCGTTAGAGTCAATATGATAGTTTTCAATTGCTGCTTGTTCTGTTTTTATAACCTCGAATACATCATGTTCTTTGCTATAAGTTTGTAGCTTTGTTAAAGCGGAATTAAGTAACTCAACACATGTAACAGTGCTGCTAGTATTTCTTATCTTTTGTGCAATTGGAATGCTATTTCTACCGATGCCAGAGCCAAGATCAAGTACTTGCAAGTTGTTTTGTCCTTCAAAGTGACCCATCAAGTCCATAACTGTTTTAACCGGTTTGTACAGCCAAGAGCCAATTTCAAATAGTTTATATTGTTCATAGCAAAGGCCGTGATATTTCTTTTCTTCTTGTCTTATGTAATCGATACGGTTCACATTGTTTCAGCTCCAATATTTTTATTGCAAAATGAATAGGTGGGACAGCCTTTAACATTTGTTTGAATTCGAAAAATACCACCAGCATGTGGATACTCTTTTAATTCGTCATCAGTCATTCTTGTTCTGGCTGTTGTGATATATAAATCTGTTAAATTAGGTCCTCCAAATGTACATGATGTTACATATAAAGCTGGAATTGGAATGCTTAATATTTTTTCTCCAGTAGAGGGATTCCATCTAGTTATTTTTGAACCTCCCCAATGTGCAATCCATAAACAGCCGTCTTCGTCAATTGTCATACCATCAGGTAGACCATCATTTTCAGAGAAAATGATTACATCAATTGGATTATGAATGTCTCCAGTACGTATATTATATTGATAGCGAACCACTTTTTTAGTAGGTGTATCTATAAAGTAAAAGTATGTATGATCAGGTGACCAAGCAATTCCATTTGATGTATTTACATGTGAAACTTTTTTCTCTACACTTAAATTATGATGTAAACAATACAAGGAACCTGCAGTATTCATACCGTATGTATCTGTAGAACCTGCCCAGAAACGACCAGCTGGATCACATTTTCCATCATTGAAACGATTTTCTATTAAATGTGGTTCAGGGTCAAAAATATGTGTCAGTTTTTCGGTATTTATATTAATAGAATAAAAGCCTTTTTCCATAGCTAAGAGTAGTACATCCTCTAAATATGGAACAACACAGCCGATTTGTTGATTGAGTGAAATTACTCGGTTCGTATTAGCGGTAGGATTGTATATGCATAATTTTCTCTCCATAATATCAACCCAATATAAAAGTTGCTTTTTTTCATTCCAACATGGTCCTTCAGCTAAACTTGCTTTAGCATCTAAAACTAATTCTATATTACTGAACAAGATGTTCACCTCGCGTTATAAGATATTAATATAATTCGATAAGAATAGAGGTAAACCTTTTAGTCAAAGGATATTAAAATTTATGCTGTAGAAAAATGACCTTCTCACAAGTGATTAAAAAAGTGTATAAACAAGGAGAGGAAAATGCATATGATGTTTTATGAGATTGTTTGCTTTTCTTGTAAGAATATATTTCGTGTTTACGAAGGCAGTGAAAAATATAAGCGATTTAAAGAAAAACCAAAAGGGGTATATTGTTGTGATGAGTGTAGTCACAAAATTCAATTAGAAGCGATAAAGAATTTTTTTTAGGTAATTATATGTTTTTGATTCGGAAAAGTTTGACAATAAAAGTGTTATAAATTATCATATTAAAAAACTAATATTTAAAATGGCATGGAAGAGAAGAGTAGTTAAGAAAGAATACGTACAGAGAGCTCTGGTAGCTGAGAAAGAGCGGTATACATCTTAACGAAAAAAGACTTGGAGCTGCGCAAGGAACTAATTTATTTAGGGATGGTGCGACGGGTTCTCCCGTTATAGAGATAGGGTATAAGCATATTTTGCCGTACCTGAAGAGGTTAATATGGTGACATATTAACAAACTGAGGTGGTACCGCGAAGCTAACAACTCTCGTCCTCAAGATGAATAATCTTGGGGGTGGGAGTTTTTTTATTGCATAAAACTGAGAATACGAAAACAAAAAATAATTGAGGTGAGCAATAAATGCATTGGGCGTATGAAGTAGCACATGAATTAATTAGGAAACATCCAAATAAAGAAACGTTTGTTTGTGCATCTGGAATTAGTCCTTCAGGTTCTGTTCATATTGGGAACTTTCGTGAAATCGTAACGACTTATTTCGTAGTAAGAGCACTTCAAGGTTTAGGGAAAAAGACTCGTTTTATATTTTCGTGGGATGATTATGATCGATTTAGAAAAGTTCCAAAAAATATTGATCCATCTTTTGCAAAGTATATTGGTATGCCATACTGTGATATTCCAGATCCGTATGGATGTCATAACTCGTATGCGGAGCATTTTGAAAAAGAGTTTGAAACATCGCTTCAAGCATTTGGAATTGAAGTAGAATTTATTTATCAACATGATGAATATAGAAGTGGAAGGTATAACAAAAATATTTTAGAGGCTTTGTATAAACGAAAAGAAATATATGATATTTTAATGGATTTTAAAACTGGAGAGTGTAGTGAAGAAGAGCGAAACAATTTTTATCCAGCTACATTATATTGTGAGAGGTGTGGAAAAGATACAACAACTATTACACATTTTGATGAAGTATTAAAAACCGTCCGGTATGAATGTGAATGCGGAAATGAAAAAGAATTATCCGTATTAAATACAAATAAAATGAAACTAAACTGGAAAATCGATTGGCCGATGAGATGGATGATAGAGGATGTTATTTTTGAACCGGGTGGAAGAGATCACTCATCAGAAACGGGTAGTTATAATGTATCAAAAGAAATTGCAAGGAAAATATTCAATCGTGAAGCGCCTCATTACGTTGCTTACGATTTCATTGGTATTAAAGGGAATCATGAAAAAATGTCTAGTTCTTCAGGGAATAGCATTACACCAAGCGATTTATTGAAAGTGTATATACCAGAAGTAATTCTCTTTATGTTTGCCAAATACAAACCAGGCGCTGCTTTTCATATTGGGTTGGATGAAGATGTGATTCGTAATTATACAGAGTATGAACGATTGAAAGATAGCTATGAAAATAAAACGCTCAAAAATGAAGATTTATTTGATGCAATTAAACTCTCTAAAGTTGATAGGCAGTTTAAAGAATATCCGAGATTTAATCAAGTAGCAGGAACGTTACCGCTATTAAATTTTGATTCATCTATTTTACAAGATACATTAGAAAAAATAGATAGAAGTTATACATTAGATGCTATGATAGCGATATGTAACCGCGCAGAGTATTGGATAAAAAACTTTCAATCTGAAAAATTAATTGCGGTAAATCGAGAGAGAAATACAGAGTTTTACAACACATTAGATGAAAGACAGAAAGAATGGTTAGTAAAAGTTTGCAATATACTTCGTTCTAACAAAGATTACTCTAACTTAATGGAGCAATTGTATTCGATTTGCCATCATGACAATAAAAAAATAATGAAAGAAAATCAAAAACAATTATTTATTATTATTTATAAGCTCATTATGAATCAGTCTAGTGGCCCACGTATATCGTTATTAATACATGTGGTGGGCATCGAAAAATTCATCTCATTACTAGATTTCTAAAATAAAGCTAAAAGAAACGCAAGTACTTAGACCTCTAAGTACTTGCGTTTCAAATTTTGCTAGCGTGAATACATTTTTGGACATTCATCACCACTCGGTTCATAAAAACAATGGCTTTTAAACTGTCCTACAAATGGCTGATTATACCATTCAGGTGGACAAGCTCCAACTGGACGGAAATACCAAAGAGCCCATCGTGCAGGCCAGCGCCATTCACCTTGTAAAACTTTTCGTGCAATTTCTTTTTCTGATTCACGAGCGCGTTGATAAAAATATCCATATTGTACTGCTTCAAATCCGCCGGGGCTTTGATATACAGCGTCGCGTACGGTACGGAGTTGTTTAAAATCTAAGCAATCACAAAATACACGGTTTACTACAACGCATCCAACTAACTCCTCACCTTGGCGACCTTCGCCTTCAGCTTCAGCACGAATTAAACGAGCTAGTAAATCAACATCACTTTCGTTGTATGGAATAAGGGGCATAGTGATACCACCTTTCTGTTATAGTAAAGAGTGTATGTTATAAAACAATCTGCGTGCTTTTTTACATAAAAATAACATTTAATTTTAAGAGGAGCTTGTATAAAAAGAGCTAATTAGTAATAGTAGATAAATATAAAAGGGAGAGGTATTATGTATCGAATTCATAAAGACCATATCATTTACTCAATGTCACCAGAAAATAAACCTTGTATGGAAGTGGAAATTGGGAGCAGTCTTGTATTTGAAACATATGATTGCTTTGAAAATCAAATCGATTCTGAAGATGTTGTGTTTCAAGAATTAGATTGGAACCGAATTAATCCAGCGACTGGACCTGTATATGTTAAAGGAGCAGAACCTGGCGATATATTAGCCGTAACGATTGAAAAGATTAAAATTGCAGAGCAGGGCGTTTTAACTACAGGTGCAAACCTTGGTGTAATAGGGAATGAGTTAAATGAAAATACAGTGAAAATTGTCCCAATACATAATGAACATGTTTTGTTTTCAAGTGAACTACAAATCCCGATTAATCCAATGATTGGGGTAATTGGTATTGCACCGAAAGAAGAGAGCATTTCATGTGGCACACCGCATGATCACGGCGGGAATATGGACTGTAAAGAAATTAAAGAAGGAACAACATTACTACTACCAGTTAATGTCCCAGGAGCACTATTAGCGTTAGGTGATTTACACGCAGCAATGGGGGATGGTGAAATTGGGGTTAGTGGAGTAGAGGTTGCTGGTGAGGTAACTGTAACAGTTCAAATTATAAAAGGGAAAAAATGGCCACTACCAATGGCTATTCAAAAAGAAAAAGTAATGACGATTGCTTCAGAAAAATTGCTAGATGATGCAGCAAATCGTGCTGTACGTAATATGGTGACATTTTTACATGAAGAATTAGCAATGTCTAAAGCTGATGCAACGCTTTTATTATCGGCAGCAGGTAATTTAAAAGTTTGCCAAGTTGTGGATCCGTTGAAAACGGCGCGTATGGAATTAGGGATGGATTATGTGGAGAAACTAGGATTTACTTTTAGTAAATTTCATATTAAATAGATAAGGGACGAAAAAGGATACTTTTGTATAAAAGCATCCTTTTTTAATTTACGGATTTTGTGAAAAGAGGTAGTATTTATTTTATATAAGTATATTTGAGATTGTGGATTAAAAAGGAGTTCAATAATGGTCAAAATTATGATTGTAGAAGACGATATGAAAATTGCAGAACTATTATCGACACATGTTGGGAAATATGGTTATCAAGGAGTTATTGTATCGGACTTTCAAAATGTATTAAACATTTTTTTAGAAGAACAACCAGAGTTAGTTTTATTAGATATTAATTTACCGAGTTTTGATGGGTACTTTTGGTGTCGTCAAATTCGCGGAGTTTCTACATGTCCGATACTATTCATTTCGGCCCGTGAAGGCACGATGGATCAAGTTATGGCGTTAGAAAATGGTGGCGATGATTTTATTCCGAAGCCTTTTCATTATGAAGTTGTAGTGGCGAAAATTCGTAGTCATTTAAGACGTGCATATGGAGATTATGCACCGAAACTAGAAGAGCGAATGATTGAGCAACAAGGCCTTTGTTTATATCCTGAAAGACTTGTATTGAAACTTAGAAATGAAGAGATTGATATAACGAGAAACGAAGCTATTTTATTAGAGACATTAATGAAAAATTATCCGCGTGTTGTGAGTAGAGAAGTGTTACTTAATAAATTATGGGATAGTGAATCTTATGTTGATGATAATACATTAAGTGTAAATACAACACGTGTGCGTAAAAAGTTACAAACGTTACATATAGAAGGTGCGATTGAAACGATTCGTAGTGTTGGATATAGATTGCATATTACTTGGGATACTGGTATAGAAAAATGATAAGGTTGTTTATACGTGATCATATACCACTTATTTGCTTTACTATAATTCAACTACTAGCTATATTTCTCGTATATTGGTTTGATGGGCATAATCATATTACAACGGCGTTATATGCAATGTTTCTAGGGGCTTTCTTTATGGGAAGTTATTTAGTGTTTCGTTATTTTACACATCGTTCTTTTTATGAGCGCTTAGCAAACCCGATGCAATCTTTGGATGAATCTGTTCAAAAATCTGATTTTGCAGCTGTATCGGCTGCTCTTCAAGAACTACTTGAGGTGCAATATCGACATTATCAAAATCAGCTGCAAATGCAAGAGAGAAAAAATAATGACCATTTAACCTTTATGAATCAGTGGATTCATCAAATGAAAACACCTTTATCTGTAATAGAATTAATTACACAGGATGAAGTAGATTCACGTTTTGAAAGTATAAATGAGGAAACTGATCGATTAAAAAAGGGATTAGAAATGGCTCTGTATGTCGCACGTTTAGAAGCATTTACACAAGATTTTTATGTAGAAAGAGTACAACTACATAAAATAGTGAATGATTCGGTACATGAGCATAAACGGTTCTTTATCCGGAATTTTGTATATCCAGAGCTTGAAATTGATAAGGACATTACTGTAGAAAGTGATGCGAAATGGTTACAATTTTTAATTGGGCAAATACTATCGAATGCGATTAAATATTCATCAGGTAGTAGAGAAAAGATTAAAGTGAAAGCTTGTAAGGAAGGTAATACCGTTATACTTGAAATTGCTGATAATGGCGTAGGTATACCGAAGCAAGATTTACCAAGAGTCTTCAAACCTTTCTTTACAGGAGAAAACGGTAGAGATTTTAAAGAATCAACAGGAATGGGGCTATATCTCGTATATGAAATTACGAAGCAATTAGGACATAGTGTAGCAATCCATTCAGAAGTTGATAAAGGTACGGTAGTACGAGTAATGTTTTTTAATGTGTAAAAAGTGATCAAGGCTAAAGAACGTTGGAGATAAGTTTTTTAGCCTTGTTTTGTATTTTTTAAAAAGTTTTCATATGAATAAATGATACAAATTAGTAAAAATTAAAGATATGAGCACATGAAATTGTAAAAATAAACTTGAAGAAAAATAATTGCTTTTGAAGTACAAATAATAATATTTACGCATACAGTATTATCATGGTACAATATGGTTATTAATGACAGAAAGGAATGATGGGTGGACGATGATTAACTAATCTTATTTTTAAATGTTGAAATTCAATAAATTTCAATTTCTAAAAAATAGGATTAGTCTGCCCAATTTCCATAGAACGGTATTGCTATTTATGTTATGTAATAGCTTATTTGGGTGTAAATATTTTAACGACTAATCCTGCCAAATTTATTTGGGAGGATTTTTTTATTCTCCCTTAATGAAAGGGATCGGTATTATGAAAGAACTATTAACATTAAATGATGTTTATGTTGAAATAAAAGAAAATATGTTGTTAGAGAAAATGAATGTGACAGTAAAACAAGGGGATGTTATCGGATTAATTGGTAAAAACGGTGCTGGTAAATCAACGTTACTTCAATTAATAAATGGAAAGATTGAGCCTTCAAAAGGGATTGTTGAATGGCAGCAAATGAATATGACAACCGCATATGTTGAGCAAGAAATAGAATCTTTTATTAGTAATGATGTAATTGCAAAAGAAGCAGAACTTCTTGCGAAATGGGGCGTGCCAACGAACGATTTTCATACTTTAAGTGGTGGTGAAAAGCTGAAAATTCGATTAGCAAAAGGATTTGCTGAAAATCCTAATGTCTTAATATTAGACGAACCGACAAATCATTTAGATGAGATCAGTACGGGATTTCTCATTAAACAAATAAAAAACATGAAAGGTACAGTTATCGTTGTATCGCATGATCGATATTTTTTAGATGTTGTCGCAACAAAAATATGGTCAATTGAGGACAAAAAATTAATTGAGCATAGTGGTAATTATACGAGCTACATGAAAGCACGTGAGCAAAAAAGAAAGTTGCAGCAGCGTGAATATGAAAAACAACAAAAAAAGATAGAACAAGTAGAAACACATATAAAAGAATTGAGTTCATGGTCACAAAAGGCACACGCGCAGTCTACAAAACAAGAAGGTGTGAAAGAATTCTATCGTGTAAAAGCGAAGCGAATGGATGCACAAGTGAAGTCAAAACGAAAACGACTTGAAAAAGAGCTGGAGAAAACGAAAGTAGAACGTGTGAAAGAAGAGTATTCAGTTGAGTTTTCTATTCAAGCGAACAAAAAAGTAGGAAAACGCTTTTTAGAAGTAAAGCAATTAAAAAAAGACTTTCATGGGAAAGTATTATTTGAAAACGTTAATTTTACAATTCAGCACGGTGAGAAAGTTGCGATTGTTGGACCAAACGGTAGTGGGAAAACAACATTACTGAAGATGATTATGGGAACGGAAACTGCTGAAGGAGAAATATGGATTTCACCTTCAGCAAACATCGGCTATTTAACACAAGAAGTTTTTGATTTACCGCTTGATAAAACACCAGAAAATTTATTTTTTAAAGAGACGTTTGAAGAAAGAGGAAAAGTCCAAAATTTAATGAAACATTTAGGATTCCAAGCGTCTCAATGGAAAGAGCCGATTGAGCATATGAGTATGGGAGAAAGAGTAAAGTGTAAGCTAATGGCTTATATTTTAGATGAAAAAGATGTACTCATTTTAGACGAACCGACGAATCACTTGGATCTACCTTCACGTGAACAACTTGAAAATACATTAGCTGAGTATAACGGAACATTAGTAATTGTATCTCACGATCGATATTTTCTGGAGAAAACAACTAACACAAAACTCGTGTTTTCAAACAATACGATACAAAAGCAGCTAGAAGAACCTACTAAAACAAGAGATGATATTGAAGAGCTACGTTTAACGTTAGAAACAGAGAGACAAGAAGTATTAGGAAAATTAAGCTTTTTAACTTCTAAAGACAAAGAATATAAAGCACTGGATGAACGGTTTATGGAACTTACGAAGCAGATTAAGGAGCTATAACGTAAATAAGGGGGATTAACATGGGAGAAGAGAGATTCACTAAGTTATTTAAAATAGATTGTGGAGATATATACTTGCAAGAGTTTACGGTCAAAGATGCAGAGAGTATTTATAAAATAGCAAATCAACCGGAAATAGCAAAATTTTTACCAGACTGGAAATCAACGAAAGAACAAAGGGTGGATTGGATTGCAGATTATGAAATACCAGCAAACAAAGCATTTCTTGATGCAGTGAAAACTACGAATAACATAGATAATCATATGTTAAAGCTAGGAATATTTAAGAAAGCTACAAATGAACTCATTGGATGGTGCTGCACAGGTATGAAAGAAGAACTCCCTTCACCAAACAGAGAGATAATGTATGCTATCTCAAATGAATATCAAAATCATGGCTATGCTACAAAAGCGACTAAAGGTTTAATTGACTATTTGTTTAAAGAAACAAATTTAAATGTCCTTAACGCAATTGCTTTAATTAACAATGTAGCATCAAATAAAGTTATTGAAAAATGCGGGTTTATTTATAAGAGCCAACAGAGGATAGAAAATCAAATATATAATCATTATATATTGAGAAAATCTGAGTGGATAAAAATATAACGTTTGGTAGTAAAAGACCGATAGCAATCGGTCTTTTCTCATTTATATAATAAAGATTTATTATACATTATATTTCCTACTACTATACAATTATTATAAGATAGTTATGCGTTAATTTTAGTTTGAAATAATTATGTTGTCATTTTTTTTAGAAATCTTACAAGCGTGTAAGGTAAATGAAAGATGAATCAATATGAGCTGTAAGACAATTCATTTACACTTTATAGTGAGCAGTGGAAATGAAGGGAGAATATACATGGAAATTTTACATGCAAAAAGTATTAGTAAAGTATATAAAGGGAAAGTACCTTATAAAGCATTAGTAGATATTGATTTATCAATTCAAGAAGGTGAATTTGTAGGAATTATGGGTCCATCAGGTAGCGGAAAAACAACGTTATTGAATATGGTATCTACTATTGATTCTCCATCATCGGGAGAAATATTTATTAATGGCACAAATCCTTTTCAATTATCATCAGAAGAATTAGCGTTATTCCGCAGAAAACAATTAGGATTTGTTTTTCAATCATTTAATCTTCTTAGCACACTTACTGTAAAAGAAAACATCGTATTGCCGATGACTTTAGATGGTGTTTCCGTGCAAGAAATGAACAAGCGATTGGAAGAGATTGCAGAGAAGTTAAATATTACAGATATATTGAATAAAAGAACGTTTGAAATATCAGGGGGACAAGCTCAAAGAACAGCAATCGCTCGTGCAATTGTTCATAAGCCGCAATTATTACTTGCAGATGAACCAACAGGGAACTTGGACTCTAAATCTTCAAATGATGTAATGGAGATGCTGGATACTCTAAATAAAGAAGAAAAAGCAACGATGATGTTAGTTACACATGATCCGTATGCAGCGAGCTTTTGCAGCCGAGTAATCTTTATTAAAGATGGTCAACTATATAACGAAATTTATTGTGGTGAAAGTAGGCAAACTTTTTATCAAAAGATTATGGATGTCCTTTCTTTGTTAGGAGGGAAAAGGCATGACTTTTCGTCAGTTCGCATTTAATAATATTTTTCGCAATAAGCGTACATATGCTGCCCATTTTTTAAGTAGTGCATTTTCTATTATGATTTTCTTTACGTATGCTCTTTTATTATTTCATCCTGATTTACAAGGTGAGTTGAAATCGACAAGTGCAACAATAAGTGCATTTGGTACATTGGGATTTTCAGTTTCGCAAGGATTGATTTTTGTATTTTCATTTTTCTTCATTTTATATTCAGTTAGTTCGTTTTTTAAAACGCGTAAGAAAGAATTTGGCATTTTAATGATGCAAGGTATGTCAATGAGACAGCTTAAGAAATTATTATTAATTGAAAATATGTTGATTGGACTTGGTTCAATTTGTATAGGGATTTTCATTGGACTCATATTTTCTAAACTAGTCTTATTGATAAGTGCAAGTGTATTAATGATTAATAATGGTTTACCTTTTTATATACCAGTGCGGGCTGTATTATTAACTGTTATCACATTTCTTTTCTTGTTTTTAATTGTTTCATTATTTACATTTAAAATGATAAAAGTAACGGAACTTGTGGAACTTATTCGAGCAGAGGAAAAGCCAAAACCTGAACCGAAATCTTCAGTTTTATTATCGCTACTTTCTTTAATTAGTATAGGGTATGGATATTTTTCAGTATTTCGCTTCATACCAAGTACCAATTTTATTACGCTTGGAATAGGTGTGCTCCTAGTAATTATAGGAACGTACTTTTTATATACACAGTGTAGCGTGTATATATTGCGCCTTGCTAAAAGGAGAGAATCTTTCTTTTTAAAGAGAACAAATATATTAACATTTTCTGAATTAATTTACCGTATGAAAGATAATGCAACGATGTTTTTTATAGTATCTATTGTTTCAGCAGTTGCATTTACAGCAATTGGTACAACAGCCGCAATTGGAAATAGGGATTTAGTAAGGATGACAAATCCCTATACATTTTTGTATGGAAGTCTTGAAAATGACAAAGTATTGAATAAAAATCTTTCTATTATAAAAAAGCACCTTTCTGATGCTAATATTCCGTATCGAATGGCTTCATCTTCATATATATACACAGAAAATGGCGTAAATGTAATGAAGTTAAGTGAATACAACGATCTTGCTAAAGCACTAGGCTATCAACAAGAAAAAATTGAAAAAGAAGATGAAATTTTATTAATTCCTGGAGTCGTATCACAAAAACAAGAATTTAAAAATGGCGAGTATAAAAAGAATATAGAAGTCATTCAAGGTGACTGGACAAAGACATTTCATGTGAAAAAAGCTGTAGAAAATTTAGTTTTACCACACGATTCTAGAACTATTTATATCGCTGTTCAAGATCAGGTATATGATGGAATGCCTCTTACTAGTGACCCAGTTAATAAAGAAATTCCATATCGTACTTACGGATTTGTTGTAGATGATTGGATAAAAACGAAAGAGATTTCCAATCAATTAAAGAGTATATTCGATAAAGATCTTAGGGACAGAGATTTCTACTTTGAAGCTTTAACATTAAACTTGTTGGAAGCAAAGCAAAAGAATGGTTTATTACTTATGGTAAGTATTTTAGTCGGAATCGTCTTCTTTACATTCGCTGCTAGTTTTATTTATTTCCGATTATATACAGATTTGGATCGCGATCAGCAGCAATATAAAATGATTTCGAAAATGGGATTAAGTAAAGGTGAGTTAAAAAAAGTTGTAACGAGACAGTTATTATTAATGTTCTTTTTACCAATTGTCGTTGCAGTGATTCATACTGTAGTCGCTTATATAGCATTACAGCAATTAGTCGATTTTTCTATCATAAATAGCTCTATCGTTATTTTAATTTCATTTATATGTATACAAGTTTTATATTTCTTTATAACCCGTTGGCGTTATCTGCAAAAGCTTTATAAGGTTATGGAGCAATAGAATTTATTAGCTTGTAAGACTACAATAAAGTATGTAGAAAAATGAACTGTATGATGAAAGGAAACGAGATGAAAAGAACTTTAACTATTTTTATGTTAACGATACTATTATTAATAAGTTTTAGTGCATGTTCTAAAAAGGAAAATCCATTTCCTGCAAACGGTGTATTAATTATTGGAGATGAAAATAATATTTCACCAATTATTAATCGTTATCAGGAAATTACGGAAGAAAATGAAGTGTTTTCTGTGAAAAAAGGGGAAGTTGGAAATGGAAATGTCTTAATTTTAAATGAATCTACAGCACAAGCATTGATTAAAGAAAAACTTTTTCGAAAACAAGATAATGGCTCCAATTATATTATAGATACGTTACCGAAATTCCCCAAAGAAGGGGCGCTATTATTTACAAGTGAAGACAATAAGACTATGAAAAGTATTAAAATAGGAGAGGAAGAGATTCCTGTTACATACGATAGTGATGCTTGGATAGGTAACAATCGTAAATATTCAACGGAATGGTATATGATTGTAGCAAAAAATAGTGTTTATAAAGAAATAAAGGCAAATGAAATGAAAATGCATCTTCTTCATTTGAAAAAATCACTAGGTGACGAAAAACCTAAAATGTCGACAGATAATACATTGGTTAATGAAAATGTCAAAGTAAAAAAGTTAATTAAAGGTTTGGAAGGAGAAGTATCTTTTCACTTTGTAACGATTGGCGAAAAACCTTAAAAAAGAGTTCGAAGTTGATAAAAATTTCATCAGCTTCGAACTCTTTTTAGTTTATAGACAAATCAATTATTATGCTTTACATTACTTCATTTAATCGAGTCTCACTCGTTTCTTCAATCGCATTTGAATTTTGAACTGAATTATTTTGTGCTTCTTTTTCTTTACGAGCCTTTTGTAGCATTTCAAGTATAATCCATAAAGGAACACCTTTATCCTTTAACATCTTCCATAAATCTAATTCATTAAATTTATGCTCAGGCTGTTTCATTTCTTTTTCAGATGAACGAATATCAAACTTGATAGGATCATTTATTTTCTTACTTTCAAGTTTAGTAGAAGAGATAGTATTATGCTCAAGAGTAGATGAAGTTATTTTAGTAGGTTGAGATAATGTATGAATATTTGATCCGATTTGCATGCTTTTTCCTCCTTTTCAAGCAATGAGATTAGTTTTCTTATGGTTTTTAAATCTTTTTAACATGAGGCAACTATATCTAATTATAAATTCAAATAAACAGATTTACAAGTTGTATTGTAAAAAGTAAATATTTACTTGAATTAATATTTATCAACATTTGTATATGTTTTCTATATATACAACGTATATAAAATACTTTACATTATGTTTAAGTTGTTAAAGTATTCTGTTAATTTTTTTAAAAAAGAAAAATGTAAACGTTTTATTAGGGGGAGAAAGTATGGGGAAGTTATTTTTAAAAATATGTTTTTTCGCATTAGTGACCGTATGTTCATTCGCAGCGAAAATATCATACGCTGAAGAGAGGCAACAAAATAATTATCCAATCATATTGGTGAATGGATTTGCTGGATGGGGTAGAGAAGAAATGCTTGGCGTAAAATATTGGGGTGGTGTTCATGATATACAGGAAGATTTGAAACGCAATGGTTATACGGTACATACCGCAGCTGTTGGACCTGTTTCTAGTAACTGGGATCGTGCATGTGAATTGTATGCACAAATTAGCGGTGGGACAGTAGACTATGGTGCCGTACATGCTGAGAAACATGGACATAATCGTTTTGGCAGAACTTATAGTGGTTTTGCGCCGAATTGGAGTGAAACAAATAAAGTTCATTTAGTTGGACATAGCATGGGTGGACAAACGATTAGAACATTAGTACAGCTATTAAAAGAAGGTAGTTTTGAAGAAAAGAATTATGTGAAAAATCACCCAGACATCAAAATATCACCACTATTTGAAGGCGGAAAATCATATGTTCATAGTGTTACAACATTAGCAACCCCTCACAACGGTACAACACTTGCGGATGGTAGTCTTCTACTGCCGTTCGTTAAAGATTTACTCATTACAGCTGCAAGCTTTGGAGGAAACAATAATTTATCATTATATGATTTTAAATTGGATCAATGGGGTATAAAGAAAAATGCTGGAGAGTCCTTTTTCCAATATAGTAATCGTATTCTAAATAGTTCACTTTGGAAAAATACAAAAGATATAAGTCAATGGGATTTAAGTACAGATGGTGCAAAGGAGTTAAATAATTGGGTAAAGACGCAACCAGATGTGTATTATTTATCCTATAGTGGACATGCATCACAAGCAGCACCTATAACAGGTTTACATTTACCGCATATTACGATGAATAAATTGTTGATGGGGAATGCATTTTTCTTAGGTTCTTATGCGAGATATGAAGAAAACCGTCCGTTAGTTGATACTTCTTGGTGGCAAAATGATGGTGTAGTAAATACGAATTCTATGATTGCACCATCTTCTAATGTTGCTGTAAATAATAATGGGTCATTACAGATTGGAAAATGGAATCATATCGAAACGAAAGCGAATTGGGATCATCTCGATATGGTAGGATTAAGTGTTTCAGACTCATTAGGTTTTTCTAGCATTCAAGAGTTTTATAGAACAATTGCTGAAAAGCTATCACGTTTACCGAAATAGGTAATAATAAAGCGCTCTCGATGGAATTCGAGAGCGCTTTATATTATATTGAAAGAGGGATTTGGTAGAAAAATATGGGGGGATATTATGAAAATTCAAGTTGTATTATCAGGATACGGAACAGTAGGCAGAGAGTTTATAAAATTATTAAATGAAAAATATTCATATATATATGAAACATATGGGATTCAATTAGTTGTAAGTGGCGTATTAGGGAGAAATATTGCAATACATAATGAAGACGGCTTATCACTTCATCATTTATTGATGTATGGTGGCGGTACCGCTGCAATTGAAAAATATTTAGAGTATCATCCGAAGGAACGTGCAACAACTAGCATAAGTGGTACTGTATTGGTAGAATCAACAGTTACAAATCTTAAAGATGGAAATCCAGGGAAACAATATATGAAACAAGCGATTGAGAAACAGATGGATATAGTAGCAATTTCTAAAGGGGCGCTCGTTACAAACTGGAGAGAAATAAATGAAGCAGCAAGAGGCGCAAATGTACGAATTCGATATAGCGGTGCAACAGCCGCTGCATTACCGACCCTAGATATCGGACAATTTAGTTTAGCCGGTTGCAGTATTGAAAAAATAGAAGGAATATTAAATGGAACAACTAATTATATTCTTACGAAAATGTATGAGGAAGATATGACATTTGAAGAAGCATTGAAAGAAGCACAAGATAAAGGAATTGCTGAGACAAACCCTATATTAGATATAAGTGGTTCAGATAGTGCGTGTAAATTGTTACTTTTGACAAACAGCTTAATGGAAACAGAGAAAACACTTACTGATATACATATAAAAGGAATCGAGCACGTTACAAAACAGCAAATTAGAAATGCTAAGGAACAACATAAAATTATTAAATTAATAGCATCAACATATAAGGATGAGGGTGGCAATGTGAATTTAAATGTTGAACCGTGCGAAATAGAAAAAGATCATCCGTTAGCAAAAGTAAATGGGACCGAAAAAGGAATTACGTTCTTTACAGATACGATGGGACAAGTTACTACAATTGGTGGGGCTTCTAATCCACGAGGCGCTGCAGCTGCAGCTTTAAAAGATGTGATTAACTTATATCGAAAAGATTTGTAAGACCGTACCGCCCTTTATAAAAAATACATATGTCGTGGACCTTTTGAGAATGAAATAAATATGAAAAAATGATTGCAGGGGGTAAGGAATTGTTTAAGGATTTTAAAGTTGTTAAAGATCGTCCCGTTTATATTCAATTGAAAGATTATTTGAAGAAGATGATTATGAAAGGGCATTTGCTCGGGGATCAAAAAATCCCATCAACAAGGGAACTAAGTGAATTACTAAGTGTGAGTAGAAACACTGTACTCGCTGCTTATGCAGATTTAGAACAAGAAGGACTCATTTATGCAGTTAAAGGAAAAGGGAACTTTGTTGCGAAGGTGGATATATCTAACACTTCGTCTGTTGAAATAGATTGGAAAAATAAACTTAATACAGTGACCGCATTAGCGGATGAATTAGATTTAATGAAACATGGTGTTCGTTGGGAAAAGGGAATGATTGTCTTTAATAGTATAGCCCCGGATGAGAAGCTATTTGATGTTGAAAATTTCAAAAGAGCTTTTCTTACTCGTATGTCCATTGAAGGAGACATCGTATTGAACTACGGATATGCAAAGGGATATAGACCGTTAATGAATTATTTACTTCATTACATGGAAATGAAAGGTGTAGACATTTCGAATAAAGATATTCTAATTACAAATGGATTTACAGAAGGATTGGATATTGTACTCTCTTCTTTATCAAAAAAATCTGGTCGTGTCATTTGTGAGAATCCAACTCACCACGCTGCACTAAAGCTGTTCCGTTTACATGGACTTGAAGTTCATGGGATTGATATGAATGAGGATGGTATTGATACGAATAAAGTTGAAAAAAGCTTGCGTGAAAAAGATTTTGATTTTGCTTATTTAATTCCTTCTTATCATAATCCAACCGGTATTGTTACGAGTTCAGAGAAAAGAACGGAATTGATGAGGTTATTCTCAAAATACAACGTTCCTATTATAGAGGACGGATTTAATGAAGAATTACGTTATTCAGGTTCACATTTAGCTCCATTATTAACTTTTGCGGGAGCTGGCAATAATGTCATTTATATTAGTAGCTTTTCAAAGGTACTTTTCCCTGGTTTACGTGTAGGCTGGATTATTGCAGATAAAGAGCTGATTCATTATTTAGAAAGCGTAAAAAGAGCAAGAACGATTCACACATCTACGCTAGATCAAGCTGTTCTGTTTCAATATTTACATGAGGGATATTTTGAGAAATATTTAAAAAAGGCAAGATCTGTTTATAAGAAAAAATATGAGTTAGCTGTCGGGGCATGTAACCAGTACATTCATTTCAAAAGAATGACTGGAGATGGTGGACTTCATTTATTTATAGAACTAGAAGAGCATATGAATGCCCGCACACTTTTACAAAAGTGTTATGAGAAAGGCGTTACGTTTTCACCTGGAGATGTTTTTTACTCTGATGGAGAAGGAGCGAACACTTTCCGATTAGGGTTTTCGCGCTTGAAAGAAGAAGAAATAGTTCGGGGAATTAAAATAATTGGTGATACATTAAAAAATGAAATTTGGAGTTGAGAAAATGAAAATCGGTGTTATTATGGGCGGGGTATCGTCTGAAAAACAAGTTTCAATTATGACGGGGAATGAAATGATTGCTCATTTAGATAAAAATAAGTATGAAATAGTTCCAATTACATTAAATGAAAAAGTGGATTTAATTGAAAAAGCGAAAGACATTGACTTTGCGTTGCTCGCGTTACACGGAAAATACGGAGAAGATGGGACAGTTCAAGGAACACTGGAGAGTTTAGGGATTCCTTATAGCGGAAGTAATATGTTATCTAGCAGTATATGTATGGATAAAAATATTTCGAAAAAGATTTTACGTTATGAAGGTGTAGAAACACCAGATTGGATTGAACTTACAAAAATGGAGGATCTAAATCTTGATGAGTTAGATAAGTTAGGATTTCCATTAGTAGTAAAACCAAACTCTGGCGGATCGAGTGTCGGAGTGAAAATCGTTTATAATAAAAATGAATTGATCTCAATGCTAGAAACTGTATTCGAATGGGATTCTGAAGTAGTAATTGAGAAGTATATAAAAGGTGATGAAATTACATGTTCAATTCTGGATGGAAAACAGTTACCTATAGTTTCAATTCGACATGCAGCCGAGTTCTTTGACTACAATGCAAAATATGATGATACTAGTACAGTTGAGGAAGTCATCGAACTTCCAGCAGAAATTAATGAACGTGTAAATAAAGCGTCACTTGCTTGTTATAAAGCATTAAAATGTAGTGTTTATGCAAGAGTTGACATGATGGTGAAGGACGGAATTCCATATGTAATGGAAATTAATACATTACCAGGGATGACACAATCAAGTTTATTGCCAAAAAGTGCAGAAGCGGCGGGAATTAGTTATAGCGAACTATTAGATATGATTATTGAAACATCATTAAAAGTTAGAAAAGAAGAAGGGTTTTAAGGGAATTATATAACTAATTTTTTGACAGTTTCACGAAGTATGCTATGATGAATACATTATAAAAACAAAATATTTATCCACTAGGGGGGCCTTTTATAGGCTGAGATCAAATGTGATTTTGAGACTCTTAGTACCTGATCTGGTTAATGCCAGCGTAGGGAAGTGGGAAAGACGTTGCTATTTAATGAGTAAATAAATACTGTCGATTTCACTTTCTTTACGCCTGTAAAGAAAGTTTTTTTATTTTACAGCTTTAATAATTGTGGATAAATACTTATATTTTATACATTATTGGAGGGATTTAAATGACTTTTTCACAATCGTTACGTAAAGAAGTAGATTCAATTTGGGAAGCGAGTTTTAACCATCCTTTTGTAAAAAAACTTGGTGAAGGAACGTTAGATTTAGCTAGTTTTCGTTATTATGTGCTTCAAGATTCATATTATTTGAGCCATTTTGCTAGAGTACAAACTTTAGGAGCTGCGAAAGCTCTTGAATTAGAGACGACAGCTCGTATGGCACATCATGCTCAAAATACATATGAGGCAGAGTTATCTTTACATGAGAATTTTGCGAAGAAATTAGGGATAACAAAAGAAGAAAAAGATAATTTTATTCCTGCGCCAACTGCATATGCGTATACTTCACATATGTATCGTGCTGGGTATGAAGGGCATTTAGGAGATATCATTGCAGCAATTTTACCTTGCTATTGGTTGTATTATGAAATTGGCGAACGCTTAAAAGAGTGCCAGCCGGAAGAGCCAATTTATAACGAATGGATTTCTGCTTATGGATCTGATTGGTTCCGTACGCTAGTTGAAGAACAAATTACACGTTTAGATACTATCGCTGAAAAAGTAACAGAGGCAGATCGCAAACGTATGAAACAGCATTTTATTATTAGCAGTCAATATGAATATTCATTTTGGGAAATGGCTTATACATTAGAAAAGTGGCCAGTGGATACAGACGTAAAAGACGTAATTGGATAAAGAATAGAAGTAATGTTATAGCTAGGTATGGATCATACCTAGCTATATATTTTTTCTTGTCAAATTTGCGTAAAGTCATTAGTGCTACGGAAATGGCGAAATAGAATATCGATAATTTAGCTCATTTACTTGTCTACGCATTAACTGGATAAACTTCTGTCACATTTATTTTACAATCAAAGAACGTAAATGTTGGTGGTATGAAGTTAAATAAGAAAAGAAACCCGAGCTGTTAGCTGTAACGGAGTTGTTTTTTCTTTGCAGGAATTTCTAAATTATCATGGAGTGTTGTTAATACGATATGCAAATATGCATATCGTATTTTTTTGAGTTCTTTATGTGTTAAAATTAGATATAGAGATATGGAAATATAAAGAAGCAAAAGCAGGAATAACCAATGAATTTTGAGAGGTGTTATATGTTTACAAATAAGAAATTAATTCGATTTGGTTTATCGTTGTTTGTATTTTTAGGGATAATTAATTTTACAATCAGCTATTTCCAAACATATCTTGAAACAGCAGCAGATATTAAATGGGTAATTCCAGAAATTTGGAAAACTATTTTGCTAGATGTTCCTCAAGGGATACTTGTTCTTTTAGGCGCAATTGCTTTATATGATTTCACAAAAGAGGCATCAAAAAAAGACGCATCAATCTAAATGTGTCTTTTTTCAATTAGCAATTTCATATAGAGATTTGCTGGAGAAATAGAATGAAAAGCCCTAATTAGGGCTTTTTTTTGTTGGAATTTCTTAACCGTCATAGAAACCGGTCACTTGGAGGTGTTATAGCGAAAGCCATTTACAGTACAGAAAAATCTAAGCAGCAGACGGAAATATATAGGATATGGCATCATAATTGTTGAGAAATTAATTGAACTTAGTAAGTATGAAGATATGACGCTAGAATTCATATTTTTTAATTTTTATTTATCCCGCTATTTGCCGGGCAGTAAGCCCCCCACCTCAAAATTCAGCGGAAGCAAAGAAGTTAGGTAGGGGATGAACAAAACCCCACTGATTAAAGTTTCACTTTATAAAAATGAGCCCATAGTAAAAATAGGTATATGAACAAGGTGCATCATCTAGTGATAAGTCATACTTTGTTGGTGTACGTATTGAACTTAGTTTATAGCGCTATTTCTACTTAGATGTAACGAACAGGAATATAGGGAAGTATCGATGAGGTTGTATTTTATAAACGGAGGTTATGAAAATGAATCAGTTTCAACAAGAACTACAAGCGTTAAGCCTTAATGATTACCGGTCTGGAAATATTGTCTATTGGGACCAGCAAAACCAATATCCATATTACTATATTGAAGATGCTGCTCGTCGCTGTGGCGGTTGTGGTCGTTGTGGCGGTTGTGGTGGAGGTCGTTGTGGCGGCTTCCGTTGTGGTGGCTTCCGTTGTATTGGTTGCTTCGGTTGTTTTGGTTGCGGAGGCTGTGGCGGTTGTGGCGGCTGTGGTGGTTGCTCTAACTGTTTTGATGGTTTTACTGATACTACCGGTACTATTGTAACGTATGAATATTGATAACATCTATCTTGCTAGTTGCGGGCAGTAACATCCCCAAAAAAATTCAGCGAGAGCAAAGAGAAGTTAGGTGGCGGACTGCCCATAAAAGCCCGATTGGTGAGAGCTGATTAAAGTTTCACTTTATCAATTAAAAAACATTAGTTATATGTACGTGCCGACAAAGAATATAGCCATTATTAATGGATATATTCAATCATTCAAGTGAAAGAGTAACAATAAGATATATAGATGTAATCAAGATGTGATGGATAAAGCAATGACTAGATTTAAAATCTAATCATTGTTTTTTTCTTATGGTTTTATCATTAAATATCTGTCTAGTTTGGGCATTGATTCCTTCTAGCTAATGATTTTATTACAACCGTGTAAGGTTAATGTAATGTTAATCGATAGTAAAATAAGTTGCTTAAGTGTATTTTAAATAAGATTAAAAAGTACTGTTTATCTACAAAATAATAGGGTAAATACTATGTAATTAGGAAGTGTATGAATATGGTTGAACTAAAATCTATTTTCCATTCGTATAAACTAAAGAGAAAAATAGCTAAAGATTTATACGGAAAAAGAGATGAATTATCACTGTTATTAAATGAATTTAATAATATGAAATGTACAGTAACATCTGAAAAGAAGAAAAATAATATATTATCTCGTTTGCAACTAATTTATCAAAATATGAAATCGGATAAGCAGTACCCTCTAGCAGTTGCTTTTGATAGTAAATTATTGGAGCGATTAGAAAAAGAATCTGTACATACTATTGAGGATGGTGTAACATGTCTACATTTAATGTTAGATATGAATTATGAGAAGATAAAACAATATGGTTCGGGTACAAGTAGGTCATTCGTTCCATTATCGCAGTCTTCTATTTGTCTTGCTGATTGTATTTGTTTAACAGGATTTGTAGTAGGTTTACTAGGAACAATTTCATTTGGAGGATTACTGTTATCTATATGTTCAATTACATAACGCTTAATATTTGTAAAGAGAGCGCCGATTTAAGGTGTTCTTTTTTAGTTTTTTGTAAATTTTTTGTAAATGATAAGTACAATACATTATATAAATTGTATAATTTAAATGTATTAAAATATAAATATAATGAGGTGCTGTATATGATAATTACTTTTAATTGTTAAAAGAGTCGATTTGATAATGTTTTATTCAGATAAATAGTTTTTACTTTTCTTTTAAATACTTGATTTAAATGGATTAGATTAAGTAACTATTGTTCTAGCTTTTTGATAATCAAGACAACTGAAGAAAGGAAGGAATCATTTTATGAAAAAATTAAGGCTGCTAACATTTGAAAATATAGTAGAACCCCTTTTAAATGAAAAGGTATCATTTATATACTTTCCTATTGAATGGCTGGACATCGTAGAGATACATGTGCGCCCATAAGGGCCTTGTAAACTCTGATTTAGTAAATCAGCGGGTGAAGTGAAACAAGATAACAACCCGACACCGGTAGCCTTATCCGTAATCGAAAGTGAGCGGGGAGTGTAGCATGGCTGCAACGGGATAAGTCACTCTAATGTCATGAGTGCGACTGAATTTCTAGGTGTACCGTGGTAAACAAGGTTGAATGCTAAACTGCGTGAAGGATAAATCAAGGGGTCTTATCGACGACCATATCGAAATAGACATTGAAACGATATGTCTCTAGTTCAGCTCATCTATTTTTTGTGGAGAGAGGTGTGTTTCACACTAGAGAACCAACTAAAGTACATTAGTAAAGATTGAAAGTCCCAACCGACATTACTACAAACTATTTACAAGGTACTAAATGGGGATTACCTAAGTGGAAGCGCCATTTATGGCTATAGAGGATGATTTCAAGGTAAAAACCAAGAAATGTGGCTCTTGAATATTCCATATGGTAACGGAGCCTTCGTAGTAGTCAGAGATAGGGAAAGCCTATCACACTAACGTATGACAAATTACGTTAGGTCATGGTTGTGAAATCAGGATGGCGAAGGAAGGTAGTCAATTAGTTCATGATGATAATAAACAGGAAGGAAGCGAGATGCTGATGAGAAATCCAGTTTATGTATTGAACACCTTGTCGAAGAATACTATTAAAGAAAACTATAAGTTCAAAAGATTATATAGAAATCTTTATAATCCAGAATTCTACTATAAAGGTTATCAAGAAATATATGCCAATCCAGGTAATATGACCAGAGGAACCATAAGTAAAACTGTTGATGGCTTCTCAAAAAATAGAGTATCTAAAATCATCAACAACATTAAAAATGGTAACTATAAACCTACTCCTGTTAAGCGAGTATATATTGATAAAAAAGGGAGTAAGAAAAAACGTCCTCTTGGGGTACCGACATTTGACGATAAACTTGTCCAATTAGTAATAAAGTATATCTTAGAAGCAATTTATGAACCAAACTTCTCTGAGAACTCACATGGATTCAGGAAAAATAGGGGTTGTCATACAGCTTTGAAACAAATTAAAAAGAGTGGTAATGGAACTAAATGGTTTATTGAAGGTGATATTCAAGGTTTCTTTGACAATATCGACCACCATATCCTAATTAACCTACTAAGAAAACGTATCAATGACGAAACACTCATCGGATTAATATGGAAGTTCCTAAGAGCTGGGTACATGGAGGATTGGCAATTCCACAAAACATTCAGTGGAACACCACAAGGAGGGATTCTCAGTCCTCTTCTTGCCAACATATATCTAAACGAACTAGATATATACATGGAAAAATACGCTGAAAAGTTCGGAAAAGGTCAACCAAAAGACAGAGAAGTTGATAAAAGATATCAATACTTACACCTCAAAATAAAAAGAGGGCGTAAGAAAGCAGACTTACTAAGAGAACAAGGTAAACACAATGAAGCTCAGGAATTAATCGAGCAAGTCAACGAATGGGTTAAGGAAAGGGGACAACGTCCCTACTACAATCCAATGTCGGATAAATTTAAGTCACTAAAATATGTTAGATATGCTGATGACTTTATTGTAATGATAATCGGCAGTAAAGATGATGCCAAAGCCATTAAATCTGATATAGCTCAATTTCTCAATGAAGAATTAAAATTAACTTTATCAGAAGAAAAAACACTTATCACCCACTCTAGCAAGAAAGCAACATTTCTTGGGTACAACGTCAATATCACTAGAAACGAGTTATTTACCAAATACTCGGTGAAAGGTGCAAAAAGAAGACATCACAATCTAAAAGTAAGACTTGAAATCCCCCATGAAACATGGCGAAATAAATTACTTGCCCTGAATGTTTTAGAAATGAAGTATGTGAATGGGAAAGAAACTTGGAAACCAAAGCATAGACCGGAAATGGCACACCTAGATGATTTGGAAATACTACATAATTATGTATTACAGATCAGAGGGATGTACAACTACTACAAATATGCAGTTAATTCAACGGTACTCCAAAAATTCAGTTACGTTCTAGAATACAGCATGTATAAAACATTCGCCAATAAATATAAAAGCTCAATCGGAAAAATTAAGGGGAAATATTGCAAAAACGGTGTATTCATAGTCAATTACAAAGATAAAAAAGGCAAACAACACTCTCATTCTTTCTACAGGGAAGGATTTAGAACGGTTGATATAACTAAGATGAAAACACAAGAAAATAACATCGACAACTTGTTAGCCTCAAGAGTTCATATGTCAACAACTAGTCTTATGGATAGGTTGTCAGCCAACAAATGTGAACATTGTGGTAAAACCGATTCTAACTTAGTAATGCACCATGTCCGAAAAATGAAAGATGTTGAGAAAGGCAAAGCCAAATGGCAAAAATTAATGATTGCCCGTAGACGCAAAACATTAGCCGTATGTGAGGATTGCCATAATGAAATTCACTATGATATGAGAGTAGAACTTATAGCGAAAAACAGAAAAAAATAACTTTGACAAGCAATTGATGGAGAGCCGTATACTCTGAGAGGAGTACGTACGGTTCGGTGAGGGGTTTTGAGAAACCTATCATAGCAATATGACAAGGCGCTCGCTTCCTACTCTACTATAAGACATTTTTATTAACGAGTAAGTTGAAACGTTTGAATGAAAGATTGTATGATATGTTTTCAGATATATTGTTTATTCAGCATAATCCGTACGTATTAAATGAAAATACACCATGGATTGTATCAAAAGAACCTATTAAACAAGAGCAGCTCGATTATATTTTTCAAAGTTGGTATGAGATTATTCATGATTGGAAGCCAAATAGATTAGTAGAACCACCAAAATATGAATGGCAATCCGATTTGATTTCTAATTTGCCAGTACTACATGATAATGAAACGTATTCTAAGTGGATACCCGCTTTAATCTCACATATTTTTTGTGAGCGTCCTATATATTTAGAAAATACAAATGAAGAAGAATTCTATTTTTCTCCTCTGAGATCACAAAATATTTGTGAGGCGATGTCAGAGCCGATAAAAGATGAAAAAACACAAGATTTTTTCTCCTATGTATATCGATTTCAATGCATAACCCGCGGTGGTGAGAACGCTCCATTATTAAATATTTCAATAGGGATTCGGAGATTTTATCAAGAATATAATCATCCAGATATTCCTTTACTTTTAAGACGGAAACGAGGCATGATATTGATTTCTACCTCAGAGTTTGCGTCAAATAATAAAAAAATACGGTTTGTAAAACTAAAAATACAACAAGCTACAACCGGTATGAAATGGATTAAAATATTTAGAAATTTAAAAGATGATTTTCAAATAGGGGGAGAGGTGGATTTAGACCATATTCTCCAATATCCGAAAGATTATATTGTAGGGGAAAATAAAAGGGTGTTATTTCCATACAATGAGAGAATTTATAAAGTTCAAGGTACTAAAATAGAACCGGGTATAAAAGTAAAGGAAAGAGAGTATTTATTTAAAGAATTTCAGCGTAAATTCTCTTATTTCACAATACTTCCAGAATGTAAAAAGGTAGCAACAAATAACAAAAATGAATTATTTCCTTTATTTGCACCAAAAGGATTAGAGACATTAACATTAGAGGTTTGGTCTGAAAATATAGTGCTGGAAATAGAACAAGCATTACTTGATAGTGAAATTATTTTGACTAAAGTTGGTGAAAATACTTACGTATTGAATACAGATTTTCCAGTGTTATTAAAGGTTGTGAGATACAATATTGAAAAGGTGTTACAAAATCCATATAAAATGCAATATTGCCAAAAATATAAAACAAATCTTGTAGATGATGTTACGAAAGCTGTCTATGCTACCGCGGGCGAGCGCAGTGATGCGACATTAGCATTAATCGCATTGAAAAATTGTGATGGACGAGAAAAAATTGATCCAAAACAAATCATTAGAGAGGGATTTGCACGAGCAAACCGTATTTCAACATTTATTAATTTATTTATAGGCCAAAGTGTATCGCGTAAAACAATTGTAAATAGTGTTTTTAGTTTATTAGAGCAAAAAGGATTTTTGAAGCGTAGTTGGAATAAGATAAATTTACCTTGTATATATGTTAATTTATCAATTGAACGAATATCGAAATTTGATTTCTTACCTATTCTTTCAAAAATAAAAGGAAAAGAAATTTTATATAAATTATATGGGAATACAGAATGGCAAACGATTGATTACGTATTATTAAATATAAATAAACATAATGCATTTTTACCACAACCATCAAAGAGAAATGATATGGGAGCTCTTTTTAAACAATATGTTTCCGAAACATTAATGGAAATTGTACAATATGCAAAAGAACAAAATGAACAAGTTTACTTCATTGTAGATGCAAATTTGAGAAGGTATTGGATAAAAAAGTTACAAAATAAAGAAATTAATACAGATATTTTACCTGATATTGTTCCAGAGGTGTTAAAGGTTCCAAATTTAAATATTATTAGAATAAATACAGGTTTTGATGTACCAAGTTACGGTGTAATAGAATGTGATGATGCTCTAGATAGCATTGGCTTATATGCAGATCAAAAAGGGATGTATTATAGCACTGGTGAATATTCACTTAATTGTAGTGGGATTTTTCAGCGATATATACTTGAAATTCTACCATTAGGTGTAAAACCTGTAGAAAGGGATTATATCGCTAAAATGATACATTACATGTGCTGTAATTCTAGTATGCTTTCGAAAAAGAATGTACACATGACATATTCCATGCATATGGAAAAGGTAATAAAGAGTTATATTACTGACATAGATGCAAGAGAGTTTAAAGAATTTGATGATGAATTGGATGTAGATGTAGTAAAAGTAGAAAAGAAAGATTCAATTATTCTACTTTAAATACTAGTAAACAAATCCTGCTCGTTATATCGATCAGGATTTGTCATTTTTTCATGTAAATAAGGATATCCTTTGTCAAGTATCTTTTCGTTTACATATTTACTTTATGTGCAGACAGGATTAATATGTTTTTTAGAAATACAAAAACTATTTCATATGGAAAAACGATTTTTATTAATTGAAAAAATTTGAAAGGAATGGGGAATTGTGAAGAAATTAGATGTGCTCTTAATGCTACTGAGCGGCCTCTTTCCAATTGCAGGACTTACAAAGCAAATCCCTCTAGAACAATCTATATATATTGGAGGGCTTTTATTTTTTACTAGTTTCGGTAGTTATTTTGCTAAAAAGATGTATTCACGTATATGCAGTTGGATAGCGTATGCGCCATTTATAACATTACTGTTAGTTATTTGGCATCAAGATATTTCAACAAGCTCAATCATAGCAAATGCGAAAATTGCTGCATGTGTCGCGTTAATTCCATGTTTATTCCGTTTTCGTACATATGGACTTACTTTGGGCTTATTCTCATTATGGGCCGCTTTACTATGGGATATAAAAGAAGTACAGTCGTTAGTCATACTTGAACGCATAACGAGTTTAATGACAAGCCATTATGTATATATATTACTATTAATTGGAGGACTTGTAATAGGAGGATTACTTGCGATGTTCATTCACCGCAAAGAGAAAGATAATAATAAAGAAAATATAAATCTACTTGGACCAAAAAAGAAACGCAAAAGATTATCATTTAAGATTCGTCTTCCAAGATTACCGAAATTAAAGATGAAACTATTTAAGTTTGGTGGGAAAGAATCTAAAAGTAAAATGCCAGAAAAAATCCATGAATATAAGTACGAAGAACCAGTTGCAACGTATGAAATGACAGAGAAAATAGATCCATACAAAGAAAATGCAGTTCAAGGTCAAACAAGGATGGAACGCCGAAGAAATAGGTATAATGCATAATGAAGTTTAATAACCCCGTAATGACTTATCTTAATATTGATAAATCATTACGGTTTTTTTATGTAATAAAATGAAGGTTGCTATTGCGGAGGGGAATAGCATATTTTATAGATAGGAACTAAAATAAGGGGAGGATAAAATGCTTATCATTACATATATATCTGCTTGCATATTATTCTTAGTTAGCTTTTTACATGTATATTGGGCTTTCGGAGGTAATTGGGGGACAAATAGTGTTATTCCAACTAAATCAGGGGAAAAGGCGTTTACACCTCGCGCCCGAATGACATTGTTCATTGCATTATTATTAAGTATGGCAGCAATAATTTTGTTGCAACAAGCAAATATTGTTCATTTTGCAGTTCCTAATGTTATTATTCAAGTCGGTTCCTGGATTTGTATGATTGTCTTTTCTATTAGAGTGATTGGTGAGTTTAACTATTTTGGTATCTTTAAACGACAAAAAGATACGCACTTTGCAAGAATGGATACCGGTTTATATATTCCACTTTGTGCATTTTTATCTTTATCTTTCCTATTAGCGATAATTTTGTGAGTGAATAATAGTAGTTTCTTTTCTCAACATATATGTAAACGTGAGAAATCTAAGAGTAAATAAAAAGGATGTAAGCGCCTTCTTGTCGAAATGTAAATTATTATGAAAGGCGGTGACACTATGAAGTATGTAAAAGTTAGTATGAATGGTGGAAGTGAACATAAATTCTCAATGACTTTAGATCGGTTTAAAGAACTTATTACTACAGAGAATGGGATATTAGAAAATAAATTAGTATGTATTGAAAATGTAATGATTAATCCTACTAATATATCTTCTGTAGTTGAAAAAATTGGTGTACCGGCTAAGTTTATGGAAGCTTAAAATGTTAGATAAAAAACATCCATTAGGGATGTTTTTTAATTTATAAATATGATAATCGTACAGTAAATATTTGAGTAGATTTTATAGCAATGACTATGCATATATTAAGTACCTGAACATGGTTCTTAATACATGCACGAAATAATAAGTACAAGCATATATTATATAGTAGGACAAGATCTTCGTGTCCTACTTAATACTCAGAAAAAACCTCTAATCACATAAGAGCATCCAATTGCAGGGTGCTCTTATTTTTTATGAAAATCTACTACGAGTCTTATTTTATAGTAGGATGCAATAATAAAGGGCTATTTTGAAATAGTGTTCTTTAGTCTTTAATGTTAAATTTATCTTTAACGTTAATAAATATTAAAAATAATATGATAGCAGAAATTAAGTTAGATAAGTAGAAATTTTGATGAAACAGTAGTTCGAAGATGACATAGAAAGTAACGAATAAGGCAATAGCAGGTAGTATGCAAATAAATATAAATCTCCAATTTTTTAAGTAATGTTTATAATTAGTAAGTACTTTCTCCATAAATATAGCTCCTATATTTTTGTTTTTATATAATTATACATTTAGATACAGAGATTTTCAAAGTAAAATATTTAGCAATTCAAAAATATAAGGAGAGCTTTTGTTGAAAATCCAGATTGCTGTAGCAATCTGGATTTGACTTTAAAGAACTATACTAAAATGATACACTATAATCTACGTTATTTTTGAAATGAATAGAGGGATTTGTGTGATAGATAAAATTAAAAATGCTGTAGAGGATATGTACGAAGATGAGGCTAAAGATTTACTTCAAAGTATTCTCATACAGTTAAACTTATTAGAAGAAAACTATAGTGAAGATACAATTAAAAATTTGATGGATATTCCGAAACAATTAACGAGTAATCCTACTTATAAAGGGAATGTAAAAGAAAGTACGCACGTACATATTGCTTTTGATGATTCAACGGCTGGTTGCTTAAAATATATGTTAAGTCAAGAAGAATTATTTGAAGAGAGTGTTGTTGCTTTTTCGGAATTCTTTTCAATTGGACCGATATATAGGTTGCATACGAATGAGGGGCAACTAGTAAGACAGAAGTGGTTAATAAATAACTTAACTGCTTATGATAGTTATTTTGAAGAAGAATATTTATCAAGATTTATAGCAACTATAGAAGAACTACATACTATTCCTGTTGAAACGCCTATTACAATTTGGAAGGCTGATAATGCACATGAACATGTAGGCCTAAGTTTTGTAATGGCACAATTAAAGGATAAGAAAAACATTCGAGTTATTAATACGTCTGAAGCAAGTAGAGAAATATTAAAACAAGAGTATGATATTCGTGGAACGGGAGAATTACCACCTGAAAGTTTAGCTCTATTCCAAAAAAGTTTTATAAAGCTACCTTATTTAACTGAAGAGAAGCGCATGAAGTTTGAAAATGAGTGGGATAGATTATCGGAAAGCATAGAATGTTTAAGAGTTTGGAAAGAAAATGAAGTGCATTCTGTACAGGAAGATTATTTTGATCAATTTATAATTGAATGCGCGAAAAGTGTGGGTGCTGATCGAGAGTTCCTTAAAGCTCCTAGAGTAATTGGTGAAGCACTTGGTCTTGTTGAACAGTTAGTTGGAGATACTTTCTTAGAATATCGCTTGAAACAATTAATTAAACAAGAAGTATTTGAATTTGAAGGTTCGTTAGATGAAATGCGTTTTTATAGTGTGAAGTTAAGGAAATAATAAACACATTCTATTTTTGAAAGGCTCGTATTTTTAATAATACGAGCTTTTTAAGTTGAATTTGGGCTATACATAAGCTTCCCAGAGAGGGCATATCACATATGAATGGTAAAGGTAATGAATGAAAAGAAGGTGATTTGTTAATATGTATAACCAACAAAATTATCCATATGATCAAGCGATGTATTATAATCCACATGACTACGGGTATGAACCTACAAATGAAGTGAGAGATATTGAACAAGAAGATTACAGACCAGATGATGCAGAAGATGCTCCAACGTCACCACCTCCGTCACAAGCGCCGTCGTTACCGTCTACATTTGCTTCTCCAGCACAACCAGGTAATATGAAATCATGGATGTGTAACTGTCTAGGAAGATGGGGCTATTTACGCTTACATCGTCCTGGTCCTTTCGGAAGAGATTTATGGTTCTTCCCGACTGAAGTGAGAAGAAATGGAGTGTCAGGTTACACGTGGCAAGGTGGTCGTCGTCGTAAAGTAAGTTATCGCTATCAACAAATTAGTAATTTTATGTGCTTCGCATAAAGAGAAGTGGGAGAGTGAAACGATTTTACTCTCTCACTTTTTTATTTTTCAATATACGAAGTAAGATTTTGATTAAAAATTTACAATTTTCACGTTTTTATTAGAGTATAATGCATATGTTGGGTTGATTTTCAAAAACAAATGAGAGTGAGGGAATACAATGTCAATGAAAAACAAAGTTGGGTTAAGCATAGAGGATGGCATTAATTTAGCTTCAGCTCAGTTTAAAGAAGATGCGTATGAAATTTATAAAGAATCGCGAAAAAAACAACCTATATTATTTGTAAACCAAGTTGAAATCGGTAAAGAATGGCTCATTACTAGATATGAAGATGCTCTGCCACTTTTAAAAGATAATCGTTTAAAAAAAGATTGGACAAATGTGTTTTCTCAAGATATAAAGAACATGTATCTTTCCGTTGATAATAGTGACCACTTAACAACACATATGCTAAATTCAGATCCACCTAACCACAGTCGTTTACGATCTTTAGTTCAAAAAGCTTTTACACCGAAGATGATTGCACAATTAGACAAAAGAATTGAGAAAATAGCAGATGATTTGATAAGTGATATAGAGCGAAAAGGTACATTAAATCTTGTGGATGATTATTCATTTCCATTACCGATTATTGTAATAAGTGAGATGCTCGGTATTCCAAAAGAAGATCAAGCGAAATTTAGAATTTGGTCTCATGCTGTTATTGCATCACCAGAAACACCTGAAGAAATAAAAGAGACCGAAAAACAACTATCTGAGTTTATTACATATCTTCAATATTTAGTTGATATTAAACGAAAAGAGCCAAAAGAAGACTTAGTGAGTGCTTTAATACTTGCAGAGAGTGAAGGGCATAAACTTAGCGCTCGGGAACTATATTCAATGATAATGCTATTAATTGTAGCAGGACACGAGACGACAGTGAATTTAATTACAAATACGGTATTAGCACTTCTTGAAAATCCAAATCAATTACAGTTATTAAAAGATAATCCAAAACTAATTGATTCGGCTATTGAGGAAGGATTGCGTTATTATTCTCCAGTTGAGGTTACAACTGCAAGATGGGCAGCGGAACCTTTTCAAATTCACGACCGAACAATCGAAAAAGGAGATATGGTTGTCATTGCCTTAGCTTCTGCAAATCGTGATGAAACTGTATTTGAAAACCCAGAAGTATTCGATATTACTCGGGAAAATAATCGTCATATTGCCTTTGGTCATGGTAGCCATTTCTGTTTAGGCGCTCCACTTGCGAGGTTAGAAGCAAAGATTGCTATTACTACTTTGTTTAATCGAATGCCTGAACTACAAATAAAAGGGAATCGTGAAGAAATTAAATGGCAAGGTAACTATTTAATGCGTTCTTTAGAGGAATTGCCTTTAACTTTCTAGAATAGTTAAAAGGAGACATGCATACATCGAAAATGATTTACATAGAGTATGTATGTGTTATTTAAATTCGAAACGGAAGGGTGAAAACATCCCAATGATCAACTAATTCTATTTGTAAGAGATCTTCGTTAAAAAACGAAATATTCTTCTGAATAGGGTTAGTCTGTACATTTATAGAAAAGGGATGTATTTCGCTCTGCGAATATATAGTCTTTTTATATGATTTGTGCTGCCTCCTGTTCAGAACATGAAATAGGAGGCTTTTTTATGTCGACAAATGTAGTAACGAAACAAAACAATGGGGTATCACAAGTATTAAAAAATCGGTTTGTTCAAGGGATTTTAGCATCAGCATTATTTTTACAAATAGGAATATGGGTTCGAAACTTTGCGGTATTACTATATGTAATGGAAATGACAAAAGGTGATGCTTTTGCTATTTCGATGATTTCAGTTGCTGAATTCGCTCCAATTTTTATTTTTTCATTTATTGGCGGTACTTTTGCTGATAGGTGGAAGCCAAAGAAGACAATGATATGGTGTGAAACGTTAAGTTCCATTTCAGTATTCGCTGTATTAATTACGCTTATGTTTGGAACGTGGAAAATTGTGTTTTTTGTGACACTCATCTCTGCAATCCTTTCACAGTTTTCACAACCATCTGGAATGAAGTTGTTTAAACAACATTTATCAACGGAACAAATTCAATTAGCAATGTCTATATATCAAACGATATTTGCAATATTTATGGTATTAGGACCAATACTAGGGACATTTATCTTTCATAGTTTTGGAATTTATATTTCAATCATCATAACAGGTATTTCGTTTTTACTTGCGGCAGTTGTATTGTTATTCCTTCCGAAAGATCTTGAAAACGACGTAGAAAAGAAGGATATCACTCTGTTGCAGGAGATGAAGGATGGTATTAAGTATGTCAAAAAGAAAAAAGCATTAACTTTGCTAGGGCTTTGTTTTATGGCTGCAGGACTAGGTATAGGATTAATTCAGCCATTAGGTATATTTATTGTGACTGAGCAGTTAGGATTATCAAAAGAGAGTTTACAGTGGCTACTAACAGTAAATGGTGCGGGAATGATTGTTGGCGGAGCATTAGCAATGGTATTTGCGAAAAACGTTGCTCCGCAAAAGATGTTAATTATCGGTATGCTTGGTCAAGCAATTGGTATTGGCATTATAGGATATTCTACAAATTTATGGGTGACACTTACAGCGCAGCTTTTTAGTGGTTTAGCTCTTCCTTGTATCCAAATTGGTATTAATACGCTTATTATTCAAAATAGCGATACCGATTTTATAGGTCGTGTAAATGGTATTTTAAGTCCGCTTTTTACCGGTTCAATGGTAGTAACGATGAGTATAGCTGGCTCATTAAAAGAGATGTTTTCATTAAGTATGATGTATGAAGGGACGGCTTTACTTTTTATAATTGGATTATTGTTTATTTTACCTATATACAATTTAAAGCCAGTAATAGCGGTAGAAAGTGAAATAAGTGGTAAAGGAAGTGCTATACAAAATGAATCCTAATCCAAATGTTAAATACCCTATTGAAGGCAATCAAAACGTTCAATTTATAAAAAATATAATAACAAAACCTAATATACTTGTTGGTGACTATTCTTATTATGATGCGAAAGATGGAGAAACATTTGAAGATCGAGTATTACATCATTATGAATTTCTTGGAGATCGCCTTACTATTGGAAAGTTTTGTTGTATTGCATCTGGAGTTAACTTTATTATGAACGGAGCCAATCATCGGATGGATGGATTTTCGGCATATCCATTTAATATATTTGGAAATGGGTGGGAGAAGTATACACCTAGTTTGTCTGATTTACCTTATAAAGGTGATACAGTTATAGGAAATGACGTTTGGATTGGTATGGATACAACAATTATGCCCGGAATAAAAATAGGGGATGGTGCAATCATTGCAGCTAAATCTGTTGTGACTAGAGACGTCGCACCATATACAATTGTTGGTGGAAACCCTGCAAATAAAATAAAAGAGAGATTTTCAAATGAAATAATTCAAGAATTATTGCAAATTCAATGGTGGCATTTTGATATTGAAAAAATAACTGGAAATATTGATGCTATTGTACGCGGAGATATTGAACCATTAAGAAAGCTAAAAAGGGAATGAAAAATGGATGACAAATAGTATCATACCTCCGAATTTTGTTAATGATAATAGAACAAGGAGGTGTGATACTATGGCACAAGACGTTTTATGTGAAGTAAACAACTGTAAATTTTGGGCGAACGGTAATAAATGTAGTGCAGAGGCAATTTACGTAGTAAGTCATAAAGGTAAACATGCATCTACAACGGAAGAAACAGATTGCAAAACATTTGATCCAGAAGTGTAAATTCTTTAAGGGTAGCCAAATCGTGGTTGCCCTTTTATTAATGATAGTATTGATAATAAATATCATTTTCATTCATTAATTTTAGCTTTTTTTGTTATTTTTTCATATTTTCTTCATAAGTGATGTAATCCAACTCAATTCATGTTCAATTCGTGATTTACTAAATTCAATGACTTCAGTAATAAAGGCTGAGGTAACCTCTAGAGACTGAATAGCGGTAAGTTGACTATGTAGTACGTTTTGACGTACAGTCAAAATCTCTTTTCTAGCTTCATATTCAAGTTTTTCAAATAGCGCGATACGAACAAGAAATTCTGCATTATTTGTCGCAAGTTTTTCGGGAAACTCTCGTAACATTTCAGAAAAAATTTCTTCTCCTGTTTCTGTTATATCGTACATATTTCGGTTTGGTTTTCCAACTTGTTTATGTATTTTTTTCGTTATAGCACCCATATTTTCAAAGCGCCGAAGGGCAGGGTAAAGCATGTTGTGATTTAATTCAAAATTCTCACCTAAACGATTTTGAACATTTTTTTTGATTTCATATCCATGTTTTGGTCCGGTCGTTAATTCTGCTAGTAGTAAAATATCAACGTACATAAAAATCCCCCTTATATATTTCTCAAGTTCTCTAATGAAAAATCCCCTTTAGTATATGTTAAAATAACATATGATAGTTTATACAACTTTGAACTGCCGACCTATCACTTTTATTGTAAAAGAAAAGGGAGGAAAGAACTATGGCTTCACCTGAAAATGTTATTTTAGTTCATGAAATTTCAAAGCTGAAAACAAAAGAAGAATTATGGAATCCATATGAATGGTATCGTTTGATGAGGGATAATCACCCAGTTCATTATGATGAAGAGCAGGATGTATGGAATGTTTTTTTATATGATGATGTAAATCGTGTTTTATCAGATTATCGCTTATTTTCAAGTAGAAGGGAGCGCAGACAATTCTCAATCCCTCCTTTAGAAACTAGAATAAATATAAACTCTACAGATCCACCAGAACATCGCAATGTACGTTCCATTGTTTCTAAGGCATTTACTCCAAGAAGTTTAGAACAGTGGAAACCTCGAATACAGGCTATCGCAGATGAACTTGTACAACATATCGAAAAATGTAGTGAAGTTAATATCGTTGAACAGTTTGCTGCACCTTTACCTGTTACCGTTATTTCTGATTTATTAGGAGTCCCAACAACAGATCGTAAAAAAATTAAAGAATGGTCTGATATTTTATTTATGCCGTATAGTAAAGAAAAGTTTAATGATCTGGATGCTGAGAAAGGGATAGCATTAAATGAATTCAAAGCATACCTTCTACCGATTGTTCAGGAAAAGAGATATCATTTAACCGATGATATCATTTCTGATTTAATTCGAGCTGAATATGAAGACGAAAGATTAACCGATGAAGAAATTGTAACCTTTTCATTAGGTTTACTAGCAGCTGGGAATGAAACCACTACAAATTTAATTATTAATAGCTTTTATTGCTTTTTAGTAGATTCACCTGGAATTTATGAAGAGTTAAGAAAAGAACCTAACTTAATTTCAAAAGCGATTGAGGAAGTATTACGCTATCGCTTTCCTGTTACATTAGCCCGGAGGATTACAGAGGATACAAATATATTTGGTTCTTTAATGAAAAAGGATCAGATGATTGTTGCGTGGGTTAGTGCAGCGAATTTAGACGAGAAAAAATTTTCACAAGCCTCTCAATTTAATGTACATCGAACAGGAAATGAAAAGCATTTAACCTTTGGGAAAGGTCCTCACTTTTGCTTAGGAGCACCACTTGCACGTTTAGAGGCTGAGATTGCATTAACTACCTTTATAAATGCTTTTGAAAAAATAGAGCTATCTCCATCTTTCTGTTTAGAAAAATGTATATTGGAAAATGAACAAACATTAAAATACTTACCTATTCGATTGAAAGCTAAATAAAAATCTTAACAAGGTGCATACATTTGCATCTTGTTTTTTGTTTCTCAATTGTGAGTTTTCGGTAATCACCTTAATATGGAATTGTATAAAACGTAGAGGAGGATTCTTATGTTGACTTGTAATGGAAGTAAATCATTTCAAAAGTTTATTAAAGGTGTTACAGATCTTATGGAAAACGGTTTATTTGAAGAAGAAATAGTGTGTGGCATTGAAAAGTTACTAGAAGAACTTTTAGAAAAGAAAACATGGCTTCCGTTAGATAAACAGAAGGCCAATTTGACTCAATATGCACGACATTTATTGTATGAAGATCCGCTCAAACGTTTTGAAGTACTAGCTCTCGTATGGAAAGATGGACAATCTACACCTTTACATGATCATGACGGCACATGGGGAGTAGAAGGCGTTTTTTCAGGAAGGATTATGGTGCAGAACTTTATACAAACGAAACAACTTGGAAATTCACTTGTTTATTTAACACATACAGGAAATCTTTATTTGGGAGAAGGAGAAACAGATAAAGTAATTCCACCAGCGGATTGTCATATTCTTGAAATTAGCAAAAATGAAAGCGTTATTACGATTCATGTCTATGGAAAACGGTTAGAAAAGTTTAAAGTATATATACCAACTGAAGAAAAAAATGTGTACATGTGTGAGACAAAATACATTAGTTATAATTCATAGTTTAAAATCCAAAGCTTTTTTAAAAAGAAAAGCTTTGGATTTTATTTTTAATTATTTCTTGACCTGAAACGCTTTTCATAAATTATAAATAAGAAGTACCTCACGAGGATTGTATGAAAACGATACCTAATAATTAATTAGAACTCGTGTATTTATAGAAAGTGGTGAAGAAATAATGAAATTAATCGCAATTGATTTAGATGGAACTCTTCTTTCGGGGAATAAAATGATAAGTAAAGAAAATGCAGAAGCAATTCGAACATGTCAAGAAGCTGGCCATGTTGTAGCAATTTGTACAGGACGTTCAATTGTTGACATTGAGCGATTATTGTTAGAAGTTGATTTAGAGTGTCCAATCATTGCGGAAAATGGTGCTCTTATATATAAAGATAAAAAAATGATGAAGAGATATCCAATTCAAAATATGCAGGCACTTGAAATTGTAGAATACCTTGAAGAGAATGGTTTATATTATCAGCTCTATACCGATAAAGGTGTGTATGTACCGGATTATGGAGTAGAGAGTGTACGTAATGAAATTGAGCATGTGAAGAATTCAAAAGAAAATTTCGACTTGAAAGAGTTAGAAACAATCGCAGCATTATATCTTGAGCATACAGCGTTTCATAGTGCGGAAAGTTGTAAACCAATTGTAGAAACAGATATACATGTGCATAAACTATTACCATTTTCTTATGAAATTGAGAAATTAAAAAAACTCAAAGAAACATTTCTTCATAATACAGATTTAGCAATTACATCTTCATATTGGCACAATTTAGAGATTAATCATCGAGATGCTCAAAAAGGGAATGGATTATATACTTTAGCAGAACATCTTAATATTCCGGTTGAAAACACTGTAGCGATAGGTGATGGGCTAAACGATGTTTCTATGATGGAAAAAGCGAACATATCAATTGCAATGGGGAATGCAGTAGAAGAAATAAAAGCAATGTGTAAATACGAAACGTTATCAAATGAAGAACATGGTGTGGCACATGCTTTATATAAATATGTAATGTAATTAAAAAAGAAAAAAGAATCCAAATGGATTCTTTTTTCTTTTTTATTAGGGGTAAGGTATTCTATGAGATTCATAGAAGCCTTATTACATTTTATTATATAGAATATATTGGAATAAATGTTTATATTTTTCATAAAAATTGTGAATATTTTATGAACTTTATACTTATTGCATGTTTATACCGCTATTAGTAACGTGTATGACTCTCAAGTGAAAATTCAGTGAATTGTAAGAAGGAATTCAAGTTACCTAGACAATAAGTGAGGAATCAACGAAATATATACTAATTAAAGGTATATTCAGTATATATATTCTTTTCTTATTTTAATTGAAAAATAAAATTTGTTCGAATAATTATTCTACAGCTATATACCTTCACTAGCTTTCTTCGTATAATGGAGAAGTATGAATTTTAGATTTGTATTAATTTTACATATTGAGGTGAAAAAGGAATGAATTCGCGGCTAATGGAACTTATTGATGTGAGTACAATAGAAACCATGGCAGAACAATTTTATAAATTAACTAACATATCACATCAGCTTCTTGATGCTGAAAAAGAGTGTGTTTTTTCATTCGGAATGAATGAGATAAAAAAGAGTAAACTTCCAAAGATTGAAATCCCCATTTTCTTATACAATCAACATTTAGGATCTTTTGTTGTGTGGTCCAAAAAAAGCGAAATTTTCAGTTGTCAAAAATACTTTGAAATGCTCTCAAGTTTAATTTTAGATGGCGCAATAAAAGTATTTCAAAGTAAAAATACAACGTTGCTTTCTCGGAAAGAGGAGGAACTACATACGATTTTACAAAACATGCCTGTTATGGTCGATGCGCTTGATTATAATGGAGATTTTGTTTTGTGGAATCGAGAATGTGAAATTGTAACAGGTTATACCGCTGAAGAAATAATTGGAAATCCCAACGCACTGCAATTACTGTATCCTGATTATAATTATCGCCATCAAATACAAAAGAAATTTTTAACTTGTGGAAAAAATTTCAGAGATTGGGAAATGCACTTAACATGTAAAAATGGTGAAATCAAAACAATAATGTGGTCGAATATATCAGAACAGTTTCCTGTAACAGGATATAGTTATTGGGCTGTTGGTGTAGATATTACACATTTAAAAGCGATAGAAGAGCAGTTAAAACAACAAACATCTGAACTGGAATTAATTTTTAAAGCTTTACCAGATTTATGTTTCTTAACAGAAGATGATGGCACAATTATAGATTACAAGGCAGGATCTCCTACAAAGTTTTACGTACCCGCAGAAGCTTTTATGGGAAAAAAGTTTTACGAAGTATTACCATCTTCAGTAGCACAGCAGTTTCAGGAAGCCATTAATCAAGTGAAGGAAAAAGGAACGAATGTAATTGTAGAATATCCACTCACACTTAATGGAAGTATTAATTTCTTTGAGGCTAGGTGCTTACCATTATTACATGATAAAATTATGATTATTGTACGCGACATTACAGAGAGAAAAAAGACAGAAGAATTGCTAAATAAATCAGATACGCTTGCAGCAATTGGTCAATTAGCAGCTGGCGTGGCTCATGAAGTAAGAAATCCTTTAACTGTAATTAAAGGTTTTATACAGTTATTTCAAATTAATAAAGAAGATCAAGAAAAATATTTTGATCTTATGCTCTCTGAAATTGAAAGGATAGAAGCGATCCTGCAAGAATTTCTGGCAATTGCTAAAACAGATGAGATAAATACAGAAAAGAAAAATATTTATCAAATTTTTAAAAATGTCGTATCGTTAATGAATACAAAAGCAATTATGACAAATATTCAAGTTGAACTATTTACGGATGACAAAGATATAATTATTGAATGCTCAGAAAATCAATTGAAACAAGTATTTATTAATATTTTGCAAAATTCAATCGAAGCTATGCCAAATGGTGGGGAAATTTCAATTCACATAAAAGAAATAAATGATGATGGTGTCATCATTCATGTAATAGATGAAGGAATAGGAATACCTGAAGAAAGAATTAAGAGATTAGGTGAACCTTTTTATAGTACGAAAGAAAAAGGGACTGGTATTGGATTAATGTTAAGTTATAAAATTATTGAAAGTCATCAAGGGACAATTAGTATCATGAGCGAGGTTGGTGTCGGGACAACAGTAACTATTTACTTACCGAAAGTACTAAGTAAACAATCTCTTTCTAATTGTGACGACAAATGTATAGCAATACGCACTAGTAGTAATTCTTAAATCAATTAATACCCAATAACAAAGCGATTAGTGAAAACTAAGCTTTTTGTTATTGGGTATTTTTTATATTTAATTTAGTAAACTTTACCTTTTCTTTACCTTTGTTTTAATTTCTATTAAGTTTTAAACATTATATTAATATTTGTACAAAGCAATGTATAGAAATTGTACATTACTTTTAATATAGAAATGTGATTATTATTTGAAATATTGTAAGGAGGAGATTATGACAAGGTGAAAAAGCAAGAGAAGAAAAGTGGTAGAGTAGTACCTCTCCGGTTAAATATTTTATTCCTTTGTGTATTTTTATTATTTTCTGGCATTATTATTCAGTTAGGGAAAGTGCAAATTTTTGATGGAGAAACATATAAAAATGAAGTAGAGAAGAGAGAAAATGCAACCGTGGGCCTTTCTGTACCACGTGGGAAAATATTTGATCGTGAAGGAAATCCAGTAGTTGATAATAAGTCTTTACGTACGATTACATATACAAAGGTGAAAGGTGTAAAACAAGAAGAAATATTAAAATCAGCAAGACAACTTGCAGATATTATTGAAATGCCACAAGAAGATATAGATAAGTTAACGGAGACTGATAAGAAAGACTTTTGGATGCAATTAAATCCAGAACTTGCTCAAGACTTAGTATCAAAAAAAGAAATAGATAAGTTCCGAGATAAGGATATTACCGGAAAAGAGCTAGACAAAAAAATAGAAGATTTAAAAAGGAAACGCGTTACAGATAAAAATCTTCAAGAACTAACGGCTAAAGATATAGAAGTGTTAGCTATTAAAAGTAAAATGACCTCAGGTTTTCAAATGGCACCTCAAATTATTAAAAAGGACGTTAGTGAACAGGAATATGCGGTGATTAGTGAAAATTTAGCGAACCTTCCAGGAGTAGACGCATCAGTTGATTGGGAGAGAATCTATGTAAATGATGGATTATTCCGTTCTGTCCTTGGTAACGTCTCAAATGCTGATGAAGGATTGCCACGTGAACGATTAGATTATTATTTAGTGCGTGATTATAGCCGAAATGATAGGGTCGGCAAAAGTTATATCGAACAGCAATACGAAGATGTACTTCATGGTACAAAAAAAGAAGTAAGAAGCATTGCTGATAAACAAGGAAATACTATTAGAACGGAAACGGTTTCGGAAGGAAAAAGCGGTAAAAATTTAACTTTAACAATAGATATGGAATTGCAAAAAAAAGTAGAGGAGAGCATAGAAAAAATATTAAAACAATATAAAGGGTCAGAATCAATGTTAGACCGTGCTTTCGTAGTGATGATGAATCCTAAAAATGGCCAAGTATTATCAATGGCTGGGAAAAGACTTGTAGAAAAAGATGGGGAAATGGAAGTAGAAGATTATGCTTTAGGCACGCTGACAAGTTCATATGAGCTTGGATCAACGGTTAAAGGTGCAACAGTGTTAACAGGGTTTGAAACAAATGCAATAACTCCTGGAACACATTTTTATGATGCACCTATGAAGTTTAAAGGAACTAAGGAAAAGAAGTCTTGGAAAAATTTTGGTGATATAGACGATCTAAGAGCGTTACAAGTTTCTTCAAACGTTTATATGTTTAATATCGCATTAAAAATTGCTGGTGTGGATTATGTGAAAAATAGTTCACTAGATATTAAACAAGAATATTTTGATAAAATGAGATATTATTTCAGGCAATTTGGACTAGGCGTACAAACTGGTATTGATTTACCGAATGAGACTGCAGGGCAAATTGGAAGAAAAGATAATCAGCCTGGTTTCTTATTAGATTATTCTATTGGACAATATGATACATATACACCACTTCAGCTTGCACAATATATTTCGACTATCGCAAATGGAGGGTATCGAATGAAACCACAAATTGTTCAAGAGATTAGAGAACAAACCGTTCAAAAAGATGAGGTTGGTAAAGTAGTACAATCAATAGAACCCGTTGTTTTAAATAGAATCGATATGAAACAAGAACATATTAATCAAGTAAAAGAAGGATTTAGAAAAGTATTTCAAGAAGGAGATGGAACAGGAGTAAGAGCGTTCCAAAAAGCACCATATAAACCAGCTGGTAAAACAGGGACCGCACAAACTGTATATGGTGGAGAAAATGAAATTGGGCGAAATGCGAAAGGCGATCGTAGAGAATGTTATAACTTAACATTAGCTGGATATGCGCCATATGATGATCCAGAAGTAGCATTTTCTGTTGTAGTACCGTGGGTTGAAAATGATAAATCGGGCATTAACTCCGATATTGGAAAAGAAGTTTTAGATGCTTATTTTGATTTGAAAAATAAGCGAGTAACTGGTGAAGCGCCAAAAACAGATGCCTCTAAAGAGAATTAAAATGTACGAAACGTCTCTAGCATGTCTGTAAACTAGAGGCGTTTTTATCTGGGAATAGATTAGAAATGAGGTGTATATGAAGCTGTTTATTCTAAAATATTGGAGGAACATATGTAGTTACATATTAATTATAATAGGGGTTATTTTTATTAATAAGTCCTTTTTATTTTGTATGGTAGAAGGGATTTCGATGCAACCTACTTTGAATGAAAAAGATTATATACTTGTTAATAAGGTAAACGTCTGTTTATCGTCTTTTCATCATGGAGATGTTGTCATTATAAAAAAAGAAGACGAGCCTACTTACTATGTGAAACGAATTATTGGATTATCGGGGGATAATATACAACTAAAAAAGGATGAGGTATTTATTAACGGTAAAAAGCGTGATGAGTCGTATATACATTTAGATATGTCACAAGTATCCAATCGTTTTTCAAATTTTAGAGAAATAAAAGTTCCTACGCATAAATTATTTGTGTTAGGTGATAATCGTAATCATAGTAAAGATAGTAGGAATACACTTGGACTTATTGATGAGTCAAATATAATAGGTAAAGTAGAAATGGTATTTTATCCATTTGATCATATAAAATGGATAAAATAATTCTATTAACTATTCACGTTTTATAAAATCAATCATATATTAATAGCATAGGACAAGCAGAAAAGCTTGTTCTAACCTCACAGAACACTCCTTATCACGGTTAGGCATCTACATAGGTAGATGCTTTTTTTTATGTTGATGACTGAAAATTATTTATCAATATAATGTAGCAAGCATATTAGGACTATTAGGGGAAGATTACTTGTACAAATAACAGTATGCTTAATTAAAACAATGAAATGTAAGGAGTGAGGAATAAGTGCTAAATATTTTAGTGGTTAATTTTCCAGCAGAGGGACATGTAAATCCTACATTAAATTTAGTAAAAGCCTTTACTGAACGAGGAGATAATGTACATTATATTACAACGGCAAACTTTAAGGATAGAATTGAAGATTTAGGAGCTACTGTACATACTCATCCGGATCTATTAAAAGAGATTTCTATTGATGCTGAAACCTCATCTGGGTTAAATGCTTTTTTTCATGTGCATGTTCAAACTTCTTTATATATATTAGAAATTACGAAACAATTATGTGAAAGTATAAATTTTGATTTCGTAATTTATGATATATTTGGCGCAGGAGAGTTAGTAAAAGAGTATTTACAAGTTCCAGGTGTAGTGTCCTCACCTATATTTTTAATTCCGCCAGAATTTTTGAAGACATTACCTTTTCATCCAAATGCAGATATGCCATTCCAACCAGAGGAAATCTCTGAAAAATTACTAAATCAGATGGAACATAAATTTGGAGTAAAACCAAAGAATAATCTTCAATTTATGAATAATAAGGGTGATGTTTGTCTCGTATACACAAGTCGCTATTTCCAACCTAATAACGAATCGTTCGGAGAAAATAACATTTTTATTGGACCGAGTATTTCAAAGCGTAAAACAAATATAAAGTTTCCACTGGAATCACTTAAAGAAAAGAAAGTTATTTATATTTCAATGGGAACACTGCTTGAAGGACTCGAACCATTCTTTAATACTTGTATTGATACTTTTTCAGATTTTGATGGGATAGTTGTAATGGCAATTGGTGATAGAAATGATATTTCTAAAATTAAGAAAGCACCAGATAATTTTATAATTGCTCCATACGTACCTCAATCAGAAATATTAAATGAAGCAGATGTTTTTATTACACATGGTGGTATGAATAGCGTACACGATGCCATTCATTATAATGTCCCATTTGTAATAATACCGCATGATAAAGACCAGCCAATGATAGCGCAAAGATTAACTGAGCTTGAAGCGGCACATAGACTATTGAAAGAACATGTTAATGTGCACACTTTAAAAGAGGCCGTAACAGATGTTCTTTCAAATGAAAAGTATAAACATGGTATAAGAAAACTTAATGATAGCTTTTTAAAATGTGGTGGTTCAAAAGAAGCAATTGCAGTTATTGAATCTCTTTTAAATAAAGTAAAATTTTAATCAGTAGGGATTTTACTACCCATAAATAGCGGGATAAATAGTCGTAACTGTATACAAGCATAGAGGTTCTCACCTTTATGCTTGTATATTCTTATCCAGCAAATTGCACAGCAGTATTTGCGTGTAAAAAAGCAGTATCAAAAACGGGAACAGTAAGATCATTTTGGGAGATAAGTAAAGGTATTTCAGTACAGCCTAATAATATACCTTCAGCGCCGTTTTGAATTAATGATTTTGTAATTTGTAATAACTTTTCTTTAGATGTTTCTGAAATGATCCCTCTACTTAATTCATCTAATATGACATGGTGGATAAAGGTTCTTTCCTCTTCATTTGGGATAATTGTCTCAATGTTATATTTCGCTAATCGTGATTTATAGAAATCTTGCTCCATCGTTTGTTTTGTTCCTAATAGTCCGATACGTTTTATACTCTGTTCTACCATTTCTTTAGCACTTACATCACCAATGTGAAGAAGCGGGATAGATATTGCTTGTTCTACTTCTTCGGCAAATAGATGTACGGTATTTGAACACATTAATAAACATTCAGCCCCAGATTTTTCAACTTTCTTTGCAACTGTAACTAGTTCATTTTTCACTTCTTCATATTGATGGTTTTGTAATAAAGTAGTTACTTCACCAAAGTCCATACTATATAAAACTAACTTTGCATTTTGATCGTATTGAGAGAGTGTAAGTGTATTAATATGTTTATAGTATAATGATGTAGATTCCCAACTTAATCCTCCAATCAAACCAATAACTTTCATAATGCATTCCTCCCGAAACGATTTTGAATTTATTATTTCACAATTCCGATAAGAATACAATGATTTAAATGATCTATTTAATAAAAAATAAAAATAGTGAGAAAAGTATTGAAATTTATACTTTTTAGTGCCATAATACGAATTACAAATTAATACTTATCCAGAGAGGTGGAGGGAACGGCCCTAAGAAACCTCAGCAACCCCTATGCAATTTTATAGGAAGGTGCTAATTCCGCAGAGGACACGATGTGTTTTTTGAAAGATAAGAGGATTCTTGAATGTGAAAGAAAATGACCTCTTATGTAAGAGGTCATTTTTTTGTTGTATAGAAAGGGAGTGTCGATGCATAATTCATTTTTAAATTAAATATAGAGTAATAAAAGTTGACTAATATGAGAGGGGAATTGTCATGAACAAATTATCAACAAAGTTAGTAGTAGCAATCGGTATTGGAGCAGCATTATACGGGATATTAGGACTTTGGGGATTTTCCATTGCACCGAATACATTTATTAAACCAGCATTAGCTATATTAACTGTTTTTGGAGCATTATTTGGTCCAGTGGCAGGACTGTTAATCGGACTTATCGGTCATACCGTAACAGATACGATTGCTGGCTGGGGTATTTGGTGGGGCTGGGTTATTAGTTCAGGTATTATTGGTTTTTCAATGGGGCTTATTCAAAAAAGAGTTGGTTTTAGTGTGAAAAACGGGTCATTTAACAAGGGGGATATTTCTTATTTAGCAATTACTGGGCTAGTTGGTATTGTCATTGCTATTATATTTGCTGGGGCATTCGATATTATTGTGATGGGAGAACCATTTGACAAAATTGTTATACAAGTATTAGGAGCAACAATTTCCGATGTCATCGTTTTCTTAGTACTTGGATTGCCACTTACAATTGGTTTGGCGAAATCCAATAAGAAACATACACATTTAAAAATTGAAAAGTAGGGATGTTAACATGCAACCAATTATTTCGTTTGAACAATTCACCTTTCAATATGGGCATGCTGTGCAGCCTACTTTAAGTGATATTACCTTTCATATATACCCTGGGGAAAAAGTGCTAATTGCTGGACGAAGTGGCTCAGGAAAGTCGACATTAGCTCATTGTATAAATGGGCTAATCCCATTTTCTTACGAAGGGAATAGTACAGGTAACGTTTTAATTGCCGGTAAAGATCCGAGGGAAGGAAGTATTTTTGAACAAAGTAAACAGGTAGGAACAATTTTGCAAGATCAAGATGCTCAATTTATTGGTCTGACAGTAGAGGAAGATGTAGCTTTTTATTTAGAAAATGAATGTGTAAAGCAAGATGACATGAAAAAGATTGTTTCGGACTCATTAAGAAAGGTGAAGATGCATACGTTTCATAAACAAAGTCCATATGAATTATCAGGAGGTCAAAAGCAAACAGTTTCTCTAGCGGGTTTATTAACAACAAATGCGGATATATTATTGTTCGATGAACCGTTAGCTAATTTAGATCCACTAAGCGCCTTACATACGATAAAACTTATGAAAGATATACATGAACAATATAATAAAACGATTGTTATTATCGAACATAGAATAGAAGAAATTTTAAACCTGGATTTAGACAAAGTTATATTAATTGATGAAGGTAAAGTCATTGCGATAGGAACACCAAAAGAAATCTTAGCGTCAAATATATTACCACGTATCGGCTTAAGAGAGCCTATTTACATCGAAGCATTAAAGAGATTACATTTTGATAGTAATAATGACGTAATATATCCAATGGAAAACCTTCAAAAAGAAAAGGTAAGCAACGTTATAAAAGAGTGGATGGAGAAACAAGTCATATTAAAAGGGAATACTAAAAACAAGGAATTACTTAAAGTGGAGAATTTATCATTTTCATACTCTAATAAACAAAAAGTATTAGAAAATGTAAACCTTTCAATATATGAAGGAGAAATTGTGGCACTGTTAGGACATAATGGAGCAGGGAAATCAACATTAGCTCATAGTCTTATAGGCATAAACAAAATGAAAAATGGGAAAATCTTGTTAAAAGGTGAAGATATTAGTTCTTGGTCTATTCGTAAACGTGGGGAAATCATATCTTACGTGATGCAAAATCCAAATCATATGATTACACAGCCTACTGTTTTTGAAGAAGTTTCATTTACATTAACATTACATAATTTTTCTAAGGAAGAAATTAAGAATAGAGTAGAAGGAACTTTAAAAATTTGTGGTTTATATCCATTTCGTAATTGGCCAATTCAAGCACTAAGCTATGGGCAAAAAAAGAGATTAACAATCGCATCTGTATTAACAACAAATCCTAAACTTATCATATTAGATGAACCGACAGCGGGACAAGATTATTATCACTATAAACAATTTATGTCTTTTATTAAAAACCTAGCTAAAAAGGGAATTTCATTTGTTTTTATCACTCACGATATGAATCTCGCGCTAGAATATACAGACCGTGCAGTAGTTCTACATGAAGGGAAAATTATTGCGGATAATACAGTGTTTGATGTATTAGGCGATCAAGAAACGTTACAAAGAGCCAACTTAAGAGAGAGTTCTTTAACCAAGCTTGTTAAATTTAGTGGGATTGCATGTCCAGAAAAATTTATGGAGCTTTATTTAGACAGTAATAGGAGGGAGGAAGGTGCATAGTACATATTTTCATCGTATGGATGGGATAGTGAAATTGTTTTTATTTATTTTTTGTATGACGCTTACTTTTTTGTTTTTTGATTTTCGGGTGTTGCTAATATTATTTATTATTGGGTGTATCGGGCTCAGCATTGCTAAAATTCCATTTCGTAAAATTTTAATTGTTTTTAGTGTCATATTTACATTTAGTTTATTAAACTCTGTCATGATTTTATTGATTACACCAACTCATGGATCTGAATTAACTGAATCATATACCGCGTTTTTACATGTTGGATATGCAACGATTACATATGAAACATTATTTTATGCAGCTACACTTTCATTAAAGTATTTTACGTTATTACCATTTACACTTCTTTTTATTTACACGACAGATCCAAGCGAATTTGTAAGTAGCTTAAGTAAACTTGGTATTCATTATAAGATTACTTATGCAATAAATATTGCACTACGTTATATTCCTGACATCCAGTCTGAGTATAAAATTATTAAACACGCGCAAGAAGCGAGAGGAGTGGCTTTTGAAAAAGGAGAAGCAAGTTTATGGGTTCGTATGAAGAACCGTGTTTTAATTTTCTGGCCACTAATCATTCATTCTCTAGAAAGAATAGATACGGTTTCAAATGCAATGGATTTAAGAGGATTTGGAAAGAAGGATAAACGTACATGGTTTTATACAAGTAAGGCGAAACGTGAAGATTTCATCGCTTTATTTGCCGGTATTTTCATATTTATTGTTGCGGTATATTTAAAATTAAACGTATTTCAAAACTTTTGGTATCCATTTTAAAGCACTCTTTAAACGAGTGCTTTTACTTATTTTTATGTAGACATGCTCAAAAAAGGGATATATACATAATGTATAATACGAACCAGTTAAAATGATCAACTACCTATTAGTTTTCAAACCAAAAGGAGGAGAAAATATGAGTTACGGTGGTTCTTGTGGTTTTGGTGGAGGTTTTGCTTTACTAGTTGTGTTATTCATTCTATTAATAATTGTAGGATGCAGCTGCTGGGGCGGAGGATACTAATTTTTAATTAGTCTTCACAAATGTAAACTAAAAAAACATTGAAGATACTTATGTATCGAAACAAATAAAAAAGGAGCGACTATGCTCCTTTTTTATTTGTTTTAATGCGTATTCTTATTATATTTCGGGAACGTAATCGTTAAAGTCGTTCCTTTACTAACGATACTTCGAATTTTTAAACTTCCATGCATCGTCTCAATAATCTTAACAGCAACCATCGTACCTAAACCGGTTCCTTTTGTTTTTGTACTAAAATACGGTTCACCGAATCGATGTATTTGCTCCTGTGACATTCCAACTCCGCTATCTTCAATTCGTATTTCAACTTTACTATTATTGATAGATGAGGAAATATTTAAGGTACCACCATTAGGCATTGCTTCAATACTGTTCTTTATTAAGTTTAAAAAACATTGTTGAAAGTGCTGTTTATTACCAACAATGGTTGCCTCAGAAAAATCCTGTGTAATATGTATCGTATTCATATTACACAATGGCAATATCATATTAATAACCCGATTTAACTCTTGTTTTATTGAAATTTGATCTAATTTTTCTGGAGCAGGTTTGGCAAACGTTAAATAATCATCGATAATTTCTTGGGCACGATTTAACTCTTCAAGTATATGTTTAATATATTCGTCTCTTGACTCAGGAGTTAAATTTGGTGTTTTTAAAAGCTGTGTAAATCCTTTTACAACCGTTAAGGGATTCCTTACTTCGTGCGATATACTTGCAGCGAGTTGGCTAACAATCTCCATTTTTTCCATTTTAATTAATTTTGAGCGCATTAATACAGCATCTTTTATAACTTCATTTATATAAACAATAAATAACATCAAAGTAGTCGGTAATACCATGAAATAAATAATATACAAATTATTCACTTCAAAATCTGATAAAGTTAATACAATTAAAGTTGTAAATATGGCTAGGAAAAAGGTTAAAAACATGGAAAAAGCTACTTTAAGTTTTCTATTATATGTATTAAATTTTGAAGATGCGAGTGCTGTAACGATGAACATTATTCCGTAAACAACAACGGTCAGCATGTTAAAGCCATAAAATAAAAATCTTGTAATTAATAAAATTGTAAACAATATGATACCGACAGGGAATCCACCATAAAGCGTACCTATTATGACCGGAATTTGTCTTAAATCATGAATACAACTTTCATCCATATAGATAGGGTATCGCATACATAAAATAAGCGGGATACTAGAACAAAGGGTAATCAGTAGTATTTTATATTTCTTTAAATAGCGCCCGCTATCATATATGAAATAAAAAACAAATATACTACATAAAATGTATAGAAGATTATTTAATACGTTTTGATTAATATAAACAAAGTCCATAATATTTGCCTCGTTATTCTGAATTTACTTAACATATGTATTATACATAATAACATATGTTAAGGTGAATAAACCTTGTTAATACAAGATTTGTTTGGCTTTTTGTTATAAAATGCAAACATTTTTCAAACGTTAGCTATCCAAAGATACTTTTACTAAAATTTTTTACTCCTTCTTCCTGCATGTTCGGTAAAACATGAGAATAAATCCTAAGAGTTAATGAAATGTCTGTATGACCTAATCTCTCACTGATAATTTTAGGATTAACTCCTTGTTTCAATAGTATAGTTGCGTGTGGATGTCTTAAATTACGAATTTTAATTTTTTTCACTGCTGCATTTTTTATTTCCTTATAAAACTTTTCCCTGAAAGCATTTCTGCATAACCCCCCACCTGATTTATTACAATTAATTAAATCTAAATCTTGATAAGCAGAACTGATTGGTAATAAGAAACGTTTGCATGAGATTCTAAATAAATATAAAAATACTAAAGGAAAGTAAGGTATGAAAAAACAGGTGTTTCAAGAAAAGTGGACGAGCTAGGTCGTGTAGTAATTCCAGTAAGAGTTTATTTGGGAGGTGGCTTTTAAAACTGATGTTGTTGAGTACATGTGGTAGTAAAAGGTAGATGGACATATGAAAAAAGTAGAAATTGATGTTAGTAGCAACAAACTTTTAATAGTGCAGGACGGGAATGTGACAGTAGTCAATCCACCAATGAGCGGATTTGGTGAGCAAGTCGCGGTTTAGATAAACGGTAAGGTTGATCGTGTAGATACTAAGTTTACTGAAAAGATAAAATGATTATTTTTAGAAAGATACCCAGACGGATTTAGTCGAGAAGCTAGTCAAAATCGCGTAGATGTGAAGTGAAAATCGTAAAAAAAAAGAGTCATGAGTGGAAAGGCTCATAGCTCTTTGAATAAGGGTAATGGTTTTATAGGTGAATATTATTATTAAATTCTAAAAAATTCAATGTTAGTAAATTAATTGGTATGTGATTTGAGTTTTATAGAAAGAGATCAGCTAACAACAGCTAGCTGATCTGCAGGTTCTGTAAGACAAAACAGAAAAGAATATTAACAGAATATAGAGGTTTATTCTGGTTGTTTGAACGTAGTTAAAGAAAGAATATCACATACTATCAATTTTAATAAAAACTATCTGTGGCTTTCACTTCTTTATTTTATTCACAAATAGTTCCAGTAGCTATTCCGGTTGGAGCGACACCTACTGGGACATTAGTGATAACAGTATTCGTAGCAATATCAATAACGGAAACAGTATTACTAGCTTGATTTGTAACATATGCTCGAGTGCCATCAGGTATGATGGCTACTTGATCAGGGGATAAACCAACAGAAATTGTATCAATCACAGTATTTGTCGCCACATTTATTACCGATACATTATTGCTAACTTTATTTACAACGTAAATAAGGTTTCCACCCGGTGTAATATCTATGCCAACAGGTTCGGTACCTACGTTAATTGTATTAATAACTGCATTGGTAGCGGTGTTAATAACAGAAACCGTATTGCTGTTTTGATTCGTGACATACGCACGAGTACCATCTAGTGTAAACACGATTATTCTAGGACGAATGCCAACAGGGATGGTATCAATAACTGTGTTGGTAGCAGTATTAATGACAGAAATTGTGTTGCTTAATTCGTTTGCAACATATGCAAGGGCACCATTTGGGGAAACAGTAATTCCTTGTGGAGCGATGCCAACAGGAATGGTATTAATAACTGTGTTTGTTGCCGCATTAATGACAGAAACAGTATTATTGCCATGATTTCCAACATAAACAGTTGTGTTATTTGGAGAAACAGCTACACCTATTGGGTTAGTTCCAACAGGAATGGTAGCGATAACGGCATTAGTAGCAGTATCAATAACGGAAACGGTATTAGAAAAAATATTAGTAACATAGGCACGAGCTCCATTTGGTGAAACGGTTACTTCAAGTGGTGCATTACCTACAGTAATTGTATCAACTACTATATTTGTTCCGGTGTTAATTACAGATACTGTATCATTTGTAGGGTCATCTATGAGTCCTGCATTTGTAGCATATACTAGGAAATTACATGCAGGTCCGGTTGGCCCGGTAGGTCCAGTCGGTCCCGGTGGACAATCACAATCTCCAGTAGGTCCTGGTGGTCCTTCAGGTCCTTGAATACCTTGCACACCTTGAGGTCCAGTAGGTCCCGGTGGTCCTTCCGGCCCTTGAATACCTGACACACCTTGAGGTCCAGTGGTTCCCGGTGGTCCCGGAGGCCCTTGAATCCCTTGTACGCCTTGAAGTCCTTGAGGTCCCGGTGGTCCTTCCGGCCCCTGAATCCCTTGCACGCCTTGAGATCCTTCCGGTCCCTGAATCCCTTGCACACCTTGAGGTCCTTCCGGTCCTTCTGGTCCTTCCGGCCCCTGAATTCCTTGCACACCTTGAGAACCCTGAGCGCCTCTAGGTCCAGGAAATCCTCTAGGTCCAGTGGCTCCAGTCGGCCCCGGTATTCCGATGTTACTTAATAGCGAACTATTTAAGATTCCTTGTAAAATTAAGTTGAATGTTTGCTGTAATAAGGGGTCCGATATATTTGAACAACTTATAAGTGAAGACAAGCTTTGGAATAGAAATTGGAATAATGCTGAGATTTGAGTGAGGGATGCAGTAGGTAAGGAATTAATTAATTGATTTATAGTTCTTATAACTAAATTTCTATTTGGTGTATTTGGTTGTACTGTTATTAATAAATCATTTAATGCCTGTAATGCTGATTGGAGTATTTGTATAGTTGTTGGATTTGGTGTTGTGAAAAAAGAAAGGATGGCTTGATTTAATTGATTTATTATTTGTAATAATTCTTGTTGTTGAGAATTCGAGAAAAAAACAGGTGTACAGCAATTACTTTGATCACAAGGGGATATAGAAATAAAGCAGGGTTGCTGAAATTTATCACACGGATTTTTGGAATTTGATTTTCGATTATATCTCATAAATACCTCCTTTTAAAAATTGAATATTAAGTAATTTTTGGTAAATTATTAGCAACTGACTTTGTAGGTATATGTTTAATGTGAAATGTTTTTTCCTTCAAAGTATATGCCAATAAAATAGAGGTGTTCATATGGGATATATAACCAATACTTGGTTGTTAGGAGGATGTTGTAATCATAGGAAAGAAAATGAAGGTTACAAAGTTTATAGGCAAGCGATTGTATTTTAAAAAAGCGTTATTGTAATAAAATTTGAAGTTTATTAAAAAGAAGGAATGAAGGAAGATGTAAAAGATTTTGAAAGATCCATAAAAAGAATTCAGTAAAACACTGAATTCTTTTACACGTATTTTTATTTGTTAATCCATTTAGAAATAATAGGAATTTGTTGTGCCTATTAAAATATGTACTGTTGGTAATTATAACATGAAAATGGATTGTAATAGAATAATGCATAAAAAAGAACAAGTAATAAATTAAACAAAAGCTTTATTTTATTATAGATAAATAGGTGACTCAGCAATTGTGCTAGCCGAGTCACCTAGTACTATGGAACCAAATAATGTTCTTTTTCTATATGTAGTTATGTGGAGTTCTTAGAGGCTAGCCCAATAGACAGTTAAGGGATAAATAAAATCATTTTAGAGAGTTTTACATTTTATTATGTTAATGCTACAACAGCAAGAGTTAAGCCCAATGTATTTAATGTATTAGAATATGGTCCTACATTAACAGTAAGAGTACTTGTTATACCTAAAGGTGTAGTGAAAATAGCGGGTGCTGATACAGAAGTGAATCCTGCAGTATATCCCAGAGAAGTACCAGAGCCAATGATTGGATTATTATTAAGATACATAGTGATACCTGCCGAATTACCTCCTGGTTGAATGATAACTTGCACTTCATAGATTGCCAAATAGGTTCTTCCACCTTCAAGTAAAACAGTTGTTGGTGGTGTGAATGAGATTGCCGTACCATTAGAATTTACCACGGTATCTAGTGGAATCGCAGAATTTACAGAGACTATTGATGGGGTAGTTTGAACAACATTTAAACTGTTAGCCGTGGGGGATGGACAAGTGCAAGGTTTGTGAATGTTAGGGTTATTATCATTTTGGTAATTCACAAATAATCAAGCTCCTTTGCGTAAGATAATTTTTTATCCTATATAAAACGTAGCTTTTTTGTATCTAAGTTATTTTTAAAGAGAAGTTGAATATTGTTGGTCAGTTAACTTTTAAAAGCATTTGATACTCTGGGATTTAAAAGTGCATCTGATAAATATATATGAATGTTTTTTAAGGACATTACTGTAAGTTTGGAAACATAATAAAATCGTTATTTGAAACTGTTCATGAAAAAAGAGCACCATCGAAAGTGCTCTTAGAAAATACATTTTATATTCTGTTTTGAGCTACGATTTTAATATTCTCTGGTGGAATGATATCTTGAATTTTTTCTTTTAAATCTACTTGGACCATTTCTTCAAGATGTTCAAGTGAAACTTCAAAGTTTATACATTCCGCAGATGCGATGCTTAATAAAGAATAATTTTCATTCTTTTTAACGACAAGATATTGCGATTGATCTGTTATTACTATACACCCTTGTTGAATGCCTAATTTACGATCGTCTTCAAAAGTCATAAATGTTTCTCCTTTTATATGTATTGCCGATAAATAGTTTACTACATAAATACATTGGCTCATATTGAGAAACCTTACATTAGTATTACAATTTCATACGGTTTCTGAATATCTTATGGGCTAGTAATACGGAGAGTGTAAGAAGGTTCAATTGAATATTTAACAAAATCCTTATTTGAAAACAAGAAGCCCTAGAGTTAGGGCTCTAGGGCTTCTTGTTTTGGTATTCTCACATGGTTTTTCAAAAAGAATAGAACATATTGAAGATAACATGTGAATGTTTCATAAATGTATCAAACAAGTGAACAAAATTGTTATTGTAGAAGTAGTAGAAATGAAGTTTCTATTAGTTAAGTGCGTAAAAGGTATTATTTCCAGTAGATAAAATGCGCATGGGGCACCTAATCATTATTATACCAGAGGAAAAGAATATGTTATGAACTTCGGTGAATGAAAAAATGAATATTTCACTTTAAGCGAAGTTAATGAAAATAAAAACTTCATTTTAGTAGGTGAGGAGGATGAATGATGGTTGTAGAAGCAAAGGTGAAATTTGAATTAGATGAAGAACAAAAATTACAGTTTCAAAATATAAGAGAAAATGAAGGGGAACAAGAAGCGTTTTACTTTCTAGAAGAATTGATAATGAAAGAGATTAATTTAGCTGAATTTTTGGAGATGGAGTATAAGGATAAAGAATAGCATTTCAGTCAAATCAAAAGGGGGAACCTGTGATGGAAGTAGTGGAAATCGAAGGCCAGTTATCAATATTTGATATAGGTTAAACAAAATTTAAACTGTACGAAGTCTTAGAAGCGAAATACCTAGAACATCATAACAAATATAGTTGACTATGTTTGTCAAATTTTGTTGGATTCTTTAGAAAAGTAGTATTGCAGAGAGAAACACAATGATTTGGAAAAGATTATTATACGGGACTTATTAAGAGAATGTAGGAATTGATAAAGCTTAACAAAATAGTTATTTTGCATAAAAAAACAGGAGTGCGTGACCAAAGCACTCCATGTCGCTAATGACAACACCTATAAAAGTATATGAATGATTTTCATAAATATGTTGTTAAAACTTGAAACAAAATAGTTAGTTATTTGAATAGAAAGAGATTCAAGAATTATAAGGTGAAAAGCGTCATGTATTATCCATTGTAATTAAATATTCATAGTATGAAAGATGGAAGACAAAATATTTAAAGGATGAGGTGAATATAGGATGTTTTTTGATTTTTTTTATAATAAAACGCAAATGCGCCCTTTAGGAGGATCGGGGCCTGCACAAAGTACTATTCAAGCAGTTCATCAGGCTATACAAGCACAACAACAAGCGCTGCAATCACAGCACACGCAACAAAGTTATACCCCAGCACAATCATATTATTCTTTACAACCTTATACCCCAGCACAATCATATTATTCTTTACAACCTTATTACCCAGCACAATCGTATTACCCAATGTAGATTATCCAGAATAGAATATTCTTTTTATTGATTTCGTATGAAACTATATATTTTTATAGTAATAAAAATAATAAAGTGGATTTAAATAAAAAAGGGTACACATATAAGTGTGCATTTAGATTAACAGGATTGAACGTATGGACTGGATTGCCCTATACAATATGCTTGTCTAATTAGAAGGTGAAGTTTTTTTATAATATCAACGGAAAATCAACAAAAACGCTATAGTAGTAAATAAATAAAAAAGGACCTGCTGTGGGAGAACAGGTCCGTTACAAAAATGCCTATGAGGAAAATCAATGTCACCAATATAGTATCAATAAACGAGAATTCATTTCAGGTGCTAAGTATTGAGAAATAAAAAATATTTGGCGCAACAAAGTGGTCAACTTTATTAGCTAACCACCTGTTACACAAAAGAAAATTAGGCCCTGCAAGTTAGGATGTGTAACTTAAAGTTACAGTTATAGTGTAAGCCAGATTTGAAATGTTATACGAAAGTTATTTTGATAAAAACCTCATTTTGTAGAAATAAGGAAAATAAAAAAAGTACTATGCATAAGTGCTCTTTAAGAAAGGAGGTAACTCTTTAAGCGGAACGTTCAGGTTAGAAATATATGATGTGAAAAGGAAATGAGAACAAAATTTCATTTTAGATTTAATACAAAAGAGCAGCTAGCAAAAGCTAACCGCTCTTCAGAAAAACATTAAGAAGGAAGTTCAGAACTCAAGTGTATTTATAGTATGGACATAATTTGAAGGTCTATTCAGAAAAAAATTATAAAGAGCAACCACTCAGGTTGCTCTACAGATAGGAGATAACTCAGTGAACAAAATGAACACGTTAAAAATGTATGTAACAAATAGAAAAATAAGAACAAAAAAGCAGCTAGCAAAAGCTAACTGCCCTGGTGAATAAGAAGAACACAATGGTCATTCGTATTCAACCTTGGTGTACTTATATTGTTAACACTTTTTAGAAATTTATTCAATAAAAGAGCAGCTAGCAAGAGCTAACTGCTCGACTCTCGACCAAGAGAGCTAGAGTGGGAAGAATTTAAAGCTGACTTTTTAAAGTCGTATATAGTATCGGTGAAATTTAGAGATTTATTCGTGTAAAGCATAAAAAGAGCAGCTAGTAAAAGCTAGCTGCTAAGCCTTCGGGTATGAAGGGGAATCAGAAACTGTATATACATTATTAACGGAATGTTGTGTTTTATTCAGTAGTAGCCTAATTTGCTACTACTTGATCTTGATCTGCAACATCAGAATCAAATGTATTCGTTGCACTAACACCATTAAAATTATTAACGATAAAAGCGGCATTGGAACCGCCCGAGCCATTATAAGATTTTGTATTTGCTTTTGGAGAAACGTTATAAAAATCACCTAAGTTGAAAGAACCGTTACTGGTTTGTAAGACAAGGTTTCCAAGAATAGCTGGCATAGCTTTCACCTACTTTCTTAGGGAGTATTTAAATTAGTATATGGTGTATGTGTCTAGAGGTTCATTTGAAACGGAGAATTTTGAAATGAAGTTTGATTGAAAACTCAATAAAATAATCACTTGAATAGAAAGCGAGTTAAAAGAATAGAAAAAGAACGCCCAGGAAAGCGTTCCTTGATCAAGACTCATATCGAAAAAACGAAAATGTGACAGCGATATATATTATTTAAGTTTTGAGTGTATGTGCAAGTTTAAAACAAAATCCTTATTTGAACAGAAAAAAAGACCGCATGGGAAAGCGCTCTTTGACCAAGATATATTAAAAAGTATCGGCAATTAAATTTTATGTATATTTTCAGTTTATGTGCAAGTCTGAATAAAATCTTTATTTTATCAATTTATAGGTTGATACAGTTCCCCAAACGAAAAGAACCAAGTAAAAAAGTCTTTGTAGTAGACCTGCAGGTAAGGGGAAAAGAAAAACAAGTGAGATAAGGATAGTTATTACTATTAAGCTTAGTAAACAGAAATATGTCCATTTTCTAGTTTTTTTAAGATTCTTAGCAAAAATAAATAGTCCTGGAAATACCGTAAGCATGCCTATCCAAACTAGAATGGAATGTCCAATTAGGTTTACATCTGCAGGAATTAATCCTGAAACTATAGTAGAGATTCCTATTATAAGTATAAAAAATGTTGCTATTCTATTAATTCTTGTTTTTTCTAGATGTTGTGAAATATATAGTACTCCAATACAAAATGTTATTCCATTAACAATAAAGAGTATATTCATCCCAAAATGATTAGGGGAGCATATTTCATACGGAGCTATTTCGTAGGTGAATTCTCCGCAGGTTGTTACACCTAGATCACTCATTGCATGATGCAAATAGTTATAAGGTGCTGTAGAAGTGAAAATAAAGAAAGGTTCAATTAAAAAGTATAGACAAGTTGCAATCCAGCTAAATAAGCCAATTTTATTTGATATATACATTAGATACCTCCTTTGAAAAAAGTATATTTCCATTATAGGTGGTTACATCATCAAAAGTAAAAATTTTCAAGTTGAAAGTCGATAACTCTGTTCAATAACATAGGATTTTCTAGAAAAATGTGATTAGCGGAAAGACGTATAAAAAATGGATGGGGCAGAACCTAACAAAATAGTTATTTGAATTAGTTTTATTAATAAAAAGAGCACACTTGTATATGTGCTCTCAATAAGGTAGATGAATGTCTCATGAAACAGAAAAATCCCAAAAGTTGTAATCAGATTTTCATGAGTAAATTTTTAATATTGTATTCCTTATGTGAATTTATGGAGCCTGTCATTAAAGAAACGATACGAGTTGGAGTTTTAACCCAAACGATATTTCATAATAAGCGAAAAGGAGCACACATATAAGCATGCTCTTTAATAAGAAAGGTAGATCTCTATGAGCGCAGAGACTACATACAATATCCATATGTTTGTTTCTTTTAAATGTGAAGAAAAAATCAACAAAAGGTCAATGTAAACTCAATAAAAATTCAACAAAAACGCTATTTTATTAGACTGCGAGATGGTGATATGAGTCTTACTTTTATAGAGATATTTGTAGGTCGTGAGAGTAGTACCTTCACGACCTACAATATCCCTAATTCCTTTAATGGCGTTTCTAGTTATTTTAATAAAATTTCATGTTCTGGTTCTAAATGGATTAGTATGTGAGCACGATTAAATTGTTTCTTAATATTTTTCTCTATCCGATCACATAATTCATGGGCAGTTTCAATGTTATAGTGAGATGAAACGACAAGATGAAAATCTATGTATTCAGTTGGACCAGAACGTCTTGAACGAAAATCATGAAACTCAATATATTCATCTCTATAAGATTCTATAATTTTTATGATTTTTTGTTCCTCTACTGGTAATAAACGTGCATCAATTAATGGGGGAAAGGACTTCTTCATTAATTCGAAGGCTTCAGTCATGATATAAACAGCTAAAATAATTCCAATGATTGGGTCTAGGAAATACCATTCTGTTATACTAACTAAAAGTAAGCTGATTGCAACACCTAAAGAAGTGTATACATCAGTGAGTAAATGTAGTGCATTAGATTTCATTGCAATAGAATTTGTTTTTTCAGCAGTTCTGTTAACAATTCGTGATACTACAAAATTGATGAGTGCTCCAATCAACATAACAACTATTCCTAAAAATGGGAGATGAATGGGTTCGGGGTGTATCAATTTAAGGGTACATTCATAAATAATCCAAAAACCAGCTATAAAAATTAATAATGTTTCGATTGTTCCAGAAATATTTTCTACTTTTCCATGTCCATAGGGATGTAATTTATCCGCCGGTTTATTTGAAATTCGGACAGAAAAGAAAGCGATGATTGAAGCTAATAAATCTAAAGAGGAATGAATTGCTTCGGAAAGAATAGCTACTGAACCAGTAAAAATACCAATAACAACTTTTAAAATGACGATAAAAGTGTTACTTAATACTGACGAAAAAGCTACTTTTGATGAATTCATTGTTACATATCCCCCCTACCTTTTATTAATTATTTTTTATGTTATCAGTTCAATATACAGTGGGTCTATAGCAATCTTTTTGCAAAAGACAATAAAAATTGAAAAGGTTTCAATATGTTTCCCGTGGGCATATTTAATTGTTAACCAAAAAATTGAAATATAAGTTAATAAAATGAATTAAAGACAGGGAATAAGAGGTGCCTAGTGCTTTTGATAAGTTATCTTCGGTGCAAAACTAAAAGCAGCTAGCAAAAGCTAGCTGCTAAGCCTTCGGGTATGAAGGGAAATCAGAAACTGTATATACATTATTAACGGTATATTGGGTTTTATTCAGGTGTAGAGGGAAATAAATAAATTTAGGCTGTTCCAACTTGGCTTTGGTCGGCAACATCAGAATCAAATGTGTTTGTTGCACTAACACCGTTAAATGTATTAAGAACAAAAGCGACATTAGATGAACCCGAACCATTATAAGCTTTTGTATTTTCTTTTGGAGAAACGTTATAAAAATCACCTAAGTTGAAAGAACCGTTACTATTTTGTACAACCATATTTCCGACAATAGATGGCATAGCTTTCACCTTCTTTCTTAGGGAGTATTTATATTAGTATATGGTGTATGTGTCTAGAGGTTCATTTAAGTTTGAAAATTCAAAGATATAGCTTGTGAAAAACTTAATAAAATAATCCTTTTGTTTATAGAAAAACAAGCTACCACGTTTCATTGATTGTGAATCTTTTCTAAGGTGTGCTTAAGGGGATGGGAATAAAAAGAATATTTTCGAGAGGAAAGGGATTAATTTATGTTAGGAAATTAGTTTGATAAATTAAAAGAACCTAAATGTATACATAGATATAAACTTAATAAAAGTTATGACAATGAAGATTTTAGAACTGGTAAGATGGGGATAGTTAGTTATTATAAATGTGAAAAGTGTGGGAAAGAGAAGGAAATCAGCAAATATACTAATGATGTTAATAGTGACTATTGGGATGTTTAAAATAACATTCGAATATAGTCCGGCTAGAAAACTAGAGAACACCAATTCATTAAAGTAGCAATTAAAGCTGTTTTAGGAATAGGTGTCCTTTTTATTTCGTTTTAAAATTAGAACACAATAATATGAAATGCTCATAAAATCATTCTTGCTATACATGATAATAGTATAAACTCTATATTTCTTTTAATAATTTAGGGTTATATCTTTTCTGCATCAGCCGCTTTTAACCACGCTTCGTAGAATTCTGTAACTGATGCATACCGTTCTGCCCGATTGTCATTTACAGCACGATACGCTACCTCATATAATTCCTTACTTGCTTCCCATTTTATAAAAGAACGATCTTTTTCACCGCCTAAGAGTGAGAAAGCCATTGCTCCCATATTAAATACATTTGTTCTTTCATCAATTATAGCGTTTAGTTCAAATTCCTCTGGTGACATAAAACGGGAGGAACCCCATAGCCGGCCCATTTTATTTATGTAAGGTTTCTTACTGTATAAATCTATATCACAAATTTTTGTTTCGTTTGTATTAAAATTATATAAAATACTACCGTCATAAAAATCTATCGCTACATAATTTTTCTTTTCTACATAAGTATAGAAAGAAAAAATGGAATGTAAAGAATGAATTCGTTCTATAACAGGTAAATGTCTAAATTTATAAAATGGAGAGTTTGGATTTTTATATTTCTCAGGAGGTGGGAAGCGCCAATGCGAATGAAGACATTCACCATCAAACCAATCGAAAATTAATACATATCCAGATTGAACTGGAAAATGATCAATTAATCTTATGAGCGATTCATGCTTTAAATCTTCATAAATAGTAACTGAATTTTTTAGCCTTTCAATAGCATCACCCGTTGTTCCTTCATATGCAATTGTTTGTGCTCCTGCGTATTTGATAAATTTCTTATGCCCATTTTTTTCTACACCAAAACTTATATTACCTGAATCTTGCTGGTCAAAAACTGCAAATACGGTACCTAATTTAATAAGCCAATCAAAATTATGATGTTCTTTTAATTGGAATATTACACTATTTAACTGAACTTCGACGGAATTATCTTTCATAGATTACCTCACATTTAATATAATTAAGTTGTACATTCCACTATTCGACATATTTTGTGGAAATCCTATGCTAACAACATAAAATTTTATAAATATAATGATAAACACTTATAGAGAGGTGAGTACAATGGACCAACAAATTGTTATTAAACCGTATCAAAAAGACTGGGTTGAAGAGTATATAAAAGAAGAAGAGAAGTTCTGTTCCTTGTTAGGACAAGAAATAATCGCTGTTGAACATATAGGGAGCACAGCAGTAGAAGGATTAGGAGCTAAACCTCTTATTGATATGATGATTGGCGTAACAGACTTACAAATTACTGAAAACTGGATTGAGATTCTATCGGAAATTGGATATGAGTATGTTCCAAAAGATGCAACCAATTGGCGTTTTTTTAGAAAGGGAAAATGGAGAGCAGGTACTCATCATTTGCATGTTTATATTTATAATAGTGACGAGTGGAGAAACAATATTTTATTTCGCGACTTTCTAATAAGCCATAAATGGGCACGTAAAGAATATAGAGAATTAAAAGAGAGGCTTGCTATTACATATGCTTTTGATCGTGTTTCATATACAAAGGCAAAAGCGCCGTTTATTCAAAACATAATAAAGTTAGCTGAAAAAAATCAATAATAGTTGTCAGTGATATTGAAATTCTCATTTTATTTTAATCTTTCTCTCATTTTATTTTCTTTTTTATTTGATAGACTGCTTGTTACAAAGCCTTTATTAGTAAGGAGATTAAATAAAATGGAGAAGATATTAAGAAATAAATATTTCCATGTGTGTGTTAAAATTATAGGTATTACTATTATTATTTGTAGTGTAGAGATGCTATTTATTAATGTTATGTACGGCAATGTTCTGAATGTAAAATGGTTAAATAAAAAATTAGGCTCTTTTGGTGAATATGGGGCTATTATCGCTGCTTCATTATGGTTTTTACGCCATATATGGATGTTTTTAAAGAAGAAAAATATACAAGGGTTTAAAAAAGTTAAAGAAGTGTATCTATTTGCAAAAAAGTTTCATGTATTAATTGGATACGCTATAATAGCTGTTGCAATTACTCATGGTGTTTACTTTTTTATAAAAGGGAGTCGTCATATTTTACTCATATACAGTGGTATATTTTCTCTATTAGCCTTAATTGTACTAGGGGTTTTTGGGTTTTCTTTACAGCAAGTAAATAAAAAAGAAAAATTTATGATGTATAGAAAAGTGCATCAAATCATTGTAATTATATTTGGAATAGGATTATTTATTCATTTAATTGTCTAGGAGGAACTATCGTTGCAACACATTTTAATTATTGAGGATGAGGAAAGTTTAGCAGATTTTCTAGAATTAGAACTAAAATATGAAGGGTATAAAGTAGATATACAACTAGATGGAAGAAAAGGGTTAAGCGCAGCACTTGAAAAGAATTACGATCTCATTTTGCTTGATTTAATGCTGCCTGGATTAAATGGACTAGAGGTATGTCGTCGACTAAGAGCGACTAAAAATACACCCATTATTATGCTGACTGCTCGTGATAGTATTATGGACCGTGTGACAGGTTTAGATAGTGGAGCGGATGATTATCTTCCGAAACCATTTGCAATTGAAGAACTGTTAGCACGTATGAGAGTGATATTTAGAAGAGAAGAACATATTGAAAACAAGCAGGTTTCATTTCTTACATTCAAAGATTTGCAGCTTCAGATTGAATCTCGAACTATAACTAAAGGAGATGAAGAAATTGAACTTACAAATAAAGAATTCGAGTTATTGCTTATGTTTATGAAAAATATTAATCGCGTACTTACTCGTGATGTTTTACTGGATCAAGTATGGGGATATGATGCAATTGTTGAGACAAATATTGTTGATGTATATGTTCGTTATTTGCGAAATAAGTTACATAGTGTAGATAAGGAGGAGTATATCCAAACAGTGCGTGGTGCGGGATATATAATGAAATGATAAAAAATATTATGTTTCGAATTCGAAATCTACCTATAAAGTGGAAACTAACACTTTGGTCCACTACACTAGTATTTATTTTATTCATCTTATATAGTGCTTTGCAGTTTATTGTAATTAATAAGTGGACTATAGATTATGAACAGAAACAAATAAATAGGCAAGTTACGGAAATAGCGGCATATTTCCAAGATAAAAATGATACCCTTTCGAGTAAAACATTTAAAAACAGTAAAGATTTTCTAAACAATATGATTGATAAGCATCAAATGATTCGTATTATTGACATGGATGGGGAGCCGATTATTACTGTTTCACGAGATTTTAATGAAACGTGGATAAAGCCGAAACAGGTTATAAAAGATGAGTCATTTATAAAAAGGCATTTAGAAGATCGAATATTAGTTAAGCGCATACCAATTAAAACGAAAGAGTTTACTGGAACTATTGAACTTACGAAAAACCTAGAGACATTTGATTATTTATTAAAAGTTATTTTAGTGGTAATGCTTATTGCTGGAATATTTGGATTGATATTTAGTTTTTTAGGTGGGATTCTTATAACGAAGAAACTATTATCAAGTGTTCAAAATATAACAGATACGATGAAACGTATTAAAAAGAATGGACTAAATGAACGGGTTCCAGTACGAGAAAATAATGATGAGCTTGCAAAATTATCATTTCTCTTTAACGAGATGATGGATGAAGTAGAAACTTCTTTTACACAACAGAAACAGTTTGTCGAAGACGCATCTCATGAACTAAGAACACCGTTAACAATTATTCATGGTCACTTAGCGATGTTAAACCGATGGGGGAAAAATGATCCAGCAGTATTAGATAAATCTCTTCAATCTAGTTTAAAGGAAGTAGTTCGTTTAAATAAATTAGTTTCAGAATTGCTAGAACTATCAAGAGCTGAATCTGAACAATTGCATCCAATAGCAGCTGAGCCAGTTCATGTAAATAGCGTATTAAAACATGTTACACAAAACTTTGTAGTACTCCAAAGTAATTTTCAATTTGATATGAAATTCGGGGATGACGAGGCTTATGTGTCAATGCCATCATCTTACTTAGAACAAATTATTATTATCATAATGGATAATGCAGTTAAGTATACAAAAGAGGTTAATAAATATATTTGCATAGAATCCAGTTTACACTCAGGGAAAGTTACAATTCGTGTAATAGATCATGGAGCGGGAATACCTGAATCCGATTTACCATTTGTTCTTAATCGGTTTTACCGAGTTGACAAAGCGAGAAGTCGAAAACAAGGTGGAAACGGACTAGGTTTGTCTATTGCAAAACGACTTGTAGAAAAATATAACGGAGCTATTAAAATAGAGAGTAAAGAAAATGAAGGAACAATCGTTACGATTACATTACCATGTATAATAAAATAAGCCTTCAAAGAAGGGGTGCTTCTTGCATTCCTTCTTTTTTTACGATCAAATCATTTTGTTTATTTCGAAATTTCTAGTACATTAAAATTATTAAGGGGGAATAATAATGAAAGCTATCGTACATCAATATAAAACTGGATTTGACGGTGTAGAATATAAAATATCACCTGAGAGAGCACTTAATGATGGGGAAGTTAAAGTGAAGTTAAAATCAGCAGGCTTAAATCATCGGGATTTATTTATTATGAATAATAGAAAAGAAATGCAATTGCCTTTAATCTTAGGATCAGATGGTGCAGGTATTGTTACGGAAATTGGAAACGGTGTTTCTGATAACATATTACATACAGAAGTTATTATTAATCCTAGTATTGGATGGGAACATGCTACTGAAGTACCGGAGTTACCGGAAGTGCTAGGTGGACCGAAAGATGGAACGTTTGCTGAATATGTAATTGTACCAGCTGAAAATGTAGTAGAAAGGCCGTCATATCTTACTTGGGAAGAATCAGGTGTTTTATCTTTATCCGCATTAACTGCATATAGAGCGCTTTTTACAAAAGGGAGATTGAAGTGCGGCGAACACGTTTTAATTCCGGGAATAGGCGGTGGTGTTGCTACATTTGCCATGTTATTCGCGAAAGCAATTGGCGCAAAAGTGAGTGTTACTTCAAGGGTAGAGAATAAAAGGGAACTTGCTGCAAAATATGGTGCAGATATTTCTTTTCATAGTGCCGGAAATTGGGAAGAGGGCTTACAAGGTGAAAAAGTAGATTTAATAATAGATAGTATAGGTCCAGCAACTTTTTTGAAATATTTTGATGTATTAAAACCAAACGGAAGAATCGTGAATTTTGGTGCAAGCTCAGGAGATAAAATTGAATTACCATTACGCGCGCTATTTTACAATCAAATTGATATTATGGGAACATCCATGGGTAGCCGTGAGGAATTTAATGAGATGATAAAGTTTATAGAAAAATATCAAATTAAACCAATTATTGACAAAGTTTACTCGTTAGAAGAAGCAATTCGAGCACTAAGCCGTATGGAACATGGAGAACAATTTGGAAATATTGTACTTCAAATGAATTAAAAAATATGATTTTGCAATTAGTATATTTAAATGAATATGTTATGTATTCCAAACATGAAAAAAAAACGAATCGCCTTATTATAAAGGTTTACGAACTTTATACATAAATAGCGTATAAAATTTGTTTTATAATTGTCACATGAGTAATAGTAAAATGAGAATTAGATGAGAAAAGTTTAAGCCCATTTTCATAATGGTATTGTATACTGTGTAAATCAAGAACACTTGTAAGTAGGGAGAGAGTATTATGAATTACACAGTATTTCAGTGGTTTAATAATTTTGCTGATTCATCCAAACTATTAGATACGATAATGGTTGCAATTACAAATAGCGCTGCATACGTAGCCATTTTATTTATGCTTATCTTATGGTTTAATAATGGAAAGAAAGAGAATGCAATTAGAAAACAATATACAGTTTTATATACGACGCTTTCGGTTATTATTGCATTAGTAGTAAATGTTCTTATACATGCGGTATATTACCATCCGCGTCCGTTCGTATCACATGATGTACATCAATTAGTACCACATGCAGCAGATTCATCATTTGTTAGTGATCATTCTGTACTTGTATTTTCAATCGCCTTCGTATTTATTCTTAGAGGAGAAAAACTGAAATATATCGCGCTATTATGGGCTGTGTTAGTCGGTATATCACGTATGTACGTAGGTGTTCATTATCCTTTAGATATACTTGGTGCAGCATTCTTAACACTTGTTACGAGCGGTTTAGTAATGCAAAGTACACGTATGTTTGAACCAATAGCGAAATTTGTATTCAAAATGTATGCATTAGTAGCGAGACGAATTCCTTTCTTAGCAAAATATAACCATATCGCATAATTTTCTTATAAAAAGTTCCCATTTGGAAATCCAGATGGGAACTTTTTATAGTAAATAAGAAAAGAGTTTAGAGTGCTATGCAATCAAGTTTTGGTGAAGTTAATATTCAGAAATTTCACGCACCGTATTTTAATTAAATAAAACAAAAAATAACAATAGTTAGTTTTGCATTGTTTTAAAGGAATTAAAAAGAAAACTTCGAAACATATAGTATCGTAAACAAAAACTACAAATTTTAAAACGTATCTTCGTACGAATCCATTCCAAAAGAGAGGAGATAAGTATGCAAAAACTTCAAACGAATAAAGGCGCTCGATATATGATGATTGCTTTTATTGTTTTGTTTCTTATTATGATTTTGCGTATATTCTATATTCAGGCAGTAGGAGTCGTGCATAATGTAAATGTAAAGGACCTCGCGGATGAACAACATAATAAAAAAGGTGTTTTAGAAGCGAATCGTGGTACTATCTATGACCAAACGGGAAAGGTGTTAGTACAAGATTCTACAACGTATCGAGTTGTTGTGAATTTAAAAGGAAAAGATAAAGTGAAAAATAAAGATGAAACCGCACAACAATTAGCCGATGTACTTGAAATTGATAAAGAAGAAGTATTAAAAAACTTTCATGAGGGGCGTACGCAAGTTGAAATTGGAAAAATTGGTCGGAACTTATCTAGGGAAACGAAGGAAAAAATTAATGATTTAAAAATACCAGGTGTATCTTTTATGTCGGAAAAAGCAAGAGTGTATCCGAATGAAGATTTTGCATCCTATATACTGGGTTTTGCTAGACCAGATGATAAAGGGAATACGGAAGGAAAGTTTGGGCTTGAAAAGAGTTTGGATAAATATTTGCGCTCTACAAACGGGAATATAGAATATGTGGGAACACGAAGAGGGATTCCACTTACGAATGATATAGGAAAAGTAGAACCTGCTAAAAATGGGAATAACGTATATTTAACGCTTGATAAACAAATTAATAGCTTTTTAGAAGAAGCGATGAACAAAGCACAAGAGCATTATGATCCTTCTATGTTAATTGGCATTATTGCTGATCCAAAAACAGGAAAGGTTTTAGCGATGTCTAGTAAACCGAGTTACAATCCTAATGTAGGTGATATCGAATACTTTTTAAATGATCCGATTGCAAATGCATATGAACCAGGTTCAACAATGAAAGTTTTTACGTTAGCAGCTGCCATTAATGAAGGTGTATATAACGGAAAAGAGTATTTTCAATCTGGGAAATATTCCGTTGGTTCATCTGATATAAAAGACCATAATGGTGGATTTGGATGGGGATCTATTACATTTGATGAAGGTTTTGAAAGGTCATCAAACGTAGCTTTTTCTATTTTAGAAGATCAGTTACTGAAGCCAAATAAATTTAAGCAATATATGAATAAATTTGGATTCAATCAAAAAACAGGAATAGATTTACCTGGTGAAAGTAAAAATACTTTATTATTAAATACGCAAATTCAACAGGTTACAACTTCTTTCGGCCAAGGTTCTACAGTAACTCCGATTCAATTAATCCAAGCGGCTACTGCTATAGCAAATGACGGGAAAATGATGCAACCATATATTGTTGATAAAGTTGTAAATCCAACAAACAAAGAAGTTATTATGGAAAATCAACCGAAAGAAATTGGGAATCCGATAAAAAAAGAAACGGCGGACAAAGTTAGAAGCTTAATGGAGCGTGTCATAACATCTTCAAAAGGAACTGGTACAATGTATAAAGTGGATGGTTATCCAATTGGAGGTAAAACAGGAACAGCACAAATCCCGAATCCTGAAAACGGCCGATATATGGAAGGGAAAGAGAATTACATTTTCTCCTTTTTAGGAATGGCTCCAATTGATGATCCGGAGTTAATCGTATACTTAGCTATTAAGCAGCCAAAGTTAAAAGGAGATGAGTATGGAGCTCAGCCTCTTGCTGAAATATTTAAACCTGTTATAAAAAACAGCCTTGAATATTTAAAGGTGAAACCGTATACAGAAAAACAAATAGCTGATGCAAAGAAGCAATCTCAATTAAAAGTACAAAATTATGTAAATCAATCGATGGGTACAGCAGAGAAAAGTGTAGAAAAAGAGAAGATACAGCCAATAATTTTAGGAGAAGGAAAAACAATAAAACAATATCCACAGTCTGGCGAGGTAATGAGTGAAGGGGATCGTATATTTTTATTAGGGAATAACGCACAAATGCCAAATTTAAAAGGTTGGTCCATGCGTGATGTTATGTATTTCTCTAAGCTTTTGAAATTAGATTTGAAAACATCTGGTACGGGTTATGTAACGAGCCAAAGTATTGAAAAAGGACAAAGTTTACAAGAAGGAGATACACTAGAACTAGAATTAGAACCGCCGTTACAACCGTTAACAGAGGCGAATACGAATTAATTCAGGTATTTGGAAGGAGCTAGATGCAAATGGCTCTTTCTTTAGAGCTGTAAGTAATTTCACGCACCGTAATTTTTAGAAAAAACAATAAATAAATGAATTAACAGAGACACATCATTAAATGTCTGATTATTTTTTATTTACAGTTAAAAACAATTGTGATAATATGGAAAAAATTAAATGCAGTGAAGAGAAGAGTAAATAAAATGAATTTTTCACAGAGAGCTCCATTTAGCTGAAAAGGAGTAAAAATTCTTTATTGAACCAAGCCTCTGAGCAGCGCATCGGAACCTATTATTAGAGGATGGTGTGACGGGAGCTCCCGTTATAGAGCTATGGTATAAGCATGAGTTAGAATGCAGTACCTGATAAGGTTAATATGGTGACATATTAACAAACTAGGGTGGCACCGCGATGATAAATCTCGTCCCTAAGATTAAAAGTCTTGGGGGTGGGATTTTTTTATTGTTTTAAAACAATTTGGAAAGCGGGGGCCAAAAATGAAAAACTTTCTTAAAGATTGGAAATATCCTTTACTATTACTGTCCGGTGTTGGTATTGCGAATTTAGGGGCATGGATTTACTTAATAGCATTGAATGTACTTGTCTATCATATGGGCGGCTCAGCCTTAGCTGTTGCTACTTTATATGTAATAAAACCCTTAGCCACTTTATTTACAAACGCTTGGTCTGGGAGTATGATTGATCGTTTAAATAAACGGAAGTTAATGATTCACCTCGATATATATCGGGCGTTATTTATCGCTATTTTACCTTTACTTCCGTCACTTTGGATTGTTTATGTATTCGTATTCTTTATAAGTATGGCCAGTGCAATTTATGAGCCAACTGCTATGACGTATATGACGAAATTAATTCCAGTAGAACAAAGACAACGTTTCAACTCATTACGTAGTTTAATAGGATCTGGTGCATCTTTAATTGGTCCGGCGATAGCAGGGGTTTTATTAATTGCGAGTACACCAGATTTTGCTATATATATAAATGCTATAGCATTTCTTTTATCAGGATTCATTACATTACTTTTACCGAATCTTGATAAGAAAAAAGATTCGGATACAACTAGTAATACATTATCCCTTACAGTATTAAAAAAAGATTGGATCACTGTTATAAATTTTAGTAGAAAACATGTGTATGTCGTATGCGTGTACTTCTTATTTCAAAGTATGTTCGTATTAGCAACCGCTACTGATTCACTTGAACTATCGTTTGCAAAAGAGGTATTACTACTAACAGATAGTGAATATGGTTTTCTAGTTAGTATAGCTGGTGCAGGATTTATTTTAGGTGCCATAACAAATACAATTTTGTCAAAGAAATTAGCACCTTCACTTCTAATTGGAATAGGATCATTATTCATTGCAATTGGTTATTTAATTTATGCTTTTTCAAATGTATTTTTAATAGCTGCTATTGGATTCTTTATTTTATCTTTTTCAATGGCATATGCAAATACAGGATTTTATACATTTTACCAAAATAATATCCCTGTTCATATGATGGGACGGATTGGGAGTATATATGGACTTGTTATTGCGATAGTAACAATCTTTATTACAATATTATCTGGTGTTGCGACTCAGTTCATTTCTATACAACTTGTAGTTATTGTAGGTTCATTGATTATGTTATTTATTACTATCGTCTTGTGTGTGTTTACTTTATTCCCATCACAATCTAAGTTGTATTCTACTGAATCAATAAAGTGAAACTTTAATCAGGGGGCATCCCCCCACTGATTATCAGCCCTCACCAATCGAGCTTTTACGGGCAGCAGGGTCCCCACTTAACTTCTTTGCTTTCGCTGAATTTTGAGATGGGGGTCTTACTGTCCACAAATAGCGGGATAAATTCGAAATGAACTTTGTGTTCTCATTAACAATTTATCGTATTTAATAAAAGGGTTCTTTCCCCTTTATATGGAAAAATCAATAAGGGGAAAGAACAATACCGAAAGATAAGGGTGGTTGTCGTGATAAAAACAAAAGATGAAATTGATAAAATTGTAAAAGAAATACAAAAGAAAATAGATTTCTCTGGAGTAGTTTTAGTAAAAAAAGAAAAAGACTTAGTCTATGAAAAAGCTTTGGGTTACGCAAACCAAAGTGAATGTATAAACAATACGATACAAACAAGATTTGGCATTGCCTCAGGATGTAAAATTTTCACTGCAATTGGCATCTGTCAACTTGTTGAAAAAGGTTTTATTTCTTTTCATACAAAATTAAAAGATTGTCTAGAGATAAAATTTTCAAACTTCGATGAAGATATTACAATACATCAACTACTAACGCATAGCGCTGGTATACCAGATTATTTTGATGAAAGTATTATGGATAACTTCGAAGATCTTTGGAAACAAACACCTATGTATCTATTAAAGAGTTTAAAAGACTTTTTACCATTATTCCAAAAAAGTAATATGATGTTTGCACCTGGAACTAAGTTTCACTACAACAATGCAGGTTTTATCATACTTGGATTAATAATAGAAGAACAGACGGGACTTAAATTTACGGAGTATATAGAAAAGAACATTTTTAATCCGATTGGCATGAATGATTCTGGCTATTTTTCGTTAGATAGATTACCAAGACATACAGCTCTAGGATATATAAAGGACGAAACCAACCAAAATTGGAGAACAAACGCCTACTCTATACCGATAAAAGGAGGAGCTGATGGAGGTGCATATGTTACTGCACCAGACATGCTGAAATTTTGGGCGGCCCTATTTAATAATGAAATTTTAGGAAAGGAATATACAAAATTACTTTTAACTCCTCACATTCAAGTAAATGATAAACAGTCCTACGGCTATGGAATATGGATTGAAACACGAGAAAACAAGGTATTCAAATATCATGTAATGGGATATGATCCAGGCGTCAGTTTTCGCTCGGCTATATATCCAGAATTAGGAATAACTTTAGTTATTACGTCGAATAAAGGGGCAGGACCTGAAAAATTAATGATAGAAATAGAAAGAGCTTTTTAATTATATGGATTTAAAAGAAGAGATACGAAAATAATTTAAACGGGTTCATGATTGTTTCTGTTTTGAAAAATATTTTAGTTAACGAGGAACCCTTTATTTATTAAATAAGGTTTTTTTGTAATTCTGTACAATTATATATAATTATATGGATTTTTAAATTAGAAAACATTACTATATAGTTGTAAATTTTTATTATTAATTCATATGAAAGGATGTGTTAACAATTTGTATATGATTAACGGTAGTGTGTTTATTATTTTAGGAGTTATTTGTTATTTAATTGTACGTGGAATATTAATTAGTACCAAAAATACAAAACATGTAATTTGGTGGAAAGAAATAATAAGTTTTTTATTTGTGATCTACATTTGTATGGTTGTTGCAGTAACTTTATTCCCTTTACCAATCGGTTTTCCTTTTAATATTGAAAATCTGAATCGCTCGGTCAATATAATACCATTTGCATCAATTATTAAAGACATCAATCAAATTGGTAGTGCTTATGATGGAGATACCCTATTTATGATTGGTCTAATTGTAAGAAATGTAGGCGGGAATATTTTATTATTAATGCCTTTAGGATTTTTAGCACCAATCCTATGGGATAAATATAAGAAATTCAAAAATACAATTTTATTAGGATTTTCTATATCAGCTAGTATTGAATTGCTACAATTAATTGAGTCTTTATTTAGTGGAGTGGGACGTATTACTGATATTGATGATGTGATCTGTAATGTTATAGGTTCTATTGTTGGATATTGTATTTATATTATCTTTTTAAAAGCTATTAATAAATTTAACATTCGAGTGTTGGGTAAAGCTAATTCTAAAGGTGTGGAATTAGTTGATAAATAGGAGTTTAAACGAGTTATTAAAGGCGTACGAGTAAAAAGTACGTCTTTTTATTTTTATAAATAATGCTTAAGGCTGATGAGAAATCACATTTTTCATCTTACACTTGAAAGTAGCTATGGTATTTCAAGTATGGAATGAAAAGAGGAGAATATAATCTTTAAAGATAAACAAGTTTATAGGAGGATTCTAAATGGATATTTTACTTGTTATTCTTATTATTGTTTTGATGCAAAGTAAAGAACGAAAAGTGAAAATAAACCGTATTTGGCTCATTCCGGCTTTGTTGTGTTTTGTAACAGTTCAATCCATTATTCATATGGGACAAATAACTTTGCTGCAAGGACTACTGTTTGTTGTAATGCTTGGAATTGGCTTATGTCTTGGGATTATACGGGGAAGAGCTTTAACATTTCGATTAGATAGTGAAACAGGTCATGTACTACGAAAAGGAAATTGGGTAAGTACAATAATCCTTCTTGTTATTTTAGGAGCAAAAATTATGATTAAACAAAGTATGTTTTCGGGTAGTACGCACCAGACATTAATGGTTGTAACAAATGCCTTTTTATGTATTACATTAGGCACTGTGATTAGTAGACGTTATTATATTTGGAAAAAATATAATGAATTAACACAAAAAGCGTAAATACATTCATCCCTTGTTTAACATTGCTAAGAACGGTAATACTAATTAACATTGAACTTTTACAACAAGGGATGATAATATGATATACATTTACACAGATTTTGGTGGAACACATACTACCTCACTAGCTGCAGCGTATCATTTAAATAAATTACCAACGGATCGCAAGTTAACGAAAGAAGAAATTTTGAATGTAGATTACTTTAATAAATTGAAAACAGAAGATATGGGAAAAATTATTTTTCATGGCATAGATGAACATGGTCATCCTGTATATACGATTGGATGCGGCGCATCAAAAGTTGTTGTACCAGCGATGAAGCATTTAGGAGAAATCTTGCAAAAACATTATCAAAGTCATGAAAAGATTATTTTTTCTAATACATCACCAACCGTACCTTTACCAATGACTTTCGGTGGGCTGTTTTCTAGAAGGTTCCATATCGATTTTATTGGCGTACCGTTACTCGTATGGGGAGCAAAAATTTGCTGTGATAATATACAAAGGCTTGTTAGTTATACAAAAGAAGCTGGCCGATTAACGAATGATTATGTTGTAATTTTAGATAATGAAACTTTTAAATAGTATATGATAACAAGAAAATCGAGCAAATTCCTTGATTTTCTTTTTTATTTGTGAAATAGACAAGAAATAGTCACATTTAATATACATCTACTATAGCCAAAACAATAAAGTCCTGTTACTATTACAGGGATATTCTCTTTTCATAACATAAATATATAGAAAAATTAGAAAAGAGGAATTGAATTAAGGGAGGAACAACATGAAGCGTGTTGCTTGGATTACTGATAGTACAACTGCGAATTTTAAAACAGAAGGAGATAACTTTGTTATCCCAATCGAAGTTATTATTGATGGAATTTCGTACAAAGATTGTGAAGAAGGTGTACGTGAAAGGGTTTATAATGCGTTAAACGAAGGTAAAACAGTCACTACTTCACAACCTAATATTGGGGAAATGGTAGAGTTATTTACGAAATGCAAAGAAGAATATGAAGAAGGATTTGCAGTTGCTATTAGCGGAAAAGTAAGTGGAACCTATCAAAATATGAAGTTAGCTGCAGAAATGGCAGGTTTTCCATTAACGGTATTAGACAGTGAAACAACAAGTTATCCAATGGATGAACTAATTAGAAAAGCGAAATCGTTATACAATGATGGTATGACTTTACAAGATATACACAAAACATTAGTAGATGAAAAAAGAAGACCTTTTCATGTATTCCCAAAGAGTTTAAAAGGTCTATATGCAAGTGGCCGTGTAAAGGGCATGCAATTTTTACTTGGAAGTTTATTAAGTGTTAACTTAATATTAGAAGTAAAAGGTGGAGAGCTTTTACTTGAAAAGAAAGTTCGTAAAATCCAAAAATGTCGAGAATATATTAAAAATGAACTTGAAAAAGAATTACCAAAAGTACTTCACATGTTCCATGCTAACGATAAAGCTGGAGCTGAAGAATGGATTGCAGATATTAGACAAGCATTCCCTGAAATGGATTTCAAATTATATCCATTACCAATTTCATTTGCAGTTCATGCAGGTGAAGGTACAATAGCAATCAGTTATTAAAGTAAAACCCGTGAATGATTCACGGGTTTTTTCAGAGTGTCGGGAAAGACCTTATATACTATAAGGTCTTTTGTACCTCTTAAAATGGCTTGAATAGCGTTTATTTGAGGTCATTAGGTAGTTAGAGATTGATGACTATCTTTAACGAAAAAAGTTGAAGTCATATTTTTCAATGTTAATAAATCAGAATATTCTTTCTATTATTTCTGCAGTTACAATCTATTTACATATAAGATTATTAGGATTATATTGACAATGAAAGAGAAAACAATAGATGGAAGGGGATGTTTTTATGTTAAAAAAAGCAGCACTAGGGATTTCATCGTTAGCAATCACAGCGTTCGTCGGATTAGGGATGGCAACAGAAGCTTCAGCTGGACCAGCAGCACCACTTACTTCACTAAACGTCGTACAAGTAGAGTCTGAGCTAGGCGGGGTAGAAACAATTGTGCGCCCATAAGGGCCTTGTAAACTCTGATTTAGTAAATCAGCGGGTGAAGTGAAACAAGATAACAACCCGACACCGGTAGCCTTATCCGTAATCGAAAGTGAGCGGGGAGTGTAGCATGGCTGCAACGGGATAAGTCACTCTAATGTCATGAGTGCGACTGAATTTCTAGGTGTACCGTGGTAAACAAGGTTGAATGCTAAACTGCGTGAAGGATAAATCAAGGGGTCTTATCGACGACCATATCGAAATAGACATTGAAACGATATGTCTCTAGTTCAGCTCATCTATTTTTTGTGGAGAGAGGTGTGTTTCACACTAGAGAACCAACTAAAGTACATTAGTAAAGATTGAAAGTCCCAACCGACATTACTACAAACTATTTACAAGGTACTAAATGGGGATTACCTAAGTGGAAGCGCCATTTATGGCTATAGAGGATGATTTCAAGGTAAAAACCAAGAAATGTGGCTCTTGAATATTCCATATGGTAACGGAGCCTTCGTAGTAGTCAGAGATAGGGAAAGCCTATCACACTAACGTATGACAAATTACGTTAGGTCATGGTTGTGAAATCAGGATGGCGAAGGAAGGTAGTCAATTAGTTCATGATGATAATAAACAGGAAGGAAGCGAGATGCTGATGAGAAATCCAGTTTATGTATTGAACACCTTGTCGAAGAATACTATTAAAGAAAACTATAAGTTCAAAAGATTATATAGAAATCTTTATAATCCAGAATTCTACTATAAAGGTTATCAAGAAATATATGCCAATCCAGGTAATATGACCAGAGGAACCATAAGTAAAACTGTTGATGGCTTCTCAAAAAATAGAGTATCTAAAATCATCAACAACATTAAAAATGGTAACTATAAACCTACTCCTGTTAAGCGAGTATATATTGATAAAAAAGGGAGTAAGAAAAAACGTCCTCTTGGGGTACCGACATTTGACGATAAACTTGTCCAATTAGTAATAAAGTATATCTTAGAAGCAATTTATGAACCAAACTTCTCTGAGAACTCACATGGATTCAGGAAAAATAGGGGTTGTCATACAGCTTTGAAACAAATTAAAAAGAGTGGTAATGGAACTAAATGGTTTATTGAAGGTGATATTCAAGGTTTCTTTGACAATATCGACCACCATATCCTAATTAACCTACTAAGAAAACGTATCAATGACGAAACACTCATCGGATTAATATGGAAGTTCCTAAGAGCTGGGTACATGGAGGATTGGCAATTCCACAAAACATTCAGTGGAACACCACAAGGAGGGATTCTCAGTCCTCTTCTTGCCAACATATATCTAAACGAACTAGATATATACATGGAAAAATACGCTGAAAAGTTCGGAAAAGGTCAACCAAAAGACAGAGAAGTTGATAAAAGATATCAATACTTACACCTCAAAATAAAAAGAGGGCGTAAGAAAGCAGACTTACTAAGAGAACAAGGTAAACACAATGAAGCTCAGGAATTAATCGAGCAAGTCAACGAATGGGTTAAGGAAAGGGGACAACGTCCCTACTACAATCCAATGTCGGATAAATTTAAGTCACTAAAATATGTTAGATATGCTGATGACTTTATTGTAATGATAATCGGCAGTAAAGATGATGCCAAAGCCATTAAATCTGATATAGCTCAATTTCTCAATGAAGAATTAAAATTAACTTTATCAGAAGAAAAAACACTTATCACCCACTCTAGCAAGAAAGCAACATTTCTTGGGTACAACGTCAATATCACTAGAAACGAGTTATTTACCAAATACTCGGTGAAAGGTGCAAAAAGAAGACATCACAATCTAAAAGTAAGACTTGAAATCCCCCATGAAACATGGCGAAATAAATTACTTGCCCTGAATGTTTTAGAAATGAAGTATGTGAATGGGAAAGAAACTTGGAAACCAAAGCATAGACCGGAAATGGCACACCTAGATGATTTGGAAATACTACATAATTATGTATTACAGATCAGAGGGATGTACAACTACTACAAATATGCAGTTAATTCAACGGTACTCCAAAAATTCAGTTACGTTCTAGAATACAGCATGTATAAAACATTCGCCAATAAATATAAAAGCTCAATCGGAAAAATTAAGGGGAAATATTGCAAAAACGGTGTATTCATAGTCAATTACAAAGATAAAAAAGGCAAACAACACTCTCATTCTTTCTACAGGGAAGGATTTAGAACGGTTGATATAACTAAGATGAAAACACAAGAAAATAACATCGACAACTTGTTAGCCTCAAGAGTTCATATGTCAACAACTAGTCTTATGGATAGGTTGTCAGCCAACAAATGTGAACATTGTGGTAAAACCGATTCTAACTTAGTAATGCACCATGTCCGAAAAATGAAAGATGTTGAGAAAGGCAAAGCCAAATGGCAAAAATTAATGATTGCCCGTAGACGCAAAACATTAGCCGTATGTGAGGATTGCCATAATGAAATTCACTATGATATGAGAGTAGAACTTATAGCGAAAAACAGAAAAAAATAACTTTGACAAGCAATTGATGGAGAGCCGTATACTCTGAGAGGAGTACGTACGGTTCGGTGAGGGGTTTTGAGAAACCTATCATAGCAATATGACAAGGCGCTCGCTTCCTACTCTACAATCAGAACAGCTTCAGCACATCGCGTAACCACGGGGGAAAATATTTATATATTACAACGAAAGAAATGGGCTATGGCCAAAACCCATTTGCTAAAATGAATGGTTCTAATGTAAAAAGTATTGATTCCACTATAATTGGCGGAAGACCAATCGTTGGCTGGTATTATAAATGGGATGCTTCTGGACACCAACAAGGAACTTTTGAGTACCAAAAGACATCTATAAATGCACCATTTAATACAATGCGTACATCGATTTATATCCAATAATTTTGAAAGCGTTCGCACATATAGAATAGTAAAAAAGGTACTTCTAGGAGTACCTTTTTTTGATTTGAATCACGTTCATCTATATTTACAATCCTAATTTCACAGCAAGAATACTTCCCATAAAACAAAATCCTTAAACGTCTATAAAATTAATATGAACGCGTAGTACAAGTCCGCTACAGTTAAAGTACGTAATTTTACATATTTCAACTCAATGAAAAAGGAAGAAACTGCAGTACTTACGCCGCAGTTTTAAATTCATCCATGAACTCACAGTTTTTTAGATATATAAACATAAACGTACTACTTGCTACTCTTTTTTAAATTCAAGATTACAAAAGGAGTAGTTAAACTTATATAAGCTTAGCTTAATGGGGATGTGGCGGAACTTTAAAATTAATTACATCTTTTTCATAGCATAAATAATTTTGTATAGGGAGATGAAAGGATTTTTTTAAATAATAAAGAAGTATGTATAAACAAATATATAAATGGTAGTGATTAGGATGAAAATCAGTAAGTTTGCAGAAGTAAATAATGTAAGTGTAGATACGATTAGACATTATATGGACCTCGGACTCGTTATTTCCGAGAAAAAAGGAAGTCACTATTTTTTTGACGAGTATTGTCAAAAGGATATAGAACTTATATTAGAGTACAAATGGCTAGGGTTTAGCTTGTATGAAATTAAAGAACTGTTTCTTTATAAAAATTTAGGGAAATCCTTAGGCTATGAAAAGGATAATTTTTATCAATCTTTATTTAAAGTAAAATATGAAAAGATTGAACAAGAAATAAAAACTTTAGAGGAACGAAAATGCAAATTAAAGGAAGCGTTACATAATTTATCTATAGAAACTGAAATTTCGAGTTCAATTTTAGGGGTAGATTTAAAAGTACTTCATTTATTTAAATGTGTTAAGTGTAACGGAAATTTAATTCTTGAAGATGGCATTATTAATAAGAATCAAATTATTGAGGGAAAGTTAATTTGTAATTGTGGTGAAGAATACACGATTATTTCAGGGGTTTTAACAGCTGGTAACTCAGTGAAAGCGTATGAAAAGAAATCACTTGAAGATTCTATTTCGGATTATATTCATGAAACTGATACTGCTTTTTTGGAAAATGTTCAAAGAGGAGGAGAATGGGCGAAAAAGAAACTAATGCAATTAGATTTAAATGAAAAAATACTACTTGATTTAGGGTCTGGTATTGGGTTCTTTTTACGAAATATTTATGAAGAACTACCGGAAGAGTGTTTATATATTGCTGTTGATCGAGATTTGAATAAACTTTTACTTTTAAAAGATGTAATTGAGAGAAGAAATGTGAAAAGAAATATTGTATTTATCTGTGCCGATTTTCTAAACATACCTATTCAGAATTATTCTATTGATATTGTAATTGATCAATCAGGTACAAGTAATTATAGTTTTGAACATGAGGAGTTCTTATTGTGCGAATTAAATTCTCTTTTTAAACACAATAGTTATTTATTAAGTTCGTTTATTTTATTTAATAAATTTAGTATAAATAGCCAAATTGCACCTAGACTCAGAGAGAATTTTACATCTGTAAAAGTAACGAAAGAAATCCAAAATCTACAGTTTCAATCGATTGATGAAAGTACTTCAAATTATTTGATACGAGGGGGAAAGTACGAGGATTTCTTTGTTCAAGGAGAAGAAATTTATACATATTCATTTTTCGGAAAAAGATGGGGTTAATCCCGTCATAAAAAGTCCGTTTTTATAACGGGACTATTTATGACGATTCCTATCTATACTTTTTACGATGAAAAGAAAAAGAGAATGTTAATCTAAATGTTTAGCACTCACTGGACAGTCTCTTGTCGGTGTATGTCTAGTAAGAGAAAAGATAGCCAAACCTAAAGATAATAAAACTAAAGATCCACCAACCCAGGCCATATTGGCGACATTATGTACTTGTTTTAAAGCTATACCTCCAACTGCAGAGCCGAGTGAAATTCCTATTTGTAGGGCTGAATTATTAAAACTTTGCTGTATATCTGACGTATCCGGGGCAGTTTGGATTAAATAACTTTGTTGAGGTGGTGCAAGCCCCCAACTCAATGCAGCCCAAACTATCATAACAGGAATAAATAGGATAATAGAAACTGCAGTAAACGGTAATATAAATAAGATTAGAGCAAATAGAGTAATAACTATCAAAATACTTTTTTGAGCGCCTATTTTATCTGATAATACACCGCCAAACGCACCGCCACTTACTGCAGCTATACCAAACACTAAATAAAATATGCTAATCCAATAAGGGCTTAGGTGAAACTTATTTTCTAAAAAAGGAGTAAAATAAGCATATAGAGTATAGTGTCCTGCTAACATAAACATGGTAGCTAGATGGGCAGATCCTAGTTTAAGACTACAAACGGCCTTTAATTGGATAGATAAAGGAGTTCGGTTTTCCTCTCCAGGTATTTTATCTAAAAATACTGAAATTAAGATAATAGACCCCAATGATAAAATAGCTATACATAAAAAAATAATTCTCCAGCCAAATGTGTTTGAAATTAATATGCCTAGTGGTACTCCTAGTACAAGTGAAGAGCTAATACCCATATAAATTAATCCTAATGCTTTTGCTCGATAAGCGGGATTAACAATTTTAGCTGCAATTGTTAGGGAAAGTACTACAACTAAAGCAGTACTCATAGCAGTTAAAATTCTTGCTATCATCATAAAAGTAAAGTTCGGACTAAAATAAGTAAGTAGATTACCAATTAGAAAAATGTAAAGTGAAATAATATATAATTTTTTTCTTTCCACTTTACTTGTGAAAATCAATAATACAGGACCTGCTATTGCATAAGTAAAGGCGAAAATTGTAATTAATTGACCAGCAGAACTTAATGAAACATTAAAATCTTTAGCGATGTCTGGCAATATTCCTCCAACGATAAGCTCTACAAGACCTACCGCTATCGTTGCTAAAGCTAATATAAATACTTTGAAATTCATTTTTTATATTCCCTTCTCTGCATTATTTACCGTAGAACAAAAAAACTCCTGACTACAAACGCTAAAAGACGCATTTTGTAGTCAGGAGTTGTTGGTTCCTGGTAGAGACCCCCAAGCCATATTCTTGGAGTTATACATGATTCTCATATGTAATTAATCAACGTAATAGAAGATACCATATTATTTTTTAGATTTCAATAAAAAATTTGCATTTGTACATGTGATCTTATTAATCATTTTATTTTTTATCGTTGTAGGAGGCACTAATATCTTCAGTTGATGTGCACGGGGTTAACTCCATCTTTTTTCATTTCTTTGTAGTAATTTTTAAACACAGTGTATTGATATTGGGTTAACCCGAGAATTTACACTTTATGTAATACAAAGAAAAGTGGGGGAAAAGTGATGGGAAGTTTACGATTACATATAGAAAATAAAAAAAGAAACCAAGAACTAAGAAATATTTGTTTATATTCAATTGCAAAAACAGTATCACTATTCGGTAGCTCAATTTATAGTTTTGCATTAGGATTGTATGTTTTACAAATAACCGGATCTGCGTTACATTTTGCGATTACGCTCATATTAGGAACGATTCCAATGATTGTTATGAATCCATTTGCTGGTGTCATTGCTGATAAGGTTGATAAAAAGAAACTCGTCGTTTGTATGGATGTACTAAGCGGGTGCTTATTAATAACTGTTTATATATTAAGCAACTATTATGGATTAAACTTATTCATTATTTATACTACTACCTTTCTTATGACAGTATTTACAACGTTTTTTGGAATAGGATTAGGGGCCGTAAAACCGAATATGGTTACTAAAGAACGGTTAATGAGTATTAATTCTATAAGTAAAATTATCGATTCTATATCTTTAATTTTAGGGCCTATGTTAGGGGGGATTGTTTTTGCAGTCTTTGATATTAAAATTTTTATAATTATAAATGGTATTTCATTTATCCTTTCGGCTATTTCCATATTGTTTATTAACTTTAAATTGTTTGAGCAAAACATAAATGAGGAATGTTCAATTAGAGAAATTAATTTTATTGAAGATATAAAGGAGGGATACTCTTACTTATTGGAGCGGAAAAGCTTAAAAAATACTTTTAGTATTTTAATTTCTCTTAATTTCTTTTTAGGCTTTGCTGTAACCGTTCCGTTGCCATACATTATTAACACAGTTCTCAATCTTAATTCTAAGCAATTTGGTATGATTCAAGGGACTTTTCCGATAGGTATGATAGTTGGTGCAATATTAGTAAAAAAGATAACTGATTGTTTTTCTTATTCTTATCTATTGAAAAAAATAAGTTTTATGTTGGCAATTTTTATGATAGTTTCAGGAATACCTGTTTTATTTAAACCTATTGTAGTAAATAATTTGGTATATGTTACTACGTATTGCATGATTATGTTCTTTTTAGGATTTATGATAGCACAAATTGATATTCCTTTAATGTATTTCATGCAAAATGAGATTCCTGAAGAATATAGAGGAAGAGTTCTTAGTATTGGATTAAGCTTAGGTAAAATAATGCAGCCAATAGCACTTGCAATATCAGGACTGTTATTAAATTTCATTCCAGCCTACACGCTTCCCATTGCAGGAGGGATTGTATTTTTTACTTTGAATAAAATTTTAGCAAATAAGTTAAATTTAGAAATTCATTCAAAAGATTATAGTGTTTAACGTAACTTAAAAAGCGCAGGATCAGCATCCTGCGCTTTTCTATCGTAATTCAGCTGTTTTTCTAATAACAATCTTATCAATATCATCTTCTTCATCACCAATAAATAACCCGCGCTCTTTTAAATACGCTTCAAAATATAAATCTGCTTCTGCACGTTCATCATACGGTTTTACAGATAAAACGAAACCTAATTTGTTTTGTTCTTCTAAATGAGAAGTGGAGATGTAAGCCGGTACATTGTGGCGTAAAAAGAGTTCTTTAACCGGAATAATCATATCTTTCATTAATTTCGTTAACATACCCATTTCAAACTCGAAATTAAAGCGATCTATACTACATAAATCAGCGAATACTACACCAATAAAACCTGTATTAAATACTTCTTGATATTCTACTTCTTCATCATTACCGTAAAAATTCTTTTCGATTAAATAATTTACAAAATAAGCAATACCATCACTTTGTTCAAATGGTTTCGTTGAAAGAACAAAGCCGATTTTCTTTTGTTTATGTAAATACACACATGACATGTATGCTGAAATGTTATGTTCTTTAAATAGAGAACTTGTTGCCCCAGAGAGGCCATCAAGTACGTGATGAACAATTTGAAGTTTTTTACGAGCGAAATAATAGGATTTCTTTTGTAACTCCAATGTATCAATAAAGACAGAGCCGATAAAGCCTGTATTTGAAATGATAGGTGTTTGCTTTTTTCTTCCTCTGCGCTTTGCTTGAGCCATTGTAAAAATCATCCCTTCATGTACAATTAAAATAAAAAGAACGTTTGTTCGTATATTTATATTTTACTATTAAAACGCTATAAAGTAAAGGGTTTTTGACGAAAAAAACAACAAAAAAGACACCTGTAAAGGGTGCCTTAAACGCTGTAGGGAAGAGGGTTCATCCCTACAATTTATATTATGATACAGAAACAATCTCTTCTGTATCTTCTACATCTAAATGACAGTCCATAGTACGAACATCTTGATCTTCATGACTTCCGAAATAAATAGTAATTTTCATATGTATCGCTCCTTTATTCTAGGAATACCTAAAATAATTACTAGTAATGTTAATATTTATTATATACCACTTTTTTCATTCCGACAACGTTATATCATTTTTAATTCTTTCAGAGCGTATAGAGTGATTTATAGAGATATTTTTATAGAAATAGTTACATTTCGTATATGTTATATTTAATACTGAACGATTTGAATACGAATTTTTATGAAAGGAGAAAAAAGAATGAATTATAAACAGTTATTAATAGATAACTTCACATATAAAATGTCATATATTGCGCGTCATGTACATGAAATGAATGTAAAAGAAACGAAGGACTACATTGCTGTAGATTGTGGTTTACCTGCAGATACATTTAATATCATTACTTTACTAAACAATGATGTAACGGAAGACATTGAGAAATTATATAAAGTGATAAACAACTATAATAAAAAGAAGTTTCCAATGTGTGTTTGGTTTTGGGATAATAGCTATGAACAGGCTATAAAAAACGAATTAATAAAACTTGGCTTAAAAGAAGCAGAACAAAATATTGCGATGGTAGCAGACTTAAAGACAATTCAACCAACAATAAAAATGCCAGAAGGTTTTACGATACAAAGAGCATCTTCGTTAGGACAAATTAAAAAGTTTGGGGAAACGTTAGCTAATCTATTTGGTACATCAGAGGAAGGTATACATGTGCAAACATTTTATAATGAAACTGCTTCTTTCGATTTATGGAATAGTGAAAATATGAAACTATATTTAGGGATTTTTAAAGATGAAGTCGTATCTGTTGGTTCATTAGTATGTACAAAAGATAGTATTGGTATTTATGATATAGCAACTAAAGAAAAAATGCGAGGGCAAGGATTTGGCTCCACTATGTTTAATTACTTGCTGCAAGAAGCAAAACAATTGAAAGTTTCTCAATGCGTATTACAAGCTTCACCTGATGGGATTAATATTTATAAAAAGGCTGGTTTTCAATCTGTTGGACAAATGACTGTATTTGAAAATCGACATTTAATTGAATAAATTATTCGATCCAAATTGCTTTCATGTAGGAGTTAATACATCATTATGAAAAAGATATATATCATTACAATCATTTGCACCATTATATTACTAGGTACTTTCGTTTTACATAAAGTAGATGAACGTAAGTACACGAAAGCTATTAATCAAGCAAATCATATAAAAAACATTGCACATAGAGGCGCTTCTGCGTATGCGCCGGAACATACAATAGCAGCGTATAAATTAGGACAACAATTAAAAGGAGATTATATAGAAATTGATCTTCAAATGACAAAAGACGGACATTTAGTAGCTATGCATGATGAAACAGTAAACCGCACTACAAATGGTACGGGTCTAGTTAAGGAACATACATTAGAAGAAATAAAGAAACTTAATGCAGGTTCTTTTTTCAATGAAAAGCATCCAAGTTTAGCAAAGAAAGACTTTGAAGATGCTAAAGTCCCAACACTAGAAGAAATTATTGAAACGTTCGGGAATGGTGCAAACTATTATATTGAAACAAAATCACCAGATGAATACGCTGGTATGGAAGAGAAGCTATTAGAAATTATACAGCACTACGAAATAAGTGATAACGTTATTATTCAATCATTTAGTGAAGAAAGTCTGCAAAAAATTCATAGTTTAGATGTTACTTTACCGCTAGTACAATTACTACCTTACAAAAAGTCAGTTCAATTAACTGAATTAGAGATAAAAAAGTATAAAACATACTGCATCGGTCTTGGGATGAACTATAAATATATTGATTCCGCTTATGTAAAGAGAATAAAGAAGCACGGATTAGAAGTTCATCCATTTACTGTAGATAATGAAAAAGATATGAAAAAGTTACTTTTATGGGGCGTTGATGGGATGTTTACGAATTACCCGGATCGTTTACATTCGTTATTACAATCTTAAACTATAATGGTGTAATTATCACTGAACCAATAAAACAAGTACCCACAAGTATACAAAGATGGTTTTTGGTCCAAATGGTAACATCATTGAATGCATAAAGCCGATATTGAAATGAAATTTGAAAAAGAATCCAATACTGTTATTGGATTCTTCTTATTTAGCGCTAAGTGACTAACTTAAAGCAATACGATCTTGAATTTATAAAAAAATATTACATTGAGTATGATTTTTCATAATAATCATCAGAAAGTAACGAAAATGTAATGAAGTTTAACTACGCTTTTTATATTTTTTTGATACACTGGCTACGAGAGGAATACCGATTAATGTAGGTAAAAACCAAAACCATATAGGCGGAAGTAAATTAATTAAGGGAATATGAATACCGACATTTACTAAAAGTGCAGTAACAGCACCGATATAAGAGCCTAACATACCTCTAATATGGTGGTGAAGCCAATTCTTCCAACGTTTTTTTCGTGCGAGGTATCCATAAATCGCAAATGAATAAGAGAAAATTGCTACATAAAATAAATATGCGATTTTATCCCAGTTTATAACGGATAATATAATGGCAGTAACGGTGATCACAACATAGGATGCATGATATATTTCACCCCATTCCGTATGTTTTCCTTTCTTCTTTTGAGCAACCATCGCTACAATACCGGTGATTAAACATATCGTTCCAAATAATATGTGGATGGCTAAAAGAACGTTGAAAATGCTCATAATAATTCCTCCTTTTTTTATTTTTATAGTATTGCAGTATAGGAGAAAAGTTGAAACATATTGTTTATTCGCCTTAATATATTGAAATAAAGGTACTTCTAGAACAAGTTTAAACGGACAAATTTTTCTTGAGTTTAGTGAGACACGTATTACGTGAAATGAAGGAGAGACTTCCATGTTTACATCTATTACATATTTACAATCAGGGAATGACAAGCAACAAAAGGTATATGATGTTTTGAACAAACTAAATATTATGGAGGATTTAGCTTTATATAATCCCGTTCTTTGCGGGACAATCCCGATAAGAATTGATACTCCTCAATCTGACTTAGATATTGTAATGGAAGTATATAACTTTGATGTTTTTGAGCAAGAAATGAGATCTTTATATGGTTCTTATAGAGGGTTCAACATAAAAAAGAAAAAAATGAAAGGTACTGAATCGATAAAGGTGAATTTTGAATTCGAAGGTTTTGAATTTGAATTATTTGCTCAACCTAAGCCAGTGCGTAATCAAAATGCATATAGACATATGATAGTGGAGCACATGTTATTAATGCAGCATCCTCATATAAGGGAAGAAGTTATTCACTTAAAGGAACAAGGTTTAAAAACAGAACCTGCTTTTGCTCAAGTATTAAATATTGACGGAGATCCTTATGAAGAACTTATTTTATTAGGGCAGGAAATGAAATTGTGGTAAATAAAATACGTGAAAAAATCCTCCAAAAACAAAAGAGGATTTTTTTATGCCGTTAACTTCCGAATTAATTCACTGAGCAATTTAATTCCGTTAGTCATTTGTTCTGGAGAAGCATATCCATATGATAAACGAATGTACTGATCTGATTCTTCTTCATAAATACGTCCCGGGTTTAAAAGAATTCCTTTTGATAGTGCCTCTGAAAATAGTTTTTTCATCGGAATGTTATGTACAACCTTTAGCCATATAAAAACTCCACCACTAGGAATATCCCACGATGCAATATCTGCACAATATTTATTTAAAGCTCGTATCATTATTTGTCTTCGTTTTTTCAGGTGCATTCTTACGTTTGCTACATGTTCTTCATAAAAACCTTCATTTATCCATTCAGCAGCTACTCTTTGAGATAAAGAGCTTGATCCATAGTCTGTTTGCATTTTTATATCTGACAATCTATCAATAACAGGTTCTGGTCCAATTATCCATCCAATTCTAAGTCCAGGGCTAAGTGTTTTAGAGAGACTACCAATATATAATACATGTCCATGTTTATCTATTGACTTTAAAGGAGCTGGAGGTGATTCATCAATCCATAACTCTCGGTAAATATCATCCTCGATGATAGGCAACTGCTCTTTTTTACATATTTTTAATATTTCTTTTCTTCGCTCTTTGGACATCAATATCCCCGTTGGATTTTGAAAACAAGGGATTGAATATAAAATATTATTCTTTTGACTATATTTAATTCGTTTTAACAAGTCGTTAGGTAAAATACCGTGATGATCCATTGATATACCGGATAAGTTTATATTTGCTGATTGAAAAACATGAAGTGAATATAAGTAAGAAGGTTGTTCAAGTAAAACAGTTGATTTTCTATGTAAAAGACCAATTGATATTAATTGTAATGCTTGGAGTGCACCCGAGACTATTAATATAGAACCCGGTGATGCATGTATTCCAAATGATTTTACGTATTTGCTTATTGCTTCACGTAACGGATAAAAACCTTTTTGTTCTTCGTATCCGAAATAATCTAATTCCTCACTGACGTTTTTTATTATAGATTGCATAGTTTCGAGCGGAAAAAGATGAGGTGCAAGTTCACCTTTACTAAGATGGATAAGCGTTTTATTTGCTTCTGCTTCATTTATTTCTCGCACCATTAACTTACTTGGTTTATGAATACCGGCCTTTACATATTCACTCCAATCAGGCGGGGGATTAGTTGCTAATAATGACCATGTATTATTTGTTACAATTGTTCCTGCTCCGATTTGTCCTTGAATTAAACCATCTGCCATAAGTTCATCTAGCGCAGTTATTACAGTACTTCGATTTACATGAAATAATTTTGCTAACTGCCGCTGACTAGGGATTTTACTTCCAATTGGCCATTCTCCGTTTTCAATTTTTTCTTTCATATAGTCTATTATCTGCCGATATTTGGGCACTTTTTTATCGGTTGTCATATAAAAAACTCCTTCGTTAATTTAAAAGATTCAAAGTGGTTGGTTTTTCCGATAAATAACTGGTTGAAGACATTGTATCAACTATTAAATATGATGAAAAGAAATAATTGGTAATTTAAAAATGGTTGGTTTATTAAGGAGGGAGAGAAAACATGCATAATAAAAAATGGGATTTACGCATTATATGTGCTCATGCTTTTACAATTCTTATATGGGGAACTGCTTTTCCAGCAATTCGTCTGGGGCTTGAATCTTATACGCCTGAACACCTTACTTTACTACGCTTATTAATCGCCTCATTTATACTTTTGTTATTTTCATTTATATACAAACTACGATTACCGGATTTAAAGGATATCCCAGCATTTTTTATATTTGGTGCTTTAGGGTTTACTATTTATCACATCGCATTAAATTACGGCGAAAAAACAGTCAATGCTGGATCTGCAAGTTTAATAATTTCAGTCACTCCAATAGTGACGGCAATTTTTGCTTCTGTTTTTTTGAATGAAAAAATGAAATTAAATGGCTGGATCGGTGGTGTAATGAGTTTTGCAGGAATTGCCTTAATTTCATTTAGCCAAGGCGACGCTATTCAATTAAATAGCGGGGGATTATTTATATTATTAGCGGCGATTTCAGAAAGTCTATTTTTCGTTTTCCAAACATCTTACTTAAAAAAATACGGTTTCTTACCATTTACCATATATACAATTTTTTCTAGTACTGTATGTATGCTTATTTTCTTACCCGGAGTTTATCAAGAAATATTAGCAGCTCCTCTTGAAGTTAACTTGAGTGTTATATATTTAGGTGTCTTTCCAACAGTACTCCCGTATATTGCATTGGCCTATATTATATCTCGTGCTGGTGCTTCTGAAGCAACAAGTTCTCTATATTTAACGCCAATAACTGCGTGTTTCATTGCTTGGATATGGTTAGGAGAAGTGCCAACTTTAGTTTCAATAATTGGCGGTGGAATTACTATACTTGGAATTGTGATTGCTCATATACCAGTATTAAGAAAAGAAAAACATAGGAATTTAGTAAATAATCAATCCGTATAATGTAATTCAATAATGATTTTATGATACTTTTTTATATAGTTTCTTTCTTATGTTGATAAATATAATATTTTGTATTTCAGTTAAATATTGTATGTTACATTTTATGTAGTAAGCATTTTAAAAGGAGCTGACAACATAATGAATGGAAAAAGAAAAATTTTCACATGTATTTCTATTGTAGGAATCGGACTAGCTAGTTTTTCTAATTCTAGTTTCGCAGCAAGTGTAACGGACAATTCAGTACAAAATTCTATTCCCGTAGTTAATCAACAAGTAGCTGCTGCAAAGGAAATGAAACCATTTCCGCAGCAAGTTAATTATGCAGGTGTTATAAAACCGAATCATGTTACACAGGAAAGTTTAAATGCTTCTGTAAGAAGTTACTACGATAATTGGAAAAAGAAATATTTGAAAAATGATTTATCTTCTTTACCTGGTGGTTATTACATAAAAGGAGAGATTACAGGTGATGCAGATGGGTTTAAGCCACTTGGAACTTCAGAAGGTCAAGGGTATGGGATGATAATTACAGTATTAATGGCTGGTTATGATTCGAATGCTCAAAAAATCTATGACGGTTTATTTAAAACAGCAAGAACTTTTAAAAGTTCTCAAAATCCTAATTTAATGGGATGGGTTGTCGCAGATAGTAAAAAAGCACAAGGTCATTTTGATTCTGCTACTGATGGAGATTTAGATATTGCGTATTCTCTTCTTCTTGCTCATAAGCAGTGGGGATCTAATGGAACAGTTAATTATTTGAAAGAAGCACAAGACATGATTACAAAAGGTATTAAAGCTAGTAATGTTACAAATAATAACCGACTAAATTTAGGAGATTGGGATTCTAAAAGTTCACTTGATACGAGACCATCTGATTGGATGATGTCACACCTTAGAGCATTTTATGAATTTACAGGTGATAAAACTTGGCTTACTGTTATTAATAATTTGTACGATGTTTATACGCAATTTAGTAATACATACTCTCCAAATACAGGACTTATTTCAGATTTCGTTGTAAAAAACCCACCACAACCCGCACCTAAAGACTTCTTAGATGAGTCAGAATATACAAATGCATATTATTACAATGCTAGTCGGGTACCATTGAGAATTGTAATGGACTATGCGATGTACGGCGAGAAAAGAAGTAAAGTCATTTCTGATAAAGTTTCTTCGTGGATTCAAAATAAAACGAATGGAAATCCTTCTAAAATTGTGGATGGTTATCAATTAAATGGATCTAATATTGGTAGTTATTCAACTGCTGTATTTGTTTCACCGTTTATTGCTGCAAGTATAACAAGTAGCAATAATCAAAAGTGGGTAAATAGCGGTTGGGATTGGATGAAGAATAAGAGAGAAAGTTATTTTAGTGATAGTTATAATTTATTAACTATGTTATTTATTACAGGAAATTGGTGGAAACCTGTACCTGATGATACAAAAATACAAAATCAAATAAATGATGCAATTTATGAAGGATACGATAATTAATTAAATTTGAGAATGGTTACTCAAGAAAGGAATTAGCATACGCTAGTTCCTTTTTAATATTTTGTAAAACATTATCCATTCTAAAATTTGCATAGATATACTTGCTTTTTTCATATACATAGTTACTAATGACTCAATTTTTTCGTGAGAGGAGCGTATTTCTTGGAAAAAGTATTATTTTTCGGAGACCCAGGTATTGATGACTCATTTGCCATTATGTATGGCTTACTGCATCCCGAAATTGAAATTGTCGGTATTGTAACTGGATACGGAAATGTTGAGCATATACATGCTGCACATAATGCAACGTATATTTTGCAGTTAGCAAATAGACAAGACATTCCTGTCATTAGTGGTGCAACAAAACCACTTACAGAAGAAATTACTACGTACTATCCTGAAATTCACGGAGCAGAAGGATTAGGGCCTATCCATGTTCCAGAAAATGTATTATCTATTCCAATATATAATTTCGGCAGTATTGCTGCGATTCTTATAAAGTACGGAAAAGATTTGACAATTGTTGATGTAGGAAGATCTACCTCGTTAGCAATTGCTTTTAATTTATGGAATGATTTAATGCTAAATGTAAAAGGAATCTATTTCATGGGTGGTGTTTTTTTAGAAGTAGGAAACGTTACGCCGTTAGCAGAGGCAAATGTGTATGGAGATCCTATAGCAAGTAAAATTGTTTTCCATCAAGCAAAGAATTTATTCATATTCCCTTTAAATGTAACAAACAAAGCTGTGTTAACACCAAATGTGTTTGACTATATTCAAGCTAATTCAAAGAATCCATCCCATACGATAATGAAACCAATGTATGATTACTATTTTTCTGCATACCAAAAACTTAATCCATCTATCGAAGGGCCATTGCTTCATGATGTGGTTGCTATAAGTGGATTAGTTAACCAAAGTTTTTTTGAATTTGCGCATCGTACAGTGAATGTAGATACATACGGAGATACGAAAGGACAAACATTTGCTGATTTTCGCCCTAACTCTAAATCTGAAGGAGCCCGTATAGCTTTAGAAATAGATGCAGAAAAATTCATTCAAGATTTTATAAAAATTATGTTATAAGTCGTTGTCGAAAAAGGGAATTATTTCGCTACGTTGAATATAAACATACATCCTCTATATAAGGGAGCTTACAATATTGAATGTCCAGTTAAAGGTTGTTACGAGAGAAAATTGGGAAGAAGCATTAAAACTACAAGTTAAAGAAAATCAGTTGAAATTTGTTCCATCCGTAGCAGTTTCGCTTGCTAAAGTATATATAAAACCAGATGGTGACAATGTAGAGTACATACCACTCGCTATATACGATGGTGACCTTATGGTTGGTTTTGTTATGCATGCTGTTGTAAGAGAGACATCAGATATGTATTGGATTAACGGATTTATTATTGATCAATCGCAGCAAGGTAATGGTTATGGAAAAGCAGCATTACAAGAAAGTATTAATATAATAAAAAATACTTTTAAATCGTGTAAAGAAATTAGATTAACAGTACATAAAGATAATATCTCTGCAAAGAAACTATATGAACGATATGGTTTCATATCATTAGGACAGGAGTATGATGGTGAGCAAGTATATCGTTTATTTGTTTAACTATTATGAAGTAAAGGTGTGAAATGAAATATGCAATTTACTGAATTGAAAATTGAAGTATTCATTCCTGAAGAATATATTGAAACATTAAGGGATGAATTAAATAAAATTGGAGCATGTAAAACGGGCGAATATGACCATTGTCTTTCCTATAGTTCAGTGAAAGGATATTGGAGACCTTTAGACGAGGCATCTCCTTTTAATGGAGAAATTGGTCGAATATGCGAAGGGCAAGAATGTAAAGTTGAAATAAAGTGTAAACGAGAACTTGTAAAAGATGCTCTTGAAGTTATTAATGATATGCATCCGTATGAAACACCTATGATTTATATTATACCAATACTAAATGACTATTTTGAGCAACTATACATTGAATAACTAGGAGGAATATCAATTGAAAAGTAAATTCCATCATATTGTACGAGCAGTCATGATAAAAGATGAAAAATTATTAGTTGCTGAATATATTGGCCATCATTATTTTTTACCTGGTGGCCATGTTGAAATTGGAGAATCAGTAGAGAATGCATTAATAAGAGAGTTAAGAGAAGAACTTGGAGTAAACTGTAGTATACAACAATTTTTAGGAGTCATAGAAAATCAATGGCAAGATAAAGAAGTGCTCCATCATGAAATTAATCACATTTTTGAAGTAGAGTCACAAGATTTACATACGGACTTAACACCGAAATCGAGCGAGTCTCATTTAGCATTTCACTGGATAGATTATAATAAAGAAGCCTTAAATCATTATGAAATCATGCCAATGCCTTTAGTGAAGGAATTACTAGAAAGAAAGTTAAGTGATGAACTACTAAATTGTTGGATTAGTAATTTTTAAATCACTTTATTTATAGTAAATACGTCCATCGAATAAATATAAAGAAAATAGGCTGAAAAACAAGGTACATCACCTAGTGTAAGTTCATATTTTGTTGATGTACGCATTTAGTCTATAGTCTTGTTTCTATTTTGTTTACAAAAATATATAAACTTTAACGTTTGGGCGAAATTTATATTTATAAATGGAGGGGTTCGTAATGAATCAGTTTCAACATGAATTACAAACATTAAACCTTAATGATTATCAAACTGGTAATGTTGTGTATTGGGATCAACAACAAAGCCAATATCCATATTATTACATCCAAGGCGATGCACGTCGTTGTGGCGGATGCGGAGGTTGTGGTGGACGCTGTGGCGGTTGCGGCGGTGGCAGATGTGGTGGTTGCGTAGGTTGTGCCGGATGTTTTGGTTGCTTTAATTGCTGGAACTGGTGGATTATTTAAATATAGTACATCATTAATATTTTATATGAAAGAAAGGTGTAAATACTGTTTATACTTTTCTTTCATACTGTAATTTTGATGTGTATTAAGGGGGATTTATTTGTATACATATGATAAGTTGATTTCTTGGGTAGAGAATATAAAAGAAAAAAATCATAGTTCTGCTACAGCAATTTGTATTATAAAAAATAATAAAGTCGTATTAGAGCATTATAGCGGTTATCACTCAAATACATCGACTAATAAAAAAGTAACCGCATCTTCGCAGTTCAACGTTGCTTCTGCTAGAAAAAGTTATTTAGGATTAATGATAGCGTATGCGCTTTACGAGGGGAAAATAAACTCTATTGATGATGAAGCGATAAAATATTTTAAAGACTTTAATCCTGCATTGCTTGGTAAAACAACGATAAGACATTTGGTAACACATTCGCACGGATTAGAAGAAATGAATGACGGGACAATTTTTCGTGAATTTGAACCGGGACAAGCATGGGCATATAGAGATATTAATGTAAGAATGATGACACGTCTTATTTATCAGCTATATAACAAAAGTTTTCCTGAATTGTTAAAGGAGCGTGTTTTTAAGCCTGCTAATTTTCAAGAAACAGGTTGGAGAGTTCAGCGAGATGAAAATTTAGTTGACGTTGTTAATAATCCAAATGAAGACGCGACTAGTGAAATTGGTACGGTAGATGACGGTACTGAAAAAAATCTGTTTGTCTCAGCTAGAGAATTTGCTTATTGGGGCAATCTTCATTTAAATCAAGGTGTGATAAACGGTAAGCAAATTGTTCCAAAAGAAGTTATAAAAATCGCTACGAGTTTGCAGAGTCCAACATATGTAAATAAAGAGCTACCACAAAATGGCTTGTTTTGGTTCGTTCAAAATGAACCTGCACAATTAAGCGAACTTGGTGAACGTGTTCCAAAAGGGTCATATCAAATATTAGGGATTACTGGACCGACTATTTTAGTAATACCTGAATATAATGTAGTTGTTGCAAAAATGTATAACAAAAGATATAACTACGGCGGTGATAATTACTTATATTATTTACGTGAATTTAGTAATTTAGTCGCTGATACATTTAGTAACGGTAATAGGGCATAATTACTCCTATAACAAAAAGGAGTGATTGTAAGTGAAAGATAAAGTGAACAAAAATAAAAAACAAAATATAAAAGATGTAAATACAGAGCAAAATGCAATTTATAGCGATCCTAAAGATGCAGCTAATATGCAAACTGTACCGCAGCCGAAGGATTTTGATGAAATCGAATATTAATTTTTCATCCGACTATATGATGAATGAAAAATACGTCTTAAGTCTCATCACATATAAGAAATTATTTGATAACATATATACATAAGCATTCGAAAATGGCTTATCTTAACAAAGCTTTCTTTAGAAACATCTGATATAACCTGCAAAAGACACTTCTTTATGAAGTGTCTTTTTGTGTATATGAACTTAATTACCATTTTCCGTACAGTATCTTGCAATTTACGATGGATATACTAACTGTGAAAATCTATGTCAAGATAAAAGAAGGGGACAGTTAGTATGAAACAAACTTCTATAAATCCGTTACTAATTGTTCTAGGTACAATCATTGTTCAAATTGGCCTTGGAACAATTTATACATGGAGTTTATTTAATCAACCCCTTGTAAGTAAGTTTGGATGGAATCTTAATTCAGTAGCGATAACTTTCTCTATAACAAGTTTTTCTTTATCATTCTCAACTTTATTTGCAGCAAAATTGCAGAAAAAATTAGGACTTCGGAAACTTATTGCTACTGCAGGAATTGTTTTAGGACTCGGCTTAATACTTAGTTCACAAGTTTCTTCCTTACCACTATTATATTTATTAGCTGGTGTTGTTGTTGGTTATGCGGATGGAACAGCTTATATTACATCACTATCTAATTTAATTAAATGGTTTCCAAATCGGAAAGGGCTTATTTCAGGTATATCTGTATCAGCGTATGGAATGGGCAGCTTAATCTTTAGATATATAAACGGAAATTTTATCGATAACCTTGGTGTATCACAAGCATTCTTATATTGGGGTATTATCGTGTTACTTTTAGTGTTAATCGGATCGTTCTTCTTACGTGAGGCAATTGTAAGTAATGCTGTAACTGAAACATTGCACAATGACTATACTCCGCGTGAAATGATGCGAACGAAACAAGTATATCTGCTATTTTTTATGTTATTTACCTCGTGTATGGGTGGTTTGTATTTAATCAGTATGGTAAAAGATATCGGTGTACAACTCGTTGGACTTAGCGCAGCAACCGCTGCAAACGCCGTTGCTATGATTGCAATTTTTAATACAGTAGGTAGAATTATTCTTGGGACGTTATCAGATAAAATCGGCCGAATGAAAATTGTCTCTGCAACGTTTATTATTATAGGATTGTCAGTCTTTACTTTAAGTTTTATTCCGCTAAATTACGGAATCTATTTTGCTTGTGTAGCAAGTGTCGCCTTTTGCTTCGGCGGTAATATAACTATATTCCCAGCTATTGTCGGAGATTTCTTTGGATTAAAAAACCATAGTACAAATTACGGGATTGTCTACCAAGGTTTCGGATTTGGTGCGCTTGCAGGATCATTTATTGGAGCGATACTCGGGGGATTTCAACCAACTTTCATTATAATCGGTGTTTTAAGTGTTATTTCCTTCATTATTTCAATATTAATCCGCCCACCAAATGTAGAAAAGAAAAAGGAACTAAAACATTTACATCGGAAAGTAGCTTAATTTTAAAAAGAGTCCTCATGTTAGGGCTCTTTTTTATTCCATTAACTTTGCTTCTTTACGAACTTATTAAAGACAGGACAATTTCATTATAAAATTGAATAGATAAGTAAAAAGGAGCGTGACACTTAAAATGAAAATAGTACAGCAGTGGGTACAAGAAGATAGTGATTACATAAGAGAGAAAGTAATTGAATACAATCAAAAATATCTTGCAGATGAAGAAAAAACACCTTCAGAAAAGGTTAGTTTCATAGTAAGAAATGAAAAAGAAGAAATAGTAGGTGGGGTAACAGCAATAACTTTTTGGCACCATGTACACGTTGAGTTTCTATGGGTTTCTGAAGAATATAGGCATAAAGGTTACGGAAGCAAGTTAATAAAGCTTATTGAAGAATTTGCAATTGAAAAAGGGTGTAGGTTAATTAATTTAGATACTTTTAGTTTCCAAGCACCTGATTTTTATAAGAAACATGGATATAAAGTAATTGGAGTAAGTGAAGATCATCCGAAAGGACATAATCATTATTATTTAGAAAAACGGTTAAAAAGTATATAGAATTTGTTAACGTTAGTATTTGAAATACAAATGCAATAAGGGCGAGGTTATTATTAATTTCAGTATTAATTGAATCAATTTTTATACTAAAACTGCAAGAACGTACTTTGGATAATCTTCCTAAGGTACGTTCTTTTTTTATATCAGTAGCCTATTCTTATTAACTCCAACAATAGCGGTAAAGGCAAGACTTAACTAACTTATATATATTAAAAGGAGTTAATGGTAGAATGAATAGAAGACAGAAAATTCCTTTTATTTAAAATAGAGGAGGTACATATGAAAAAAGTTAATGTTACATACGCGATTTTGTACGATAAAACTAATGAAAAGATCTTAATGGTAAAAAACAAAGGGGAAAATGGTTCTTATTATACATTACCAGGTGGCGCAGTTAAACTAGGAGAAACATTAGAAGAAGCAGTAATTCGAGAAGTAAAAGAAGAAACAGGGTTACACATAAACGTAAACGGGATTTGTTCTATCAGTGAAGCCTTTTTCGAGGAAAGAGATCATCATGCAATTTTCTTTAATTTTCTAGGCGAAATAATCGGCGGGGAGACATATATATCAAGGCCAAAAGAAATCGAAGAGATTACTTGGATGGAATTACATATAGCAGCACCGTATTTACGCATACCAGAACATTTACTATATTTATTACAAAAGAAAGAAACAGTACCTTATTTTTTTAACGGAACAATCGTTCATCAATCTTCATAAAAATATTATCTCATGTAAGGCGGGGGAAACATGGAGTTTATCGTTAATCACAAACAATTCACTCAAGCACTTTCAGAAGTCAACAAAGCAATATCAACAAAATCTTTAATTCCTATATTATCTGGTATAAAAATAACTGCAGATCAATCTGGAATTACTTTAATTGCAAGTAACTCAAATATTTTTATTGAAAAATTCATTCCTGTTTCAATTGAAGACGAAAAGATTGCAACTATTTTAAAGGTAGGAACTATGGTTGTACCTGCAAAGTATTTCATTGAAATAATAAAGAAAATGCCAAGTGATATCGCAATAAAAAGTAAGAATGAGCAAACTATTAAGATACAATCAGAAGAAATCACATTAAGTTTAAATGGATTTCCTGCAGATGAGTTTCCGAATGTACCGCTTATAGACAATCATGCAGAAATCAAGGTAGAGACAGAGCAATTGATTGAAGTATTTAAACAAACAGTCTTTGCGGTAGCAAAAAATGAATCTAGACCTGTTCTTACTGGGGTGCATATAGAGTTATCTAATAATAAGTTAATTTGCGCTGCAACTGACTCACATAGACTAGCGATACGAGAAACATTACTTTCCTCAGATGTAAAAGCAAATTGTATTGTGCCAAGCGCAACCATTAGTGAACTTCTAAAATTAATGAACAGCAATTCGGAATTCGTATATATCTACCTTTCAGAGAGTCATATTATATTTACGCTCGGAACAACTACATTATATTCAAGACTAATTGAAGGGAAATATCCTAATATTTCTAACCTTATTCCAAATGATTTTAAAACGATTATTAACGTAGATAGAAAAAAGATATTACAAGGTGTAGACCGATCAAGTTTATTAGCAAGTGAATGGGCTAATAACAATGTTAACTTAGAAATCATAAACGAATCCACAATTAAAATTTCTTCAAACGCTTCTCAAATTGGGAAAATATCTGAAACGCAACAAATAGATGCGATTCAAGGTGAAAAACAATTAAATATATCTTTCGATGGGCGTTTTATGGTTGATGCTTTAAGAGCAATAAAAGAAGAAACGATTACTTTAAGTTTTGGAGGTTCTATGCGACCGATATTGATTGAAGCAGGAGAGCAATCTGCAGCAGTACATCTTATATCGCCAGTAAGAGCTTATTAAGGATAGAGGAAGGGATTAATAGACAAAGCAGCAATGGTAATCTGAAATACAAAGCAAAATAATAATAACCTGAATATAAAAGCCATAGATTAATCGATATGGGGTGAGTACGATGAAGAAAATAATTGTTTTACTCATTGGTATAGTTTTAATTATTTTTGCTTTTTATCAATACAACAAAAAAGACTATGCAGCTAAAAGTACTAACTTGTATGTAGAAAACTTTAAAGGGGAAAATGATTCAATAAAAATACAATCTGCTATTAATAAAGCAGAGTCTAGTAAAATTAAAACTGTATTGCTTGATGATAAAAAGTATAAAATCACGTCACCAATCATTGTTAAAAAAGGTGTGAAATTATTATTTGGTTATGGATCGCAATTTGTAGTTGAGGGAAACTTTAGAGTTTTAGAACTAGAGAAAAACGCATCCATTGAAGGAGCGTATATAACTATTGACGATCCTAAATTTAACTCTGAAGTTATTTATTTAGACGGTAAAAATAAATATTATAACACTTGGAACAAAACACAAATAAAAGATATAAATATTATCAATTGGACGGAAACGAATAAAGGTACCGGAATTTCTTTATACTCTGCTGGAAAAGAAAATGAAATTTCGTTTGTTAACTTCGAAAATATTAAAGTTGTAGGAATGGAAACTGGACTGAAATTAGTAGCGAAAAAACCGAGCACCGGACAAGCTTGGATAAATGCCAATCGTTTTATGAACTTTTCTTTAGAAGACTGTGTAAATATGATTTATATGGATAGTCAAGTAACTACGCCAAATGAAATTAGTGGGAATCAATTTACAAACCTTCAAATACAGCCTTCAAATAAAACAAAAAGCATTATACAGGTAAGTGGTCAACATAATGAATTTCATGGAATGGTGTGGGATTTAAATAAAATAAAACATGAAAACGAACTCATTGAACTGACTGATAAGAGTATGAATACAGTGGTTGAAATGTCCAGTGTACCAGCAAATAGAGTATTAGATAGTGGGAGATCCAATATAGTGAAATAAGTTTAAATACAGAAAAAAGAGCGAATTCTTTATAAGAGGATTCGCTCTTTTTATATTTTAAAATTAAATTTCCTTCCACCAAGCGGATAAAGGATAGTCTGTAGATTTTAACGTAATAGATTCGCCAATTTGTGGCGTTGTAATTTTAACTCCTAAACGGTTAGCTTCTTTCGTAACACGTTCTATCGGGTCACTCCATTCGTGTAATGCTAACGTAAAAGCACCCCAATGAATCGGAAGAAGTAATTCTCCTTTAACATCAATATGAGCTTGTACCGTTTCTTCAGGCAACATATGAATAGCAGACCACCTCGGATCATATTGCCCGCATTCCATTAATGTAAGATCGAATGGACCGTATTTATCACCAATTTCCTTAAAGTGAGGGGCATAACCGCTATCACCACTAAAGAAAATTTTAGTCTCTTGACCAAGAATAAGCCATGAACACCATAATGAACGATCTCTATCTGTCATACCACGTCCAGAGAAATGCCTTGCAGGCGCACATACTAACTTAATATTATCAAACGTAATTTCGTCCCACCAATTATGCTCACTAATTTTACTAGGTGAAACACCCCATTTAATAAGATATTGTGCAACTCCAGTTGGAACATAAAAGTGTTTTGCGCGATTTTTTAACTGCATAATACTTTTGTAATTCAAATGATCATAGTGATTATGAGAAATGATAATCGCATCAATTTCTTGAAGGTCATCACGTTCTAAAGAAAAAGCACCACTATAACGCTTACTATTAAACAAGGGAAATGGGGAAGAGGCATCTCCAAACATCGGGTCTAATAACAGTTTTTTACCTTCTATTTTCAAAAGAGAAGCAGAATGGCCAAACCATGTAACACTCTCTAACGCTTCATTATCTTTATTTGATAAAACAACAGGCAAATCCTTTATAGGACGCAGCTTTGATTTCATTTTAAAGTAATCCGTCATTAAACTTATAATATCTTTCGGTTTAAAACTCATATCAGTATGAATTTGGTTTGTATATTTCTTATTCATTCGTTCTCCTTTTTACGATTAACAATATACGTATGTTGTTATTGTAGCTATTTGTAGTTTAAACGAAATCATTTTACCTTTCACCTTAAATGCAGTACCTTTCATAAATTTGTCAAATTCATTATTCTTATATGCAAAATAAAAACCATGTAGCAGCAGATAAAATCAATATTAAGTAGATGTAAACTTTTTTAATTTAGTAAATTTCTTCTTATAAGCAACAAAGAACGTACGTTTCGTTATATGTTATAGAAGAAGATAAGTCTCAAATTATTAAAAGGAAGGAGAGGATGTAAGTGCACATAGAGCGAAAAAAGAAATCAAAATGTAAACTATCAAAATCTGAAATAACGCAGCTATATGCAGAGGGGAAAAGCACCTCAGAGATCGCTACACTTGCTAATGTGTCTGCAAGGTATATTCGTATGGTTTTATCAGACAGCAACGTCCCAAGGCGCGCTATAGGGAATTGGAAGAGAAAGTATGACATAAAAGAAAATTATTTTAAAACTTGGTCAAATAATATGGCTTATATTTTAGGATTTATAGCAGCTGACGGCGTTATACAAAAAGAAAATCAATGCGTCAGTATATCACAAAAAGAAAGTTATATTTTAGAAGATATAAAAAAAGAACTAAAAACAAATCAGCCGCTATACCAAAACAAAAAAACAGGTGTATATATGCTAAATATTAATAGCAAAACAATAAAAGACGACCTTATGAACATGCACGGAATTATGCCATGTAAATCATTTAACATCGAATTTCCTTTTGTACCAGAAGAATATTTACATCATTTTGTTCGTGGATATTTTGATGGGGATGGTTACGTCAAGTATGAAACGTATACAGTAAGCTTTGTAGGAGGATCATATAGCTTTATGAATTCTTTAAATCAGGTACTACAAAATCACAATTTACCAGCCGATTTACTAAATCAAAATAAACATTATCGCGTCATTTTAACCGGGAGAAAATCAATACAACTATTTTCAAATTGGATTTATAAAGACAAAGATATTTATTTGCATAGAAAATATGAAGAATTTCAGAAAGAAAGTCTAAGTCTAGATCAATTAAAAGATCGAAACCTAAAAAGAACCCAATCTGCTGTTAAGCAGAGAAAACAAAATTTCCTTAAGGAATATATGAAAAATAAATGTATCGCTAAAACTTGTTCCATTTTAGAAATAAAGGAACCAACTTTTAAAAGTTGGTTAAAAAATGATAATCAATTTAAAAAAGACTATGAAAGAATTCATTCATTATAAAAATACAAAAAACCTTAGTATATCTATGCTAAGGTTTTTAATTTGAGATTATTAGAGGATACTTATTTTCGTTTATAGAAGTTAGTAAATACATAAATCTTACAATGAATTTACTAGTAAGGGAGGGGTTATGAAGTGTTTACTAATAATATTCCGGAGAATATATTACATACAGCTTATGAAGCTAAAATGATTTTCTCTGGAGATAATTCGCCATCTATAAAAATAAAAGGAACGAAACTTCAATATTTACTTGTAATGCTTCATCTTGGATCAGTAAAGATTTAGTCTTATTGTTTAATGAAAACGATAAATCTTTAAAAGAATACTTTGCCAGCAGCAGATACTCAAAAGAAATTACTTATGAAGAGTTTTTTATCTGGTGGTATCACTTTTTCTATACAAAAGTAACTGAAGAATTAATAAAACAAGGTGTAATTATAACAAGCACAAAAAAAATCAAACGTACATAATCCATCAATAACTTTAAATTAAAGTGCTAATACACTTTTACAAATGTAGCAGCTAAATCGATAAATAATTATTAGTAAATAGAGGATAATCTGAAATCAAAACCTAACATTAAGAAAATGAAATGTTTAAAGGGGAGAAGAGCCTTGCAAAAGAAATTTATCAATCCAGAAACGATGCCACCAACTTTTGGATACTCGCATGTAGTCGAAGTTACAAACGCTAAACGAACAATTTACATATCTGGACAAGTAGCGATTAACACTGACGGTCAAATAGTTGGAATTGACGATTTAGCTACACAAACGCGACAAGTATTCGAAAATATTAAAAGTGCATTGGAAACTTCGGAATTAAAATTTAATGATGTAGTCAAATTAACATTTTTTTTAACAGATATTTCTCAAATGGCCATTGTGAGAAATATTCGAGATCAATACATTGACACTAATAATCCACCAGCAAGTTCAGCTGTAGAAGTTAGAAAGTTAATTAACGATAACTTATTAATTGAAATCGAAGCAATCGCTGTAGCAAACTAGTTATAAAAAAATATTCGTCATCATAATACAATTCGTTTAAAATGAACAGATTAAACGAATTGTATTTTTATTATTTAAAATCTAATTTATATCCGAAAATATTATTATCAATAGCTAATAAAGCGAATAAATACATAACCAATCACACATTACTAATTCGGTGGAAAAGGGGATCATAATAAGCACAACTAAAACTTAGTAAGTTTATTACTTTTTTACAGTTAACATAATATATATTATAGGCAGTTATAGGGACAAAGCGATATCGGGTATCAAAAACCAAGTAAACTATACTTAATGAGACGAAACAGAGATTTTTAGTGAGATTTACACAAAATCTTATCTAAACGAATTTCTACAGTTTTTATCATTTATTTTGCTATAAATCCATCACAGCAAATTCAAATCAATAATCAATTAAGAATTATCGAATCAAAAACATTTTTGATCGACAAGAAATTTTTTATACAGAAAAATTATTTCTATACAAAATATAAATTAATAATTATATTTTATGTTTTACTTTATGAATTTATTGCTATTTGCACACGTTTTACAACTTCACATTATTTGTTGTTATTTCTGTTATTTAGGCTTGACTTTCATTACACTCATTGTTTCTTATCCTAGTTAACATAACGCTTATTTTTAACATAAAAAAATCCTCCTCACCTTCAGGAAGATTTTTTGTTTGCTATTATTTTATTTATATCCTCTAGTAACAATCCCAATTGTAAATGACATTGGAAAAATCTAGATTTAACAGCTCTTCCTTACGTATAAAGAAATTAGCAACCCCAGAATCGCCCCACATAATATTTAATGAATCGTCTGTATCAATTTGCAGCAATAATATGTCATGTTGCTGGTATTTTTCTTCCCATTCTCTCGGATCTGTCTGTGTGAAAAATGGATATCCACCAATTTTATGTCCTTGATCTTTACATAAATCATCATACAGTTCGCCTAATTCTGTATTATTTTCTTCATCAACAATTTCTTCCCAATCAATGTTATCACTAAAAATCATTTCAAATCGATAATCTCTTGGTGTTACTGGTTGATAAGCTAACTCAAAATTCAGTTTTGCTGCTTCAGGTATGATAAAGTCTTCTAATTCTAAAGTGTTTAAATAACTAAAATCAGTAATTACCTTATTTAAATCTTCTATAATTGTAGAATGATAAATAATTCGAAAGTCTTTTTGGATTGTTGGATGATCAAAATCTGCTCCATAAAGCTCATCATCAGCACTTACGAAAAACTGTAACATTCCCTTTTGAGGCATATATTCAACATGCGGAATTTCTTCAAAGTTTAACTGCGCAAGTAGCATCATAGGTTGTCCATTTGAGTCTTTAGGATGCTCTTGATCTATAGGTAAATACGGATAACCACCAAACTTACTCTCAAAAAGTGTTGTCTCTGCTAATGTTCCAGACACTTTAACATACGGTTTTATACTTTCTTCTAAAATACTACGATACTGCTCTAGTTCTGTCGGAATTTGAAGTTGATACGTATTCTTCATCACATTTGCCTCCCTTTAGTAATGAATTGAAAATGCCTTACTTAATTATATAGCAAGAAATAGCTTCGTGAAAAATTGTTAAAAGTCCGTTTTCACCCTCGTTTTTTGCGCACTTGGTGGACAAAGTAAATTATGTTCTAAAACCTTTTTATTAATAGTTCGAATTAAATCCGCTGCTTCTGCCGTATTTGTATTTTCTTTTAGTCTTTCTTTTAAATCGTCAATTTCTTTTGAAAGCTCAATCCACCTAGGCAAAACATGATTATTTGCTAAAGTTCTATAAAGTTGCTTTTCAGGATTGTAAGAAAGATCTTTATCGAGATTAAGAGGTTTACCTTTACCAGGTAAATTATCAAATGACCCTTTCTTTTCTGCCTCTTTAACGATAGAACTAATATGATCCTCATACGTATAGGACCAAACTTTTTCATCTTTTACTAAAATCTCTTGCTTTTTTAGTTTTTTATCTAGTTCTTCTTGATTCATAGCTTCTCTCTCCTTTTTATTTTTTAGTGTCGTTTTTGTAAATTCCAATGCCCTTAATCCTTCGAATAGCTTTTCTCGCCACCACACGCTACCATGATCGCCTTGAAACTCTTCATAAGTAATTTGGTATTCCTTTTCTTTTAAAGCTTTATACAGACGTCTATTAGCCGTTAAAAGAGGTTTGTTTTCAAGTTCTCCTACTGCTATGTAAGAATAGAGATGAGTCGCATTAGAATCTATTGATTAAATTTGATTTTCATAATCATCTTTTTTCCAATGTACGGATCCAGACATTGACAACACATTTCCGAAAACATGTGGATTTTGAAGTGTTGCATAAAAAGCTGCTAAGCCACCAAGACTGAAACCAGCAATTGTTGTATGTTTTGTTTCTTGATGCACACGATACTTCGCCTGAATTCACGGAAGTAATTCCTCCTTGAAAAATGCATTCATTTTATCATTATAAGTTAGCTCTTCTAATCGATCGACAGGATCTATAGCAACAGCAATACAAGATGGGATTTCATTTTTGTAAATTAAATAATTAAGTGTTTTTGCGATTGGAAGGTTATGAATGAATGAATTCCCATCAAATACAATGAGAAGTTATTGAAGATGTGAAGTGTGAGAATAATCATGAGGCGTATAAATATGAATTTTACGTGTGTTATTTAAAATCGAACTATAAAAAGAATATGTTTCAATCTTTCCGGATGGATAATCATTTGAAGGAAAACGACTGCTATACTGCACGTCCATACCTATTTTTAACACAGACGCTTTATTGGTACCTTCTCCATCACCTCTCTTTCTCCTTTGTAGTATTCTATATGTAATTTTTTCATTAGAATCCCTATATAAAAGTAGTCGTAAGTTATGTGTTTAGAGAAGTTATTGATTAGAAAGATGATCAATTGCTTGAATAGAAAGTTCCAATGATTTTATTCTTCTTTCTAACAGTGTTCTTTGAGGACTCCCAAGCTTTGACTTAACATAAATCTTTTCAATTGATGGCAACAAACCAATTAGAACATTTCGAGCGTCTGCTAAATCCTCTTGGGTGTAATGATGGGTTTCTTGATTCCAAATACTTTCTAACATAGCTAAGCCGATACTAGCTGCTTTGAGTCTTTTTTTCACTAATGTAGTATTTGCACCTTTTTGAGTCATCTGAGATAGTGCATTTTCAAGTTTACGGATTGTTGACTGTAAAGACTGTATGGATTCTACTTTATCTACATTTGATACGTTTTTCATATTAAACCTGTCCCTTCTTCGTTTCTAAATTAGTTTTCTTGATATTTGATAATACCATTTAGAAGCGAATTTTACTCGAAATATTTGAGTTGGACATGAATTGGAAGGAAAACAGCTAACAAGCTTCTATCTCCTCCCTCTTACATATTTTATATGTACTTCTTTTTTCTCGTTAAAATACCTACATGGACAAGGTATTAATATTGTATATTTTATGAACAAAAAACGTACAAACAGCATCACTTGTACGTTTTAATTTTTATTCAGTAAGATAATAAAGTAATAGCTTACGGGTTTTTTCATAATTCATGAAATCTCTATATAAAATGGGATAATTTATAATCTCTGTTTCTAAAAAACGATATTGCGGAAACCACTCAAAAAACGATTTTCTTAGCCACTTAATTTGATTAAACACAATCTCCTGTTCATTATTATTAAACACGTAACTTAAAGTACCTGCTGTATGCATCCAATAATAATTTAAATCAGCGCTTATACAATCATCTTCTGTAAACGTATTATTAAAATCTTTTCTTATTTTTCGAATGTCACAATTCGGAAACGGTTTATACAGTAGACTAGGCATGTTCTGCAATTCATTAAAAATAACCTTTTTACCTACCACTCCTTTATTTCTCTAGCCAATTTAATAAGTTTTCATAATGATATTGAGCATCGATATACCCAAGATTATATAAATTAACGAGCTTTTCCTTATTTCTTTCTATTCCGCTTATAGGAAGCTGTACACTTGGTTGAATTACAAAAAAATTATCTTTTTGTTCTTCTTGATTCATATAAGATATTGTCTCGTTATAAAAACGATAATGGTCTACTAAATTCTCTGCGATTTTCGGATATTTTCTATATAGAATTTTAGCTAGACCAGAAAATTTATTTCGCTGCTTCTCGTATCCTTCTGGCTTTGTCATAATTACAACGTTCTTTTCATAACCATCAGTTTGAGCTTTTAAAACTGGTATAGGATCTATAATTCCTCCATCTAGTAATTTTCGATTATCATATTCTACAGCAGGTGCTATAAACGGCACAGAGCTGGATGCACGGATGATTTTTAAAATATCATTTCCATGTTCTGTTTTATTATAATAAACAGCTTGTCCTGATTCGCAATCAGTCGTCCCTATAACAAATTGTTCATTACAGTTTAAGAAAGTTTGAAAATCAAATGGAACAATTTTATTAGGTACTTCATCAAATAAAAAGTCCATTCCAAATAATTCACGTTTTCGAATTAAATTTCGATAAGATATATACCTGTAATCTGATACTAGCTCTGTATTTACTTTCTTATTTCTCCCTTGTTGACGCGACAAATAGGTTGCTCCCATACAGGCTCCAGCTGATACGCCGACTACATATGGAAAGAATAAGTTCTTTTCCATGAAATATTCGAGTACACCTGCAGTATATAAACCTTTCATTCCTCCGCCCTCTAATACTAAACCGATATTCTTCATTCTATATCCCTCTGCTTCTTTTTTCTTAATTTCATATTAGCATAAGATTTTAAGATGAGGTTATATAAACTAATTACAACAATAACCAGAAACTACTAAAGTAATGTGATAATATCTTTGTGAGTAACATGGTACAATATAAGTAATTCATTCCACATATATTAAAGGAGGAATTTAATATGGGTTTATTTAGCGGTATTTTAGGAAATGCATCAAATACGAGTTCTGAAAATGTAGAACGTGATTTAGAGAAGATTATGCTAGACGATGAAAAAGTAGAGCATGCTTATAAATTAATTCGTGATCTAATCGTATTTACAAATCGTCGTCTTATATTAGTAGATAAACAAGGAGTAACTGGCAAAAAAACAGAATACCATTCTATTCCTTATAAAAGTATTACACAATATAGCATCGAAACGGCTGGGCATTTTGATTTAGATGCAGAACTTAAAATTTGGGTGTCTAGTATGGAGGAACCAATTACGAAAGAATTTAAAGGTGACGATAGTATTTTAAGCATTCAAAAAGCGCTAGTAACCTTTACGACAAAGTAGTGGTTTTTGTATCTTTATTCATTTTCAAAATTACTAACCCGAGTATTTTGGAAGAACATACATTGTTTTTGTATATTTAATCTAAAATAACATAAAAAGGTAAAGCGTATTTTAAATGCTTTACCTTTCTTTTTTGTAATAAACAAGTGTAGTTTTATCATTTAATTTCTTTATTACTTCTGTTCTTTTATACCCCATTTTCTCGTATAGAAAACAATTTCTTTCTTCTTCTAAAATCGTAGCAAGTTCAAAACTTCGTGCTTCTGGAAACATTTCTTCAATTAAAATAAGTACCTTCTGAGCAATTCCTTTCCCTTGATAGATTGGATGAATAAACATTGGACTAATCCAAAATTTATAAGGTAGTTCTTTTGCGGATATACATATCGCTCCAACAAGTTTCGAATCTATTATCACCTTATAAAAATTACTGCTGGGATTATTTATTCTAAAAATAGTTTTTTCAATAGTTTCATTTGCTGGATTTGTTTCATAGTCTTTATATTTATGTAATAAAGAGCTAAATGAATCTATTTGCATTTGAAATATAACTTCTGCATCAGTTTCTGTCACCTTTTCTAATATAATCTCCATGTTACCAATTTAGACGCTTTCTTAAAGAAGTAATATGAGCGGTATGGTGACGACCATGCCATGCATATAGTCCTATTGCAACAGCAAGTTTTGTTTCACCAGTTTCAGGATGGTTAAATGTCTTTTCTAAATCTTCAATTTCTAGAGAATATAAAAGATTAACCCATCTTTTATGTAATGAATCTAGCATTACTAGTGAAACATCTACCGGTAATTTTGAATCAGGTAACTCTGCCCATTTCTCTTCTTTATACGGCTTAATAGTTGGATTCTTTTCTGTCAGTGCTAATTTAAAGCGTATGTAGCTATTCATATGGCTATCAACGACGTGATGAACTACTTGACGTACAGTCCAACCTCCAACGCGATATGGTGTATCTAACTGCTTCTGATCTAAATCTTTAATTGCCTTTGTTAGTTCATTAGGTAAATCTTCAATTTCTTGAATCCATGTATCAATCATTTCTTCAGTTATAGGACGTTTGTATGTAAATTGGCCAATTGGATAACGTAAATCATTCATGAATAAGTCCTCCTTATTATAAGTGTGAAGTATTTCTCCAAATATAGTGTACAAACTTCACATGTTCTCCATTTAATTCTACAGATGTTATATCTGATTCGTTTTGATAAGAAGAAAATCCGCTTTTTTCTAGTACAATTTGTGATGCGAGATTATTAGTCGTTGTTTTAGCATGAACTTCAGTAATTTCATTATTTTCCGCTACATCTAAAATTAATTTTACGGCTGCTGTTGCAACTCCTTTTTTAGTAAATTTTTCTCCGACACGATACCCGAGCGAACTAATTCGAGTTTCCGTATCTATATCTACTAAATTGATTCGCCCTACAATTTCTTTTTCTTCATTACGAATTAAATAAAAATAAGAATCTCCATCCGCTTGTTCTATTAATAAATCGTCTAGTAGTTTTTGGAAATATTCAAATTCAAAATATTTTGAGCCACGATTTGGTACCATTGTTTCAAAAAAAGATTTATTTGTAAGTTCAAACGTAAATAAATCCTTAGCATCTTGTTTCTTTAGTTGCTCTATGTATATTTCCATTCCATATTCTCCTTCTTGATTTACTAACTGTTATACATTCTTTTTTAATCAATTATATTCCTGCTATTTCTTTCGATTAAGTAATACAGATAGTAGCACTTTCGGATGAAAGAGATGAAATGGACTACGAATTAAATTCATCACTCGTACTAACCGAATATAAACATCAGAATTACTTGCGGATAGTCGATATATTTGCTTCGTATACCATAGCTGAAATTTTTGTTTTGTAGTTAATTCTCTCTTTAGTTGCGGGTGACGTGATATTTCTGTTGTTGTCATATCCCAAGGCGTTTCTATTATAGTAGCTGCCTTTTTATAAATTTGAAATATCTTCAAAGAAGTCTTTAAACAATAAACCAATTACAACTGCGGGTATTGTCCCAACGATAAGTAATAACATGAGCTTTGAAAATGGGTTTTTAATTAAATATATAAATTCTTTTTTGTAATAAATAAAAACCGCAAGTAAAGTCCCAATATGCAGCATCGTATCTAAAAATAAGCCAGCCTCATCTAATCGGAACAAATGCCTTCCTAAATAAAGATGTCCGGTACTACTGATTGGTAAAAATTCTGTTAAACCTTGAATTATACCTAGTATGAAAGCTTCTAACCAATTCATGATGGTCTCCTTTCTCTTTTGCTTGTACCAATATATGAGGGTTAAATTTTCGATATGAAAAAAACTATATTTCTCTATGAATTTACTTTTTATTTATGGATATATATGTAAAGAGGGTTAAGGAGGGTTATTATGTGGAAGCACACAAAATTCGGTAATGTATTACTTTGGGTGGGCCCTATCCTTGTATTTTTAGGACTATGTATGACAAATGTTATTTCAGATATTCCTTTCTTTGAGGGAAAACATAAAACGGTTGGTATTGTACTTATATTTATAGGTGTAATCTGTTTTGTTGCTGCTAATCATTTGAAAAAAGGAGAAAGATATGAAGAATAAATCTAAATAAAAAACAATCCTTGCATATTAGCTAGGATTGCTTTTTATTAATGTTGATTATTTGTAGAATACTTTATCAACGTTATATTTCGCTTTGTATTCATTAATGATATATGTTTCGTAAATTTCTCTTTCTGTTGGATCTTCTACGATACATGCATCAATGCGGTATACTTCATCACGGTGATTTTTAATTGGTGAAACATTATCTTCAAAATGCTTCTTAATACGTTGTCTAATTTTACGAGCTTTACCTACGAAAAGAAGTTCGTCATTAATATTGTAAAACATAAAAATGCCGCCTTTATCTCTAGGGAACAAGTGGAAATCGATAAATCCATTAATTGGAGTAATGATTGGCTCGTCTCCTTTAATAACTTGTTTACGTTCAGTAATTGAAACATCAGCTTCAGGAATTTTAATTTTAATCAAGTTCATTCACGTCCTCTTTTATTATAAAGATAAATAATAGCATACATAAGTAAGAAAAGCTATGTTCAGAGGCATATTTCATTTTATAATTCAAATATTATAGGTGTATCATGTAAACTTTTCTTCCAAATCATATGATCACTGGATTCTCCCCAGTAATCTTTCAATACATAGCTAGGTTTTCCAAACTTTTTCATCCATATACTTTGCGCATTTTTATATCCACTATCTAAACAATATTCTGTTATCCCTCTGCTAAGTAATGTAAGAAACATTGTATGTAGTAATAAACTCCCTATTCCCTTTCTCTGATACTCCGGAAGTATGAATACAGTTCCTATTTCATACAAATTTTTAAGTACACCACCTGTACAACTATTAATCAATGTACTTGCTGGACCGATTTCGATTGTTCCAATGATTTTATCGTTACTTGTATCAATTGCTAATAAAAAGTAACGACTTTCTCCGTTACTATCAAAGTCACTTTTCAAATACTGCTTTTTTGAGTTAATTTCATTTTCTATGTCATCTAATAATTGTGACAATCCTTCATCTTTGTATGTATTCGTAATAACTATACGGAAAAATAAATATAGTTCATCTACATCATTCAAATTCGGTCTTCTAACTGCAACGTTAGTCATGAATTCAATCTCCAATCCTCATTATGCCATTGTCAATACAACACTTTATATAATCTATTCATCATTATTCTGCAAAAACCTGCATAAATCCAACAGTATAGAAAGCTCATTATAAATATTGATAAAATAATTTTTATATCCATAGTTGTATGAACAGCAGGACCAAGTACCGGAAAGTGGAAAACATCGAGAACGATCATAATACAGGTGAAAATCAGAGAGATACGCGTGCGGCAAACAATCTTGGATCAGTGGCTATAATTCGCTTTTAAATAATCAACCCAAAGACTGTGTAATTCTGATTTGCTGACGCCAAATATTCGGTTATATTCTTCTGGGTGTCGAATGAAGTCGTTTAATTTCTCATATCCATATTTAATTACCAAAAATTCCACGATCGTATAGGAATATGGATACCCGTTTCTATACACGAATGCTGGCCCATTTATCTCGTCAAAGTTAGGTATTTTATCCGCAGAAACCAAGGTTGGGAGCACTTTTTGGACATTAAGATCCGTATTCCCTAAATAATTGGCAACTCCTTCTTCCAGCCACGTAGGTCGTTTACTGTCAATATGAGACAGTACGACATGTGTAAATTCATGAATGCTTGAATTTAATATAGAAGACCGATTTTTCGGTGATAAGATAAATAGTTTTTCATCGCTAAATACGCCTAATGACCAAAAATTAGAAAATAGCCCCAACGAATATACCAGATTGATTTGATTTGAAAAAACTGTTACTTTTGTCTTCGTCGTTGGCTCTGTTTTAAGTAAGCCAATGATACGCCCGTAATGCTGTTCTAAATTATCAGCAAGCTTTACAACCTCTGAATAATCCGCTTTAGAGCTGTAAAAGATGAAGTGATCTGTTTCCTTCTGATTCTTATAAAAAGTTGATTGTAAGGCAGTCATGTTCAAATAAATAAATATAAAAGAGGTCATGATAATGATAGTTAGAGTCGCCAATTTACCTATTTCGTGTGGAAATACAGGACTTCCATATGTTTTTTTTATTAATCGATAAGATGCGAAAATGATAAATGGCATCCAAATTAAACCGAAAATTGTCAAAGCTTTATAGGAATCCCCGAGCCAGTAAAATATGAAATAAGACATAGTAGTCAACAAACAAGTTACGGTCCCAACCAAGCTCGATCCTTGCGATTTCCAGATCCACAACGACAACAAGCCAGGTATTACTAAATTGGCGACAATTAAATCAATTATCAACGTGACATCCTCCCAGAATGTTATAGAGTTAGACGGATAGGGTGACGCTCCGGTTTTTCTCTCTTCTCGTAGCCATACTTCTATCAACTCAAAAATAATAGATACGACTATTAATATATGCAGTGTGGATGGAATAAGACCTCCCATGACGACAATCGCGAGACTTTTCGACATCAGTCCTCCTTCAGGGGTACAGCCGCATGTCCATCAACTTAAGAATTTTAGGGTGGCATTTCTTTTTAATCACTTACAATCCATTAATTCACCAGGACTTTTCTCTTAAATCCATTCTTTTCCGTGTTCGCGAATGAATTGAATCTCTCTTCCTTATTCATCGATGCCTAGAAACTTTGGCACACGTTTTAAACCTTTGTTTTCAAGGTGTTTTAGCAATGTATGAATTTTAATACTATCAGGTTTTAATTCTCGTCGAACCGTATCCCAAAAACAATATACACTGGAGACATTTCCTCCTGTTAGTGCTTCTTCTTTTTCGTACTGATTTCTCATTAAATTTCTGATTAAAATCCCCCAATTTAGGGACTCTATGATTGTGTGAATAGAGATGTATTTTTGCCCATAAATAAAAGCAGATATACAAAGGTATCTGCTCAGCAATGGGAATTTAATTGTCCACACCATGTATTTTAAGATAGACAAATAAACGCATCCTTAAGAATCAAGGACCACTACTGTCTCTATCCAATTAAATAATCATTTCAAGATATTCCGCATGTGCAATATAGATTCCCTTTTCTTTACATCTCTAAATTAAATATTACCAAAGATCACTAGATGAATAAAGAAAATTTAAAATATTTTTTCAATTATGTTATCCCATGCCTATTAAGTTAAGTTTATGGCGATGTAGCAGGACACCCATTTGTTCAACTGATTACTTCATGAAGTTATAAAATTAGTACCGTACATAGTAGATATATCTACTATGTACGGTACTTTTGTTTACTATTGGTTCATTTAATAAGGAAATATCAATACTTGATATGGCGCTCTCATTGCTTAAGCTCCTCTCGAAAATAAGTTTTAAATAAATATAAATAAAGAGCCGACATCACAATTCTACATTATTAATGCAGGTTTATAATGTCGGCCTTCTATTTTTAAAGAATTTTATTTTTCATAAACAGGTTACTCTTAACAGAGGGAAAACTGCTTATTCCTTGTCGAATTTGTTTAGCATGGTTCTTCCTAAATGTTAGCAGTACCCTATATTATTCAATTGCGCCAGCAACATCATAATCATTTAAATCTAACTCAATTGGTTGTCCCAGCGCTAATTTAGCAAGTTCCGCTCCTAAGTATGGACCAGCTGTTAAACCCGAAGCTCCTAATCCATTCGCAACGAGAATTCCTTCAAAGTTAGGTAGTGGTCCGATAACAGGTAAGAATCCTGGTGTGAATGGTCTGAATCCAACTCTCGTTTCAAGCATTGTAGCATTTTCTAAGCCAGGTGCAACTGCTAATGCCTTATGGAATACTTCATGTAAACCACCTGCTGTTACACGATGATCGAAACCAGTATCATTCTCATGTGTTGCACCAATTACGACATGCCCATTGTCAAACGTTAAAATATATTGATCGTTCGGTGGCATAACAACTGGCATATTTTCTGTTGCTGTATTCTCGATTTGCAGATGAACAATTTGTCCTTTTTGGAATGTAACTAAGAAATTAATTCCTAATGGATTCAAGATTTCATTCGCCCATGCGCCTGCAGTTACAATAACCTTTTCCGCTAAGATTGTTTCATCGTTTACTGTAACTCCCGTAACATGATTTCCTTCACGGACTAATATGGCATCGCCTTTTATGAAAGTTGCACCATGTTTTTTCGCAGCACTTATTAATGCATTACGTAATAATCTTCCATTTACTCGTGCAGCACCACTAATATGAACAGAACTATATTCGTCTGATAATGCTGGGAATAATTTTTTTGTTTCTTCAGCTGATAAGCGAGTGATTTCACCAATCTCTGGGGCATCTTCACGTCGTTTATAAGCTCGCTCTTCCATTTGATCTAACTTTTTCTCGTCAGTATGTAAACTAATTGCACCTACACGATTATATCCTGTGTCAGTTTCACCGTCTTCTTCTAATTGCTGAATTAACGAAGAATAGTAACGTGCACCGCCTTTAACAATTTTATACCATGCTTTATTACGACGCTGCGATAGCCATGGACATACAATACCTGCTCCTGCATCAGTTGCTTGTCCTAATTGTTGGCGATCCACGATAGTAACATTCGCACCTGCCTTAGCAAGATGATAAGCAGTAGACGCTCCTAAAATTCCAGATCCAACTACAATATACGATTTCATTTCAAACACCTTTTCTCTTTTACTAATTATATAAATATAAGAACATTCCTTAGTATAATGGAAGGAATGCTTTTTTCAATGTACTCATCACAATTAATTGTTGCAGCATTGTGACTTTCTTAATCATTATTTTTTCTTCTTACGGAATAATTCAATTGTTTTATAGCCTTGTGAAAGGATCTCTATCATTTTCTCTAGACGTTTTTCACGTGTTTTTTCTTGTTTTACAGAAAAAAGATTACGTGCCCAATCTTTCTGATATCCAGGCGTTAAACTTTGATAAAACTTAAGTTCATTCGGATGATTAGCTAATAATGCTTCAACATCTTTAATTCGATCTGCATAATCGGCAACACATTGACTCATAGCAGATGTTTTCGTTGTTTTTTTCTTCTCGCGTTTTAAACCTACAACAGTAAAGACTTCATCCATACTTACCATTCGTGCAAATTTAATGTCGCTTTCTCCCACATAACCATCTTCTCCAACGTTTAATGCCGGAAACATCTCATCACGGTGAATAAACGTACTATAACGAGCATTACCTTTTTTCGGATATGCGAAGAATACGTAACCTTTTTCAATTAGTAATTCTTCATTACTAATAATAAAATTCGTTTGTTTCACCATTTCATCAAGCGTTTCTACAAATATAAAGATAGCATCGTGTTCTTTTGAGAATGCAGTTTCTTTACCTGTAAAAATGTCATAATCACTTGGTTCGTTAATAACGACCATATTTGTATACTTATTAAGTTTCAATTTATCAATAACTGACATAATAATCTTCCTTTACATTCAAAATTCATTGTACATACTTTTTCGTACTGTTCTAGTGTATTATATGTATTAAGAAAATCAAACTTTAAATCGTATTATTCTGCTGCAAAAGAACATAATTCTTTACTAGATGGGGTGGTTTTATGCCATATGTAATTCGAGATGAAGGGCTAGTTTTACAAGGGGATGATGGAAAAGAACCAATTTTTCATACATATGAAGAAGCGGAGGAAACATTAAAAACATTAACTATACCGCAGTTTCCGAAACATATTAGAAGAAAACCATTTACACCAAAATAATAAAGATAGCCGCTTCTGAATAAGAACCGGCTATCTTTATTATTCATAACTTAATAGCAAATAAAGTATATAAAAACTCTTTATATTGATTTTCTGTAATTTCACGCTTAGTTTTTTCCCCATGAATAACTTCAGTTAAACTTGTATTCGTTAATGAAATATGACCGGAGTTCGTCAACTTTACTGCAATTGGTCCTTTATTAAAAATAGACTTCTCATCTTCTATCACTCTTCTTTGAACATCGTTTATTACTATCTCATCAATATTAGGTTTATAAAAAGCATGACAAACTTTCCATTCTCCATCAGTATCTATTCTTTCTAAAACATAATTTCCTTTACTTGTATCTTTTCGTCTCACTCGGTACGAACCATTTTTTGAAGAAACAGACTCGCCAGTAAAAGGTACAGGAACAAGAGGTACTAACGAAGCTATACCTACATCAATTAAATACTGTAGATTATCATAAGTTAAAATAATTGTTATATGGCCATCCTCCAGTGCCCATGCATTTATATCATTTTTATACACCGTACCTAATGCCAGTTGTACATCATAGCCACAGTTTTTTAAGAAATAGTAAAAAAGAGTATTTAATTCGTAGCAAAGTCCACCACGGGAACTAGTTAAAATTTTCTCTCGTAAGTTTTCCAGAGAGATTTGATTCGTATTTCGTGCTATAACATCTAAATTCTCAAATGGTATAGTGTGTGCAAATGAAAAGAGTATAGTAGGTAATTCTTCAAACGTTACTTCATTACGTTTTTTAAGATTTAATCTTGTGAAAAGCTGATTTTGTAAACTTGTCATAATTAGCACCCCTTAAAAATTTATAAGTTTAAATAATATATGCTGATTGTAAATTTTAAGGGGCACTGTAACAATGTACATTTCATTTAACTGTACCGGTACAAAAATTACGATTCACGAGGTAAATTAATAGAAAGCGTCATTACAAATGTCTTTTCTGTAATTACTTCTTTTTGAGGCAAATCAAAAGCTACGAATATAAATTTAATAGTTTATCTATAGGCAAATTATTACTATCACTTAAATCAACAAAATAGTGAAGTTGCCACGTTTGGCTCCTTTTAGCTTGATTGCTAACAGTGGTATCCCAAACAGGATAAATTCTCATTGCCATTTTCCCTGTTTGACTTTGTGTTCTCAATATTTTTTCTTTAAGAAGAACCTCTTTAGGAAAAATAAATTGTCCTAGTTTATTATCAGCAATACAAGTGATTACTAATAAATCAGGAGCAGCTTCATAAGAGAAAGCTCTATTTCGCATATTTTCATCTTTCTCCCAAAAAGAAACAAATTGACCAATTTTATTAGGAGTAACTTTTGATTTTCTAAAACGAATGGTTTTGTTATTTAAGTGGAATAAACATCCTGCATATTCTGCGTTTTGCTTTTCTTCTTTTAGATTCGTAATCATTAAATTGTTAGGTTTGTAAACTATATTGTTTAAATCTCGGATCGTATCATTAAAATTGTTCAAGAAAACGCCCCCTTTATTCATCTCTTAGTTTACCACAAACATCAGTTCTTCTATATCGTATATAATCATGAACTAAGTGAAATGGGGGAATTTAGCAGGATATAATTATTACTTTAATGTACTTAGTTTTTCAATTGCTTGTTGTTCAGTTGCTAAGTAAAAAATATCTTTTCCTTTATTACATTCATAAATAAAATCCTTTAAGCTTTTACTAGTATACATAGAGAAATCTCCAACAATAGCAATCTTTACCTTGTAGTTTATAAACTTTTGAAGGATATCGCCCGCAAGCCGTGTTTTTAGATCAAAGAAATCTTCACTTATTAAAGATTTATGGATAATAATATGTTTCGCATCTACCTCATATTGAACTGTTGCCATAGTATCTAATGCAGACTGAACATCCGATATTAATACCTTATCGTTCCTAATGACCGCAATATTGATTCCATCGATTACTACTTTCTTTATTTCCATAGTCCCACCCCTTTATAATTTATACAGTATGAGTAAAATTGTTTTACAAAACTTCGTATTAATCATAGATTAAATTAGCCTCAGCTATTAAAATAGCCTCTATTTTTTGTTGTAAATACATATTTTTTATTACTAATACGGTCAATGAAATTAATGATAGTTTCTCTTTTTTTATATTTTTGAATATATATATGGAATTACTTTTACTTGTTATAAAAATATTGTGGAGTAACATAACTTAACAAACTATCCAAAGTGTTAATCTCGGCATATGGTTGTATTTTGGTAGTATTCTTGATTTTCTGAGGGTTAAACCACACACCTTTTATATTTGCATTTTGAGGACCAGCAATATCCTTTTCTAAGTCATCCCCAACAAATAAAGTATTTTCCGGTTGTAAATTTAGCTTATCTAATGCTAGTTCGAATATACGTTTATCAGGTTTACTAAATCCCACTTCTTCAGAAATAATGATTGTTTCAAAATACCTATTTAAATTCGTGTTAAATATTTTAGCTTTTTGCCTCTGAGTTGAGCCATTTGTTATAATTCCAACTTTAAAGCGCTTCTTTATTTGATTTAAGAAATGAATAGTATTTTGGTCTATTGAAAAACATCTAGGGAAATTATTATTCCAAAAATCTTGGATGTAATTGCGTGGCAATCTATACCTTGGCGTGAATTCATCAAACAATGATTCTAAAACTGTCGTTTTATTACTTATGCCATATTCTCTTTTATCGTATTCTTTGAATTTCTGTAACATGTTGCTTTTAGCCGCACCATCTACATTTTCATAACACTTTTCTAAAACAATTAAAAATAATGCCTCTACTGCTTTATCCCTATCAAGTAATGTATCATCTAAATCAAACAGCATCGCTTTATAACCCATCAAATAATTTCACAACCTTTCTCGCATGATTTAAATAATCCTTAGTTCACACCTTAATCGTTTACTAAATTAGCAAAAAACTCTAAAGTTTGTGAAGTACACTCTATAATTTCGCTAGCTTTTTTTATATTGAAATTCATTTCCGTTTCCCCTTCTAGTAAGTAGCGAAAGTATATGTTCACACAGTTTAAGAAATCACATGCAGTTCCCAATATTATACATTGGTTTTTTAGAAATATAAATCGTTCAGCTTTTCATACGATAAGTTTTTTCAAGCATACAATTATTTTTTCATAAAAAGGAATATGGCTAATCATATTTTTTTGGAGAATACACATTCTTGAAAATGAAGCTAATACGTTAAACGTCCTATGAAGTTCCTATTGTATCTCCACATAAACTCCAGATAGTACGGCTATAATGACTACCAGAGGTGATATTATGAAAAACTATCATATTCTCGTGGTAGAGGACGATCAAGAAATTCAGGAATTAATTAAACAATTTTTAATGACGCAGCATTATACAGTGATAGTCGCTTCAGATGGACTAGAGGGTATGACACAATTTAATAAGCAATCATTTGATTTAATTCTTCTAGATGTCATGATGCCCAATCTTAATGGGTTTGAAGTTTCTAAAATGATTCGAAGTCAGTCAAACGTACCAATTATTATGCTAACTGCGTTGGAAGAAGAGGAAGATCAAATGAAAGGATTCGACCTTGGGATCGATGATTATATAACAAAGCCCTTTTCATTTCATGTTTTGATTAGACGAGTCGAAGCTGTACTTAGAAGAAGTTATGATAAAAATGTAAATAATCATTTGATATTTAAAGAAGTGCGTATTGATGTGGATGCATATAGAGTATATGTAAATGACGTTGAAATTATATTAACGACAAAAGAGTTTGAAATTCTACAACTACTATTTCAAAATGAGAGAAAAGTACTCACAAGAGAAAATATCGTAGAGAAAGTCTGGGGTTACGATTATTTTGGAGAAACACGAATAATTGATACACATATTAAAAACCTACGCAAAAAATTAGCTATCCCTTATATTAAAACAATAAAGGGTATTGGTTATAAAATTGATGAATAGTATTGTGAAACTCATGAAAATGAAGCAAATTACTTATAAACTCTTTATGACTACATCTCTCATTTTATTATCCTTTGCAGTATTGATTTATTTAACTTTATACTTCTTTCTCCCTACGTTTTATGAGCAATATAAAACAGATCAACTTCAAACAGGGATAAACGAAATCATTGATAAGTCTAAAAATCTTACGTTTCAAGATGCGATACCACTTTTTGATGAATACGCAAAAAAAAATAATGCGATGCTTTATCTTCAAAATAAAGAAGGAGTAATTATTTACTCTCCTTCATTTTCTTTTATTCAAAGTGGTACGCAAAAAACAGTAGTTACTAAAGCAACACGATTCGAGAATGCAAGTACCCTCAGCAATTCATATAATGTTACGAAACCAATTCAATTTCAAGATGGTAGTTTAACGCTTATAGTGTTTGCTACATTTCAACCGATTGATGAAGCTTCACAGGTTTTAGTACGCTTTCTCCCCTATATTAGTATCATTGTGCTCGTTATTGGTATAGGAAGTGCTTATTTTTATTCCAGGTTTATTACAAAGCCACTTATTTATATTAATGAAGGTGCACAAAAGATGGCAAATTTAGATTTCTCCGAAAAAATTGAGGTTCGCTCTACAGATGAGTTAGGAGAATTATCTAATAGTTTGAATGACATGTCTATTAACTTGCAACAAGCTATGTTTGATTTAAAAAAAGCAAATGAACAATTAAAAAATGATATTGAAAAAGAAAGAGAAATAGAAACAAAACGCAGAGAGTTTTTTGCGATTGTAGCACATGAATTAAAGTCCCCTCTTACTGTAATGAAAGGATACTTAGAAGGAATGATATACAATATTGGCCCTTATCAAAATCGCGATCAATATTTAAAGAAAAATCATCAAATTATTGAAAGTATGGAACAATTAGTTCGTGAAATTTTAAGCGTATCGAAATTAGAACAACACACCTTCAAACTAAAAGTAGAGAAAGTTAATCTTTCAAAATTAATAGGTACAATTACAAAAGATCTCGAATTTTTTGCTTCTCAAAAAAACATCGAAATAATAAAAGAAATTGATTTTGACCTTTCTATTTATACAGATTGTGCTCTTTTAGAAAAAGCATGTAAAAATATTATACACAATGCGGTTATGTATTCACCACATAATGAAAAAGTCTATATAAAGTTAAATGAGGATTCGAAACAAGGTCAAATCAAAATGCAAATTATAAATACAGGTGTCAATATTAAAGATGAAGATTTACAACAAATTTTCAAACCATTTTATCGAATTGAAAAATCAAGAAATCGAAATACTGGAGGAAATGGTTTGGGGCTATATATTGTTAAACAAATTCTTGAAACACTAGATATAAAGTATTCAATGAAAAATATGGAACATAGTGTGCAATTTTGCATGAGTATTCCATTATCTAAACATAAAAACAAACAAACTCTCCTTTAAATAGGACGAGTTTGTTTGTTTTTGTAGTAAGTATAAACTTATTAACAGGTTTTTCATTTGATGATATGTATGTTCTTAGAGCTGCTTTTGATAAGCAATCTATGCAAGATCTTCTTGGGAATTTAATAGTTGTTCGCCAATCTACCCTGCATTTACTTAGAAGCTTAGATAAAGAAGCTTGGTCACAAAGAGGAAATGCGAATAATTCTGAAGTTACAGTTCATGCATTAGCATACATTATTGCTGGTCATGAGCTTCATCATCTTCAAATTATAAAAGAACGTTACCTTGGTCCTGATCTATATCCAGCAACTTAATATTTGAAGAAAATGAGTCCTATTTATGTAGTGCTCTATTAGCGCTTAGAACCATGGCAATTAAATGCATTTATTTATAAAATTCACCACATAATATTTATGCTATCCCTTCTTATTCTGTACATAATTTTCTTTAGGCTGATATACTATAAACGCAATAGTTCTGGAAAGGTGATGATAGTATGTATGAACAACAAAATAATAGAGATAGAGATCAAAAAATGATGTTTTCTATGCAAGGAGTTCCCACAAATAAAATTAACATGCATCAATTACCTAAATGGATTAGAATTTTTGGCTATTGTGCGTTTGGTTGGATAATAGTATTTAGTTTAATTATGATTGTAGGTTTAATTCTGCAATAACTATACAGAGTAGGTAAACGGGACGATATTTAGGTCATACATCTAGGTAATGTCCCGTTTTTTATGTGTGATTATCCCATGATATAGGTAACCAATTATAATAAAAAGAACCTGTAGAATATCCTACAAGTTCTTTTTATTATATTATTAAAACGGGAACAACAAACTATTTTAACATTCAGTACAGGGAGACCATTTTGATTATGGCTTGATTTTATTATAAATCAAATATAAGCTTTTGAAAGGTCTAGATTTTGAAAATTATGTGAATTAAAAAACTACGATGTTTATATTAGATTTCATTTACGACCAACTTCTTCTTACTTAAATACACTGCACGATCTGATTTTTTAGCAACCTCCTGTGAGTGCGTCACAACAATAATGCATTTATTCTCTTTATGTGCAAGTTCTTGAAATAGTTCTATTATATCCATTGCAGTTTCCTCGTCGAGGTTTCCTGTCGGCTCATCTGCAATCAGTAAATCAACATTACAAGATAGTGCTCGAGCAATTGCTACACGCTGTTGTTGTCCACCGCTTAGTTGCAGGACGTTTCGTTTCGCTTCAACTTCTGTGAGTCCTACCCTTTCTAACAATTCTAATGCTCTTGCTGTTTTATTTTGCACTTTAACACCCGTAATTTCCATTGCTGTTAAGACATTTTGAAGAGCTGTCATATAGGTTATCAAATTATAAGATTGGAAAATTACAGATACATTTTGATTACGGTATCGATCCAAACCAATTTTTCTAATATCTTTGCCATTATACAGTACATAACCATTTTTAGGGACGTCCAGTCCACAACCTAAGCTCAGAGTTGTGGTTTTACCAGATCCAGATGGTCCTAAAATCGTGTAGAAATGTCCTTTTTGAAAAGAAAAGTTAACATTATCTAGTATCGCTACATTTTTCCCATTACTTTCATAATAATAATCCAAATTTTTAAACTGTAAAATCGTCTCCATATTAAGCCTCCTCATTCATCTTTTAAAAGAATTTGTTTTGGGTTTAAACGTAGAATAGATAATGCTGGAAGAAGCGTTGCTATTATAGCAATAGCTAGTCCAATTCCACCCATTTTCCCTACATCTTCTCCTGTTACACTTACATCAATTTTATCAATTGGATCTTCTTTTTGATTTTGTAGAGTACCACCAGATCCAGCCATCATTACAGTACCATGTTGCGAAGTATCTGTTTCTTCGCTTGCAGTAGCAATTTCATTCGAAAGTAAATTATCTCCGATATATTGAGAAACTTTAGCTCCTGTTGTTATGGATAATCCAAATGCTAAAATAGCGACACACACTACTTCTACTACGAATTGCGCTATCAATTTCCACTTTTTCTCTCCAATAGACAATAGAATTCCCATTTCTTTACGACGTCCTTTAATTGATAGCATAATGATTAATCCTAAAATAATTGCACCTGCAATCGATACAATATAAATAATCATTTGAGAAGTCGAAGAGATATTTTCGATAGGACCAATCATTTGCTTGTACAATGAATCATGCGCATCTAATTTATAATAATTAAAATCAATGTTAGATTTTTTTGCTTCTTTTTTAAATGCATCAATATATTGTGGATCATTCAAGAAATACACGACTTGACCACTACTTATACCTTGGTCTACTTCTAATTTTTTCATAGTTGAATGCGGCATATATAGTTTATTAGCTGGATCCATAATAGGAGGAGCCTGTTGACCCATTGCTTGCTCATTTGTTTCGTAAATGCCGATAATTTCAACCTCAAGAGTTTCCTTCTTATCCCCTGATTGTACTTTAACTTTGTCTCCTACTTTCAAATTGTTTAATTCCGCTAATCGTTTTTCCATTAAAGCTACATTCTGATCTTTCATTTGCTCTGTTATTGGTTTTCCATCAATGATTTTACTTTTTCCGTTTTTAAAGCTTTCTTGTAATGCAGTCTTGCGAACTCCCTCAATCATAAAAGAAGCATTCATATCTATTTCTGTACCAGAACTTGAACCGCCTCGCGCAGCCGTCATTCCCACTTTACCTTTTCCTTCTTCTTCTCCTTCTGAAGCTCCTACTAGTTTAAGCCCATCAGAAATACCGAAAGTGTTAGCTATGTAATTATAATCTTTTACATACTTGGACTTCGCTAATTGATTTGTTTCTTTTGCATCGAGCTGCGGCGGATTTGGCATTTCTCCAGTTTCCTTAGCTTTTTGACCTATTTTGTCGAAATCAAGACCTAAAGTAACATCTGCACCAAGTTTTTTTCTTGCAGCATCCGCTGCTTTTTTTGATGCATTTTGGATTGTGTAACCTGAAAGAACCAAATTTGTAACAATCAGAAAAACTGCCATCAAAATTAATGATGTTCCTATCCTTTTTTTCATACTGAGAATTGCTCGTTTCATAAAATTCATTTTTCTTACCTCCTTGATAACTTGTATTCTATATAGGTTATCTAGAGTTTATATGGAGCTAATCGGTAGTTTAACTAGAGATATAAGGAGTTTATGTGTAGTTATTCATTTACCTGTTCAAGAAAAACTAGAACACAAATTCAAAAATGCAGTCGTTTTTGAATATTGGTAAGGAGTTAGTCAATTTAAGAGACTTATAGAAAAAGAGGTTAAGCTTAATTTAATGTATATAATATAAAAAATATATTTATTGTATAATTTCTATACAATAAATATAGAGAAGCTATTTGTGAATATCTAGATGGGAATTGTTAAGTTCCTCATAGAAATTACATCTTTTAATAAGAAAAGAAACAAGTTAACATTCTTCTTAAATTTTAATATAAATTATTTATAGTTTTATTTTATTGCACGATTTATAATATAATATACAAATTTATCACCTATTTTTATAATTCAAGCACCTACTATTAGGAAAAGAGAATATTTCCTAATTAATTTAAAACATAAATTTTGTCTATGTTTTAAACAATATGTATTTTGGAGGAGGTTAATTTGATTTTTTCAAAACTCATTGATCGGTACGCCTTATATGATTTACACAAAAAAAGAAGTGTAGCATTTCAGTTTACTTCCCTTTCTAACACTTCATTAAATATAAAGAACATAGAATCTTTTTATAAAGTAAAACCATCACATTTTCATTTTGACATTAAGCATTCAAAGCAGGAAAATGAATACATGGTTGGGCAATTCAACTATAAAAGTTCGGTTCAATCCGGTGATTCACGCAACGACTCTGTAACTGGGGAATTATTCTTACATGAAAATGAAAATGCACCTCATGTTATCTTTGTTCACGGTTGGAGAATGGATTCTAACGAACGTGTGAAAAAAATATTCCACGATCATATGACCAGCCTGAAGTGGAATATGTATTATTTCACTCTACCCTATCATTTTGAAAGAAAACCCGATCAATCCTTATTCAGTGGAGAGTATATGGTAAGTGCAAATATTGAACGAACATTACAAGCAACTAGACAAGCGGTAGCTGATTTACGAGCTTTGATTAAATGGATTAAAGCAAATAAAAAGGGGACCCTGATTCTAATAGGAATTAGTTTAGGCGGATTTATTACTAACTTAACCTCTCTTGTTGAAGAAGAAATTGATGTGTTAGCATCCATTTTCTATGCAAATCGACTTTCTTATTCTATTTGGAATACAACTCCAGGTAAATTTATTAGAGAAGACTTGGAACATCATGGTGTTACGTATGATGATTTAATAGATTATTGGAAAATCACTGAACCGAGTCAAGCATTGCCAAAAGTAAAAAAAGAAAATATTTTATTAATTTCAGGTAAGCATGATCTATATGTGCATTCTGAGGATACAGACTACTTGTGGGAATCTTGGGAAAGACCTACACGATATATTTATAAATGTGGGCATGCCGGGATCGTTCTTAAACGTAAAAAAATTGCAACTGATACTATTGATTTTATTCAAAATCGATTGAACTCCTCACACTTATCCAATGTCATGCCTTAAATTGTGAGATTACTAAGTACAAAATCTTATACTTATATTGTTATATTTTTTACTAGTCACCTTTGTAAATCTTAGCCCCAAGCCTTACACGATTGAAAATGAAATAAAATAAATAACTAAGGAACTAATTTACCATATGGAAAAACATTGCTCAGCATTTTCACCAGTGGTCCCTGTATATGCAATATTACATACAAAAATCTTTATGTATTACGTTATTAATTTAAAAATAAATTATTCATCCATAAATCTATACCATCCGTATTTACAGTTATGGATACCCTAATTACATATGAAAAAGAGAGAAGAACATTGGCTAGTTCTTCTCTCTTTGTTTATTTTTAAGATAACTATCTATAAAATTTTGCTTTTCATAATTCTTCATGAGTCTAGAAAAGAATCTAATCCTTTTCTAGACTCAAAAATAAATTTTTCTAATGTACATAATTACAACGACATTAAACCACTTTGCTCTTAAATCCACTACTTGTATTATTGATTGCATGAAACTCCTTCTTGAGAAAGGTTTTAATTTCCGAATATTCTGTTGACCGTTATAACATATCCAATTTACAATTTAATTGTGGTGTTCTTTCACAATTAAACTACTTAGAATACACTTCATTTATTTGAAAACAATTACAAATAGAGGTGCTAAAATGAAAACTAGAGTAAATCCAGAATTATTACAAGGATTAGAGATGTTTCCGGATCTCGATTTACGCCCAGAAAATTTGCAATCAATCAGAGAAGGAATAGCTCAAATGAGACCACCTACCGTTGTTGATGACTCTCTTTCTTTAACAGATAAAGTCATTGTTGGGCCTGATGATAATCCGTTACCATTACGAATTTATCGTCCAAAATCAAATCATGAATCTTTACCTGTCTTATTATGGATACATGGTGGAGGTTATATCTTAGGGTCTATAGATGATAACGATGATACTTGTATGAGGTTTGCAAAAGAAGCTAGCTGTGTGGTCGTGTCTGTAGACTACCGCTTAGCACCTGAACACCCTTACCCAGCACCAATTGAGGATTGTTATTCAGCTTTAAAATGGATTGCTGATAATGCAAAGTCATTAAACATTGATTCGAATCGAATTGGGGTTGCAGGAGTAAGCGCTGGCGGTGGACTAACAGCAGCATTATCATTATTAGCACGAGATCGAAAATATCCTTCAATTTGTTTACAAATGCCACTATATCCAATGATTGATGACAGAAATGATACACCTTCAGCGAATGAAATTAAAGAGGGATTTGTTTGGAACCAAAAGGCAAATGAAGCTGGCTGGAAAATGTATTTAGGAGAAATGTATGGAACGGATCAAATCCCTGCCTATGCAGCACCTTCTCGAGCTGAGGATTATAGTGACTTACCGTATACTTACACATTTGTTGGTCAATTAGATCCATTCCGCAGCGAAACATTAACCTATGTAAGCAAACTAGCACAAGCTGGTGTTGATGTGGAGTTTCATTTATATCCAAATGCCTATCACTGGTTTGAAGGGTTAAATCCAAATGCCGATGTATCTATTTATGCTGTGAACGAAATAGTACAAGCAATAAAGACTGGTTTCAAACGAGTATCCAAGGTTGAGGCTTAATCCCATTACAAGAGAAACACTTATAAATAGTATATATGTATTTATCATTTAAATATAATAGCCGATTCTAAATAAGAATCGGCTATTAATATGTAAAATCCGCCTAATATATCAAGGTTGAGAAACAGATATAAGATGTTTAGGCGATGTGTTTATTTCCTCTGCTAATGCTTTTATGTTCATCATGATTTGAAGTATTTCTTCTTTTGTTGTTCTTGGGTTAATAGAGCAAAGTCGAATTACTACTTTTTCTTTTAATTTAGTCGTACTTAGCATAGCAAATCCTCTTTGATTAATTTCTTCCACCAATTTTTTGTTTATTTCATGAATTGTATCTGTAGATGTTAGCTCACATGGAATATAACGAAAAGTAACAATTCCTAATTGGGCAGGTGTTACTACTTCCCAATCTTTTTCTTTCCTTAAAAACTCTTCAACTTGTTCAGCTAGCATAATGCCATGATCAATTGCCTCACGAAAAGCTGTAACTCCGAATGCTTTAAAAGAAAGCCATACCTTTAATGCTCTAAATCTACGAGAAAGTTCAATTCCACGCTCCCCAAAATTCACTTTTTCTTCTATATTAGTTTCTGTATCCTTAATATACTCTGGGATCATACGGAATGTTTCACTTAAATATTGGCTATTTCGAATAAGTACACAACCAACATCATAAGGCTGAAAAAGCCATTTATGCGGGTCTAACGTTAAAGAATCGGCACGATGAATTCCACTTAATAACTCCCTTCCTTTTTCACTGAGAATTGCTGCAGCCCCATAAGCCCCATCCACGTGTAGCCATATATCTTCATCACCACATACATCAGCCAATTCATCGAGGGAGTCCACCGCTCCGCAATTCGTTGTCCCTGCATTAGCAATAACACAGAATGGTTTTTTCCCTTTTAATCGATCTTCTTTTATTTGTTTTCTTAAAGTACTAACTGAAATTTTTAAGTCTTCATCTGTCTCAATTCGGCAAATTTGATGCTGTTTAAAACCTAATACTTTAAGTGCTCGATCTACAGAAAAATGAGTTTGGTTAGAAAAATAAACAATCGCATTTTCTATGTCATTATTCAGCTTGACCTGTCTCGCTACAGTAAGTGCAGTCAAATTAGCCATGGAACCACCACTGACAAATAGTCCTTCAGCTGAATCAGGGAATCCTAGCATTGATTTTAACCAGTTAATTGTCGTTAATTCAATTTGTTCGGCACCTGCACCTACTATCCAAGCTGTAGGAAATACATTAAACCCACTTGCTAAAAAATCTGCTAATACACCAACATAATTATTAGGACCTGGCACAAAAGCCATAAAATGAGGATGATCCACATGAGTAATTTGATTAAACACATTGTTATTAAGAAAATGAAGTAATTCTTTTGGATTAGATCCGTTTTCCGGAATCGTTTCAATTAGCTTGTCTCTAAAAATATTACTATCAATCGTTTCTGAAACTGGTTTACTTTTTAAATGATTCATATGATCAACAATCAAGTCAACCGCTTGATATCCTAACTGACGCATTTCTTCGGCTGATAACTGTAATTTTTTTGTCATTTGATTTACTCCTATTCTATTTAAAAAGGCGAGTTCTTGCTCGCCTTTTCATTTTTTATAATTTGTAATCACAAATTGTTTGTATTGGATTTTGAAGAATCGTGTTGATTAACCCATGGATGTGATTTAATATTTCCTGTATTTTCTCTGCTTCATATACCGTTTGATCATATCCAAACTTTATTGTAAGTCTTTCTTCAGGGAAGCACATAATTCCATACTTTACATGTGGCTCATCAACAACTTCGTAATCCGTGATAGCAAAATGTCTGTTTTCATTTGAAGAAAAGATTGCTGGATTAGTTGGATAGTTTTCAAAAACCCAAAGATGGTCAGTCAACTCAGTTTTTAATTCACTTTGCTTTTGTATATCAACAAATGAATAGTATGCATACTCATTACATTTCAATGTCTCTAGTTGTACCTTTTGCAGGAAGTCCACAAAAGATTGCGTTTCTGTCCATGCTAATCGGATAGGCAAAACATTTGTGAACAGACCGAACATATTTTCAATTCCTTCTACTTCGGGAGGTCTGACTGATACTAGATTAGGCAATACTACTTCTCTCGTTCCGTTGAATTTGCCAAGCAATATTCCCCATACAGCTAGTAATGCCGTATTCATAGTTATATTATTTTTAGTTACAAATGTCTGTAACTGATCAGTCAAATCCTTGTCTAATGTTAAATCCATAAAAGTGAAGTTTAACCCTTCACTTTTAGATGGGACTTTCTTTTTAGGAATACTAATTTTCTGATTGTATCCTGATAAATAATCTCGCCAAAAATGACGTGCTTTCTCATGATCTTGTGCCAAAGTCCAATCTATAAATGTTTCAAAAGGTTTTACCATGGGTAACCCCGCCGTAGTTCCGGCATTTGTAGTTTCGTAGAGCTGGAATAATTCGTCTATCAAAATGCTGACGCTCCAACCATCACATAATAGATGATGGGAACTCCAAATTACTTTATGCTCGTTATTACCTAGTTGGAATATACAGAGACGTGTCATAAGTTCATCATTTTTAAATCCTCGACTTAAATTTTCATTCATCCACTGTTTTAGGAATTCTTGCTGTTCTTGTTTCGTCATCTCAATCAAGTTTTTTATTTCTGAATTTATTTGAACATCATATAGAACAGCTTGCCAAGGTTTTGCTTGTTCATCTTGCACAATTATTGTTCTTAAAGAATCATGACGATCAACTAATTGTTGGAAACACTGAATAAAGAGTTTAATATCCAGCTCCCCCTCAAGTGCCCAAATTGTTTGTTCAAAATATGCATTTGTATCAGGTTCATTCGTAGCATGCTCATAAATAACTTCCTGGAAAGGTGCTAACGGGTAAATACGTTCTATTTTTATATCCGGCATTTTTTCTTGTATTTTGTTAAGTGTATGTTGATTAAGTTGTTTATCTTTAACATTTAGTAATGTAGCTTTATTATCGTTCATTATGTTTACATCATTTGTTTGTGAACTTGAAAACTGGTCTAGCTTTTTAACAAATTGAACCATGTCCCTTAATATAGGAAATGAAAATATATTTTTTGGTTCAAGCTCGAATCCTTGTCGATACAGTCTGACGGACACTTGAATCGCTTTTATCGAATCTCCACCTAAGGCGAAGAAATGATCATTTACTCCAACTTGATCTATTTTGAGTACTTCTTGCCAAATACTAGTTAATATTTTTTCCATTTCAGTTTTTGGGGCAATAAATACTTTATTTTTTTGTTTCTCCGGAGTAGGGAGCGCTTTTCTATCTAATTTCCCGTTTGGAGTCAGGGGTAATTGGTCCAAATAAACAAAATAAGAAGGAATCATATAATCTGGCAAGTGATCTCGCAAATGCTTTCGTAGTTCTGTTGTACTAATATTTTGCTCAGTTACCACATATGCAACTAAAAATTTTATTCCGTTCTCATCTGTTTGATCAATTACGACAGCATGTTCGACTTGTTTATAAGTTAGAAGACAATGAGAGATTTCTTCTAACTCTACTCGATATCCCTGAATTTTCACTTGGTAATCTTGGCGGCCTAAAAATTCAATATATCCCTCAGAATGCATTTTTCCACAATCTCCTGTTTTATATATAAGACCAAAATCAGGATGTGACACAAACGCTTCATTTGTTTTCTTTTTATCATTTACATATCCTTTAGCAAGGCCCACTCCCCCGATATATAAATCTCCAATTACACCAACAGGGCACATTTTCTTTTCATAGTTCAACACATAATACGTTTGGTTTGCCAAGGGCATCCCGTATGGAATACTATTCCAATGTGATGCCACCTGTTTGATCGGATAATAAATTGACCAAATCGATGCTTCTGTTGCCCCTCCTAGTGAGACTACTTCTGCAATCGGAAAATGTCGTTTTATTTTTTCTGGTAAAGAAAGCGGAATCCAATCTCCACTATGTAAAACTAAACGTAAAGAAGGATATTCAAAATGAGAACCTACTTGCTCCAATGCCAAATCCATGATTGCAGGCACTGTATTCCAAATTGTAATCCCTCTACGTTCGACAGTGCGGATTAATTCTTGCATGTCTCTCGGATCACGAATCATTACTAACATTGCACCTGTGCTTAAAGCTCCGAAAATATCGTATACAGATAGGTCAAAACACATGGAAGAGATACCAATAATACGATCATCTTCATTCACCTCATATTTTTGATTTATGTCTTGAATAGTATTTGTAACCGCTTGGTAAGTAATAATTACTCCTTTTGGTTTTCCTGTACTTCCTGAAGTGTATATAATATAGGCAATATCTTCTGGACCAGCAATAGCGGGCATATCTTCTGTTGTATAAAATGACAAATGATTTTCTTCATAAAGACTAGGTTCTAATAAAAGCTTGCATGAGCTATTTTTTAAAATATATGTTTGGCGATCTAAAGGATGATCGGGATCAATCGGAACATAAGCGGCACCTGATTTTAAAATACCTAACATATTAACAATTGTGTCAACTCGCCTTTTTGCTAAAAGACCCACTTTGTCACCTAGACCAATACCTTGCTCTTTTAAGAAGTGGGCAATTTGATTAGAACGTTTATGAAGTTCCGAGTATGTTAACCATTCTTGTTCAAATACCACTGCTACTTCATCCGGCGTACGTTTTACTTGGTCTGTAAATAATTGATACAGAGTAGTTGAAGGTATTTTTTCTGTTGTTTCATTGTATTGCTTAATTAGAGTTTGATCCGATTCTTTCATATGCAAAGATGTTATATCGCTTTGTTTCACCAATTGTTCCAATAAGTCAACAAATTGGGAAAACATTGCTTCTATTACATCAACATCAAACAACTCTTCAACATAGTTCCAGCTAATTAATAACTCTCCATTTTTTTCAATTACTACATTATCCAAATACACTTGTGGAGTCCGAGCATGAATATAGCGAAGAGAACCAAGTTGTTCCCAAGAGAAAGCACCTGCACCTGCTAACATCGAGGTGAAAACGATTGGCATAACTGCTTTTGGCGTCATCTGATGATATCGAGTAAAATCTCGAATAAAGTTAACTCCATCGTAATGACGATGTTCAAGGCCATCTAATAAAGTAGCTTGCGTTTCTTTTACTCTAGTAAAGAAAGTTTGCTCTGGTTTTACATCAACATCCAATAAAATAAGTGATGTGAAATCTCCAACAATCTGTTCTACTTCATCATGAACAGGATAACGGTTAAATACAGTCAAGTTAATTGCTAATCGACGTTGATTACTCCAATATGCCAACACATCACCATATATTGTACAAAGTAGAGCGGAAGGCGTTACCTCTTTCTCTTGTGCTAACTTTCGTAGCTTTGTCCATTTTTTATTATCCAGGATTTTTGTAAGTGATTGGAATTTAGGAGTAGCAATCTCTGCTGGATCCTTTTTTAACAGCAAAGAAGGTGCAAACGGAAAGTCAGGAAGCTTACTTGTCCAATAATCTTTTGCTGTTTTATATTCTTCGCTTTGTTCCATTTCATCATAGATAAACATATAATCTTGAAAATCAAAAGATAAAGATTCTAATTTTTGATTTGGTTTATAATAATAATGCAACAAATCCTGTCCAACAATGTTCATGCTTGCTCCGTCCATTAATAAAGCATCGTATCGAAAACATAATAAATACGTGTCTTCTTTTAAAAGAAAAGCTTTCAATTCAAACAAAGGCCATTGCCCCAAAGGGAATACATGGTTAGTCATTCGAGAACGCTCTTCTTGTAAGCGAGCATGTTGATTCCTATCATCTAAATCTATGAGACTCACTATTTCAATCTCGTAATCAGGAACGCTTTGTAATATTTGCTGTTTTCCCTCTGGTAAAATTACAGCTCGCAACATTGGATGACGATGAATTACCTTTTGAAAACTTTTTGAAAGACGATTGATATCCAATGCTGTTTCATATTCAAAATATGTTTGAGGTGAAATACCGCTTAATTCAAACTGTGAATTCCGTCCTATCATATACGCTGTCTGAACTTCTGTTAAGGAAAATGGCTTAGACAAATCTTTAACATGAGTTGGTCTACTTTCAAGGTTTTCCTCTTTATGCTCTAACTTTACACAAGAACTCAATTGAGCGATTGTGGGGTGCTTAAAAAAATCTGTTGTACTTATTTTTAAGCAGTCTTTTCTTAATAAATTAATTACCTGAAGTGCTTTAATAGATTCTCCTTTTAATGCAAAAAAATTATCATGAATACCGATTCCCTCAATCTCCATAACTTTTTCCCATGCACGCACTAATTTTTGTTCAATTTCATTGCGCGGAGCAACGTATGGAATTGATACATAATCCGTTTGTGTTATATCCAACAATCTTTTTCTATCCACTTTTCCATTTGGATTCAATGGAATCTCTTCTACCTGAATCATTTTTTCAGGAATCATAAACTCAGGTAATTTATCACTTAAATATTTTCTGATTTCACCAAAAGACACCTTGTTATCCGATACATAGTAGGCAGCTAATAATTTCCTATTTCCATATACTTGATCAACAACGATAGCCTGGTTTATTTCTGGATATTCCCTTAATTGAGTTTCGATTTCTCTTAATTCAATCCGATACCCCCGAATTTTCACTTGATGATCCATTCTACCTAAATATTCAAGTTCTCCATTAGGCAACCAACGAACGAGATCACCTGTATGATACATCATTTCCCCTGCCGCAAAAGGACTCGGTACAAATTTTTCATCTGTCAGTTTATTTTTACCAAGATACCCTCGTGCTACCGCTACGCCAGCAATGCAGAGTTCACCAGGAATTCCAAATGGTTTTAATTGGCCATACTTATTCAATATATAGGAATGATAATTCGGGTTAGGTTTGCCAATCGTAACTTCTTTGGAAGTGCTCAAGTCTTTTACTGTTGCGCAAATGGTTGTTTCTGTGGGACCATAAATATTTAAAATTGTTGCTTCACTGATACAACGAATTTTTTCAACCAAATCAATGGAAAATGATTCTCCTGCTAATAAAATAGATTTTAAATCTTTTAGAAAAATCGCCCCTTCTGGATCACTCAAAATCACTTCCATTCGCGATGGCGTTGATTCCCATAAATCCACCTTATGTTTTTTGACCAAATGAGACAATTCTTTTGTTGCAAACTGGTCCTCTGTAGCAATTACTACTTTTGAACCTTGCGTTAAAGGAAGACATATTTCTAACAAGGAAATATCAAAAGATACACTAGCAAGAAACAAGAATGATTGATTAGCTTTTACTTTTTCTCTCATTACATTTAAAAAATGAACTAGCGATTTTTGTTCTATCATTACCCCTTTTGGATTTCCTGTCGATCCTGATGTGTAAATAACATAAGCTAAATCATTAGGATTATGTTCTCGAACTAAATTACTTTCTTCACCTTGAAAAAGATATTCTTTATCAAGATACAGTACTTCACCTGCAAATTGTGGCAATACTTCCTCTGTTCGCTTACTAAGTAAATATTTTGCTTGACTATCTTGTAACATATATTCAATTCGTTCAGTTGGGTAGTTAGGGTCGATTGGTAAATACGCTGCTCCTGCTTTTAAAATCCCCATCATACCAATAATCATTTCTAATGACCGATCTACCATAACACCAATAATACTTTCTTTTGAAACACCTTTACTTTGAAGAATAGAAGCCAATTGATTCGCTTTCTTATTCAATTCTCTATATGTCAAAGATTGATCATTACAAACAACAGCAATTTGATCTGGAGTTTTTAATACTTGCGCTTCAAACAAATCTTGAAATGATTGAAACAAGTCTATGCCCGTTTGAAAAGTATTCAATCCTTCTAACAACTCTTTTTCTTCTTCTGCAATAATACAAATATCTTTCAATGCCAAATTCGGATTTTGTGAAACTTGCTTTAAAACATAACAATACGAATTGGCAAACTGTTGCAAAGAAGAGAATGAACGGGACTTGCAAGAAATTTGAAATTCAAATTCATTATGTATTTCATTCCATTTTCTTCGTATCCATAGGGCTAAATTATTCTCTGCGTATTCTTCTAGCGAATTTTCATTATGTAATCCTTCCATCCCGATTACAATTTGAAAAGGAGTTAAATTGTGTTTAACTAATAATTCAGAGAGCGGATACTCCTGATTTTCATACCCGAATAAAGTCGTTTGTTCAATCTCATTTACTAATTGTTTAAAGGTGTGATGCGGCTGGATTTCACTTCCTAAAGGAATCAACTTATTAAGATTCTCACTTTGTTCAAGATTCTTTTCAATTATAGGAATACCAATAGTAATTCTTTCTTGATCTGTATAATGTGCCAAACAAACCCTTAAAGCGGCTTGAAACCAGCTAAATAATAATAAATCTTGAGACTTACTTATTTTTTGTATACTTTTACTAAATTCTACATTCACTATGACTTGAACGTATTCACAAGGTGTTTCTTTATTTAGTTGGTAATCGCTATTAAATTTAAATACAGAAAAATCGAGAACCTCGGAAGATAATTGCTCCTTCCAAAACGCTTCTACTTCTTTATTTTCATGAATCGAACTTCGATCTTTAATGTGCATTTTTATCTTTATCCCCCTAATATTCATTTCTTCTACTCGTTAATTTTCAAGCCAACTTCAAGCCCATGGAGAAACACTTGATGACTATCCAAACATAAAAATTGCTGAATATCTTCAAATTTCATATGACCAACTGAACAAACCCCTAAATTTAATGTCTCAGCAACCATATTTAAGGTAGCAGTGATAATGCCTGACTCAATACAAGCAAATAAATATCCATCTGAACCGTATTTCGGGATGGAAGCGTTCGCATTATAAACCAAATAAACTGAGAAGGCAGATTGAGTAAATAAATCCTGATTAATTAACTCATGATCACTTTTGATTACTTGATCAATGTTGTTTACAATCACAAGACTATTTTTTGATGGGTTATAATAATAAAATCCAGCTTTCATATCCTCTATACGTTTTGGTTTTACATAAACAAAGATATCAATGGGATAGAGCCCCCCTGCACTTGCGTAATGATAGTATATTTTTTCTTCCCTAACCTGTTTTAGAGTTGATAAGAATCGGGAAAATTCCGAAAAACTAATATGTTTTTCCATATCAAATTGACGACAAGACCTACGTTCCTTGATTATAGTAGGTAGCTCATTTGTTGTTTCAAGTTGAATTTCGGTCGACCGTGCAGCAACGTGCGTGCGATTTAATTGTTCACTCATATACTTATCTAACTTTTCTTTAGAAAAGCGAATCTGGTTGCTATATGGATTTGAAAAAATCTTTTCTTGTGAAGAAAATACTTCTCTTGGGTGTAATATGTTACTTACTAACACACGATTTTTTATCATGAGCTCTATGTTTTTGTGTGTCTCTTCTACATTTCCTAATGAAAAGCGCTCTACTAGTTCACTGATTTTCACACCTTTTTGAGCCATAAAATAAAAATCAGGAAACCACTCAGACAGAATACCTGTAAATCTCATTTCCCCGATCAAAACTTCATTATGCAACTTCTCCCAATGCTTAATCGGAGACCAGTAATAAATTTTCTCGCTCATATAACCCTCCATAAACGTTTAACTTATTTTTGAAATGCAATTTTCTAATTTACAAAAATTTTTTCGGATTCTGCTCCTTGTCTCATAGTGATTATAAATACATGCACTTTAACGAAACTTGAAAATAATGAAATAACTTTTTCTTCATTAAAATTTTTTATTTCATCATAAAAAATGATTTCTTTTTGGATATTTCACATCCTTTCCCATAGTAATCCTATAAGGTATAAACCATTTATAACATTGAGAATATTCATGTATTTCCAATGTGAAATTATTGTAATGGATTGGAGAGCGGTTGAATATAGTTATTAAATCAAATAATGTTGAGAAAGTTTTATTTATTATATCGATAAAATTTTATGATGTAATTTATTACAAATAGATTAAGAAAAGAGTTTTAAATTTTTCTTAATCAGTTAGTGTGAAAATATCACATACTATTACATACAATCGAGTTACTTACATTTCATATTTAAAATAGAGAAAAGACACCTTGAATGGTGTCTTTTCTCTATTTTAATTCCATATACTTTTTACGCCTTTGTTATTTTTAAACGATTTGTAGGAATTAATACAACTCTAACATCTAGTTCGTTATATGTTCGAATATATAATAAACATTATATAAATTACGAATGTATTTCAGGTAATTTTATAAATAAACTCAAAGATATCTTCTCCTCCTACTGTCACAAAAGAAATAATCTATTGCTTATTTCTTTTATTAAATTGTAATATAATTACAGTATATGAAATTATATTACATTAACTTTAAAAGCGAAGTGAGAATAATCTTCACTTCGCTTTTTTCATTTGCAATCCTTATTAAATTTGCTCAATGCAGTATTTATTTCCACATTCTTCGTTTTTATTTAATCGGTTTCTCTGTTTTTAAGACAAATGAACTTAATGCAGGAACTTTAATTTTATTGTCATGGACAACATAAAGTGGTTTACTTCCCGCCTGCTTGCCGTCTACTAGTACTTTCCAAGGCCCTTTCGATGGAAGTGTTATTTCAACAGCTTCTCTATTTGCATTGTGAGCCACTGTAAAGTATTCATTTTTATTCCCCTCTATTGTATAAGCTACAGTATTTTTCGGAGCATCAATAAATGATACATGTGTTTTTATTTGCTCTGCAGATGTCATTCGAAAAGCTGAGTACTTTTTGCGTAATTCTATTAAACCCTTCATATAATCTACTTCATTATTAAACGTTGCACGGCGCAGCCAATCCATCTGGTTAATTGAATCTGGAGATTTGTAACTATTATAATCACCGTATTTCGTCCGCATAAACTCTTGCCCTGCATGTAAAAATGGAATCCCTTGTGATGTTAATAAAATTGAAGAAGACAATTTGTGCATTTGTTTTCGCATTTCTTCACTGTCACCTGGATTAGTTAACTCAAGTTTATCCCATAATGTATGATTGTCATGTGCTTCCACATAAGTTAATACCTGTTCAGGATCTTGATAGGTAGACGAATTTGTATCATAGTCAATACCTGCTGTAATGCCTTTTTTAATACGATCTTCCATGTTTTGCTTTCCATTTACAAAACCATTTTCCTTTTCCTCAAATACACTACCTTTCAACCCATCACGTATATTATCGTTAAAATGAGCAATCCCTTTCATTTTCTCTGCATTTTTTTGATTTGCTTTCAACTCAGCTGCAAGAGGTGTATTTAAATCCCATCCTTCTCCGTGTAGTATAATAGAAGGGTCAATTTGATTAACAGCTTTACGTATTTCATTCATCGTTTCATAATCATGAATACCCATTAAATCAAAACGGAATCCATCTAAATTGTATTCTTTTGCCCAATATGTTACGGAATCTATCATAAATTTCCTCATCATTTTTCTTTCTGAAGCAGTATCATTTCCTACTCCAGTTCCATTTGCAAATGTTCCATCTTCATTGTAACGATAATAATAACCTGGAACTAACTTATGAAAATTAGATTCAGCAGCATTATACATATGGTTATATACTACATCCATCACTACTCGAAGATTATTATCATGTAGTGTTTGAACCATTTGCTTTAATTCAGTTATTCGAACAGTTGGCTCATAAGGATTTGTAGAATAGGAGCCTTCTGGAACGTTGAAATTTTTAGGATCATATCCCCAGTTATATTGCGGTTCATTTAAAGTCTCTTCATTTACTGAAGCATAATCAAATATCGGTAAAAACTGAACGTGAGTAACACCAAGGTCCTTTATATGATCAAGTCCTGTTTTTACACCTCCTGGCCCTTTTGTTCCTTTTTCTGTTACACCTAAATACTTCCCTTTCTGTTTAATACCACTTTCAGGTTGAATGGAAAGATCGCGTACATGTAACTCATAAATAATAGCATCTTCCGGATTTTTAAATTTTGGCTTTTTGTTTGCTTTCCATTTTTTCGGATTTGTTTCTTCTAAATTAACGACTGCACCTTTATCGCCATTTACAGAAGCAGCACGCACATATGGATCAACCGCTTCAGCCCACTTATCACCAATTTTGACCTTATACGTATAAAAGAGCCCTTTTTGGTTCCCCTTTAGTTCTGCTGTCCAAGTTCCCTTTTCACCTTGTTGCATGTTTATTTCAGCACCTATTTTATCGTTCCAGTTTTTATATGTAACTAACTTCGCTTCGCTTGCAGTAGGAGCCCATAAACGGAACTTTGTATGTTGCGGAGTATATGTATTTCCTAAATCGTTGCCACCATAATAAAGTAAATTATCAAATTCTTCGCTACGAATGACTTTACCAATTTCAGTATTCGTATCAGCTAAGTTTTCAATTTTAACTTTGTATGTTTGTTTTAAATCAATTTTCTGTTCCGTAATTATTTTAACCTGATTAGTAATATCTCCACTGTTTGTATCATAAGGAGTAATATTTTTAATTTTAATGCCTTCAATTTCAATTTTCTTTTCCTTAATATGAAACGGGACATTAGTCGTTACAGTAATTTCATTGAAACTATCAATAGTTGCTTTTTGAATTGAGAGATCCGATGAAGGCTTAGAGTTATATACTTTTTCATCACCCGAAAGAATCCATACTTCAGCACGACCGTCCTTTATATTTTCAATCCAACGATCCCCACCATCTTTTTCCCATTCATTTGTTCGAACTATAAATCCTACACGATTATAGTCACCGTCTATTTTTATCTTAGCGTATTTTCCAAATTCATCTTCACCAGTAAATTCATAAGATGTACCATTTGCATTTTCTCCCCATAACCAAAGATTCCAGTCTTTTGTATTTCCAAGCTTTTCTTTGTAATGAATGATAATTTCAGTTGTTTTCGAATTTGAAACTGCCTTCACACTCTGAAAAGAGAAAACAGATGATAACATAATGATTAAAGTAAGTAATAAAACTGTTTTGTTAATTAATCTTTTTGTAATTTGCACCACATACACCCTTTCTTCAAATATTACTAACGATTTATTATGCTTTCACTGAATAAAACTGCTTAAATTTATCTAGAAATCTCTTTAACTTCACCTCCATATTGGCTATTTTCACGTATGTATTTCAATGACCTTTTAATACGAAAGCGTTTGCATTAACGCTTAAAAAAATAGATTTGTTTATGCCTTCATATATTTGTAAATACTAAAAGATCAGGGAAATCATTTTAAAGCAATCGTTTGTTATCGCTTTCATTTTATAGACTTTCTATCAAGAGGTCAATATATTATTAATTTTCTGTTTTTATACACTTTAAACCTTATTGATTTGTCACTACTTCTTAAAGAGAAAGCGCCTCATTATTGCTTAGTCAGTTTATTTTCAATAATACATTGCTATGAAAAAAACAGCTAATATCCTTAAAATGACATTAGCTGTTTTTCATAATGTATTAATATATGAATGAGAACTATATTTCTAAATTACTTAATTTTTGCTGCATCAAATGCTTTTTGAACTGCTTGAACTTCAGCTGTATTCGCACCATATTTATTAGTTGCCACTCGAATACATGCTGATCTCAATTCTTTGAAATTAGAAGTCATGTTTAACTCATCTGTATTTGCATAATAGAAAATATCAAACATTTTATCTTCACCAATTCCTTTAACAGTTACTCCGTTATGAGTTCCGCCTTTCGCAATGAGATACGCAACTTTATTAATAATACTTGAATTAAAATGAACACCGCCTTGATCCCATCCATTAAAATCGTTAAATTCACTGTAATCATCTGGATAAGGTACTCCAAGTGAAGATGGAACAGAAGCTGGGTTTTCCATATCACGGAAAACAGATCCCGTTTGTTCTCCCATTGTCCAGTTGAATTTTCCATTATTTACGTATTTCTCAATAGATGTTCCCATAATATCAGATAATGCCTCATTAATCGCACCGGATTCTCCGTAATATTCAAGATTAGATTCGCTAGAAGTAACAGCGTGTGTAAATTCATGTCCAGCTACGTCATATGCTTTAACAATAGGATCGCCATATACAAGCATACTTCCATTATTAGCACTTAATGCATTCTGCCAATTTTTCGGATCATTCGTCTCTTCAGAATCCCAAGCGTGTACAACTGAAACTACTTTTTGTCCTTTATTATCAAAGCTATTACGCTTGTATTTATCTTTATAAAAATCAAATACTTTTGTTGCTAAGTAATGAGCACTTACTGCTTTCGGATCGTTAAATGTTGCCGAAGTACTAGTCGCTAATGTACCAGGATAATAGCTTTCTTCTTTAGTAATATCTCTGTAATTCACATCATATGTTTCAATGCCTTGCCCTCTTGTATAATCAGCAAGAGCATATTTGCCATTACTTTGTTTAGAGATACCAAATGAACGAGAAATACCCAAATCATCTTTTCCTGTTCCAGTTAATGATGTAAGACTGCTTTGTTTACTTTTCTTTAAAGCTCCAACTAGTTTGTCACTGGCTTTTAAGTTAGATTCTTGTACCATATTTTTTAACATATCACCATTTTGTGCATTTACTAAATAAGTACCAGAAACATAGTTTGGTGTTGCAGCTTCAAAGGTAACTTGGTATGCATTTTTAGCTTGTCCATTATTTTCATCAACAAAAATAACCTCTTTAACTTCTGGCTCAGAAATAAACTTGAGATCGTTCCCGTACTTCGTATAAATAAATTGTTTTGCTTCATCTTTTGATAGATTAATAGGTTTTTTCAATTCTTCTTGTTTTAAATTTTGTGCGCTATCACCTGAAACACTTTTAATAACACCATTATTATCTACGTGTGCAGTTAATTGATGGCCATATACTTCTTTTCCTTCGTATGTTTGTTGCATACGCACAAGTGTAGTTCCATCATACGAACCACGTTTTTGAAGAACTTTATAATCTACTCCTGCTTCTCCATTGACTTGTTTTTGGGACAGAGCTTGCTCTGTTTTCTCCTTAAGTGCATCCTTTACTACATTTTCTGGTGCCTTTTGTGACGGTTGTATAAGTTCACCCGAACGGAACGATTCCTCTTGAATTTGGACTTGTAGTTGATCTGTTTCCTCTGCATGACCTACGCCATATGGTGCCACAGCTGTTAAAGCTAATCCTGTTGTTAATGCTACCTTAGTTAATGTCTTTTTGTTTTTCATTATTTCACCTCGTATAATTTTTGAAATAGAAAGCTTGTACAAAGTATACTGTCTATTTTTGTCGGAAAAAAGAGAAAATACGAAATTTATGTAATATTATGCAAAATTACATAAATTGTGGTCAATATTATAAATAATGAACGGAACACATATGTACATTAATTTGAATAAAAGAGAATCCTTATAAACGCTCATCCAATTGGTTAGTTATTAATTATCTATATTCATTCTAATAAAAGTATACTTACATCTAAATAACAACATAAAAACCCACTCTTTACTATTGTAAGAGTGGGTTTAATGCTATTAAAATAACAATTACTATAAGAAACCTTATAATTTATATTTTTTTAGTAATCCTATTAAGTTTTTTATAAAATTCACCTTTTGTCTTTACATGATTAAACTCATTTGGATTAATATTTGCTTTTTGTGAGAGTGCTACAATTTCTTCTTTTGAAATTGAGTCTTTCGTATTTATAGATGCTATATTTGTGTATTTTCCGTCTTCTGTTTTTGGAATTTCTAAAATCCCTTTATTCACGAGATCAACTACAGCCTTATGCTCTGAAGAATGTAAATCTACACCAGTAATTTTCCAATTACGCATAACTTTTGGAGTGTATACACCATTCTTTACCTCTTTTAAATATGTAATAGCAAGGTTACGAATGGTTCCGCCTGTTTCTCCAAATGCATTCTCTTGTTTAGATGACCAAATTTGTTCAAACTTACGCCCCTCTAAAGCTCCCCCTTTTGCCTGAAGAGCCTCCATTCTATATGCATTCATTCCTAGCGTCATAACATCGCTCATTTTGATTGGTTTGTTTGTACGAATAGAGCGTAAATTTGTAATTCTGCTTCCATATGGTTTTGTTAAGTCAATTTCGTATTTTACGCCTCCAAAGAAATCGTTCGTACTGTATTTAGATGCACGGCGGGTTTTATCAAAGCTAACGGTTACATCTCCGGCACGAGATGAGTTAAAATATCCTGCTGCCCATTCCATATAGTCTTTTAAATCTTTTCCAGAAATCTTATATACTGTAATTTCTCCCAAGGCATATTGGTAATTGTACGCAATATCTTTTTTCTTAATAGGACCTGTATCTAAACGGGCATAATCATTATCAATTTGATGGGCTACTACATCTGCTTTACTGTAGTAGAGCATGACTTCATGAAAGAAATCTGATAAAGGTGTTTCTTGAATCTGAACACTTGGAATACCCTTTATTTCATTTTCAGGAACAAGATTTCTACCCTTTAATTGAGCGACTACAACATTTGCATCTCCTCTCGCATATTCGTGAAAAGGTGTTAATGTTTCTTCAAGTGTAGGATCAGATAATATCGTTGTTCCATCAGCATTTTTTACAGGTATAGCGGTAGCAGTTTTATTTTTTAAAGTCAACTTCCCATCTTGCTTTGTAAAAGTAAGGTCAATACGTGAAATATGTGTTCCATATTTATCTGGTTCTGTAATAATTACGCCATTTACAACTTCTTTTTTTACAAGTTTATGCATGTGAGCCGCAAAAATAGCGCTTAGTTCCGGACAAGCATTTGCAATATCTTGAACACCAGTACCAGGGATACCATTCTCATTTTCTAATCCCATATGCATAACTCCTACCATTACATCTACTTTACCTTCTAATTCCTTAATTGCCTTTTTCGTCTCTTCTACCGGATTTTTCACCACTAAACCCTCTAAGTGATCTGTCCCTTTTTCAAAATCACTAATCATTGGTGTATTCATACCAATAATCCCAACTTTAATTCCACCTTTTTCTACAATTGTATATGCAGGAAGAAAGCGCTCTCCATTTTCCTTATAAATATTTCCTGCTAACGTTTTTCCCTTATATTGCTCACTAACTTTTTTCAATGTATCTAATCCAAAATTGAATTCATGATTTCCAAATGCCCAGGCGTCATATCCCATTGTATTCATCGCTACCATCATTGGCGATTGTGGTTTATCGTTGAATAATTCTACTGAGTTTCCTTGAATTGTATCCCCAGCATCTACTAATATGGTATTTGGATTTTCTTGACGGACCTTCTTTATAACCGTATAAAGCTGCGTCAAACTTCCACTCATATTTGCTCCATCAAGCGCATAATCCCAAGGCATAAATCTACCATGAATATCTGCAGTACCTAACAATGTGATATTAACTTCAGATTCCTCAGCCTTAGAGATAGATGGTTTGACTATTACTGCTGTTCCAAGCAGTAATAGAATTACAAAGTAACATACATAGTTCTTCCATTTCATTTTTTGCATAATAATAATATTTCTCCCCTTTTTGTACTTTCATAAAGTTGCTTGAACTTTAAAAATGTAACTTATTATTCAGGAAACTTCAACTACAAAAGATAATTTTGAAGGTGGTTCTGTTGCAAAATAAAGAGAATAAATTGCATACATCCCCTAACAGAATTGTATTTTATCGTTTCCTGACAGAATACCCCTTCCTTAAGCGTGTGAAGAGTACTTTCAAAATAAGGACATATCATTCATCATCATAAAATCATTATTTCAATTTACTAAAATTCGCATATAAAATATGTTATGATGATTATTTTTTTGAATTTCATTGTCGAAGTATTTCCTTCTCAATGAAAATACTTCCAAAAAAATAACCCCGCTCTTCATTTAAGACGGGGTTACACTTATACAGAAAATCGGATAGTTTCATATTTTCTTAAGCTTATTGGTTACTTTCAACTAATTTCATTCTATTTTTGTTTTCTTCTGAATCAATATGAATCAACCGTTTTCCCTGTTTATAATACGCATCAATAAATAGGGAATGATTTTTACTTTTCAATTTCACAAAGTAATTTTATCTCTTTTATTTGTGAAATATGACGCTGTTCATGTAAATAAATCAGTTCTATCCACTGATCAAGGGATAATTCTCCAAGAGCTGGATGCATCACTGCTTTTTTCGCTAATATAGACTCATCTTCTATTGTACTCAGGAAACGCATCAATTCTTTTCTTGATTCGTTTAGCGTATTGAGCATTTGCTCCACTTCAAATGGTTCTATACTTGGTTCAATCATTTCTGGAGCTATAAACTTTTTCGTTCTATCTAATAAAATAGTGTGAATTTCTTTACGCTCATTTTGGGTACTATCTAACTTTTTTAATCCTGATGAAATAACTGTTATAACTCTCTCATCTAATAAAACTAAATGATGACAAACTTGTGCAATACTCCATTTATCCTTATCTGGTTTCCTATTAAATTGAGCATCACTCAACAAATTAATTTCCTCAACTAATTGATCTCTCGTTTTATAAAACTTGTCATTTACAAATGTATCCATGTGGATTCTCCTTTCATTGCAACCTACATACTTAAATTCCTACGCTAGAAATATTATCTTCAAAAAAAGTTTTTCTTTCACTACTATTCCAATTTCATTTTAAAGCTACAAATGAAATTATTTGTTTTTTATATCTTTTTAATTGGCACAAATAAATTAACCTTTAACTTTCCGTCTAGATCTTCAGCAACATTATTTAAGCAAAACTCTAAATTATCTCTATCATAATCTGCATCATACTCACTATTTGGTAGCCACTCTGCATACATGTATTGATACGCTTCACTTAATTTATGAGGTTCATCATAGAACTGGTATAGACCATATGTACCTCCATCTAATCTTTTAAATTGCACATCATGATGCTTTTCTTTATCGAAGTTTTCAGGAATCGTAACACATGCATCATGCCGGCACTTATGACTTGCAACAAGTTCAGGATTATCTAATGATATTCCGATAAATGATTGCTCTGGTGGATAAAGTTTATTTTCAATTGACCAATTCAGTAACTTTCCCCAGTGATCTTGTGGTTCAAAGTAGCTACCAGTTCGTCTTATATATGCTACTTCTAATGGTGGAAATTTTTTTATAAAAACTTTCATTTACATCTTCTCCCCTATAAATATGTACACTGTTTATTTAGCTTTCTTTAAATATTTATTCCTTCTTAAATAAAAAGAATCCTCTAATCACATGAATTTTAATTGAAATACAATTGATTACTATTACTACTACTAAAGTAGTATGTACTTTCATACTTTTATTTGATTTTAAATTCTTTTTAAATCGATATATTAATTGTAAGAAAATAAAAAGGTGGAGGATTTTAATTGATTAAAGGAATATACGAAGCGCATTTACCAGTATAATGTCCTATCAATTTATCATTAAATAAATGTAAAAAATAACCCTATTTATTCATTTTTAATGCGTATGTATGTACATTTGTTAATTTATTCGATATATTATGGGTATTGAATGATTACGTGAAGTGTATAGGTCGCTTATATAACACCTTATATTTTTATATCCGTGAAAACTACAAAGTGTATGAAAATCCATTTGTCAAATGAATTTAGTGCGGAAGGAGGTTTGTGGTTACTTCATAGGGTATAATAATCAGTTTTTTACTGATAAAAATATAGGAGGCGACATAATGTTTCGTACGATTTCAAATTTCATGAGAGTAGCTGAGATAAGAAGGAAAATCCTTTTTACACTAGCGATGTTAATCGTTTTTCGAATTGGCACGTTTATTCCAGTTCCTCATACTAACGCAGAGGTATTAAAAGTACAAGATCAAGCTAACGTTCTAGGTATGTTAAACGTATTTGGCGGAGGAGCATTGCAACACTTCTCAATCTTCGCTGTAGGTATTACACCATATATTACAGCTTCCATCATAGTACAGTTACTACAAATGGATGTTATACCTAAATTTTCGGAATGGGCAAAGCAAGGAGAAATGGGCCGTAAGAAATCAGCTCAATTCACTCGATACTTTACAATCATTCTCGCATTCATACAGGCCATCGGAATGTCTTATGGCTTTAATAATATAGCAGGTGGACAATTAATAACAGATCAAAGCTGGACTACATACTTATTTATTGCGACAGTTTTAACTGCAGGTACTGCATTTTTACTTTGGTTAGGCGAACAAATTACCGCTAACGGAGTTGGTAATGGTATTTCGATGATTATCTTCGCAGGTCTCGTTGCCGCCATTCCAAATGTTGCAAATCAAATTTATTTACAACAATTCCAAAATGCTGGCGATCAGCTATTTATGCACATAATAAAAATTGTTTTAATTGGACTCGTAATTTTAGCGATAGTTGTTGGTGTTATTTACATTCAACAAGCTGTACGTAAAATACCGATCCAATATGCAAAAGCTGTTTCAGGAAACAATCAATATCAAGGAGCAAAAAACACTCATTTACCGCTTAAAGTAAATAGTGCTGGTGTTATACCAGTTATCTTTGCTTCTGCATTTTTAATGACGCCGCGTACAATTGCACAGCTCTTCCCTGATTCAAGCGTATCAAAATGGTTAGTTGCAAATCTTGATTTCGCACATCCAATTGGAATGACACTTTATGTCGGTCTTATCGTTGCTTTCACATACTTCTACGCATTTATTCAAGTAAATCCTGAACAAATGGCTGAGAATTTGAAAAAGCAAAATGGATATGTTCCTGGTATTCGTCCTGGTAAAGCAACTGAACAATATGTAACTAAAATTCTATACCGTTTAACATTTATCGGTGCAATTTTCTTAGGTGCTATTTCTATATTACCGCTCGTATTCACGAAAATTGCTACGTTACCACCTTCTGCTCAAATTGGTGGTACAAGCTTACTTATCATTGTCGGTGTAGCACTAGAAACTATGAAGACGTTAGAAAGCCAGCTTGTAAAACGTCATTATAAAGGCTTTATTAAAAAAGTGAATTAATTATTAAAAACACAGTTGGTTATTTTTCCAACTGTGTTTTTGATTTTATCAGTCCTGTAACATACAGGGCTATTGCTTTATTAAATTACATCTCCTTCTCTAATAACCGCCCTTTTTTGAAATAAGTCCGTAGTGTTGAACGATTGGCCAAAAATACACCAATCAATATAAGACAAGCCCCCATTCCCATTGTAGGATTTAAAGGTTCTCCTAAAATGATATATCCCACAATTATTGCAATTAATGGTGATACATATAACCACGTCGATGGAAATACTGGATTTGTTTTTGATAAGAGCCAGTAATATAATCCGTGTCCACCAATCGATCCGATAAATATGAGATATAAAATAGGCCATTGCACACTCCATGAAGTTAATACGGTTACATTTGGTTGTTCTACAATAATAGATGCGATTAGTAGTAAAATCCCTCCATAAAACATTTGAATACCGTTAATAAGAAATGGTGATACATTTGATAAATCTGACAGTATTTCTTTCGAACGAATAGAGCCTATTCCGTAAAATAACTCCCCTATAACTAACACAATACAAGCAATACTCCATATGAAACTTACTTGTTGATGCATTCCTGGTAAAGAAACAAATATAACACCTGCTAGTGCAATAACTAAAGCAACGAGTTGTTCCATTTGTAATTTCTCCCTATCCCTCTTTGCTTGTATTAATAAAATCATCATTGGTCCCGTAGCAGAAAGAACAGCAGCTAATCCCGAAGAAATATATTGTTCTGACCAATATAAACTTGCGAATGTCATAAATGTTAAACAAAATCCAGCATACATAATGCGTTTTGAAAATATATGTGGCATAATTTCTTTTCGCTTTAATTTAAAAATAATCATAAGGATTATGCCCGCTAAAAAGAAGCGAATTCCTGCTGAAAACAACGGTGGCGCCCCTGCTTCAATTCCAATTTTTATCGTTAAAAATGTTGTCCCGAAAATAATACATACTAAAATGTAATTAAAAATGACCATTTTGCTTCCTCCTTTTTACTCTTAGAATGAGTATAGAGGCTATGGTGTATAACAGTGTATCGGTACATATAACAGTTACTTCAAGTTGTAGTTGATTCCCTATATATTTTTCGCTTTAATTAAGTTAAAAAGAAAAATAGGTGAACCTATGAAAATTGTATTGCGTAAAGAAACAAACATACCGTATTACAAGCAAATATATATGCAAATTGTTGACAGAATACAAAGTGGTATGCTTTCACATGGTGAATCTCTTCCTTCTTTACGTTGTATGGCCACAGATTTACAAATCAATGTATTAACAGTTCGTAAAGCGTATAAACAGTTAGAAACGAAAGGGTATATACGCATCGAACAAGGAAAAGGTGCTTACATATATAAACGGGTAAAGAAAGATTTCAAACCAATTCCGTATAAATGGCAACAAATGAAAACGATTAATGTTATGCGTTCTCAATATGCAATGAATAAGCACCGTAAATATTATAATTTTTCACAAGCAATTCTGTATCCTCGTCTGTTACCAAATCCATTTTTGGCAGATGAAATGCATAAATTGCTGGATAAAAATCCGATGTTGTTAGCAACTTATGGGCCAGTTCAAGGCGATTATGAATTGCGAGTTGAAATAGCAAATTACTTAAATGAACACCAGAAATTAGTGACAGACCCATCTCAATTATTAATTACAAGCGGCGCACAACAAGGAATTGATTTAATTGCTCAAACATTATTAAAACCTGGAGATATTGTATTAGTAGAAAGTCCATGTTACAGTGCTGCGCTTGATATTTTCATCAATAAAGGTGTTCAAATCATTCCCGTTTCTCTTGATAATCATGGAGTTCGCTCCGACTTAATTGATGATATTTGTCAAAGTAAAAATCCCGTTTTATTGTATACGAATCCCACCTTCCAGAATCCGACAGGTACAGTAATGAGTAAAGAACGAAGAATGGAACTTATAGAACTATCGGAGCTATATCAATTTTTTATTATTGAAGATGATTCTTTCGGAGAAATATATTTTGAGGATGCTATAGTCCCGCCCCCAATCAAAAGTTTTGATAAAGATGGCCACGTAATATATATAAAAGGATTTAGTAAAACGTTAGCACCAGGACTGCGTATCGCAGCACTTATTGCCGATGGCCCTATTTTTGAATGGCTATATGCAGTAAAAGGTTCGATGGATATCGGTAGTCCTTTATTAACACAGAAGGCACTTCTACCATTTTTACGTGCAGAACGTATGAAAAACCATTTAGAAAAATTACGTACAGCTTTACAAATGAGACGTGATTTAACAATTGATATATTGTCGCCATTAAAAGAACTACACTTTGAAATACCAAATGGAGGTTTTAATTTATGGGTGACACTGCCTGATTCGATAGATCCCTTTACCTTATTACAAAAAGCAAATGAAGTAGATGTCTCTTTTTTACCAGGAACAGCTTGTCTATTAAATTACGAAACAAATGATAACCAATTAAGAATTAGCTATTCAATGTTAAACGAGAAAGATATGGAAATTGGATTAGAAAAATTACACGATACAATACGAAACAGTATTTGTTAGAAGTAATATCACAATAGCTAACAATAGCTAACAATAAATAATACTCGAAAATGAAAATGTATAGTATGGGATATTATTTATTGTTGAGCTTTTTCGTTATTCTGAACAACCGGTTTTAAAACTTGTCTTTCTTTTAATTCTTCAACAATACCATATTGATCAATAACAATTGCTTTCATTTCCTCTCCTCCTTGCTGTTTATTTTAATAACATACAATTATTTCTCAAAATTTTTTGCCTTGAATTAACATATAATTATTTTTGGGGGTAATTATGCAAGAAGCATTATAAAGTGAAACTTTAATCAACCCTCGCCAATCGGGCTTTTTCGGGAAGTTGGTCCCCTCCCAACTTCTTTACTTTCCCTGAATTTTAAGATGGGACTCTTACTGTCCAGCAAATAGCGGGATGAATTCCACCACGAATCTTACACACATCTTAGAATCATCCAAAATTGTTTTATTAATTAAATTCAAAAGAAATGAGGCTAACTATATGAGTGAAAAGATATTTAAAATAAACGGAATTGATATATGTACAGAAAGCTTTGGGAACCCTAAGAACCCTGCTATTTTATTAATTATGGGCGCTACATGTTCCATGGTTTATTGGGATGAAGAGTTTTGTGAGCTGTTGGCTAGTACGGGGAAGTTTGTTATTCGCTTTGATAACCGTGATGTTGGGCGCTCTGTTGCCTATGAACCTAGAACTTCCAATTACACAGTAACAGATATGGCTGAAGATGCAATTGGAGTACTAGATGCTTATCATATTGATAAAGCTCACCTATTTGGCATGTCATTAGGTGGTATGATTGCTCAAATTGCCGCTGTAAAACATCCCGAAAGAATTTTGACGCTAACTTTACTAGCGACTAGTGTAATAGGATCTGATGACAATACTCGCGATTTACCTCCAATGGATGAAAGGATTTTAACACATCATGTAAATGGCACAAGTATAGATTGGGCAAATAAAAATGATGTGGCAGAGTATTTAGTTTCAGGATCTCGTCTATTATGTGGATCAGAACGAATATTTGATGAAAATAGAGTTTATAAACAAGTAAAACAAGAAATAGAACGCGCAAACAATTTATTAAGTATGTTTAATCACGCTTTACTTCAAGGTGATGATGCATATGAAGGTGTACTTCAATCCATACAAGCACCTACATTAGTTATTCACGGAACAGACGATACAGCACTACCATTTGAACATGGCCTCGCACTAATTGATGAAATTCCAAACTCAGTACTATTAACCCTTAAAGGGGCAGGCCATGAAAACCATCCAGATGACTGGGAAAGCATAATTAATGCTGTTTCTAAACATACATCTAAAATTTAGATAAATAACTAATGGAAGGGTCACAAATTGTATTGTGCCCCTTCCATTTACAAACAAAACCCCATCACTGTATTCGTATGTATAGTGATGGGGACTTCTTATATTTTTCTATGTTTAAAAAAATGGACAATCTAATTGATCAACAGATTCCCATAATTTTTTTTTTGCATTTTCAGTGGATGTATTTGTGTCTAGTGTCATGTTTTTAAAAGGGTTTACTTCGACTTTTAATAAGGATGAAGGCTCCACATATAATGAGAAAACATGGCTGCTTGGTAAAGCTTTAGAAACGTCAATATCTCCTACTTGTTTAAATAGTTGCTGTGCAGCAAAGAAGAAGAAATTAGTTGGATTTGATTGTTTATTCAGCCACGCAAGCATTTCAGGTGATACCGATTTATGAATATTGATTTTTACTCGATCACCACGTTTATATCGCCTAGATCGCATACTTCCACCAACTAACTTATCGTTAAGTTTGTAAATCCTAACTCTTTTTGCTTATGCTCTCTATATTTTGGCGAACAAGTATAGACTAATAATCCTCGTGCATTTGTAAATAACGGATTATCTACAAAGATTACATTTTTGAGTCGTCCTTTTTGCTTTAAAATCATTTTTAAACTGTTTTTAATAATTACTGCACCCCCGCCATAAATAAACACGTATGGATCGTCTTTCATATCATCAATTTTATTTATAATATCTGTTGCAACACGCGCTGCTAAACCTAATAGCGCTGGCTGTGATTCCTCAACTAATAATGTATTTCTCGGATGCTTATCATTTAAATAAATTTGATTGAATTCTGTAATGCTATCAATCGTTTTAGTTGGATACTTCCGGTTCCATCTCGTAATGATTTGTAGTAACGTCTCTTTTACACCATAAGATAAACCTTTACTTAGTTGCGGACGGAAATTCACCCCTAATGAAACGACTTCTTCTGTCGTCCCTGCGCCAATATCAAAAGAGAGTAAAGTTTTATCTACAAAATCAATTTCAGAAACTTGATTTTGCTCACATTCTATTTTATGTTTCACAACATTTCCTTCTTCATCGTATACAATGCCCCACGTCCCAGAAGCACCCTCAGGTAGGCATTTACAATACTCAATTGAAACATTAATTGTCACATCGCGTCCGTTCGGATAATGGAAAATAACCTTATGATTTCCCATATAACGTTTTGCATTTTCAGCAGCTATTTCTTGTGTAATAAGCTGCATAGGAAGAGCGACAGATAAATCATAACGAATATTAATATGGCTAGAAGTTGGACTTTGACGCATAGCGCTTACCGCCAAACCTGATAGTATTGTAATAACCATTAACTCATCCGTTGACTTATTTGATTTCTTCTCTACCTCAGTACCTTTTAATTGATCTTGAATGACTTTTTCTCCAACGATGTATCGTACATTATTTAGCATTAACGATGGAGAACTTATAGTCACATCAATGTGGTTTTCTAATTCAGATAATGAAACATCTACCTCATCTAAGAGTCCTGTAGGCTCACCTATATATAAAGAATAAATACTCGGAATAAAAATAGGGTCTTGCCCTTTCACCATTAACTTCAAACCGTTGTTTCCTGCATCTGCACCAGCTTTTAAAAGTATAGACATAACTACCCCCTAAATTAATCTGACATCCCTTCCAAATATATGCGAGCCCATTCTTTTACATTCAAATGTATTGTAATTTTTTATTTATCATAGAACTAAAATATTACATACTTACATATTTCGTGTAAAAAGTATTTGACATGATACTTTTCCAATTTTATACTTATATTTGTAAAGAGTTTTTTACAATCGAGGGGGCAATTATTTATTGAATACTAAAAAAACTATTTTTATAATCATTGTTTTAGCATTAATTGCAATACTAGTACATGGCACATATAAATACATAACTGAAGGTTCTATTTTGGGCGGTACAATTTTTGCTATTTCGTTAATACTTAGTAATTTAATTAATTACATTACTTGGGGAGATCCCCACGGTGTATCAGAAGAAAGTCAAGATGAAATGGGACAACAAATTACATATAAAAGCTTTAAAATTGCATATTTTGTGCTTGTAATTGTAATGTTCCTTATATTAATCTTCTCTGAAGGATTTTCTATGGGGGCTAATTTAGATGGAGTAAAAAACCTCCCTCTGTTCATCGCAATTTGCTCTTCCTTCTTTATTTATCCTATTGTCGAACTCGTAGTTGCAAAACAATATAAATAAAAAGATGAGGTTTTCTACATGTAGAAAACCTCATCTTTTTATATTTACATACCCTCTACAATTGCTTTTAATTTGTTCACAGTCCGCCAATTCCTAACTGTAGCTGGTGTATGTAACTTCTGAAACTGGTTCATTAATTTAGAATTTCGAATGCTATTTTTGAAAAACAAATAAACGACTTTCTCATCTATATAGCAATCTTCAAGTTCACTTTTAAATATAAGCAATTGACTACTCTCTTCTTCAGAAAGTACATTCGCTAAAAAAGCAACATGAACACTTTCTCCTTCTAACAATGAATGAACTTCATACGGACATTGCTTAATAATATTTATAAATTCATCATGTGTTCTTAGCATGACTGGAACATCGAAATCAAATTCATTTTTTATTTCCGTTTGTATTCGGTCTTTTAGAAAGTTTATATCTTCCTCAGATTCGAACACGATATTACCACTTTGTATATACGTTTTCACTTGTTTTAACCCTATTGATTCAAACACTCGTTTTAACTCAGCCATTTTGATTACTTTATGTCCACCGACATTGATTCCTCTTAGTAATGCAATATAAAGTGTCATACTATTCCCCCCACAATAAAATGAACTTATCAATTGAATCGATTTCCCCACTCATATTTCTCGGATATTTGTTTTAATTCTTCTAACATATCATGAATAGATAATACCTCAAATAAAATAATATACTCACTTGAAAAATGGTGATGATAATGATTTGGTTTATAATCTTTTAAATCATTTTTATAACTCCAAGTTGAGATATTAAAAAATTCACAAACTAACACTGTAAGAAAAACTGCAATCCCAGTTTTAATCACTCTTCCCCCAACGATATTCCATTTTCTATCTTGATTTATTTTTTATATCCTTCATTTCTATTTCATTTTATATACATATATTGTATATTATTAAAATAAAAAAACCTACTACATGAATATTCAAGAGTAAGTTTTCTATCTCATTATTTCATTATAGACAAATGCATTATTATTTGTTGGCCTATTGGTCCCATTCTTCTAAAACCTTTATCTTGGAAGCCGACTTTTGCATATAAATTTTGTGCAGGAATATTTCTTTCATTCACAGCAAGTACAACTTCATTTTTTATTGGAAAATAACGTTGTACAAACTCTTCTAATAATAACAATGACTTTTTAACGAATCCTTTTCTTTGTCTATTGTGATTAATAGAAAATGATGTTAAAAGTAAAGCATCCTCATTATCTGTGAACTCCTTTACTCTATCTCCCGTTTCCAATGCGAAAAGACCCACCGGTACCCCATTGTAATCTAAAATAACAATCACATTTTTTGTACGATCACTTTTTGCTTTCTCCAGTAATGCGCTTGGATCTGATGTAAACTGAACTTGTTCACTTGGTAAAGTAAATGTTTGTATAACTTCTTTATATTTCTCCTTATACGGAACTAATTGAATTTCCCCTGTGTGTATGTTCATGCTAAACTCTCCCATTTTTTAGCTTATTAACTTATACCTTGCTGTGCTTTTGAATGCACTCTTCCATCTAAAAAGGTAATTTCAACAAATGAATTTGGATTGTTTCCTTTCCAAGCAAAAATTTGTTTAATTTGTGTAGAATGTTCTACCCCTTCTTCTATAAGTAAATCTCCTTCAAAACCAATTAAATCTTTCACTTCTGTATAAGTCATCCCTTCATTTATACTCGAAAAATGATTTATATTGATAGACTCTTTCTGTTGCCTTTCCATCACAGTAGAAGAAGTTGCTGTTTGATTTTTCACTTCTTTTCTCTGTTCACACGCTGTCATACTGAAACCTAAGCATAAACCAAACAATATACATGCGCTTTTTTTCATCATAACAGTTGTCCCTCCCATCATAATTAAACCATATTTTTCCTTAAAAATAAACTGAATATTTAATATTATATTTAAAAACCTCGTACAATTAAGTACGAGGCTAATTTCATTTATTCAAATGATTATTTGATTGATCATTCTGTTCTTTTCTTAACTCTTGTTCTTCATCTTTTGGTAATTGTTTATCATTATCCTTAATTGGATTCGTTTCTCTATTTTCTATCATATCATTTGGAACTTGTGGCATTACTCGGCCCACAATAGCGGCTAATTCATCTAGTATACCTTCACCTGTTTTTCCTTTTTTAATTTGCTTTCCAATTTGTTTGAGCCGTTCATACGTATCAACATCTGCTACAACGACTGCATTAGCACCGTCAGGGTCATTTTTTAAACTTTCTGCAACAGAGTATTTAATTGATTCAACTCGAGTTCGATCAAGTTTTGCTTTTACATCAATACCTACAATAGCATATTTTCCAACAACGACCGCGGTTGCATCATTCACACCTGGCACACTTGCCGCTAAAGATGCTAAATGATCTGCTGCTTTTTCATTTGGCTTATTTGATTTATTCGTATAATTAACATTTTTCATTGAAACATTTTTTTGTTCCGGTTTTTCGTTTGGATTGTCTTTTTTTCCAATACTGCATCCAGTTATAACGAAGCAAAGCATCAATATATATATTAGAGTTTTCATTATTTTCACCACTTCACTATTAAGGTTTAATCATAAATTTTTTCAACAGCTTGCATTTTCTTTACCTTTTCCTCGGCCCCGCTATTAGCATTAATGAATATTTGGTACGTATCTTTTCCTAAAGTGCCTACAAATTCATAGCAAAGCACTTCATTATGCAAATCATTGACTACTAAAGCTTTACGTTCTTCCATGACTTTTACATCCGGATTGATTTTCTTTCTTGCTTCTGCTGCAGTTAGCTTTGCCGATGGAACTGTTCGCTTTTGATGTGACGCTAAATATTCTTTTGCGGAGAACCCAACGATAGAACCATCATCTAAAGCAATTTTCATTTGGATTGCTTCTGGATAAATTCGTACTCCATTTTCATTTACTACATACGTAAATACACCAACATTATCATATTGAGAGCTATCATAAAGCTCCATATTATTAAACTTATGGTCCTTTAAAAATTTCAAACCTTTACTACCTGCATCGTTTAAACTAACTTTCTGTTCTTTAATTTCGCGGTTATTCATAACCCAAATTGGATATCCGCCTTTTCCGGTAATATCCATATAGAACTCATTATTCGTTGCTTCATCTTTAATTTTCACACTATAGAAGGATTCTTTCGCACCTTTTCCGCTTTTCTCTACATCTACTTTTTCATTTCCTTTTAAATTCAGAAACGATTTTGCGATTTTCGCCGCTTCATCTTTAGAAATTGCCTTTCCTTCCGCTTCAAATCCGCCTTTTTTATTTTTTTGCGCACTTGTAAAGGTCGGTCCGAAGTTTGTAGAAGAATATGATGTTACGTTTTTCTCTACAGTTTTCAATCCATCAATAATTGTGTTATCTGCTGGATCGCGATTTGATGCAAGTGCCATTTCTACATCCATCCAGCGTAAATTATTTTTCAAAACAAGATGTTGTACTTTTCTTAGTTCATCTTGTATATTTCCTGCATTTGAATATAAAGTTTGTAGCGTTTTATATTCTTGCTCATTTAACGGCTCTTTTTCTAAATCACGAATGGCTGCACGGTAACTGAAATCACCGATATTCGCTAAAAATTCTTCCGTTTTATTAAATGGCATTAATGTTAAAGGAAGTTGCCCTACATCCGAGCGAGCTTCAGATGTTAAACGCCATACATCCGCTAATGCAGGTGATAAAGATGATCGTGAATTCATCGCAAGTGTTGTGCCAATTTTATCGTGTAATAAATCGACTTCGTATGCTAAATCATGGAATGCACGTTGATAGCTATTTTCCGCTCGAATTAAAACTGCATTTTTCTCTTGGTGCTCTTTATAGCCCCAATAGCCTGTTCCTACTACACCGACTGTTAATAATACAATGATAATACCTCGTAACATTGTCCCACCTCCGCTCTATTTACAGAAAATATGTTTACCGATTTTTTTAATTTGTGGACGAGTCCAAATCCATTTACTAGTCGCAGTATCTGGATTGAAATAATATAAAGCATTTCCTGTTGGATCCCATCCGTTAATCGCATCTAAAACTGCTTTTTTTGCTGTTTCATTTGGCGTTAAATATATTTGTCCATCGGCTACCGCTGTAAATGCTCTAGGTTCAAAGATTACACCTGAAACAGTATTTGGGAATGACGCACTTGTAACACGATTCAAAATAACGGCAGCTACTGCAACTTGTCCTAAATACGGTTCACCACGCGATTCTCCGTATACTGCGTTTGCCATAAGCTGAATATCATTTTGAGAATAACCGTTCGGAACATTTGTCCCTTTATTTTGAAGTGGTTTATTCTCTTGTGCAGTGCCACCGCTATTTCCTTTATTCGTTGTCGTCCCTTTATTAGCAGTTGACTTGTCATACTTCGTTGCCTTCACGAGCATTTGCTTCGTTTTAGCTCCAGCTAAACCATCAACGGGTAATCCGAATTTCTCTTGAAAATTCCGAAGTGCCCAATATGTACCCCATCCGAAAACACCATCCACTTTTCCCGTATAAAACCCGTTATATTTCAAACGAGATTGCAGTTCAATGACATCTTCGCCAGATGCTCCTCTTTGAATAACTTGATTAGAAAAAGCCTCTACATTCTTTAATTGTATACTACTGACCATTAAAGACAGTCCTATGAACGCAAGTAAAACTGCTATTTTAAAAATAGCTTTTTGGCGCATAATTTTCCCTCCTTAATTACGGAAATGATTTCTTGGTTATGTTTTGTAAAAGCCTCGCTTTTATGTAAAGAAGACAAAAAAATCCAAACTAATATCGTTGAAAAAATATGTAAACAATATAAAAAAGGATAAAAGGAGTTCATCATGAAAAAATGGTTAAAACGTGTCGCACTTGTCATTCTGTTCCTAACAACATGTTCAAATATATATACAGGCTCATCAATTGTTCATGCGCAGCCGCCGTATGCCAAATGGGGTAAACTTGCCGTAGAAAAGACGAAAGAACAATACCCAAAAGCAGAAATTATTGACTATCTTCATATAGGTAGAAAACCAAAAACAGTTCAAATAACTGTTGAAAAATTTAAATTGTGGTTACGTGAGAACGGAAAAGAATACGGTGTTTTTGTTGATGTAGAATTTGAAACGAAGACGGAGAAATTTATAAAGTTGTCGTTTCAGAAGACGAGTAGATAAAGTGAAACCTTAATCAGCGGGGGGTTTGTTCATCTCCCACTAATCATCAGCCCTCACCAATCGGACTTTTACGGGCAGCCCGACAAATAGCTGGATAAAGTGAAACCCCCACTGTTAAAAACAGACACAGTGGGGTTCTTGCATTTCTAAAATTCTTTTCTAAAGTTTCGATTCCCTAAAAATCTTACCAATATACAAATAGCACCAATTACAACTGCTATCCCTATACTGTATAAAAGTACTTTACCATATCCACCTATTCTCGGATCTAAAAACGGATATGGATACCAATTCACGATTGGACCACGTATTAAGCTATATACAACGTAAAAAAACGGGAATAAAAGCCAACTTGCAGCTTGTTTCCAAGTGATTTTCTTAATAGGTGGATTTAAAATCCAATCTAAAAGCATTATAATCGGCATGATATAATGTAGCACAGTATTTACCCATGGTATTGCCGTTTGAAGTGACTCTTCTAACCCTCTTAGTAACAAAAAATAAACGAGTCCTGTCGTAAGTATATATACCGTCGCCGCACCACGAAGTATACTAAACTGCTCTGAGCGACCAAATGTAGCTGTTCCGATACTACTTAAAAGGAGAATACATGCAACTAAAATGTTACTTTCGATAGTAAAGAAACTAAAAAAGTTAACTGGATTGAACGGTTTCACTTGTGCCCTGATTATGAATTGCGTAATAATGGCGCTACATACTAGAAGACTTAAACAGAATCTAAATAAAGATAAAATTTTTTCATGCTTCATACATTCCCTCCTTTTCTTATATATAATTAGAATTTCCCTGTACATGCTCAATAAATAGTTTTAATGGAACGAGCCCACGTTTTGGCATATGACTACTTATAATAGCTACTACTTCTAACTGAGGAATGATAACGATGTATTGTCCGCCGTATCCCATAGCGAAATATATACAATACGGTATGTGAAATCTTTCGGTATGTAATACCCACCAGTGATATCCATATGCGCCGACATGTTCATATGTTTCAAAATGCGCCCTACTTGACTCTTCTAACCATTTCGCTGATACAATTTCTTTTTCATTCCAATATCCATTTTGCAAACATAATTTTCCTAATTTTAATAAATCGGTAGATTTCATTTTCATACCGAAGCCGCCGACATATATACCCTGCGGATCTTGTTGCCACTCGTATTCGTTAATTTCTAATGGATTAAATAAATATTTCTTTGCAAACCGCTCTGTCGACATTCCAGTAGCTTCTTGAATAATATAGCTCAGTAAATGAGAAGAACCTGAATTATAATTCATTTTTGTAGCAGGTTCTTCAATTATTGGCTTTTCTAATATGTACTGTACCCAGTTCTCTGATTCTACAAAGTCATTTGGGAATACTACTCCATTCCCAAACTCTTTCCAGTCCTCACCAGTAGTCATTGTTAATAAGTGATATAGTGTTAAATTATGTTTTCCCCTAGGTACATTTTCAATCCACTCTGTGATCGGTGTATGTATATCATTTATATAGCCCTTATCAACTGCAATACCAATTAATAAAGATACGATACTTTTTGTAATCGAATTTATTTTATATAAGTTATTTGCACATTCGGGTGTTTTATAATACTCAGTTGTTAATTGTCCTTTTTGATAAACAAGAAATGTATTCACTTTTTTCTTTTCGAATTTATTTTCTAGTTGCTTGAAATCCAAAAACTTTACCTCCATTTAAATAGTTAATCCATTTATTATATCTTGTTCCTTCATTTTAAACATAATTGTGCTCAAATAAAAATAAACCTGTCAGCCATAATGAACTGACAGGTTTATTTTTATAATTTCGTACGAACATTCCAAAGCTCTGGGAAGAATTGTTGATCAAGTACTCGCTTTAAATAAGAAACACCGGAGGATCCACCTGTACCCATTTTATGTCCAATAATTCTTTCTACTGTTTTCATATGACGGAAACGCCATTGTTGTAGCCAGTCTTCAATATCAATCAATTTTTCAGCAAGCTGATATAAATTCCAATATTTTTTCACATCCGCATACACTTCTAACCATGCTGCTTCTACTGTTGCATCTTCTTCATAAGGCTGCGTAATATCACGGTTTAACACATCTTTATGAATAGGGAATCCTTCTTTTACTAATGCTTGAATCGCGACATCATATAGACTTGGTGCATGTAGCGCTTTATGAAGTCGTGCATGTAATTCTGGATCCTTTTCATAAATTTTTAATGCATGTGGCGTTTTATAGCCAAGTGCATACTCAATCATACGATATTGATACGATTGAAAACCTGAAGCTTGACCGAGTGAATCACGAAACTCAATATATTCTGATGGTGTTAATGTCGCAAGAATATCCCAAGATTGAATAATTTGAGACTGAATTTTTGATACACGTGCTAACATTTTAAAAGCTGGTTGTAATTTATCTTGTTTAATAGATTCAATCGCCGCATTTAGCTCATGTAAAATGAGCTTCATCCAAAGCTCACTTGCTTGGTGAATAACGATAAATAACATTTCATCATGATGGTCTGATAATCTTTTTTGAGAAGATAGTAAACTATCTAATTGTAAATATTCCCCATACGTCATATTCTCTTTAAAATCCGTATGAATCCCTTTTTCCATAATTACTTTTTCATTTTCTTTCATATTAGCCAAACGCCCCTTTTATATGATTCTACTTATATTGGTCTAATAACGGCTCGAACCGGACTTCCATCCGCATCAGTTAATGCAAGTGGTAATGCAATCAATTCATAATCACCGTCTGCTACATGATCTAGTACGACATTTTCTAAAATATGAATTCCATGTTTAAATAATTGATGATGCGCTGCTAATTCTTTATCATCTAGCGGATCAACTGATGGTACATCTACTCCGATTAAACGAATACCTTTCTCCGAAAGAAAAGGTGCTATGTCTGCACGTAAATGAGGGATCACATCTGGAAATTCTTCAGCTTTTCCATGTGAAGATGTACGTAATAATAATCGTTCTACACCTTCTAAATGAAAGCTTTCTAATTCCTTTTTCCCGATGCTTTCAAGATTAGAAACGTCAATAATCCGTGCTGGGCCAACATAAACTTGAACATCTAAATCCAATACTTTCTTTCCATCATTATCAAAATGAAATGGTGCATCAATATGAGTGCCTGTATGAATACTCATCGTTAACTTTCCAACATTTACCGAGCCACTTTCTTCTTTTGACCATGAAACTTCATATGAGAACGGTGTGTCTCCTGGCCACGTTGCAATATCATTATTTAGCGGTTGTGAAATATCAATCCACTCTGATGTTTTCATGCTTATGCCACAACCTCTCGCTTATTTTCAAACTGTTTATACTCTTCTTCTTTCATAATTTTCTTTAATATTTGTACAGATTTCCACACTTCTTCATATGTGTTATATAAAGCGACCGGCGCCAGTCTTACTCCATTAGGTGCTCGGAAATCAGGGATAACTCCATTTGCTTTTAGCGCTTTACAAATACGTGCTGCTTCTGCATGTTCTAAATATATGTGCCCGCCACGTTTTTCATCCTCTAATGGATTTCCAATTGTAAATCCGAAATCTTTTAATTCGTGATCAATTAAATTCAGCATATATCTTGTAATATGTAAAGATTTTTCGCGTAAACGTTCAATACCAGCATCTTTAAACATTTCAAGAGAACCAATTAAAGGTGCTGTACTTAATACGTGCGGTGTACCAATTTGATAAGCACCTGCATGATCGGCAGCTGTTAATGTATGCTCCATATCAAACTATTTATCTTTTCTAGAACTAAACCATCCAGACAATCCTGGCAGTCTATTAAAATGTTTACTATTTACATAAAGGCCTGCAACACTACCCGGTCCTGCATTTAAATATTTATAATTGCACCAAACAGCAAAATCGACATCCCAATCTTTGAAATGATGCGGAATAGATCCTATTGAATGGCATAAATCAAATCCAATGTGAATGCCGCGTTTATGAGCTTCCGTTGTTAAACGTTTCATATCAAGAATTTGACCACTTCTATATAAAACAGAAGGTAATAAAATTAAAGCGATATCATCTTCCAGCGCATGGATAATATCTTCTTCAGAAAGTGTTCTACCATCTCGGCTTTTCACTCTTACTAAATGCTCCTCTGGATCTAATCCTTTTAAACGAATTTGACTTTGAAGTGCATAAATATCTGATGGGAAAGTCAATTCATCCGCAAGTATTTTTGTACGTATTCCTTTCGGCTCATAAAACGTCGCAATAACTTGGTGTATATTCGCAGTTGTGGAACCGGTTACAATAGTTTCTTCCGGTAAAGCTCCAATAAGAGGGGCTGTAAGTTTACCTAATTTCTCTGAAAGGAAAAACCACGGATGCTCACCTTCTGTCCAGCCGTCAATACCATACTCTTTCCACGAATCTAGCAACGTAAGTAATGATTTCTCTGCTCTTTTTGAAAGTAGCCCTAATGAGTTTCCATCTAAATATATAGTACCTTCTTTTTTATAGAATTCAGTTTGAAAATCTTTCAGTTCATCATGTTTATCACATTCAAGCGCATACTCATAAGTTGGTTGAAATGGTTCTTTATACATGGTGTCACCTTCTCTTAATTTTCTTTTTATTCTAACTAATTGAAATATATCACCTTAATTGATACAACGTCAATGATATTATGTCAGTTGACTTTATATATGAACTTCTTTTACAATACAATTATATTTTCAGATATTTCAGTATAAAGAGGTGATTCTTTGAAAAACAGTACCCTTTCATCAAGAAAACACCGCTCCTTAGAAACGAAGAAGAAACTATTACACTCTGGTTACACTATTTTTATACGTAACGGATTTCAAAAAACGACAATTACACAAATTATTAAACATGCAGAAACCGGATATGGTACAGCATATGTATACTTCAAAAACAAAGATGATCTCCTAATTAGTTTAATGGAAGATGTTATGAATCGTTTTTATAATATCGCTGAACGCTCTTTTTCTCCACAAACAAAAGAGGAAGTACGTATAATGATCCAAAATCAAGTTAGAGCATTCCTGCAATTAGCAGATGAAGAACGCGCTATTTTGCGAGTTGTAGAGGAAGCGATAGGATTATCAAGAGAAATACGGCAAAAATGGGATGAGATTCGGGAACGTTTTATAACAAGCATTAAACAGGATATTACTTACTCTCAAGAAAGTGGATTAGCACAACCTAATTTAAATAAAGAGATTGTAGCACGCGGTTGGTTCGCGATGAATGAATCGTTTCTTTGGACTATTATGCAAAATGACAAAAAGATTAACTTAGAGGAAATTGTGTATACGTTAACGGAGATGTATACGACCGGGTTATATAAATAGCACACCTTCAATAAATAAGGTGTGCTATTTTACATCTATAAAAATATATTATCCGGGTATGGTAGTGCTAAAGGAGGCTTTTCAGAAAATGAGAAATATTGTAGTTTTAAAGATTCACCATCTATCGATTTCAGTTTTCCACTAGTAATTTCACACTCAAACACAACAACAATATATTCTACCTTATCGCCATTTGCATATGTATAACGAAACTCTTTCCCTCCAAATACCCCTTTTTGTTTTTTCACTTGTACTTTCAATCCTGTTTCTTCCCATACTTCCCGAATTACTGCTTCTTCTGGAGTTTCCCCAGGTTCAATTGCTCCAGCCGGCAAACTCCAATATTCTCCGCCAGGATATTGAAATAAGAGTTCTCCCTGCTCGTTTTTAATAACTGCAGCTACACTTGGCATGAATATTAGTTCATGTCCTAATTGCTCCCGGATTTTTTTATAATATAGCGACATCGACATATAATTCTCTCCCACTCCATTAATGAATAACTGTATTTTCTGACATATATTCTATAATAATACCAATAACAATTTCTATATAGAAAGGATAAGAAAATGACCCAAGTACAACTAGTAAATAGCTTCCTATCATTTTTAGGAACGACAAAACAGCCTACTAGCTTAAAGTTTTTAAATGAGCTTATTAAAGCTCATCAAGAAAAAGTAAAAGAACCAATACACTTATCAAATATGAAAGAACTTATTTCAAGGTCTAACGATTGGCATACATCTCCTGTATTAAAGAAAATTCAGATTTTCGGTTATATCGATGGTATTCCAACTTCTATTAATGATAATGTTTTAAAACGATATTTCCAAGGTAAGAAAAGAGAACAAATCATTACATCTTCTGAACTTAATTATTGGATAACAGAAAGATTTTGTGTTGATAAAGAAATATATGAAAGAGCTATTGAGATTTTCAATGAAAAATCTTCAAATAGAATATTACAAACAAGTTCTTTAATATCTTTAGGCTGAGGTAAATAGCTAGTTGAAGGAGCAATTTCAAAATTAAAGCTTATATATCCACATCCAGTTAGCCACATATAGTGACATTTCAACTCTTCATCGAACATATATTTCACAATATCTATAAATAATAAATCTCCTGCGTATTGCAACAGAAACTCCATATTCGAGCTACAAGTATAATAATTGTCATCGTCATCAAGATTTTTTATATTATATTCCGCCAAATCCCATAAAAAATCTTCTTTTAATATATTTTTAATTTTTCCAACAATGCTTATCCCCCGAATTTTCCCAAGAATAACTCTCTAATCTACTTAAAATAATTTCAGTAAATTCTTCAGCAATGTCCTTAGAAATCTCACCACGATTTCCAATAATATCCCAAGCAATACTAATTGAAGTCCATCTCATCAATGAATTCTTTTCAAATTTTAAAAACTCTATTATTTCCTCCTCTTTCATTTCACTTAGAATTGCTTTTAATTCACTTTCTTCTAATTTACTTCTTTGATTATAATCAGTTTGATTTAGTATTTTTACATATTCCTTACTTTCTTGATAAAAAACAATCTTTACTTGTTCTGGTGATAAATCCGCTAATAGTTTTTCAATTTCTTCAGCGCCTATTTCTTTACCTTTATTTATACATTTGAAATAACATCCCATTTTAACTTTTCATTAATTTCACTCATAAGTTGGGGTATTACTACTTCACCATATTTTTTAAAACATTCATGAGTTCCTTCGTAATTTTAAAATAAAGTTTGATTAAAAATATCGTTTTAACCCGTATTCTATGGTAAATAAAAAGAATCCATTTTGAAAAAGATTGATCAAAATGGATTCTTATCCAGCAGGTTTATGTTTTGGTTTTATAAAAAAGTTTGATCATTTTCTATCAATGAAAACAATTAATTGACTATTTTTATTATGAAGAGGTCGGAGCAGGAAATTCATCAATTTTGATACGAAGTAAACTATAAGGTTTCTGTCGTAAGTCTTTTCCATAATGAAATCTAGGCTGTCGATGTAATTGGTTCACAATGACATACAAATATTGATCCGGACCAATTGAAAAAGTATCCGGCCACAAAATTCTCGGATCATGTGCGATAGCTTCCATTATGCCATTTGGCAATATCTTACGGATACTGTTGTTTTCATAATCTCCAGCATAAACAGCTCCCTTTGCATCGGTGATCATTCCATCAGACGCACCTTTTTCTCCCCAATACTCCACATGATAAGGTAAATTCATGTCCGGTATCGTTCTGTCTCTCAGGCTTCTGTTGAGATCGAGAACAAATGCCGACTGGTTAGTGGAGCAAAAAATAATATCTTTCCATCGGGAGAAATCGCAAGACTATCAGACGCCAACCTAAATGGAGAAGTTGAACCGTCTTTGTTTCGATTCATTAAAATTTGACCTTCTACTTTCGGTAAAAAATAGGGATCGGGTGAAGTTGAATTTGCTCCATTTAACCGTCTAAACGCGTTTCCATTTGATAAATCTACGACGATAATAGCTCCTGGTCCTCTTGAAGAAGAATCCGTTATATAGGCATAACCTGCTTTTCCAACACGAAAATCAAAACGGACATCATTCAGATAAGTTGTAGGCAGGACAACATCTTCTGTAAAGGTATATACTTTTCTTATTGTATTGGTTTCTAAATCAACAGCGACTAATTTTGCCCCCCCTTTAATAGGTTCAGAAAAATTGGGTGCCGCTGTATCTAATATCCAAAGCGTTCCCCTTCCATCAGCAACTACACTTTGGACACTGATGAAAGTCATTGGGATATTCTCGGGATTAACCAAATTGGTTTGTAAATTAGGATAAGGCTGCAATTTATCCTCAAAAATTTCCGCCACCGTAAATTTAACATCGTCTCCCCATTTCGGAAAGCAAATGAAAATACGACCGGTTTCTGAAACAGTAACACCTGTAGGCATAGCCCCATAAAATGCATAAACTAGTTCTAAATTACCGAAATATTTTTCACTAGGTAACATAGGTTTCATAATATCCTCCTCAAGCATTCAAACGGGATATCTCCTATATATGATTTATATTTTTTCTAGTGCATGTTTCTTAATAAGTTTTTCTATACGAAAAGATGATTGAATTGATTGTTTTCGAAATTTAATAAGTCTGTCAGAAGAAAGGAAACATTTTAATTTAAAGGTCTCCAGATGAAGTAGAATTCAATTAGCAGGTAGCGAAGTTCAACATTCCCGAATCAACGTTAAGCTGGTATAAAAAATGGGGAAATATCCCCCTTTAAATTTGTGAAAAAATGTACTTAAGCTAAACTGCCCGTTAGTTTAAGTGTAGCACTTCACAAACAATCTTTTGAGTATTCTTATTATTCCTGTTTCCTCAACAATCTGGCCCTTTAATTGAACAATACAACTGAAATTTAAGGGGCGAAAGAAAAATCTTATATTAATACAGGGTTTTATCAATCTTTTTTATAAATTATCAAACTTTATTTTAAATCAATACCACACTTTATTCCATGTTCCATGAGTGACTAACGGGTGCTTTGAACAAGAAAATAAAGGTGAGTACATATTATACATGACTAATATGCGCTCACCTTTATTTTTTTAGGATTTTTAGCTTTTAGGTCTTGATAATAATTTTTAGTGGTTTTATTAACAATTTATATTTAGTAAAATTGCTTTTTATGAATTTAATATAAGTCCAAAGAATTTCCTGGTCAATATAATAACGTATATCAGCACACTTTTTCTTTATTCAGTCTACTTACAATTCCAACTATAAATTTATATTCAATCCTCCTCTTCTTAGTTTTTTTAAACCCTTCTTTCGTATCAAAAATAAAACACGTTTTCCGAAACCAAATTCGTACATATAAAGACTCAAAATAAATAGGTTTTATAATTCCTCGTTCCTCAAATTCAGTTCCATCTTTATTTTCAGTTTCTGTTCGAACGAACCACCTATTTCCGAAGCCAATTTCAATATACTTCACATAAGTCCCCCTTTCGGAAATTAATTTCTAACTGTTCTATTATTTCCCCGGTAAGCGCACATTCCGACAGAACATGAGCCCACAAAGAAAAAGTAGATTGCAAAAATCTACTTTATAACTTATATTTTTGCATTCGTTTATAAAATGTACTACGGGGTACATTTAATAGTTTTGCAGCTAACGAAACATTTCCATTTGTCTTTTGTAATGCTTCAATCATGCTATCACGCTGTATTTTTTCGCGAAAATGTAATGTATGTTCTGTTTTATTTTCAACTTGTAACTCAAGTTGTTGTTGATTTCCCCTCATTGTTTGTAACAAAAAATCTACTTGTTTTTCGCATATTTCCCGTCCTTGCGACAAAATGTAAATGCGTTCTAATACATTTACTAGTTCCCGAATATTTCCGGGCCATGTATGTTGTAAAAATTGATTGTATATACTCTTTGGAAATACAACATTCCAATTCTTCCGTTCGCAAAAGTGTTGTATAAAATATGGGATATCCTCTTTTCTTTCTATTAACGATGGAACATATAACGGATAAACGTGCAAACGATAATATAAATCTTGACGGAATTTCCCTTCTTCTACTAACCGTAGTAAATCTTTATGTGTGGCAGTAATAATACGAATATTTACTGGTACCAATTTTGAACTCCCAATTGGAGTTATTGTGCGTTCTTGTAAAACACGCAATAATGCTACTTGCATCTCTGGTGGTACTTCACCAATTTCATCTAAAAATAATGTTCCTCCGTTTGCTTGTTCAAATTTCCCTTTATATCCTTGACGTCGCGCACCTGTAAACGCACCTTCAGCATAACCGAACAATTCACTTTCCATTAATTCTTTAGGCAAAGAACCGCAGTTAACAGCTATAAAGGGCCCGTCTTTTCTTGGACTATTTTCATGAATCGCTCTCGCGACATATTCCTTTCCTACTCCTGTCTCACCACATACATACACACTAGCATCAGTCGGTGAAACAAGCTTAATTTCTTCTAGTGTGTGTTGAAATGCTCTGCTTGTCCCGGTAACTCCTGAAAAAGTAATCCCTTTTATAAATGTGAGAGCAGAATATGTATTCATTTGTTTATTTTCCTTTAAATACATACATTTCCCAATCATTCTTTCATTACTATATACTGGTATCTCTAATTTAGTTTCCAATCCATGGTGCATTAACTCTTCAAGTTTCATTCTTGACCAATTATTTATTCGTTCACGAACGCTCTTACTCGCAGAAACGATAACATCACGATGATTACAAATAACTACTTGTTCATCACTATCAATGACATCTAAAAAACGATGGATTAAGTGTAATTCATTTTGATGAACTCTTATGCTACATTCACGTTCTATCGCATGTGCAATTGAAGTTACCATACCGAGCATATATGGATGCGAAAATTCAATCGGACACGAGAAATCTAGAACACCAATTAATTTCCCATCATCATTATGAATGGGAGCAGCCGCACAACTCCAGCTATGAGATGCCACGGTGTAATGTTCAGTACCACTTATCATAATAGCTTCTTCAATTTCTAGCGCTGTTCCAATTGCATTTGTGCCAACAGCTGATTCCGTCCATTTTACACCTTCAATAAAATTAATATGTTTCGCTCGCTTTAACGTTTGTTTATTTCCACTTAACGATAGAACATAACCATCTGGATCGATTAATAATGCCATCATTTGTAGTTCATCAATGGTTTTTCTCATATTTTGTATTTGAGGTAATGCGATATCAAGGAAAATTTCACTCTTTTTCTTTTGTTCTTGAAAAATGTTAGAAGACAAAATTTTCTGACCTTTATTCATGTGAGGATTAACATTAGCCTGTTTACATCGATGCCACGATTCTGAAATTCTTTGATTTATGCGATTTGAATCAAGAACACCTTCATTAACAAACTTTTTCCATGTATGTAAGTAAAACGGTGAAGCTAACATTGTATCATCTCCCTTTTAATTGTACTCCTCTCAGAGTATACGGCTCTCCATCAATTGCTTGTCAAAGTTATTTTTTTCTGTTTTTCGCTATAAGTTCTACTCTCATATCATAGTGAATTTCATTATGGCAATCCTCACATACGGCTAATGTTTTGCGTCTACGGGCAATCATTAATTTTTGCCATTTGGCTTTGCCTTTCTCAACATCTTTCATTTTTCGGACATGGTGCATTACTAAGTTAGAATCGGTTTTACCACAATGTTCACATTTGTTGGCTGACAACCTATCCATAAGACTAGTTGTTGACATATGAACTCTTGAGGCTAACAAGTTGTCGATGTTATTTTCTTGTGTTTTCATCTTAGTTATATCAACCGTTCTAAATCCTTCCCTGTAGAAAGAATGAGAGTGTTGTTTGCCTTTTTTATCTTTGTAATTGACTATGAATACACCGTTTTTGCAATATTTCCCCTTAATTTTTCCGATTGAGCTTTTATATTTATTGGCGAATGTTTTATACATGCTGTATTCTAGAACGTAACTGAATTTTTGGAGTACCGTTGAATTAACTGCATATTTGTAGTAGTTGTACATCCCTCTGATCTGTAATACATAATTATGTAGTATTTCCAAATCATCTAGGTGTGCCATTTCCGGTCTATGCTTTGGTTTCCAAGTTTCTTTCCCATTCACATACTTCATTTCTAAAACATTCAGGGCAAGTAATTTATTTCGCCATGTTTCATGGGGGATTTCAAGTCTTACTTTTAGATTGTGATGTCTTCTTTTTGCACCTTTCACCGAGTATTTGGTAAATAACTCGTTTCTAGTGATATTGACGTTGTACCCAAGAAATGTTGCTTTCTTGCTAGAGTGGGTGATAAGTGTTTTTTCTTCTGATAAAGTTAATTTTAATTCTTCATTGAGAAATTGAGCTATATCAGATTTAATGGCTTTGGCATCATCTTTACTGCCGATTATCATTACAATAAAGTCATCAGCATATCTAACATATTTTAGTGACTTAAATTTATCCGACATTGGATTGTAGTAGGGACGTTGTCCCCTTTCCTTAACCCATTCGTTGACTTGCTCGATTAATTCCTGAGCTTCATTGTGTTTACCTTGTTCTCTTAGTAAGTCTGCTTTCTTACGCCCTCTTTTTATTTTGAGGTGTAAGTATTGATATCTTTTATCAACTTCTCTGTCTTTTGGTTGACCTTTTCCGAACTTTTCAGCGTATTTTTCCATGTATATATCTAGTTCGTTTAGATATATGTTGGCAAGAAGAGGACTGAGAATCCCTCCTTGTGGTGTTCCACTGAATGTTTTGTGGAATTGCCAATCCTCCATGTACCCAGCTCTTAGGAACTTCCATATTAATCCGATGAGTGTTTCGTCATTGATACGTTTTCTTAGTAGGTTAATTAGGATATGGTGGTCGATATTGTCAAAGAAACCTTGAATATCACCTTCAATAAACCATTTAGTTCCATTACCACTCTTTTTAATTTGTTTCAAAGCTGTATGACAACCCCTATTTTTCCTGAATCCATGTGAGTTCTCAGAGAAGTTTGGTTCATAAATTGCTTCTAAGATATACTTTATTACTAATTGGACAAGTTTATCGTCAAATGTCGGTACCCCAAGAGGACGTTTTTTCTTACTCCCTTTTTTATCAATATATACTCGCTTAACAGGAGTAGGTTTATAGTTACCATTTTTAATGTTGTTGATGATTTTAGATACTCTATTTTTTGAGAAGCCATCAACAGTTTTACTTATGGTTCCTCTGGTCATATTACCTGGATTGGCATATATTTCTTGATAACCTTTATAGTAGAATTCTGGATTATAAAGATTTCTATATAATCTTTTGAACTTATAGTTTTCTTTAATAGTATTCTTCGACAAGGTGTTCAATACATAAACTGGATTTCTCATCAGCATCTCGCTTCCTTCCTGTTTATTATCATCATGAACTAATTGACTACCTTCCTTCGCCATCCTGATTTCACAACCATGACCTAACGTAATTTGTCATACGTTAGTGTGATAGGCTTTCCCTATCTCTGACTACTACGAAGGCTCCGTTACCATATGGAATATTCAAGAGCCACATTTCTTGGTTTTTACCTTGAAATCATCCTCTATAGCCATAAATGGCGCTTCCACTTAGGTAATCCCCATTTAGTACCTTGTAAATAGTTTGTAGTAATGTCGGTTGGGACTTTCAATCTTTACTAATGTACTTTAGTTGGTTCTCTAGTGTGAAACACACCTCTCTCCACAAAAAATAGATGAGCTGAACTAGAGACATATCGTTTCAATGTCTATTTCGATATGGTCGTCGATAAGACCCCTTGATTTATCCTTCACGCAGTTTAGCATTCAACCTTGTTTACCACGGTACACCTAGAAATTCAGTCGCACTCATGACATTAGAGTGACTTATCCCGTTGCAGCCATGCTACACTCCCCGCTCACTTTCGATTACGGATAAGGCTACCGGTGTCGGGTTGTTATCTTGTTTCACTTCACCCGCTGATTTACTAAATCAGAGTTTACAAGGCCCTTATGGGCGCACTTTCATCTCTACTATGTACTCCTGTAAAACATATTCTTTCCCGCCATGGTTTTCATACCATTCATGTATTCCTTTAATATGCCTCTCGTCACTTCTAATTTTCGATTCTATTTCATTATACTGTTCATAACTATCATATTCCCATATGGCAAATACTTCAGACGTACCATTCTTATTATCTTTCATCCAGCGTCCTATTAGCCTAGAACCATGCTTTAATTGATTAGGTAAGTTCGTGTGATTGAAATGATCATTAAATACTTCTATGAATTCATTTTTCACTACATAGTACTTCCTTCTGTAAAACATACTTCTTCACCTCTTTCATGAAAAGTATTAGTAAATCTTCCCATCACTACCGTATTATAATACTTTCCATCCGATAGTCTTTTGTCATTTTTCAAAATGCCTTCTACTTCAAAACCTAATTTTTTATAAAGATGAATAGCTTTCTCGTTTGTCTCTAATACTTGTAAAGATATTTTATTTACTGCATTTTCGTCAGCCCATTTAATAGATTGTTGTAATAGGCTCTTCCCCATTCTATATCCCCAAAACTCTTTTAAAATACAAACGCCAAACTCCACTTTATGAGATAATCTCTTAAAATTTGATCCTTCACATCTTGAAAATCCAACAATTCGATTGTGCACTTCTACAACTAAAAAGAGATTCTTCGTTTCTTCACTATCTGTTTTTATTATTTTTTGAAACCCTAGGTCATCTATAAATCCCTCTCCAGCATCTCTATCCATATTTTCAGTTTCTCCATCAATCTGAACTCTAATTTTCGATAACTGCTCAGCATCTTTTTCAGCTGCAGAACGAATTGTATAAGTTAATCCATTTATATGATACTCTTGCTCTTTTACAATCATGTCAAACTCCTTTCAAATCAATATAATGGCGCTATTACAACTTGTTTACCTTGTTTCTCAAATTCCTGAACAGTTTCTTTACTAGCCTCTTCGTCAGTTATAATAAGGTCAATTTCTTTTAGAGACTCTCCTCTTATAAAACAATCTATTCCAAGTTTATTATGCGGAGCTAAACAAATATTTCTTCTAGCAATTTCACTTACTCTTTTACTAAAATAAGCAACTTCAGGTGTTGTGCAGTACTAATACCTTGTAATGAAATGCCTCCACCTGTAGAGAAATAAAGATCAATAGAAAATCTACTTATCAATTCAGAGGCAAATGTATCAGTAATATTTCCTGAAGGCTTTACTTTTCCACCAATTAAATATGTATCGATGTTCTTATATTCTCTTAGATGACCAGCTATTTCTATAGAATTCGTAATAACCGTAAATGATACTTCCGGTAAATATTTCAGCATCGCATTATGAATGGAAGCCCCGCCAATAAAAATAGAATCATCTTCTTGTATATAAGATGCCGCAACTTTTGCAATTGTGTTCTCATATATTGAGCTATCACTATAACGTTTAGCTGGTTCCGCAGCTAAGTTCCTCACTCGCGTAAGTTCAATTGCACCTCCGTGCGTTCTTTTTAATAAACCATCCTTTTCCATAATAGACAAATCTCTTCTTATAGAATCAATAGACATTTCAAATCTTTCCGCAAGTTCCTTTGCGATTACTCTTCCATCTGTATTAAGTAGTTCTAAGATTCTCTCTCGACGTTCTTCAGTAAACATGTTATCACCACCGTTATTGAAGATTCAGAAACTTAAACTTTATTTTAATTATATGTATGCCTCTTCTGTTTTACAATATTTTCAGTTCTTATTTATTCCGTTTTATACAGTCTTCTCCCGCTTTCTATCCCATTAATTTGCCAACCGAATAAATGTATATCTGTATATTACGCAAAAATACTTTCATTTACCTTCCTGTTGATGTAAAATTATTCCTATGTTTTACTTTTTAATACAGAAAGGGATTACTATGAAATCATTAATCAAAACGACATGTACAGCATTATTATTTACTGGAATATTAACAGGATGTAATAGCAATACTACATCAAAACAAGAAAAGAGCGCTCTCGAAAAGAATGCAATGCACTATGGAGAAATAGTTAAAAACGAATACTATAGAGCGACAGTTGAAAATGCAAAGTTTGAAAAAATAGACAAAGAGCGACGCCTTACTACTCGTGTTATGATTAATAATGTTCGGGACGATGGACAAACTATTGATCTTTCGGAAATAAAATATTTCATACAAGATGAAAAAACTGGTCAGAAATATGAAGGTGAAGCTCATCCGATAGATGACGAGCACTATAAAAATGTTCCACACGAATTCTCTTTAACTACTGACGTTGTGTTTGAACTGAAAACTTCACCAAAAGATTTAAATAATATGTATTTATACATAGATAGCAAAGCAGCGCCGTTAACAGATACATATTGGAAGCTTGATAATTTAGTATCTAAATAGAAAGACCAGTCTTACATGACTGGTCTTTTACATTCATACATTTAACTTTCATTAACACTTATATTCATTTTCTAATAACAACTTGAATAACATCAGCTAAACCAGTGTGCCCTTTCCCTTCAATTCGCTCTTGTTCGCCATTAAAGAAATGAATTACCTTATGTTCTTCACACCAAGTAAGGATATCAATTGGATCATACAGCATATCAACATCTTTTGGTCCACCAGTACTATAGTTTATTTGTTTTTTTGAGTAAACTTCAAACATAATTAAACCACCAGGCTTTATCGTTTGTATCATTTTACCTAATATCATTTTTTTATAATTATCATGAAAATGTCCAAATACCATAATTGCTACATCATATTCATTTTCTGGCAAACTATCAGCTAATAAATCTACTTTTTTTGTATGCACGTTTACGTTATGCTTCTCTGCCAATTTTTTTGTCTTCTCTAATCCATCTTCCGAATAATCAATAGCTGTTACTTCGTTCCCTTGTCTTGCTAGAAATACAGCATTTCTACCTTCTCCCTCCGCAAATGCTATTACTTTATTGTGATTTGCTAAACGAAATGCTTGTTCTTTAATAAATGTATTAGGTTCTTCCCCGTAAAAATATTCATCTGATTTATATCGATCATTCCAAAATTTAGTCATCATCTTCTCTCCTTCTTCATATCATTTTCTAACTACAATTAAAGATATCGAAGAGTCTTTTTATCCTTAATTAATTTAAAAATAAAAGCAGATTAAAAATCCACTTTTATTTTTTTCGCAAGATCTACGATTTTTTGATTTCGTAACTTTTCTTCCATTTTCTCTTCTGCTGCAAGCATTACTTCATTAATTAAACATCCAGGTTTGTCATGTAAACAACATTCAAACAATGATGTTTTACCTTCAATTGCATGTATAATATCTAAAAATGAAATATCTTCCCAATTCTTACTAAGCGAGTAACCGCCCTTTGGACCAGATGATGAATGTATCATCCCTTCCTTCGTCAACTTAGTTAGTATTTTAGACAAGTACGTTGGTGAAACATTTTGCATTTCTGCTAATTGGTGAACATTAACTAACTTATTTGGTGTAGCCTTTGCCAGAAAAAGCATTGTATGAAGAGCATAATTTGTAGCTTTAGAATATTTCATAATACAGCTCCTATTGTAGACTTCATGTATCTACAATAACTTTATTTTTTTATTATGTCAAACGTTTGTAATACTCCATACAACATTATTTCTTCACAAGTAATACATCTGCCGCGAAAATCGTCACTTCTCTAAATGGAGAGTCAAATAAAACACCTAGTTTAAAACCATCTTCAGTAAGAGCTATTTCATGATATAACCACCAAGCATTTTCAAAGTTTTCCGGCATAGAACACTTTGTTACTCCTATAAAGGTTACTTCAAGTAAGTCATTTGATTATTTAAAAGTGGATGAACAAAATGTTAATTCATTTGCAAAATTAAATGATCAGGATAAGAAAAATATCCAAATTACTATGGTATTACCAGAGCAAAATGAAAATAGGGATTGGCTAGCTTACGGTTTTACTAGTCGTGAAACATTAGATGCGTATATTGAAAAGGATAAAAAAGCAATTAAAAATAAAATTAATCCTTTAGGTAGCGGTGCTGGTAGTACTGATTTTTATGAACATAAAGATAAAGGTGGCCAATATATTTACTGGAGCAGCGGATTTAAAAACTTACCATCTAGCTGGAATGACAGAATTTCTTCTGTAAGTACAGCGTCACCTTCTGCAAGTTATTCAACGACACTTTGGGAGCACACTTCAACACAAGGATATGGAAAAGGCGTTTTATTTAAACACGCTGATTGGTACGGTAAAACTGCTAATTTAGCTGCTGATTGGAACGATATTACTTCAGCGATTGAAATTAAATAGTAATAAGACATTTAATTTCTTCTATAAAAATTCAAACCACTATTCTCTCTTTCATTTAGAGAATAGTGGTTTATCATATTTCTATTTAAGCATGTACAGCATGTCCTACTGCTTGCATTAACGCTTCATGAATCGCCTCAGATAAAGTTGGATGTGCTGCAATATAATCTCTCATTATATCAGCGGTAACTTCTGTATGAATCATTACAGTTCCTTGTCCAATCAGTTCAGTGGCATGAGGACCAATAATAGAAATCCCTACAATTTCTTGGTATTTAGGTTCCACAATGACTTTTACTTTACCCATTTGTTCGCCAATAATAAGCGCTTTTCCGTTTGCTGTAAAAGGAAATTCTCCAATTTGTATGTCACCGTACTGCTCTCTTGCATCTTTTTCTGTTAAACCGACACTAGCAATTTCTGGAGCTGTATAAATACAGCGAGGTACAGCATGGTAGTTTACTTTTACATCTTCTCCACTCGCGTGTAATGCTGCTGTCGTTCCTTCATGGAAGGCAACGTGAGCAAGCTGAATTCCACCGATCACATCACCAGCTGCGTAAATATGTGATACGTTCGTTTGCATATGTTCGTTCACAGCAATCCCTTTATTTGAAAACTGAACCCCTGCTTTTTCTAAATCTAATTGTTGTACACGTGGTTTTCGGCCGACAGAAATGAGAACATATTCCGGGTTAGCTTCTTGGATACTACCTTCATATTCAAATGAAGCTTGCTTCTTATAATTATTTAATCCTTTTAAAGCAGCTCCTGTAAATATTTCTACGCCATCACTTTCTAATTTCTCTCTTAAAATATGTGCGATATCTTCATCTTCACCTGGTAATAATTGCGGTGCCATTTCAACAATCGTAACTTTTGTCCCAAGGCGACTATAAATACTTGCAAACTCGCATCCTATTACACCACCGCCAACGATTAACAATGAAGATGGTACACTCTCAAGAGACATCGCATGGCTACTATTTAAAATCCATTTTCCATCAAACGGAGCGAATGGTAATTCTGTAGGTTCGGAACCAGCTGCGATAATAAACCTCTCTCCATCCACTACTTCTTCTTTATTTCCTTGTACAACTCGCACACGATGATCCGTTTCGAATTTCGCTTTTCCTTTTACAACTTTAATTTTATTTTTCTTCATTAAATATTGTATTCCTTGGACGAGTTGCATTACGATTTGTGATTTCCTTGCCTGTATTTGATCCCAATCAATTGATATACTTCCTGTATTAAGCGTAACCCCATAATCATTCGCTTTTCTCACAATGTCATGCACTTCTGCACTTTCTAACAATGATTTCGTCGGCATACACCCAACATTTAAACACGTTCCGCCAAGGTCAGCTTCATCAATAAGAGTGACCTCTTTTCCATTTTGAGCCGCGGTAATTGCCGCTACATATCCAGCTGGTCCGCCTCCAATTACAACTAATTTACTCATTCTCTCACCTTCTCTTTATAAAAGAATTGTTATAGGTTCTTCTAAATAATATTTAATTGTGCGTAAAAATGCAGCTGCTGGTGCACCGTCTAGTACACGATGATCGAATGTTAAACTTAAAGGTAACATACTACCTTTTTTAAATTTTTTCCCTTTATATACAGGAACATGTTCAATTGCGCCAATACCTAAAATACCAGTCTCAGGTGTATTTAATACAGGTGTGAAATATTCAATACCAAAGCTACCTAAATTACTAATTGTAAATGTCGTTCCGTGCATATCATCACTACTTAAGCTACCTGCTCGCGCCTTTTGTGCCATATCCTTAATCTCTTTAGACAACTCTACTAAAGATAAATTATTTGCAAAGCGAATAGCTGGAACGACTAATCCTTTTTCTAATGCGACTGCTATGCCTAAATGCACATGTTCAAATTGATGAATGGCATCATCTATATAAGCGCTGTTCATTTCTTTATGCTCTCTAAGCGCTAATACAACAGCACGAGAAACGAAATCCGTAATGGTTAGTTTGTTTTCGTATCGTTTTTGCACAACTTTCGCTATGTCTTTATGTAATGCAACTAAATCTGTAACATCTACTTTCATCGTTAACGTTAATTGCGCACTATTTTGTAAGCTTGCATGCATACGACTCGCAATTGCTTTTCTCATACCAGTAACAGGAACGACTGTACTTTCTTCTTGTTCAGGTACTTCTGGATTTGCTACTCTTTCTTCTAGCGCCTTTAATACATCTGCCTTTGTAATCCTTCCGCCAGGACCTGTACCAACTAATGCCTTGATATCCAGATTTTCAGACTTTGCAATTTTCTTCGCTACAGGTGAAATTTTAATTCTTTGCTTCGCTACTTCTTTCCCATTTGGTTCTTGATTTTGTACTTCTATATTAGATGTTTTTTCTTCTACCACATGTGTGCTTTCCTGCATTTCTACTTTTTCATTTGGTTTACCGATGTAGCAAATTACAGTACCAGGCGGCACTCCTTCATCTTCACTTACAGCTATATCAAGTACCGTACCATCAGCTGGCGCTTCAATTTCCGTTTCAATTTTTTCTGAATTAATACTAGCAATTAGTTCTCCTTTTGCTACATTATCGCCTGCTTTAATATTCCAGCTCGTAATAATACCTTCTTTCATCGCCATACCTAACTTCGGCATTACAACTTCTACAGCCATGTGTCTCTCTCCCTTCTCATCGTTTTATTACACATGTAATAAAGATTGGTCTCCAATCATTTCTGATACAGTTTCAATTACTTTTTCTGGCGTTGGCAAATACAACTTTTCAAGTGGTGGTGAGAACGGAACAGGTGTATGTGGTGCTGTAATTCGTTTAATAGGTGCATCTAACAAATCAAAACCTTTATCCGCTACAATTGCCGCAATATCTGTTGCGATACTACATCTTGGATTCGCTTCGTCAATAACGATAAGACGATTTGTTTTTTCAACAGATGATAAAATAGTATCTTCATCAAGCGGTGATAAAGATCGTGGATCAATTACTTCTACTTCAAGCCCCTTTTTCGATAATTGCTTTGCAGCTGCAAGTGCTGTATGAACTTGTTTTCCGATTGCGACAATTGTTACATCAGAACCTTCTCGTTTAATATCTGCTTTTCCTAAAGAAATTGTATAATACCCTTCCGGCACTTCACCTTTCATATTGTAAAGTGTTTTATCTTCAAAGAAGATTACCGGGTCGTCATCTTCAATTGCCGCTAATAATAAGCCTTTTGCGTCATATGGAGTAGAAGGAACGACAACTTTTATACCTGGAATGCTCGTAAATAAGGCATACAAACTTTGTGAATGTTGTGCAGCTGCGCTAAAACCTGCACCGTGCATCGTACGTACCGTAACTGGCACTTTCGCTTTACCACCAAACATATAGCGGAATTTTGCACCTTGGTTTAATACTTGATCAAGACAACTACCAATAAAATCATTAAACATTAATTCAGCTATCGGACGTAACCCAGTTGCAGCAGCTGCCATCGCAGCTCCCATATAACCCGCTTCAGAAATTGGTGTATCCAATATACGATTTCGGCCAAACTCTTGTACAAGTCCTTTCGTAACACCAAGAACACCACCCCAAGCTTCATCATCTTGCAGATGATCAACTTGTGCACCGCCTGCAACGTCTTCACCTATTAAAATTACATTTTCATCACGACGCATTGAGATTTTCATCGCTTCATTAATTGCAGTTGACATACTTACTGTTCTAGTCATAATTTTTCACCCTCCTCTTATTTGTAAGAAACGTATACATCTTTTAATAATTCTTCATCGTCTGGGTATGGACTATTTTCACTAAATTCAATGGATCTTTGTACTGCATCATCTACTGCTTTTTCCATATCAACAAGTTCAGATTCCGTTAATAAACCTTCATGAATTAAATGCTTACGGAAATTCACAATCGCATCTTTTTCATTTAAATGTTCTTCTTTTTCTTCTGATGTTTTATATGTTTGCGCTTCACCTTCAAAATGACCGTAATTACGATATGTCATACATTCAATAATTGTTGGACCATCACCATTACGCGCACGTTCCACTGCTTCTGCAGCAGCTTTATATACAGCTAGAAGATCTTTTCCATCTACTTGAACGCCTGGAATATTATAAGCTTTTGCACGATCCGCAATAGAATCACAACTTGAAGCATATTCAAATGTAGTTGCTTCACCGTAACCGTTATTTTCTGCAATAAAAATAACTGGTAACTTCCAAATCGCCGCTAAATTAACCCCTTCATGGAATGTTCCTTCATTATTTGCTCCGTCACCGAAGAAACAAACACTTACATCTTTTGTTCCTTTATATTTAGCTGTCAATGCTGAACCGCAAGCAAGTGGGAAACCCCCGCCTACAATGCCATTAGCACCAAGCATTCCTTTATCTAAATCCGCAATATGCATGGAACCGCCTTTACCTTTACATAATCCTGTCGCTTTCCCGAAAAGTTCAGCCATCATACCATTTAAATCACAACCTTTTGCGATACAATGTCCATGACCTCTATGTGTACTTGTAATACTGTCACTATCCGTTAAGTGGGCACATACACCAACTGCTACCGCTTCTTCACCTGCGTATAAATGAACGAAACCTGGCAAAGCGCCTTGCGCGAACAATTCATGTACCTTATCTTCAAACTTACGAATCTCTAACATTTTTTCATACATCCAACGAGCTTGTTCTTTCGTAATTTCATTCCCTTTACTTTCAGTTGTTTTTAACATGTCCAGCCCTCCTATTTTCTTGATCATCTTTTATATTGCAAGTACCGTGCCAAATTCTAATCCTTGATTTAATAAGTTTTCTCTTTTCTTTCATAATAAAAAAGTGGACAAAATGAGACATCTGTCTCGTTTTGTCCACTTTTGTTCACCTAATTTGAGAACTATTATTTTATTCATTATCAAAGCTCCGCTGTAATTTTCGGATGTAAATAATTTGGCCAATATGATATGCATTATGAGTTGTTACATTCGCTAACACTTCCCACCACTTTGCAGAAACAGGAAATCCTACTACATCACTTTCAACCTTTTCTTCATTTATAAGATTTTGCCATTGTAACAGTTTTTCTAGTAGTTTTTCCCGTAATTCATCGAAAGTTTGATTATCTGAAAGCATAAAACTTTTGTTATTATCTCCAATAGCGGGTACTGCATTCACATTTGATTCTTTATACCTAGTTTGCCACGTTGAGTTCCAATACAGTAAATGTTGTACAATTTCAGCTATACTATTACTCTCTTCATTCGGTTTCCAGAAAGCTTCTCTCTCAGATAGATCTTTCACTGCATCTGAAAATGGAATATACCAACTGGGATCGTTTGCATTCGCCAACAATTGATCCGCTAATACATCCTTCACATGGACCATTTTTCTTCCCTCCTGTTAAAAAGATTCATTTCATGACAATACTCACTTCTCTAAATACGCTGAGTTTGTAAGATTTCCTCTTTTTAAGCATAACCCCATACATATGCACATAAAGAAACCGAAAGCACCTAATACATAAGCTAATGCATAACCACTTCTCCCAATAACCCAGCCCGCAATTCCAGGTCCAATCATTTGCCCAACTGCATAGAAAACAGATATAAAACTAATTGCCATTGAGACATATTTCGGAGATACTTGCTTTGAAGCTGCAACTTGAATTAATAATAGTATACCTCCGAGGCTAGAACCCCAAATAATTGCCGACACGATAAAACCAGTTATATTTCCAAATATAATTGGAGCCATATCACCTATAATAGCTAATAAAAGCGCACTACATAAACTCTTCTTTATACCAATTCGATCCGAAATAAATCCCCAGACAGATGCTCCTACGATTGAAAAGATGCCAGCAATTGCATAAACAGTCCCCGAAATTGATGCTGAGATACCACTATCAATCATAAAACTAGTTTGATATAAATTTGGAATTAAATATACAACACCAACAATAAAATACATCCATGCAATGATATATAGTTCTTTCGTTTTCCATAAAAACGATTTATTACTCATTTTTTGCTCATCTTCAGTAACTTCTGGATTTTTCAAAACAACTGAAGCGACAAATACAATGATACATGTAATAACTCCAAACAAAAACCATGCACCACGCCAACTATACTCAGGAAATGTGCGCACTACATAAGGAACAATTATTCCACTAAATAGCATACCTATACCTGCACCGCTTAATAACAGTCCCATTACAGTTCCTCTTTTGTCTGGAAACCACCCTACCGTTATTGACATGAGTGGTGTATATACAAGAGCACTACCAGCTCCAGCACATAGCATACAAAAAGCAACTATCCAAAACGAAGAAACAAACGCTAATCCCATTAAGCTTATAACGACGAACCAACTGCCTATTAATAAAACTGATTTTGCGCCAAAACGGATAGTAAATATTCCAGATGTTCCTACAGTTAATAAATAACCTAAAAAAAGTATGGTTCCTAGCATACCTGATTGAGCCGTAGATAAGTGAAGTCCTTCCTGCATAAATGGCAGTATAATTCCATATGCCATACGGGCGAAACCAGTTGTTGTTATAATAAGAAAGATTCCTATTAATACAAATATCCAAAAATGACTTTCATTCCGCTCTTTCATTTAAATTCCTCCATAAAAAATTATTTCCAATTGGATGTTGATTGTAATTATAATGATTATGACGAAATACAACTACCAAATGGTGGAGGAGTTTACGGTATAACGGATTTTTAATACATACGCAAAATTTCAGAAGGTTTCATTCCATATTTCTTTTTAAATGACTCTGAAAAATGACTAATATTATTGTATCCAACAGCAACTGCCGTTTCGGTCACATTACTAGTTCCCGAACGCAATAAAAGCATTGCTCTTTCCATTCGCTGTTCTCTTAAATATGCAAATGTGGACGTGCCAAATAATTCTTTAAAACCAATTTTTAATTTATAATCATTTAATCCTACTATTTTAGCTAATTCTAATAATGATGGGGGTGACTCCATTCTTTGAAGTAAAATTTCTTCAGCTTGTTTTATTTTATTTAAATCCTTTTTGGATAATTGGCTCCTTTTATTTGCATCACGATCATTCAGTAATACTTTCCCAAAGTATATAGAAAGCAATTCGAGCGCTTTACTTTCTATTTCGAGTTGATTAATACGATCCTTTTGGGGATTCTCTAACATTCTCTTAATAATATTAGATGTTAGGGCATCAATGGGGGTTTGAAACTTTTTAAAAGATTGATTTCCTATTATAGTATGAAAATCATGACTTTTTTCAATAGCACAATTTAGCATGAAATGATTAAACAACTGTACAGGAATTCCAATTGCTAATGAATATAGTGGAGTTTCTTTTTCATATTCAAATAGAACTTCAAAGTCATTCATAAAGTATAAATAGCTATTCCCAGCCATTAATTTATTTGTAGAGTAACCAACTTGTACTTCCCCGGATCCTTGTAAACAAAAATTAAGTTCCACCATTGCTGCATCCGATGCAAATTGAATGCGATGGTTTTTATGAAACTGGTAATTTGATAGCACTATTTCCATTCCAGAAAACGAGCTCCACCTTCGCACTTCACCCATACCTATTGTTTTTGGCACATACATATATCTTTCTTCTACAACTTGTAACCCATGAAAATATTTACTAAAAATATCATGAAAACTGTTAGTCTTCATGAAATCCACACTCCTTTTATATACAAATTACAATCAATTGATAATCATTTTCAATTATAACAAATATCTTTATACAATAAATAGCTTTTACCTTTATATCTCGTTATGATAAAAGAAAAAGAAAGCGAGCCGACAATGAATAAAAAAATTGCAATTATTACTGGGGCTTCAAGTGGATTCGGCCTATTAGCAACGCTTGAACTTGCGAAAAAAGACTATTTAGTCATTGCTACAATGCGAAACCTAGAAAAACAAGGAACCTTACTATCTCAAGTTACTGAACTCAACTTACAGCAAAATATAAAAGTTCAACAATTAGATGTAACAGATCAAAATTCTATACATAACTTTCAATTATATATAAAAGAAATAAACAGAGTAGACCTACTTATTAATAACGCAGGATATGCAAATGGGGGCTTTGTAGAAGAAATTCCAGTAGAGGAATACCGCAAACAATTTGAAACGAACCTATTTGGGGCTATATCAATTACTCAGCTTGTCTTACCGTATATGAGAAAACAAAGAAGTGGAAAAATCATTAATATTAGCAGCATTAGCGGCCAAGTTGGATTCCCTGGTTTATCTCCTTATGTATCTTCAAAATATGCATTAGAAGGCTGGAGTGAATCACTTCGCTTAGAAGTAAAACCTTTCGGAATAGATGTTGCTTTAATTGAACCAGGTTCTTATAACACAAACATATGGGAGGTTGGGAAACAACTCGCTGAAAACCAATCTGATACAACATCTCCTTACAAAGAGTATATGGATAAAATACAAAAACATATTAATAGCGGCAGTGATACATTTGGTAATCCGATAGATGTTGCTAATAAAATTGCAGAAATTGCTGAATCTAAGCGTACAAATTTACGATATCCAATCGGTAAAGGTGTGAAATTTATGATCTTTGCGAAGAAGATTCTTCCTTGGAGATTGTGGGAACACCTTGTTTTGAGAAGCTTTAAGAAAATGTAATAAACTTTTTGAAAACTATTTTGAAAGGGATGCTAATTAAATGTTAGGTTTACCGTATGGGAAAGTGTTTTTAGTGCCGTGGACTGAAGAATGGGAAATTGAGTTTATGAAAGAGAAACAACTCATTGAGGAACAAATTGGCGAACATATTTTAGCAATACACCATATTGGTAGTACTTCTATTCCATATTTAAGTGCAAAGCCAATTATTGATATAGCAATTGAATTAGAAAATTATACGGACGGTATACATTGTATTAAAAAGTTAGAACTACTAAACTATAAATATAGAAAAGAAGTATTACCCGAAAGATACTATTTTAATAAAGGTGAACCAAGAACTCATCAAATTCATATGTATGAACAAGGGAATACATATTTAATAGAACAATTACAATTTCGTGATTACTTAATAGACAATAAAACTGCACGCATGCAGTATGAACAGTTAAAGATTCAACTTTCACAAGCTAATCCTACTGATAAACATAAGTATGCAGAGGATAAAACTAATTTCATTACATCTATATTAACTAAAATAAATGCTTAAATAAACAAGAAACCATTTAGTAGTAAATGGTTTCTTGTTTATTAGTTATTTCATTATTTGTACTATCAAATTTTTATTATACAGCAGGTGGAAAGAAGTAAAATAGTATCGAAGTCATAAAAATAAACGTGAATACCCCAATTACCGAAAATATATATTCTTTCGACTCTCTATCATACTTCCATTCCATCAATGCTCTTAAGATTAACGTCCCACCTAAATAAGTAAAAATGACATAAGCAATATTAATACTTTCAAATTTAAAGATAAACATAAAGCTAGTTATTAAATAAATAAAAAGTAGTCCTATTTCCAATTTTTTATGTAAACTATTTACATGTTTTTTATATCCCCAAAAACCACCCTTGGGCATATTCAATTTTTTTCTTAAAAACTTATCGAGAAAATAGACAGCTATACAAAAAACAATAGTTATAATCCAAAAAGTAGAACCTCCCATTTTCCCCCCTCCTATTATTTCATTTAATTACTTGAAATAAATTGGACTATATTACGGTTATCCCCTTCTAAATAACTTATGATGCCTTCAGGATATGTCGGCTTCTCCTGTAATTCCTCTAGACTTTTCCAAATTAATATAATATCCTCATGCTCTTTATGCCTTATTTCATTTGTAATGATTTTTTCAACAGTCCCCCAATGTATCAATGTACAATGATGACCTTTTTCGTTGTCCCACTCAAAAATGTGTTCATTTACAATTGCTAACTCTTGAACATCAACTTTCAAATCGTATTCTTCTATTAACTCTCGAATTATTGCTTCTTTTGACGTTTCACCAAATTCAATAGAGCCACCTGGAAAACGATAAAATGATTCATTTTCATTGCATTGTACAAGTACTTTAGAATGATCTTCATTTAAAATCATTGCTTCAGCACGTAATTTAGGATTTTTCATTTTGTCTCCCCATTCATTCCACATATGATTAAATCCAATAGGTATAAAAGAAAAAATTAAGAATAATTCCTGTTATTACTAATAGCGGAACCGTTCCTAAAGAAATGACATATTCCCTCGATTCTTTATCAAATTTCCACTCCATAAATGATTGAAAGCAGTATAAAGTTATTAAAAATAAAATGGGTAAATTACTAATATAAACGGGATTTAAAGTAGCACATATCATCGTAAAAATTATATAAGAAATAATAAGAGCCCTAGTGCCCCATTTATGAAAGTTGTTTACATATTTACTATTCCAGTCTGTTTGTTTCGGTATATTTAGTTTTTTCCTCACTACTTTTTCAAAAACAACTAAGGATATAATCCATACTATTAATAAAATTCCTTTAACCCAAAACAGTGATGTTTCCTCCTTTACCTTTTCTCCGGCTGATCACTCGGATACGTAGCATTCCTTTTATTTTCTACGTCCCAACTAATAATTGTCGCACTATCACGTCCCAACTGATGATGCACGTGTTCTAAAACATTGTGAATATTTTCTTTAAGTGTTTTATCATTTCTGTGCATAGCAATATGCAAATTTAAAGGTATTTCATATCGGCGCTCCCCGCATTCTAATACTCCATCTGTCACCATTACAATTCGGTTCTTTCCAGTACGTAATTCACGAATACCTGATGAATAGCAAGGAACAGGTAAATCAAATGTGTTTACATTTCCAATCCATTCGTAAAAATGACGTTGATTTAATGCATATTGTCCTAACTTATGTAACTCTTCATGAAATACATACACTAAACAATCACCGATAGAAAGCCACCATATATAATTTTCTTTCCTTACACATAGTAAGCAAGCTGTTTCACCTTTAATTTTTTTGCACTTTTCCTTAAATGAAGATGACTGAAAAATTGTAAGTATATGATTTTCAACAGACTGAAACACTGTATTAATTGGTTCATTCAAAATTACTTTTATATTTTCATATTCTTTTTCGATTGTATTTACTACTAACTCAACACTTTCCGCACTATTATGTCCATCTAGAATAGCTGCAAATTCCCATTCACCATTTGACCAAACTAATGCACCATCTTCATTCTTTTTCGCTCCAGCACTTATATTCCCACCATATTTACCAAGTACAATATCACCATATTGTTTAACTGAAATTTCTCCTAAACACATTTCTATATTTCCAACCCATGAATATTGTGTATTATTTTTTGTATGCATACTCATTTACCATATACTTTCGTATTCTTTCACATAGTTTTTTTATTTTCTCTTCGTCACCATATGGTGCGCCAGTCCATTTCGCTATCTCGGTTGGTGACCAAAACTCTTTTGGTGTATTCGGATAACGCGGAATAATGTGCATATGCATATGTGGTACACCATTTCCTGAAACAAAAGTGTAAATATGCTCTGCACCTTCGCTTTCTTTTAACGCTTTACTTACTCTACTTGTTATAAGTCCGAACGCTTTCGCTTCTTCATCTGTTAGTTCAGCAAGGCCAGGTACATGTCTTTTTATATCTATCATTACATAACCCAGGTATGTTTCTTCACTATCCCAGTGGACATGTCCAACGTAAACGAGTTCATCTTCGTAAATAGCTCCACCTGGAACTATAATATTTCCTATATGTTTTTTGCAAATGAAACAGTTTTGTTCTATTTGATTGTTTGTTGACATATCCATCACCTTCCTTTTCATATATAATATCACAAAAAAAGGAAAAACAGGTTTAGTATTCCGAATTTTCATTCTTTTGATACAACAATTTTTGAAATGAATTTACATCTCATTATTTCTTCAAAAACGCAATCCCAATTATAATCCCAATCACAATTCCGATTACTAAATTATTTGTAAAGTGCCCTTGAAATACACCAATTACAACTCCTATACCGACACCTATTGCCAAAGCATCATTTCTTTTTTTATTTTTAGCCAAAATTACATCTCCTCCCATCATTTCTCCCTAAATAACATACATTTACTTGAATGTATTAATATAAGGACTATCTCGCTTAAATATTTCCAAAAAATGTACTGTAACTTCACATATAATATTTTCCATTTTCTGTACATACTCCTTTTATATTGGAAAATTTTCAAGTAACTATTAATTATACATAGGCATTTACTATAAGAAAGCTTCGTAATTTATTGAAGGAGGAACGATTCAAATGTATCCTCATTGGAATCCAAATATAAATCAACAGTATGTTTATTCCCCTCATCCCGCAAGGAATACATTGCATCATGATTCACAATATATGATGCAGCGTATTGCAAGTCTTGAAAATCAATTAACTAAATTAATCTCATTAATCGAGGAAAATAATCAATTAATTAAATCAATGGAACAACAAAAAAACCAAGTTTGTGCACCAGCTGGAGGTTCTGTTATCGTTCGTATGTGATCTGGATGCAATAAAAAACACACTTTGTATTATAAAAGTGTGTTTTTTATTCATTATTTTCTTTTCGTATGGAACCCTTGTGTAATTCGATCTAATATAATTGCGATTACTACGATAGCTAATCCAGCTTCAAATCCCATTCCGATATTAACTTGTGTTACAGAGCGATATACATCAACTCCAAGTCCTGGAGCTCCTACAAGTGATGCTGTTACAACCATCGATAACGAAAGCATAATGCTTTGGTTCACACCAGCCATAATCGTTCCGGTTGCAAGTGGTAATTGTACTTTAAATAGTTTTTGTGATGCTGTGGATCCAAATGCATTCGCTGCTTCAATTAAATCTTCTGGAACTTGTCTAATTCCTAAGTCAGTAAAACGAATTGTCGGTGGCATTGCAAAGATTACTGATGCAATAATTCCAGGTACTACACCTACTCCGAAAAATGTAATCGCTGGAATAAGGTATACGAATGCAGGCATTGTTTGCATAAAATCTAATGTTGGTTTTAAAAATTTTGAGAAACGTTCATTTTGAGATGCTAATATACCAATTGGAATTCCGACAATAATTGAAATAATAACAGACGTAAGTACGAGTGCTAATGTTTGCATTGTTTGTGCCCAGTAGTTAATATTCAAAATAAATAATAATCCAATAAGCGTAAAAATGACTAAAGATAATTTCCTCGTTGTGTACCAAATGAGGAAACATAAGATAATAATCATCAATATGGCGGGTATTATTGTTAAAAAATTAGTGAGTAAATCAACAAATCCGCCAATAATATAAGAGAATCCTCGGAATAAGCCTTCAAAGTGCTCATATAAACTTGCAACAAATGAGTCGACCCATTTCCCTAATGGAATCCGCGGTATACTATTCATCGTCTTTCACCTCTTCCTCAATGTTTCCTGCAAGAGCTTGAATGACACTTTCACGTTTAATAATTCCTCTTAGCCTTTTCTTCTCATCGATTACTGGTAACGGATATTTCATCTCTGCCATTTTTGCATATGTCTCTTCCAGTAAAGTATCCAAATACACATGCGGAATATCATTAAGTAATAAATCAGCAATCGGCCACTGTTTTTGTACTGCTTTACTCGCATCATCCGCAGTTAATATACCTAAAAACTCATACTTTTTGTTTACAACATATACAGTTGAAACACCTGCATTCCTCATAATTTGAAGGGCTACACGAGGTCCACGATCAATTAATAAAGTTTCTGGTCGTTTTAAAATAGACTCCGCCGTAATTACTTTTCCTAAATTCACATCCGCAACAAACTTTTCTACAAATTCATTAGCGGGGCTCATCATAATTTCTTCTGGTGTTCCAATTTGGACGATTTCTCCATCTTTCATTAATGCGATACGATCTCCAATTCGAAGCGCTTCATCTAAATCATGCGTAATAAATATAATCGTTTTTTCCATTTTATCTTGTAACTCTAACAATTCATCTTGCATTTCTTTTCGAATAAGTGGATCTAATGCACTGAATGACTCGTCCATTAGTAATACATCTGGATTATTCGTTAGTGCCCTTGCGATTCCAACGCGCTGTTGCATACCACCACTAAGTTGACTTGGGTAATTATCTTTATGATGATCGAGTCCTACTAACTGTAGCGATTCTAACGCTTTTTTCTCTCGCTCTTCAACCGGAACTCCTTGTATTTCTAAACCATATGCAACATTTTGTATAACTGTACGATGCGGAAATAGAGCGAATTTCTGAAATACCATACTCATTTTCGTTCTTCTTACTCTCCGTAACTCTTCTTTTCCCATCGTTGCGATGTCTTCACCATCTATGTATATATGACCTGCAGTTGGTTTAATCAATTGATTTAACATACGAACTAGCGTAGATTTCCCGCTACCAGACAAACCCATAATAACGAAAATCTCTCCAGAGTAAACTTCAAACGTTGCTTTTTTCACCCCAACGTTCATTCCTGTCTCTTTTAAAATTTCCGATTTACTTTTTCCTTCTTTTAATAAGGAAAGGGCCCTTTGCGGATGTTTCCCGAATACTTTTGTTACGTTTTCAACACGCACCTTTGTATTATCCATGTCACTACTCCTTTTCTACCCATCTATTCACATAGTGTTGCGATTTTACAAAGAAATATTACATAAAAATGACATTCATAAGATTTCTTTAAAATTCTCGTTTCCGTTCATAATAAGAATGCTTACTTATACATTTATTTTATAAGGCAAACGTTACTTAGGAGGTTTTCGATGCGAAAGAAAATTTGGTTTATATGCCTTGCATTATTTATTACTATGATTTTCACTTCATGTAATGCAACAAATGCAAATTCGAAAGGAAAAATTAAACTTGGTGTAACAAGTTGGAAAGAAAATATTGCAACCGCAAACATGTGGAAAGTTTTATTAGAAGAAAAAGGCTACAAAGTTGAGCTCATGTATTTAGAAAAAGCCGCAATTTGGACTGGTGTCGCTCGTGGTGATGTTGATGCGAATTTAGAAGTATGGCTACCAGTTACAGATAAACCGCTAAACGATCGTTATAAAGATGATATTGTCTTAAAATCAAAATGGTACGAAGGTACTGGACTAGGTTTAGTCGTCCCTTCTTATATGAAAAACATAAACAGTATCGAAGATTTAAATGCTCATAAAGATGAACTAGAGAATAAAATTGTCGGTATCGAACCCGGTAGTAGTCTTATGAATTTAACGAATAAAGCAATGAAAGAATATGATATAAAACTAAAACTTGTCCAATCCTCTGAAGCTGCGATGATGAGTGAACTAAAGAAAGCATATACGAAAAAGAAACCAATCGCTGTTACGCTTTGGAATCCGCATTGGGGCTTTTCAGAATTTGACTTAAAATATTTAAAAGACCCTAAGAAAGTATATGGTGAAAAAGATGACATTTATTACTCTGTTCGTAAAGGTTTCGAAAAAGACCATCCGGATATCATAAAATACTTTGACAAATGGAAGATGAACGATGAACAGCTTGGTACATTAATGGTCGAGTTAAATAAAACGAAAGATCCCGAAGAAGCGGCGCGAAAATGGATTAAGAAGAATCAAGCGCTAGTTAATGAATGGATAAAAGATTAATAAAAATAGGCTAGAGGGTTAGGATATCCTCTAGCCTGTTTTCAACTTATTTTTTCGTAACAACGTCATCTACAATCCCATATGCCTTCGCTTCTTCTGCAGTCATAAAATAATCTCTTTCTGTATCATGTGCTACTCTTTCAATCGGTTGCCCCGTTTTTTCTGCAATCATTTTATTAATATCATGCTTTAACTTTAATATTCTTTTCGCAGTTATTTCAATTTCTGTTGCTTGCCCTTGTGCACCACCAAGCGGCTGATGAATCATAATTTCACTGTTAGGGAGAGCAAACCGTTTTCCTTTTGCTCCTGATAATAATAACAATGCACCGAATGATGCCGCAAAGCCCATGCATAGCGTTTGCACATCTGGTTTAATTAAATTCATCGTATCTAATATTGCAAAACCTGCTGTCGTTGAACCGCCAGGGCTATTGATGTATAAGAATATATCTTTTTCTGCATCTTCTGCTTCTAAAAATAATAATTGCGCTACGACACTACTCGCTACTTGATCATTAATTTCTGAGCCGATAATAATAATGCGGTCTTTTAATAACCTTGAATATATATCATAGGAACGTTCTCCTAATTTTGTTTGTTCTACTACATATGGAATTGCATTCATTTTAAATCCCTCCAATACTTGTTATGCTGCGTAAAGCATATAACTGTAGGAAGAAGGGTTTTTCACATTAAATAATAAGACTGGCTGTTTAGATGGTAATTTAGTAAAATCTATTGTCGGAAGAAGCTTCGTTAATAATTCTGGTCTTTCCTCACGAATAGATGTTACAACAACTTCAATATCCTCTGTGAATTCGACTATCTCAATCCCTTCTTCACTTACAGTTTTCAGCCTATTTCTACTCCGAAATAAAGAAGCTTTCACTGCACCTTCTGATACAGAACACACTTTAGCAATATCAGCGATACTATATTGAAAAACATCTTTTAATAATAAAATTGCGGATTGCTGTACATTTAATGAAGACAATACTTTCCCTACCATTTCATGCAAATCTGCAATGTTCTCATGTGGTTCTTCAAAAGTGATTTGTCCTCTTATTTTTTCATGAACAGACTTAGACTTCATCTGATCTAACCAACGATTTCTTGCTATTTTATAGACGAGTGTCATACAAATATCTTTATTTCTATATTTTCGAAGCACTTTACACACTGTTTCTTGGGCGAGATCTTCCCCATCCCATTTGTTTTTCGTTAAAAAAGTACAGTATCTTTTTAACTCTCCATATTGTTCAATTAAAAAGTTTATATTTGAATGATTCATATCGATATGATTCTTTAAAACATGAGTTACTTTTGTGCACAAAATAACCACTCCTTTTCAGCGCTTACTTAATAAACGATTCAACATTAAAAAAAGTTACGGGGATATAAAAAAATAATGTTTATGTTCAATAATTCGCGGTCATAAATATGTTATGTACAATTTTACGTGAGGAGGAACAAATTTGCCAAAATTAACAATTGAAGGTGCGGGAACTTTTGATGTGAAAGAAGGAACAAAGTTAGTATTAGCAATTGAAGATAGCGGTGTCAACATTCTTCATCGTTGCGGCGGGAATGCACGTTGTACAACTTGTAGAGTAGAAATACTAGCAGGTGATTTCTGTGAAGCGAGTGCGAATGAGAAACATGCAATGACGGAAAAAGGAATTGAAGATCATTTACGATTATCTTGTCAAATGCGTGTACATAAAGATATAGTCGTTCGTCCGGTACTTACAGTTGAAAATTCAGGTCTTGATGCTGGGCCACGCCCGGCGGAGTAAAGTGATGAATTTAAAACAGCTCGCTGGCGAATATGCTGCTAACTTTGTAAATGATGGCATGAAAATTGGGCTTGGTACAGGTTCTACTGTATATTGGACAATACAAAAATTAGGTGAACGTGTAAAAGAAGGATTATCATTTCAAGCTGTACCAACATCAAAGGAAACTGAAGCATTAGCACAGCAACTAAATATCCCCCTAATTTCGTTAAACGACGTACAAAGCCTTGATCTTACAATTGATGGAGCGGATGAAATTGATTCAAATTTACAACTTATAAAAGGCGGTGGTGGTGCATTACTTCGTGAAAAAATCGTTGCCTCTTCCTCTAAAGAACTAATTATCATTGCTGATGAATCGAAATTTGTAACACATTTAGGTAATTTTCCATTACCTGTTGAAATCATCCCTTTTTCATGGAAACAAACCGAAAATAAAATTCAGTCTTTAGGGTGTCAAACAACGTTACGTTTGAAAAATGATGAAACTTATATAACCGATAACAATAACCTGATTATCGATTGTATATTCCCTAATCATATTTCTAATCCTGCCCATTTACACACCCAATTAAAAATGATTACTGGTGTAGTTGAAACAGGGTTGTTTATAAGTATGACGAGTACAGCAATTATTGGTACTAAAAATGGGATAAAGAAATTGTAATAAAAGCTAACTTTTTAAAGTTGGCTTTTTAGTATGTTCTTCTTCTCTTAATAGTGCTTTATTATGATATACTAGGAAAACGCAAACTGATTACACTAGAAAGGACTGAACATTTTGCAATCCAAACTTATAACAGAACTTGCTGATTTAGAAACTGCCTTTCATATTCGAAAAGAAGTATTTGTAAAAGAACAAGGTGTCCCTCTTGCAGATGAATTCGATACATTCGATGAAATCGGAGAGCAATGTAAACATATTTTAGTTTATTATCATGAACTTCCTGTAGGCACAGGTCGTATACGATTTGTTGATGGTGTCGGAAAATTAGAACGTATTTGTATTTTAAAAGATTATCGTACATACGGATTAGGTAAAGTCATCATTCAAACGTTAGAAGAACTTGCTCGTAACGAACAAGTTACGAAAGTGAAACTACACGGTCAAACACAAGCTGAAGGATTTTATAAAAAATTAGACTATGAAACTTCTTCTGATATATTTATGGAAGATGGCATTCCGCACATACTTATGACGAAAATGTTATCATAATAAAAAGGGTAGTATATGAATCTTATGTATTCATACACTACCCTTTTTTATTAATAGAAAAGTGAATTCTCAAGATTACCTTTTGCATCAAAGCCCATCATCTCTTAGTTCATACCTAAGTAAAGCTTACACTGTTTTCCATAATGATAATGCATAAATCCAGTTTGGATCACCATTTCCTTGATAACTCTGGACTGCTTCATATACTTTTCCTTCGTGTAGAACTCTATCTCCCTTTTTATATGCTTTTTTTGCATCCCACGCTTCATATGAAGCGCTTTCGGTTTTTGTAGTAATTGTGAATATATCACTCTGTACGGATTCATTTCCAGCTACATCAACAGCTTTCACTACATATTTATAAGTAGTATTAGCGAGCAGATTTTTATCCAAATAAGAAGTTGTATTGGATGTTGCAATCTTTTTCATTGATCCTTCTGTTTCTCTATAAATATCATAATGGTCTACACCAATATTATCGTCAGATGGACTCCACATTAAATCCACACTTGACGCTGTCGTTCCCATACTATGTAATCCTTTTGGTTGTGTTGGTGCTTCTGTATCAGGAGTCTCAACTGTCGTTTTTACTGTAAGCGCTGTACTTTCTGTCGATACATTGCCAGCTGCGTCAATTGCTTTTACAGTATAAGAGTATTCTGTACTTGGTTGTAACTTCTTATCAATAAAATGAGTCCCTGGTACTGTATCAATCATCTCTCCGTTACGGAAGATTTGATATCCTTTTACCCCTACATTATCCGTAGAAGCGTTCCATGTTAGTTCTACACTATTCGCTGTTACTTTTTGCGTCTGAAGTCCATTTGGAATACTTGGTGCTTCTATGTCTGGTTTCACATCATTAATAAGATTAACATCAATTACATTATAGAATGCATTTGCTGTATCAGCTACATCCCATACTGCTAAAATCACATGATATCCACTACGATCAGTAGGTACATTGATTTTATGAGTTAAATTATTTGAAGCTGCAGAACCATCATGTTGTACAGTTCCAATTGGTTCGAAATCTGCTCTTGTTAGCGCTTTATTTGGATTCCATCCTTTTTTAGTAATATAGTAATGCCACTTACTCGTTAAGTGAGGCGCAGTATACTTCCAAGTAAATGTATTTTCCCCACCAGTGATTGTATTTTTAAACCAACGATTTTCTGTTTGTTGATCTAAAATACCACCAAATTTTCCGCCTGCTGAAGCAATTTGTCCATCTACTGGACCACCTTGTGGGAACCCTTTTGGAGCTTCTAAACTTTGTGGTTCATACATAACACTTCCACAGTTTACATTTAGCGCACCATAAGTTGGACTACATAAAGCGGATCGGCTACCGGGCTTTTCAACAAAACCGTGCGCATAAGCATTTTGAGGAATAAGTGTCGTACTAATAATTCCAGCTGTTAATGCTACAACTCCTAAACTTTTTTTGTTCATTTTCATATTTTGTAGTTGTTTTAAAAATCGATTATTCATGTTCATGTCCCCTTCTTGTTATACTTTGTAGTGGAATGTGGGCTTTGATGTAAAAGAATAACAAGAGACAAACTTGTACCGATGTATGTGTTAATTATGCATACACCGCAGTGAAAATATATTTTTTCCTTGTGAAATATTTCACTTTATGAATATATCATGACATAGAACTCGCCTAAGCATGTGCAGAAGTTGTGCAGAAACAGTGAAATTATTACTAACATATAAAACCACATCCTGAAATCATAAAGTAAAACTTTAATTAGTTGGGGTTTTACGGTCGGTTAATACGGGATAAAATAAAAGTGTGCAGCAGAAATTGTAGACTTAGTTCTCAAAATTCACATTTAGTATTTTCATTTTTTCCATTTAAACAATTCTTCTCTTCTTACAACAGAAAAGTGTCTATATCATTTAATATAGACACTTTTTTCATGTATAACTTTATATTTATTACTGACCTACAAATGTAAAGATTTCATCAACAGCTTCTTTATATCCACCCGATGTTCGGAATGATTCCTTCAAATTCAAAGCAGCCTCTTTATATGAAGGGTTATTTAAAATTAACTCCACACTTTCACGCAATTTCTCCACGGTTAATTCATTCATATGTAATTGAACTCCTGCTCCAAGACTCTCCACTTGCTTTGCAATTGCTGGCTGATCTGCACTTTGCGGTATTACAACGAGCGGAACCCCGTTATATAATCCTTCATGCGTACTGTTCATCCCGCCGTGTGTAATAAATAGTTTCGTATAAGTAAGCAGTTCGGTTTGAGGCACATAGTTTTTCACAATGAAGTTTTTAGGGATTTCGCCTAGATCACTTATTTTTGTTTTATTACCAATAGACATAACAATTGTATGCTCACTATTCTCAAAGGCCTTCATACACAGTTTATAAAAGTCAATCGCTTCATTAAAAACAGTACCTAATGAAATATAAATCGGACTTTTTTCTTCAATTGAAGTAAAATCAACGTCTCTGTTTTTCATTTGTGCAGAGATAGATGGTCCTACAAATTTATATGTTTCATCAAACGTATCACCAAAAGGCTGAAACTCCTTAATTGTATACACAATAGTAAGAGGTGCAGGATTACAGAAAACTTCATACGATGATTTTATTTCAACACCATATTTTTCAGCAATTCCCTTCGTTAAGTTTTGAAAATCATTCTGTATTTTATCATGAATTTCTACTGGGATATTTTTTGACAGATGACCTAACATTTGCTCAAAGGATTTTTCATCCTGCGCAAAAGATGTGCATGAATTTATGGCTGGAAGTTTAAGAATTTGAGCAATTAAATGGCCACAACCAAACATAGAATCATGAATCATGTAATCAAAATGTTCACCTTCAATTTGTTCTAGAACGCTAGATATTACAATATCCGCTGTATGTAGAAGGCCGTTTATTCTTTCCTGTAAATAATTTCTGCCTCCAGATAGAAACGCTTTTATAAATTTTTGATCATCAATCGTTCGTACAGTAGCACCTGTCTTCTCAATCCGATCCCTGAAAGCTTCTATTGAAAAATAAACGACCTCTTCACCACGAGAAATCAATTCTTCTACAACTTGTAAAGTTGGATTTATATGTCCTTCTGATCCAGCGTTAATAAATAAAACACGCGCCATAATAAACACTCCTTACGTTAAATCGTTTCTATGTTGGCAAGAGTACGGATTTTCTCCATACTCTTTTCTTAGTTGTTCGTAGCATGTTCCTACTAAATTGACCTAGCGAGTCTAAAACCGAGATCATCTATATGAAATGTAGGATGGCTTCGACGACGACAAGTAGCGCCGCACCCTCTCGCTGTTTCAGCCCAACTACCACCACGAAAAATGCGATATGATCCGTACACTGTTTCATCATACAAATCATAACACCATTCCCAAACGTTCCCTAGCATATCATAAAGTCCCCATGCATTCGGTTCTTTTTGGCCAACGTCATGAATCTCTCCATTTGAATTTTCATTATACCACGCTATATCATGAAGTTTCCCGTATGTATATCCGGTTGTACTTGCTTTACATGCATATTGCCACTCTGCCTCACATGGTAATCGGTAGCCATTTGAATCTAAATTACATTTCACAATTTGACCACCATCACTAATAGAATAATATTCTTTTAATCCCGCTTTTTTTGAAAGTACATTACAAAACGCAATGGCATCGTTCCATGAAATATTGACAACTGGTTTATGATTTTTATCAAAATTATTTAATGGACTATTTGTAATAGCATCATATAGTTCCATTGTTACAGCATACTTCGCAAGAAGAAATGGTTGAATTTGCACTAGCCATTCTTTTTTTATTCGATCATCTCTTAATACTACCTCTCCAGCTGGAATATTTACCATTAATGAATCGATTGTTTGAATTAAATCATTAGTCATTTTCTATTCCTCCAAACGTTCATTTTATATGAATTTATAGTCATATACTCATTACAAAATACAATTTTCAAAAAGCGTTAAATTTTTCATAATAAAAAACGATTAGTTTAATTAAACTAATCGGTAAGATCCAAAAAGAATTGTTGTGTCACATTGTATTATTATATGTGCTCTAAAAATTTCCGAACCTCATTTGGAGATTTTAAAACAATAACCTTTTTCTCTTCGGACAATTGCTCTAACCCTTTTAAAATTGTAGGTCGTTTAGCATTAGGATATTTCCATATCCATTTAAAAAATTGCAAATCAAATCTTTCTTCACATCCCGCGCCCATATCTGGTCTTGTTTTATTCCGGTATTTTACAATTCTTTTAAACGCACGATAAATACAAATTGTTCTATGAATATCAAGGAAGATAATTGTATCAGCTGCATTCAGTCTGATATCCATCGTCCCGCCATAATTCCCATCAATAATCCACTTCTCATCTTTAATTAAGTTATTTTGAACTGCTATTTGTTCTTCTCTCGGAACACCTTCCCAATTCGGTTTCCAAAATAATGCATCAAGATGATGCACCTTAATATTTAATTTATTTCCTAACTGCCTTGCTAATGTAGATTTTCCTGAACCACCAGAACCAATTAATATTATTTTTTTCATACCTTTACGATACATTCTATAACTTCTTCAATAGCTTCCTTATTAGCAAAAATCCAGAAGAACATTTCTTCATTTAACTTTAATAAATCTGGTAACTGGACAAAATAAGCAATAAAGATAATTTGAATTGAAAGCATAACATACCAAATAGCTTTTAGTTCTTCTTTCGTTAAATCATTTTGTTTATAATAACCTTCAAAGACTTTGCAAACGATATGTAACCATTTCCCTCTTAATCTTTCATTACTAAATAGCTCGCTTAATACACTTGTACAGCAATAACATAGATCGAATATTTTTACATTATTTTCTAAAATCTCAAAATCTATAAACCCTTCCAGTTTATCATCTTTAAAGATTACATTTGATAGATGCATATCACGATGAATAATTTGTCTCGGTAATGAATGGACCGTTTCCTTGAAAGCTGCGTGCATTCGCTCCATCTTTTGAATTACCTCTCGATGAACATACTCATTCTTTTCTAAAATCGGTATAGCCCATTCAAATACCATCTTATATAAATCTCTTTTTATTAACTCATGGTCACTATTCACCGCATGTAATGCTTTGTGCAGATTAGCTATTTCTTCTCCAATTGTACTTGCTAGCCTTTCCAGCTTATTCGTATCTTTTATTTCTAAAACACTTCCGGCAACATACTCATATAAGCAATAATATTTTTCTTTATATAATACATATTGTTCATCATTTTCTGTCTTTACTACTCTCTGTACTTTAATTCCCTTTTCATACAGTTGCTTCAAAACATCGAATTCAACTAGAAGTTGCTTTATCGATCCCGTTCTCTTTAAAATGTACTCTTTATTCTTGCATAAAACCTTCGCTACTTTTGGTTGCATTACAGTAGCTGTGACATGTTCATTTCGAAACCAAAGCTTTGCAATTTCCAGTGCTTGTTCCATTTACAAATACCCCTTTTACAATTCTTATTTCTTCCGAAAAATAACCTCACACAGTATTCCCACTCCAACACCAATTGTATAAGCCACTACATCACTCCACAAAAAACCGTATCCCAACACGAGTCCCCCCAAAGTCGTTGCACGAATGCTATCTATCCATTCCGCATGATACAATTGGCTCGCTTCAATCCCGTAGCAAAACATTAAACTAATAAAAGCCAACTTCTTCGTCTCTGTTTTAGGAAACAAAAATCCAAAGCCAGTGAAAATCATTAATGCCCATAATGCATCACCTAAATAATCATTTAATAGATGTGGTAGTGCAAAAGCAAACTTTCTTGAGCTAAGACCTAAAATAATAACAACTATAGTAAATAGTGCATATACTACTCTATTTCGTTTCATATTCATTTTAAAGTCTCCTAATATGTAATGTAAAACTGTAAATAGCTAGTAAAACAAAGTTATTTTACTAGCTATTTATTGATTGCTTTTATGATAAGAAAATGTGGATTCATATTTAAATAATGATATGATTTTTCGCTTACTTCTTTCATTTTTTCAATTGCCTTCGGTTCCACTATCTCTTCTAATACAAAATAATTTGTAGTTTCATTTAGTATGTCTTGTAATGATCTTCTAAAAAACTTGACTTCAATAGTAATATTCGGTTTAACCCAAGTATCTATTAATAACTGTTTTTCAAAATAATTTTCACATGGAAACTTTGTGAAATCCATAAAAGGATGATGAATAGAATAAATAAGTTCTCCACCTGGCTTCAATACACGACGAAATTCTTGAAATACTTGATTCCAATTTTCTATATAATGAAGAGTTAATGAACTTACAATCACATCATACGTATTATCTTCAAATGGCAATGTTTCTTGCAGATCATGACAAAGGAACGTCGCTTCTTCTCCTATATTTTCTTTTGCTGCTTTTACCATTTCAGGACTTACATCAATTGCTGTAACATTTGCTCCTCTTCCTATGAATTGAGAAGTATACCATCCAGCTGCACATCCAGCATCTAATATCTTTTTTCCTTCTAGTTCCTTTGGAATAAGCTCCATCATCGCCGGTCTTTCATAATAACTGTTATATGGATTTGCGAAATCTAGATTTTCTTTATATGTACTCGCTAATTTATCATACGTATCTTTAATCGAATCTTTCATTACACACACTCCTAATACATATTAACCCATTAACTCCTGCTGCTTTTTCTTTGAAAATGATTGTAGTACTAAATCATACGACCAATCAATCATTTTATTAATTTGCTCCTGCTCTATACCCTTATGAATATAAACGGTATTCCAATGTTTTTTATTCATATGATACCCTGGAATAATTGTTTCTGGATAATCTTCTCTTATTCTTAATGCGACTTCTGGATCACACTTCAATGTAATCGCAGCCTTTTCACCTTCTTCATGATTTACTATCGCAAATATTTTATTATTAAGCCTCATACATGTTGCACTCCAGCCATCTGGAGAATCTTCTGTCGCTTTTCTTTTCGATAAACAGTACGCTCTTGTTGCATTCATTTTAATTGGCACCTCTTATTCTTTCCCTGTTTGATTACGATGCATCACAATTTGCTTCGTTGCTTGAAATTGCTGCTCACCGTAAAACTTTATTAGCTTCTCTCCGCAAAATAGACTAACAATATCAATATGAGATATTTCTCGAAGTAACATTGTAAGCATTTTCTCTCCAATACCTTTATTTCTTACATTCTCATGTACGACAACATCTTCAATGTATGCTCGAAAAACACCATCAGAAACGACTCTAGCAAATCCAACTAATTCATTTTCTTCCCATACTCCAATGGCTATACTATTCTTTAACATTTTTTCAATATCGACTTCTTTTCTTTCTGGCCACCAACCGACAGAATCATAAAGCTTCTTAATTTTTTCTGCACAGATTGGTTGTTCTTGTTGCAATTTATACGTGTACATATGCTTTCTCCCATCAATCAGTATACATAATATTATTATAATCTCTTTTCAAAAAAGTGCTGACTATGACCTTTTGGATGATCTTCAACGATACCATACTCTCGGTAACCGTGCTTTTTATAAAATTCTGGCGCTTGAAAACTAAATGAATCTAGCAATATTAATCTGCACCCTTTTTCCTTCGCAATTTCTTCAATTTTATGTAACAGTTGACTACCATAACCGTCATGACGAACTGATTTATCAACCCATAAAAAGTCGATATGAAGATGATAAAAATACATCGTACCTGTTACACCACCAAATATTTTTCCTTCTTCATTTTTTACTACGAGGCTTACTTTTTCCATCGGCTGTTTTACTTCATCTGTTAAGATGGACATATTATATTGAATGACTTTATTTTTAATGTATTCTCCTTCAATACGTGTACCGTTCTCTATATGTTTCATATACATTGCTTCCTTTCAACTTAGTAAGCTACATTTTATTTTTCCCCTTTAAAATACTAATCAAAACGAATCCACCATATGTAACAAAGCATGAAAAGCCAATTATCCCTGGTACAGAGACATAGCCTACCCTTATGTAATTTATAACTGCAAAACAAGCGATAGACAATAAAATAGATGGCCAAAATATAACAGCTATTTTTCTTCGCTCTCGTTTCGATGTACTTTCTTTCTCTTCAGAAACACGTGTGCCAAAAAGCAATACAATACAAATAAGGATCGCTGCAAAGTAAATTGTATCTAATGACAAATTGTGATCATATAGGGCGATTCCAACTTCAAGAGCAATAATCGTTAAAATTAAAATAATGATTGTTAAAGTCTTTAAGTTTCTTTTCAATCGCTCACTCCTAGCATGCTTTCACTATATTCTTTGTATATGTACTTTAAAACTACTGCAAAAGCTTCATCTACCTCTTTATTTTCACGGCGATTCGGTAAATCTTTTCCCCCAATCACATAAAGAAGTGGAAATTCGTTAAACATTCCTATTATACCAATATTTATTGTAGCTGTGAGTAATCCACCTGTCATATGAGTTATATGATAATATGGAATTTCTTCATACTCTCCTTGCTGTCTTACCATGCCGCTAATAATTGGTTCCCATAATTCTGGTTCTGATTTATAACCTTGAAAGGTTTGTATGAAAAGGGCAAGAACTTCACTTAATTCTCCAACATTTTTCTCATCTCTAGCATTCTCTTGTATATGAATTTTTGAAAAGTACGTTTGTGCGTACATTTTCACAGCATCCCATCCACCACAGTGCATTACAACTGACTGTGCAACGTAACTATCATGACAAGCAATCATTACCTCTACCGCTTGACTAAGTGTTAAAGAAGTTCTTCCTTGTAAATGCGGATATAACTGCGCACTATCTTCATGTGGATTAAATTTAATGTAATGAAGTATATCATTCCAATTATGTTTATTTTCCTTCACCATTTGCGTTACTACAAATCCAATGACTAATTTTGCTGCTGATGCTAACGGAATATTTAATTCACTATTATACGAAGCAACTATACGATTATTTTTTGTAGAATAAATTGCCATTCCCACATAATTAGATTGTACCTCTTTTATTTTATTTATAACAGTTTCCATTTCTATCCCTCTTTTTATATCGTTATATTAACTTCTAATATTTCAACATTGAATGTAAAAAACCTTTTCATTAGCTATTAAAATAAGAAAAAGGTAGCATGAATTTTTTCTTGCTACCGAAAAATATTTATTCTTCTATAGGATTTTCAGGACCGTTAAGTTCCAGCTGATAAAAAGCTAAATCTAGCCATTTATTAAACTTATAACCAGCTTTTTTTATTGTTCCTGCATGAACAAATCCATAGTTTTGATGCAAGGCAATACTTTTCTCATTCTCTGCATCAATTCCAGCAATTAAGGTCATATACTCTCTTTCCTTTGCAATTTTGATTAATTCTTTCATTAATGAAGACCCAATGCCATTTTTTCTATATGCCTTATCTACATACACAGAATGTTCAACTGAATATTTATAAGCAGGCCACGCTCTAAATGGGCCGAATGTCGCAAATCCTACTACTTTATTATCTAATTCATATACGATAATTGGATACTCTTCAGCCTTTTTTTGTTCATACCAATCTATTCTATTTTCAAGGGTTACAGGTTTATACGCATATACAGCTGTTGTATAAAGTATCGCATCGTTATAAATATCTAAAATGTATGCTAAATCTTTTTTCGTTGCTTCCCTTATCATTATTTTCTTCCTTTCATCATGTTCACCTTATTTTACTATCTTTTTAATAGTTTTATTTTATCGAAATTTCCGATTTTTATCTACATACGAATACTAGCTTTTCGGAAACCATCAAATATATTTATTGCAGCAGATAACATGTAGAAGAAAATTCCTCCCCAAATGAGCCACGTTTTAAACTCCTCTGAGGAAATAGTAAATGCATTTGCCAAATACGTAATAAACCCTGCGTTAAATACATGTGGATTTACTACAATTACAATGAATACTATCGTCCCAGCTATTTGAAGAATAGCATTCCCAATCGCCAATCTTTGCGTCCATTGTCCCTGCACTAATTTATAAAGGGATATACATATTTCAAAAACGATCATAATTACAACGATTGGCCAGTACTGCAATAAAACATCTTGATTAAAAGTTGGCGAGACAAACTTCAGTCCATTTGCCGTACCGTTATATACGCCAACAAGATAATTCGCATAAAAGTAAAGTGTAGCCCAAACTGCTGTCCACATTAAACCTCCAAAAACTTCAAACTTCGAGATTGCTTTTTTCTTTGGGATATACGAGATGTTTTTCAAATCATCTGGTGTCCATTTTTTTAAACTTGTCGTCAACGGCTCGATACCTTTGTCTTTATCTGTTCTTTCTAAAATAACAAACACAACTGTCAACCAGAAAAATACATGGAGGCTCACTTCAAAAATTTCCCCAATGCCTTTACCTATCAATTGTAAAATAACATTTAATACCGCTTGATCACCACTATAGCCTATAAAATTTTCTGCAACCATTGATATGAGTGCAATGACAGCTGCGATTGGTATAATCATTTTTAACAACGTTGTATATACATCAAAATAACGTGGTCCAATTAAATGCATCGGTCTATCCAAATAACCATTAGCCAATGAAACCGGACTCCCCAATTTTTCGAGAACGCTCTTTACATCTTTCTCATTATAATCTTCAGGTAACATATCATCTATAGTTGACCTTAGTTCAAGTGTAATATCTTCACGATTTTTTTCAGGTAATCTCTTCGCAACCTCTTGGATATAGAGATCAATTAAATTCATTCTCTTCCTCCTCCTTTAATAAGTTATAAAGTTCTTTCGAATCCTTTATCCATTCTTTTTTCAACTGCAAAAATATTTCTAATCCATAATCACTTAAAACATAATACTTACGAGGTCTACTCTCCGTTTTATCCCAACTACTCGTCACTAATTCCTGCTTTTCTAATCGGCGAAGTAGTGGATATAAAGTACTTTGATCAATTGTAACCCCTGATTGCTCTAATAACTGGACAAGTGAATATCCGTACTGCGGCGTTCTTAATTGACTTAAAACAGCTAACGTTAATGTCCCTCTTCTTAACTCAGTAATTAACGAATTTAATAAAGTATCCATTCACTCACCTCATTTCCATTACTATATGTCATACAGTATGTGTTTTATACTATGTATCGTACAGTATTAATGTGACAAAAACTATAATTTTTTACCAAAAAACAGATAATGAACAGCTCAAATTATATGATTTGTGCTTTTTTAGCTAAGTTATATATAACACTCTATAAGGTAACAACCTTAACTACTAATTTTGAAGTTCCAGTAATGCTATATTAAGTTACAAATATCGTATACATATGATGTGAACATAACATCTCACTATAGGAAGCTATAAAAACGGTGAATTACCATGCTTGAATAATTCCCGTTTTCAGCACCTAATCAACGTTATTTCCTTCATAAACTTCATCTTGTTCAAAATCTTTATTTTTGTTTGGTTTATTAGAGAAAAATAAAAAAACAATTAAATTAGGTTAATTGTTTTTCAAATACAAAATCTTTATTTTTTTAAATAACCTATGATATTCGAAAAGACAAATTCTCCAAATGCAAGTGGTATATAAATAAACCATAACTTTAATATTGCCTTTGTTTCTTTGTGATCAGAATCCCCCATTAAAACCAACCCTATCCTTTTTCTTCTAATATTTTCATTTTAATTCCAATAACAAGGAAATTATACCATTTATTAATGTTTTAGTCTATTTTTTCTGAAAATTAAATAAATAAAATTCTTGTATTCCCTCAATATTCAGATAAACATAATAACTTTTTTACGTTTCATCTTCAAAGTCAATAATGACTCCTGTTAGAACCGCTACATTACCAATCGATTGGATCCCGTGACCAATAAAATCCACCTTAAATTCTTCCCACTTTAATTTATGTAATGATATAATAACACTAAATTTTCAACACGTGCTTAATAGATTGGGGACTTATAATGGATAAACCTCTCACTGCATTACAAACTATTATTATACATATGAATACAACTGAGCATTGGCATGATTTTATTTGTTACTGTCAGCATCGCGAAGCGGGACTTCGAAAATTAGCTTTTAAACATTTAGAGACATTTATTACAAATGCAAAGAAATGGGAATCAAAAGATCAAGAAGAGTTTGCCATTTCGCTGTTTACTATTTTAGATGTATTAAACGAAAAAGATGAGGTCTTAACTTTCTCACTAAATAGTTTTCTAATTGACATTCTATATAGATGGACAGAAAACAACCCATTTGATTCAAGACCTTTTAGATGGATAGGAATTTATATGGACTCTAGCAATAAAGAAGACGATTTAGAAAAATCCCTTCGAAAAGCGATTGAATTAGGTGGTGATACCGAACAAGAAGCCATGATATACCTAGTTTCTAATTACATCAATACTTTAGAATTTGGTACACATGAATTCCCTTCAGGTTATTGCGGAGATTTAAGTGAATGTATAGAAAAACTTCCCTATATGCTTCAATTAATTGATAGAATTCAGAATAAGAACATAAAGGAGCAAAACATTGGGCAAATACAAGAACAACTACACCTTATTCTAGATTGGTTAAAACATACACAAATTCCAGTAGATGCCGTTCGTGTACGGGAAAAAGAACAAACTAAGGAATTAGAAAAGGTCATTGTATATTATTTACACAACAGCTCAAGTCGTTAATTCATCGTGTACAGAGATAATAAAGTTGTTTAAAAAACGCCAGTCATGTTATTCAACAATCGGGCTATATAACGGAATAAATCCTTGTAAAAATTAAAAATATTTGAAATAATCGTCATTAAGTTGAAGTAGAGCGATTGCAGAAAAAGGTGATACGACTTTTTCTTACTTAATAATTGCATGATAGTTAAAAAATTCAACTAATTATATTCCGAAAGGGTGTGTGTAGTATCTTATCAACTAATGTTTTTACTTATAAATCTAAGGATGGAAAAACAATAATAATTAGAGAAGCTAAAGAACGGGATGCAGAAAGAATACTAGATTCTGCTTCAAAAGCTTTAATAAACGCTCCATACATGCTAAGTACGGTTGAGGATGTAAAAAAGGTGCGTATCGATGCTATTCAAAAAACGTTAAAAGCTTATCATGAAAATCCAAATTATGTACAGTTTATTGCTGAAGTTGATGGTAAGTTAGTCGGTGCAATAGATTTTAAGAACGGAAACAAAGAAAAAATTAGTCATCAAGGGGCTTTTGCGATGACCATACTACCCGAATATCGAAATTATGGTATTGGAAGAGCTCTTCTAGAAACGTTAATCAATTGGGCTAAAAATAACAGTAAGATTGAAAAAGTTTGTCTTGAGGTAATGGAAGATAATCTAGGTGCAATCCAATTATATAAGAATCTAGGCTTCTTTGAAGAGGGTAGAAAAGCAAAGGGTGTAAAATTGGATGGTAGCTATCAAGATTTAATATTAATGGCTTTATTCGTTTAAAATTGAACATTAATTTCAATATAAAAAGAGGGTCTTCATAGTCATCTCCCTGTTAAGTAGACAGTAATAGAAACCCTCTTTTTATATTTATCTCACATTAGCTTGCAGTAAAACTCCCCACTGATTATAGTTTCACTTTATTTTAATCCTTTAATTAAAGGTGACGCTTCCCCACTATGGAAAATCCATAGGTCATGAAGTGATCTCGTACATCCAACATATAGTAACTTTGCATCATGTTTTGTGTCTTTGTAATGTTCTTCATCCACATCAATTAAAAGCACCGCATCAAATTCTAAACCTTTCGCTAAATAGACAGGTACTACTGATATACCACCTTCATATTTACTTTGGTTTGCTTCAATTACGTTTACCGTTAATCCTGCATTTGTTAATTCCACATATATATCACGGCATTCATCTTCTGTTCTTCCGATTACCGCAATTGTTTTCACATCTGTATTTTGCAAATGTTTTACCGTCTTCACAATTTCAGTAAATTGATTTTCCGCATGAATTACTTTCACATCTTCCCCACTGCGGAAGACTGGTGTTGCGAGTCCTACTGGGATTTCTGCATTTTTAATTATTTCATTTGCAAATTCAATAATTTCTTTTGTAGAACGATAACTTCTTGTCAATTCATAATAACCGGTTTCTTGGAATACTTCCTTAAAAGCATTCCAATCTTCAATTCCTTGGTAATCATAAATCGCTTGCGATAAATCACCTAATATAGTGAAAGAATTACCTAATGTAATTTCTTTTAATACATAAACTTGGAAAGGCGAAAAATCTTGCGCTTCATCAATAACAACGTGATGAAACTTCTGCCCGATTTCAATCCCTGTTATACGATGATGTATGTATATTAAAGCTGGTAAATCTTCTACATACACTTCTTTTTTACGACAACTCTTTTCTGTTTCTTTAACAAGTTCTTCAGGTAATACCTCGAGTATTTCTTTACTTTTTACTATTGAACTATACAGTGAAAGAGCACTCATTTTCGGCCAAAACTTCATATATGCGTTCAGTCTCTTAGTCGCTTCTTTTTTAAGTAATTTTTTCTCGTTTGTTTCCCCGAATTTTTTAAGTTCAATTTCAATCCAGCGCTTCATTCGTCCTACTAATCGTTCTCTTCTTTTCTGTAAAGGATAATGTTTATATTCAACTTGCATCCATTTTTTAATATCTTCTACTGGAATAATCGCTCTATCCCACGCCTCAAAATCTTTTGTCGGAACTAACTCATTTTCAAATTGGATCATTCTCTCTTCAATAAACGTCTTAAATTCCAACGTACCCTTTAATTTACCTAGCATTATCTTCTTTTCATCACGATTAATTGAAAATGCTTCTTTCAATTTTTCTTCTGTCTGCTTTAGTTTCACTGAATCATCTAACGTACGTAATGCCCAATCCAGAAACGTTGTTTGACTAATATTCCCTACACCTAATTCAGGAAGTACACTCGAAATGTAGTCTAAAAACAGACTATTCGGCGCAAATACGATCATTCTTTCTGCTTCTAGTTGTTCACGATATTCATAAATTAAAAAAGCAAGGCGATGTAAAGCAATTGTTGTCTTTCCGCTCCCTGCAACCCCTTGAATAAGTAATGGTAAATTTCTTTCCGCTCGAATAATATCATTTTGTTCCGATTGAATCGTTGAAACAATATCCTTTAGCTTATTATCTTTATTCTCACCTAATCGATATAGAAGAAAATCATCGGCATGCGATACATCTTCATTTCCTTTTACATATGTATCAACAACACGTTCAAGTTCTCTTTTTCGAATGGAAATGTTTCGTTTTAAATACACATCACCTTCTACTAACCCATCTGGTGATTGATAAAATGCTAATTCTTCTCCACCGGTAAATGAATAAAACATACTGGCGACAGGCGCCCGCCAATCAATAATGATTGGCTTCATCGTGTCCATATCCGAAACCCCTACTTTTCCGATATAAATCGGCATAACTTCTTCTTTTCCATCTTCCTGAAAATCTAACCTTCCAAAGTACGGCTCTTGCACACCAATACGTAAGTTTTGTCTATTAGACTCCCTCATACTTTCAAGAATTTGCTCTTTAAAATCTTCTCCATAATAAACCGGGGTTTTTTCAAGCTTATCCAATTGCTCATCCATCGTATGTAAAGTATCCTTCATTTTTTGTAACTCATCTTCAAATATGTTGCTCATTTCGACGATTCCCTCCTGTCCGTTCTAATTTTTCAGTCGAAGTATCATTGTATTAAAAACCCAATCATAAAGTCAATAGTTTCCGTTTAAATTTTCCGAAAAAACTTACTTTTCATCTTTCTAATTTAAAAAGAATATGCAACATCAAAATCACACAAATACACATATAGTATAGTGATGCATACAAAAGATACTACTTTCTATTTGTCTCCTATTTAATTTATCCATTAACAAATATTGTAAAAATTAAAGACTTTAATCAATGGGCGTTTTACTGCCCACAAATAATAGGATAAATAAAAGTAAAGGAGGCTCTTCAAATGAATATTTTGAATCTATCTCAAGATTAAATATGCTTCTATCTGGCTGTATCCTTATGCTTTGTTGGTCAATTATGTATGTTGAAATATATAGACTTACAAAATCAGTCTGGCCATGTGTTATCATGCATGCAATCGAGGATGCTGTTCCTACTGTTTTAGTTACAATAACAGGGATTATTACTCTTACAAACAGTAGTGATTTTTGGTTAAATCCTACTAGCGGGGTCGCTGCTACTGTTTTATTTCTCGGAATTGGAATCGTACTAAGAACTATAAGAATAAAAAGAGAACGACAATTATTCACACAATAAAAAGCAGATAATGAATTCGTCATTATCTGCTTTCCAATTTTTAAAACTACCTTATTATATTTTTTGATACATAAGCCAGTCACCAGAGTCTATCACTTTCTTTAACATCTTTTTATTCTGAGCGATATACACATATGCCTCAATTTCCCTATCAGCAACATATACTGTTTGCGTGATTCGATCATATAAATCAGTCTCCGCATTACCTGTATATTCTTCTAGTTCATCTAACTTACACAATATCTTATCATTTACTACATAAACTTCTCCATACACCTGTTCTTCAATCGAATAAGTCATGGCCGGATATCCTTCATTCGTATCAAATAATTTTCCATATGTCCAAGCTCTGTCTGCGATGCATGTTGCACCTTGCATATAATGAGCATTCGTTTGTCCTCTTCTTAATGTGCCATAAACGAACACATGATACATAAATTCTTATCCCCTTTATATGTCTCTACTTTCTTATTTGTAAATAAGCACGAATCATAAAGTAACTCACTTCATTCGGAAGCTGTTCTTTAATAGATTTCAGCCCACCCTCTGCATTTTGAACGGCAGTTTCAATAAGAGATTCATACTCTGCTGGAACAAAGCTTTGCCAATCTACTTCCATTCCATCCTCATAGCAGCGAATTAAATGGTTTTCAATTGTTTGTCTTGATAAGTTACGTTCTTTTGCAATCTCATTCAAATCAATACCTTGTTTATACATTTCATATGTTTCTAAATGAGAATTTGCGGATGCTTTTCCTGACTTTTTACGCTCTGAAACTACTTCTGTCTTAATCGTTTCAGCATAATTTGGATTTTCCTCAATAAAATGCTGAACTGCTTGTAAGAAGTGCGAGCCATATTTCACAAGTTTGTGTTCTCCGATACCTTTTACCGTCAACAATTCAGAATCATTTTGCGGCATTTTCACACACATATCTTTTAATGTTTGGTCAGAGAAAATAACGAACGGAGGTACACCTTCTCCTTGTGCAATTTCTTTACGTACTTCACGAAGCACTTCAAATAAAGGATGGTCTTGAACAATTTGTCTTGTCTCTACTCGTTCTTTTCGTAAAACATTCTCTTTACCAAGTAATACTTCTTTCCCTTTTTCAGTTACTTTTAACGTCGGATAAGTGCCATGTTCAACTGCAATTAACTCGTCTGAAATTAAAAACTCAATAAACTCACTGACCTCTTTTACACTACGGTTCGATAAAAGCCCATACGTTGGTAAAGTATGAAAATTAAATTCAATAACTTTCTTATTCTTCGACCCAGTTAATACTTGCGCTATCATTTGCTTTCCAAAGCGTTGGTTCGTTCTAATCATGCATGATAAAACCATTTGTGATTCTCTTGTCACATCGATGCTCTCGCGATTGTCTGTACAATTACCACAGCGTCCACAATCTTCTTTCGGTTCTTCTCCAAAGTATTGCAAAATGAATGATTGTAAACATTGTTCTGTATGACAGTAATCGGTCATATTTTGCAATTTTTCAAGTTCATTTGAAAAACGTGATTCTCCAGTTGATTGATCAATTAAAAAACGCTGTACTTGTACATCTTGAGAAGAATATAACAATATACATGTACTATCTAATCCGTCACGACCAGCACGTCCTGCTTCTTGATAGTAACTTTCCATATTTTTTGGAAGCTGATAATGAATTACGTAACGAATATTCGATTTATCAATACCCATCCCGAATGCAGATGTTGCTACCATTACACTTACTTCATCTCGTAAAAAGAGTTCTTGTTGCTCATTTCGATCACTATCACTCATACCAGCATGATATTTTGATACAGAAACACCTGCCTTCATCAAATCTTCATATAACTGATCGACTACTTTTCTAGTAGCTGCATATATAATCCCGGATTCCTTTTGATTTTGACGAATATAATCCGCCAAATATGCATTTCGATCTTGCCCTTTAATGACAGAAAACGATAAGTTCTCACGCTCAAACGTTGTCATAATTGTATTTTCTTGATTAATTTCAAGTGTGTTACAAATATCATCACGTACTTGCGGTGTTGCTGTTGCTGTTAATGCTAATACGAGCGGCTTTTCTGGAAGATAATCTAATATGCGATGTATATGTAAATAACTTGGACGGAAATCATGTCCCCACTGTGAAATACAGTGTGCTTCATCAATCGCAATCATAGGGATTTTCATATCAATAAGTTGATCAACAAACTCCATCGAATCAAGACGCTCAGGCGCCACATAAAGTAACTTGTAATGTCCTTGTTTCGCTAATTGAATTCGCTGATTTGCTTCTGCAATAGATATAGAACTATTAATATATGTAGCTGAAATGCCATTCTGTACCAATGTATCTACTTGATCCTTCATAAGTGATATTAGAGGCGATATAACCAACGTCGTTCCTTCAAATACTAATGCCGGAATTTGATAACAAATCGACTTACCGCCACCCGTTGGCATAATACAAACCGTATCTTTCCCATCTAGTACATTTTTAATTGTTTCATCTTGTCCTCTTCGAAACGAAGAATAACCAAAGTAGGACGCTAAAAGTTCTTGTGCTTTAGTAAACAAAAAAGAGTCACCCGCTTTTCTTTATCTTTCATCTACTTCTATTATATCAATCACTTATGCGACTTGAAAGGGATGATTAGATGCTTATTGTTTTTTCATTATTCTATGTTTCTTCACTTATTTAATATGAATTAGCATCATTATTTTATATGTTTTACAACATTTATAACGTAAATCCAGTACACAAGAAGAAAGAGTTTCAATTTAAATGTTCATTTTATTTCCCTTTCTTGAATACTACTAATCGTATACATATAAATTCAGGAGGTTACTATATGAAACATCGTAATATGAGTTCCATCAAGGCAAAAACGAAAACACAAAAACTCCAATTCTCTAATAATGATGCGTGGAAATATGAATCATACTATAAGTACCAGCCATTATTCTCTTATAAAAAGCTTTTTAATTTTCTTTCTCAACTTTTTAGACGTTAATATATGTGCAAAAAATATATCATTCACAGAATTTTTCTCAATATTAAATGTATAGACTTACTACAATTCAGTTGTTACCATATATAATAATCTGTTGGATAAACCCCTTAAGTTGACCTGCTTATATTAGCAGGTCTTTTTCATGATTACATACTTCTGTGTACCTCGATCTCACTTCCAAGTCTTTTCTCCATTTTATAACCATATTTAGATCCCAACAATTAATGATAATCATAAATTGTTGGGATTTAAATTGTTCACATATAATTATGCAATTCTTCTTTCTCAATACACAAAACACATTTTACTTGTTACTATAAAAGTACTCCAGATGAGTTTTTTGCTCATCGACATTATCTAGTTATTGGGGCCTGCCGCGGGAAGCAGGTCCCTTTGACTGTATGAAGGTCCCAATTTCATTTGGACACATTTACCAGGTTTTTTCAAAAGAATTTTATGATAACATTACGTAGTCGAGTCCGACATCTCGGCAATACCCTTTTGAGGGTCTGCAACTTCCCTTACAGACCCTCTTTTACTTTATATTCAATTTATTCATATATACCACAACACCATTCATTGAATTTCTCCATTTCAAATTCCCTAAAAATAATCTAGGACACGTAACTAAAAATAAATCTTCATCATACTTTGAGTTATACATGTTCAAAGGAGTGTTACTATTTATGTATTCTTATTGGCAATCGTATTACTCCCCCTACCATAACCCTTATGTAAACTATGATTTATCCGTACGGAACTACCGAATTAGTAAAAATGAGAATTTTTTAAAAGGGTATATGCGTTCTTTATGGGAACAACACGTCGCTTGGACGAGATTGGCTATTATAAGTATAGTATTTAATTTACCAGATGTTAATGTTACTGTTGGACGACTTCTACAAAACGCAACACATATGGGACTATCACTTGAACCATTTTACGGTGAGGATGCAGTGAAAAAATATAGTGCATTAATTAAAGATCACTTAGTAATTGCAGCGGATCTTGTTAAAGCCGCAAAAGCTGGTAATCAAAATGCAGCGGCCGCTATAGAGAAAAAATGGTACGCTAATGGTGACGCAATTATTGAATTCCTTAACAGGATCAACCCATATATAGATAAAGAAGAATTTAGAAAAATGTTTTATGAACATTCAGCACTAACGAAAGCAGAAGCACTTGCCTTCCTAAATAAAGATTATGAAGCAGGAGTAAAACTTTACGATAAAATTGAAAAAGAAGCATTAGAAATGGCTGACATGATAACAAACGCAATCGTAAAACAATTCCCGCAAGTATTTCAATAAAGTGAAACTTTAATCAGTGAGGGGGTTGTTCATCCCCCACTGATTATCAGCTCTCACCAATCGGCTTATTTAGTTTTCTCTCCATGATATTTCACCTCTCCTCTTTACATTTAGCTTATATCGATATATTTTATTAATATCCGTTTTTTATAGGAGGAAATAGTTTGATTAACGCGATTGGTCTCGTTTTTATACTTACAAATAAACACGAGAAAAAAAAGAAAGTTTACTTAAATGAAAAATTTGCACTAATAGATATTATTGATTCTAAAGAAGTATTTGATGATGAAGGGAATCCTTTAGTAGAACTAACATGTAAATACAGTATATATTTAGATGAAAAATATTACTGTAAATCTCTCGATGATTATACCGGACAAGTCTTTCCTTTCTTAAGTGCAAAAATAGGAAAAGGTCTTCTAAGAAACTTAAACTACTACTTTTCTTACGTTGATGCCTATGATAAGAAACCACCAGTTAAAGAAATAAGACCACTTATGAAACAAGTAACTAACAGATAGCCAAAAATACCAAAAAAAGAAAGCATCTAACCCTGGATGTTTTCTTTTTTATTAAAAACTCATTAACTTTCATCCTCTTCTAAAAGTATGTATCCAAGCATATTTTAAATTAAAAACATTGGAGGATTAGAGTGAATGAAATACTCAGAAACAATTATAAGCAAACGACTTCGAATACTTAAAATGACGGGTATGTTTTTCATGCTAGTGTTAATAGCATGGATTGGCTATACAAAATTACTTTATGAAAACGGCTTTCTTCAAGAAAAAAAGAATTCAGTAGAAGTAATGAACACTAGCATTACAGGAGAAATAGAGCAGCTTTTTCATATAAACTTGCAAGGTTATCGAAAAACAAGCCTTGATGCTGTTATAGAAGCCAGTAAAACCGATCCAAGTGAACTATCCTTAATTGAACTAGTCAACAAATCCTGCTCGCGAGATTGCATAGGTGAACCAGTTACATATGTAAACTCAAACAATGGATATATCTTTTATAAGGAATCTAATGGAACTAATGTAGCTATAACGGTTAAAAAGAAAGACACATGGGTAATTGTAAAGAAATCTGTTCAAGATGGAATATAATCACCCAAAAAAAGAGTACGCATCTGGTATTATCCCCTATAGGTAGACAGTAAAAAAAGAGTCCATCTGATATGATGGACTCAATACTGTTTTATCTGGAGGGGATTTTTTTATGGCAAGAAAAGGACAATCATTTCAAAAATATACAGAAGAACTAAAGCGAGAAGCAGTTCGTCTTCGATTAGAAGAGAGAAAATCATTGCGAGAAATTCGTGAACAACTCGGTGTGAAGAGCGATGCCCAGATTATTGAGTGGGTAAAACGTGCGCAACAAGGGGAGTCCTTTGATGATCAACGTGGTGTCTGGAATCGAAAGAATTTTAATAGTCTAGAAGAAGAAAATGCTTATTTGAAGGCACAGGTTGAGTATTTAAAAAAGCGCAATCCAAATCTACACGGGAAGGAATGGTCCTAAAGAAAGAACGATTTTCTCTTATCGATTCATTACGCCAAGCCTATCCACTCCGATGGTTGCTTCAAATCGCGGAAGTTTCTAAGGCTGGCTACTATAAATGGCGGAAATATCATAACGTGCAGCGTTTACGTCAGAAAAGGGATATGTGGCATAAAGAACATATTTTATCTATTCATCGTCAGCACCCTTACTATGGGTATAAACGTATGACTCGTGCTTTGGCTCGAGAAGGAATGGTAATGAATCATAAACGTGTTCGTCGTCTTATGAGAGAGCTGGGTATTCAATCTATCATTCGAAAAAAACGTCCGTTTTATGGAAGAAAAACATCTGTGGTATTTAAAAATCATTTGAATCGAGAGTTTCAAGCTGAAAAGCAAAATCAAAAATTCGTAACAGATATTACTTATGTACGAATCGGAGAACAATTTGCCTATTTGTCGGCTGTGTTAGATTTATACAACAATGAAATTGTTGCCTGGAAGCTATCTTCAAGAAATGATTTAGATTTGGTTTTAACTACATTACGTCAATTAGAAGGGAAGTCATTAACTACTAAGCCCCTTTTCCATTCAGATCAAGGGTTTCAATATACATCTAAATCCTACGCAAAACAGTTAGAGAAATTAGGATTTGTCGGTAGTCATTCTAGACGTGGAAACTGTTTTGATAATGCGTGTATCGAATCATTCTTCTCACATTTAAAAACAGAGAAGTTGTATTTAGTGTGCCCAAAAACATATGAAATGGCCTACCGAGCAATTCAAGAATATATTCAATTTTATAATACAGAAAGATTCCAAGAAAAACTTCACGGCCTTTCCCCGATAGAATATCGGGAAAAGGCCGTGGCATAATACTCTTTTTATTTCTGTCTACTTGACAGGGAGATGACCAATCGTACTCTTTTTTATTATTAATACCCTTCCTCTTCATGCCTACAATGGCATTTCGCTTTTGTTTTACAATGACATTTTTCACACTCACACTTCGGTTTCTCTTTGCAACAACACTCGTGAAAATCATTGCGCTTACATCTACATCTCCCAAACATTAAATCATCCCAAAATTTATTACAATCTTGAAAATGTCCACAATGACAAGTATTTCTCATAAATATGCTTCCTCCTTGATAGAATTCATCATATTCTATGTTTGAAAGTATACAAAGGCTTGTTTATTAGTCTATTTTCTCCATATTATAAGTAGAGTTAAAAGATTAAATAAAAATAAAAACCGTCACATGACGGCTCTTATTTTTGCAAACTACTCTTTTGTATAAAAATATTTAATTCCTTTCATATCTAACCAAGCAGTTGCTTTGTCCAGTTCGTTCCCTTGACGATAATCTGTTTCGAAATACACAAGCCCTTGGTTATCTCCACGAGATATTATTTTAGAAGTATATCCAAGCTTATCCATCATTTGAATCATGTCAGAAATTAAATTTACACCAAATTCATAAGTAACTACTTTGCTATATTTATTCACTATAATTCCAACCCCTTCTTGTTTTTTTATCGGCTCAACAATTTGATTTGTAAACCAAGCTAACGGCTTATTTCCAATCAGCTTATTTAAATCACACTTGCCGATACCAGCCACATTTCCTGTCTCTGTGTATTGCCAAATATCACATGGATACGCCGGTTTGTTACCACCATAACGAGGAATCCATACAAAATCACAATTGACATTTTCCATTCCAAATGGAGCATACATATGATGAGCAATATATAAACCGACTTTCTTAGCTCCTAATCTGCGTAATTCATCAATAAAAGCTTGTGCACCCGCTCTCATATCGTTCATTGTTCTTACTTCTACGTCAGCTACCCAAACTGTTGCATTTTTATCACCACGGTTCCAAAAGTCTCTTGCTTCTATCCGTGCATCCTCTACTGAAACGAAACGACAGAACGCATAATTACCAAACGGAATATTCCTTGCTTTCATTGCTTGTACATAATTTTTATATAAAGGATCTACATAGTTTGAACCATCTTGCACACGTGCAATTACGAAATCTAATTGTGGTGCTGCGATATCCCAGTTAATGTCGCCATTCCATTTCGAAATATCTACAATATAACCCATTATTTAACATCTCCTTTTTCATTATTATATTCAAAGCTTGTTTTTTTGTTATTATCAACTAATAAATAGTATGAGAGGTATTATATTATTGGGTAATAATTTAAAATTCGGCTTATGTATTGAGAAAACAAAATATTATTACGGGTTTAATAAGTAAAGATTTACAAAACTCTAAACTATATAAAGTGAAACGATAATTAGTAGGAGGCTACGAGCAGTGTAATTCCCACCTAATTTCTTAGCTTCATCCGAATTTTGAGGTGAGAATTTTACTTCCCGCAAATAGCTTGATAAATAAAACCACCTTTCTGACAGGTGGTTTTGTGTACTAATTTACATATAAATTGTCCATATTTTTATAGTTACTTAATATACTTGTTAACTAAAAATAAGACAATTTTTAGTTTTTAATCAAACCAATTTTCGTTTTATCTCACGTACTCATAGTACCATTTACGTGCATCTAACCAAGCTGTAAATTTATCGATATTCCCGGACGGATAGCCATTCGTTATAGCATAACCAATGCCATCTTTTTGAACGACAATTTGTCCATCAATACCCGCATCAACCATAGCTTGAGCCAAATCTTGTAAATTACTAAATGCTACACCACCAGTTTTTACTTTGAGCAAATTCGCTGCACCTCCTCCAGTTTGTCCTGTAAGAGCAAATACAATAGAATTAGCGATTTTATCAACATTCCATTTTGCCATGTCGGATTCATTATCAATAAACCCTAATTCAATAAGAATAGCCGGTGCCTTCGTTCCATTTAATACTGCTAAATCTGTACGTTGTTTCGCACCTCGATCACGCCATCCAATATCTTTTGCTAGTTGAGCTGAGATTTTAGCCGCCAAATCTTTCTGATCATAATATAAAACCTCAACACCCTGTCCATTTCCATCACTTGCATTAAGATGAAAAGAAATAACTAAATCCACAGCATGGGAATTGCTATTCCGAATGATATTATTTAAATTTTGTGATTGAGTTGCCCCTACCTCGTCCGTATCGTCATAAACCGTGTGTCCTAGGGCTCTTAACTTAGCCGCCACGGCATCTTTAACTTGCCTATCTAGAACGTGTTCTTTCCGATTCCCGAAATTAGCACCTTGAACAATACTATTGTGTCCTCCGTGCAAACTATATCTAGCCATTATTCATCAACATCTCCTTTCTTAATATCTTATTCAAAACTTGTCTTATTGCTATTCCCACTTACAATCTTAACTGTGCCCATACGTCCTATATTTTCTAAAAGTTATGCAATTTGTTTTCGATATAAAAAAGCTATCGCTTCATAAATCGAATGATTTATTCTCTAAATTACTTTTACATGAATGACGACACGAACAAAAAAGCATCACCCTTTCGGCGATGCCTAAAAACTCTATTTTACTTTTCAGCTCCCTAAATAAATAGAGTTTAAAATCACTGAAACTACACCTATATTTCCTCCCCTTCCTTCACAGCTTCTTTCAACCTCTGCAACATATACCCAATTCCTTTACACCCCTCTAGCGGATATGTAATCATTTCTTCTGGATATAACTTTGTCACTACTTTTTTATGCTTCTTCCCTGCTAGTAAGACGATTTCGTCAAACTGTAGTAAACTTTTATCTACCATCTGTTTTTGTAATTGCTCTATACTTATTACCTCATCGCTTTTTGAATCAAATGCAAGATCATAGTTTTCTAATACAATATCACTTGGTCTTAAAAATCCATGTTTCGCTGATAATATAACCCAGTTTTCGAAAAACATAGTTGCGTACGCCTGACATGCTTTTCCGAACGGACTAATATATACATCTTTTGCTTCCATCGGTCCGTAGTCTGAATGTTTATCCCAAATTTTCTTTTTTCCGCATGGAATTATACATAGCCTTTTCATATATATTTCTACTCCCTTTACTTTGGTAAATAAAATTCGTTATTTTGTACATTTTTTTCTCGAGATACTATATAATAATTCTGAAAGTTAAAATTACACATTTTACCATATGCGTACTATAGATTACTCTCATTGCAAATATTATAATACCATAAAAAATTTTTCATTTTTTCTTCAAAATAATGAAACTAAATTATAATGCAAGTATGTATTAATAAAACAATAAAGGAGGTTCATAAAAATGAAAAATATTATTCCTGCACTATTAGTCTATTTTATCGTTTGCGTTATTTCCGTTATCATCCCAGCATCTGAAGGCTATAATTATGTCGGCTGGAAGTTATTTGTTGGGCAAGTGTATGCGATACCTATTTTCTTCATTACTACGATAATCACATTTTATATAAACAAGAAAAAATCTTACGAATAAACGATTATAAGGATAGCTAACGCTATCCTTATTTTAATTCGTTAATCAAAACTTTATATCCTTTCTTCTAAAAAGTTAAACGCAACATCTGTATTTCAGCGTTTAAACGCAGTTCCTCCGAAATCCAGCTCTCTAATTTTGAAACAGATGCAATATTTTTTCAAAAAGCCCCTGTAATTTACTTTTCAATACTTCCATATCATTAAGCATACACAATGCGACTGTTTAAAAGTTAAAAATTTCTGCTTATTATAAATAAAAAAGGACAAATAGCCAATCTGACTACTTGTCCTTACTGTTCATCTGTACGCAATACGATTAAGCTTGGAATGCTTCTGTTAATACTGGTACGATTTGTTTTTTACGAGATACAACACCTTTTAAAGTAGCTGTATTGTTTTCTAGTGATACGTTGTATGCTTTCTCAACAACGTTTGCTGCTTTACCGATCGCAAGACCGACAGAATCGTTAGTTAAGATATCAGTTACAACGAATAAGAATAGGTCTAAACCTTTTTCTTCTACTACTGCAGAAATTACTTTTTCAAGTTCCGCTTGGTGTACAAGAACGTCGTTTGTATCAACAGCGTTTACTTGTGCGATTTCAACTTTCGCATTACCCATTTGGAATTCTTTAGCATCAAGAGAGATTAATTGCTCCATTGTTTTTCCGCTTAAGTCAGCACCAGCTTTTAACATTTCTAAGCCGTAGTTATCTGCATCTACACCAGCGATTTCCGCTAATTCACGAGCAGCTGCTACATCTTGTTCTGTGCAAGTTGGAGATTTGAATAGTAAAGAATCTGAAATGATTGCAGATAACATTAAACCTGCAACTTCTTTACGAATTGTTACGCCATTTTCTTTGTACATTTTATTTAAGATTGTAGCTGTACAGCCAACTGGCTCACAACGATAGTATATAGGATCGCTTGTTTCAAAGTTAGCAATACGGTGATGGTCAATAACTTCTAACACACGAACTGATTCGATATCGTTAGCACTTTGTTGACGCTCGTTATGGTCAACTAAAATAACGTTGTCCACTTCGCTTGCTACTGTCTCAACAAAACGCGGTCCTTCTACTTTAAAATAGTCTAACGCAAATTGAGTTTCACCGCTGATTTCGCCTAAACGTACAGGCTCAGCATTCATTCCTAATTCTTTTTTCAATTCTGCATAAGCAATTGCAGAACAAATTGCATCTGTATCTGGGTTTTTATGCCCGAAAACTAGTACTTTTTCCATGTTTTCCACCTCTTCATGAAAAGGATATCTTAAAGAAGCAAATATGACAATATTTAAAGCATATTTTTTTATAAATAATTGCACTTTCTTCTATATTTTTCATCATTTTCATAAAAAAAATCATCTAAAATGAATTAGATGATCGAAATGTATGTTTCAATTAAAATAGTGTAGGAGCTTGCACTACATTGTTAAAAGCAAAATTTGAGGATAAGCCATTATTCAAAAGGTTTACATCTATAACTTGATAAAACGCATTTCCAGTGTCTGCAATTTCCCAAACAGCTAAAATAAGATGGTATCCACTACGGTCAGTTGGTACATTTGCTTCGTGCGTTACTGTTGTCCCTGGTCTAGCTCCCCCGTCATTTTTTACATAGAATGGCACTAAATCTAAATCTGATCGCGTCAAAGGTTTATTTGGATTCCAACCTTTTTTCGTAATATAATATTTCCACTCTTTCGTACTATGAGGAGCCGTTAGTTTCCACTTGAATGTATTCGTCCCGCCATTTAACGTAACTTTCTTCCACCTATCTACAGTTTGAACATCTAAAGCGGGAAAATGACCAGCCCCTGCAATTTGTCCATCAGAAGGTCCTAGTTGTGGAAATCCACCTATCCCTTCTACACTTTGTGGTTCATATTGAATTGGTCCACAATTTACATTTACACCTTGCTTACATAAATAAGATCGGCTCGCTGGTGATTCTACATATCCATGAGCTGAAGCCTTTTCTGAAAACCCAAATGTTAATAATCCCGTAAGTAATACGCCACCACTTAAAATAACTTTCTTCATCTTTTGTAAACTATTCTTTTTCATTCTTTCATCCCCTTCCCATAATAAAGCGAAAATAACTATAGTCGGCTAGTCATCTTCTCTACATTTATTATAAGACGAGAATCATTACTAAAAGAACCCTCTAAAAACTTTCTCAAATTCATTTAGTGCGTTAATTAGATTATAATTAACTATTTTAACACCGCCAGAAAAATATAGACGGTGTTAAAAATAGTCGTTTATTATTCACTTACTAATAATTAAGCACTCTCCCCGTTTGATTATAACTTAAATGTTTTTATAATAAAGAACCGTAGCATCTAACTTTCCATTCGAAGAAATTGCATACCCTGGTATTGTTCCAACTTCTTGGTAGTCTAGTGATTTGTACAATTTATTGGAAGGATCTCCTTCTCTAGTATCTAATACTAAAAGAGACCTGTTTTCTTGCTTTGCTCGTTCCTCTGCTTTTTGCATAAGCGATCGTCCAATACCGTTTCGTCTAAAGTTTGGATGAGTCATTAATTTGCAAATCTCAGCTCTATGAATTCCGTTAGGCTTAGTAACTAATTGTAATTGAATACTCCCTGCTACTTCGTTGTTTATTTTAGCCACATACAATATCACTTCTGGCGCTAATACTGTTTGCCAATACTTTGTTGCATCTTTTTGTTCCAGTGGAGGCAAAAAACCAATTGATGCCCCATCATTTACAACCATTTTCAAAAGTTTCGAAAGTTCTTCTATATCATTTTCTAGTTTCTTAATTTCTTCAATTACTAAATTTCGCATTACTTTTCCCCCTTTTGTTTCATTGTAACAATTTTTAAAGAAGGAATAATGAAATAATAAGAGGAATTTATAGTTAAGATATGATTTTTTGTGAAAGGATAACGATATGAAATATATATTAGATAGAATGTACGCAAAAGAATTACTCGAATGGGCATATGAACAAAACCCGGGCCCTTGGTTTGAACATTCACTACATGTTGCTCATGCAACTGAAAACATAATTATAGAACTTATAAAAAAAGGGTACAAGCTAGATGCTGACATAGCATATAACGCTGCCCTTTTGCATGATATCGGAAGATACAAAGGTTTTACCAAATCGGTCATTCATTCCTATGATGGTTATATGTATATGAATGATTTAGGGTATACAGGAAACGCTGTTATTTGTGTGACACACTCATTCCCATGCAAAAATGAACATATAGATATCGCAGCAGAATGGAGTCTCGTTCCTGACCATATGAGAAGCCGATTAGTTGAAATATTAAATGAACATTGTAACTACGACTTATACAATAAAGTAATTACTCTTTGTGACGCTCTTGCTGATGCGGATGGCTTTACTACGCTGGAAAGAAGATTAATTTCTGTTGGTTTGCGTCATGGTACAACATCTCATACATCTTTACATTGGAAAGGGTTTTATGCGATTAAGAAAGAATTAGAAGCTTTAATCGGTAAGAGTATATACACAGTTCTTCCTGATGTAGAAAAATCTATTTATGAAGATATAGAATATTAAAGTGAATACAAATTGAAAACGATAAAATTTGTATGTATGTTTCTAAAAGACTCTTTCAAAAGTGGAGGGATTTCTTATTAGTAAAATAGGATTTGACTTGATAAACCTTGAGAGGAATTTTGATTTTGGCTATGAAGATATAAAAGAGATTTCTATGAGATGTAAATTTTCTAACTGTTCACATACAAATGAACCAAACTGCGCGGTTAAAAGAGCTATATCTGACGGTGCTCTTTCTGAAGAAGTAGTTAACAGTTACTATAGAGATTTTAATGAGGCACATTATGTTTCTAAACAGAAAAACAAAACAAAAGCTATTGATTATATGAAACAATTGAAGCTTTTTACAAAACCTTAAAACTAAATAAATAGTTTTTATTTCTCATTCCTACTAAATTTAAAATTCTCCATTATTGTATAACCATAAATTGAACCCATCCTAGATAATTTTTATACTTAAATTTAATTTCACATAAAAAACGTTTTAAACATAAAGTTTAAAACGTTTTTTTATTCAATGCTTTTGATTTTTCAATTCTGTTAAACACTCTTGCACTAAAGTTACCGCTTGACTCATCGCAGCTCCGCCAGCAAATGCTGCTGAAACACCACATGCTTCCAGAATCTCTTTATCCGAACATCCTTGATCAAGACAACCTTTTGTATGATAAATTGTACAATACTCATCTTGCGTTGCTAAACTAATTCCTAATGCAATAAGTTGTTTTTCTCTTTTTGTTAAAGAACCCTCTTGAAAACAAGCTTGCGTGAACGCATTATATGTCTCAGCGATTTCAGGAATTTGATTTGTAAAACTACCTATACCTTCTTTATAATGATGTAGAATATCATTTATCGAACTATGTTGCTCATGTTCCATCTTATTCCCTCCAGTCATATTATCCATACTTATTGTAGTATGTGATGAAATGGAGGCAATATACCTTCTTTCAAATTAAGAATTTTCAATTAATTTGAGTTATAATTTTAAATTATCATCGACAATAACTTTTTCTCTAGAACTTTTTCTTTCAACCTCTTTACTTCTTTCTTCCCAAAATGTTAATCCTTCAATCCCCACATTTTTAGGATTAAATACTGGATCTTTCCCTTCTTTTTTCTGCGTTTCATAATCTTTTAACACTTTTAATGCGGTTTTACTTAAAAGTAAGATTGCGATTAAGTTTAACCATGCCATACTACCGATTCCTAAATCTCCAAGATTCCATAAAAGCGACGCTGATTCAACGCTACCGATGTAAACCATAATTAAAAATCCAAATTTCAAAACTGGTTTTAACCAGCCATACTTCAGTTGACGATCTAAATAAGTAAGTGTCGTTTCAGCGATATAGTAATAAGCGAGTAACGTTGTAAATGCAAAAAAGAAAATCGCAATTGAAATAAATATTGGACCAAACCCTGTTATCACAGTTTCAACTGCTTGTTGTGTATAAATTGGACCAGCTTCCACATTTCCTATGTTTTGTACAATGGCGGTTTTCCCTTCAGGTATAACATTATACATACCTGTTATTAAAATCATAAGAGCTGTCGCTGTACATACGACAATTGTATCGATATATATGGAAAACGCTTGAACTAATCCTTGTTTTGCGGGATGCGATACTTCAGCAGCTGCCGAACTATACGTCGCTTCTCCGACACCAGCAACGTTTGAAAATACAGCGCGTTTTACGCCCCATGCAATAGCTGCACCAACAATTCCACCAAACATTTCATTTACACCAAATGCGCTAGAGAAAATTAAAGCAAACATACTTGGAATCTCCGTTACATTCGCAATTAATATGATACATGTAACAATTACATAACCAATTGCCATAAATGGAACAAGCATTTGAGAAACGCCAGCAATTCTCTTTACACCACCAAAAATAATTGCTGCTAGTAACACGACTAAAAATATACCAGTTATATATTTGCTAATACCATTAGAGTTTTCAAATCCAACTGCGATACTACTAGATTGAATACCTGGTAATAACACGCCATATGAAAGTGTTACAACTACTGCTACAATGACTGCAAACCATTTCATTTTCAAACCTTTCTCAATGAAATATGGAGTACCGCCGCGATATTCATTCCCTACTTTACTTTTGTATACTTGAGATAATGTTGATTCTACAAACGCGCTCGCTGCCCCTAACAAAGCCATTACCCACATCCAAAATACAGCTCCAGGACCGCCGAAAGCAATTGCTGTCGCTACCCCTGCAATATTACCAATTCCAACTCTTCCTGATAAGGCTAAACAAAATGCCTGAAAAGATGATATTCCCGTCTCTGAACTCTTTCCTTCAAATAATAGTTTAATCATCTCTTTAAAATAACGGATTTGCAAAAAGCGTGTTGCAATCGTGAAATATACGCCTACCCCTAATGCAAAAACAACTAAACCGATACTCCACACTTGCCCTACTAACCATTCTACTAAATTCTCCATCCAAATCCCCCTTATCATTCTTTGGAAAAGCAATTTTGTATATAAAAAAAACGGACAACTATTATCAAACTTTCTAGTTGTCCGCATCTTTCATTATTTCATCCCTCAATTTTTATCAGTAAAACGCCCTATTACTTTATATTTACCCAAACACTTTTCACTTCTGTATAATTATCAAGCGCATATGAACCTAATTCGCGGCCAATACCAGATTGTTTATATCCACCAAATGGTGTAGCTGCATTTTCTAAGTTATAATCATTAATCCACACTGTTCCTGCTTTTAATTTATTTGCTACTTGATGACCCGTTTTGATATTTTGCGTCCATACACCCGCAGCAAGGCCATAGGATGAGTTGTTCGCTCGTTCAATTACTTCTTCTGTCGAATCAAATGGAAGTACGACAACAACTGGTCCAAATATTTCTTCCTTAACGATTGTCATATCGTCTGTAACATCTGTGAATATAGTTGGCTTAACGAAATAACCTTTTTCAAGCGCACGTTCGCCACCAGCCGCAACTGTAGCACCTTCTTTCTTCCCTTGCTCAATGTAATATAACACACGCTCTTGTTGTTTCTTAGATACGAGTGGACCCATTTCCGTTCCTTTCTCCATACCTGCTCCAAGTTTTACGTTGTTCGCCATTTTCACAAGTGCATCTACTACAGTTTCATAATGTTTACGATGAACAAATACACGTGATCCTGCGCTACAATTTTGACCGTGATTATACATAATACCTTGGAATGCACCATTTATCGCTTCTTCCAAGTCCGCATCTTCTAAAATGATATTTGGTGATTTTCCGCCAAGCTCTAACGTTACATGCTTAATCATTTCTGCAGATTGACGCATAATATACTTTCCTGTAACAGTAGATCCTGTAAAAGCAACTTTATCAATGTCATGATGATTTACAATTGCAGCCCCTGCTTCAGGACCAAAGCCTGATACAAAGTTTACAACGCCGTTTGGAAATCCAGCCTCTTTAAAGAGTTTCGCTGTATATAGTAAAGATAAAGGCGTTTGCTCTGCTGGCTTTAATACAATCGTACAACCTGTCGCCAGTGCAGCTCCCATTTTCCAAGAAGACATAACAAGCGGAAAATTCCACGGAATAATTTGTCCTACAACACCAACAGGTTCATGTCTCGTATAATTCAAGTAATCTTTTGAAATCGGGATTGTTTGCCCAATAATTTTTGTAGCCCATCCTGCGTAATAACGATAATTTTCTACAGTCGCTGAAATATCATCATCAAGTGCTACTTGATATGGCTTTCCATTATCTAAAGCTTCTAGTTGCGCTAATTCTTCTCTATGTTCTTCAATTAAATCTGCTAATTTATAAATAAGATGCGCTCTTTCAGCAGTAGCCATTTCTGCCCACGGGCCAGATTCAAATGCAGATCTTGCCGCTTTTACTGCAGCATCAATATCCTCTTCTTGCGCTTCACATACGACTGCTAGAACCTCTTCTGTTGCTGGATTGTACGTTTCAAACGTCTTTCCGCCAATAGCAGAAACAAATTCGCCATTAATAAACATTTTAATTTCTTCATTTAAAAACGCTTCCACTTTTGGTTTCAGCTCAATATTTGTCTTTAACATTATGTTCTCCTCCTTATTTAAACAGCTGCATGAGCTGCAATATTTGATAAAATCGTTTGAAGCTTTTGATCTTCTTCTACAGTTAACCCTAGTCTTGGATAGCGAGAAGGTCCTCCCGCTTGCCCATGTAATTCCATAGAACGTTTAACGATTTGAACATATTTCCCTGATCCTTCAAGAAACTCACAAAGTGGTAAAATAGCATCGTTTATTTCCCACGCCTTTTCTAATTCACCATTTTGAAAATGCTCATACATTTTTGTAACGAGACCGGGAACGATATTTCCTGCTACTGAAACCCATCCCGAGGCACCAACTAAATATGATTCCATAACTAAATCTTCAGAACCACAGAAGACTTGGAAAGCCCCTTCACTTTGTCTTACTAAATCTCTCGCTTTTCGAATATCTCCGCTAGATTCTTTAATATGTGTAACATTTTCACACTCTTTTCCAATACGGAGCATTAGCTCTGTACTCATATCAACACCAGAAGTAAATGGATTATTGTATAACATAATTGGTATATTTACAGAGTTTGAGATTTCTTTAAAATGAAAATAAATCTCCTCTTCCTTCGGTTTACAATAGTAAGAGTTTATAATTAATGCACAATCCGCTCCGTGCGCTTCTGCATGTTTCGTATATTCAATTGTTTCTTTCGTCGTCTCTGCTGCAGTTCCAACAATAACTGGAATACGGCCATCAATTTCTTTCAACACGGTTGCTACCATTTTAAATCGTTCTTCTTTTGATAAACTTACAAATTCTCCTGTACTTCCATTAATGATGATACCTGCAACGTTTTGTTCGATAAAGTAATTTACATTTTGCTTTACCCCATCCCAATTAATTTCCTGAAATTCATCCATCGGTGTTATTAATACTGGAAATGCCCCTTTAATTTTTTGCATATTTATCTCTCCTTATCACATTTTATTTTAATAAGAAACCTGCCGGAAACGGATCCGTAGGGTCTAATAGAAACGTCTGCATCCCTGTAATAAACCCTCTACTTTCAAAACGGAAAATGTATCCTAGTTCCTCCTTCTTCACTTTCTCCACAGTTATAAAACTATTAAATATACTTTCATTTTTAAAAGGTTTATCCGCCATATAATCATTTTTAAATAACGCATGAACATAGGAAACAATAGTAGAAACAAAACCTGGCGAATGTACGATAAAGTTATCTTCATGAAATGTAATCGATTTTATATGGTTCTTTTCTTTTTGCGAAGGATCTACTAAAATAAGCCTTTTTATTAGCGACTGTTTTTGTATAGTCTGTAGTGTAGCTTCTCCTCATCTTTTCAATTCAGAAATGTTTTCCATGCGAATTTCTGGCGAATACGCACCTTTCTCTACAACTGCATATACTTTATCTGCTTGTATGAGAGAATAACTTACATTACCAACCTGTAAATTTCCCTCAATCATATAGCATAGTTTGCTTTCAAACGAAACCGATATAACTTCATCATTCTCTACATACGCATGAACTAAAAATATTCCAGATAACGTTTCAATTTTGTATTGATTGGACTCTCTCTTTTTTAAATACCCACTTTCGAGTAACATCGTTATTACTGCAACAATGCCTCCATAATGAAGCGGAACCGAACCTTCATGATTAAAAAATAATACAGCTGCATCCACTTCGTTATAGATAGATGGAACGACAATACACCCATTCAAACCGATAAAACCACGTGGTTCATTTAATAAAAGCTTCATCTCTTCTGCTAATTCACCTGAAAATTGTTCATTTAATTGCTCCAAACTGTAGTAGTATTTGCATGGTACGTCTTTCATTACACGAAATGCCTCGCCATTTACATGTACGTCTACTGCTGTATACATTTTTTGAATGTTCATTTTATATCCTCCGTTTCATGTTCCATCGGCGGAATTAGCAAAAATCCTTCTTTAAGTGGATCCATTTCATTGTAAAAAAATCTATGCATACCCATAAGCCAAGCTGATCCCGTAATTTTCGTTATGACAGCTTCAATATTTTCAACATGTGTCGTATTCATGACATATCCTTTAAATAAAGAACCAACGATACTCTCATGAATGAACTCTTCACCAATTTCGATTTCTTTCTGAGCGTATAATACAGCTAGCTTCGCAGATGTTCCTGTACCGCATGGAGATCGATCTATTCCGCCTGGTGGTACAACAACTGTATTTTTCACATGCGCACATTCATGAGTAGGATCTGTATAAAATTCAACATGTGTTAATCCTCTTATAAACGAATACTCTGGATGAGTGATTTCAAACTTCTCATTAATTGTGTTTCTTATATGAATCGCCTTATCGATGATTGTAGATGCATTTTCTGGTACTAATTCTAGATCTACTGATTTCGCATCAATAATGGCATAAAAATTCCCTCCATACGCAATATCAGCCTCTATAGTCCCAATGTCTTTCACTTGTACAGTAATATTTTTCAATAAAAAAGCTGGTATGTTACAGAAAGATACTTCTTTTGCTTTTCCATCTTGAACAGCAATATCTACTTCAACTAAGCCAGCCGGTGTATCTAGTTTTAAAGAAGTAATCGGTTCAACTACCGGAATTAAACCTGATTCAACTAACGCTGTACATACACCGATTGTATCGTGACCACACATCGGTAAATATCCACCTGTCTCTATGTATATAACACCTATATCAGCCTCAGGATGACATGGGTCTGTTAATAATGCTCCTGACATTACATCATGACCACGCGGTTCATTCATTAACAATTTTCGAATCCAATCATACTCCTTTTTCATATGTAACATCTTCTCTGCCATCGTCTCTCCAATCAACTTTGGAAGTCCACTAATTAATGTCCTCGTTGGATTCCCACCTGTGTGTGTATCAATCGTCGTAAAGACTCTTTGTGACCTCATCCGTTTAACACCCTTTCTGTAAAACGACTCAAACGAAGTGGTTCAATAGGAATAATTGTCTCTTTTTCATTTAATAACTCTTCAATTACTTTTCCAGTAACTGCTGCAAGACTAATCCCATTACCTTCATGTCCAGCGGCAATGAAATAATTCGGAATATGTTCCACTCGTGAAATAATCGGTAAATGATCTTCTGTCCACGGACGTAAACCAGCGTAAGAACGAATTACCATCATATCTGCCATTTTCGGATAAAAGCGAATTGCTCTATTTGCGATACATTTAATGACTTCATTATTTATCCTCGTATGAAATCCTACAAATTCACGACTACTACCAATTAAGAAATTTTGACTTTCAGTAGGCTCAAATACGAGCGCAACCCCGTATTTTTCAGTTAAAGCATCCACTTTTCGTTTTCCGCCAAATTTAGAAATTAAATAACCGAATTCCATTACTTTACGGCATCCTACGTGTTGTTGCCTTGAAGCTACAATAATATGCCCTTTTCTCGGTTCAATTGGTATATTTATATTTAACATCTGACCAATCTTAGGAGCCCACACACCGGCTGCATTTACAACTTGTTTTGCTGTAAAAGTTCCATTCGTAGTTTCTACAACAAATGAACCATCCGTCTCTATTTCCATACTCTTTACTTCCGTCTGCTTAAAAGCTTTTGCGCCAAACTTTTGTGCCTCTGACAGAAGCGAGAAAGCAAGGAGATATGGATTCACAGTTGAATCCGTCGCACATTCTAAACCGCCTAATAAATCATCAGCAAAAAAAGGCGACTCTTCCCTTATATCTTGCCTATCAAGCATTCGAAACGGTAATCCAGCTTCTTGTTGCCGATTTACCCATTGCTGCGCAGCTTCCATCTCTTCGTCTGACTCACATACGAGAATACTTCCTGGTGCCCTATATTCAAATGAATGCTCTAATTCTTCACTTAAATCAGTTACTAATTTTTGACTTACTAAAGACATTTGACTATCAAATCCCGGGTCTTTATCAATGGCCAAAATATTCCCATCACACCGTGAAGACGTCCCGCTGACAAATTCCCCTTTTTCAATGATTGTTACGTCTCTTCCGTATTTTGAAGTGTAATAAGCGATAGAACACCCTATTATTCCACCACCTATAATTAAAACGTCGCAGTGCCTCACAATATACTCCTCCTTTCCTAGCCCTCTCACTTTCTTTTTATGCAATTGACGTGCCAATTCTGTACATATACAATTTTTATAAAAAATATTTTTATTTGTAAAAATATTTTAAATTCATAGTAAATAGGTGTATTATTTTTTTATCACTGTCAAAATTTTTATACATAACAGGAGGACATTATGGAATTCTCATTTCCGACTATACAAGAATTTTTGGAAAGCGTTTTAATCAATCATACATGTAGCCTTGATCGCATTAAGAAAATAAACGAAAGGTTTTATTACCTCCCTTCTACTACAGAAGAATATAATTGCGCAATTATTTATGTAGATGACTCATTCACTGCATTAATTGACGCTTTTTCTTATGAATTAGCTGTTATCATCCTTAACGAAAACGATGAGCCGATATGCTGTATAACTTCTCAGCAAATGATTCCATTTCTTTATAAGTCCTACAATGAACTACAGTCATTTTATGACACTGTAATACAAACAACTGACTCTTCTGTTACAGTAATTGATAGTAAAGAATGCGTTCGAACTTGGACAGATGGTGCTGAAAAAATATTTTCAGTCAACCATAATGAGATTATTGGGCAACCGATTACTCGTTTTTTTGATTATAAAGACTTGGAAATTTTACAATCTTTACATGATGGAAAAAGCATAGTCGCTCAGTTCCATCAGCCTCGCCCCGATTTATTCGTATTAATTAATTCAAATCCAGTTTATTGTAATGATGAAATTATAGGAGCAGTCGTTTCAGAAACAGATGTTACAAATCAAGTCGCTTTAAATGAAAAACTATTTAATATGTCACATGAAATGCACCGTTTAGAACAAGAAGTGGCAAAGTATAAAGATGAATCCGATCCATTCCTTGCGATGAATGGAAAAAGTCCTGTTATACAAAGAACGATACAATTAGCTAGAAAAGTTTGTTCGGTGAAATCAACTGTTTTAATACTTGGGGAAAGCGGAGTTGGAAAAGAAGTATTTGCGAAAGCAATTCATGAAGCAAGTGAAGCAGCGAAGGCGCCTTTCATTTCGATTAACTGCGGGGCAATTCCAGAAGCATTATTTGAAAGTGAATTATTCGGTTACGAGCGTGGGGCGTTTTCTGGAGCAAATAGTAAAGGAAAAAAAGGTAAAATTGAACTCGCGCAAGGCGGTACTTTATTTCTTGATGAAATAGGTGAAATGCCACTTGATATGCAAGTAAAACTGTTACGTGTACTGCAAGAGCGAAAGTATTACCGAGTTGGTGGTGAAAAAGAAATTAATATTGATTTCCGTATTATCGCTGCTACAAATCGTGATTTACAAGAAGAAATGAGAAAAGGAACTTTCCGAGAAGATTTATATTACCGCTTAAATGTAGTTAGCTTGCAGATTCCACCGCTGCGCGAAAGACGCGAGGATATTATTGAATTAACCTATTCTTTCTTAAACGATTTTTCAATCAACTATAACAGACCAATTCGTGACTTACCTTCAAGCATTATGCATGAACTGCTTCATTACAATTGGCCAGGTAATATTCGCGAACTTCGAAACGTTGTTGAACGGCTTGTGGTATTCGCAACAGACGGAATTATAAAACAAGAATATTTACCATTTCATACGACTGAAACTTTAGACAACCATACAGCCCATTCCCTATTACTCAGCAACAATAATACAATCCTTTCTTTACAAGAAGAGATGGATGAGCATGAGAAAAAAGTTATTGAAAGGGCTTTACGAATTTTAAATGGGAATAAATTAGAATGCGCAAAACAACTTGGTGTAACAAGGGCTACTTTATATAACCGTTTAAAGAAACTTGGACTTCAATAAAGAATCAGTATGCACCGATCAGGCGTTTACAGGTAGCCCTCTCTCCCTCCTCTATATTGGCATGATTTTTGCATATATAATTTGTGAAAACCGAACTAGAGGAGGAATACACATGACAAATAAAAACAACTTAATCGTTTGTCGTTGTGAAGAGGTTACATATGGGCAACTTCAATCGACAATTGCTGAATATAACTGCTCGGCAAGAGAATTAAAACTAAGAACACGTGCTGGCATGGGATTTTGCGGTGGTCGCACATGCAGAATAATGATAGATCGAATGATTGAAAATGCGAATCCTGACGTAACTCTTAATGAACTACCGTTAAAATATCAACCACCAATACGTGCAGTTACTTTTGGATCGGTAGGTGAAAGTAAATGAGTAGAATTACACATCACCCTATTTTAGGTACTTTACAAAGTAGTGAGCGTATTACCTTTCAATTTAACGGTCATCAATACGGAGCATATGAACATGAAACGATAGCTGCTGCCCTGTTAGCAAATGGAATTAGGACAGTAAGAGTTCATGAAGATAGCGGAACACCGCGAGGTATTTATTGTAATATCGGACACTGTTCCGAATGCCGCATGACAGTAAATAATCAAACAAATGTACGCGCATGCTTAACTGTTGTAGAAGAAAACATGGTTGTTGAAAGCGGGAAACAGCATCCGAATATCGTGAGAGAGATGGTGAAAAAACGATGAGTGATGTAATTATTATTGGTGCAGGGCCAGCGGGATTATCTGCTTCTATTTCTTGTGCTCGTTTCGGACTAAAAGTGCTCGTTATTGATGAATTTATGAAGCCGGGCGGGAGATTGTTAGGACAGTTGCATCAAGAGCCTACTGGAGAATGGTGGAACGGAATAAAAGAATCGAAGCGACTTCATGAAGAAGCAGAATCACTTTCAGTACATATCAGGTGCGGTGTTTCGGTCTATAATTTAGATAGAGATGAAAACAATTGGTTTGTACATACTAATATCGGTACGTTAGAAGCGCCTTTCGTACTACTTGCTACTGGAGCTGCGGAATATTCTATTCCCCTTCCTGGCTGGACACTTCCAGGAGTGATGTCAATTGGAGCAGCTCAAGTTATGACAAATGTTCATCGCGTGCAAGTTGGAAAAAAAGGAATTATTATTGGTGCTAACATTTTGTCTTTCGCCATTTTAAGTGAATTGCAATTAGCGGGAATTACAGTGGATCATATTGTACTCCCTGAGAAAAGCGAGTTAAGTCAAAAAGCTGGTGAACCTGAAGAAGTTTTAAACTCTCTTTTAAATGCAGCACATCTCGCTCCTTCTGCTATTTTGCGAATAGGTAGCCACTTTATGAAATATGATTGGGTTCGAAAAGCTGGATTAACATTCTATCCAAACAGCGGAATGAAAATAAACGGAACGCCACTTCACCTTCGGAAAGCAGCTCTTGAAATTATCGGAACAGATCAAGTTGAAGGTGTACGTGTTGCTAATATTGACTCTAAAGGAAATGTTATTAATGGATCAGAGAAAATATATGAAGCAGATTTTGTTTGTATTGCCGGGGGATTATACCCACTTGCCGAACTTGCAGCTGTAGCTGGTTGTCCCTTCCATTACATTTCAGAATTAGGTGGACACGTTCCTCTCCATTCCGAAACAATGGAAACTCCTCTTCCTGGTTTATTTGTAGCTGGCAATATTACAGGCATTGAAAGCGGAAAAATTGCGATGGCGCAAGGAACAGTTGCAGGTCTATCTATTGCTAAATATGCAAGCAAAAAACGTGATATAGTCGACCAACAATTATCTCACGCCATTCAAAACGTTCACTTTGTTCGTCAGAAATCTGCAATTCAGTTTAATCCGATGGTAGATATCGGTAGACGAAAGATGAATGAAATTTGGCGTGATTACTCATCTACATATGCACATACTAAAAAGAGCTGCTGAGATTATTCTCAACAGCTCTCTTCTCTACTCATCTGAGTTATTAAATTTCGCTAATGCGTAAATGCCTTCTTCATCATCTAATTCAAGTTGTAATCTCGCTGCGAATGGATTGACATTATATTCTCTGTCAAGCAATAAGCGTAAAGCTTCGATTAAGTTTGCTTGAATTAAAATTTGCTGGCGACCATTTACCTCTACTTCCGCAGAGAAACCGTAGTCGTCATCATACATGAGTTCAACTAATACTTCTTCTGGACCCACTTGTCTTTTTTCAGCGATATATATACAAAGCGCATTTATAAGCTCTTGTTCAGAAATTTTTATTGTTTCCATGCTACTTCATCTGCCTTCTTCTTACGTTGGTCTTTGAAGTATTTAAATGCACGAACTGCTAACATTACGATACCAGCCATTACTAACATATTTACCATAAATGCTAATACAGAACCAAGAGCTCCCATATTTGCAAATAAGCTACCCATTAGTAAACCACCAAGACCACCTAGTAATAAACCTTTCATAAAGCTTCCTTTATTACTTTTTGGTGCCGTGTTTGTTGCTTTCGTTTTTGAATCTGGAGTCGTTTTTTGAGAATTTACATTTGAGTCTTTTTTGTTTAAATCAACTTTTGACTTTTGACCTGAACTTGGTGTAAATGATTTTTTACCAGATTTGTAACTTTTCGCTGCTGCATGATCTACGAACATAAAGCTGCTAGCCCCAAAGATAACCATGAATGCTGTCATTACTGCTACAAGTTTTTTCAACATATTATATCCATTCTCCTTTTATATAGATATATGTGAAATCTATCTTTCTAGTAAATTCAGAATGATAGATTTGTTTTTAAGAACATTTTAAAAGTTCTTATGAACTTATTATATGAACTTTTGTCGAAATATGCAAGTATTATTTACTTTCAACAGTTTGGTCACAAAGGAAAAATTAAGCAAAACAGAATTGACTTTAAATGAAACAAAACATATTATAAGTTCATAAGAACTTTTTATTATTTTGGAGGTGAAAAGATGGAAACATTTCATCTCACACGAAACGAAATGGCTACCCTTCTTCTATCACTAAGAGGATGGAATACGAAAAAGCCTCTCGGTATTTTACAAGAAGCTTGGGCAAAGTCACATAAAAAAGATATTGAAAGCGGACAAAGCGTTACAGCTTTTATTACTACCGCACTTTCACCTATTTTTGAAAAGCTGATTAAAATTGACGATACTGATGTCGGTTTTTCTTTAAATGAAATAGTTGCGCTTGGCAATCAGATTGAAAACACAAGTTTCTCTGTAACTGCTATGCAAAACTGGGTGAAACGAGATATAAAAGAAATGATTGGCTCTCCTCAAAAAGGAAAAAAATATTCAATTGAACAAGCAGCCTTACTATTTATTGTCGAAGATTTAAAAACAGCACTTGATTTTGAATCCATTCGTAAGCTATTACGCCTTATTGTAAATGACCCAGCTGATCGAAGTGATGATTTAATCAATCCTGTTCATTTATATGTAGCATACTCTTCTCTATTTGAAGAACTCAATCAAGGGAATTGCTTACAATTAAATGCAACAGATACCGTTCATACAATTGAAAACATCGTAAAAGAAAAAGCTGATAAAATCGCAAGTAAGTTCGATCAAATTAATAACGAACAACGCGAAGCAATTCGTAACGCTATTATTATTGCGACCCTTTCTGTACATACCGCTTATGTACAAATGTTAGCAAAGCGTTACGTAACAGCAACTTTATTTTTACAGAACTTAGATGTCAAGCCTTAAAAAATAGGAGCAGAAATGCTTCTATTTTTTATGAGAAATTTTTAATAATCTTTTCATTAACCCTTCATGAAAACGTGGCTTATATACTTTACTATAATACTTATGAGAGACATAAAAGAATTGAAATAGCAATCCCCTATGCAAATAAGGTATAATCTACATATGGTGAACCTTTTATGCGATTAAATAAAAGGTTCTTATAATCAAAAATTCATAAACTAGAAGGTGCAACAATGTTAAGTAGTTTTATTCATTCAGTATTAACGTTTTTTGAAGGATTAGGTTATTGGGGCATTATGCTTGGACTTATGATTGAGATTATCCCAAGTGAAATTGTCCTTGCTTATGCAGGATACTTAGTATTCAATGGAAGTATCTCATTTATAGGCGCAGTTGTATTCGGTACAATTGGCGGTGTTATTGCCCAAATCTTTATTTATTGGCTTGGACGATATGGTGGACGCCCTATATTAGAACGTTATGGAAAATATATTTTCATACATAAAAAGCAAATAGACGCTGCAGAAGATTGGTTTAATCGTTACGGAACTGGTGTCATTTTTACAGCACGCTTCATTCCAGTAGTGCGTCATGCGATTTCAATTCCTGCTGGTATTACAAAAATGCCTTTACTACGTTTCACTACACTAACAGCACTTGCGATTATCCCTTGGTCTATTATTTTCATTTATTTAGGTGAAAAACTAGGTGAAAATTGGGAAAATATTAACGATATTGCTGGTCCGTATGTGAAATCATTCGCAATTGGTGGCGTCGTACTTATACTTTTATACTTCGTTATAAAAAAATGGACAAAAAAGCGTAAAAATCTTGCTTAAGAATATAAAAAAGCCGCTATAAATTCAGAATTATAGCGGTTTTTTATTTATATTAATCTTCAGGAATTATATAACACCTTTCCATCTACATTTATATGGATAAGCAACCATTCAATCATTTCTTTCGTATATTATCTCAAAAAGGAGTGATTCCCCTATGCATTGGCAGCAAAAAATACAATACTTAATCGGACGTCCTATCGGCATTTCTTTCATGAACGGGCAAGGAACTTCTGGTGTATTATGTTCAGCGCATGATGATCAATTATATGTGTATGAATACCTTATCAAGCCCAGTTCGCAATGAAACATTATGATTATAGACAGATTCAAGATATACATGCATTCCCAAATTGTCCTCACCAAAATCCTCTATACTAAAAAAATCGGAACGGCTCATAGCCATTCCGATTTCTATACTTTATTTCTCAGAATTAAATTTTTGCACTGCTTCATCAAAATAAATCCAACCTTTCCAGCCTAAATGAATCGTATCTTTTAAGAAATACTTATCATATTCATGACCAGAGAAATCAACTACTGGATATCCTGCTTTCTCAACCTGCTCTCGAACTTTTTTATAATACACTTCACGGCGTTCTTTCGGGAAGCCAGTATAATCATACCAAGGCCCATTTACAGGTACAGAAATAAAGAGTGGTTTGACATTTTTCTCTTTAAATAAATCTAAAATAATTTGTAAATCATCGTATTCTGGTGATTCATCATATGTTTCATTTGCTCTAAAGTTTTTTAAACCTTTTAGTTTTTTCTTCAGATTATTTTTATGATAATACGGATTTTCAATTCCGAATGTATTTGTAGTAGACTCTGCTTTCCCTTCTTGTTCTGCGTGTTTACGTGCGTCTTCCCAAGAAATTGAACGAAGTCCGATATTTGTTTTCTCTTTCATCGGTTCGATTTTAAATAAAGAGTTAAATAAATCTCTATGATCTAAAATATTTCGATGCATATAAGCAAGTGGTTTAACTAAACCTGCTTTTATGTTATGTTTCGTATCATTATATACAATACCTTCTAATGAATTTTTTAATATATCATCTTCTTGAACAACTTTATAATCTAATAGCCGTTTCGCGATTTGCTTCTTCATTCCTGGATTTATCTCATCATTAAAAATAAAATGATATGCTTGTTGTTTGGAGAAATTATTAGTGAAATCCCCTTGTGATACACCAGTCTTTGTAAACCATTGTGGTGAAAGAACAAACACTACTTTTTTACCTTCTAATTCATCCATAGTAGATGTCATATTTAAAATATGAGCTAAACTTTGTGTACCACCAGTTCCAATTAAAAACGGTGTAAAACCAGCTGGATTTACTTTGAAATAATTAGACGGATGATATGCATCCATTCGTAAAAATTCTGATGAACCGTACATCGGTAAATACTGTGAATTCTCTAACATTTTTTGCTGTAAGAAAACACTTTGTAATTTCTCTTTTTGTAAAGAAGTTGCCGCATCTTCTACCTTCTTATCACTAATAAGCGATACTAAACTTTTCGATGGGATTAGAATGATAATGAAAAAAAGCACACACGCTAAAATTATAGGACCAAAAGCATGCTTCATTTTCATCTTCTGTCCCTCTTTCTATCGTTATTAAATTGTAACCCTTGTTTTTGACACGTCATCTTTTCTCTCCTTTGTCTCTATACATGTTCCATTCTATTTATCTATTATATACATGTATGTATTTCCTTCCTTGTTCTATTAAGCCCTATATAAATAGCGCAAGAAAATGTTTCCATAGAAACATGTTAATTATACAAGATTCTACATAAATTTCACACTGGAATTTTAGTAATAATTTTATTTTTTAACAATGAAAAAATATATGAAATGTCTAGAATTCTTTGGATGATGTATGGAGTTCAAAATATGATAATAAGCGCCCGCTATGATCAACTTCATGAGTATATATAAACCCGAGCTTTCGTAAAAGTTTTTTCGAGCTCTCATTTGCTACTTTAACTCTAGCAATTATTCTTGTTACATTCAAAGTCTCTATTGCATATTTAATGGAAGCCTCTGCTGCTTCTAATGCATACCCATTCCTCCAATGTTCTGGGTCAAGAAGATACATAATTTCTATTTCACCTGTTTCATCTACCTTTCTTAAACCACAATGTCCTAAAAGCTTTCCTGTTTCACTATTAAATAACAACCATACCCCGAAGTCATACTGTTCCCAATGTAAGATAAGTTGCCCAATATAATCATTTGTTTCTTCCTTCGACATTCCTCTTGATTTAGCCAGCCATTTGCCAACAGTATCTTTTTTTAATATGTTATAAAACTGATCAATATCTTCTACAATTGGTTTCCTCATAAATAATCTTTTTGTATAAATTACTTTCTCTTCTTCAAACATAGACATCATTTTCCCTTCAAATACTGTTTACAGACTAATAAATTATACCATGAACTATTTTTCTAACTTTAAATAAGAAAAAACAGACTATCACATACGTGAAGTCTGTTTCCCCATTCTTTTATTTTTGTAAATCTGCCCATTTTAAAATTGTAGCTGGACCAAATTGATGTACATATAAATCTTTCACATATGGTTTTTGTAAGTAAGATAATCCACGCTGGAATACCGGTGCAATTACTGCATCATCAAGTAGCATTTTTTCAGCATCTTGCATTGCTTTCCAGCGAGCCTTTTCATCATTACCTAATTCTGTTTTAATCTTCTTAATTAATGCATCATATTCTGGATTTGCATATTCTGTATTATTAACACTGCTTCCAGAAAGGAATACTTCTAAGTAAGTCATTGGATCTGGATAATCTGGTAACCAGCGTGATAACGACATTTCATATTCTTTCTTCTTCTCAAGTGCTAATTTTTGCGTATGCGGCTGTAATTTCACATTCACTTTTAATCCTGGTAAGTTTTTCTCAAGCTGCTCTTTAATGTACTCTCCAACTTTTTTAAAGTTTTCTAAGTCATAATTTAATAATTCTAAAGTCACTTCATTTGTACCTGTCTCTTGTTTTGCTTTCTCCCAATATTCCTTCGCCTGTTTTACATTTGTCTTATTAAACTCACCAGACGTACTTCTAAAATCTTTCTTATCTGGGCCCTTTAAAAATCCTTTTGGTACGTAATAGTTCGCTGCAACCGATCCATCATTTAAAAATGAATCTGCGAGTCCCTTCTTATCAAAAACTGTACTTAGCGCAAGACGTGCATTTTTATTTTTAAGAATCGGTACATTTTCATTAAATCGGAAGAAGTACATAACTGGATCTGTATATTGTTTTAGCTCTTTATTATTTTTATATTTATCTACGAATTCTGTAGAAATAACAGCTCTATCAACTTTATCTGTTTCATATAAATTTACCGCAGTTGAAATTTCTTTTACAATTTGATAGTTTACTTCATCTAACTTCACTTCTTTTTTATCCCAATACTTATCGTTTTTCTTCATTGTAAAGCTAGCTTCATGCTTCCACTCTGATAATGTAAACGGTCCATTATATACCGCTTTATTTGCTTCTAATCCATATTTATCACCTTGCTCTTTCGCATATTTTTCGTTAATTGGATAGAAGGATGGTAAAATTAATAATTTCGTAAAATACGGTACAGGATGTTCTAGCTCTACGACGAATGTTTTATCATCCTTCGCTTTTACTCCTAATTCATCTAGACCTAGTTGTTTTTTATTTATCTTCTCAGCATTTTTTACATCGTACGCAATGTATGCATATTGAGAAGCTGTATCTGGATTAATCAATTGCTTCCAAGCGTATACGTAATCATGGGCGGTTACTGGATCTCCGTTAGACCATTTCGCATCATGCAATTGGAATGTATATGTCTTTCCATCTTTACTCACTTCATATTTTTGTGCGCCGGCTTCAATTACTTCATCATTTTTCGATAGACGAAATAGTCCTTCCATTACGTTATTCAAAACGTTAAACGAGACTGCATCTGTTACTTTCCCTGAATTTAACGACGGAATTTCACCCGTTTCTAGTAACTGTAATACTTTCTTCTCATCTTTGGGCTTTGTTGCAGTTTTTTCTTTTGCGCAGCCAACTAAAAATGAAGAAACTAATAGAGTACTAACTAATGAGTAACGAACAACTTTTTTCATTTAAAAACCCCCTCTATTTTTAAGGTAAGTAACGACGAGCACCAGCGTATTCTTCTATATATCCTGGTGTATTTAGCGGTATAATCTCTACCGATCTTTCAGCTCTTGGTGAGTGAATCATATTGCCATCACCAATATACATTGCGACGTGATGGACACTACCTTTCCCTTGATCATGTGCAAAGAAAATTAAATCTCCTTTTTGTAGATTTTCTTTATCAACTGCAACTCCTGCTCTTGATTGCGGTCCAGAATCTCGGGGAATTGTAATGCCGTGCGATTTATAGATCGTATGCGTGAAGCCAGAGCAATCAAATCCAAAACCACTTGTACCAGCCCATATATACGGTAATCCTAAAAACATTTTCCCTGTGTTAATTAAATCATCGGCCGCCGGAGTTGGAATATCAGTTTGAGATTGGTAAACTGTTCCATCATTTTTACGTATCCATGCTTTTTGCCCATTTGGCAACAATACACGGTATGAAATTGTGTCTTCACTTAATAGCGGCAGTCTTGTATTATAACTGACTTCAAGTGATTTATGTTTTTCAGAAGGGTTTATATATAAAATCGCTGTTGGTTTGGTTATTAAGACAAAAGGTTCATTTGTTTTATCTGCAAATTCTTGATTATATGTTAATTGTTTTTCAGGCATCCAGCCCGGATAACCTTCTTCATTTCGGGGTGTTGGCTGTCCATGCACTAATACCTTCACCCATTCGCCTTTCTTATCAATAACAGTTACTTCTTGACCGAGTAACGCTTGTGTTTCTAATTTATTTGCATTTGTTAACCATAGTTTCTCGTCAAGTGTCATTGATTTCGTCCATTTCCATAGATCCACTGGATTTGTTGTACTCGGTGTATCGATTGGCCTTAATGAATCAGGTACTGTCCATAACGTTGCAGCAGATACATCTATAAATGCTTTATTATCCTTCTTTTCTTCAGCATTTGCCGATGTAAACGATGAAAATATAAATAAAGTTGTTAAAAATGCAGTTCCTACTTTTTTCATATTTATCCCCCTTAAAAGATAGTTTACTAGTCCCTTCTCCTAAGACTTACTATTCACTGTCGATTGAAGGTTTACCTTTGATCCAGAATAAGTCATTCCTTCTGGCTCTTCCATTAACCAAAGCGGTGCATCAAGATCAAAATAATGAATATTAGGATGCGCTGCCGCTAAATGCGCAACAGCACTAACGGAAAGTGAAGATTCCATCATGCTGCCCACCATACACTTCACACCAGCTGTTTCTGCGATATCTGCAATACGCCATGCTTCACGTATACCACCACATTTCATTAATTTAATATTAATGAAGTCTGCATATCTTCCTTGAACGAGCTTTAATGCGTCACTTGCTGAAAATATACTTTCATCGGCCATAATTGGCGTTTGCACACGATCTTTGACATACTTTAACCCATCCCAATCTTTCGCGTGTACTGGTTGTTCAATAAATTCTATATTTAAATTACGATTTTCCATCTCTTGAATAATAGAGACCGCTTCTTTTGGACTCCAACCTTGATTCGCATCTAAACGTAATATCGTATTTCTTGGTACCACATTTCGAATTGCCTCAATACGTTCCAAATCTAAATGCGCCTCTTTACCCACTTTAATCTTTAATGTTTGAAATCCTTTTTCTATATGTTTCTTCGCTTCTTTTGCCATTAATACAGGCTCATCCACACTCACTGTAATATCGGTATGAATTTCTTTCTTCCCGCCTAACAATGCATATAACGGCACATTTTGATATTCGCAATATACATCATATAAAGCGATATCTACCGCTGCTTTGGCACTTGAATTTCCAATACAACTCATTTGAATGCCCTGTAGTAACTGCTGAAACTGAATGATATTTTGACCAATTAAACATGAACGCATCGGTCCTAAAATCGCTTCTTCCATTCCGCTGGTGAAATCCCCCGTAATAACTGGCGTTGCGGCTGCAGCCCCCTTACCAATCACTCCTTCGTCTGTATGAATATAAACATCTATACTTTCAATTTCTGTTACAGTACGAAGCGCGGTTTTAAACGGTGTATGCAGTTTTACACGTCTACGATTTACTTTTACATCTGTAATTTTCATTTTGTTCATCCTTTCATTCTCCAATGAAGTGAAATTTTAATCCACCGGAGATTTATACCCACGGATTATTAGGTAAACCTATTGGGCATTTACTCTTCTATCTCTCTACTTTGTTTTCGTTCACTTTTGATGTAGGACGATAATGTGAAATAAAAAAATCCAGCCATAAGAATGATTCTTACGGCTGGATTTTGTCTATGATTGAGTAGACAAAGCAGCAATCTGATTATATTTTTTCTGTGCATCTTTTAGCGCTACAAGTAACGCTTTTTGAGAAGAACCGAAATATCGGTTCTTTACTTCCATTACTAACGCCGGGTCATTTATATTTTTATGTAGAAATAAATATTTAACAAATTGAGATGTTAATGCAATTGTCGCTGAGCAGTCTGCATCTACAATTTCCCCTGTATCCTTAACAAGTATAAATGCTACGAAATAGCTTTTAAACTTTTCAGTAATGGGATTATTTTGAGGTGCTTTCGCATCCCCTACGATATAAATTGTATTTGAGGCGTACACAGCTATCTTCCTTTCTTATACGAGGATAACGGGTTTCTTAATAGTCGTATGAGCGAGGAACTCAACGTTGATTAAAAAATGTATCCGCTTACCTTGTATTATAATATAATTGACAGAATTTTAACAACATTTATTTTAGTGCATATTCCATATTTATGAAAATAGCTTAAACTCTTCATTTCTACAATATGTGATTGTTCCTTGTACCATGACATTCATACATAAAAAACTGCACCCCCAATTGTTAGACGGTGTCTAACAATTGGGGGTGCAGTTCAATGGCTAACTGTTTTTATTACTTTGGCATCACAAATATAGTTTCATTTGACTTAGAAAATTGATACTCTTTTCTCGCTAACTTCAAAATTTCTTCCTCATCGTCTGTTAAATTTTCTATGTTAGTCTTTAAAGAATCTTTATCTTTCTTTAAAGATACTAATTGCTTCTTTTGATCCGTAATCGTATCTTTCTTTTTATCAATTACTTCTTGTTGTTTCGTTAAAATATATTGAACATATAGAGTAGTTGCCGCAATAAAAAGGACCATTAAAATAAGTCGCCTTAACTTCTTTTTATTTATCCTACGCTTGTCACTAGGTTGTGATAATTGCTCTGGTATATTAGGAACATTTACTCGCTCGAGTTTCCTCATTCAAATCCCCCTAACCCATATTTTTCACTACCATCGGCACGTTTTCTTACTAAACTAAATTCTATTCTTATAAAATAAACTCCTTCACAAAAATATCCCATAAATTAACCAATTAAAGATAGCATTCGACGACATTTCCATATTTACACCGATTTTTTTTATACATGCTGCTATAAAATAGTAGTTTCTGTAATTCTTTTTCTACTATTGTAGAAGAGTTTTTTCACACACAAAATTCCTTCCCCACATATCCATGTTATAACATGCTTACAAGGAGGGGAATATGCATTACCGCACATTAGGTAAAACTGGAATAACTGTTTCTGAAATAGGTTTTGGCGCATGGGCAATCGGTGGTGATGAATGGGGACCTGTTAACGATAAACAATCTATAACCGCTATAAAAAAAGCAATTGAGTGTGGTGTGAATTTTATTGATACTGCGGATGTGTATGGTTTAGGACATAGTGAAAAGTTGGTAGCTACCGCGATTAAAGGACATCGTAATGATATTATCCTATCAACGAAAGGTGGTTTAATCGGACATCACTACGACCCTAATGGAGTTCCTGTATATGATACTCCCGAAAAAATCATCGCCGTATTCGAAACAAGTTTACAACGTCTTCAAACAGATTATATTGATCTTTATTTTTGTCATATTTGGTGGCATAATCGTAGAGAAACAGAAGCATTTCTACGTGCATTTGACATATTAAAACGTGATGGCAAAGTAAGAGCAGTCGGTGTTTCGACTCATGATTTACAATACATTCATCATTTCAATAACAACAACGAAATTGATATCGTACAACTTGATTACAATATATTAAATCGAAAACCAGAAAAAGATATATTACCATTCTTACAAGAGAAAAATCTAGGAGCTGTTATTCGTGGTCCATTAAAAATGGGCATTTTAACTGGAAAATTCACAAATAAAACAATTTTTCCAGATGGAGATTTACGCAAAGATTGGCCAAATGAAATTTGGTTTCAAGAAGACTTACAAACCGTAGAGAAACTTCGGCTGCTCTCAAATAAAAATCAGATCCTAGGGCAACTTGCACTTCGCTATGTACTCTCTCATCCGGCAGTAAGTGTTGTAATTCCTGGTGCAAAAACAGGAACACAAGCACAAGAAAATGCAAATGCATCTGTTCGCCCTATTTTGAGTGATGAAGAGCTTAACTATATTCATTCAATATAAAAAGCCCAATCCGGGCTTTTTAATTTGGCAAACTAATATCATACTCCATTCGCTTCGCTGTGTCCTCCGCAACATGCACACCTAACAAGTTTTTCACAATATGAAATGCCATATTAATTCCAGCTGAAATTCCGGCAGATGTTATAATATGTCCTTCATCTACAAACTTTACATTTTCTATAACTTCAACATTTTGAAACTCATTTTTAAACTTTTCAATACTAGCCCAATGTGTTGTTGCTTTTAAACCTTCCAGTAAACCTGCTTTCGCCAGTAATAGCGCTCCTGTACAAACTGAAGTCATCAGCTTTACTTCTTTCATTTGTTGGCGAATCCATTTTATTACTATTTCATTTTTTATTTCATATTTTCTAGCACCTAGCCCACCCGGAATTATTAAAATATCCACTGGTGGTAAATTTTCAATACTATAATCTGGCTGTACCTTCAATCCATTCCTTGCTGTAATCATTTCCCCATTCTCGCTAACTGTATAAACAGTAAATGTTTTTTCTTCATTCACCTCAGTTACAGAAAAAACTTCAAATGGCCCTGCAAAGTCTAACACTTCTACTTCATTAAATAAAAATATACCAACACTCCATTTATTCATCATAAGTTCACTTCCTGTTTCAAATGATGTAAAAGGTGATTATATCCTTTTTCTAATGCAATATCATACGCTGTTTTCCCATCATTTTTCTTAATCATCTTATTAGCTCCATTTTTAAGGAGCAACATAATTATTTCTTCATTTCCTAATAATGCTGCTTCGTGGAGTCCTGTCCAGCCACCACTTTGCATAATATTTACATCTGATCCTTTTTCAATTAAGAAAGCGACAAGTTCACTTTGCTTGTTCGCAATTGCCGCTTGCAAAGGTGTATTTTCATTTTCATTTTTCGCTCTACTATGTATATCTGCACCGCTTTCTAAAAGAAAACTCGCTATTTCTTTCTGTCCAAAATAAGCTGCTAAATGAAGTGGTGTCCAGCCATCTTCACTACATTCGTTAACAATGCTTGGACTCGCCTTTATAAACTTCACTACTTTTTCCTTATTACCACTTATAACAGCTTGTGCTATTGATTGTAAATGCTCCATAATAATCTCCCATCCTTCAAAATATTTAAGCATCTCCTTCTACATGTTCTATTAATTATTATATTTTCCTTTTAAAATCTTAAGTTTACATAATAATATTATATATATTACTTTTTTGTGCTTAATGCTGAATAGCAATAATGTTAAAAATACTGCCTTTAAACAATGAAGACCATAATTTCATTAGAGTTACTGAAAAAGCAAGCAAAAAACTATACACATAGTTTTCATCATATTTGTTCATTTGCATAAAATAAAACAGGTAATGTCTATTCTGCTATTCATGCTTTCAACATATCAAATAATATTATTCCAATAAAAAAACAATCCCTTTTTAAAATGGATTGTTTTTTTATTTCTTTTTTATACTGTTTATTTCATTTTTGTATTTTCAATGATGAAATAATTACATTTACAAAAATGAAACGCTACTATCTTAACCCCTCTTATAGTAATTTTTTCGTTTGAAAACAAAAAACACACTTCCACCTTACGATTGAAAAAACATATGTAAAAGTCTCTAAAACAGCTGCCTTATCATACTAATCTATAGCAGTTCTGTCTTCTTCCCTTACCCGTTTCCTTTAACACATACGATTTTAAAACTAGCGCCGTTAATGAATCTGTTAATGTTTTATATGATAAATTTGATAATGCCAATAGATCGTTCGTATATAGCATTCTATGCTTCTCTAATAATAATAGTACTAATCGTTCAGACGGTTTTAATGCCTCATCACTTTCTAGTATAAAGTCTATATTTTTCATTTCTCTAATTATTACTCCTTATATCAAAAAATACTTTAGACGCTTATTTAATATAAAAATAATACATAACAAAATTATAAATATATTAAAATAGCACCATCTAAAAACACTATTATACTATAACATAGAAGTAGTGTTTCCCCAAATAGGAAATGCTTTTTTATATCGCTTATAAGATTCTTGCAAACCTACATAATATTTTGTACCATTACCCACCAAGTTTTCTTCTAATTTCGCTGCTCATCCTGATGTATTTGTAATCAATGAAGTTCTTCTAAATTTATAAACAAATAAAAAACGGTTCGTCTATCATGCCCTAAACATGAATGACAACCGTTTTCCAGCTTCTTCTTAATTAACATGTTCTATCTTAAATATTTCTTGCAATATGCGGCTTACTGTAATGACTTGTTCCACCGCCACCAACTACTACTTTACCGCCTTTTTCGAAAATTAATAATTTACTTGAACCATCTGCAAGAAGCACTATTACTTCAGCATTATTACTTGTTGCTACATAAATTACATAACCACTCTTTGATATACAAGTTTCCCAATTCGAATCAAATTCTGATCTTACTACACGATTTGAATACACTTGATTTTCAATTCTATCTTGTTCTACGTTTTCCAAATTGATTCCTCCCACTTCACTAAAATAGCATTTATAGGAAAATAACAGCCCTATATAAAATAGTAGCCGACTTTAACATAAATAGTATATGTAATTAGTAGGAGAATGCTTGGACAACGAAAACGAAATAGACTTCAAAAATTTCACAATTGAAACTTCTCTTTAATCATTTCCGCTACTTCTTTTGCACTCAAATACGTGTTATTAATTTTTATATACTCTTCTTTTTCAATTTCACCATGAAGAGAGTTTAATCTATGCTTTTTCATCGTTTCTTTCAAATTATTTTCAGACCACTCAATATCTCTTTTTTTCGGTTTATGTTCTAATCTATTCGGGCTTTTATTTCGTTCTAATCTTTCATCTAATTCCGCTTCCAGCTCTACAAAATGCACTGTCCCACCTTTTGATTCAAAAATACTTTCTACATGATGTATATAATCCCAATCCGCTTGGAGGTCAAATGCCCATATATACGTAAAAATCATTCCAGATAAATCACTTTTAGATACTTCTTCAAATATTTCATTACGAAATAAACTTACTAGTCTTTTTGCTTCTTTCGTACTGTAATCAAAAATTGGACTTACTAAATCAATTGTCATGTGGTTATGAAAAAGTTTTAAACCGGTTAATGTTGCTAATTCTTGCCCCACTGTCATTTTTCCAACTGCTTGTGGGCCAAATATTAATATAAGTTTCATTTATTTCCCTCCAATCTTTCTCTATAAACCATTACATAAAATAAAAAATAAGGCAGCCGATTTTAAATCGATTGCCTTATTTTTTATTCATAGTTTTAGTTCTATTCTTTTCGCACAGCTTCAAAAGTAATCATTTGATTTGCATTTGACGGTTCTTTTTCATAATCATATTCAGCAGAGCACGTAATATTAGAGAAACCTATACTTTCTAAAAGAAGTTTAAACTCTTCTATTCCATACCAGCGCAGCGCAAAGCGTTGTAGTTCTGTTTGTACTAACTGTCCTTTACTCCACTTTTCATATTTCAAATATGATACAGTAACTTGGTTCAGCCAATCTATTTCAATTGATTTATTTTCTAATGTGATTCCGTCTCCACTCGGCAAAGAGAAAGTCGATGTATGAATTTCCCCAGTCTTCCAGTCATACGGAAGCATAATATCTACGATTAATCGTCCATCTGGATTAAGATGTTCATAAAAACATTTCAATGCATTTATAGAATCCACACGATTTTCAATTAAACAAAAAGATCCAGTAGGAATGATAATTGCGTCATATTTATGCGGAAGTGAAAATTGTTGCAAGCTTCCTTCATATAAATTAGGATGTAAGCCTCTCTCTTTACAGCGCTTACGGCAAGAATCTAGCATTTCAGGTGAATAATCTATCCCATCCACTTTAAAACCAGCCTCTAGAAGCGGAATGATGACACGTCCTGAACCTACTGCGGCTTCGAGGATTCTTCCTCTACAATCTTTTAACCGTTTTTTGTAATACTCAATATCACCATTTAAAGAATAACCGACTGGTTTTGTGTAATCATACAGTTCTGTACAAAGTGTACTATAAAAGCTAAACATTTATTTTCTCCTCCGTTTTTACGTACGGAAGATTTCAATTCAACTAATCTTCCTGCACCTCTGATTTTAATGATATTTCGAAAGAGCTGACTGTCATAATATATCACTCACTTTCCATAGAATATAATGATATTGTATTACATAACCTTCCAATTTGAAATATAAAAATTAAAAATTCAGACTACAAATTAAAGAGCTTACTTTAGTAAGCTCTTTAGAAAAAATATTTATTTCACAATCGGCAATGTCACTTCACTTAATTTCACTGTAAGTTTCGTGCCAGCTTTCGGCCTAATTGTATAATCATAATCACTTGCAATTAAAACAACTCCGATTTGATGCCCCGCTTTAAATACATAATCATCTGGCTGCATGTCCCATGTAAATGTATAATCTTTGCCCGGTTGAATCGCTGTTGAATTTTCTATACTCTTTAAGTTTTGTGGATCCATCCAGCCTCTCGTTACGATTTCCGGCTTCGCTCCTCCATAGTCAACAAGTAATGCTGTTAAATTTGATACAGATCGATCAATATTTCCTGTAATTGAAATCTTTGGTGTACCACTTATACGCGTATCTTTTTGCAGTACAGGCATTGTATATACTAATCGATTTGCTACTTCTAATTCTGGGTTTGCTACTAATTGGTTTGATTTCATTTGTGCATCATCTAAGAATGAGAAAACTTTATTAGCCGCTCCCATACTTAATGGTAAATTGACTGATTTATTACTTAAATACATACGGATTTTTGAAGGTACAGCCGCTGGATCTGGCCAATTTTTTATCTTTTGCCACGTTTTATTTTCTCGTTGCACATCAACCATTGGTTCATCCATAATTCCATTTTCAATTCCGTACAACCAATAATCTAACCATTTATTTTGTGTTTGCTGCCAGTTATTACTTGATGTCCCACCATGACCACCTTGGTGTAGCCACATTTTACGCGGAACATTATTTTCTCCAAGTGCTTCCCACCATTGCGCGAACTGTTTTGTTTTAACATTCCAATCGTTTAAACCATGAACAACAAATACACTCGCTTTTACATTTTTAGCATCTTTTACATAGTTACGTTTATCCCAAAAATCATTATAATTACCTGTTTTTCGGTCTTGTCCAGCCGTTAACTCTTTTATAACTTGTCCGCAAACTTCAGGGTTTTCCCTTGTCAGTACTGCTTCTGCCATATTATCTGTATCTTCCCCTTGATATCCGCCTGGAGCAATGACTGCACCATTTGCACGATAATAATCATACCAACTACTAATTGCTGCGATTGGAATAATTGTTTTTAAACCTTCGACTCCAGTAGTCGCAACAGCATTTGGTAAAGTACCATTATAGGAAACTCCAGTCATACCTACATTTCCTGTAGACCAATTTGCCTGAACTTCCTCACCCTGTTCTGTAAATGCTTTCGCGCGACCGTTTACCCAATCAATAACAGATTTTGTCCCGAGTATCTCTTGTTCATCTCCAGTTGTAGGGCATCCATCTGATTTTCCAGTACCGATACTTTCGCCTAGAATAACTGCATAACCTCTTGGCACGTAATAGTTCCCATACGAACCAAGATTAACCGCTCCATACGGTTTTCCTTCATACGCATACAATTCTTCATCTACATTATATACAGGAACATCTTTTAATCCAGATCGATATGGACTCATTTCATAAATAACAGGAACTTTCACATTCGGATCTGTCTTTGGACGCATAACTTTTATCGATACTCTGTCTTTCTTACCGTCTCGATCACTATCAACTTCTGTCTCTACATATAAATTTTCGATAATAGCTTCATCGAGAGAATAAATCGGTTTTGTCATCCCATTTTCTAATTCAATTTTTGTACTTTTAGTCTCTTCCTTCTTCTCTGCATGCACATCCATAGTAAAGCTAGGTATAATTGTTGCAGATAGCATTGCTGACAGTGTAATTGCCATTTTCTTTTTACTCAAAATGTTCCCTCCCCTTATTCGTTCTCTTTTACTATATAACAAAATAACTGAAAATTCAGTTTTATTTTATATAAAAGTTGAGAAACTCAAAGATTTCTTATTAAGTAAAATTTGATGCAGGTATGAAAGTATTTTCCCACTTCCTCCTTCTTTATAAAGTGAAACTTTAATCAGCCCTCACCAATTGGGCGTTTACGATCAGCAGGGCCACTTCTTTGCTTTCGCTGAATTTTGAGGTGGGGTCTTACTGCCCGGCAAATAGCGGGATAAATAGAGAAAAAGACAACCGATATTTCTATCGCTTGCCTTACATTCCATTTATTATTTTTCTAACTCTTTAAAGGTATCTTTCAAGTCTTTATCAGATACCTTTATATCTGCATTTTTAAGCAGTTCTCTAGTAACTTGTTGATGGAATTGAGGATCTTGTATACGTTGCTGTTCTAATTCTTTACGAATATTCTCTTTCTCTTCCTCATACGGTTTAAGCTCTTTTTTATCCGTTAGCTTAATAATATGATATCCGAAAGAAGATTTAACAGGTTCACTCAATTGACCAACTTCTAACTTATACGCAGCATCCTCAAATTCTTTCACCATCATACCAGGTCCAAATTCAGATAGTTCCCCACCTTTTTCTTTAGAACCTGGATCCTCTGAATATTGTTTAGCCACTGCCGCGAAATCTTCGCCACTATTTAATTTTTCTTTAATTTCTTTTGCTGTCTTTTCATCTTTTACTAAAATATGGCTAACTTGAAGCTTTGGCTTATAATGATCTTTAATATCTTTTTCCGTTACGGTTGCTTTAATAGCTTTTTCAAAAGCAAAAGTAAGCTTTAATTTCTCTTTCAACTGATCTTCATTTTTCACACCATTAGATTCCATATATGTATTAAAATTATCGCCCATCTTGTCTTTTAATTCTTTTAGTTGTTTCGTTACCTCTTCATCCGTAACTTTATATTTATCATTTAATACTTTTTCTACTACCATTTCAGATAAATTCTGTTTACCGTAGTTTTCTTTTAATTTTTTGTTAAAATCACTTTCTGAAATGCTTCCTGATTTTGTCGTTACAATATTATCTGATGAACCACATGCAGATAAAGATAACGTCATCCCCATTAAAATGCTACCAATTACTAATTTCTTTCTTTTCAAATCTGAATACCTCACTTCATTAAATTCAAATATAACTATGTAAATATAACGTTTTCCTGTGAACTTCACGTGAATTTAATGAAAGTAGAACATTTGCTAATTCTCCATTTAATACATCAATTTTGAAAATTATGGTGATTCATCCTGTATCGCTAATCTCTAAAGCTGCAAAAAGGACTAATATTTTCATTAGTCCTTTTTCACATTTATATAAAATTGAATTTCTCCATCTATAGAGGAAACTCCATATTCAAAACCATGCCTTTCTAAAATACTTTTCACTATCGCTAGACCTAATCCTGTACCTGATTTTTCTTTACTACGAGAAGATTCTAGTACGTAAAAAGGCTCCCAAATTTTCTCGATATCCTTAATTTTATCCGTAGGAATGCCATTTTTTATTTGGAAATATATACTTTTATTTCTATCTTCTAATGTAATTATTATGTTTTGATTTGCTGTATATTTTATCGCATTAGAAATTAAATTTTGAAACACCATTCTCATTTTATTTAAATCTGCATAAACGATTGTATCGCCCGTATTACAATTTACTTGCAAGTTAATTTCTTTCGAATCCAGTTCAATCTGATGCTTATCTAATATACTCTGGACCAGTGGTTCAATGGGGAATTCTTCTTTTTGTAAAATATCTCTTTCTAGTTTAGAAAATCGTAATAGTTCTTCAATTAAGTTTGATATTTGATCTGTTTGTTTAATAATTGTATCTACATAAGTCCCATCATCTAATCCATCTTTAATCCCCATAGAGTATGCTTTTACTAATGCGATCGGTGTCTTTAATTCATGCGTTACATCACCCATAAATCGTTTTAAATGTTCATTACGATCAGTTAAGTCTTGATGTGCTTCATGTAGTTTTTCACTCATGATATTAATACTATTGGCCAACTCTCCTATTTCATCATTCGTTTTCACTTTCGTTCTTTTAAACTGCAAATGTGAAATATCCTGAGCCACATCACTTAACTCTTTCAGTGGTGTCGTTATTATTTTTGAAAGTATCCACACAAGTAAAATAATAAGAAGGAGCGAGAAACATAGGATATATAAGTAAAATGTATTTAACGTATTTATAATTTCATTTGAATTCGCAATGGAAGTCCCAATTAAAATTATCGTATCATCTTTCGCAATATATTTAGCAAAAAAACTCGCTTTTACCTTTCCTTGATCGTACAGTTTATTCGATTGCCCTTCCGTCTTCACTTTCATAACTTCGTCTTTCGTAATCCAAAGCTTATTTAACGTTACTTTCTTTTTCGTAAGTTGCATGCGTAACGCGTCGTTCATAGCATCTTCTGACTGATTAATTGGCGTATACGCAATTGTAACATTATTTTCACTTTCAATTGTATGAATAATATCTTCTAAATCATTGACTGGCGCATTTTGTATTTGAGTTGTAAATTCATTTAAGTTTTCACGTGTTTTATAAATATTATATTTCGGCAAGAGAAAGTTAATTAATAATAAAGAAATTGTAAATATAAGAATAACGGTTAAAGAAATGCTGAGAAATAGCTTTTTCCCAAGTTTATTCACTTTGTTCCTCCAAACTATAACCCAGCCCACGATGCGTCTTAATAATATTTTCTCCAATTTTTTTACGCAGCCTTCTTACATGTGTATCAACCGTTCTCTCTTCTCCAAAATAGTCAAATCCCCATACAATGTCTAACAATTTTTTACGAGTTAAAATAGTTCCTTTATGATTTAAAAAGCATTTTATTAATTCGAGCTCTGTTTTTGTAATTTCTAACTCTATATCATTTTTATATACTTTATTTTTGGCGAAATTTATCTTTACATCTTGTACTTGAATAATATCATCATGCTGAATAAGTTTTTTCGCTCGTGTAATTAGTACTCCTGGATGAAATGGTTTTTTTACGTACTCATCTGCCCCACTTTGAAGCGCTGCTAATTCATCTTCACTTTCACTTTTCGCCGTAAGCATTAATACTTTTACGCTTGAATTCTTTTTTATTTCCTGACAGACAGTAATACCACTATGTTTCGGCATCATCCAATCCAAAATAGCTAAATCAATTTTTTCATCATAAAATATTTGAAGTGCTTCCTCTCCGTCTTTCGCTAATAATACTTCAAAGCCTTCTTTTTCAAAATAAGCTTTTAAAATCCTTAACATATCTTGTTCGTCATCTGCAATTAAAACTTTCATATTTTTTCCTCCATTGCTTTTAAACAAAAACCAATTGTATCATACAACATCTTTGTTACATGAATGTGACAGAAAAATATTTAAAGCTTTTGAGGGGATAGTAATGGTGAGGTGTTGTACTATGATAAAAAAAATCGGGGTCATTTCTCTTCTTCTATTTCTATTATCAACAAATGCGTTCGCAAATACAAATCAACAAATTGAAGTATTTGATTGTCAAAAAGAAATGGTCATTCAAAAACAATCTTTAGATCCAATAGTCCAAAAAGAAGCAGTTCAATACGCTAAAGCAATTACTGGTCCATTTAAAAACTTAAATGTCGTTCCAAAAGATGGCTATATGATAAAAATCCCATTATCTAAGCCGGTTTCTATTACTAATCAATGGTTACACACTACAATAGACGAAGTACTTATACTGCTCCCACTAAATGAAAAGCCTTATATTATGCTTTATGATGATGAAAATAACCCGCATTTTTATTATGTAAAAGGTAAACCAGGATTATTATTGAAACAAATGAACGTTAAAACGTAATTGACTGAAAAGGAGTCACCTTATAAGCTAAATTTTAAAAGCTAAGGTGCTCTTTTTTATAATAACAATTTAGTAAATGAAATTATAAAAGTTGTCTTTTAATATAAGGATCGCAACTTCATATATCAGCGATTTTTAAGATATATCGATTTACCAACAAAAAACCTGTTCGTAGCTATTATTTGGATAGCAATCTCTATAATAGTTTGTAGTGACTCGATCCCTTATATAATCCCCCTTTTACAAATCCATTCGCAGTATAAAACACATCCCCTTGCTTCGTGTCAGTATGTAAAACAATCACTTCAAAATATTTTTCCGCATGACATAATAGTTGGTTTAATAATAAGTTCCCTAACCCTATACGCCGATAATCCCTTGAAATATAAAATCTCCTTAACCGCCCAATCTTATTGTCTTTTGTGTACGGATCCTCATTTAAACCTCCAACTCCAATTAACATATCACCTTGGAACACACCATATAAACATTCTCCAGTTTTATTGAATACATTTATTTTGTTTTTATATTCATTTATTAGCCTTATAAGGAAATTAAAACCTTCTTCTTCACTGTCTTGAACGAGATGACTGAATTCATATTCCATTAAATTTTCTATTTGTTGAATATGTATATCTTTCAAGTCCATTCCCCCTAAGTATGAAAATACATAAAAATGCTCGAGAATCTTTTATTCTGAGCATTTTTATGGTTGTTACTTTATGTAATTTATAGCGTGCGTATTCTTCACTTCATATGTAAATCGATAATACAGTTGATTAATTTTATTATGAAAATATAAGAGCCTTGCTACAATCTAGTGTGTGATAAGGCTCTTTAAAGTTGTTTAATTCTTATCGAATTAAAGCATGTGTTTGTTTAAGTGTATACATTCACCATTTATAAATTCTCTCAAATATACTATAAGTTTATATATTTCTCATTCTTCTCTAACAGGTTCAAAATAAATTGTAATTTGTTAATCGATATGCTTGTGTAACCACTGTTCAAATATCTTTAACTGTTCTTCGGTATGAAAGTAATGTTCACCCGTCTCCATAACTTCTAATTCACAACGATGTTTTTCTGTAAAATAGTTAATAGTTTCAAGTTCACACAGTTCATCCTTGGCTCCGTACAAAATATATGTATCTATATTCCATGTATTAATCGGATGTTCTTTTACATAGCATAAATAATCCCAATATAACTTTTGACCAATAGGTGTCTCTATAGTCATTTCTTTTTGCAAAAGCTCTGGTGTTACATTAAACCATTTCATCATATTTTCGATAATTCGTTCCATATTAACTACTGGTGATAAAAATAATGCCTTTTCTACCACATCATTTTGATAAGCTAAAAGGCTAAAATACGCTCCCATACTACATGCAAACACGTTTATTTCTTTCCAATGTTCTTTTGCATAATTCATAATTATAGATAATTCACTAACACAAATCTGTACTTTGCAAGGCGTATTATCATCTTTTCTTTCTCCATGCTCAGGTAAATCAAAGCTTAATACTTGATAACCTTTTTGTTTGGCTTCTTCAGCTAATATTTGAATAATTGTATCTTCCTTATTTGACATATTTCCATGTACTGCAATAAAAATTTTATCACTCTTATCTCCCCATAAAACCGCAGGAATATTACTAATTTTAAAATTATTTTTAATCATATTCCCTCCATAAACTAAGACATATAGGACTTGGCAAAAAACGCACACACTTTATTTACCTCTGTACAGCAGGTAATATCCCCTTCAACTCCATTAAATCATCTATTACTACATCAGCCTGAGCAAGTTCATCTTCTTGCGCAAAATCAAAATTGCACCCAATTGCAAGTAAACCGTTGTCTTTCGCTGCATTTATATCACATAGCCGGTCACCAACTACCGCTGCCTCTTTTATATCATATTGGTTCATAATACTTTTAACTAAGTCACCTTTATTTAGCGATTGTATTTGTTCAATACTAAACGTTTCTGTCACCCACTTGTCTAAAGCATAATAAGTTACGATTGCTCGTAAATATTCTTTCAAACCATTACTAGCAATGTAAATGGAACAATTATTTTCTTTTATATATGTAAAATCATGATGGGTAACGTTAGTTGAAATAACTAAATCGCCAACTTTTACACCTGGATGTAATCCACCAGCAACGCCCGTATTGATGATAGAGTCTACATTAAATTTATGAATTAATGTTTGCACACATGCAGCAGCATTTACTTTCCCTACACCAGAACGTGTAATAATTACTTCTGTTCCCATGAATTCTCCAATATAAAATGGCATTCCCGCAATTGTCTGTTCTTCTTGTATTACTAGCTTTTTTAAAAGTAAATCTATTTCAATTTGCATTGCTCCGATAATGCCGATTCTGTTTATGTATGTAGTCCCCTTTATTAATTAATCCCTTTAATCCGCTCAGACATAACCGATAATAAAAATTTCGGAAGTACAAGTTGTCTCTTTAATCTTTTCGGCTGTGAGAGTAACCTATACAGCCATTCAGTTCCAGTATCCCTCATTATTTTTGGTGCTCTTTTTACAGTACCAGATATTATATCAATCATGCCTCCGATACCAATAGATAGCGGAACGTTTAATGTTTGTATGTTTTCATAGATGAACTCTTCTTGTTTTGGTGAACCTAGTCCTACGAGTAGTAAATGCGGCTTGAACTGCTTAATTTTCATTTTTATTTCTTCTATTTCTTCACCATTTACAAATCCATGCTGTCCTTTAAATTGTGCTCCTGGGAACTGCTCATTTAATTTTTCTAATGCCTTTTTATTACTTTCTGGCGCAGCTCCAAAAAGAAAGACACGATATTCATTGTCGTTACAATATTTTATTAAATCGTGAGTTAAATCCGCCCCAGTAACACGTTCTTTCAAAGTTCCTTTTAATATTTTCGAGCCAATTATGACACCAATCCCATCCGCTGTTATTAAATCCGCAGATAGTAACATCTTTTTAAACTCCTTTGATTTTTCCGTATTTTCCTTTGCAGACATAACAATTTCAGGATTTGCAGTTACTACAAACCTTGGTTTCTCTTGTTGTTCATGTAGCCAACCTTTTAATAAACTTATAGCTTTTGCATATTCTAAAGTTGAAAAAGGTATACCTTTTATAAACTGCTGATCCACTGTACTCTCCCCTTACATAAGCTGCAAATATTCATCAATGTCTTTAGAAATTTGAATAAAAGCTTTATTCCAAAATTCATAATTTCTTATATCTATTTCAAAATGTTTTTTCATAAGCTCCTCTACTGGAGCCTTTCCTGTTTCTCGTAAGAACTCTTTATATTTCGAATGAAAAGTACTTTTACCTTCTTGAGCTATTTCTAATAAGCTAAAACTTACTAAATATCCAAATGTGTATGGATAATTGTAAAAAGGAACATCTGCTATATAAAATTGAATATATTTCATCCATACAAACGGCTGGTATTCACTTAAAGCTTTTCCATAAGCTTCTTTTTGTGCAATTATAGATAATTTCTCAATTTCATCAGCACTTAAAGGACCCTCTTTACATTTTTCATAAAATGTTTTTTCAAACTGATACGATGCTCGTATTGCCATTACATAATTAAAACTATTTCTTATTTTCCAGCTAAGTAATGACTTTTTCATATCTTTACTATCCGTTGTTTCAATTAGATAATTTAAGAGTACCGTTTCAAAGAAAATAGATGCTGATTCAGCCGTACTCATTGGCAAATAATCATCTAAAAAAGATGTAGATTGTTCAAAACTCATATTATAAAAATGCCAAGCATGTCCTAATTCATGAGCGAGCACTCTTACACTATCTATACTCCCATCATAACGAATGGAAATTCGCGATTCTTTCTCACTGAAAAATGGAGCACAAAACCCACCTGGTGGTTTATTCTCTCTCGGTTCAGCATCTACCCAACCACTTTCTATCGCATTACGTGCAAATTCTGCTAATTCTTCATCAATATTCTTACATGCATCATAAACGTTTTGTATTGCTACTGAAAAAGGAATCATGATCTCATTACTTTCCTTTACCGTCATAAGTTCATGCCATGTAATTGAAGCTTTTCCTTTCTTATACACGTTTAAAGCACTTACTAATTTATCAAGGTTTTCTTCTGTCGCATTCCACATTTGGAATAATACAGTTTCTGAAATGCCATTCGCATGAAAAGATTGTGTTAAAATCTCTCTATCTTCTATTTCATTACTCTTTGCATTACGCAATCTCCCTATTTGATTTAATACAGTAGCAAAGATTTCTTTTTCCTTATGTAAAGTACTTGTAAGTAACTCGAATACTTCTAATCTTTCCTTTTCATTATCACTATTCATTGCAATAGTATTTGCTTGTCCAAAGGATAATTGTTTATTATTGTGCTCTATTTCTATCCTATCCCGTAATTGTATGTACATATTTTCCCAAGCATTAAGCTCATCTTTTATTAACTTAGTATTATCTGAAGTTTCCACTTCATTATGTTTTATTACTTGCTGTAATTCATTTTTTAGTTCCTTCACTTTCACGGTCAATTTAGTAAGGTCAGATGGTACACTTTCTTCAACTGATCTACAGTACAAATAGTATTCTGTTTTCTCAATAGCTTGTATTAGCTTTGAAAGAACCTCTACATCTTTTGTTACAAAATATTTCTCTTTCAACTCCAAAATTGGAAATAGAATATCCTCATTCAAATACAAGCGATTTAAATCCCATCTAGCAATTTCTTGCATTTTTATAGTCGCCTCCTATTTTTACAAATAGTTACAGATATTTCTCCCCACACAATTATATATGAAATGGCAAAATTTTGATATCTTCAAATATTTAAATTCCTACAAATACATTCTTATTTATACTCTTTTCTTCTACCATTAAGTATCATTCCACATATAAAAAATACTCCCTCTACAAGAGAGCAATTCATATAGGAAAACTTCAAAGATTTTATCTTCACCAATACCATATCGACCGGTAATCACAGATTAAAGAAAAAAGGATTGATCAAATGATCAATCCTTTACTCTACTTCATTTAAGAAAAATAACGTTATAACGCCAGGTCCTGTATGTGCTCCGATTGCTGCACCAATTGTATTTACGATAAATACTTCACAACCGAATCTTTCCGTAATTAATGATTTTAATGCTTCCGCTGTTTCTAAGTCATCACCATGAGTGATACCGATTGTTTGACCTTTAAGGTCTTTACCACGCTCTTCCATAATATCAACAATTCGGCTTAATACTTTCTTTTTCCCTCTTACCTTTTCAAGTGGTACAAGTTTTCCTTCTTCCACGTTTAAGATAGGCTTAATGTTTAGTAAACCACCGATAAAACCAGCTACTTTACTTAAACGTCCACCTCTAACAAGGTACTGTAAGTCAGCTACAGTGAAGATGTGCTCCATATGGTTCATTAGAAAAGCGACACGGTTTAAAATATCTTCTTTTGGTGCGCCGTCTTTTGCCATTTTAGCAGCTTCTAAAACGACAAGACCTTGACCAAGCGAAGCACATTTTGTATCAATAATTTCTAAATCTAAATCTGCATATGTTTCTTTTACTTCCTCTTTAATGACAACTGATGATTGATATGTACCAGACAGTTCAGATGAAAAAGCTAAATATATACAAGGATTACCTTCTTTTGCATAAGAAACAAATTTTTCTTGGAAAGTTTCAAGTGAAGGCAATGATGTTCTATAAACAGCGCCTTCTCTCATTTTTTGTAATAATGTAACTGACTCTAATGTTACTCCATCTAAATACTCTGTTTCTGCTTCATCATATACACGGAGTGGAATTAAATCAATATCATATGCTTGCAGCAATTCTACTGGTAAATCCGCCGCACTATCCGTAATGATTTTAACACTCATTTTTAAACCTCTATTCTGTTATAAATATAAAATAATAAAATAAAAATAGTACTTTTAAATTATATACGTAAAACTTAAATGAAGAAAGGAAAACACTTTATATTGTATGCACTATTCTTCAAAACTTGAACTATTAATGAAAATGATTCTATTTTAAACACCTTTTTCTTATTATTTTTCTATAACACGAGTAATTTTATAAGTATTTTGTATCAGTATATTTTACTTCTTTAGCTTAATATTATCTTTTCAAATTCATACTGTTTAAAATTGAAAAGCCAAATCCAATAATGAAGTGACCCCCGAAAGTTAGACAGGTCGTTTCATTAGGCAGCCTCTAGGGCATGAGCCCGGTATTGTACTGGGCTCATACCCTTTAATTTTGCCTTAATTCTTTTATGATTATAGTATTCTATATACTTTGCTAATTCTTGTTTGAAATGTGTTATACTTTCAAATTCTTTTCGATACAGAAATTCCGATTTCATGATACCGAAGAAATTTTCAATAACGGCATTGTCATAACAGTTTCCTTTGCGAGACATACTTTGAGTTATGCCACAATTCTTAAGAGAATGACGGTATTGTTTCATTTGATAGTGCCAACCTTGATCAGAGTGAATGAGGAGTTTATCCGGATTGGTTACACAATAAAGGGCTTGGTCCAACATCGTTGAAACAAGGGAATAGGTCGGTCTTGAACCAATTGTATACGTGATAATTTCACCATTAAATAAATCCAACATTGGTGATAGGTATAACTTCTCCCCAAATAACTTAAACTCCGTAATATCTGTAACCCACTTTTCATTTGGTTTTTCAGCTTGGAAGTTGCGATTTAAAATATTTGGCGCAATTTTCCCAACTGTCCCTTTGTAAGAGCGGTATTTTTTCATACGAACCAGACATTTTAACCCTAATTCTTTCATAAGGCGATACACTTTTTTATGATTTACTTTGTGTCCACGATTCATAAGTTCATCACGAATACGACGATAACCATAACACCCATCGTGTTCATTATAAATAGCTTGAATCAGTTCTTTTACCTCCGCATTTGGATCAGGACGATTAAAACGTTTCATCCAGTAATAGTACGTACTACGTGGAATGTTTGCGAGTTGAAGTAACTCCTTGATAGGAAATTCATGCCTTAACTCGTAGATTACTTGCGCTTTGTCTTGTTTGGTGATTTTTCTTTGTTTTGAACTAAGGCATTCAACTTTTTTAAATATGCATTTTCCATACGTAAACGCTCATTTTCCGCTTGTAAGGCTTCGATTGATCCTTCATCTACTGGCTTTATTTTTTTAACTTTCATGGTTGGACGCCCCTTTTTCTTTGATTGTAGGGCATCCAATCCTCCTGTTTCATAAGCTATTTTCCATTTCCGAAGTGTTTCATAAGACGGTATATTGAAAAGTGCCGCTGTTTCTCTGATAGATGTCCCGTGTTCATTCATATAATAAAGTACATCTAGTTTATACTGGGCTGGGTAGAATGTATAGCACTTTTCAAAGGCCTTTTCACCTGAAGACTCATATCGTCTAATCCACTCACGAAGTACGCTAGGGTTAACTCCTATAGATTTAGCAATTGTTTTTCCACTTTCTGTACCATCTAAATATCGTTTCACCGCTTGGATTTTTTCTTTTGAAGAAAATTTAGCCATAAAAAATGCACCTCCAATTGTTAGACTGTGTCTAACAATTGGGGTGCACTTCATAAAGGAAATGGCTTTTCAATTTTCATAAAATAACCAAACTTTATTTTCCATCACATTGTTTGTTTACATTCATACTTTGGTGATGTTGAATATTAATCCAGTTATGATAAATATTTATAGCCTGTACTATAATTAAAACAGTGAATATTTACCTGTAAGATGCACTATATCTAAAGAAGGTTAAACATTTTATAAAATATTTAATTTTACTAGTAAAGCTAATAAAATTTGGAGAAGAATTTGAACATTTACTGCTATGTCTGTATCTGTAGTCGTAACTGTAACATTTCTAGAATTTCTAATAACAGTTTCTTGTTTATTAATTTGTTTAATAGATGATTTTTGAAACAATTCTTGTGCTACACGGTCAGCTTTTTCACTATCTGCTATAGAAATACTTATTATAACCACGATAGCTGCTTGTAATGCAGCTTGAATAGATAACGCAGCTTTTGTATCTGTAGTCGTAACTTCTACATCTGCTGAATCTACAATTGTAATAGATTCTTCAGAAATTTGGTAAGTTTTACTTTCTTGTGCTGCAGCTTCTGAAACAGTAGCATTTTTAAAAGATGGATGAGGATTTGAGGAGTCTAATGCACTCCACCTTTTATTTTCCTCTGAATGACATGTTTTTTTCATACATTCACCCCCTTTCAATCTAAATAATTATTAACTTGTGATTGTATTTCAGAAACAATACTTTTAATTTGCTGCTTTTTTTCTGGTGATAAATTTTTTAGTTTTTCTTCATTTATCCCATGCCTATTAAAAATATCTGAGAGTAAAAGGTCTATAATTATATTCTTTTGATCCTTATCAAACTTAAAGGAAGAAAATTTATTTAAATCATCCATTTACAATATTCACTCCTATCAGTTTTCTATAAAAATTTAGATTAACTACCAGCATTATATGTATTTAAATAAAAAATGCTTGGACAAGTAACTTAATCTTTTATTTTCACGGCTTTTTACTAATAAAATCAAAAAGCTGTCTTCTAATACGAAGACAGCTTTCCTTTACTTCACATATATAAGTTTTATTCACTGTTAAATAATAGGTTCACCTTTGTTATTGTGTAGTTTTCCACACTTAATTTCCCATCAATTTTGAATATTAATTCAGTCATAATGAGAAAGTCCAAGCTTGTACCACATATTACAACAAAAAATATTTACTTAGAGTGAACCCTTATAGCTAAATATAAATAGGATAGACACTTTATAAAATGTTTAGTTTAACTAATAACGCTAATAAAATTTGAAGAAGAATTTGAATATTCACTGCAATATCTGTATCAGTAGTTGTTACGGTTACGTTTCTGGAATTTTTAATAAATGTTTTTTGTCTATTAATTTGTTTAATAGATGATTTTTGAAACAATTCTTGTGTTATTTTATCTGCCTTTTCACTATCTGCTATAGAAATACTTACTACAACCACAATAGCTGCTTGTAACGCGGCTTGGATAGATAGTGCAGCTTTTGTATCTGTAGTAGTAACTTGTACATCTGCTGAATCTACTATTTCAATATATTCCTCAGAAACTTGATCGATTTCATCTGTTTGTATAGCTTCTTCTAAAAAATTTGCATTTTTACTAAATGAATAAGAATTTACTGATTCGGAATCCTGTTTTTTTGGTTCAGAACCCCGATTTAATGGATCACGTTTTTTCTTTCTTCTACAAACTTCACAATCACACATAAAATCACCCCTTTTAGTCTAAAAAATTAACAATATAAAAATATTGGCTAACTACTAGCATTTTATGTATTTTCAAAAAAATTGTTTGGACAAGTAACTGAATTTATATTTTATTTCTAATTCTTTTTTGTAATAACAAAAAGCTGCCTTCTAATAAGAAGACAACCCTCTTTTATTTCACATTTATATAAAAGACCCATACTTAAATACACTAAACTTCATATGATATATTGCATCCTTTCTTTTTAGAATAAGTAGTCGTTACTGAAGGGCACTTTTCGAAGTGCTCTTATCTTTAATCCCCCTCTTTTTCAGGAAGAATTTTTTTTACTAAATCCTAATATGATTTGTATCACTAGGGCTGGCGATTACCACGTTTCCTTAATAGCTTCAATGAATACAGTAGCTACTAATTAAAATAACCCTATGATTTTCTCTACACTTAAACAATCTTGCGTTACCGAACACATAAACTAATTTTTATTTTGACTATGTAACACTAAATTCACAAGATTATTATCCTATGTTTGGTGAAGCCATCATTTCAATGCCAGCAATCCCACACTTTTAACTAATAACTTAAACAAATGTGCTATCTCAAGGTTCTTTTGATATAGTATCTTATGTTCTATATAATGAAGAGAGCGCTAGTATTTCCAAGGAGGATGTATATGAGTATTCAATTGGCTACATCTAACGATTTAGAATGGGTTAATAATCAATATGACTCAATAGGATTTGTACGGAGTGATTTAAAGAGAGATAAAGTTGCAATTATTACATATAACAACGAGTATGCAGGCGTTGGCCGATTAGTCCAAATAGATGAAGATACTTTAGAAATGGGCGGAATTTTTATTCTGCCTCAATTTAGAGGGCTACAATTAGCTGGTGAGCTTGTTTCATTTTTAGTAGAAACTGCAAAAAAATCACAAATACAAAATGTATATTGTCTTCCTTTTGAGGAATTAGAAAACTTTTATAAGAAATATGGATATACTGAAGTCGATACTACGAAAGAAGCAGTCCATCCAATCATTCTAAAAAAATATAATTGGTGTTTGGAGAATTACGATAAACACGTTCTACTCTTCAAATTGTAAATGTAATAAAAAAATATATTCTCAATCGTTTTTCTATCAGTACTCCTAATGGGAGCTAAAGATTAATCAAAGATATTTTATCTCTCCTTTTATAAATGGCTGATTAAAACTCAATGTTCTGTCAATACTATAGGTAACATGATTGTATTTCTCCATTCCCCCTTGGAGAAGAGCAGTTAGCTTTTGCTAACTGCTCTTTTATTTTTTCAAAAAGTCACATAAATATCTTTAATTCCAAACATTCAAAAGATAAAATGTGATAAAATTGTTATGAAGATATTTACCAACTAATACATGCGCCCTAGACTTACGTACTAGGGCGCATGTATTTTTTAGTATGTAACTCCTTCACTCATCTATTATCTACAAAATAAGTATCATATGCCTTATCAAATTCATATCCTAACTTTTCTGCTAGTTTAGCAGATGTAGTATTCGCTGCGTCCCAGTTTGGATACTTTCCATTTTCTAAGCAATCCAATATAATAGCTGCACTAACTACAGTTGCCAAGCCCTCTCTTCTATGATTGTGATCAGTCGCAACTTCAATTTCAATCCCATCATTATAAATACTATAGGAGGATGCACCGCATACAACTTCTCCATTATATAAAATGCTATAACCTATACCACGGTTTATATAATCTTCTATCGAATGAAATTGACTTGTAAAATCTTCAGATATCTTATGTAATTTGGGGCTATTTGCGATATGCTCATCTATTCTTCTTAACTCATATTCTTTTGGAAGTGCTGATATAAAAGATTGTAATTTTGAACGATTAAAAACTTCTGGATTTCGTTTGAATTTATAACGTAAAAACTTATCTATTTTTCTTTCATGGAATGTTTCTAAGCGTTGTTTCCACTCTTCACTATTTACGATAACTAAAATTCTTTCTGGAATATTACGTAATAACTCTTCTGTTTCTTTCGTATTTGGGTCTCCAGCGTAAAATGTAAAAATTCCTACCATAACTTGTGCTACTGTTGGATTTTCAAGATCATTTACCCAAGCAGTACCCATATGCCCTTGTAAATAAGAAAGTAAAACAACGTTATTGAAATCCTCAAACATAGAAACTAGTTTTTTTCTTGTATGTATATTCGCTTCATATATCATTTACATTCCCGCCTTCTTTAGAATCAACCACTCTTAACATTTTCATGAGCGCTCCATAATTCGTATTCATATACACACCCACCTGTTCATCATAAAAGCAATTGACTATTAAATTGAAACTTCGAATATTTATAAAATATCAGTAAACATAAAATGATTATAACATCTACTAACTATGAAATGATCAACCTATAAAATAAGTCAACAATAAATATATTTCTTACTCGTTAACAAATGGCTTAAAGGATCAACATAATTAATTATGTAACAACCCTCAACAATAGTTTGAGGGTTCATTTAAATACATGTATTATAACTCATTTTTATAAATAAAAGATTCCGTCTCACCGTTCTTATATACTTTAGTCAATTTAACAACTGACTTGTACGTATTATCGTCATCCTCTATCATTTTTTCATCTCTTCTATTTCGGCATCACCAGTTCCGCCCTCTATTTTTAAACAGTTCGAAATGGCAAGGTATCCGCTTGATGCCAATATAAAAATAAAAATCGTATCAGGAAAATTAATAAATAATAATCCGTAGTTTAAAGGGTCTCCAGCTGGATGTGATAAAAGTAATCGAAAACCTACCAGTTCAGGTACTTGAACAAAATCTCTAGAAACTCTCGGTTCACAACCCACTTACACTCCATCCCTTCTCTATATAGAATTGCTACTACATATATATAGGAAGAAAATAAGAAAAGCTTGGACAATATAACTTTAACGTAACATTATCGTTACCTACTCGTACATTTATATGGAAATCACACCAATTTTGAGTAAGGACACATAATTTTTACTATAAATACATATAACAATTTCATCTTTCATAAAAAAAACGTTATAATGAGGTGTAGCCTCTACGATTACGTTATAAAGGAGATTAAAATTATGGCTAAAATTAAAGTGTACCAAGCAAAAGAAGAAAATATGGATGCAGTAAAAAATATCATTGATGTTGAGGAACAAAACCCAACTACTGAAAATTTACAAAATCTATATGCGTGTGTATTAGATACTGAAGATATGGCATTGCCTGAATCATATATTGAAGAAGATATCTTAATTGATTCTATTGAAGTTATGGTTAACGCTTCTCAAAGCAAAGTAAGAGACTTAGGCGCATACGATGTAATCGAAGTTCAAAACAAAGGCAAGAAAACGCAAATTTTATTACTTGCAGACGAAGAATACGAAATTATCGAAGGCTAATCTAACACCGTACATACGAAAAATCTCCTTTCCAATTGGAAAGGAGATTTTTCATTACGCTTTTGATGTTTCACTCTTTTTATTCATTTGTTCTTTCTTAATTACCATACGCTCATTTCCCATAAAGAAAATGAATATGAATGCTAATCCAGCTGGTACCAATGCCCACATGAATGTTTGAACAATTGAACTAGAAAGAGCGTCAATAATCTTATCTAATATTTGCGGAGGGATTTGAGATCTTGCCGATTCTGATAAAATGGCTCTTGAATCCCCTAATTTTGTATTCATTCCCCCGCTCATCCCTTTAAATGCTTCTTCTAATTGATCTTGGAAACCTGTTCTTTGGATCATTCCGAAGATTGTAATACCTAGTGTCATTCCTAATGAACGAATGAAGTTACTCGTTGAAGTCGCAGATCCACGCTGTTCCATACCGAAGTTATGAATTGAAGCCATACTTAGTACAGAGAATGAGAAACCTACTCCAAATCCGATAATAATCATATAAACCGTTAATAATGCACGACTTGTTTCTGGCGTTAATGTACTTAATAAGAATAATCCGATTAACATAATAACAGCAGAAATAATCATAATGTTTCGGTAGCTCAGCTTAGTCGTTAAAAATCCACCTAACTGCGCTGTTACGACTGATCCTAGCATCATAGGTAAAAGTAATAATCCTGAGTTTGTTGCAGTCCCGCCGTATACACCTTGAATGAATAACGGAATGTAAACAGTTGCTGACATAAATGCAGCACCGTAACATAATGCAATAATTGTACTCATTCCGAATAAGCGCTGCTTAAACATCTCAAATGAAATAATTGGTTCTTCTACTTTTCGTTCAATAAAAATGAATGCGATGATTAAAATAGCGAATCCACCAAATAAACTTAAAATAAAGCTAGAATCCCAATCATATTTTTGTCCGCCTAGTTCAAGCGCAAACATTAAAGAAACTACTGCACCAACTAAAGTAATTGCGCCAAACCAATCAATCTTTTGCTTTCTATGAACGCGTGATTCTTTATAAAAGAATGTAATAAAAATAAGTGCTAAAATGCCAAGTGGTAAGTTAATATAAAATACCCAGTGCCAGCTAATATAATCGGTAATATATGCGCCAAGTAATGGCCCGAAAATACTAGATAATCCAAATACAGCTCCGAATAAACCACCCATTTTCCCGCGTTTTTCAGGTGGAAAAATATCAAAAACGATAGTAAACGCGATCGACACTAATGCCCCGCCGCCAATACCTTGAATGGCACGATAAATACCTAACTGTGTAATATTTTCAGCAGTACCACAAAGTGCCGAACCAATCATAAAGACAATTAAACCGAAAATAAAGAATCTCTTTCTACCATACATATCTGATAGCTTACCGAAAATAGGCATGCCTGCCATTTCTGCGACCATATAGGCAGAAACGACCCATACAAAGTTTTCGAGGCCTCCTAAGTCACCAACGATTGTTCCCATCGCCGTTACGACAATGGTATTATCCATCGATGCCATTAAAATACCTAGCAATAAGCCCGCCACAACAAAGCCGAGCTTATTATTCTTCTCAACCATATCTCTTGCTCTCCCTCATACTACTTATATTTGTTTATGTTCTTTTACGACTGCATTACCTTTTTGATTAAAACTAGTATGATATTCTACAACACTAATTTCACATCCAGGACCAATTGTGACGTTGTTGCCTCTTACAACTTCAGCAATCGTATGTTCTAAATAGATATCATCTCCTTCAACAATTGAAGTTTGGAGGTTTCCAGCATGACTAGTAAAAGGAATAAATCTCGCTTTTTTACGAACGGTAATTTTTTTACCACCAATTTCTCTTACCTTACTGCCTTCATAACGAAGTGAGATTTGAATATTTTCAGCATTAAGTAATCCATCACTTTCAAGACCACCAGTTAATGATAAATCTTCTACTTCAATATCTCCCTTTACATTTAAAGCACCTTTTACATCTACGAAATCACCTGAAAACTTTCCTTCAATATCTATCATACCTCTAACTTTTGTTTTTTCAATATGAGCATCACCATGAATTTGTGTATTACCATATACTTTTACATATTCCGCATCTACATTTCCTTGTACTTCGTTATCTCCATACACGACATAGTTTTTCACTTTCACATTACCGCGTACATCACTCGTTCCGTACGTTTTAAACTCATTGCAACTCATATCATTCGTAATTGTTCCTTCACCGCGAATCTTCACTTTATTATAATCTCCGCCTGCTGAATTACCAGAACCATTTACTGTGAGACTATGTGGATGTTCCATACTGATTTCTCCCTTCCGTTAAACCTGCTTAATTTCTTTTACATTTGCATTTTTATCAACAGTAAGAACACCGGTATATTCAATCAGTTCAATCTCACAGTTTGCTCCTACTGTAACATTGTTTCCTCTTACCGTTCTTATGTGAGCATAATCAATATCGATATTGTCACCTTCTAATAGTTCAGCTTCTAACTGCAAGCCAAACACTGTTTTAAATAGTCTACTAAATGTACCTGATCTATGTCTTACTTTAATCGTTTGACCACCAATTTCTTTCGCTCGACATGTACCGTGAATATTTATATTAATTTCATCTGCGCTTAATAAACCACCGATTGTAAATTGTCCTTCTGAAGAAAAAGTATCCACTTCACAATTACCGTCAATTGTAGCTTGACCATTGACTTTAAATTCTTCACCAGTGACATTTCCACCTATCGTACCTTTTCCTGCAATTTTCAAACTGTTTGCTTTTACATTTTGCGTAATTGTTGCTTTTCCATCAATTCGCATCGTTTCAGCTTGAACTGTGCCATCAACTTTACCAGATCCGCTAATTCGTGCACTGCTACTTTTCAAATCGCCAGTAACTGCACCGTAACCGTTACATTCAAATTGCTCACATTCAACATTTCCATTCACAGTTCCTTTTCCGTTTAATTGCACTTTATGAAACTCGCCACCATTCGATGAACCGTAACCATTTATAATCAAATTATCTGTACGCATACTTTCTCCTCCACTACAACAATTTAGTTTTTAATGCTTCGGTATATTTCATAATCGCTTCGCGTAAAACGATTTTGGTGCCTTTTTCAAAAATTAAATCGTCCACGTTTGAGACTAATAAACATGTAGAAATCCCTAACTTTCGGACAATAATTAAGTCACAAGTTTTATGTTTAATTGCTTCATAATTTTCACGTAAAACTTGCAAGACCATTTTTCCTTCTTCTAAACTAATCTCTCCTGATTGCAGTAATTCTTCTAACATGTACACATAAAGAATATCTACAAATTGAAACTCTGCTCTTTTATTCGTTTGTTCTATGAAAAATTGTAAAACTGGTTCTGATGCAATCCCCTTGCATAAAATGTCTTCCTTTGTTAAAAGAATTTCTCTCACACTCGGCGAAAACATGTTCGCTAGTTCATCAAGTGATAAATCCTCTTTCATCGTTTGGATTTTATCGATACGCTCTAATATCTTTTCTTTCGGAAAAAATGTCTCTTGACCTGTAAACGTTGATTTTCGTACAAACCAATCTTCCGGAATTAAATTTTTTCTTTTCCACCTATATAACTGTCCGTATGAAATACCAGTTAGTTCTAATAAATCTTTTTTTGAAATTAAATCTGTACTCAACTCTATAACACTCCTTCCTGATAACAATGTAACATAACACTGTTACGCTGTAAATAGACTTTTATCACAAGTAGCGTAACAATGTGTAAAACAAACCTATTCCTACATACAAAAAAGGCTCTTACACACCTTATGAAAATGTGCAAAAGCCCTTATATATCAAGACTTAAACCAAATATTATAAAAATCAATCCAACCTTGTGAATTAATCATTATATTTTGAACTTTTTCATGTGTACTTACCTCTTGTTTATTACGATATAAAGGAATAATATGAATTTGACGTAACAAAGTATCCTCGATATCGCGTAACAGTGCAACTCTTTTCTCTAATTCTTCTTGTCTAAAATAAGGAGACAACTTTTCATGAAAGTCCATGCTGCTTTGTCCATGAATAAAACTATTTTTTGTAAGAAACATATATAATAGACTATCTTCTATTCGTTCACTGATTGTGGCACTATCATGCATCATATCGGCCTTTTGTATCGTACTTACTTCCAATAGCTCTTCTATATCAAGAAAATTATTTTCTACACGAATCCCATATTTCGCACACTCTTTTTGTATCCACTGTGCATCTTCAACATGATCTCGTCCTGTAAATGTGTAGAGTTGTAGCACTTCATTATGATAAGTACTCCTTTTAATTAAACTTTCTACATCTTCCTCAATCTCTACAATGCTTTCACCTGCTAATATTAGTTTTTTTGCCACTTCTCCACGTTCTCTGCCGAGTTCTTGAACGATTGTATAACCATGAATGATGTTATATAACGCTTTCCGAAATAACTCATCTTGCATTGGTCCTTCTTTCGTAAGATTACATGTTATATATGTCACGTTCGACTCAAGCCGAGACAATTCTTTATTATGTTTTTCTTTATCTTTATACTGCGCCTTTACTAAAACATCGTATGTACCTACACCTTGTTCTACATTCCACAACTCAACACGATCTAAAAAAGGTCTTTCACGAAAATATAAAGGATGTCCTTCTAAAATGAACAGATTTTCATTACTTTTATATAATTGAAAAGGCCCGGTTCCAATTAGCCCTCCTGCTTCATCTTCATTCACGATAGAACACTGTTCTGCACTTAGCATATGTAAAAACATTCGATTTTCTGTATGTAATTGAATTTCGAAAACGTAGTCATCCACTGAACGGATACTTTCAACGTGTTGTAACATCCATGCGTGTGCATTATTTTCCAGCTTTATAAATCTATTCAACGAGTATATAACATCATGTGCAGTAAGTTGTTTTCCATTATGAAAGTGAACTCCTTTTCGTAAGTAAAACGTCCATATTTTTTCAGCGTCATTATATTCCCAGTGAAATGCAAGTCTTGGCTCTATAATGTTTGTATTACCGTCTACATACACGAGTGTGTCGAATATATGTTTTACCATATGGCATTCTGAGCGCATTGTAGCGTATACAGGATCTAATGTGATATCTAAATTCATTTGTACTTGCAACCGGAGTACATCTCTTCTCCCTTCAGATGTCATTTCAACCTTATGACCAAATATTGAATCCACCCAGGAATGATATTCTCCCTTTACTGATGGAAAATGTGAGCTATAGCGTTCCACAAATATACTTCCGCTTTTCACATCCCCTTTTTTCATTATTTCTTTTCCTCTATCTAAAATTAAAGACATCGGGTGCTTTTGAAATATTAACTTAGACCGATTTCCTCTGCCGCGACCTGGAAACCACTTGATCCAATTTAACTCATCTAATTTTTTTATAATTAATTTACTATTGCGCTCTGTACAAAATAATGTACCAGATATATTTTGCACTGTTACTTCCAATCGTTCTCCCTCTTTTTTTCCTTTTCCATAAGCAATCCATAGTTCAATGTATTGATCTAAAATAAACATCATACTCCCCCTAAAAGGTGAAAAATCCTCCCTATAGTCTCTACCCTTTTTCCAACTCTCCTTTCATCTTATCATTTCAATATAGAAAGGAGGAATTAATATTGAATTATCTCTTACTTCGTTACAATAAACCTATTTTTATTAGATTGTGTGGTGAATTATTAACCCGAACGACTGAATCTATGTTAGCTCTCATTATGATTATTTACGTCAATAAAATGTTAAACGGCAATGTAATAATAACTATGCTAATTTTCGGATTACAGCCACTTTCAGACATTTTATTTACACTTATTGCTGGAGGAATTACTGATAAATATGGCCGAAAAAAGATTATGTTACTCGGATTATTACTACAAGGTGTTGCAATCGGCAGTTTCGTTTTCGCTCAATCTGTTTTTATATTTGCACTGTTATATGTCATTAATGGTATTGGCCGTTCCTTATACATTCCAGCTCAGCGTGCACAAATTGCTGATTTAACAAAACAAGAGCAGCAAGCAGAAATTTTTGCTCTCCTACAAACGATGGGAGCAATTGGATCCGTAATCGGCCCTTTAATCGGTGCATGTTTTTATAATACTCACCCAGAATATTTATTTATCGTGCAAAGTGTAACCCTTACGATATATGCCGTTGTTGTTTGGACCCAGCTCCCAGAAACCGTTCCACCTATGAGTAAGTCGAAACAAACAGTTGAGGCAAGTTCACCAAAGCAATTTATTTTTAAACATTATGCCATATTCGGTCTTATGGTTTCTACACTTCCTATTAGCTTTTTTTATGCACAAACTGAGACGAATTATCGTATTTTTGCAGAACATGTATTTCCTAATCTCTTATTCATACTCGCATTTATTTCAACATGCAAAGCCATTTTGGAAATCATACTACAAATCTTCCTCGTAAAATGGTCTGAACGATTTTCTATGGCGAAAATCATCCTTATTTCTTACGCCTGCTATACAATAGCTGCAGTTGGCTTTAGTTCTTCAACGACGATATTGTCGTTATTCTTCACCTTACTCTTTTTAGTCATTGGAGAAAGTATTGCTCTAAACCACTTATTACGATTCGTTTCAGAAATTGCACCTCACAATAAACGTGGTTTATATTTTTCAATTTACGGTATACACTGGGATATATCTCGAACGTGCGGACCAGTTATGGGTGCAGTTTTATTAAGTAAGTTAAATGGAAGTATGCTGTTTTATATTTGTGCTAGTTTCTTATTAATTGGAGGTATTGTTCAAGCACTGTTTGTTCAAAATTTAGAACGTAAAAAAATCATGAACCAGCCTACACATAATTTATAGGTTACTACTTTTTCAGTAGATCAATATTTCTTATTGGATGAATATTAAAAAACAAAAGTGAAGTATTTCGCGTATGAAAGTATGTTTTATATGGCAGGAGACGTTCCTTATTTACAACTAAAAACACCTCACTTAAGGAAAGTGAGGTGTTTTTGAAATCACTTAATTTCTTATCCTGCCATTTTATTAATACTATCCTCTGGTGAAAATACAGAAATATGATCTACCTTACCAGTCGATTTTGGAATGACAAATTTCAGCTCATACTGGTTATTTACTTTGTATACATATATTTTATCTTCACCATTCTCTTTAACTGAAGATGGTTTTCCTAATGCTTTTTCAATTTCTTGTAATGTAATCAATTTTAGTTCTGCATGATATGAGCGTACATCAAAAACTTGTGACCCTTTATTAAATCCGAAAACAATATTTTTATTTGTAAAAGTTGCGTACATTCCGTTCCCTGCATATTCGGTTTTATTTGCTTTCCCCCACGCTTTTTCAATTTCTTCAATATCCCCTGTATGGGCTCCAAATGGTACATTAGGTACTTTTCCTTCTTTTGCGAGTTCAAACAAATCTTTAACGTGGTTAATTGATTTTTGATTAAGTGTTCTATTTTTCGAATCTGGGTCAGGCGATGGTTTTGTTGTTTTTTCATTGCTTGGTTTTGCTTCAGGATTTTTCTGTTCTTCTGAAAAATTACTTTGTTCATTTTTATTATTTTCCGAGGTTGGATTTGTTTCCTTTTTTTCGTCTGTCCCTTTACATGCGACTAGCGCAAACATACATGTAAACACCAAAAATAACATAACTATTTTTAAATATATTTTCATCATTTTTACCCCCTATTGCATCTTATTCATTTCGTTAACCAACCCATTACATTACTTTTCAAATTATGTTTGTTCCAAAAAGTCAGTGCTTCACTCTCTCCAAAAGCTTGTACAAAACATATTACAAAAGCTGTTTCTAAAAAGTAACCAAGTCTGTTATATCCGAAGTAACTACCTCTTGATAAACGAAACCATTTTCATCTCCTTATTTAAACCTTCTCTTCTCAATGATAATATCCTCTATCTATAACTTAAAACATGCTCTCACAACAGCTCCTTGAAACAGAAAAAAAACAGTAGGAAGTGATTACTCTTTTCCTACTGATTGAAATAAAATTATACGGTAAATCTTAGCTTCTTAAAAAATGTAGCGATAGTATTTTTTACAGTTTCAAAATTATAAGCAAACGTGTTATCTCCACTTAATAATGAAATACATGTTAAACCTGCAGCTTTAATAAAAGCTTTTACATCTACAAGCATAGAATTAGCCTCCATGAATTTAATTACAATCATTATAACAGGTGTTTTACGATGCTAACATGAAAGTAATAAATAAATTTCTATTATTAATTTATCCCGCTATTTGCCGGGCAGTAAGATCCCCACCTCAAAATTCAGCGGAAACAAAGAAGTTAGGTGGGGGCCCTACTGTCCGTAAAAGCCCGATTGGTGAGGGCTGATAATCAGTGGGGATGAACACCCCCCACTGATTAAAGTTTCACTTTATTTAGCTCACAGTACACCATTCCAATGTCATATAAAAAAGCTGCCCAAAAAGGGCAGCTTCAAATATGTATATTACACTTCGATTGATTTACCATCTTCAACAATATGATAAAGTAAATGCGCTAAATGATGAATTGGACCGTATTCTTCCTCTTCCTCATCTGTTTCACCTTGGAACTCAAGATCGTTTAAGTACAGTGCTAAAAATTGATAGTATAGTTTTAAATCAAATCCGTAGCACGCAGTTGGCTCTTCATGATCACCTTCGTATTGTAACATTAAGTATTGATCGTTTCCTTCTGCATCTTCTGCGTCAAAGAATACGAAGAATCCAACGTTTGTATCTAAATCAAATAGATGACGAGTGCCTTTTTCTGTTGCTTTGTTAAAGTCCTCTTCACTTAATTTATGTACTGTTGTCGCTTTAGCATTATCTTCTTGATGGAAATTTACTGTGAATGTTTTCAATGCTGACACCTCCTGATTGTATAATACTAGCATAACATATAAAAAGGACTGCTTACAAATGTAAACAGTCCTTACATTCATTTTCGCATTGCTCGTAATAAGAAGCTTACGATGAAAATTAAAATGATCGCACCGATTAAAGCTGGAATAATTGCATATCCGCCAATGACTGGACCAAAACTACCAAGTAATTTCGAACCAACCCAAGAACCGATAATACCAGCAATAATATTACCTATTACACCACCAGGTACGTCCTTTCCAGTAATTAAGCTCGCAAGCCACCCTAATATACCACCGACGATTAAAGACCAAATCATATAATAACCTCCTTTACATTTCACCAATCAAAATATAATTAGAAACAATTGCTTACCATTAGTTATGTGACATTTTTCATAAGTTATTCATGTTGTTCAACTTTAAGATTTTTGAGAATAATACACACAGATTAAACCTTTTTTTGAACTAACGATTTATCCGACTTGTTATTACACACATTAAGGACAATCTGGCTTCAATATTGTTCGCATAAACTCTTCTTTAAAAGCTGCATAGTTAAAACCAACAGCAATTCTTTGAATCGGCCGATCATCAAACCTTGTTGGCTCAGCTATTTTTCTAAAGTCTGCTACACTTTGGCCCCTAGTCACATCATTTGTCGTACTAATCCACACTGCCGATTTTTTATATTCGAAAATACTGTCATTTATAAACGAGATAAACGGTAATAAATCGTGTATAGGACTCCCACCAATACCCGGATATTCTTTTTTATAAAAGTTCTCATAATAAAAATCAATCATTGGTTTAATGAGTTTCGCCTGTCCAGTTCCTTGTTTATCTATTATATTGGCCATTTCAGGTGTTATAAGCGCGCCCTGTGTTACATTTAACGGGTATATGCTAGCGTTTTTCGCATATTTCATAACAATATTTACTGCAATTGGATCACCATAAAAATTCGCTTCAGATACTGGTGTAACATTACCTGGAAATAGGAAAGCGCCGCCCATTATATAATACGAACAAATACGATCCATTATATTTGGATACAATAAAAATAACGTAGCAAGCGTCGTTAGTCTCCCTGTCGCCACAATTATAATATCTTCTGGACAAGGTTCGATTAATTTGATTAATTCACAAAAATTTTCTCGTTTACAAATTCTCATCTCAGGTGGAATAATAGGACCTAAACCGTGATCCCCGTGGATTTCAGGGAAAAACAAAGGCTCTTCAGCTGTCATCGGTCTACTCGCACCTTCAATAATTTTCACTTGTGTAGCATAATACCTTTCTAAAAAATAAACATTTTCCGTAACGATATCTCGTGATACATTCCCATACTCAGCAACAATACCTAAAATATCTAATTTACATGTTTTATTTGCATAAATTAACGCTACGGCGTCATCAATACCAAAGTCTCCAAAAAAGATAATTTTCTTATTAACTATTCTCACCCCTCTTGAGCATAATCTACTATTATTATTATGTGAAAAAGACAAGGCGGTGAAACAGCGCAAACTAAAAGAGCCGCCTATTTATTGGCGACTTCAATCTTTTTATAAGACAAATATGCAAGTACATTTTTACTTAAATCGTATTTCGGGTTATTTCCTTTTCTCGGCTCTCTCATATGTGTCTTTTCAAATCCAGGAATGTCTGGCATTTTCCCCATAAATTCAAGCATTTCTTCCTCAGTACCTTCAATGCGTACACGAATCATTATAACTATTCCTCAATTCTCAGTTTCTCTGTACTAAGTATATCGTACTTCAGAAAGACTGCAACACATTTATCTTTATCTTTTTAACGTTGTACTTTTTTTACATATAAACATAGCCATTTCAGTATAGAACGATTCTACTTTATTATTTTTAAATTGAATATTAAAATATCCCTTCATTTCGTTTGGTGCTTTCATCATACATTCTGTTAATTTTTCACGCTTTTGTAAAGGGACATCCATCATATTACACCACCAGTCAAAATCAAACTTCTTATCAAAAGTAAGACATGACTGCATTTGCAAACCGTTTTTTTCTAATAAAGTAAGCCATTCTGTCTTTTTTAGAGCTCGTTCATGACTTGGGTCACGCTTTTTTTCTATAAAATTATAAAATGTATCATATTCATTATTTTCTGGCGAAACATTATCTATTAAGATGAATAATCCATTATTCTCCAACGTACGATTTACTTCATAAATAAATTGAGCCGGACTCGTAAAATGATGGGCTGCAATCCGGCATGTAATTGTATCAAAAAAATGGTCTGCAAATGGTAAATTCTCTGCATTTCCTGCTACAAAAGATACATTTTCATGACCATTCTGCTTTATAAAAACTTTTGCTTTTTCTAACATCTGTTCTGTTAAATCAAGTGCAACTACTTCTTCAAACATAGGTGCTAACATATTTGCCACATGCCCGCCACCAGTAGCAACATCAAGAAGACGATTATTATGACGAGACTCAACTTGTTGAACTACATATTGTAAATCCAGTCCTTTAGCATGTATTTTACTATTTATATATTTATCTGCATTGCTGCCAAACTGTTTTTTCACAAGCTCTTCTTTACTCATATTATCATCTTCTTTCTATTGTTATTTACATATACGACTCATATAATTATTACAATTCTCTTAATGTATTTTCAAATCCTCTTTTCATCTCACTTCTTATCATATTTACCTTTCATTAAAATAATATAATTTTGCATTTTATTATTAAACAAAAAAAAGGCTATGGGAACTTCCCCCCTAACCTGAATAAATATTTACTACATTTTTATTTCTTCGTATATATCTATATAATATAAATCCTCTTTCAACTTCATAATAACATCTACTTCGTTATAAGTAGCCTCACGAGCATGTAAACCAAATTGATCCATACCAATCCATATCCACCCAGGTGTAAGATATAAAACATCTATATTAAAATAATCTAACTTAGTAAGCTCCGATGTAATAAATTTATCTTTATTAGCGATTTGTTTATCTATTAAACCGTATTCTTTCCCATTTTCAAATAGCGATATAAATTTCCCTACAATCGGATGTTCACGAACAATAAAATGATATTCTTTTTCTTCTATATTTACCACAATCAAACGAGAAACAGATAAATCAGGCCCTGAATTCGACATATTTGTTTATTCACCTCCTTATATAGGCTTCTTAAATATGATAACAAATGAATATTCAAATTAAGTTAATATAATGTAAAAAATAAAAAAGCTGATTTCCCTTTAGAAATCAGCCTTTATAATTTGATCAACTTTATTCTTTTACAAATTATTATAATGTTTCTTTTTCCTCATCATTTCCAGAAACTAAATTTCCTATAGCATCCGCTGTTACTTCCACTACAAATTCACAAATACCAGCTACAACTTCTCCAAGTATTTCATCCATCTTTTTACCCCCTTATTTTATGTAACCTATTTGCATTATAGAAGAAATTGGTAAATACAAACTATCGAAAAAGGTGACATAAACCTTACAGAATTGTAAGCTCTTTTATCCCTTTACTTATCCCCTTTGAAACTCCAAGTATTTTTAGCAGACATATAGGCCATCATAATATGAAGCAAGTAATAATTTAGTGTCAGGAGGCATTTAATATGTATTACGTAAAATTAATTAAAGGTCAATCTTTCTACGCTTTTGATCATCGTTTCTTAGTGTCTGAAGAAGAAGAGGTTTCAGAGAAAATTTATAATTACTTACGACGTAATGAATTTTTTGAAGTACGTAAAGAAGAATATTCTGCTTAATTACAAAAAGCATTAAGAAAAATATCATCTTATTGTGATATATTCTTAATGCTTTTATGTGAATTTCTTCTTTTCAATAATTATTGTTGACTCTATTAAATAATCCAGTATTTGTCCAAGCTAATTCTTCACTATTTTCATATTCTAGTATATGAGGAGGTGAAGAATATGACTCATATCATTGATTACCAAGCTACTCAGCCTATAAGTAAAACTGGTGAAACAACTTTTGCAATCCCAGCTTCTCCAAATAAAGCAATTTTAGCAAATTTAAAATTGAGAATTTCAAGTAGAGATTCACGAAATAATCGAGTAGAATTAATCGCTACAGTTGGTGTAGAAGGTATAACTGAGATTTCCCAAGTTTTATTTCGAATTTTTCGTGATAATATTGAACTTTTCAATACACAAGTAGGTATTGAATCAACAGGTTCTGAACAATTCTACGTACAAACATTTCAAGCTATAGATCAAAACGTTAGCAGTGGAACACACGAATATTCATTAACCGTAGAAAACCTTACTAGTGGTGCAAGTGCAGAAGTTGTTGGCCCACTATCTTTTAGCGCTTTAGCTATTGGACAAGAGCGTAAATGTTGCTAAGTGAATCTAATATTTAATTTTGTACTTGAGAAAAGCGAGGCGTAGTTATACGTTCTTGCTTTTTTATATGTATCCTTACTTTCTATTAGCTTTAATCATAAATTTTTTACGTTTTGATTCACTTATTACATCAATTAACACATCAAATTTTTGACAAATCAAAAAGATTGAAATCCAATTATGAAACACGTAATATAGACTCTGACTCTAAAAAAGTTCGTATGAAAATAATGCATAAATAAGGAGGTTTTATATACGAGTTTTTCATTTTAAAAGACGGAGAGGTTTTATGTTATGTGGCGTAATAAAAACGTTTGGATTGTTCTAATTGGGGAGTTTATTGCAGGTCTAGGATTATGGCTTGGTATTCTTGGCAACCTTGAATTTATGCAAAAATATGTCCCTTCTGATTTCATGAAATCAGTTATATTATTTATCGGACTATTAGCCGGTGTTCTAGTTGGACCTATGGCTGGCCGTGTCATCGATCAGTATGAAAAGAAAAAAGTTCTTCTTTACGCTGGGTTTGGTCGAGTTTTAAGTGTTATTTTCATGTTTTTTGCTATTCAATTTGAAAGTATCGCATTTATGATCGCATTTATGGTTGCTCTTCAAATTTCAGCAGCATTTTATTTCCCTGCATTACAATCTGTAATTCCACTCATCGTACGTGAGCATGAGTTATTACAAATGAACGGTGTACATATGAATGTTGGTACAATTGCTCGTATTGCAGGCACTTCACTAGGTGGAATTCTTTTAGTTGTGATGAGTTTACAGTACATGTATGCCTTCTCAATGGCAGCATACGCCTTATTATTCCTCTCGACTTTCTTCCTACAATTCGAAGACAAAAAATCAACAACACCAAGTAAACAAGCTGCAAAAGATAATAGCTTTATGGAAGTATTTCGTATTTTAAAAGGAATTCCTATTGCTTTTACAGCACTTATATTAAGTATCATCCCTCTATTATTTATAGCTGGGTTTAATTTAATGGTTATTAACATTAGCGAAATGCAACATGATCCTACGATTAAAGGGTTCATATATACAATTGAAGGTGTCGCATTTATGTTAGGTGCCTTCGTAATTAAACGTCTATCTGATCATTTCAAACCTGAAAAATTACTATATTTCTTCGCAGTTTGTACTGCTTTTGCACATCTGTCATTGTTCTTTAGCGATATAAAATGGATGGCTCTTACATCATTTGGTTTGTTTGGGTTTAGTGTTGGCTGCTTCTTCCCTATTATGTCGACGATTTTCCAAACGAAAGTGGAAAAAAGTTATCACGGTCGCCTCTTCTCATTCCGTAATATGTTTGAGAGGGTTATGTTCCAAATCGTCTTACTTGGCACAGGTTTCTTCTTAGATACAATTGGGTTACAATATATGGTTCTCATCTTTGGAGTCGTTTCATTATTGATTATTTCTATTTCCCTTTCTAAGCAGAAACATTATGAAAAACAGCATTCGCAATCTGCAAATTTATAAAATAAACAAAGAAGTATGGGTCTAATATTGAATCCATACTTCTTTGTTTTATAATACGCCTATTTATTACGTTTATTGAAATTACCTAAAGGAGTATCCCCCTTTTATTTCGAATAGATTATAAAAAGTACTCTTTATAAAAGGAGTGGTAAAATGTCTGATGGCATCGAAGTATTTATTGTCCTGCTCTTTGCAATTGCTCTGTTTAGCATCCTAAACTTTTTAGCCATTTCCTTATCTGGACATAGTTTTAAAAAAAGAATCGTGGCAGGTTTCATATTTTTACTACTGACTCCCATTATCTTTTTGACTATCGCAACATTTGCTTCTATATTCGATAAAGCAGGATTTGGCGCAGGTACGTTAGCCTTTATGACCGCAAGCGTATATATATTAAATGGAATAGTGATTCTGCTTTCCTCTTTATTTATCCTCAAAAAAGACATAACATAGGCTATAGTACTAGCATGAATCTGACTTTACACTAGATTCATGCTTATTTAATTTCTCCTAAATTTTTATATGAAATTAAATAATTCTTTAAAAAAATTTAAACTTTATTTATTATAATATCCCTATCGTATTCGCACGTTTATTAAAATTTAAAAGAAAGGAGCACAAAATGAAAAAGGTTCTACTTACAATTCCTATACTAATCATCCTACTTAGTGGATGCAGCAATAACGATATATACGGTTCTTGGGAAGTCGTTGACAATAAAAAAGGGGAATGCCCTGTATATTATAAATTTGAAACAGTTATCAAAAAAGAAAATAAAGAGGAAATTGTGCAAAATTTAGTAGAAATGCAAACAACAAAGAATAAAGACGATTTATATAAAGGCTCATTTGTCAAAAATTCTAATATATATCACATTGATTATGGTAATTCATTTACATCGGACCAAACTTTAAAAGTTGCCGACGGTACATTAAATGTATACTTTTTGACAGCCGAAAAATTATGCACATATAAAAAGAAATGATTACATTTCAGAGGAGACGCAGAAAATATTTTCTGCGTTATTTCACTTTAGAAATCGTCCACAAAAATAGCCCTTGTTTTCGTATTCTTTTTCATTCAAAACATGAGAAATATACTTAATAAAAACTAGAAAATATCTTAAGTTATATAAAATGAATCCTATAATAGACATTTCAATTAACACATCTACGCTATTTACATCGTTACTTTTCAAAATAGGCTAATCCTTCCTCTAAATTTGTCAATCGTTTTAATTTTCATAAAAAAATGATAAAATATAAACATGTGTTTTCAGAATAATTAAAAATGAAGAATGAAAGCACTGTTTTAGGAGGGGTTTTGATGACTTACACGTTAGCAACTAGAATGAAAGCATTCCAATCTTCTATATTTAGTGAATTAGGAGCCTATAAAAAAGAAAAAATTGCAGCAGGTCATAACATGATTGATTTGAGCATCGGAAATCCTGATATGCCGCCCGCTGATTTTGTAAGAGAAACAATGGTACATACAGCGAGTGAGAAAGAGAGCTACGGGTATACATTATCAGGTATTCAAGAATTTCACGAAGCTGTAACTGAATATTACAACAACACTCATAACGTTTTATTAAATGCGGATAAAGAAGTTTTATTGTTAATGGGTTCACAAGACGGGCTCGTTCATTTACCTATGGTTTATGCAAATCCAGGTGATATTATATTAGTTCCTGATCCAGGATATACAGCTTATGAAACAGGTATTCAAATGGCTGGTGCAACATCTTACTACATGCCTTTAAAGAAAGAGAATGATTTCTTACCAGACTTAGAAGTCATCCCTGAAGAAATTGCCGATCAAGCAAAGATGATGATTTTAAACTTCCCAGGGAATCCCGTTCCAGCAATGGCTCATGAAGATTTCTTTAAAGAAGTAATCGCATTCGCGAAAAAGCATAATATTATCGTTGTCCATGATTTTGCTTATGCTGAATTTTATTTCGATGGTAATAAGCCAATTAGCTTTCTCTCTGTACCTGGTGCTAAAGAAGTTGGTGTAGAAATCAATTCTTTGTCAAAAAGTTATAGTTTAGCAGGTAGCCGTATTGGATATATGATTGGAAACGAAGAAATTGTTCGTGCACTTACTCAATTTAAATCTAATACCGATTACGGTGTATTTTTACCAATTCAAAAAGCGGCATCTGTAGCACTAAGAAATGGCGCTGCATTTTGTGAGAAAAACCGCGATATTTATCAAGAACGGAGAGATACTTTAGTCGATGGATTCCGAGCATTTGGCTGGAATGTCGATAAGCCAGCTGGTAGTATGTTTGTCTGGGCTGAAATTCCACAAGGATGGACTTCTCTAGACTTCGCTTATGCATTAATGGATCGTGCGAATGTCGTTGTTACACCTGGTCATGCATTTGGACCTCATGGAGAAGGCTTCGTACGTATTGCACTCGTTCAAAATAAAGAAGTATTGCAACAAGTTGTTGAAAATATTAGAAATAGCGGCATTTTCGTCCTTGAAAAAGTAGATGAATTAGTTAAAAATTAGTTCCCACTCCCCTGCTTAACTTTAGCAGGGGTATTATTAATTGGAGGTACTTTCATATGCATATTAAAGACACGCTTCCCCATCGTTATCCATTTTTAATGATTGATAAAGTAACAAATGTAAAACAAGGTGAATCCGTTACAGGATATAAACTCATTACAAATAACGAATGGTTTATAAATGATAGTCAAAAACATATGCCTCATATGTTAATTGTAGAATCACTTGCCCAGCTTAGTGCATTTGTACATACAAGTGATTCTGAAGGACTAGGATTTCTCTCCTCTTTAGATGGAGTTGAATTCCACGGAAAAGCATATCCCGGTGATAAACTTGATTTACATTATGAGCTAACGCGCAATCGCCGAGGTTTTATTCTTGGTAAAGGTATTGCAACTGTAAACGACCAGCCTATTGTAACTATAGAAAAACTATTAATATATCAAGCAGATTAAAGTGTTCCTTATATCAGTTGGAAATATCTATTCTCAACCAATTAAGTAAATAGGAAAACATATTACGTAGTTAGGAGCAGGAAAATGGAACGTACTATCGGTATCGATGCTGGAGGCACATTAACGAAAATAGCTTATTTTAACGAAAAAAAGCTATTAACTTTTGAAAAATTTTATTCACATGAACAACATAAAATAATAGATTGGATTAAAAACAACAATGGCATAAAACAAATATGTATTACGGGTGGTAAATCGAAACTATTACAGCATCTGCTTACAGGTTCATATAAAATAATAGAGCTAAACGAATTTGAATCTACTCTTGCAGGTGTCCAATACATATTAAAAGAAGAAAAACACACTATAAACAATTTTATTTTAACCAATATCGGTACAGGTACTTCTATCCATTATGTTTATAATGAACAATATATTCGCGCTGGTGGAACCGGAGTTGGCGGTGGGACTATTATGGGACTTTCAAAATTGTTAACAAATACAAATCATTTTGAAGATGTAATCCCTCTAACAAAAGTAGGATCTAGAAAAGAACTAGATATTACGGTTGGAGATATTTATAGTGGTATTCTTTCCCCTATCGATAATAACTTAACTGCTAGCAATTTTGGTAAAGCCGCTATTTCAGAATCGAAATATAATAGCTCAGACATACTTGCTACTATACAAGGACTTGTCGGTGAAGTCGTTACTGCATTAAGCCTTCAATTCGCTGAAACAAAAAACATTAAACATATTATTTATATTGGTTCGACTTTATGTAATAACGTACAACTTCAACATATTATAAGTAGCTACACCGAATATCAAAATAAAACACCAATCTTTTTACAAGATGGTGGTAATAGCGGTGCAATTGGTGCATTACTTCATGCTACGAAATAAAAAGCTGACTTTTGTCAGCTTTTTAAAAATGGCACTTCAAATTCAATAATTGATTCCCCGTTCTCTCCAATTCGCTCCACGCTTATTCTATCAATCACACAATTTAACTTCCCATGAAAACTAGGAATCTCCTTCACTACTTCAGCAGCTAATTTGGCACTTTCTTTTCTTCCGACTGTTACATGCGGGATGTACGGAATGTCTTCTTTCAAAAATTGTAATAAAGGTCCTGTATACAGCCTATCATGTAGTTCTTCTATTTGTTTTCTTCCTCTATCAACTTCTAAAAACAAATAGTTTCCTACGCTAGTGATACGATTTGCAAACTCAATTTCAATTTTGCCTCCCCCTTTTGATACATTAAAAATATGAGATTTTAATTCATCATTTGAAATATTACTCTTAAACGGGAATACGATTGTTATATGCGGTGGAATTAATCCAAATAAAGGATCATGTTTATGTCTAATGTTCTCTATTTTATCGATGGACATGTTGTTTAGAAAAAGTAAAATTGTACGCATTTTTATCCCCTCAACTTTTCCTCATTATAATATGTATCATATTCTATGACAGCCTGCCCTTCAACAACTTGTTTTGCTTACCTATAAAAATAAAAAAACTTCTCAAATGAGAAGTTTTCATATAGCATGATTATTATTTTCCCGCCAAACTTTCCTAAACTTTATATAACAAGCAATTCTCCATGGAATAATATACGAGACAGCAACAACGTAAAATAATAAACCAATCGTTTGTTGATCTAAATCAACGATAAATTGTCTTGAACCATATCTTAAAACGACAAGTGCAATAAAAGTAATTAAAAAAGCTGCACTTTTTTTCGTATAAATATTCCCATCATCTCTTCGCTCATAATTTGTTAGTGCTATAAGTGGTACAGAGAAAAGAATCCCAATAAATGCTGCTATAGCCACTTGTAGTACAGCTGGATGTACGGGACCTAAAAACCATACAATACCTGGTGTTAAAAATAGTAATGGCCATAAAATACGTTTTCCCGATCCCTTTATTGGCTTATACATGGAGCGATAACGACGCCAAAATATTAGTAGTGCAATGCATAAAAAAACGGTTATTAATGAAGAAGTATCTCCCATTCACTCTTCCTTCTCCCCTAAAATAATTGTATTTAAATTGTATCTTCAAACGAAACCTTACGAATAAATAGAGCGCTAATTACAATATATATGCAAATAAGAACTATTGAAACTAATATGAAATTAGGTATTTCTAGTAACATTTTACTATTAATAAACACCAACTCTTTTATACCTATCCCTGCATACATTGTACTCGCCAATCCGAATAAAACTATTATACTAAAGGCCAATCCGAACCAATTAAATCTTTTCTGAACAATAGTTGTTGATTGGAATAAACAAGCTAATGTACTATAAAATATGAATTGTACAAAGAATTGTTCAATTGCAGATGCTCCTAAATTTACATGTTCTGTTTTATAAAATGTATCCTGTAAAAACAAAGCTTGAAGACATGAAAACAATGCTGATTGCAATAAATTAAAACATATTGAACCAATCAAAAATTGCAACCTAGTGACACCAAACGAGACGACTGTAGGAAAAATATCAAGTTGAATAAGAAACACGCTTATCACAATAAACATTACGATTACAATTGATGAATTATTGAAAATATCATGTAAAAATGCTACCTTTATTCCCTTTAAATCAGTTGCAGTCATTGTCCCTTTTATAAGTAATGCCACAGTCCAAAAGATAAGAATGGCTTTATACTGATATTTTATATGTAACTTCAACTGCTTCATTAACATCGTCATTTTATTTCACCCCCAGTTATATGAATAAATAGTTTTTGTAATGTAATTCTATCAATTGATAACCCTTCTTTTTCAAGAGAGTAATAATCTTCATTAGAAAGTTCTTCCCATATAACAGAAATCCTCTTATTTCCATAAACTTCTCGATTTATTACTTTTTTATTGATTGAAAACTCATCCACTTTATCTTTTTTTCCTGAAATAATATGACCTTGTCGTAATAAATCTTCCACTGATGATTGAACAACAAGTGCACCTTCTTTTATGATGATTACATCTTCAATAACATGAGTTACTTCTTCTACTAAATGTGTTGATAATATAATTGTTCGTGGATGCTCACCGTAATCTTCTAGTAGTAGACTATAAAATAATTCACGGTGTGCTGCGTCTAAACCTGTAGTTGGTTCATCAAAAATAGTAATAGGTGCTCTACTTGCTAATCCTTGAATGATTCCGACAACAGTTTGCATTCCGTGTGATAATTTATGATATTTTTCTTTCAAATTAAGTTGAAATTTCCTAGCAAGTTCTTCAGCAAACTTTTGATCCCAGTTTTTATAAAACATGTTACATAAATTAAAAATCTCTTTAACTTTATTATTTAGATATGCAGCTTCTTTCACTTTAACAAAACAAATATTTTGCATCGCTTTACTATTCTCAAAAACATGTTCACCAAATATTGATATGCTTCCACTACTTGAAGTAATTTGACCTGCAAGTAAATTTAATAGTGTCGTTTTCCCTGCTCCGTTCCTTCCAAGCAAACCATATATTTTATGCTCTTCCAATGAGATCGTTACTTCATTTACAGCTATTTTCTTTTTATATTTTTTCGTTACATCTTTCGTTTCAAGTGCAATCATCCCTCTTTCCCCTCCTTCGTAATCTTTTGAATCATATCCATCAATTCATTTTTTGATATTTCTAGTACTTTCGCTTCTTCCCACACTTTAGGTAAATATTCAGTCATAAAAGTATTTTGTCTTTTTTTTAGTACGACTTCTTTCGCTCCCTTTGCAACAAACATTCCGATCCCTCTCTTTTTATATAAAATCCCCTCATCTACTAATACATTCACCCCTTTAGCTGCAGTAGCCGGATTTATTTGTAACATCTTCGCAAATTGATTTGTCGATGGAACTTGTTCTTCTTCAAGCAATATGTCTTTTAAAATATCAGATTCAATCGTTTCTGCAATTTGTAAGTATATTAATTTATTTTGCTCCAGAGTAGGTTTCACACTTTCACCACCTTAGGTTCATAGGTTCATTACTTATGTAATTAACCATATCACATAAAAATGTTTTTTTCCATAAATTTCCTTTACAAAAAAGAGAATCATTCGTTTAAGAATGACTCTCTTTCTAAAATTTCGAAGTTTCAACTCTTGTTCTCAAATTCTTTTCATTTATACCATTTTGACAAAAGTTAAATTGTTGTCCCTTTATTGACTTTGTACGATCTACTATTTGCCCTAAATGATAACTTGTATGCTCCACTAAATGTAATAAACTATGAAGATCAATATGCCTTTTTTCTTCCCATACTTGTATATATACTTTTCCCCACTCATCAAATATTTCTTCAACAGTTTTTAACAAAGTTTCGGAGCTTAAATGTTTTATTGGAAAATATTCTTCAATTCCATTTTCAAAAACTATATTGGAATCCTTATAACGCCTTGTATTTCTCTGTAAATGTTCACAAATATGTAGTACGATTCCACCAATTGAATTAACAGCGGTCTCTTGTTTCCACAAATCTTCTTCACTAACGAGCCTAATTGCCTGTACTAACTTAGGTAAATAATGATCCTGCATTCTATGATAAGAAATTTTGTATACTAACTCCATCTTCTCCCCTCCATTATTTCAACTGGCTCACTGGATATTTAGCAAATAAAGATTTCCGAAAATCTTTATCTTCCACAAGCATTTTAATTTTTTCTTCATTGCCGTTAAAGAACTTTATAACTTTATTTTTATCCCATATATCTTTTTCTTTTGGAAAATCATCGAATATTCTATGCAAAATTGATAACATTTCTTCCCTCGTTATCTTAAAGTTTTTATTCTCTACCTGAAACTCATAACTTTTTGCATTTGGCACTAAAATCACTAAATATATAGCATTAAAGAAAAAATTCTTCTTCATCGTATCCTTCTCATCAAACCAATACGTCTCAATCATTTCTTCTGTAAGAGCCCCACTTTCTTTTGCGCCATAGTTCACTTTTATATTTTCATTTTCTAAACTTATACTTTGAACTGTTCCACCACCGGGTAAATGATTAACAATTGCAACCACATCTGAATTATTACCAACGTATGTCCCAGTATATTTCTTAAAATCATCTGACCTAATATCATATATATCTTTTATTCTTTCTCCATTAGAACAAGCCGCAATGAATAAAAAAATTGTTAGCATAACGATCATGTTATGATGCATATATTTCATTTAGCATCCCCCATTTTTATCGATATTTCGTTAATTACAATATTTACTTTCAAATCCCTTTTAAATATACGCATTTTAATCAAAATTAAAAATTTTCATTTTTTATGTTTACAATTATCCATTAATTGTATATACTTACTAACGTAAGAAAAAAATTCTAAAAGGAGGTCGAAGGAAATGATGAAATTACAATTACATGCATTAACTTTAGCGTTAACTGCACCTGTGTTTTCTGGACAATTAAATATGAATTCGACCACCCTAATGGAGAATTGAAAATCGTACTTTATTTCATTTAATTCATAAATTCGCCACAGGAGGCCGTATACTTTCCTGTGGCTTTTTCACGCCCAGCCATAGGAGAACTGTATCTTCCTGTGGTTTTTTTGCGCGATTTTTTAGTCTCTTACATTATTTTTCTAAGAAAGGAGCAACATTCAATGACTATTAGCGTATTGTTTTTAAGTATTACGATTCAAAGAAATATAATTTCCAAAGATGAAATTCTTCATAATGAGCAAATTGAAAAAGCTATGAATGATGTTAAGGAGCGCCAAGCACTTTACTGTGATCACCTGTAATTCCTTTTCGAAAGGAGGAATTCATTTATGACTTTTCATATTTTCTTTTTTACGACTGTACTTCAAAAAAATACTTTATCTGAAACTGAAATCAATCGTAAACAACAGTTAAAACAACTGACTGATAAAATAACTGACATTAAAAGTTCATACTACACTCAAATGTATTAAAAATATATTTTAAAGGGGTAATATATTCATGAAATTTAAAGCATTCTTTTTAACAATCACTATTCAAAAACGTAAGCTCTCACAGAAAGAGATTTTACGTGAACAACACATTCAAAATATTATGGACGAAGTAAAAGAGCTTCAATCTTCTTATTACACTCGTCTTTTCTAAATCACTTATAAAGGGGTAATTATTTTATGAAATTTAAAGTATTCTTTTTAACCATTACCATTCAAAAAAATAAATTTTCCGAGTCTGAAATGCTTCATGAGCGACAAATTAATCAGGCTATGGATTCTGTAAAAGAAAGACAAAGTCATTACTGTAGTCACCTGTAATTTCTTATTACACTCGTTTTTTCTAAATCACTTATAAAGGGGCAATTATTTTATGAAATTTAAAGTATTCTTTTTAACCATTACCATTCAAAAAAATAAATTTTCTGAGTCTGAAATGCTTCATGAACGACAAATTAATCAGGCTATGGATTCTGTAAAAGAAAGACAAAGTCATTACTGTAGTCATCTGTAATTCCAATTCGAAAGGAGGAATTCACATATGAAGTTTCACCTATTCTTTTTAACGATTACGATTCAAAAAGAAACAATATCTCAAAATGAATTAAAACAAGAAAGACAATATAAACAAGTTATTGATGAAATTCGAGATCGTAGAAGCAAATACTACACTCACCTTTAATCGTTTAACTATATAGAATTGAAAGGAGTCGATTATGATGATGATAGCACGTAAGGAAATGATTTGGATAGTTCAGAGGGATTCCACATAGTTTTATAGAGCTTATATCACACAAGTTCATCGCTGAATTTGATGTATAAAAAATATATAATAAAATCATATCAACCCGCTTTTAATTATTTTTTTATAAACAAAAGATACACCACTTAAATAGAGGTGTATCTTTCTCAGGTTTTACTATTTCCGATTACTTCTCTTCGTTTTAAACAATCTCACTAAGTTTGAAACAACTGTTTTTGTTACTGCATAAACTGGTACTGCTAAAATCATTCCGATGATTCCAGCAAAGTTACCTACCCCTAAAATTAGGATAATAATTGTTAATGGGTGGATGTTTAATTTCGAGCTCATAATACGTGGTGAAATAATATTACTTTCAAACTGTTGTACAATTGTTACGATAATAATTACGTATAAGGCTTGCATCGGAGATACGAACAGTCCTACAATAACAGCTGGTGCTGCTCCGATAAATGGACCTAAGTTAGGAATAATGTTTGTAAATGCTGCAATAATTCCTAAAACGAAAGCGTACGGTAAATCGATAATTAAATAACCGATAAAAGTAAACGCACCTACAAATATACAAACGAGCGCTTGCCCTTGAATATATGCAGATAATGTTTCGTTCGTTTCCTTAATGATACGAAGCCCCTCTTCACGGTAAGACTCTGGTAATAAACTTACCGCTTTTCCTGGAAAGGCATGTCCATCTTTAAACATGTAAAATAAAATGAACGGTACAGTAAATACAACTAATGCAACGTTCGTGATAATACCAAATAAAGCCGTTGCACTCGACGTAATTGTATTTGGTATATCTTTTAAGTATTCAATCGCATTTTTTTCAATTGTTTCAATGGAAACGTAGTTTTGTGTAGATAACCATTCAAACAACCTATGATGTGATAATTCTTGTATGTATACTTTTCCCTCTTTTATGTAGCCTGGCATATTTTTTACTAAGTCCATTAGCTGTTGTGAAATCGTAGGAACAACTACTCCAACGCCAACCGCAGTTAATGTTATGATAAAAAGATATAACAGCAATATCGCTAAATTTCTAGGTACTTTTTTATTCTCCAAAAAGATTAATACAGGATTAAATATGAAGTATAAAAAAAGCGCGATTAAGATTGGGAAAAATAATGTTGATATGAAGATACCAATCGGTTGAAATAAAAATGATATTTTTGTGCAAATAAATATGATTCCTACAACCATTAGCACTTCTAATGTCCAAAAGTGCACTTTTGATTTCAAAAAAATGGCCTCCTTTAAACTAGCACTTCTCTTCATTGTACCAAAATAAGTATGAATTTCACATAATATTTTCCTTTACAATATTCCAAAATACCAATAAATACACTACAATGAGATTATATACAAATTTGCAGGTAAAGGTGATAAAAATGACACAATGCATCATTTGCAGAAAAGATACGAAAGAACTTAGTGAACAATATGTCATTCCAGAAATATTATGTGGATATTATTTCACAAACTCAATTTGTGATACTTGTCATGAACAAATGACAACAAATATTGATCGTCCTTTAATTAGGCATAAATTGAGTCAATTTAAGATTGAACAAATGAAAAGACAAATTGATTCCCCACTCTATACAAATGAGCACGGTGAGGAACTTGCGGCTGCTGAGACTGATGTTGTCGAAGTAAGCGACGAAATTCTTTATTCTAATGCATTAATTATGAAACTATGTAAAAAGCACGATATTTCCTTACATAATGAAATTTGGAAAGAGGAACGTGTAACGAAAGTAGCCAGTTCTATTCAACGTGAATTGCTATTGGATAACCGTAAATATAAAATGAGTATATTAAAAATGGCTTATACATTCGCTGTACAAACAGTTGATGGCTACTTTGAAGATCAAGATGCGATTGATATCTCTACCATTCTCTCAAATGCAGATTTCGTGGAACTAAAAGAAAAAAGCATTGTACGTGATTTAAGCAAAAGTTCTTTATGGAATACGCTAAATACAAGTAGTGAAAATCATTACTTTATTTTACTTAGCGATAAAGACGGTCTGTTTTGCTTCATTCGTTTGTTTGACATTTTTGATGTTGTCGTTCATTTATCAGAAAAAAGATTTGACCTTCCATCACCCATTGTCGGTGTAAATAATGTGAATACACAAAAATTTTATGTCCAAAGTTTAAAACAGTATATGGATGGGCTGTTTAAAGAAAAAGCACCTACTATATAACAGAGACCAGAACATACGGTCTCCTTTCTTGATGAAAAGACACTGTGTTATAATGAGTATAAAAAGAACAATACAATCACATAAACCAATTATAAATTGTATATAAATAAAAAAAACTAGTGTGCGGCTACACACTAGTCCACGTAACTTAGCAGATTGGATTGTTCATTTATCCTATTTGTTTCTTACAAACAAAACAACCCACATTCTATAGGCATAGGTGGGTTGTTATTTTTTGAGCTTGTCTATTAAAACGACGACGAACGTTAACAATGCAACGAGAAACAGTCCACCCTGCAGTAGCAACGCTATTTCACTCACGTATTATCACCCCCCTCCTACTCGGAGAAGTGATAATTGAACAACCAACCGCACCTTAAGTTACCCTTTAATTTTACCATATTTTCTAATAATTTACGATGAAAACCCGCAAGCGAATAACTTGCGGGTTTTTTATCTCGTGTTAACAGGCAGTAAACAAAATGCAGCAATAAATAAGTGAAACTTTATTTCTCACTATTTTTTTAATGCATATGCATCAGCAATCATTTCACCAACAATTTTATTTTCTTCTTTCTTCTCGTCTTTCAATAATGGGAATAACAATTCTGCCACTTCATACGCTTCTTCTAAATGCGGATATCCTGATAAAACAAACGTATCAATTCCTAACGATTCATATTCTTTTATCCTTTCTGCTACTGTATGCGGATCGCCTACAAGTGCAGTACCTGCCCCACCTCTTACAAGTCCGATTCCAGCCCATAAATTAGGGCTTATCTCTAACGACTCTCTCGTACCTTTATTTAAATGGGTCATCCGTTTTTGACCAACCGAATCATATCTTGCAAATGTCTTTTGAGCAAGCTCAATTGTTTCATTATCCACATATTGAATTAAACGTTCTGCCTCTTCCCATGCTTCTTCTTCTGTTTCTCTTACAATTACGTGTAATCTAATGCCAAATCGCACTGTACGCCCCTTCTCTTCTGCAAGTTTTCTTACTTCTTCTATTTTCTCTTTCACTTGCTCTGGCGGCTCTCCCCACGTTAAATATACATCACTATGTTCAGCTGCTACTTCTTTTCCAGCAGTTGACGATCCTCCGAAATATATAGGAGGATATGGTATTTGAACTGGTGGGAATACAACTTTACTATCTGTAACTTTAATATGTTTTCCTTCTAAAGAGATCGTTTCACCTTGCAATGTCGATTTCCAAACTTTTAAAAATTCATCCGCTGCTTCATATCTTTCATCATGATCAAGATATAATCCATCTCCTTGTAGTTCAACTGGATCTCCTCCAGCTACTACATTAATAAGCAGCCTCCCATGTGAAATTCTATCAAATGTAGATGCCATCCTCGCTGCAACTGTAGGGGACATTAGTCCTGGTCTCACTGCTACTAAAAATTTTAGTTTTTCTGTTTCAGCAGCAAGAGCTGAAGCTAACACCCAAGGGTCTTCACATCCTTGACCAGTTGGAAGTAAAACACCCGTATATCCTAAATAATCAGCTGCCGCAGCAACTTGCTTATAATAACCATATTCAGCTGCTCTTCCTCGTTTTGTCGTTCCTAAATATCGACCATCTCCATAAGCCGGAATAAACCATAATAATTCCATACCTTTACACACCCCTTATTTATTTTGAATCGTATACTAACACATTCTATATAAATTACCCCTAATAATTTATATGTTAATTCCCTGTCTCACCTTTAAAGTTATCTCGCCATCTTAAAAACTTCACTTCTAGTAAACGTACTAGAGAGTCAGAAAACTTCCCAACAAATGCAAATATAATTATGCCGACAAATACGATATCTGTATTTGAAAATTGCCTTGCATCCATAATCATATAGCCAATACCTTCTGTAGACCCCATAAGTTCTGCTACTACTAAACTCACCCACGCAACACCTAACGATAACCTTGCTCCTAGTAAAAGGTTAGGCAATGCAGCTGGTAAAATTAGTTTCGTGATTAATTTTCTTTTACTAAACTCTAACACTCTCGCAACATCAAATAACTTTGAATCCACACCTCTAATACCTAAAAATGCGTTTACGTATAAAGGAAAAAATGCACCATCTGCAATTAATAACACTTTTGATGTTTCACCAAAACCGAACCATAATACAAAAAGCGGCGCAACAGCTAAATGAGGTACAGTTCTTAACATTTGCACAGATGGGTCTAAATATTGCTCACTTCTCGTTGAAAATCCAACAATCGTTCCTAAAATGATTCCTAAGCCCCCACCAATAAAGAAACCAGCCGCAGCCCTGAATACACTAATACTTAAATGTCCGAATAACTCTCCTGTTTTAATAAGCTCTTGGAAAGCTAGAAAAATATCTAATGGTGTTGGTAAAACTGTTTTAGAAACAAGACCGAATACGCCAGCCAACTGCCAAATTATTAATATAATAACCGGTATAGTAATCGCCCTTACTAAAACTTTTACATTTAACTTTCGTACCTTCTTTATGCCATTTTTCTTAATCGTTATACTCGCTGGTTTCATAACAGCTTTCGTATTTTCCACTTTACAAAACCTCTTTTCACTTCGCTTTCAATGCTTTTTCTACGAAAGAATTATCTACAACTTTTTCCGTCTTAATTTCTTTCTTTATAGAACCGAGCTTATATTGAAAATCCGCAGTCTTTTGTTGTTCTGCTATTATTTCCTTAGTTACCGGAACTAAAATTGGTTTGTCGTGATTAAACACTTCTTTTACGATCTTCGCATCTATCTTTTTTACAGAAGTGTATACTTTTATTGCTTCATCTAAGTTAGCATCTTGCCATACACGTGCTTTCTCATAAACTTTGAGGAATTTCTCAACTAATTCTGGATGTTCTTTCGCAAATTTTGTCCTCGTAATTAAAAATTCTGGTGAAGAGACATTTAATGTTTCACCGTCTGCAATCACCTTCGCACCTTTATTTAACGTATGTAATGATATGAAAGGGTCCCAAATCGCCCATGCATCTACTGATCCTGATTCGAATGCAGGCTGCGCTTCATCTGGTTGTAATTGAATGACATTTACATCTTTTGCATCAATACCTTCTTTATCAAGTGCTCGATATAATAAATTAAAGGCACTACTTCCTTTTGCTACTGCAATTTTTTTACCTTTTAAATCTTTTACACTCGCAATCTTACTATCTTTTTGAACGAGAATTCCAGTTCCTTTTCTCGCATAACTTGTATTGGCGATTTCGGTAAATCCAATACCTGCTGCTTGCGCTGAAATGACTGGAGAATTCCCTACTTCACCAAAGTCTAATCGGTTTGATGCGATTGCTTCAAAATAAGGAGGTCCACTTTGGAACTCTGTCCATTTCACTTTAACTCCTTCTTTTTTAAACTCCTCTTCAAACCACCCCTTTTTCTTTGCTAGTAATAGCGGGCTTAATCCTTGTTGTATACCAATTTGTATTGTTACATCTTCTTTCTTACTACTTGCTGTACTTTTTTCACATCCTAACAAACATACTGATATAGCTAAAGCAAAAGAAAGAATTTTTAATTTTTTATACATATAAAATCACCCTTTTCCTATATACTTGTTTGAATCAACCCTCCATATTCAAACTGCTGTAATACTTTCGTTCGAAGTTGTTGGAACGATTGAGAAGTTTTATTTCGCGGATAAGCCAAATTATTTTCAATCACTTTATGTATTTTCCCTGGTTTTGCACTCATAATGATGATTCGGTTTGAAAGATATATCGCTTCGTCTATATCATGTGTAACGAATATCATTGTTGTTTTCTTCTGCTCCCAAATATTTAGCAATACTTCTTGTAAATGACTTCGAGTAAAAGCATCCAGCGCTCCAAAAGGTTCATCAAGTAATAATACATTTGGATCTCTTAATAACGCTCTCGCTATCGCAACACGTTGTGACATCCCGCCTGAAATTTCTTTCGGATACGATTTTTCAAAGCCATCTAACCGAACGATTTCAACCCATTCTCTTACCTTATCTTTCACATACTTATCTTTTAACGATAAATCTGCCGCTATATTTTCTTCAACTGTTAACCATGGAAAAAGCCTATGTTCTTGAAAAATAAAACCTTGTTTCTTGCTCGTTTTTAAGATAGGCTCCCCGTCAATAACAACTTCCCCTTCAAAATCATTATCTAGACCGGCAACAATTTTTAGTAATGTACTTTTTCCGCACCCACTCGGACCAATTACTGTAACAAAATCCCCTTTCTCTAATTGAAAATTAATATTCTCTAATACTTGAACAGTACCAGTTTGTTTCAAAAAATATTTTGATACCCCATCAATTGAAATAGTCATTTCTTCTCCTCCTTAAAATGATTCATATAAATGAACAGATTCAGTATTTGTGCAATAAAAAAACCAAAGGCATTTTATCAACAGATAAAATGCCTTTGGTTTCTCCAATCAGCAATACGTTATGGAATTAAGTACATATTATACAAATATTTCCGATAAGTCAACTAGGTTTTATCAAAACATACATATGATTCGTTTGAATATTTTTACTGTTGTTTATTTGAACGATATCATTTACTTACTATTTTTTCTGATTTTTAATCCACTGTAACCAATAAGAAAACTCACACGCTAAATGCATTTGATGGAATTTAATAACTAAGCGACGAAATTTCTACAAAAAAAAGAGTAATTTCAAGAAATATGCTACTAACCTTAGATTTATTAAAAAAGTTAGATCATATAACTTGAGACTACTCATTCCCATTCAAAATATTTATGTAATTAAATTTTATTTCCTCTGCACCCTGGCTGTCTCCAAAACTATTGGTGGCAGCTCTTTTTGAATGATTTCTTTTAATCCATAAAGAGCTTTCCTCACATAACCACCTTCGAAATTCCCTAATGGTTCTGGTAATTCATCTTCATCCAATATGAAGTATTCTCCATTTGGAAGTACCATAATATCGATGATTAAATCTTCAAAGGAAACCACTTCATCTTTTATTTGTGTGTTTTTTACAATATTAAAATAGGAACCTAAATACTTTCCTTTTATATCTCTCCATACGTATAAATTGTACGGACGATCTTTCCAGTAATATGCGATTGTATAACTTCCTTTTGGGATTGTTAACTTAGTATCATTTGCAGTCATTGTAAATGAATACTGCACCTCGTGAAATAAAACGATACTTTGTGATTGCTTTTCAAGTAATAAGCAATTGTGATCTACTATTGTTGAGTTATACCGGATTTTTCTTTCTATAATTTCAATTTTCGATGTAAGTAACTTATTCATTATTTTGTTTCCCCTTATGCTAGTTCTATCCTCAATTATATCCATTTATGTAGTGATAAAGAAGTGTATAGTTTTTTATATAATGTTTTATAAAAGTATATAATAAAAACTCCTTCTTATTTAGAAAGAGTTTTTCACTATCCATGTTTCATATTTTTTCACTTCTAACGGAAGCTCATTTGTTTTTATGTAACTAACAGCACTATTACTCATGTTTTAACTTTTCCTTAACCGCATCATAAAATTTTCGTTCTTCATCAACATTTAAGTAAACACGACTTACTGTTTTAGAAAAGCCGTATAACAACTGCGCTTTCACTGGCTCTTTTAATGTTATTTCAAAAGTAGCAGGTTCTTTTATGAACTCCATAACAGTTGCATCCAATACCTGTTTCCTTTCTTTTGCCGTTAGCAATTCACCCTTGTAGAACGCAATATTATCAATTTGTGTAAATGGCATAACAATTTTCTTTCCTAATCCGATTTGAATGACTACTTGTTCTTCTGTTACGACAAGGGGATTTTTGCGCATCGCTTGTATTTCAGCTATAAAATAAATCATCGCGTATACATTTAAAATAAGTAAAATCCATGCTATTACTGGATTCCACTGATGTAGTAAATAATGAAAACCAATGCTTTCAATTATTGTTGCATGAATAATCATGATATACACACCTATAGCACCAGTCTTTTTATGATATGAGTATACAGATTTACCTGTTGGTACTTTTTCACGCCACGATAAAAACGCATAATAGATTAACTTACACTCTGTTAGAATGGCATCTACTAACTTACTTCTTTTCATAGTAGCGTCAAACGCTGCATCAATTGCATAAGAAAAGGAATAATTTTCTCTTCTATATTCTTTATATTTTTTTATTATTTTAGGAAGCACTCTAACAATTTTATAGAGAAGGAATAATTCTAGACCTACAAATGCAATTTCAGCCGCAACAATAATATAAGAGATGAATGAAAAAGCTTGTAAATAGTCACTTGGAATAATAAATCTTGCAAAAATATAACCAGCTATTACAACAGGAACTATATACGTTAACGAGTATCTTTTTCGAATAATGAAGAAATACGTGATGATTGGAATGACAAACATGCAATCTAATAATGACCCAAGCACAACTTCTTTCGGCGCAACTGGTACAATTGGAAGGGCATACAATAAATAGTTTAATAGCATAATTAAAGATACGAGTCCAATCCAAACACCTTTTCGCCTTCGTGATAGTGTAACCTCCATACGTTCACTCCTTTATTTAAAAACCTCATTTAAATGGTCTTTATAAAATGAAATGGCACGTTCAAATTCTTTTACTTCCTCTACTTTCACGACAGTTTCAAGTAATAATTTCATCGCTGATTCGTGATCGTTTACGTTATATTTTGCTAATGATAAAAATACTTTCATCGGAGCGTTCTCTGGGAATTTTTTCACCCCAGCTTCTAATACTGTAATTGCCTTTTCATATTCCCCTATACAACGATATGTACTTCCTAAACCAATATAAGCACCGCAAAGCGATTCGCCATCAAGTCCATTTGCGATTGCCTGCTCATAATACGGAACTGCTTCTGTTTCTAGCCCCATTACATCATGTATCCACGCACACTGATACAGTACTTCTGCATCCTTTGTAAAGTTTGTTAATCCTATAAGCATCTCTTTAGACTGCGCATATTTCTTTTCGTTTCTAAGTTTAATAGCTTGCTTTAATAAATGTTCCATAGAATCCACTCCTCACCAATTATTCTGTGTATAGCTCTTGATTGGTATACGCTTCACATTCGTGTAAAAGTAAAATTCCCACCAATTAAAGTTTCGCTTACTTATTACTATGCGGATTCATTCTCATCTAAAAACTTAATTTTAAAAAGCAGTGACACGATTACATAATAACTCTAAGCTTTTGACAATTTCTTTCGCTGTTTCATCTTTCCCATTACACAACTTCCCTTTACCATCCTGTCCAATTACATAATGCACAGCTCCGCGCGAATATAAAGAATGTGGTGAATTCGCAATCATTACATTCGCCCTTGCTTCTTTCATTCTATTTTTTGCTCTTTCAAACAGTTCTTCTTCATTTAAATCACTTTCAAGTTTAAAACCAACAAGTACTGTTTCTGGGTCCCATTCTTTTATTTGTTTTAATACTTTTGGAGCCTTTTGAAAGTGAATAATCGGTGCTATATCACTTGAAATTTTTCCGTTCATATTAAGAACATTACCATCTTGATCACAAATTTTCTCCACAATCCAATCTGATCCAGCCGCTGCCATAATGACTGCATCAATCTTTTCATGTGATATGATACTTTTCATTTTATCTTGTAAATCAACGATTCCTTCAAATGGATGTAATTCTAACCCTCTATGTACATCACTCGGTTTCTCCGCAAAATAACCGTGTAAATATATAACATGTGCCCCTTTAGCTAGAAGTTCTTCTGCGATTATCCTTCCGATTGTACCTTTGGCCATATTCGTATGCCCGCGTACTTGATCCCATTTTTCTAGACAACCACCGCTCGTAATTAATACCTTTTTCCCCTTCATTGTAACCATCCCTTACTAATTTTTCTTACGAAACCATTCTGTTCCAAAGTCAACTATATCACGCTGTTTCATTAGACGACACGTTGCATTCCCTATCTTCCCATTTTTTACAGTTCCTTTTCGCTCAAACTCCACACCAATTTCTACAAACTTCTCAGATTCGTAATCCATTTCAAAAAACTCTTTCCACACTCTTTCACCGTTTTCTATAATAGGTGCTCCTACTTGTATTAACTCACATGCACCAGAACGCACCTCGGATAAATGAACAGACGTATTGGAATCATATCCAACACCAATTAATAATACGTACCCGTCTAAATCATATATTTTTCTTAATGGAGATTCTTCTCCAAAGCTCATTGATAACGAATGGTTCATTGTTATTTCTACTGCATGTTTTCCCCATGCAGCAAAACTTCCTAACGGATGATTACTACGTACTACATTCGGATATGTACGAAAACATTCAACTATTTCACCCATTCCCCTTGTTGGGGTTATACGTGAATCAAATGCTGGGACGTTATCTCGGATAATTTGCCACCAGTCTTCCGGTACAGGTGGTCTTGACCAATGTTTCGGATCGGACAAATCCGAAGATTGCGTTGGCATTATTATCGTTCCTTCTTCCGTAACAACTTTCATTAATGCTTCTACTACAGCAACCGCACCACCAGATATCCACCCGATAGAACTTAGTGATGAATGAACGATAATTGTCATTCCTTTTTCGACTCCTAATGCTTTTAAATCTTTTGTTATTGTTTCGATTGTATTTGGAAATTGTGTACTTGCTACTATTTCATTCATTTTCATATTGGTTCCCCCACTAGCTACGTAAATTTAAACTTTTATATAAATATATTATCATATTTTTCTTAATTTTTAACTTAATCATTTTTCACATCTATAAAAAATAGTAATATTATTACACAAAAAATATTTGAATTATAATATTCAGATTTAAAACACAAAAAGAAAGTGAAGATTTTACATCCAACCATAAAAAGCTGTTTTATACATAGACGAAAGAGCTCATCACAAATGATGAGCTCTTTGTTTACTTTATCCTTCAATTGTAACCCCAGTAAACATTGATAAGTTTCCCGTTATTTTCTCACCTACACGTAAAAATAAGCCTGCTGCTCTTCCGCTTATACAGTGAGAGCCAATTAATAGTTTACCAGTATATGGACCATCCCATGTGTCAATGGTATAGTCAGGCATTTCTATGTATTGCTGGTATATCTTCCTTTGTTCAAAGTAATACTCTGTTTTATCTTCAGCTAATAATTCATCATTTTCGTATATAGATACTCCGCCACCTTCACGACCAAATACAGGTTTTGAAACGTATGATTCATGTCTTTCTAGAAATCGCTTATTTGAAAAATATGTTGGTAGAAAGTATTTATAAATAATGTCTTGCTCTTCTTCTGTAAAGAAAACACTTTCTTCATAAAGCTTCCAAATTAGTGCGAGTACACTTTTGTTTTGCATAACAAACGCGGCTGGCGGATTAATAATTTTCACTCTTTCTTGCGCAATATGATCTAAAAATTGTAAACCAATCCTTTTTCCGTTCTTATCAACGTCCGTTACTAAATACTCTATTGGATACAGTCTATATAAATATTTTATTTTTTCTCCACTTGGCGTATATATACCATCTTCCGCAACGACAATGTCTTGTATTCCTACATAGTCCGTTGACTGATTTAAGCAATACGTTCTTAAAAACTGAACCGTTTGACTATCTTCATCGTGCCAATCATAACTAGTAAAATATATCGTCTCTTCAGGGCCTATATGATAGTCATGTTTAATTTGTTCCCATGCCTGCACAATATGCTCTTCTATATGGTTTGGGTGATTTACATCATGATAACGGCATAACACTTCATTTGCGACAGACGGTTCTAAATAGCCTGTTGGCGTATCACAATTTACTTCTATTAATTTTATATCGTCACCATTTACGATAAAATCAAACCTTGTAAAATATGAAAATAAACCATTATGTTTCATTCTCGCCATTTCCCACGCTTCAGCTGGGAATCCAAGTTTTTGAAAATCTTCTGTCGTATTTACAATATATTGATACGTTCTATATAACACATACATGATTTCTTCTGTCGCTTTTGAGATAGCAGTATAAGTTTTTGCTGGCATGCGATACATCCCTGTTGCCATATATTGATTCCATTCTTCATTCTCTAACAGACTAGGCCAAGTGAAACCATTCCTACTAGCCTCTTCTGCAAGTGAAAACCATACTTTCATATACTCTTCTTGCTCTCGTTCTGTATACATTACTCCATTACCCTTTCGTTTTAGGATCCTGCTGGCGCTTTTGCGTTTCCAATTCCACTTGAACCAGAGTTTACTTTCGGTGTTTGCGTAGTAGATGATTTTGGCGTATTTGTATCTGGTGTTACTTTATTGGATGGATTTGGCTGCTGTTTATTTAAATCTACTTTATTGGAAGTATTATTGTTACCGTTAGAACCACCAGTATAACCACCGCTACTACCGCCACCTGTTCTACGCTCATCTTTTTCACGATATGGAATAACATTATTTGCATACGGTTTCTTCATTAAATTTGGTTTTGCTGTATAATTCATATTTGAAGTTCTACTCGCTAATAAATATCCTGCTACAAATGGAAGTATCGGTAAATGAGAGTTTTCATGATAAGATGAAAATGACGGATTATTTTCCTTGCATAACTCATCTTTCTCTACATTTTCATTGGTTGGGGCTTTATCATCACAATTTAATGTTTCTTGTTCATTTCTTTGTTTTGCACCATCTGTTTTAACAGCTGTACTTTCTTGCTGAGCAGTTTCTTCTTCATAATCACCACAACCTGTTAATAAAAAAGATGACACCCCTATTGAAGTAGCTATTTTTATAAACTTACTTTTATCCATTCTCACTTGTTATACACCCATCTTCTTTTATCTATATTTTTCCAGATACCTATATTATATAATGAAATTATTATTTTTTTCAAACTATATTCAATATGTACAATTGTATATTTTCATGCTATTTTTCCATGTAACAATGAAATCTTTCTATCCCTGGATATTTTTCTCCTAAACTTTTAACTTGAAAACCAATTCTTTTATAAAATTCTACCGCCTCATCGTCTGTCTCTGCTTCTATATAAGTCAATTGATATATCCTTACCACTTCTTTAATCATTTGCAGTGCAATTCCTTTTTGACGATAATCTGGAGCCACTGCTATATGACATACTCGTGCTTTAGTTGCTCCGATTACTTCAATACCTAGACAAGCTTTTTCTTCATATTTGTACAAAGTCCCTTTATTACTTTGATAAAATAATACTGCTTTCTTTAAGCTTATTTCATTTGGACCGACGGCATATTGTAGCACATTTAATATTGAATCTTTTTCAATTTGTTCAACGCGATGTAAATTCATATTTTCATCCCTTTCTATGAAAAAAAGACTAACTCTTAATAAAAAGAGCTAATCTCATTACGCCGTTATTTTTTCTTCTTTTTTTACAACGACAGCCACATAACTATGAAGTATCATTCCAATAATAACGAGACTCATACCAATCCAAGATAATGATGACGGAATTGGTGCAGATAACCAGATCAGCTCTCCTACTAGCGCAAATAAAACTTCACCAGACTGCGTCGCTTCCACTGTTGCTAATTTTTGCGGATCATCTTTCACAAGATCTGTTGCAAAGAAAAATAATACTGTCGCGATTAACCCAGAGCTAACTGCTACAATAAAACATTGAAAAACTTGGCTACTTGACGGTAATCCGCCTGTTGATACTTCGTAACCAGATAATAAAAACCAAAATGGTAAACTTGCTAATGTCATACCGAGTACTCGCTGAAATACATCTAATTCCCCTTTACAAACTTGCATCATTTTTCTATTTCCAAGAGGATACGCAAATGCTGCAATAAGTACAGGAACTACACATAAAACGGTTTCACGAATACCTAATGAAGAAGCATGTTCTGCTTGCATGAGAACAACACCGAATAAAATAATGCCCGACATAACTAATTCCTTCATCGGAAGTTTTTTATGTAGTGGATCCACCGCAAAAAATGGTGTTAACAAAATCCCTGCAACGATTGTAATTTGCCATGTTGATGCAACAAGCCAACCTGGTCCGAACGCTCCAGCAAAACTAAGCGGTGCATAAAAGAGGCCAAATCCAACGATACTCCACACTAACCATTCTTTCGGATTGTTTTTCATATATTGAAAGAGTTGCTTTAAGTTCCCTCTATACATAACAATAAGTAATAGCATTGGAACCATAAAATAATACCGTAATGATGCACTCCAAATCCAGCTTCCACCTTCTAAGTCCATTGCCCGGTTTAAAACAAAGGTAAAGGCAAAGAAAAATGATGCCAATATCCCTATAACAATTGCTTTCATTGTAAAACCCCTTGTATTTAATTTTTTATCTCTATGACATATATTTTAGTATACGCGATGAAAAATCTACATACAAACTTACATTTCACTTTGGGATGATGAAGGAATTGTAGTAGATTTACATGGGAATAAAGTGCATTGGTATGAAATCGAGGCCATTACATATCAAAATTTTCAAGGGTCAAAATCTACTTTAATCTCGACCCACTATACTCACCATGAAAATATACACATCCGCTATAAAAGATGGCTACCAACTATTGCACATTCAATTTACTGGTTTTCTATTGAGAAACCAAAAGATTATCATAAAAATTTAATGATAGCTTGGGAAGAAAAGCGAACGAATAAAAACAAACGCCTCCTTTAATTATTATTTAGGGGCGTTCGTTCATTCAAAAATTAAAGAATATGTAGTTTATATTCTCTGTATAATTTCCTCAAACGACTGATATGAGCTTGATGATACCAATTATGATCTGCTATATGCCATATTCACCATCTTATTGTCGCAGTTTCGCCTTTTTCATACAAAACTTCCTCTCTTAAAAGAACAACACCATATGTTCATCATCACTATACACACCATTCATTTTTATAGCCCTTTTTTCAATTCCGTATGTTTTAAATCCCATTGATTCATATAATCGTTTGGCTGGTTCGTTCGTTGACACAACCCCTAAATTCAATTGCTCTAGCTTCATCTCTTTTGCCCTTTCAATTGCTTTACGTATTAAATCACGTGCAAGACCACTTCTTCGATTTTCAGTATCTACATACATTGCAACGATATGTCCTTTATGCTTATATGCGTCTTTTTCTTCTGTTAATAAAGTAACAACCCCAACTAAACGATTTTCATTATTAAAAGCACCAAATGTAAAACTACTATTGGATGAAAGATTACTAGCAACTCGTTCAAGAGGATTTTCTTGACGTACTGCTTCTTCATAAGTCGTTATAAATGCTTCTGGATTTACTTGTAATGCTTGTAAACGTAACTCCCAATATTGTTTTGCATCCGCTTTTGTAAGTAATCGAATCATTTTATCTTCCCCTTTTTAATTTACATAATATTTTTATAGGCTACTTTTTTTGATTCATACTCTTCTTTTAATATACTGTAACGATTGCGATGAATGAACTTCCCCTGTCTCAATCGATCATTTCTCATTAACCCTTCGCATACAAATCCGGCACTTTCATAACTCTTTTTAGCTTTTGTATTATCTTCATCTACACGTAACCAAATTTTCTCCAATTCAAACTGAGAAAAACCTATTTGTAACATGCTGTTTAGAGCTGCCATTCCAAATCCTTTACCCCAATAGTCTTTATTTCCAATCGCAATTCCTAGTTCAGCATTTTTATTTGTTTTATCAAAATTTTTAAGGTCTACCCATCCAATATGTATACCTGCCTCAGTAACGATTGCCCTTTGTTCATAACCATTTTTTCGGCTTATACAAGCTTCAATCCAGTTTCTCGTATCTCCACGAGTGAACGGAGGATATTGATCTGGTACGACTAAATGCTTTGTTACATCTCTATCTAATGACCATTGATAGCGATCTTCTACATCATCTAGTGTCAATTCTCTTAATTGAACATATGGTACATTCATTTTAATCTGTACCCTTTGTAAAGGACATTTTGAAAAAAGTTAGGCAACATCAAGAAGATGGTTTCTGTATCCAACAGGAGTCATCTTTTTTAAATTCCATTGATATCTATAATGATTATAATACGTCATATATTTCTTAATCTCTTGTTTCAATTCATTAAAGGACACGCAAGGTTTTATATGAGCTTCATCTTTCAGATGACCAAAAAATGATTCTTGTGGGGCGTTATCCCAACAGTTTCCTCTTCTTGACATGGATTGTCCTAGGTTTAGCTTTTTAACTAGCTTTTGATAGGTAGGGCTTGTGTAGTGGGATCCTTGATCTGAATGAATATAAGCACCTTCAGTCAATCGAATCCGCGGATTCCTTTTTAGTTTATGGAGAGTTGTCGTTACGAGCTCTAATGTCATCTGTTCTGAAACATGGTAAGCTAAAATTTCATTAGTTGAGCCGTCTAAAATTGTAGATAAATAGGCCCTTTGATTCTTACCGTAAACTAAATAGGTGATATCTGTAAGAAGTGTTTTCCCTGGGGTATTTTGTTTAAATTCCCGATTTAATTGATTTGGTACTATTCGATGTTCTTTTGTAGCTTTAAGCATTCTTTTATAAGGATTCGCTTTGCGAACCGGACAGATAATCTCGTATTTCTTCATAATTCTACGGATACGCTTTAAATTGTAGACAACTTGAAACTGACCCGCCAATGTCATCTTTATCTGACGAGCCCCTTTGTTTCTATTTCTAAATCGAAGTGCTTTTAATATGGTTTCCTTCAAGATTTCATCTCGATCACTCTTTTGTTTCCGTTGTTCTTGAGATGAAACTGAAAAGTAATTATAGTATCCCGAACGGGATACACCAGCTACTTTACACAAATGACTGACCATATTCCTTAAGTTGTATTTCATGATGACAGAACGAATCAAGATGAATTTCTGACTAGGTGGTAGTGTTATTTCCTTCTCATCCTCCCTTCCATAAGTTTGATTTTTTTTAGCAATTCGTTTTCCGCCTTTAGTAAGTTTCGTTCGGCTTCTAAACGGGCATACTTTTCTTCTAACGTAAGCTCTCTCTCAAGAGTTCTTCCAGCGTTTTCGATACGTGTATCCCTTAAACCCAATACACCATTTTTTCTATAAGCAGCACGCCATCTACTTCCCGATGACATAACTCGTTTCATTCCAATCATATCTATATCAAAACCACATTCTTCAAAAATATTTCGAGGTAGCTTTCCTTTTTCATTTTCCTCAATAAAAATATGCTTAAATTCCTCTGTATAAGTGATACCTTTCTGACTTACAGATTTTACGTATAGGTTATTTGATAGAATTTGAATTTCTCTTTCTGTAAATAGTTTTTTTGTCATTTTCAACATTCTCCGATCCCAATTTTCCTTTTATTATACAAGAAATACCCTATAGAATAGACTTTTTTCAAGTGTCTATTCTATAGGGTACATTTTATTTTTCTCTCCCCTTTTTATTTACCAATAGAAAATCCTTCGAACACTCTTCCACCATACTGTTCTAACATCTTTTCTATAAAATGAATTAATTCATTTTTCTCTCCCGTTTTATAAAAATAATCAAAAGCCGCTACAAATTTGTTTGCATATTGCTCATCATATCTTTTTAGCACTCTAATAAACCATTTTGAACTCCCAAGCCACTTACCATTTACTCTTAATACATATTCATGTACTAAATCCGCTAATAAATTAGCGATAAACAATTCTTCTTCTCTTTTTGTTGCACCAATAAAGTCATCTAAAGTATCCGTAATAAAATATCGCTTCTGCTTAATCGTTTCTTCGGTCCATTTAGCTGGTCCTTTATGTAGTAAATCATTCGCTTCTTTTTTTAATTTCTCAACAATTTCCTTTTCCCCTTTTAATGCAATCCCTTCCGAAACTAATTGTGGTAACGACGGTCTCCCTCGATCACAATCCATTTTGAAAAAGGTTTTATATGTTTCAAAATTATGAACAAACACCTCAACAGGCCATCCATTACTATAGAAAGATTCCCTATAGCAAGAAGTTAAACTTTGGTCAACTATTACAATATCAAGGTCAGATGTTTTCGTCGCTTCTCCTCGTACAACGCTTCCGCCGAGTAAAGCTACATCACAATTAGAAAATTGTAATGTAATTATGTTTTGTGCTGCGTCAATTGCTTTCATAACCGATCCTCTTTTCTTATTTCACTTTCTTTTTTTCAGCTCTTTCTCTCGCTTTTTTTATATAGCTTTCTGCATCTGGTGTTTTACATGATGTTGCACCGTGATCAACCTCTACTTTTCCAATTTCACGTGCAATTTCAATCGCTTGTCGCTCTAAGTCTTCATTACGAATTCCTATTGCGATTAAAGCACTATTCATCGCTTCTTTTTTTCTATTTTTTTCATTATGTATATTTTCTTTAATCTCTTCTAAGTACGGAGAGAAGAAATCATCATGTAACGTTTTATTTTTAATCGCTATATTTGCTAATAAAGACCAGCCAGCTCTTCCAATCCATTCATCATTAGGCTTTGTCCACTCTTCCATTCTTTCTATTGCAATTGGCGAAGTACATATAGATGTCATAAGAACATCCATCAAACAGTAATAATCAACATCCTGAATCCAACTATTAAGCTGTTCTGTCGTTATTTTTTTCGGATCTAAAATATAAGTTGCTAATGTCATTGCGTCCATATTTTTCGTTTCCCACAATCCAACTGCTAAATCATGATCTTTTTTTATCTTCTTTTTTAACAATTTTAAATTCGCAAAACTAACTCCAAATAACGGCTCTTTCGCTCCGTGGTTTTTATACGTTTTTCGATTTTGTTCTGTTCCATATTCCTCTAGTTGCTGCATTACTTCCTCAAGTAACATATACCCACCTCTTTATCTTTTATGTTGACTGTATATATGTATGTACGATATATTCTACATTACTTTTTGGTTTTCCTATATTTATTTTTAAAATACGGTATGTGAAATTTTTAAACATTGCACAGCTACACCATCAAAAAACTATACATGTTAAACATACAGTTTTTTGATGGTATCAATTTTCCGTAGAATAAGATATAAACTACGAAAGAACTTTTAATGAGATGTGTATTTCCAACATGTTTAGAAAACTCCTTAAAATGGTTTACTATCATACTTTTATACCTCCTTCATAAATTATGTTTACTACATTTATTCTTAGCCAAAATACTTTCTACATTTTAATAACTCTCTCAATAAGATTTTCTTATATAAAAATCCCTACAAACGCTGTAGGGATTTATGTCTAAATCATTTTGCTACACTCTATTTCATATGAAAATAGTTTCCTTATTCAGATGCATTCATAAGCACAATTCTCCAACCATCTGGATCCTCTATTGTGGTTCCTTTCTCTATCCAATACGGGTTTTCTGGTTCCACCTCATGGTAGCCCATATTACTTAATTGATTTACTATATTTTCAATTTCATCTTTATTAGGCATATAAAAAACTAGTAAATTATCTTTTGTCGGTGCCGGACATGGACTTCCATTAACATGTGAAGTAAACTCCAAATGATACTCTTCATCTGGTAATCCAAACATAACCCCGTCATATCCTTCATGATTGTGAAATTCCCCTATACGTTTTAATCCTAATCCTGTTTCATAAAAACTAATCACTTCTTCCAATTTATCTGTTGGTCTTGCAATTCTAAATTGAACCCAATTCTTCATGCAAATCTCCTCCTTTTCATTTTCCAAAGCTTTATAGTAATTAGTATAGGTTAGATATATTCCCTTTAACATCCCTCATTAGTGTGAGCTTCCTAAGTTGAAAGACCTATTAGTTAATAAACAATAGGTCTTTAGTATAAATTGCTATTTTGCATTGTTTCTAATGTTATCCATGACTGCCCAATTGGATTAACATATGGCCTTTCCTCATTACAAATTTTACAGTGAGAAGGTGCTTCTTCATTTTCGGGATACTGTACTCCACATGTAGTGCAAATATAATTATTCATATTCCCGCTCCTTTTTTCATATAATTGTTTCTTTACGAATATTTTAATAAAAATCAAAAATATTCGAATCAATATTTGGAACGAAAACGAAGTGATACGAAAGTATGATTTGGTGATTGAAAGTTTAAATAATAAAGTTTAAATTCATTCTATTTTTCAAAACTGCAATTGATATAAAATCTTGCATACTTTTGGGTAAACTTTTTTACAAGTGTAAAAAAGTTTCTTTGCATTTCCCTACCTATAATTGCTAATATAGTAGAGTAGAACTTTTATAGAGAGAAGGAAAATTATGCACAATGGAATTCGAATGACAACTTTAGTAAAAAGGGCTATGTTAGTTTGTGCGGGAGTATTATTCACATACGAAGCGGCTTTTGGATCAGTACATACTGCTTTAGCTAGTACAGAGGATGAAGCAAAATCTGTTCAACTTGTAAGTGAGATTCAAACATCTCTTGCTCCGAAAGAAGCTCCAAAACATTATAACGGGCAAGTTAGAAAAGTCGCTTATTTAACATTTGATGACGGTCCTGGAAAATACACAGCTGAGCTTTTAGATATGTTAAAGAAAGAAAATGCAAAAGCAACATTTTTCCTAATTGGTTCAAACGTAAAAGCTTTCCCTGATCTTGTAAAACGCGAAGATGCTGAAGGCCACTACGTTGGGATGCACAGTATGACTCATAACTACAAGAAACTTTATACTGAAGGTCATTACGTAGATGAAATGAAGGAAGACCAAGGCTTAATCGCTGGTGTTTTAGGTAAATCACCAGTATTAACTCGTCCAGCTTACGGCTCTATGCCAGGATTAAACGAAGCTCTTCGCAACAAAGTTGTAGACAATGGCTTAAAAGTTTGGGATTGGACAATTGATTCTTTAGACTGGAAATATAACAAAATGCAAGTTGATGCTGCATCAGCTAAAATTGTAGAAAACGTTCTAGCTCATTCTACAAACCCAACAGAAGTTATCCTTATGCATGATATTCATCCACAATCAGTAAAAGCAGTACCTGGAATTATTAAAGGACTGAAAGAAAAAGGATATGAATTAGAAGCATATAATGAGAACGAACACTTCCCATTAAACTTCTGGCATGATAATCGTATGTAATGAAAAGACTTGATCCCCTCTAGTAGGTTATCAAGTCTTTTTTATCGTTTTTAGAATTTCCTTATAGAGAAAACCTATACACGCTTGCACCATATCAATATTATACGTCCCTTCCCTTTTATCAAATAAATTTAACTTTGAAATATCACATGCTATCTTTAACCTAGTTTAAATAAGTAGATGTTATATAATCGTATTTATAGTGCAAACTGAAGAAACTTGGAATCAATTTAAGAAAGAAACGCGATAAGTAAAAACTACAAAAGCGACTTATTCAAAATAAAAACATACATATCAGAATACAGTCAAAAAAGGATTGAATATACAATTTCAATCCTTTTTTATATTATCAACACTTTAGCACATATTACTCTTAAGGAGTGATATGTATATGGATTTTCTTTCACCTGAATATTTGTCTGCCTTGCTTGCCATTATTGTAATCGATTTAGTGTTAGCCGGAGATAATGCCATCGTAATTGGATTAGCAGCAAGAAGATTACCGAAAGACCAACAAAAGAAAGTTATCATTTGGGGAACCATTGGAGCAATCGCTATTAGGGCTCTCGCTACCTTAGTTGTCGTTTGGTTATTAAAAATACCTGGATTACTCCTAATTGGTGGTGTACTTCTTATTTGGATCGCTTACAAGCTGATCGCTGAGGGCAAAAATCATGATATTAAAGCCGAAGAAGGATTTTGGTCTGCTATTAAAACCATTATTATTGCTGATGCGTTAATGGGCATTGATAATGTACTCGCTGTTGCAGGAGCTGCCCATGGTAACTTTTCTTTAGTAATCATCGGACTATTAGTGTCTATTCCAGTAGTCGTATGGGGCAGCACATTAATTTTAAAATGGGTGGATCGTTTTCCTGTCATCATTACGATCGGAGCAGCCGTTTTAGCTTATACTGCCGCGAAAATGATTGTAGATGAGAAATGGTTCGCTGGATTTTTCGAAAGTAACCCTTTCGTTAAATGGGCATTTATCATTATTATCATCGTCGGTGTAGTTTTCTTCGGAAAGGCAAAACAAAAAGCAACAGCTGGTTTTGTCTCATAATGATGGTATATTTACAAATAAAAGGCGCTATTCATATGAATAGCGCCTTTTCAGAGTGTTGGGAAACCCTTTAGGGTTCCCCACACTCTGGAATCATTTTGATTTTAGCGAATAAAAACAACATAAAATAATAGAGTTTCAAAAAAATAGCCCTCCACCAGACCTTTTTTGGTCAGATGGAGGGCTATTTTTTTCATGTTTTGACAAGTTGCGGTGAGATAAGCCTGCATTTGGACAGACTTCAGCCCCCGAAATCGAGCATATCGATAGCCATGTAGTTCTTTGGCGTCCGCAAAGCTTCGCTCTATAGTTGAACAGCGTACTTTGTACAACTTTTTCCCTGTAACTGTTAGTTTGTTTTTTCTAGCGATATCCTTATATTTCTCCCATATATGATGAGTGATAACTTTTTGTTTTTGTTTCTTTGAAAAACATACCTCACGTAGCGGACAAACAGCGCAGTCTTCTGGGTTGGATTTATAGTGACGATATCCTTCACGATCCGTTGTCGCATACTCTAAAATACACCCCACCGGACAAGCAAATGCATTCATTTCTTCTACATATTTAAATTGGCTTTTTGGTACTTCTTTATTTCGTTTTCCAAATCGGCGATACCCCATCACCATAAATATATTTCTCTCCGATAATTTCTTACAGATATACCCTGTAAAATAGCCTGCATCAAGAGCTACAGCTTCCACTTTAAATCCGAATTTATCAATTTGAGCTTGTAGACGCGCTAAATATGGCTCGGAATCTGCCATATTTCCAGCCGTTACATAAGTATCTGTAATAATATTGTACTTCGCATCAGTCGTACGATGGTCTAAGAAATGAAAACCGTTCGGTTTTCCATCTCTCATTAAAAATCCACTATCTGGATCCGTAGTACTTATACGAGTTTTTTTAGTGGGAGTATCACTTTCCTTTCTGGGTTTTAATTCTTTTTTTCGTGTACCTCACGATCTTCAATTACCGCAGCTTCTAGTTCATCTATATAAAACTTTGCCTTTTCTTTTTTATATTTATGTACAAACTTATTTTTATTAGCATTGGCCTTAATGTGCGTAGAATCTGTCATCAGCGCACGTCCTCCCACCATCCGGTGCTCTGTCGCTTGCCTCACGATCTCATCAAAAATTTCTTCGAAAATATTTGTATGAATAAAGCGAGTACGACGATTCCAACTGATTGTAGAATGATCTGGAATAGTATCTGATAGAGAAAACCCTAAAAACCAACGGTAGGCGATATTCGTTTTAATCTCTTTTTCCAATTGACGCTCCGAACGAATACCGTAAAAATATCCAATAAACATCATTTTAAATAAAACGATAGGATGGATTGACGGACGTCCATTGTTTTCACAGTAATAAGGGCGTAACTTCTCTTCAATAAAATCAAAACTAATTGTCGCTTCGATCGCACGAAGGAAATGATCTTGTGGAACCAACTCTTCTACAGAAACAGATACACGTTTATCACGATGATTTTTTAAAGCACCCATCATAAAAAATCTCTCCTTTACCTCTTTTTATCAGTGTTGACACATAAAAAGAGGTTCAGACACAAAAACAGGCTGTGGAGAAGACTTTCTCCACAGCCTGAAAAGGCGCTATTCATATGAATAGCGCCTTTTATTATTTATTTAGCTTCCCCTTCCGGAGTCGTTTTTACCTTCGTTTTGTTTTTATCACGGTTGTTATAGTTATACTTCGAACGATCTACTGGAGTGAATCCTTCCGGTGTGTAGAATCGTAATAAGTCACCATTTACGACTTGGTCAGAGTATTTTAGTGAGTTTTGAACCATTTGTTCATTTTTCTTTATTTCATCTGTAAATTCTACAGGTTTTCCAGTAGTTGTATCATAGTATTTGCCGTTTAGTGCAGTAACTGTTGGGCTTACGTAGTTACCGTTACGGAACGCAACGACTTGTTTATGATCTGGTGATAATAAATCAGAACCGAATTGAACATAATTCTTTGTATCTGTACCTAGTAAGTGTAATAGCGTTGGAAGAACGTCAATTTCACCACCGTATTGATGTTGTACGCCACCTTTCACTCCTGGTACACGAACGATTAATGGTACACGTTGTAACTGTGCATTTTCAAATGAGTTCATTTCTTTACCCATTACTTTTGACATTGCTGCATTATGATTATCTGAAATACCGTAATGGTCTCCGTACATAACAATAATTGAGTTATCATATAAACCAGATTGTTTCAAGTAATCGATGAAGCCTTTTACAGATTCATCTAAATAGCGTGCTGTTTGGAAGTACGTATCTACTGATGAATCACCTGTTGTTGCTGGTTCAATCGTTGCTTCTGCCTTATCGATTGGATAAGGGAAATGGTTCGATAACGTAATAAACTTTGTATAGAACGGTTGTTTCAACGTTTGTAATAACGGAATAGATTCATTAAAGAACGGTTTATCTTTTAATCCGTAGTTTACTACGTCTTTTTCATTCATATCGTAGTATGACGCATCAAAGAATTTATTAAAACCAAATGATTTATAAATATCGTCACGGTTCCAGAATGTTTTGTAGTTACCGTGGAATACTGCTGATGTGTATCCTTGTTGTCCTAAAATAGCTGGTGCTGATTGATACGTATTATGAGATTTCGTTGTAAAGACAGAACCTTGCGGTAAGCCAAACATTGAATTCTCTAACATAAACTCCGCATCAGATGTTTTCCCTTGTCCTGTTTGATGGAAGAAGTTATCAAAGTATAGTGTATTCGCATCTTTTGTAAATGAGTTTAAGAACGGTGTAACTTCTTGACCATTTAATTTGTAATCAATTAAGAAGTTTTGGAATGACTCTAAATGAATGTAAATTACGTTCATTCCCTTTCCTTTACCGAAATACTCAGGATTTGGACTTGCATAAGTTGATGTTAAATAATTTCGTACTTCTGTCATATTATCGCCATCCGCTAATGCTCGTTCTGTTGATGCTTTCGCACTTTGAATTCCATCATAAATTGTGTAGTTGTATGCACCTAAATATTTCACAATATAATTACGGTCAAACGTTCTTGTTAATAATTCAGGACGGTCAGACTCTGCAAGACCTAAGTTAACACTGAATAATAAAATACCTACTACAAATACTAGAGATAATTTATGCTTCGCAACACGAATTGGTTTTGGATTTGCAAATTTTGTTGCGACTAACACAATTAATATAATCGTGTCTAAGAAGTATAATGGATCATAAAGATGTAGCAACGCAAGAATACTACCACCTAAATCTCCAAAGTTATTCGTTTGTGTTAATGTCGGGAACGTAATAAAGTCACTGAAAAAGCGATAGTATACTACGTTTGCGTATAAAAGAATCGACAATAACAAATTAATGATAATTAACCAAATATAAGATCGTTTCCCTTTTGCAAATAATGCAAGTCCTAAAAATAGAACTGCTGAACTAAGCGGGTTAAAAAACAGCAAGAATTTTTGGATTGTGTTTGAAATTCCTAAATTGAATTCCGTTACATAAGCTGCATATGTTTTGAGCCACAATAAAATAACGGCAAACAGAAAGAATCCAAAATGATTGCTTAACACACTTTTGCTCTTTAATAAGAACTGTTTCATTTCTCCACCTCTTTTGATCATCCAAGGCTTATTTTTTATAAGTCTGTCTCTCTATTCAAATTTTCTTCTTCAAATAGATTATCTTTATTTAACTATATGAAGAATATTAGTAATTATAATTTGAAGCTAGTATTTATTCAACTATTTCTTTCTAGACATTTTGACCTTGGTTTCTATTTAACAAAATAAATTTGTAACATTTCCTGTTTTCTCCCAAGATTCATCCACTAATTATGACACCCCATACTATATACCTTTATAAACTCATTCGCAAACTATTCTATCTCCAAATTTGGTACATATTTCACATGACAAAATAATACGATTTGATTATATTACTCCACTTACATTTCCCTTCTTCAACTAACTCTTTAAATCTTAAAGTCATTACATCCCTTCCATACATGAAAGAATTCTCCTGTTCATTAATATTATATTTGAATAATTATTCATTTGACCGACCAGCGATGTTACGTTTTCTCGACAAAAAAACTCGCTCTAAAAAGAACGAGTTTTTTCATTATATATTATTGACCTTTGTACATTGCATCTACTTGTTTTTGAAGTTCCTCATTTTCTAAGAACTCATCATAAGTAGCCTCTTTATCGATTACACCGTTTGGTGTTACTTCGATAATGCGGTTTGCAATTGTTTGCACGAACTGATGGTCATGAGATGTGAATAATATTGTACCTTTGAATGCAATTAAACCGTTGTTTAATGCTGTGATTGACTCAAGGTCTAAGTGGTTCGTTGGATCGTCAAGTGTGATTACGTTCGCACCACTTAACATCATTTTAGATAACATACAACGAACTTTTTCGCCTCCAGATAATACAGAAACGTTCTTCTTAACTTCTTCACCTGAGAATAACATACGGCCTAAGAAACCACGTAAGAAGCTTTCAGACTCATCTTGTGGAGAGAATTGACGTAACCATTCAACTAAGTTGTAATCACTGTTCTCAAAGTACTTAGAGTTATCTCTTGGGAAGTAAGATTGAGAGGTTGTAACACCCCATTTGAATGAACCGCTATCCGGCTCCATTTCACCCATAAGAATTTTAAATAATGTTGTCATCGCAATATCGTTACGGCCGATAAATGCAACTTTATCACCTTTATTTAAAGTGAAGTACACATTATCTAACACTTTTTCACCATCAATTGTTTTAGAAAGACCTTCAACAGTTAATAAGTCATTTCCTACTTCACGCTCAGGTGTGAAGCCAACGAATGGGTAACGACGTGATGACGGTCTAATATCATCTAATGTAATTTTGTCTAATAATTTTTTACGAGAAGTTGCTTGTTTCGCTTTAGAAGCGTTTGAACTAAAGCGTGCAATGAAGTTTTGTAACTCTTTTACTTTCTCTTCTTTTTTCTTATTAGCATCTTGTGTTAATTTTAAAGCTAATTGGCTTGACTCATACCAGAAGTCATAGTTACCAACATAAAGTTGAATTTTACCGAAATCAAGGTCAGCCATGTGCGTACATACTTTATTTAAGAAGTGACGGTCATGGGATACTACGATAACTGTGTTTTCAAAGTTCATTAAGAAGTTTTCTAACCATTGAATCGCTTTTAAGTCCAAGTGGTTGGTAGGCTCATCTAATAATAGAATGTCAGGTTGACCGAATAAAGCTTGAGCAAGTAATACTTTTACTTTCTCTGCCCCAGTTAATTCTGACAATTTCTTATCATGAAGGTCTTCACCAATACCTAAACCTTTAAGAAGAATTGCAGCTTCTGACTCAGCTTCCCAACCGTTAAGCTCAGCGAACTCACCTTCAAGTTCAGCAGCGCGCATTCCATCTTCATCACTAAAGTCTTCTTTCATGTAAATAGCATTTTTCTCTTGCATTACTTTGTAAAGTTGCGTGTGACCCATAATTACTGTTTCTAATACTGGGAACTCTTCATATTCGAAGTGGTTCTGTTTTAATACTGCTAGACGCTCACCTGGCGTAATATGTATGTCACCTGTTGATGGTTCAATTTCTCCAGATAAAATCTTTAGAAATGTCGATTTACCAGCACCGTTCGCTCCGATTAAACCGTAGCAGTTACCTGGCGTAAATTTTATGTTAACATCTTCAAATAATTTGCGATCCGCGAAACGCAAACTAACGTTACTTACTGTAATCATTTGTGTCCTCCTACTAATACCGCTTATTTCAGCGTTTTCTCACCGATTGTCTTAAGAAATCGCATATTACGACTCAATTATTGTAGACTATAGCTATTATATAGTAGAAGATGGATGAATAGCAACGGTTGATTACCTTTCTACAATGAAATCGGATAGTTTTTGTCCATTCCCCTAGCTATTGTATGTATATCATCGACCTCTTTCTCATATAACCTTTCACTGCTCATTCTGTAATATATCGGATTCATTTTCATCTGAAATATTATATACCGAAAAAACTGTAGAGAAATCATTCCCTACAGTCTCTTCTTATTTCGTATTTATTATTTTCTCTTTGTAACTCTTCATTTTACTCGTTAACCCTATTAACGCCGGTAATAATATCGGCATCACAATTAAAGCTAATAGAAGAAGTGCAACGCCAACTACTGATGCAACTTGTATAAGTGTTAATACACCTGATGGAATTAATGCTGCAAATGTCCCGCCTAAAATTAGCGCAGCTGATAATACAACTCCTCCTATATGACGAGATGCAGTTACAATTTTCGTTACCGAATCCCCTTCTATCTCGTTATAGCGCATCATTACGAAAATACTATAATCCACTCCTAAAGCGACAATCATAATGAAGCTAAAGAATGGAACATTCCAGCTTAATGAATCTACATGTAATACATGTGCACTAATTTGTTCGCTTATACCGAGTGATGCGAAGTACGCTAATAGTAATGAGCCAATAATAAATATTATGTTTAGTAATGAGCGTGTAATTACGATTAATACAATCGCAATTCCAATTAACATAATTGTAGCTGTACGTAAGAAATCTTGCCCTGTTACTTCTTTTAAATCAACGTTTCTAGCTGTTGTTCCGCCAATTGCTGTTTTCGCATCATGTAATTCCGTTCCCTTTACAGTGCCATCGATTGTTTTATTGATTTCTTGAATAATTGGCATCGCTTCTTTTGAATACGGATTTACATCTAAAATGATAGTCATTTTAGCAATTTTTCTATCCTGCGACATGTACGTGTTCAATGCTTTTTGGAAATCTTCTCCCTCTAGCACTTCTTTTGGAATATAAAACTTCTCAGAGCTCTTCGATTCATTGAGCTCCCCTAAATATTTTTGTGCGTCATGCAGGCCATTACTTACTTTTCCAAGCCCTTCTGTACTTTTAGATAAACCGGATTGTAATTGCCCCATCTTTTCTTGCAGGTCTTTAAGGCCCGTTAAAAGTTGTCCTTGCCCATCGTTTATTTTCGTTAATCCAGATTGTAACTCAACTGATTTATTTGCAATTTGTTTTGAACCTGAAGAACCTTCATTTAATCCATTTTTAAGATCGGCTGCTCCCTTTTGTAACTTATTAACTCCATTGCTCATTTCTTTTAAGCCGTTATCCACTTTCAGTAACGATTGATTCGCTTCTTTAAATGAACTCATCGCCGTTTTGTGCTGTGTTGCTAATTGATTTAATTCATTTGAAAGTACGCTTAATTTCTTTTGAGCCTCTTTAGCAATTCCTATCGTTTGTTGTATGTTTGGATCATTCGCTAATTCTGGTTTCGTTTGAACGAAATTGGTCATTAACATTTCAATTTGTTCATATCCCTTTTTCGCACCATCAATCGCTTGAGAAATACTTCCGAAGTATTGATCGTAAGAGTTTAAACCTTTTTCTAACTGTGCATAACCAGCATGCAGCTGCGACGTTGCATTAGATAGAACATTTATATTTTCGTTTACTGAAGCTAAACCACTCTCAATTTGCTGTGCTCCTTGTGCACCGTCGTTTATGCCATTTGATAATTGATGTAAAGCTGTTCCTAATGCTGATACCCCGTTTTTCACCTCGTTCGTTCCATCAATTAATTTTTGAACATTCGCAAGACTATTTGAATCATTACTTCCCATTTTATTTTTCGCATCTGTTAATCCATCATTAATTTCCTTTATGCCACCATCGGCATCTCCTAATCCTGTATTCAATTCTCCCGCTTGCTTATTTAAATATAATTCTTTTATCTTCTCACCAGTTGGACGTGTTGGTGCATATACTTCTGACACACCTTTAACTTTCGAAATTTTATCAGTTAATTCGTCTAAAATTTGTAGAGAAGTTCCTTCATCCAGCTTTTTATCAGATTGAATGACTAATGTACTCGGTGAAGAGAAACCAGGCGGAAAATGATCCTCTATTACGTTAATACCCATCTTGGATTCATACTTATTATCCACTTCAAATAAATCATTGTAATTAAGTGTATTAGAGTATTTTAATACGAAAGGAATCGATATTACGAATACGATGATTAAAGCGACAAATGGCCTTGCTACTGAGTTTTTCGCAAAGAATCCCCACAAGCGACTATCCTCATGACCTTTAAATGTTTTAACTGGATAAAACATTCCTTTTCCTAAAAGCACCATGAAAAATGGATTTAAAGTCGTTAATACGAGTAATAATACTAAAACACCAATTGCTACCGCTGAAGTCGATTGATATAATTTAAAACTTGCTAAAGCAAGTGATGCAAAACCAATTAGCACCGCTATTCCGCTATATAATACAGTTTTACCTGCTGATTTGAATGTTTCTTTCGTAGCTAAAAATGCATTTTCTTGTTTACTTAATTCTTCTTTAAACCTCGTATATAATAAAATGTTATAATCTGTTCCTACCCCATGCCCATCAACTTAAGAATTTTCACTACCCCCAAGTGTCAAAAAAAGTTATCCTTTCTAAAAAGCTAGCTAGAAAGGGTGACATTTTTTATGAATCTTTCGATTCAAGATGAATTACAACTATTTTCTGAAGAGCTGTATCGTCATTTAACTCCCTCTCTTTTGGAAGAACTCGCAAAAGAATTAGGGTTTGTAAAAAGAAAACGAAAGTTTTCAGGAAATGAATTAGCTACCATATGTATCTGGGTAAGTCAACGTACAGCGAGCGATTCTCTCGTTCGACTATGCAGTCAATTACACGCAGCCACAGGCACTCTTATGAGTCCAGAAGGACTCAATAAACGCTTTGATAAAAAAGCAGTTGAATTTTTGAAATATATTTTTTCTGCATTATGGAAAAGTAAACTTTGTAAAACATCAACTATTTCAAGTGCAGCACTCATGTATTTTCAACGCATTCGTATTTTAGATGCGACGATTTTCCAAGTACCAAAACATTTAGCTCATGTATATCCTGGATCAGGTGGTTGTGCACAAACAGCAGGCATCAAGATTCAATTAGAATATGACTTACACAGCGGACAGTTTCTAAACTTCCAGGTAGGTCCAGGAAAACATAATGATAAAACATTTGGAACAGATTGCTTAGATACCTTACGGCCGGGTGATCTGTGTATTCGTGATTTAGGCTATTTTTCATTGGAAGACTTAGATCAAATGGATCAACGTGGAGTGTGCTATATATCAAGACTTAAGTTAAACCATACCGTCTATACGAAAAATCCGTTTCCGGAATACTTTCGAAATGGGACAATCAAAAAACAATCACAGTATATCCAGGTGGATTTAGAGAACATTATGCACACGTTAAAATCAGGACAAACATATGAAATAAAAGAGGCGTATATTGGCAAGAATCAAAGATTAGTTACAAGAGTAATTATCTACCGATTAACAGAGGAACAAATACTGGAACGTAGAAAAAAACAAAGCTATACCGAAAGTAAAAAGGGAATTACGTTTTCAGAAAAAAGTAAACGATTAACAGGTATCAACATATATGTTACGAATACGCCTTGGGAGATGGTTCCGATGGAACAAATCCATGATTTTTACTCCCTTCGCTGGCAGATAGAAATCATATTTAAAACGTGGAAATCTTTATTTCAAATTCATCACTGGCAAACTATCAAGCAAGAGAGATTAGAATGCCATGTGTATGGAAAGCTCATTGCCATTTTTATCTGTTCTTCTACGATGTTTAAGATGCGCCAACTTTTGTTGCAAAAGCACAAAAGAGAATTAAGTGAATATAAAGCAATTGGGATGATTCAAGATCATCTATCCCTGTTATATCAAGCAATACAGAGAAACACCCAAGAAATAGCAAAGGTCTTAATCCGCCTGTTTACCCTACTACAGAAAAATGGCCGGAAATCTCATCGATATGAGAAAAAGACAGTCTTTGATATTATGGGTGTTATCTATGAGTATAGTGGATATAGAAAACAAAAGAAAGTTGCATAAGTTAAAAAATGAAACCCGTTAGGGTTTATTTCGTATACTCATTTTTAATGGAATTATATTATTTCAAAGTTTTTTCATTTTAATCAATGGAAAGCCGCGGCGTTTCTATCCTTAAGTTGATGGGCATGTGTTCCTACCCCAAACAGGACGACGACTACGAACACTTGTGTAAAGTTTGAGAATGGAAAATTAAATTGATCTACAAGCTGGGCAATAATCCCCATTGAAACTAAATACGATATACCAACTGTAAGAAGAGAAACAATTGGAACAACTGGTGAACGGAATACGAGGATTAATACTACAAGAATGAAAATGATTGAAATAACTTCTGTCTTTTTCACTCCCTCTTGAGAGGATTTAAGAAAATCACCCGCTATTAAGTCACTTCCTGTTAAATACGTTTTTACCCCTTTCGTTTGCACTTTTTCATGAAGATTATTTGAAACTTTTGATATTTCACCATGTTTTTTATCTATCGATATTTGCGTTAAAATAGTCGTATTATCTTTAGAAACTAATTGTTTCTCCAAGTCTTTATTGTCTAAATGTGAAACAACTTCCTTAATTCCTAATTGCTCTTTTTCAGTTTGCAGGGCGTTGATTGTTTTTGTTATTTCCTTTTTTTGTTCATCTGTTAAAGCTGCCTTATTGCCACTATTAAAAACGGCTATAATTTCATACTTTTCAACCCCTTCTTTATCCATCTCTTTCATCATCTTGTCAGCAATACTGCTTTGCTTTGTATTAGGGATTGTAATTTTCCCTTTTTCTTTCACTAATTGATCCATATTAGGCATCGTTACGACCATTGTAATAGTAATAACTATCCATAATAGAAAAGATAAACTTCTCCAACTTTTTAACTTGCTCATTTGAATCATCTCCCGTTTTGAAAGTTTCACGTTAGTAACGGAATGAACGTTCATTCCTATTGTTCTATTACATTATTTTGTAAATTCTATTAAACTAGTCTTTCCGGAATGAATGTTCATTCCCTTAGTTACACAAACATCCTTTCCTACTCTCATTTTTTAAATCTATTTAGGAATGAATATTCATTCCTTTCCTTATAAAGCTATAGAATCAAATGATTCTAATAGCGTTCCAAGAGCTTTCTTCTAATTCTTTTACTAACTCTTTCGAGTATTCTAATTGCCCTGTTGCAATTACTTTCGTTAATTTTTCTAGCGGTTGATATACAATAATAATTAAAGCAACTGGAGGCAATGGACGAAGAAAACCTTTTGCGATTCCATCTTCAATAATATTCATAAAGAAGCCTATAAAATCATCAAATATTTTCTTACTCTGTTCATCAAGAAAATAACTATCACAGTGAGAATTTGTAAATAAAAAAGCATCTACATTGTTTCTCGCAAATTCAAATAAACGGTTGTACGTATGACTAAACTGTTCACGAATATTTGCTTCAACAGGAAAATCCGTTTTTATTATTTCAGAAAGCTGTAACATACTTTTTGAAAATAATGAGTTAACAAGTGCCTCTTTATTTTCAAAATAGCGATAAATAGTACCCGCACCGACTTTTGCCTTTTCAGCGATCATTGGAATTGTCGTACCATCGTAACCACGCTCTGCAAAAAGTTGCATCGCAGCATCAAAAATATCCTCTTGTTTGTTTTTAGCCATTTTTTCCACCTCTATTTCCAGGAATGAAAATTCATTCCGTTTTTAATTATAAATTACATGGATTAAAAGTCAAGTGCGTGACAAAGTATAGTTACGTTTTAGTGAAAAAATTATATCAACGATTATTAGAATATATCAGCGCAAGTCTAATTATATCAGCGATTTTCAGAATATATCGGCGCATCTCCAATTATATCAGCGATTTTCAGGATATATCGACTTACCGACAACCAAAGAGAAAGCTGTCCCAAAAATTGTTTTTGGGCAGCCCAATTTTCTATTGAAAACTTAAAAGAAATCATAAATAAATGCTTCTCGTACCGGAACTATTTTCTCAAACGCTTGTATTTCCTCTTCACTTCCGCTAATTAATTCTAATTCATTCAGTTGTAACGGACGTTTATAGCCGAACATTATTGTAGATAACTCGTTTATATCCAGTTTGATGCCTTTATCTATTGTTTTTTCTTTTATTATTGTTATTTCATGATTTGCAAGTCTCACTGTTATGTTATTCCACGGAGCAAATGCGTCTGTAATGTTTAGGATCACTTCTTGCTCTACATTGTTCCAATTCAACTCATATTGTTTTAAGAACTGCTCTACATCTACAATTCTTCCCATAAAATATGGTTTTATTTCTGTCTTCACGCGTGGCTCTTGCAATGAATATAATAACGGTTCGCTTTCACTTACTGTCATTTCAATTTCTTTAATCATAGAATCATGCTGACAAATAAAGTTCCACAGACCATTTCGTGCTTCATTATGCAGTGGTACAAATTCTTCTACTGTCATTTTATAGTTTTCTATTTTGTATAACATGTAACCTGCTGCTTTTTTATTTTCATCATAGTAAATCGCTAATGTTAAATCATCATAAACCGCTTGTAACCACCAGTTCTTCTCTCGAACTAACATACATGAAAAACGTTCTGCAAATGCTTCATAGAGCTTCTCGACTTCTTCTGGATGATTTTCTTTATTAAAACGTTTCACAGTACCATTTACTTGTTTTTTCATCACTAAATCGCTCTTACTTATATGACATTTGAGTAGATTCGCACAAAGTTCCCAGCCGTATTTACGGTAAAACGAAACAGCAAATGGATGTAACATAGAGACTGTAAAGCCATCTTTTTTCATTGTTTGAAGTGAATGTTGAAGTAGCTCTTTTACATACCCACTTCTTCTGTACTCTGGATACGTCGCTACTCCTGCAACGCCACCCATTTTAAATTTTTCTTTACCTATGTAAATATGAAACGGGATGAGGTGTAGTTTTGCAGCTAAGTCTTCCCCTTCCATAATGCCGTATATTTCATGACTTTCCTTCATTTTTGTAAGTTGCTGCTGTAATCGTTCCTCATCTACTTTATATTGAAAAGCGTATTCTGATAAACGTAATGCTTCTCTAAACTTATCTTCTTTTAATTGTATGACATTCATATAATTCTCCTCCATTCTCTGTTTGAATTGTATCATAATTCTTACTATTATAGTTCGATAAGTGAAATTACAAGGACGTTTTAACAAAAAAAGCAGATACATCACGTATCTGCTTTCCACCCTTTTTATTTAGCTAACTTTTGAAGTTCGTCAAAGAATGTAGGATATGATACACCTACTGCTTCTGCATCTTCAATAATTGTTTTTCCTTCTGCCAAACAGCCAGCAATTGCAAGCATCATTCCGATACGGTGATCACCATAACTATTTACTGTATTGCCTTTTAGAGCTGATTTTCCGTAAATGATCATACCGTCATCAGTTGCTTCTATGCGAGCTCCTAGTTTCGTTAACTCAGCAACGACTGTATCAATACGGTTTGTTTCTTTTACTTTTAATTCGTGTGCATCTTTAATTACTGTAATTCCTTCTGCTTGCGTTGCCGCTAATGCGATTACAGGAATCTCATCGATTAATCTAGGGATAATATCTCCGCCAATTTCAATTCCTTTTAATGAAGATGTTTCGATTGTAATATTTGCAGCTGGTTCTGATGCCTCTTCGTTAATTAGATCTACAGTGAACGTAGCACCCATTTTTTCTAAAACATCAATAATACCTGTACGGGTTGGATTCATTCCTACATTTTGTAATACTAGTTTACTATTTGGGATGATTGCACCTGCTACTAAGAAAAACGCTGCTGATGATACGTCACCTGGCACTTGAATGTCTGTTGCTGTTAATTTTTGTCCACCTGACAGCTTCACTGTTTTCCCTTCGCGAGTTACTTTAACACCAAATGCTTCGAGCATTCTTTCCGTATGGTCGCGTGAAATATGTGGTTCTGTAACAGCTGTTACACCTTCTGCACGAAGACCTGCAAGTAAAATAGCCGACTTTACTTGTGCACTTGCAACAGGAGAAATATATTCAATTGCTTTTAAATCGCCGCCACGTATTGTTAACGGTGTAAATGTTCCTTCTTCTCGGCCGTCTATGTTTGCGCCCATTTGTTTTAATGGGTTTGTTACACGCTTCATCGGTCTTTTTGCGATAGATTCATCACCTTGTACGCAAGAGAAAAATGGTGTGTTAGCTAATATACCTGACATTAATCGGATTGTTGTACCAGAATTACCAACATCTAATACAGCTTTCGGTTCTTGTAAACCTTCTAATCCTTTACCAACTACAGTAACCTCATCACCGTTTTGCGTAATTTCTACTCCCATTTCTTTAAAACATGAAATCGTACTTAAACAGTCTGCACCGGGCAAGAAACCTCTAATTATTGTTTTCCCTTCTGCAATAGAACCGAACATAACAGCACGGTGTGAAATGGATTTATCACCTGGGATTGTAATATTGCCATTCAATCCGTTATTAACAGGTTGTATTGTTCTTTCTTTCACGTTTTTCACCTTCTCATTTAAATTGTTTCATAAGTTTGGTATTCTTCTTCTCCAAGCGCTAGCTTTGCTTTCATACGATCTTCTTCCCTTTGGAAGCTAATACGTAATACCCCAAGCAGTCCTTCACGCGCTTCTAATATTTGCAAGTTCGTAATACTAATTTCCTCGCGCGCTAAAATACTCGTAATATGAGCCAATGCCCCCACCTTATCTAATACATCGACGTATAAGTCGTGATAGGCAGGAATTGCCCCTCTCTTTCTTACTGGTAAAGAATCACGGTATTCTTTCGCATCTGCAAAATAGTTTTGAATCTCGCCTGCATCTCCGGTAGAAACTGTTTTATATAAATCTTCCATTTCAGAGATCCACTCTTTTAATAATACCATTAAATGCTCTCGATTTTGCTTTACAATATCACTCCACATTTTTGGACTACTAGATGCGATACGTGTAATGTCTTTGAAACCTCCAGCAGCTAGTTGATGAATGAGCGGATTATCTCCTGCATGTTTCTCAACTTGCTTTACTAAACCTGCTGCGATAAGGTGCGGAAAATGACTAACGATCCCTGTTACATAATCATGTTCTTCCGTATTTAAAACAAGAAAATGTGACCCTGTTCCTTTTAACCATACTTTAAGGTCTTCCACTTGTTTATTTGGCACGTGATTCATCGGTGTTAAAATGTAAAATGCATTTTCAAATAAATGTGCCTTTGCACTTTCAACTCCCGTTTTATGAGAACCCGCCATCGGATGTCCACCAATGAAAGAAACATCCTTTGAAAATAAAGCTTCCGCTTCGTTCATAATAGACCCTTTTGTACTACCAACATCAGTCACTATAACATCTTCTCGTAAACGGAATGACGCAAGTTTGTGTAATAGCTTCTTCGTTTCTTCAACTGGAGAAGCAAAAACAATTAAATGTGCCTCTTCACATGCACGCTGTAAATCAACTCCTATTTCATCTACTACGTGTAATTCTTTTGCACGCTCTACTTGCTCTTTAAATATATCGTACCCTGTTATCGTTACATCGTGCTCTTTCTTAATTGCTAATGCGAGAGAGCCTCCTATTAAACCTGTTCCAATTAATACTACCTTTTTACGCATTTGCCTCATCTCGAGACTTATTTTTTTTATTTTCAAAGTGTTGTTTTAACACTGAAATCACCCCTTCATTTTGCTCCCTTGTTCCAACTGTAATACGGACACCATTCGGGAACGGACGAATAATAAATCCTGCATGTGCACAAGCTTCATAAATCTCTCCAGCATTATCTACCGGTAAGAAGATGAAATTAGTTTGTGACGAATAAAATGGTATACCGTTTTCCTTACAGAAACTCTCGTATTGCTGTAATCCTTCTGTATTCATGTGAACTATTTCTTTAATAAACTCGTCATCACCAAAAGCAATCGTCGCTGCTTTTTGCGCTAATGAAGATACGTTAAATGGTAAACGTACGACATTTAATTTCTCAATTAGCTCTTCCTGTCCGATCGCATATCCAACGCGGAAAGAAGCTAATCCGTATGCTTTAGAAAACGTTCTAAGTACAAGAATGTTTTTATGTTTTTCTAAAAGCGGTAATGTCTCAGGGAAATCTTTTGCTGTTACGTATTCATAGTACGCTTCATCAATGACAATTAACGTATTTTCACTAATGCCTTCAATAAATCGAGTTAATTTTTGCTCATTCACATATGTGCCCGTCGGGTTGTTTGGATTACAAATCCATACGATTTTCGTATTATTATTTACCGCTGACGAAATTTCGTCTAAATCGTATACACCTTTATTTAAAGGAATTTCTTTCACTTCACACCCTTCAATAATCGCATGATGGCGGTACTGCGGGAATGTTGCACCTGCTGTTACAATGTTATCTCCCGCTCGTAATACGGCGCGGCTTATTATTTGAATGATTTCATCTAAACCACTACCACAAAGTACTTGTTCCATTTGCACATGCAACTTATCTGCGATTGTTTGACGGAGCGTTGTAGCACCTCCGTCAGGATATAAAGCATGTTCCAACCAAGAGTTTTGCAACTCTTCTAAAACTCTCGGTGAACAACCAAATGGATTTTCATTCGATGCTAATTTCACAAACGAATGATCTCCGTACACTTCTTTCATTTGTTCTGGTGATTTACCTGGTTTATATGGTTGTAATGATGATAGTTGATCTTTTACTTGCACGTTAAACCCACCTTTTTATTAAAATTCTTTTGCGTAGTTATTGTGTTGCATAATGTTTTGTTTTAATAATTCCATACGATCTTTTCCGAATTGTTCGACTAGTGCATCTGCAAGTTCCCATGCCACAACAGATTCAGCTACTACACCCGCTGCTGGTACTGCGCAACTATCAGATCTTTCAATACTCGCTTGGAATGCTTCTTTCGTATCAATATCAACGCTTGCTAACGGTTTGTATAAAGTAGGAATTGGCTTCATCACGCCTCTTACGATAATTGGCATACCTGTTGTCATACCGCCTTCTAAACCGCCGGCATTATTCGTTTTTCTCGTGTATCCTTTTTTTTCATCCCACAGAATTTCATCATGCACTTTGCTTCCTGGTTGTCGTGCCGCTTCAAAACCTACGCCGATTTCAGCACCTTTAAATGCATTTATACTCATAATTGCACCAGCAAGTTTTGCATCTAATTTACGATCGTAATGAACGTAACTACCAACGCCAATCGGCATACCTTCTGCAATGACTTCCACAATACCACCGATTGAATCTCCACTACTTTTTGCGTTGTCAATCGCATTCATCATTTCTTGCTCTACTTCTTTATCTAAACATCGAACTGGTGAGTTTTCAGTAATTGTTTGAATTTCTTCAATTGATAAGTTTGAAATATGTTTTGCTTTTACTCCACCAATTTCAAGAACATGTCCTGCAATTCCCACGCCTAATTCGCTTAAAATTTGTTTTGCAACTGCACCAGCAGCTACACGAACTGTCGTTTCTCTTGCAGATGACCGCTCTAATACGTTTCTTATATCACGATGACCATATTTAATTGCTCCATTTAAATCTGCATGTCCGGGACGTGGTTTTGTAATTGTACGTTTCATGTCTTTACTTTCTTTTTCCGAAATTGGCTCTGCACCCATTACTTTCGTCCAATGTTTGAAATCATCATTTTTTACAATTAACGTAATCGGTGATCCAAGTGTCATCCCGTGACGAACACCACTTACAATTTCAACTGTATCTGTTTCAATTTGCATACGTCTTCCGCGTCCATGACCTTTTTGTCTTCTTAATAATTCTTTATTAATATGTTCCGCCGTAAGTGTCAAACCTGCTGGTACACCTTCTAAAATAACTGTTAACTGCGGTCCATGTGATTCTCCAGCTGTAATGTATCTCATTTCTCTTGCCCCTTTACTATTTTTTTGTACAAAAAAGTCCCTACTGAGCGCTCAGTAGGGACGATGTTTATCGCGGTACCACCCTAGTTGTAGACTTCTTTCGTCTACCTCTCTTCTTCTTTAACGATCGTTCGACCGTCTTACCCTCCAAAAGTTGTCGGGAAAGATGCTCCAAGGCTGTAATTCATGCTTACCTTTGTACTGATTCACACCGACCATCAGCTCTCTTTAACAGTGAGATAAGCACTACTGTTTCCTCTTCAATGCATATATGATATGGAATTAAGATAATTTATTTTTGAAACCTTTTAACTCATCCATGAATCTATGGAATTCTGGAATGTCCATTTGTTGTGCAGAATCTGATAATGCAACTGCTGGATCTGGATGAACTTCAGCCATTACTGCATCTGCGCCAATTGCAAGTGCCGCTTTCGCTGTTGGTAATAATAAATCTCTGCGTCCAGTTGAATGTGTTACATCAACGATAACTGGTAAATGTGTTTCTTTCTTTAAAATTGGTACTGCAGAAATGTCTAATGTGTTACGTGTTGCTCTTTCGTATGTGCGGATACCGCGCTCACAAAGAATAATTTGATCGTTACCTTGCGCAATGATGTATTCCGCTGCGTTAATGAACTCATCAATTGTTGCTGCTAATCCACGTTTTAATAATACTGGTTTGTTAACTTTACCTACAGCTCGTAATAAATCGAAGTTTTGCATGTTACGTGCGCCAACTTGAATTACATCAACGTAGTCTAATGCCATTTCAACATCGTTCGGATTTAAAATTTCACTAATAATTGCTAAGTCAAACTCGTCTGCTACTTGACGTAAAATTTGAAGTCCTTCTACTCCTAAACCTTGGAAATCATATGGAGAAGTTCTCGGTTTGAATGCACCACCGCGCATTAATTTTAAGCCTTGGTCTTTCATCGCTTGCCCTACTTGACGAACTTGTTCTAAACTTTCTACTGCACAAGGTCCCATGATGAACGTTTGTGTTCCGTTTCCAATCAATTCACCTTTTACATCAACAATTGTATTTTCTTGTTTCTTTTTACGTGATACTAGTAACGCTTTACGGTTATCATCTTCTTGTAACTCTAAGCTTGCTTTGAAAATCGTTTTGAAAATATGTTGAACTGTTGATGTTTCGAATGGTCCTTCGTTATGCTCTGCAATCATATCAAGTACTTCACGCTCACGTACTGGATCAAAGCGTTTCGTGCCTTGTACTTGCTTTTGCTCTCCAATTTTTTGAACAATTTCACCACGTTTGTTTAAAAGGTGTAATAGTTGTAAGTTAATTTCATCTACCTGTTTACGTAATTGATCTAATTCATGATTTGCCATTTGGAAATCCTCCTCTAATGTTTTAAAAGTATAGTAAGAGAATAAAAAATTCTCTATTTTCTGAACTGACTAATTATACAAATTTATAGTGGAATCGATACCTCTTCTTATTTTAAACTAATAATTCGTACAAAGACATGAACTACTAGTTAAAAACCCACTTTTTTGTACAAAAAAGCCCTACTGATTCAATCAGTAGGGACGATATTTATCGCGGTACCACCCTAGTTGTAGACTTCTTTCGTCTACCTCTCTTCATTGTTAACGATCATCTGACCGTCTTTCCCTTCATAAAGACAATACTATCTTTACTACGAAAAAGATGCTCCAGGACTGTAATTCGCTCTTGTTTATGTACTGGTTTGCACCAACCACCAGCTCTCTGTTACAGGGAAACAACAACTACTGCTTTTCCTTTCAATGCATGACTATTTAATTTTCAAGTTGAACCACTAAAATACAAAAAGTCCCTACTGAATAAATCAGTAGGGACGATATTTATCGCGGTACCACCCTAGTTGTAGACTAACTTTCCGTCTACCTCTCTTCACTGTTAACGATCAATTGACCGCTTTTTCCTCATAAAGACAAACTATCTTTATTACGAAAAAGATGCTCCAAGACTGTAATTCATGATTATCCCTGTACTGGTTCACACCAACCACCAGCTCTCTGTTACAGTAAGACTAACCACTACTGTGATCTCTTCATTGCACTTTGTTTATTCAAATGTTTTTGAAATTGAATAAGTATGATTCGTATTATAGAACGCTTTTCAAAACACTGTCAACAACTTTTTATATATTTTTTTAAATTCCACTTTCGTTCTATAATTCTTTTTGTAAATCACCCATTACAATTCCTATGCGAATTATTTCATTTTCTAGTAAATGTAAAACATATTCCTCTACTTCATACTGAACTAATAATTCTTTTATTTGTATGATTTCTTTTTCAAATAAAACGGCTTCGTGACATGTTTGTAGTAAAATAAAAAACACATTTGCAAACATTTCTTTATGCGCTTTCATACTTTCTTTTTTATGAAGCATTTCAATCAATAACCGCTTCATTTCCTCACCTGTACATTTACCTTGTACACTTGAAAATGCACGAGACATAATACATAATCCTTTTTCTAATATTTCATCCATGTATAAAATAATACGTAAAAGCATCACATATTCTCTCGCAGTTATCTCACCCATTTTTGGTCGTTCTCGCAAAAATACACTGAGCCAAGCTGTCCAAAACTTTTGTTGTTCTTTTACACTTAATGTTTTGACGTAATAGCATAAAAACTGCATAAACTTAATTTTATTTTCTTCATTTTCTAGTATGAGTAACGGGTATAACCAATTTGTTTTTTGCTCCCAATATAGTACACATTTAATAAATACAAAGCTAAGCCACTTCAAGAAAGCTTCTCTCGTATGCGGATGTAATACTTCCAAATGTTCTATCGCATACTTAATAAATCGCTTCATTTCTGTAAATAAAGGTAAATTTATTTGCGTGTAACATAAGCCGGCCCATGCATATTCCGTAATCTCATTTTGTTTTTTTAAATCTAAGTATGGTAACAAATATTTTCGGCACCATTGTTTTTCAATATGATATAGAAATGTAATATCTGCTATTAAACGAGCAAACATAAAGTTTGTTCGTTCCGAATTAACTCTTACTTGTTCTTCAAATAAAAATAAATATTCATATACATTACGATCGTATAAATGATCATATGATAACAACTTTAATAATACAGCCGTCATTTTTCCAACTGGATGCTGAATTGATTCATTATAAAAATCTTGTTTCCCAAGCTTAAAGTCTGCATCACTCTTCATAACTTGAGGGAACACTGAAAAAGCAAATCGTTTTACAACACGTATACTATTCTCTTCTAACTCTTCTAGTCGATTACTAATTTCATATAGAAAACTACTAATTAACCAATGAAAAGCAGTATTTCTAACAAATTTCTGCAATAGCGGAATAATTTTTTGGATTTGCTCATTCGTCAATCCTCGATTATTTCGCCATTCTCTAATACAAACAAACCATACTTCATTACTTATTTCTTGCACTCCTACTAATTGGTATGCAAATGAAATACTCCACTCTGTGTTTAATTTACATGCTTTTGATAACATCTCTAAAAAATGGCGTTGTTCAAAAACACCATCTTGCGAAAATTGCTGAACTTGCTTCATAATTTCAACATCTTTCAGCTGCAATAATCCGTCAGCAGTTACATTACAAGTAATGCTTTCTGCTGTATCTTCTTTCTTTTGTACACTGTATCGTTCAGAATGAAAATGAGGATGCTTTTGCTTCATTAACTCACCCATTTGCCGTAGATGGGCTATTCGAATCACACTTGAATAATAAGTCTAATACGAGACATGCATCAAATACCCTCTCTTCTGTAAGATGCTTTATTACAGTTCGAGTGACTTCTTCTTTTGTTTTTTCTAAACAATATGCATAATGCCTTTTTAAAAGTTGAAAAACTTCGTGTTTATAAGTGAAATCTAAAAGAAGTCCTTCATGTAACAACCATTTCATTTTGTCATCTACACGAACAAAAATATTTTTATTCATCGCATCAATTGCAATTCGCTTTTTAAGTACACTATTTGCTTCTATCATTTCTGTAATATAATAATCCGCTTTTTTTCATTGTTTTCGCATAAATAAGTTAGACACTCTTTTACAATTCGTATTAAAAATGCAAGATCATTTTGATGAAACTCTTTCTCTACATTTTCCTTATTTCTTTTTTTCAGTGCCGTTTGTCTTAACGACAACATTCTCAATTTTTCTAATCCAATCATCATAATTGGAACAGCATAATAAGCGATATATGGCCTCATCTTTTCGTTCCAAATTTGCTCCACATGAGAAAATGTAGATACTGGTAAGCGACTCGATTCCTCGAGTTCTATTGATTCTTGCGTATCATTCCCCCATTTTCTTACACGTTTCAACTTCAGTTTTCCGTCTAAAATAAAAGTTAGTAACAATAAGGCAATTTCTTTATGCTCAGGAAAAGAACATTTTTGCAGTAACTTAGAAATCTTTTCTATAGAGCTACTATCTTTTTCAGCTGTTTCTAATAAAAGGAGTGTCCACCTTGCAAACAACAGCGGGTCCATCTTACTCTTCGTTTCGTTTAAGTAGTTACAAATTGTTCTCCATAATAACGGTGATATTTTAGAATAGTTTTTATAAATTAATTGAAATAATTCTTTCTGATGACTAAAAAGAAATTGTTCCACTAACCATTCTGCAAGTAATTCATCTACTTCATTATAGTTTAGCGTAAGCATAAACAAATTTTGTAATTTACCTTCTGCTTCTAACCATTCGACCCATTCATAATCATGAGCAAATTCCACAAAGTAACGTACTGTTTCAATTTTTTTAATCGATTGCTTTATGTATGATAATTGTTCCTGTTCTACTGACGGGGGAACCGTTACAATATCCCGAATACGCATTCTTTTCGTAATATAATTATCACCCATTAATTCAGCCCAGCGTTTTACTGCTTTTACGAGGGATTGATGATTATTCACCTTATTCGGATACACAATTGGTCTTATCCCTAAATGTTCCCAGTGGTACGTATTTTCTCCTTGTGCGACAAAAGCAAATCGTCTTGTACTTGGTGGTAAACCAGTTGCTAAATATTTCATTACTGGGTCATTATGACTATATCCAATGAATAAAACGGTGTAATTTGAGAATAGATCAACTAAAAATCTTCTCGCCCACCCTTCCGTTAAGTAAGCCCTTCCAAAATCACCATCTGTTAAAATTAAAGCCTCTTTCTCCTGTTCTACATTACCATGTATATAAGCAAGACCTTTAAAAGCTCTCCCAGTCGGTAAAGCTGGAGCGTAATAAACATTGATATCTCTATTTATTTCTTTAATTGCTGTTGTAAAATGTTGATCAAAATTTGTTGTTACAATGCGGATATCTGTATCTAAAGGAAATAGCCTTGGAATTGCATAATGCAATGGATTCGGTTTTGATTTCTCTATATGAACAAGATCTCTTGCGACTTGATGTACATCTTTTGTTTTCGCAATTTTACCAAGATAATAATCATGTGGTTCTGTTATTTCACGTTTTTCGACATATAACGTTTTTGCAATTTCATCAACTAAATCATCAAAATTCGGTAAGTTTGATTTCCCTTTCATAGAAACTCCCGCTCCAACAAATAATACTAACTTTCCTTGCTCAAGGTGATCAATTAACTCATCTGGAATTTCTACTTCTGAAGTAATCCACATCCTGGATTCCCCCTTACCTAAAAATGTCATACACTCTCATTTTACTATAACATTTTTTCATTGTTTTTATAATATTTAGACTAAATTCCGAACATGAAAAAGTTTTATGTAAATAAATCCGTTACAATGTATGAACTCCAGAATTTATTGAAAAACTATGTATAAATCGGAGGTGTAAATTTTGAATGATTTCACAGTAGTGCTTATCAAGTTTATATCGTGCATTATCGCATTTAGCATTGGGCTTGCTTTATTTTTCCCTGCAACGTTTGTTCAAATTATTTCATTCAGTCTCTTTGTTACAATCGTATCCTACATGTTCGTTGATAAAATCATTTTAAATCGAATTGGCAATACTGGTGCCATTATGTCGGATTTCTTATTAACATATTTAAGCGTATGGATTTTCGGTAATATTTTATTAGACAACTATATGCAAATTGCATGGGGCAGTATCCTTTCTGCCATCGTCTTCACTTTATCTGAAGTAATCGTTCATCGCTTCTCTAACTCTCATACAAGGCACAACAATGATAACATTCGTATTAATCGCCGCTTTGCATATGGTACAGAGTTTGCTGAAGAACAAAATATATTGGATAAAGATAAAAAAAAGTAACGTTTTAATGCAGGAGCGCCCTTTTTAATTATGTGGTGCTCCTTTTTTGTATTTTTTCATTATGGTACGTGAAATTATATAAGTGATTATTTCAAAATACCGACCTACTAACAATATTTGACGTTATTTTTTCTAATGAAAACTGCCTCTTATTTAGAGGCAGCCACTTTTAAGTCGTAGAGTAGGAAGCGAGCGCCTTGTCATATTGCTATGATAGGTTTCTCAAAACCCCTCACCGAACCGTACGTACTCCTCTCAGAGTATACGGCTCTCCATCAATTGCTTGTCAAAGTTATTTTTTTCTGTTTTTCGCTATAAGTTCTACTCTCATATCATAGTGAATTTCATTATGGCAATCCTCACATACGGCTAATGTTTTGCGTCTACGGGCAATCATTAATTTTTGCCATTTGGCTTTGCCTTTCTCAACATCTTTCATTTTTCGGACATGGTGCATTACTAAGTTAGAATCGGTTTTACCACAATGTTCACATTTGTTGGCTGACAACCTATCCATAAGACTAGTTGTTGACATATGAACTCTTGAGGCTAACAAGTTGTCGATGTTATTTTCTTGTGTTTTCATCTTAGTTATATCAACCATTCTAAATCCTTCCCTGTAGAAAGAATGAGAGTGTTGTTTGCCTTTTTTATCTTTGTAATTGACTATGAATACACCGTTTTTGCAATATTTCCCCTTAATTTTTCCGATTGAGCTTTTATATTTATTGGCGAATGTTTTATACATGCTGTATTCTAGAACGTAACTGAATTTTTGGAGTACCGTTGAATTAACTGCATATTTGTAGTAGTTGTACATCCCTCTGATCTGTAATACATAATTATGTAGTATTTCCAAATCATCTAGGTGTGCCATTTCCGGTCTATGCTTTGGTTTCCAAGTTTCTTTCCCATTCACATACTTCATTTCTAAAACATTCAGGGCAAGTAATTTATTTCGCCATGTTTCATGGGGGATTTCAAGTCTTACTTTTAGATTGTGATGTCTTCTTTTTGCACCTTTCACCGAGTATTTGGTAAATAACTCGTTTCTAGTGATATTGACGTTGTACCCAAGAAATGTTGCTTTCTTGCTAGAGTGGGTGATAAGTGTTTTTTCTTCTGATAAAGTTAATTTTAATTCTTCATTGAGAAATTGAGCTATATCAGATTTAATGGCTTTGGCATCATCTTTACTGCCGATTATCATTACAATAAAGTCATCAGCATATCTAACATATTTTAGTGACTTAAATTTATCCGACATTGGATTGTAGTAGGGACGTTGTCCCCTTTCCTTAACCCATTCGTTGACTTGCTCGATTAATTCCTGAGCTTCATTGTGTTTACCTTGTTCTCTTAGTAAGTCTGCTTTCTTACGCCCTCTTTTTATTTTGAGGTGTAAGTATTGATATCTTTTATCAACTTCTCTGTCTTTTGGTTGACCTTTTCCGAACTTTTCAGCGTATTTTTCCATGTATATATCTAGTTCGTTTAGATATATGTTGGCAAGAAGAGGACTGAGAATCCCTCCTTGTGGTGTTCCACTGAATGTTTTGTGGAATTGCCAATCCTCCATGTACCCAGCTCTTAGGAACTTCCATATTAATCCGATGAGTGTTTCGTCATTGATACGTTTTCTTAGTAGGTTAATTAGGATATGGTGGTCGATATTGTCAAAGAAACCTTGAATATCACCTTCAATAAACCATTTAGTTCCATTACCACTCTTTTTAATTTGTTTCAAAGCTGTATGACAACCCCTATTTTTCCTGAATCCATGTGAGTTCTCAGAGAAGTTTGGTTCATAAATTGCTTCTAAGATATACTTTATTACTAATTGGACAAGTTTATCGTCAAATGTCGGTACCCCAAGAGGACGTTTTTTCTTACTCCCTTTTTTATCAATATATACTCGCTTAACAGGAGTAGGTTTATAGTTACCATTTTTAATGTTGTTGATGATTTTAGATACTCTATTTTTTGAGAAGCCATCAACAGTTTTATTTATGGTTCCTCTGGTCATATTACCTGGATTGGCATATATTTCTTGATAACCTTTATAGTAGAATTCTGGATTATAAAGATTTCTATATAATCTTTTGAACTTATAGTTTTCTTTAATAGTATTCTTCGACAAGGTGTTCAATACATAAACTGGATTTCTCATCAGCATCTCGCTTCCTTCCTGTTTATTATCATCATGAACTAATTGACTACCTTCCTTCGCCATCCTGATTTCACAACCATGACCTAACGTAATTTGTCATACGTTAGTGTGATAGGCTTTCCCTATCTCTGACTACTACGAAGGCTCCGTTACCATATGGAATATTCAAGAGCCACATTTCTTGGTTTTTACCTTGAAATCATCCTCTATAGCCATAAATGGCGCTTCCACTTAGGTAATCCCCATTTAGTACCTTGTAAATAGTTTGTAGTAATGTCGGTTGGGACTTTCAATCTTTACTAATGTACTTTAGTTGGTTCTCTAGTGTGAAACACACCTCTCTCCACAAAAAATAGATGAGCTGAACTAGAGACATATCGTTTCAATGTCTATTTCGATATGGTCGTCGATAAGACCCCTTGATTTATCCTTCACGCAGTTTAGCATTCAACCTTGTTTACCACGGTACACCTAGAAATTCAGTCGCACTCATGACATTAGAGTGACTTATCCCGTTGCAGCCATGCTACACTCCCCGCTCACTTTCGATTACGGATAAGGCTACCGGTGTCGGGTTGTTATCTTGTTTCACTTCACCCGCTGATTTACTAAATCAGAGTTTACAAGGCCCTTATGGGCGCACTTTTACTTCAACAACATCCGCAAACGCTCCCAATACTGCGTTATGATGTTTCACAATATCTTCAGCACGTAACACTTCTGTATTAAATGTACTATGTGCATCACTCACTAACGTTACTTTATATCCTTCACTACATGCTCTGCGCGTTGTCGTATCTACACAATACTCTGTTTGCATTCCCGAAAGAATAACGTGTTCAATTCCTTTCTCTTGTAACACTTCGCTTAAGTTTGTATTATGGAATGAATCTGGAGTCGTCTTTTCAACTATATTATCTCCTTCTTGCGGAGCGATGGCCGCATGGATTCGCCATCCATCCGTACCTTTTTCTAACGGATGGTCTTTAGGACCGTTATGTTGGATATAAATAACTGGAATATCATTTGAACGACATTCCCTAATAAGCTCTTGCAGTGTTTGTAAAAACTTTCCCCCATTATGTACTGGCATTCCAGCTGTATACATACCCGCTTGCACATCAATTACGATTAATGCTTTTTTCATTTCACACATCCCCCTTTGTTTGTATAAGCCATTATTATTGTTTATATTCCATCATCCAACAATCTTCTAATTTCCCCTCATGCAACTCATGTTCCTTTAAAATCTTTACTTTTTTAAATCCACTTTTTTCATAACACTTTATTGCCCGTTCATTATTTACTTTCGGATCCATTGCAATTGCTTCTGCTCCCATTTCACCCATAATATATGTAATTGCTGCCTGAACGAGTTTTGTTCCAATTCCCTTTCCCCAATAGGCTGGTTCACCGATAAATTGGTCCATCCCCCATACATTTTGTGATTCTTTATAGCCATATAACGCTTTCCACTCTGAATCCACTGGATACATTTGTATGTAACCAATCGGAATGGTATCAAATTCTATTAAACATCTTTTTTCATTACTGTTTGGACTATGTATAAAATGATCAAGCACCTTTTCTACAGATTGCGGATTATCTCGTCCTTCGTAATACCGCAGGACTTCTGGGTCCGTTAACCATTTAGAAATGATAGATGCATCATCTTCCATTACGTATCTAATCAATAAACCTTCTTTTTGAAAAAGCATATTATACCTCTATTATTCCTTTATATTTTTTCTTGCTGTTACATCTTTCATTGCACCTACTAATGCATATGGTAGTAATGTAATCGCAAAAAATGCTGTAAATACGTTAAATTGCGGGATTGTATAGAGTGTGAACCATTCAGTGAAAAATTGAGAATTTAATATTCTATTAAAAAACTCTCCGCCTGGCCTAAAGTTTGGTACCCACCCAGTTATTTCACACAAAATAAACAGTAACTGAACAATAAAAAATGCCCCTAGATAACGAAACCAAGTCCGTTTCCATATAGGTTGTGCATTTTTTAATATATCCCCCATCTTACCCCCTCCTTAAATATCCATCATATTGATTATACACTTTCCTCACTTTATTTGTTAAAATTTTCTATATAATTAATGCTGTTTGGGGGGAATACATTATGTCTAATCCTATATTTACATCCACTTTAATCATTCTTAGAGGAAACTCCGCAAGTGGTAAAACAACGATTGCAAAACAACTACAAGAACATTTCGGACAAGGGACACTTTTAGTATCACAGGATATTGTACGTAGAGATATGCTTAGAGTACACGACACAATGGGTAATTTATCACATGATTTACTATTTGAAATTACGAAGTACGGAAAAGGAAAATGTGAATTTGTTATTTTAGAAGGTATATTGAACAGTCATAGGTATGGTGAGATGTTAAAAGAATTAATTCGTTATTTTGATGAAAATGCATTTGCATATTACTTTGATTTATCATTAGAGGAAACTATTAGACGACATAACAAAAGGGACAAACGACACGAATTTGGTGAAGATTCCCTACAAAAATGGTATAATCCGCACGATACTATTAAGGTTGCCAGAGAAACTATTTTTACAGATAACTTTACGCAAAAAGATATATTTGATGCAATTCTTAATGATGTTGCGATCAAAAAACAAGCCTAACATAATATGTTAGGCTTGTTATGTATTTTGTATTTCAGTTTTTATAATTAAACAATCTATACATAAATAATAGTATATATTCATTTCCCCAAACTGGAAATTAACTACTGAAATAAGTCCACGTTCCTCAATATCTTGAGTAATTGTAGCAACATATTTCATCTCTTTCGCACAAGTTGGACACGCCAAATCCTTTGGAAGATCATCATATAACGGTACCCCTAATAATCTACATACATATTCAGAACCGAACAAGTCAAAAGCTTCCCAGTAACTATCTTCATCTATAGGTATATCTTCATTTTTCATATTTATAAGCTTTACCGTTGTTTTTGGTAATGAAACTGGTAACTTATATTCCTCTTCCATTATCCATTCTTCTATATTTTGCTGCTGTATGATTTGAACTGTTTTACCTCCATCACTTAACTGAAAATATTGCGGTTCCCACACCATCGCGCAGTTCAAGCATGAAACGAATGGTAAAATATTTAGTTCATTACTTTTAAGTTCAGCAAGTCTCCCATCTTTTAAATCAAAACAGAGAATTAATTTTTATGTTTTGTTACAGGTTTAGTAATAAGCCATTTAAAAATCCTATTATCCTTCTACTAAAAAAATAAAAGCCAGCCTCAATAAAGAGAACTGACTTCTATTTGGATAATTATTGTTACTATAAAATTTTCACTTTAACAGTTTGTCTTCCCCAATTCATAGCTTTACTTTTTGAACCCATTAAAACATCAATACGATTACCTTTAATTGCACTTCCAGTATCACCAGCGATAGCTTCTCCATAACCTTCTACCCATACTTTAGATCCTAATGGGATTATTTTCGGGTCAACTGCGATAATTCTCATATTCGGATTTACCGTTAAATCATGCCCCATCGCAGTTAAAACGCGTCCACCATATGTACCATTTTCACTTGGATCAGCAGTATACGCTGTCGCTACTACCGTTAATTCACGTTTAGCAGACTGTATGTTGTTTTTAGATGCTTCTTTCGCTCTCTCTTCTTCTTTAGCTTTTGCTATTTCTCTTGCTTTTTCTTCTTCTTTAGCTTTTGCTATTTCTCTTGCTTTTTCTTCTTTAGCTTTTACTATTTCTTGCGCTTTCGGTTCTTCTTTGACTTTTGCCTCTTCTTTAGGCTTTACTATTTCTTGCGCTTTCTCTTCTTTTTTAACTTTTACTTCTTCTTTGACTTTTAACTCTTCTTTAGGCTTTACTATTTCTTGTGCTTTCGTTGTTTCTTTCGCTTTTGCTACTTTCTGCGTCTTTACTTCTTTCTTTTCTTTAACTGATTTTTGTACTTTCGCTACTTGCTTCGTTTTCTCTTCAGTTTTCTTTTCAGTTGGTGCTGTACTTGATAGGAAAGAAACGTTTGCATAAGCAGTTTTTCCTTTATACTCAAATTGCAGCCATCCGTCTTTTACTTGATGCGTTGATTCAATTACATCATCTTTTTTTAGTCTGCCAAGAATTTCTGAATCCGTGTTTGCTTCAGTGCGTACATTTAACAAATTCGCCGTTACATGATATACATCTTTTGTAAACTCCGAACTTACAAACACTTCTTTACCATTCAACTCAATTTTTGACCAGCCATCTTCGGTATTTATGACTTTTAACTCTTGCCCATTCTTTACTTTTTCGACCACTTTTGATTCTGTAGTCGGTTTTTCACGTACGTTAAGTACATCTGCTGTTACGATTGTTTCTGCGGTAGCAGTTGTGGTAAACGCTCCCAATCCAAAAACAGTTGCTGTTGCTGCGCCAATTACTTTTTTCATATTAACCTCCATTAAATTTTTTTGAATTTTATCAAATGCCTCCGTAAAATTGTATAATTTTACATAATATCAAAACATTTGCAACAGTATATTAATATTGTTTAATATACTGTTATTAAAACTCCTTACTCCAATACTATCAAATTCTCATTTCTAATTCTATATATTATAAATCTCCTTATCTTTTATAAAAGCTCCATACCCTTCTTCACACTAAATAGTTGTGGCAATTCCCGCCAAAAATAAACTTACGATTGCTAAAATTTGAGTAGCAACAATAGCCCCTCTTAAATGAAACTTATAATCTTTATATCCTTTCATACCTTCCGTACTAGGAATCACAACAAACCTTGGAGTAATCCAGCAAAAAATTAGCAAATCAATTATAAGTAAATCTACTAAATTGAAAATCATTAAAATACCAAAAGTGTGTAAATAGGCATCCATATACATTAACTTTTCATGCTTATGTAGTATATATGTAGAAACGAAAGGACTACCGAAAAGAATAGTATTATATACAATATTAAAATAAATGCTTTGCTTTTTTTCATGAATCGATTTTGGAAAAACTACTTTTTGAATATCTTTCGGATAATCAGTTAACGATAGTCGAGGATTATAATATAAGGACCCTAAAATCATTACAGATAGTACAATAGACATGATGACACCAACGTACATCATTTGCTCAAATTGATTCATATGCTGTATTCACCCTTTTCTGTAATTACTATGATGGTCATTCACTTAATTACATATTGTATGTACGTACATAATCAAAAATTAACAACTAGCTTTAATAGCGAAGCAAACAGATGTAAACGTACTAAAAGCAATTATCGATCCGAATAATATCCCTTCTCGCAAAATTTTACTAAGTGTAGGTTTTACATCGGAGAAAGTTTGTGAGATTGATGGATTACCTGGGGAAATTTTGAGCACATACATATAATTCCAAAAAGGCAGCGCTACTTATGTAGCACTGCCTTTTTCTTTATTGGAATAATCCTTTTCCTTTATTCATTTACTTATAAAGTATTGTCAGTTCTTCTTTATGTTCTGTATTTCCACATTATAAATATTTCACGTCAAGGAGAGATGACTGAAATGAATAATCAAAAAATTGAACTTACTGGTCGTATCGTTACACCTAATGATCCTGATTATAATTCAGCGCGTGAAGAATTCAATACATTCTTCAACAAATTTCCGTTAATCATTGTTTTTGCTCAAAATACGCAGGATGTAGTAAACGCTGTTCGCTGGTCAAGGCTACATAACGTTCCTATACGCATGCGCTCTGGACGTCATAATTATGAGGCATTATCCGTCAGTAATGCTGGTCTTGTAATTGATGTAAGTGAAATGAAACAATTAGAAATAGATCACAATAATGGAACTGTAACTATCGGGACTGGATGGAGAAATATTTCTTTAATTGAAACACTTGCAGCTGAAGGGTTAGTTGTGCCGAGTGGTGTTTGTCCTACTCCCGGGATTGCAGGTGTTACTTTAGGTGGCGGACATAGTATTCTCTCTCGTCCGTTTGGATTAACTCTCGATCATTTACTTGAATTAGAAATGGTAGACGCGAATGGTTGTATAATACGCGCTAACGCCAAGTGTAACTACGATCTCTATTGGGCTTCGCGCGGTGCTGGTGGTGGTAACTTTGGAATATGTACTTCGTTTAAGTTTCGAACACATAAAATTAATACGGTAGGATTTGCAGAAATAAGCTGGGGGATATCAGATTTAAAACCTGTATTAACCTCTTGGCAAGAATATACGCTACCTTGCGCTAATAAACGATTTACAACTACTCTTTTTATGTCTGCAGAATTAGAACCATCATTATTAATGCAAGGTGTATTTCTCGGTTCTGTACAAGAATTGCAGTCGCTACTACAGCCATTACTAGAAGCTGGTTCACCAATGCAAGTAACTATCGAAGAAATACCATGGGCAGAAGCAGCAGCGAAAATAGCTGAAAAGCAACCTGCAACACCTTTACCATTTAAAAGTGTTGGTCCATATGTATATGAACTATTACCAGAAGAAGGATTATCCATTATCGATCACTTTATTAATAATGCACCTCCCTTTTCCACCACCTCCGTATTTTTCCACGGATTAGGCGGTGCTGTTGCTGAGGTGCCAAATGAGGCAACTGCTTACTTTTACCGAAAAGCACTATCAAACATGTCAATATTCGCTACTTGGGAGCAACCAGAAGGTGCCGCTGGAAGTATTCGATGGGTTGAAGACTTCCGCTTAGCGATGCTTCCATTTACAAAAGGTGTCTACGTTAATACGCCTGACCTATCCATTAAAAATTGGCCAGATGCATACTTCAGTTGCAACTTTGACCGATTAATGGAAGTAAAAGCGAAATATGATCCGAAAAATATTTTTAACTTTCCGCAAAGTATTCCGCTTTTTTAAACTATATATTACACCTAATATATTAAAATATAAAACATCCATTTTTTAAATGGGTGTTTTATAAATAAAGTTTACATAATATAATTATTGGTTAATTCTTTTACTAAATATCTATTCAACAATCCAAAGTAACACTTTCTCAAACTCTTTTTTGGACAACATACTTTCGTTTATATAGCCATTCTTTTAATTGTACTTCATCCAAAGCTCCGTTCCCCTCTCATGATCCTTCACACTATATTCGCTCGTTTTTCACAAAAGGTTCATTTTACATGAAAATTTATTTATTACAATAAAAATATAAGGTATATTTTTATGAAAAGGAGGAATTCAAGAATGAATACAGAGGATAAAATTTACGCTGAAAAAGTGTTAAAAAATCTCTTTATCGGATCACAAGTTGATGGATTACAATTATCCCTTCTGAATCTTTAGCAATTTTCTATGAAACAGTTACATCTTCAAAGTTCTTCAGAAAATCTGATGAGCTGAATGAGTTAGCTTCAAAAATTGTACAAGCTACAGCAGAACAGAAGTACATGATCCATTATGGGGTTTAAATGTAATTCAAAAAATGCTTAGGATTTCTCCGAAGCATTTTTTGTATGTTACTAATACATTTATTCCTTAACCATTTAGTCAATGCTTGAGCCTATGGTCCCTTCTTTTACAAGTGAGGGCGCCCCTATTAATCTAAATAAGCGTCTCATTTCCAATCTTCCAGCTAAACCATCTCCCATGCCCTTCTGTTTCTCCAACCGTTTCACGATATTCGTTTCCGTTAATATAATAATCAATATGAAGGTCACGATCCCACATGTTGTTATACAGGTGGAATACATCACGTTTTGCGCCAATTTCTTGTATTTGTTTTTCTAACTTATGTTTTACTTGTTCTTGTATTTGATTTGCGACGTGTGTATGGAAAATACAAATAACAGCTTCTTCACTTATTTGTTCAATAATAGATGATAATAGCTCTACACCGTCTCCTTCTATTAATTGGACAGATTCATTTTTCACTAAAGATGCAGCTTGATCAAACATCTCAAACCTTTCTTTATGCTCTGGCCAAATTAAAGCACGTAACCATAAATAATCTTCCTCATTATGTAAATCATTCACATGTAAGTCCAGTCCGATTCTTTCTACGACAGATGGGCTTTCTTTTAGAAAATGCGGCACATTCTCCCCTCTTATTTCAGAAGTTACATGCACATTTGAATCTATATTTCCGTACATTTCATCCGTCCCGTACGAATAACGATATTGGTCCCAGAACAGTTGCAACCCAGAACTTGTCCCAATTTCAATTAACGCTAACGGCTTCTTCACTTTGTTAAATATGTAGCAGAAACTTGGGTATAAGTATGCGCACCGTCTTACTTCATTTGTTTGAACGAGTTTCGTTTGTAACAAAGTAATGATTTCTTCTCGGTACTCTTTACAGAAATCTTTAAAATGATTAAAAGCTTTATCTAAATTTGTATCAGCATTTTCAACTAAACTACTATAATACGTTTTTAAATGATGTTCTTTCCCTGCTAGCAATAAATAATGTACTGCACCTAATAGTAAGTTTGGGACTGGTTGACCTATCTGAGCATAGGACGATAGTGTAAGTACTTCCTCATCTTCAGCAATTTTCATTGATAAATATTCATATAAATCACTTGACCCTTTACATTCCTTTATTGAAAAGTTTCGAAATAAGTTTGAAATTTGTTCTTTTGTACACATTAGAGTCCCTCCTTTTTATTTTTCAGAATAATCTTACCATTACGGAAAGAATAATCCCATAAAAAGGTACTCGATTTAGTCACTTAAGGATACGTAAGCTTTTTCGAGATAATTTTAAACTGTAATTTTTTTCTATTTACCACCTTAAAAGAGCTTGTTAAATAAGATTTTTAGCGAATAAAACGTTAAATAGTTTAAAATTATCAGATAACACTAGATATTTTAGTCTATTAATTATTATAATAGAGTATGAGATGGTTATATAATTGAGACAAAAAAGGTATACACCTAGGTGGGGCCTAGGCGGTGTTTCTCTTTTACGGCTTAGACATAGAAAACACCTACACTTTTTTGCCAATATAGGGGATGGAGAGATTATCATGAGCAACATGCAGCAAAAAACAGACGTTATCTTAATTGGTGCAGGAATTATGAGTGCAACATTAGGCTCATTACTAAAAGAATTAGCACCAGAATGGGAAATTAAAGTTTTTGAAAAACTCGCAAGTGCCGGGGAAGAAAGCTCTAACGAATGGAATAATGCAGGTACAGGGCATTCTGCGCTATGCGAACTGAACTATACTTCCGAAAAAGCTGACGGATCTATAGATATTAGTAAGGCTGTAAAAGTGAATGAGCAATTCCAGCTTTCAAGACAATTTTGGGCATATCTTGTAAAGAGCAAATTAATTCGTAATCCACAAGATTTTATTATGCCACTACCTCATATGAGTTTAGTACAAGGGGAAAAAAATGTTGAGTTTCTAAAAAACCGTTTTGAAGCGCTTTCAAAAAATCCACTGTTTCAAGGAATGGAATTTTCTGATGCTCCTGAAACATTAAAAAAATGGCTTCCACTCATTATGGAAGGTCGCACATCTAATGAACCGATGGCGGCAACGAAGATTGACTCTGGAACAGATGTTAACTTCGGTGCATTAACACGTATGTTGTTTGATTACTTAAAAACAAAAAATGTCGAGCTAAACTACAAGCATAGTGTCGAAAATATTAAGCGCACGAAAAATGGTTTGTGGGAAGTAAAAGTACACGATATGAATAGTGGTAAAATTGAGCATCATACTGCTAAATTCGTCTTTATTGGCGGCGGTGGCGGTAGCCTACCTCTACTCCAAAAGACTGGTATCCCTGAATCAAAGCATATTGGTGGCTTCCCAGTAAGTGGACTATTTATGGTATGTAAAAACCAAAAAGTTGTAGAGCAGCATCATGCGAAAGTGTACGGTAAAGCTAAAGTTGGCGCTCCGCCAATGTCTGTACCTCATCTAGATACGAGATATATAGACAATAAAAAAGCTTTACTGTTTGGACCATTCGCAGGCTTCTCACCTAAATTCTTAAAAACTGGCTCAAATCTTGACTTAATCGGTTCTGTAAAACCGAATAACGTCTTAACGATGTTAGCCGCTGGTGTAAAAGAAATGGGACTTACAAAATACTTAATTCAGCAAGTTATGTTATCACATGAAAAACGTATGGAAGAATTACGCGAATTCATTCCGAACGCGAAAAGTGAAGATTGGGATATTGTAGTTGCTGGACAACGTGTACAAGTAATTAAAGATACTGATGCTGGCGGTAAAGGAACACTTCAATTTGGTACAGAAGTAGTAAGTGCAGCTGACGGCTCAATCGCCGCATTACTAGGCGCATCACCAGGTGCTTCTACTGCTGTTCACGTCATGCTTGAAGTATTAGAAAAATGTTTCCCAAGCCGCATGGTAGAATGGGAAGAAAAAATAAAAGAAATGATTCCTTCATATGGCATTTCACTAACTGAAAATCCAAGATTGTTCCAAGATCTTCACACTTCTACTGGTCGTACACTTGGATTAAACGAAAAAGAAACTGTTCATAATTAATGCAGAAATAAAAAAACGTCCGATATATTCGGACGTTTTTTTGTCTACTAAAAATTATACTTATCAATATTATCTTTCGTAAATACAACTCGTTCTGGTAATACGATAATTCCGTTCCCTTCTGCCTCATAATCATATCCTTGAATGGAGTTTGGCTCTACTTTCACTTTTCCAATTCCTTTTACTTCGAAGCTATCCCCTACTTTTAACTTCTTCCCTTTTACAACAATTTCATTTGCTACATACGTTGCGAGAGCACCTTGTTGTTTTACATCCCATAAACCAAATTGTTGTACTGTTCCTCGTTTTACATAATCACGCATAACGTTCGGTGTAGAAAATCCAGTTACCACTACTTTTTTATCCATTTTTAAGTTTTCAGCTGCCTGCGCCATTGCTGGGAGTGCTGTTGCATCTGGACAAATAACTGCGTTAATATCTGGATACGTTTTTAATATGTTCTCCCCTACGGATAAAGATTTTTGTGCATTATTTTCACCGTACTGCGTCGTTACAATTTCCCAGTTCGGATATTTCTTTTTAATAATTTCTTTCGCTTTCGTTACCCATTGGTTTTGATCCGTTACTGTCGGGCTAGAATAAAAGAATGCTACTTTTCCTTTATCTCCAATTTGCTTAGAAGTCATTTCTATTAATAAGTTAGCAAGTTGGTCTGGTGTTCCTTGGCTTATATAAAAAGAACGATCTTTCGGATTCACATCAGAATCCCATGTTAACACCGTCATCCCTTTTTTCTTAGCACGTTGCAGTGATTGCGATAGCCCCTCCACTGACGTAGATGAAACCATAAGTGCATCATAGTTTTGGTTAATAAAATTATTTATATACTTTACTTGCCCTGATACACTCGCTTCAGACGGTCCATCATACTTCACTTGTACGCCTAGCTTATCTCCCATCTCTTTTGCCCCTTCACCGCCCGATGTAAAGAAGCCAACTCCTGTTAATTTCGGAATAAATGCAAATTTCACATCATCCGCTTTTTTCTTATCTGCCGTTTGACTGGAACAAGCTATTAAACCAATTAGGCAAATACATACGATCAATACAATCCCTAGTTTTCTCTTCATGACATTTCCCCCTTATGCAAACTCTGTCTTTTCCCCGCTAAAAATTGATGTAATTTGAAATGTCTCATAATAACTGAAAGAATAAGGATAATACCTATTACTACATTGGATTGTTCATTTGTTAAACCCGTCATTTGCAAGCCATACTGCATGAGCCCAATGAAAATACTCGCCAGTACAGTACCGATAATGCTTCCTTTTCCGCCTGTAATAAGTGTACCGCCTAAGACGACTGCTGTAATGATTGGTAATATTGTTTCGCTTCCTATATCAGCACGTGCAGAACCGAAATATGCAGTTAAGAAAGCTCCTCCTAATCCACCTCCTAACCCAGAAAGTATGTAAGCAATGATTACTACTTTCTTCGTCTTAATCCCGGTGTATTTTGCTGTATTTTCATTCGCACCTGTTAATTGTACGTGGCGCCCATATATCGTTCGGTGAAACAAAATCGTGCATACAATTGTTAATAAAATAAGTAGCCATAATAAATTGGGTATTCCTATAAAACTACCATTTGCTAGTTGTACATAAGTATCAGGTAAACCGCTTATCCCTTCATATCCAGAAGCACCTGCCCCTCCTGAAACGACAAGCGCAATTCCTCCGTATAAAAACATCGTTCCGAGTGTAACGACTAGTGGCTCTACATCTGTCATTTTTATAATGAGTCCATTTAAAGCTCCTGCTAAGCAACTGACTATAAGTGCCATTATTACTGCTAGTAAAATATGAATCCCATTCATCCAAAACACACCAATTAAAATCGAGGTTAGCCCCATAATTGATCCTACAGATACATCAATTCCTCCTGTTACTATAACAAAAGTCATTGGTATCGCCGCAATTGCGATAAATAGGAAATCATTTGTACTAAAAAGGAGATTACTAATATTTAAGAAATCGCTATTTATAAAACTAAAGAGAATGAATTCTATAAGAAGTAATATGATTAACACACCTTCCCATCTGTAAAAATACTTCATAGATTCATCCTCCTTTCTGCTTTCCACCTCTTCATGACGCTATCTAATATGATAATAAGTAATAGTAAAAAACCTGAAATAGCATTATTCCAAAATGCTGGTATTTTTAAAAAGACGAGTGAGCTACTTATTGTTTCTAAAAATAACGCTCCTAATGCAGCTCCAAATAAAGATCCTGTTCCTCCTTTTAAATGAATTCCTCCTAGTACAGCGGCTGCCATTACTTGTAATTCTAATCCTGTACCTGTTTGATTTGGGACGAACCCGATATTCATAACAAATATGCAACCAGCGAGCGCAGCGCTTATGCCTGAAATCATAAACGCATATATCTTCACTTTATTAACAGGTATACCAATAAGCCTCGCGCCATCTTCATTATCACCTACCGCATAAAAGTATCTTCCCAATGGCACTTTTCTTAAAAAGAAGTATAGTAGTAGTAAAATAATAAGAACGAACCATACAGTTATAGGTAAACCAAGAATGATGATAGATGACAGCTGCTTAAAATCGTTTGGAATATCTTCAATCCACTTCCCGCCTGTGAAGATTAACATTGCCCCCCTAGCAATTCCTAGCATCCCTAATGTCATAATAATGGCTGGTACCCGAAACTTTGCGACGCCAATCCCGTTTATGAAACCAATACTAGCACCAAGCATTACAGCAGCAAAAATTGACAAGAATGCATTATACCCGTTCGTTAACAACATCCCGCAAACTGCCGCGCTTAATCCCATAATTGAGCCAACTGATACGTCTATATTTTTCGTAAATAAGACAAACGATTGACCGATTGCTAGCACGACTAAAATAACGCTTGATTTCATCAGTAAAGATAACGAGTTAAATTGAATAAAACTAGGGTTTATCATCCCTACAGTAGCTATATAAATTAGTAGTAACAGTATGATAGACGTTTCGTGCATTTTATACATACGTTTCATTCCGTTACACCTCCGTATGCAAGGCGTGTAACTTCATTCACACTCAGTTGTTCTTTTTCCATATGAGAAACAAATCTCCCATTTCTCATTACATATACACGGTTTACTAATTGGATAATTTCTTCAACATCTGAAGAGATTAATAAAATTGCGAGTCCTTCCCTTTTCATTTTTTTTATCGTCTCATACACTTCAAGCCTTGCTTTCGCATCAATTCCGCGAGTCGGCTCATCAAGAATAATAATTTTAGGATTACATGCAAGATACTTCGCAAGCACGACCTTCTGCTGATTACCTCCTGATAAAGATGCCAATTCTTTATTCATATTCTGTACAACAATTCGGAACTGTTCTATAAACGAATTAACTAAAGCGCTTTCTTTTTCTTGATTTATAAAAAAGCGATTATTTTGATATAAACTTGCTGCTGCAATATTTTCTTTAACAGAAGCAATTGAGAAAATTCCATTCCTCACTCTATCCTCTGGCACATAAACTAGGCCTTCGTCTAGCCTTTTATGCAAAGAACACGTATCAATTGATTTTCCACCCAATAAGATAGACCCTGATTTTATAGTTTTCAATCCAAATATCGCTTCTGCTAATTCCGTTCTGCCAGATCCTATAATGCCAGCAACACCTACAACCTCACCCGCATGTACAGTGAATGATATATTTTCGAATGCGTGACCATTTATATCAACCACTTCTAATATTTTTTTCGTCTTTGCTGTCTCTTGAACTACTTCTATTTTCTCTTTCTGTTTATATCCTTTTGGCAATAGTCCCTCCATCAGCATGTCATATGTATAGTCACATACATCACCTTGGCTTACAACCATTCCATCACGTAGTATTGCTACTTTGTTGGCAATTTCAAAGATTTCTGGAAAACGATGCGTAATATAAATCATCCCAATTCCTTTTTCTTGTAAACTTTTCATCAACACAAAAAGACTCTTAATTTCGTGTGTTGTTAATGTCGATGTTGGCTCATCTAGAATAAGAATCTCAGCTTCTCTTATTAATCCTCTAACGATTTCTACTAACTGTTGTTGCGCAATAGATAACGATTCTCCCTGTTCATTAAGATCAATATCCCAACTTAAACTGTCAATTAATTGCTGAACTTTTACTTTAAGCTTCTTTCTATTCCCCTTTAATCCAATACATATATTTTCTTCAATGGTCATATGCGGAAAAATGAGCGGTTCTTGTGGTATTAAATAAATCCCTTCTTGGTGTGCTTCTTTTGGATTTGCAAACTGCTGTCTCTTTCCTTTCACATACATTTCTCCACTATCATACGAATATAACCCCGTTAATATTTTCATTAATGTCGATTTCCCGGCGCCATTTCCACCAACTAAAGCGTATATATCACCATGCTCTACTTGTAAGTTCACTTCCTTTAGCACAAGTTGATTCGAAAACGCCTTACTCATTTTCTTCACTTGTAATAAGGGCACATTCTCCACATGATGTCACCTGCCTTTACCCAGAACATTTTTTGAGAAAATGATTATTTGTTCTACTTGTTTTGTAGCATTGTATATTCCTTTTTTCATATCTAGAACACTTTTTTCAATGTACTATTAATCGTTTCAACTGGAATAAACAAAATATGTGACACATATGTTTAAGCATTGGTCAATTGTTGAAAGGGATGAAGAGTATGTCACAGCTGAACTTTGAAGAAAATTTATTAACTAAAGTAGCCTGGTACTATTATAAAGATCAATTAACACAACAAGAGATTGCTTCACTTCTTCATATTTCAAGAAATAAAGTCGTCCGGTTATTAGATAAGGCACGCAGTGAAGGTATCGTTACATTTCACGTAAAAGGAACCGGTTTGCATTGCTTGAGCATTGAACGTGACTTAATGAAAAAGTTCCACTTAAAAGATGCTTTCATTATCCCTACTCCAATAAACAATTATGCTACTTCTCTCGGAAAAGCCGCTGCACAATATTTAGAAACTCATCTCCAACAAGGTGATTTACTCGGCATCGGCTGGGGTGAAACGATAAGTAAAATGCTAGAAAACATTCATTTTGAAAGTTCTATTAATCTTTCATTCGTAACGCTAACAGGCGGAGTAAACCACTATCTCCCAAGAAAACAAAACTATTTACACTACATGCAAGGTGATCTTCATATTATTCCTACTCCTTTTCTAGCATCTTCTACTGAAATGGCACGAAGTATTTTATCAGAACCAAGTGTGAAAGATATGCTTCATGTCGCTTCACTTGCACATACAGCAGTTGTCGGTATTGGCGGGTTATCTCAAGACGCTACAATTGTAAAAGAAGAAAAATTAACGCTACGTGAAATGACATATATTCGAAGTCAAAACGGGGCGGGCGATATTTTAGGACAGTTTTATAATACGAATGGTGAGTTATTAGAGCTCTCGCATCATAATCGTCTAATTGGCACGCCTCTCTCTATTTTGCGCAATATGAATCATGTCGTCGGTGTTGCTGGAGGTATAGAAAAGATAGATGCAATTTATGGTGCCTTAAAAGGAAAGTTTATTCATACATTAATTACCGATGAGGAAACTGCCCTCTCCTTATTACGAAAGGATGGTGATTGTTAATGTCCCATTTATTAGCTTTCGATGCTGGTACAGGGAGCATTCGAGCAGTTCTTTTTGATTTACATGGTAATCAAATTGCAGTAAGTCAAAAAGAATGGATTCACAAATCTGACCTTCGTTATCCAGGCTCTATGAACTTTGATGTAGTAGAAAATTGGAAGCTAGTACAAGAATGTACGAAAGAGGTGCTTCAAAAAAGCAACACTCCTGCCTCTTCTATTCTTGCTATTAGCGCTACAAGTATGCGAGAAGGATTTGTTTTATATGATCAAGATGGGCAAGAAATATGGGCGTGTGCAAATGTTGATGGGCGCGCATCCGTCGAAGTTAGTGAATTAAAAGAAATTCGGTCACATCTTGAAAAAGATTTATATACAAAGTCTGGTCAAACTTTTTCATTAGGTGCTTTACCACGCCTACTCTGGATAAAAAAACATGAACCCGACGTCTATAATAATATTTACTCTTTTACAATGTTAAACGATTGGATTTTATATAAACTAAGCGGCGTACTACAAATTGATCCCTCAAACGGATGCACGTCAGGTATTTTTGACTTACAAAATAGAGTGTGGGATAACGATGTCGCTAAGGAGTGCGGTCTATCTTTGCCATTTTCACCAACAGTAAATGAAGCTGGTACAGTAATTGGCAACGTTACAAAAGAGTGTGCAGCATTAACTGGTTTACTTGAAGGGATTCCTGTCGTCGCCGGGGGTGGAGATGCTCAAATGGCATCGCTCGGAACAGGAATCGTGAAACCGAATCAAACGTTAATATGCGGGGGTAGCTTTTGGCAACAAGAAGTGAATGTTACTGAGCCAATAACAGATCCACATGCTGCGATTCGAGTAAATTGTCACGTCGTTCCGAACCTATGGCAATATGAAACAATCGCCTTTTTCCCAGGTCTCGTTATGCGCTGGTTTCGAGACGCTTTTTGCCAAGAAGAAAAGAAACTTGCTGATAAACTCGGTGTAGATGCTTATGAATTACTAGAAGAACAAGCGAAAGACGTACCTGTCGGTTCACATGGCATTATCCCTACTTTTTCAAACGTTATGAACTACATTTCTTGGCGTCATGCCGCACCTTCATTCTTAAATTTAAGTTTAGACGCTGACAAATGCGGAAAAAAGGAAATGTTCCGTGCTATTGAAGAAAATGCCGCCTTCGTTACACTTGGAAACTTAAAACTAATTGAAAATCTTACTGGTACATTCCCTTCTGAAGTCGTTTTTGCTGGCGGTGCCGCTAAAGGAAAACTATGGCCACAAATTCTATCAGACGTACTCGGTATTCCTGTAAAAGTACCTGTTGTGAAAGAAGCAGCTGCTTTAGGAACTGCGATTGCTGCTGGAGTTGGTGCTGGCATATATTCATCTATGGAAGAAACTGCCGAAGAGTTTGTACAGTGGGAGCAAACATTCGAACCAGTTACTGAAAATCACGAACTATATAAAGAGTTCTATGAAACATGGAAAACTGTATATGACAGTCAGCTCGCTTTAGCTGATAAAGGGCTCACCTCACATATGTGGATTGCGCCTGGTGCACTGTAACACATTACATAAAGGAGTGAACTGTATGTTAAAAGCGAATGAAAATGACTTCTCCTATCGCTTCGGTGATAACGGGCCGAAATATTTAATACAAGGTCCAAATATTGATCTTGGCCTTGTTGTCATTCAACCGGGCCAGGAGTTTCAAAACCATTATCATACGACGTGCGAAGAGGTCTTTTATGCATTAGAAGGTGAAATAGACTTCTATGTAAATAACGAAAGAGTTCCAATTAAACAAGGTGATGTCCTGCAAGTTCGCCCTCATGAATCTCACTATCTGATTAACCATTCTGACAAACCTTTTAAAGCTGTTTTTATAAAGTCACCACATTTACCAAATAAAGATACGGTACAAACGGAAAATCCAACATTAACGAAGGAGTGATTTGGAATGACTTGGGGATTTAAAAATCGATTAAATACAATTTTACCTGATGGCAGAGCGGTAATGTTAGCGATAGATCACGGCTACTTTTTAGGACCAATTCACGGGCTTGAACAGCCACTTGAAACTGTTAAAAACTTACTTCCTTACACGGATTCTCTCTTTTTAACGCGTGGTGTACTTAGCTCCTGTATTCCTGAAAACTGCAGCACACCGATGGTTATGCGTGTATCTGGCGGCGCTACTGTCGTCGGTAAAGATTTAGCGAATGAAACAATTGTTACACCTGTGAAAGAAGCAGTAAAACAAAACGCAATTGGCGTCGGCGTTTCTGTTTTCATTGGATCAGACTATGAAACACAAACTGTTACAAATCTCGCAAATGTAGTTTCTGAAGCTCATGATTACGGCCTGCCAGTACTCGGCATTACCGCAGTCGCAAAAGAATTACAAAAACGTGAAGCTCGCTTTCTAGCACTTGCTTCCCGCGTATGTGTTGAAATGGGTGCTGATATTATTAAAACGTATTACTGTGAAGGATTCGAAAAAATAACGAGCACATGCCCTGCCCCAGTTGTCATTGCTGGTGGACCAAAATTAGATTCAATTGAAGACGCATTAAACATTACGTACAATGCGTTGCAAGAAGGCGCAATTGGAGTAGACATGGGCCGAAACATATGGCAATCCGAGCACCCAGCTGCGATGATTCAAGCAATACATGGCATTGTAAAAAATGGATTGAATGTGAAAGAGGCACTTGAACTTTATGATGATGTGAAGAATTAATGTGAAAAGACAGACTATTTATTAGTCTGTCTTTTTTACTTTACAGTGAAACTTTCTTAATCCGTCTTCTAATATGATACATACTTAAATTCTATACACCTTCAAATGATTACTCTAGATGATTACTATTAAGCTTTGAAACTTTCTTACCTTCTCTATAATCAAGACAAGACACTTCAATTAATAAGCCATTAAATACTGTAAAATAAAAACCATAACTACTACCTCGCATCAAATAAGGTTCCTTGTCTATTTCAATGCCGCCGGCTACTAAACGATTATACGCTTGATCCACTTCACTTGATGTATCCACTAAAAAACCAATATGAAAAGCTTCCGGATACGTAACTTCCTTATTCCCTTTAAATGCTTTTGGATCACTTAGTACAAGTATAAAACCACTCTCATCACTCATCACTACAAGTGCTTTCCCTTTTTGCTCCAAAAATTGAAAATCAAAAAATGTTTCAAAGAAATGTCTCGCTTCCGATAAATCATCAACACATAAATTTAAATGATTCAGCTTCATGTACTCATCTCCTTTTAAACAGAGGGTATATGGATTCATTTTCATAACACTTAAATATGTAAGGCAAGATATTCAAGCGTTCCATCTAAGACTATGCTTTATAAGTCTAATATTTTTTTCTATAGCCTAGAACGTTTTTTATGACTGTAATTCCATAAACTGTTCGACGCGAAATATTATTTTACCTATATAAAATAGCCACATTATTTATTTTTCAAATTGTGTAAAACCCACTCAATCAAGAAAATTGCTGCAGAGGTACGTTCTGTCGTATCACCTAAAAACAGTTTATTGATAAAACCTTTAAAATGAGTTGGTACTTTAGATAATGTTTCAATATACTTCAAAACAGATCCCGCTGGTGGTATAGGCTTATTATTAACAGCCCATATCCCATCTAACAATGTCCAAGTTGAAATTTGAACTATGTATGAAGCTTTTAACTCATCATTTGCTTTCAAGGCAGATTGAATTTTAATTAATGAACTATGCAACCAATGAGAAATGCCCTTCATTTTGTCGCTAGAAACACGATAGTTTTCAAATTCATATGTAGCTATTTCCTTTAACTTTTTCAACTCACCGCTTTTATCAAACAAAATTTCCCCTTCTAGAAATGAGTAAAATTCCATCGGATTGTTTTTAAAGTTTACTTGAATTTGATTAAAATCTGCACTCTTATATTCAACTAAAATATCATCACTCGTTTCAAAATGAAATTTTTTCTTTTGCCCTTCTTCTAAAAGAATATAGAAATCTAAATCCGAATCAGGATATGCGTCACCTCTTGCGACAGATCCAATTAGCATGAATCCATTTACTTTATCTCTAAATAAATATTCATTTAAAATTGTTTGTACCAATTTTTTATGTTTTTCATTTGTAATGAATGAAAAACTCTCCATCATTTCCATCCCCCATTACTACAAAAAGAGGATACATGTTAGCATCTACAACATGTATCCTCTACTTATATATTACGACTGTTGATAAGCCGATTTCGATGATTTCACATAATAAACCGCATGATCCACATTAATAATATGATCTGGCTTCGGTTTACCACGGCCCGCTCTATGTCCAGCTAAGTGTTCTTCACTTGTTTCCCAGTTTTTCCATGCTTCTTCCGATTCCCAGCGAATCATAACGACAACTTCTTCGTCTCCTCGTCTTACTTTTTTCACAAGAACACTCAAGTCGATAAAGCCTTCAAATTTTTCAATAATACCTTCTCCAGTGAAACGTTCTACAACTATATTTGATGTACCTTCTTTTACTGTAAATGTTTTCGTTTCGATAAACATATATCCCACTCCCTCTTTGTAATACGAATACTAGTATTCTTCTATTATAATTGATTATGATAATTATTTTCAATTGTAAAGTTTTAATTTTTTGAATTATGCTGATTTCTTTTCTATCGCCTCATCTAAAAATTTGAAATATGGAAATAACATCCCTATTAAAGATGTAACACATATAATTGCACCGATAATTACATATAGCGCTCTTACTCCCCACATTTCACTCAATATTCCCCCTACTAACACACCTAATGGCATAGCGGATCGTATAAAAAATAAACGCACTGAAAATACTTGTCCTATCATATTATTTGGGACGATTTGTTGGCATATTGTTGTGTTATGAACATTGAAAAATGCAATACAAATCCCTGCTATTACTTCAATTATTATTGCAATGATAATACTATGATTGAACCCTAATGAAATGTATGTGAGCCCCCCTATAAACAATCCTCCAAGCATAAGTATACGCCGGCTTTTATATGTTACTTTTCCCACTAATACTGAGCCAATTACGTAGCCAAGTGGAAAACCTGCCATAAAATAGCCGTACTCTGCATATCCCGCTAACAGCTCGTCTTTTATATAAGGAAGATTTGTGACCATCGTTACCCCTACTCCAAACTGCACGAAAGTAAGAAATATACCGAGCCAAACGATGATTGGTTTTGTAAAAAAATATGTAAAACCTTGAAGAAATTGTTCTAGCCACGTTTTTCGTATATCTGTTGTAGTCCTCTTTTCTTTTATATAAAGTAAGAAAGCACCACTAACAAATAGACAAATACATACGAAAGATAATGTAAGTTCTGTTCCAATGAAATGAATGACTACTCCGCCCAATACTGGCGCAAGAAACATCATGAGACGAGTCATTCCATCAATATACGCATTTGCGTCTTGAAGTTGTCCTTGACTTACAATGCTCGGTGTAATTGCCTGACTCGCAGGTGTATAAAGAGGTGTAATAAGTCCCACTACAATTTGAACAACATAAATGTGCCAAACTTCTATACTACCTGTAACTAGCATCACCAAAGGTAATAAGAATACGGACGCCCGTATCCATTGTGAAAAAATCATAATCCACTTCCGGCTCCATTTATCAATAAATGGGCCACTTATTAATTGCAGTATGAGTGATGGGATGAAATATAATAGCCACATACTACTTAAAGCCATTTCCGATCCTGTTAACTCATATACTAGAATTGAATTACATAACGTTCCGAAAGCCCCTCCTAATTCAGAGATTGCACTACCAATCCACATAAAAAAGTACGAACGATTTTTCAATATATTTTTCAATTTCACACACCAACTTTTCTTTTATATTCCTCCCTTTATGTACATTCTCGTTGTTAATTATCTATTCAAAAACATATCTAATTCTTTCGCTAAAGACTGTACTGCTTTCTTTCTTAATACATACTTTCCGTCATGTATATCAACTAACTTCGCTGCACGTAACAATTTCAAATGATGGTGTACTGTCGATTTACCAAGCTGTAATCTTTCCGTTATTTCCTGTAATGTACGTTCTTTTTCAAACAACATTTTTACAATTCGCAATCTCGCCTCATCCCCAAGAGCCTTATGTTTTTGAACTAAAAAATAATTCGGTTCATACGGATCTTCAGGATGAATGCTTTCATTCGCAACTGGATAATGAAATACTTTCGTATCTTCAATATCCGCTTCAATATTCCACGGTCTGTACGTCATTTGCGGGATAAGAAGCACGTAATGAACACTTGGTTCTGGCATATAGTTAATGCCACCAGTAGCCCACTCAACAAACTCTTCTGGTTTCATCTTTTTATTCATTTCATTTTTTGCTTCATAATCTCGTTTTAATATAGAAAGTATTTGTTCTTCCTCTCTTTTAATAACACTCTCATACCAACCTGTCATAACAGCGATTAAATGCGATTTCAGCACTTGTACATCTACATTACATATAAAGCTAATATAAGTAGAAAAAAACTGATGATTATCTGTTAGTTCCTTTAGTTCGTGTATTGCACATACAACTCCCGTTGCAGCTAAACGTCTTTTCTCTTCATACTTCTCTCCTAAAAACGGTAAACATATAAATTTCAAATCTTCTTCTGAAAGTGAATCAATTTTAAAATTAAACTGCGATAAATCTTGAAAATCCTCTTCATACAATAACTGGAGTAACGCTTTCCACGTATTATGTTCTTCTACAAACTGTAAGTGTTCTCTCATTTCTTCTGTTAATGATTTCTTAATTTCTTCCCATTCACTTTGAGTCTTTTCAAGAGTATCAATTAACCTTTTATGAGTAATCGCTGCAATGCCAAGTGCACACTCGAAAAGTATCGAATATTTCACCTGAACGTTGTATGTTTCCCTTTTTCTGCTCGTTATATGATAGACCTCCATTTTTATCCCCTCCTTGTTTGCTATATAACATATTCTATTTTTATCGAATTTTACCTTCTATATTTTTAGAACCGTTTTGCAACTTAAAAAAAACTTTAATCAATGAGCAAACAGAAAAAGGTTTATACTCTTTTCATTCTGACTCAATGAAAGCCTTGATTATTAAATATCATATTAAAAATGAGATTTTTTAATGGCTCAATTATACGTTGTATTTCACTCTCTTGTTCAACTATAGAGAAGGTTTATTGAAGAGAAAAGCGAACGCTTCAAGTACATGATGCCTTACAATCTTCATTAACCGCCCTTCAAGAAGCAGAACTAGATCAACTAAGTCCTTCTCTACCAGTTTGGCAACAATATATGAATATCCTTTTGCATGATGCTTATCATACAGGACAAATTATACAGCTTCGGAAACTTCAAGGTTCATGGCCAACTCACCGTTCTTATTTATAAAGTGAAATTTTAATCAGCTCTTACCAATCGGGATTTTGCGGGCAGCCCATCCCCACTTCTTTGCTTTCCCTGAATTTTGAGGTAAAAGTCTTACTGCCCGTTAATCCGGGATAAACGATGTTTAAAATCGCATACGTTTAATATCCAACAAAACAATTGAAAACAACTAATTGTTCGATAATTACTGCGATTACTCAAAATAAAGCAAATTAAAATACATTGATTCCTAACATAACTTACATGCTTCATAACTTCTAATCATAATCCAAATTTGGAAGAATAGATGCTTTTTTATATACAAATAATAAGCCTCAAGGAGTTGTTGACATGCATTTCATATTGAATATGTTAGGGATTTTCGTTGTCATATTAATCGTTTTCTTATGTTCGCCTAATAAAAAACATATAAAATGGAGACCAATTGTAATTCTCATCCTATTGGAGCTTTTTATTACATGGTTTATGTTAGGCACAAAGCTCGGCAGTATTATCATTAATAAAATTGCGTCATTTTTCAGTTGGCTACTAGCATGTGCGAATGAAGGTATTCGATTTGCATTTCCTTCAGCTATGGAAAGTCAGCACATTGATTTCTTCTTTAGTGCGTTACTTCCTATCATTTTTGTTATTACTTTTTTCGATATTCTATCTTATTTCGGAATCTTAACTTGGATTATTGATAAAGTAGGTGCAGTTATTTCAAAGATTTCTCGTTTACCAAAGTTAGAAAGTTTCTTTTCGATTCAAATGATGTTTTTAGGAAACACCGAAGCACTTGCGGTTGTTCGTGATCAATTATCTGTGTTAAAAGAAAATCGATTATTAACTTTTGGAATTATGAGTATGAGTAGCGTTAGCGGATCCATTCTTGGCGCTTATTTATCAATGGTGCCAGCAACATATATTTTCAGTGCCATTCCATTAAATTGTATTAACGCATTAATTTTAGCCAATGTATTAAATCCTGTGGAAGTTTCGAAAGAAGAAGACGTTGTTTACACACCTTCAAAACATGAAAAAAAGGATTTCTTTTCTACTATTTCAAACAGTATGTTAGTTGGGATGAATATGGTTATCGTTATTTTAGCTATGGTAATTGGTTATGTAGCTTTAACAGCATGTTTAAATGGGATTTTAGGATTTTTTGTAACGGGGTTAACAATTCAAAAAATCTTCTCCATTATCTTTAGTCCTTTTGCATTTTTACTCGGTTTATCAGGCAGTGATGCTATGTATGTAGCTGAATTAATGGGGATCAAAATAACGACGAATGAATTTGTTGCAATGATGGATTTAAAATCAAACTTAAAGTCGTTACAACCGCATACGGTTGCGGTTGCAACGACATTTCTAGCTTCTTTTGCTAACTTTAGTACAGTAGGTATGATTTACGGAACTTACAATTCATTATTTGGCGGAGAAAAATCATCAGTCATCGGTAAAAATGTTTGGAAGCTTCTTGTTAGCGGGATGGCTGTTTCTTTATTAAGTGCTATGCTCGTTGGGCTATTTGTATGGTAAATAATTTTTATAAAAAAAGACACCCAAGCCAATTAAAATGTACCCTATAGAATAGACACTTGAAAAAAGTCTATTCTATAGGGTATTTCTTGTATAATAAAAGGAAAATTGGGATCGGAGAATGTTGAAAATGACAAAAAAACTATTTACAGAAAGAGAAATTCAAATTCTATCAAATAACCTATACGTAAAATCTGTAAGTCAGAAAGGTATCACTTATACAGAGGAATTTAAGCATATTTTTATTGAGGAAAATGAAAAAGGAAAGCTACCTCGAAATATTTTTGAAGAATGTGGTTTTGATATAGATATGATTGGAATGAAACGAGTTATGTCATCGGGAAGTAGATGGCGTGCTGCTTATAGAAAAAATGGTGTATTGGGTTTAAGGGATACACGTATCGAAAACGCTGGAAGAACTCTTGAGAGAGAGCTTACGTTAGAAGAAAAGTATGCCCGTTTAGAAGCCGAACGAAACTTACTAAAGGCGGAAAACGAATTGCTAAAAAAAATCAAACTTATGGAAGGGAGGATGAGAAGGAAATAACACTACCACCTAGTCAGAAATTCATCTTGATTCGTTCTGTCATCATGAAATACAACTTAAGGAATATGGTCAGTCATTTGTGTAAAGTAGCTGGTGTATCCCGTTCGGGATACTATAATTACTTTTCAGTTTCATCTCAAGAACAACGGAAACAAAAGAGTGATCGAGATGAAATCTTGAAGGAAACCATATTAAAAGCACTTCGATTTAGAAATAGAAACAAAGGGGCTCGTCAGATAAAGATGACATTGGCGGGTCAGTTTCAAGTTGTCTACAATTTAAAGCGTATCCGTAGAATTATGAAGAAATACGAGATTATCTGTCCGGTTCGCAAAGCGAATCCTTATAAAAGAATGCTTAAAGCTACAAAAGAACATCGAATAGTACCAAATCAATTAAATCGGGAATTTAAACAAAATACCCCAGGGAAAACACTTCTTACAGATATCACCTATTTAGTTTACGGTAAGAATCAAAGGGCCTATTTATCTACAATTTTAGACGGCTCAACTAATGAAATTTTAGCTTACCATGTTTCAGAACAGATGACATTAGAGCTCGTAACGACAACTCTCCATAAACTAAAAAGGAATCCGCGGATTCGATTGACTGAAGGTGCTTATATTCATTCAGATCAAGGATCCCACTACACAAGCCCTACCTATCAAAAGCTAGTTAAAAAGCTAAACCTAGGACAATCCATGTCAAGAAGAGGAAACTGTTGGGATAACGCCCCACAAGAATCATTTTTTGGTCATCTGAAAGATGAAGCTCATATAAAACCTTGCGTGTCCTTTAATGAATTGAAACAAGAGATTAAGAAATATATGACGTATTATAATCATTATAGATATCAATGGAATTTAAAAAAGATGACTCCTGTTGGATACAGAAACCATCTTCTTGATGTTGCCTAACTTTTTTCAAAATGTCCTTTACAAAGGGTACAGATTAAATTGAGTGTCTTTTATTATTATTTTCGAATTTGCCCATTTCCACGAATCACATATTTTGTAGAAGTTAATGCTGGAAGCCCCATTGGTCCTCTTACGTGTAACTTTTGTGTACTGATACCAATTTCCGCTCCGAATCCAAATTCGGATCCATCTGTAAAACGAGTCGATGCATTATGATAAAGTGCCGCGGCATCTACAGAAGTAAAAAACTTGCTGACGTTTTCCTCGTTTTCAGTAATAATCGCTTCAGAATGCATAGATCCATACGTATTTATATGATGAATCGCTTCTTCAACAGTGGAAACCACTTTCACTGCTAGTGTGAGAGATAAAAACTCAGTTTCCCAGTCTTCTTCTGTCGCAAGTAAGATAGAAGGATCAATCGCCACTGCTTTATTATCACCACGTAGCTCCACTCCTCTTTCCTTCAAGGAAGAAAACAACTCGCTACCATATTGCTCTGCCCAATTCTCATGAAGTACAATCGTCTCAATTGCATTACATACAGATGGACGCTGCGTTTTTGCGTTTATAATAATATTAAACGCCATTTGTTTATCTGCTGTTTCATCAATGAATATATGACAATTTCCCGCACCTGTTTCAAGTACTGGAACAGACGCTTCTCTCACTACTGTATCAATTAATTGTTTACCGCCTCTTGGTATAAGAACATCCAAGTACTCGTTCAATGTAAACAACTGTTTTGCACTATCTCTCGTTGTATCTTCTATGAGCTGTACACTTTCTGAAGGCAAGCTAGTTTGCTTAAGCGCCCGGTGAATAACGCTAACGATAGCTTTGTTAGAATGTATAGCAGAAGAACTACCACGTAGTATTACTGCGTTTCCTGTTTTTAAACAAATTGTAGCAGCATCAACAGTTACATTCGGTCTTGCCTCATAAATCATTCCGACAACACCAAGTGGTACGCGCATCTCCTGAATAGATAGTCCATTTGGTCGTTCCCATGCACTTACACATTCTCCAATAGGATCACGTAATTCAATTAACTGCTTAATACCCTCTGTCATATCAACAATTCGTTGTTCATTCAGCAAAAGGCGATCAAGGAGTGAATGAGAAAATCCTTTCTCCTTACCTTCTTCAATATCCCGTTTGTTTTCTTCTAAAATATAAGCTGTTTCTACTATCAGCTGATTAGCAATTGCAGCAAGTGCTTCATTTTTTTGATCTGTAGTTTTAAGCACAAGTTCTCTAGCAACCTCTTTTGCTTTTATCCCCTTTGCTAACACTTCATTCATTTTTATTTCCTCCTTTTTAAAGTGAAACCCAATGATCCCTATGGATGACTTCATAACTATGTCTCTCGCCTCTTACTTGAATATCTTGGCTTTGCATACCTTTTACATCTCTTAGTTCCTCTGCACTATATGTGCATTGTCCTTTTCCTATTACGCGCCCTTGTTGCGTTACAACCTCTACAACTTCACCCACTTGGAAAAATCCTGATACATTCGTAACACCAGCTGGAAGTAAACTCTTCCCATGCTGAATGATGGCAGTAGCTGCCCCAGCATCTACTTCAATTTGTCCGCTAACAAGCGAATGCAAGGCAATCCATTGCTTGTTCATCTTCATTTCTTTTTGAGGAGCATTACCAACATACGTTCCATCACCCTTACCCTTCAAAACATCTACAAACTTTTCCTGTCCACGTCCTGTTCCGATAAATACACTCACACCAAGAGAGAGTGCTGTCTTTGCAGCATCGATTTTTGATTTCATACCGCCAGTCCCAAGTTTTGAGCCTGCATCTCCTGCAAGAGAAGAAATTTCTTCCGTAACTTCAGGAAGAAAATAATATTTTTTTGCATCCGCATTTTTCTGAGGATTTTTGTCATATAACCCGTTCACATCCGTAAAGATCATAAGCATATCCGCCGAAACAAGCCCGCTTACTAAAGCTGACAGCATATCATTATCACCGAACGTTAGCTCCTCTAAAGAGATGGAATCATTTTCATTAATAATTGGAAGAGCGGAACGGTTTAATAATTCTCCTAACGTAGCGTAAGCATTACTATATTGTTCTTTTCTAGAAAAATCACTTCTCGTCAGCAAAAGTTGCGCAGTAACGATGCCATATTTACGGAATTCCTCCGTGTACGCCTGCATTAACAAACTTTGTCCGACAGCTGCTGCAGCCTGTTTCCCTTTAATCGTTACAGGTCTGCTAGGATATCCTAGCGCTGAAAAACCTGCAGCGACGGCTCCAGATGTAATTAACACAACCTCGTGCCCATCTTCTTTCAACCGAGCCAATGCGGCAACGTGATCTGAAAGCTGTTCTGTAGAGATGCCTCCATGACTATCTGCCAAGGAACTACTCCCAATCTTTACAACAATTCGTTGTTTTTTCACTTTTTTATCCCCCAAGTCTAAAATCAAAGTTTTTTTATAAATTACACTTCATTCACTTTGTAACTATATCTATTCTCATCAATGCTGCACTGAAGTATTTAAGAGCAAAATAAAAATGACCGCTTCGCCCTTAATAAAATAAAAAGGACGAAACGGTCATTGTTCCGCGGTACCACCTTAATTGATATACATAGATATCCACTTGGTGCCTATAACGCAGGCGAACGCCTAAACTTTCATTTAAGACTCAGGGATAGGTTCGATATATTCTATACGAGGAATCTTTCAGCCGGTGAATTCCACTCTCTTTCGCAAGAAGACATATGTACTAATTCCCTTCAACGATTTTCAATCTAATTTTTTTATATTATGCGATATAGTTCGATTCGGTGTCAAGAGGTATTTTTAAAAATAAATAGAGCCACAAGTTATTTGTATGAAATTATCGCCCTACTGAATGAAAATACAAAATGATATAAGTTTAACTCATATTCATAAACATAAAACCTTACATTATAGTGTATATATTTACATAATGTCGAATATAATTAATTTTTGTCTTTTAGTGTTGCAAAAAGGAATATATTCTCTTAGAATGTTTCTTTATATTGCACAGGGATGTTATTCTTATTCTAAGAAAATAATATCAAACCGATATAATTGATTATAAAAGGAGCAAGATTGAGTTATTATGGATAAACAAATTGGATTCATCGGTTGCGGAAATATGGGAATGGCTATGATTGGCGGAATGATAAACAAAAATATAGTATCTTCAAATCAAATTATTTGTTCAGATTTAAACACTGCTAATTTAAAAAATGCTAGTGAAAAATATGGGCTAACTACAACTACCGACAACAATAAAGTAGCTAAAAATGCTGATATTTTAATTTTATCAATCAAACCAGACCTATATTCATCAATAATTAATGAAATAAAAGAAGTAATCAAAAACGATGCTATCATCGTTACGATCGCTGCTGGAAAAAGTATTGAAAGTACTGAAAATGCCTTTAATAAAAAAGTAAAGGTTGTAAGAGTAATGCCTAATACTCCTGCTCTTGTTGGAGAAGGAATGTCTGCATTATGCCCTAATGAAATGGTGACAGAAAAAGATTTAGAAGATGTACTAAACATTTTCAATAGTTTTGGTCAAACAGAGATCGTAAGTGAAAAATTAATGGATGTTGTCACATCCGTAAGTGGTTCTTCACCAGCTTATGTATATATGATTATAGAAGCGATGGCAGATGCTGCTGTACTAGATGGTATGCCAAGAAATCAAGCATATAAATTCGCTGCTCAAGCTGTGTTAGGCTCTGCAAAAATGGTACTAGAAACAGGAATACATCCAGGTGAATTGAAAGATATGGTTTGTTCTCCTGGCGGAACGACAATAGAAGCTGTAGCAACATTAGAGGAAAAAGGATTACGAACAGCGATTATTTCAGCTATGCAGCGTTGTACGCAAAAGTCTGTTGAACTATCTGGTCAAACTAAAAAATAAAACTATAAAAGAGATTACGTTAGCTATGAATTCACATAATTTTAATTAAAAATTCACTACATGATAAACGGCCAAACTCATATAAAATTGAGCTTGGCCGTTCTACTTTTTAATTATATTAAAATAATTTGATTCGACTCTTCTTTAAAGGTTCTGTTTTATCCCTTACCTATTCCCTACTATGATTGTGTAATTTTATTAGAAACTAATAATTTTTCAATGCATTTCGGTAACATATCTAATAGTGTTTCAAATGCGTAGTTTACATCTAGACGTTCTGTCCATTGATGTGCATCTTTTCCTACCGGTCCCATATTTAATACTGGAACATCAAACTCTTCTAATTCCTGAAGCGGAATTGAATAGCCTTTATCCCATAATGGCATATTGTCTACAAGCGAACTCATTGAATCCAGTGGATACTGCAAGCCTACATAGCTTAAATCTGAAATCCCCCCAAAATAATTTTGGTTTTCAAATGTAATTTTATGATTGTAATGTGCATACTTTTCCATTTCTACAACTACCTCTTTTATTAAAGGATTGTTGCGTGAACTCACAGCTGGATAGTACGGCGGAGCGAAGAAAAGTACAATCATCGGTGCCTTTTCTTTACATAAAATCGCTAATTTATCTACTAAATCAATCGTTACCGCACGATCATCTTTATCTCCTCTATTTTTTATAATATTAGATTGAATATGATCTATTTTTTCTCGTCCATGTTGCTCAATTGCATATGTGATAAGCTCTTCATAAGTTAATACATTTACTTTGAGATTAGGTGGTATAAATGGATTATATTTAGAAAAACGATATGCATGTTTTTCATACGACTCTTCTATTTTCTCTGCTACTTTCGTTACTTTTTGACGTAACAATGAAACTACATCTGTCATTGATTTTTCTAATAAAAACAAATTAAATAATGTGACTGCACGATGCGGAATTTGTACAGAATAATCCTCTTTTAAGTCCCTTTGAAGTAAGTTAGTTGGTGGAGGACTCGCTTCCCCTTCTACAATATCACAAAGGTCTGTGTTTAACTCTAGTTCTGCTGTTATTAATGAAGCCATATAACTCCCATTTAACCCTGCAAAAGGTTCACCTACATGTGTCTCTTTTCCGTAGCAAAGAAAACCAGGTAACACTTTACCAATAGAGCCAGTGTAAATATACTTATTTTGGTCACCAGGATGTCTTGAAAACATAGGCTCTGAGTTTAAGACCGTTTTATAATCTAAATTATGCTCTCTTGCTAAATCTAATAGTCTCGGAACAGCGGCCCTCATCCCTACAGAATTCACTTCTTCATCTGGTACAGCCAATAAAAGAACATTCCCATCGAATCTTCCTTCACATGCTTGTTCAATCATTGCCATTTGTAATGCGAGGCCGCATTTCATGTCCATTGTTCCTCTACCAAACAGCCAATCTCCATGTTCTATATCTTCACGTACATGGTCTGGAAGTTCATCTTTATGAGAATAAAACATAGATGTTAACTTTTTAGGATTAAATGCATCTTCTTTCCACACTCCGTAATCTTGTACATCTACAACATCAAAGTGACTTACTAGAATTACAGTATTTTTTGTACTATCACTTTTCTTTACTAGTGCTGTAACAAAATATCGTCCGTCCCCCGTCGGATTTTTTTGCACATGGTGCGGGTTTTCTTTGAAGTACTGTAAATCAGATAATTGCTCCACAACAAAGTCTGGCAATATCACTTCAGCCTCTGTACCTGTAATACTAGGAATTTCAACAAGACTGCTTAATAATTGAATCAATTGTTCTTTTGATTGCCACCTTGACATATAAATCCCCCTATTTTTCCGCATTATGAAAACGAATTCCAGTATATGAATAAAAAATGACGACAGCCATCAAAATTATAGTTCTGATGTACTGCCGATTTTTATTGATATTTCATGAGCTGCTTGTTTTACCTTGCTAATAAGAAAAGATAGTCGATCATCATTAATACGATGACTAATTAACCCAACACTTAATGCTCCTACTACTTTATGATTAAATCCGATAATAGGTGCAGCTACTGAAGCTGTCCCTTCTGTTTTTTCACCATAACTGACAGCATATCCTTCATTTTTTATTTGCTTTATTTGATTAAGAAGAATTTGCTTTTGTTCTGGTAATGAAGAAAGTAAATGTTCTACAATATGTTCCATTTCATTCGTTTTCATATTGGCAAGCATCGTTTTATTTGCGGCACCAATTGAAAGTGGAATTTGTTCCCCTAGATTATCGATAACTCGAATTTTTAAAGGACTATCAATTCTTTCAATGATAATAGAATGTGTTCCGTTTGGAATATTTAAATAGACACTTTCTTCGACTTCAAAGGCCAACCGCTTCATCACTTCTCTTGCAACTGATCTGTAGTCTACCTTCTCCAATTGACGTAACCCTATTTCCATCCACATTGGTCCAATTTTGTACTGTTTTGTCTCTGGTATTTGTGTAACTAACCCATGCTCCATTAGAGAGTTAAGTAATCTATGTACTGTACTAACTGGGAGATGTGTTCCATCAGCTATATCAGAAATAGCCCAATACTCTTTTTCATTTGTAGAATTCAATAATTTAATAATACTTATCGCTCGATCAATGGACTGTACCATAACTCGCCTCAACTTTACTCGTAGTATGTTAGTACGTTTAATTAACTATCAATTTAGCAAACATTCGAAATGAAATCAATATATTTATTCAATTTTCTAACAATAAAAATATATCACTAACAACGAATTGAAAACGCAAACAAAAAAATATTGACTTTTCTTTTTAATTATCTGAAAATTATAACAAGATTTCACATCACGGAATACATTCCATAATACGGAAAAACATCAAACTTTATTCTATCAACTACGAAAGTGAGGAAAACAATGGCGCAAGTAAACAATACAAACAATGAATTAAAACGTACGATGAAAAGTAGACACTTATTCATGATTGCACTCGGTGGTGTGATTGGAACGGGGTTATTTAACGGATCTGGCTTTATAATAAGTCAAGCTGGACCTGGTGGATCCGTACTTGCCTTTATGGCCGGTGGATTATTAATGTATTTCGTTATGCTATGTCTTGGTGAACTCGCTGTAGCCATGCCTGTTTCGGGTTCTTTCCAGGAATATGCCACTAAATTCATCAATCCTGCAACTGGCTTTACAATCGGATGGTTGTATTGGTTAAGCTGGGCGAATACGACCGGTCTTGAATTTACAACTGCCGGTATTACAATGCAGCGCTGGTTTCCTGATATTCCTGTTTGGGCTTGGTGTTTAATATTTGGCGTTACAATCTTTACTATTAACGCATTATCTGCTCGTAGTTATGCAGAAACAGAATTTTGGTTTTCAAGTATAAAAGTATCTGCCATTATAGCTTTTATAATTCTTGGTGGCGCCGCTATGTTCGGCTTTATTGATTTAAAAGGCGACGAACCAGCTCCACTCCTTTCAAATTTCGTAAATCATGGTGGTTTATTTCCGAATGGACTTGCAGCTATTCTATTAACAATGGTTACAGTCAATTATTCCTTCCAAGGTACAGAGCTTGTCGGAATCGCAGCAGGTGAAAGTGAAGATCCAGCAAAAACTTTACCTCGTTCTATTAGAAATATTATATGGCGCACAATGTTTTTCTTCGTCTTAGCAATCTTTGTTCTTGTTGCTTTAATTCCTTGGGAAGAAGCAGGACTCACAAAGAGCCCATTCGTTGCTGTTTTTGATAATATCGGTATTCCATATGCAGCTGATATTATGAACTTTGTTATTCTTACTGCTGTTCTTTCTGTTGCAAACTCAGGACTATACGCTGCTACTCGAATGCTTTGGTCTTTATCAAAAAACGAAATGGCTCCAGCATTTTTAAAGAAATTATCATCACGTGGGATTCCTCTCAACGCTTTAATCATGACAATAGCTATTTCTGCTTTTTCTCTTTTAACAAGCGTCGTAGCTGCTGAAACGGTTTACTTATGGTTAATTTCCATTTCTGGAGTCATAACAATTATTGTTTGGATGTCAATTTGTGTTTCTCAATTCTTTTTCCGCAAACACTATTTAGCTGAAGGTGGGAAATTAGACGACTTGAAGTTCAGAACTCCACTCTATCCCCTTGTACCAATTCTTGGTTTTGGATTGTATGGCATTATATTAGTAAGTCTTATCTTTATCCCAGATCAAAGACTAGGCATTTATTGTACTGTACCATTTATCATCTTTTGCTATACTTACTATCACTTTAAAGTTAAGAAAAGAATTGCAACTAACACTCAAAGTGAAACTAAAATTAGCGAAACTTCGTAATATTGTACGATACAAAAAAGACAACACGTGGCGTTTCACTTCATGTGTTGTCTTTTTTTATTATTTAAATATGAGTTCACCTGAATTTAATGGATTTTTCTCTTCTCCTACAAAAGTAGTAAAATTTTCATTTGAACTTGCTACCTCAGTTGGATTTATCGTATTTCAATTTCGATATAATAATAAATAGGTATATCAGATATAGCTGTACATTATTAGAACTACATTCATTACTCAACTGGTAGTTATCAAGAAAGAAAGGAATGATCATAATGATACAGAACATATACGAAACTCATTTACATGTAAGAAATTTAGAAAAAGCGATAAATTTCTATCAAAACAAGCTAGGATTAACCTTAGCAAGAAAACTCTCCAAAAGAAGAGTGGCTTTCTTTTGGGTCGGAGAAAATAAAAAACAAATGCTTGGACTATGGGAAGTAAATAATATCGAAGACTTTGAGCTGAGACATTTTGCTTTTGGTGTAAATTTAGAGTTTTTAATGACTTCTAAAGCGTGGTTAGAGGAGCGTGGAATAGAAGTGATAGGAAGTCAAGGAAAAGGAAATCAAGAGCCAATTGTCCAAAGGTGGATGCCCGCTGCAAGTGTATACTTTCTAGATTGTGATAGAAATAAATTAGAATTCATTTCTATGTTACATGACAATCCAGATGAATTAGAATATGCATCCTATTTAAGTGTATGGAATGCGGAACACCAAGAAAAATGAATGAAATTTCCGTTCAAGTCTTTTCTAATTTTTTAGATATACTGTTGTACGATCCCCCTTTTGCTATTAATTTTCGTCGGATTTATGAACAGTTATCGTAATGGAAAATTCATGATAACTCCACTTGTTAACATAATGCATTTATTGTTATCTTGTATTTGTACTTACGTACTAGCAATTCCTAATCTGCTTCCATTACAATTTGAAACATTTAATTTTTCTTCTTATCTGGCATCTAATCTTTAAACAAAAACTCCCCTTAAATCGAAAATGATTAAGGGGAATTTTATATACGATGCAATTATAGTTCAGATTTCACCCGAACAGAAACATTATTTTTAATTATAGTTTTGACATCTTTAAAGCTAACAAAATTGTTACTTTTCTCATCCCAAAGACGGAAACGGAGTGAACGCAAGCTTGTAGCAAGCGTAATTGTTGGTACATTTTTTAAAGGAAGGGTATTGTTGTGTGCCTCTTCTAGTTTATAGTTAGGTACTCTTGGACTTAAATGGTGAACATGATGAAATCCAATATTACCCGTTAGAAATTGCAAAATTTTTGGAAGTTTATAAAAAGAACTTCCTTCCACTGCCGCTTTCACATATTCCCATTCTTTATCTTCTTCAAAATAAGAATCCTCGAATGTGTGCTGTACGTAAAACAGCCAAATCCCTATTGAACCTGCTATTAAAAATATAGAACCATGTACTAAAAGAAACGATTGCCATCCAATTGCCCAGCAAAGCATTCCTACAATAGCAACGATTAAAATATTCGTTAAATAAGTGTTCATACGTTCTTTTTTTCTAGCACCTTTTCGGTTAAATCTATTTTTAAGCAAGAAAACATAAATCGGGCCTAACCCAAACATAACGAATGGATTGCGATATAAACGATATGCTAAACGGAGTCTAAATGGTGCTGCTACATATCCATCTACTGTAAGCGTCCAAATATCCCCTGTACCCCTCTTATCCAAATTACCACTCGTAGCGTGGTGAATAGAATGCTCATGCCCCCACTGATCAAATGGGAATAATGTTAAAACACCCATACACGTTCCAACTATTCTATTTGCACGTCGACTTTTAAAGAATGAATAATGGGTACAATCATGAAAAATAATGAAAATCCTTGTCATAAATCCAGCGGCTAACAGTGCTGGAACTAATGTTAACCAATAAGAAACTGACAAACTTTTATAAGCAAGGTACCATAAAATAATAAATGGCACGATTGTGTTGATCAGTTGCCAAACACTTTTTTTAATCATTGATTTTTCAAAAGGAGCAACTTGTTTTTTAAATTTTTAGTATTTTCTAAGGTCATTGTTCTAATTCCTTTCCTTTTTGTTGCTAATTCATATTATAGCACACTATTAGTAGCAGGTGTTAAAAGTAGCTATAATAAATATTTTATACTATGAAAATCTCTTTTTTCTTACTCATTACTTACAAATTTCTTACGTCCAAAATAGCTTCTATAATTGGACAGACGGAGCATTTTATGTATCAAAGAAACTTCATATTTTTCCAATAAGTACATAAAAAACAGCGAGTTTTTTCACAAGAAGAAAAAAGCTGCAATCAGTCAGTTTCACCGACTTATCGCAGCTTCTCTTCTTTTTACCTTATTTTATCGATGAAGCCAAACTGCACCTGCAGACTTGTCTTCAGCTTGGCCTACCACTTCAAACTTCAGTCCTAGCTTCGGTAACTTACGTCCTGCATCAGGAATAACGCTGTTGATGTATTGCTTAGAATCATCAAATTTTGCCACTCCTGGTAATCCTTTATAATCAAAGATACCGCGTGTTGGTGAATTTACTTTCCATGCTGGTGTTTGATCAAATGAGAATGCCGCATCGGCAATTTGATAACGCGTACTGCTCTTCACAGTAGGTTGTCCGTTTAATGTCCCTACAATTGCCTCTGGATGAGAATCTACTACTCCTAAGAACCCTTCACCTGGATGAACGCCTACCCAGTTATCTGTAAAGCTTTGATCCGCATACCATACAACCATTCCTGTATTAAATACTGGGCCACGTGCATATTGTAACGCAGTGTCAGAACCAGCGTAATTTCTCCACTCTACATAGTAATTATGTTTTTTCTGTTCAAATCCGTTAGACACAGTAAAGCCTTTTAACGTCATTGCAGGCTGACCTTCTGCATCATCAGAGAAAACAACTTTTCCATCTACAGTTAAGGCTGCATTATCTAACGCAAATCCTTTATAAGCTACTGCAATATCTGTTAAGTACTCAAATTGCAGTTTTACTTTTTTTCCTTTGAATTGGCTTAAATCGTATGATTTATCAACCCACTTACCATCAGTTGTATCCGCGCCGCCTTTTATATCTTTTTCGCCCATTCTATCAATGCGTGTCTTCGTTCCATCTTCTGCAATCGCATATACGTCAAGGAAATCATACTTCGCTTCAAGTTCGTAAAATGCCTTATAATCGAACTTAGCATCCTTTGCATTTGTTAAGTCAAATACTGGTGTCTCAAGTGTTGTATGAATGTCATTTCCTTTTGTACTGTAATAGAACTTCTTACCAAACGCTGATTCGATATTTTTTATATCTTTGTCCGGCAAGTTAACACGAACAATTCCAGGTCGTTTAGATTTTGTAGTACTTTGATCTACATATGTTGCAACACCGATTCCTTTGCTAAGTTTGTCATAATCTACTTCAAGAATATTCGCCCAGTTCCCCTTCATATTCTTTTGGAAAAACTCTTTATTTTGTGGCGAGAAACTCGTTGGCTCTGTTCCTGCAATTTTTCCAGCCCAGCTACCACCACTCATAATAGACCATGACTCAACAGGTTCACCTTGTCCTGAGTACTTTGTATCATATTCATCTGGTAAGCCTAAATCATGGCCATACTCATGTGCAAACACACCAACTGCTCCGTCTTCAGGCTCGATTGTATAATCATATGCAGCCATCTTTCCGCCCCAGTTCGAAACAGAAGATTTCGTGCCATCAATTGCATATGGTTTTGAACCTAATTTTGAACGATGTGACCAAATCGCATCATCTTTCAATTTACCGCCGCCAGCTTCTTGACCAACACCAGCATGTACAACCATTAAATGATCAATAATGCCGTCTGGCTCGTTTTTATTTCCATTACCATTTTGATCGTACTGATCATATTGATCAAAGTCTGCTAAATTTATCCCTTTTGCTACCGCTGCTTTTAATGCTTCTTTCACAAGATCTTTTGGTCCTAAAGGTCCCTTGTTATCATGACCAGTACCCGCATCAGCACCATAATCTGATGCTTTTCCTGGAACAGTAAGCCATTCTGTTACAGTCCCATCAACTGTATAGCTACCACCAGATTGTTCTTCATAATATTGCTTAAATGTGTTAATCTTCGATCCATCAAATAAAGTAAATGGTTCATCACCAAATAACATTTTTTGATAATGTTCACGATTAAAGTCCTTAGAATACATGTATCCTGGCTCTTGATCAATATTGTTATGTTTAAAATCGCTAAATTCTACAAGTAAAACAAGTACTTTATCTTTTCGAACAGCTCCATTGTATTCTTCTTGCTTCGCTGATGTAGTAGGTACTTTTCCATTTAATTTCCCAGGGTTCAATGCTGCACCTTGTCCAGCTACTGGGCCTACTTCAGGCTGCTGCGCCTGTTCATTTTCCCTCATTTTTGCATCTTTTACTTTTTTCATAAAGTCAGAGGCTTCTTGCGTAAGACTATCTCCTGTTAAGATTTCTTTCCCAGGGTTTTCCCCTTTCTTTTTCTCAACATATTTTTCGACAGCCTTTGAAGTCTCAGCTTGTGATGCAGATTGATCAATTACCCCCCGTTGTTTTAGCGCTTCAGCCAAACGCTCCTCCGGTATTAAGTGCTCATCTATTGGTAGAGATGATGTTGGTGTCTCAGCATACGCTGCGTGACCTCCAAAAGCAAACGTACTACTTAGTACTGCTGCTGTTGTTAATACCGCTAATGGTTTTAATTTCTTTTTCTTTTTCAATGTATTTCCTCCCCAGTGTCTGCAAATTATCGTTTTTTGCCGATAACAACATAATATTCGTTATAATACGAATATTCAATATTTTTCAACAAATAAAATGTTGAGAAATATTTTTTTATGCAGGGTGAAATACATAAGATATAAAAACAAACAGACTCTCCTATAAATAACAGTGAACTTTTATATGTTCTTAGTTACAATCAAAACCCAGTAAATCTGGGATTCATGCTTTTTTAATAAAAATAAGAATTAAATATTTTCTATACTATTTAATCTATGGATTACCATATTACTCACTATTCTCATTATTACAAGCTAATAGTGGTTCGTACATCATTATAGCGTGATTCTCTGTTACATATTGATCTTCTATTAACTGTTTCTGTTGATTATATACTTTACGTTGAATCACATTATGTCGTATATAACCGCCCCAGTATGCAGGTTGAATTGAGTGTTCTTTCTCATACACTTCATATTGATAAAGTTGCGGATAGACTGTTCTCCATTCACCAACTAAATGTTCATCTGTCATATAAAGGTGAAGTTGATACGGTTGGTCCGTTTCATTTTTAATTTGTAAATCCAAATAGTTATAGGAACAAGTCGCCCCACTCCCAAACGGTTGAGTGCGCCTAGAGTCAGGAAAGACATCAAAGCTATGACGATATCGTTCTGTTACTGTCAGTGGTGTATGTAAAGTCATCCAATATATTAAATTCGAAAGCTGACAAAGACCTCCTCCAATACCTGTTTGAAAAGATCCGTAATGTAATACCATACCTTCTACATACCCTTTTTTCCTCGTTGGCTTACCTATTAAACGCCAGTAAGAAAATGTTTCTCCCGGTCTAATGACGATACCATTTAGTTTTTTAACAGCAATTTTCAAATTAACAACCTTATTCTGTTGATACCACATATCTACATCTTTGAGCTTACGAAGTAATATCGTTCGGTGCTGAATTGCTGTACAAGGTAGCTTTTCTTGTTGAAACCTTTTTGCATATGTTTTTCCGTCTGCTAACCACTGAATGTACCTCTTTGTAGAGTAATACCACTTCCCTAGCATAATGCGATACTTAGACCGCTGTTTAGGACGTAAGTGCACTATATTCATTTTATTCCCTCTCTCTTTCTTCAACTAAATTCTAATATATTTCTAATTCAATAAATTACAGTTTTCTTAGCTGCATAATAATTTCCGCAAAAAAATAATAAATTTACTCTAGTGGAGATTTTATTTTGATGATTGCTTTATAATTATATAAAACTGAGCTTCAATACAATAAATTGAAATAAACATATTATAAATATAACGGATAACCTTAAATAAAAAATAATGAACATTAAAGAAATTCTAAAGTATTAATATATTTTTCGTAAATATTAATTGATAACACATTAGACTTTACTATATGTATAACTTCTTATTCTACAAAACGAAATTTTTTAATGTAAGAAAAAAATATAATTTCCCTTTAACATTTATACAAGTCTCATATGGAAAACTTTACAAAACAATTCGAACACTTATATTTAGAATAAACACAAAAAATTGCCACCAGTTAGCTTAACTGGTTGGCAATTTTTTAACGAGAATGCTTTACAAATAGTTGAATTGCTTCTTCTGGTACATAGCACTTTCCATTACTCTCTACAATAATACTTCTTAATTCATACCCTTTACCATTGATACGAATTATATTTTTGTTACCAAATAATTGTGCTTCTACTTTATTATGTTTTACTACGAGTAACGGGTTTGCTCCTTCGGTTTTGTTGGCTGTTACAGTTGCACCGATTTTCTTAAAGGCTTGTTCACTCTCTAAAAATATTTTATTCGTTACTTCTTCTAAGTTAAAGCCCATCGCTTTCGCCATCGTCTTCGCAATGTCTGTATTTTGGATTAAGCCTTCTGGTTTTTGAGGTCCATAAGAATGTAAGAATACATCCTCACCTGTATGTCCTCCTGTCGTAAAGCCGATATTTGCACGATTAGCCAATAATGTAGTAAGAATTCGTCCTACATCCATTTTCTTTTTTGCCACTTTTAATTTTTCTTTTTCATCATGAGTTAGATTATCCAAACCGTATAGTTTAGCTACATCTTCTACATTTGATAAATCAGATTTCAGTTTATTTATAGTTCCTTCAAGTGTCATTTTCGCCTTTTTCAATGGATCAATGTATGCAGAAACCGGTGTAGTATTGTATCCTTTTGTCGTATTCCTATTCCCTATAGAGATGCCGCTGTTACCATGATCAGTTAAAGCGATGAGCATCGTATCCCCATCTTTCTTCGCAAATTGTAACGCCTTTGCTACCGCTTCATCAAATGCCAATACATCACTAATCATCCCAATTGGATCATTAGCATGAGCTGCCCAATCAGGCTTACTACCTTCTACGAATAAAAAGAAGCCATCTTTATCTTTTGATAATGTTTGAATTGCTTTTTCTGTCATTTGAGAAAGTGTTGGTTGTTCTGGATTTGTTGCTATACGATCCATATCAAACGCAAGAGCATGATGTGAGAAAGAGCCCCAAATTTTATTAGATTTGGAGTTCAATAACGCATCTTTCGTTTCAACAAAGTCGTATCCTTTGTTTTGAATCACCTTTACTAAATCTTCACCATCTTTTCGGATCCCATTACTTTTTATAGGTAGCAGTGCCGCTTTTCCCCCACCTAATACAACATCTATATTTTGATACACTTGTTGCTTCGCAATTACGTCAAAATGTTTGCGATTGACATGGTGAGCGGAGAATCCGGCCGGAGTAGCATGCTGAATTTCAGATGTAGCAACAATGCCAGTTGCACGACCAGTACGTTTTGCGCCTTCTAATACGTTTGCGACCGGCCGTAACTTGTCTTCTTCTTTTATTGGCTGTAAGCTAGGCGAACTTACAATAGAAGGTAATACACCTACATATCCTGAATTCGATTTATTTCCAGTTGCTAAAGCTGTTGCTGCTGGCGCCGAGTCTGTAATAGCTGATTCCGCCGAAAACGTACGAACACCTCCTGTTACAATTTGATCTAACGTAAGCGGTGCCCCTTTATACCAGCGAGCCAATGTTGTCGCCGTTGAACTCGTTCCGTCCATAACCATCATAATTATATTTTTAGGCTGGTGTTCTACTTTTTTCACCTTAGCTTTGGCCGAATGATAATTCATCATACTTTCCGTACTTAATACGCTTACTATTATAGCTCCCACTAATAGTAACTTTTTCATCTTCACACCATAATTCAACATGATTGTTCCTCCATAAACTTTGCATTCATTTCAATACACCTTATTTCCTTTTCCATACCAAAACCTACATATGTTTTATTAGTTCCCAATTCTCATAAAGCTAACAATAGTTACTTTCTCTTTCTTTAATTAAATATCGATATGTATCATTTATCTTATAAAAAAGATTTAACATCCTTTTCATTAATTACTTGTTTAACAATAAATCCTCGATTAAAAGAAATAAAAATTTATTGTTAAACAATAAATTTCATGTTAAATTAATAAGATATTAAATAAATGAGGTGCTTTTTATGAAACAAGGATCCACACTCTTTTTAAAGACCGTTGTAATTCTGATCGGAATCCCCGTTCTTGCTATGTGCATTTTTTTAGTCCCTAAAATAGGAAATTTCGCCGCAGAATTATATCCAGATATTGCATATATTAAATATCTTGTATTTATCAATTTATACGCAACAGCAATACCTTATTACTTCGCACTGTACCAAACATTTAAGCTTTTAAACTATATTGATAAAAATAACGCATTCTCAGAGCTATCTGTTCAAGCTTTAAAAAATATTAAGTACAGCGCATTGGCAATTAGTGTATTATATGTATTAGGTATGCTACTTTTCTATCTCGTGGCAGAGAGAGATGACGCCCCTGGCATTATTATTATCGGGATGATTATGATTTTTGCTTCAATGGTAATCGCGGTCTTTGCTGCCGTTCTCCAAAGACTATTAAAAGATGCTATAGATATAAAATCAGAAAATGATTTAACGGTCTGAGGTGAATAATATGGCAATTATTATTAATATTGATGTAATGTTAGCAAAAAGAAAAATGAGTGTAACAGAACTTTCGGAGAAGGTTGGAATTACAATGGCTAACCTTTCTATCTTGAAAAATGGAAAAGCAAAAGCAGTCCGTTTTTCAACTTTAGAAGCAATATGTAAAGCATTAGAATGCCAACCGGGGGATATTTTAGAATATCAACCTGAAGATACCGAGTAAAAAGAGTCCTTCATACGAGAAGGACTCTTTTTATTACACATTACGGCGCAAAACTAATTTGGCCAGTAAACAATAGGATAATTGCTATGATCCAAAATATAAAAAATGATGAGGACAGTATTAATGAAAGAATAGCAATTCCCTTCTTCTCTGTTCTTTTCGTCATTGTGATTATTGAAAGCATGATACCTACACCTGTAAGGGCAATTGTAATATAATCCCCAACTATATTACCTGCATTGGCTATCCTTGTTGGCGTTATAAAAACGAATAGAAAACACAGAATGCCGATGAGTAAAGATACATAGCTTATTATACTGTACTTCTTTTTAGGAACTATTTCAGTTTTCATACTAACCCCACCCCTTCTATATAGCTATGAGTGCATATTAACATGAATAACCATAATTTAGTTAAAATAAACTGGCCACTTCCTTAATAAAGATGGACGATTATCCTTTAATCTCTAGTAATTATTATATACAGAAAATAAAGTGAAACTTTAATCAGTGGAGGTTTTGTTCACCCTCCACTGATTATTAGTTGAAGCAATCAGGCTGCCCGTTATTACGGAATAAAATGAAAGAGTTCTAAAAAATAAAGACTGTACCTTTAAAATAAAAGATTCAGTCTTTATTAATAACTTTTTTTATAAAGAAAACTCTCTATCACTCACTATCTTAAAAAACTCCGAGTAATGTGATAAAGAATAATCCGCTACATCACAATTACCTTGAAACATACATGTTGAAATACCTAATTCTTTTGCAGGTAATAAATCTAATTCTCTATCTCCAATAGCTAAATCAATATTATGCTTTTTATGTAAATGATTATAAGCTAAAGAGTTGGGCTTTCGGGGAAAGCCATCGTCAATTGTAACCATATCTACAAAGTATTTTTCCCAGCCGTAATATTTTAAAATGTCCATAACTCCTGCCCTATGTTTATGGGTCATAATCACATTTTTATCTGCAAATTTCAAAACCTCTTCGACACCTGCAAAAGGTTTCATATCTTTTGGCGTGAATTTTCCCTTCAAAACTTTAATCTTTTCTTCCTGCTCGCATGAAATATTATAATACTGAATTGCATGAGAGTATGATATTTTTAAGTTTTTGTATATTTCTTGTTTTTCTACTGAGTCACCTAATATTTCAGAAAGCATTATTGTATATGCAGGATACGTATCAAATAACGTCCCATCAAAATCCCATAAAATATTCATTCTATTCACCTTCTATTTTCAAATCATTGGATGACTAAATCCGCCCTATCCCTCGGCAATTCCGTTTCTAAGTAATAATCCTCTGCTTTCCAATACCTATTTTCAAACTTTGAAAGGTTCTTCTGTGTCTCCTCACTCTCACGTAGAAACCTTGTCTCTCTTGGACAGTCCAAATAGACCATATAATGAAAGAAATCTCTCCATTCTTTTCGCTGCAGAAAAACTCCTTCAATAACAATTACGCCTACAATAGGAATCTGTACTTTTTCCATTTCACATATATCTGTTTCTTCGTGAAAGAAAGGTAATTTCAATTTTGTTTCATGTTGTAGCTTTTGAAAAAATTTCTGCCTTAACCATTCAATGTCCCATTGTAAATAATAATACTCGTACCATTCTTCATATCCAGTATGATATCGTTTATTACGCTCCACTATATGATCATCAATATGGAAAATATGAAACGGAATGCCTTCTTGTTTCATATTTTCTTTTAAATTGGCTACAAATGTTGTTTTTCCAGATCGACTTAAACCATCTATACCTAAAATGAATCTATTTTCCCTATGCTTCTTCATAATCGTTATAAGTTCGTTTGTACTCATTACTTCTTCCACTCTTCTTTTAATAAAGAATATAAAATAGTATCATGAGCAACTCCATTTTGAATCATATGTTTTCGAAGTAATCCTTCTTCTTGAAATCCTGCTTTACTTAATAATTTTTGAGAAGCTTTATTTTCTACATATACAACAGCAGCAACTCTAATAAGTTGCAATGTTTCAAACCCGTAAGTTAAAATTGCCTGTAACGCTTCCGATGCATATCCTTGTCCCCAATATGTATCGTCTAATTCATAACCAATTTCAGCTCGTTTATGATGATTATTAATTAAATGAAATCCGCACGTTCCGATTAATTGGCCCGTCCCTTTTTTCTCGATTCCCCAGCGAAATACACTGCCCTCTTCATAACGATTTTTAAACGTTTGAATCGTTGTTTTCGCTTGCTCGATATTTTCGAAAGAATCCATTCCGAAATAACGTATAACAGATTCTTTTGAAAAATAACGGAACATTGTTTCTGCATCTAACAGTGTTAGTTCTCTTAATTGTAAACGTTCTGTTTCTAGTCTCGGAAACCCCATCTCTTTTTCTCCTTTTATTCTAATGAACTGCAAATTTCAATATAATTCCCATCTGGATCGGCAATGTAGGCAATTGTTTGTCCCCACGGTTTCACAATTGGCTCCACTAAAATTTTAATACCTTGCTCTCTAAATTGCTCAATCGTTTCTTGTACATTCTCAACAACGAATCCTAATTCGAAATGAGAAGACTGTAATTCACCTTCTGTAAGCGGTAGTCCTGTTAATTCTTTCACATCTTGCCGCGTATTCATCGCTAAAATGGTAGTTCCAGTATTAAATTCAATATATGTTCCGTGCTCTGCTTTTATAGGTAACTGTAAAATATCTTTATAGAACCTTAAACATGCCTCAAACTTTTCTACATATAAAATGATGTACTTCATTTTTAAATTCATTTTACATCCCCCTTTATATCCATCCCTAAAATTTCGACAAATGTCTCATAAAAACCTTGTTTCTTATAGTAACGAGCACAAAAAAATGAGGCCGATTTCTCGGCCCCCCAGCTTATTGGCATAAAACAGGAGATTTGGTTTGGACATAACCAGTTCGTACTTTTATTATATTTTATTTTTTCTGAATTTTAAATACATTAAACACCTATTTATATTGAGAAAGTTTTTTGCTTGCATAAAATTAAAGATTTTAAGAAATGATACAAATGGAGGTGTATACATATGGAACCAATGCTATGTCCAAGTTGTAAAACAAACCGTACCCGCTTTAATATTCTTGAGCAACAAGTAAAACCAGTCAAATTAAATCCACAAACTGGTCAAGTAGAAGAAGAATACACAAATGAAACGATGAATGCTTTTCATATGGCCTATCAAGGACCTACTTATCGCGTCCAATGCGCTGTATGTGGGCTTGTTGAAAACCCAGAACAATTTATTAAACCTGCTCAAAATCAGTCTTTCTAATAAAAACATGATTATCCCTTATAGAAATAGATTTTTCTATAAGGGATTTTTTCGTTTAATAAGTTAATTAAAAATGGATTTCTTCCTTATTATATGTTAAACTTCGCACTCTTTTGGGAATGTTTACATAAGCGAGGTAAAACAAATAATAAAAAAATAACGCTTCCATCAATATTTCTACTATTAACTTGTCATATAGTCATCTTTTACTTTTGGATCTTCGATTGGGAGAAAATAACGACTCCTTACGGTCTAACAATATGGTTTGTTTCTACTATTTATAGTCTTTTACTTTACTACCATTTTAAAAATTAAAAATCTATTAAATTAATATTAATTGCTAGTTCGTTATTATTGATTATTTCTTCTTCATTTATGATTTTTTTAGGTGTTGTTACTGGTATTATGGTATATTATCTTTGTAACTGTTAGTTCTATGAATTAAAAAGTTGGTCTTTTATTATATAAAAAAGAATGAACAAAATAAATATATATAGAAATTAGAGAAGTTGATTCCCATCAATAATCTTCTCTAAGAATATCACTCTTTGTTAAAATATTTCCTTTTTCAACTTTTTAATCTTCCTAAATAAATTAATAAACGCATATAAATATATACAAACTAAAAACCCAACCATACCTTTATATAATCCTGATTCTGATACTCCAAGAAAACATAAGTAAAGCACTGGAATTAACATTACAAACATAATTGCAACGAACTGTATCAATTCAACAAATTTTTGTATCTTCGTTTCTTTGTCTGAATAAATATCAGGTAACTCATTTTCCACGTCTACTTCTTTACAAAAATAATTCCACTTCGCAAAACTCGTTACATGTTTCCATCCACACATTTCATATATTTCAATATATTCTTTTTGTTTTTCTTTTGAATCTTTATAATCCAGTCTAAAATCCGCTTTATATACTACATCTTTTGGTTCAGTTTTCTTAAACGTATACATTACATTATACTTTTGTAAAGCCCATCCTTTTTGATGCATTTTTCTTAAAAAAGCTTCTTCTTTTTCCAAACTCCATATCGCAAAAGGTTTGAATACCTTCTTTGTCTCCATTTCCCATTCACTCCCCTAATATACTATTTCCATTCCTTACAGATCTCTGCAATCTATTGTACTCCAGTTCCAGCACTTCTCTCCCAAACGGCGTTAACTCATAGCACTTCTTTCTGTCTGTAGAGGCAACTTCAACAATTAACTTCTCTTTTAGTAATTTCGTCGTATTTCCATATAAAGTACCAGGGCCGAGCTTTACTTCCCCATTTGTCATCTCTTCTACCATTTGCATAATTCCGTAGCCATGCAACGGCTTCACGAGTGACAATAATATGTAATATGTCGCCTCAGTTAACGGAATATATTTTTGCGCCTTCCCATTCATTATAACTACCTCCGATACATCGCCTTATGATATATCGACTTACGATACATCGCATATCGATATTGTATAATCATATTCCAAAATATGCAAGAGTAATTTAATAATTAAATATCCATTTCTTTGAATTAAAAAACCATACAAATTTTCTGAATAATTTGTTAAAATATAGAAATATTAGCTCTTTTATAATGAAAGGAATGGTACATATGATAAATAAATTGAAAGAAAACATCGGATCTGTGTTTGTTGGGAAAGAAAATGTTATTGATCTACTGCTCGTTTCACTTCTTGCTGGTGGGCATGTATTGCTCGAAGACGTGCCTGGTACTGGGAAAACGTTACTGGCGAAAACCATTTCCAAAAGTATTGGTGGTAGTTTTTCTCGCGTTCAATTCACCCCTGATGTACTTCCAAGTGATGTAACAGGTATTGAATACTTCAACCCAAAAACAAGCGAATTCGAATTAAGAATTGGACCAGTTATGACAAACATTTTGCTAGCAGATGAAATTAACCGTGCAATGCCGAGAACGCAGTCGAGTTTGTTAGAAGCGATGGAAGAACGACAAGTGACGCTCGAAAAACAATCTACGCCTCTGCCGAAACCGTTCTTTGTTATTGCGACGCAAAACCCAATTGAATCACAAGGGACTTTCCCTCTTCCAGATGCACAGCTTGATCGCTTTTTAATGACGATTTCAATCGGTTATCCTACTCCTGAAGATGAGCTACAAATGATGCGACGTTTTCGGAACGATTTACCATTAGAAAGTGTCACATCTGTCATCTCATTAGAAGATATTTTAGAATCTCAAAAACGAGTAAAAGAAATATTTGTTTCGGAACCGTTAGAACATTACATTATTAAACTTGCTCATGCTACAAGAAATCATGATTATATCGCTAACGGTGTAAGCCCACGTGCCACATTAGCTTTAGTACGTGCTGTTCAAGCTTTAGCCTTTTTACGCGGGAGAGAATATTGCACACCAGAAGATATACAATTGTTAGTTCCTTCTGTTTGGAATCACCGTATCGTCTTATCAATGGAAGGTGCCCTGCGCACGACTAAAAATGATATAATGCAAAGTATTTTAAAAGAAGTTGACGTACCTGTGGAGATTGAGCAAGCATGAATGGACAGCGTGTTGTAACTGTGCCTTTATTTTTTCAACTCCATATTATTCAACTAACCGTTCCAATCGCGTTACTTTTCACATTCTTTTTCCCGCAACGAATGCTTATGTTTCTCTTTTTCTTCTATTATATATTTGCGATTTTTATTTATAAATATGTCGCTTTCATAGAGAAGAAGTTTCAAATCATAAATGAGAAACAAACTACACGGCTTTTTCCTGAGGAATCTGGACAGTTTTTTATTCATTTAAAAAATGGAGCCAGCATACCGCTCGTTAATGGTGTTTGTTACTTTCATTTAAATTCGTCCCTTATACCGCATAAAGAGCAAGGCATTGAACAAATATCAAAAACATTATTCTCTTTCCCATTTTCACAACCCGCACATTCGGCACAAAAATAGGGTTTAACATTAACCGCAACGAAGCGTGGTGTGTTTCAAATTGAACAGTTTGAATGTGTATTAAAAGATCCATTTCATCTATTAACTGTACATTTACCTGTTTTTGATAAATTAAGGACTGAAATTATTGTGTATCCTTCTCCTAAAGAAGTAGCAGGTTTGCAAGAACTTCAGCAACTTTTGAATGGATTTTATCGAACGAATTTTTCTTTTTACAATGATGAAACATCTATTATCGGTGTAAAGCGATATGAGCGTGAGTCTTTCCGCTCTATTCATTGGAAGGCATCTGCTAAAATGCAACAATTACAAGCGAAGCAATATGAACCTGTAAAAAATTATAGTTGGACGATTTGTCTTTCTTTAGCTGCCGATCGTGGATTTGGTTGGAAAGATAATGTAGAAGAACTTATTTCATATGCAACATACATTTTCCAGTACACAACGAAGCACCACATTCCGTTTGAATTGTTTATTAGTGTATTAGCAGAAGGCGGTGCATTACATGTACCGTTAAATGAAGGACAAACACAATATGCAAAAGCTTTAGAAGAATTAGCCCGTATTTCAGATGATAGTACGTTACTTCCGAAACAAGGATTCCTTCATTATGTAAAGAGAAAGAGAGAACGATCGTCTACAATGATATACATTGGTTTACAAAAAAATGAACTCCCTCTTCTCTCGCAGCCAACGTTTCTCATTACTAGTGAAGGGATGGTGGAACCAGTTGAAAACTTGGCTATATCACATTCATGATTTCATTCTGCTCCTCCTGCTTTCATTATTAACAGAAAGAGATGAACTAATTAGTATTGCAATATTTTTAACAACAGGCTATATTGGAGTATTTCTTATTCATAAATTTATGCAGAAAAAAACAACAGGATTTGTAATACTTTTAGTTCTTCAAATCGTTCTTTTCTCTTTATTTTTACCTTTTTCTCTTTTTGGCACAATCATATTACCACTATTTTTCTTTATCGTACATGTGGTCGGACCTGGATATCCAGTTCAAAAATCTTTAGGTGGTATTGTATGGTTTGTCGTTTCAGCTATATTTTATGCACCCTTTCCACCGTTGTGGAAACTATTAATGTTAGCCTTGCATCTTATGATTACATTTTGGTTAACCGGGGCAAATCGCAAACAACAACTATTACGTTTTGCTTCTATCATTACGATTGGCTTAATGAGTATATTAATTGTTCAAGTATTTCCTTTCATTCGACTTATTTTTGGTTTTATAACGGAAGTAGTCGCATTAGGCGTCGGCTATGCTTTAATGCCATTAATTAAAGCAGCGGAATTAAAAGATACTGAAGATGTTTGGGCAAATAAAGGACATCTCTTAAAACCCAAAATTGAAGACGGAAAAAAAATTCCTGATTTTGATCCAATACTCATAAATAGCGCTACAATAATAGTCTGTACAGCTATCGCTATTTACGTCGTTTGGAAAATAGTAAAAAAACGAAAACATTTAAGTTTACCAAATATGCCCGCCTTCGAATCTACTATCATTACTGATAAAGAAGGAATAAGCCAAAATCGTTTTAAACGAAATAAACCGCCACATAACGAAATTCGGAAGGAAATTTTCAAGCTAGAGAGTAAGTTAACCTCTCCTTTAAATAGAAAACGGGGAGAAACTGTTGAGGCTTGGCTAGAAAGAATAAACGATGAAGAAGATGTAAATATTCAAAGTGATATTATTATAGATGCTTATAATACGGTGCGGTATTCAAATGGTGCAAACACTGTACTTCTACATGAATTTATGGAAGAGATTCATAAGCTTTATGCATATCAAAAAAGTTTGAAGAAACGAAAGAAATAACGTAACAAAAAGACTCCTATATTCATAGGAGTCTTTTTATACTTCTACGTTGCTTTTTAAATGGAAGCATTCTTCCCTGCTTCAATTTCTAATGACTCTTCATGCCACCAAAGTGTTTCTTCAGGATCTTCTTTAGCGATTTGGTGTGCTTCTTTTTTCGTTTCTACTGTAGGATATGAACCTTTTAGCGCACGCCCTGAAGTCGTAACGAATAGTACACTAAATACAACTAATCCAATAATACTTACACCTGCTAAATAAAATGCCGGTGCGAGCGGGTTACCAGTTGCATGAACTAAGTATGAACATACAAGCGGTGTTGTTCCACCGAATATCGATACAGAAATATTAAATGAGATCGAAAGTGCTCGATAACGTACATCAGTGAAAAAGAGTGATGGTAATAATGAAGGTAATGTTCCTTCATATACACTTAAGAAGAAACCTAGTACGAAAATACCTGCAAATATAGCTGCAATATGTCCGTTACCTATTAGTAAAAATGCTGGAATTGCAAATACAGTTAAACCAAGTAAACCAATTTGCACAACACGTTTATTACCAATTTTATCACTTAATTTACCGAAATATAGTGCTAGTGGAATCATAAGTGCCATCGTAATAGAAATAATTAATAAGCCTGTTGTTTCTTCGACTTTAAGTACTTGAGTTAGATAAGAAGGAATATACGAAAGAATCATATAATTTGTAATATTAAAGAAGGCGACAATTACTGTGCTTAATAAGAAGTCTTTTTTGTGATATTTAATAATATCCATAAATGAAAATTGTTCATTGTCTTCAGATTCCTCTTGTGCTTTTTCCATCTCTTCAAAGATTGGAGATTCATCTAGATGACGGCGTAAGTATAAACCGACCAAACCAATTGGTGCAGCTATTAAGAATGGAATACGCCATCCCCAGCTGAGCATTTGCTCATCTGTTAACAATAACGTCAAAATGGTAACAATTACCGATGCAGCAATGTAACCTGAGAGTGTTCCAATTTCAAGACCACTACCGAGTATACCACGCTTTTTATCTGGAGAAGATTCTGCGATATAAACCATTGCTCCTGAATATTCGCCGCCTGTAGAGAAGCCTTGAATCATTCGGGCAACTAAAAGTAGTATTGGTGCCCATACACCAATTTGTTCATAGGTTGGTAGTAATGCGATGAATAATGTAGAAAGTGCCATTAAAATAATAGTAGTACTTAACACGATTTTTCGGCCGTACTTATCTCCTATTCTACCAAAGAATACACCTCCGATTGGTCGAACGAGAAAGGCTGCTGCAAATGTACCGAATGTAAGTACAAGTTGCAATCCACTATTATCAACACCTGAGAAGAATAATTGACTTAAAATTACCGCTAAATACGCGTATAATCCGAAGTCAAACCACTCCATTGCGTTCCCTATACCAGTAGCAATTACTGCTTTCCTGGCTTGTTTAGGATTGACAATATTAACGTCTTGAGGTTCAAAATTTAAATCATTATTTTGTTGCATATAATAAAACAGCTCCTTATTTAATTTAACTTCTTTAAGCACACCTTCTCTTATTGAATAAAATTAATTCGAAGCACTTAAGGAAAAACAACGTCTCCTTATCTGTTATTATTATTTCACATAATTAATTATTTGTCCAATTAAATGCTCTTTTTCTATAAAGTTACACCCTGTTTAACTTTTATATAATGACGTGTAGCTTATATAATATATACCTTTACACTACAAATAAATCTTTAATTCATTAGATTGTACAACGTACCTATAATTATTTCCTCTAACTTAAAAACCAGTAACTTTTACTGAAATTTTGCATATATTTAGAAAAGCGAACTCATTAATACGAATTTCTTCTTATTGCATTCAACCATAAAAATATGGAGTATCATTAAATACCTAATTAGATAATATTATTATAATTTTCTTTTTGAAGGAGGATATTTTATGTTGGAGATAATATTTTTGCTTACTTCTTTGTCTTTTCTCTTAATCATTTCTGGTTTTTTCATCATCTTAAAACAATATAAAGAAATAAAAACCATAAGAACAATATTAACTACAAAAAAAGAAAATGAGAAAACTACATCCGAAAACTCAATCCCTATGCAATTAGATCTTAGTGTTCTCAATAATTTAATAGCTTCTGGTATAAACAAAGGTTCTAATTCAGTTAATGAAAATTCGGAGGCAGATAAAACTAAATAATTGCTATGTTTGTAACAAGAAAATATTTATCTCCTATTTTATCTATTCTTATTAATAACTACCTCTGATTAAAAAGGAGACTACTTATGTGTAAAAATCCAATCTCTATTATTATCCCCATACAGCATCAAACAAGCGTTTTACCCGAAATTCTAAAAGCATGTCAACAACTGAAACCTTTAGAAGTTATTCTTATTATTAACGGATGTATTGATGATTGTATTGATATTACACGATCTTACAGTTGTAAAGTTATTACACTAGAAGAATCAACAGAATATAATATTTGTTATACAATTGGAGCAAAAAAGGCAAGAGGTAATTGCCTATTATTTTTAGATGAAAATTACATTATTCAATCTTCCACACTTATACAATTTCTTCAACCATTACTAGACGGATCCGCTGATGTAGTATTAAATAATTTGGATTATTTTTTTTATAAGAAGCAACGGCCTAATATAGCAATGATGTGGCAGCAAGTTACGAATCATTTTTTTCATCGTTCAGATTTAAATGTTAACTCATTATTATTTCCTCCCTATGCAATAACAAAAAAAGTTCTAGAGGCAATTACTCCAGAAAGTTTATCAAATCCGATATTGGCACAAATGAAAATTATTAAATATAAATTTCAGATTTGCAATCATCTAAAAATTTATATACCTCAAATCCCCTCCTTCCCTTCAAAACAACTCACTTGTTATCATCTTGAAGCTATTGAACATTGGATAAATATAGCGCAAGATTCAAGAGGAAACTACACTGATAGTAGCCGAAGGCGGGATATTATTTTAGGGCTTCAAAACGGCGAACAAAAATATATGCCAAAAATAAGTACAGGTAAAGAATTTTATTCGAATACTTATGGGGATAAACAATTATCGGTTATCATCCCTGTTCAAAATGAAGAAAAAACGATAGAATCTGTAATTTATGAGGTACAAAAATTAAAACCTTTAGAGATTATCATTATTGTTAATGGAGCAACAGATAAAACAGAGGCATTGGCAAAGAATTGTGGTGCAACAGTTATTAGCTACAAAGAGCCACTTGGTAATGATACTGGACGTGCTGTTGGCGCACGTTTTGCAAAAGGTGATATATTATTATTTATAGATGGTGATTTCTTAATTCCTAGTTCTGATCTATTACCATTTGTACAATCTGTTCAAAATGGTACAGATTTAGCTTTAAATAAGTTAGAGTATTACTATATGTATCGATTTCCTTATTCTATCGTGACCGCATGTAAATATGTTGTGAATTTAGCATGTAATCGAAAGGATTTAGGGATGGGATCCACAATTGCTGTGCCTCATGCTTTTAGTCGCAAATGTATTGATACAATTGGTTTTGATTCACTTCTTTCACCTACCTCAAGTCAAGTTAAAACAATTTTAGCAGGCCTTCATGTGAAAAATGCCCATTCTGTCGATGTTGATAAGATGAATCGTGTTCGACCAGAAAAACACTTCTCTCAAGAAGGTTTTCTTTCATTAGCAACGCAACAAATCATTGGTGATCATATAGAAGCAATTTCTTACCTCATCGAACAAAAAAGAAACACTGAATGCTTTTAATTGTATATTCTTACCACCAAATAATATATGAATTTATTTTAAATATATAGCAAAATAAAAAAGATGGTTGTAACCATCTTTTTTATTTTTACATTAGATCAAAAGAAAAGTAGCAGGCAGGCTTTTCATTTCTGTATCTTTCTTAAGAAGTTTGAAAATAGAGGCTTGTTAATGAAGATGCAACACTTAAATCATCGTTTAGCGAGATTGAGAAACATGCAATTAATGGTAAAGTAATAACAATTGATCCACTAGAACTAATTACAATTGTAGGACTTGTCCCACATGTACCCCCACAATCCACTACTGCATCAATTCCACTTCCAGGGGTAATTGTAATCTTAAGGCACACATCAAAACAAACATTATTCGTAGTACATGCCATAACTCTCCCTCCTTTCTCTTAACAATATATGCAGTTACTTAAATTCGGATACAACTCTCTTACTAAATTTAATAAATTAGGTGCTTCTTTAATATTAATTGGATAGTTAATTAACGTTTTATTAAACTATCTAAATAAGATAAGAAACTAAAATCATCCTTTACTGAAATAGCTATACATGCAATGAATGGTATTACATTGAAATTAGATGGACATTCATCATTGCACCTTACAAATATTTCTGCCCCACCATTTGGATTAACTATAGATTCTAAGCAAATGTTAAAACAACTCTTGTTGATGCAAGACAAGATATTCCCTCCTTTCTTACACATAATATCAATTTATGAGAAAATAATAATATCGTTACAACTTTATTCAACCCTCACCAATCGTGCTATTATGGGCAGTTGATCTCCCACCTAACTTCTTTGCTACAGCCGAATTTTGAGGTGGGAGTTTTACTGCCCGCAAATAGTGAGATAAAATAAACTAAAGAGGTAAAAACTTCTTCAAATACATGAAGAGATTCTCAACTTTTAATTACAATATTCTATCTTCATAGAGCGTTTGTTTCATATATGGCATAATTTTATTCTTCTCTAAAGGGATGTGCCCTAATTGTTTATCAAAATATAAATCTAATTTAACTTTATTTACAGCATCTATCCTTTCTAATTCTTGTAATCCAGTTATAAAAGGCTCCAAATGATTTTTCATATCAAAATCAGCTGCTATATTTTGCAAGTAATAAATTGGCGGTACATAGCCTATCTTATTATAAAATGCAATAACATTTATTCTCTCTGCAAACGTATCTTTAATTTCTTGTATTGATAAGTTAGGATATGATAGCTGAAAAACTTGTGTAATAGGAGTAGTATACCAATTTGTTAATATGGTTTGAGGATTGTTGACCAATGCGAAAGTCCCTCTTAAATAACCTGCTAATATAAGGGACATAAATCCTCCACCTGAACTTCCATAAAGTAACACATTTTCTTTTAAAATATTTATCTTTCTTATTATTTTTTCTAAAATTATCGCTATATCTTTCAAGTAATACCTATCTATCGTTCCTTGCCCCCAACCTAAAGAAATTTCACCTAAATAAAGGGTTGGATCATTATAAAAAATTACAGATTCTTCGAAATCCTTAATCCAAGTGTATCTTTGAAAAATAGGTGGCGACTGCTTTTCACTTGCCCCCGAACCCAAAATAATAAGTTTTTTTGATTGTAATTTCATTCTAATAATAAACTCATAATTTATTCCTTGCCATTCTACACTTAGTAAAAACGGTTCTTCCATATTAAAATAAATGCCTTCAAGTTGCTCATATGAAATATTTATATTTCTCAATTGATTAATCGACTGAATCACCTCTTAAAATAGAAATAAATCTTTAAAATTCCTATGCTTCAATAAATACGAAAGGCCTTCTAAATGATCACCAGTAATTCTTAATACAGCTGGCGGATGCCCTATTGTCGCGAAGTGCTCATGTGGTCGAATACGATTTGGTTTCATTACATCTACATAATGAACACATTCTACTTTATATCCTTCTAATATTGCTTTTACTTGTGCAATACATGATGTGTGAAGAGTATCCCAGCCAATTCCCTCTAAACATTTTCTACTAATAGCATGAGGAACCGCTACAAGAGATCCCACTCCTAAATCTTTACGGTTACAAGCAATATTCAACATATATTTATATATATTTACAATATATAGAGGGAATCTAAGATTTAAATTTAAATCGTTTAAAGCAATATCAACACCGTCAGTAACAGCTTGCGTTAATGGATGTAAATCTTTTGCTGGAATAGCAAAATCGGCATCTATAAAGAGAAGTATATCTCCTATGGCCTCCTGCGCACCAATTGCACGCCCGACATCATGTCCTAACGCTTCTTGATAGACAATCACTGTTGCTCCTAATTGCTTTGAAATTTCCTCTGTCCGATCTGTCGATCCATTTATAACAACAATTATTTCTTTCGGTTCAATTTTTCTTGCCTCAAGAATAACTTGTTTAATCGTCGCTTCTTCATTTTGTGCTGGTATAATAATTGATAGCTGTTTTCCATTATAAATAGAAGACTTCATTCCCCATCCTTTATGGAAACGCAAATAATTTTTTTGTATTTTTAGTTGCTCTATAATTTCTCTTTTCCTTCCTCCATCCGTATAGTTACCTCTATCACCTTTTCGTTGTAACCAGTTTTCTAATACTTTTACATTTTTTTTAATCTCACGCACTTCTAATTTAGTTAATTCATTTCCAGAGAAAGAGTTTTTATTTGTAGATATATTATTCAAAGAGGTTTTAATAATTGCTGATGAGGTGTGTACTCGCCACCCTTTCTCAATAAGTGTTGCTTGAGCAAGTATAGGATTCTGTAAGATGTCATATCCAATGTCTTCAATTACTTTTTTTGAAATGGCATATGGCATAGATAACATCGAATCATACTTTAAATCCATATGTCCTAATACGTCATTTAATACTTTTCTATACACCATAGCAATACTCGGCCACTCTATTTTCATTTTTTCAAAATATACGGAGTCTGCGTTATTCAATATTACATCTGTTTCTTTTTTTAATAGCGGCTTTAAAAATTGTGCTAACTCCACTGAAAAAACAACATCTTCTCCGTCTAAAAATAAGACAGCATCTCCATTGGCTATTCTTGCCCCATTAACTGGTGCTTTACATTTGTTTTTCTCTTCAATAACAACAACATTACTTTCAACAATTGTCGTTATTGATTGTATAGTATTCATTCTATTATCAGCTACAATGATAATTTCTAGTGGTTTTAAATAATTTAATTTCTCTAAAATTCGATTTAATTTCGACTTTTGCTCTCCCACGACAATAACGACTGACAATTCCACTCCTTCTTTCACCTCTCTTACAGTCTGATTAGGTTTTACCTTTTTTATATATTCAATCGTTTCATTCTTCTCTAAAGCTGCATGCCCTGCTTTCTTGTCGAAATATAAGTCTACTAAAATTTGATTCACTTCCGTATTTTCATCCATTTGCTCTAACCCAGAAATAAATGGTAGTAAGTGATTTTGCACATCAAATTCACATGCGACATTTTGTAAAAAATAAATATTTGGAACGTATTCAATACTCTTAAAAAAATCCGTGATGTTAATTCTTTCGCCAAATTTCTCTTCAATTTCTTCTCTTGATAAGCCTGGATAAGATAAATTGAAAACTTGATTTACCGGTACAGGTATCCATTTCATTAAATTTGTTTGAGGATTATTAACTAAAGCTGTGGAACCCTTTACGAAACCAGCTAATATTAAAGACATAAATCCTCCCCCGGAACTTCCATAAAACAACACATTTTTCGAATCAACTTGCAACTTTATCAATAATAGTTTTAAAATATTTGCGATATCTTGTAAATAAAATCTATCTAACTCCCCCTGTCCCCAACCTAAAGATATTTCTCCATGATATAAAGTAGGATCATTATAATATATAACAGTATCTTCAAATTCTTCCATCCAAGAATGTCTATGAAAAATAGGTGGACCAATTGGTTGTTCTTGAAAACCACCTGCTCCAGAGCCAAAAACAATAACATTGGAAGCATTATGCTTAATACGAATTAAAAATTCATAAGCTACTTTATCCCAATCAATTTTGAGTATAAAAGGTTCCGTAGTTTGAAAATTCATTTGCTGTAATTGTTCATATGAAATATTGATTTTTTTATACTGATCTAACAGTTTAATCACCCTTCCCATCTATCTAAAATATACTTACATTTTGCTATGATTCAACAAATAAGAGAAACCCTCCAAATGATCTCCCAGAATGAGTGATATAGTTGGAGAAATTCCTTTCGCTACAACATTTTCATTCGGGCGGAGCCGATTATTTTTAATTACGTCTACATAATGTACACATTCTATCTTGTAATCATTTAAAATAGCGTTTACCTGCGCAACGCTTGGACAGAGTAATATATCCCATCCGATATCATTTATAAATTGTTTACTAATTGCATGTGGAATTGCTGTAAGTGAACCTACACCTAAATCTTTTCTATCACATGCTAAGTTCAACGCGTATTTAAATAAGGTGACAATATGAAGGGGAAAATGTTTACATAAAAAGGGATTTAAATCATTTAAGGCAACATCACATCCATCTGCAATAGCTTGTGGAAATGGATATAGATCTTTTGCAGAAACAACAAGATCACCATCTAAAAATAAAAGAATATCTCCCTTTGCTGCTACAGTGCCAATTGCTCTTCCCACATCATGCCCTAACGGATTTTTATACGTAATAACAGTAGCACCAAGTTGCGTAGCAACATTTGCTGTATTATCTGTGGAACCATTTACAACGACAATAATTTCTAGGGGCTCAATTTTTCTCACTTCACAAATTACTTGTCCAATTGTTGCTTCCTCATTCTGAGCGGGTATAATTACAGACAATTGTTTTCCGTTATATTTTTGTGATTGAATTCCCCATCCTTTTTGTGAAAAAGGGATGGTATTATGTTTTTTAAGAATATTTACAAGTTTTCGATTTCTTGTAACATCATGATACATTCCCCTAATTCCAGTTTTCATTAACCATTCTGCCATAGCAACTAAGTGTTTGTTCATATTTTTCTTTTCTATATCTACTAATGATCTTTCATTTAATGCTCTTTCTTCTAAACAAAACTCTTTAGCCAATTGTGTTTCTATAAAGTAATGGCAACTAAACTTTTTTTCTTCTTCAATAAGTCTTATTTGCGCCAAAACAGGGTTTTTAAGAGTTTCATATTTAATTTCTTGTAAAGCTTTTTTTGTAATTATATTTGGTAAAGAGAGCAAAGAATTTATTTTTAATTCATTCGCTCCTAACACTTCATTTATAATTTGTCTCCAAATAATATTAGCACCTGGAAATTCTTTTTTCTGTCTTTCAATAAAGAAAGAGTGCAAGTTATTTAAAACCACATCTGCATTATCTTTAATAGCAGGTTGCATAAATTGTTTAAGTTCACATGCAGAAATACTATTACTATCATCTAAAAATAACAATATATCTCCTTTTGCTTCTTTTGCCCCTATAACACGCATATTTTCTGAATCACTTCTAATACATTTAACTCCAGATTCAGTTAGAGTTTTTTTGTTTATGTTTCGCTTCTCATTTATTACTATAATAATCTCATATGGAAATAAACTTTTAGCACTCTGAATAATTTCATTTAACAAACCTATTTCATATTCAACTAATATGATTATGGAAAGTAATTTCTTCATTTTTACACCTCACCAATTCTCTTATATAACTCATTGCCCTAATCTAACTTTTCTATTAAGTAGGAGAGTGCTTCAATATGATCACCCAGAATTCTTAATACTGCTGGAGGATGCCCAGTGTAATCTACATGTTCTTTTAAACGAATTCTATTCGGCTTTACAACATCTACATAGTGCACACACTCTACTCTGTATCCTTGTAATATAGCTTTCACTTGAGCAAGGCTAGGGCATAATAAAGTTTCCCATCCTATTGCATCTAAACATGATCTACTCATTGCATGTGGAATAGCTACTAACGAACCATTACTTAATTCAGGACGATTATATGCTAAATTAAGCATATACTTTACAATATCAACAATATAAAAAGGCGGATTTAAACTTGGATTTAGATTATTTAATGCTATATCTACACCATCTGAGACTGCTTGCGTAAAGCAATGCAAATCACTTCCTGAAATACTAAAATCACCATCAATAAATAAGAGAATATCTCCTATCGCTTCAAGTGCCCCAATTGCACGTCCAACATTATGGCCAAGTCGCTCGTTATATTTAATAACAGTAGCACCAAGACTTTTAGCAATATTGGCGGTATTATCTGTTGACCCATTTACAACAACAATAATTTCTAGCGGTTCTATTTTTCTAGTCTCAAGTATCACTTGTTCTATAGTTTCTTCTTCATCCTGCACCGGTATAATTACAGAAAGTTGCTTTCCACCATAAATTGAAGAATGCATCCCAAAACCTTGATGATAACAAGGGTATTGTTTTAATTCACCTAACCTTTGAATAATATCTCTTCTTTTTCCTGCATCAGTAAACCCTCCTCTTCTCCCTTTTTCCTCTATCCCTTTAGATATTCCAATTAGATATTTTTTCACTTTCTCTTTTTCATTTTTTGATAGTTCCTTTTTTATTAAATATCCTTTTTCTTCTAAAGTTTCATCTTTAGATAAAGTGTTTATTGCATATTGATCGCTAATCCGCCACCCTTGACTCACAATCTTGATATGAGAAAGAATGGCATCTTCTATAAAATCACAACCGATATTAACCAATACTTCCTTCGTAAGCACATATGGTAATGAAAGCATTGAATTGCATTTTAAATCTGGCCGACCTAAAATTTCATTTAACATTTTTCTCCATACAATATCCACATTCGGACATTTATCTATTTCTATAAACTTATCTATTTTATTCAAAATTACATCAGCCTGATTTGTAACAATTGGTTCAATAAATCCCTTCATTTCATCTGTAGATAATGAAAATTTACCATCTAAAAATAATAAAGCATCTCCTCTTGCTTCCTTTATAAAAGCTTCATATCCGCGATAATGCCCACTATATTTCTCTGTCAAAACAATTCGGCATCTATATTTCTTTGCTATTTCATATAATTTACTTCTATCATTAGGGAGCATAACAATAATTTCAATTGGGTTTAGCTCCCATACATTTTTAATTAAATCTTCTAATATTTGTGCTCTATCACTATACGAAATAATAACTGTTAATGATCTCATTACAATCCCCCTTTTTTACACACCATGTGGCATCATTAATATGAACATAAAATATTAAGTATTACTATTCCCTCTAAATTTGCTACTTTATCAATATATTCAAAAATGGATTGTACTGTGTAAAAACAAACGTCCATTTTTTTGAAAATATATGCTTTACGCTTTTATCCTTCCCCCTTCTAATTATGTATATTACAACTCTCGCCTTTTAAAAATCATAAAAAAAGTCCTAATTTTTTAGGACTCTTTTTTAAGTTAATTTATCAATATGATTAATTTTATATAACACTTTCTTCCAGGTTATACCCCTATCTGTTGTAGTAAATATTTCTTCTTTACTACAAGCCCAGCCACTATGCTCATTTATAAAATGTAAACAAAATACATTTTTTAACAACGGATTACTTGATAATTTTATCCATTCCGATGCTTTTTTCTTTACTTGATACACATCTCCGTTCTCACTATTTATAACCCAACCATAATGTGCACTAAAAAAAGAAATAGCAACTTTACTAGTGTTTATTTTTCGATTTGGAGTATGCCATGTATTACCTTTATCAAATGAATAATTTATAAAAAATATATTATCATTCGTTTTAGTTGGTATCGCTAACAAGTTATTTTTATAGATCGTTTTATAAGCCATGGAATTCCCGTTATTAACCTCTTGAATATTCTGATTGTTTTTTATAGGGTGCCAAGTTCTACCACCATCTATCGTTTTATATATCGTTGATTCTTTATATTTTTTTTGTAGAGAAATAAAACCAACTAACCTATTTATAAATGTTACACCTGATATACTATCACTAATATTTATTTTTCTTATTACCTTCCATACTTGTCCTTTAGTTTTCAAATAATACAAATTATGCTCAAATTTATTCGATGCGAGTTTTCTAGATATTATAATCCATATACTATCCATATTCGTGGCATGCAATTGTACCTGAACATCAGTCGATTTCTCCCAATTTTCTTCAATTGGTAAAATAAACTCACTCCATTTTTCCCCTCTGTTAACTGTATAAAATATAGCAGGCACTAGATTATCATTCGTTTTTGTTAAACCATATGCCCAAGAGCTTCGAGAGTTTATCGGATATATGGATAATATTATAGAATTAAGAGGATTGACAATATCCCATTCTTCCCCTCCATTTCGAGTAAATAAAATAGCTTGCTTTTTATTTGTATATTGAATACCGGCCCACCCAAATCTATCAGTTCTCATTTGTAAGGACGTGAATTGAATATCCTTGTATTCCAACATATCACCTCATTCTCATTATATTTATATTCGTATGTTATTTTTTTGAAAATGTTCTAGCATTCTTATTTTTTGGCTTTTTACCAGACAAATGTCGTCTAGTAATATATAAATTACTAAATAAAATAATGCTTCTGAAATAAAACTTTTAAAATTCAAATCAATAACTCAAATTATTCCCCTTTTAGACACATTTTTTTGGTAGATGAAGACATACTATTTTACCAATCACAACTGAAGAAATAATTAAGAATATTTCATAGCTACTGATATATTTATGAAAAAAAGAATGTATTCTGAAGAGTAGAACTTGAAATTTATTTTTAAACAATTGTTAAAACAGCTACTTTAACCAGACAAGAAATAAACTGATTAATAAATGCATCAATTTCCTCTTTTGTAATAATATACGGCGGAAGTAATCGAATAATATTCCCTTGTGTTACATCGACTAACATTCCTTTATTCATTAGCTCAACCTGTAATTTCTTCACATTTTCATTCGTATCATTCAGACTAATTCCAAACATCATGCCAGCATGACGCACTTCCTGAATATAATAAGAATTTTCTTTCTGAATGTCTTGCAGTTTGTCATTCAAATATAGTGACGTTTCATAAGCTTCTTGCATTAACCCCTCATCAAGTAATGTATTTAATACAGTTAAACCTAAAGCTGTTCCCATTGATGAATGAGCAAATGTTGTCCCGTGATCTCCTGGTGAAAATACATCACATAACTTTTCACCTACAATAATTCCCCCTAGCGGTATCCCGCCTCCTGCTCCTTTACCAATTTGAATAATGTCCGGTGTAATATTAAAATTTTGATACGCAAACAGTTTCCCGGTTCTCCCCATACCACTTTGAACTTCATCAACGACAAGAAGTACATTATATTTTTCACATAAATATTGAATACCATGCAAATATTCACTTGATAAAGGATAAATCCCCCCACTTCCTAATACAGGCTCTAGCATAATCGCAATTGGGTTTTCTTTAATAATAGTCTCTTCTAATTGGTCTATATTTTCGCGCTCTACTTCGTATACAGGAATCGATGTTTCAGGGAAATTTTGATATACACTTTCTTGTCTCGTAAAATGTAGTGCCCCTAACGTACGCCCATGGAAACTATTCTTTAGCACTACAATTCCTTCACATTCTTCATTCATATTAGCTCTATATTTATCAATTAATTTCAACGTCGTTTCTGTCGCTTCCGTACCTGAGTTTGTAAAAAAGACCTTTCCGTTTTTTAATGAGCAATCCACTAATTTCTTAGCATACTCAATTGCAACTGGGTTTAAAAAATGAAACGGCAGATGCAACGATTTTGTAACTTGTTCCATTGTTGTTTGCACAATTTTCGGATGATTATACCCTAATACGTTTACTCCGACGCCAGAAAATAGGTCTATATACGCTTTACCATCCACATCATAAAGCTTGCACCCTTCTCCTCTTTCTATTGCAACCTTCGTACGACAATACGTAGACATCATATATTCCTTATCTAATTGAAACCAATCCGACATGTTAAATTCCTCCTAGTTATTTTCCCTGTTTATTTATGTTTATTCTCTATAAATTTATTTTTCAGATTAAAATTTTAATAGTAATTTTCTTCACGATATTCATTTTTCCATAATTTCTTCTATTTCAACAGGTCCACTACATGTGCATTTTTTTCATCTAGCGGTCTGTTACTACTTTGCATGTCATACATAATCAAGGTTATAAAATCATATTTAGTAACAATAGACGAAATAAATTTGGAGGCTATATCGATGAATGAAAACTATGATAAACAGGGGCAATCTTTACTAGGGAATGACTTTAATGAAGATAGAGAACGTAATGAACAAGCTACACTCCACTCACAAACAGTTGGTTCACGTGGACCTGTTCTAGAGCAAGATAGTGTACTTCACGAGACGTTACAAGAATTTATTCATGAAAAAATTTTAGAAAGACCTGTTCATGTAAAAGGATTTGGTGCGTTCGGTTATTTTCAAACGATATATTCGATGTCTGAACATACTAAATTAAGTTTTTTACAAAATTCTAATGAGAAAGTTCCTGTTATGGTGCGATTTTCGTTAGCTGTTAGTACGAAAGGAACACCGGATACTGCTAGAAATGTACGCGGTTTTTCTACAAAATTTTATACAAAAGAAGGCATTTTTGACCTTTTATGTAATCACATTCCTGTTTTTTCTGTCCGTGATCCGATGCGTTTCCCTGAAACGATTCAAGCATTATTGCCTTCACCTAAAAATAACTTAATAGACCCTAATAGATTTTGGAGTTTTGTCGCTAAAGCACCTGAATCTATTCATTTTGTTGTCCGTTTATACTCTAATAATGGTACGGCCAAAAGTCTTCGCCACATTCCAGGACATAGTGTTAATACATATGTATGGAGAAATGCGGAAGGTAATCGAAAGTATGTAAAGTATCATTGGTACCCGTTTGAAGGTGTACAGTACATTACTAGTAAAGAAGCAATTAAACTAGCTGCCGAAAATCCTGATTATAGCGGGAAAGATTTATATGATGCTATTGAAAATGGTAAACCAGTGGAGTATGGTTTATACGTCCAGCTCATGGATCCGAAAGATGAAGCGCACCTTTCTTATGATCCTTTAGATGACACAAAAGTATGGGATGAACAAACGTATCCTCTCATACCAGTCGGGAAAATGGTATTAAATAAAAATCCTGAAAATTTTATGGAACAAGTAGAAAAAGTCGCATTCTCCCCTTCTAATTTACTGGATGGTGCAGAACTATCAGATGATAAAATGCTGCAAGGGCGCGCTAACATTTACAGTGATTCACAAAGAAGAAGAATTGGTCCCGAATTTCGTAAATTAACGATTAACCAGCAGCAAGATTGGACACCTGCTAATCAAATTACAACCGGTGAAGGAAGGTACGTTGAAGGTAAACTTGAAAGAACTTCTATAACGAAACAGGATAACTTTACGCAGGCTAGTGAATTTTATACGAAGTTACAGCCAATAGAAAAAGAACATCTCGCTGAAAACTTAGCTAGTGATTTGAAAGTTATATCCGATGATATTAGGAAGATCGTTTTGGGGTATTTCAATCGAGTATCCACTGATTTGAAAACAAACATTGAGACAAAAATGAAAGAGCATTAAGAAGATTAAAACATGCTTTACGAATGAGAATTCAAATCTATATTAATTATTTTCTTATCAAAATCCAATGAGATTATTTAATTTAAAAATGTAAAGCCAATATATCCCTGTTCTATAATTAGAACAGGGATATATTGAAGTAGTTTAATGTTTAACATTAAACTACTTTATTTCGCTACAAAATGCGATAAGTAGCCTTTCAAAACAAACTATAGTAAACTATTTTACTTGTACCGTATAATTCCCTGTTCCACCACCATACTTATATACACTTAAGTAATATTTCCCTGGCTTTGCATTATAATTTCCAAGCAATTTGTTTCCATCACGTTTTGTTGCATAAGCTACATAATTATTTAGATCTGATTCAGAATATAATACCCAGTTCAATCCAAGATTTTGTTCGTTCGTAACCGAAATTTGTAAATCTTTTTGATCCTTTACATCAATAACAAATTTATCCCCCTGATCTTGATCGCTCAAGGTTCCTCTTAACAAAATATTCAAAGATAGTGGGTTTGCTGTTTCAAATGAATTATTTGGTTCTTTTTCTACAGCCGTACCTTCTTCCGTATTCACTCCGCTAAACACAACATCATATTCAAATTGCCCAGCATTATTTACACGGTAATTTACAAAATAAGCAGTCAATGTTTTATATCCAGTCCACTCTTTTCCTGAAAGGCGTTTCAACATATCATTTGTTGCTTCATTCATCACTTTCCAGTCCTCAACTTCTCCTTTAGCCGCACTTCCTGTATATGTCCCCTGTAGTGTAAATGTATTAAAGAATTGTGATTTATTCTTTGTTACTTTCACATCTTTTAGTTTCGCTTCATTCGTAATATCTGAAGTAACGTCCGAAAGCGATTTTGGATCATGCTGAGTTAAATACTCATCTGATACTTGTGGAATTGTATACTTATCACGATTATCAATAAGCATTTGCATATAAGATTGATATTCTTCATTTAACTTATTATCTTTGCTTAATGTAGCACGGTATTCATCGTAACTTGAAACATCATTTGCGCGAATTAAATCATGTACTTTATCGAACATTTCTGGGCGCTTATTATACATATATGATTGTAGTGCAAACGAATAATTATAAAAATCCCACGTTCCATATTTCGCATTTAATGTTTGTGATGCTGTATAACGTTTTGTAGGATCATTAGATAACCCACCAATTATACTTTTTCGTGGTACTACACTATCTAATCGCGTTGCACCTGCAAAGAACTCTGCATTCCCTTCTTCAAACCATGTTAAACGTTCATTTTGATACATTTCCCCTTGGCCCCATAATCCCTGAACTTCGTACCTTCCCTGTAAGTAGTGCGTAAATTCATGGCGGAACAATTCTTCCAGACTATAAATACTTTGCTCTGGTGTACGTTCATATGTAAAGAAAGTCCCTGTCCCTTCAATATAAATCCCACCATTATTCGTTTCATATCCGTACAGTTGACGATTAAATTGATACTCATCTGGGCTATTATAAATAACCATCGTTAACACATCATCAGCATGTCCACTTTCAAGTGGTTTATCGCTACCAACTGTACGATAAAATTGAGAACGCACTTCTTTTGCCGCCCAGTATAGACGTTTAATTTTCTCTTCGCTAACTTTATCCCCAGCTTTAAAGACAATTGCACCATCATCAAACGTATACGTTTTCGGTAAATATTTCTTTTTACCCTCTTCTCGAATTTGATCTAAATTTACAGTTTTTCCATTCGCATCTATTCCTCCATAATTTGTAGTAATTTGTTCTGCCGCAACAAAGTATTGCTCTCCTAAATATGGATAAATTCGCATTGCATCTGTAGCAACTTGTTGTCCTTTTGTCGGCGTGCTATGAAGCTTGCCCAATCGGCCAGCATAGTAAATTCCATTATTAATTAACCATCCGTTTTTATTTGTTACTGTACCAAGTAGTGCAAAACGATTTATTTCATTAATAAAGTTATCGATATTTCGATACCACATCGTATCTTTTGGCTCTTTTCCAGTCGTGTACATATCCGTCTGAATATCAAAGTCAATTCCCTTCATCAACTCATATATAGCGTCTCCTTTTGTTCGGTCTTCAATGAAAGTTGCAAGATTATCGTTATATTGTTTAAAAATTTCACCTGCATATAAAACCGTTTCAACATCTGCTGATGCATTTCCAATTAATTTTCCATATGATGCAATTACTTTATTTTGTTCTGATGTACCAAGTTTGAAATTTGGATTTTTTGCAATTGTTTTTAAAGCTGGTAAACATTTATCATGGTAGCTACGCTCATTTAGTTTGCTTAATTCATCATGGTAAAAACCTAAATAAAATGCTGCACGTAGAGCTTCTACTAATGTTTCAATTCCTTTTGAATCATCTTTCGTATAAGTTTGTCCTTGTTCTGCTAGTTTATTAATAATTGCTTGCATTCGACTATCATCTTGATAGAATTTAAGACTATCACTATTAAACTGAAATAATTCCGGAATTTGATACCATTTAATTGTCACAAGAAGATCAGTTAATTGTTTGTTATTTAATTGATTTAACTCAGCCATTGAATACTTTTTTTCTTCAGCTAACGGTTTAATATTATCGGTTGGTGCTAGTGGACGCTGCGATAAATCCGCTAATTTTAATCGTTTTGTAAAAGATGCATTTTCTTGTACTTTTGAAGGGTGCGCCAATTCATCAACAGATTTCTGTATTCCTACCGGCTCCATTTGTAATACGTTCTTCACATTTTTCTCTTTTGTCTCTGCTTGAATTTGCAAACCATTACATGTTATCGTCACTAGTCCCACACCAAGAATCCACTTAGAAATTTTCGAATATTTAACCATACCATTGCCCCCTAACAATTTAAAAGAAAATTCAGAATTTTAAAACCAAAAAACCACTTATTTGTATGTATTTACAGTTCCGCCATAAATACAAATATGATTAATAATGCAATAGTAGCTTGTTTTATACTATTACGAGTACAGATTCCTTACATACAATCTCCCTTCCTTACATGTAATACAAGCAAAAACTGTGCCAATTATATTTCTTATGAATAGCCAACATTTTTTATAAATACTGTAGAATAAAATATACATAGGTGATTCGGCAATGTATAAATCATTTGACACAAAATCTAATGTTTATGAAGAACAAATTCATTGAATGCTATAAGCTCATTAGCCAGTAAATAAATTTCAACTAACAACATCCCAATTTTTAAATCTCTCAAACAAAGGTAAACAAACATATTCCATAAAGCTAATATGTTCGTTTACCTTTGTTATTTCATATCAACAGCAAAATATCGTTGAATAAAATAGCATGAATAAGTATTTTGTTATTCATTTCTCTTTTTCATATAATCTTTTTCACATTGCAACGGCTTGAATTTCACTTTTTTCCCTTTCTTCTTTTTCGTTTTTATAACGAGCCATTCCCCTTTTTCAACGTCTAGTTTTAGGCTTTTCATTACATTGATATTATCTTGTTCTTTATAAAGTAAAAATGCTTCTTGCGCCCTCACAAATAGGCTGGGCTGTTCGCTAAATCTACCACTGTCATAAATTTTAGTTAGCGAATTATAATAAGAATCATTTTCCTTTCCACCATACATCAAATGGGCAGCCTCCAAATCTCTTTTACTTACTTCCCAAAAACTATGTTCATCAATATTTAAATTAAATGTGGATTTAATGTCCTGTATTATATTCTTCACATACTTTTCATCTCTAACTTTTCTTTCTTCGAGACAATCCGAAGATAACTCTGGTGCATCTGATTGGGAATGTACAACGTGTTGTATCGATACACACAGAATAAATACGCTTAAAATGTAAAATATTTTTTTCATATTTACATATCACCTCAAATGATTTAGATACTATATCATTTGAGGCTTACAATATTCTTATGCTAATAATAAGAAAGATCCTATAAAATAAAATTTTTATAGGATCTTTCCTTTTAATATTGCTTTATCAAATTCACGGGCGGGGCAACTACCTTACTACTTTTCACATCATATAATCCTATAGGTGTTACTCGTATAAAAGGCAAGTGCGTCGCAGAAAAGAATAAAATTGTAAATGCTGGATCATCATACGCGTAGCCACGCTCTTGTAGTAATTTCACCATCTGTTTCTCTTCCTGTATTAATTCTCTCATTTTTAAATTAGACATAATCCCGAGCAATGGTAATGCTATTTCGTGTAACACTTCATTGTTTTCTACTATGACCATTCCACCACCGAGCTCTTTTACTCTACGAAAAGCTGTTAGCATATCTTCTTTTCTTTTTCCGATAAGAATGATGTCACCTGTACCAGAATAAGAGCTAGCAAGCCCACCTAGTTTTTTCGCAAAACCTTTCACAGCTGTATTCACTTGCCAACTGCCATCACGGGCAATCATCATAAGGAAACATTCATCATGATCTGTGGACAATTCATCACAGTCTATATTGATTTCACTAGTGTATGGTTTTGTAATAACGTTATTTAATAAGTGTATCCCCGTTTTATTAGAGAAAATCATATCCTCTTTTTCTATTGACCAATCTAATGATAATGGAGTTACTTTATGTTTACTCCAGTCTATATGTAATGCCTCATGTGTATTTACACCGTCACGCTTCACCCATTTCCCCTTTGCAAGGACACTAATTGGTACTGGGTTTTCTTTACTTTCTAAAATATTGATATTAGCAATTCTACCTGTCGCAATCGAACCATGTACATGTTCCATATTATAATAACGAGCAATATTATAACTTGCCATATCGTATGCATCTATTACTGGCACTCCTTGTTTTATCGCGGTAGAAATCATAACGTTTGTCATTCCATTCTCATAAAACGAAGGATGTGAGCCGTCTGTTGTAAAAAAGAATCTATCAAACTGCTTTACGCCTAGTTCCAACAATTCTTTCAGTAAAACTTCTAAATCTGGGCGGATTGAAGAATTTCTTAGGGAAACAGTGTAACCTTGCATAAGACGAGTGAAAGCTTCCTGCCCTGTCATCGCTTCATGATCACAATCTGTACCTAACAGTTTTAACTTCGCTAAAGTCGTTTCAGATGCACCTGGAAAATGTCCTTCTACTTTCTTCTGCAATCGCTTCGTTTCCTGCATCCAAGTTAACATTTCATCATCGCCATGTAATAGTTTTGGCCACGCTGTTAGTTCGCCGCCTTGAAGAACTGCTTTATGCTTAAGCCATTCTATTATTTCTTCACGATTAAATAAAGTTTCCCCGTTTTGCAATTCAGTTTGTCCATCAAAACGACACCACCAATACATACTTGCTGGAACCTTTTCAAATTCATCTAATAAACGAAATGCTTCTTCACGTTGTAATGTGAAAAATAAAGTTAAATTATCATTAATAAAAGTTGTTGTCCCAAACTGCATCGCATGATTCGCTAAAGTTTCAGGATTATATAATTGATACGGATGTGCATGAGGTTCTATGTAACTTGGAACTACATACTTTCCATCACAATCAATGACTTCACATTCATGCAGTTGCACTGGCAGCTTTTCCCCTACATAAACAATCCGGTCATCATAGATCCAAATATTTGCTTGCATCCACTCGCGCATATAGGAATTTAAATAAGTTGCGTTCTTACATAAAATGTGCGGACTCCTTTTACCATCTATTACTTCAACATGTTCTCGTAATTGTGTGTTACTCCATCTAAACTGATTTTCTCCCAATGAATTTCACTCCAAATCAATTTACTTTTATTTATTAAAATAAAAACAATTAACAAACTAAAGTATTCTCCATTCATAACTCCCCTGTATATCCCCTATACCTTTCATTATATGGAATGATTGCAAAAATAACAATTTTCAAAATTCAAAACACACCTCTTTGATTCTCAATAAAAAAGGATGTCGTGTAACCGACATCCTTTTTTACCACCAGACTATAAGTTTGAATTACACTTGATGCCATACTATGAATACTAATACTGCCCTTAAAACAGGATCCCATTTACATTCTTTTCATTTATTTCTTAAATTCAATTTGCATCATTTTATTAAACTGTGTAAGAATACCAGCCGCACCTAAAGAGTTAACATTGACAGCAAATGTATGCTTGCCTCCAATTACTCCGCCAGCAAAAGTCATAAACCCAGGAATTGCTCCTCCGTGACCCCAAACTGAAACACCGTTTGGAAGTTTCGTCTCATAGATCCCAAGGCCATATCCATCACCAAGATCTTTTCCTTCTATTGGAACTGTAGTAAGCATTTCTTTTAGCTCGCGTTCTTTCAATAACTTACCACCGAGCAAAGATGAAAAGAACTTATTTAAATCGTCCGCATCTGAAATCATATCTCCCGCTGAATTAGCTAAACTCGGATTATAATACGTCATGTCTTTCAATTCACTTGTTTCGTCAATTTTCATATACCCTCGAGCATGATTCTTTCCTGGGATGACTGGTGAATTACCTGGTAAAAACGTATTTAACAAGTCCAAAGGTTCAATAATTCGCTTTTCAATTTCTTCCGCATAACTATTACCAGTTATTTTTTCAATAAGCATTCCTAGTATTACGTATCCCGTGTTTGAATACGACCAACCTTTACCTGGCGAAAAATCTGGAGGTAGAGCAAGCCCTATTTCCACTATTTCTTCTGCTGTATACGTTTTTTTCGAATTCATAATGTCAGCGTCTTTTGACTTTAAATATTCAGCTATACCACTTGTATGGTTCAAAAGTTGACGTATCGTAATTTGATTGCCATCATATCCATTTCCTTGAATGAGGCCAGGTAGCCACTTTTCAATAGAATCGTCAAGTTGTACACGATTTTCTCCTACTAATTGAAGAACAGTCGTAGCAGTAAAAGTCTTCGTCACACTTCCAATCCGAAAACGATAATCCGATTTCATTGGTTTCTTACTATTTAAATCCGCGACGCCTGCAGTATAACTACTAATCTTTCCATTGTTTGATGCCCTCGCTAATACCCCTGGTGTTCCAAGCTGTACTGTTTCCTGCATTATTTGTTTCCAACTATTCCGATTCTTTTGATCCTGTGCTTGTGACGGACTAGAAATATTTTGAGTAGACTCTGCTTTCACATTAAAACCTGGTGCGAAAAGAGTAGTACCCGCTATTAAAACTGCAAAACTTCCTAACTTTATTGAAGTACATTTTTTCATAAGGTTCTCTCCTCTATCCATATCGTATTGATTCAAGCTACACTTTCATCTTATATAATAAATCTCTCTTTTTTCTTATCCATTCCTTACGAAATACTTACTTTCAAAATTAGACGCCCAGATGAGAAAAAGTAATGTATGAAAATAAAAAAAGAACGTGTTTTCAATTTATCAAAACACGTTCTCTTACATACTTAAAACCCTATATCAACTTTTTAGTTCATTCACTTTTACCATCCTGCACTAGCGTTCATGCCATTCCCGATAAGAGTAAGTAGTAATGGCCACAGCACTGGGGCTAACGTAAGAAATAGATTAAACAGTATAAGTATTCTATATCTCCCAGGAATATTATAATTTTTACGATTAACAAATAATACAAAAACTAATAATATTATGGTCGTTACAAATAAAAGTAACACTAACAACCAATACCAAACCATTAAACTAAGACTCCATGGCTGTAATAGCTCGTGTACAATACCAAATGTGATTCCCAATACTGCAAAACTAAAGGTAGTAATTGTTGCTTTGATAAACAATTCACTTAATTTTTTATCGTATGTATACTTACAATATAAATCTATTAACGTGTATAAAGATAAAAAGGCCATTAATACACCTACCCAAGACAATAACCAATCTCCGTCTCCTCTAACTAACATAAATAGGAACCAACACATCCCTGCTGCAGAAAAAATAAAGGAAAGGAGTATGTTTTTCAATACCGGTTTCATTCTATTTTCACACCCTCACAAAAATTTAAATATAAATTATATTTTTTATTTACATGATACCCGTAATGGATTCATCACTTTTTCATTCTATATTGATGAAGTGAAGATAACCTCAAAAAAAATTCAACGAGCAATACTTTACTAAGGCTACCTTTTTACATTGGTAGAGATATAAAAAAGTAAGTATACATTACCATGTAATTAAATATAAGTAAATGAAATTAATTTACAGTTAATTTCATTTACTTATATTAATGTCACGCCTTCCCGTCTCGCTCTATCCATCGTACAGTCTTCTCTACATCTAACTCCGTATACGTCTTTTCTCCATATCGGACAGACTCATATATCGGAATAATATCTTGCGTTCTACAAATTCTGCTTAACCATTGTTGCATCGTTTCATATGACCTTCTCTGTTCATGAAACGGTAATGTTCTTTCCCATTCCACTAACGTTTGCCTTATCTTATCTTTAAGTAACGGCTGTTCAAACTGATGCTTCACTTTCTTGTTCTTTTCGGTTCTATCCATATTTTCTTTTGTTATCGATTGTTTATCCTGTTCTATTTCTAATTTCGTTACCTTTCTCCTCGTTAATTTATAAAAAGCATAGAGAATGACCACTGCAATAATTACATAAAAAACGACACTAATCCATGCATTTGAAAGAACAGAAAACACATCAGTCCATGAATTTTTTCGTACAAAAAGTGGAATTTTCCTATCTATTTTTGTTCTTGTATCTACAACTCCTGTTTCTTCATCTATAATTCTTTCAGGTTCATCAAACTGTTCATCTAAACTAGTAAAATCATAATTTCTTTCCGATATTGTCTCCGTCTTACTAGAAAAAAGCCCTTTTACTATGTCTTGTACATGCACAACACCTTGTGATAACGTTATCGCACTAACCGTAAAGAAAAGTATCATGAAAACTCTAATACTCCAAACCTTCACCTTCATATGTCGCTCTTTATTAGCCATAACATAAACCCCTTCTTATTCTTTAATTACGACCCATTTATTCGTTCTACTGTATTTCTTTGGGGAAGTACCAAGAATTAAAGGAACTGCATCCAATTCTTTTCGCCGAAAGCCTGCTGTGTAAAAATAAGTAGACGATACAGGAGTATCTTGGTCCGATATTGAGGCAAGTACTTTTAATACATTTTGCAAATGTTTTCGGTTATGACCGTTCTTTATATGTAGCAAACCGTTATCTTTTACGCTATTGATCCATACTTCAAATGAACAGTTTTGCATAAGCAGTTGTTTACATATGCCTGCCGTTAATTCAATGAGTTCCTCTGTATCATTTCGCAAAGAAATACCGCTTTTATTTTGCAAGTTGAGATATATCGCATATTTATCTGATTGTGTTCGCTCGTACTTTTTCGCGGTTATCGTCCCTGTTTTCGCTGTTGCACTCCAGTGGATAGAACGAAAATCTTCATTTTCATACGACTTCACTCCCATTACTTTCGTTTCATCATATAAGGGGGATGACATCGCTTTTCGAAACCCTCGTGACCATTCTTGCAATTCAGGAACTTGCATTTTCGGAACAGCTGGTAAAACTAAATAAGACGGCGTTCCAACTTGTTTATACGTTATATGGTTCGTTATGAATCCAAAGGGATCCGTAATGACAATTTCAACTTCTTCCCATTTCGCGATGCCTCTTTTTAACGCTACAGCTTGCAAATCAAATGAAACTGACTCCCTTCCTTTTAAATTAAAATTCATATAATAATTTGAACCTGTACTATAATTTTTGTTTATTTCATCATGATTCCAAGTTAGCTTATTTTCACATTTAAATCGAAATACGATATTAAGAATAGGAAATATCGACTTGTTTGAAATTTTCATTTTGCACATATTCGTTTCACCTATAAAAACATTCGAACTCCCTTGACTGTATTCCCATTCAACACGAGATACTTTACGTATATATACATGCATAGCACCTATTAAAATTACATATAAAAATACGAGAGATAAAAACAGTAGATTGCTTGAAAATACACTTAAAATAACGGCTACAACTGACATAACCCCCATTACGAAAGGCTCCGCTAAAGGTGTATACACAAGCTGTTGATTCATCGTACATTCTCCACTGGCACACTAATCGTATGAAGAATTTCTTTCATAATTTGTTCTTTCGTCGTTTTCATCTCTCCCTCAATCGTTAACGTTAAACGATGAGCACAAACGGATGCAGCGAGCGTCTTAATATCATCTGGCGTACAGTAATCTCTTTCATTTAATATTGCCCGTGCTTGAATTGCTCTCATAAATGCCAACGTTCCCCGAGGGCTTACACCAATTTCAATTAACTCATGGTTACGAGTTGCTTCAATAATTTCAAGGAGATAATCTTGCACATCATTCCCTACTAACACTTCTCTTGCACGCTTTTGCACTGTAATAATTTCTTCAGTTGAAATAATGGAATGTAACGTTTCTAACGGATCATTTGTTTGGAAACGATTCATCATCTCCTTTTCTGCTTCTCTTGTAGGATAGCCTTGGCGTATAGTAAGTAAAAATCGATCTAACTGAGCATCAGGTAAAGGAAATGTACCGGCGGATTCAAGAGGATTTTGCGTTGCAATTACTAAAAAGGGTTCTGGTAATGAATGTGTCTGTTTCGCAATCGTAACAGTACGTTCTTCCATCACTTCCAGTAACGAAGATTGCGTTCTCGGTACAGCACGATTTATTTCGTCTACTACTATATTTGCAAAAATAGGACCCAACCTCGTTTTAAATTCGGATTCCTTCACATCAAAATATTCAAGACCAATAACATCTCCCGGCAAAGTATCCGCTGTAAATTGTATTCTTTGAAATTTAGCGTCCACACTTTTAGCCAAGCTTTTCGCTAACGTTGTTTTTCCTGTTCCAGGTACATCTTCTAATAAAATATGCCCCCTTGCTATTAGAGCAATGGCTGCTAGTTCTATCGATTCGTTTTTTCCTATAATAACTTTCGAAATATTGTTAGTAATTTTCTTTAATGTACTCATATAGTAATCTACCACCTTTCAATTATCTAAAAATTAAGAATATATTTTTTCCAAATTATAACATGTATTTCAAAGATGAAATAGAGTGAAAATGAATCTTTTATTTTTTCTTCATTGCACGCAAAAAAGCACCTATTGTCGTATATTGACAATGAGGTGCTTAACTCAATCCAACACCCTTCTTTCCCTCTAATTTTTAGTAACGATACATCCTTTTTTCTGCCACGCATGCATTGTTTTCAATTAACTAGTAAAATGCATTCTAATATTACATATAATAAAAAACATTTCGATTTGTTCGTTATAGAACTTCCTCTACATCGACACTCTCTATCTTTACTTCATACATATTTGGGATACTTGCTTCTTTTGGTACCCATGCATAATAATTTTGATCATTTTCTAATATAAATTGAACTAACTTTGTTTCTGAAACATTCCAGAAATTTTTAAGATTATCAATGTAGTCTTCTAAATCTTCTTTATAGTCCAGTTGTAATATATAATCTCTTACCGTCAGGGCAAACACAATTAAACTTCCTAATAGATTTTTTTGTTCATTTTCTTCTTCATACTCTTGTGGTAAGAACCACACTTGACCTATTCCTATCGTTTTTTTGTATTTTTCATAAAAACTACTATCATCCATATTCTCATAGTCATGTATTAATTCATTGACCAATGAATGCCATTTTGGCGGAATAATATTTTCCAATGCAGGATTATGTTCAATTCCTTCTACTATATCCTCGATTTCTTCTGTCTCATCTTCATAGTGATATTCACTTAGGTCTATATGCTTGAATTTCATTTCATTTTTATAATGTGCCAAATCATATGGATAATGATTATTATCTTTTAAACTTGTATCATCAAGTCCGAGTATCTTTACTATTGCAGCTGTCTCAAAGCTCCAATACCCTACATATCCAGGTTCTTTATGCGCATTTTTCCATTCATAATCATAATGGCCTTTAAACCATTCTTTCTCCATGTACGTTTGTAATCTTTTAGATGCTTCTTTTTTATCTGCTTGTGCAAGTTCTATAATCTCTCTCGTTTTTGCATATGGATTTTCTTTAAAATAAACATTCGTCATTTTTGTGTATCCAATATCACTAGCGCATAAGAGGAAATCGATTACTGCATCGTTCATATTTTCTTTCTCAACTAGCTTAGCTAAACTTACAAGATTCTTTTTCTCCGTCTCTAATAAAATCCCTAGAGATATCATCCAAATTAGATTTAAATATCCAACTTCATTTTCCCCTATATGCCTCAAATCAATAAGAGCGTTGTCAAAATCTCCTTCTATTGTATGGATAGCTTCTCCTAGGGAATATTTTGCAATAATATCCTCTAACTCATAATTAAAGCTTGATAAGTAGGTTCCTTCTATAATACTATTATTATCCTTAGAATATCTTTGAATTCCCTTTTTCTCACCTTCTTCTAAACTTTTAATATCCTCTTTATTTTCTTGAATAAACTCTTTATTATATTCAATTCCTTCTCTACATTTTTCTTCTATAATTAAATAATCTCTCATTCTATTTGATTCCTCCTATAGATATTATGATTATTTAGATAAAAAAAACAGTGATAATTCCTAATTAGTTCTGCATCAATCTTACTTCTAGCTCACTAGATCCCTTACCAACATTACCCTTATAGATACTTTAACACAAACTAAAAAATCCACAGTGTAAAAAGTTGAACACTGTGGATTCTTACATTTATTTTCCTTGATAATGCACCATATCATAAGGGTAGTATAAAGTATTTTTTAAACTTGAATCATCTAATTTTAAAATCTTTACGATTGCTCCGCTTTCGTAACTCCAATAACCATTGTAGATATCATTTTTATTTTCATGTGAGTCATACCAGCCTGTATCACTATGCCCCTTATACCATTTCCCCTCTAAATATTCTTTCAATTCCTTTACTGATTCTTCTTTATTCTTTGCATTGATCACATGATAAATTGATTTATATGGGTCTACAAAGATAAATTCTGTGGTATTCCCTTCCCAATTTTCATCTTTATAACTAAATAAAAAATCAATCAAATAATCATTCAATTTCTCTTTTTCTACCAACTTTTCTAATTCAATTATATAATCTTTTGAAACATCAAGCATTATCCCAATAGAAAGAACCCACAATAAATCTACATATCTATATTTGCCACTCCACCCCTTTTTCATCGCCTCAATTATTTCGGGGTAAAAATCTCTTAGTACTTCCATAGGTCTTCCCATTGAATATAAACAATTAAATTTATCAATACAAATTGATTCAATATATCCATAAGCTCTTTTAATACTACCTAAATCATTTGATCTTTCATTTTTTACTTTTATTGCTAATTCTTTATATTTTTCTATTCTATTATTCTGTCTATTTAAATAATCCTCGAAATAATCTTCATTTTTTAAAATATCTCTCATTTCATTCTCCTTACTCAATTATTTTCTTCCCAGAAGAATCCAAAATGTTTTTAACCACATTACCATCCTTGTCAACATTAATTAGTATATTTTGTACATTTTCAGGATTCAAAAGCATTTCTTCTCGAATTTTATCTGCCATTTCTTCTCCAACAGTTGATTCCAAACGTCTAGAACCATCTATCCATATTTGACATTTGTCGTCCATCTTTAGTTTTCCCCAATTGTGAACTACCAAACTTTGCTTCATCAATAACATATTTGATCTTTGATTCTGCATTTGCATTTTCGTATAATCCATCAATTCCTTTTACTATTTTATCATTTATGCCTGATGGTGCACTTTTTCCGACTGGCTTTAAATCAAATCCAGCTTCTTTTAAACTTTGATTATTCAATAAATTGTCACTAGATTTTATTTCACCATAATTACCTTTTTGCTTATTTGTAGCTGTTTTTGCATCAAAATTATCTACAGTTGTATTTTTGTTACTGCTAGGTTTACCGTTAGCCGCACCTCCACCAGAAGACTGGATTTTTTGAATAGTATCCTTAGTATTTTGAATCGATTTATCCCAAACAAATCCACCATGTACAAAAAGACTTGCCCCAGTAGCTGTTGCTGCTATATCTAATGGAATAACAATTGGTGATGCTAATCCGCCAGTTCCTACTTCTGCAACGATAGTTAAGAAATTAGATCCGCCTATGAGCGAAATAGCTTCAAACATTTCTACAATGGACCCGGCTATTTAATAATATTGTCCAGCTTTTTCTAATGTTTCTTTACATTGAAAAACATACTATATAACATCAATTGAAGCCTATGTGCCTGTGAAATGCGAGGTACGAAAGTGCATTCGCTTAAATAATAATTTTCAATTTAAATCAACAAAAGAGACCTCAAATGTGAAGTCTCTTTTGTTGATTATTTTCCATAAGTAACTCGCCTTTTATTTGTTTATTTTAAGACAGATAACATGGTTCATTCAAATATATATCCTAAAGAAAAATTTTTTCCTGCCGTCATAATCTAGTAGAATAGATTCAATTAATTCTTATTAATTGCGATAAACTCACTAGGAATCTCATCTGCTAACCAAGCTTTTTCATTTCCTAAATAAAATTTAACGCCTTCTTCTCTAGCTTTTTCAGTATTAACTTCTAAAATAATAGGATGCTTATCTTTTCTTTTCCCCACTAATTCAGCAGTTACAATATCTTCAGAAAGATGGACATATTGTCTATACATAGGTGATAGCCCATTTAATTCAATAGAATTTAAAAAGCGAGGAGATGTACCATGATAAAGAAATTTAGGTGGAACGCCTTCTTCCTTTACTATTTTCATGGGAATAGAATGTTCATACAACGCACGAATTTTATTTTCTTTTAGCTCATGCCTTTTTTCTCAGATTTCTCAATCATTATTTTTAAATCTTCTATCTTCACATCTCTCCATTCAATGGATTGGTGAAGTGCGTGTAAAAGTTGCTCAACAGACACCCAGCCATTCTCATCTAACTCCAATTCGTATTCCCACGGAGCATGACGTAAAGCATAAGATACTTATTCAATTAAATTTTTAAATGATTTTGATTATTGTTTTTTTCACTTCGATTGTAATCTATCATTTCTTTCATAGCACATTCAACCCAATCCCAAAAGTCATCAAATTCTTTTCTTCGTTCAAAACCTTCACAAGTAAAATCATGAATAAATTGAACTTTACTTCCTTTGTCGATTTCAAAACATGCAGTATCATCATTATCAAATCTTTTAGCAAAAGGAATCAGCTTACGATTAGGATATCTTTTCTTCATACCAGAGTATATGTTAGTAGCCTGTTCTGATTCCATTAAAAACCATATATCAAAATTAACTAAATCTAATTTGACTAATAAGGTAACAGTTTAAATGCCACCTATTATTTACACATTTCTCTTTCCCATACTCTTTTTCCGTCAGTTAAAAACACTGCACTTGGCGGATCATCATAGAGAGAAATTTCAACCAATGAACTTTTTTCTTGTTTTAACCAATTATATACAGTACCTTCGTTTGTATTAGGTCGAGATAAAATATTATTTACTCTAAATACAGCTGCATCATATTCTGTATAATTTATATCATCCTCATCTAGTCCATTGTCTGTTTCAAAAACTGTATCTAGTTCTCCAATAATCCTCAATCCACTTTTCCATTCTAGTATCATGTCACTATGTTCATAATTTATTAATGTTCCAATTAAAGAATCGTACCCCATTCGCATCCTCTTTTCTTATGATTTTTATGGTCTGGATGGTACTATATGAGCGCCATCAAGACCATAATGAATCAACCCTTTAGTAGTCTCATGGTATTCACCAGTATTGCGGTCATAATATTTTCCTATTGGCTCACCAAAGTCTACTCTTTCTCTACCGTTTTTTAATAGTTCACCTTTTCCTGCAAACTTATCAAGCAATTCTTGTGCTATTTTATTATCGCCATAGAAAATGCTCTTATTTTTTCCATTTGCTAATTCTTGTTTATAGTTCGGTGTATCAGGAATATGCTTCTCTTGAGCTCCTGCTTTCACTTTTATTGGATAACCATTTACTTCACGGTATGGACCTTTAGGTACAGAATCTTTTCCATAAGAAGGTATTCGATTACTCGCACCCTTACCCCCACCAGAAGACTGGATTTTTTGAATAGTATCCTTAGTATTTTGAATCGATTTATTCCAAACAAATCCACCATGTACAAAAAGACTTGCCCCAATAGCTGTTGCTGCTATATCTAATGGAATAACAATTGGTGACGCTAATCCGCCAGTTCCTACTTCTGCGACGATCGTTAAGAAATTAGATCCGCCTATGAGCGAAATAGCTTCAAACATTTCTACAATGGACCCGGCTATTGATATAACATTTCCAGCCAACCTTCCAGCTTGGTAAGTTGTCTTACTTTCTAATTTATCATTCTCATGTGGTTGTAGTCCAAAAAAGTTTTCTAGTGCTGCATCACCAGCACCTTGAAAAAATTCGATAACTCCATGCAAAAATGTTTGCGCATAAATGGCTGTTTTTTCATGCCATGATCTATTGTCTTCCTGTTCTTGTAAGTTCATTTCTTGTTTGTGCAAAGTAATTTCTTTCATCTCGTTTTTTCGAGCTGTTTCTTCTATAATCCCCTGAATCGAACTCACCCAATCCATATTCAACCCTTGTGTACTAAACGTCCCACTCACAGGACTAAATCCTTTCCCGCTTTGCACTTCAGCGAGTCCGGCTGTGATGCTAGCCGCTAATTGGAGGGCGGTGCTGTAATTGTTGCTGGACGGATGAATGATTGAATTCATTAAACACACTACTTACTTTACAGAACCATTCGTAAACACAAAAATAGTGGCAGTTGGATTCTCCAAACTACCACTATTTTTAACCTCTTAATTCATTAAATTCCGTATAAATTAGTTTTTTCAACATTACTCATGATACACAATGTTTTAATTTGCTTATTATAGAACTTCCTCTACATCGACACTCTCAATCTTCACTTCATACATATTTGGGATGTTTGCTTCTTTTGGTACCCATGCATAATAATTTTGATCATTCTCTAAAATAAATTGAATTAACTTTGTTTCTGAAACATTCCAGAAATTTTTAAGATTATCAATGTAGTCTTCTAAATCTTCTTTATAGTCCAGTTGTAATATATAATCTCTTACCGTCAGGGCAAACACAATTAAACTTCCTAATAGATTTTTTTGTTCATTTTCTTCTTCATACTCTTGTGGTAAGAACCACACTTGACCTATTCCTATCGTTTTTTTGTATTTTTCATAAAAACTACTATCATCCATATTCTCATAGTCATGTATTAATTCATTGACCAATGAATGCCATTTTGGCGGAATAATATTTTCCAATGCAGGATTATGTTCAATTCCTTCTACTATATCCTCGATTTCTTCTGTCTCATCTTCATAGTGATATTCACTTAGGTCTATATGCTTGAATTTCATTTCATTTTTGTAATGTGCCAAATCATAAGGATAGTGATTATTATCTTTTAAACATGTATCATCAAGTTCCAAAATTTTCGCAAGCGCCGCTGTTTCAAAACTCCAACATCCTACATATCCAGGTTCTTTATGCGCATTTTTCCATTCATAATCATAATGGCCTTTAAACCATTCTTTCTCCATGTACGTTTGTAATCTTTTAGATGCTTCTTTTTTATCTGCTTGTGCAAGTTCTATAATCTCTCTCGTTTTTGCATATGGATTTTCTTTAAAATAAACATTCGTCATTTTTGTGTATCCAATATCACTAGCGCATAAGAGGAAATCGATTACTGCATCGTTCACATTTTTTTTATCAACTATCTTTTTTAATCTTTCTATATTCTTTTTACCCGTCTCTAACAAAATTCCTAAAGAAATTATCCAAAGCATATATATATAACCCACTTTGCTAGTCCCTGTATGCTCTAAATCATCTATCGCATTATAAAAATATACTTCCATTTTACTAATGTCTTCTCCTAAAGAATACATTGCCCTAATATCGTTCATCTCATGTATAAAATTCGACAAATAATTTTCTAATATAATACTTTTGTTATCATTAGGATATCTTTGAATACCATTTTTTTCATCTTCTTCTAAACTTTTAATCTCTTCTCTATTTTCTTCGATAAACTCTTTATGATATTCTATTCCCCTTTTACATTTTTCTTCTATACATAAATGATCTCTCATTCTTTTTAATTCCTCCCCGCTTCTAGATTATGGCCACTCTCCAACGATGTTACCCTTTGCATCTATCTTAAATGTTTTAACCTTTCCACTACTATCAACTTTTGATAATACTCTTTCAACTTTACCTCTTTGCAAGGCTTTCGTAATCTGTTCAGCTAATACTTAATCTCCCTCAACAGCTTTTAATATTCTACTTTTTCCAGTTTCAGAACCTTTCAACCAATCATTTGACATTTGTCGTCCATCTTTAGTTTTCCCCAATTGTGAACTACCAAACTTAGCTTCATCTATAACGTATTTGATCTTTGATTCTGCATTTGCATTTTCGTATAATCCATCAATTCCTTTTACTATTTTATCATTTATGCCTGATGGTGCACTTTTTCCGACTGGCTTTAAATCAAATCCAGCTTCTTTTAAACTTTGATTATTCAATAAATTGTCACTAGATTTTATTTCACCATAATTCCCTTTTTTTCTTTTTTTCATAATATTTTTCTTGGCTTCTACAACTTTTAATTGATGTTCATTTAAGTTTCTAGCAACATAATGCTCTCTGCTACTTTATCAACTTGAACCATACCCTAAATAAAAAGCACTTGTTGCCTTTAGTCGACAATCAAGTGCTATAAGTACATATTTCTGTTACAAGCGTAATTAAATATTTTTTGATTATTTTAACAATAATTATCTCTTTGTACTAATATTATTTTTTCGCATAGAGAATTTATTCATTTTTAAAATGAACCATGTCATAAGGATAATAAGAAATATCTTTTAATATACTATCATCTAATCCTAAAATTTTCATAATTGCTCCACTTTCAAAACTCCAATAACCAAAATATAATTTTTCTTAATGTTTATGGCATTCATACCATACCATACCATATTATTATGCCCAACATACCATTGCCCTAACAAGTATTTTTTCATGAATTCACAAGATTTTGTATTATCATTACACAAAATAACATTAATCAGACTTTTAAATGGCTTTTCAAATAACCAGCTATATTTTCGAACTGTAATCACTTCTTAACAACTACTAATCTACCTCTATTATTTGTATCCCTTCTTTGGTTTCTGGACAATCATTAATGCTTCTTTTTAATACTCATCTTCAAATAAACAATTATATATAGTAACACCTGTTTCCTTTAACTCTAACGAAACATCCTCCACTTCAATACTTAACGTTTCTTTATCAAGATTCTTTATTCCGTTACTATCTAATAATTTTAAAATACTACTTCCTATTTTCTTAGATTCATCATTGTATGGCGAGGACTCTTCAACTAGCTCGATTGTACCATTAGTGTATCTATATCTTAAATATTTAACCACTGCATATGGCGCGATTGCCGAAATCATTAGCATTACACAATTAATTTCTGATTGCTTCCGAACATACTCACTGAATTCTACACTACCAAAACGAAATTTCACATCTAGTGGTAGAAGAATGTAAGAAAAACATGATGAATAACTAAAATCAGTAATATTATCAACGTTTATATTTGATATTTTATTAATTTCTCCATCCCAGAAATGTTTATCAACAAATTTCCCCAAAACATATTGGAAATCACCTTGTTTATATAATTTATTTACAACTTTTAGTATCTCATCACTCATAATTATTCTCCTTTATTGTACAGGGTATCCATGTATATTTCCTTTACCATCCATATGAACCTTTACCCTCGTTTCTCCATTTGGACCTATTGGTTTTCCAAAATCATGTACTCTAACACTTCCATCTGGCTTTACTGGTGTTCCTTTCACCCATGCTTCTTGTGTCTCTACTACTCCATTCTTCCCTGCTCCCCACTGCGATTTGGTTGAGACATTATTCCCATGACCAGGAACATGTTTACCTTGTTTTCCTGCATCAACTTTTGGAGCCCCTGAAACGCCAGCATCAACATGTCCTTGACTTGCTAGTTTATCATTTTTTCCAATGTTCCCTGCTACACTGGCTCCCTGGCCACCATCACCAGTACCCTTACCTCCACCAGAAGACTCGATTCTTTGAAGAGTATCCTTAGCATTTTGAATCGATTTATCCCATACAAATCCACCATGTACAAAAAGACTTGCCCCAGTAGCTGTTGCTGCTATATCTAATGGAATAACAATTGGTGACGCTAATCCGCCAGTTCCTACTTCTGCGACGATCGTTAAGAAATTAGATCCGCCTATGAGCGAAATAGCTTCAAACATTTCTACAATGGACCCGGCTATTGATATAACATTTCCAGCCAACCTTCCAGCTTGGTAAGTTGTCTTACTTTCTAATTTATCATTCTCATGTGGTTGTAGTCCAAAAAAGTTTTCTAGTGCTGCATCACCAGCACCTTGAAAAAATTCGATAACTCCATGCAAAAATGTTTGCGCATAAATGGCTGTTTTTTCATGCCATGATCTATTGTCTTCCTGTTCTTGTAAGTTCATTTCTTGTTTGTGCAAAGTAATTTCTTTCATCTCGTTTTTTCGAGCTGTTTCTTCTATAATCCCCTGAATCGAACTCACCCAATCCATATTCAACCCTTGTGTACTAAACGTCCCACTCACAGGACTAAATCCTTTCCCGCTTTGCACTTCAGCGAGTCCGGCTGTGATGCTAGCCGCTAATTGGAGGGCGGTGCTGTAGTTGTTGCTGGATGAATGTTCGAATTCTTGTAAACGCTCTAGTTTTTCTTCCAGTTTTTTTCTCATTGCACCTAATACCGTTACAATCGCACTTACTCCGGGCATCGGTGTAAGTACTTCTATTGCTTCTATACTTGTAATCGATTGATTAATTCCCCGTATTTGTTCTCTTATTTCTTGTTCGATCACATCTGTCGAAGCAACTTTCGCTTGGAACTCGTTTGGAAATGCTTCGTTTTGGCGAATTAATTCTTCACATAAGCATATGATTCCTTGCGCTAATGGCCGAAATGTTTGGACAAGGTAGGCTTTTGCACTACTGTATGTTTGTCCTTGTAATACTGTGTCTATCGCAAAGGCATCAATAGATTGAATGGCTTGTTCCATACTTTGAATCGTAGCATTACATATAGCGTTCATACTTTGAGTTTGACTTTGTACTTCTCCCAAATACATGTTTAAACTCATGTATTGGCCTCCCTTTGTAGTTGCTGCTGTTCATAGGAAAGGTCGTTTTCTTTCTCACTGAGATGCCGTTTTTCTTTAAGCAACGTCTCTTTTTCATTTTCTAATTCGAATGTAAGTTTTCTTTCATACTGTCCGATTTCTTGCCGCATATTCGTAAAAAGGTGAAACACTTCTTTGTCGCCGTGCCAAGTTTCTAGTATTCGGTTAAATAAACGATTACTTCTATTTTTCCATTCATGAAAACTAACCTCAGCTCGTTCTTGATTTTGCAGCGCAATTCGGTTTTCATTTTGTTCTTCAAATATAATTCGTAATTTTTGATTACATTGACTGATTCTCGTTTCAATTTCTTGACTCATCTTTTCTCCCTACCTTTTCCCCTTTACGTAGGTTGTTACATTATTGAAAAGTCTTTTGAAGTCCTGTATCCATTTTCTCAAATTCATTTGCTACGGAATGGATATTATCAATTGTTTGTTGAAAAGCAGTACAAAATTGTTTCGTGATCTGTAAATTTTGTTGATTTGCCTCTTGTGCTTGGAAGTTCACAGATAGTGTCGTACGCGTTGCCTTATTTATAGAGCGACTAGTAGCACTTTGCATTCTATCTGAAGCATTTCTCATTTTCGTTGCAAGTTGCGTTGCCGTATGCAAATTACTTTGAAATTCTCCCATTACTTACTCCCCTCTACCTTTTATTTACAAGAAAATTATACCACGGAAAAATATCCCAATAAACCGAATGTTCGAATTTAACATACAATTCAGCACTCTTACTGAGGATGCGAGCAACGCTTATCTATCAACATAACTGAGTCCAAAATGGATTCTACTTATACAAAAAAGATGACTTCAGCCATATGCTAAAGTCATCTTTTTCTACCTTATTATTTTACTAATTCTCCATTATAAGCTTTTATATTAAGCGGAGCAGTTAAAAATTGTGCTGCTTTACTAACGAAAGATGTGAAGTGTTCACTCGTATTATGGCTCGCAACTGCTGCTTCATCTTTCCATACTTCTACCATCGTATAAACACTTTCTTTTTCTGTATCTTTATATAAATCATAAGATACATTTCCACTTTCTTCTCTTGAACCGTGAATGAGTGGCTGAATTTCTTCTAAAAATGATTGTTGTTTTGCTGGGTCTACTTGAAATATTGCGTGAATAATAATCATGGTGTTTCCCCTTTCATATTCCATATATTTCTATGACCTAATTAGATTACTTCCACTCAGCAACTTTGTCAATTGGAAGACGTACTGATTGGTAACCACTATCAGCAGCTTTTCCGATTGAAATTAACATTACTGGTACGTAACGTTCTTTATCTAGTCCAAATGCTTCTGCGATTTGGTCTTTTTCAAATCCACCAATTGGACAAGTATCGTAACCGTGAGCACGAGCTGCTAGCATAAATTGCATTGCTACAAGACCACCGTCAATTAGCACTGTATCTTTCATGACTTCTGGTGTAACCATTGAGAAGTAAGCTGAAAGTTTTTTCATTTGATCTTCTTTTACTTCTGCTGGCATTAAACCGCGCTCTACTGCTGTACCGTAAATTTCTTCTGCGTTATCAAAGTTATTTAAATCACCAAATAAAGCGATCATCGCTGAAGATGTTTCTACTTGTGATTGGTTGAATTTCGCAAGTGGCGCAAGTGTTGCTTTCGCTTCGTCACTTTCAATTACTAAAAATCTCCATGGTTGCATGTTTACTGAAGATGGTGCAAGTGTTGCTTCTGTAAGAATTTCTGTCATTTCTTCTTTGCTAATTTTCACTGAAGGGTCGTACTTACGAATTGAACGACGTCCTGTTAAAATTTCGTTAAAATCATTTGTTTTTACTGAGTTAGTCATAGTTGTATTCTCCCTTTTTTATAATTCTTTTATATTTTCTTGAATGTGATTTAACATATTTAAAAGATTATCGCGTTCTTCCTCACTTAATCCTTTAAATGCAGATGCTGCAAAACGTTCTTTTTCCTCTTGAAATGCTTGAATTTTATTTCGTCCCTCTTCAGTAAGAGAAACTAACGTAATTCTGTTATCATCTGGATTTTTACGTCTTACAATCATTTCATTGGCCTCAAGCTGCTTTAAATGCCTTGTTATCGCAGCATTATCAATATTCACTTCTTGTTGAAGTGCTTTTTGACTAATTTCACCTACTTCATATAACCGAAGTATAAGCTCTAATCGAGACTGGCTCATACCCGTACACCCTTCAAATTTCGAACTTACTTCTTTATTTAGAAAGTGTAATTTATATAAAATAATCGCTTCTTTTGAGCATGAACTTGTCAAATTAACCCTCCTTTACAATCAAAATAAAAACATTTGATGTATCAATAGTTGATATGTCAATTAATATAATCTATATCGATTTAGAATGCAAGCATTTTGTTTTCATTTTATTTTTTTCAAATTAAGGCGCTTTGTAGCGTTACAAATAATGTTAATTGCACTATAATAATACTAATTTAAAGAACTGGAGAGTGATTGATAATGCGGCAATATACAAATAGAAATGAGGAATTGAAAATGGAAAATGAAATGAGGATATTCACAAATGACAACAATAAATATAGGGATTGTCGCGCACGTAGACGCTGGCAAGACGAGTTTGACTGAGCGTATTCTTTATGAAACGAATGTGATTAAAGAAATTGGCCGAGTAGATAGTGGTAATACACAAACTGACTCAATGGAATTAGAAAGACAACGCGGAATTACGATTAAAGCATCTGTCGTTTCTTTCTTTATTGATGCTGTAAAAGTAAATGTCATTGATACACCTGGACACGCTGATTTTATCGCTGAAGTGGAGCGATCATTCCGCGTTCTAGACGGTGCGATTTTAGTTATCTCTGCCGTTGAAGGTGTGCAAGCACAAACAAAAATTTTAATGCGAACATTACAGAAACTAAACATACCGACTATTTTATTCGTTAATAAAATTGATCGTAGTGGCGCAAACACTGAAAAAGTTATGAAACAAATAAAAGAGGTTCTTTCAAATGAAGCATTCCCCTTCTACTCTGTTCTAAACGAAGGAACGAAAGAAGCCCGGATCATTGAATACAAATCATATGACGATTGTATGGAACTGTTAGCACCATTTAATGAATCGTTACTTGAATCATATGTAAATAACGAAATAATACCGGACGCACTATTAAGAGAAAAACTAGAACAGCAAATACAGCAAGCGAATGTGTATCCAATCTTTTTCGGTTCAGCAATGACTGGTATGAGCGTAACAGAACTTCTTGAAAAACTTCCGGCTCTCATTCCAACTCTTACATCGGCACAAGAGGAACCATTATCCGGTGTTGTTTTTAAAATTGAACGTGAACCTTCTGGAGAAAAGGTTGCTTATATAAGAGTTTTTTCAGGTAGCTTACATGTTAGAAAATATGTTAATATACAGCGCAGTAAGTCTCTATTCCATAAAGAAAAGATAAAAAAAATGTGCCTATTTCATAATGGAGATACCGTTCAAACTTCTACCGTTCCTAGCGGTGAGTTTTGTAAAGTGTGGGGGCTGAATGATATTAAAATTGGTGATATTATCGGTGAACGTACGGATTATATAAAAGATATTCACTTTGCCGAACCACAAATGGAAGCTGCCATTGATGCGGTACCTAAAGAGCAAATTCATAATTTATACGCTGTTCTTATGGAACTCTGTGAAGAAGATCCGCTCATTAAAGTTTGGAAAGACGATGTTCATAATGAACTATATATTCGCCTTTTCGGTGAGGTACAAAAAGAAGTAATTGAAACAACACTTTATGAGAAATATAATTTGCAGGTTAATTTTTCAAATACGCGAGTTGTATGTATCGAGAAACCAATTGGCGTAGGCAATTCTGTTGAAGTAATGGGTGAAAAAGAGAATCCATTTTACGCAACAATCGGATTCAAAGTTGAACGTGGTGAACTTAATTGCGGTATACCATATAAATTAGGTGTTGAGCTCGGCTCACTACCTTTAGCATTTCATAAAGCGATTGAAGATACGGTATTTCAAACGTTAAAACAAGGATTATATGGGTGGGAAGTTACAGATATTATCGTCACGTTAACACATACTGGTTATGCTAGTCCTGTTACAACAGCGAGTGACTTTAGAAACTTAACACCGCTCGTTTTAATGGATGCTTTAAAACAAGCTGCAACATATGTATATGAACCAGTTAATGCGTTTGAATTAACTGTACCGGAGCAAGCAATTAGTACCGCAATGTATAAGCTCGCTGCCGTTCCAGCAACTTTTGCAGAGCCTATATTCAATAACAATTCTTATCAGTTAACAGGATCATTACCTGTTGCGAAAACAGAGAGTTTCAAACGAATACTACATTCATTTACAGAAGGAGAAGGCATATTTACAACGAAGCCAGCTGGTTTCACAAAACTTATGGCTCCCTTCCCTACTCGAAAACGTGTTGATTATAATCCGCTGAATCGTAAGGATTATTTACTTCATGTTTTGAAGGCTTATTAAAGTAAAAGAGGTGCAATTCGCACCTCTTTTGCATGTATTAATAGGTTAGTTTGTCCTAACAACTTCTTTAAGTTTTCCTATTATTTTCGCTATAGCCTCAATTGAATTTTCCGTTTCATATCCCCCAACATTTACAGAATGATTTGCATTTTTGACAACTTCAATCTGTAAATTCGTTTTATATAACTGATCAATTTGATCTGCATTGTATTGGTGATCTTTATCCCCAATAACTAAAAACCCTTCGTGTCGACTATGTAAGATAAAATCAAAAATTGTATCAAACGTCAGTAAAGGTGTAAGTAGTATCATTTTTGACTGCGCGAATTCTTCTCTCTTCATTAAATCATTTGCAATCGGAATTGTTCCGAGTGACTTCCCTAAAAACATAGTCTCGTTGTATTGCTCATCTTTTAATACTTCATTTATTACAGGATTAATATCATCCATCATTACTTTCGTTACTTCTTCCATTGGTTTATTCATTAATTGTCCATCATAAGAATAATGAATATGTACAACATCTATTTTATGTTCAAGCATTAACATCGTTGCGTAATAAAATAACGGCTTATCATAATTGTATCCTGAACCTGAAAACATAAAACAAACCGTACTAGAACCTTTTTCGATATGTGTGTAACGAATTACTTTGTCATTTATATGTACCTCTTTTTTAGTCCCCTTCACCGTTTTCTCCTCCGAATACGTTTACTTTTGTAATACGATATGTTCTGTGTGAACTGATACATCCTTTACTTTCTCTTTTATAAATGCAGGCTGTAAGTTATATGTATGCAGTTCTTCTACTGGCACCCATCTAAACAAATACGTTCTACCCTCTTCTTCCAAAATATATTGATCCGCTCCACTCGCAGGTAACTCATGTAGCTCTACTTCATAATAAAAACTAATTTCATGAAACTTTCGCTCAGAAAGTGTAAAGAAATTTTCTACTGACCATATTAACCTTTTCCTTTTAATAGGAACACCTATCTCTTCCGCAAGCTCTCGTTTTAATGCATCTTCACTATTCTCTAGCATTTTTACTCTACCGCCGGGTACATACAAAAAATCTTCACCGTCACCTTGCAGAATGAGTATTTTATTATCATGTTTACAAATTGCTCCAACGCGGTAATTAAAACATGTTTCCTCAACTTTAAATGTAAGATCCATCCGTAACGCCCCCTTATATAAATATCGAATTATTACAAAACAATTATGTAATTACTGTACAAATAAGGTTACTAAATTTATCCACTCCATTCAATGATTTTTGAATTTTCTAAACTATTATTTTTCATCATTACAAGTGTATATGCATATGTTACAATCATATTGCACACTAGAAAACATTATGGGGGTACGGATGGAAACGTTATTAATCCAGCAAACTGAGAAATCAAATAAGTTTTGGAAAATCGTTGTGAAAGAAAAAGACTATGTTGTGTTTTACGGAAAAATTGGCACAGCTGGCAGTGTGAAAGCGAAAGAGTTTGAAACAGAAGAAGAATGTATGAAAGAAGCTAATAAACTAGTTGCTTCCAAACGTAAAAAAGGATATACAGACCCGTTGCCTGGGGAAGATTACATAAAAGAAAAAACGATAACAGAAGAAGAATTTTGGGAACTACTTAATCGTGCAAAAACGAAAGGTGAAGACCAAGAAGAACAAATAGAATGGCTTACTTCCCACCTTGCTAAACGTACAGTACATGAAATTGTAGCTTTTGATACGCATATGCATCGTCTTTTGAAAGATTCCTATACCTCCCGTTTATGGGCAGCAGCCTATATTATTATGGGTGGCTGTTCAGATGATACTTTCGATTACTTCCGCGGATGGTTATTATATCAAGGAAAAGAGACATACGAAGCTTGTATTGAAGATCCAGAACGATTAATTCCTGTATTAGAAAATTTGAGTGAGTATGACGTCCCAGAAATAGAAGAACTTTCTTTATATTTCGGTTTCACTGTATATGCAGAAAAAACTGGTGACGAAGATGATACTTACTTTACACTTTACCATGTCTTATCTAATGAAGAATTCGACGATGTAGATTTTGAATTTGACTGGAATGAAGACGATGAAGAAGGTTTAAAAAAGATGTTTCCTAAGCTATGGGAACTGTATGGAGAAGAACCGTTTGAGTGGTAGATTCATTATTCGTGAAAAAGTGCCTTGTTTCTTTAGTAACAAGGCACTTTTTTTGATACTATATTTAAATTATCATCTTTCCACTCTCCCACCACTCCATAAAAGTCTTTAAAGAAAGAGCAACCCACGTTCTACTATCATTTTCATGGTTCCATACATATATATCATCTCTTTGTACTTTTCCATTCAAAATGGAATAGCCAAACAAATCACCATTTCCCCCATCAGCAAAAAATAATAAACAGTCAAAAGGCATGTATAAATCCTTAAAATCAACTATATTTCTCATACTCATATTTTCAGTTTTAATTTTTGAAGCAGACCATATAAAGTCACCGTATTCACCTTCTATACCGTTTGTTTCCTGTAATAATTGATATAAATCATTCGGTAACTCCACATGTAAACATTTTTGTATATCAGTAAGTTCATCCTTCGTAGCTGGGTTTTTCAAGCTTAAATTTGATGAGATACTGTGAATGGTGTCTTTCCACATCACCTTTTCCTCCTTATGTGCAATCAAGCATACTCAAAGAACTCCGCTAAATTTATTGATACCATCTTTCTAACAATTCCTTCTCCCTCTCGCCTGAAATACCTGCTTTTAATTCCCATTCTTCCGTACTCTCCATCCACTCATACACATCTGTAACTGTCTCGTCTATTCTTCTAAAAGTAAGCCCTTCATTAACCGCACTTTCGATACAAATAGAAAACCCGCCTCTCCACGGCTTCGTCTCACCATCTAATGGGAAAGTTTCTGGAATCCACAAAGGCATTTCTGTCCAAGGCTGCACATTGTGTTCACTCATAAACGATTCGTCTACCCAAACAAATTCAGCATCGCTATTCGTAACTTTTTTACACGTATTTAACAGCTCTTCCATCGTCAATTCATCATTCGGACCTGTTATATTGAATGTACCTGCTTTATTATTTTCTGCCATGTTGAGTCCAAATCTCGCGACATCTTTTATATCAACTATCTGCACTGGACGATTTTTTCTTCCTGGAACTAACACGTTACCTCCTTTTGCTACACGCTGAATCCAGTATGGAAGTCGATCTGTATAATCGAACATTCCTGAAAGAAGTCCTGCTCTTACGTGTAAAACACGCCCCGGCCAATACTTCTCTGCTTCTTTTTCGCATAATACTTTCAGCGCACCATAATGCTCATAAGGAGATATTTCACCATTCTCTACAGCCTTTATTTGCTCTTCCGTCGGTTCAGGTTGTAATATATAGTCTTCTTTTATGTCATGCGGAATCCAATCTTTATATACGGAAAGGCTTGAGATGAATATATAGTGTTCAATATTATCTTTAAGCACTTCTCCAACATTCCTAATATGATGTGGAGAAAATCCACATGTGTCTATGACAACATCCCACGTTCGATTTTTTAAACTTGATACATCGTTATTTCTGTCACCGGTTAACTGCTCCACATTAGAAAAAATTTCTTTGTTTGTTCCTCGGTTAAATAACGTAATTTCATGCCCTCTCTGTAAAGCCTCATCTACAAATGCTCTTCCTAAAAATCGTGTACCGCCTAGAATTAGAATTTTCATGGTTCTCCCCCATTCGTGATTAATAACCCTTCCTAATGTTTAACGATTTTTTATTGAGGAAAGTTACGGGGAGCGTTTAAATTTTTCTACAAGTTCACCATTACTCTTTTAAAAGTATATACTCTTTGATTAATCTCCATCTATCCTTTATTTCTGGCACAACTTCAGAAGCCATCACCACCACCAATTCCTTCTCTGGAATACAACAAATCATATTCCCACCATCACCCATTGCACAATACGAATAGACACCCTCTTCTTCTCGTAACCACCATAAGTAACCATATTGATTTGAATTCATCGCTATTGATTCTTTTATCCATGATTTTGATAGTATTTGTTTTCCATTATGAATACCTTCATTCAAATACAGCTGTCCAAACTTAGCTATATCCCTAACCGTTAACGTTAGTCCCCAGCCGCCCGTCGAAATACCGTTTGGATCGTGAACCCATCCTTTCACATCTTTTCCGAATAAGTCATCGAATCCAAATGCTTTCATATTGTAGTTTGGAATTTCGCTCATGCCGAGTGGTTGAAATAAGTACTCATTCGCAAATTCACGTGCACTTTTCCCTGTTGCATTCGTAATCATTGCTGATAGTACATGCGCTCCTGCAGATGAATATTTAAAAGCTCCAATCTCTCCACCGTTCCCCATTCTATGAAGTGTATACTGTACCCAGTCTGGTTGTGTACATAATTCTTCTAACGGTTCCTGCCAGTCTACAAAAGGGTATGGAGCTGTCATTGTAAGTAGGTGTCGCACTGTTACTTCAGATGACTTTACTTTATATTCAGGGAAAAACTCTATTACTTTTTGATCAACACTTTTTATATAGCCCTTATCTATACATATTCCAATTAGCGCAGAGATTATCGTTTTTGTAACTGACGCTACATGAAATGTATCATTTTGTCCGTAATCGTTATAATATTTTTCAAAAATAACATTACCTTTCCGCACTACTAACATACCATTCATATTTTCATATTCTTCTTTTATAATCTGATCTAACTTTTCAGCAGTTTTCATTATTCTTTCCCCTTTAACCTATGATTAAAAAGGTTCGATAGGTACATATATATCAACTATATGTTTATGCTTTGGATGCTGCTTTGGATTATTTCTATATACTTCAAAAGGATACGAGTCTCTCGGTTTATATCCGCTATTTGGCAGCCATTCACCGTATAAGAAATCCCATGCTCCTTTATATTCATCTTGGAATATTTCAAAATGTCCTACTGCATATTTTCCAGAAGGTATTACCATTATTCCAACGTCGTTCGTTTCTACTGTGGATTCATCTGAAATTGTTACACATAGACTTGTTCTTAAATGATAGTCCTCAGTAAATTCATGATGATCGTGGTAAATGGTTAATACTTTCGTATCCTCAAATACATGATAGTTTTTCTTCGCCGCGTAACGAAATAATTTTTCTATCATTTCTGGAAAAGCTATAGCTAACTCTTTATATGTACCTGTATGTCTTATGTATGCGACGTTTATATCGTCCGCTGTTACAATTTCAACATTTCCTCGAACCTTCTTACATTCATTGTATTGAGGAATTCCCCTTACGTCTTTGCAATTCTTGCTATTATCGTTTCGATATTGAGACGGACTTACACCGTAATGACTTTTAAATGTTCGGGAAAAAACTGCTGAATCTGTGAATCCGAAGTGATACGCAATATCTGTAATCGTCATGTCTGCGCGATATGTAAGTAGATGTGTTGCCCTTTCTAGTTTCAAGCGATTCACATACCGAGATAATGGCTCATCAACTATTCCTTTAAAAATCCGATGAAAATGATACTTCGAAAATCCTGCTATATCAGCTAGCTCTTCAATGGATAATGAACTGTCTATGTTTGATTCTATATAATCTTGAACCTTATGTATGCGTCTTACATACTCATTTCTACTCTGTTTATTCTCCATACTCTTTATCTCCTCACAACAAAAAGAACCATCCTAGAATACTTTTAGGACGGCTTTCTATTCGTAATAGATTCTTCCATATTCTATTGTTAAATCGATATAATTTCACTATATTTTTTAAATTGATGGTAATGTGGCAGTATCCCGATTTAATTGAAAGAAACAACTATTTTTTTATAGCCCTACGCAAATTAATAATATTATTGGGATTTAGCTCCCATTGTCTCATAAGTTCTTTTTGTCTTGTTTTTAAGTCTTCAAATGGTTCTTCCACTATGTCGATTTTATTAAATTTCCCTTCGAAAACTAAAGCATTTTTTATCTTTTTATATCCACCAAAACCTAAGTCATCATTTAGTAACCAGACTACTCTCTGTATTTTTGCGAATAAAATACCACCTGTACACATTGGACACGGTTCCAACGTGCTATAAATAGTAAACTTCTCATTTTTTATTTTTGCATCAAACATTGCTTCCCCTGCATTGCGAATAGCGTCTATCTCTGCGTGAGCTGTTATGTCTTTTTGTGGATGCACTCTATTTCTTCCTCTTGCAATGACATTATTATTTCCATCAACAATAACTGCTCCTACTGGATATGTGTTTTCTTTTAATGCCTTTTCTGCTTCTTCCAATGCCATCTCCAAAAAATATCTATCTCTTTCAAAATGCATATAAATCCCCTTCTTTTGATGAAATTATTTTATAGAAATTGCTTTTGACATCCCACTCACTTCTATCAAATTAACAAAATAAAAAAAGATATCATTATGTCTGCAACAACAGGGCAAGAATGGTGTTTTGATATAAACTTAATTTAATAGAATTTGTGATACAATCCAATCGCCATTAAGCTAAGAAAAACAAATACCCTAAAACGAGAAATTTTAAGGGATCATAAAATTTTCAAATTTTTAATTCTTGTTTTGACGTTTCTTTTGTATGCTCCCTATAACCCCAAATACAATCGCTACTGCTAAACATACGATTGAGAAAGTTTGTAATACGTTTGTCGAAAAATAGCCTACCCCTAACACTACTGCTAAAACGATTCCTGCTACTAACATTCTCCGTTGCTGCATATCCATGCAATCATTCCCCTTTTATCTACACATGTTTCAAAAATAAAACTCTACTCCCGCCATTCCCATCATAATTTGTATGTACCGATACACCCTCTACCTCATCATCCCCAGCCTCAATTCGAAAACCGATTTCTTGATGAAACTGTATCGACTTTTTATTAGTTGGTGACGTAATTGCTTTTACAACTTTACGATTATTTGCACGAGCGACATCAAAGAAATAAGAATACAATGTCGATGCGATTCCTCTTCTTCTATACTTCGGATTTACACCGATAAAATGAACGTATGCTTCATCTTTATATGTTTGTGAAAAAAATCCGCATAAGAAACCTAACGTTTCACCCTCTTCTTCAATGATAAAACTCGTTTCTTGAAAGTGAACAAAAAACAGTTTTGGCAACATGGCAACCATGTCTCTCCCGCCCCACCAATCATTTAAAACTGAATGAATCTTTACATAATCTTCCCCTTGGATATTTCTTACTCGCATATGTTTCTCCCTCTCACTCACTTCATTTTTTCATAAATTTTAATGACTGTTTCTACTAATAGGATGAATACCCATATCCCGCAAAATACAAGAACAGACTGGAATATAGATCCAATTATCATAACACCAACTGTACCTGTTATTGAAAAAGATATTCCACCAAGCCCTGGATCTTGTATAAATGCTCCAGCAGAAAAAGCAGTTATAATTGATACTATTAAATAAATAACACTCGTTATTTTTAATATCTTTATAGAAAGATACGAGGTTTTTTCTTGTTCCACTTGTGATAATTCGATTTCCCCGCTCTCAATTCCTTTTTGCAAACAGTCTTCACATAGAAATTCTTCCTTAATTTTTTTACCACCGTGCATCGTACCTGTTATTTCTTTACATCTTGAACATTTTCGATTTATCATGTTGTTATCACTCCAATCTGTTAAGATTATACTTATACAATTCTACGTTTACCTTAATATTCCTTTTATGTATTTTATAGAGAAAGGTCGTGTTTTATGATTTCAAAACTCACATTTGGCTCTAAAAAAATTAACGTTCATTATACATTAAGGCCTAGTTGTTATGCGATTATTTTTCAATCATCTTCTTCAAAGATTGCTGTTATCCAAAAAGGAGACCGTTACTTTTTACCTGGTGGCGGTATGGAAGGTAATGAAACAAAAGAAGAATGTTTGCACCGTGAACTACTAGAGGAATTAGGATGGGCAATTAAAATTGATCAGTATATCGGTAATGCGGCTCGATATTTTTATGCAGAAAAGGAAGATATATATTATTTAAACGATGGATTTTTTTATATTGCGAATATGGTGCAGAAACAAACTGAAAACTGTGAGGAGGATCATGTTCTAAGGTGGATGTCTCCATTGCATGCTATAGAGCTTCTCATACACGATCATCAAAAATGGGCCGTTGAACAAGCGCTTTTATTACAAAAACAAAAAGGATCTCCTTCTATATGAAAGAGATCCTTTTTACTGTTAACTTACTTTTTTCAAATTGAGAGCAGGCTTTTTCATTCCACCTTTTTTTACAACATATAAGCCGATAAAAATAATAAGTCCGCCAACGAGTTGCATCAAATTAATTTGCTCTCCAATGGTTACTGCCGCAAAGATCACTGCAAACAATGGCACAAGATACATATAAACCATTACTTTCGTTGAGCCTATTTTACTAATACCGACATACCACATTGCAAGTCCGAAGATGGTCGCAAAGATGATTGAATATGCAAGCGATCCCCAGCTTGGCGTATCTACTGGCCACGTTAAAGAATTTACGTTGAATAAACAGTATATAACTAGCGGTACAATTCCAATTAAAGTAGACCATGATGTGACTCTCATTGCGGAGTATTTTGTAATAAGAGGTTGCGCTAATATTGGATACCATCCCCACGCAATTGCTGCGACTAATCCAATTACATTTCCGAGCCACGCATACTCGTAAGTAGCTCCTCCTGTATGTCCTGTTAATAAAACGAATGCTGCACCAATAAAGGCTACGATTGAACCAATTTGTACTTTCATCGAAAAACGTTCTTGTTTGTGCAATACTGCTAATATCCCTGTAAAAATAGGTGACATTGCAATTAATAATGAAGCGTTCGTTGCTGAAGTATATTTCACAGATAGCATAAACATCGTTTGATACATTGTCGTTCCAACGATGCCGACTGCTACTAATCGTAACCAATCTTTTCTTTCAATACGTAATGAGCGTTCCATCATAAAAGTAATAAGTAATAATACCGGTGACGCTACTAAAAATCGTAAACTATTAAATTGAATGGATGACATATATGCCACGCCATACTTTCCTATTGTATAATTTGCTCCCCATACTAATGCAACAGATACTAGGAGCCATTCCATTTGCCATCGTTTCATCCGAATCTCCCCTTCCATATTTAGCATAGTAAAATTGGCTGGATATAACACCGTCCAATTGGCTGTTTTTTTACCCAGCCAATTTGTTATACTGAATGTATATAAGAGATGCGGAGGCGTTTGTATGGAATGGAAGCTAGATAACGACAGTAAAATCCCCATTTATCAGCAAGTTGTTGACTTTATTGAAAAACGTATTACATACGGAGAACTTCCTCCAGGAAGCTTCCTACCTTCCGAACGAAAATTAGCTACACAGTTAAATGTAAACCGAAGTACAGTAACGACTGCTTATAACGAACTACGTGCTATGGGAATTGTAGAAAGTACGACTGGTAAAGGTACACGTGTAAGTACACATATGTGGGGCGTTTCTCCAACATTAACGCCGAACTGGAGAAATTTCGTAGAAGGCGGTACGTTCTTACCAAACTTACCGTTACTTCGCCATATTCGGGCAGAAGTACAACAAAATGAAAATATTATTGATTTCGCAAACGGAGAACTCGGTTGTAATCTCTACCCACACGATCAACTACAAACAATTTTACGAGAACAACCGTTAACACATTCATTAAGTTATGATCATCCACAAGGCTATCTTCCGCTCAGACAAGCGGTTGTAAAATATATGAGGGAATATTTAAAAGTTGAAGCAACTGAGCAATCCATTATGATTACATCTGGCGCACAGCAAGCACTTCACCTGATCGTACAATGTTTATTAAATCCAGGTGATGCTGTTGCTTTCGAAAGTCCTTCACACTGTTATTCCCTGCCTCTATTCCAATCAGCAGGTATTCGTATTTTCCCATTACCTGTCGATGAACATGGGATTAACCCAGATGATGTACAGGAGTTATATAGAAAACACCGTATTAAAATGATCTTTTTAAATCCAAATTTCCAAAACCCTACGGGAACGATGCTTCATCCAAACCGTAGAAAAAAACTATTATCACTTTGCGCAGATTTACGAATTGCAATCGTTGAAGATGATCCGTCCAGTTTACTTACGCTAGAAAAGAAACAACCTTGCCCTACTTTAAAATCGATTGATGAAAATGGAACAGTCATTTATGTACATTCTTTATCAAAAATGATTGCGCCAGGATTACGAGTCGGCTGGCTCGTCGCTCCGCAATCCGTAGTAGAAAGGTTATCCGACGCAAGGCACCAAATGGAATTAGGTATGAGCATATTCCCGCAGTGGCTTATGCAGCAGTTTTTCGAAACTGTACCATTTCAGTCGCATATCGTACCGTTACGAAAACAACTAGCAGAAAAAAGAGACGTTATCGTTCGCGCCCTAAACGAGCAACTTCACGATAAAATCTCTTTTTCAAACCCAACCGGCGGTATATACATATGGGGGAAACTAAAAGAACCGATAAACGAAAAACAACTTATTATGCAAAGTTTAAAACAAGAAATCGCGTTTATGCCGGGTAGTATTTTCGGTGCGAAAGATGGTTATATTCGTTTATCTTATGGAAAAGTGAATATTGATCAAATTGAGGAAGGTATTTCTCGTTTGCGTGAGGCTATTTTAGTTTGTGAAAAATAACTTTACATAAAGCTCTATCGTTTGACAAAAGAAAAATCTACCATTATTATCAACACGAACCTAGTTACCCCGCATTAACGGGCAATAAAACTCCCAGCTCAAAATTCAGCTGTAACAAAGAAGTTAGGTGGGAGATTAACTGCCCGTAAATGCCCGATTGGTTCAACTAATAATCAGTGGAGGGTGAATCCCCCCACTGATTAAAGTTTCACTTTATAGGAGTGGTAAAAATGAAAATTTACGTTGATGCAGATGCTTGTCCTGTAAAAGATGTAATTATTTTTGAAGCTACGAGTGCAGAAATTCCTGTAACTCTAGTTACTAGCTTTTCTCATTATTCTAATGCTCAGCAGCCTAAAGGTGTAGAAACAATTTATGTTGATTCCGGAGCAGATGCTGCAGATTACCGAATTATGCAGTTAGCAAAAAAAGAAGATTTAATCGTAACACAAGATTACGGTCTTGCTTCGCTCGCTTTAGCAAAAGGCTGTATCGTTCTACACCATAAAGGCTATAAGTATACGAATGATAACATCGAACAATTGTTACAAACACGATATTTAAGTGCAATGGTTCGAAAAAGTGGTAAACGTACAAAGGGACCGAAACCATTTACAGCAGAAGATAAAGAGAAATTTAGAGAGCTCTTTAAAAGTATGATCGCACTTTAAAAATGAATCGTCTATTTGCAAGGAAAACTTCGCAAAACAAAGAAGAGAATATCGTAATGAACATTCTCTTCTTGAGGTTTACCCTTTAAAATGAAGGTAAATTATCTAAGTTATTTTCTTTTATTCCATCAGGTTCACTACGTATAATATCTCTACCATACTTATGAAATACGTCCACATGAGCTAACTTCCCTGATTTTGCTTCACTAAGAGCAGTCATATAATCTAACTCTCTCCCGCTACTTGTTTTAAAAGCAATCAAATCACCTTCATCATTTTTACGAACAGCAACAATTTGTTCTGCTTCTGAAGTAACTTCCTGAGCTATTTCAAATTGAGCTTGCTCTTCCCCTTGATGTAAATAATCATTATATACTTTTTCAAAGTCTTTTTTGTCCATTAAACTCACCTCCAAAACATTTTATTAGTATGGTTGGGAGGTGTTGGTTTTATGTACTTTTCTGTTAGAAAAACGAATTTTTAATACCTACGCAAACCCTTCAAAGTCTCCAATATATCATCTGTAAAGGCTGTACTACCCTCTGTCTCTAAAGCTCTGAAATAAAAACTTCTTAGGAAAGTTCTAATATTTTGTACTAAAATAGCATGCTGCGGATGTCGGATGTCTTCAACAGTTGCTATACTATGTAACCAGTTGCTCCACTCTTCTTCAGTTAAAAGATTTTGGTCACGTAAAGACATAATTGGCTTTACTAATCTCTCATCTTCAAAGTGTACATATACGTAATCACTTAATCGAACCTTTTGACGAACAGCTGCAAGAATTGCATATGAAAACTCACGATTTTGTATAGTACGCACTAAAGCATCTAGTGCATCAGCAGCGTGTGCAGTAGAGTGTGCCCAGCCTTTTCCTTCTACGTAACCTCTTACATCTTCTTCTAAATATACATATTCCAGCACTTGTTCTGCTACACTGTACAGTTGTTCTTCGGATAACAACGGTTCTCTTTCATGAACAGATAAAATAAGTGGTGGAATTAATCCGGAGAATGCACGTTTAAATACAGAGTCTGTTCCCTTTTCACCAATTTTATAAAATAAATAATCAGGACTAATTGCTTGTAACATTAATCCTCTTAACTCTTTTTGTCTAAATACATCATTTGTAATCCATGTGTGAAGCGTACTATAAATTAAATCATCACGTAATTCAGCATCAGGTGATCCGATATAATCTAGCATCCACTGCGCATATGGATATGCATCTACGTCTTCTGGTACAGCATAATTGTTATTTTTAATTTGTAGTAGTTCTTCTTTTAGTTCTAGTACTTCATTCATTATATTTCTTGTCCCCTTTTTGCGTTTTTTATTGTCTTATCCCCTTTTATTTGCTTCATAAAATTAATTTAATTATAACAATAAACAAAAGGCTATACATATATTTCTGATTATGTATTACGCTCTTTCATGAAATATAACTTCTGGATTTCCTAAATCACTATTCTTAAATATAACATTCGCACACTCTTTCGGATTATGCTCATCTATATACATTTTACAAGCCGCGTGATACCTGTTTAAAAACATCTTCTCTGCTTCTTCATAACTTCCAAAAGCTTCAGTTTCCCGCTTAGCACCACGTTTTCTCGCAATCTCAAAATTTGTATCTACAAAGATTTTGTAATCAAATAAATGCGCAACGTCTTTTTTCAATAGAAACGTTCCATCTACTATTAATATCATATTTTGCGTGGCCAATAGCGGCTCATTATGTACAGGCATATCCGTTATTAAGTTATGAGAAATCGTTTCATACTGTAAATTTCCGTTAGGTCCTAAAGGCATTAATAATCTTTCTTTGAAAGCTGTATAATCGTGTGCATCTTCATAATACCCTCTTGCAGATTCTTTTCCTTTTGCATAGCGAATCACTCTTGGATTATGAAAATCATCAATGCTGGCGCGTGTTACTGGTAATCCTCGTTTTTTTATTTCTTCCGCTAGTTCGCTTGCAAATGTTGTTTTTCCTGAGGCTGTAATACCGCTTACTCCAACTCTTATTGGATGGGTTAAGTTTAGCTTTACAATATGATCTGCAATTTCTTTGATTCGTTGTTTTCGGTTCATGATATCTCCCTTTATAATTAGTTTACATAATATAATTATAGGTAATAATTCATGTCACTATTTGTCGGTAAATCGATATCCTTTCTCGAATCGCTGATATCTCGAAAAAATCGTTGATATATTTTAAGTTATGATAGATATATTTGAAAAATCGTTGATATATTATTAGCTTACTTCCCCTTAAACCCTCGATATAAAGCAGTCCGTAATTCTTGTTTGTATTCTTCAATTTCTGGCATTTCGAGTTCTTCTGCTAGTCTGATAGCTAATTCAATATCATACGGTACTCGTACAAGTTGAATAGAAAAGCTCGCTGCTTCTTTTTCATTGTAAGTTCCTTCAAATATTAAATAGGAAGCTTGTGTTATTTCAAGTGGGTTTCCTACGCTACCGGCATTACATAACGTTTTCCCTCTGAAATTTTGAACGAATGCTTGGTGAACGTCACCGTAACAAACGACATCTGGTTTTCTTTCCCCTTCTATATTTTCCGTCAGATCACTATTTTCGAACATACTAATACGTTCTTCTCTTGAAGCGTGTGGTTGAATTCTTTCATATAAACTTCTCGGTGAAGCGTGAAACATACGAATGAATTTCCCACTCATATAAAACTCGATTGAAAATGGTAAGTTTCTTAAATAGTCATTTTGTTCTTCCGATAATTGTTTTTGATGCCATTTCAATGCTTCAAATTCAGTCGGCTTTGTAATAAAATCATCCCAGTTTCCCATTACGACTACTTCACATTCTTTACGAATGATTTCAATTGCTTCACTGGAATGAGGTCCTTTTCCTACTAAATCTCCAAGGCAAATAATGCGCTCGATTCCTCTTAATTTAATATCATTCAACACGGATTCTAATGCTTGAATATTACCGTGAATATCTGAAATTACTGCTATTTTATCCATATAAATTACTCCTTTATTTATTAAATTCGCTTGATTGATACCATTTTGGAATATAAGATGAAAAATGATTATGATCTTCTAAAATTCCATTTAATCTTTCCTTCATATCATCTACTAAATGCGGTGTACTTCGATTCGTCCAAACGATATCCGCTGGGAATGTCATCGCGACGTACAATGTATACAGTTTCCAAAAATGAAGCGATGGTTCGCCTCCGAAATAACCGTGAACTTGTCCAACCGCAAATGGTTTACTTATTCTTATAGTAAAAATCGCTACGTTATAAAAATCGTGTATTGGATCACCAAAATCATATCCACCAAAATCGATAACGATAAATTCCTTATTATGAATCATGCTATTTGCTGGATGGAAGTCATCATGTAAAAATCTTATTGGACGATTTCCCAATAAATCTTTATGATTTTCTACAAAGGTTAATACTGGCTTCAAATCCAGAAAATTCACCTCGTAATCTGTTAGTGCCTCTATGTATCTTTCGTATTTATTCCATCTAGATGTTTCCCATTTATTACTTGCACTTTCTCTTTCAATTGGGTGAATCCTCTTTAATACTTCCCCCGCTTTTCTTCCTGCCTTATACTGTTCTTCCACCGATAACTTCGTTAAACCTTCTTCACCATTTATACCTCGGGTCCATTCAAATACTTGAACACATTTATTTAATTTCTCAATTATTATGAAATGAATTAACTTGGGTGTTGGAATATGTAATGACTCTAATTGTTTCATATACGTATATTCTTCTTGTTTACGTTCAAAATGAACAGCATCACATACTTTTACAAAATAGGTTTCTTGATTCTTTAATTCAATTTTATATTTCTCATCGAATGAAAAGCCTTTTGAAATAACAGTCGCTTTTAACATGCGAGGCCATTCTAGTATTCTCTCTATCTCTCTAAGCATTTCTTCCACAACGTTCACCTCTATTAATATATGTACAAACTCCCTAACACTTCATGCTCTCGTTTATTTCCCCCTTTAAACTCTACTGCAAATGGATATTCGCCATGATTCTTTATGTATTCTTGCACTAGACCTTCTCCAACCGGTTCACAAAACTGTACTTGAATGTCACCAAACGATACACTTTGACACTCAGCATTCCATTTTTCATTTTTCACAACTGAGCTTGTAGATAGTCCCATTACTTCTTTCCATTTCCGTACTGTTTCTCGAACATTTTTTACTGCGTAATGAATCGTTTCAATTTGTTGCACTTTGTTTTTATGTTCAGTAATCGTCCCACTGTTACGTAAATCGTTTCTTCTTTCTTCGTCCGTTTCATTCCACTGTATAAAGAAAGGTAATTTCGGTCCGTTCTCTTCTTGCTTAACGAATAACATTTTCCATTCTAAAAGTCGGCCATCTTTTCTCATACGTTTCCCTTCAAATGGCCCTATCGTATGTAAGCCGTACTTATTAAAGTTAACTGCTAGCTCCTCAATTGCATCTGTTCGGATCGCGATTTGTAGCATTCCTTCTCCATTTTGTAGTTTCACCACTGTTTCTTGTACTAATGGATTTTCTGCTTCTTTCGCTTTTTCTTCATGTTGAACTGCTAAAAATTCTATATATGATAAATCAAAATAACTTAAACTATTCCAAGTACCCCAATTCGTATGCTCTCCGCCTAATACAGTATGAAATCCCAGTTCCTGCATTTGTTTTGCCGCTTCCTCCGGTGTACCATGAACTGTGTGAACGAGATGATCAAATCGTAACATGTCTTTCTCCCCTTTCTCTCCATCCTTTTATTGTATATTTTATTTTTCTTTCATTCAATTCAAAAACTTTAAAACCCAGTTGATTTATACGATTAATATGTATTATAATGAAACAAATTTAATTATTGCTGATTGGAAAAACCAAAGGCACTTTTCTCATACGGGAAAAGTGTCTTTTTCATTTATTATTACAGGGGGATTATTTATGCAGAAATTAATTGTCTTTGCTATTATTGGATTTTTCGCCCAATTGATCGATGGAGCACTCGGAATGGCGTATGGGGTAACGTCTACTTCACTATTATTAATGTTTGGTATTGCACCGGCTGTAGCTTCAGCATCGGTTCATTTAGCTGAAGTCGTTACAACTGCAGCTTCTGGCGCATCTCATATCAAATTTGGAAACGTTGATAAATATACAGTTTCCAGGCTTACATTACCTGGGGCAATCGGCGCATTTGTTGGGGCATGTTTTTTAAGTAATTTGCCTGGAGATATAATCAAACCGTACATTTCCGTATTTTTATTTACTTTAGGGGTTTATATTTTATTACGATTCATCATTCAAAAACAAATTGTCACTTCAAATAAGCGTATGTCTGCCAAACAACTTGTGCCGCTTGGTTTATTCGCTGGATTCGTTGATTCAACTGGTGGCGGTGGTTGGGGGCCGATTACGACACCCGTTCTTCTAGCAAGAGGAAATGAAGCTAGAAAAGTTATTGGATCTGTAGATACGAGTGAATTTCCTGTTTCACTCGCTGCAACAATTGGCTTCTTCATCTCACTTGGCTGGGAACAAGTAAGCTGGGTTTGGGTATTTGCCTTAATGCTCGGCGGTATTGTCGCAGCTCCAATTGCTGCATGGTTAGTCCGCATCGTTCCGCCCCATTTACTTGGCATATTAGTTGGTGGTCTTATTATCTTCACAAATATTCGTACACTGCTTTCTACATTTAAAGTGGATCCAACTATTATTTCACTTTCTTACGTTGCAGTTGGTCTTGTCGTTATTATTTCTATTTTCATTGCTGTTCGAAATCATTCCAATCGTCCTAACGCATCAACGGCTGAGTATCCGAATGATCAGAAGCAAATGCTACCATAACTATAAAAAATACCGCTCAATTTAGAGCGGTATTTTTTATTTTTCTATTTTCCAATTAATCATCGTTTCTGTAGCATTTACTCTCTTCATATGTAACTTTTCTAAAACACGCATCGAACTATAGTTATCTAGGAGTGTCTCCGCAATTATTGTTTCTACCTCTCCTGTTTTGAAAGCCCAATCGATTAGTTCTCTTACAGCTTCTGTTGCATAGCCCTGATTCCAATATTTCTCAATAAATCCATAGCCTATTTCTACTGTTTGATTCTCGTTTGGTTTCCCTTTAAACCCAATATCACCTAAAACGCTATCATCTTCTTTCCGAAGAACATACCACGCCCCCCATGGTAATAAAGCCGCATCTTGTTTTACATTCTCTACATGCCCTACAATATGCGGACCGCTATTATATCCTTGCTCGTTAGCGACTTGAATACTCTCTTCTGTACACGGCACTATATAGAGCCTTTCTGTTTCTAATTTCATTTTGATTTCCCCTTTTTGCTTAAACGTTACTCTGATTATAACAAATAATATGACTTTATCATGAATGTCGAATTATATTTTTCTGAATTTTCTTTTTATTTAGAGGGTTTTTCAATATTTTTTGCGAAACATTTGTATAACAATTTTTTCTTTGCTTATTGCTACATAATAGTAGGTTCGGGTGGAGTTTTGCAAGCGTTTCCTATACAATAACCGATATTTTTTGACTTTTCCTAACAAAATATCTTGCAATATATTCAGAAAGTCATTACAATTGCCATATATTAAAAATCTTAGCAATATATAAATCCTCATCAATCCGATGAGGTAGAGGTTGCGACTTTTAATAGTAAAACGGACGAGACACAGAGAATGTCACCGACTCCGTTTGAAAGGAAAAGTTGCCGAAGTTTATATTTCTTCTCTGGAAATATGAGCTGGGGCTGTCTCCGAAAGGAACAGAACTGTCACGTTTACAAAATTACCGTGTAAACGTGGGGTGCTATCTTAACGGAAGGGTATGATGGGGTGGTTATTTGTGAAACGTTCCGCCAAATTCCTTTGGCGGTTTTTTGTATTTTTCTCCCCCGCTCCTTCCTAACCTACAAGAAAAGGAGTGTTGAACATGAATAGCGCAACAAATCAATCTACCTCTAAAACGCAAACTACACAAGGACAAGGTGAATTAAAACGCGGATTAAAATCGCGTCACCTTACGATGATTTCTCTCGGCGGTACAATTGGTACCGGACTATTTCTTGCCAGCGGTGGTGTCATCCATTCAGCTGGTCCTGGCGGCGCATTAATTGCATACGCCGCAATTGGAATTATGGTTTACTTCTTAATGACAAGCTTAGCTGAACTCGCAGCTTACATGCCTGTTACTGGATCTTTTAGTACGTATGCAACAAAATTTGTTGATCCATCACTTGGCTTTGCACTTGGATGGAACTATTGGTATAACTGGGCGATTACGATCGCTGCTGAACTTGCAGCCGTAACATTAATTATGAAATTTTGGTTCCCAGATACCCCTTCTCTTATTTGGAGCGGATTATGTTTAGCTATTATTTTCCTTTTAAACTATTTATCTGTTAAAGGATTTGGTGAATCTGAATATTGGTTCGCACTTATTAAAGTAGTTACAATTATTATCTTTTTAATTGTCGGCTTTATGATGATTTTCGGAATTATGGGGGGCGAAACTGTTGGATTCAAAAACTTCACTGTTGCAGATGCACCATTTAACGGCGGTATCATGGCAATTATCGGTGTATTTATGGCAGCTGGTTTCTCCTTCCAAGGAACTGAATTATTAGGAGTAGCTGCTGGTGAAACATCTGATCCAGAACGTAATATCCCAAAAGCAATTCGTTCAATCTTTTGGCGTATTCTTTTATTCTATATCCTTGCGATTCTCGTTATCGGTTTATTAATTCCTTATACAACTGAAAGTCTTGCTGCAAGTGATGTAACAGTAAGTCCATTTACACTTATTTTCGAAAAAGCGGGCGTTGCCTTTGCTGCCTCTGTTATGAACGCTGTTATTTTAACGGCAGTACTATCTGCTGGTAACTCTGGTATGTACGCATCAACTCGTATGCTTTGGGATTTAGCTCGCCAAGGAAAAGCACCAAAATTCTTAGGCAAATTAGATAGCCGCGGTGTACCTGTAAACGCATTAATCGTAACGTCAATTGTCGGTAGTATCGCTTTCATTGCTTCTTTATTCGGTGACGGTGTTGTATACATTTGGTTATTAAACGCATCTGGAATGTCTGGCTTTATCGCATGGGTTGGAATAGCAATTAGTCATTACCGTTTCCGTAAAGCATATACCGTACAAGGCAAAGATTTAAAAGACTTACCATATAGAGCAAAATGGTTCCCATTCGGTCCAATCTTCGCATTTACACTTTGTATCATCGTAATTTTAGGACAAAACTACGGCGCATTTATGGGTGAATCAATCGATTGGAACGGCGTACTCGTTTCTTACATCGGTTTACCACTCTTCTTAGTACTATGGTTAGGATATAAATTTACGAAAAAAACAAAAGTGATTCCACTTGATAAATGTGAACTAAAATAAAGTGAAACGAGCAAACAAATTTGTTTGCTCGTTTTTTGTTGCAAACCTCTTTGCTTCCCTATTGCTCCTGTTTTTGCCATAATAGAAGAAATATAATTAAAGGTTGGGATACAATGAACATTCGCATTACTGATGAAGCAAAAGCAGCTATACATAGATTAGAACGTAAAGACAAAAAGATCATTCGCATTAGAGGGACAATGACAAACTCTTGTAGTATTTTCGTTGATGTCGATTTAATTTGGGATACATATAACGCAGATGATGTTGTATATGAAGATGCAGATCTTATCGTACAAATGGATTCATTCACGAAAGACTACACTGGTGATACGGTGAAACTTGATTATAAGACGACAGGTTTTAGTATTACGACTCCGAGTGAGACTTTAGTTTATGGATTGTCGATTAAAAAATAAAAATTGTTTTCATTTGACCACTGAGGTGAAAAAATGGGTAAATATGTTCCGTTAAAATTTTTATTTAACGAAGAATTAGCAGAAAAAATGGCTGATTCTATTTGTAAACACGATCCTACTTTCTCTAAAAGAAACTTTGTATCTTCCGTAACATGTAAAGTTGAAAATTTAGAGTTAAAGCATCGTATTGAAGTAATTGCAGATGAATTACACAATGCTTTACAAAAAGATTTTAATGCAGCCATACATATATTACTGAAAACATTAGGACCAGAAAATACAACAGAAGTAGGCACATTTACATGTATGAAATAACGAAAAGGAATACTGCTGAATATGCCATTCGGCCTTTTCTTCAAACATACCATGAAGACACACTAGACATATTGCAACAGTGGATTCATGACGAAAACAGCCACATTAGAAGATTAGTTTCTGAAGGTACAAGACCAAGGCTTCCTTGGGCTAAAAAAATTGGAGCTCTAAAAGGTGACTTTAAGAACAATTTACAGCTTCTTGAACCTTTAATGAATGACCCTTCTAAATATGTTCAAAAATCTGTAGCCAATCATATGAACGATATTACGAAAGAAGATAAAGAACTCGTTTTTCAGTGGTTACAGCAATTACGTGATAAACAGCATCCTATTAAACCTTGGATTATAAAACATGGGTTAAGAACAATAATAAAAAGTGGTACTTTACCAAAAGATTTTTGTTTTTGAGTATTTTAAACAAAACCGCTTATGCTTCAAAAATGAAACATAAGCGGTTTTCCTTTTGAATACAGAAATAACAAACATAAAAAGCACTTTAAATTTCTTCTTTATATCATTATTTTACTAACTCTTCTATGTTATTACTTTCCTTAATTTTTTCGGATGATAGCCAGAGTGAATAACTTGTTCCATCCTTGTTCCTTAAATATATGTTAAAATCCTTATTATATAGTTCTTCTTTAAGAATAGTGACTACCTTTCTCAAATCATCTATTACATATGGATCATTTCTATATTTTATCTCACTGTCATTGAAAACTAATGTCAATTCATACTCTAGACAATTGCCGTCTTTCGGGTGTGGACAAGTAATATCCTCAATTTCAAAACGATCATTTTGAATTTCATTTAACCTTACGCCTACTTTTGTTTCAGTTTGAACCAAATATGTCCAATAACTGCTTACTGTGTTTTTCATTGTTAAAAGCAGTTCTTCTTTCGTTATAGCTTTTTGCACATTTTGAAAAGGCAAGCCTATAGATTCACCATTATAATCCTCAATTTCAAGTGTTGTTATCTTTCTATTACTCTTCTGAATGAATTGGATTAGAGCATATAAACGATCTAATTCTTTTGATTCAAATTGACTGTAATCAATCTTGTCACTCGTTTTTAAAGTTAATAATAACTTATCCGTTGGTTTCTCCTCTATATCATCATCCACTATATATTGAAAAACATTTTTATTTTCAGGTTCCACGTAACCTAATTTTTTAATTTCTTCTAGCATTGGTTTAAATTTCTTATATTCCTCATATGTTTTTTTTCCGTATTGATATTCATCACCTTTTATTCTTGAATATAAGAAGCCATCTACCTCTACTCTAAATTGAATATTTTTGTTATTTTTTGCTTGAACAGTATGATATGTATGCCCCATATTTCCTTCGTTTATAGCACCCCAATGTGTTACAATCACATCAATTCCGTGCTTTTTTTTCACATATTTTTTCACCTGATCGTCATCTTTATAATTACACCCACTTAAACATAAGAAACATAACAATAGTAACATTACATTTTTCATTCTTTTCATATAGCACCTTGCCCTCTTTTCGCATAAACAAAATATTCCATATATAAAGAATACTAAATCGCTGAATGTTTTCAAAGAATTAAAATATTTTTACACTCGGTATATATATCTATTTCTTTTATTAATGGCTCTAATAAGTTTTAATATTGATAATCGAATATAATAAAAAGAAACCTAAATTTAAGGTTTCCCATTTTTACCAACAATTTAAATTTTAATAGATATTTTTTAGCCAAGTAATAATTCGTAGTACCTGAAACGACTCAAACCAAGTAATGAAAAACAGGACAACAAAGAAAGAGATAAGTGATATGAATTTTAATCTTCCATCTTCACGTCTAGCAATCGCTATAATACTCAGAACCACTCCAATTAAAAAAGAAATATACCCTAATAGGATAATAGGCTCAGAATAGCTATCTATTATCCTATTTAATCCAAATAATAACATTCCAAAAGTCATCAAGGTTATTGAAAATACACTAAATTTTTTCATAATTCAACCTCCAATATAATTTTACTATTTTATGGAGAGAATAATTTTTTTATGCGTATGAATGAACAATTACACTATAAAAGTAGATAACTCAATTTACTTTTTCATTAAACAACTGCCTTCTTTTATACCCTCAAAGGATTTTCACTCAATTAACCCGAATATATAAATAACAATTTTCACAAGGAGTAACTTTATATGAATCTATTCGAACACGAAACATAAAACCGTTCCACTTTAATAAGAGGTCCTCCCTTTTTCTTTTCTCATCATATCATCCATTAAAAAAATAGGAGGACATAATTATGAAACGTGATCCATTATTTTTAACTTTATTAGAAAGTGCAAATACACATTTTAGCGGTTGGGATTTTTCTTTCATTTCAGAAACGGGTCGAATGAAGAGCGAGCCTTTATCGTGGTCGTACGGCAGTACTGCTTTTCAGCTTATGCAACGTGCAGAATCAATGCTCGATATGGGTACTGGCGGCGGAGAGTTTTTATCTATGTTACAACCGTTCCCGTCAACTATATTCGCTACTGAGGGCTACGCTCCAAATGTGCCAATTGCTCGAAAGAAATTAGAGCCTTTAGGGGTTGCCGTTGTAGAAGTGACCGATGATACTGCTTTGCCATTTCAAGATGGTCAATTTAATTTAATTATAAATCAACATGAATCGTATGCTGCTTCTGAGGTAAACAGAATTCTTTCTCCAAGTGGCGTTTTTCTTACACAACAAGTTGGCGGTCTTGATTGCGCGGAACTTAATGAGCAGTTTGGCTCACCACTAAATAGCGAATTTGCAAGTTGGTCTCTCGAAACCGCATGCAGTGAGTTAAAGCAAAATGGATTTACTATCTTAGATGCAAAAGAGGAATTCCCTTTCCAACGCTTTTATGACATTGGCGCTATCGTCTATTATTTAAAAGCGATTCCGTGGCAAATTCCTGATTTTACTGTTGAAAGGTATTGTGAGGAATTATATCGTATACATGAAATCATCTTACAAAAAGGTTATTTTGATGTGAAGCAACATCGTTTTATGATTAAGGCGATTTGTAGCTAACAAAAAGAGGTGGCAAAGCCACCTCCTTTTTGCTCCGTTTACATATGTTCTCTACTCTTTCATAATAAGAAAAGTTATATCATGCATATTACAATTATGACCAATGAATTGTATTTCTGAAACATATAATCACCTCGCATATATGATGAGAGCAAAAACGTGATTTTTCACTTTCCTCTTCTATTGAGAAATGAGTTGTTTTTCATATCGCTTGTTCGCATCATCTTCTGTCAAACATGCAGTTGTGTAATGAATAATATTCCGGTTATCATACGTAAACATATGTTCTAACTTATTTTCTTCTGTTAATACTGTCGGTAAGTATTTTGGTAAATTGCTAACTACTCCTCTATTATCACCATCTAATATCCAATCAATTTCTTTCCATTCTAATAGACCTTCAGCCGTACGTAATGGTGTATTCATTTGCATTCCATCTGGCAAATCAGCAACGAACACATACATTCCTTCACTAGCCTGGGGCTCATCTTTACCTTTAAAACCAACAGTCCCTTTATACGTTACACTTGAAAGTTCTATGCCCGTTTCCTCAAATGTTTCTCTAATTATTCCTTCGTATGGCGTTTCATTATCTTCTATTTTTCCTCCAACACCATTCCACATCCCCATATTCGGCTTTTTATTTCTATTTAATAGCAGTATTTTATCGCTTTTTCTAATAAAGCAAATTGTGTATTTGTACATACGATCATTTCCTTTCATTTTCCACATGAGTTATTTGGCTTATTTTCAAGTATCGACGAGTCTAAACATAAATTTTTCATATCATTTAATCCAAAAGGTTTTTTAAAGAAAATAAAGTGAAACTTTAATAAGTGGGGTTTTGCTCCTCTCCCACTTATTCTATTATTTTCATTTTTGAAAAAGGATAATATACAAATTCCACCTTGCCAATTATGTTATCTTCTTCAATATATCCTAAGCCATTTCGACTATCTCTACTTACTTCGCGGTTATCTCCCATTACAAATAACTTATTTGGTGGAATTTTTGTCTTTTGAAAGTTATAAAACACTTGTGTGTTGTTAAATAAATCTTTGTTTGTATATGGTTCTTCTTGCTTTTTATCGTTCACATATACCTTTCCGTTCGTTATGTTAATTACATCACCAGGAAGCCCTATTACACGTTTCACATAATATTTCGATTCATCCGCTTCCTTTATAATGACAATTTCTCCGTGTTGTAAATTAGAAAGACGTACTACTGCTTTATTTACAAATACGTAGTCTTCTTCATATAAAGTCGGCTGCATCGATTCCCCTTCCACCTTACATAAAGTAAAAGAATGGTAGCCTATGACTATCACCAATATAAATAGTATGTACTTTCCCCAGCCTCTCTTAATCTCCTTTTTCATATCCATTCCCACCTTATAAAGCGCTTTTTAACTCAAAAAATATATCACTGCACAATATGTTTCCATGCAGTGATACTATTTTTACTGTGCCTTGTTCGGTTGTTCTACTGGAATTGAATTTGTATTTGATCTATTTGTTTTTAATTCAAAATACGCATCCAAAATCTCTTTACCAATCGCAGAATTAATTCCTGATTTATCATCATTCACCCATGGTACAACAACTGAAAAAGCTACTTCCGGATCAGCATCATATGGTGCATAACCGGCAAGAGTTAAATTATAACATTTTTTTCGGTTGTTGTTCTCATCTCTTCCAATATCACTTTCTCCACCATATACTGTCTCAGCTGTTCCTGTTTTTCCCGCTGGTTTATATGGTAGACCTTTAAACGTTCCGGTACCTGTTCCGTCAGCTTCTTGAAAAACTCTTCTAAATCCTTCTTTTACATGATTAATGTACGAAGTGTCCATATCCACTCTATTTAATACAACTGGTTCAATCGACCGAACGACTTTTCCTACATCCTCTGGTCTATTCGGTTGCTCTCTAACTTCTTGTACAATTTGTGGCTTCATTCGGTAACCGCCATTTGCAATGGTTGAAATATATTGTGCAAGCTGAAGCGGCGTATATGTATCATACTGTCCAATCGCGTAATCAAGTAAAAATCCGGGTATGTTATCAGTTCTACCTACTTGACCAATTGATTCATTTGGCAGGTCAATACCAGTCGACACACCTAGGCCAAATTGTCTAAAATAGTAGCGCATTTTATTAAATGTTTCTTGTTTAATATCTAATGGATTGTTTGGGACATAATTAATGCCTGCCATTTTTAAAGCCGTATTAAACATATAAACGTTCGATGACACTTGCAAAGCTCTTAAATCATCAATATCCCCAAATTCTTTCCACGATTTCTTCGGCTTAGAACTTCTTTTAAAATACATTGGTGCATCAAAGAAATGTGTATACGGCTTAATCGCTTCTGTTTGATATCCAGTTAATAAAGTAGCACCTTTTACAGTTGACCCTAACTCATAAGAACTTGTCATCGTTCCTAATGCATAATCTTCTATTTGCATACCGCCATCTTTATTTACAATTTTCTTTCCTGCCATTGATAAAATTTGACCGTTTTTCGGATTCATCATTACTACGAACGCACGATCCATCATCGGCTCTGCAGCATGAAAGGCTCGTAAATTCTTTTCAAGACTTCCCTCTACTCTTTTCTGTAAATCCATATCGACTGTTAACATCAAGTTATTTCCACTTTTTCCTTCAGTCACTTTTTCTGTGCGAACAATCTTCCCTGCTTTATCCATAATATTTTTAGACTGTTCTTTCGTTCCGTGTAGTGCATCTTCGTATTGTTTTTCGATGTAACTTTTACCAATACGGTCGTTTCGATTATAATCACGAACTAAATAATAATCTAATTGTTCTCTTGGCAACCCTTCATTTTCATTAGAAACGCTACCTAGTATAGAGCGCAGTATTTTATCATTTGGGTATTCACGTTCCCAATCTACTGTTGTATCTACCCCCGGTAAACTTGCCAACCTTTCACTAACGACAGCATATTCATTTTGACTTACATCTTTTTTAACGATTTGCGGCGTCATTTTATATCCCGCATTCATTTTGCTTTTAATGGCTAGTACTTCTAGGTCTTCTTTTGAAAGTTCACTTAATTCTTCTTGTGTAATTCTTTCCCTACGTAACTCTTCAACTTTTTTATCTAATTCTTTCCCTTCTATCTCCTGCTTTCTAAATTTACTCTCATCTTCTTTCGTTACTTTCGCTGCTGCCCGCTTTTCATTTAACTGCATCCAAAAATCCTTTTTATCTGTTTCTGTTAACTTGTCTATGTCCTCTTGCGACATTTCAATTAGCTTAGCTAAACCTCTTGCTACTTGTAAAACTTCTTTCGAGTCTACTCCTCTCATTTTCGTATATGTAACGGTTCGCAATGGTTTATTATTTACAATAACGTGACCTTGCCGATCAAACATTTTCCCTCTAGGAACGGGAGTGCTTACCGTTACATCTTCCTTTTTATTTACTTCATTTCTATACGTTTCTCCATCAATGATTTGTACTTTACCTAATTGAATTATAATAGCTGAAAATAAAAGAAAGACAATAAAAAATAGTACATTTAACCGAAATGGAATATGAGTCTTTTTCTTTTTCGATAGTTTTTTCTGCTCCTTTTTCTGTCTCATTTCGCTCCCTCGCTTCATTCTATTAACATTTCTACGCAAAGTCATTATGTATCAAATTTATTTATATGATATATATAGAATTTTATATTAATTATAAAAGAAATAAAAGATTTAATTTTCAGTTTTTTATTTTTATACCCTATTTATTACCATTCCCTTAATGCACAATAAAATGAATATTATTCTAAAAGAAAAATGGAGCAAATTTATTTTTATACCATTAGTTTACATTTCTTTGTATACTAAAGAAATAAATTCATAAAAGACATTACTTAAGGAGAGAACGAAAATGACAGATTCGTTTATCATACATACTAAAACGCCACATTGTTTAAACTTTATGATCTACATTCAAAATATTTATCTCAATCAAAAAGGAAAAAAAGAAAATTTTCGTTTTCCTTACATAACAAAAACATTACATTTCTCCACTGACTTTAAAATAAATTTCAAAGAATTATGGCTGACTCTTCGTAAGCAAACTGCTAACGACAGATATGATTTACAAATTTTTCATGAAGAAAACCATATCTTCTATGAGAAGCTTTTTAACACCCAATTATGTAATGAAGACTCTTTTAAAGAATTAGTATGTAGTTTTCAAGTATGGTGGACTAGCATAGTAGGTCAACTTTCATTAGAACGTTCTGTAGATGAATATGGGCAACAACTTTTTAACGATTTAGTTTTATACTTAAAGCAAAACGAAATAGAACCTTTACAACAGCTACATATTAGCTTACTTTATGACGATTGTTTATTGGTTAAAGAAAACATTTCTTCCTATTCTGCTATTTTGCCGACTAAAACCTTTTTTATAAATTATAGAGATGTGATTACTACATTATCGACCTGTTTTCATGTTGCTTAATACAGCGATTACCCAAATAAAAAACTGAGGTAGATACCTCAGTTTTTTCGTTAACTTATTTCATTGAAGATAACCCTTCAACAAACTCACCAATCTTATTTTGAAAAACAAAGTCAAAGTTATATTCTTGTCCTGTTAACTCTTCATTTACTAAAATAGTTGTTGCCCCTACTTCTCTCTTTGCGATTTCCGGGAATGAAGCGACAGGTTGTACTTTTAATGACGTTCCCATAACGAGAAGTACATCTGTTTCATATAAACGTTTCATCGCATTTTGATATTGAGGCAGTGTATCTCCGTATAAAACAACGTCTGGATTTAAAATGAAATTACACTTCTCACAGCGCGGCACTTCATGATCAATCATATACTGTAAATCATATCCCGCTTTACACTTCGGACAATGTGCTGTTTGAAGTGTTCCATGTAAATCAATGACATGTTTACTGCCACCTAATTGATGTAAACCGTCAATATTTTGCGTTAAAATCGTAATATCTTTCCCTTGTTCTTCTAGCTCAGCTAAAAAACGATGTCCACGATTTGGTTTATATTGATGGAACGTATTAATTTGAAAGATTTCTTTATAATGCTTCCAAAATTCTTTCGGACTTCGGTTATAGTACCCTCTTGATAAATACATCTCCACATTCGCATCAGCATACAATCCATTTGCTGAACGGAAATCTGGGATACCACTTTCCGTACTTGCACCAGCGCCTGTTAATACTGTAATTTTCTTCGCTTTTTCTAAAATTAAACGTACTTCTTCAAATTGTTGCACAAAAATCACCTCTATGTATTTTCCTATTCTTATTATACCAGTTGTTTACAGGAGGTGTTGTACAATTCATTTTACTTAATGCGTTGCGCCCCCAATCTCTACAATATCTACTTCAACTGTCATCGTTACTTCAATTGCCAATTCTATTCCCTTACTAATAGTAGAAAGTGACATACTCGGTTGCCCTGGATAATTACTCGCTTGTTCTGGTAAAAACGGAATATGAATGAATCCGCCTTTTATTTTCTTATCATGTTTCTCTAATTCATGCATAAGTCCATAGAATAAGTGATTACAAACGAATGTGCCTGCCGTCTGTGAAACAGATGACGGTATGCCCTCTTCGCGAAGTTTTTTTACGATTGCTTTCATCGGAAGTGTAGACCAATACGCAATCGCTCCTTCTTCTACAACCGGTACATCTACTGGCTGATTCCCTTCATTATCAGCAATTCTTGCATCATCAATATTAATTGCGACACGTTCTATCGTAATATCTGGTCTGCCCCCAGCTTGTCCGATACATATAGTAATTTCCGGCCCTAGTTCTTCTATATACTCTTTTAATACGCTTATTGATTTATGAAATACAGTTGGTATTTGTTTGCTTATTATCTTGTATTCTCCAATTGTTTTTTCATGCAAACCTTTTGCTACTTCCCAAGCTGGATTGATATTTTCTCCGCCAAACGGATCAAACCCTGTTAATAATACTGTTTTCATAGTTTTATCCTCCTAATTAAAAACGATATACAAGGCCGTACATAATAAACATATTTATGATAAAAATTGAAAGAGCAATTGGTACTTGCGCTTTAATAACCGCATTTTTATCCTTTAGCTCTAAAAGCATCGCAGGTACGATATTAAAGTTTGCTGCCATTGGCGTAAGCAGTGTTCCGCAATATCCAGCAAACATACCGAGTGCTGCCATAATTGCTGGGTTTCCGCCGTGCATTTGAACTATTAAAGGTAAGCCAATTCCGCCAGTAATAACAGCAAACGCTGCGAATGCATTTCCCATTACGACTGTAAATAGCATCATGCCTAAACAGTACGCCATAACAGCAACGAACGGATACTCTGTCGGTAACACTTGTCCGACTAAATCAGAAACGACTTGTCCAACGCCCGACTTCGCGAAAATACCGCCAAGTGCCGCTAACATTTGTGGTAAAATAACAGCCCAGCCGACAGCTTGTAATAGTCTGCTTCCTTCTTGAACAGGCGTTGTTATTTTCGATTTTGTAATACGCATCGCCGCGACAAATGCGAGTAATGCACCAAGCGCTAATGCAACTAAAGTTACTTTATCTGGATCAACAAGAGAGACATTTCCCCATTTAATTTTCCCTAACGTCAACGTACCGATAATTGTAAAAATAGGAATTAATAGTGCAGGCATAAAAATTTTATTTTTTAATTTCTCAGCATGTTTTACACGTTCTTGTACTGGAACTTCTTTTTCCTCTGATTTTGTCACTTTATTTAGCGAGGCTAAAACGACCATAGCGAGCACGATACAGCCAACGTAAAACGAAGGAATTACATTTCCAAATAAAAATGTAACTGCAAACAATGCCCAAAATAAACTAGAACCGAATCTGTTTGGATGTTCACGATCGAATGCGATACGAACAGCGATAAAAGCAACAATTATCCCTAATACATAATAGATTGTATCCATTGTGATGATGTTCATATTAGATTGCCTCCTTCTCTTCTTTTCCTTCTGCCTTCATTGTTTTCTCTATATATTTATCAAACCTTCTAAATCTAATCCAGCTTACAATAAGTGCAGATATTGCTGTCGGAATGCCCCAAAGTGCCATATCCCATACACCGACATGCATACCTACTGAATCGAAGAATCCTTTCATTAATAAAATAGCACCAGTTGCGATGAAAATATCTTCTCCGAAAAACCAAGCTGTATTTTCCGCAGCAGCTGCGTTTGCTTTAATCTTTTCTCTTAATTTTTCAGGAAGTTTACCGTATTTACCTTGCGCAGCCCCTTCTGCCATCGGTGCAACGAGCGGCCTTACTGTTTGCGCATGCCCACCAATATTAAGCCCTAGTGCTGCTGATGATTCTCTTATCGTAAAATATGACATTAATACTCTTCCAGTTGTTGCTCCTTTTGATTTCGTTATAAGTGCTTCGGCTCTTTCTTTTAAACCGTAACGCTCTAAAATTCCGATTACCGGTAAAGTTAATATAATTGGCATAGACATATATCTATTTTCTATGAAAAATTTACCGAACATGCTGATCACATCATAAAAACTTAATCCTGAAACCATACCAGTAACAATACCTGCAACCATAACTACTAAAAGTGTATTTAATCTAAATAAAAAGCCCACTGCCACTAATAATATCCCGATTAATTTCACCAATTCCAACACTTCCCCTCATTTTTTATTTCGGTGCACATATAGAAATACCATCATGTCCGAATGTTCTGTATATTCTTTCTGCAAATTGCACTGCTTTTTCCCCATCACCGTGTAAACAAATCGTTTGCGCCTGAACTGCTACTTTCTCTCCATTGATCGAATTTACATGGCCTTCTTTCACCATTTGAAGTACTTGCTTTATCGCTTCGTCTTCATCTTTTATAAGCGCATTTTCTTCTGTACGGCTCGTTAATGTACCATCTTGCTTATACGTACGATCCGCAAAAGCCTCTTGTACGAGAGTTACATTGTATTTTTCTGCAGCCTGTATAAACGCCTCGCTATTTGCTAATCCGTAAAGTAATAGACTTGGATTTATATGATAAATTGCCTTTGCGATTGCATCTGCAATTTCCGGATTAGACGCCGCCATATTATATAAGGCACCGTGCGGCTTTACATGATGCATCTTCCCGCCAGCCACTTTTACAAACCCGTCTAATGCGCCGATTTGATATAAAACATAATCGTATACTTCACTTGCTGAAACATTCATGTTTCTTCTACCAAATCCAATTAAATCAGGAAATCCAGGATGCGCCCCTATTGCTACGTTATACTCCAAAGCTTTTTCAACAGTTTGACGCATAATAGACGGATCACCCGCATGAAAACCGCAAGCAACGTTTATAGAGGAAACGAACGGAAGAATTTCATCATCATTCCCCATTTTATAAACTCCAAAACTTTCTCCTAAATCACAGTTTAAATCGATTGTAGTCACAATGTATTCCTCCTAATTCCAGCTTCGTAAAGCGATGAATTTCTTTAATAGATTCATATTTACTTCTTGTTCTATGTACAATTGTTCCGCTTCTTCAAGCGTAATTTTCTCAAAAGAAACATAGTCCCCCGGCTTTAGCTGGGCAAGAAGAGGTAAATCTACTGAAATGATATCTCCCATTCTCGGATAGCCACCTGTCGTTTGCCTATCTGCCATTAATATAATCGGCTGTCCGCCATTAGGAACTTGAATGGTTCCAAATGTAACAGGACTCGATAAAATCTCTTTTTCTTCAATCCTATTTAAAACTTCTCCCTCAACCCTATAGCCCATACGGTCAGCATAATTAGATACCTTATACTCTTTCGTAAAAAATGCCTTTCTACTTTCTTCTGTAAATTGATCGTATTCAAAGTCAGCTATGACACGAAGCTTAGGATGTTTCTTATACTTTGGTAGTACGCTGTTGCTAATTACCCATTTCGTTTTTATTCGCTCATCTTTTTGTAAGTCTTGAATGAAACGATTCGCCATTTCTGAGTACGTACCAATTTGAAAACAATCTCCTTTTTTCAGCATTCTTCCTTCTATACCACCAATCGCAGCACGTATGTACGTACTTTTGCTTCCCATTGTACGCTCAATATGTATACCACCCGCAAAAGTCACATACGCTCTACAACCACTTTTCACTTTTCCAAAACAAAGCATACTACCTTCTTCCGCTAAAATGGGACGCCATAATGGGATACGTTCTCCATTTAACAACGGTTCCATGTCTGCTCCGCCAATCGCAAGTAAAGTCGTTTTCTTTATTAACAATTTAGGTCCCATAATCGTCATTTCGAGTCCCGCTTCATTCTCTTCATTACCAACTAACATATTGATCATCCGAAGTGCACTTTGATCCATCGCCCCGCCAACTGGCACACCGTATTGTTGATAATGAGATCGCCCTAAATCTTGGACTGTTGTAAACATTCCCGCATGCAAAACTTCTACATCCATTCTTTAACCCCCTCAAGTGATACGTACTCTTCCTTCGTTATTGGAATAAATCGTAAATACATACCACTTTGAATATATGTTGGTATTTCTTCTTCCGGATTAAATAATGAAATAGGAGTTCGGCCGATAATATTCCATCCTCCCGGTGTTTCAAGCGGATATATACCTGTTTGATTTCCCCCAATACCTACTGAACCAGGAGAGATTTGTAACCGTGGTGTTTCTTTTCTAGGTGTTTCTAATTCTTTTGATAATCCTCCTAAATACGGGAACCCTGGTGTAAAACCAAGCATATATACAAAATATGTAGTTTCACTATGTATTCGAATCACATCTTCTACTTGTAAACCGTGATAATGCGCGACCTCTTCTAAATCAGGTCCATATTCTTCCCCGTAGCACACTGGTATAGAAATATGTTTCACATCCTGTTTTACTTCTTCTTTATAAGAATCACACAGTTCCTTTATATACTGGCGAACGTAATCATATGACCTTTCACTTCTCTCATTTCTCTTCCATACTTCGTATACATTGTAGTAAACAGCTAATGAAGTAAACGATGGAACACACTCAATCATTCCTGCAAACGGATGTTGCTGCAGTGCTTGAAATAACCGCTGTACTTTCTCATATATATCCATCTTAATTTCTTCACCAAATGTAACAATAATTGCTTGATCCCCTAACGCAGAAAATTTCATCCTACTCCCTCTTTCTATGCCAAAAAGCCGAGTTCTTTCGAAATGCGATGCGCTGTTTCTTTCACCTTCGCAATAAAATATGAAATGTTACTTTCGCTGTACTCAATTGCTAATCCTGAAATACTAATGCCTGCTACAACCGTTCCATCGCTCGCGAAAATGGGTGCTGCTATCGCGGCTGTATGATTTTCTAACTCAGAATAACTAATTGTGTAGCCTTCCTTTTTTGCCATTTGCAACACTTCTAACAATTGTTCCTTATCCACGATTGTTCCATCTGCAAACTGTTTTAAATCCACTTCCTCTATGTATCTCCGTTTCTCTTCCTCAGAGAAATACGATAGTAAAATTCTTGGACATGCACCAGCATAAAGCGGTGCTCTTCTTCCAACTGCCGTATACACGCGTACTGGCTGAACACCTTCCATCTTTTCAACATAAATTGCGTCATTACCATCTTGAATTATTAAATTAACTGCCTGTCCTAAACTATCTCTAAGTTCTTTCATATAAGGAATTGCTATATTTCTTACTGATAATCGGTGTGAAACAAGTTGACCGAACCGTAAAAATACGACCCCTAAACGATATTTCCCCTTTTCGTTTTTTTGTAAAAACGCCATCTCTTCTAACGAGCCAATTAAACGATAAACAGATGTTTTCGGCATATTTGTAAGCTGAACCATCTCAGTTAAACTTAGCTCTTCATGCTCATAAAACAACTCTAAAATATCCATTGTCTTAACTGCCGTTTTATTTATACTCATTCTATCTCCCTTTCGTTCCGAAAAACGGAACTTAAATTCCGTTTTTCGAAACAAACATATAATTTAAAATTATAAAATATTCTTTCAATTCAATCAATAGATTTTAAGCAAATAAAAAAGCATGGAAGAATATCTCTCCCATACTTCACTACACTTTATAACGCTCTTACTTGTTTCAACGGCCAGAAAACAGCTTGTCCTTTTCCAACAATTTCATCTTCTGAAATAAAGCCAAACATGCGACCATCCTTAGAAACTTCACGATTATCCCCTAAAACAAATACTTGGCCTTCTGGCACTTTCGTTTTCCCTGTGATTTGTTCTAACGTAAAGTCTGGAGTTAATACACGGCCTACTGCTTTTTCTTTAAACTGTTTTAAATATGGTTCTTCCATCGCTTTTCCGTTTACATATAAAACATCATTTTTATACTCAACTGTATCGCCTGGCAAACCAATTACTCGTTTTACTAAATCGTAACCTTCTTTTCCGTGGAAGACGATAATATCAAAGCGATCTAATCCACTTATACTATAACCAATCTTATTCACGAGAACTCGTTCGTTATTTTCTAAAGTGGGCATCATCGATTCACCTTGTACTAAAGAAGGTGTAAATAAAACACCGCGAATAATAGCAATTAATACAAGGGTAAACCCTATCGTTTTAGCCCATGAGAATAATTCTTTCTTCGTATTTTCCTTCATCGTTTCTCCTCTTTCTTAAGCACTTATTTTATTATTTCAACTAATTCTTGTACTAAATTAGGATCTATTTCAGAAAAACATGATTTTCCTTCTCTTACCGCTGTACCGACGTGCGCCTGCGTAATTCCAGTTTCATCTAGCAATCGCTTTATATTTTCTTTCGTCACGCCAGCTCCAGCTACAAGCCGAATTTGACCATCGCTTACCTTTTGCATTTCTGTAAGCACCGGAATATTCTCTACTATATTTCCTTGTCCACCTGAAGTTAAAACGTGAGTCACTTTATGAAACTTCTTTAAAGTTCTCATCGCTTCTACTGGATTTTCTATATCATCTATCGCACGGTGGTACGTTACATTTATTCCATCTACAACAGATAGTAAGTCCGCTAATTTCTCTTCATCCACTTCATTTCGTTCATTTAATACGCCTAATACTACACCAGCTGCTCCTAACTTCTGTGCAACTATAATATCTTCTTTCATCATTTCAATTTCTTCTTCCGTATATGTAAAAGACTTCGCATGCGGACGAATCATAACATGAATTGGTATACTTACCGCTTCTACCGCTTTTTTTATAAAAGCATAACTCGGTGTTAAACCACCTTCTGTATAAGATGAAATTAATTCAATCCGCTTCCCGCCAGCGCTTTCAATTCGTTTTACATCTTCTAAACATGTTGCAATAACCTCTAGCATGAGATGACCTCTTTTCGTGCTTTTTTCTTATTATAACATTAGTAAAAATAAGAAGCCTAGCTTTCTCCTTTAAAACTTAAAAAAGAAGAATGAAAAGAAAGATTTTTTTATTGGCAACAATTATTGGTAACATCCTATTATTCATGTACACTCCTACCATAATGAAAAAACCCGTCATTTTGACGGACTTTTCTAATTTCAAGCTTTCCTTTCCTCAGTTTTCATATCAATGCCTAATTGATCTTCCAATAACTTTACACCTTTCTTTGTAAGATGGACAGCCCGATTCTTATCCGTTTTTGTAATCCATTCCTGTTCAAAAAATAGTTTTGCTATTGCAGATCCTAACCAACCGGCAATATGGTAGCGTCGTTCACTCCAATCAAGGCAAGGTTTTGCAAATACCCTCCTTTTTGTATCTGCCTCATCAACATTTATTTCAAAATTCAGAAACCATTGCTTACCTTGTTCCGTTACAATGTATTCTCCATCCTCTAAAATTATAAATTGCCTATCTAGTAATTTTTCAGTTATCTCTACACCGAGTTTGCCTGCAAGATGATCATAACAAGTTCGAGCATAACGAATTTGTTTTAGTTGACCTGATTGTTTTAAAGAACGAACTTGAACTGTTGGTGCGATTGTCCCTAACTTTTCAAGCACTTCTGCAACTTCTTGATTAGCAAGTCGATAGTAACGATGTCTACCATGTTGTTCAACTGTAAGTAAATTCCCTTCTACTAATTTAGAAAGATGCGAACTAATTGTTGGATGTGACACTTTTGCCATATAAGCCAATTCACTAGCAGGTAGTGCCTGATTATTCATTAGACAATCTAATATGATTGCTCTTGTAGGTTCAGCAATTAGTTTAGCTATATATGAGATATTCGGATATACATTCATATTTCGATGATACCCTAACTATTAAATTGATACAATTATTTTAAGTTTAATAGTAAAGGAGAATGTATTATGAATGCAATTGATCTTAGTATATTAAATTTGAAAGAAACGAGAAGGCGCTCAGAAAAATTATGGAATTCTCTTCCTAATAATTTTCTTAATTGGAAGCCTGATCCTGAGGCTATGTCTTTTGGTGAGATGATTCGTCATGTATGGAGTTCAACTTTTTACTACCATATGATTATAAAAAACAACGGTTCAATAAACGACATACGTATCCCGTATGATGACGAGCCGATTACTTGTGTAAAAAAAGAAATTGAATTGGCACAATCATACTTTACTGACTTCATAGAATATGTTCAATCAATAAGCATAGCCGATCTAGATTCAAGACTTATTGATAGAAGCGATGTTGGCTATCAACGATATTTAGGCGATATGCTATTACGAATTGCCTATCATGATGCGGTCCATGCAGGTCAATTTTTACAATATTTACGAATGGTAAACTTAGAAAGACCATTAATTTGGGATTAAATACGAAAAATGTTTATACAGCCTCCAAACTGGCATTACAATAAGAATTTTTCAACAAGAAACAATCACAAAACCATGATAATCATTTATATTAAAAACCTACATCTCAACTAAGTACTTCATACACATAAAAAGCACGGGTTTGATTACTAATCAAACCCGTGCTTTCAAAACAACTATAATATCCATAAACAATAAAATGTAAAATTTAAAAACTACGACCGAAACGCCGCATCCGCCAGCATAGACAATGTTGCATCATCCATCGGTGGATTATGCAGTCCTGCTCTGACGTTTAAATAGTAACGATGGAGCGGATTTTTTTCTGATAAACTTTTTGCTCCTACGATGCGCATCGATTTATCCACTATAGATATCGCCGCATTTGTTACAGCATATTTCACGGCTGCTAATTCTGCTTGCAGTGATAGTTTATCTTCTGCCTCATCGTACTTTTTCGCAATTTGATATAAAAAGACGCGAGCTTGCATAAGCTCGAGTTCTAATTCTCCAACTAATCTTCTAACATTCGGCAATAAACTAATAGAATGGTTTAAACTGTTTGGCTTGTATGATTCCGCAAATTGAACTGCATAATTTCTTGCTGATTGTGCAATTCCTAAATAACATGCTGGTATATGTAGCAACCAGCCAACACCCTTTTGTTTTACTTTCCCGCCTTTTATATCTGTAAAAAAGCGACTTTCTATCTCTACATTTTGTAAGACAAGGTCGTGGCTAGCAGTCCCTCGCATTGCAACGCTATCCCACGTTTCTTCAATAGATACACCGGGTGTATTTCTTGGAATAACAAACTCACCAACTTCTTCTTGGCCTTCCATACTTGCTGAAATAATAAAATAATCAAGTACTGGTGCCATCGTTGTAAAAGTTTTTCTTCCATTTATAACCCACTTCTCGCCTTGTTGAACCGCTATTGTTTCTGGTTTGCCGCCACGCGTCGGACTCCCTGTTTTCGGTTCTGTCGCTGCCCTGTTAAAGAGCGCACCATTACGTACTTCTTCGCAAAACCATTTGAACATCTCATCATTCCAAGAGCGATTTTCCGCTAGCTCTTTCACAATGCCAAGATGCCAGCCAATCGATAATGCAGTAGCTCCGCAGCCTTCCGCGATTTTCTCTTGAAATAAAACAAAGTCATATAAAGAAATCGCACTACCACCAAATTCCTTCGGTAACGTTAATTTCGTATATCCGATATCTTTCAAATCATTTATATTTTCATACGGAAATGATCCCAATTCACTTAGCTGATGCTCCCTTTCCATGAACTTCGGAATCAATTTATTTATTTGTGCAATAATGAAAGATTGTTCTTCTGTTTCAACAAATGAGAGTGCCATACTATAATCTCCTTTATGTTCGATTCATCAACCGCTCACTTTTTCATTATGATTATATGAAGCTACCTCTCTATTGTTTCACTATTCCGATAAAAATACAATGTTTTTGACTAATAAGAAAAGTTCCTATTTAAGGATAGGTTCTTTTCTTATGTTAATCTCCTTTCAATGCCTTTAATGGCAAAGAGGTTACATATCCAATATACGAGAATAATTCTTTAAAGAAGAATGGAATTTCTGTGTCTAACGTTTTATATGCTGATGTCGGCGTTGGTGAAGCATACGCTTCAATATTAATATGTTTTGCAATTCTCATTGCGCGTTTCATATGAAGTGGATCACTTACAATCGTGTATGTGCGTATTCCGTTCTCTATTCCAACTTGCTTCGCATTTTTTAAATTTTCTTCAGTGAAAAGGGATTTAGTTTCAATTAAAATATCTTCCTCTTTTACACCTTGTTTCATTGCATATACTCTTGCAGTACGTGCTTCCTCAAGTTCTGCCTCGAACTTTGTACCACCTGTAAAAATAATCTTTTTGATATTTCCATTCTTATATAAAGAAATCGCATGATTAATTCTTTCTTTAAATACAGGAGATGGTTTTCCGTTCCACGAAGCTGCTCCTAGTACGATACCAGCATCCGTTTTCACGTCATCATTTGCTTTAAAACGATAACTCCAAATATCGTAAGCTGCATAACTTACATATAAAATAGCAGAACAAATCATTAGTAAAAATACTTGAAAGATTCGTCTTTTCTTACTCTTCTTATTTTCTTTCATTTGTAATTGCCTCCGTACATCATCCATACTTCTATAAAAAACATTTATATCAAATCGTTTTGTTTGAGTTTATTTAAAAGAAGGAACTTTACTTGTTATTTATGTATAAAAGGGTTTTCATTTAAAATTGAGGATTATCAATTCATTTTCATTTGCGGTTTTCATTACATTTTTTAAATTCATAAGTTTATTACCATACAACTACATTGTAACGAATTTTTTCTCAGAAGGGAACGATGAAACAAAAGGAATTAAAATAAAGTAGCATTTTGTAAGAAAAAAGGTATATTTTTCATGTCTCACGAACAATATACCTTTCAAAACACGAATTATAACTTTTCTTTATATAACTCTAATTTTTCTAACAATTGTTCTTTTACGCCTGGCCATTCACTCGAGATAATACTGTACACCACCGCATCTCTCACATAACCATTCGGTAATTTTCTTTCATTTCTAAGCACACCTTCTTTTACTGCGCCTAATCTTTCAATTGCTCGTTGTGCTTTTTCATTTCTTGCATCCGTCTTAATTTGCACTCTCAGCATATGCAATTTTTCAAAAGCATACTGGAGAAGCATATACTTACACTCTGTATTTATACTCGTACGTTGTACACTCGGATGATACCACGTTTGCCCTAACTCAACTGTCTTATCTTCTACTGAAATATTATATAAACGTGTACTTCCTACAATCTTATTCGACTGTTGATCTACGACTATGAAAGGTATTTGAGTACCTCTTCCGTAACCCTTTATCGCTTTTTGAACGTATTGTTGCATATCTTGCACACTATCCATTTTAGAGATTAAATACGCCCAAATATCCCGATTTCCTTCTACAATCGAAAACAAAGTTTCGACATCAGTATTATCCATTAACCGCAACTTTGCTCTTTCGTGAATAATTTCCATTTTTAAGCCCCCTTTGTTGTTACTATATCATAAGAATAAAAACGTATTATAATAATATAAAAATATAAAGCGAAGAATTCTTTTCAAATATATTCTTCTCGTATAAGGAAGGTAGGAAGACTCATCAGTAACCCTTAAAAAAGAATTTTTTGGTAATTCCCAATAAATTCTATATAATGATAAACGGGAGGGGATAAAAAATGCTAGATCAAATTACTTGGGGAACGCCAGGCAGCTTATTATGCTTAGGGTTCTTTTTTGCGGGACTAGGAATCTTCTTAAGAAGCGTTACGTCATATACGAAAAATAAATAAGAATATCCTGCTTTTAAACAAAAGAAGCCCTCTTTTTACAGACGGCTTCTTTTTTATAACTTTATCTTATTAAAACTTTAAAGCAATAAATAAGCAATCGGCGTAATAATAAGTAACGTTAAAATCGTTCTCTGCACATATAAAATAATAAGTTCAGATACTTTTAACGGAATATCTGTTGATAATATACAAGGAATGGAAGCGGAGAAAAACAAAATAGATGATACGGAAACAACTGCAATAACAAACTTTGTCACAATTGGTGCACTTACTACTAATAATGACGGTAAAAACATTTCTGCAATACCAACTGATGCGGCTTTAGCGGCTAAGTCTGCTTCTGGTAATTGTAATAGCCATGTAAACGGATAGAAAATATAACTGATCCAATCAAATATTGGCGTAAACTTCGCTAAGACGATACCAATTAATCCTACTGACATAATGGATGGTAAAATTCCCATCGTCATAATAAATCCGTCTTTTAAATTTAATGCAATATTTTTCATAATGCTCGGTGCAGACTTTGATACTTCTAACGCATCTTCCCAAGCACGTTCTAACATTTTTTCTTTATAAACAGGCTCTGGGAACCCTTCTTCTGTTACATATGTATCTGGTTTTCTACTGAGGGGCGGGATTCTTGCGGTGATAGCAGTCACGATGAATGTTACAACAAGCGTAGTCCAAAAATAAACATTCCATAAATGCATAATATCTAATGTTTTTGCGATGATGATCATAAATGTAGCGGATACTGTAGAAAATCCTGTAGCGATAATCGCCGCTTCTTTTGTCGTATACTTTCCTTCTTTATACACGCGATTCGTAATAAGGAGAGCAAGCGAATAACTTCCAACGAAGGACGCAACTGCGTCGATTGCCGATCTCCCCGGCGTATTCCATAATGGCCTCATAATCGGACGACAAAATGTACCGATAAATTCAAGCAATCCATATCCGACTAATAACGCTAAAAACGCCGAGCCAATTGGAACGAGCAAACTTACTGATATGACTAGCTTCTCATACAAAAACGGTCCAACATCTGGCGCAAAGAACCAAGCTGGTCCTACTTTTAAACAATATAATATGCCAAATACAACGCCAACTACTTTTAAAATAGAAAAACAAATGTCTACGATAGATGCATTCCATTTCTTCGTATAAAATGGATAAATCGCACCAATTGCCATAACAAATAATGCATAATAAGGTACTATGCCAGGAACCGAAGCCCTAATCCACGATACGATATGATCAATCATAATAGACGATGCACCGTTTATCGTAACAGGAACGAAAAACATAAACACTCCAACGAGACTAGCAAGTATAAACCGAAGAATAATTCCCTTCTCTTGCCCTGTCTTAATTACATTACTCTTTAATTCAATTTCACTCAAAATTCGACACCTCCTATTATCTAAATATTCTGTATAATTATGTTAGATTCCTTCTTTCCATTTCTACTATTTCATCATATAAAAAAAGCCTATTTTAAAATAGGCTTTTTCTACTACCTCTCATAATCATCCACAATCACTTGAATGATACGATACGATTCTTCTGCTACTTTTTCATTACTATCCCTATTCGCATCATATGTAATTAACGCCTTCCAAAGTGCCCATCCTCTCGCTCTATTCCACGTTTCTTCATCCATGCGTAATACTTCATTAAATACATTTCTACTATTTTCATCAAAAAACGTCCACGCCATCGCTGCATCACAAGCCGGATCCCCTACTCCTAAAATACCAAAATCAATTACGGCACAAAGCTTTCCGTCCTTAACAAGTAAGTTTCCAGGTGCAACATCCCCATGAACCCAAACTGGCTTACGGTCCCATGTTGAACTAAGTGCTACATTCCAAAGGTGCTTTAATAATGCCTCGTCAAAAACATCCTTATTATTTTCAATAGCAACTCTCGCCTCTTCAGCATATACAGATATAAGCCCGCCTCGGTAAAAATTATGCGCTCCAGCTATTGGGCCATTACTCGCATCAATAGCCTGCAATTCCACTAAAAATGATCCTAAGTCCGCCGCAAATTCATTTAGGTCACGGACATTTTGTTTCGTAATAGTATCTCCTTCTATCCACTTATTAATAGACCAAGGCCATGGATACTCTTCAGATGGATTTCCTTTCGCAATTGGTGCAGAAATCGGTAAAGAAAGCTCCTTACTTAATATAGGTAGCCACTTATTTTCTTTCTCTACTTGCGGCGCATATGCCGCGTCACTTGGCAATCTTACACTCATCTCATCCCCTAGATGAAACGTTCTATTATCATGCCCACTAAACTTTACAGGCTTCACTTCTAAATGTGCCCATTTAGGAAATTGTTCCCCTATCAATCTTTTAACTAAATCAGTATGAATTTGATTCATTCACTTGCCCCTTCTCTTTTGAAATTTACTAAGTCCATCTGTACTCCCAACATACTCAAAACCACTTCTTTTATAAAAATCATTCAGCGTACGATTATGTCCAACGCAATCTAACTTCAAATACTCTTTATCACATTGTACATTCTCGTCTATCCACTGTAAAACCCTCTCTCCTATTCCATTCCCCTTATATTTTCGTTTCACCGCAAATCTATGAATATATAATGAATTAGAAACTTCCTCTTTACCAAAAATGTATTCATCCCATTCATTTTGTTTAGGAGAAACTGTAATCGTACCAACTATTTCATCTTCTTTCATAACAACATACGTATATTTCTCTCTTATACATTCTAGTATTTCAGCCGTAGCTTCCTCTCCTAAAAGATACTGCCACTGATCCACTTCTTTATATTGTAGCCATTGTGCTACTTCTTTTAATAAAATGATAATACTATCACTTTCATTTTCAGTAGCAATTCGAATTGCATATTCTTTACTTATATTGCTCTCCATATTGCCTTTCCCCTTTCAAATTGCTACCATACTGACAAACGAGTCCTTCCATCATTTTCATCTGTAATATATTCTACATAAAATCCTTGATTCCGTGCGTTTTCATACATCAATTCAATCGCTTTTTGATCTTTCGCATAAATTTGTATGCATTGAGCATCCACTGCTAATACGATTAGCTCACACTTACTTTCCTTAAACTCTTCATATGTTTCAATATCTATCGTTTTTTCTCCTTTAGGATATGCTTTTAAATCTGCAAAAATAAGATAATATATGTTGTCTTTAACTAACTTTTTCAATGCTAACCCTTCCACTACACTTGGTTCTTCTGGAAATAATGCCTCATCCAATTCACCACGTGCTATTAAGTAGGACTCCTCATCCCTCACTCGCCAATCAAATTCAGTAATATCAATTGGGTTTAACACTTTCCAAAGTACATTGCTGTATTCATTTGGAATATCTACAAAAATCCCTCTTTTCATATGCTTGCTCCTAACTTATTCATTTTCATACATTATATATGAAATGTAATTACTATATTTTGTCGATACATATGTACATCATAAAAAACCGCTCCACTATTAGCGAAACGGTTTCCTTTTTCTTACATTTAAATATTTCATTCAATTGTTGCACTGCCTTTTAAAATAATTTCTAATATATGCACCACATTAGCCGTTCATTCTTAATGCTCACTTCGACTTTACAAAATAATATAAAAACCATACTGCATGATTTTGTTCATCCGCAGCTATTCTCCGTAACAACTCTTTCAAATGTACATCGGATGTCTCATCTGAAATTTCCAAATAAAAATCTACTGTTTTTTGTTCATCTTGTATAGCGAACTCTAATCCTTGTAAATACGTATTTGGGCAGTCTTCAGTAATTTGTGGTTTCGGCTGCCTGCCAGTTAAGTTCGTATAAATTTGTACAAAGTTGTGGAAATGCTTTATTTCATCATTACGAATTTCAAGAATTTGTTTTTGTTCTACTTGATTTGGAGCCATATTCGCTAATTTTGCATAGCAGCTTATGGCGCTATACTCTCCATTTATAGCTTTTTCAATATCACTAATCAACTTATCATTTTGCCTATAACAATCATAATAATTTGAATTATACATCGTATCCCCCCATACTTTCGCTTACCATTTTATGCATTTAGAAATAGTAGGAGCCTGTGTATTTAACGGGACGGCTTTAGAATGAAAGAAAAGTTTGAGAAAAGGGTCTATTTTGCAAAGGAATTGCTTATGCATAAAATAATACTATTGTATACTGTTGCTATAAACTCTCGCGGGAGTTAGGAAAATAAATTCGCGAATCAACGATTGGTTCAACATGATGCGGTGCGAAGCTATTATGAGTTAAGTGACATAATTAGGAGGTTCCACTATGCCATCTTTATTTAAAACTATGGAGTTCCAGCTAAAAACCGAACGACTTGACCTGAGTATGTGGGAGGAATCCGATTCAGTTTGGATGAGGAAATTAATTGGCGAACGTGGTGTGGACATGCCGACCCTCGACTCCGTTCGTAACCGGCTTATTGAGATGCGTAAGAAGGCAGATGAAAATGGCATTTCCCTTCTCACTATTCGAAGAAGAGACGAAGGCGATTTCATCGGATACTGCGGCTTGATTATCGGTCGTTCCACACTTGAAGAGCCGGAGATTGCATACGAGTTGTTCCGCAGCGCTCATGGTAAAGGTTATGCGACTGAGGCGGCATCTGTTGTACTGGACGCGGCGATTGCTACTGGGCGCCAAAGACTTTGGTCGACTGTAGGTGCTTGGAATATCGCTTCCCTCCGGGTACTAGAAAAGATAGGATTTAAGCGTCATCACAGTACGTGGGATGACGAACGTGGTGAGATTGTCTGGAATGTACGTGACCTTTAGAAATCCCGACTTAATTCTAAACATAACACTTTTCAACAATTAGGTGTTTACATTGAGGAAAAGCCAGAAAAATTAACAAACTTTATTATCAGCAAATATTCATTCTTCAGCTTATAGATTTCATCAAAAAAAGCCGTTTCACTAATTATGAAGTGACCCCCGAAAGTTAGACAGGTCGTTTCATTAGGCAGCCTCTAGGGTATGAGCCCGGTATTGTACTGGGCTCATACCCTTTAATTTTGCCTTAATTCTTTTATGATTATAGTATTCTATATACTTTGCTAATTCTTGTTTGAAATGTGTTATACTTTCAAATTCTTTTCGATACAGAAATTCCGATTTCATGATACCGAAGAAATTTTCAATAACGGCATTGTCATAACAGTTTCCTTTGCGAGACATACTTTGAGTTATGCCACAATTCTTAAGAGAATGACGGTATTGTTTCATTTGATAGTGCCAACCTTGATCAGAGTGAATGAGGAGTTTATCCGGATTGGTTACACAATAAAGGGCTTGGTCCAACATCGTTGAAACAAGGGAATAGGTCGGTCTTGAACCAATTGTATACGTGATAATTTCACCATTAAATAAATCCAACATTGGTGATAGGTATAACTTCTCCCCAAATAACTTAAACTCCGTAATATCTGTAACCCACTTTTCATTTGGTTTTTCAGCTTGGAAGTTGCGATTTAAAATATTTGGCGCAATTTTCCCAACTGTCCCTTTGTAAGAGCGGTATTTTTTCATACGAACCAGACATTTTAACCCTAATTCTTTCATAAGGCGATACACTTTTTTATGATTTACTTTGTGTCCACGATTCATAAGTTCATCACGAATACGACGATAACCATAACACCCATCGTGTTCATTATAAATAGCTTGAATCAGTTCTTTTACCTCCGCATTTGGATCAGGACGATTAAAACGTTTCATCCAGTAATAGTACGTACTACGTGGAATGTTTGCGAGTTGAAGTAACTCCTTGATAGGAAATTCATGCCTTAACTCGTAGATTACTTGCGCTTTGTCTTGTTTGGTGATTTTTCTTTGTTTTGAACTAAGGCATTCAACTTTTTTAAATATGCATTTTCCATACGTAAACGCTCATTTTCCGCTTGTAAGGCTTCGATTGATCCTTCATCTACTGGCTTTATTTTTTTATCTTTCATGGTTGGACGCCCCTTTTTCTTTGATTGTAGGGCATCCAATCCTCCTGTTTCATAAGCTATTTTCCATTTCCGAAGTGTTTCATAAGACGGTATATTGAAAAGTGCCGCTGTTTCTCTGATAGATGTCCCGTGTTCATTCATATAATAAAGTACATCTAGTTTATACTGGGCTGGGTAGAATGTATAGCACTTTTCAAAGGCCTTTTCACCTGAAGACTCATATCGTCTAATCCACTCACGAAGTACGCTAGGGTTAACTCCTATAGATTTAGCAATTGTTTTTCCACTTTCTGTACCATCTAAATATCGTTTCACCGCTTGGATTTTTTCTTTTGAAGAAAATTTAGCCATAAAAAATGCACCTCCAATTAGTGAAACGGCTTTTTTTTAAGCGTTCAATTCTGTTTTATACCCTTTTACTGCACTACGTTTGAATGCAGTTGCTAATATAGTAACCATACTTACTATACCAATCCAAACGAGTACAGTAACAGGTGTATTCCAGCTTAATCCTTTTCCGAAGAAGAAGATTTCTCTTAAGCCTTCAATCATAAATTTCATTGGTAACCATGAGTAAACCCAGTCTTGATAAAACGGAGACAACATCTCAGGTGCTAACGATAGTAACGGCGCCCCGAAGAATAGTAATAAAGCGAATAAACCGATTCCTTTTAGCCCAACCAATGAAAGTACCGCAGATATCATTAAGAAGAAACTAAAAGAAGTAATGGATAAGAATAGAGCTGTATCCGTGAAGTTCGAAATATTTAACCCTACCATCCCATCCGCAATCCATGTAAGACCAAATCCAATTACAAGTGTCGCAATAGCTCCTGTTACGATTTGGTTTACTTTTAACAGAAAGTTTTCTTTTCTTGAGCTTACTGGCATTTTACTAATCGCAATAAAAATAATCGCTGCACTAGCTAAACTTGCAATCCATAACGGCTGGAACAATGATATTGGTGAGTTACCGTTCGCACTATTTTTGCCGACCTCATTCATATTTTTCACGTTCTTTACAATAGGTGTTACTAATTTCGCAGCTTGATCTGTTGTTAATGTACCTCCTTTTTCCTTATATCCTTCTAATACTTGCGCGCGAACAGTATTGTTCATATTATCAACAATCGCCTGTAATATTTGTCCTGCCATAGTTGATGCAGCCGTATTCATTCCTTGATTAATATATATTTCTATCTCAGGTGAAGATGGCTGTGGTGTTCGTAACGACGCTTGTTTTGCGCTAAATTCTTTCGGGATGACTAATGCCGCGTAATACTCTTTATTGTTTAATCCCTTTTGAACGGCTTCTTTATTTTTTACTTCTACCCACTTCACTGCGGGTTCTTCCTCTGATTTCGCTGTTTTTTTCATGTTATCAACGATCGTTTGCCCCATATTCATTTTCGGTTGATTTGGAATTTCTACACCTTGATCCTCATTTACAATTGCAATTGGCAAGTTTTTCGGCTTTGGTTGAACAGTTGGAAATAACGTTAATGAAAAAATAAAAACAACAAGTAGTGCAATAACTGGTGATAACAATAAAAGTTTATTTTTAAACATTTTCTTTTCTCCTCCCTTAATTTGATCTATAATAACCAACAACGTGTTGTTTATTTATATTTTGAATTATATGTTCGAGTTGAACCTTATACAATAATCAAAAATCGTGAATGTGTTGGTTATAAGACACATTTTCTAAATGTGTTGAGTAAAATTAAGGAGGGATATGCTTTGCGCGATAATAATTTAGATTTGCGTGTTGTTCGTACAAAAACTGCCATACGAAATGCATTGGTGGAGCTAATTGAAGAAAAAGGTTTTGACGCCATTACAGTGAAAGATATTACAACGAAAGCAAACATTAATCGCGGTACTTTCTATGCGCACTATCAAGATAAATTTGATTTAATGACAAAATGCCAAGAAGACATTATGTACGAGTTTTCTAACATTGCTAAACAGAAATTCCCAGAAGTTATTGCTGACCTTGGATCAAATCCTTCTCCAACAATGCCATTTATACTTATCACTTCTATTCTTGCATTTCTAAATGAAAATAGTGATTTTATGAGAGCTGTACTAAGTCCGAAAGGAGATTTATCTTTCCAAACAAAACTGAAAGACTTTATGTGGAAAACATTATTTGAAGATACGAATGGTCCTCTCATTAATAAGGAGAATTTACTTGTTCCAAGCGAATACTTAACTTCTTATATGGCATCTGCGCATATAGGTGTCATCCAACAATGGTTAAATAATGGACAAAAAGAAACACCTGAGGAGATTGCTCGCTTTTTATCAACAATCGCAGTTCATGGACCTTTTTATGCGGCTGGCTTAAAGAAATAAGTCAGCTATATAATAAAAGAACATCCACTATAATAGCGGATGTTCTTTTATTTCATTACAACACTTCAATATACCCTTCTGTTCCATGTACCCGAATTCGTTGTCCGTCTTTTATTAATTTCGTAGCATTCTCTACTCCAACGACTGCCGGTAATCCATATTCACGTGCAATTACTGCTCCGTGCGTCATAAGTCCGCCAACTTCAGTGACTAACCCTTTTATAGACACAAACAATGGTGTCCAGCCCGGATCAGTAAAAGCTGTAACTAATATATCGCCCTCTTCTAAATTCGCTTCTTCCATGTTTAAAATAACGCGAGCTCTCCCCTCAATCACTCCTGAAGAAACAGGCAAACCTACAATCGCATCATCTGGGAGGTTTTCTCGTTTATATTTACCTGTAATGATTTCTCCATCAGACGTCATTATACGAGGAGGCGTTAGTTTTTCATATAATTTGTAATCATTTTTTTGTTTTTGTATCAGTTCGTAATCTAGTTTATTCGTGCAGACTACTTCGTGAAGTTCTTCAAAAGTTAAATAGTATATATCATCCACTTCACGAATGACACCGCTCTGCACAAGTTGCTCAGCTTCTTTCAGTAACGCTTGCTTATATATGAAATAACGATTAATCATACCGTATTTTGGATATTCACGATAGCCGATAAAATTACGGATATTACGAATCATTCGCTTCGTTTCTTCTACTTTTTGTTTTCCATCCGATAAGTGCTGTAATCGATCTACTAACTCTTCTTCTTTTTTCAAAGCTTCTTGCAGTCCTTCTTCAAATTTCCGCTTACTCGCACCATATTCAAAATCTCTTATATTATTTAAAATCATCGGGATAATTGTAGTTGGCTTTTCACTCCAGCGCGTTTTCGTAATATCTATTTCTCCGCTACATCTCATTCCGTATTTATTTAGAAAAGTTAGAATAGCATCTCGAGCTTCTTCTCCACCCTTAAACTGAACTAGTTCATTTAAAAAGCTATCATCTTCTACATGTTGTAAATACGTAATAACTTCTTTGTACGGCCGAATCACATCAGCGACATCCATTAATGCTAAACCCATTTCAGATGTAATATTATTTTGTACGGATTGAGAAAGCGTGTCTGCTGCATTTTTTTCACCTAACCATTGCTCCATCTTTTCATTTATCCATGTTGAAGCATTCATACCAGCCATAATGACAGCGATACTTTGCGGGTTAAACAATACTTTCTTTAATTGCTGAATATCTTCCAAAATAAAATCAAGTACGTCCACTCCTGATTTCAGTTGCATATTTTGTTTTAACTCTTCAAGTGATGCTTGACTATTCTGTATTAAATTTGTAACGATTACCGGATCATTTTCAATTTCCGGTTGAGAATTTGCAGGTGGCACACTTTTACCAACACTCTTCCCTTTTTCATCATCTGGTAATAATTTAATAAAATTATCTCGCTTAACTATAGTCGTTAATGCATCTCTTACGAGTAGATCCGATTTTCCTAAAGTGTTTATTAAGTAATCTCTGCTAGCAGGTAAAGCTAATTGTTGCGTAGCATCGACAAATAACCTGCCTCCCGCTTTACGCATAGGGGCACTAGTCGTTAACAGGAAAAAAGATAAACCTAATGGTTTCATCGCATCGGTCATCATTTGTTGATGGCCAACCGATATATACACATGATTTCCCTCATCATTTTCTTCAGGAATTGGATATAAAGTCGTAATGGGGCGACTTTGGACTATATAAATTGTATCATCAACTAAGCACCATTCAATATCTTGCGGACAACCAAAATAAGCTTCGATTTGTCTTCCGATGCGTGCTAGTTGTAAAATCTGTTGTTCAGTAAGTGTTTGAACTTTTTGCTGATTAGGAGCAATTTTCTTTCTCTCTGTTCCGCCTTCTTTTCGTCCATAGATGGCTAATTTTTTCATTGCGATGACCTTTTCGACGATTTCATCTTCTTTTACCTTATAATTATCGGCAGAAACTAATCCAGATACTAGCGCCTCGCCAAGTCCAAAGCTGGCATCGATTGACAACACCTTCCTATTTGAAGTAATCGGATCAGCCGTAAATAAAATACCCGAAGCCTCAGGGAAAACCATTTTTTGAACGACAACACATATAGAAACTTGATTATGTTCAAAACCATTTTGCATGCGGTACGTAACTGCTCGCTCTGTAAATAAAGACCCCCAGCACTTTCTTACATGCTGTAAAATCGCTTCTTCTCCGATAATATTTAAATACGTATCTTGTTGACCTGCAAATGAAGCATACGGTAAATCTTCAGCCGTCGCACTAGAACGCACGGCATACGCATGTTCATTTCCAAAACGTGAGAGATAATGAGTTACTGCTTCCACTACATCAGAAGGGATTTCTACTGCCATAATTACTTCTCTAATCTTCTTACTCATTTCACCAATTTGAGCTCGCTCTTCCATTTTCAACTTTGTTAGTTGCTGCAACAAAGCCTGAAGCTCTTCATTTTGCTCGATAGCCTTTTCATATCCTACCGTTGTAACACAAAAACCTTCGGGTACTTGTATACCTTGAATGTTTGTTAACTCCCCTAAATTCAAACCTTTTCCACCGACGAGCGAAAGCTGCGTGTTTTCTATTTCCTGAAAATCGAGAACGAAAGAACTCATATAACATCTCTCCTTACTATGCATGTGTTCTTGATTGTAGCAGGAGTCAATACGAATAAACAGTCTATTTCGAACTTGATTTACATGATATAATTAAGTTAGGAAGAGATAACTATTTTTATTTCTCCCCCTCTAATCCACTTCAATTACATCTCCAAACTTAAACATTCTTTGATTATGAAAAGCATCCGTACAAGTAATCGTCTTATTTAATGGATTTATATTAGCTACTGTTATGTAATTTTTATATAGATAGCCATTCTCTAAAATTTTTATAGTGTAATCCACTTTCAATAAAAGTCAAAAAATATGTTCGTCAATTAAATCTTCACAAATATTTAATGCTTATAAATTAATATTCATCTCATATATAAGTTCTAAGAAATTTAGATAAAAAAGACATTATTTTTGATGATCTAAACTAATTGAAACTTTAATTAAATTATATATCTATAACAACATAGAGCAATGTCATAACGAATTGAAACCGAAAGTTTCTTAAAGTAGAAAATTCGGCTTCTTTTATATCGAAATTTGCTTAGCGTATATTTTCGTTAAAATGCGGGTAGTACCCCATCGCTATTGAGCTAAGCTCATACACCATCAATTATAGTAGAGGCTACGTGTAAAGAATTTAAAGACCCCTCAGGGATCAATGAATTCCTGAGGGGTTGCCTACGTGATATAACATATTTACAATTATGTTACGTTTAAAATACGTATCTTTTTCATTTACCTTATAACCACCCTATTTAAGTTTATAAGAACTATGCTTTTGAGATAAAAGTCATTACTTGTTTTATAAACTCGTAACCAAAATAACCACTAAATCCGAATAGGACTATTGCGGCAAATATAGATACTCTTTTAATAAAGGTTGGATTTAGAAAACGTCTAGTAAAATGAACAAAGCTTAATAAGATCATATCATGCATAAAGATACCTAATAAAATACCTACAGCTATTAATATAAATGTAGATGTACTTGCATTACCTAATGAAGAAACTAGAACCGGGCCAAAGACCCCTATCCAAAACACAATATTAGCCGGTGATATAGCAATCATAAAACCAGATAAAGAAGCTGATAATAAAGATTTATTAGGATCTTCTCCATCTATGTTAACTTCCGACTTTGCTTCTTTAATGCTTTCTATTCCAATAAACATTAAAAATATAAAACCTAGGAGCCACATAACTGTTTCTACCCATGGATTGGTTAATACACTAGAGAACCCTAGATAAATCAGGACGATTAAAGATAAATCTACAGTCATTCCTCCTATACCTACAAACCAACCATGTACGAAACCATTTCTCATTCCTTGTTTAGTCATTTGGACTGTCATAGCACCTGCGGGTATTGCTAAAGATAAACCTAACAAAATATATGTGAAAAGTGTTATAATCATAAAAATTCTCCTATTATAAGTATTGTAATAATCAAACCCTTTTTCTTTTTCCTCGGGTTCAGCAAATAGAACTACAGCACGGCGACTTTTCACATTACTTCTAGCAAGCATCAAAAACTCATAAGAAGATAAATGCCTAAAATCCCATAAGATCCTTTACATGTTCAGCATTCTTTTTAGATGTTAATTTTTCAAGTAATAAAAACGCAACATCAAAAGCTGTGCCTGGATTTGATGATGTAATAATATTTCCATCTTGTACTATTAAATCATTTTGTACTATTGCACCGAAATTCTTTAACTGCTCTTTTCGTTTACTCGTCGGATGACTGTATGTGGTAGCTTTTTTACCTACAAGAATTCCACTTTTTCCAAGCGTTAATGATGCAACACAAATACTGGCAATAGGCTTCTGCTTGGCATAAAAATGTTGAATAACATGTAAGAATTCTCTACTGTATGCATCCCGATAAAAACCAGCCTCTTCAAATCCTCCTGGAATAGCTAGTGCATCAAATTCATCTAATTGAATATCATCAACCGTTTTTTCCGGTATGACAGTGAAATTCCAAGTACAAGTTAATTTATTCCGAAGACCAACTGTTACGACCTCGGTTGATCCATCTCCCTCCCATTTATTCCAGCCTAGTACATCTGTAAATACACTAGCTTCTACTGCTTCAAACCCGTCAGCTAATAATAATAAAATCTTTTTCATATCGTAAACCGCCTCCTTCTACCCTTATTTTATACAAGTATAGAAGGCTGATAAATAAGTTCAATAAGGATATTTGATTGTTTTTCTTTATTTTATAAAGAATTTAAGTTATTCTATTTTATAAAAAAAGGTTGGATAATTTATGGATCAAATTGATAAAAAAATCGTGGGACTATTACAGTCAAATGCAAAAATTTCAATGAAGGATTTAGCGGAAGCGGTTCACTTATCTTCCCCGTCAGTAACTGAGCGAGTACGAAAGTTAGAGGAACAACAAATTATTGAAGGTTACCATGCACATGTTTCTCTAAAAAAAATAAATCGTCCAATTTCTGCACTTATACTGTTTAAATCAACAAATTGTAAATCATTATCTAACTTTTGCTACAATCATCCAGATGTACTTGAGTGTTACAGAGTAGCAGGAGAAATTAGCTATATTGTCAAAATAGCAACACATTCTGTAGAAAGTTTAGAACAATTTATTGATGATTCAATGCAATATGGTACGCCATCAACGAATATTGTGTTATCTTCTTATGAAAAAAAGATAATTACTCCTTTTATTAGTGAAGAATAAAAATACGGGCATAATCAATTAACTATTGCTTATGCAGAAGGATAATTTTTGTATGTTATATTAAAAAATAAAGACGTTATATTTTTTTAAAAGGAGTGTAATTACAATGGATTTTTCTAATAAATTAGTGATCATAACAGGGGCTGGAAATGGAATCGGGAGAGGAATTGCTTTACATTATGCAGAGGGGCCAATGTTATTTTAGCAGATATAGACGAAAAAGCAGGTGCAAAAACAGTTACTAAGATGAAAGAACAGGGTAAAGAAGCACTTTTCGTACAAACAGATGTAAGGCTGGAAACAGATATTATTCGATTAATGGAAGTAGCTAATCAAACATACGGTCAGATAGATATTTTAATTAATAATGCAGGAAAAGAGTTATTCAAGTCTCCTTACGATATTTCGCTAGAAGAATGGGACGATGTAATAAGCACAAACCTAAGAAGCGTTTTCTTGGGTTCACGTGAAGCAGCAAAGTATATGCGTCATAACAAAGAAGGTGGATCTATCGTGAATATTGCCTCTACAAGGGCGATTATGTCTGAGCCAAATTCAGAATCTTATGCTGCCACAAAAGGTGGGATCGTTGCTATTACACACGCGCTCGCAGCCTCATTTAGCGAAGCTAGGATTACCGTGAATGCTATTTCCCCAGGTTGGATTGAAACAGGAGATTATTCAAAATTAAGTAAAATTGATCATGAACAGCACCTATCAAAGCGTGTAGGAACACCAGATGATATTGCACGAGCCTGTCTGTATTTAACAGCCAGCGAAAATGATTTTGTTACAGGTATAAACCTTGTCGTAGACGGTGGAATGACGAGGAAAATGATGTATGAGGAATAGGCGGTAATCAATCAAGAAATACAGATTCGCTATCAATAAAGCCTACTTTATCCAAGGTGATTTACCGAATCATCATGTGAATTTGAAATACAATTGAACTGTTTATAAAAAAGATGAACCGGAATTTCCTATCTCTAATAAAGAAGGGATTTCCGTTTTTCTTTCGGATGAAACATGTGAAAATGAATAAAAACCATGAAGTACTCAATGCAAGGACACCAGCTACACTAAGAGCGTTAGTTAGATAAAAAATAGAATATATCATTATAGATAGTAAGAGATATTAGTATCACTGAACGGGCTGTTAATAGCTATTGAAAAGCATAATTTAATCAATCTCAATTACATCACAAAACTTAAATATCCTTTGATTATGAAAAGCATCGGTACAAGTAATCGCCTCATTTAATGAATTTCTATTAGAAACTGTTCTGTATTCTTTATAAACCTACGTTAAAATATTCAGATGAACCTTTTATTAACTCATAACCCCTCCTCAAAAAATAGTAAAAACTACACTTGTGAAATCAATATTTTCTGTTTGCACTTTATATAAATCGATATGTCTCCACCTTAATTTTTGTTTTTTGTAATCCCCACTAATTCTTTTCTCAAATCCCCCAAAATGGATTTGAGAAATTAGGGAACTATAATGTCGTATTGAAACATATTAAGGGGGACAAAAGGTGAACAAGGAAATGAATTATGGAAGTGATTACAAGTTTATTCCAGCAACTTCAATTGAAAGTGGTCACGGCATCGAAGTATTACCTGATTTATTTTGCTACACGATTCAAATCGTCAACATATGTTTTGTTGGGAATCCGCATACCGATGATTTTGTTTTAGTTGACGCTGGAATGCCTAAATGTGCAAATGAAATTATCTCTGTTACTGAGGAGCGATTTGGTACAAATAGCCGTCCAAAAGCAATTATTTTAACTCATGGGCATTTTGATCATGTTGGAGGAATAATTGAACTCATTAAATATTGGGATGTTCCAGTCTATGCCCATCAAATGGAGATACCGTTTTTGACTGGACAACAAAGCTATCCTGAACCAGATCCAACAGTTGAAGGTGGTATGGTAGCGAAAATGTCTCCCCTGTTCCCTAATGAACCGATTGATTTAGGAAATAGCGTAAAAGCACTACCTATCGATGGAACTGTTCCCCATATGCCAGAGTTTAGATGGATTCATACACCAGGGCATACTCCTGGGCATATTTCATTATTCCGAGAGAAAGACCGAACTTTAATTGCTGGGGACGCTTTTGTTACAGTGAAACAGGAGTATCTGTATAAAGTAATAACTCAAGAACAGGAAATAAGCGGTCCTCCTCGTTATTTAACAACAGACTGGAAAGCCGCTAAAGAATCAGTCATTAAATTAGAAGAATTAAAGCCTCTAGTCGCTATTACTGGACATGGGATACCAATGTCAGGTGAATTGCTATCAACGAACCTCAAAACACTGGTTCAAGAATTTGATAAAATTGCTGTACCTGATTACGGAAAATATATAGATAAAAAGATGCATTAAATGCGGAAATACTTTGTTTATTTTCATATTAATGAATCAAAATATAATGCAAAATCAAAACACCAACGAATATTAAGTTTAATATGAAAAAACACTGTACTTAGGCAACATCTCTATTATAAGAATGGAACTACCCTTTATGAATAAAGCTCGATATTCCGCAAATACTATCCATAGTATAAGCCTGCTTCTTACCCAGGTTGTACTTCTTACCATTAAGGGGTGATTAAAACGGGTTACGCTATATAAAAGCATAATCCGTTTTTAATGAAATATTGTATTCCATATACGTTTAAACAATGGAGGAAAATGATGAAACATATTGTTGCCTTATTAATTAAATACACAGCGATAACTGCAGTATTGCTAATCATGCTCAGTATCTTTCAAGGCATTTCAATTCCTAGAGTATTATTAATTTCTCTTTTTCTTACGGGAGCTGCCTATTTAATCGGAGACCTCTTCATTTTACCTAAATACGGAAATATGATTGCTACAATGGCAGATTTCGGCTTAAGCTTTTTCGGAACTTGGTTACTAACATCCTTGTTTACTAATTTAGATGCTACTCGTAACATTGGACTTTCTTCATTTATAGCCGCTTTAATTATTGGTGGAACAGAAGTTTTCTTCCATATTTATATGAAGAGGCTAGTGCTACGTAACGACGATGAATTAAAAAATCGCAATCATATTCACCATGATAAATATGCTATGGAGATGTCAGAGGAATATATGGATTCTTCCACAGTAAATAAATCCAATCTTGAGGATACATCTAAAAAATAAAAAAGTGGCCAACGCCACTTTTTATTTTTGTTTATTAAGCTTGATCGGAATTTCTTACATGTAATGGAGGTGGAACTACCCATCCTTTTTTCTTACTTAAACGTAGCAACGTTACACCTGCCTGCGCTTTTTTCATATGAAATTGGCCAAATAGCATCCCTACATCTTCTCGAAGACATTTTCCCATCACCTGACTACATGTCACAAGTCCAGCTGCTAATCCTGCAGAAACAGCAGCAGCAATTTCAACATCATTAATACGTGCTCCCGGAGGAATGTCTTCGATAGATGCAACTGGTCGTTCTGGAGGAGCAGGCGGTAAAGCGACCCCATTAATCTTTAAAAGAGCTTTTAATTCTTCTATTTCCGAATTCATATCATTTTCAATTAAGCCTTCTAAAAACTTCTTCAAGTCTTCATCACCTGTGTGATTCATAAATACTTGATGACTTGCAATTGCACCCTGTGCAGCAAGAAGATAGCTCCAAATATCAAATACTTCACCGTAATGTAACGGTTCATTTTGAGGATTTCCACTTAATATACCCATTTTTAAATTCCTACCTTTCGAAAATATCATAATAAATATTGATTTCAATATTGAAATCAAATTTTTAAGTATGCTTTTTCCTGCAAAAGATTTTCTACTATGCATGGAAAACACCTTTCCAACACCGCGTGTTTATTGTTTAGGAAAGTAGTTTACAAATTAAATACTCAAAGATTATGAAAGAAGATTATCAATAATCTTTGAGTGAAAATCCATTTACTATAAGGTTTTTTATTTTTATACATATACAAAAGAAATTGATTTACATATTCGCTATATTTTACACTAATTCACTTAGCGATTAGCTCTACCACCAAGTTGTTGTTCAGCCATTGCTACTAAACGTTTTGTAATTTCACCACCAACAGATCCGTTTGCACGAGCTGTTGTATCTGCACCAAGTTGTACACCAAACTCTTGTGCAATTTCATATTTCATTTGATCAAGAGCTTGTTCAGCACCTCGAACTAACAATTCATTACGACTTCCACTATTATTGTTTGCCATCTTATTTCACCTCCGATGTTTTTAATATGCTACAAATTATGAAATAATAATTATCCTTTTTATGGAAATTAGATTATGAATAAAAATTGATTTTTTTCTTAAAGTAGGGCAAAACATATAAGAAAGAATAACTGATATAACATACTTTCATAACAACACTATGTATACTTCCTAATTCCCTTCAGTAAATAAAAGAAAGATTTCTATTTCACCAAGAGATTAAATAAAATTATGTTTTGAGACATAATCCAAAAGGAGATATGAGATGAAAGCTGTAACCTATCAAGGACCAAATCAAGTACAAGTTAAACAAGTTGATGATGCAAAGTTAGAGAAAAAAGATGATATTATTGTAAGAATTACTTCAACCGCTATTTGCGGTTCTGATTTACATTTATATCAAGGTAACATGCCCTTACCTCAAGGATACATTATCGGCCATGAACCAATGGGAATCGTTGAAGAAGTCGGGCCAGATGTCACTAAAGTGAAAAAAGGCGATCGTGTTGTCATCCCCTTCAACGTTTCTTGTGGACATTGTTTCTATTGCCAACATGAAATGGAAAGTCAATGTGATAACTCAAATCCTCATTACGATTCTGGTGGATACTTTGGTTATACGGAGAAATTTGGTAATCATCCAGGCGGACAAGCAGAATATTTAAAAGTTCCATTTGGCAATTTTACTCCATTTGTTATACCGGAATCATGCGAGCTTGAAGATGAATCCCTACTATTTTTATCAGATGTTTTACCTACAGCCTATTGGAGTGTAATAAACGCAGGCGTTAAGCCAGGTGATACTGTTATCGTCCTTGGTTGTGGACCTGTTGGATTAATGACACAAAAATTTGCTTGGATGCAAGGTGCTAAACGTGTAATTGCAGTGGATTACTTAGATTATCGGATGAATTATGCAAAAAAGATTAACAATGTTGAGGTATTTGAGTTTACAAAATTCCCCGATATGGGAGAACATTTAAAGGAAATTACACATGGTGGTGCCGATGTAGTTATTGATTGTGTGGGGATGGATGGAAAAAAATCGCCTTTAGAATTTCTGGAACAAAAATTGAAATTACAAGGCGGAACTCTCGGCCCTATTCAAATAGCTACGAAAGCCGTAAGAAAATATGGAACGGTTCAAATGACCGGCGTTTATGGTGGCAATTATAATGCATTTCCACTCGGGGCATTTTGGGTTAGAAATATTAATCTTAAAATGGGACAAGCACCTGTCATTCATTTTATGCCGGAACTATTTGAAAAAATAATAAATAAAGAATTTGATCCAAAAGAGATTATTACACACAAAATCCCCCTTGAAGAAGCGAGCTACGGTTATCAAATTTTTAATAATCGTGAAGACGACTGTATAAAAGTCATTCTGAAACCTTGAAGCTACAATTCATTATTCTTAATAAAAAGATAAGATTACATTTCGTAATCTTATCTTTTTTATTAAATGCTAAGTATCTATCCCCCATTTTCATCTCACATCTAAAATAGTTATTTCCAAAAACTTTGCATTTTGAGGTAGTAATTTAAAAGAGGTGTACTTCATGGTTTTATTATAAAGAAGAACTGATTAATATTATCAAACCGGACAAACCGCTACAGGTATAAAAACTATTAACAAAGCATCTTAATGTTTATGAAATTCTTTGTTAATAGTTTCTCTTCTCCCTAATCTCCTGCGAGACTATATTTTTCATTAAAATTACAAGTAAAAATTTGAAATGTTTTCAAGCATAATTACAATATTAAAAACATCCTTTCTTTTGGTTGTAAAGAAAGGATGTTTTTATAACAGGCTTTTTGGAAGGTTTTAATTTAATCCTAATTATATTTTTTATAAATTCTAAAAGTACATTCTTTATTTTTGGTATAACATACAGAAATTATTTTTTGAACAGTAGACAGCTGCAGAAGCTAAGTTAAAGTGTCGATTAATTCCCTCCATGCTTAATAAAATCCCTGTTATGATTTCTAAAATGACTACACAGTTGAGTAAGAGCCGTAGTAGAGATTTTTTGATTTAACCATAAGTTCCTATGATACTTACATTTTCGTTTCATTCCACCAGTTTCTATAGTTAATTGATTAAGTGTATCGGGGATATAACTCTTCGACATATACAGACAATCTTGTTTTGGAAGTATTACATGATTTGTATGCTATTGTAACAAGACTTGTATCGTTTCTCGCTTTTCCATGTCTTATTGCGTTTGTCATTTCCTCTTGTAAACAACGATAGAAAGTTCTATTCAGTTTTTGTTTAATAGCATTACGTTTTATATGGTTTCTTAAAAAATTTCAGTGAAAAAATATATTAATTTTGAAGTGTACAAATAGGGAGAGTGACTTCAACTGTAGTTCCCTTATTCACTTCACTCTCAATAAATACATTTCCCTGATGTGTTTCAATGATTTTATAACAGATCATTAACCCTAAGCCAATCCCCTCTTCTTTAATACTATAAAAAGGTTCTCCGAGGTATGGTATACGTTCTTTTGGAATGCCACACCCTTGATCGATAAAACGAATACTTAATTGATTATTATCAAGTATATTTAATTGAATGAGAATTTCTCCTCCCATCGGCATAGATTCAATTGCATTTTTTAATATATTAACAAATACTTGCTTTAATTGATTTCCTTCACATGAAATCAATGGAATACCAGGGTTAAGATCGATTTTAATTTTTATATTATTCATCATTGCTTGAGGTTGTAGTAGCATTAAAACTTGATCCATTAGCACACTAATGTTATTAGGTTGCATTTTTACCACCTGTGGTTTGGCTACCGCCATAAATTCAGTTGTAATGCTCTCTATACGCTCAATCTCTGATGATACTATATTAATATAACCCTGATTATTCTCACTTTCCGTTGATTTTAGTAATTGCATGAACCCTTTCATTGCAGTTAATGGATTATTAATCTCATGAGCCATTACAGTCGCTAATTGTCCTACAACAGCAAGTTTTTCAGATTTTCGTAATAATTCTTCTGTTTTTAGCCGTTCAGTGATATCACGAGAAATACTTAGGAAAACTTTTTTCCCATTTAAGTTAAAAACACGAACACTAAACTCAGTTGTTATTACTTTTCCTGTTGGAAAAAGATATTCATCTTGCAAAGTGAAGGAAGTTTGTCCCTTTTTAATTTTTTCTAATAACCTTACGATCATTTGAGAATCTTGTGGTACTATATTTGAAAATGATAATGAGAGCAACTCTTCTCTACTATATCCAAACCTTCTACACCCAACAGGGTTTACCTCAATAAATCGACTTGGAGCATTTTCTTCATTCAGCTCTACTACATATACCGCATCAGTTGCTTGTTCGATTAGTGCACGGTACTTCATTTCACTATCTCTTAATTGCTGGTGTAATCGATGTCGTTCTCTTTCTGCTTGTTTTCTTTCAGAGATGTCTCTACATATTGCTGATAAAGCTATCACATTTCCTCTTACATCTAGTATAGGAGAAACTGTCAGACTAACATCAAGAAGACTCCCATCACTCCTTTGTCTAACGGTTTCTAATCTAGTAACCACAGATTCTCCTGTTAGAATTTTCTGAATATTTTTAAGCGATTCTTCCATTAAAAAATCTGGTACACAAGGTAATCTTTTACCTATGATTTCTTGTGATGACCACCCAAATATCTTTTCATAAGCTTTATTCGCTTGTAAAATATGCCCTTCTCGATCAGAAATGGTAATAGCATCTAGATTGTGCTTTATAAATGATTCCAATAATTCTTTAGTAGCGCTTAATTCTGATTCTACCTTTTTCCTTTCGGTTATATCAACTGTAGAACCAACAACTTCAATAACTTGTCCATTTCGTTTAATCGGCCTAAGCGCAATAAGAATAATAGTTTTATCATTTGGCCAAGGTAATTCAAATATAATTTCTTTTCCTTCCCATGCCTGAAGATAGTACTTCATCAATTGTGGAACTAAATGTGGAGGAACAATAGAAGCATCAATAGTACGTAAGCTTTTTCCTACCACCTGTTCAGAATAAAATCCGTTTTGATAATAAAACTGTCCATCACATAAAGTGTGTATAAAGTGCTTACCCACTTTTTTAAATTTAAAAATTCCTCCTTGAAGCTCATGTACGGTATCTGCAAGTTCTTGCTTCGATTTTTTTAATTCTCGATTCATTTTAGATAAGTCCTGTGTTAAATAATACAATCTCTGGTAGGCTTCCATAAGAAATAGCCCAATTAAAAGTCCTAACGCTATATATAATAAGCCTCCTGTGTAAAGTAATGTAGTATTAAATAATACGCCAACTAACCACTTTATTCCAATAAAAACAGAAAAATATAACGATGCACTTTTAAAAGGATGTAGTTTTTTAAAATAAGTTTTAAAGGTAGAAAATAGAATCCCCATACCTAAATAAGCAATCACAGGAGGTTCCCAGTACCCTCCTGTGTAAAAGATACGCATTACAATTATGCTAATTAACGTAATCCAACCAGCAATACGACCAAAGTAAATAAAAGATAGAATAAGAGGAACAACTCGAAGATCGTAGGAAAATCCCATGTATGGAAAAGAAAAGAACATTAACGTAACTGCAATAATCCCTCCATAGAGCTTTTCAAAATATCGACTAGAATTAATTGTAAACACTTGAATAAATATTGCTGCGCTAACTAATAAAGAAAAAATAGAAAGGTTGATGAAATAATCTTTAATAATCATGTAATGTCCCTCCTTGCATTAAGTGTATTCGACAAAAAAGCTAAAAATCCTACAAATTGTATAAACAGTTCAAATGCATAAATTTTAAACTAGGATAAAATCTAGAAAAGTAAATAAGGGGCACAGCAGATGAGATATTTTAATGAAAAATAGTTCAAAAAAGATAATAGTAACCGTTGACTACTATTATCTTTTTTCTTTAATTTATCGTAATATGTCTGAAACTCTAAGGGACGTGGTATGTCATTTCATCAAACAATGATTATATGCTGAGTGATGAATATAGAAATTTCAGCAGTAATTTTTGAAAAATAACATAAAAAACAAAACTATCTTTAAAAATGGAAAAAAACTATATAAATGTCAACTAATCTATGTACAAAAACGTTCACTTAATTTTGCATAAAATTACTCAACTTAGGAAGCTAAGTAGTTCTTCAAGGTCGATAAGAACACCTGTAGATGCTTCAGGATAACTACATAATTGTATGAGTAATGTACTTGAAACCTTTCGGTAAAACCATACACATAAGACAACTAACTCCTTGGTTCAATATTTACTTTTTCGCTGAACAAATTCTTTTTCTTGAGCAAAATATTCTAGGATATAAGGAGATTTTTCAATTAACTTGTTGTCTAGTTTATTGTCCAGCTCCAATTACTTCGTTACTTTCAGATTCAGTTCATTATATTTTGTACTTTGTCTTTATACACAACATATTCTTTACCATCCACTACTGCTACTACCGCAAATTCATCATTTGGATTGAATGAAAGCCAATCAGCCCACATGTTAGTATTAGCCCCTCCACTCCACATATTATGAACAGTGTTTTTAGTTAAATTCATAACTTTATAAGACGCATTTGGCGCATTTGTTCCAGTCTTTATTTCAAAAGTGTATGCGTTATGAATTTTTTTATAAAAGTAGAACACGTTTGATGGACGAAGCTGATTCAAAAAATCCTGTTCTTTTTTCTCTGCAATTTTTATCCCTTCTTGCAAAGTGACAACATCTGTTTTTAATGTTTTCCAACTGTTTTTCGCTGCATTCAAGCTAGGGGTTAAGAATTTATATTTATTTTGATCAGCTTTTTGATCAGCTTTATCAATATGTCCCAGTACACCCGAATATTGAGAATCTAAATCCTCCCATTGCGTAGACATATAAGTAAGAGCAGTGATAGCACTATCAAGCATACTATGCATATCACTAATATTATGAAATGCAACTCCAACTACACGATTCAATGTTATTTTATAATCTACAGTCTGACGCAATTTTTCTAATTCAGGTTCTAGCCAACCTAACTTACCTCTTGCATCACCTATCATTATGCCACCAGCAATCAAGGTTGGAATAAAGGGGATTTTCACCATGTCTAAGCCCTTAGATTCTATGTCTTTCTGATATTTTACTTGTCCTAAAAGGTCCTCTAGACGCTTTTGGTCAGCCTCCACATCAGCACCTTGGTTTTTTAAAATCGATTGCAATGTCTCTTTATGACTTCCAAATGTTCTAACATCTTCTCCAATAGCATTTTTTAATTGAATTAATTCTTCTATTAATGCTTTTGCAGACTTTTGATTTTGTTGAATTCCTCCCTGTAAATCTGTAATCCCTTTTTTTAAAGTATCTCCATTTCCAGTATTGATCGCCTCTACTAATGTTTCATAATAATTTTCAAATTTTGTATCGTATTCTATAATGCCTGTCAATGTATCAAAAAGCTGTTTTTTTACTTGTGTATTCCATGTAACAGCATGTGCTCTTGCATTCTTTTGATCTTGTACAATTTTACTAGGTAAATCTGCATTTCCATTAATAGTTATTCCTTCAAAACTCACATCTGGATTATTAATTAGCAAATAAGAATATTCATTCATAGCTTTTGCAAATAAACCAGCATCTTGCAAAGCTTTTTTCATCTGTTCTTCATTTGCTGAAAGAGACATATTTTCATTGTTCGTTTGTTCAATTTCAATTGCAAAAGTTTCTAGTGGTATGACTGCATAAGTAGTTGTTATAGTTAAAAACGCTGATACAGCGAGTAGTTTATGAGGGATTTTTTTCATCATTTTGTATTCCTCCTATATAAGGTATGGTTTCAAGTTCTAATCTTATTAAAAAGCGATGTCTTTCAAAATGAGTTCTACATCTTTTATCAGTATCGTTTGAACTTTCTTTAGCAGCCTTCAAATCATTAAGTATTAAAGAAAATGTATATCATCTGCTTCAAATTAACCGATTCTATTGCAAATTTTAAAAAAGCAATTAAACTACAAGGTTATTCTTTATTCGAATCATACTTATATATAATTGAAAGGCGAAGTCTTTAATGAGACTCCGCCTTTCTGTTATATAAGGATTTATTAATTATTACTTTTCTGTTTAACAGTGTAATCATAGACTTTCTATGTTTTAGTTCACTTTACAACAGAATTAATATTTCCCTATTTTTGTGGAGTAACAGTTTCCACTTTTAATTCCTTTATTCCTTCTTTTAATGTAACAGCATCTGTTCGTAATGTTTTCCAACTGTCTTTCGCTGCATTTAAATTAGGTTTTAAGAATTTAAATTTATTTTGATCGGCTTTTTGAGCTGCATTCTCAATATGCCCTAGAACGCCCGAATATTGAGAATCTAAATCATGCCACTGCGTGGACATATAAGTAAGAGCGTTAATAGCATCATCAAGCGCCTTGTGCATTTCATTAATATTACTGTAAGCAACTCCAACTACACGATTTAAGGTTACTTTATAATCCACGGTCTGACGTAATTCTGCTAATAAAGGCTCTAACTTACCTAAATTATCCCTTGCTACTCCCACTATGATACCGCCAATTATTGGTAGACCCAAAATAGCACCCTTCATTACATTAAACCCATCAGATTCTAATTGTTTATAATAGTTTACTGATCCTAATACTTCTTCTAGACGCTTTTGATCGGCATCAACATCTGCACCTTGATTTTTTAAAATTGACTGCAAGAGCTCTTTATTACTTCCAAATGCTCTAACATCGTGTCCAATAGAGTCTCTTAATTTAGTTAATTCTTCTATTAGTTGTTGTGCATACTTTTGATTTTGTTGAATTTCACCTCGTAAATCTGTAATCCCTTCTTTTAAAGTTTCTCCATCCCCTGTATTAATCGCCTCTATCATTGTTTCATAATAATTATCAAATGTTGTATCGTATTCAACAATACCATTCAATGTATCTAAAAGCTGTTTTTTTACTTTCGTATCCCAAGTAACGGCATGTGCCCTTGCATTCTTTTGATCTTGTACGATTCTACCAGGTAAATCTACATATCCATTAATGGTAATTCCCTCAAAATTCACATCAGGATTCTTAATTAACATATAAGAATAGGCATTCATAGATTTTGCAAATAATCCAGCCTTTTGCAAGGTCTCTTTCATTCTCGCTTCATTTGCAGAAAGAGCCGTATCTCCATTATTCGTTTGTTCAATTTCACTTGCAAAAGTTGTTACTGGTGAAACTACATTAGCAGTTGTAATAGTTAATAGTGTCGATACAGCGAGTAATTTGTAAGGGATTTTTTTTATCATTTCATTTTCCTCCAATTTAGGTTTTAAATTTCAGTTCTACTCCTGTTTAAAAGCAATATCTTTTGAAATGAATTCTGCATCTTTATGAATATCATTCCAACTTTCTTTAGCCGCTTTTAAATCATCTGGTATTAAAGAGAATTTGTGGTCTTGCATAGAATCGATATTATCCAATAAATCTGTATAATTTGCGCCCATTGTATTCCATTGCTTTTGAATATTTGTTAGAGACAATATCGCTTGATCTACAGTCTGGTATAAATATGCCAATGTTTCTTTCGCGTTAGTAAGCGAAAGAACTGCTTGATTAGCACGATCTGCTTTCATACTTAATTCTCCGATTTTGTTAGAAATTTCATTATAGGAATCCATATGCTTAGATGCTGTGACACCAGCCGCAGTTCCTAGACCGATACCAGCTGCGCCAAGAGCCGAGAGTCCACCAACAACAGCCGGTGTTGCTGTACCGCCAGTTACAACAATAACTACCGCTCCTCCAATAGCTGCAATAACTAAAATAGCTGCTCCCAATCCACCACCAATTGACCATGCTAATACATCATCAAAATGTTTTTTCTGAGTAGAACGAAGTTGCTCAATTTCAGCTTGAAGTTGTGGAATCGTTGCCTGTTGACCTGCTAATATTGCAGTTAATCCACCTTTCCCATCTGGACCACCAACATTATTTTTAAAATCTGTAGAATTTTGATATAATTTCCCTTTGAAGTCTTGTAGCATCTTAATCACATCTGTAACTTCTTTTGAATTTGTATTGATTGTAGTAATTAAATCATTTATACCCTCTTTTAGACCTGCCTTATCTTTCTTTTGTACAGTTTCTACTAATGTGTCGTAATAATTTTGAAATTGTTCATCGTAATTTACAATATTACGAGCAGTTTTTTGAATCTGTGGCTTCGCTGTATCTAACCAGTAATTCGCATTGATTCGTGACAGCTCTTGATTAAGGTGAATATTTTTGAGCAACTCTCCCCCCTCTGAGCCTAAATCGATATTAGATAAATTTACATTTGGTTGCTTAATCATTGTTTTTGCGTATAAATCCATTACTAGAATATGAGACCCTGTTTCAGCTAATGCTTTCTTCAGTCCTTCGGGGCCTAATGCATAATTGCCTACTTTTTGTTCTTGAGCGGTCGTTTCTTGTGCAAATGCATGAATAGTGTTACCGGTAGTAGCAGTTATAACAGTTGCTAATGTAGCTAAAGTTAGTACTTTGAATGGAAATTTTTTCATGACTATTCTCCTTCTTTCGCTAAATGCTTATAATCTTTATGGATTCCCAAAAAACGCAATATTAAAATTTATATACTTGTTCTTCAAGGTAACTTATTACATTTTTTAATTGTCTTAATGTATCTTTTTGAGACTGCTCGTTAGTTGTATCAACATTAGTAGATAATTTTGTAATGCTATTTTTTATTAGATTTAAATCTTCTTTATAGCGCTTTAGTAGATCAAGTTCTACATCTACTTGATTTGCAAACGTATGCAAATCATTTTGTGTAAGAAGAAGCATTGATTTTTGTAAATCAGCTATTGATAATTTCGTTGTTAAATCATATATTTTTTGATTTTGTTTCTCTAAATCATCTAAATATGCTCGCTGTTCTGCTGTTAATTTATTTACTTCAGCAAAAACGCCAAATGTTTTCTTAATCTTTTCGGTATCAATGGCTTTCATCAGGTCATACTCTTGTGTTTTTGCTGCGGCTGCGGCTGCGGCTGCTATTTCACCTTGTTTGCTTTTCTCAATTGCTTCACGAGCTGCTTTTTTTGCTGATTCAATCTCTAGAGCAGTTTTACCTTGTTCTGTCGCTTCTTGCGCCGCTTTTTTCTCCGCTTCTAGAATAGAGTTGTTAATTTCTTTTCCTTTGTTATACGCTGCCACCCCTGCTTGAGCAGCCGGTTCAATAATTTCTTTTGAAAGACTATAAACTTCTTTGAATATAGCAAATCCCTGCTCATTTAAAGCTCCTGGTATTAATGCAATTTGCTGTAAATCATTTTGAATTGCTTTTTTGGTATTTAATATTTCATTTTTTAACTGATCTATTTTTCCTGTTCCATCTGTACTTAGTATGCCTTGCGCAGTTGCCACATTAGTATCAAAATCTTTTAATTTTTTATCAAGCTGTAATTTAAGATCTGTTAATTCATTGATTTGTCGTTGCGCATTTTCTTGATTCGTCATAGCCATTTCTTGAAGTACTTCAAGTCTATCCGAAAACCCTTCTCTATCTTCTTTATTGTCTACAAACGATTTTAATGTCGGGTAATAACTATTAAATTTTGTTACAAATCCTTTACTTTTTGAATTTAATAGAATTAACTGTGGATAGAGTTCCGATGACCATTCCTTCATATCTTGTTTGATTAGGAATTGATTGGTATTTAAAGCTGGGACTTCCTCTAGCTGTACATTAGGACTCATTAAAGATTGATCAATATACGTTTGGACTAATTTAGAATGCGCACCTAATTTTCGTAATGATGAAGAAATATCCATGTTTTCTTGTTGAGTTTCTGCTTGAACGATTGGTGTTGCGAGAGTATTGATAGGAATAGTTGCTCCAGTTACAATGGATGTTATTAAAAATCCTGTCATTATTTTAGTTTTCATTCCGTACACTCCTTTACCATTGTTTTTATAACTTAATTCATATAACTTGTACGACCGCTCTCTTTGTAAACTGGATAAGAAGGAGAAATCTTTCAGATACGTTAATATCGTTGTTTTTTACTTCTAATAGGATATAAGGATTTTATTTATCTCTCATTTCGATACTCTATTTTTTAAAATATAAATAACAAAAATTTATTAACTATATTTGAATCAGGCACCTTATGAGTAGTAAATTATTAATTCTTTCCTAAAGTTGCGGTTTAACTTACAGAATCGTGAGGATCAATAAACCAATGCTTACAGTTAATCCTGTCATAACATTGTTTAATTTCAATTTGATAATATCCCTCTTAGTTTTGTCAGCAAACTCCTTACTAGACAACAAAAGATGAAATTATACTGTACATTGCTTATACTTTTATTGCGGAATAACTTCACTTTTGTTATGCAGAAACTTAGAACACGTTTATTACCAATTTGATTCTTGACCTCTTATAAATAAATTGACTATTTAGAAAATTATTAAAGACATAATGTTACTTATAACTTCACTATAATTCCTATTAGCGTAACCTTCTCCTTTCTGTCTGGTCATACCAGTTATGTTGTTCATTAAAACATTAAATTTTTAATGCGTAAATAGAAAAATTTTGTCGATTAAGCTCGATAATTCACTGTTAAATAAAAATATATCCCGAAAAAAATTATATAAATATAGTTATTCGTAAATTTCATTTCTGTAATTGGAATGATTACAAATTAATGTGTATACGGTTAAAAATAACTATTTTAGCTCAACCAAGAAATTTTATTTTAGAAAAAATACTTATAGAATAATATAATAGGTCTTTTTATACTTTTTTACCTTTATTTAGTTATGCATAATTGCATAACATGTAGATATATTTAGTAATATATGTTATATTATTGATTTTTTTACATAACATTCTAATATCATTATTAACAAATATCTAGTATGAAGATATTAGTCTATAAACTTGTCATCGTTATAAACATAGGTTTTAAATTACAAAAAAGCTGCAAAGCTTCCATGGAACACTTTGCAGCCTTCTGTCTTTTTATTTCCTTTAGCAAAATAACGGTTAATGTATTTTTTCAAATTAACAATATGGTACAAAGATTTCCATTGAGCTTTTGCTCACATATGTGTTTATAAAGTCTTCAAGAGCTATTTGTTTGAGCTGACGTCAGACTAGTTTATCTGATTTAGAACTATACCGATAAAGTGCAACTTTAATCAGTGGGGGTTTTGTTCATCCCCACTGATTATTAGCCCACACCAATCGGGCTTTTACGGGCAGCCCCCCCCCCCACCTAACTTCTTTGCTTTCGCTGAATTTTTAGATGGAGGTCTTACTGCCCGGCAAATAGCGGGATAAATTCAGCACATGATTGTTATTAAAAAAATAGATATACTTTGTTTCTCCATTATTTTTCTAACTCCTAAAAATTGAAACTGTTCCGCTAACAAGATAATATCTGGTTAATCTCATACGTCTATTTGAATACAAGTTCTTTTTCTAGACAAATCACAAACTCTTTCTAGCGTAATAAGTTCAGTATTTTCATCTTTTGGGATACTTACACCCATGTTTAAGTCTTTACATTGGAGACAGTAGATAACAAACTTATATTATTGTATATTTTTCACGGTACTGCCTAGGAGTCATGCTAGTGATTTTTTTGAAAACTCTTATAAAATAACTTTGGTCATTAAAGTTAAGCCAAGCACAGATATCTGATAACGAATAAGTAGTGAGTGTTAATAATTTCTTTGCTTCTTCCACTCGTTCCCTTTGAATATATTCACTTAAAGTAATTCCCATTTCTTTTTTAAATAGTTTAGACAGATAAGTAGGCGTAATTTCTAAATGATTAGCAAGTTCATTCAGAGATATTCCATCGTAAACATTTTTATTAATATGTTTTATACATGTAGTAACCGCGTAAGAATACTTTTTTGCATTGTATTCTTTCACACGATCTGCAAAGGTACGTAAAGCGTCCCCTGATAATCGCTTTACAGATTCTACATTATCTAATTGTTCTAGGGTTTGTATATATAAAATACTATGGGCAAAAGCAATATCTGGTGGCAGATTTCCTTCTATTGCATATCGAGTGGCTAAGGTAATCGCAATAATTCCAAGGTTTTTTTGATTCCTGAGCGGATCCTCTACTAGCATAAGTTCAACATCTTCTTGCGAAACCGCATACATATACTGTATTAACTTTTTTTTATTTCCTTCTTTGATAGTCGAAAAGAAATCATTTACTAATGCCATATTGTGCGTTTTAGGTTTGTTTTGTCGACGTTTTAAAATATATAAATCAGGTTTCACATTTTTATTAGGAGTTTCCTCTAGTACTTTATTTTTTTCCAAGACAATATCTACATCTAACTTTTCATTGAAAATCATGTAATGTAATAAAATTCCCATATCAATTAATGTAGTTTTTTTAATCTCCGATAAACACTGATAATAGGCAAGTCTTTCTTGAATGTTATCATTTGATTTAAATTCTTTCTGAAATTTTATGATCATATCATCTGAATCTTTTGAATGTATAGTAGGACCGATTATAATAGTCCCTTTAATATCATCATGATTTTCTATATGAATTAGAACAAAATTTTCAAGATAGTTGTTGCTTCGAAAAAGTGGCAAGTTACAGGGATCGTTTTCTTGATAAATATCACTAAGATGTTCTTCTTTTGAAGAATAAAAAGGACTACAAACATTATCAGATGTAGAATGATATAAAATTTTTCTGTCTGCAGATAAAATATGTACAGGGGCATTAAATGCTTTATGTGCAAGATCACACAAGTGTTGTATATCGATAGAAGTATTCATTACATTCTCCTTTATAGATCCATAAAATATATTTTGTTATATATAATTCACGACAAAAAATACTATAAAATATCAAATTAGTACAATTCACAACAAAATATTACTATATCTTTTTTATAAAAATCATATATTATTTAATTGTAGTTAGCATCTAAATATCAGAGTAGATACGTAAAGGAAATACACTAAGTTCTTTTCTTAATTCTACAAAATATAATTATTGAACTTGAGAAAACAGTGAAGTACTTCAAAATACAGTGGTAGTCAATGCGAGGACCAAGCTGGAAAAAGATTTAAAATAAAGCGAAAGTAACAGGAGATACTGTACCACCGCAAGAAACAACAGTCAAAGTTCCAATTCAATCATTTATACAAATTGAATTCAAAAAATAAATACTGCTAATTTAAATGTGAAACTGAAAAACTATTTTGCTCCAAATTTTAGAAAAAGATAATAAAGAAGTTGTGAAATTGGAAACAGATGAAAGCGATACGGCTATTTTTGAAGCACTATGCTTTGAAAAGTACAAGGTGGAGGAAATTCAAGTACTCAATTAAATATTTAATTGAGAGAAAGGTCTTTTCATCAACTAAAAATAAAAAACGAATGGAATATTCAAAAACATGACACTATATTACTGGTCGTAACAATAGTTTTACTTTCCACAAAAGAGGAAAAATATATAGACTTTACAAATACTAAGAATAGCAAACTAGATAGTTTTATTACCGCATCACATAAAGTGAAACTTTAATCAGTGGGGGGTTTTGTTCATCCCCCACTGATTATTAGCTCTCACCAATCGGGCTTTTACGGGCAGCCCGCCCCCCCACCTAACTTCTTTGGCTTCGGCTGAATTTTGAGGTGGAGGTCTTACTGCCCGGCAAATAGCGGGATAAACTTATTATTAATTTCCAAATACAATAGTTGTTAATCAACAAAAAAACTTCAATAATTAAGGTGCACAGTAAATTGACCTCAAAACAGTAATTACTACAATATCAGTTTTTACTTATTCTATAAAAAAGAAATATCACTTAATGATTATTATTTTATATCGATTTAGACATAGAACATTTTATTATATCGGCTTAAGTAATTATGGAATTAAAATTGCGAATAACACCAAAACCCTTTTAAGGGCTCATATATCTTCCATATCTAATTTAACACCTTTCGATACCTATTCCATTAACATGACTAAAAAAGTTTATTACAAAGGAATCTGAGGAGTTTTTTCGATTTCAAATTTTATTTTTTTGTAAATTAAAGGAAAAATAATCCGTATATATACGGATTATTTTCTTAGTGTAATCTGTATTGACCTGTTAACTGTTTTTCAACCATTCGAACTAAGCGTTTTGTAATCTCTCCACCGATCCGAACCATTTGTAGATGATGATGTATCAAGTCACAGTGTTACTCCTAGTTCAAAAGCAATTTCATACTTCATTTGCTCAATAGTACTTGTAGTAGTAGAAATAAGAATTTCATTTGTATTACTTTCGTATCTTTAAATATTGATAATTGCACTTCCAATATATTTATAAATAACATGTGCCTACTTATGCTATTTATGCATAAGTAACCTAATTTCTTCTAGTATTTTTATGGGAACCCTTTCCCTCCCCTTTTTCTTTAGCTTCATCAATTTCTAACAACATAGATTTTTTATTTGTCTGCTTAATGTATTGAGTATACAACTCTGGGAATTCTTTTTGTACTTCTTTGTTTAATACTGGTTTATATTTAATCATGTAAGTAACTTGTAACAATGAGCGTTTTAACAAACTATCTTCAATGAGATACGCTACTTTATTAAATAAATGTACATATAATTGAAAATCTCTTTTTCCTTACAAATTCCTTACATTCGAAATTGTTTCTATATTGATAGGATTGAAGTAGCGTCTGTGCCCGAAAACGCAAACAAATAGATTACCTGCACACGAAAAAGTATAGTGCACAGGTAATCTATTTGTTTTTAAGATTAACAAAAACCTAATTTATTTTTTGAATTCTTCCATCAATAACAGACTGAATTGGTTCTTTTGATTTTTTTATATAATCTACTAATGCTTCAAAATCAGTTGGTCCTGTTTCAGCATCTTTACCGTTTTTAAAAGATACAAATCCATCTCCACCTGAAGCTAAAAATGCGTTAGCAACGACGCTGTAAGTTTTAGAAGGAATGATTTCTTCTCCATTTGTTAAGCGAATACTTGTTACTTTTTCTCCATTGGGCTTGTTCGCATCCCAAGTGTATTGGATCCCTGAAATTTGAAGCATTCTTGTTATGTCTTTTTGCCATTGTTGATTTAAAATATCACGAATGTCTTGACCTGTTAAATTTACTTTTATTAATTGATTTCCGAATGGTTGAATACCATATATCTCTCCCCATGTAATATCACCAGCATCTAAGTCATTACGAATACCACCAGGATTCATAAGTGCAATTTGGGATTGCATTGTTGTACGCTGGGCATCAGCAACTAAATTTCCAAGAGTAGATTCACCAGCCGTATTGAGTTTGCGATCTAGTGGCGCAATAGACTTACCTACAACTTCATTAACAAGAGGTGCGATTTTTGCTTGATATTTCTCCATCTTCTTCTTTATTTTTTTATCAGGCTCTATGCCTTCATGATAAGTTGTAACAATTTCTGCTTTTTTCTCAACAATATCTTGTGTTTTACGATCAATCTTTACATCAACATCAGCAAAAGCCATACCATATGAATTTGCTTGTACGACAAGTTTATTATTAACAGTTCCATTTACATAAGTGTGGCTATGGCCACCAAAAATAACATCGACTTCTGGATCAGTCTCATTTGCTAATCGGACGATATCACCATTTGTTACGCCGTTCCCATCTGTTATACCTCCGTTATGTGCAAGAACAACGATAGATTTAACGCCTAGTTTTTTTAATTGCTTTACGGATTTGTTAATAGCTTCAACTTCATCTGTAATTTCTACATTCTTTAGCATAGTAGGCATAACAAGGTTAGGAACATCCGTTGTTACGACTCCGATAAATCCAACAGGAACTCCTTGTACCTTTTTTATAGTGAATGGTGGTAAAAATAAACGACCGGTGGATTTATTATAGAAATTTGCAGCAACATATGGGAATTTTGCTCCTTTAAAATTCCCTGTTTTCTCATGGTATCCACCATAAATAAGGCGGTTCATTTCTTCAACACCTTCATCAAATTCATGATTCCCTATCGTTCCAACATCGAATTTCAAATCATTTAGAAATTCAATCGTAGGTTCGTCTTGTAATAATGCTGAAACAGGAGTACTTGCTCCAACAACATCTCCAGCATGTACCTTTAATGTATTCGGATTTTGTTTTTCACGATCACGTAAATAAGCCCCTAAGTACTCAATTCCCCCTGCATCTTTATTGTTAATTTTTTTTACAGTGTCTAGTTGCCCATGAAAATCGTTAATACCGAGCATTTGTACATCTATGTAGCGGTTTGATTCTGTACTTGCTTGGGCTGAAGGCATAGCAAATACACTAGTAAAAGTAACTGTACTTAATGCTAAAGCAACTGGAATGATTTTTTTCAACATAAAATTTCTCTCCCCTAATTAAAATCTGACATAATACGATGTTATTTTAATATATTAAGAGAATTATTTCCACAAAAATTCTACCAATTATAAAAATTAATAAGATTTCATTGTTTTCTGACAAGATATTTCTTCCTCAAAAAATGTATATTTCTTTGTTTTGAGAATTATTCAAAATATTATCTTGATAGTAATATAACAATACTTCTAAGAAATCTAAAAAACTCTAATCAATATATTTTAGCTGTTAAGAAGAGTATTCAATCCAAAATTAATGGAGATTTATCAACCTAACATCTCAATATCACCATTTAAAAAGATGCTCCTAGATTTATCCAAGAGCATCTTTTATAAAGCTTTATTTTTTACTTGTTTATAATTTATCAATTAACAATTATATAGTTGTAATCAGTCATTTAAAAATAATAGGAGTGCTTCATTAAATTCTTTGGCATGCGTTGCATTTAGCTCATGTGGACCACCCTTTATTAACGTTACTTTAGAATTAGGAATTGCTTCATGTGTTAATTTCCCACTATATTCAAATGGTACAGTTGCATCAGAATCACCGTGAATAATAAGAGTAGGTATATTAAACTTCTCCAAGTCTTTTCTAAAATCTGTCTTACTAAAGGCGGTAATACAATCAAGTGTTCCTTTAGGTGATGCACTGGCTGCAATATCCCAATTATATAAACTGAATGGCTCACTAACTAAATCTGTTCGATTACCAGCTGCGAAAAATCCCTTAGTAAATTCATCAAGAAATGCAAGGCGGTCATTAATCACACCACTTTTGAACGCTTCAATTGTTGCATCATCTAATGCCCCTTCAGGATGATCCTCTGATTTGTATAAATATGGAGGAACTGCTCCAGCAAAAACAGCCTTTTCAATACGATCTGTTCCATACGTACTAATATACCGGGCTACTTCGCCTCCACCCATAGAAAAACCAACAAGTGTGACATTTTGAAGCTCTAAATGTTCTAATAATTGATGTAAATCAGAAGTAAAGGTATCATATTCATACCCTTCCCACGGCTGAGATGATTTTCCAAAACCTCGACGATCATATGTTATAACTCTGTATCCAGCCTCAACAAGAGCGGGAACTTGATATTCCCAAGATTGACCACTTAACGGCCAACCATGAATGAGTACAACTGGTTTTCCTATGCCATGATCCTCATAATATATCTCAATTGGTGCTTGATTTTCGGTTCCTACAGTAATTTTTGCCATTTTCCTACCTCCTTTAATATATATCCTTTTCTTCAATAATCCGGATGAATCTCATAACCTATTTATGCACATTTATATTGTGAACGCTAAGTATGAAACTCTATTGTTCCGATGAATTCATTTTCTGTTTATGGAACGCTTCCCCATCTCATACTTTTTTCATCACGAAGTATTTGCTGAACATTTCTCCTATTCAATTGTAATAACAAAAGTAGGTGACTATCAATATCGTTCTATCTATAGAATGTATAGGTAAAACCAATTCATTTTATAGTGAAAATAACTATAGTTACCACCTATACAAACTATAGATAATTTAGAATTGATTAACGAATCAGTTTTCAAATACTATAAATTTGTATAGCGCTTCATGTTCCGTGAATGCTGCTATAACCAATATTATTGGTCAGCTTAGTTATAAACGAAGAAACTTATGATAGTATTCGACTATTTAAACTTTCTTTGATTACTTAATTTTTAGGAGGAATACATAATGACTGATCTCTATTCTCGTATTAACAAAGATGATGCTCTCGTGCTTTTAGTAGATCATCAAACTGGTCTTATGTCCGGACTAGTACGTGACTATGGTGTTGATGAATTCAAGAACAATGTTTTAGCCCTTGCTCATACTGCTAAGTTTTTTGATTTACCAGTTATTTTAACAACAAGTTTCGAAAACGGGCCTAATGGACCTTTAATGCAAGAATTGGTTGATCTCTTTCCTCATGCACCAAAAATAGCTCGACCTGGACAAATTAACGCATGGGATAATGATGATTTTGTAAAAGCAATCGAAGAAACTGGAAAAAAACAACTTATCATCGCGGGCGTAGTTACGGACGTTTGTGTTGCTTTCCCAGCACTTTCCGCTATAAAAGCTGGATATGAAGTATTTGCTGTTACTGATGCTTCAGGAACTTTCAGTAAACAAGTTGCAGATGCTGCCAATACGCGTATGGCACATAATGGCGTACAACTTATGAACTGGTTTAGCGTAGCTTGCGAATTACAACGCGATTGGCGCAACGATGTCGAAGGTTTTGGCAATTTGCTTGCTAGCAATCTTCCAGGCTATCAAAATATAATTGGAAGCTATAGGGGAGCTCAACGAGATCTTAGTAAGCAAAATGTATAAGTGTATTCCAAGGAAATAGCTTTAAATCACTTTTTAAAGTAGATAGTATAAATTTAGTGCTGATTAAATCAGCACTAAATTTTACATTAAAAAGTATAGCAGTGTTTTAATTGACAGAAAATATATTATTTTCGATAAACAATTAAAAAAGGAGCGTTTTATTATGAGTAAGTTAGAATTGTTAAATCCGGAGAACAGTGCATTAATTTTGATTGATTTTCAACCCCAAATGACTTTTGGAGTTGCAAGTATTGATAGACAAACATTGATTAATAACGTTATGTTGCTTGCTAAATCAGCAAAAACTTTTAACGTACCTACTATTCTTACTACAGTTGAGACACGCAGCTTTTCTGGTTATTTTTGGCCACAAATTCTTGACATATTCCCAAACCATGAAATTATAGAACGCAGTTCAATGAACTCTTGGGAAGATCCAAAATTTGTTGAAGCAGTTAAAGCAACAGGTAGAAAGAAATTAATATTTGCAGCACTTTGGACTGAAGTTTGCCTTGCATTCCCTGTGCTTGAAGCAATGAAAGCTGGCTATGAAGTGTATGCAGTTGATGATGCTTCAGGTGGTACTAGTCTGACAGCACATAACGCTGCTATGCGTCGTGTAGAACAAGCTGGTGCAATTCCAGTGACAGCAATTCAAGTTTTACTTGAATACCAACGTGACTGGGCACACAAAGACACTTATGATGCTGTAATGGAAATTGTAAAGGAGCACACTGGCGCTTATGGTCAAGGAGTAGAATACGCATATACTATGGTGCACGGCGCGCTTCCAAGCAGGAAAATATGAAACAAGAAGGAGTAGCTGTCGAAGAGACTTATACAGGGAACACGATGGATGCTGCTGATCCAGTAACAACGATTGTTACATGGGAAATTCAACAAGGTAAAGAAAAACAGTTTGAAACATGGAGACATGAAATCGAAGCTGCCGCTACTAAATTCCCAGGGCATTTAGGTGTAAATCTAATAGTCCCAAATAACGAATCGAGAGAGTATACTGTTATTTTTCGCTTTGATACGTATGAGCATCTACGTGCTTGGCAAGAATCAGACATTCGCCGGGATTTGTTAAAAACGGCAGAACAATTTCAAGTTACTAATCCGAGTTACAAAACTGAAAGTAGTTTGGCTTATTGGTTTGTTACTCCGAAAACGCCAGTTCCACCGCCAAAATGGAAAATGTCTATCGTTACCCTTTTGGGTGTATGGCCTCTTAGCATGTTAGTTCCTAAAGTGATAGGACCTATTATAAAACATATGAATCCTATTATGTCGGCCTTTTTTGTTTCAGTATGTATAGTGTCCTTGCTATCATGGGTAGTCATGCCGATTTTCGGTAAATTATTTCATCCATGGTTACAAAATAATAGAAAGTAGACGAGGTGTGAACATGAATTTACCGGATATGATCTTATATAACGGAAAAATTACTACCCTTGACCCTTCTCAGCCTGAGGTATCTGCTATCGCCATAACTGATGGTTTAGTCACTGCAGTAGGTGGAGATGAGCTTCTTAATAGTGCCACGGAAAAAACAAAAAAAATAGACCTTAAAAGAAAGAGAGCTATTCCAGGCCTGAATGACTCTCATATACACGTTATTCGTGGTGGTCTGCATTATAATATGGAATTACGTTGGGAAGGCGTGCCATCACTTTTTATTGCTCTAGAAATGCTCAAAGAACAGGCAAGGCGTACACCTGCTCCTCAGTGGGTAAGGGTAGTTGGAGGTTGGTCTGAATTTCAATTTAAAGAGAGACGGTTGCCAACTTTGGAAGAAATTAATGCCGTTTCTGAAGACACTCCTGTCTTTGTGCTACATCTTTACGATAGAGCACTTGTAAATCGTGCTGGGCTGCATGCACTGGGATATACAAAAGATACACCAGACCCTCCAGGCTGCTTAATTGAGCGGGACAAACGAGGTAATCCAACGGGCCTTTTAATTGCGAATCCTAACGCTTCTATTCTTTATTCAAGTTTGGGTAAAGCACCAGCACTTAATTTTGACGACCAGATTAATTCAACTCGCCATTTTATGCGCGAATTAAATAGATTAGGTATTACAAGTGCTATTGACGCAGGTGGTGGATTCCAAAATTATCCTGATGATTACAAAGTTGTTGAACATTTAGCCGAGAAGGAACAATTAACTTTGCGTATTGCTTATAATCTATTTACGCAAAATCCAAATCATGAATATGAAGACTTTGCTTCATGGGCAAAAATTGTTTCTCCAGGTCAAGGAACTGATAAGTATAAAATGAATGGTGCCGGAGAGATGTTAGTATTCTCAGCAGCCGATTTTGAAAAATTTCAAATGCCACGGCCTGAACTAGCTACGATGATGGAAGCTGACTTAAAGAAAGTAATTTCTCTATTGGTGGAAAACCGTTGGCCCTTCCGTTTACATGCAACTTATGATGAGTCAATCACACGTTTCTTAAATGTATTCGAGGAAGTTAACAGTGAAATTCCTTTTAATGGTCTACGATGGTGGTTTGATCATGCAGAAACAATCTCAGATCGTAGCATGGAACGTGTTAAGGCTTTAAATGGAGGTATTGCCATCCAAGACCGCATGGCTTTTCAAGGTGAATACTTTGTTGATTTATACGGAAAGGAAGCTGCAAAGCGTACTCCTCCGATTTATCGTATGTTAGACCTTGGTATACCTGTTGGCGCCGGTAGTGATGCAACTAGAGTTTCCAGCTATAACCCTTGGGTCGCTCTTTATTGGATGGTTGCCGGAAAAACCATTGGTGGACTTTCGATATACGATGAAAAAAATAAACTGGATAGAAAAGTAGCCCTGGAATTATATTCAAAAGGAAGTGCGTGGTTCTCTGGTGATGAAGGTAAAAAAGGAACCCTTGCAGTAGGTCAGTTTGCTGATCTTGCTGTATTGTCTGCTGACTACTTTACTGTGCCAGAAGAAGAAATCAAGAACCTTGAATCATTACTCACAATTATGGGCGGACAGGTTGTGTATGGAAATGATGAATTTAAAAATTTATCACCTGAATTGCCGCCAGCATCACCTGACTGGTCACCGACGGGCGTTTATGGTTATGGCGGTGCTAACCTAGCCAACACTATACTTTCTCACGATGCCCATGATAACAAGTTACATAGTTGCAGTAACCCTCTCCATCAACACACTCATACCGTAATAGGAAAAGATGGAACTAAATGGGGTATTGGTTGTACTTGCTTTGCTTTCTAAATCAAAACCACCGGTATAATGATATGATCCCCTTATAGTAGACAGTAAAAAGAAAGCACATTAATCTGTTTACTATGGAGGGGATTTTTCTATGGGCAAAATTAGAGTAACTTATGATATAGAATTTAAGAAAAAAGCAGTAAATTTATACTTGAAAGAAGGAATGGGATACAAAACGGTTGCTAAAGAATTAGGAATTGATCACTCGGTAGTAAGACGTTGGGTGAAACACTTTGAAGCTGAAGGTATCAAAGGACTAGAAGAAAAACGTGGTAAAACGAAAGGTCCAGGTATAGGTAGACCAAAAAACAATCCAGAAGATCCAGAAGCTAAAATGAAACGATTAGAAGCGGAGAATGCAATGTTAAAAAAGCTCTTAGGGATGTAAAAGGAGGAGTGGAATCTGTACCAAAAACGAGGAAGTTTGAAGCCATCAAAGGGCTATCAGAAAAAGGTTATGCAGTTACCATTCTATGTGATATCGCTGGAGTAACTAGAGGTGGGTACTACAAATGGATTAAGCGACAGTTGACGCCTTCTGAAAAACAATTGGAAGATACCGAAATAAAAAAGAAGATATTGGAGTGTCATAAAAAACTTAAAGGGATTTATGGATACAGGAGAGTACAAGTTTGGCTGAAAGCCACTTATAACCTTCATTTTAATCACAAACGTATACAAAGGTTGATGGGTGAACTAGGTATCAAAGCTATTATTAGGAGAAAACGACCTTATTACGGGAAGAAAGAAGCTTATGTGATTTCAGATAACCATCTGAACAGGGATTTTCAAGCTTCCAAACCAAACGAAAAATGGGTAACAGATATTACCTATTTGATTTTCAATGGACAGAGATTGTACTTATCCGCTATTAAAGACCTATACAACAATGAAATTGTTGCCTATGAAATTAGCCGTAGAAATGACCTAAAACTAGTACTAGACACACTTAAAAAAGCAAGAAAAAAACGAAACGTGAAAGGGATTCTCCTGCATAGTGATCAGGGGTTCCAGTACACATCTCGTCAATATAATCAACTACTCAAAAAATATCAGATGAAGGCTAGTATGTCCAGAAAGGGAAACTGTTGGGACAATGCTTGTATAGAAAGCTTCTTCAGTCACTTTAAGTCAGAGTGTTTTCATTTATACTCTTTCCGCACAGCTGATGAGGTTAAGTTTGCTGTGCGCAAATATATACACTTTTATAATCACCAAAGGTTCCAAAAGAAACTAAATAACCTGAGTCCATATAAATATAGAACTCAGGTTGCTTAGTTGTGTTTTTTGAATACTGTCTACTTGACAGGGGTCACTTCATAATGCCGGTGGTTTTCTTTATGCAATAAGGATATGTAAAAAGAAATAGCAGTATCTCCCTAATGGAATCTATTACTATGTGATAAAACCGATGAGTTAATTAATTAACTTGACTTATTTTTAACAGCCTTCTCCCCTTGCAAAGTCTGCCCTTTTTTCCTTAAGTAAAAGTCAATGATATTCCCATTTGAATCGATCACACCACACATATAAAGTCAATGCCCTTTGACTGTAATTTAGCTCTTACCCCAAGGATTATGTATCATTTTTAATTCTCACACTATAATCATTATTATTTCTATTATACTAATACTTTTTCAGGATCATGTAACTTCTGCATAAAGATACGTGCTGCAAAACTTAAAAATTTATCATCAAAGTGAATAAGATTAATATCTTGCCTTGGTGTTGGATCAATAATACGAACTATGCTCAAAGTATCATTATTAACAAAGTCAACTAGTGAAAGAGGTATTATAGCAACCCCATGTCCATTGCATACAAGGCTCAATAGAGAAATGGAAGATTTTGTTTCTATATTTACTTCAGATAAAGATAGCCCTAAACTCTCACAATATATTTTAATAGTTTCACGACAACTACATGAAACCATTATTCTACTGAGCCCTACTAATTCTCTAAAAGAAACAAATGATGTTTCATTCAAAGGATGGTTTTTGGGAATGACAAGGACAAGCTCTTCGCTATACAAAAGGGTACTTGTTAATGTGTCTGGAATTTGAGCACTACGCGTGATGCCTATATCAATATTTTTATCAACGATTTGATTTACAGCAACTTCGGATTCTATAATTTTTACAACGATGTTGGGATAATGTTGTTGAAACTTCATAATATAAGGTGTTAAATAAGTGAGATCCTCTAATAAACCTCCTATAGTAATTACACCTCTTTTTACACCCTTTAATTCAAAAATTTCATTATAAACGTCATCAAATTGTTGCATGATAAATTTTCCTTTATCAAATAGCAGCTTACCCGCTTCTGTCATTTTGATACCTCTTCCAACTCGATGAAACAAAGGTGTATCAAGTTCACCTTCTAACACACGGATTTGTTGACTTAAAGTCGGCTGTGAAATACCTAGAACTTCCGCAGCTTTAGTAAAACTATTATTATTACAAACTTGAATAAAGTACTCTAAATGACGTAATTCCATTCTTGATACCCACTCCCACTCTCCGCTTTATGAAAGATTTATAATGAAAAGGACAATATGTATACGTTATGCATAACAACTATCTTTCCTACTATATCAATTGCAATTACATAATTTCTTTATTTTGTACTACAATACATTTACTACTATTTATTAATTTTCCCTCCTATTTATTTAATTTATATTTAATTAGGATATTACTAAACAGAAATAACATCTAAAAACTTACACTTTCTGTGCGTAATATCCTAACTTTTTCAACTGTTTACTTATCATTTTTTCTCAATATAGTCCAAACTACCAAATATTTGCCGAATCCCCTCTTTATGCTGAGGAAAAATTAGTGTCACCAATTCAATACTTTCTGAAATAATTGATGCATACGTGACACGGCGGTCTTTAGGACATGGTTTCACCTCTTCTTTTCCAACCTATCCACTACATACGTGATACAAAAACTTGCAAGTAATATTTTGTCCCCAATTTTTTTATAGGCTGATCAGCTTTACTGTATAGTAGCTCAAGCACTGCAAATTCAGTTGCATTAAGTCCATAAATTTTTAGATCCTTTTCAATACGTTTAGTGATTGGCTGTAATTCCCTTGATAATATAACAATTAACTTTAAAGATAAGCTCTCATCGTTAATCACGCTCACAATTACCAATCCTTTACAAATTACCTTGAATTCGAGATTTATTATATTATCGTCAAAATATTATGTCAATCATTCATTTTAGCTTTATCAAGCCACTTATAATTTATTTCTCAACATAAGACATATGGAATCGTTAGAAAATAACTGTTAATATATAGATATCTCAATTACGTTATTTTTTAGAGGGCTTGTTGTCTAGCGCAAGCTCTCTTTTTTCATAGTCTAAATGGAATTCGGACACATTTTATATGGTGAGTTTTGCCCTCTTTTAGCGATAGAGACAAAAAATCTGGTTGTGATGTAAAAACTTCAAAATAACCGCAAATAATCTATAAAACTCAGACATATCAATGAATACGCATTCAAGCGATTCCGATCCACAATGCTACACTCCATCCACCTCAAACGTATGCCCATCCTCCGACAAAGGGTCCAACAGCACCACCCAAAAAGAAAATAGACATGAATAATCCATTTAAGCGACTACGCACTTCTGGTTGCAAAGAGAAAATCAAACGTTGACTTAAAACTGGCGGAAGAATATCGTACTCGATGTTTCCGCCCCGTCGACTGCAAGCAAAGCAACTTCTAGAGAGGGGAATTCAAAGAGGAGAATTGAAAGAAAACCTTGATATTGAATTATCCATCGATCTCATTTACGGACCAATTTTTTATCGGTTGCTAGTAACCGGTGATAAGTTGGATGATTCCTATGTACATCACTTGGTAACAAGCGCATTCGATGGAATACGATTAACATGAATAACATTCGAAAAAAGAATTAAATGCGCCTTCCTCATATACGAATAAAATTTCGCTTAACTTAATAAATAAAATATCTAATTATTTAAGCAGATGTATATGAATCGGTCCCCCACATACATCTGCTTAAGAGTTGAGAATTACCCTAAATGAATGAACATGCAAAAAAATTTATTCTGAGGATTTTACGATATTTTATTTAATCGAAATGTGACATAACTCCTAATATTAGTTTTATTAAGACGCAAGCTCCCTCTCTTCTATTTTTTAATTGAATATTTTAGGTTTATAATGATTTATTTTTAGAGATAATTACCTAATTTATTAACTTATTTTAGAGTAAAAATTAGGAGAAGCCTATCGTGACAGACTCCTCCTAAAAAACAACCGTTATATACATATGGAAAATAAATTTATTTTATTAATAATGAATATTCACCAGTGTTATCATCAAATTTATACACATTCAAATAATATTTCCCTGGTTTCGCTACGAATTTTCCCTTTATAGCATTTCCTTCATCTTCACCACAAACTACGTAATTTTGCATGTCTGATTCATGATAAAGTACCCATGTCATCCCAATGTTTTGTTCATTTACCACAGAAATATCTACTTCTTTTGGAACTGTAACATCAAACGTATAAACATCTGTTTGATCAGGAGCAATCAGATTTCCTTTTACAAGCTTATTAAATGGGAGTACCTTTTCCTCTTCAAGGGATTCACCTGTTTGCGGATCTTGTTTTACAGTAACTTTTGTTTGTTCTTTACTTTCTTTTCCTCTACTATCTTTCACAGTTAGTTCCACAGTATATGTTCCTTTTTCCCCATATACATGGGTAGGGTTGGCTTCAGTACTTGTTGTACCATCTCCAAAGTTCCATAGATAAGAAATAATTTTTCCATTTTCACTTTCTGTACCATCACTATGGAATTGAATTCCTTCATTTACTATCCCGCTATATGGTCCATTCATATTTACTATAGTCGTTGTTTTTTCTTTTTCCTCTGTTGCAACACCATGGAAAACAATATCATATTCAAATTGATTGGCTGCATTCACACGATAGTTAACAAAATAGGCTGTAACTGTTTTATAGCCGCTCCATCCTGTTTGAGACAACTGCTCCAAGGTTTGATTGACTTGTTTACTCATTGTTTTCCAGTCTTCAGACTCACCTTTTGATGTACTACCTATGTACTTGCCTTCTACAGTAAATGTGTTAAAAAATTGAGACTCATGTTTTGTGATTTTTGCATCTTTTATATTAGTTACATCGACAATTTCTTTCTTCACTTCAGCTAACGGCTTAGGTGCATGTTGTATTAAGTAATCATTTGTTACTTGTGGTACATTGTATTTATCTTGATTATCAATCAACTGCTGCATATACGTTTGATATTCTGTATTCAGCTGTGCATCTTTACTTAATGCTTCACGATACGCGTCATAATTTTTCACATCGTTTGCACGGATTAAATCCTGAATCTTATCAAAGGTTTCAAAGTGGTGATTATATAGATAAGACTGTAGTGCAAAGGAATAATTATAAAAATCCCATGATCCATATTTTGCGAACAAAGTTTGCTTTGCAGTATAACGGCTTGCCGGATCAGATGATAAGCCACTTATAATACTTTTACGTGGAACAACATTATTTGTACGTGTAGATCCTGCAAAGAATTCTGCATTCCCTTCTTGGAACCAAGTTAAGCGTTCATTTTGATATAGTTCTCCACTCCCAAATAAACCAGGAACCTCGTATCTTCCTTGTAAATAATGAGTGAATTCGTGACGGAATAACTCTTCTAGACTATAAATACTCTGTTTTGGTGTACGCTCATATGTAAAGAAAGTACCCTTCTCTTCAATATAAATACCGCCGTTGTTCGTTTCATATCCATATAATTGTCTATTTAATTGATAATCATCTGGATTATTATAAATTACAATTGTCAGCACATCATCTGCGTTACCTGGTTCTAGTGCTTTATCATTTCCAATTACACGGTGATATTGTGCCTTTACTTCTTTGGCTGCCCAATATAACCTTTTAATTTTCTCTTCTGTTACTTTATCGCCTGTCTTAAAAACAATAGATCCATCATCAAATGTATATGTTTTAGGTAAGTATTGTAACTTCCCTTCTTCACGTATTTTCTGTAAATCTACTGTATTTCCATCATAATCTTTTCCACCGTAGTTTGTTTTGATTTGCTCTACCGCTATAAAATAAGGTCCACTTAGGCGAGGATACATATTCATCGCTTGTGTAATAACTTCCAATCCTTTATTTGGATTGCTATGAAATTTCCCTAAACGTCCTGCATAATAAATCCCATTATTAATTAGCCAACTATTCTCAGTTGTTAAATTCCGTATGAGAGCAATTCTACTAATCTCATTTATAAAATTATCAATTTTTCCATACCACATTGTTGCATTAGGTTTTTTATTCGTTTCCTGCAAATAAGACTGTAGATCATAATCAATACCTTTTACAATTTCATATACAGCTTGTTCTTTCGTATAATTTTTAGCATACATAGAAAGGTTATCATTAAACTGTTTTAAAATATTTGCTGCATACTGTACTGTTTCAGCATCACTAGAAGCATTACTAATTAACTTTCCATACGCAACTACTACTCTATCTTGCTCAGCTGTACCTAATGTAAAGTTTGGATTTTTTGCAATTGCTTTTAATGATGGTAAACATTTGTCATGGAAGCTTCTCTCTTTTAAGTAACCTACTTCATTATTAAAATATCCCACATAAAAAGCAGAACGTAATACTTCAACAAAAGTTTCAATTCCCTTTGAATCCTCTTTCGTAAAAGATGTCCCTCTTTGTCCTAATTCATCAATGATAACGTTCATACGTTCTTTATTTTGATAAAAAGCTTTCGTATCTTGATTGAATTGAAATAAGTCTGTAATTTGATTCCATGAAACTCTTGATAGCGTATCAATGAATTGACTATCAGGCATTTTATTCAATTCTGCCAGAGTATAGCTTTGCTTTAATTGCCTTTCATCATGTTTCATCACCGAAGTAGGTCGTTGTGAAAAATCGCCTACTTTTAAACGCTCTTCAAAAGTTAAAGTTCCATCCGCTTTTGTAGCATGTGCAATTTCATCTTTTAAAGTTTCTGTCCCAATCGGTTTCATCTGTAACGTATTATAGGGTGCTTTTTCTTCTGCGGATACCTGTGTTTGAATACTTCCAAATGATAATGCCATCGTACTAATACCGATCATCATTTGAGTAAATTTTAAATTCTTGTTCATAACATTTCCTCCATTTATATATTCCACCCAAAAATATAACATTTTATTTTAATAAATCATCATAAAATGTATTATTACATATTGTTTAATATGTATTTCTGTATAAATTAATATTAAATAAAGCATTATTGAATCTCTTTCTTTTTCCATACATACTCATAAATTGAGTAAACTTTTTGTTTGGAATTTACAGGTTCGTTGCACGAAACCAGACTCTCTGGCAAGATTTCTTAAGATGTTCGGGGATAAATAACATTGAATTTCTTGAGCAAATAGTTGTAGTTCATCAGATACAAAAATAGACATAAAAAACGCTATCCTTTCCTATGATTCTAGAGAAAGAATAGCGTTTTTTTACTCGTTCAGTACTTAGTAGGTATAACTTTTTATATTTCAAATGACTTTTCTCTCTAAAATTATTTTTCATACAAATTTTCAGATTCTAAAAAATCTATAAATTTCTTATAATGTGTCACTGTTCTTTCTAAAGCAATCATTAAAACAAATATAAAATAAATTGCTTGAATTCCATTCATATAATTAAAGAGTGATTCAAATATATATACAATACTTGCAATCATAGAACAAAACCATAAATAAAATTTCATTTTCAGTTTTTTAATTTTTTGCTTAGTTGTCTTACAAGGCTGGCCATGAACTCTTATAAACAAATAAATTGCTGTATGCAAAATAATAATTGAAAATTGGAAACTTCGATTGTCCTCCGAACTAAATTCAGAGAAACCTATTTCTAATGAATGTAATACTATCCAAATAGAAAACAAAGATAGCACGAAGACATATAAAAAACCAAATAATAATTCAAAAATAAATAACCAAGGTTTATTTAATATTGAGTAAAATGGATTTAGATATTTTATGGTTAATAAAAATTTCTTCACTAAATCAGTAATAATAATTGATGTATTAGTTATATTCATATAGAAAAGTAATGTTATTGGAACCAATAACATTATAGCAATGCCCCAAATGGTAATCTTAATACCGGATAAAAAGAAAACAGCTCCAAAAATTACAACTGAAAAAATAAAAGTTGATATTGGAACAAACATTAAAAATATAAGAGTTCTTATTAAGATTAACTCCCCTAAAAAATCTTTTATTATGAAAACATGTATTTTTTCCTCCTTGTAATTCTTCACAGTTTCAACTATTTCTTTCTCGGATAAAAGAAAATACTTCAATCTATTAAACATAAAAAAACTCCTTTATATTAATTTAAAAAAGATTGCCCTCTGTATGCTACAGAGGGCAATCTTTCTTGATGATTAAAATATATACCCAACTGTTAGCAAATATATTAAAAGACATTGTCATCAATTCACTTTAAATTTCACTTCTGGGTATTTGGAGTCCAATTTTTCAAGCGCAGAGCTATCGTCTACCTGTTTCACATATCGATCAAAAAAAGCGAGACTGAATTCGTTTATAATACGGTGAACGTATCTTGGATCTTCATCTAAGCTTCGTAACAAAGGAGAGAACAAATGAAAATCAGTGAAACTCGTATGATTGGTATGGGGAATAACCATTGACATGCCACCACCTGCAAGTGCATGGTCACTACGAACTTTTCCCTCTAAAAAATCTTCCGTGGAATCATCACTAGTCTCTGCATTCATAATCAAAAACGGTTTTCCAACTCTAGATTTCGGAACATTTTCCCCATATAATGTACCATCCATATTGATGGCTGCTTTGACACGGGAGTCTTCCACTAACACTTGCGCAGCTGTAGCTCCACCATAAGAATGTCCAAACATTCCAATTCGGGATGTATCCATTCTTCCTGTAAAGCGATTATCTTTATCGCTTTGGTTAAGCTTCTCTATTTGATTAAGTACAAAAACAACATCTTCCTTCCATAATTTGATATGGCAATCTCGTTCGGCAAAATCAGTTAAATTGATCGACTGTACAAAAGCGGTTCTGCCATCTGGAAAGACGGTAGCTGCAGCATCATAGGTATGATCAATTCCTACGACGATGTAACCTTGGCTGGCCAACTCCTCCACCTCAAACGTGTTTTGATTGCGAAAACCGCTTAAACCATGGGAAAAGAGTAGGACCGGATAACGTTCCTCTGAATCTGACAATTGAGCTTCCATGAATGCATTCGACTTCATCAAGCCTAGATGATGAAACGCGAATGCTGGAATAGACAATGATTTTTCCAACCCCTTGGCAATCTCATCCGAGTTATGGATATAAGGTGCGCGATTCATCTCTCCTTTTTCTTTTGCAGGATACCAAACCTGAACCATCAGCTCGCGCCGGCCGTTCAAATCTTTCATATAAGGTTCTTCTCGATTATAATCAATCCAATGATAAAGTGTAGTACCAACCTTGAAGGGACCGCTCGTTTTTTCAAATAAAACTACCGGCATGAGGGAAGGAAGCATGACCGCAATAGTCAAATAAATGACCAGTAGCGATGTCTTGACTGTGAATGCCCCACAACTTTTAACGTTCTTTTTTGATTCAGCAAATAGATAGCAGCTTGTTAAAATAAATGGGGACAAATAAGCAGGAATCATCTGCCAGCGATACCCTTCTACGATAAGCTGCACACCAACCACACAAAAGGCAACTGTTAGAATGAAGACAGACCATTGTTTTATTTTCTCACTAAAAAACAATATACAGCCTAGAATACTAAAATTCACAATGATTATAACAGTCTCAAAAAAATCCATTTACATTCCTCCTATACCCGTATTTTATCTTCAAGGACATCCCAGCCAAATTGAAAAAACAATTTAAAATTACAAACTTTTCGTTTCCATCTCTGATTACCTTAATTCGTACCTTCAGTACCGAAAAATTATTTTTGGTACTCATTTTATATTATACCGAAATCTTCCAGACTGTAAAGTATAATTACCCTTAAGTAAAATCGACATAAAGTGAAACTTTAATCAGCCCTCACCAATCGGACTTTTATGGGCAGTTGATCTCCCACCTAAATTCTTTGCTTTCACTGAATTTTGAGGTAGGAATCTTACTGCCCATTAAAGCGGGATAAAAATAAAAAATGAGCGAGGCTACGTTAACCTGTATGGTTATTGTGACCCTACTCATTTTTTATGTAGAAGTACTATTTAATCCTTACTTGTGATTCCATGCAATATGATATCGGCCATCATTGCAAGTGACTCTTGTAGAGTAATTTGGTTAGAGGCTATACTCCCCTGTTCAAAAATTGATTTCATTAACGTTTTGAGTGTTTGGATTAGCACTGGAATGTCCATTGAACGTAAAACACCGCTATTGATGCCCTCTTCAACTAGCCCAGTAATTACCTCCCATTCTTCATTTATGCCTTGTTCTATTTTTGCCCACTGCTCTGGATGGTAACGTCGCAGTTCAATCAGTAAACGTACGAAGCTGTGCTGAAAATCCTTAGGCACAATTAAAAGAATCCCTTTTAATTTTTCCGGTATGGTCAAATTCGAATTATCGATAATTTCCCGAAAACGTATTTGGGCTTCTTCATTTATTTGCTCAACTACATAACCAATAAGCTCGTCCTTAGATGGAAAATGCTCGTAAAGCGTACTTTTGCTTACACCTAGATCACGAGCTAAATCACTCATTGTGAATTTTATTCCCCTTACATGAAAAAGCGCAATAGCAGTTTTGGCAATCCGATCTTTCATCATTTATTCACCTCATACCAAAATAGTAAAGTTATTATCTCTCCAGTACTATAATAGTACTTCGAGTACAAGAATAGTTTAACTTTTTATTTCTTGAAGGTCAAACGTGATGAAGATGATGACATTTCACCTCATAGCCTTTAAATGAAAATATTATGTTTTTTATGGAAACCAAGTTTATTTTTATCATTGCGGGGACATCAAAACTTTAACTTGATAGGGATATGGCACTACCCCAATTAATAAATATTATTAACTATATGTCTATCATATTTTTTATAAACAGGACTAATTAGATTTAAAAAAAGACTTCTTTTTCTTTACTCGTAATAAATCACCTGTCCATCCTTTGAATCGCATATACATATACATACCCGCTGTTGTGAAAATAATAAATAAGAGAGCGATTAAATAGCTATATTTCCATTCTAGTTCAGGCATGTATTTAAAATTCATACCCCATAATGCTCCTAAGGCTGTCAAAGGCGTACTCACAGCAGTTAATACAGTAAGAGCTTTCATAATTTCATTCCCACGATGAGAAGAAACAACTTCTTGCAAATGAATCATCGTGTCTAATTCTTCTTGGTACTCTTTAACAAGTTGTAATCCACGCTCTAATTTTACGTGTGTTTGTTTATAACAAAGGGTGTTTGTTAGTTTTTCTAACCAAGCTTCCTCCAAGCCTTGTAACACTTCTTGTATTAAGCGAAACACATGTGTGTTCATAAATAATTCATGACGAATATGATAAATCCTTTCTAAAACTGCTATGTTATTATAATGATAAAAATCCCATAACACATTTCTGAAATTGTTTTCAAAATAGTCAACCTTTCGTAAATAGTGAGATATAAATATCGATAAGATGGCACATAGTCCTTCAGCGGAACTATTACAATTTTTTATACCTATAGGGAATTTATGTATTAATTCTTGAAAATCTTCTTCCTCTTTTTCTTGGACCGTTATCAGTATCCCATGAGCTACGAAATAATGAAGAAATTTTTGAATTTTGGCGTCCTTTTTATCTTGATCATATAAAAACGAACCATATACACAAGTTTGACTTGGTGATAACGTATAAACATATAATCCATTTTCACAAGGAGAACTTATTTTCTTTACAAATTGAGGGAAATAAGATGTTACATCACGGGGGATTATAGAAGAAATTTCTTCAAGCTCACTAGTTTTCACATGATACCAACTCCATTTCGTCATTTTTATGCATTCCATATTATTCTTCCTTTCTAAATAGTTTTATGTTTGATCGAATCATATCCGTAATATGAAATTTGTATGTAGGTATCCATATCTTGGAGGAAAAGTTTTTAAATCATCTAAATTACAAAATAAATGCATAGGAGGTCTTATTCTTTAAAAAGGAAGACCCCCTATATATTAGTTATTTTTATTCTCAATTTTAAACATTTCCTCTATACAAGCACTTTTTATCTTTTCTTATTTATATTTGGAAAAGAAGCCACACAATTTGGCACGTCTATTCAACGAACTCCATTTCGGTCGTCATTATAATTTGGATTTATATGCAGATTGATTGGTGATGTCCTCAAATACTTGACTTCCAATAATATAGTATCCATGAAGCGCGGCCTCTTTTGAAGCGTCTACCATACGGAAAGAAACAATTTCACCTTGCATTTTTTCAATTTGTTTTTTGTGGAGATCTACTACTCCTCCTGTCCAAATAATAGTATCATACTGGTCTAACTTAAATTGTTCTTGTAATACACGCATGATGTCTTGGAAATGTGTATCCAACTCTTTTTGAATTAAAATATCCACCTGACTTGTCTCATAATTTTCTTCTTTATCTCCATATCCTTTTTCTAATATTTTTGGCATGTCATTAATATGCAATTGATTACTTTCACCCGCATGATTCTGCAGGATATTCTTAATATTTTTCAAAGGCTTGCTACATCCTAGTTCCGTCTCATAATGATTTAAAATGACATTCTGTTTCATATCTGTCATTTCTAATGTACGAAATCCACCATCAATAATTAAGATGCGATCTTGTTCCTGAATGATTCCCTCTTTTAAGAAATAGGCATGTAAAGCGATCGGTTGCTGAAGAATCAAAGCATTTTCAACCGTAATATTAATAAATTTCCCATCAATTTGTACGGAAGTTTCTTTTTTTAGTGCACGTTGTAATTGCTCATGCTGACTACCAAAACAAGTGACTGGAAGCCCGGTAACAACTAAAGGTAACACGACATTTTCTTTATAATCCTTTGCAATGCAACCAAATATTTGTTGTTTAAACTGTTCGCTTTCATAATAATTTTCTATTTCTTCGTCAAATGGAGGAAGAAATGAAGCGTCAGATTGATGTGCTTCATTTCCCATGTAGTATGCAAAGTCTAAGTCTATAAAACTTACCTTTGTTAAATCTTCACTTTCAGCATGATTAGGTACAGGAGCTAGTGTGGCAGCTTCACTCTTAATCGTCACCTCAGAATCTACATCCTGTCGATATGCCCGCTTAGTAAAACCAATTCCTACATCAATTGCATACAGAGATTTCATACTTTTTTCCTCACTTTCTCTTTTTAGAATTAAATCTAAGCACTCTCTTCTTTCCCTTCTTTCACATATTTCTTTTCATTTTCCGTTTTTTCTCCGTCTAGGTTCTTACTATTTTGTTTTATTTCATTATCCTTTTCATCTTTTTTCTTTTTGTTATTTTCGTTTTCTGTTAAATCTTTAATAGTAGAAATGACAACCGGTGTGGCTGTAAGCAGTTGTGGTAATGTTTGTTTTGCAACATTAGCTGCAGTTACAGAGAATTGTTTACTTGTCTCGGTTACCTTCTCTAATGTTTCCTTTATGTTTCCTTCTTGTAGTTTGTCTTTTACGCTTTTTCCTTTTGTTTGTATAGCTTTCCGATTTTCTTTTTTTAACAGAGATACCATGACTCCGGTCGTAATCCCAATCACAGCATATTTAAATATTGTATGTTTCATTTTTCTCACCCTTCTCTACTTTTATTTTCTTCCATGCTACAACCTAAAATAATTAACTTATCTATTTATCAGATATTGCAATCTATTAGAGAGAATGATAGTTTTGCGGCTGCCTATCACTCGCCGTTAGTGTTTCATCTGTTACTAGAAGTAAAATTCTCCCTTGATCTAGTTTTTCTTCATATAAGTTAGCTTCCTCCTTCGACAACCCCATTTCCTCCATTTGATTTCGGAGCTCGTCCCCTTTTTTGGAGAAAAAGTTGATAATACTTGTGCCCAATCCTTGTTCTTTTACTCCAATCGTATTTGTGTTTGTATCATCCGCAATCTTTTTTGTTATATGTTTTTCATGTGTTAAGACGTAAATGTCATCTTGGTGAATCCCTTGCAATTCTAGCTCTTTTACTTTCATAACTACTTCCTGTTCATTTTGATATTCATAAACCACCGGTTTTCTTTCATTCTTATGCATCGTATTTTTCCTCCCTTAGATTTTTTATTTTCTTATTTAGTTGTTATGTAATATGTAATACACCTATTTTAAAGATGTTAAACCTAAATTTTCAAAAAACTTCACATAATAGGTTATTAATGTTTTTGAATATCAAGGAAATGTCACGAGCACTTTGCTTTGATAACAGTGTTACAAATAACGCTTTATTTGGAAGACAAGCCTATTGTTTTATAGAAAATTTCGATTTAAAAAAGTTACAAAAGGAGTACAAGATATTTTTTTCGTTAATTAAATCAAAGGAAAATAAAAAAACACTCTTTTTAAAAGAGTGCTAAAAAACATATACCCTAATAATGTTTCTAGTTTAATTACAGAAAGAAAGTCTTTATTAAAACATATAGTTGCTAATTTAATTGCGATCTTCCTTGCACCCAAGCAGCAATATCATTTATAACATACTCAAGAATATTAGCAGGACTATAATATTCATCCGGTTTACTTATTTCTCCATCCCCTTCTGTAAAGAAATGATTTAACTTTGGATATAGTCGATAATCAATGTTATCTCGTTCTTTTAATTGTTCTTTCCATAGAGAGATTTCGATTTTCGATTGAACTTGATAGTCTCTTTCACCTTGAATAATAAAAAGCGATGTCTTTTGTTCTTTTGACATTTCTGCTGCTTTAATTTTTCGGATGGAATTCTTACTTCACAGAATTTTTTGCTGTTTTCACTATATACTTACTATACAAATGAAAATATACAACGATACTAAATATACAAACTTTGCATAAAAAATGATTTTATAGCCTCTTTTTAATATCCATGCCCACTTTGCCAGCCACCGTGTCCACCTTGCCAACCACCGTGTCCGCCTTGCCAACCACTGTGTCCGCCTTGCCAACCACCGTGTCCACCTTGCCAACCACTATGTCCGCCTTGCCAACCACCGTGTCCACCCGGCCAACCACCGTGTCCGCCTTGCCAACCACCATGTCCACCTTGCCAACCACCATGTCCACCTTGCCAACCACCGTGTCCGCCTTGCCAACCACCGTGTCCACCCGGCCAACCACCACCGTGCCCGCCTTGCCACCAGCCTACATAGCCTTGTCTCTGTGAGTTCATTCCTTCGCATCCCTTCTTATTAAAAATTCAAATACTGTAACTGGGTATTCTCTAAATATAATTATGTATCCAAAAAATAAATGTATCCGCAAACATCTCGATTATCGGTAAAGTAATTATCTAATGAAAAAACATTTATCATTGCAAATCTAAGCTCTATTGTTTTTTACTTTTTTTTAAAAAAATTCCGCTATTTTATTAGCATACTTTTTAGATTCAAATTCGTCATAGTTACTTAGTATTGCAACAGACAAATCATTACTTGGGATCATTTTTCAACATTACATCAGAATCCATAGCTGGGCTTTAGTTATACAATGAAAAACGATACTTCACTATTGAAATATCGCAAAAAACTATTTATTTACATTATTATGATTATAATCCTATCCGGTATTAGTTAATCACCTATAATTGCAACAGGGCTAAACGATTCATAATGAATCAATTCCTTTGGTACTTCCCATTTATACAAAATTTTAATACTAGCTTCCATAAAAGGAAGAGAACCGCATATATAAACTTGCTTCCTTGGTAGCAATATTTCTCTATTTAAACAAACTGCAAGTAACCACTCATCCTTAGAATGAGTGGTTACTCGGTATTTTTATATAAAGAGCCATAAAAATAATGTCAGCATACGAACCATCTTTGAACCTAATTTGGTTTATTTCCCCATCTTCGGTTTACACCACCGACCGACTCTCTAAAAGAAAAACTACTTTTACTCTTTCCTTTTATCGTTTTCACACAATATACATTTTAATTATCATCACTTTACAATAACTCTGTGTATTTATCAAGGGATGTTTTTTAAAATAAAATATATTCATAATTAATTCACAAAATACATTTTCTAATATATATAAGGAGATCTAATTTCATCTAGAAATGTTGTGTTTTGCATAAAAGCCACGAAGATATAAATAAAAAATAATACGATTTGCACGAAAGAATAACCATACAATGTTATCCCTCCTTTAAACACCTATTTAAGAAAAACTTAAGAAATTCACTTCTAAATTCATAAGAATTTTTTCCTATACTTAAAAATAAGTAATTTAACAAAAGGAGAAACGTTCATGAAGAAATTTGTAATTTTTATACTAGGAATAGGCCTCCCTATATACTTACTACCTTTCATATTACGTGGAGATTTAGACAGATTTAATCCGATTGCTGAAGAAAAAAATGTATATGCCGTTGCGAAAGGATATGGTGTTCCAGATTATCATCATAAAGGAAGAGCTATGTACTCACTAAAAGGTGTTGATGAATTAAGCAATGAAAAAGAATATAAAATTGGAACGAACACGCCTAATGATTTTAGAAGAAAAACTTACTTAAAAATTCATGTAAAAGGAAAGTATGTCTATTCTTACGACGTTATTTCTGAAAAGGACATTCCGGAGAAAATAAGGGGACAATTGGAGATAGCAAATAAATAAAAGAGCCAATTCATACGATTTGGCTCTTTATTCTCTCTCCCATCTACCGTTTGGATAATTCTTTCGGTAGATTTATTAAATTCGTTATCATTGTTCCAATAACCATTGCTCAATTACTTTTACTGTTTCATCTCGTTGTGCTTTTGGCGTAATTAAACTCGCATTATCACCTTTTTGCTCACCATACATACCAAAATGAGCATGATTGCCCCCTTTTATCATGTGCATAGTTGTATTTTTGGACATGAACTTTTTATTGTTTTCTATTTTTTCTACAGTTGCTAAAGCATCTACTTCCCCATAAATTGATAACATCGGAATCGATTTCGTAGAGAAGTCATCTGCAGGATACGAACCTAAGAAAATGATTCCGTCTACCTTGTCTTCATGTTGAAAGGCATACTTAGAAATCATAGCTCCTCCCATTGAATGCCCTGCAACATACCATTTTTGAACTTCCGGATACTTTTCAATTACACTGTCTACCTCATTTATTCCAAGTATCGCTAAATTTAATGGTAACTGAGGCATTACTACAAAGTGCCCATCTTTTGCAAGAGCTTCTCCTAAGTAACTATAAGCCTCAGCTTCTACTTTAGCTCCTTGATAAAAAATAACCCCTACTTTCGCATCTTTCGCTCCAAAAACGATATTATCTTCATCTTTTTTATCATCTACTAACGACAAAGCCTCTTGCGTCGGTTTATAAGTAAACTGAGACCAAGTCAAAAAAGTAATACTTCCTATAATTAAAATAGCTAGTAAAGAGTACAGCGTAATTTTTATCCATTTCTTCACAAAGATGACCTCCATAAGATGTATATATTCCATATTTCGGATTATCATTAACACACATAAAAACTCGAGCATTTTTATTATGCTCAAGTTTTTATTTACGCCTTTAATTTATACTATAAATGGTCCAAGATAAATATGTAGCAAATGCAGTCCATAAAAAATATGGAATTAGCAACCATGTCGATACTTTAGATAAATTGGAAGAAACCGCTATGAGAAGCAACGTAGTAATAGCGACTAGTAAACAATCTATTGTTGCTAAAAACAAATTCTTTTGGCTAAATTGAAAATAGCTGAACGCTTGATTGAATATATAATTTAAAAGGAATAAAAACCAAAATGTTTTTGGCTTAAATCCATAGTTGTTGTAAATAATTGCTACTGATAATGCAATAAGTCCAAATAATACAGCCCATATCATTCCGATTGTCATACCAGGAGGTGTCCAAGACGGCTTTTCTAACGCATCATACCAAGTACGATCAATAGGGAATAAAACACTAGAAACATAAAACAAACCATATGTTAGTAAAAATACTATAATACTAGATTTTTTCATAAACATTCTCCTTTTTAATAGAAGGTTTTAGAAACTCTATATGATTCGTATACTCTTTCAATGAATACAACTTTAATACGCAAATAGACATTATAACTTTTACATATCAAATTCATATTGACTCGTGTATTTTATATAAATTCTTTCATACTTTTATATGCACAAAGGGCTCTCTCTCGTGCTGCCTTATGATCAACAATCGGATAAGGGTATGTATTCCCAAGTTTTATATTGGATTTTTGTAAAATATGCTCAGGTGCTTCCCAAGGTTTATGTATATATTTGTTTGGGATATCTCTTAATTCTGGTACCCATCTTCTTATATACTCTCCATTTTTATCAAACTTTTCTCCTTGTGTGATAGGATTAAAAATACGAAAGTACGGTGATGCATCTGCTCCACTTCCAGCAACCCATTGCCATCCCATTGTATTATTTGCAATATCAGCATCTAGTAGTGTATCCATAAACCATTTTGCCACGGAATTAACAAATGCTTTACAAGAAAAGAGGCTACAGCCATTCTTGCCCGATTATGCATAAAACCGGTTTGCCATAGTTCTCGCATTCCCGCATCAATAAACGGATAACCAGTTTCACCCTTCTGCCATACTCTTAATAACTCCTCTTCCTTATTCCACGGAAAATGTTCAAAGCTCTTATTAAGAGGTTTATATACTGTAAATGGATAATGGTATAGTAAATAATAAGAAAACTCTCGCCAAATTAATTGACGTATAAAGCTATTAACTTGTTTTTCAAAGAGACTAGATTGTCTTTCAGTACTTTTATTTATTAAGTAATGAAACATTAGCTTTACTGATATTTGTCCAAATGAAAGATACGGTGCCAACATCGAATGGACATTTTGATTTGGAAAATCTCTTCCTTCACTATAAGAGGCTAATTTACTAGAGAAAAATTTCTTAAATGTTTTGTATGCCCCTTCCTCTGTAGGCTCCCATATTGCTTCCATATGAGATGTCCACGGTATAGTCGGCAACAAGTGTAATTCTGAGACAGATAAGCTTGCTGGTAAAGAGTTTCCCCACTTTATACTCTGCACTCTGTTAATAGGTTTAGGTATTACCTGCTTTTGAAATGCATTGTAAAAAGGCGTAAACACCTTATATTCAGTGTTATCCTTCTTTTTTATAATCCACGGTTCTAATAATAAATGCGAATTAAATTCCTTACAAATAATACCTTTATCTTCTAATATCATTTTCATTTTTTGATTAGATTTTAACCTGTCTGGATCATAACAACTATTCCAATATACAGCCGTTATATCTAATTGTTTTATGAGAGAAAGTATTTCTTCCTGTGTATTTCCTTTGCGGATTATTAAAGTAGAGCCCAATGCCTTAAGTTGCTTTTGGACATCTATTATAGCATGGTGTAACCACCACTTTGCCGCACTTCCTATTGAAAAAGTTTCATCTTGTACATATACCGGAAGAACCTCCCCGGACTGAACAGCCTCAAATAGAGCTGGGTTATCATATAAACGAAAATCTTTTTGAAACATAACGATAATTTTGTTTTGCATGGCTATCCCCTCTTACTCTTAAAACATAATAGATTCTTTATGTGAATAATCCTCTTTTTTACTTTTGCATTATTATATTAATAATTCTTTGTAATCGTAAACAAACGTTTCCATAGTTATTGGACTTCTATCTAGTAAATTCGATAAATCTGATGTGACTTTTTTAGCTAACCCTAATTTTGCAGTTGTATATATTCCAATCATAACCCAAATAAAGTCACTGTTAAGTCCCTTTTGAATCATTCTTTTTCTAAATTTAAATATACTTGGATTTGTATAAGTAATATCTTTATTTATTATTTTTGAAATAATAGCAGCAACTTCATAATATGTTAATGCCTCATTTCCCGTTAAAGAATAAGCTTTAAATTCATGTCCCTCTTCGGTTAATATTTTAGCTGCAACTTCTCCAATATCCCGTACATCTATAAAACTTGTTTCCCCTTTACCAGCAGGTACTTCAATTATTTTTTCATTTCTTAATTCATCACCATGTTGTGATAATAAATTTTGCATAAAAAAACTCGGTCTTAGGAATGTGTAAGGGATCCCAGAAGCCTTTATCATAGCTTCAATTTTAGCATGAGGTACTATCGGATTTTTTTCTACACCTAATAAAGATAAAAATACAATGTGTTTTATACCTATTTCTTTTGCGGCATCTACAACAGGCTGGAAATACTTTTTTGCATCAGCTAGATGTGGTGGTCTTATTAGAAAGACTTTAGTAACACCTGTTAAAGCCGCCTTTACAGATGAGGGGTTTTCAAAATCAAAATACACTCCTTCAGTTTCTCTACTGCGCGTTGTGACTTTGAAAGTAGCATTTCTTTTTATTAGGCATTTTACAACCTCTTTTCCTACATTCCCTGTAGCACCTGTTACTAAAATCATTTTAATCACCCTTTATTTTTTTGTAAATTTTGAATCATACTTTGCAAAACTCGAACTGTATTTTCTACTTCCTCTTTAGGAATACTAGCTGTAGCATTTTTTATAACTTCATCGCTTACATTTTCTATCTCCTGTATTAATGCCTTAGTTTCATCTGTTAAAAATATTAAATGTGACCGTTTATCTTTAGGATTATGTTTTATAAGAATCCATTCTTTTTGCAATAATCTTTGTATAATTCCGGTTACTGTTGGACGGTCTGCTAAGAGCCTTTCAGCAATCATAGCCGGGGTGGTTCCATTTGGATAAAGAGATATATCCTTTAACACAGACCATTGCTGAGCTGTTATTTTATATTCTTTTAATTGATTTGATAATTCTGTTTTCGTCATTATACTTACCTTGTGTAATAAATAGCCTAAATTATTCATATAACCTCCAATATAGTTAGTACACTAATTATATAGTTAGTATACTAACTATAATGTGTAATTACAAACTTCAATTAATAGTTTATATATAAAAGATGTATCAAATTCTTATTTTGTACTATTTCATATTATATTTAAAATCTTCTTTAATCCTGTTTTGCATGTATTGTACACTCTATATACAAAGGTTATTCCTTGCTGTTACTTTAAATAAGCATTTACAATTGTATCTAGCATAGGTATTTCTTATTATCCGATTAGTCATATTTATTCTTAATTCTGCAAAATAAAAAAGAAAATGGAGCGAAAGATGAAAAAACAATTTGATAAACAATCAAACTTAAATACATTTATTGATTCAACAATCCTATGGACTTTTCAAAACAAAAATGCTATAAATACACTTTTGAATGAAGGTAAGCTTATAGCCAATCCTATTTTTGTTAGTAAAGAAGATTTCACAGCATATAAATACATTGTAAGACACATGAAACAGAAAGGTATTGACTTTACTATAGATTTCCCCATTTGGGCATGGCATTCATGCAATGGTTACAAAAAGAAGCCTACTTTTGAGACTGCAAGGGAATTACTATCAGATATTCAATTAGAGAAAGAAATATACCTCATCGAATTCACATGTCCTAATTTTTTATTTATGTTAACAAACTATAGCGGATGGTGCGACATTTATTTTAAACTCACTGGCAATCCTAAAGCAAGTGTAACAAATGATGAAGAAAAATACTTATTTAACCTTTATCCTACCATTGAGGAAGAATGGGAATATCATCATATCCAAGCAACTCTACCCTACCTAAAAAAAGAATGGATTATACAAATAACAGAAATTAGTAAGATGAATGGGTTTAACAAATAATATTGTTTATAAATGCTTTATTTAAGCATTCATAAACATAACAAATAGTCACATTAAACTAATACATTTAAAATAGCGTTTTTTTACAATGGAACCCTAAATAAACTCGTTACTACTATGATTTTGCATACATGTAGCTTACTCATTTAGTTTTGGTCTAGTTTGTAAATATAAATTCAAATCCGGACTTGAACCGCTAATAATTATATCTCGAACAATTTTAGAAAGCACCATACTATATACTAATCCATTATCTCCATACGCATAGATAAAGTGACAATTTGGAAACTCTTCATACATTCCAATTATAGGTAAACCATCATGAGTACCACCATAAAAAGCACTTAAATAAAATTCAGGTTCAACTGTTATATTGGGAAAGAGCTTATTAAATTCATTTACTAATTTCTCTTTTTTATGGATTAATTTTGAATCTCTTTCTTGAGCAATGTTTGTATCTTCATCTAACCCACCTATAATAATCCTGTTATCTGCAGTAGTTCTCATATAAATATATGGTCTCGCAGTTTCCCAAATGAGAGTACGTTTATACCAAGAAGATAAATCTTCTACAGGATTAGTAACAACTGCATATGAGCTAATCAGTGTAGCGTTCTTTTCCTTTTTAAATTCCAACCCTTCATATCCTGCAGCCACAATTACTTTATTGGCAGTAATAGAATTGCCCCCCTTTGTATAAAAGATAGCACATTCTTTCTCTAACTTTTTGCCAACAATCTCTGTATCTTCATAAATTTGAACTCCTTTATTAGCAGCTTGTTCTAATAAACTATGTGTAAATTTATAAGGATTTATTTCACCATCATTATACGTATAAATAGCTGCACGTTTTTTAAATGGATATCTCTGTCCAATTTGTTCCTCTGATAGCCAAGTCGCTTTAAAATCATGCTTATGTAAATAATACAGTTCTTTTTCTAATTTCTTTATATCCTCTTCATAACTTGCATAATATAAACTGTCACGTCGTTTAAAATCAGAGCAATAAGGCAAGTTTTGATCAGCATATTCAATATCATTAATAGCTTGTTCACATAATTTCATATGCTTAACTGCATACTCTTCTCCAAATGTATTTACAAGTTCAAAAAACATCTTGTCACCTAAATATTGAATAAGTGCTGTATTTGTAAGGTTACTCCCGTGTCCTACCTTTCTTTTATCAACGACAACAATATTTAAATCTGATTCACTCAAATAGTATGCTGATTGAGCACCTGAACTTCCTGCTCCTATTATTAGTACGTCACATTTTATATCTTCTTCCAAGCGAGGATAAGAAGATGTATTAGAAAAAGTTGTGTTCCAATATAATTTCCCTTTCTGTAAATCCATTTAAAGTGCACCGTCCTAAATAAAATAGTTATATCCCCATCTGTATCTCCAAATCATTCTTACTATATACTTCTTATCAAATTTATTTTTGCTACCATTAGATTATTAATGCAATATTTTGTTCACCCCTATATGGTATTAAACTAGGCTTATAAAAAGTTAATAGTATATATATTATTTATTTTCATTTAGAAATTTAAGAACTTGGTTAAAAGCTTCTTCACCTGCTGGAGTGTTCATTTTAAATTGAAATTCATGTGCTAACTCGCCAGAGATATTTTTATCAAAGAAAAGTGTATCTACAGGTACTCCTTTATTTTGTAAAGTAGAAGCTAATGCTTTACCTTGCTCTTCAAATGATGCAGTATTTCCATCTGTGATGAACGTTGGTGGGTAATCTTTTGTAACGTGTTTATAAATAGAGGCGATTTCCATTTCAGGTAATGTTTCAAATTTCTTTTTCCCAAAGTAAGCCCAGCCAGTAGTACGCATAAAGTCTTGCACTTCTTTGGATGTTTCCATTTTAGCTAATGCAGGCATATTATACGGGCCGCAAAATAGCAATATACCTTTAATTGTAGAAGGAGCAACAACAGCGTCAATCCCGGTTAATTTCGCATAATCTGGAGATGTTTGAATAGTAACAAATTGTCCAGATATTTGCGCTCCCGCAGAATCTCCTGCAAAATATAGGTCATCTAGTTTTACATTATATTTCTTTGCATTTGCTTTTATATATTCATAAGCCTCACCAAGTTGTAGTACTGGTGTAGGATACTTTCTTTTAGGAGCAAGAGCATAATTTATATTTATCACTGTATAACCACGAGCAGCTAATTCTACTGCATAACCAGTAATGTCTGATTTATCTCCACCTACAAATCCACCCCCGTGCACCCAAAAAATAACAGGTGTTTTCCCTATAAAATTTTTGGGATAAATAATGTCTAATGTACCATCAGGAAATTTAGAATTATAATTGATATCTTTAACAATTCGTGTCTCTTTTAGAGCGTTTTTATAATTATTAGATTGAACAAACATTCCACCTTCAAATGCTTTTTTTATGAGAAACGCTTTCGGAATAGGTGAAACATTCCAAAAAACAACCCCCGCAATAATCAATCCGAAAACAATAAAAAGAGTTAGCAACATTCTTTTTTTCCATATCACTTTAGGTTTTAACTGTTTTATTCTCATAATTAAAGAATCTCCATTCTTTTTAGTAATAATCTTAAAATAAAGTGAAACTTTAATCAGCCCTCACCAATAGGGCTGCCCGTTAATGCGGGATCAATCACAATATACACTTCTATTTTACGATTAACTTTATTATCACCTGCTAATCCGTCCTTAAAATTTTATGCAAAAAGTTATATATTTTTATTATGTACATATTAGGTATCTCCTATAAAACACATTAAAAATTCAAACAAAAAGAGCAAAAGATCCCCATTTATAGAAGATTTCTTTTGCTCTTTGTAAAGGACACAAGTCCAAATAAAAGTTGCTTATCTATCGATAACTTACACATAAGAATGCATTTGTTTCAGTACTTTATTAGCAAAAACTTTAACAACCGTTTCTTTTTCACCCGTTCTATCAATTATGAAACCATGAACTTCAATATCAGAAGGTACTAATGGATGATGACGGATCATATCTATACTCTTTTCAATATTTTCACTAACATTTTTTTGTGCACTCAGCCATTGATTAAGGCTACCACTTGAAAATTCAGGCATGCAATTTTTAAAGAGATAGTCTAATTCTATATTATCTTTTATGAAATCACGTTGAGTTTGTAGATTAACTGAAGAAGTTTCTTTATCCTCTATTCCGACAACAAAAATTTCTTTAACATTTTCTTGATAAATAGCAATAATAATAGATCTCATTATATCTCCATAAGGATGTACAATTACAGAATCATAGCTGTGTATAGTCAACATGTTTTCTTGTTGAATGTTAGTTACTTGTTGGATACTAGGCTCTATTCCGTGTTCAATGTCTGTTAATAATAAAACTTTTTTATTCTTTGAATTCATATGGAGCACTCCTTCTTCATTATTGTATTTATGAAACTTTTAAGCTAGTAACAATAATAATTGTTACCAGTTTTTCCAGCTTCCCTCTGGATCAACACTTGCAAGTCTAACCCATCCATTTTGAACTTTTTCTCGAAATGTGAAATCATTATTTAACAAACGTTCTATATATTCAATAGGTGCTTGAATGACAATTAGTAAACGAAGTGGTGAATGATACGTCTCACTATCTGACTGCATAACCGATTGCCAAGGTAAGCCTGGCAACAGGTCACTAGCATTCCCTTGCATAACACCGAGACCCGCCGTTACGGTTTGGGTTGTTTTATTTCCACTACCATAATAATGAGGAGCTACAGTTGATGCGTAATATTGTAGATTTATCCACTGTGCAACTGTTCCTGGTCCTGCAATAATGTTAGCTAATATATCGCCACTTTCATCCTGTTTCCAATCATAATTATGAAGGAAAGCCCTGCCTTCTAAGTCACAATCTTGAGTTAATTCACGCTGTCCGATAATAAAAGATGCATTACGCGCTAATCCCCATTCTGGACGTATTTCACTCCAATCTTCTGCAAATCGATGTGCCTCTTTACTCGGATTTTTTATTTTCGTTTTAAAATTAGGTAATTGCGTTAAACGTTCTCTATTTGCATGTTGGCTCACATTTGGCATAATCGTCTCGATACAATCAAACGCTTCTTGCGCAGTTTTCGAAAGTTCTGGGACGTAAATCCATTCCAATTCGTCCACTGTTGTTTTATGTTCAGCTGCTGCAAAAATGGTATCCTTAGGAATGTTAATGCCTTCAGCAAACAACGCCTCTCTCACTTCTGGAAGATTACATAAAGTCGCAAAAACTCTTGCATTGAATCCTCCTGCTGCTCCGCCACAAGCACCACACTCAAGTGCTGCAGCATAAGGGTTGTTCGTACTTTGACTACTATGTCCGCACATTACAACTAAAGGAGCAAATTTTTCTGTCAGTCCCACCATTTTTAAAGCTTGACGCACATAGTTCACTTTTTCTTCTTTCGTAAAACCGATAGGTATCTCACCTTTTGTGTCATGAACATGATTAAGCGAGAATGTTGTATCAGGTTTTTGTAACATAGTTTTACGAAGTTTACGAATGAAACCACCAACTCCTCTTGGGACAAAGCTTCTTGTCACCATCTGTAGACCAAGTAAAGGACCACTTAACTCAGGTAGCGCCATACTTGTCAGTACGTTCTGTTTCATCGTTTTAAATGTATAACGCACCGAACTGCCTACCCTCTTACGTTGCTCATAAGATTTAAATTCATTTTCATCTGTAAGCTCTTTTATTTGATGCTTCGGTTTCAGTATAACTGGCAAGGAAGGATGGCTGTCATTACTACCTAGTTCACTAGTCGCAATTGGTAACCCAAAGAAACCAGCTATTCCAAACGTTTCAAACGGACCTAGTTTTTCTAAGTGGCGACGAAACGGTTCTGAACGTACATCAATACAAAATGCTAATTGAGCTAATACACGCTTTTTATCATTGGTTGCGCGTTGTTTAGAAGCAATCTTCTCTCTTAATTGCTCTGCATGCGTTTGTTCCCAAGCTTCCAGCCAAAGTTTCCTGCGAATATTTTCATCAAAACGATATGCAAATGCTAACAATTCGCTTTGTTCAGCTGCAGACATTTGTGACCATTCCCGTGTTGAAATATTCCCCCAATAGATCCAAGAAGCTATAAGTGGGACGATCGAAACTTTTTTCTCAACCTTTTGATTTTTTAAAGATAAATAAGGTTTTGCAATAGCCAGCTCCATAGAAATTCGAACTGCTAAATATTCTATTAAAAGCCCCTGTTCCTGAATTGATTGTTGTGAGCGCCATCGTATCATTCCTGCCCACCCAGGTAAAGAAAGTAAGTGCCCTTCAAGATAAGCTTGTATGTTAGATTCAGAAATTCCTAGTTCAAATAACGCTCTCGCTAAAGCTACTTCGGCATCTTGTGGCCAATCTTTTAAAACTTTACGCTCATTTTTACTGAGCGCTGGATCAAATGTAATAAGGTGTTGCCATGCACGATAAAAACCTTTCTCTCGATTTGGCATCGTCCAACTTGATCCGGAGTCATCAAGATATAATTTACACCATTTAATGATATGATAATTAAGAATATCAGATAGGTTTTCACTATTTTGATTCTCTATAAGCGAACTTATTGGCTGCATAATAGAGGCTTTCATATTTGCTGTATTTATATAACTCATTTCTTCTGCCAATTTATTTAATTCTGGCGATGATAATAGACTAGAAGGTAATTTTTCTAACTTTAAAGCCGCTTGGCAAAATCGCTCTACTTTCTCTCGCGGAATATGAAAAGATTGTGAATCCAGCCAACGAGACAAACTACTTTGTAAAAATGATTCCTCAATCTCACCTTTCGCTTTTGCCGAATGAATCATGGAAGTACTAGGATACATATCCACATTACGAGCTTCTTTTAGCCAATTTGCGACTTGTTCAAATGATTGCTTTTCAAGTCCCATCCAAGGGTGGTGAGCTGCAAACGTAGAGATAGGCCAAAGTGGTGCAATAACTCGGCTAGCAGATGCAACTAAATCATTTATATTATTTTCTTGCATATCAATGTTTGTATCTTTCTTTAATATTGACGATATGCTCATCACGAATTACCTCCCTTTGATACATAATGTTTCAGATAGCTTGGGTGACTTTCTACTGATTTTCTTCTCGCCTCACCTACTCGAACTAACCAAAGATAAAGTACAGCGAATAAAGTAGAAGATTGATGACGAGTAACGAAAGTACTAGTAACACTACTAAATAGTAAAATACATATAACAAAGATAACGGCTGGAGCTGAAGGTTGAACACTTTGATAAATATCAGTATGCAACCATTTATAAAGAGAATTATGAACGGTAAAGTAAATGAGAGAAAATCCAATCAAAACAATTACGCCAGCAATTCGTCCCATTCTTCCCTCTCCAAAAACAACAAGCTGTTTCCATGAAAAGTATAGTGACCAGCCTAAGATTAACGCACTAACTAGTTGATACCCCTCTCCAGAAGTCATAAACCAGAAAGTAATTGCTATAAATAATCCTAAAACACGCCCGACTCTAATCCATAAATTGGACATCTTTTCATTAGACTGATTCACTACCCCAAAACGTTGCACTGAAGAACCAGCTTGTAAAAACAGTGTAGCTTTAAACAAACCATGTAAAATTAAATGAATAACAGCCGCTAAATAGGCGCCTAATGCACATTGAATAAGCATAAATCCCATTTGTGCAATAGTTGAACCTACTAGCTGACGTTTATAGTCAACTTGGACTAAACTAATTCCTGTACCTATCAAGACAGAAATACTAGAGAAAATTAGTAAAATTATTTGTGCAATATCATCATGAAAAAGAGGTGAAAATCTAGTTAACATGATACCGCCAGCATTTACTAAACCCGCATGCATAATAGCAGAAACAGGAGTTGGAGCAACAGCGGACTCAATTAACCATCTTTGAAAAGGCCATTGTGCTGCTGGAATCATCACCGCTAATATAATTAATAAGTTAATTCCTGTTCTCTCCAATGTTCCATGTAGCGCTACATTTTCATTCGTTAAAACTGATGTTAATTGCCACTGTCCAGTTACTTGAAAAAGCCAAATGATAGCTGATAGCAATGCAATCCAACTTATTGTAAATAAATAGCCAGAGATTTTAGTTGCTTCACTAACTACTTTCCACCCTTTATTTAGCCCTATGAGTAGAACCAATCCTATAAGCGTTGCTCCCCAACAAATAATCATGAAACGAAGATCATCACTTAACCATGCAACCGAAGATACACCTGTAGTAAATGTAAAAAGTACAAAGTATTTTCGATATGAGCGATCTCCCATTAAGTAACGTACAGAAAAACGCTGAATGATTAAACCAATTGTAAGAACAAAGAAAGCCATTAACCAAGCTAAAGTATCTAGATGCCAAGGCCCCACAACTCTATCTCCATTGTTATTAACAAGTGCGAGCAAAGAAACCAATGAAGGTAAAGCAGCGATACCAATATGGATATGAACAAAACGTAAAGGTATCCTTGCATGTAAAAACAATAATCCACTTAGCCAAGAAGCACTAAGCGCCATAAAAAATAAAGTTAACAGTGTTGATGAACTCAGCGAAATTAACATGTTAAATACTCCCTTCTAAGCGAAAATAACCTATAAAAATTCCTTTTAATTACGATAGTTTTTTAAATTTCAATTTTCATTCACTCTTTTTAGTGCATCGTTTTTTCCCATAAAAAAAACCGACAACTTCCATAATTCAATGATTTTATATCATCATTGAATTATGGAGATTGTCGGTTTCCCTTCAACTAACTTCAATAAAGTTTTTTGAAGAGCTCCCATTTTATAGAGGATAATAATGTATGTATTACTCCTATTAAAAAGAAATGTATATTTCTGATCTCCTAGATTATGCAATCAATATATCAATTTATGTTATACGCTATCTTTTAATTAAGAAACTTTTTCATTTAGTCAATATTACATATTAAAAAAATGCTAAAGCCTTAATTATAGCAAACTGTTAAAATGAGCATCTATCAATTTTTTAAAACAATTATAAGATAAACCATATTAAGCAGTTTGTCAATTTCTTTATCCGTTTTTTAAGAGTTATCAGAATTAAGATTTATTATACCTAAATAACTTCAAGTTTTTAATTATTAGCCTGTTAATAAAGTGTAAAACTTGTAGGTTTCTTAATCCTTCCACTAACCTTAAGGTATTTTTAAAATTTCTCCTCAAGATTATGAAGCAATTTAAAAATCATTACTCGTTCACCTGTACGGGAGCTTATATCCGTATGAAAGCTTTTCACTTTCTCTCCAGTTAATTCTAGTATAATCTCTTTCAGATCATCAATTCCAGATTCAACTAGCTCCGAACGATTCTTCTTTATCGTTAGCATCCCGTCTTTTGTTTCGCAAACACTATATTCAGCCGGCGTTAAAACACCTTGTAAATTTACGATAATCATATCCCGTAATATATCTGTCTTAACGGATATAGACCCGCGTCCTAGGTAGTCCTTTTCCCAGTGAGTAATTGCTTTGCTTATCTCTGATTCAATAGAGCCTTTTGAGCTTTTCATCTATGTATCCTCCTTCAATAAAATAAATTTACAATAACAATATAATAATCCGGATTGATTTTATTTTCAATTATTGAGAAGAATTTATTGGGATTGTTGTATGGTATCCTTTCATATCATAGCGATTTTTTATATTACAATATAGATTTTTTTGATCATTCCCAACAAGATACTCTTACTATAAAGGCTCTGTTGCATAGATTTCTAAAAAGGACATTCCGGAGAAAATAAGGAAACTCTTGTGACATAATACATAAACGAAAGAGTCGATTTCTTTATAAAATAGGAAATCGACTTTTGCTTAATTATTGATTTAGTAATAAAAACACCTTTTAAAATAACTATGTTTATACTATAGACGTTGATCTTTTTGGAAGTTTAGACGAAAATGATCCTCGTCATTATATACACCAAATTCATACCCTTTCTCTTTATAAAATTTAATAATTTCAGGAAGAGCTTGTAATGTTTGCGCCTTTTCATGCATTAAAACAACTTCTACTTCTTCTGTTGTCTGTTTCTTTACATTATCGATAATCTGAGTTGGATTATCTTTTAATTTCCAATCATTTGAGTCTATTGTCCAATCCCAAACTTTTATTGCTGCTTCTACAATTTGGTTACGAATTTCCTCGCCCTTTAATCCTGGTGCAGATCCATATGGCGGACGAACTAATTTAGGAGTTGTACCCGTAATATTATGAATAAGAGCTAACGTTTCTTTCATCTCCGTTACAAATTGTCCTTTTTTGTATAGCTTATCACTATTATGTGTCATACTATGTGCACCAATATAATGCCCTTCTTTTACTGCTCGCTTTACGTTTTCCTGAAAACCTGTATTTTGTAAATTGCTACCTTGCATAAAAAATGTCGAGGCGACATTTTGCTCTTTTAGTACATCTAAAAATTTCCCAGTTAGTTCGCTAGGACCATCATCGAATGTTAAATAAACAACCTTTCCCACCGGTTTTCCATCAGGTCTTTTCTGTTTTGCTGGTGGTGTTTCTTTTTTCTTTTCTTGTTGTTGCGTGTTAACTTGATTACTACTTTCGTTAGCTATTCCCTTCGCTGGGATAGAGTTCCATTTTCCTATTAAAAAGAAGGTGAAAAAGGTCGTTGCTAAAACAACTCCTAGAGATATTATTACCTTAGTTAGTCGACTTGTTTTTTTCTTACTTTGTGATTCTTTCATTATTTTTCGATCCTTTCCCTATTAATTTTTATATTCATTATTTATACAGCTGAGCATTAACTCCAGCTGATGTTTACAATAAATAGATTAATAGAGGAAGGTGAAGATAAAATGCAGATAATGTCGAATTTAGTTAAAGAATAACGTATGGCATCCACTCTTTAAAAAAATATTTGTTTCTCTACTACAGTTAAATTTGAAAACTGGATATACATCCAAAATAAAAGATACTACTCTTTCTAAACAATATTTTCATATCAAGATAACAACATGCTGGTATAAAGATAAAATACAAAGATAGCCGTACTATTGAAATTCTATTATAATTTTGTAATTGGAATTCATTTGAACCAAATGAAGAACTAGAAGAAATATTATTATGTGGAGGTGCCCCGATGAACCTTGTAATTAGAGAGTTAGAAACAAATGATTTAGATAATCTCCCGGAGATTGATGACAGTTTTATAGTGAATGCTCGGTTAATTCTTTCTCTTTCCAAAGGAAATAAACGTATAGAATATACAGTAGAAGACGTTCCGAGTTATGAAAAAAGTTATTTACAAAATCAAGATGATAATGAAGAACTGGCTTACAATGAATATATAAATAAACCTAATCAAGTCATTTACATAGCACTGTTACATAACCAAATCATTGGATTAATGGTATTGAAAAAGAATTGGAACCACTATGCTTACATAGAAGATATAACGGTAGATAAAAAATATCGTACACTCGGAGTTGGTAAAAGATTAGTTGATCAAGCAAAGCAGTGGGCAAAAAAAGGCAATATGCCAGGTATCATGCTTGAAACGCAAAATAATAATGTCGCAGCATGTAAGTTCTATGAAAAATGCGGATTTGTAATTGGTGGGTGTGATTTTCTTGTTTATAAAGGTTTGGATATTGAAAATGATGAAGTTGCAATTTATTGGTATTTGCATTTCAAATGAAACTGTTTTTAACATTAAACAAAGTCAAAATAAAAACCCCAATTTCTCTATATTAAAATTGAGAAACTGGGGTTAAGTTATTTAACCATATTTTTTATTTAAAACAAATAACTAATTAATAACCCTGCTGATAATAAGAAGCCAAAAATCGTATTTGTCATCGCTGTTGATTTCATTGCGATGCGCATATACCCAGGATCCTTTGCCCCTTTTTGGAAACTTTGAATCGCAGAAATCGGCTTTCTCAAACCTAGGAACATAACTAATGCCCAAGGGCTTATATAACCCATTAATACAATTACGGCAATCCATAAATACGCAATGAAAAAGGCTACCGCTAGTGTTACCACAGCTTTCTCTCTCCCAAGGAGGATTACTAATGTCTTTCTTCCACCTTTAATATCTTCTTCGATATCTCTGATGTTATTCGACATATTGATTGCACCGACTAAAATTCCAATTGGAATGGAAATCAATACACTTTCAATCGTTATCGTATTCGTTTGAATAAAGAAAGCAATGAGTACAAAACATGTCCCCATTAACAATCCAGAAACTAATTCTCCAAACGGGGTGTACGCAATTGGTAGTGGACCACCTGTATATAAATAGCCAACTGCCATCCCAATTAAACCAATAACCACTAACCACCAACTACTATTCATACAAATATAAATGCCAATAAAAGCTGCTACGACATACAATAAAAGCGCAACTGTTAAAACATTTTTTGGCTTCAATCCATGACGGACAATTCCGCCACCGATGCCAACGGATTCAGCAGTGTCTAATCCACGTTTAAAATCATAGTACTCATTAAATAAGTTCGTTGCTATTTGCAATGCTAAACATGCAACCATCATCGCAATAAATAACAGCCAATCAATTTTGGCAACATAAAGTGATGCCACTGTTCCTAAAATTACAGGAGAAAACGTCGCCGTTAATGTATGCGGGCGCGTCATCTTCCATATTAATTTAGCGGAACTAATTTCTTTTTCTGTCCCCATAACTCTGTTCAATCTCCCTACATTTTAAGTATAAATTACTAGCAGTATCTTTCTATCTATTTCCTGCCACGCATCCATTCATTATATCAATAAATGATTATCCTTTCTAACAAATCAACTTTTAATAAGGTGAAAAATTATAAAATGAAACTTTAATCAGTAGGAATTTTGTCACCCCCACTGATTATTAGTACATATCCATTGTTTTTTTACGGGCAGCCCTCCCATTCGTTGAATTTTGTGGTGGGAGTCTTACTGCCCGTTAATGCGGGATAAAAAAGAAGTCAAATTACTTCCAAACAACACCTCGCCTCTCATATTCCATTCTGTATTCAACGGCAGCCGCAATTTTAGGGCTTGCGAATCTTTCCGTGATCCAAAGTCCCAAATCAACTCCTGAAGTAACTCCTCTTGCAGTGATAATATCCCCTTGATCCGCAATTCTGTAATGAAGAAGCTCTGCCCCGTATTCACTCATTTCATCCTGTGCCAAATAGTGCATCGTTGCCTTTCGACCGTTCAATATACCAGAGGCAGCTAATAGCATACCTCCTGTACACACACCAGCAACAATTGTTCCTGCATTGTGCATCTCGCTAATCATTTCGGTCAAAGTACCAAGCTCTGCTTGCTTTCGTGCCCCATGCTCTGCTTTATGATTCCAGCCACCACCAGGTACAATTAACAAATCTGGCCTATTATCCATTCGTAAAAAATCATGTAGTTTAACCGTAACTCCAAATGAAGTCGTAACTTCTTGTTTTTGTTCACTCGAAACGAATTCAATTGTAAATGGAGCCCCTTCTTCTATCGCTCTTTTCAGTACCTCAAACGGTGCGAAAGAGACAAGTTCTCCGAAACCATCAAACAATACTATTTGTATTTTCATTTTCGGACACCTCATATGCTTTCTTTTTTAAATTGTAGATATATATAATGATTGGGCAACCTCAAAGTGTAAATTGTAAAGTATACCTAGATTATTCAAATAAAAAATAATATCCCACATAGTTAAATACATTTGTAAACCCTACATTTTCCACAACTGCAACAGAAGGCTTGTTCAATTCCATACAGTCCCAATATGGAATAATATCATTCTCCAAACAATCTTTCACAAAACTATGCGCTATCTTTTGAGCTAATTTTCTCCCTTGGTGACCTTTTATCGTTTCAATATCTATACAATGGATATTTGCAAATACAAAACCTGAAAAACATACACTTACAATTAGATCATCATAAACAACGCAATAACCGATTCCCTCATCGAAAAAACAATCCGGTGAAGACCAAAACTCTAAAATTTTTGATTGTAAAAAATCAATATTCTTAAATGTATTGTTATTATTTTCATAGAGAGCTTTACTCATTTTCAGCACAGTATATCCCTGTTCAAATTTAGGCTCATGATGATTGTCATAATCCTCTTTTCTTAGCGTATACACTCTTTGATTCCAACTCTTTAATTTACGGTGCTGAAATATTCTTTCAATTGTTTTGTTCCATTTTGAATGATTACCGATTCCTTCAAAGCAATCTAGTCCTACCTTCCTCGCCTCAGGTACTATTACATTATTAATAAAATGATTCATTTCTTTATTAAACTCTTCATTTGCAGAATCTCCAATGAAGAAGAATCCATCATTATTACCTAACCAAATAAGTCCCGAATTAGGAGCAGTACTATTATCTACAAATATACGACCAGGGTTCACTCCTGCAATTACAGCACGTACCTCTAATTGACCTTGTTCATTCACTAAACTATTACACCTATAAAAATCATTCTTGCTTAGTTCACAGATCATACGTTACATCCCCTTTTTTAAACTGTTCTATTCTAACTTTACCACTTTCACATAATATTCTGTATTATTTTCAAGAGTGGTTTTAAAGCGATGCGATAAGTAAATGAAATACATAATAAAAAAGAGCCAATCCCCTATAAGATAGAAGATTGACTCTTTCCTTTATTTACTCCCCTGTTTCAGAAAATCGCTTTATACGTTCACCAATTTCATCACGAACACGTTGAAATTCGGACCACTCTTTTCCTGCTGGATCATCAAATCCCCAATGAACACGATTTACATGCGGCGGAGTAGATGGACAAACAGAATCCGCATGACTACACAGCGTAACGACTAAATCAGCACTATTTAAAATGTTTGCATCAATTATATCTGATGTTTGATTTGTTATGTCGATATTTACTTCGTTCATTGCTTTAATTGCATTTGGATTTACTCCATGTGCTTCAATTCCTGCAGAATATACATTCCATTTATCACCTAAATATTGTTTGCCCCATGCTTCTGCCATTTGGCTTCGGCATGAATTTCCTGTGCATAAGAAATAGATTGTCTTTTTGTTTTCCATGTTGTTTTCCGCCTTTGTTTTTAAATTATGCTGGTTGATCATTAAAATATTTACGCTTAAACCAAAAAGCGACGTTTACAAGTGCAATCATTACAGGTACTTCAACTAATGGTCCGATAACTGCTGCAAATGCTGCGCCTGAATGAATACCAAACACCCCAACTGCTACAGCAATTGCTAACTCAAAGTTATTACTACCTGCTGTAAATGCTAACGTTGTCGTCACCGGATAGTTTGCACCAATTTTTCTTCCCATAAAGAAAGATACAAAAAACATTACAATAAAATAGATTAATAACGGAATCGCTATTCTTACCACATCTAGTGGCACGCTAACAATCATCTCTCCTTTTAAAGAAAACATAATGACGATCGTAAATAGCAATGCAAGTAATGTAAGTGGACTAATTTTAGGTATAAACACCTTTTCATACCACTGTCTTCCTTTTAACTTAACTAGTACAAAGCGTGTCAACATACCTGCTATAAAAGGAATTCCCAAATAGATAAATACTGATTTTGCTACTTCTATCATTGTAATATCGACAATAGCCCCTTCAATCCCTAACCATTCTGGAATTACAGTTACAAATACGTATGCATAAACTGAGAAAAAAAGCATTTGGAATACCGAATTAAAAGCAACTAAACCTGCCGCATACTCTTTATCCCCATCAGCAAGATCGTTCCAAACAATAACCATTGCAATACAACGTGCTAATCCAATCATAATGAGACCAACCATGTATTCTGGTTTATCAGGAAGAAAAATAATTGCTAACACAAACATAAGTACCGGACCGATAATCCAGTTTTGTACTAAAGATAGAACTAACACTTTTACATCTTTAAATACTCGGCCCATTTCCTCATAGCGAACTTTCGCTAATGGTGGATACATCATTACAATTAAACCAACAGCAAGTGGAATAGACGTCGTTCCAACTTGTAATGTATGTAGTCCGTCTACTACACTAGGAAACACAAACCCTAAACCAATCCCAACAGCCATCGCTAGAAAGATCCATAGTGTTAAATAGCGGTCTAGAAAAGATAAACGTTTCATTTTATTTTCCAGCTCCTATTAACAACAAGAATTTTTTTCTACTACTTTAGAAGTCGTACAACAAGATGGATCTTCTATTTTGTGAACATCACTATCTGCTTTTGTATAAAAGAACTCCCACTCATTACCATCGGGATCCGTTACCCAAAACTTATCTTGTACTGCATAGCAACAAGTCGTATCCATCTCATCACGCGCAAAGAAACCTTCTTTTTCTAATCGTTCTTTATGTAATGTAATTTCTTCAGCTGTATCCACTTGAAAACCAAAGTGATTTACTTGATTTCCATTCACTTCATCTCGTACGTTTAGCGTGAAATTAAGTCCTGGCGTCTCTAATAAAAATTTTGCATAATCTACTTTCACCTTAACTGGTGACACACCAAATACCTTTTCGTAAAATTCAATAGACTTCTCTAAATTCGTAACGTTTATACCAACGTGAACATATATCATAGCTTATTCCTCCTCTTTATATGTTATTAATCAATTTTTTTTGATTAATAGTGCAAAATTTTAACAACAGCTACCCTTTCCTGTTTTTCTAAAGATACAACATAATTCTTCTGATAATAAATTATTTACTTCCGCATCATTTAGATCATAATAACTCCACGTGCCTTTTGTTTCTTTTACAATTAAACCTGCATCTAATAAAATCTTTAAATGATATGACAACTTAGATTGCGTCATTTCAAAAATCTCTGTTAAATCACATACGCAAGTCTGGCCTCGCTGGCAAAGTTCATACATAATCTCTAAACGCTTCTGATCAGCCAACGCTTTAAACTTTTTCTCATATAACTTAAAATCTTGTGTCACTGTAGTTCACTTCCCTTCATCAACTTTTTTTGATGCTTATAGTATATACGCTATTGAGTTTATTATACAACTTATTAATCAATTTTTTGTGATTTAGAAAAACTTCCTCCCATTATATCTTTGCTACAACTAAAAAGGACCCCAGCCTTTTCAAAAATGAAAAACTACGGCTTTTTTTACAACTTAATAGTTACAATATTTCCGAGAAATGGAGTCTCTATAACTATTTTAAATTTTAATTTGATCATTATAGAGTAGTGCCCCATCACCATCAATCTAAGAAAAACAAATACCCCAAAATGAGAAAAATTGATATAACTCTTGTTTTTGGTGCATATTCATAAAAAGCACGTTACTATTCTCTTATGTTAATGAGAATAGTAACATGCTTTTAATTACAAAAATAGTTTTAATCCTTAAGTTGATGGTTGTGGGGCGGTACCCTATGCCCATCAACTTAAGAAAAAGAAATGCCCCCAAAACGAAAAAATGAGCGGCTTCTCAGAATAGCTATCTGTAGAGAAAGAAAAATTTAATTTAGGGGGATATGAAAGTATTAGCTTGATGGTAATGTGGCAGTACCTCATATAAAGAAATTTTAAACATCTTAATCTGCCTTTCCTTTATGTAAATATGGGAATAACGAAATTACCCCAAGGATAGCTAAACAAGCTCCAATCCATAGCGGAGATACAAAACCATATCCTTTACTGATCCCAAGACCACCTAGTGACGAACCAATAACAATACCTAGCGTAATAAAAGAACTATGAACGGTATTTATCATTATTCCATTACTAGCTGTCTTCATCACCCTCGCAACCATAGCTGGATTCAATGCTACACCAGTTAAACCAATAAAAATCGTAGAAATAACTGCAATGTATTTATTCTCTGCACTTAAAGCAAATAAAGACAACGCTATGATTAATATAATTAATCCACCCATAAGTATTTTCATTGTAAATTTATCAGCGAACTTGCCAATTATTATATTCCCAATTACTGTCGCGCTACCATAGAGAGCAAGTAAATATGGAATACTTGCTCTTGAAAACCCTGTAACATTTGTAAAGATAGGAGTGAAATAACTAAATGCGGCAAACGTACCACCAATAATGAACATACTTGTTACGTACGCTGCCCAAAGATGAATATTCTTAAATCGCAGAAGTTCATCTTTCCAATTTAATTGCTCTTTATTTGAAGAGGATGGTAACAACCGTTGAATCATAATTGCTGATACTAGCACAAGAACAGAAACAGCCCCAAAACTAATACGCCAGCCAAAATATTGCGAAATAACGGTTGTTATAGGTAAACCTAATACAGTTGCGAACATTAAACCTGCAAGTACAATTGATGCAGCTTTTCCCCTTGAATCAGAGTGAACCAATGTCGCAGAAAAGGAAATCGCAACTCCAAAAGCTGAAGCTGAAGCAATACCAGTTATAATACGTGAAATCATCATAATATCATAGTTCCAAGCAATAGCTCCGAGCGATTGACCAATTAAAAATATGAACATTAAAAACAATAATGCTTGTTTGCTGCGCATTCGTAAGAGGATTGCAGTTAAAATGGGGCCTCCTATTACCATTGCTCCTGCATAAGCTGAAATTAAATACCCAATGGATGATACAGAAACCTGGAATGCAAGAGCAAGTTCATTCATCATACCTGCAACCATAAATTCTGATGTAGTCATACAAAAGATTGCTAAAGCTAATAAATAAATAATCGATGGCATAAAAACACTCCTTATCCATTACTGTAATGATCGGTACAAAAATAGTGCGAAAAAAGGGCGCACTAAGCGCCACAAATAGACTCTACTGTTCCTTTGATAACTTGTTCAGACAACATCCGATTTTGCATCGATACATTAAGAACACGGAATCCGTAATAACTGCTTAAAAGCAGACTAGCTAATTCTTCAGCTGATTGCTTCTTTGAAATTTCACCTGTTTGCAATCCTTCCTCCATCACTGTTTCAATAGCTTGTTTAAGAAGTTCAACATGCTTCGAGAAAATTTCTTGTACCATTAAATCGTTTTTAGCACGTTCTATACTGGCATTAATCAATAAACATCCTTTTTGATCCATATTCTCAAAGTCTTCTTTCAATGCCCATTCAAAAAAATTACTTAATCGTTCTTTAACTGGAATTGGAGTATGTAACAATTTCTTTTGTTCCCTAATCCCAATTTCATGGTAGCGTTCTAATACTTGTTTATACAGTTCATGTTTACTACCGAAAGTATTGTATAAACTTCCTTTTCCAAGTCCTGTATCACTGCATAAATCTTGTGTAGAACATCCTTCATATCCTCTTAACCAAAATGTTTTCATTGCAACATCTACAATTGAGGAATAATCAAACTCTCGAGGTCTGCCGCGTTTATTCAATCGTATCCTCCTCTCATTTTAAAGATAATATGAATAGAATACCCTTTTTGTACCATGCGGTCAATAATTTTATTTTAATGTTACTGTAAAATAAAATTGGATTATTTTAGATTATGAATAATTAAAAATAGCCCCCTTATTCAAATTGCCTAGCGAAAAAATCACGTTTTAATAGATTTCTTTATCATCTCTACCTTTCTATAGATTACTAGTTATGAAACGAGGATCGTTTCATAACTAGTAATTTACTTAATTAGCTTGCTGGTTATGGAGTAGTGCCCCTATAAACAAAACCCTCCAGAGACATCTATAATCTGCCCTGTTACCCAGCGGCTATCAGAAGAAGCAAGGAATGCTACTACATCTGCAATATCTTCAACTTGCCCTATTCGTCCGAACACAGATGAATCCGTAGCAAAATTCCGTATTTCTGAATCATCTAGCAATTTCGCATTGATATCTGTCTTCGTATATCCAGGCATAATTGTATTCACTGTTATACCTCGTTCTCCAAGATGTTTAGCTAGAGGAAGTGTCATCGTATTTAGTGCACCTTTACTTAAACCGTATGCAATGGACCCTGTAAAACCAAGTCTTACTTCCGCTGATGAAATGTTAATAACGCGCCCTTCTACTCGTAGTAACGGTAATGTTTGCTGAATTAAAAAGAATGGCGCCTTAATATTTACGGCCATAATTTCATCAAAAACTTCTTCTGTCGTATTTTCAATCGTCCCTTGTGTACCTATCCCTGCATTGTTTACTAAAATATCAATCTCTGATGTACCAACTCTTATTTGTAATTCATTCTTCAATTGTTCTACTATTTTTTTGACACCATCCATTAAATTGAGATCAGCTTCAATTAAGAATGCCTTTCCTCCATTAGATTCAATCTCACTAATTGTTTCATCTGCAACTATTTTATTTCGGCCGTAGTGAATCGCAACTAATGCACCGTCGTTTGCCAATCTCATCGCAATCGCACGACCAATGCCGCGACTTGCCCCTGTTACTAATGCTACTTTCCCATCAAGATTCTTCATTTTTTCCATCCTTCCTAAATTCCCTTTTGATAAACCCTATACTTATATTTTCATGCAAATACTAATCATTTTAAATATAGATTTATAGGTAATTTAGTTCGTTCACTTATGATATTATAGTTATAATTTACAATTCACTTTAGAAAACATAACAAGGAGGCTACACAATGCAAAACGCTGTAAAATTGGATGAAATCGATCATAAAATTATGAACCTGTTATATGAAAATGCGAGAATTTCTGTTTCAGAAATAGGACGAATTATATCCATGACGCAACCTGCTGTAAAAGAACGTATTAACAAGCTTGAAGATCAAGGAGTTATAGCGGCTTATCGAACGAAATTTGAGCCTGCAAAAATTAATAAAAACATTCAAGCATTCATCATGTTTAAAACGAGCCAATGCTCTGATTTTATTCAATTTTGTAATGCCGCTCCTGAAGTAACAGATTTATACCGAATTAGCGGGGAATTTAATTATATGATGAAGGTCATGAGCGATTCGATGGATTCTCTCGCTACATTTTTAGACTCTTTAATGCAATTTGGATTATCGTCTCCTTTAATTGTTTTAAAGAGTGAGTTTGAGGAGAAATTGTCGTTCTAATAAAGGGATACGTATTATCCCCGGCTAACAGTAAAAGTTTTTCCTTTATGAGAAAAGCCAATGAAATCAATGATTAGTAAACAAAAAAAGAACATTGATATTTCAATGTTCTTTTTTATATCTCTACTTATGAATTAGATCTCTATTCGAAAAAAGCACCTTAATCCCCTTACCCCTGATTCCTCTGCGCCTCTCTAAACTCCTCCTTCACCTTCTCTAACAACCCTTCTTCCGTAATTAATCGATACGCCGTATTTGCTAATGCTTTTGCCGATGTAATTAATGCTTTATCTCCAAGTTCTGAACGTGCTGCTTCTCTAAATTCATTCGTATGTGCAATTAAATCATCTGGTCCGATTTTAATGTACGGATGAATTGTCGGTACGACTTGACTTACGTTTCCTGCGTCGGTTGAACCAATCCCTACTCTTTCTTTACGATTTACATCTTCACCTAATAGTTCTAGTTCTTCCGCTACGATATCGTTATATGTTTTTGTTACGAGTAATTCATCGATTTCATTTTGAAATTGATGGATTTTTACTTTTGCACCTGTTGCTAATGCTGCTCCCTGTGCGATATTTTTTACTTTTTCTGTTACTTCTGCACATCTTTTTCGCGTTGCTGCACGGATGAAGAATCTTGTTGCGGCATAGTCAGGAATAATATTAGGTGCTTTTCCGCCCTCAGTAATAATGCCATGAATTTTCACATCTGACGGAAGTTGTTGGCGAAGTGCGTTAATACCGTTATAGAGCTGAATAACCGCATCTAATGCGTTAATCCCTTCTTCTGGCGAAGCTGCAGCGTGAGCTGTTTTTCCGTAAAAATGAAAATCAAGTGGATCGACTGCTAGTGAAGGACTCGTTGTCGCTGTCTTTCCGCTCGGATGAATCATAAGCGCCGCATCAATGTCTTTAAATAAACCTGCCTTTACATAACTTGATTTCGCGCTACCATTTGGCCCGCCTTCTTCTGCTGGCGTACCAAACACGACAACTTCCCCGCCAATTTCTTCAAGCGTTTCTGATAATGCGATTGCTGCTGCAACGCTAATTGTGCCAATTAAATTGTGACCACACGCATGACCTAGTCCTGGTAAAGCGTCGTACTCCGCTAGAAATGCGATTGCAGGTCCTTGTTTTCCAGAGCTTTTTCGCGCGATAAATCCCGTTTCATGTCCAGCTATATTGTGCTGCAACTGAAATCCTGCACTGCCTAGCAATAAACTTAACGTTCTAGATGCATAAAACTCTTGGTTACCAATTTCCGGATTCGCATGAATATCATGACTTGTTTCTATGTACTTTTCCTTATTTCTTTCGATACTCTCTTCAATTGTTTTTCTTTGTGACGCTACTCCTGTCGCTCCCATTGTTCTTCCTCCTTTTATTTTCACATAAAAAAGCCTCTTTCTAAAAGTGAAGTGCACCCCAATTGTTAGACACAGTCTAACAATTGGAGGTGCATTTTTTATGGCTAAATTTTCTTCAAAAGAAAAAATCCAAGCGGTGAAACGATATTTAGATGGTACAGAAAGTGGAAAAACAATTGCTAAATCTATAGGAGTTAACCCTAGCGTACTTCGTGAGTGGATTAGACGATATGAGTCTTCAGGTGAAAAGGCCTTTGAAAAGTGCTATACATTCTACCCAGCCCAGTATAAACTAGATGTACTTTATTATATGAATGAACACGGGACATCTATCAGAGAAACAGCGGCACTTTTCAATATACCGTCTTATGAAACACTTCGGAAATGGAAAATAGCTTATGAAACAGGAGGATTGGATGCCCTACAATCAAAGAAAAAGGGGCGTCCAACCATGAAAGATAAAAAAATAAAGCCAGTAGATGAAGGATCAATCGAAGCCTTACAAGCGGAAAATGAGCGTTTACGTATGGAAAATGCATATTTAAAAAAGTTGAATGCCTTAGTTCAAAACAAAGAAAAATCACCAAACAAGACAAAGCGCAAGTAATCTACGAGTTAAGGCATGAATTTCCTATCAAGGAGTTACTTCAACTCGCAAACATTCCACGTAGTACGTACTATTACTGGATGAAACGTTTTAATCGTCCTGATCCAAATGCGGAGGTAAAAGAACTGATTCAAGCTATTTATAATGAACACGATGGGTGTTATGGTTATCGTCGTATTCGTGATGAACTTATGAATCGTGGACACAAAGTAAATCATAAAAAAGTGTATCGCCTTATGAAAGAATTAGGGTTAAAATGTCTGGTTCGTATGAAAAAATACCGCTCTTACAAAGGGACAGTTGGGAAAATTGCGCCAAATATTTTAAATCGCAACTTCCAAGCTGAAAAACCAAATGAAAAGTGGGTTACAGATATTACGGAGTTTAAGTTATTTGGGGAGAAGTTATACCTATCACCAATGTTGGATTTATTTAATGGTGAAATTATCACGTATACAATTGGTTCAAGACCGACCTATTCCCTTGTTTCAACGATGTTGGACCAAGCCCTTTATTGTGTAACCAATCCGGATAAACTCCTCATTCACTCTGATCAAGGTTGGCACTATCAAATGAAACAATACCGTCATTCTCTTAAGAATTGTGGCATAACTCAAAGTATGTCTCGCAAAGGAAACTGTTATGACAATGCCGTTATTGAAAATTTCTTCGGTATCATGAAATCGGAATTTCTGTATCGAAAAGAATTTGAAAGTATAACACATTTCAAACAAGAATTAGCAAAGTATATAGAATACTATAATCATAAAAGAATTAAGGCAAAATTAAAGGGTATGAGCCCAGTACAATACCGGGCTCATACCCTAGAGGCTGCCTAATGAAACGACCTGTCTAACTTTCGGGGGTCACTTCAAAGATAGAAAGAGGCTTCTGTATATACAGTCAAAATGAGCTTCTTTCTTATCTTTCAAGTTACCTTGCTGGAATTGGCACAGTATTCCTAACGAATCCGCTGCCGAGGTATCATAGGGCCAGTCCCTCCACCTCTCGTGATAAGAATTTTCATAAAATTATATTAAATTATTTTTTATTCTAAGTTCATTCCAAGTAAAAGTCAAGGAATTCCTATCCGAATTTACCGAATATCTAAAAATCCTTTTAATACACCAATTGTCTCAGGTGCTTGCAGTCTTGCACATACGTACGGAAATTCCGTACTACCTTCAAACATCATTTGAGATGTAAGCGGTGCGCCTGCCCAGAAGATTTCATCATCAATTACGATAAACGGGAATGCTTTATTTTGTCTTTGTAACTTTACATTTTTCAGTGGAACTGGTCCATCACTATAAACTGTTATTTGCGCATTTGTACGCATTAACGCTTGCCATACTCGCTTATCCACTTGTTTTGTACTTGGAAGTGAAATAATAATTTTTCGTTTTGAGGCTAAAATATCTTTTAATACCCCTTTCGTTTCCTCAAGATTCATTTCCATAAACCAGCGTAAACGTTTCGAAATTTTCCGTTCCCACAATTGTCTTGATGTCGTACGATCATACACATCTCCGTGACGTTCTATATGAGCTGTTAATTGTGATAACGCTTGTTTTCTCGAAAGGTTTTTACACATATAATGGCAATCAGATAATTGAATGAACTTCCCTCTCGCCCTTGTCACTGCTACATTGACGAGGCGATGGTTTTTGTGATCAAAGAATAATATGCCAGGTCGTTCTTGCGGATAACTGTCAACCGTATCAAAGATCATCATATCTCTTTCAGAACCTTGGAACTTATGAACTGTCGCCGCTAAAACTGGTATGTTTTGATATTTCGTTCTCTGCAACATTTCTCTAATACACGTTGATAAAAAGCGTGACTGCGCCCTGTAAGGTGTCACAATACCAATTGATTGCACACCATCTAACAATCCGATTAACATCATTTGCATTGCTACTAAACCAGACATAATGTTAAAACGTGAACCAGAAGCAGCATCTTTTAACGAAAAAGCTCCCATTTGGCTCGTATCAAATAAAACACTCGCTTCATTTGCGAACGGCTGCAATTGCGCAAGTTCTTTACGCTCTGAAACAGACGGATGATCGTGTACTCTATTTTTATAAATAAACGAATTCGTAAACTTCGATATATCCGCATGCATACGTCTTTGTTCCTGCAACATAAATAGGTTTGGGTGTGCTTCTGATTTATTAACAGACTCAACAATCCCAGCATGGTAAAACATATCTTCCCCAAGCCATTTACGAACGAGTTCATGATTTGCCATCGCAATTGGAGGTAACTGTAAAAAGTCACCGCAAACGACGATACGTTTTCCAAGTGAAGCAGCTAATGCAATTTGCGGAACATATGCCATACTTACTTCATCTACAACAACTAAATCAAATGTACGCTCATAAATAAGTGAATCAATGGCACATTTTGATAAAGTTGCGCCGATTACTTTTGCATTTTCAATATATTCTTTTTCTACTTCTTTAATTTTAGCCTTTTGCTTTCGAAGATCACTTTCAATCTCTTGTATACGCTTCTTATCAGCAGATGTTGCTTTATACGATAAGATTTTTTCACGAAGATCTTGTCGTGTCTCTTCTAAATAGAGTCTTTCCTCCCCCCAAGATCCGTTCGTCGTTTCAACTAACTTCGACGCAAGTAACGTTTCATGATTTCGTATATGTTCATGTTGACTATAACCGTAACGAACAATTTCACCAGGCGTCCATTTCTTTTTCTTCTCAATTTGCTTCGTTACTTCACTCATTAATACGTCTACTGCCGCATTACTATGAGCCAACACAAGTACCGATTTTCCTTTTTGATAATGAGCCGAAATAATACGTGATAAATTGTAAGACTTCCCTGTTCCCGGCGGTCCCCATACGTACGTTGTCGGATTATAAAACGAACGATATGCCAGTTCATTTTTTGGATTTTTCATCTTCTCAATATGTTTCGGACTGCTCGTCCCATCAACAAGACGCTTTATACGATTACGTTTCAGCTTATCTTTACGTGCTTCTTTCAATCGCTCTTGTAGTTGCTCTAACAATTGCCACGGTTCACTATATAAAACCGCTTCTCTTATTTCACCTTGTATATAATCATTTAATTTCAGCTCTATTTCTAATCCATGTATAGATAATACTTCCCCTGTCGCTTCCTCACCATCGAACTCAATTCGAATGGGTGAACCTTCAGGTAAGCTTACTTCCGAAATAAGCTGAAATACGTATACTGTACTTTCATAATCTGTATATAAAAAACGACCGTTCATGATAGAAATTTTACTACCACCTATCGTTTTCCAATGTTTAATTTCATACGCTAATGCATAATGCCACTCTTTCATCGTTTCCGATAATGAAGGAGTTTGAGTAGTTGTATTCATCGTATAATCTCCTTCCTTCTCCCCAAACATACTTTCTCACTATACCATATAACACGCTAAAATTTGTAAGGTTTTTATCTTGCTTATTTTCTTAATTTTCAATAATATATTGTATATAATTTTCAGAAAGAAGGAATCTACATGCCAGTTAGAAGAATTGAACACGTTGGACTTATGGTTGCAAACTTAGAAACATCTATTTCATTTTATGAAGAAGTAGTCGGCTTACAGCTCATGAAACGTATGGGTCATCCGAATCCAGACTTAAAACTCGCTTTTTTAGGTGTAGAAGAATCAAAAGAAACGATACTAGAACTCATTGAAGGCTACAACTCTTCTCTTCCGGCAGAAGGAAAAGTACATCACATTTGCTTTAAAGTGGATTCATTAGAGGATGAGATCGAAAGACTAAAGAAACAAAAAGTAACCTTTTTACTAGGAGAAGAAATTGAAACATTACCAGATGGAACACGTTACATATTCTTCGCTGGCCCTGATGGAGAGTGGATTGAGTTTTTTGAGACGGAGAGATAAAGTAAGACTTTATTTTGCGGGATAGAAAAGGAGCCGGAATTCCGGCCCTTGTTTTTAACGAAACATATTTTATTATAGGAATAAAAATCTTTCTAATAGCTCTAACTTGCACAATGCTTCCCGTTAATATAATACGCTGATTCTGTGAAAACTGTAAATACAACCTCTACTTCTGGAAGTCCAAAATCCATTACATATGTAGTAATGGCCTTGGCAAATCGATCACGAATTTCCTGTCCACGCTCGAACCATTTCACTTCAATAAGAGGAAACGCTTCTATTTCTTCTCCATTGAATACAAACGTAGAACTTGGTAATTCCAAGGTGAAATTATCCGTACCACACTCACAGATATCTGCGAGTTCTTCTACTAATGGCTTGCTTATGCTTTTTAATTGTTCAGTAGTAATTCCACGAAACACAACATGCGGCATGTTATTCCCTCCGTTACATAGCTTTATATTTCCTCATATCATAACACAATTTATTTTGCTGCACTAACATCTATTCGTACATTTCAATGACATTCTTAAGAATGATCATATGTTATTGAAGCTAATATAATCAGGAGTTAAGGAAAAGCAGACTGATAGAATTAAAGGTGAAGAGGTAATACTTGACCTCAATTCTAATCGTCATATAATCAATGCCATGCACAAAATGACTCATCAAAAAGTATTATCTCATGAAAAGCAAGGATTTATTAAAATGACTCCAGAAAACATCGAAGCAATACGTTGAGTAATTGATGAAAATAATAGTGGAACCTTACAACATAAAGAATAGTACCTCAAGATTTTGATTGGTTGGTATGAAGGCGATTTCTCCCTTATCGTTTTATGATATGCTAATAACATTTGATAAAATATGGTATCTATAGACAGTCAAACATCTTTAAAGATACCTCGTCCAGTTCTTGCTGTTGCAAGATAAACAGCATATAATCAGTTAACCACCCACATTAGTAACGAACACATAAAGAAAAGGCATTCCAAATATGAAACGCCTTCTTTCGTTTTATAAAACCATCCAACACGCTGAACTTTTCAATTTAATATAATCACTCGTTTAACTAAAGAAATTGATTACGTGCATAACGCTCTTCTCACTTTTCTTGCAAAATTTAGTGGGTCATCAACGTCTTCGATATTAACGTAAATTAAATTTGGATCATCACATAACCACTCATTGTGTATAGACGAAACGATTATTCCTTGTTTAATAATTGTCGCCACAAATTCAGTGACTTCTTTTTGTAAGAGTGCTACTCGGCCTAGGCATAATGCCCGTCCAGTTTTATTGTCTCGTGATTCGAATGAAAAGGAAGTTGTTACTCTAAAACGTTTTCCCAAGATTGTTGCTCGTATTTCATCTCGGTTTATTGTTGCCACGCATTTCCCACCAGCGAATCCTTCTTGACCGCCAATGATTCTTGCAAACTGTTGACAAATTGATTCCTCATTAACCGCCATACCTTTAATCATTCCTCCTTTTACTATTAGATTATGAATTCATACATAGGTCTGAAACGGCAATGAATCTAATCTATTATAAAAAAATGATGGCGATCTACCGAAAGCTATTAACTCAATTATTCTTGATCGTATGAATTGTTATCAGAGTTTAAATGGTGCAGAATTTTTATTTTATGCTTAATGGACATCGGAGACTGAAAGCAAAACTCAGCTATTATAATGGTAAGACATTTTTAAAGAGCATAAAAAAGACACCCTAAGGTGCCATCCTCCGACTTGAGAATTATATCTATGTATGGAGAAATTTAGAAAAGACAAATACAAAAGAGAAGATTCTAACTATAATTTATAGAACTCTTATGCCATGACTTACTTACATATTTCCTTATTTACCAGAAGAAGAATCTCAGTTACATTATTTTCTGAACAGTCTCGTTAAAGCCATACCAAGAAATCCAGCGCCCATTCCTATTAGCCATCCAGTTTGGGCATTACCTAACATAGATCCCACTCCTCCACCAAGAAACATACAGCCAACGAATACTAATCCTCCAATTCCCCAATTCGGCCGTTCCATAATTCAATCACATCCTTTCAATAAAATATATGCGATTAGCTAACTCAACTTTCTTCCTTAAGATAGTTCATTACTTTGCTTAGGTTTAGCACTTCAGGGAATTCATAAGATGCGAAGCTTGAGTCATTTATACAGATTGTAGAAATACGGGTATCAATCGTTATTAAAAATAACTGACGCATTTTAAACATCATCGATTTTATCATTTTGGACAACCTATTCTGTTAAATTGATATACATGCGAAAAAACTATCAAAATAAAACCCCAGAAATCCAAAGGTCTCTGGGGCTCCATTATATATTTAGCTCTTTTTGCTTTTTGTTTTGTTTATGTCTATACAGCAATTTTCGGCTTATTAGAGAAATCACTAATAAGGTCAGAATTAATAAGATAAGTTGCATAAATGATAAATCAAAATATTTAGCACCTGTAACGATTAAAAGTGTAGAAATCGTGCCTTTTACAACGAAAAAAATAATAACCCATAATCCGCCTTTTTTCCAGTTCATTTTATATTACCCTTTCCTACGTTTAAATTCTTAAAATATTTAATGATAGTTCTTAAATGTGACAACTTAATAGAAATCTATTATATTAACAAAAAATTCATGTCTAATTAAATGCAATGATTCTATATTAAGTGAAAATGATATTCATTGTCAATTTTATTGACTATTTGAATACTTATTATTTCTTTCTACTTTGTTTCTTATAAGCAATACGCTCTTGTATTCAAACAAAAACACCTCCATTGCATTTGCACACTTAGTATGCGAATGCAAGAGGTGTTTTTTCATATACCATCAGGTAAGATTTCCTGCTTTGTTTATTTCTTGATACGTAGCTATTTTTTAATACACAATAACTGGATCATACGTGTTCAAACTATCATATACAGTTTTTGCAACATTAGGAAGAAGATTCACACACCCACCTGATCCTCCTGTTAAATAAGCATTATTTCCCCAGTCTTTGCGCCAGCCGGCATCGTGGAATCCTTGACCACTATTTGTGAATGGGACCCAGTAATCTACTTTAACCGCATAATCAGCTTTTCCTACTGCGTTACCTCTTAGCGTATATGGTGTTCGTTTATATAGGACGTACCACACACCTGGTGATGTATCTTCACCAGTACTATGTTTACCAGTTACTACATTTGTTGTAACAACTAATTTTCCATCTTTGTAAATCCAAATTTGTTGCTCTGCAATTGAAACTTCTGCATACGTGTCTCCGATGCCATTATTCGATGTTGTTTTATAACCGATGCCTTCCTTCTCCCAACCATTCCCGTGAATATTAGAAGCAGAAAGCGATTTTTCGCCTTTCTCAAAGGCTTGTTGAACTTGTTTAGTTTCTTTTTCAACATCTAGTGCCCAGCCGTATCCTTCTCCTTTTACTGATATGACTGAACCGGAATGAGTTTTAAATGAGAAATCTTTATTTAATGTTGATTTGGCATTATTAATTTCAGTAATTTTCTTCTTAATGTCACTCGCATCAATTGTAACTTTCATATCCTTTGACATAGAGGCATTTTGAATTAAATCTTTCGCTTTTAAAGGATAAACTTCATCCTGCACTTTATACTCAACAGACTGCCCAAGAAGATTCTGTAGTGCTTTCTCCTCTTTTTTGACAATCGGATCGTCTTCTTTAATAGGTTTTATGTATGCAGACTTCAGATGAATTTCGCTTTTATATTTTTGCTTATCATAATCTTTCAGTAGACTAGTAACATCATACTGTTTTCCTTCAACACTTTTCGAAATAACAATTTTCCCTTGTTCTAGCTTCGCCATAGCATCTTGAGGCGCTTTTAATTTCTCATTCATAGAGATGAGCTTTTCTTCTACAAGTTTTTTCAACGTTTCACTACGATACTGATCTGCCTTCTCTGGTAGCAATGAATAATTTTCTACCTTTGAGGAAGGGAAAAATGTCCACTGGTTTTTTAATAGTTTCTTAACTTGAGGCAAATCTTTTTCCGTAAGTTCCGTTTTTGTATCTTTTTCATCTAAAATTTGTTGTTGATCAACATAGACTTTGTTTGCTAGTCCAGATGTCTTTAATTTCTGTATTGCCTGATCAGCGCTCAGACCACCAACTTTTGTGTCATTAATTGTAACATTCGAATTGAAGTGAGTTGCCTGATAATAACTCATTCCCCCAATAAGAAGTGCAATTACACCAATACCCGCTGCAATAAACTTCCAATTTGTATAACGTTTTTTTGATCTTACTCGTTTTTGATCAATTTCTTCAACTGATTCATTTGTTGTATTGTTGTTCATCAATCTTTCCCCCGTATGCATTAACGTCAAACGATTTTCAACTAAAATCATAAACTAGTGTACCTTATTTTTCCTAAAATTTCATTATTTCCGACCACATTTTATCGCAATTTAATGATTAAATTTAGATTTTTCAATAGTACGATGCATTGCACAGCCCTTTACAAGTTATAAAATGAAATTTCAATCAACCGTTATACCAAGGAAATTAACTACATCTTCTTTGGAAAACTTTTTCTCTTTACGCAAATACGAATTATATTATCCATTTTATGAACATCACCTCCTAATTTTGTCAAAAAAATAAACGATAGTCCTTCTATCTAAAATGTAGAAGGACTATCGTTTTTTCAGTTAGAGTATTTGTATAATCGTTTAACTTTTTATTTCCTGAAGGTCAAACTTGATGAAGATGATGAAATTTCATCTCATAGCCTTTAAATGAAAACATTATGTTTTTTATGGCAACCAAGTTTATTTTCTTAGCTTGATGTCCCCCACATATCCAGCAGCCTAAGATGAAGTAAGAGTCTGTTCAACTAGATTTTTTCTAATATTTTTAGGAGCATCTTATTTCGCCTCGTCATATTTCACTAATTGAATTTAAAACACATCCGTATGCTATTTAGTAAAATTCACGATTCGAGACGTAATTATTGCAGTAATCAAGATAATACTAGCGGTTATCAAGCCAGATTCTCCAATCCAAATCTCAGTTTGATACCCTGTACTTGCACGTGTGAAAGGTCCTTGAATAATGGCATTCCAAGTAGCATGGATGATAACCGAAGGCCAAATGCTGCCTGTGATAAGTCGTAAATAAGCTATAATATAACCGAATGGTACAATACAAAGATAGATACCAAGTACTGAAAGAACGACAGATGGTCCCGCTACATATAGACCAGCAATAACTATTGGAACATGCCACGTTGCCCAAATCAATCCACTAATAAGGATGGGCCGTGAAAACTCTGCATCGACTAGCCTTGTGAGCATATAACCTCGCCAACCCATTTCTTCTCCCAAAGCTGGGATTAAGCCAAGCAAACTTCCGAAAATGCCGCTCAATACTACTAGATAAATGAAGCTGAATGGTGCCGTTACATACTGAAGCCCAAGCATATTGTAGATCGGTTCTAAAATAAACATACCAACTTCGGGATACTGAAACCCCGCAATTCCGCTCAACCAGGCGATAGAATAAGTAATTCCACAAATAATCATAGGGATTAGCAGAGCAAAACCGATCCCCTTCCATATCTTTAAGTTACCGAGACTAAAAGATACATCTTTAAACCCTTCTTTCAGTATTATGCGAGTCAAAATAGAAGATAATGCTGGGGTAAACATATATACCACAATAAGTGGCATACTTTTCGTAATTATTACTACTACATTTAGGATAATTGAAGTAATGATTAAGATACTCAGAAAAAGTTGAAGTCCTATTTTAGCACGTTGGATTTTATCTTTATTGTGGAACGATTTTGCGTTTAATATCATTGTAATCCGCCCTTCCCCTATAATTCACTTGTTTATCGAATATACTTCTTGTCATTTCCACAGACACAACTTAGAATAAAAATATTTTTGTATACAAATTCATTCATCTTTAAAATCCCTCCCCCATTTATAATCTAGTCTTACTTACGACTCATCAATGTAATTATTATTTATAAGTTGTCATAGCCGATAGTACAAAAGTGTAATGATTAGCATATGATCTGTGTCAATTAACTTTATGACAATATGTAACTAGAAAATATGATATGGGATAGATAACAATTGAATTAAGGCAATTGATTCGTGCAAGTACAATGAATCAATCTTGCTTTTACAAATAATTCAATTGAGGTGGAAAAAATGAATAAGAAAAGAATAATTGCAATGGTTAGTACAGCTTTATTAGTCACAGGATGTGTAGAAGTAGGAAAGGCTCAAACAGTAGCAGTCGAAAATTCAAATCAATCAATACAAAAAAATATAGTTAAATCAATACAATCACAGGCTTATCCATTAAAAACGATAGAGCCGTCAAAATCATTTGAGGATTTAAAACCACTTAAGAAAATGATTGGGAGCGCACAATATGTAGGATTAGGAGAGAATACTCATGGAAGCTCTGAAATTTTCACTATGAAGTTTCGCCTTGTGAAATATTTGGTTACTGAGATGGGTTTTACAAACTTCACAATGGAAGAAGATTGGGGAAACGGCTTAAAACTAAATGAATATATCCAAACAGGAAAAGGAAACCCTAGAGAATTTTTAAACTTGTTATATCCTACTGATGAAATTATAGCCATGGTTGAGTGGATGAAAGATTATAATGCTGATCCATCCAATAAAAAAAAGATCCAATTTATTGGGCTCGACTTAAAGGAGTTGGACCAAGGTTGCTTTAATAAAGTAATTGATTATGTAAGGGTGCATCGACCAGATTTGCTGGCAGAAGTAGAAGAAAATTATAAAGAATTGCCGTCTTTTACTGGCAGTTTACAGGAATATATGAAACTTGCTCCTGAAATAAGAGAAAAGTTCAAGGCAAACGCTGAGAGAGTAGCCCAATTACTAAAAGATGAGAATGGGCAAGCCAACACAGAAATAGCTTCACCCGAGTACATCTGGGCGAAAGCAACGGCAAGTGCAATAGAGAAATTTACCACAATGCTACTTCCTAACGACTTTCCAAGTCTGTTAAAGCTACATGAGCAATACATGGCCGATCATGCAATGTGGGCACAAGAGAGATTGGGTGGTAAAACGATAGTGTGGACACACAATATTCATATGGCTAAAGGAATTATCGATGAGGAATCATACCCTTATGCCTCGGGGCAGTTTTTGAAGGAACGTTTAGACAATAATTATGTCACAATTGGCAGTACAACTACGGAGGGGAATGTCACCTTATACAACGACACCCAAGATAAGATTATAACGGATCTGATTCCACAAGATGTAAATAGTTTCAATTATACCCTCGGAAAAGTACCATATGAAATGTTTTTATTAGATAATCGTCACCTTAAAGGACCAGCAAAGAAATGGGTTAAAGCAAAAAGACCATTACTCAGTATAGGGGCACGACTCTTACCGAACAAATCTGTATACTTTGATAAATCATTGCTTGAGCAATTTGATATTATTTTTCATATTCGAAAAACAAGTCACTCTCATATTAAATAAAAATACAAAACAATCCCGTTCTTGCAGATGCAAAAACGGGATTGTTTTATGGAGATTAATATACGCATCTTTTTTAACCAGAAGTAGGTTGTTCTCCCCTTTTTAACATCATTTAGAAATGTCATATGACACTTTTACACTAGTGAGAATGACAAAAAAAGCAGTATGATTCGGTTATTATATAGATAGGAGCGATGAACTTTATGAAATCAAGATTCATACAGAATGGTTATTTTTTATTGCTAACTTTCGTTACAGGGTTGTTTTATTTTTGTTTTTATCTAATAGCTCTGCTATTCAGCTTCACCCTTTCATTTACGGTAATTGGGATTCCACTAATTATACGTGTACTACAGACTACTACACCTTTTATTCAATTCGAACGCATACAGACGAAAATTTATACAGATATTTCAACAGACTCTTATGACAGAAGTATAACAATAGATACATCGAACTGGACTCAGGTGAAATTAGTGCTTACTGATCGTCGCACTTGGTCTGCTGTCTTTTGGTTAATGCAGAAATTAGTGATTGGCATTTTCAGTCTCATTAGTACAATCATTTTTTATGTAATGCCACTTATGTTCCTGTTGGCACCACTACTGTATCGCTACATTGAAATGAATATTATATTCATACAGATAGATACTTTTGCCAAGTCACTCTTTGTAATGTTTATGGGTATAGTATTTACCGCCATAAGTATTAGAATAGTAGAACGTTTGACAAAGAAAATTGGTGGCTATACCCGTAGCATGATTCGGCAACTAAATCGATAGAAGTTTCCCTTTTGCGAGAAAATTGTAGTGTAAAATTAAAAAGTATAACAATGTATGAAGGATTAATTTATAATATAGGAAGTAAAATGGTAGGCTACTTAGGGGGGGAATAACTTGTTAGATATGGTTAAGTATTGGTTTTGGTACGATTGGATTATGTTAGGAGTCCGTATACTTGTTAGTGTCTCTATCGTCGTAATCACGTTAGATTTTCAGAATAGTTTGACACTACCACTTTGGATTATTATTTTTTGGGAGGTTGTTGCCTTCTCTATTCCATGGGTAGCCTTACTGTTCAATTACAAATATTACTTGTCCACAGAAATACTGCTATATGGTGGACTGTGTATATATTTAACCTCCTTATTTCCGGAAGCTAACAAGACATTTCTTATATCGGTGTTTCTAATTGCTGCGAATAGTAAGCATTTGTCCTATTATTGGACAGCTCCAACAACAGTTTTTATAACAACTGGAATTCTCTATGCGGTTGCACCAAGTAATAGCTATTGGATTATGGTTACCTACTATGGACTTGCTTATGTAATGGGATTCGCTTTCCATTTACTAATCGTCAATCATAAGCAAAATGAAGCGATTCGTAAACAAAACGCGGTACTTGAGCAATATATGTCTCAAATTGAACGCATTACATTGGCAGAAGAACGGAACAGACTGTCGAATGAGCTTCATGATACAGTTGGTCACGCTTATACTTCTATTATTATGGGGATGGAAACGTTGCGTACCGAACTTGCTACTGAAATGGGTATACAGAGGCTAGATTCTCTGCTTGAAATGGGACGTAAAAGCATCGAGGACGTGAGAGGTTACCTACATCAAATGGATTCTCCATGTCAATCGCCTTCCTTAATTCAATCTCTACAAAATCTTGGAGCCGAATTTCAGGAGCACGCTCAGGTAAATGTAAGTTTTAGGACATTCGGAGAGGAATATCAACTATCTCGGCAAGCGAAGATCACATTCATTCGTTGCTTACAGGAGTCCCTTACGAATGCAGTACGTCATGGTCAAGGGACTGAAATTATAGTTTCATTGCAGTTTGAACAACAATATACGAGGTTAGAAGTTCAAGATAATGGAAAAGGAAATGTAGAATGGCAGGAAGGCTTCGGTATGAATGCGATGAAAGAACGGGCAATGAACTTGCAAGGTCATTTGTCTGTATATACAAAGCCAGAAGAAGGAATGCTTGTTACATGCACCATACCGCGACAAACTGAAATAAAAAATGGACTTATTCGTTTGTTAATTGTAGACGATCAGCCATTTGTTCGAGAAAGTTTGAGGACACTACTCGATAGATATGAAGATTTAAATGTAGTCGGCTTGGCTGAGGATGGCAATCAAGCCATCGATTTGTGTGGGCGCCTTCAACCCCATGTTATACTTATGGATTTAGATATGCAGCACATGGATGGAATCGAAGCAACCAAAAAGATTAAGCAACAATGGCCACATATCCGCGTATTGATTTTTACAACGTTTCAAGATACCGAACAGGCAGTGGAATCACTTCGCAACGGTGCGGATGGTTTTTTACTTAAATCTATTGAAACGTTGGAGCTAGCCAATACGATCCGACTTATTCACAAAGGTGGGACACTAATTGATCAGGGAATGTCTCACAAAATATTTGAGAAGTTTGATGAGAAAAAAGAGACACCACAATCAAAAGCAACCGCTTATGAGCTAACAGCTAGGGAAATAGAAATATTACAGCTAGTAGCAAAAGGACTTCGTTACACTAACATAGCATCAAGGTTATATTTATCGAATGGTACGGTCAGAAATTATGCTTCCACAGCTTATACAAAGCTAGGAGTCAGTAACAAAGAAGAAGCTGTTCAAAAGGCTCTAGAAATTGGAATTATTGAATAAAAAAGTGTTTTTTGTTTCTTTACAGCAAGATGAAATGTAGTTACAAAATACATAGAGGATAAACTTATGAATTTAATTGGATATCATTTTTTATAGGTAAATTTCTTGAAAAATTTAACCCTGTTTAAAAAATTTAAATAGCGTTGCTACATATTGAATGTAGCAACGCTATTATTTTCTATATTAGAAATTAGACATCTTTATTATTGCTATAGGGAAGGCTGTTTCAGGTCTTTTCACATGAAGATTCCTCTAAGCCAAATGCCCCCTCCCTAATACACTTGTTGCCTCTGAAAATAACTATTTAAAAATATGGTTGCTAATTTCATTTCAATCTTCCTTGCACCCAAGTGGCAATATTATTTATAACATACTCTGGGATATTAGCAGGCTATAATATTCATTCGATTGACTTAATTCTCCATCTCCTTCTGTAAAGAAGTGATTTCACTTTCGATACAGTCGATAATTAATGTTATCTCTCTCTTAATTGTTCTTTCCAAAAAGGATTATCTATCATTCTTTATGAATAACATCATTACATTGATCTTTTTTTCGAGAGTACAATTCCTTTATATAATTGAACTGTAATCAAGTAATAAATCGAATAAATTACTACAAAAATAACAAGTGGTAACCAAATACGAGAGTACGGATTGATTAAAATAGGACTAAACATGTTCATACCAAATAATATATGAGTAATCCCGACAATTGCTGGGAATAAAAATATGAAGTATAACTCTTTATAGATTGAGTTTGTTAATAATTCTCGGCGGACAACAATTTTACGAAACGTTTGATAACGTGCCACATCTTTTGATGCTCCCGACAGAACTTTAAACATTAAGCAACTTGCCATCGTTGCTAAAAATGCAACTCCAACGAAGAACCCCATAAACATTAGTCCGCTAGCAAAATCATGACTCACAATATTGTGACGAAAAACCGGGAAAATAATAATAACTAGTTACTATTATTATTTATTTGTCACTTTTAAAGCATCTAACACTATCTTGGTTGCTTCTGCAATAAGCTTATCATCGTGTTTAGCATCCTCTTTATCATGATTAGAAAGTATCGCAAGAACAATTGGTTTTTTATTTGGTGGCCAAATAATTGCGATATCATTTCTGGTTCCATAAGATCCCGAGCCAGTCTTATCAGCTACTTCCCATCCTCCTGGAACTCCGGCACGAATTAAGTTGTCTCCGGTAGTATTCCTTTTCATCCAATCTATTAATAAATCCCGTTTCTCAGTTGAAAGTACATCTCCTAGCGTAAAAGCCTGAAGACTAGTAGCTAATGCCTTTGGGGTACTAGTATCACGTACGTCTCCTGGAGGCACTTCGTTTAATTCTGGTTCAAAACGTTCAGGATTTGTAACGGTGTCTCCTACTTCTCTTAGTGATTTTTTGAATTCACTAGGTCCACCTAATTGTTTAAGAATAAGATTTTGTGCAGTATTATCACTATATCGAAGAGAAGCATCTGCAAGCTCTTTCAGGGTCATACCACTATCAACATACTTTTCTGTAATTGGATTGTAATTAACAAGATCTTCACGGGTATACAAAACTCTTTGATTTAGATCTTCTATTGATTTCTTTTGTAAAAGTACTCCCACAGCTAAAGCTTTGTGGGTAGATGCGTATGCAAACCGTTCATCTGATTGATAAGTAACGGTTTGATTCGTATCAGTGTCCAATGCATAAATACCGAGTTTAGCATCAAATTCTTTTTCAAGTTTAACAAAAGAATCATTACCAGTAATTTCTTGTTTGATTTGATTTGTTTGTTTCGTTTGTTTAGGTAATTCAGATTGAGTATTACCATCAGAACAGCCTATAAGCGTTGCACATGAAAGAAATACTACAGGTACCATCTTTTTGTAATGTAAAATGTTAAAAAACTTGTTTAAGACTATCATACATTTTCAACCTCTTTCAAGAATATATGTTTTTTAGATGTTATACATATCGATACAATTAAAGAGTGTATCGGATATCACTCTCTTGCATCTCACTTTTCATAAAATGAGTGAACTATCATGAACCCCTGTTTTATACGTATACTTAATAGACAACCTAAATAACAAGTTTGTTCCATTTTTATCAGTAGTCGTATCTAGAAATCTAAAAAAGTCCATTTAGAAAATCTAAATGGACTTTTTCACTCATATAATCCTATCTATAGTTAAACGAATAAGATTAAATAAATTTAATTTTTCTTATTTTATCTAATAAACTGTTTAGGCATTTCTTTAACGTGCTTATCGTCATCACGCCAATCATAGGTTTCTTTCTGTGAAACATCTAAAGTTTGATCTCCAATTCTAACAATATTCTTATTTACCCATTCAATATATGGATCTGTATCTGGATAGTTCCAATATATATTTTTCTCTGAATCTGTATCAAGGTTAACTAATTCACCCCTAACAGCATCCGCACTTAATGATCCTGCATTATGAAAATAAGTCTTGATGAGATATTTTCCATCTGGAGATTTCACTGTTCGAATTAATTCCCCTTTTGGAACACCTTGCAAACTAAAAAGTTTCCAATATCCAAATCCAATTATAATTACTAACATAGTAAGTATAGTTAGTAATACTTTTCTTTTCGTTTTTTTAATTTCACCTTTTGTATTTATAATACTCATTCAACTCCATTCCACAGAACGCATACCATATTATACCATTAAATAAATGGTATAATATATCAAAAATAAAAATCCTCCCGTAATAGCATTATAAAAAGGGCATGTGATGGTCTCCCTATTTATAAAGTGAAACTTTAATCACCCTCACCAATCTGGCTGCCCGTTAATGCGGGATAATCATGAAAATTCCCCTTTAAGAAAAAAATAAAAAATCAGACAGTATACTTGAATTGCTCTTCGCAAGAGAATATACTAATAAAGCAGGCTATGACGTTCCTTCCTTCTAACTTCTTTGGCCAAATAGGGATGTTACTTTCCTGCTAAACACATAGGCTATGACAATTCTTCCTTCTTTGTAGAAATTTCAAATTGTTTTAGAGTTGTCAATTCCCTATGAAAAATAATTAGACTATAAAACCTCTTTCTTCTTTGGGATTGCATAAACTTTAGTTTATCAACCATTGATGTAGAGGTTTTCTTTTCTTAATTAACAAATTACCACTTAACAACTAAATGTTATATCCCTAATTTTCCACTAAAAAATAGCTATGTACCCTCTGTGCATTTTTCTACAATTAGTGTGTTTATACATATAAAAATAAAAATCTACCACTGAAAGGAGGACAGTCAGACTATTCCCCTCTTTTATAAGGCGTGAATAGCTGGCGTTCTCATGAAAAATTCTATTTACATAAGAAGAAGTTTGAAAGTAATTATAAAAAGAGAAGAAAATAAACTACCGAACATTTATTTAGCCACTGTTTTAAAAAACTTGGAAAATTTAGGATTTACTTTTTCCGAGCCTTTAATAGAAGAGTTGCAAACACTTTCGGTTGATGCATTCACATCGTTTTACAAAGAATTGGTAAAACATTTAAAAGAAATGGTTGGAGCACATATTCAGTTTACTCCTATGTATCCAAACTTTCCGCAACAAATGATGGATTTAAGTGACGCTGATTTATACATTAATGCCATTATTCATTATGTGACGTTGCGCCTACCTGTATCAAAAGTAGAAGAACGACTCCCTCTTTTAGATAGAGTTGATTTGAAAGTTATTGACTTAGGAAGTGAAGAAGATTTCAATCAAATGATTTCTCAATTGATTAGTGCAAACAGCTCTATTTCCTCAACTGATAAGACGGATGTAGAATGGGCTATTACACACACTGAAGATGTTTCCTGTTTTCTACCTAATGTAATTCCTCATAAGGAAAATATGTCTTTTATAATTGGGGTTTTATTAATAAACAGAAAAATATCAGCCGATGCTGCTGCAAAGTATTTTAAAACAGCAACTGATGTTCTTCGCCTTGCAGTTGCTTTATCTGAAGGCGATGTGAGTTTAGCATCCTCCGTCCGATTCAAGAAGTTTAACCGAGCAGAAAGACGCTTCCTTTTAGGATTGTTAGAGCAATGCGGAAACATTACCGAAGATATGCTTCGATACAAAAAACGTTGGATTCGTTTAGGTGAAATTCTTCATCCAGCAGAATATCATACTCGTTTCCCAAAAACCCACCGAGCATTTGAAGTGACCCCCGAAAGTTAGACAGGTCGTTTCATTAGGCAGCCTCTAGGGCATGAGCCCGGTATTGTACTGGGCTCATACCCTTTAATTTTGCCTTAATTCTTTTATGATTATAGTATTCTATATACTTTGCTAATTCTTGTTTGAAATGTGTTATACTTTCAAATTCTTTTCGATACAGAAATTCCGATTTCATGATACCGAAGAAATTTTCAATAACGGCATTGTCATAACAGTTTCCTTTGCGAGACATACTTTGAGTTATGCCACAATTCTTAAGAGAATGACGGTATTGTTTCATTTGATAGTGCCAACCTTGATCAGAGTGAATGAGGAGTTTATCCGGATTGGTTACACAATAAAGGGCTTGGTCCAACATCGTTGAAACAAGGGAATAGGTCGGTCTTGAACCAATTGTATACGTGATAATTTCACCATTAAATAAATCCAACATTGGTGATAGGTATAACTTCTCCCCAAATAACTTAAACTCCGTAATATCTGTAACCCACTTTTCATTTGGTTTTTCAGCTTGGAAGTTGCGATTTAAAATATTTGGCGCAATTTTCCCAACTGTCCCTTTGTAAGAGCGGTATTTTTTCATACGAACCAGACATTTTAACCCTAATTCTTTCATAAGGCGATACACTTTTTTATGATTTACTTTGTGTCCACGATTCATAAGTTCATCACGAATACGACGATAACCATAACACCCATCGTGTTCATTATAAATAGCTTGAATCAGTTCTTTTACCTCCGCATTTGGATCAGGACGATTAAAACGTTTCATCCAGTAATAGTACGTACTACGTGGAATGTTTGCGAGTTGAAGTAACTCCTTGATAGGAAATTCATGCCTTAACTCGTAGATTACTTGCGCTTTGTCTTGTTTGGTGATTTTTCTTTGTTTTGAACTAAGGCATTCAACTTTTTTAAATATGCATTTTCCATACGTAAACGCTCATTTTCCGCTTGTAAGGCTTCGATTGATCCTTCATCTACTGGCTTTATTTTTTTAACTTTCATGGTTGGACGCCCCTTTTTCTTTGATTGTAGGGCATCCAATCCTCCTGTTTCATAAGCTATTTTCCATTTCCGAAGTGTTTCATAAGACGGTATATTGAAAAGTGCCGCTGTTTCTCTGATAGATGTCCCGTGTTCATTCATATAATAAAGTACATCTAGTTTATACTGGGCTGGGTAGAATGTATAGCACTTTTCAAAGGCCTTTTCACCTGAAGACTCATATCGTCTAATCCACTCACGAAGTACGCTAGGGTTAACTCCTATAGATTTAGCAATTGTTTTTCCACTTTCTGTACCATCTAAATATCGTTTCACCGCTTGGATTTTTTCTTTTGAAGAAAATTTAGCCATAAAAAATGCACCTCCAATTGTTAGACTGTGTCTAACAATTGGGGTGCACTTCAATTTGAGATTCTTCGCAACAACATTAAAGTTGAAACATTTAATGGAAAAATAGAAGCAGCTTTGTTGAATCGTGATATCATGACAGCAAAAAATCTTTTAAAAACTCGCCCGGGGGAATTTGCCAGACGCTTGGATCATTTAATCCGTTTATGTAGTGATAAGTCAACAGATGTTTTCAATATTCTCGAAGATTTTCTAAGTATAATAGGAAACGTTTCTACTCCTGTATTACTTCAACTCACAGCTCATTTTAAGCATCGAAATGATAAAAATGAATTTCGTACCTTTTTTCCAAAGGGAAATGTAGCAAAAGCTATAGGTATCGAAAATACACTTCCATTTATCTCAGAGGATATTTGTTTAATGATTGTAAAAATGTGTGAAGATACTTTAAAAAATCGCTTCGCAGAACTTCCAAGTCTCGGAAAAGTATTTTTGGATGAACAGTTAAAAAATCACTTAGTTCCCTTCTCTCAACGTTCAGCCAGCAAAGCGCTTCGCACATTATCTCGAGGAAGTAAAGTAGATTTGCCAGAAGGAGATACGATTCGTTTTTTCCTATGGTGGAAAGAAGGCTATGTGAATGGACAACATACAGGACGTGTTGACATTGATTTATCTGCTGCAATGTACGACGAAGATTGGCAATACAAAGAACATGTATCCTTCACGAACTTACGTTCAAAAAATTTCAAAGCCTACCATAGCGGAGATATTACTTCTGCACCAAAGGGGGCATCTGAATTCATTGATTTCGATATTCCGTCTGTGCTGAAATATGGTGCACGCTATGTAGTAATGACTTTGCTTTCTTACACAGACCAACCGTATAAAGATTTACCAGAATGCTTTACTGGTTGGATGGTTCGTCAATATCCTGGTTCAGGTGAAATATTTGAACCTTCTACTGTTCAAGATAAAGTGGATATTACTGCCGACACCCAAATCTCTATTCCAGTTATTTTAGACTTAAAGGAACGAAAATTGATTTGGACAGATTTGTCTCTTACGAGAGATCTAACTTATGATAATACCATCGAGGCTAATCAAAAAGGTATGATACTAGTTGGGAAGGCTTTAACTAATTTAGTTAAACCGAATTTATATGACTTGTTCCGATTACATATTGAAGCTAGAGGTGAACTCGTTCAAGACATCGAAGAAGCAGAAAGCATTTTTTCTTTGGATAAAGGGATTACTCCTTTCGATATTGAAAAAATAATATCTGATTTTATAGCTGACTCAAAAGGCTAACTACATTACAAACATTGATAATGCGTGGAAAATATCGATGTATAATGTCTATGTGAAACAGGACCTGATAGATGCATATCAGGTCCTGTTTTTTATTTAGTAGATACTAAATAGTCCGGTTAATCACTATTCATCTAAATACACGATACTAATAAAGTGAAATTTATTCGAAAGAAGTTTATTAGTTAATATGTATCTAATTAAGAAACAGTCATATACCAGCCCAAACATCTTTTCCATATCGCCCTTCATCTTGCACACGATCCAACCAATTTCTTGCTTCTTGTTCACTGACTTCATGAATTTCTTGATACGCTTGACAAAGGGTATCTTCTACATCCGGAGCCATTTTACTTCCATCACCACATATATAAAGATGAGCTCCATTATCTAATAACGAAATTAAATTGATTCTATCTTGTTTTATTAAATGCTGTACATATGTTTTTGGATGTCCCTCTAGACGAGAAAAAGCTGTGTGTAAAGAGATTAATCCATCTCTTTCATCATTTTCTAGTTCTGTACGATAAAGATAATCTTTTTCAGGATGACGACAACCAAAATATAGATGTGCTTCTCCTAAGTTAATACCTTTTTGCTTTTGAACACGACGCGCTTGCAAGAATCCACGGAATGGTGCAATTCCAGTACCTGGCCCAACCATAATAATTGGTGTTTCTGGATCTTTAGGTAATTCAAAGTTTGATTGTGGCGTTCGAATGAAACAGATAATCTCATCTTTATTATGACGCTGAGCTAAGTAATTAGAAGCGACTCCTTCATATGTCCCTTCCCCACTCCATGCAGGCGCATTAACAACACCGACCGTAATGCTCAGACGATTCTGTACAACGAGTGGAGAGCTTGAAATAGAATAGTAACGCGGTTTGAGCGCAGGAAGAAGTTCTAAAAAGCGTTCAAATCGGATTTCACAAGCCTCATACTTTTCAAGAAGGTCCAACATTGAAATCCGTTTCTTTAGTATTTGTTCATGGTAAACTCCTTCTTCTAATAATGCTTCCAATTCTTTTTTATGAGGAGGACATGCTGTGAATGTTACCATTTCTCGTATTTGTGCTCGAGTGGCTGCTTCTTGAACTTCAACACTATAACTAAGAAGGTCCAATAAACTAACAGGACTGTCTAAAGGTATGTGATTTATACTTCGTCCACTTGCACTCAGTATAACTTGATCCTTCCCATTTAATCCAAAGCGTCTTAAAATTCGGTTGATATTTTTCTCGCTATTAACTGGCAGCACTCCAAGGTGGTCTCCTTCTTTATATGTAGCGCCTTCCGGCAAGGATACCTCGATATGTCGTGTACTTCTATCACTGCTGGATGATTGGAGTTCACGATTTTCTAGTATAGACGCATAAACTGCTTCATATGTTCGTGCAAGAGGAGATCCTCCAAGACGACTGACAAATTGCAGACTCAAAGTACTGCGCTCTTTTTCCATATTTTTGTTGAGCTCCAATCCAAATGCCTTCATCGCATCAGACCACATGCTTTGTTTCCATTGCTCGAGCTGTTCCTCAAAATCACCACTTGCATCTGCTTCTCCGCGTTTAGAAAATCTTGTTGCTCCTTTTTGAGCCATCTGCTCATCAATGTATCTTGGAATCCGTTGATAGGTACTAGCCCAATTATGATCTCCACAACCAAAAACTGCGTATTGAACCCCTTTTAGCTCATCTGTTTTTAGTTCCTCCAACCATTGCACAAACTGCCCTGCATTACTTGGCGGTTTTCCATTATAAGAAGAAGTCACAATAAGTACCGCTCCTTCTTTTGGCAAACTTCCAATTCGATCGTTAAGAGCTACCACTTCCGTTCGAACCCCTTCTAAACTAGCTGTATCTGCTAATTCTCTTGCAATACCTTCTGCTACCCCTGTATCCGAGCCATACAGAACAAGAAGTGAAAGATTATCGGCCCCAATAATAGAAGGTGTCTTCTGAACGTGCTGCTTAATTTCATCGTTTTTCAGCTTGTCCTCTGTAGGTGCAAGAGCAGTAGGATGGCTAATAGTTTGTTTTCGGGGTAGAATCCTAATCTTAAAATCACCGGGCTTTAGCGTTAATGTTTGTTTTACATCCTGCTGATAGTTTTGATAATCGATTAATTCAAAATGTTGAAGAAGCATTCCCATTACAAGAGTGGCTTCATGAAGTGCAAATTGCATACCGATACATGCTCTCTGGCCATTTCCAAATGGCTTATAAGCATGATGAGGAACCTTATCCAGCTCTTCAAATCGTTCAGGTTGGAATTCTTCCACATTGTCTCCCCATGCATCTTTATCCCTATGTAGCTGTGGAATAAGAACAGAAATACGATCTTCTCCTTTCTTAATTGGGTATTTCCCGCCAATCACTGTATCTTCTTTTGCATAGAGACTGAATGCTGGAGCGGTAGGCCATAGACGCAGTGATTCATTTAAAATCATCCGTATATACTTCAGTTTCATAACTTGTTGGTATGTTGGAGTAGGATCTGTCAAAACACGGTCTACTTCTTCATAGGCTTTTTTCAATTTATCCGGATTCTTTAATAAAAAGTAAATTGCAAAAGATAACAATCCACTTGTTGTCTCATGCCCAGCTATTAAAAAAGTGATAATTTGGAAACGAATGTTTTCATCATCTAATTTTTCACCAGTTTCCGGATCTTGTACATTTAACATACGGGAAAGTAAATCATTTTCTTCCTGATCTCCACTACTTTTACGTTCAGCAATAATATTATCTACTAAAGAAAACATAGACTGGATATCATGCTGAAATTGACGTTTCGTTCTCCACATAAGTTTGTCTTCTATATCTAACCGCTGTAATTGGTGCATCGCCTCATCTAGAGCACGGGTCATGCTAGTAATAAAAGGATGAGGGGTCTCACGATAAAAGCTATTAAATCGGTAATTAAAACCACATAGACCAATTGTATCTAACGTAAGACGAGTCATATCCTCCGGAACATCCACGTTTTCATTCGGATTAAGCCGTGCCCATTTTTGAACGAGTTGTACAGCAATATCAACCATCATAGCATGGTAATCTTTCATTGCCCGTTGGCTAAATGTAGGCATCAAAATATTATGAGCTTTTTTCCAGTTAGGCTCGTGAGTCTCGCTTGTAAATAATCCGTCTCCAGCAAAGGCGCGAACTTTTGCTAAAGCACCCTCTATACTTTTATCGAACCGTGTTTCGTCACAGACTTCTGCTACCAGTTCATGTCCGGAAACGACAATAATGGTATCACTTAAAGTTTGAATTTGAAAAATGGGACCATACTCTTCCGCTATCTTGATAAAGGATAGGGTCGGTTTATCTTTATCGATTAATGGGAGATTACCCAGCGGTCCATATGTTTTCGGCTGAGGAATGGCAGATACTTTTTTTTCCATTTAAAACACCCTTTCAAAAAAGCATGAAATAACATATCCCATTTAATAAAGAGGAAATAGCAACTAATCGCCTGGGATAAAGATATGTAATTGATTACCTTATTTTATCTTTTCCCTAACTATTCATGATTATGATATTACGTATAAGCTTGGCAATTAGACTTATAACTTGTAGAAAAATACTAAATTAAAATGAAGCGAATAAATATAGTTGGAGCCTTTTAATGTTGGTGTTAAAAGATAATCTAAACTTGTAATGTTTATGAGAAATTGCAAACGGATCTCATCTCTTGTATTTGTTTATAAAAACGATTATTTTGATTCATTTTTCTTCTAAAACACCCCAAAAATAGAGAAGTTGACGAGCTTAAGATTGTAGTATTCGAAAAATCAGTAGTTTAGTTAAACCAATACGATAAGCAAGTATACCGTGTTACTAATGAAAGAGGACCTGATATGAACATCAGGTCCTCTTTTACTATATAATTATTTCCCTGCTTCTTTTAGTTCTTTTCCAGCTTTAAATACCGGCGCCTTAGCAGCAAAAAACTTGTTGGAATCATTATCAAGCGTTTTATTTTTCTCTACCGATTTAGCTTCTCGACAGCTTCCGCACTTGTATCTACACGTTTAACGAAAAAAACTAATAGTAGTGCAACAACATTCATGCCAAGCGCTACATAAAACGAATATTGAATTCCAGATAATAAAGCCTTCTGAGTTACTATTGCCTTCGTAGTTTCTGTAAAGGTTGTTGGATCTATATGAGACATTAAACTTTCAGCTTTTGTTTTTGTTACAGAGTTCATAATCGTAACAAGAATAGCAGTACCAATCGAACCGGACACTTGTTGAGCCGTATTATTAACAGCTGTACCGTGCGGGTTTAAGCGAGTTGGCAATTGATTAAGACCATTTGTCATAAGTGGCATCATAACCATCGCCATCCCAAACATCCGCAGTGTGTAGATAAGAATAATATGTGTGTGACTAGAGTCAATTTGCAGACTTGCCAACATATAAGTTGAAACAGCTGTAATGGAAAGCCCCACTATGCCAAGAATCCGAGGACCATATTTATCAAATAGTTTACCTGTAATTGGTGACATAATCCCCATTATAACCGCACCTGGAAGCATCATCAGTCCAGAGCTCAGCGGAGAAATGCCACGGACGTTTTGTACATAAGCTGGTGTTAAAATCATACCCGAAAACATGGCCACCGCGTTGACAATTGCAATTACAGACGCAAGTGCAAACATTGGGTACTTGTAAACACGTAAATCCAATAACGGCTCATCCATTTTTAATTGACGAATAATGAAAGCAATTAGGGCAATTGCGCCTATGATTAAGGTTGTTAAGACAACTTTATTTGTCCAACCATCGGAGCTTGCAGAACTGAATCCATATAACAAACCGCCAAAACCGACAGAAGATAATAGTAATGAGAGATAATCAAGTTTTGCATTTTTGTTTTGTTTCATGACATTCTCAGATTTCCAAATCCCTAACAGTAAGCTAATGATTGCTAACGGTAAAATCATTTCAAAAAGCAAACGCCAGTCATAATACTCTACAATATAACCTGATAGTGTCGGCCCAATTGCTGGAGCTGTAATCATAACTAGTCCAAAAATCCCCATTGCTGTTCCCCTTTTTTCTCTTGGAAAGCTTACTAGCATAATATTCATTAACAAAGGTCCCATAACTGAAGAGCCTGCCGCTTGAACCATCCGACCAGTAAGTAATAAACCAAAGTTAGGTGCTACAGCCGCTAAGGCAGTACCAAGAATAAAAATCACCATAGATGTAATAAATAGGCTCCTATTCGAGAAACGCGTTATTAAAAATGCTGAGGCCGGAATTAATATACCACTTACAAGCATATACCCTGTAGAAAGCCACTGGATCGTTGAATAATCTTGAATGTTTAAATCTTTCATTATTGATGGCAAGGCTACATTTAAAAGGGAGTTATTTAGAAATGAAACAAATGCCCCAATAAAAAGGATTACAAGCATTACATATGGTGGTTTTCTTTTATGTAATGTTTCACTCATATATTTAATTGCCCCTTCATTATAAATTTCATTGATTCGTTTAAATCGTTTACATATTTGCACAAGAAAACATTACCCTTACAGTATTTTGCCAAACTCTTCGAATGGATATTCTCTTTTTAGCAATTCCACTTGCTCAACATACCATTTTAAAATCTTTTTGTTGATTAAACCTTTATAAAAATGTTTGTTAACGGAATTTAAATTAGGCTGAAATACAAAAAAGAAGCAACTGAAAATCCCCTTCTAAAATAAAGTGAAACTTTACATCAATGGGAATTTTACAGGCAGCGAGAAAAATCAAAAAGACTACGCACCCATTCCTTTAAATACAGGCTTGTAGATCTAGTTATGTAACCATCCATAAAAAGGAATATTACATAGGCTAAGTCTAACATTACATTTTTAAAGTGAGGAGAATAAGCGTATGGACCAATATTGGTATTTGAATTCAAAGGGAAATGGGCAACAATATACTAACCAAATTTCATTATATTCACAGCCCGAAATAACTACATCTGAGGTAATGAATGATTTGAAGCTTCCTGAGAATTGGAGTTACCGAGTCTATCCAGTTAGTTGGGATTCATCAGCCAATTATACGGGGTTCAATCCCCAACCTCCTCCCTTCTCTTGGGGGCAGCAGCCAATTAATTATGCAGAGATACTACCACAAGGTCACCCTGCTAATTGGACTCCATTACCAGGTCATGCAGGTTTTAATTTTCAAAAACCTCCCTTCCCCTGGGCGCAACCATTCAATCATACAGGGATGTTCGCACAAGGTCATCTCGCAGCTTTACTATCGCCGCCAGCTAAGGCTTTTAAATTCAATACCAATAACGGGGGTATTTTCGGAAACTCTCCAGGATGGGGAGGACAGATAAGTCCCATGGGATGGGGGAATAACGGAGGTTACGGGCAGCTGGGAATGATTGGAAACTTACTTACAGCAGGAAAAGGTACCATGAGTGGAATAGGAATGATCAGTAGTCTAATCGGGATGGGGAAGTTCTTCTTTTAGTTAATTAGAACAGGAGAATGTGGCTGTAGCTTTAATCAACCACATTTAAGGACAGTAATCTCCCACCTAACTTCCTAGCATAGCATTCGCGGAAATTTTAGGTGGATATGTATTATTACAAGTTACTGTTTTACTTTGAGTGCTCCTTTACTTTCTTATCAAGTGCCTTACTATAAGCATCTTTGTTTTCCTGTGATAACTCATAAATTGCTTTTTTCCAATGCTCTCCGTCTACACCTGATAAAAATTCAGTACCTTTCATTGTAGCTTCTTGAATCTTCTGTTTATCTTCTTTACCAGCATCCTTAATTAACTTCGTTGCTTTTCTTGCCTCTGTTACCCCTTCTTGTATGGATTTGTGAATGTCTTTGTATGTATCAGGTACTTTTATGTGTTCCATATTGTCTAAAATTTTATCTATCTCGTTTGATGTTTTTAAAACAGCTTTTGCTTTTTCTTTGTCCTTTAAGGATTCTCCTAAGTTTAGTAACAATTCATCCTTCTTAAATTGGAACTCTACCACTTGCTCACATATGTAGTACAGATACTGTTGTTCAGAAATTACTGTTTTCGTTATTGCTTTACTAGTTTGCTCAGTCTTATGAGTAGAATCTTTATCTCCTACCTCGCATCCGACTAACAGCATAAATGGAACTGCTAACGTTACTAGTTTCTTTGCTCTCATTATGTATTCTCCTTGTAGAAAGTATTGTAAGTAATTAACATATCAAACTATAACATACATTACATTATGGTTCACTTCCATTACGCTTTTAAAATGTAAAATAAGAATACACCCCATAAGCCACAAATAAGATTAATAGAATAGAAATGCCGAGTACCGTATATATAATCCATTTTAAATTTGAATTCATATCATCCTCCCGCCTCCCAGCAATTCCATTATATAACAAAAAAGCATTGGATACCCAATGCTTTTTACACTTAAGCAAATAAAGAAGTATTCGCATATAAAGCTGGTGAACCACCTGAATGTACGAATAAAATATTGTCTTCCTTATTAAATTTACCTTTTCTAATTAAATCGATTAATCCCGCTACCGCCTTACCTGTATACACTGGATCAAGTAAAATACCTTCTGTTTTCGCAAGTAACTGAACTGCCTCTACCATTTCCGGCGTTGGTAACGCATATCCTGGCCCTACATATTCATCAAAGCACGTAACAGCGTCGCGCGGGATAAAGTTTGGAATACCAACGTGTGCTGAAGTTTCATCTACAAGTTTTGCTACTTTCTCTTCTTGCTCAGCTTTTCCTCTACTTACGTTAATTCCGATTACAGGAATCTGGCTTTGCGTTCCAGAAAAACCAGTAATTAAACCGGCATGCATACCGCCGCTTCCACTTACACAAACAACTGAACTGAAATCAATTCCTTGCTCAAATGATTGCGCCATAATTTCTTGGGCACAAGCAACGTATCCCATAGCACCCGTAGGGTTTGATCCACCAACTGGAATTACATATGGTGTATTCCCTTTTTCACTTACTTCTTTTGCTACTTTATGCATTTCTTCCATAAGATCTGCTCCGTTCGGTACAACAATTACATTTTCAGCACCTAATAAGTGATATAAGAAATAGTTCCCGTTAAAGTCTCTCTTCTCTTCTGGCTCAAGCCCTTCCTCTAATACAAGGATACATTTCATTTTTTCTTTTACCGCAGCAGCAAGTGTCAGGCGGCAATGATTTGACTGAATACCACCAGCTGTAATTAACGTATCTGCACCATTTTCCTGTGCATCTGCAACTAAAAATTCTAATTTTCTCGTCTTATTGCCACCAGCTGTTAAACCAAGTAAATCATCTCGTTTAAAATAAATAGTCGGGCCACCAAGTGCTTCAGAAAAGTTGTTTAACTTTTCAATTGGTGTATATGATTCTGTATATTTTTTTCTCGGGAATTTAGCTAAATTCATTGTAACGCTCCTTTTGTACTTCTTTCACAATATATGTAACGTTACTATTATTACACGTAAAAATGGTGAAGTCACCTTTCTCGGTTAAAAATGTATTAGAATTTCGTTTTGATAAGTAAAACCGTATTAATGATTTTAACTTAATTACGGTACATGAAATTTACATCAACGATTTTTCAAATATATCGTTCATTCCTTACAATATATCAACAATTTTTCAAATGTATCTATCGTAACTTGCAATATATCAACGATTTTCTTAATATATCGATCTATCGACAAAAAACGACAGACAGGCACCTCCTTTCTCATCAACAAAAAAAGAGCCTACACATTCAAATGCAGACTCCCTCCAATCACTTATTTACCGAAAAACGAAGTAACTGTGTTAATCCCGGCTCTAAATTCATTTCACCTTTATGGCGTACGTATACGACTTTATCCCCATCAAATTTCGGAGGGTTTGCTTTACTATACGTATGCCACTCATTCGTTCCTTCTATAGAATACTCCATATATTCAGTTGCACCGACAATTATATTTTCACTATCATCTGCCGTTACATTTGGTGCCATCTGCGCAATTTTTGAATCACTAATTAATAACTTCTTTATATCCTTATCACGTTTGTAATCGTAAGCTGTCACAATTACATCGTTACCATATGCTTTCACTTGTAACCCTTGTTTAAATGAATAGCCATCTGGAGCAGTTTTCTCTCCTCCATTTGGCCCTGCTGACATCCAGCCTGTTTCAATCCCGCCCGTATTTACAACAGTGAAACCTTTTTCATCTCCGCCTTTAATTTTCTTTTTACCAGCCCAGTCAGGTAAGTTTAAATCCCAATGCGTATGACTCGTGAAGAAAACAACCTGCGGATAGTCTTTTAATATATCGTACAATTTATCCACGTTTAAATAATCTTGTAAATATGGTGATTGTCTTGATCCAGATACTGTATCAGGTAAAACGTGATGAGAGAAAATAAAGATTGGTTTATTTTTATCTTTTTGACTATACTCTTCTAAATTTTGTTTTAACCAACCTAATTGCTCATCACTCATATATACTTCATCCCACATTTTTGAATCGTGGTATTTCATATATTTTTCAGTTCCTAAAAATAAAAGTGGATAGCCATCTAATTCTTTTTTATGATATACCTTTTCTTGTCCACTAAATTTCAGATAGCGGTTAAATAAAGTTTCCTCAGTTACACTATTTGGCCATGTACTTTGAGAGAGTTTCCCATCTGCTGTCCATTTACCAGCATAAAACTCATGATTCCCAACAGTAGACCATACATTTTCTGGATGCTTATTTTTATTTAACACACGCTTTACATCATCATATTGTGACTGTTGTCCAGTCGGCGTTATATCCCCATTCATAATAAGCGCTCTAGAAAGTGGCGTTACTTTATTCATATCTTTTAATACGTGATCAAAATCTCCTAAATCACCTTGAATGTCACTAATAACATTAAAAGTTGTAGCTGATTTTCGAACTTGCTCTTTCCCTTCCGCATGTGCTGAAAATGTCGGTAATAATGCCGCCATAACTGCTAACGAAGCAACTGTCTTTTTCATACAAATTCTCCCCCTAATAATAGAATGTACCAACTGACATATTCTGCTTCTCTTAGGTGCTTGTCCAATTCACATTATAGGGGGAGATTGTAAAGATTAATGGAATAAAAAATTAAGTGTTTTTTAAGAGATTTTGTCTTTTCTACACACTCCACAATTAGCAATTCGCGCCAATCTAGCTTTTTAGTCTTTAACATTACATAAATGTAAATGAATATGATGAATCTCTTAGTTTAATATGTTGTCTTTTTAATCTCTGTTATATAACCGCCACAAAATATGCTATCTTTTCAAGTTTTCTTTCTTTAATAAACGTTACTCCTCTTTTAATTAGCCTTAAAATTGTAAAGTGGCTTAATAATATGTTTAATATCAATTGTTTCTTTTGTATTCTCAATAATTTCATCCATTGGCTTATATACCATTGGTGCTTCATCTAAAGTACTTTCTGCAACAGATGTAGTCCAAACCTCTGTCATTGTATTTTGAAAATCCTCTAAGTTAAGTACTTCTTTCGCCTTCTTGCGACTCATAATACGCCCTGCTCCATGAGGGCCAGAAAAGTTCCAATCTGGATTTCCTTTACCAAATGCAATGATTGAACCATCTCTCATATTGATTGGAATGATTACTCGTTCATTTTTCTGAGCTGAAATAGCACCTTTTCGTAGAATCATATTTTCCATATCGATGTAGTTATGAATTGTAGTGAATTGATCGGTTACTTTCCAATCCATTTTAGTGACGATTTCATCAATCATTGCCTTACGATTTAACTCTGCATATTTTTGTGCAATTTTCATATCATTCATGTAATCTTTAAATCCTTGTCCTTCTAAATAAGCTAATTCTTTGCGAATCACCGGTTTCTTAATTTCACGTAAAGCTTCATGTATTTCTTGTTGTCTACCTTCTTTCGTTAAACGCTCAATCAGTTCTTCTTTAATAGATTTAACGTTTATAAGTTGCTCGTAAGCAAAGTTTTGATAATACTCTGCTACTTGTTTCCCTAAATTACGCGAACCACTATGAATGACAATGTATACATTTCCTTTATCATCCTCATTCAGTTCGACAAAATGATTGCCCCCGCCAAGTGTACCAATACTTTTTTGAGCACGTTGCAATGTAAACGGGGCTCTTACACTATCAAAATCAATCATTTTTGAAAATCTATGTTCCTTATCTCGAATACGAAAACCACTTGGGACAAATTTACGTATCGTTTCGTCTAAGTGATCGAAGTTGATTTCCTCTTTTTTCTTATTAATCATAACAACTTCCATGCCACAACCAATATCGTACTTACCTCTCAGTTTCCTGAAAGAGTGGACTATACCTTCTCTACAGTCATCGAGATATGCAGTCTCTACTGTAGGCTCACCGTATTAATTATTCCTCTTCAATTCAAAATAGATGAGGAATAATTCTGTACCTTAGTCTGCTAACATGGTACAAGTCTCTGAACCATTCGATTATGTCACCATAACCACTGGCTGCTGATTGCCCTCGCCTTTTATCGTTAGGGTTCCCAGTCAATTGAGTGAGTAGTTTAAAGTCTGAGCCGATTAGTTAACCCCGACTAAATTAGGAACAATCTTATCTTGAATTGTCATTGTTGTCCCAATCGTGCAACCTGCACCCGCATGTGTATCTGGCATAATACGAATCTTGCTATCCTTTACGAATTCTTGGTTACAAAGATCAATAATTTGACCTGCTGCAGTTTTTTCTACATTCGTAGTAAACACTTTTGCTTCATTGTATTTCCCTTGTAATTTCAACATCTTCTATTTCCCCTTTCCTTTAGTTTCTACAAAACATTAATTTATATATATTTATAATTATATTTTCCACCACTACAGCTCATTTCCTTTTTTATAAAAAAAGACACAGAGATTCCTCCCCATGCCTACTAATTTCCTACCTTTTCACCGCATGCACATAATGCACTGTCTCAAAAGCTTTCAAATAATCGTTTCGTCCTTCAAAATATAATTTATTTATGTCTTCTGGCGATAAATGTTCATAAATGAGTAAGCCCGCCTTCTCTAACAGTGCTTCCATTTCGGCATAAGAAAAACATGATTTCATCGGTTCTCCGCCTACCGCAGCCATTTTTACCATATTTTCAACTCGATTGGACAGTCCCTTTTCCGTAAACAAGTTTTCATCGGGATAATCGAAAACGATAGAACTTCCTGCCGGAACCACCTCAAATAAACATTCTATTAAACTAGAAAGTTCCTCTTTCGTTAAATAGTACGTTACACCTAATAGACTAAAGAACGTCTTTTTATTTTCAAATCCTTCATTCCGTAACTGCTCATAGAAAAATCCTTTCGTGAAATCCATCGAAACAAAATGAAGGTTATTTGGAACTTCAAGTTCTACTTCTTTTATTCTTTCCTTCTTAAACGCCTGCGTAGAAGGATGATCCACTTCAAATATTTCTATTTTATTCTCTAACTCTCGGTTTCTAAAACTGAACGTATCTAAGCCTGCACCGAGTATGACGTATTGTTTCGCTCCTAATGTAATTTCATGTAGTAATACTCTTTCACAATATGCGGCACGTGCTAAAGGTGTTGGTGATAACTGAACTTGTGTAATCCATTTTAATATTTCTTTTGGATTGTCTTGAAACCGCTCTGCAATGTCTGTATTGAAAAAGTGAATCCCTTGAACCATGTTCGTTTCAATATTGTTACGTTCTTTTGGCGATATGAATTCTTTAGCGATATAATCATCAAAGACCTTCGGATTATCAAATTCACTATGATATGCCCTGCTGAAAGCTGATACTAACGACGTTACACTTGCTTCACCTTGTTTCACGTACATACACTCTCCTTCATTTTTACAACAAAAATAGGGTTCCCCTGGCCAGGAGAACCCTATTATACACTTTATTTTTATATTGGTAAATTATAGCATAAATAAGTTTTTTTGTCAAGTTTTCAGCCTACTAACGCTCAACAATTTGTGTAATCTCTAGCAGGAAGATTTCGATCTACACCGAATATTCCAGTTCATAACAATACAAATGGAGGGCGTCATAAAAAGATTAGTCATCATTACAGTTGGAAAAACACACAGTGGAAAAACTACATTTGCAAGAGCATTAGAAAAAGAGTTACCCCACTCTTTCGTTATGGATCAAGATAAACAAGCTGAATTTATTAACACGCATGATGAAAAATTACAGCCGGCTGAAGGTGCTAATACATTTAAGCACGGTCTTTCTAAATTCATTGTTGATTATGCGAAAGAACATACAAATTTACACCTTATTATTAGTAACTCCAATCGCAGTAAAAATGGAAGGTTATATTTACTAAACGAATTATTTCCACAGAATGAATATGTACGCATACTCGTTCATTTTGACATTCCAGATGATGTACTTTACGAAAGAGTGGCTCGAAGCACGCGAAGTACCAATATTTTTAGAGGTGGATATTCTAGTTTCAAAGAAGTATTTGATCAACAACAAACTGAATCACTTCACGATGATGTGGTAGATCCTATAGAAAATGAGGCTGATTATTTGTTTGTTATTCGCAATAATAAAGATATAAGCTTTACTATTGAAGAAATTGTTCATCTAGCTAAAGATTTATCCCCTACTCCAAAATAAGAGATTATAAAAATTACATAATCATAGATTATTATGCAAATACTTCCTCTAGGCAGCGCAGATGGTATATAATGATGGAAGAATCTACTTCTATATGCTCAATTTTACACAAAACAGCTCATGCATATGAAAGAAAAGAGGTACAAAAATATGAAAACAAAACAAACAATCGCTGCGTCTACACTAGCTTTAGCAATGATTGCTGGCGCGAACTCTGCTCATGCGGAAGTAAATGATACTACTCCCCAGCAAAGTACAGGAGATCGATTAGCTGAAATTAAGCAACATAAACAAGAGTTAGATGCGAAATTACAGCAACAAAAAGAAAACGTGGATCAAACATTAAACGAACTTAACAAAGTTAAGGAAAATGTTGATACGAAGGTGAATGAACTACATGAACGTAAACAAGTTGCTGATGAAAAAATTAACGAAGTTAAACAGCATAAACAAGAACTAGATGCAAAACTGCAGCAAGACAAACAAATTGCCGAAGATAAAATCGCTGAAATTAAAGAGCATAAAAAACAAGTAGAAGATAAAGTTGCTGAAGTAAAAGAACATAAGCAAAATATCGATAACAAAGTGAATGAGATTAAAGAACATAAACAAACTGTCGATGAAAAAGTGAATGAAATGAAGCAACATAAAGAGAACATTGATCAAAAGGTTAATGAACTTAAGGAAGTTAAAAAACAAGTAGATGAAAAATTAGCTGAGTTAAAAAAAGCGAAACAAACTGCTGAGGACAAACTCGCTGAACTAAAAGAAAACAAGCCGAATACCGGTAACACGTTAGAGGAACTTAAGAAAATTAAAGGCAATTTAGACAGTCTTTCCGCTAACTTAGAATTAGCTAAACAAGATGTAAAAAACAAACTAGCTGTTTTACAAGAAGCTAGACAAGATTTAATTAATAAAATTAACGAAATTAAACAATCGAAACAAACTGTTTCAGATGATTTATCAAAGAAAAAACAAGACTTAGATATTAAAATCAACGACTTTAAGCATACTGAGAAAAAAATTGACGACAAATTAGCTGAGTTACATACAACGAAGCAAAATGTTGACAACAAGATTAATGAAGTATCACAGTCTAAACAAACGCAAGCAGATAATGGTACTAAAAACAATAACGCTAAAGAACTTCCTAACGCTGGTAGCGAGCAATCAAACAATATGGCTCTAGGAATGCTATCTGTATTAGGCGGTGTTTTATTACTTACTCGTAATAAAATTAAAACGTTATTCTCTAAATAAGTCCATAAAAAAAGGAAAACCGCACATACATGTACGGTTTTCCTTTTTTTATATTAACTGTCCATCTCGAAGCGTCAATATACGATCACATACATCAAGCATTCTTTCATCATGTGTAATCATAATTGCTGCTTTTTGGCTCTCTTTCACTTCGCGTTTCATCATTTCAACAACTTCACGTGCGCGTTTTGAGTCTAAGCTTGCCGTTGGCTCATCCGCTAATATTAAATCTGGGTTGTTCATGAACGCACGAGCGATTGCTACCCTTTGTTTTTCCCCGCCAGATAGTTGATTTGGATAATGATTCTTTCTTTCTCCTAATCCAAATGCCGCTAATAAATGATCTGCACGCTTTCCGGATTCTTGTTTACTTTCTTTTTTTAGCTTTGCAATGTAAAGTAACTGTTCTTTCACATTTAAATATGGAACAAGGTTTGCAAACTGGAAAATGAAGCCGATTTTTTTCAAACGAATGTCTGTCATTTCCTTTTCTGATAGCTTCGTAATATTTTGCTCGCGAATGTAAATATCCCCTTTTGACGGTGATAATAAAGCACCAGCAATTGATAATAACGTACTTTTCCCTGATCCAGAAGGACCAACGATTCCGATAAACTCTCCAGCTTTCACATCAAGCGACATCGGATGAAGGGCTGTTACTTCCGTATTTCCTTCTCCGTACACTTTACTTACTTTGTCTAATTTTAATAATGAAGTCATTACATCCCGCCTCCAATTGCTTCTAATGCATCAACTTTTAATACTTGATATAACGAAATAAGTGTTCCTAAAATACTAATAACGATAAAGATTGCCGCATATTGTGCAATCATCGGTGTTGTTAATAAGAATGGCATACCAGCTGGTAAAATTTGTTCTAACCCTTGTACAAGAACAATACTTATTACCATCGCAACGACTGATAAGAATAACGCCTGTACGACTAAGCTATTTGCTAAATAAGAGTTCTTCGTACCAATTGCTTTTAATACGCCTAATTGCTGTGTTTTTTGCAGTGTAATAACGTAGAAGAATACACCGATTAATAACGCAGCGATAACAAGTAAGAATGCAATGATCATCGTCAATGTTCCTTGCTCTTCTTTAAATCCTGGAATACTTTGCAGTACTTCTTTTTTGTCGATAACATGTGCATTTTTGATTTCTTTATCTGTATTCAGCGCAATTGCACTATAATCTTTTTGATTTGGTTGTGAAATAGATCCCCATACGTCTTCATTTACATACACAACTGGTGTATGGCTAAACATTTGATCTTTCGTAAATCCAACGATTGTAAATTCTTTCTTTGAAACAGGATCAATAATTGTATCTCCAATATCAATTCCTTTTTCTTTAATTGATTCGTCAGCAACCATTTCGTTATTTGCTGTACCTAATTTCTCACCTTTTACAATTTTTGGTTCTAAAAATGAATCACGTTCACTTGAGAAAATAGCGATATCAACCTTTTTCGAACTATCTTTCTTTTCATATGTTGAAACTTTCACACGAAACGGAACGGCTTCTTTCTCGCCTACTTGATTTACTACGTTATCTACATCGTCTTTCTTAATTTGTGAACGAAGTAATTTATTTTCCGCATCATCTGCTAAAACGAACTTATTTGCCTCCATATTTTGAATCGATGAAGCATTATCATATGATAGTCCATTTGCTAATCCTGAAATAACAAGAACTAAAAATGATAATAACACCATAATCAGTCCGATTAATCCGTATCTTAATTTTGATTGTTTCAATTCACGCAGAGCTAAAAACATTTCGCTCGCTCCTTCCTCTTTCTTTCTATGCACTTATCATAAAAAAGAAATATGAACGGAATATGAACAGAAGATTACAGAGGGGAAATTAAATTACATCTGATACTTTTTGAGCGCGGGAAAGGTGTGGCTTTATAGCAGAAATACAGTACGTGAAATTTATATCAGCGATTTTTCAAATATATCAGCGCAAATAGAATTATATCGGCGCAGCTCAAATTATATCAGCGATTTTCCGATTATATCGACTTGCCGACATAAAACGACAAAAAAGAGGCAGTTCCGAAACAGCCTCTTTCTTTCCATCTATTTCGGAAGCTCCACCCGAACGGTCGTTCCTTCCCCCTTCGTACTATACACCGAAACGTTTCCATGATGCAGTTCAACAATCTTCTGCACAATCGACAATCCTAAACCGCTACCTTCTACGTTTCTCGTCCTTGCTGTATCTACTTTGTAAAAACGGTCAAAAATACGATCCATTTCTTCTTTTTCCATACCGATTCCGTTGTCTGATATAGAAATAATGACACTAGACTCTAACTCTTCGACGAAAAACTCAATCGTTCCACCATCGTTTGAAAACTTAATGCTATTCGTGAAAATGTTACTCCAAACTTGATGAAGTAAGTTTTCATCACCTTTTATAGTGATATCTGGCACATTAAATTCAACGGCGATATCTTTTTCCCGCCATTTCCACTCAAGCATAAAAATGACGTCTTTAATTTGCTTCTGCAGATTGAATTCTCTTATTTGTAGAACCTTTTCCTCTTTATCTAATGAAGCGAGCGTAAGTAACTGTTTACATAAACTAGACATTCGCTTACTTTCACCCTCAATAATTTGTAAGTAATGATTTCTTTCTTCCTCACTCATCTTTTCTGTTTGCAACGTCTTTGAAAAACCTTGTATGGAAGAAAGTGGCGACTGAAATTCATGTGAAACGTTCGAAACGAATTCTTGTCTCATTTCATCTAGTTCTTTAATACTCTTCGTCATCTTTTGGAAGCTTGTAGATAACGTTCCTATTTCATCTTTTCGTTTTACATCTAATTCAATTTCATATTCCCCACTCGCAATTTTTTGCGTAGCCTTCGTAAATTTACGGATTGGGCGAACGATGTAACCTGCTGCAATCGCTATAAAAATAATACTTAATAGTACGATAAACCCTAATAATACCGCTAGAAAAATTCTCATCTCGCCGAATTGTTGTTGAACGTCAGGGCGAATGAATAAAGCGTACTGTTTATCACCGTGTTGTACTGGGACACCGACGCTATTAATTAATTCATTATCGAAAAAACCTGTAATAAAGAGGCGCGTTGGATAAGTAGAAACACCATTAAATGTCTCCCCCTGCAATACTTTATGAACGGTATCATCACTTATTGTCGTCTTACGAAACGCATTACCGATACGCTTTCCATTCTTTTGATCATCAACAATGTAAATCTCATACCCTAATTTTGCAATAGAATGCAAATACGTCTCTTGATTTTCTTCACTTTGCTTTTCATATAACGATTTAACTTCTTCCGCATACTTTAAAATCTTTTCACTGTTATATGGTTTTAACTTCACTTGATAATATACGTTCGTTAATAAAAAGCCGATAATACTACTAAGTAGCATAATGCCGACCGTCATAAATACAAATCTAGAATATAGTGATTTCATCTTATTTCAACTCCAACTTATACCCGAGGCCGCGCACTGTTGTAATTTGAAAATCATCCGTTCGTTTTGAGAAACGATCTCGCAGCCTTTTCACATGAACATCAACTGTTCGTTCATCTCCTTCAAAATCCATTCCCCATACTAATTCAATTAGCTCTTCTCTTGAAAATGTTCTTCCAGGATAACTAGCAAGTTGTGATAATAACTCAAATTCCTTTAAAGGAAGCAAAATTGTTTGACCGTTACACTTTACTTCTACACCTTTTCGATCAATTGTCGTTCCGTGCAACGTAATAATATCTGCACTCAGCATTTGATAACGTCGTAATAAAGCTTTCATACGGAAAATCACTTCAGCTGGTTCAAATGGTTTTACGATATAATCGTCCGTACCAGAAATGAATCCTTTTTCTTTATCAACTAACTGATCTTTCGCCGTTAATAAAATAACCGGTATATCATGATACTTCCGGATTTCTTCACATAACGTATAGCCATCAACGAACGGCATCATAATGTCTACGATCGCAAGATGAATATTTTCCTTCTCTAAAACATCTTGCGCTACCTTTCCATCTTCTGCTTCAAAAACTTTAAACCCCTCTTTTTGTAAATGATAATGCAACAACTCTCTAATATGCTTATCATCATCAGCTAATAAAATATGTATCATCTTCATTAAACCCTCTCTCGTTCATCCTTCTACATCACTACATTAAGAAACAATTGGATTTTTTGCAAGAAAAAGAAAAAGAATCTATTTTGAAAAAAGATTATTCAAAATAGATTCTTACGTTTTAGTATTAAGATTATTTTAATCAAAAACAATTTCTAAGCCTTCGAAATATCAACAAATCCTTCTCCGAACACATCACGAACATCGTGTATAGCGATGAACGCCGCCGGATCCGTAGTTTGAACAATCCGCTTTAGCTTCACTACTTCTTGCTTATTAATAACAACATAAAGAATTTCCTTCGGCGTTTTCGTGTAATAGCCATGACCTGAATACACGGTAACCCCTCTCCCCATTAAGGTTGTCACCTTCCCGGCAATTTCATCTGGATTATCAGAAATAATCGTAATAGCCTTCTTCGGATTTAACCCTTCAATTACAAATTCCATCACTTTCGTTGCTACATATAGCATAATAATTGTTATCATCAGTTTTTCTGCACCAATGATGAAATAAGATGAAAATGCAACGATTAAATCGAAGAACAGTAGACCGTAGCTAATGCTCCAGCCTAAATATTTATGTGTCATCCTTGCTAAGATCGTAGTACCTGCAGTTGTTCCGCCAACGCGAATGATAAGACCAATACCACACCCGATAAATATTCCTCCGAAAATGGCATTTACAAGCATTTCATCCGAAGCAATCGTCCAGCCTTCTGTTAAATGAAGAAATAGCGAGTTAGTCACTACAGCGATAATCGTATAAATTGTTGTGATTTTATTTAAAAATTTATAACCGACTATTAACAAAATCGCATTTAAAATTAAGTTAACTAAACCTGGTGACCATTCAAATAAATAGTACGTAATAATCGTGATACCTGTTACCCCACCCTCACCAAACTCGTTCGGGATAACAAATAAATTGACACCTAAAGCAAAAAGAAATGCACCAATAATAATAAAAATAATGTCTGTCGTTCTTTTTTTCATACAGTACCTCACTTCTTATGTAAATATTTATTCTGTCATAAACTCTCACCATTATATCGTGGAATATTCAAATCGAACAGTGGTTTGTTTTTTATTTTAATATAGGATGATAAATCAACTTTATCCTATATCCACTTGTAATTAAGAAAGTAAAATAACTGTATTTATTATGTACTACAACTAAAGTTTTGATTTCACATGCAATTCATGCTAAAAATGAATAGGAACACGTACTCGCATTAACTTCGAGTACAAAACAAATAGGCGAAGCTATAGAATAGGCTTCGCATCAAACGTGTGCTCACAGAGATTTATATTCATAAATCTCTGATTTTTTCACTTATCTTTCTCCATATACTCTTTAATTTTTCGTTCTTCCCATTCTTTTCCGAATATCCCAAATGGAAAAGTTGTTAAACCATGTATAACGATACCAATCCCCCAACCTCCAAGTGGATATAAAAACCATAATTTACTTGAATCAGAGCTTATATTTATGAAAAAAAGCATTAAGTTAACTAATATATAGACCGTTAAATGAATGTAAAACGCTTTTAAATTCTCCACTCTTTTTTTAGCTCGTAAATAATTCTCATCTCGCTCCATATATAAACCCCTCTTTCATTATTGTATTTTTTAACTCGCACCGATTTAAACATCATATTCTAGTCGGATATCCCTTATTCTCAATAAAATACAAAGCAAAAAAGTATCCAGCAAATGGTCATACACATCACCATTTGCTGGATACTACATGATACATTTGTTATTTACAGGATTTTAATTAAGACCAAATCCATACACCATCATTATTTTCAGCGTTCGTCTTTGCTTCATGAACTTTTTCAATATGGTCAACTGTGTTCCAGTTAATAGAACTTCCACCCCACCCTACATACTTCATATCAATTTTCACTTTCTCACCCGCATTAAATACTTGTCCCTTTGTTAAGAAAACATCAATAATAGCTTTCTTCCCATTTAACGATGGATACTCAACTACAACATATTTAGTAGCACCGTCTCCCTCATCTTCCATCGTTCCTACTTTTGATACTTCTCCAATTACATAATTAGGTGAGCCATCTTCTTTCATGTGCATACCTAACTTGTTTGTTGTATTTTCAACTGCAGTTGCAACCATATATTCTGTAAAATTACGCATCATAGATCCAGTAGCTTTTACTTCATCTCCTACTTTCACATTTGAAAGTGAATCAATATACACACTAACCGGTTCCTCATATTGCTTAGATTTTACAACAATTACACCGTTATCTACTTCTACTACTCGTCCTTCTAACGTCGAGAAATTCGATTCAATAGAAGCTGCACTCGCTTTTGTTACTTCTAGTCCTGGTAAATTTGTTCCTGATAATGCTGCGATCCCTAAAGCACCTGCTAAAATTAATTTTTTCATACCCATTATGAAACATCTCCATTCACGATGATTTTATTTTTTTGATTGGTATCGACCAACCTGTAATCATTATAGTTACAGGTAGTGAAAATAACAACCGTTTTCCTCATGCAATGTTGCATACTTTGATTTTCAAATATAAATAGGTTATTCCTATATTCAACACTAAGACTGAATTCTTGAATCCCAGCAGGTAAACGGATTGATGATGAAGAAACTAATGTCATACATCATGTATTTCAATGATACAGTTTGTATAATCGTAATCCATTACATTCTGTAGCAGCGGAGTTAACATGTTAATAAAACCAAAGAGGTTACAAGCAGGAGACACCGTGACAACAGTAAGTCCTTCATGGGGAGGCGCAGGTGATTCTGAGATAAGATAACGATATGACAGGGCTCAAATAAATAAAAACACTCCTATAAGATATGACTGTGAATTAGTACTTTTTAAATGATATGGAGATTACTTATCTAATGATAAAGGGGGATTTACGTGTATGGAAGTAACATTTACAGTAAGTAAATGGGATGAAAAACTAATTGATGATACTAGAAAAGATTTCCCTATTAATATTGCCCATGTTGAATATGATATTGATGGAGAATTAAAAGGAAAAGCTTTTGTTGAATACTTATTATATTATCTAGACTCAAATATAAATGATGGTCACTTGGCTACGGCTAAAATTTCTGGATTTTTACACTTTGAAGGAATTTATAAGGGGCAACAAGGGACATTCACAGCTATAGAGCAAGGAATATTTGATAAAGGAAATTTAGATTCCCCAGGAACAATTATTAAAGCTACCGGTAACTTAGAAAATCTGAGAGGGTCCTATAATTATCAGTTTACAGGTCAAACTAGTAAACTGATTTTAGAGTTTGAATTTTAGCAAAATACCTTACATTTTAGCAGAAAGGACATTTCTTGTAATACTCGGAATGTCCTTTTTGTTGACGAGCTTATTCAAATTAAAAATGAACAGAGTATATTATCAATATACAGCAATGCATATCATTTTCGTTATGGTGGAATTAAAAACCTAAGCCCGAGTGACATGGCCCCCACCTATTCATTACTTTTCCTACTAACTAAAGAATAATCCCAGAAAAACTCCCCTTCATAACTTCCTTTTCAAGTTGATTCCTACATATAAACATCGCAGTAATATTTGTACGATTTTTTTCATCGGGTTCAAATTGTTCTATGGTTAAGTCACAACGAATTGTGTCACCACTAAACACAGGACGTAAAAATTCAAAATCCATCTTGCGAGCTAGTACGTTATAATCACCGCCAATTTTTGTAGGTAGTGTTGATGTTAAAAGCCCTTGTACAACAAATCTCCCCTGCTCATCTGGTGTAACATGATGAACACCTTCATCTTTCGATACTTCCGTAAATAACGCAACATCTTCTTTTGTAAACGTTCTTTCAAAGGTAATTTTTTCGCCTACTTGCAATTTCATCGATCCCCCTCCTCAAAAACACTTGTAAAATAAGAAAAACCGAAACTCAAATCATTTCGGTTTTTCAAAACTATAGAAGTCAATATTTACTTTAAAGAATGAACAAACAACCCACTACGCAGTTTCGGTTCAAACCACGTTGATTTCGGCGGCATGACTTCTCCGGCATCTGCGATTGCTAATAAATCTTCCATAGATGTCGGATATAATGCGAATGCTGCTTTGTATTCGCCGCTGTTCACAAGGCGTTCTAGTTCTTCTAGCCCCCGTATTCCGCCAACAAAATCAATGCGTGAATCAGAACGCGGATCATGTATTTCAAGTACTTGGCTTAATAAATGATCTTGCAGGATAGATACATCTAAACCTCTAACAAGATCATTCGCATCAAATGTTTCTTCTTTCACAGTAAGCTTATACCACTTCTCATTTACATACATTCCAAATGCTTTTGGTTCATTTGGTTTATACGGAGAAACAGGTGCTTCTTCTACATAGAAGTATTGCTTGATTTGTTTTAAAAACTGTTCTTCTGATAAACCGTTTAAATCTTTCACAACTCGGTTATAGTCCCAAATCGATAATTCATCATGAGGGAATAGAACCGATAAGAAGAAATTAAATTCCTCTTCTCCTGTGTAATTTGGATATTGTTCTCTTCTCATAAGTCCTACTTTTGCAGCTGATGCAGAACGGTGATGCCCATCTGCAATATAAAGATTAGGAATATCTTCAAATGCGTTTACTAAAGTCGTAATTACATCTTCATCTGCAATCTTCCACGCAACATGCTTAACACCGTCTTCTGCTGTAAATGTATAAATTGGCGCATGCTCTTCTTTCCAGCTTCTAATTAAATGCTTTACTTCATCTTTTGTACGGTAAGTTAAAAATATCGGACCTGTATTTGCGTCACACACATCTACGTGGCGAATACGATCTAGTTCTTTTTCATGACGTGTTCTTTCATGTTTTTTAATTGTATCATCTTCATACTCATCAATAGATGTACAAACGACAAGGCCTGACTGCGTTCTTCCTTGCATCGTCAGTTCATAAATATATAGCGCTGGCTCTTCATCTTGTATGAACACTTCTTCTCGTATAAATTGCTTTAAATTGTCGCCCGCTTTTTCATACACGCGATCATCATACGGTGACAATTCAGGATCTAAATCAATTTCTGCTTTATCAACATGCAAGAAAGAATATGGATTCCCTTTTACAACTTCCCTTGCCTCTTCACTATTTAATACGTCATACGGTAAAGCTGCCACTTGTGCCGCTTTTTCCTCTACTGGACGAATGGCCCGAAACGGTCGTATTTTTGCCACATTCCTCTCTCCTTTACACAATCATTCGAACGGCTACAACACCTGTAATTTTGCTTATATTTTCTACAATATTCTCTTTTATTATATCATCAATTCCGTTATCGATATCAATCATTGTGTATGCCCAAGAATGTTTACTACGATTAATCATATCGGCAATATTAATATGATGTTCCGCTAAGCATCCTGTAATTTGCCCTACCATATTCGGGACGTTTTGATGCATAATTGTAATTCGTTTCTTTCCGATATACGGCAATTCTACGTTTGGATAATTTACTGAGTTACGAATATTTCCTGTCTCTAAATATTCACGTAATTGACGCGCCGCCATTACTGCACAATTTTCTTCCGATTCAGACGTTGATGCGCCAAGGTGAGGCGTCGCTGTTACATTTTTCATCTTTATTACATTTTCATTCGGGAAATCCGTTACGTAATGTGTAATAATATCTTCTTCTAATGCTTTTTGAAGAACCTTTTCATCTACAAGTTCTCCTCTAGAGAAATTAAATAGACGCATCCCTCTTTTCATCTTCTCTACAGCGTGTTCCCCAATGATCCCCTTCGTTTGATTCGTAAGAGGAATATGCAGTGTAATATAATCACACGTTGCAAAAATTTCATCAAGGCTAAATGCTCTTTGCACATGTGTAGAAAGACGCCAAGCTGTTTCAACTGAAATATAAGGATCATATCCGATAACATCCATGCCTAACGCTAACGCATCGTTCGCAACTAAAGCACCGATTGCGCCAAGTCCGATAACACCTAGACGTTTCCCTGCAATTTCTGATCCAACAAATTGTTTTTTTCCTGATTCAACAAGCTGTGGTACTTCTTCACCCTCTAAGTTTTTCGTCCAACTTACACCATTAATAATGTTGCGTGAAGACATAATAAGACTGGCAATAATGAGTTCCTTTACTGCATTAGCATTTGCCCCCGGCGTGTTAAATACTACAATTCCTTTTTCTGTACATCGCTCGACAGGAATATTATTTACACCAGCGCCAGCTCTTGCAATCGCCTTTAAGTCTTTTGAAAACTCTTCTTGATGTAAAGAGTAGCTACGAAGCAAAATTCCATCTGGATGATTGATTCTATCTCCTACTACATAACGTTCTTCAGTAAAAACTTGCAAACCTTTTTCTGCAATTTGATTTAACGTTTGAACACGAAACATATCCCCATCTCCCTATCTATTCTCAAGCTCAAATTCCTTCATATAATCTACTAATCGTTTTACGCCGTGTGCTGGCATCGCATTGTAAATACTGGCACGCATACCGCCAACTGAGCGATGTCCTTTTAACGTAACAAGGCCGCGTTCCTTCGCTTTTTGTAAAAACTCATTGTTAAGTTCTTCTGACGGTGTTGTAAATGGAATGTTCATAAGTGATCGATACGCAGGATCAACTGGTGAAGTAAACAATTTAGATTCATCTAAAAAATGATAAATAAGTGAAGATTTCATTCTATTTTGTTCTTCAATCGCAGATACTCCGCCTTGCTCTTTCAACCACTCTAGTACAAGTTTTGTTACGTAAATACTAAAGGATGGCGGTGTATTATATAAGGAGTTATTTTTACTGTAAGTTTCATAATTTAACATTGTCGGACAAGAGCGATCTGCTCCCCCAATTAAATCTCTTTTTATAATAGCAATCGTTAAGCCCGCTGGTCCTAAATTTTTTTGTGCTCCCGCGTATATAAGACCAAACTTCGAAACATCATATTGTTCTGACAAAATATTTGAAGACATATCCGCAACGAGCGGCACTCTTTCTATATGTGGAATATCCACATATTTTGTCCCCTCAATTGTATTATTCGTTGTAATATGTACATAATCTAGTTTTTCATCGCTTAGTAAACCGTCCAGTTTAGGAATCGTAGTAAACTTCTCTTGCTCGGAAGAAGCAATCACTTGTACTTCCCCAACTTTTTCGGCTTCTTGCAGTGCCTTTTTAGACCATGAGCCAGTTAGTACGTATCCAGCTTTTTTATACGTATTCATTAAGTTCAGTGGTATCATAGAAAATTGTAATGACGCACCGCCTTGTAAAAATAAAACATCATACTCATCAGGAATGCTCATTAATTCACGAAGTAAGTTACTCGCTTCCTCTATAATACTTTGAAAATAAGAAGATCGATGACTCATTTCCATAATAGACATGCCTGTCCCGTTATAATTTAAAAGCTCCTTTTGCACTTTCTCTAAAACTGGCAAAGGGAGTATTGATGGCCCTGCTGAAAAATTATAGACTCTCTCCATTACCCTCATAACCTCCCTATTTCTTATTTGGATATTTTTAAACTTTCTGAATTATAACCTAAAATATAATATACGGTCAATTTGTTTTCTATTATTATGGCGCAAGACGCGATGGAATCGCTTGCAAGTGCAGACTTTTTTATGGACATATAAAAAAGTGTTAAGTACATAATCGTACTTAACACTCTAATAATGAAAGAATAATAGCTAGTCGTTCGTAAAGAACCGATCAAAAATTTGATAAATAGCAGAAAGACCAATGAGCCAATAAATAGTGTCCACAAGCGCCGGCATAGAACCAAACCATTTCTCAACTACATTGTAATCTAACGCTACCAATAACCAATTCAAACCGCCAAGAATCACCAAAATTACTGTAAGGTAAGACAAAAATTTCATTATGATTGCCCCCTAGGTGATAAGATGGTGAAAGGCCTTTCACTAAAAATATATGTAGTAAACTTTAAAACTTACCTATTTTATAAAAATTATTTTCGGTACCACCCGTTAATAACTGTCTCTGCTTCTTTACTATGTATTTGATACGCATGTGTACTATCATTAGAGCCAATAAACCAAATTGAAAAACCTTTAAAATATGGTTTCGGTTCTAATACATCTCGGTAAGCACGCCATCCATTTAATTGTACATCTTTCGAAAACACATTTGAAACATCTGGATTCCATGGATTTTGTAATCCAAGTTCACGTGCTGGAACGTTAAATCCACCGAAGTAAACTGGCTTTCCTGTTGCATTATGTAATTGTTCCAATTGCTGAACAACATTTTGCCCACGATTATATACTGTTGTCGCAAATAAACTTTGCTTCACTTCTTCATATGTTGGATTTCTTTTTCCTGAAACTTCAAACCAACTGTCTATGCTAACAATATCCATCTTTTTTAAATACGGGCGATTGATTTTCTCTTTAAACTTCGCTTCATAAGAAGGATCCCAGCTTGCTGTTAACCACCAGTTCATTTGATACAAAACATTTCCTTTATACTGATTACGAACAAAATCAATTGTATCGCTCCAGTATCCTTCTGCATACTCCATATTCACGAAATTAGAAGCAATCTTTAGTCCATACACATTGTATTTACTTGTAATGGAATTAAAAATATCTTGCAGAATAACCGTCTTCCAATTCCAGAAGAAATCATTAATGTTACTTGGGTTCCATTCTGTCTCTCCAACATTCCCCTGCTGAATATATGGGAACGGTTCCACTATAACTTGAATATTACGCTTTAATAATTCTTGAATTAAAATAATAGCTTGTTGCTTTTGCGCTTGATTAATTACCATGTTAGTAGAAGTCACATTTGGGATATCTACTTGAATCGGTACATTTACTGTATTTAAATTTAAGCGCTCCACATCCGCTAATACTTTCGCTACATTTCCAACTTCCCATACTGTTACGTTTCCTGATTTGATTTTTCCAGATTGAACAGTATTTACATCTGCCTGTACATTTCCTTGAAAACAAAAAGAAAACAACATAATAAACACTCCTAAAAAACTTATTAAACTCTTATTTTTCTTCACAACTTTCCCCCTATAATTTTTGCCTTTCTTGATTATTTTATACAACGTTTCACATTTATTCCAGAAAAAAATGAAGTGCCGTTCAACTATATTCATATAAATCTTCTAAAAATAGTAGGAAAAATAAAAAAGGAGCAGATTTCCGCTCCTTTTTATCCTTTTACGATTGAAATTATTGAATCCCTTCTGGTAACTTAATTGAATCAAACTTTTCATATGAATCAATCTTTATACTCACAACTGCATCCAATTTTTCCTTATCTGTACTAGCTTTTTTATCTGAGTTACTTTCACTCACTTTTATAGTTGTTCGCATCTCTTCAAATTTATAATCTTTTGTTATTATATATTCAATGTTAAACGCATCCATATTAAATCCTTCCGTTAATTTTTTCATATCTCCATTAATTTTTTGTAACGTATCTACCGCTTCTTTTCCCTTTAATTCAAGTGTAAGTTTATATGTGTCTCCATCTTTCTTTGCTTTCATTTTCTTAGCCAAAGCTTCCGGTAAATCTAACTCATTAAGTAAATTTTTACTGACCATTACATCATTTACATTAAATTGATTATTAGGTATCGTAACTAACTCTCCTGTATCAGGGTTTTTCACTTGAGCAGCGACCTTTCCATCTACTTCATACGTTACAATATCTGTACCACTTATTTTCATTTCAGCCCTAGAATTCTTCAGTTTCGGCTCCATTTGTATTTTCATTTTAATTTCTTCTGATTGGCCGCTCCCCTTCATTGACATAAGAGATGTCAATGTAAGATATTCCTCTTGTTTTAATCCGTCAGCTGCTTTTTTAAAAATATCTTTCGCTACTAACTCTTTTTCTTTTTTTACAGATACTGTTTTAGGTCCACTTGTTTTTTCACTACTACAACCAGTTGTTAAACCTACTATTAGCGCCAAACTAGATATTACAACCATTTTCTTCATACTGATTCTCCCCATTTCCCACTTAAAAATATTTTCATCCCATGTATAGTAAATCAACTGAAATAAATATATATACAATAATTATTTAACCTCTAAACGAAACCAGTTATTCAATCCGTATACTAATGTAACTAAAGCTCCTATCACACCAAAAACAACAATATTTATACCAATTGACGAACCAAATAAAACAGCCATCATTGACACCATCAGTAATAGCATAGCAATACTATTTATCTTAATTTCTACTACATCGCCATCCTTTACTTTCTTTTCTTTACTTCCAAAAAAGAATTGTTTTACTTTAATATTCGCTTCATCTAATTCAAAAGGAAGCGTATATTCTTCGTTATTCTCAAGTTTCATTACTACTTCGTTATCTACCTTTACAGCAACTCTTGCTGCTCCTCCCATTACCCCTGTTGCTCTTATTACTTTAATACTCATGCTAAATCTCCTCTCCCCCTATGACTTCTCCATGTCATTCATTTTTGTAATTCTTCTCTTATGAAATCCTTGAATGTAAAACAAAAAATGTATTTGTATGACACCGAAATCTTTTACGCTATACACCCATTTCTCGTTAAACAAAATATTCCAACAGAAATTATAACAAGTTCCTACAAATTTTTTTGTCAAATTTTGTCGCGTTTACAAAAAAAGAGACTCTTACATATAGTAAAAGTCTTTTCTATCATTACCGTGGCTGTAACGTTAACATTTTCCCTTCTATTCCCGCTGTATTCAGTGTAGTCGTATGATAAATCATCTATTTGATCATGATACCAATCCCTTCTAAAAGGATAAAAATCCTCTTCCCCCTAATTCGCTTCTATTATGAAAGAACCTTTTGAAACATTGAAAAACCCCCTTCATTTTCCTACCAATGAAGGGGTTTTTCTTATCGTTCGCTACGCCAACTTTCATTATGCCCAAGATTTGAATCTGTCGCTACTTGCACATCATATAACATTTCACTAAAGAAGCGTTTATCTACTTCTTTTGGTACAATGCGTCTTTCATCATCAATCTCATCGTATTCATATGAACCACGATTCACTGTACCTGCTTTATAAAATTGAATGTCAAATACACATACATCTTCTTCATCTTCATAACCAATCGGTGCTCCGCTAAATGACAATTGCACTCCTAATCCGGTACGAGTATCTTCTTTGTAAAATGTATAATATACACCGCCATCTTGAACAGACCCACGGATCCATCCAAGCTTCGTCATCTTACCGAATAACGAACGACCATTTAGTAAAATACCGCCAAATCTCTCAATAGCACTCTCATCATTCTCTTCTACTACAAACACTGGACGCTCAATTTGTAGGAACGGATGAACAATTCCCGCACTTTCTAATTGCTCTTTCCATAATTCCTTCTCCGCCCCAGACAATTCTAACGGATGAACGAAACCAATAACAGTGCCAGATGAAAGTTCATAACTCTTCCCGTCAATTGTACAGAACACGCCACCTTCTGCATAACGGAATGCCTTCAGCAACTTCCCTTCCTTATACTCACCCCAAATGAGTGAAATAGAAAATTGCTTCATAATTGGATTATCCATAAATACAGACTTCCATGCATTATGTGACCAATAACGCTTTAATGAAAGTGCCGTTTCCAATCGTTGTTTTTGCATGGAAAGAGTATTTCGGAGTTCCTTCTTTAAAGAGGCTAATTCTTTTTTAGCCTCTTCAGCCTTTTCTACATCATCTTTTGCATTCGGCTTTGGAAGTGACTTCATACGTTTTCCTTCTTCTGTCTCTAATTCAATTTTTGACTCTGTAGTTAAAATGGCAGTAAAACTTCGATTCCCGAAATCAATTATTTTTTCACCATGTATAGTAAAGCCGAGGTCCGGCACCAATTGATCTGCCAGCTCTTCCTCTGTTATACCACGTGTTTTCACAGCAAGACTTAGCGCTTCTTTTGTTGCATTACGTACTTGCTTATGTTTATATTTAAATGCTATTGCATGAATAGACATAAGTGCAAGCTTAGATGAAGACAAACCTAAAGCACGAACGGCATCCGCTGCTATCTTTCCTCTCATTTGAAGCACCCATTCATCAATTTGCTTTATAAGTATGTCGACCATTTTGTCGTCACTATACATTCCGTATAACGAAAGAATTCCACGTTTCTTCACATCTGCGTCTTGAGAAATCCATATTTGATATATTGTTTGCACATATTCTTTTAAGTCCTCTTCATTTAAAGCTCTACCAATTACTTCTGCTGTTTCTTTCTTCTCAATAACAGCATCTAAAATATACTGTTGTAAATAGGCTAACGGAATTGCAGCATCAGCAATTTCATCAGAGTCACGTAAACGGATTTGTGGCTCATCCCCAATCAATTGCAGAAGTGAATTTCTTGTTTGTTCAGTTAAAATACGTGCACATAGTTCTTCTATCTTTTCTTCCTCCGTTTGAAATAAAAACGAGAATTTTCCTGCGAAAGATTCATTTTTACTTTCTTGCAAAGCTTCCTGTACAAATTTCGTATATTTTTCAAGCTTATACTCTATAAGTATTTTCATCACATTTTCACGAACAATTTTCTTTTTATTATGAAGTTCAACTGCTACATCTGCTGCAGCTTCTACCTCTTTTGAAAGCAGTTCAACTACAGACTCACGCATTTTTTTAGATGAATCTCCTAAGCTTTTAATTAAAATTGGACGCATTTTAATCATGTTATCCTTTGCTAACTCTTCTAAAATATATGCTTTGGCCACAGCAGAATACTCATCAAATCGTTCAATGATGTACGCTTGTTCTTTTACAATTACACAAACAAGCGCTTCCTTCGCCTTATTTCGCTCTTCACTGTAGCATGCAGCTTCTTCAACTGCATAAGCGATAAGCTTTTCCTTACTTAATCCATACGAAAGCAGATCTTCTAATACTTGTTTCGGTTCTACTCCTCTGACAGAACATTCGTAAAGAAGTTCGTATAAATTAACACTATCTTCATCTCCAAACTGTAGTGTAAGTACAGCTTCCCTCTTCGCTATATCATCTATATCCCAAAGAAGCGCAACCTCTAACACCGGCATACCCCAATACATACTTCTATATTTCGGATTTTTAAATATTTGCTCCATATCCTCAAGTGACAACTTCCCTAGTAAATAATCACGATATGTATTCCGCACTGTAGACAATTTAATTTGCAAAGCAGCAACAAAAAATTCTTCTCGCATTTTCCCTCTATTTAGCTCATATCCTTTTTCAGCTAGCGTTCGTGCGACGATGAGATAATTCATTCTACTTACATATTGCAAAGTACATTGAATAAATTCAGGATTTTCCTCCAACATAAAGCATAGCAATTCATATTCATACGTCTTACAAAAATCCTCACTATTCAAATCATGTTGCCTTAGACGATGCGCAAAAAATCGTTCCTTAGAAATCCAAAACTGTGTACAAAAACTTTGAATTTCTTCATATGTTTCTCTATTTACACTACCAGTTTTTTTGTAGTTTTGAGACTGACCGAGAGTGTGACACATATAACGTGTTGCATAGTTTATAAAACCCCAAACATTTTTCTTCGCCAATATTTCAATATATCGCCTCGCAACATTCGAATATTTATGAACACAAAATAATAGCCGCCAAATATGTTCCGGTAAATTCCCACCTATAAATACTTCACTATCATCTTTACCTTTTAAATACCGTTTAACTGCTTCAACCTTTTCCTTTTCCCCTAGCAGTTTCAATATAAATTCTGTATGTTCTTCTAACCTCTCATTCAATAAAGAACTATATGTACGAAACTTTTCATAATCTACATCAAACATTACAAGAAGTAATGTTACTTGCTGGTTAGTTGGTAAAGTATGTAATTGTCCCTCTATATAGTTCGGATTCTCTCTTGTTAACTCTCTAAGAAAAACATCTGCTTCATTCACATAACTTGAAATACTGGATAAATATTTACATGCGATTGCTACAAGTTTGTCCAAAGGAAGTGCACTTTTTTCTAAATAAATCTTCATTTTAGAAAAACTGACATGCGCAAAACGGACTACAAGAACATTTAATAATTGCTCCTCGAGTATATGGTAAAATAATCGAAAAAAATCCGGATCTTGTTTATGCACTTTCCTAAAATCGTTTATAAATCGCTCCGCAAAATCGCTTCTTTTTTGATCACGAATTGTCGTTAGTTGAATATCTTTTAAAATCTCTTCTTTTGTCTGTAAATATCGTTGTGATAATTGTTTCTGTTCTTCTGTCATATTAATATATTGAAACAACTCAGATGTACTAGTAGTCAAACTTTGTACCCCCCGCATCTTTTTATCTATTATAAAAATACCCTTATTTAATGGTAGTATAGCATAAACCTCACAAAAACGAACATACATTCTATGTTAAGTTAATGTAAATTAAAATACACTACTCAAAATACATTTCCTTCTCTCTAAACTTCCCATTACGCACTTCTCCCCACTAAAATCCTTTAATTTTTCACTACACCAATTCCTCAAAATCCCCCTCACATAAGCTAACGTTTTCTTATTATTTTCAAACGCAATTTTAAGTACCTCTAACACTTTCTCTCCAGAAAGTCTTTGTATCCAATTCTTCAATTCCTTCACAATATATGGGGATAAACTACTAATATTTTGTTCATAAAACTTATAAACTTCACTATTTGGAACGTCCTCTTCTATAGTTTCCACCTCTATCTCTTCCGCTTCTTCTTTCTCTTCAATAACTACTTGTGAACTACTATTATCCTCTTCTTTTGGCATACCAAAATGCTGCAATAATAATGGAATCTTGTATTCTTCTTCAAGGCATTTACGTAAAAATATATGTATGAACTCATTACTTTTTATAGTCTTTAACTCACGTAATACGCACTTCTCCACATTCGTATTTGAAATAGGGTTATAGTGTAACCAATTTATTATGAATACCTCTTTCGTTTCCGTATCATATAAAATCTTTCCATACTCAACAAACCTGTTTAGCAACTTCTCAACAGTCTCCATACTATAACCTGTTTCAAGCTCTGCCACACGCTTCGGTAATATGTAAATACCACATTGCTTTGTTTTCGTACCAGTTAACAAATATATGTAAAAATAACGCTCCTCTGGCGTTAAATCTAATATGAATTCATCTTGCCAAAAGTTCACCTGCACATTACGGTATACCGCCATATGTTTCCCTCCACTCTTTGCTAGTAAATAGGAAAATTTTAATCCTTCATTATAAAGATAGGCATACGGGAATGGTTTTGGCATTCGAATTACAATTTTTTTACTACTACAACGCCGGTTTCATTTTTTCGCGCTTGTTTTGTTCTTGTTTTTGTTTTTGTTTTTTCTTAGTGATTTATTACTTGGTAGGGGCTTATAAGGGGCTTGGAAGGGCATTCTACATTACAATCTATGAAATACAATTTGTTCTTCCTACTAAATAGGAGCTATTCCAAATTATTATTTTGGATAGCTCCTTTCAAATTCTTCTTATTGTAGAGTAGGAAGCGAGCGCCTTGTCATATTGCTATGATAGGTTTCTCAAAACCCCTCACCGAACCGTACGTACTCCTCTCAGAGTATACGGCTCTCCATCAATTGCTTGTCAAAGTTATTTTTTTCTGTTTTTCGCTATAAGTTCTACTCTCATATCATAGTGAATTTCATTATGGCAATCCTCACATACGGCTAATGTTTTGCGTCTACGGGCAATCATTAATTTTTGCCATTTGGCTTTGCCTTTCTCAACATCTTTCATTTTTCGGACATGGTGCATTACTAAGTTAGAATCGGTTTTACCACAATGTTCACATTTGTTGGCTGACAACCTATCCATAAGACTAGTTGTTGACATATGAACTCTTGAGGCTAACAAGTTGTCGATGTTATTTTCTTGTGTTTTCATCTTAGTTATATCAACCATTCTAAATCCTTCCCTGTAGAAAGAATGAGAGTGTTGTTTGCCTTTTTTATCTTTGTAATTGACTATGAATACACCGTTTTTGCAATATTTCCCCTTAATTTTTCCGATTGAGCTTTTATATTTATTGGCGAATGTTTTATACATGCTGTATTCTAGAACGTAACTGAATTTTTGGAGTACCGTTGAATTAACTGCATATTTGTAGTAGTTGTACATCCCTCTGATCTGTAATACATAATTATGTAGTATTTCCAAATCATCTAGGTGTGCCATTTCCGGTCTATGCTTTGGTTTCCAAGTTTCTTTCCCATTCACATACTTCATTTCTAAAACATTCAGGGCAAGTAATTTATTTCGCCATGTTTCATGGGGGATTTCAAGTCTTACTTTTAGATTGTGATGTCTTCTTTTTGCACCTTTCACCGAGTATTTGGTAAATAACTCGTTTCTAGTGATATTGACGTTGTACCCAAGAAATGTTGCTTTCTTGCTAGAGTGGGTGATAAGTGTTTTTTCTTCTGATAAAGTTAATTTTAATTCTTCATTGAGAAATTGAGCTATATCAGATTTAATGGCTTTGGCATCATCTTTACTGCCGATTATCATTACAATAAAGTCATCAGCATATCTAACATATTTTAGTGACTTAAATTTATCCGACATTGGATTGTAGTAGGGACGTTGTCCCCTTTCCTTAACCCATTCGTTGACTTGCTCGATTAATTCCTGAGCTTCATTGTGTTTACCTTGTTCTCTTAGTAAGTCTGCTTTCTTACGCCCTCTTTTTATTTTGAGGTGTAAGTATTGATATCTTTTATCAACTTCTCTGTCTTTTGGTTGACCTTTTCCGAACTTTTCAGCGTATTTTTCCATGTATATATCTAGTTCGTTTAGATATATGTTGGCAAGAAGAGGACTGAGAATCCCTCCTTGTGGTGTTCCACTGAATGTTTTGTGGAATTGCCAATCCTCCATGTACCCAGCTCTTAGGAACTTCCATATTAATCCGATGAGTGTTTCGTCATTGATACGTTTTCTTAGTAGGTTAATTAGGATATGGTGGTCGATATTGTCAAAGAAACCTTGAATATCACCTTCAATAAACCATTTAGTTCCATTACCACTCTTTTTAATTTGTTTCAAAGCTGTATGACAACCCCTATTTTTCCTGAATCCATGTGAGTTCTCAGAGAAGTTTGGTTCATAAATTGCTTCTAAGATATACTTTATTACTAATTGGACAAGTTTATCGTCAAATGTCGGTACCCCAAGAGGACGTTTTTTCTTACTCCCTTTTTTATCAATATATACTCGCTTAACAGGAGTAGGTTTATAGTTACCATTTTTAATGTTGTTGATGATTTTAGATACTCTATTTTTTGAGAAGCCATCAACAGTTTTATTTATGGTTCCTCTGGTCATATTACCTGGATTGGCATATATTTCTTGATAACCTTTATAGTAGAATTCTGGATTATAAAGATTTCTATATAATCTTTTGAACTTATAGTTTTCTTTAATAGTATTCTTCGACAAGGTGTTCAATACATAAACTGGATTTCTCATCAGCATCTCGCTTCCTTCCTGTTTATTATCATCATGAACTAATTGACTACCTTCCTTCGCCATCCTGATTTCACAACCATGACCTAACGTAATTTGTCATACGTTAGTGTGATAGGCTTTCCCTATCTCTGACTACTACGAAGGCTCCGTTACCATATGGAATATTCAAGAGCCACATTTCTTGGTTTTTACCTTGAAATCATCCTCTATAGCCATAAATGGCGCTTCCACTTAGGTAATCCCCATTTAGTACCTTGTAAATAGTTTGTAGTAATGTCGGTTGGGACTTTCAATCTTTACTAATGTACTTTAGTTGGTTCTCTAGTGTGAAACACACCTCTCTCCACAAAAAATAGATGAGCTGAACTAGAGACATATCGTTTCAATGTCTATTTCGATATGGTCGTCGATAAGACCCCTTGATTTATCCTTCACGCAGTTTAGCATTCAACCTTGTTTACCACGGTACACCTAGAAATTCAGTCGCACTCATGACATTAGAGTGACTTATCCCGTTGCAGCCATGCTACACTCCCCGCTCACTTTCGATTACGGATAAGGCTACCGGTGTCGGGTTGTTATCTTGTTTCACTTCACCCGCTGATTTACTAAATCAGAGTTTACAAGGCCCTTATGGGCGCACTTTTACTTCTACCAATGTCAGCTTCTACATACCATTTATTCTGCTATTTGCGGACAGTACAACTCTCATTTCAAAATTCGGTGAATAAACTGCTCGATTGCAATGCGAGTGGCCCTCACTGATTAAAGTTTCATTTTATTTTTGCATTGAATCTAACATCTTCACAATAAAGGCAGCTGCCTGACCACGAGTTGCTGTACCTCGGGGATCAAACTCATTATTTCCAATACCATTAACTACCTTTAGACTGTATAATCGTTGAACCGATTCTTTGTATGTTATTAAATGCTTATCTGTAAATGGTAATGCTACTAACTCACCTGTAATTCCTTTATATCGTAATGCTTTGTCAATCATAATAGATACTTCTTCACGAGTAATTGGTGAGTTAGGATCAAAAATCCCTTCACCACGACCATTAATAATTCCTACACTTGCACAACGTTTAATACCGTCATGAAGTGATGGATGTGCCTCATTAATATCTACAAATGACTTATTTCCCTCTGGTAGTTTAAGAGCATTCGAGATTAATTTCGCAAACTCCGCTCTCGTTACATTTCGATATGGCGCAAATACACCATTACCTTCGCCTTGCATAATACCTAGACTGTTTAATTTACGAATATGCCCTTCAAACCAGCCACCTGTAATATCATCTTTTGGTTTTTGTACTTCTTCCTTTGGTACATTGTAGTTAATTTTAATCCAACTTGGGTCATAGAAAATCCATTCTCCATTACCTACTTTATACCAACCATTTTTAACCGCTAATACTTTGTAACGATCTCCGTTTGAAGCTTTACGTACAACACGATGTTCAATACCCGCATCACTACGTACATTGATACCACTACCATTTACCACTAGTTCCATGCTAGGTTCAGCTGGATTATTTTCATTTGGATTAAATGAGTCATTTTTATCTTGTAAAGGCGTATCAATCTGCGCATTTATATTTGCATACCACTGAATTCCTTGTACGAAACCAGCCCAATTACCACGTGAAATTAAAATGTCAGGACATTTTTTCCCGCTCCATTGTTGATGCTTGTAAATATGATCTGCACCAATTCCTTCTTTGTTCATTAAATAACCTGCAAGTCGTTTTGCATTTTCTAAAGCTTTATTGTAATCACCATCTTGGTTAACCGCGATCTCGATACCGATAGACTCCCTGTTTCCTGATCCATCTCCATCTCCTGCATGCCAACCATTTTCGTTTGTTGGTAAGTGTTGATAAATTTGTTTATCGTCTACAGTAAAATGCCATGAAGCTGTTCGGAAAGTGCCTTCAGTTGCTTGCTTGTATAAATATTTCGCATGATTTTCAGCATTAGCACCAGCGGCTGTATTTGCGGTCTCATGAATTGTAATGTAACGTGCTTTCATCGGATTTGCAGGACGAATATCAGGATTTCCTGCTGGAACAATCCACTCCACAAATGGAACTCCTGCAAGTGTTCCATATTTCTTCGTACTCTGTGCACTATATTGAATACCTCTTGGCTTTGCAACAGGTTTCATTTGACGATCAGATCCATCATTTCGACCATCTACAGATTCAAATGCCTTTTCAATGTTTGAAATAGCTTCCTTTTCTGCTACTTGTCCCTTCTTAGCATTTTGCATTTTGTTTAATTCTTCTGTTTCATCATGTTTATGCTTATATTCTTCTAAAAGCATTTTTTCATTTTCAGATACTTCTGCTTCGTTAATTTGTACATGATCAGGAACTTCCAACTTGAAATTAGAATAATTTAATCCGCTCGTTCCGTGTTCTCCTTGGGCAATATTAAGTTGATCAGTTTGAGATTTGTTTATCTCTTCTGCTGATGCTGATAAAGGTACGCTCCCTAAAATCACTAGACTTGTTGATAGTGCGATTACTTGTTGTTTGATTGTCTTATTCATTATTATAATAAATACATACACACTCCCACCGTGTATGTATCTCAACCTCCCTTTATTGTTACATTAATTTTTAAAAATATGAATCTACTATGTACTTCCAATACATTTTCTTTTTTATTTATATATTTAAATTATCATATTTTATACTCATTAAGAAAATATTTATATGTCATCCCTACAGATGAATTTCATCTAACATACTTTTTATAAAATTCGTCAACAAACATTATTTTACAACTAATTACAAATACCGTCAAAATAATCAATTTAAACTTAGACAAATAACTGGCATACAATTTCATAATAAGAGATCCTATACTATCGAAATACATCTATTACAAATTCCCTTTAACGTTTTCAACAATCTCATTTATCGTATTCCGATCAAACTTATCACTAATTTCATATGACTCACGATCTCCTACGAATTGCACGCCTACGATATCATTGCGATCCTTACCGTATTGCACTTCAATAATAGATCCACGCTCTATTTGCTTCCAAATGAGACCTGCTTCATCTTTATTATCTAAAATAATGCAGTCTTCAATATTTTCGTCAATCCCAATTAACTTATTATCATCCATATATCCAATCTCGTATTGTTGCCGTTCTTTCGCTTTGCCACTTACTAATATACCTTTGCTACCATATGAGTAATCCATATAGTCCTTTTTCTCCGTTTGTACCGCTTTCGGCTTTTGTGCTTCAGTTTTTTCAGCAGCCCCAGAACCTGTAATAAGACTGATTGGGATAACCACTATTAATACTAATCTAGTAAATTTCTTTATCATTTGTAACCAACCTCATATATTTAATGCAAAACTCCATTTATTACTCTATTAAAGAATAACATGATACTAAGTAAACAGAACGAAAGATAACATATTATTTACATACTCGCACTTTAATGAAGGACTAGGCCATTTAAACCTAGTCCTTCATAACTTTAACTTTGCTTCACATACTTAATTGTATTAAATGACGTCTCATTAAATAATCGCAAGTTTTCCCCATCATAATCTTGAACTTTATATGCTATTTTCTTTTTTTGAATTGTATCTTCTACACCGTCTACTAAACGTTTATTGAGATGTAAATAGATTGTAAAAGCTTCCTTATCATATTCCCAAGTTCCTTCAATATAATTCTTTTTATTTGGATACTCACCTTTACCATACGTTTCAAATGTCTTATCACCTTTTAAAATGAGTGACATATTGAAACCGTCTGTTCCTTGGAATCCCCAATTACCGATTAATTCCGTACCATCCTTCACATTCTTCATAACGTTATCTGTATTAATTCCAGCTTTCTTATCTAACTCTTTCAAATCTTTCATTGATACTGTACCGTCACCGATTTTAATATCCCCTTCAAGATCTTTGAATGCCTTAAGCCAGTAAATATCTCCTTCTTTCACTAGCTTTTCAGATTTCTCTATTAACTCTTTATCAGTCTTATCACCTTTTTCTCTTTTTTCTTTTCTGGTGAATACTTCATTTATTAAAGAAAAAGACTCTCTAAAATAACTAATTGCTTTTTCAAAATCTTTTTGTTGGTTTACATACTCTGTAGGGGGATCTATTGACTCAAATTTATCTAACACTTTATTTAATTCTTTCACACTATCTACTATATCTGATTTCTTTTTCTTACCGTCAAAAACCTCTCTTGTAATATTGTTATGCTCCGCAAACAACTTATCAAACTCTACTCCTAATTTATACACTTTATTAGGATAGTCTTCCTTTGAAACGTTTTCTTTCTTACTATTAGACTTCGATTCTTTTACTTTAGACTCTTCCGTTTTCTCCTGTTTAGAAGTGTTCGTTTTCTCAGAAACTCCACAACCAAATAACAACATGACCGGAACTGCTACCCCTAGTAGTTTCTTTGCATTCATGACTAATTTCTCCTTCTACTTGAATAGATTACTCTTACTATACCCATCCTCTTTTTTTATCTTGTAATTAAAGTTACAATCGCAATAACTCCTAAAATTGGTCCCCAATATTCCATTTTTATAAAAAATAGCGAGTGTTTTTTGTTAAACATAACTTTTTCACCAGTTTCGGTATCTATATAAACTTTCCCATCTGGCTTATTAATATATTTACCTAAATACCAAGACATAACCCCTGATATAATAAACATTACCGCCATTGGCCAACTATGGTCTTGAAAATATGTAGCGTCCCCCGTTATAGATCCAAAGATAGCCTTACCCAAAAGAGTATTAATAATTACAATAATTGCGACTAAAAAACCCCAACCAGACCAAATAATCATCTATTTCTCCTCCTAAAGCGTACAACTTTGTACTTTATGTTAATTTGAACTGCAAACGAAAATGTTTAAAAAACCGAATATTCAGACGTTAATAATTATATTTAGCTTACATTCGATTCTAACTTTAATGTCCTAAATGCAAATGAACCAGATATAATTTGTAAAATTGTCGGAATAAGTAAAAAGAATAATGACATAAACAACATAACTATAGGAATCACAATCATACAAACTCCATAAACTTTATTATTAACCTTGTTTACTAAACACGATAAAATGAACAACCCTATTTGAACCGTTAAAATAATAGAGTAATAAGCTAAAAGTTCGTAATCAACCCCTTCCATAATATTAAACGCTACAACTATTAATATTATGGAAATAATAATTCCCAAAATGCCACCAATTAAACCTAATACGAATTCAGGTGTTCTTTTCAATTCAATCCCCCTTTTATGAACCACTAACAACTTGTATATTTTTCCCATTCACCATCATACCAAATATTCACTGGAAAAACTATACATACTTTTCATTCTTCCTTACCTTACAGTGACCTTCTTACCATTATAGATAGCTTGTAGCAGTCACAAAATCAAAACCTTCAAAATTACTAACCGGTTTCGATACTTTTAGAAAGTAGACATACCCCTTGAATACAATTAGTATTAACACATGAAATACGAAAGGCTTAAAAAGGCTTTCACATGAAGAAAGGAAGTTGCACAACTATGGATTTTAAAACAGTTATGCAAGAACTTGAATCTCTAGGTAAGGAACGAACGAAAAAAATATACATATCTAACGGTGCGCATGAGCCAGTATTCGGAGTAGCTACAGGTGCTATGAAACCAATCGCTAAAAAAATAAAATTAAATCAAGAGTTAGCTGAAGAGCTTTATGCCACAGGTAACTACGATGCTATGTACTTTGCAGGTATTATTGCCGATCCAAAAGCTATGAGTAAGTCTGATTTTGATCGCTGGATAGACGGGGCATATTTTTATATGCTATCTGATTATGTAGTGGCAGTAACTTTATCGGAGTCAAATATTGCACAAGATGTTGCTGATAAATGGATTGCAAGTGGGGACGAGCTTAAAATGTCTGCCGGATGGAGTTGCTACTGTTGGCTTTTAGGAAATCGCAAAGACAATGAATTTTCCGAAAGTAAAATTTCCGATATGCTTGAAATGGTGAAAGATACAATTCATCATTCTCCAGAACGAACAAAATCCGCTATGAATAATTTCCTAAACACCGTGGCAATATCATATGTACCACTACATGAAAAAGCAGTCGAGATTGCAAAAGAAGTTGGTATAGTTGAAGTCAAACGTGATAATAAAAAAAGCAGTTTGTTAAATGCTTCTGAAAGTATTCAGAAAGAACTTGATAGAGGAAGACTTGGTTTCAAGCGTAAGTATGTAAGGTGTTAAAAGTATGAAGGTGTCAATGTAGGAGAGATTGACACCTTTTTTGTGGACATTACTAGACTAACGGAGCTGCAAGTTAAAGGGAACCAATCATTCATCTCCCACTATACATCTCAAACTTCTTCTTTCAATTTATATACCCTATCTCTTTTCTCATCATCTTTGATAAAAATAAGTTTTCCTTCTGTAACAAAACCTTCTAATAGTAAACATACTTGTCCATATGCTTTAGGCTTATTCGTAGTGAATCTTTCATCGGCTATTTTACCAGATCGTATTAATCGTTCACATAGCTCAAGCGCACTTATTTCTTCAGAATCAATTAATTCTAAAATATCTTTTTGTAATGGTGATAAAGGGGCTGGTACCTTACATACCTCAGCTACCTCCACCTTTTCTTTTTCTTCTTCAAATAAATCTTCAAATGAAATTTGATTCATTACACCTGTTCCTTTCTAACAATTGATTTATATAACATGAATTGAATTCTATAGGTACGAAAACTTTAAATATTAGTCATTGTTATGTAGTGCTTACCTCGTTACATGAATTTCAAACTCATGTACATCATTTCATATAGTATATTTTGATTATACCAAATATACGTTCTGTCTTCTATTGTAGAATTTTTATAACAGAAATGAAAGTAATAGTGAACATTTTTCTTCTCTTTAGTTGTATAGAAAACTATGTAAAAAGTTTACATAATAAAATTATAGTGATCTGTTAAATTTCTACGCAAAAAAGCACTTGTTGCCTTTAATTGACAATCAAGTGCTTTCAGTTCATATGTTTTTTTAGTAGCATAAATTTTGTAGGTCTTCGCTTGATTTTATATTACATCTTTCTATAAAAAACTGCAGTCCAATTATATCTAACACTTGGGCTACACTTCATATCAGACATTTTTTCATATAAATGTTCTTAGTATATTATTTTTGTAACTTTAAACTAGCAATTAACTCATCTAAACTATCCGAAATCTCTTCAAATGAACCTCGTTCAAAATCCTCCAATTCAACCTTACCACTTACATTATCTAAAACAACTATCAAACCGTTCCCCTCTACACCTATTGGAGTCTTATCAACCTTATTATGATTGTTTTTATACCCTTCTAAATTACTTTCGAAGGAATCCAATTCAATATTTGGTAATACAGGTTCTAGCCTAATATAATGATTACCAATAAATCCATCTAAATCAGCAAACCAATAAGAATTAAAATAATCATCAATTGAAGTGTGCAGTTTAATTTCAAATCTTTCCTCAATCTTCGTTAAATCATTCTTATTATTTTTTTCAATAGGTTTCCATGAAATTTCTTCTTCATCATCCATTTCACCCTGATATATAAATGAATCAACTTCTTCGTTATATGGCGTTTTAAATAAAAAATCTAACCCTTTATCAAAATATTCTTTTCTTAAATTAAAATATTTGCTCATAGCATCCTTCATTACCAAAATAATCACCCTTACTTTTCTAAGAATTTTTCTAATAGTTCAGCATATTTTTGGTCATTTCCCCAAACTCCTGCGCTTTTCTCAGCATTATGAATCCCTCCTAAACCTGGATGTAGCTTTGAGGGTACAGCCACAGCTTGACCTCCACCACCAATGTGATGATGTATTAAAGTGTCATTATATAATTCTTTTAAATCATATTGGGGAAAATGTTTTCTAAACGTTGGATTGTTTATAGGTGCGAATCCTAATTCTATTTTTTGTCTATTTGACCTATTAAACGCTTCTGGGTACTTCTCTAACATCTCTTTCCAATAAAAATCTTTATCGCGTAACCAACCCTCTGCATTGGTGTTTTTTTGCCCTTTACCAACATAGGGCATCTCAACAGTTAAGCGAGGATCCGCAGTATATTTAGCCTCTAGCTTACCTAAATCAGCACCACGATATGTTCTAATAGGATCATTAATATCACCTATCTTCTTAACCGTTTCACCCGTACCCTTACTAGCAAGAGAAGCCTCTACACCCTTAATCTCATCATCTATAATCTTATTACTTGCTGTATGATGCTTATTCACCCAGCTTTGTTTAGACGTTATTAAACCTTAGTCGCCACTTTCAAAACTTTTCGATTTGGCTGTCATATCATCTATGCTTTTTGCTGTTTTTTTCCAATCTTATCCCCTTATGAATTCTGGATTTCTCTATACTTAGCAAATTTGCAATAGCATAGGTAGTAGTTTATTGAACCTCTCTGTTAAATAACCGTTCTATTCTAAAATAAAAAGGGGTATCTCATAAGCAAGTGAAACCCGCCACTTATAAGATAGCCCTTTAATTTTAACGCTCTATTAATCATGTAATTTACTTAAGAACTCTGTGAATGTATTAGCAACAAAAAATACATTTTCTCTTGCGATTTTCTCTGCTTCTTCTGCCGTAATCCCTTCACTTTCCATCAGCGCTTCCTTTTCCCATGCATCTTCATGTTCCCAAAAAACAACAATTGGATTTTCTTCATGATTTTTATAATCAAAGCAAATTAAATTTCCTGCTGGATCAATTCCAAAAGGAATTACATCTCTAGGTAAGGTAGCACGGTAGTTATTATAATCTCTTACAATATAATCACTACTCTCCTCATCAAAAGAAAGTAATGCACCAAAAACTCTTTCTATTCCTTCAACATCAAAACAATATGGTATTACATTAGCCCCATGATTTACCTTTGCACACTCGATATAATCTTTTGGAAACTCAACTCCCAGTGATTGACCTATTTTCTCCACAAATTCTTCCGTAACCGAATCATCCGCATACTTCCATTCTAAATTCTTCATCTAATTCCGCCTCCCCATAATCTATTTCCACCTAAATGATTCACACTATGAACTTCTTTTATTACTAATTGCATTTTCCCCGGTATTTGATGATGATGCCATATTAATCCATCTATTCTAGGCAAACCATCATTTATTTGAGCTAACTGCTTTTTAGTGAATAATTCTTTTGAGATTTCGCCTTTCTCAATTGCTTCTTTTACCAATTTAGTACATTCCCTAAATTGATCTGTATCTTTCATAACATAGAAATCTTTCTCTAACTTTAAAGAAAACTTAACATCATCCCCTTTAAATATTGGGAATCCTAAAATATCAAAATCTACTCCTTTTTTCACATGTGTTCCTCCTGCTAAAGGCTTATTTAATATATTATTTTTCGTTTTAGTATTCAAATATGTTTCTGTTAGTTCTACAACTTCTTTAAACTCTTCAACACTATCATACCCAAATTCTTTGATGGTAGTATCATCTACTTGTTTTAAGAAATCTTCAACACTATCATATCCCTTAGGAACAATTGATCTATTAATCAAGTTTCCGTCTTTATCGTAATTATTTTTAATTACTTCGTCAATTTCAGATCTATGAACAGCGTTACCCGTACCCTTAACCCCACCACTCTCCAAATTCGAGATCCTACTCTGAATACTCGCTTTTTAGGCATCATGGGCTTCTTGGAATTTCCCGCTATAGTTCGTTCCAGTTCTAACGACACTTCCATCTGGCAGTATTTCTACACCTTTAACGAATGGGGTTACGGAGTCCGCACCTTTTGCTAGTTTAATTTCAATTATATAATACTAGGAATTTATGTTAGCCTTAATTCATAAAAAATTACTTCTTATAAATTTAATCCAAGTTTCTCGTTACCACATTTCTATATTATAACATTAACTCAATCGTATCTTTTAAAGCTTCATTTACATTAATAGCCTTTTAAATAAAAAAACTGAAAGAGGATTAATCCACCTTCCAGTTTCTTCTTTCATTATTCTATCGGCCCCATAAATTGAGTAATTAAATAAACATGCTCGATAAGTTTGACTTTTTGTAAGTTTTCTACTTTTTCTGGTCCACCTAGTGCAAGTAAAGGTGTGTAACCAAAACATTCATCTATTTCAAGCTTTCCGTATTTATTTAATGCCTGCTGATAATGCTTCCAATCCAATACTTTCTCTAAAAAATAATCATCTTTCGTATTTTTAAAGAAAAACTTGAATTTTCCAGCTACTACATCTACCGTACCTTTTCGATACTTAAGTAATAATAAATAGTTATTTTCCCACACAAGAATATCTCCCATACCTGTTGTAAAAATTGGGATAGCTTCTTCATAACGGATATAACTTTCCTTTAATATATCTAAATATTTTTCTGGGTTTATTGCTCTTAAGTATCCATTTAACATACTCCCAAACCCATAGCATTTCCATAAATCTATTATTTGATCTGGAACTTTCCCTGTATACTTTTCAATAACCTCTGTTGATGGTTTTTCGAAAGATATAAAATCATTTATATTTTCCATAGTATCCCCCTACTCCGATTTCAATCTAACATTAAGATATGTCAATTTTTTTCTTCCTCTGATAAGGTGTCAGCAACTCGTCTAATTTCCTTATCCACATTACCAATCCTGCTTTTCCACTGCGAACCTATTGATGAATTAATTCTAGAATCACCCATGCCAGTTATTTTTAATGGATTTCCACCCGCAATTTGATCTGGGTCATGTAATGCAGCTTTATCCTTTATCCGCTTTAAAGCTTGCTCTTCTGCTTCCCTAAATGAAAAACCTTCTTCCATAAATTCATCAATTTTATCTTGCACAGCTTGTTTTCGTGTTAATCTTTGAGCTGAATTTGCTTGTTTTGATCTCCCATATTTTAAAAATTGGTTCCGATTCTAAATAAACTCATAAACTGTCAATTTTCCCAGTCCATCTTCTTGGTTTTTTAATTGTCGTATAAACTCATCTTCATTATGTTTCCGATTACGTTTAAATTCGATTCCAATTTCGTCAGTACGCGAGCTATTATTACCCACTCCGCTAGTTTTATTACTTCCTTCTAATTTACTATGCCCATGAGCAAGTTGATAAGCGTCATCCTTAGTTACCGTACTTGCCTTTGAAAACTTTCCAGTTACTTCTCCAACAGTTGAAGGAAGCTTCACTCCTATTCCAGTATCCACCATCCTAACCGTTACTGGAATAGGAGTATTTTTCATAGCATCTAGTGCATTCTTTAAAGTCTTATTTTCCCTAGGCGATTGTACCACATTATTTCTACGCTAAAACACAAAAAAGCACTTGTTGCCTCAAATAGACAATCAAGTGCTTTAAGTTTCATCTGTTTTTAAGCAGCATAAATTTGTAAGTTTTGTAGTAACAGTATGACACCGTTTATATGTGGTAACAAGTACTAAGTTAAAACTTACGAGTTTGTACGAGTTCGTTAGTTTAACTACTTTCTTTCGTTGAACTACTAAAAGAAAATTTCTATTTTCAATAAAACTACATTCTCGAACTGTAATCAATTGTAAATACCTTTTTATCATCTGATCCTTGAATTCAAATAAAAAGTTTTTAATAGAAATAAAAAAGCGCTTGTTGTCTTTCGTAGACAATCAAGTGCTTTAAGTTTCATCTGTTTTTAAGCAGCATAAATTTGTAAGTTTTGTAGTAACAGTATGAAACTTTTTATACTTCATAACAAATACTCTCTAAAAACTTACGAGTTTGTACGAGTTCGTTAATTTAATATACATTCCATGCGTTTATATTCATCCCACAGTAAAATGTCATCTCGCCTAAGCTCGTACTTCTTTTTCTATTCTATCCTTGCACGTAATACTCTATTTAAAGCAGTTACATAAAAACCTTGATAAGTATTCAACTTATCAAGGTTTTAGCTCTATAACTTATAATTTTCCCATAGTTTTTTTCTCATTATATGTGTCTCTAAATCTGCTAATCTAACAGGTATGGGTAACCGACTTTCTTTATTAATAAGCCTCATGACAATTTCAGTACTTGTCTCTAAATCAATCCAGTTACCACATGAAATAAAAATGGGTTTTACACTTTTGGTTGTTCTTAAAGCTCGACCATATATTTCATTATTAATGATAATATCCGTATACGATCCCTCTTGATTTTCAGGCATAGTAAAATCTACACCTTTAATCTTTAAATAACTTTTCGCTACACCAATTGTTGGTTTATTTAAATAGAAAGAAGCATGTGTTGCAATACCCATGTGTCGATAATGCAAATAACCATTCCCATCAAACATATAGATATCTGGTTGCTTAGTTAGTTTTTTTGCTGCAGCTTTAATTAAAGGCAACTCACGAAAAGCAAGAAAACCTGAAATATACGGAATTGTTATTTCTCCATAACTGTACACTTTTTCAACAACTTCATGTGTACTAAAATCAATGACTACAATACAGCATGTACCATACGTTTTACCATTTAATTCCCAATACGCTAAATCTACTCCTGCAACAAATCGTATTTCTTCTAATTCAAAGGTATTTCTAAGTTGTACTTTTGGTAAGAATGCACGCTGCTCATTTTTAAATTCCTCTATTAAAGGTTTTAATTTAGAATTATCCATTGCAATCACAGCGTAAATTTTTTTCAATAAATAGTAAATTCTCTTTGGCTGATTCAAGATTTTGTTTTTTTATATATTCTTGTTGATCCCACTCAGCGCAACATAAACATATCGCCGCATTTAAATTTCTCTTCATATTTCCCTCTCCACTTTCATACCAAATTTAGTGCATACCTCCTGTATGTCTTCTAACCATACTTCATTTAATGAATTACAACTCAACATTTCAACTGATTTTGTATAGTATTTACTTTATTATACTTTTGGCTCCCTACTGAATTTTTTAGCATATAATAAATCTGATTCACTTGGTTCTGTTTTTTGTTCTATAATATTCCCTTGTTCATCATACTTTTTAAAAGTCATCTCACGTCCGGCAATACATTCAGACTCATACTTTTTAGCCCTGTTTTCAAAGAATTCAACCTGGTAGCCTTCTGCCGAGTTTTTATTCATATTTCCTATCCTTTTTATATTACCACTCGGATAAAATTCCACATATTTTCCTTGTTTAACACCATTTTCTACGTAGAAATAACTTTCTATATTCCCATTTTCATAAATATCGTAAGCTAATCCAGTAAATAATTTTTCTTTTCCATCATCAGTATACTCTACTATTCCTAAATCATAAGGCCCTCCGTATTCTAAGTACTCCTCAAACTCTAGGCCGTTCTGTATTATATATTCCTTCGTTAATATATCATTTAACATTTTTTGAAACCTCCGTGATTATTTCAAATTCATCTGTAAGATAAGCACAATGAGGACACCTTAGAAACATCATTCCAGCTGGTTTTGTTCTATTTTGACCCGTACGAATTACATTGATAACAAAATTATCCAAACCAGCACTTGGATTAGCCTTTAATGCTTTATTCAAGGCAATTACTTCAGCGTGTGAACCTGCACCTTTTGTAAATGTATATGAATCAATAACTTCTTGTGGCATAGAATCATATCTTGACTTTATTAAAGGATGGAAATCGGGCAATATTCCATCGTAGTCATTTATCGCATAATAAATTTTACCAGTTGTTTTATCATACACTCCAGCAAAGGCTGGACCAATTTTTTTCTTACTTATCCCCGTATCCTTTAACTTTTGCAATTCCTTAAGTGTTTCGCCGCGTAAGTTAATCCTATAATTCAATTCTTTCGAAGTAAATTTTCCATATTTATTACGTAAATAATCTATTCGACTATTACCCGTACCCTTAGCTACACTACCTTCCTTACTAACTCCTGAACCACCACTACCCTTAGCAAGTTGATAAGCGTCATCCTTAGCTGCCGTACTTACCTTTGAAAACTTTCCAGCTACTTCTCCAACAGTTGAAGATTCTATATAAGGAAGCCTCATTCCTATTCCAGTATCCACCATCCTAACTGCTACTGGAATAGGAGTATTTTTCATAGCATCTAGTGCATTTTTTAAAGTCTTATTTTCCTTAAGCGATTGTACCACATTTCCACCCAAATTTGGATTAAAACCAGGCATTCCTTCTTTGAATTTTAATAATTTGGCTAAATCAGCTAATTCACTCGTCCCTTTGAATGCTTTTACTCCTTTTCCTACTGCTCCAACAACTGGGATTGCATCTAATCCGCCAAAAATGATGTTTCCTACCCGCTCTTCTTGGCTCAATTTCCTATGTGTTCCCCAGTCTTCTCCGTCGATACCGCTTTTTATTTGTACACCTCCGTATACTACTGCGGCAGCGGCCCCGAGTGGTGGACAAAGGATTGTTGTGATGATGATTCCTACTCCTATTCCTATGTCTCGCACCATTTCTAGTTTTTTCTGTTCATCTTCTATCGATTTGTATTCAAATCCTCGTGTGGATGGGACTACTTTCTTGTATTCTTCATAATTTAATTTTGCATCTGGATTTTGTTTTTTTAGTTCTTTGTATTCTGCCCTAAGTACGTTATCAAATGCAGGTGAATCTCTAAAAATATCTTCTACTGTTATTTTATCTTTCTTCTTCTGTATTGTTTGTGGTACACTTCCGTAGCCTGCATGCGCACCTGGTAATACTGTCGTTGTTGTAGAGCCAATTCGGTTATTTGTTTCAAAACTGAGAATAGATGTATCTCTCATTTTTTGAGCGAATTTATCCATTTCTACTAAAAAAGGTTTATCTATATGTTCAGATACTAATCGCCCTGCTTCTCCGCAATATTTTTGTAATGTCGAATAGCTATCAAGTAATTCCCCGATTTTTTGCGATTGATCTTTAGGATTAAAATGTATACTACCATCCGAGTCTAAATCTCGTATTCTTCCATCAATTCTTTTTAATGATTCATTTGCTTCCCGTAATTTTATGAGTGCATCTTTTGTAATTCGATTCATACCATCCCCCATGTTTTGCCATGGTTCAGGTCTATATTTCACATCCATCTCGTTTTCATCCCCCCAGCCGTATGGTGATTTCTACAACTTACTTAATATTTCACGTAATTGTTCGTCCTTTTCAAGCATTTCTACACATACATTTCCTACAACTGTCGCTGACCTAGAATAGTGTTCAGCCAATTCTAGTGTTTTGTGTAATATATCAGGATATTTTTCAATTACTCTCATCGCTTCACCTTTTTGATAAAAATTACAGCTTAATAAACTCTCAATATTCGTTCCAATGACGTCTACATGGATTTTATATATATTTTCTAACTTCATTACTATATCAAGTAGTTCTTGAAAATTAACTAATACTTCTTCTCCACCACCAGAACCACTATCTCCCATTGATACTTGCATTATTGAATACCTCCTAACGAGAATTGTCTCGGGTCAATTAACTTTTTATATGGCATTTTTAACACGTCATACAATTTCTTATTAACCGCATAGAGGCTCACCCAGTCATATCGATTACGATCTACATCTATTTGAACGAAATCTTCTCCTTCAGTAAAATATAAGAAACATTCCCATTTTCCTCCTCTATTACTTCGAGGCCTCGTATACGTTTCTATCGCTATAACGTCTTTATTTGATAAATCTTTTTCCTCAAATGTTTGTTGTTCTGCCTCTGTCATTCTCTTTGAGAAAAATGTATCTTCTATTTCCCTCGGTTCTCTCAATAAGAAAGGAATGCGTGTTAATAATGAAAAATATACGTCCGGTTTTGGTATGTAGTCGATCTCGTATTTTTTATTTGGTTCTATTTCTGTTAATACAGCCACTCGGTCTTTATCCTCTTTTAAAAAGCCAATTAATACATTATTCATTCTCGTGTATTCATGACAATTTTCATATTCCTTTAATAGTTCAATTATTTGAAAAGCTGCAGGGGTAATTCCATTTTCACTTGTAAGTAGGCCTTTTTCTTTTAAACTCGTAGTTGCTTTCGTGACACATTCTGCATCAAGTAAAATAATTGCGTCACGGTTTGGCAATCCAAATATATCGGTAACCCCAGCTGCACCTGCGAGAACATATAATTCAGCAGGTGCAAAACTCATTTCTTTCCCCATTCTTTTATCCCTCGTTTCTCCATCACAGTTGTTTTATCTCCCTTACTTCCGATTTATCTCCGTACGTTTGAATGCTTTTATCTAACTCTTTCAAAGCTTTCGTATGTCCTTCAAATGCCTCTACCATTTCTGAATTATATTGAATGATCAAATCAAGATAACTTAAAAATGCATCTCTCGTTTTTCCATTCCATTTCGCACCTGTGACATATGCTTTTAAGTCTTTCGCTTGGTTTAAAGAATCCTTCATACCATTTTCAATGTTTTGTGCGTAAGAAATGGCACTTGCAGTGTTACTTCCTATAATTTCAACCTCTTTACCACTCATGTTGGTTCCCTCCATTCTTTGTATGGTTAATGGATAAGTTTTTCAAATTCCTTTTTCTTTTCTTCAAAAGCCTTGGTCGCTGCAGCGTATGCTGACGCTTTCTCCGATTCTGCTTTCGCTTTATATTCCAAATACTTTGCATAAGCTGTACTTTTTGCAGATCCAACATCGCTTAATGCACTTTTAAAATAGGATACTAATGTATGTAATTCTTCATCCTTTTCATGACGTTTTTGTTCAAATTCAACTGCCGGAATTTTATTAGCTTCTAAACCATTACTTTTACTCTCATAATCTCTCTTCGCTGATTCAGCATCTTGAATGAATTGCTTTAACTCTCTTTCTTTATCTTTTAAATAATCATGTAAATCATCATACCGATCTCGTTTCCTCGCACTTTCTGTAAAACCAGACGCATTTAAAAAAGCATTGTACAATTCATCTAACATCTTTCTCCCCCTTTAGCACAATAACTATGTAGTTAAATTCGTATATTTAAACATGAATATTCATTACATTAAGAATTAACAAATAATTATTTTTACATATTGCTATTTTATCAAAGGGATTTTAACATTTCCATATTTTATGAATGGCTTTCGCATTTTTCTTCAATAAAGTGAAACTTTAATCAATATGACTATGTATTTATGTGCAGAAATAATAAAAAACACTGCCAAGCGCAGTGTTTTTTATTATTACCTTTTATCCAATTCATTCGTATTAAATCCTTGCTTGAGAGTAAGACCAGTTCTTTCTTATTTCATAAACAACTATTTCTGGATAATCCCAATGAAGCGTACGAGTAGGCTCCCGGACTCGTTTTACTATTCCTTGGGCTGTTTTATTTCTATATTCATTCCAATATTTTGGCTCAGTCGCTCTTAAAAGAACAATAGAAAAAGGATCTGATATGAATATCAGATCCTTAACTTTAATTTCTTAATACATACATCTTTTTACACGATAACTGGTTCATACGTGCTCAAATTATCATACTCAGTTTTTACAATACTAGGCGGAAGGTTAACACATCCTCAGATTCACCTTTTCTTGTAGCAGTGCATAATGTTTAATAAAATTAAAGCATATTTTTACTTACCAGACTTAATTTTTTCGTTATATTCTTCTAAAGTTAACCCTTTTTCTTTTAGATAAACAGCAACTTCTTTCCCTACATAACGATAGTGCCATGGCTCATACTTAATGCCAGTAATATTCTCTTTATCTTTTGGATAGCGGAGAGTAAATCCATATTCTGCAGCGTTCTTATCTAACCATTTGAATGCATCGGTAGTTTCAAATTTTGCATTTAAATCTTCTACAGTATTTTGCCATTCAACTGAAATAATGTCTAACGCTAATCCAGTATGATGTTCACTTGCACCAGGATACTGAAGATATTCCAATGCCTTAGCACTAGCCTCTTTATCCGACAAGCCTTGAGATTTATAGCTTTTAACTGAAGCATCATAATAAGTTTGTTGTAATTTTATAGCTCGATAACCTGATCTTAAATAAAGATTGATTCCCTCTTTTTTTGCAGCTGCTACCATATCCTGATAGGAAGTTGCAATTCTACTATCTATTTTCATATTTGGCTTCGCATTTTGAGTGATACTTGTTAATTCAATTCCTAGTTCCTTTGATAACATATGCTCTCTATTTACAAGGATAATTCTCCAATCATTAACATCAGAGATAGGTAAAACATCTTTTTTCTTCGCATGTATTTCATTTTTATTTTTATCGTTATTATTAGTAGTTGCCTGAGATGTTTGCTTTCCACTACAAGCAGCAAGACTCCACCCCATTGCTAATACCAATGCTAAAATTATAAATTTTTTAATTGTATCTCATTCCCTTTTTGTTTATTAGTCTTTATACCAATTTCCCAACACGTCTCTAGGAATCTCCTTGAAATCCTTCAAAGAAACGGGACCGACAAATTTTTTAATTCCATGTTTTTTAGAATTTTCATCCGAATAATCTTTTAAAAATTGAATTTTAAATTGTTTCTTACCATCGGCATAGTCGGTTACTGTCGGTACGATTGCCGCTTGTCGTATACCAAAAGTTTTATCTTCATACTTAACAAATTGTACATAAGATAATCCTCCAACTAATGTTTCTAATTTTTCTTGCGCAGAAATAAGATTTCCAAGAGAATAATAGATTAGCGTTTCATGTCCATCTTTATTTTGTTTCCACTCAATTGGTTGAATTACATGTGGATGATTTCCAATTACTACATCTACACCTAAATCTGTTAAATATTGAGCAACTTCTTTTTGTTGCTTTGAAGGTGTTGAGGTATATTCTACTCCCCAATGCACCATAACAATCACCATATCAGAGCTACTCTTTGCCTTTTCCACATCATTTTGTATCGCTTTTTTATCAATTAAATTTAAAGCCCAAGACTTATCAGCTGGAATTTTAATTCCATTCGTACCATATGTATAATTTAGTAACGCAAAACGAATACCATTTTTTGTAATCGTTTTTATTTCATTACGCTCGTTTTTACTCTCATTAATACCTACCGGGATAACATCCGGATATTTCTTCCAGTATTCTCTTGTATTCGCAACACCTTTAATACCCATATCCATAGCGTGATTTGTCGCTTGCGTCACTATATTGAATCCAGTGTCCACTAAAGATTGGCCTACTTCTTCAGGTGTATTGAAAGTCGGATATCCCTGTACTTTTAAATTATTTCCGGCAATCGGAGTCTCCTGGTTCACTATAGCAAGATCACTTGATTTAACAGCTTTTTTGATATTTTCATAAATATAATTATAATCATATGAACCGTCTTTTTGTTTGCCATCTTTAATTACTGCGTCATGATATAAATTATCACCCGTAGCTATTAAATTCACAACCGATTGTACTTTTTTATCTTCCGTAAAATTAGGAGACTGTTGGATAGGACTTTTCTCTACCCAATTTGGTGCTTTTAATGATGTATCTATATTGGATTCAGCCGGTGGTAATGAAGCTTTAGACGTCTTAACATCTGTATTACCACAAGCGGTTAAAAGCACTAAAAAAATAAGACATACTAAAAAAAACTTTTTACTTCTCTGTAAAGTATCTAACATGTGATCCTCTTTTCTGTTTTATTCCTTATAACCAGTTCTAACAAATCATTCTTTAAAACAACGTATTTTGGTTTTACCCTTAATTATGGAAGGACACTCTGTTACACCTGCTTCGGAATATACTAATAATTGTTTTCCGCTTTCTAGCAATCTATCGATTCCATCAGAAGTGATAGGTTACTAGAAAAAGATGATCCATCAGGATGTCGACTAGTTTGATATACCTATTCCAATTGCAATAACTCGTTTAATATTTAAACAAGATAGGAGAATCGTTCATATAGCCTCTTCTCTCGCTTTATGTTTAAAGTGCCTCCAAAAAAGGGATCGTTGCTGTACCCCTTTACATAGTACGAAATTTTTGTAACTAATTTCTTTCATTCAAGCGACAAACATTATACCGATAACAATAAGTAAGACCCAAGAACTTATTTTACCAATATACGAAAAAAGTAGCAATCTTTTGTCCCATATAAAGAAGCCCATTAGGAGAAATGAACGAGAGATTCATTCTATTCAATTCCTGCATTGATTAATAAAAAAACAAGCCACCCAACTATTGGATGGCTCTATACTATAAAGAGAATTTGTTATTGGATTACTTCAATTTCCCTTCAAAAACAATCTTCCTACCGCACGGTTCAACTACTGTTTTGCCGTCTTTTTTTACTTCATGAAAGATTGGCTCTTCCATACGACGAGACGGAGCGTAGCCTTCTTGTTCCATACGTGCTAAGCAGTCTGTAATTGTTTCATTTTCAAGTACTTCAAATTTCTTTTTATTAGGTTGTTTTGTCATGCCCTAACCTACTTTCTATTTTTCTTGATGCAAATTGATTTTTCATGTAGACCATATATAACATTGCGAGAATTCCCATTATAATCATAACCGCAATAAAAAAGCTTGTATACTGTATTTTTTCTATAAATACGCCGCCTAATACAGGTCCCATAATACTTCCTAAACTAAAAGCGATTCCGGATAATATATTACCTGCCGGTAGTAAATGTCTCGGTAATAAATCAGTCATAAATCCAAGCCCTAAAGAGAAGCACGATCCAATAACCATACCCGCTAAAAGCATGCAGGCAAAGACGATCCAGTAATATTGATCAAATACGGCGGCAAGTAGAAAAATGCCCGTACTTATGCTAAACGTCCACGTTAATATACGGTCCCTTCCGTATTTATCACTCAATATACCGAGCGGAATTTGTGTAATAATACCCCCAACTGCAAATGCTGGTAATAAGAAGGATACATCTGAAACAGACCACCCTTTACGAAGTGCGTATACTGGTAAGTTACTGTTTAACATTGCTTCAAGTACGCCATATGCAAGTGGTCCTAGCAGTGCAATCCATCCTAATCCAACAACTTGTTTATAACGAGAAAATGATGATTCACTCTTCACTTCTCTTTCATCTTGCGCTGGGAATGCATTTTTTGTTGGAAGTAGTAAAAGCCAACCTATTAAACAAAGTAAAGTAGATATAATAAATGGCGTTGCAAGACCGTACTGCACAGTGCTTGCTAAATACGGGCCAACGGCAAAACCAATTCCGAAGAATACACCGTATATCGATACTTGTCTCCCTATTTTACTTGGGTCTGATGTTGTCGTGATCCACGTTTGTGTTCCGACATGAAGCATATGATCTCCGACTCCAACTAGAAATCTAAGGATAAACCATACCCAAAACGAAAATGTTTGTGTAAAAAAGAATAATGAAATAATAACGAGAAACCCACCTATAACAATAATCGGCTTCATTCCAAACCTTTGCATCGGTTTTTCAAGAAACGGCGAAATGACTAATATCCCAATGTACAATGCCGTCGCATGAATACCATTAATACTTGAACTAACCCCTTCTTGTTCAAAAATCATTGCAATGGCCGGTAAGAGCATTCCTTGTGATAAACCCGAGATTGCTACAATCCCAACCATAATCCAAAAAGTAAAACGCATTGACATCCCTTTCCCTCTCCTTCTCACGCTTCCACTTTTCATTATAAACTGTTTCTGCAAATGCGTGTACGAATATTCGCAATAAAAAACAAGCTAAAAGAATGAATCTTTTAGCTTGTTACCTTATCCTTCCCAAACTTGTGCTTTCACATTGTTATGAAATTGCTTAAAGTATGGATGTTTATAAAAAGCAGTTTCATATAAGTATTGCTGTGCGTTAGCGATTGGTGGCTGCGGATATTGCATTTGTAAAGGAACTACAGCTGGCGAAACTTGCATATACAGCGGTTTTATCATCATTTTTGTATATGCGTAATGATTATATGGCGAATAAGCGATGAAAAATGGTTGATGCATTGATAATCTCCCCTTTAACATACAAATGTTATAGTATATGCAATACTGTTCATTTCGGGGATTATTTCTGTTCTAACCAATTCTCTACATGTTTTATAAATACATCTAAACAATCAATAAACGGCGAGTGTCCGCAATCTTCTAATACCTTCAACTCTGCATTTTGCAAATGTTTCGCTAATTCCTCACCGACTACTTGCGGAACGACATAATCTCTATCGCCTTGTATGACGAGTGTTGGCGCTTTAATACGATGAATTTGCTTACTTCCCTCTACAACCCCATTATATTCATCTGAAATATTAAATGTAATGAGCGCATAATTCACATCTACGAAATTACGTTGCGTTAACATATCATCTAAATACTTTTCATAACGGTCCGGTTCAGGTTGGTTATGCGTATATATTAATAGATTCCATACTGTACGGTAATATAGTTTGTTCATATTTTTTATCGCGTCTAATACTGGAGCGATTTGTACTGGATCTTGTGCAATTTCTTCTTTCGTCTTTACTAAACTTGATACAATCGGCTGCCCATTCGTATCTTTTTTAAAGATTGGGTAACCTTTCATTCCTACTGATTCTACTAAAATTAACTTTTCTACAAAAGTTGGGTGGTTCGCTGTAAATTGCATCGCAACGCCACCGCCCATTGACCAGCCCATTAATGAGAATTTCTCTAGCTTTAACTCGTCGATAAATAATTTTACATCTTCTGCAAAGTCTTGTAATGAATCTATCGATTGATTATACGTTGATTGTCCAAACCCTCTTAAATCAAGAGCGTAAATATGGTATTGATCTTGCAACTTTTCAATAACTAAATCCCAATGTTGTGACGATGTCATGTTCCCGTGAATGAGTACAAGAATATCTGTATTTCGCCTTCCAACTTCCTGATATGCAATCGTTTCTCCGTTCGATAGTGAAACAAACTCCATTGTTGCAGGCTTAATCATCACAAGTTCCCCCATTCTATTTAATAGAAAGAAAATTCTTTACTTAATTAAAGAATAGCACGTAGAATGTACGTTCGCAACATAAAACCTATAAGAATTTTTTACATAAATCAACATGTCTATTACTAGACAATTATTATAAAAAAGTATATAGTTAGCTAGGTAACTAATTTGAAAGGATCAAAATACATGGACGAAAAACAACATTTTTTTCACATCGTCAGCCAGACTTCTCGAAAGTTTACGAAGAAATTTAATGAACGTGTATCTCCAACAGGGTTATTTAGTGCGCAATGGGCTGTTATTTTCCGCATTAATCAAACTGGTTCTTGTACGCAAACAGAATTGTGCCAGTATTTAAATGTTGAATCACCAACGATGACTCGTACGTTAACACGTATGGAAACGATGGGATGGATTATTCGTACAGAAGGTAAAGATCGCCGTGAGAAGCTCATTTCTTTATCCGAAACAGCGATAAAGATGATTCCAATATGGCAAGAAGAAGTTGATACTTTCGAAGAAAAAACGCTAGAAGGTATTAACGAAGATGATTTACATCAAGCATTTCAAGTGTTACAACAAATTATTAAAAGTTTAGATTAAATTGGAGGGATGACGATGCAAAGTGAGAAACTTTGGACGAAGGATTTCCTCGGAACTTGTTTTAGTAGTCTATTTCTCTTCTTAACATTTTACATGCTTATGACTACTCTACCTGTCTATGTAATAGACGGCCTAAAAGGAAAACCTGAGGAAATTGGTTTAGTTGCAACTGTGTTTCTTATTTCTTCTGTTTTATGTAGACCATTCACAGGAAAATGGCTCGATGATTTAGGAAGAAAGAAAATATTATTTATTTCACTTTCATTATTTTTAGCCGCTACTGTTATGTATTTCGGTGCGCAAAGTTTATTCTTATTACTTGCCCTTCGCTTCTTACACGGTATTGGGTTCGGGATGGCAACGACAGCTACTGGTACGATCGTAACTGATGTTGCGCCAGCTCATCGACGAGGCGAAGCACTTGCATATTTCGGCGTATTTATGAGTCTGCCGATGGTAATTGGTCCTTTTTTAGGTTTAACAATTATTTCTCATTTTTCGTTTACTGTGTTATTTATCGTTTGTTCCGTATTTTCATTACTTGCATTTTTATTAGGACTACTTGTAGATATTCCACACGAAGCACCTGTTAGCAAACAAAAACGTGAAAAAATGAAATGGAAAGACTTAATCGAACCATCTTCTATTCCAATTGCACTTACAGGATTTGTTTTAGCCTTTTCTTATAGTGGTATTTTATCCTTTATTCCTATTTATGCGAAAGAACTCGGTTTAAGTGAAATTGCAAGTTACTTCTTTATTTTATACGCACTTGTTGTTGTCATTTCTCGTCCATTTACAGGAAAGATTTTTGATCGCTTCGGTGAAAATGTACTCGTTTACCCTGCTATCATTATTTTCACAATCGGAATGTTCATATTAAGCCAAGCACAAACTTCATTTTGGTTCCTTGGCGCAGGTATGCTAATCGGTTTAGGTTACGGAACATTAATTCCGAGTTTCCAAACGATTGCGATTTCTGCCGCTCCAAACCATAGACGTGGTTCTGCGACAGCTACGTATTTCTCATTCTTTGATAGTGGTATTGGCTTTGGTTCTTTCATTTTAGGTATTGTCGCAGCGAAATCCAGTTATCATAATATGTATTTTATCGCAGCTATTATCGTTGCGTTCACTTTACTTTTATATTATGGATTACACGGACGAAAACAAAAATTCAAGAAACAACCTACAGACGGAAAAATTTCCGCTTAACGTTAATAAGGAAAGTAAACTTCCCCGTTTACTTTCCTTATTTTGTATTTCTTTCAAGACGAGCGTATACTTATAGTAGAAATAAAAAGGAGGGCCATATATGAAACTAAAAAAATCTCCCCTACTCTTACTTATACTAACATTCATATTTGTAATTACAGGGCTTGGGTTTACTTACTTCAAACAAAATAAAACGACCCCATCAAAACATAATGTGACAAAAGAAAACTGGTTAAATGACCCTTACTTACGTTGGTCATATACCCATATGAAAGAATTCACTTTAGTTAATAACGTAAAAAACAATCCTGACCAAATTGCTCACTTCCCTTCCGCATTGCAAAACTTAGACGATTTTGCTGTGGAGCGTAGATTCGGAAATACAACTCCTCTAAAAAAACTTTTAGACGATAACAAAACAGATGCTTTTGTCGTTGTACATAATGGACAACTTGTTTATGAACGATATTTCAATGGGTATAAACAGAATGAACCTCATGGTATGGCATCATTAGCAAAAGTCTTTACCGGGGCGATTATACAATCTCTCGCTGAAGAAAAACGTATTGACTTAGAAAAAACAGCTGACACTTACATAAAAGAATTAAAAAACACACCGTTCGGTAATGCCACACTTCAGCAATTAATGGACATGCAAGTGTCAGCTGAATATCCTACTCATGGATATGAGCAGCCTGGGCTAGAAAATCAAGATGCACAATTATATTTAGCTAGCAATATTTTACCCCGCGGCAAAAATTACGACGGTCCGATGAAAATTTATGATATGTTACGAGAAGCCGAAGAAACTGCACCGCCTGGTTCTTCCTTTTCTTACAATAACGGATCAACAGAAACGCTCGCTTGGATTATTAGAACTATTACTGGTAAATCACTAGCTGAAAATGTAAGTGAACGAATTTGGTCTCAAATTGGTATGGAAGAAAACGCGTATTACGTTACAGATGAAACAAAAGTAGAACAAGCTAGTGCTGGATTAAATGCAACTGCTAGAGATATGGCGAGATTCGGGCAATTACTATTAAACAACGGGGAATATAACGGAAAACAAATTCTCCCTTCTTCTATTACAGAAAGTGTAAAAAATGTACAAGAAGGTGAACTTGAAATTAGTAGTGGCGCTTCTATTTCTTATCATAATCAATGGTGGATTCCCCACAATGAACAAGGTGCTTTCGAAGTGTTAGGTAGTTACGGACAAACACTTTACATCGATCCGAAAGCAAATATGGTAATCGCCCACTTCTCTTCTAACGCAACGCCAAGTAATGAAATACATTCGGTTTATTCAAATATGTATATTGATATTGCACATTATTTAGAAAAGCTTCCACAGTAGTGGAAGCTTTTTCTTGTTGGGACATTTTATTTATACTCCTACATATTAGAAGATACTGAAAGAATAACTGCTTAAAACACGCCTATCAAAATTTATATAAGCAGTTTACATGTTTAATTAAGTGTTTAACTAATACATCCACACCTTTTGGAGAATTCGTTAAAACACTTCCCTTACAAAGATTGTCTGTTCATATTGGTCGAAAATTTCTTCTATAGATGAAAATAAAGTTTCTTCCGGGATGATGAACTTTATTTTTTGACCATTTTTTAACATAAAGGAAATTGTTCCATTATCATTAAAACCTGTATGAAACGTTCCTCGTTTATTTAATACTACCTCTTCAATTGTATTTATTTCAATTGAAAAGTTATTCTTTAATTGCAAGAGTTCATGTACATCGCCAGTATGTATTTTTGTATCTATTTCAGTTTCTAAGTTTAATTGTTTTTTCTCAATTTTTTTGAACCAGAACAAAAACAATAGCTCTGAAATACCAGGTAATTGTTTTTTATAAGCATATCGACTATGAAACTGTCCGCCAATCTTTATAAAATATATACAGTCACCTGTAATAAAAACTTTATAATACATATCTGCCGTAAACATTTTAGGCTTTAAAAGATAAAAACTTTTGATCATAATTCCCCCATCAATTTTAAATGTATTTGTATAAACATTTTTAGCTAGATTTGTGCTAAAACATATTTCTCATGTAATACAACACTATTGTATTGAATCTCCTCTCCCTTTGCAACAGTTGCTTTGAAGCCAGCTAGTAACCTTTCTGTATACTATCCCTATAAGTGCTACCCCATTTCCAACCGTTTTCTTCTAGTATATTAAAAGCAGAATCTGATACAAGGCTCTATATCAACCTATCAATAAATTATCACCCTATAAATATCTGAATTTTCTTTATATTAGAGGTTATCTCCTAAACAACCTCGAATAATTGTACTACATATACATAAGGAGGGTGATCTATTTTGTTTCGTTCCTTTACAAATGGTTGCGTCGCCTTAGTGCAACGCTTCTTGCCAGAACCGTTTATTTTATCATGTTTACTAACTGTTTTTGTTATCTTCTTTGGTATGTTTGCGACTCACCAAACCCCTGTAGAAATGATTAATCACTGGGGTAATGGAATTTGGGGACTCCTCGCCTTTTCTATGCAAATGGCACTTGTACTCGTGACTGGATCTGCTTTAGCAAATGCTCCTCTTATTAAAAAGGGATTAACGAAAGCTGCCAGACTACCAAAAACGAATGGACAAGGCATTATTGCCATTTCAATTGTAAGTTTACTTGGTGCATACATAAACTGGGGCTTTGGAATTGTTGTATCTGTTTTATACGCAAAAGAAGTGGCAAGGCAGCTGGACGGATTAGATTATAGACTAGCAATCGCCTCTTCTTACTCTGGGTTTCTCATTTGGCATGCCGGTCTTTCTGCCTCTATCCCTCTTACGTTAGCAACAGGCGGTGAAACGTTAATTAAAACGACTGCTGGAAGTATTAAAGAGGCGATTCCAATAACAGAAACGTTATTCTCACCATACGCTCTCGTTCCAGTTATTATTTTTCTCGTTACGATGCCTCTCATTAATAAAGCGATGCATCCAGATGAAAAACATACGATTACAGTAGATCCTAGCGTGTTCCATGAAGAAGCTGCTGCTCAAGAAGTAGAAAAAAATACGTTCGCTGAAAAGATGGAAAATAGCATTATTATTACACTTTGCGTTGGATTGTTAGGTCTCATTTATATTTTCAATTACTTTTATACGAAAGGTTTTAACCTTACTCTCGATATCGTGATTTTTATGTTATTAATTGCAGGTCTTATTTTCCACCGTACTCCGATTCAGTATATTCGCGCTTTTTCAGACTCTACGAAAAGTGCTTCTGGCATTTTACTTCAATTTCCGTTTTACGCAGGAATTATGGGCATGATGATTGGAGCAAATAGTGAAGGACTTTCACTTGGAGGAGCTATTTCTAATTTCTTTATTAGCATTTCAAATGAAACGACTTTTCCGCTCTTTACATTTTTAAGTGCTGGCATTGTTAACATTTTCGTTCCATCTGGCGGCGGTCAATGGGCTGTGCAAGCACCAATTATGATTCCAGCTGGCGCTGAACTTGGTGTACCTGCTGCAAAAACAGCAATGGCAATTGCATGGGGCGATGCTTGGACGAATTTAATTCAACCTTTCTGGGCATTACCAGCATTAGCGATAGCTGGTTTAGGTGCTCGTAACATTATGGGATTTTGTGTTGTGAACTTACTATATGCGGGTTTTATCATTAGTCTATGCTTCTTATTTATTTAAACGAAAAGCTAGTTTTATACTAGCTTTTTTACATAATAAATCACTTATTTCCCATGCAATTTATAATCTTCTCCCACTCTATCTCCGTAAGATGTAATGACTCAAATGCAAAAAAATCTTCGCAAATTTTTCCGATTAAGTGTGGATGTTCACTCAAAAAATTCCACTGTAACGCTTTAGGAAGAAAATATGTTTCATATTCTTTACTTCCCCGTACTATCTCATCTACTTCTCTTTCACAAATTCCTCTTATTAAATAATCATTTCTTAACTCTATTTGAATTTGCTGAAATGTTTCGCTACATTTTTTCAATTGAAGTAAACGCGTAACATACTTCCGAAAAAGTTCGCCATCATACTGAACACAGTTTATAATACAGTCAACTTCATTCATAATGTACGAGCCTTTTCTTCTATTTGTAATAACCATTTTTCACGCTTTGATACTTTACTCTTTTTCACAGATTGAAACACTGACCGTTTTATATTGCGAATGCCACAAAAACGTAAAACACCTCTCTTCATCATAATCCAATCTGCTGATCGATATAACAATGCGACGTACCATAGGGGCGAGTCTAACTTATTAATAACCCATGCTTTTTTCCCTTGCAATAATCCTTTCGGCAGAGCCCCTTCATATTTATAAGCAAATCCAGCTACGAAAATACGATCGATAAATCCTTTTAAAATTGCTGGCATCCCCCACCACCATATTGGATAGATGAATAAAAGTGTATCTACTTCTTCTACTAACGTTCTGTACCGAGCTGTTTCTTCTTCATTTACTAAATCACGTCTTTTCTTCTCTTCATTAAATACGAGGACTAGATCAAATTGTTCTTTGTATAAATCAAGCAGCGTAACTGAATGATTTGTTTCCGGTAGTCCTTTTTGCACATGATTTAAAATCGCCGCGTTAAAACTTGAAGGATTAGGATGAGCGTATACAATTAGTACGTTCACTACATAACAACTCCCTCTATACGTTAAAGTTTCCCCTTCTTTAACATCTTCTCTACAATCTGTACGTTTTTCGAACTTTGCAATAATCGATTCAATAATATAAGTAATTCTTCTTTTTCTAAATCTCTCAGTTTCTCTTTAACTGCACTCTCACCAGCACCTTGAATATCATAAACAACTGCCGCCATATGCTTACAAAGATTCTCATATGGACATTCGCAGCTACTTTCTGAAAAATCTTCGAGATCGATAACTACTTCATAATTTCCTGCATTTCCAGTAACGAAAGCAAACACTTTTTTATCATGTATTTCAACATCTTCTACATGTCCATCTTCATAATATTCATATCCCTTATCTACAATGTACTTTGGGATCCATTTCGTTATATCTTTTAATAAGTAAGCGTACATAATTGTACCCCTTCCTTTAATTCCCTTTTGACTTCAAAAATCCTGTATGTTATTCTAATAACTGTCAAATAGCAAGTCTATATGACAAAACGACTGACACCTATTCGGCGAAGGTGTCTCTTTTCATTTGCAGCCGATATGAATTGCCTCTTTCAGGCACATTCAATTTTTGACACTACACACTCAACACCATTCCCTGTATCAGGCTGCTTTAGCAGTCTTTTACTCTACATACTCCGTTATTTTAAGAAAAAAAGAGAGCTTAGCTCCCTTTTCTCGCCTTATACAATACCCCTTTTTCAGCATAGAGATATTCATCAGCTAATGTAATTTTCCCATCCAGTTTTAGTTCGTCTAATAATCTTGATAAATAAAATTGATGCAACATCTTTTTCGTGAATTTTCCTTCATGATGCGAAACGATATGTTCTTGAATATCTAACAATGATATCGGCTTATCTTGCTCTATCATATATTCATAAACTGTACTACGCAGTTTTACGTATTTTTCGAGTGTCACAGTAATGCGCAACCCCTTTCTTCTTAATATAAATTTTCGTAATCGGTTTTTTTGCAATAAAAAAACCTCTCCGATAAGAAGAAGTTACGTATATATCTTCGTCTTATCTCCCAGAACAAATATGTTCTGCTGGAATTAGCACCTGCATCGCGGTTGCTGGGTTTCATCGGGCCAGTCCCTCCACCTCTCTGGATAAGAAAATATTCACTTAATTCTTACTATACGTAATTCCACTTTAATTGTCAAATAAATATAACAAATTATATTTTCTTCCTTACTGTTCATACTACCCATATACGAACACGCAAGGAGGATTATGAAATGCATCAAAATGCTCGCGGATATGTACAAGATTCTTTTCAATCATTACAAGAAGCTAAAAATTGTTTAGAAGAAGCGCTCGAAACAGTTGAAAAAGATTTTAATCGCGCTCGTATTGAACAATCACTTTATGCTGTTGAACAAGCTATTCAACGTTGCGAGTACACCGTTCACATTTTAGAAAAAGATTAAAAACTTCCCATCAATTGATGGGAAGTTTTTTCAAATGGCATACTTCATAATTATTGCCGTTATAATTAAAAAATATACAGAATTAGCAATTTCTAAAATTCCTACTTTTATAATAGAAATTTTTTTGCCATACAACACAATTGCTCGAATGGCACTTGGTATAAAAATAAGAGAACACCAGGGATTAATCACAAATATGATTATCGTTAATACGATATGATATCCCCAAGATATAAGACGATACTTCGGGTTATTTTTTTCACGAATCATCGTTTTCACATAGAACGTACTACCTAAAAAGTATAAAAATGAAATAAGTGCAATGAATATAGCTGTATGACCGATTTGCTTCATTGAAAAGTAATAACTAATTAATCCACCGATACAAAACACAATAATCGCACAAATATCATTTAATAGTGCTCTTTCATTTTTTTGACGAGCGTAATACATATTCACTATAAATAATGGAATCATTACTATTACGAATAAAAGAATTCGCCACTCATATAATAAAGAAATCATCCCAAATAGGAACGCAATACTGAAATAAACAATGGCAGCTTGTAAAAACTCTTTTTTTCGTCTTTGCTTTATGTACGTAAGAAATGGATACGTGGCTAAATAGATAAAAAACCACGCTAAAAACAATGGAATATGATAAATAGTAGGTTTCCCAAGTATGACACTTAATAAAAAAGGAATAACAAGCATAGCCCATGCACCATGTTGCTTCGGAATAACTAACTTCATTAACTATACACCTCCCTTTTGAAAAAAGTTCTCACCTACCATTATACAAATAATTTTATATAATAACGGATGTATATTAAATCGATTTTTTGACAAAAAAATGCTCCTTACAGTATGTAAGAAGCATGAAAGAGGCAAACGAATATGTAAGTCGCGACCCTACCTTATATGAGTATGCTTTTCTATGTCACGTTATGCTCATCTAATATACCGTATTTCTTTTTAAATCTTGTAAGAATCGTAATCCATGAAGTACTAAATAGTAATAAGAAAATAACATTCGAAATCGCATGGCTCAAATCAAAGTAAAAACTTGCGATATAATACGAAATGACAGTTTCCCATGTTGCTTCTCGTATAAAACCGAGAAGACCCCAGAAATTCATAATCCAGCCAAATAAAAAGCCAACAATTACTCCGTAAAGAAGTCTTCCCCATAGCTTTTTCATAAAAAATGTATTACGAAGTAAACCTGCTATAAAACCAATCATGCCCCATGAAAACATTTGCCACGGTGTCCATGGACCTTGTCCTAAAAAAATATTAGATACGATTGCTGCTGTAGCACCAATCATAAAACCAGTTTCACTACCAAATACAATTGCAGAAACGATAATGACAAAAGAAGTTGGTTGTACACTTGGTAAAATAGAAAATGGCACCCGGCTTACTGCTGCAATTGCCGCTAATACAGCAACGAGAACAATTTCACGTGAAACAAACGCCTTTCTTTCAAAACGGATATAGAAAGGTAACATAATAACCGCTAATATAAACAAACTACTTAACATGTAATAACCGTCCATGACAAGTGTCGTAAGGAGTAATGTGCCGATTATTACTGCAAAGATACATATTATGAATGCAACATATCTTTTGGACAAGCTTCGTACACATCCTCCCACGTTAATGCATATGGCAATTCTTTTCGAATGAATCGGTTAATAGATGTTGTATAAAAGAAGTTGCCGCTAAAAAATTCTTTCGGTGCATCATTCATAATGACTGTTCCATCAAATAACATCATACATTGATCAACGTATTTCGCTGCAAACTCAATATCATGCGTTGCCATTACAATTGTTGTACCTTCTTTTTGTAGCTTCCTAAATAGCTCTCCTACTCTTTCTTTCTTCCATGGATCTAATCCCTTTGTCGGTTCATCAAGTAATAATAAAGTCGGCTTTGATAATAACGTTGTACATAATGCAAGAAGTTGTTGCTCTCCCCCGCTACAATCGTGCGGATGGCGTTCTTTAAGCGAGTACAACCAAAACTGTTTTAGCGTATCTTCTGCTATTTCTTTTCCTTGTTCTCCATATAATTCACGCGCACGTTCATAAACCTCGTCCCATACTGTATCAAATGTAAAATGGTAATACGGATGCTGCGATACATACCCAATACTTTTAAAACGTTCTTTCGAATCAATTTTATGTATTACTTTTCCGTTCCACTTTACTTTCCCTCTTCTCGCTTTTTGTAATCCTGCTAAAATCGTTAACAGTGTAGACTTACCTGTACCATTCTTCCCAACGAGTGCTACCCATTTTCCTTTTTCAATCGAAACTGATAAATCACGTAAAATAAGCGGACTATTTTTTTCATATTGGAACGAAATATGCTCTGCGCTTAAAATTACCTCTTGCTTTTCACTTTGTGCTATTGGCTCATTTACATATGATATCGCTGCAAAATCATTCATTTTCATTTGCGCCTCTCGCACTGTAAACGGAATATCTCTCACATTCCACTCTAAAAATAGCCTTGGAATTTGCGGAATAAATGGACGGAATGTTTCTACTCCCCACATATCCGTAATAACAATTTTAGGACTACCATCATACATAATACGGCCATTATCCATACAAACAACGCGTGTTGCAAGCGGGATAACTTCATCTAAACGATGTTCACTTAAAATAATCGTAATTCCAAGTTCTTCATTAATCCGTTTTAATAATCCTAAAAACTCTTTTGCAGCGATTGGATCTAACTGCGCTGTCGGTTCATCTAATAATAGCAATTTCGGCTGCATAACTAATACCGCAGCTAAATTAACAAGTTGCTTTTGCCCACCAGATAACGTGTGAACAGATTGATGCAATAAATCTTGAAATCCTAAAAAGCTAATAAGCTCTGCTATTCTTTTTTGAATAATATGTGATGATAATCCGATATTTTCTAAAGAAAATGCTAATTCTTGAATTACTGTATCCATAACGATCTGATTTTCTGGGTTTTGAAATACCATCCCAATTTCTTGGGCAGATAACAAATCAGCTACTTCCTCTATTAAAACACCCTCATAAAATATCTCTCCAGAACGCGTACCAATTGGAAGTAACTCCTTTTTAAAATGTTTTAATAAAGTCGTCTTCCCAGATCCCGATCCTCCAGCAAGTGCAATAAACTCACCTTTTTGAACAGAAAGAGAAATATGCTGTAACGCTTTTTCATTTTCATCAGCATATACAAATGATAAATTGTTTATTTCTGCATGCGCCACCATATCCATTCTCTCCCTTCCATTATGATTGGTAAACTAATAAACATCGTAAATACGACAAACATCATCCCATCGTATTGCTGAAATAGAATCGATTCGACTTTCGGATAAATAATCAATTTCCCCCCGCCATAATTACTACATATAATAGCAGCTATAAATAAAATGATTAAATAACTGAGCGTATACCAATCGCGCCTTTCCATTCTATAGCGAATATACGTCGTACGCTTCGTTACACCAAATCCACGAGCTTGCATAGAATCTGCCGTTTGCAGTGCATCTTCTAATGAACAAATTAATAATACTTGCAGCAATTGCATACCATTTTTGACGCGTTCAATTATCGAACCTGAATCTACCTGCACACCTTTCGTCTTTTGAACGAGTGTGATTTTCTTTAATCGCCTTATAAACAAAGGAACAAATCTCACTGTAATCATCGTTAACAATGCAACTTTCGGTGAAATTCTTGAAAACAAATATAAAAATTTATGACTGGAAATAATATCATTGTATGACGCAAACGTAAACATAACTGCAACTAGTAATAACCCCATTACTATTCCAAACATAATCGCCTCAAGCTTAATACGGCTATCACCTAACCAAAATAACGTAGTTCGACCTCTATGCGTTAATAACGAATTAAATAAAATTACCATAAAGAAGAAAACAATTGTGCTCGGTAGCATCTTTCTTATCTTTTCGCTATTTCCTTGCATCACATTTAACATAATAATTAATACTATTGCTCCAATTAAAAAAAGAGGATGAAGACACATCATACATAGTATCATCACCCCGATATAATAGAAAAAATTCACAAAAGGATGTAAAGAAGAAAAACTTATTTTCATAGCCCTTTACCGAATGCCTTTCTTATTGTAATACGTATACCCACTCAATTGTATCTCCTGGTTTTACCGTAGCTACACCAGCACTATGGTTTGGAAAAGCACCGTTCACACGATATTTCCATCCACTAGTATCCGCAATATCTTTTTCATATAAATCATTAATACCTTTTACATAAATACTATCTCTAGATCCGCTTGCATCAACATCTAATCCTGTACGTTGCAATACTTTATACACAGTATCGCCATCTTGTACATCCATCTTTTTCGCACCCATTATATATCCGTTATTTCCTTTTACTGAGATTGTTACTTGTTTTGCTTGCGGTTTCGGTACTGGTACTGGATCTGGTTTTGGTGGTTCAGGTTTTGGTACTGCCGGAGTCGGTATCGTTTTCTCCGCTTTATTCGGATCTTCTTTTTGCTCCTGCTTCGGTGTTTCTTTCGGCTGATTCACAACCTTTGCTTCTTCTTTTACTTCTGGTGCTTTCGGTTGTTGTTTCTCTTCTTGTACTTGTTGCTGCTCTGGTTGCTTATTTACAGCAGGTTGCTCTTTCGGTTGTTCCTGTTGTTTCTCTTCTTTCTTTACCTCTGGTTGTGCCTGCGGCTTTTCCTCTTTCGGCTTCTCTTCTACTTTTTGTTCTTGTTTCTCTTTCTGTTCTTCTTGCTGCTTTTGCTCTGATTCAGCTTGCTTTTCTTTTGTTTTTTCTTCCGGCTTCGCTTCATCTTTTTGTTCTTTTTGTTTCGCTACCTCTTCTTGCTTCGGTTCTACCTTCTTCTCAGGCTTTACAGCTGCCTCTTCACATCCGGCAAGTAGCCCGAGCGAAAGCAGTAAAGAAATGAACCATTTCACCTTACTCATCCTATCTCTCACCTTTCATACGAAAATTAGGAGCAAATAATTGCTCCTAATTTTTTGTTAAGCTGCTTTACGTCTCCATAATACATATGCAGAAGCAATACATAATACACCCATACCTACTTCTGTTGCTGGACTATGAGAAGATGCTCCTGTTTTTGGTAGACTGTTACCGTTTCCGATTTTTTTATTCTTAACCGGTTCGTTATCTACAACTACTTTTAGATTTTCATCTTTTGTTTCTTGTTGTACTTGTTTTTGTTCTTTCGGTTCTTCAGTAACTTCTTTTTCTACTACATTATTTTCTGGTTCAACGACCTTTTCTGGCTCTTCAATCGGTTTTGGCTTAATTACATCACCAGCGTCTACATTAGACCAATCATAAATAGATTTTCCCATTTCCTTAAATTGAAGTAATGCTAAAAGAGCCTGTTCTGTAGCCATTCCGTTACCATTTTGATCACTTGGTAACCATTTAAATTCACCATTTGAAAGTTGATATGATAATAGGTTTTGCATTGCCTTATGAAGACGATTTTGATCTACATCTTTAACAAGCGATAATCCAATAATTGCTTGCGCAGTACTATTTGAATTTTCTTGTCCATCAGCTGAAAAACCGCCATTTTGCAGTTGTTCGTTATATAAATACGCAACAGCTTTTTGTATAGCTGGTTTCACATCTGATCGCTCTTGATAAGGAGCTAATGCTGATAAAACCATACCTGTTACATCAACGCTACTAGCACTATCTTTACTACCTGAACTATTATAAGTCCATCCACCGTCTGTATGCTGATTATTTAACAGTGCTTCCACTAGAGCAACTCTGTTCCATTTTGATTCAACTGGAATCTCATACTTCTTCGTATCAAATGCAAGTAAAGCAAATGCATAACCTGTAACAGAATTCACTTTATCTGACTCATACAATTTTTGAACTAAATTATGTCCACCTACATTTTTAGGGTCTGCACTCATTGCATTCATCATAATAATTGTTCTAGCTAAATCTGTCGCTGAAAAACGGTTAATACGCTTTTCTACTTTTTCAGTTACTGACTTAACATAATTTAATTTCGCCTCAATTGGCACATTCTTTCCAGAACGAGAAAGCGCTACAGCTACCCAGTCACTTTCAATTCCATCTTGTAACATCTTATCTGATGTTTTAGAAATGGCTTCGTTTAATTGTGCACTTGGAACTTGAATGTTCTCTTGCTGTGGTTGTTCTGGTTTTTTACCATCTTGGTCACCTTGATTTTTCCCATCTAGCGTTTTATCGTCTTGGTCACCTTGGTTTTTCCCATCTAGCGTTTTATCGTCTTGGTCACCTTGGTTTTTCCCATCTAGCGTTTTATCGTCTTGGTCACCTTGGTTTTTCCCATCTAGCGTTTTACCATCTTGATCACCTTGGTTTTTCTCATCTGGCGTTTTACCGTCTTGGTCACCTTGGTTTTTCTCATCTGGCGTTTTACCGTCTTGACCTTTTGATTTTGGTTCTTCTGTTTTGCCACCGTTAGGTTCTTCTGTTTTACACGTCCCGAACTTATCTAACGTTTCTTTCAATGTTTCCTGGCTTATATTGCTCCAGTCTGAAACAAAGCGAAAGACAACAACATCTCCAGATTTTAATTTATAACTATCTACTCCGACTTCTGCAGACTTATCATTTACATCATACAGCCAAGCACTTGTAGCCCCGGCCATTAAACCATCGATGCCTTTTACATATGTTCCAAACGACATCGTTTCAGATTCTACCTTGTCCCCCATGACCTTTTGCAGCAAACTTAAAGCTGTTTCCCCATCTTTAATTTGCTCTTCTTTCGGACATAACATAATGCCTTTTTGTGATTCCCCAATAATTGCAAGTTTTGCTGTATTTTCTTCAGCAAACGTAATATGTACTGTATTCGCAAAAGAAACAAATACAAGTGTCACTGCCATTAACGACGTAAGCAGCCACTTTTTCAACATTGCCATCCCAAAATTTCCTCCCTTACTACCATTTACACAAAAAAAGGCCCTTCAAGGGCGTGCGATTGACACTCTCTTTTTGTAAGTGTCGAACAAAAATGTACAACACCTCCTACCCGCATTATTCGCGGCTATATTTGTATAGGAAAAATAATTTTGTTTATGAACGTATCATTGTGATAACATTCACTTTTCTTGGCACAACTTACTTCCATTTAAGTTATCGTAAAACGATAAACCTATACATTCTGTAAATTTTAAATTTCTGTATTATTTTACTATTGACAAAGAATTTTGTCCATGCTTTATCGGATTTATTTTCTAAGAATAATAACTTATTAACTCTTAACTATGTAAACTCTTTTCACTAATAATGACGCCATCTTCATCCGCATAGACATATTCATTTGGATTCCAATCCACTTGTCCAAAGTGCAATGAAATATTTCGTTCTCCTTTTCCTTCTTTCACACTTCTATTTGGCATCGTTCCTAACGCTAAAATACCAATATTAATATTCTTTAGTTCACTAGAATCACGAACATACCCATTCACAATAATTCCTGCTAGCTTTCTTTCTTCCGCAATAGCTGCCAAATTATCACCAAGTAACGCACAATTAGTAGACGCTCCGCCATCAACAACTAATACTGTTCCTTCTGGTAATGTTTGCAATCCTTCCTTCACTAGTACATTATCATCTTTCACTTTTACAGTTGCAATTTTCCCGTGGAATTGTTCTTTCTTCCCAAAAGACCGAAAAGACTGGCGACATATTTGTAATTCCTTTTCAAACTCATCACATAGATCTGTAGTTTTCCACATCTTGTTCCCTCTTTTCCTTTTTCTTTCTACATAACATATTCTTGGCTTATTATCGTTTCCCTGTCTAATATTGCAATAATTTGTATGTACGGGAAAAGGATACAAAAACTATTGCCTTAAGAAGCTACCTTTATTATAATCTATTTCACGGATTGAATTCAGAATATTAAAATTAATAAAGTGAAGAAGGAGGAATTTTATGCAAATACAAACTGAGGCAAAAAAACAACCTAGTAAACAAAAGTTTAAAATGCCTGATGCGTACGTACTACTATTTTTTATTGCCTTACTTTGCGCCATTGCTACGTATTTCGTTCCTGCTGGAGAATTTAAAAGAGTTACAAACGGGACCGTTACAACGACAATACCAGGTAGCTATCATTCTGTTCCGCAATCACCTGTAGGATTTGTTTCTTTTTTTACCGCTATTGAAAAAGGAATGACACTTGCTGCTCCGATCATCTTTTTAATTTTATTTACAGGCGGTGCCATTGCCATTCTTGAAAAAACAGGTGCTCTTGACGGTTTAATCTATCATGTTATAAACAAATTTCGTAATCAGCAATTACTTTTCATTTGTATCGTTGCCGCACTTTTTTCTATTCTCGGAACGACTGGCATTATCGTTAATTCAGTTATCGGTTTTATCCCCATCGGTATCATCGTTGCACGCACATTAAAATGGGACGCTATCGTCGGTGTAGCAATTATTTATTTAGGCACTTATGCTGGTTTTAACGCTACTATTTTATCCCCCTCACCTTTAGGCATTTCACAAAAGATCGCAGAACTTCCGATGTTTTCGGGAATTGGTTTACGTACAGCTATCTATATATCTTTTTTACTTGCCACTATCCTTTATATTAATTGGTATGTAAAGCGCTTGAAAAAATTGAATAAAGGAAGCATTCTTGGCGACAACTGGTTTCCAAGTAACGCTCTTTCAAGCGAAAAGGAAGCAGAGAAAAAAGAAGTTCCTTGGACGATACGTCATAAATTAATTTTACTCGTTTCAGCTTTATCATTAATTGCATTTTTAATAGGCGCTTTTCGTCTACATTGGACGGACGCAGAAATGACCGCTACTTTTATTTTCATAGCAATTACAGCCGGAATAATAGGTGGCATGAAAGCAAACGATATCGCTTCTACTTTTCTAAATGGCTGCCAAAACCTTATCTATGGTGCTTTAATTGTCGGAATGGCTCGCTGTATTTCAGTCATTTTAGAACAAGGCAAATTACTTGATACTATCGTTAACCAGCTCGCACAGTCTCTTGAAGGACAAAGCCCTGTATTTGGTGTTATCGGTATGTACGTAAGTAGTGCCGCATTACATTTCCTTATTTCATCCGGAACAGGAGAATCGGTTATTTTTATTCCGATATTAGCTCCATTAGCTGATTTCATGCACATTACACGCCAAGTTACAGTACAGGCTGTTATGCTCGGCGAGGGTGTAGTAAACTGCCTTAATCCAACTTCCGGTGTTTTAATGGGCGTTCTCGCAGCGAGCGGCATTTCTTATGGAAAATGGATTCGTTTCATGGCTCCACTTGCACTCATTTGGTTTATCATTGGACTTGTTTTTCTTATTGTTGGGGTGAATATTGAGTGGGGACCTTACTAAATACTTAACTAGATAAATAAGTACTATCGTTCCATATAAATATCTATTCTATTTCCCTCACTAGTCCTATAAAAATCATTTATTCTAGTAAAAATATAAGAAGGGATTGATCATAATGATCAATCCCTTTTATCAAAATATAATACCTTTAAAGATCTTAGTTCCAGATTTTATTTACCCATTCAGGATGATCAATAAAAGGATTGCGGTTATGTTGATATTTTGTAAAAATCACTTCATTACGCTTTCGCTCTAAATCATCGACCGGGTCTTGTTCATTCCATTTTAATAAAACAGATACAGTCTAAGACAGAAATAATAAAAATCAAGATGATAGCTCGACTTTTCCCTTTTCCATAACTGTCTTTATTTTTGTGTAAAACCTTTTTTTCTCTGAATAATACGTACAAAAATAGATTGGATACCATGTAGGCACCAATCTATTTTAATTAAAGAAACTGTGTCAATTCTGAGTTCACAATACGTTGTGCAGTAATGATAACACTGTCAGCTGTTAGTCCATAAACACTATATAGTCCACCAGGTTGATTAGGAACAATTTGAACTTCATATTCAAATGCTTGTCCAAAAGCAGGATGAACTAAACTTAGAGTTACAAAAGTAGAAGCATTAGAATTCACATTGAAGTTTACCTGTTCAATTAATACTAATGAACCGTCAAGTCTAAAAACTCTAGCTACTCCAGTAAGTGGGCCCGCAGTACGGTTAAGGATTTTCACCCTAACTCTATTTGCATTAGCAGGTTGATTTCCTACGTTTTCAATTGGTCCTGTAGTAAGAGCCATATAACATCACCTCCATTATATTATTATGATATTCAACGATAAACATTAATGTTATAGTCTAATTACCCAATCTACTTAAAATAAAAAGAAGCTCCAAATTCTATTATATTTAGGTCATAGATATTAAACTTAATAAAATCAAAGGCAGGAGCATATTTGATATGTTCCTGCCTTTTTATTGTGGGATACCGATAAATAGCCCTCTAGCTAAGATTTTAAAGTGCTACAAAATCAAAAATTTTATCTCACCACAGTTTTCTACGAGAATCCAGTGAACAGCTTATTTACATAATTTTTGTTCTCGGAAGTTGATTTTGTAGCGCCCTTTCTCGTAATTCACTATGTTTTCCAAAGAAAATAGTGAAAAACAGGGCGATGAATACATTTACAAAATGACAAAACTGTAAGAATACACGAATGTTTGTAAGAAAGTTCGATGTTTTCTTTTTCCTTTTTTTATTATAGTGAAAAAGAAGAACAAAATATTCTCTTATGTAGGAAAGGAAGATAATAATGATTGATCTATTAAATAAATGGATGTTAGAAAGTACAGCCAATTTTAATATCGTTGTAGGACTTACAGCACTTCTATTTTTGGGTTCAGTAATTGCACTTATTATTATTTACAAAAAATTGGTAAACCGGTTGAAAGAACAAATACTATTTATTTAAAAATTACTTCTCGTATGTTTACTACTCAAATTCTAATGAATGCTATATTTATTTCTTTAGTTGGTAAAGATATTGAGAATTTCCGTCAAATCTTTATATTATTTGAAGCTTTTGTATTCTTTATTGGAGCTATTTATTCGTTTAAATTATATAGACAGGAGTACAAATAGTTGATCCCCATCTAATTTCTTTGCTTCCGCTGAATTTTGAGGTGAGGGTCTTACTTCCCGGCGAATAGCGGGATAAAACTAGAACTTCTTTTCCTATGTATCATTATTTCGTTACTTCACCAAACTGCGCTCTCGTCACTTTCGCCAAGTCCTCTACTTTAAGCTCAATTTGTATACCAATTTTCCCGCCACTCACTATCATCGTTTCAAGTGATTGGGCACTTTCATCAATACATGTAGAAAATAGCTTTTTCATTCCAACTGGTGAACAACCGCCGCGAATGTATCCTGACACTTTCGTAATATCTTTAACAGGAATCATTTCAATTTTCTTTTCACTTACTGCTTTTGCGGCAGCTTTTAAATTTAGTTCCTCATCTACCGGAATGATAAACACATGATAATTTTTACTATTCCCTTGAGCAATTAACGTTTTATATACTTCTCTCACTTCTCGTCCAATTTTCTCAGCTACTGATACGCCATCAATTTTTCCATCGTCTGGATCATATGACATCATCGAATATTCAATTTTTTCTTTATCTAATATTCGCATCGCATTTGTTTTATCTTTTTTCATAACGTTCTCCTTAAAAGGTTATTTCATATTATTAAGTTTTATTATACACCCTTTTCCATTTCTCCTACATAACTTCACGTATATTTCAAAACTAAAAATATTGATAATTCAAAAATCATCTGATATAATTTGGAAAAACTTATGTTAAGGAGAGATTTGTCATGCGAAATGTTAATACTTCTTTCCAACTTCATCATCATACGTAACGCCGTGTATCCGAAGAAAAATTTTTCTTCGTGGGTACAGGGCTTTTCCTGTTGACCCACGAAGCGTTCATAAAGCTATGTGGGTATTTTTATACCTGCATAGCTTTTTTTAATTTAAAAAAGGAGTGATTATGATGGAAATGAGAAATGTAAAAGGAACGAAAGACTATTTACCAGAGGAGCAAGTGCTGCGAAATAAAATTAAAAGAGCTTGTGAAGATACGTTTGGACGATACGGATGCAAACCTTTAGAAACGCCGACGTTAAATATGTATGAGCTTATGTCTTACAAGTACGGCGGTGGTGATGAAATATTAAAAGAAATATATACACTTCAAGATCAAGGAAAACGTGATATTGCCTTACGATACGATTTAACTATTCCATTCGCAAAAGTTGTGGCAATGAACCCGAACCTCCGCCTCCCTTTTAAACGTTATGAAATTGGGAAAGTATTTCGAGATGGGCCAATTAAACAAGGAAGATTTCGTGAATTTATACAATGCGACGTTGATATTGTCGGTGTAGAATCAGTCATGGCTGAAGCGGAACTCATGAGCATGGCGTTTGAGCTGTTCCGAACATTAAACTTAGAGATATCGATCCAATATAATAACCGAAAATTGTTAAATGGTATTCTTCAGGCCATTAACATCCCTACTGAATTAACAAATGACGTCATTTTATCATTAGACAAAATCGAAAAGATTGGGATTGATGGTGTACGAAAAGATGTATTAGAGCGCGGAATTTCTGAAGAAATGGCTGATACAATATGTAATACTGTATTATCTTGTCTAAAGCTTACAATTGTTGACTTTAAAGAAGCTTTCAATAACCAACTCGTTGCCGATGGCGTAAACGAATTGCAACAATTACAGCAATATTTAATCGCTCTCGGAATAAATGAAAATACGATATTCAATCCGTTTTTAGCAAGAGGACTGACAATGTACACAGGTACTGTATATGAAATCTTCCTAAAAGATGGCTCAATTACATCTAGCATAGGTAGCGGCGGCCGTTACGATAACATTATCGGAGCATTCCGTGGTGATAGTATGAACTATCCAACAGTCGGTATTTCATTCGGTTTAGACGTTATTTATGCAGCACTATCGCAGAAAGAAACAATCTCATCTACAGCGGATCTATTTATCATCCCGCTCGGGACAGAATTACAATGCTTACAAATTGCCCAGCAATTACGTTCTACCACTTCCTTAAAAATCGAACTCGAACTAGCAGGACGCAAATTAAAACGTGCCCTTAATTATGCCAATAAAGAGAATATCCCTTATGTGCTTATTATTGGTGAAGAAGAACTTAGTACAAACACTGTTGTGCTGCGGAATATGAAGGAAGGTAGTGAGATGAAGGTTCCGCTTACTTCTTTGAAAAATAATACATTGAATAAATATTTTACTACGCCTACTACGTTATGACTGTGAAGTATTCTCAAAATGTAAATCAGGTAAACAAAAAAGGGCTGTCCGCGCATGACAGCCCTTTTCCCTTAATGAACAACACCTTCATAAGTGAAATTATATTAACGATTTTCCGAATATATCTATCATAATTTACACTATATCAACGATACATAGATTTTTCATTTGATAGATAACCGGGCAATTAGTTTACATAAAATAATTATACTCAATTTAATCTTACAAAACTTTAACATCCAATTACCTATTTTAATAATATATGGTTTTCTAATTTCACTACCAATTTAAGAAAAATTCATATCCTTCTCTACTATACCACTTTCATCTATTAACTTTTATTTTGTGCATTCCTACTCTCCAAAACTTTCTCCATATTATGAGTTGCCCATTCCATCATTAATAGAATCATTGGACGAAGTGATTCACCAAGCTCGGTTAACGAATATTCTACTTTAGGTGGCACTTCACGGTATACTTCACGATGTATGATGCCATCTGCTTCAAGTTCTCTAAGCTGCAGTGTTAACATTCTTTGTGTGATATTAGGTTTTAATCTTTTTAATTCATTAAACCTCTTTTTCCCATCTAATAAATGATACAAAATAACACCTTTCCATTTTCCACCAATCACCTCAACCATAGCTTCAACTGGACAAGAATATTTATTTAAAAATGGGTAATTTATATTATTTTCATTTGAACAATCCATAATAAATCCCTTCCCTTAACATTAGTATCTTTTTTGATACTATACCACATAAATGTGCGTACTTGTATCTATGTTACTTTAAAAATATAATTTACTTACAAAATAAATTAAAGAAAAGAGGAACTTTTATGACAAATACAAACGAAATTACAAAAGAGAAAATTATGGAGGCTTTTCATTTCAGACATGCATGTAAAGAGTTCGATCCTATGCACAAAATTTCAGAAGAGGATTTTAAATTCATTTTAGAAACAGGCAGATTATCTCCTTCTTCTTTTGGATATGAACCTTGGAAATTTATTGTCGTACAAAATAAAGAATTAAGAGAAAAACTACAACCGTATTCATGGGGCGCTGGTGGGCAACTTGCAACAGCAAGCCATTTCGTCATTGTTCTTTCAAGAAACATTAAAGATATGCATTATGATGCAGAGTATATTAAATATATGATGAACGATATTATTGGATTGCCTGAAGACACTCAAAAAATTAGATATGAATTCTTCAAAAAGTTCCAGGAAACAGATTTTAACTTATTACAATCCGATCGTACTGTATTTGATTGGGCATCTAAACAAACTTATATTGCTTTAGGTAATATGATGACGAGCGCAGCTCAAATCGGTATTGATTCTTGTCCGATAGAAGGATTCGATAAAGAGAAAGTAGACTCTTTACTTCGTCAAGAAGGCATTATACAGGGCGATAACTTTGAAGTATCTGTTATGGTTGCCTTTGGTTACCGTAAAGAAGATCCAAAACGTGATAAAACAAGACAGACTATAGATACAATTGTTGAATGGATTAAGTAATGTAGCACACACAAATAATGCTCCTAATAGCTGGATACTTATACTAAAGAACTATTAGTCGTTTTTCTTATGTATGAATTTGGTTTTTCATGGAAAGATATATTAGTATGTATGCAGTTTGAGCACTCTATTTTTTAGAGTCGAACAGGAGGAGAATGAATATGTCTGATATTGAAGTTGGCGAAGTGTTTACTCTTAGTGATGAGAATAACGAAGAGCAAGAAGTAGAAGTACTTGGAGCGATGGATGTCGAAGGCGCAGAATATATTGCAGTTGCCTTTGTTGAAGATATCCAAACAGAAACTGAGGAAGACATTGATATTTTCTTTTTAAAAGTAGAAGAAGATAATGAGTTTTCATACATTGAAAATGATGAAGAGTTTGATAAAGTATCTGCTGCGTTTGAAAAGATTTTGGATGAGCAAGAGCAAGAATAGTATGAATGAAAAACACGAGGGCGGATGCATATCCGCCCTCTTTTTATTACTCATCCAGAGACTCACGCAGTAATTGCAGTACATCTTTCATCGCAAAAGGTCCATCTTTTTTAACATGCTCCGCAAATTCTGAAACGAGACGTAATGTTCTCACACTTTCGATTGGATGTTCTCCTGATGCACTTTCAGCTGAAAGCATAACTGCATTCGTCCCGTCCAGTACAGCTTGAAACACATCAGTCACCTCAGCCCTTGTTGGAATAGAATGATCTACCATAGATTGAAGCATTTGTGTTGCTGTAATGACATATGTATTCGTTCGATTACATTCCTGAATCATCATTTTCTGTAAAAGCGGAATGCATTGATACGGTAACTCTACTCCTAAATCGCCCCTTGCAATCATAATTCCATCTGCTTCTTTACATATATCCTGAAAATTCTCGATTGCTTCCATCGTTTCTATTTTTGCAATTATATTAGGTGACGTTTCTTTATACTGTTGTATAAAATCTCGTATTTCTTTTATATGACTAGGTTTTCTTACGAAAGAACATGCGATAAAATCAACATTCTCCTCTAAAAGAAACTGAATATCTTTTTTATCTTTCTCTGTAATAGCTGGTAAACGAACAGCCGCACCTGGTAAATTAACTCCTTTATGAGATGAGATATTGCCACCTGTTTTTACCTTCGTTTCTATTTTGTCCGTACTTATCTTTTCAACAATTAATTCAACTTCTCCATCATTAATTAAAATTCTACTGCCTACTTTCACATCATTCGGTATTCCTTCATAATCAACACTCGCTTCTGTATTACTCCCTGTAACTGGTTGTGTATGTAAAATAAAAGAATCTCCTGCCTGAAGTGTAATTTGCTCTCCCTTCACTTCACCTAATCTTATTTTAGGTCCTTGTACATCACCCAAAAATTTAATAGAGTCATCTAATGATTTCACTAAACGAATGATGTCTTTATGACTTTCATGCGTGCCATGCGATAAATTCAGTCGAATAATTTTCATACCATTCTTTATTAACTGTGCTAATGTTTCTTTATTATTACTTGCGGGTCCAATTGTACAAATTCGATCGATTGTCATTTTTGTCACCATCCTTTTTTTAATAAGTTTCCCATATGAACTTAAAAATAACAGAGATTCTGACATGAATAGATTTAAATTTACATGAATTTCATAAAATTAAACCTGTATCCCTTGCTGGCTAAGCATTAGAAGATATATTCGCTTTTTTGCAAATGAAGACATGTTGAATCGAAAGTAAAAGAAAAGTTAAGTATGGGATAAACCATTGAGAGTTTCGAAATTTTCATATATTGTATGAATTGAGTTCGAACTCAAAAATTTAAAAAGGTGGGAAAATTAGTGAATATGAAAAAATCTTTATCGGTGACAACTTTAGGGTTAGCGGTTTTAGGTTTTGGTTTTACTAATAACGCAAGTGCTTCAGAGATCGATACTGTAGACAAGCAGCCCGTTTTAGTTGACTTTGATACAATTCAATCAACAAAAACATCTAGTGTTCCTAGTTTGACTATTGCAGCTGCACCTAAGAATGACTCTAACATTAGCGTATATACTCCCTTTTTTGGTAACCCATATGCAGTTGCTAAATCGACATCAACTACGACCGAAGACTATGTTTATGCAAAAGCAAGAACTTTCAATGGCGATAGCTCATTAGTAAATACGAAAAGTAATAGTGCAAAAAAATCATCCTTTGTAAGTGCTACAGCGACCAACACAAGCATTTATTATGGAGATGATTACGCTATCGGTAATCATACCTATAAATTAAGTGGTTATAATGATGTGAATCACGAAACAAAAGCTTTCTGGTAAGAAAGAGAAAAAAGATATGCATCTTGCATATCTTTTTTCTCTAATATTTTACATATATTGAGGTGCTATTTATGAAACAAATATATATTATTAGCGGTGTTTTACTTATTTCATTACTTACAATTTATATTTTGTTCAATACTTCAATCATACAACCTCATCCACCTTCCATAGAAAATAAACGCGAGCAACAAACCAATACTATTTCTTACGGATTGAAGGATAATCAAGGCCAACATATTAACAATGGCAGTACAATTACTAGTGAGGATAATAAAATTAATGTAACATTATCATTCGTACATACTATTAATGAAAACCGAAAATATGGATTAATTGTTCTAGAAGATTACGAACAAAAACCTTTTAAAATAGAAGATACTACTAATGAAATATCACACTATTTTTTTGATATGAAACCAAACAGTTCAATGACTACGAAAATCTCTTTACACACTTCTCCTAATGCAAGTGCATTAACCTTTTTAATAATAAAAAAACCTGAATACAAATTAAAAGATAATAACTTAAATAAAGCAGCTATTTTAGAAGATATTCTAAGTATGCGATATTCAATGCATCCTCTTCAGAAAGAAAACGAAAAAATAAAACTCCCCCTTATAGATCCAGATGCTATTTTAAAAGATGGTCTTTACGAACCAGTATTTGTTACGAACCGTGAAGAGAACTTACAAACTGTCTTCTTTGAAAAGGAAGGCAAGCAATTAATTTTATCAAACGGTAATGAAACAAATGATGAAATGACTTACGCAATCGTGGCTTTTAAAGATTGGAAACAAGTTGAAATATTTAGCAATAGAAAAGTCGTTTATACTAAGGTTGCACCTGAAACAAGACAAATCTTTAATTTCACATTGCCTTCAGTGGATCAAGAAAGTAATTTTCAACTCGTCGCTTTTCCATTTCCTTATAAAGTTAGCGAAGAAGATTATGTCAGTCAACAAGCATTCAGTTCCTTTCGCATCGTAATTGAAAATGAAAATAAATAAGTTATACTGTGCACATTACAACAACCTAAAAAAGGCCTACTCACACGAGTAGGCTTTTGAAACTATGAAAGTTTCGTCAATAACTGATTTAAATCTTTTTTCGTTTTCGTCGTTAATGATTTCATTTTATTAACATCAATCTTTTCCTTCTCCGCCCCTACAATTAACGGATACATACTTTGACCGATTGTTTTAGAATCCGTCGGATGTGATGCTTCTAGCTCTTTTTCAATCACATCCCACTTTTCGTTAATTTGTTTGCCAAGCTTATTCACTGTTTCCAATTTCGGATTAGCAGCTAACTGCTTGTCCAAGCTATCAATTAATGCTACAACTTCTTTAACATTCGTTTTCACAGCAACACTTTTCTTCGGATCTTTCGTTGCCTTTCCGTTATTGTTTGTGCTTGTACTTGTGCTTTGATCTGCTGTTTTCCCGCTAGTCGTTTGATCATTCGTTTTTCCTGTCGTTTCTTTTTCTTTTGTTTTTACATTTTCGTTTTGAGTTGACGTTTTGCCGTTACTTTCTGTTCCTGATGATTCTTTCGTATTTTTTGCATCCTTATCTGTTTTTTCATTTGAAGAAGTATTTGTTTCTTTTTCAGTATCTTTCGTTGTTTTTGAAGCTTCATCTGCACTTGTCGTTTTTGCTTCTCCATCCTTTTGCGCAGTTACTTGCTCTTTCTTTTCCGTTTCTTTATCTGCTGAAGGACTACAAGCTGCCATAGTAAGCATTGTACCAATTGTAATCGATGCGATAGCGACCTTTTTCATTTTCATATAAATCCCCCTATGTTTTACATAATTTATCCTCCCCTTTACGATTCGATTCCCCCTTAAAAAATCCCTTTTCATACGAATTATCATCTTTCCGACAGTAATCTTCATAATAATACGTACAAAAACTGATAAACTCATTTTAATATTCGAGTTTCTTCTACTTCATTTTTCTGCTCACAAGTAAAAGAAAAAGAGTATATTGTCACATTAAGAATTACTATCTTCATATGACAATATACTCTTCTATCAAATTTTTATCTTTCTTGACATTTTATTTATACAAAAAAATAAAATTTTCTTTCGTTTTTTGTTTCTCAACATTTGTTAACATAATATTTTTATGAATAACCACCATTCGAGTGAATGACTTGCCCAGTAACCCATTTCGCTTCTTCACTTACTAAAAAAGAAATTAAGCGCGCAGCATCCACCGGTTCTCCTACTTTACCTTGCGGGAATTTCCATACTAAATGATGCTTCAGCTCCTCTGTAATCCATCCTGTATTCGTCGGTCCTGGATCTACAGCATTCACTGTAATCCCCTTCTCCATTGCAACTGGTGCTACTGACTTTGTAAATGCTTCAATTGCCCCTTTCGTTGCTGCATATGCTAGTTCATCTGGCATTGGGCCTACTGACTGTCCTGAAGTAAGATTAATAATACTCCCGCCCGTTTTAAGTGAATAATGTTTTATAAACATTGAACTTAATAGCATAGTAGCCCGAACATTAACTGTATAATGTTTATCCAACTGCTCTACATCTAATTCCTCAATCCTCGTATGATTAGAATACACTGCATTATTAACTAGAATAGATGGATCACCTAACCGTTCTGATACCATATAAAACAAACGATTTGGCGAATAAGACTGCGATAAATTGATTTCTGCCATTTCACATCGAACATCGTAACTTTCAATTTCCTTTTTCAGCAAAAAGGGTTCTTGATCACTCATTCCCCATGGCATCGCTTTATCATACTTTGGCCAGTACGTGAAAAAAATGTCTATCCCCTTTTGAGCAAGCACCTTGCATACAGCTGCACCAATTCCATTCAGACGAGTTGCCCCTGTTACAATTGCTATTTTCTTCACCTTTTTCTCCTCCATCTATACACAGATCCCCTGCATGAATACAGAGGATCTATCTTCTTATTGAATATTTGACAGTATACGTTCAGCACCTAATTTTAACATTTTAATAAAGATATAATTTACAATCGTAAACATTACAAATAAAACGATAAACATAACCCACAGTCCGACATGAAGGAAGAAGTATAATACACTTACTCCCCCCACAATAATTAAAGCTATTAAAATATTAGCTAAAAAATTCCACAAAGTTGTATATCGACTTTTAAATAATTTCTGCTCTGTATCCCAATGAATATCTGCAGTTTGTGCGTCCCAGCGTGTTCCGATTAAATTAATTAATAACAACCCGTTCGCACTTAGTAAAAACCACAGTATCATAAAGACTGGAGAAATCCCAGCTACAACTGCCATCGTAATACCGAATACTGCTAAAATGATCACATTAATTAACCAAGCAGTGATTGCTTTCGCAAAAAAGATATCCGAAGCCTTTACTGGTAAATAACGATTCACAAACCAAGAGCTTCCATCTCGCGAAAATGACGTTGTTGCAATGACGTTACTACCCATTAAAAATAACGATGCACAAAGGCCAACACCAATTGCAAATCCCGTTGTCTCTGGATTGTTAATATACTCTGTAATAAACTTTAAATTTCCATCTTGCACAAATAAAATAAAGAACAACATAATTGGCATAACGAAAGTTTGTACAATGCAATTTAAGAAAAATTGTGGTGTACGGAATAACGTTTTAAATTCTTTTTTCACATACGCTTTTAAATGCGAACTTTGTACTGTTGATTTCTGTAAACCTTCCGCCGAAATAACTTGTTTCTTTGCTGTACTCGTCGAAAGTCCAATAACCCCTTTTAAATATGTACGCTCTGCTATGTAATAAAACAACACAAAGAAGACAAATGAAATAACTGCAAAGATTATTACATATAAAGGTCCCTTCCAATTTGCATTTTCTACTAATGCCACTGCTCCAAAATATGTAGTTGGAAAATAGTTTGTCATTTGTACTAAAAGAGAAGACTGGTTGTTTGCAAGGTAATCCGCAATTGCATCTTCAGAAAACGAACTTTTATTTTTCCACTGCAAAAATACGTTAATTCCTACAATAAATAGTATACTTACGATTCCAATAAATATATTTCCTCGGTCTTTATTTTTCGCTATATTTGTATACCTCATAATAACTGTCATCAGTAACGAAGCTAGTACTAACGGCACAATTGGGAAGAGTAAGTAAATGAAAATCATATATATGTAATATGTAATAAATGCGCCACTTTTTAAACCGTACGTAATAAAGATCGGTAATAAAATAAATGAACTCATTACGTATTGTGTAATTAATACTGTTAAAAATTTGGCTGAAATAATTTGCGCTGGTTTTAATGGTAATGGTAATAACATTTCAATGTCATTGCTGTAGTAAAATACAGTTAAAATGTTCGTAATACTCATTAAAAATACCCATATACTCGCAATCGCAAGTCCCATTGCGATAATCATTCCTGGATCTTGCCCTAAATGTATCATTCCCTCATACATTGCATGCGTGATAGAACCAAACAGTAAAAAGCCGACAAATAAAATAGCTGCAAATGAAAATACATACGCCCATCGCTTCTTCTTATCTGTTATAAAATCTGCATAATTTAATTTCAATAATACCTTCGTTAACGTCCAAATTTTACTCATTGCCCGTCATCTCCAAGAACATTTTTTCAAGTGATTCATTGGATTTAAAATGATCTCTCATTTCATCTAAATTTCCTTTAAACTGTAAATTCCCCTTATTAATAATAGCAACCCGGTCACATATTTTTTCCGCTACTTCTAATACGTGTGTAGAGAAAAATACAATCTTTCCTTTATCCGCATGCTCTCTCATCATTTCTTTTAAAATATATGCAGATTTCGGATCAAGCCCAGTTAATGGTTCATCTAAAATCCATACATCTGGCTCATGTACGAGCACACCAATAATAACGATTTTTTGTCTCATACCGTGCGAATAACTTTGAATTTGATCAGATAAAGCATTATAAAGATCAAACTTCTTCGCTAAAGACTCTATTCGTTCTTGTCGTACTTCTTTCGGCACTTCATACATATCGGCCATAAAGTTTAAATATTCAATTCCTTTTAATCGTAAAAACATATCTGGACTATCTGGTACATAACCAAACGTCTTCTTCGCTTCCATCGGCTCTTCCATAATATTTTTTCCGTTAATCGTAATAGTCCCTTTGTCCACCCCGTGAATGCCAGTAATCATCTTAATTGTCGTTGATTTACCCGCACCATTCGGTCCTAAAAATCCAAAGATTTCGCCGCTAGGTACAGATAAACTTAAGTCTTTTACTGCATAGGTAGACCCATTATAACTTTTTGACACATTCGTAATTTCAATCATTCCATCCAATCCTTTCCTTAATTACCAAATAACTATATTGATATTATAGCATAGTTCTATTTTAATATTTTTACATTTTTCAGTTTATTTAACCTTTAAAATAAATATACACCCCTAATCCAACAACTAAAACGACAGCTAGTATAATATAAATCATTGTTAAGCGTTTAATATTCCCCTTTGTCGCTTTGCTATAATTTGCATCACCATTCCGCCCAATTAACACCGTCGCAATGACAGTAATCACTACAAGTAATACAACGATCATGATCCAAGTTAGCATTTCTTCCTCCCCCTCCTTACAACCATTTTACAATATTATCCTCTTTATTTCGCAGCATATTTCCTCTTTTTACTATTATTATGAAGCAAACTGGAAAACTATTATTACCATTCCTATCCAATTGCGATATATTTATAACATAACGTGACTTATTTCTAACAACATAAGGAGGACCTATCATGAAAACAACTTGGATAAAATATTTAGGATTTCTCGGTTTCTTCGGATTTTTTTATGAAAAAGGATTGTTTACTATGTTCTGTTTCTTCTCCTTTTTCACATCGTATAGAACAGTTCAACACGATGAACTGTTTGAACAAATTGTCAATAAATCGTGTCGCAATGCATTTATCGTTACGTTACTAACTACCACAATCATTATGTTTATTGAAATGTTATTTCCAAACCCTACGCTACAAGAGATTGATATCGCTCTTATTTTCGGCACACTCATTCTTACATTCGGCTTTTCTATGTTCTTTTTCGATAAACCAATTGATGAAATGGAAGATGCACCATGGCGTTCGTAACGAGAATAAAAGAATACCGTGCCAAATTGAACATGACACAAGAAGATTTAGCGAAGAGCGTTGGTGTGCGACGTGAAACAATTAGTCATCTCGAAAAAGGTAAATACAACCCTTCCTTACAACTTGCTCACGATATAGCGAAGGCATTACATAGTACGATTGATGAGATTTTTATTTTTGAGGATTGATTAAAGACGTCCAGTCACAAGAATCACATAAAAAAATACCGTCATTCTTTCCAAGAAGAATGACGGTATTTCTCATTGATTATCCATATAAAACCGCATGAAATACGCCTAATAGCAAGTATTGATCCTGCATGTAATCTTCATCATATACATTCATCTCAATGTAATACATATCTTCCTCAAGACGAATATTCCAATCTGCAATTACATAGCCCTTTCGTAATAACTTTCCCATTCCAAATGAAGTTTTATGAACAACATATTCTTCTGCCTTATATGTAAAGGTAAATAAGAAATTTGCATCCAATAACTTTCCGTCACATACAAGTATTTCATGCTCTGCATCATGATTATCTTTGTACGTTACTAAAATCCTTCTTTGGCGCTGCCTACTTACATCCTTTGCAATGACGCGAATATTGTCCTTACTATCCTTTATTTCATAAATAATATTACCACCAATTTTTGGAATGAAATCCAGCACTCTCATCAGCGTATTTTTATAATAGCCCCTTACTACGCCTACTTGCTCACTTCCATTATAAACCTCTATCGGTGTCGTATCTGCTTTGCTATCACACGGTCGTTTGTAAGAGAGCTGCATCATTCGCTCTCCTCTTAAGTACTGATCAAACGTCACAGGATATTCTATCATGCGCAGTTCTTTATTTAGCTCATACAAATAGCGTTGAACACTCTCTATTAATGTTGTAGTAGCTATACGCTCTTGAAGTTCAAATTCTTGCCAGCTGGAAAAAACATTCCATTGATTATGATCCTCTTCATAGAAGAAACCAAGAATTACCTCTTCACGGTCAGCCGTTTCATATTTCATAGGCACGTTCTGCCCATGTTGAACTTGTTCCATCCACTGACCTAAATAAATGCCCAGCTCTGCAACCTTCATACATGATTTTTGAAAAAATACGCTGTCACTCGCGCAAATCGTTACATCTCCTTCGATAAAGCCCTTTGAATAAGCATCATACCGTGGCTCATCCTTCTGCGGGATACTCTTATCTAACTCAAATAAAAACGTTAACATCCTTTATTCACCTCTAGTTGTTACACTAATCATACATGACATCGCATCACTCTGAGAGACTATTTATATACGCATATTTAATTCACGCATTATAACACGTGAATGATCTTGTATAGTAGCGCTATTTTTTGTTCTATATCTTAGTATATGAATTTATATGAGCGATTTTTCAAATATATCTATCACAACTTACAATATATCAACGATTTTTCAAATATATCGATTTTTCGACAAATATCAGCACAATTAAAATGAAACTACCTTTTCTTCAGCCACTTCTACAATTTCTAAAATTTGTAGCAGACTCTCCACTTCATAAGTCGGATTAACACTCGTCTTATTCTCTTTCAAACTCGGATTATACCAACACGTATCAATGCCGAAGTCTTCTCCGCCTTTCATATCAGAAGTTAGCGAATCTCCGACCATTAGTACACTTGATTTATCCGTAATTCCAAATTTCTCAAATGCATAATCAAAAATCTCACGCGCTGGTTTTTGATGACCAACTTCTTCAGAAATAATAATGTGATCAAAGAAATTACATAAAGGCGAATTTCCGATTCTTGATTGTTGCACCTTCGTATATCCATTCGTAATAATACCTAACTTGCAATCTTGAAGATTTTCACATAATTGTACTGCGCCTTCTATAAGATGTACCTCTTTTCCTAAGTTTTCAAGATATACATCACTAAATTGCTGTGCATCTACTTTTATATTATGAAGGGCAAATAATTGTCTAAATCGATCTACTGCTAATTCACTTAGCGTAATCATTTTATTTTCTAGATCTCTCCATAATCCATTACTAATCTCTTTATAACTTGCAAGATAATCATTATACCCTGTAGGCATACCAAACTGTACAAACGCATTATGTAATGCGTGTCTTTCTGTTTCAGGGAAATCTAATAATGTATCGTCTACGTCGAATAATATAAATTTGTATTTCATGATGTTCTCCTCAATTCCTATTTTAAAAGCTTCGTTCTCATTGCTTATAAGTTTTTATATATGTCGTGATGAAGCGCTTTAACCCGCTCTTTATAGAATACACCTTTATCTTTTATTTTCAAATGTGCTATAAATAAGTTTGCTAGCATGACTGCTGTATCTAGTCTATAAAATAAACTAACAATATGAGGAGTAACATTAAAGATACTATCATTCTTATATCCATCTTTAAATTCATCCCAACTAACCTCATTTGTTTCAGCTATTCTCATAAGCTCCAGCAATGGATGACCAATTAAAGCATTATCCCAATCAACTATTGCTTTAACTTCTCCATTATATCCGATTAAATTGGCTGGTCGAATGTCCATATGTAATAAACATTTTACATGATCTGCTGTACTAAGAATATATTCAATTGTTTTTGTATCCGGAAGATTAATTTTGCAGTTCGTGATTGTATTAAACCCTTCTATCCGTTTCACAATTCGTTCTGCTATATACTTACTAATGGGCTCTCTAATATTTTGTTTGTAATACAAACCATCAATTGGCATACTATGAAGATTGCTCACTAACTCCCCTATTTTGCATGCGGAAATTGGCATATGATCAGCATACACACAATCCGAAATTAAAAAATCAAGTTCGGTTGAAAGATGCAATCCGTGTATCCTTGGTACTGGAATACCTTTTGAATGACAATACTTAGACAGCTCCGCTTCCTTTTGCAACGAAATCCGACTGTTAAATAAGTCTTCATTTATATTTTCCACTTCTCTTTCCCACGGTACTCGAAATGCCAAAGACCCCTTTTCTGAATCTCCTTGAAAAACAATATTTTGCACTCCCGTTCCAATCACCTTTAAATCTTGAATAGCTAGTTCCTTATACTCTTGACTTAGTATTGTTGCCAGCTTTTCTCTTATCCCCTCTGCTTTTACACGTGTATGAATCATTTTATCCCCCGATTCTTAAGCTCTTTTCATCCATTTTCTCCTCGGTGCACAACATCCTCATTAACAAAATTATAGCAACAATAGTAAAAGGAGGCTAATCCGCTCAGCCTCCTTCTCATTATTAATCTTCTAGCAATAACTCTTTCATTTCCTCTAACGACTCTTTCGTAAAGCCAAGAGCTTTTTCAGCGTATGCTTCAACTGATCCGTATTGCTTTTGAATTTCACCAATCGCAGCTTGCAAGTATTCAGCACGTGCTTCAAACATTGCACCTAATATCGCTCTGCTCTCATCGTTTTGTAATTTCGCACCTAAAAAGGCCATCATTTTTTCATTTAGCTTTTCACGGAATCCGTTACTTAGTAAGTAGTCTTCCATTACTGTTTTTTCTGGTACACCTAGTAAAAGTAGTAATAATGCTGAACCAAATCCAGTACGATCTTTTCCAGCTGTACAGTGGTTTACTAACGGTAAGTTTTCCGGGTTTTGCGCTAAGTTTAAGAAGCTCACGAATGCTTCATTACCACTTACGAAATCTTGATTCATTTTCACAAGATACTCACCTGGTTTTCCTAACATAGAAAGGTCACCAACTTGGAAAAACTCATTTATATTTAAGTCTTTCGCTAAGTCTTGCATAACTGGTAAGCACACTTGACGAGCACCTGTAATTTCTGGATTCGGCTTATGCTTCACTTCAAAGTCTGTACGGTAATCGCAAATTAACTTTAAACCAGACTTTTGTAAATAGGCAATATCCCATTCAGTTAGCCCTGCTAATTCTTCAGAGCGGTATAATTTGCCCCATTTTACTTTACGGCCTTCAGTCGTTTCATATCCTCCCATATCACGGAAGTTAAACGCACCTTGTAATGGCAATCTACGCTCGGCTACTGTTACTGCTTGTCCATTACTTCCTACTAATCTAAAATATGGACGTTCATTTTCACTGGGGTTTTCAATTGTATATGATAATTCCCCATTTACTGTTGCAAGTAATTCTCCATTTTCTTCAATATGATCTGGTGAAGTACTCCAATAAATACGAACTTCTTCTATATTATTTTCCCACTTTATTTGTAACGTATTATCTTTATTTCTTTCTACAGTTGCTTGTAACCAATTTCTTTGCTGTCCCATTCTTTCACCAACGCTTTCTCATATAATCGAATCTCACTCTATTGTATTATACAAATATCTACTTTGTCGTTCTCATTTTTCTTTTTATCTTACAAACAGGCGAAAAGTTCTTTTACTTGTTCAAAATTTGTACAAGGATTACCGCGAAATACGTATGCGATTTGTTCATTACCTAAATCTTCGTATACAACTGTTCCGCGATTAGGGTGCGGATAAAACTCTAACCCGTTTATAATTTGTTTTGGGCCATAGTTCATTGTCCATGAAGAAATAGGATAATACGCTTTGTTTTTATGTCTACAAACCCAAAGTGCATATAGTTTATTAACTTCGTCCCAGTATACATACTGCGTTTCGTCATTTCCGAAACCGACCGATTCAAGTTTCCAATTTAGTTTTTCATGAATTAACAAATTTACATAGGATACGTCATCTGGAGCATTCCACTCTCTACATCTTCCTATCTCACCAATTCCATCTCTTTTTGCTTGAAAGCTCAATAGGTGAAATGGTGTATGTAATATCATTTTCGCAAACTCCATATTTACTGGTTGTAACCCGAATAGAAATCTTTCCATTTCATCTTTGTTTACATACCCACGATCAATAGAAATTTCAACTTGTGTTTTCCATATAGATGTAACGTAACTTTCTTTTCCTTTATAATTTATACCTTTCCAATACACAAGCCCTTTATATTGAAAACAATCTCCTTTTGCTTGAGAAATACAGCTATCCGGAAATACTGGTTCCATTATATCGAGAAAAAATTCCTTTACTCGAAACATCCCAGTTGGAGTAACAACCTGAAACCAAAAAGTTCCCCACTTTTCACCTTCATAACGTTCTGAAACTTTTTCAACATTCCAGCCTTCTAACAATACATTTGGATACAATAACACGAATGAATGCATGGATTGCTTTAACATATATAGTCCCCTCCCGCTATACGAGTTCGAGAGTATACATCATTCATCCTCCTAAAACTTTCTCACATATCTCTCAGTTGAACTAAGCAGCTGACATCCATTCTTTTCAAAAACATCCTTCATCCATTCATTTTGTATATTTGTCTCACCAATATAATAAGATGCACCTATTTCCTTTAAGACAAACATCGCAGCTGCAAATAATGCCGCTTCATATCCCTTATTACGCATATTTGGAGTAACTGCGAAGTACATAAGTTTCCCTTCTTCTAACGTACCTCTTTCAATATGCGGGATTACAATTCCTATCGGCTCTTCATCGACACTCGCTGTTAAGCAATGTTCTTTCCATTGCTCACCAATTTCTTGTAGCATCATATGCACAAATTGATCATGAGCGACTGGTTCTCCCGTCGCTTCATTCCACAGTGAATAAAAAGCCTCTTCTCCAACTTCTTCAATAAGCTTAAAATCAATTTCACTTTCTGCATCTTCTACTTCATATATATCTTTAAATACAATCATGTTTTCCGTAACATATTCAAATGAATACGTTTCAAAACATTTTTTATACACATCATAATTTGGACTTTTTGAAGAGATTTCAAAATGTAGTTTTTCTAATCCATCTTTTTTAGCTTCAGCAACGCAATATTGCATCATTTCCTCTAATTGCTCTTCTGTAAAAATCTCTGCATTATTTTCTTTTATCATAATAGAAGAAGCATTTCTTCTTATTTTAAAATATTTTTCTAACTGTTCTATCGTCGTCATATTCTTCCCTCATCTATATCATACTCGAATTTCTAATCGTTCTCCTTGCATGAGCAGGATTGTCCTTGAATATATAGAATACTAGAAAAGATCGCATCTTTAAAGTGCGGAGGAGGTTCTCCAGTGGATATTACAGCATTGCAACAACAGTTAGAGCTTATACAACAAAATGACTATACGCAACTACAGCATATAGACGTAAATGAGTTAACTTTGAACATGCTTCAGTATATCGGAACGACTGATAGCTACGTTCGTTACCAACTTATATATAAATGTTTTGCGCATTTCATTCATCATGAATTCCTTATGGATGATCAGCTGAAATTACTTCTGCAAACTTGTTTAAGTGATGAGTATTTATATTGTGACATTTACTCCCCACATTCAGATGGGGTTTTCACACGTTCTTACACTATTTCGTTAATTGCGTTAATACTCCAATTTGCTAATTCGCACTACTTTTGTACAGAGGAGGATATCGAAGAAATAAAAAACAAACTCATTACATACACAAACTTAGAAACGGATTTTCGGGGCTATATCGAAAATAAAGGATGGGCTCATTGTCTTGCTCACGTATCTGATGCCTTTACTGAAATTGTTCATAATACGTATACAACTTTTGAATGGTACGAAGAATTAATTCATTGTTTATTAAATAAAATCTTTATTCCATCTGACCTTTTTCATAATAACGAAGATGAACGCATTGTTACTCCATTACTAGCAATGCTGTATCATGATTTTCCTCAAAACGAGTTAATTTCTATTATTCATAAAAAAATAAAAAGGCTTCCTCAAATTAGAAAACGCCTTTCGCTTAATGAGTATTGTATTTTATGTGCCAATATTAAAACCTTTTTACGCACATTATTTTTCAGAACGAAAGATGACCATAACTTAGCCTTTACAGCACGTAAAACAGAAAGAATGTTAAAAGAACTTCCTAACTATTATTAAATACAAGGAGCAATGACATGGGTTATATTGAAGATATGAGAAATCTAGTAGGAAATCATCCACTTATTTTAATAGGATCACACGCCATTATATTAAATGAAAAAGATGAAGTATTGCTGCAGCTCCGTACAGATTTTAAACGCTGGGGCATTATTGGAGGCGCATTAGAATATAACGAAACGTTAGAAGAAGCTTTAAAACGAGAAGTATATGAAGAAACTGGACTTATCATTAAAAATCCAGAACTATTCCGTACATACTCAGGGCCTGATTTCTTTCAAATCTATCCAAACGGCGATCAAGTACACGGTGTACTCGTTGTTTATATTTGCCGAGAATTTTATGGTGAATTTGTATGCGATCAAAGTGAATCAAAAGAACTACGCTTCTTTTCACTTGATGAATTACCTAATAATCTTCCCCCTGTTATTGAGAGGATTATTACAGATTATCAAAAAAAATAAGGGAACGCTTAACGTTCCCTCTCAAATCCAATCCGTTTTTTAATTTCCGCTAAATTTACCTTTGCAATAGCGCGTGCCTTCTCAGCACCGTTTTCTAATGCTTCATATAATAAATCCGGCTCATTCATATACATTGCGTACTTTTCACGAGGTCCAGCTAACTCTCGATCTACAACGCGAAACAACTCTTTTTTTACATCGCCCCATCCGATTCCAGTCTCATATTTTTCACGTAATGACTGTATTTCGTCTTCTGTCGCAAATTCTTTATAAATTGTAAATAAGGTTTCTAGTTCTTTCGGTTCATTTGGAAGTGAAGAATCTGTTTTGATTTTAAATATTAACTTTCGTAGTTTTTCTTGCTCTGCAAATAATGGGATTACATTTCCGTAACTTTTACTCATCTTCCTTCCGTCAAGACCAGGTAAAATAGCTCCTTCTTCTTGTATGACATACTCCGGAAGTGTAAATGTCGTGCCAAATGTATGATTAAAATACGTCGCAATATCACGCGCGATTTCAATATGCTGAATTTGGTCTTTTCCAACTGGTACATGGGTAGCTTGAAATAATAATATGTCAGCTGCCATTAAAATCGGATACGTATATAACCCCATATTCACTCCTGCATCGACCTCTAACCCCGCTTCTTTATTTTGCTCCACCTTCGCTTTATACGCATGAGCACGGTTCATAAGACCTTTCGGAGTTAGGCAAGCTAAAATCCAAGCTAATTCTAGAATTTCTGGTACTTCTGTTTGCCGATAAAAAACAACATCTTCCCCAAGTCCAAGCGATAACCAAGTAGCTGCTACCTCTTTCGTATAACTGCTGAACTTTTCTGAATCATGCACAGCATTTAATGCATGATAATCAGCTATAAAGTACAATGCTTTTCCTTCATTATTCTTTGACATTTGTAATGCAGGTTTAATCGCACCAATATAATTCCCTAAATGCGGATAACCTGTCGGCTTAATTCCTGTTAACATTATTTTTTCACTCACACTAACTCCTCCTTTCGCAAAATAAAAAGAGCCCCTCATCCTTAAAAAGGACGAGAGACTCCCGCGGTACCACCTTAATTAGCTATCATTAGCTCACTTCATACTTCAATAACGTGAAGTAACCGTCTTTACCTACTCATTTCAGTTAGAAGCTCCAGAGTCCATTCCATATTCATCCCTTACTGATTCTCACCACATATCAGCTCTCTGAAAAGTTTCGAATATGTACTCTTCTCTTTCATTGCTTTTTCGTTATTTTTTACAGTTTATCACATTTCACTTCCAAACAAACCCGAATTTTCTATTTTATATAGCAGGAATTTCCACTTCAATTGTCTAATATTATATAGGTTTGCAGAAATATTCGAAACAACTTTGGAGGTTTTTTCATGGTAAAATATATATCCATTTTAGGTTCCACAGGATCCATCGGCACATCTGCATTAGATGTCGTTTCAGCTCATCCTGAACATTTCAAAATCGTCGGTTTAACCGCAAATTATAATATCGATCTTCTTGAGCAACAAATCAAAACGTTTCAACCTCGTATTGTAAGCGTTGCAACAAAAGACTTAGCAGACACGCTTCGTACGCGTATTTCAGCGAATACAAAAATCACATACGGAACTGATGGCTTAATTGCGGTAGCTACTCACCCTGATTCAAATCTTGTATTAAGTTCTGTTGTCGGAGTTTCCGGACTACTTCCAACGATTGAAGCATTAAAGGCGAAGAAAGATATTGCCATCGCTAATAAAGAAACGTTAGTTGCAGCTGGACATATCGTAACTGAACTAGCGAAACAAAACGGATGTCGCTTAATTCCAGTAGATAGCGAACATTCAGCTATTTTCCAATGTTTAAACGGAGAAAATAATAAAGAAATTGAGAAATTAATCGTTACAGCTTCTGGCGGTGCATTCCGTGATAAAACACGTGATGAAATGCAAACATTACAAGCAAAAGATGCTTTAAAGCACCCAAACTGGTTAATGGGCGCAAAACTAACGATTGATTCTGCCACATTAATGAATAAAGGGTTCGAAGTAATGGAAGCGAGATGGCTATTTGATATTCCATATGAAAAAATTGATGTAATGATTCATAAAGAAAGTATCATTCATTCTTTAGTAGAATTTATTGATGGATCAGTTATGGCACAGCTCGGTGCTCCTGATATGAGAATGCCGATTCAATATGCGTTTCACTATCCTACTCGGCTACCTTCTTCCTATGAAAAATTAAATTTATTAGAAATCGGTAGTTTACATTTTGAAAAACCAGATTTAGAGAAGTTCCCTTGTCTACAATACGCATATGAATGTGGCAAAATCGGTGGTACTACTCCCGCTGTATTAAATGCAGCAAATGAACTTGCGAATGCACTATTCTTAAAAAATGAAATTGCCTTTTTCGATATTGAAAAAACAATTTACAAAACAGTTGAAGCTCATCATAACGTAAAAGATCCTTCACTAGATGCTATATTAGAAGCGGATCAATGGGCGCGCCAATATGCAAATGAATTGTTAATAAAAAAGCGCTAAAATAATCCCCATAATCCCGAATAAGTTTCCGGCAGTTAAAATGATAAAAATGATAGTAATCGGGTGAATATCTAACTTTTTACCCATGACTTGCGGAGAAATAAATTTACCTTCTGCTAATTGTACAACCATCATAACGATGATTACTTTTAACACCATTGCTGGCGAGTCGATAAATGCGATAATTAACGCTGGTGTAATGGCGATAATTGGTCCTACGTACGGAACGATATTTACAATCATCGCTAAAATAGCAAGCAGTACAGCATATTTAATACCGATAATAAGGTAACCGATTAATAACATAATACCGATAAATAAGCTCACGATAATTTGACCTCTAATATACGAGCTAATCGCATAATGCATATCATCTAGTATTCTCATTGCTGCTGGTTGTCTTTGCTCTGAAATAAACTTTAAAAAGTGATTCGGCAATTGCTCACCATCTTTTAAAAGATAGAACAATATAAATGGAACCATTACAAATGTTAAAACAACCTCTGTAACAGTACTCAAAAATCCAGTTACATTCCCAGTTACTGATGATAATGACTTTGTAAAATCAACTGTGTATTCTTTTACCATATTCGCAACATTAATATTTAAATTCTCTTGAATTTTACCGAGTAAATTACTTTCCCCGAATCTACGTGCTGCTTGTTCAATCTCATGGCCAAAATACGGTAAGTTATCAATTAATGCATCAATTTGATCTTTAATAATAGGGATAACCGTTACAACTAAAAATACAAATAATCCTAGTACGATTAAATATATGGAAGCTATCGATACGATTCTTGAAACACCTTTCTTTTCTAAAAGCGAAACGAATGGATGTAAAATATAGAATAGTACGCCTGCTAATAGTACTGGGAAGAAAATTGTTTTTAAAAATACGATAAACGGTGTAAAAACAAATGATATTTTTGTTAGCAATAAAATATTAATGAACAATAACGCAAATCCAAGTAATACCGCCAAATAATTTTGTTCTCTAAAAAACTTTCTTAACTTATCTCTTTTTCTTATATTTATTTTCTCCAATGAAACCACCTCTTCGAATGATGAAAAGCCCTTATTCAGGGCTCTTCATCATAATCTATATATCTATTTCTTTGCAGCTTTCACTACAAATGATACAATAAAAATTAACACGATTGCACCTAATAATGCTGGCACGACGTGAATCCCACCAAATGATGGCCCAAAGGAGCCAAATAATCTACCACCTAACGAAGCACCTAATAAACCTGCGATAATATTTCCGAACATACCACCTGGGAAATTTTTACCTGTTATAGAACTAGCAATTGCACCTATAATAGCACCAACTATTAATGTGATAATCCACCCCATTTTTAGTCCTCCATTTCTATTATAGTTTGTATGATTTAATACAAACATATGTATTTATCATTGCTAACCATATTTCACTATAGAAATATATTTACTACTATTTTACATATGGAGATACATATATTATATGCAAAAAAGAAAAATATTGTCAAACTCACCCATAAAGCAATTATATTCATATACCATATTTAAAGGAGGCTTCATTATCTATGATTCTTAAGTTAAATTCCACTTCTTTTGAAGTAGCAACATCCATTTTACAGGTTCAAATTCCAGCTTATAAAGTTGAAGCAGGCTACTTAAATAGTACTGCCATACCTCGTTTATATGATACTGTAAACGATATTCAAAATTGCGTTGAAACATTCTATGGATATTTTTCTGAAAATAAACTTGTCGGTTTTATTTCTTTTGTACAAGAAGAAAAACTAATCGATATCCACAGGCTAGTTGTATCGCCCGATTTTTTTTCAAAAAGGAATCGCAACGAAACTCCTAATTTATATATTTAACATGTTTCCCTCTTCAATGACATACATTGTACAAACAGGTAAAGCGAATACCCCTGCTATTACTTTATATAAAAAACACGGATTCATTACAGTATCAGATACAATACTTCCTGACGGTATGATTCTTACGCAATTAAAAAAGACAGAATACACAAAATAATTTGACTTGTTCGCTCCTTTATGTTATTTTTTACTTTATAAAACCTTTTGCTGAGTCCAAATTTTGGAGCGGGGGAACCATTTTTGTAGCTATGCTACTTGGGGCGAATCTTTTTTAAGTAGGGAAACTCTCACTTCCCGAGTCCGACAGCTAACCTCGTAAGCGTAATGGGAGAGGAAGGTGCTTTTTGCCTATGTTACACATTTTGCCTCCTTAATTATAAATATGGGATCGATATCAAATAGTCACCTATATTTATAGAAAAGGAGAATGTATTATGTTACGTTTATCTGATCACGCAATAAAAATGATGGAGCAAAGACTCCGAATTGAAAAACAACGCACATATCAAGCAAATAAAGTTGTAGATAACTTACATCACAAATACTTCTTTCAGCATATTTTCCAACCGAAAAGATGAAGAAAATGTTTATTTAATATTAAAAAACACAAGGTGTGTCTTACAAAGACTTTCCTTGTGTTTTTTATATTCTTTATAAAATTCTCACTATATTTAAGCTTGCTGTAATCGCACCTGCTATAGTAGTCACATGCCCTACACCTAACGGGCCATTTTGTAATATTAATGTTGAATTGGCACTCGTCACATTCACAAGAAGTGTATTTGAAATGGCTGGTTCGATTACTACAGTTGATGTCGTTACGTTTTGTATAAAACTCCCTGTTAGTTGCGTTCCATTTAATAGCAATCTAACAGATACTGTCTCATTCCTACCATTGGCATCCCCTTGAAAATATTACACCTTTTATATGAAATGCATTTTTATAAGAAAAGTACACCTTTGACCTCATTTTTTTAAAATAAAGAAGCCTATCATTTCATCTATTTGAAATGATAGGCTTCTTTTTATAAAACAATTTACTTCCTCGCCTTAATAATAAAAGTAGTTGGCACCATCCTAGCTTTATATAAAGAATAATATTTCGTAGACGGCTCAGCTAGTTCTCCATCAAGCGAGCTCGATGGTTCAGGCTCTTCTATTCTCTCAATTTTAAATCCCGCTCTATTTAACTCATTTATGTATGTACTTATTTTTCTCTTATGTAATGTCGCTTGTACATTTTCTCCTTTAAAAGTTTCAAACGTAATGGGCGTTTCCTCATGATAAGAAGACTTTATAGCAACTTCTTCCGTACCATACTGTAAGTTTGAATATACTGGGTGCTCCCAACTAAAAATAAAACTTCCCCCTGGCTTTACATATGAATAAATCAGTTCCAACGTTTTTCTTAAATCTGAAGTCCAACCTAATGCATAAATGGAATATACAATATCAAAATATCCTTTCGGAATATCTCCTTCTTCTTCCATTGCTCCGCATACTAACTTTGGATTCCAATCCTTTAACGTCTTATTCGCTATTTCAATTTGTGTACTCGAAAGATCAAGCCCCCATAATTCCTCTGCCCCTTGTTCCGCCATATATTGCAACGAATGCCCACTTCCACAGCCAATATCAAGAACCTTTTTCTTTCTGATTGAATCGAACAAACGAATCTCATCTTCAGACGCCGTATACGGACCATATTTAGGTAAACAATCCACTTGAAAGAAATAAGGTGCAACTGTATCCCAACACTTTTTATTTGTAGCTAGCATTTGTGTGCCTTTCATATTATTCATTCCCCCATCCATTTTTCTTTCTCTAATATTACTTACATATCATAACCAGATCGCCCTTTTCTCTTCGCCCTGTAGTTTTTCACTTTCGCAATCGTACCGCATGCTCTTCCTCCTTCTTCTCCAGCATACATACCGCACCATCTTTTACTTCCATTTCGCGAATGATCATAAAATACCCAGCGACAATCTGGACATGCTTTTAACCTTCCCCACACATTTTCTTGAATTGACATTAACACAATGCTTAACACTTTTGTATACACATTCTCTTCATATACTGGTTCATATGTAATACCTTTCATATCATCCTTTATATGTACATGAAATGGGTATTTCTCTAACCATTTTTGCAATGATTCTTCGCCTTCAATTGTCATCCGAATCTCTTCTCGAAAACCTCTTAATTCCTCTATCGTATGAAATGGAAACTCTTCATCAAAATATTCTTTCATAAAGAGCTTTATATCTTCTTTTGTTTGCAGCAAATCAATTGGCTCTCTCGTATCGTTTGGTATTCTCCATGTATTTAAAAATTCCCGAATATATTCTAGTTCATTTGGAGCGTTTTGATTCAATTCAATCCACCTTCTTCTTAAAATTTACTTTTTTCTGACTTTATGTATAATTATAATATAAAGTAGTTAACCATCAAATAATTTTACTGGTTACATAATTAGGAGGATTTCTATGAAAAGTTTCTCAACACCGATACGTTTCATGCTTATTTCTTCATTTTTTATGTCTTTTGGGTATTTTGCAGTATACGCATTTTTAGCTATTTATCTATTAACCTTTCTTCATTTTTCTGCTGTCCAAGTAGGAACAGTGTTGACGATTATGACAATTACATCACGAGTTATCCCATTATTCTCAGGGTTAATTGCTGACAAAATAGGCTATATCATTATGATGATAGCCGGATTATTTTTAAGAGGAGTCGGATTTATCGCTTTAGGAATATGCTCTGATTTCTATACAATTTCTATTTTTTCTGCACTTATTGGCTTCGGAACTGCATTTTACGAACCTGCCGCTCGCGCTATATTTGGCTCACAGCCAGCTCATTTGAGAAAAAATTTATTTACATATTTAAACCTTAGCTTTAATTGCGGTGCAATAATCGGACCAATTGCAGGAGGATTCTTACTCTTACTCGATCCACTCTACGCTTTCTCTCTAACAGGATCTCTTATGCTGTTATTTGCTTTTATTTTTTACTTACTTAAAAATCACTTCCAAGTCACTACTGAAAACACGTCTATTACATTAGGAATACAGGTCATCTTACAAAACAAATCTTTCCTTCTGTTTTCCTTTATCATGATTTTCTTCTATATTATGTTTACTCAGCTTACTGTCGCACTTCCACTTCATATGAAAAACATTAGTAATAGCAATCAACTTGCTACACTCGTTATTACGATAAATGCGATAACAGGCGTCATATTTATGGTATTATTCCGAAAATTATTCCACAAATACAACACACTTTCGATTATTAAATACGGTGTTTTATTAATGAGTATTTCCTTTTTACTCATTCCTTTATTTCAACACCCATATTGGTTCTTTATTTGTGTAATTTTATTTACAATCGGTGAAACACTCGTATTACCTAACGCTGATATCGCTATTGCAAATTACAGTAATGAATCATATACAGCCACTTTCTTCGGATTTTATCAACTATCACTCGCATTTGGTTTTATCATTGGTAATTATACCGGTACATCTTTTACATCCAACTTAAGCGGAATGTATACACCATGGCTTATTTTTGGCGGAATAGGACTTATTGGTTTTATTTCACTACATATTTTGAATATAAAAAAAGTGGCCTCTAAAGAGGATATACACCTATGTAATACAAGCGACCTATAACGAAAAAGATTCGACCATCATATGTGACAGTCGAATCTTTTTATTTTTCATATTCAAGGTGATTATGTCTTTTACAACGAAATAAATAGCAAGCCCCTATATAATCAGTTTCAAACTCTAATCCTGGAACGTATCCAGATTTGATACGTTCTACCATTGTTTTATAACAATTATTCTCTTCTGTATATTCCTTAATTAACTCTTTCTTATCATTTTCTGTCCAGTTTTCTTCTACTTCTTCACTCTGAACATCTTCTATTTCTGCTGTTTTCGCTTCGATAGATTCCCGTATAACTTCATTTATACGGGAGAAATTATTCGTTTTATATAGAGCATACACAAATCTACCAATCCAATTAGGACTTTTCCAGCATTCTTTATATCCCTTTTCGAACCATTCAATTGCTTCTTTATAGCAATTCAATTCAACATATAAATCTGCTACATTAATTTCCCCTAAAAAATTATCAGATTCCCTGTTAAAAGTATCTAACTTCTCTTTTGCTTCTGTCGTTCGTTCTAAATCAATTAAACATTTTACATAGCTATACATGATATAGTCCGAATCCCCTGCAACTCGTAAAAAAAATTCCGAAGCTTTTTCCAGCTCTCCAAGATTATAATGAGCTACAGCTAGATTGTGATATGCTTCATCGGATGGTTGAATCGAAATAGATTTTTGTAATACTTCTTTCGCTTCTGTCCATTTTTCTTGTTTCATGTAAATGTCCCCTAAGATGTTATAAGGAAAGTATGAAGAAGGATTCAACTTAACAACTTCTCTTATTAATTCAAGAGCTTTATCATCATTCTCTTCCTCATAGAAGTACATCCAAGCAAGATTATTGAGAGATTGTACGTCTCTAGATTCATGTACTGCTTGTTGAAACAGTTCCATTGCTTCCTCATATTTATTTTGTTCAAACATTTCAATTGCCTTCTCGTTAATGTTCAAATAACTACCTCCGAAGTGAATAAATTCATCTACGCTTTATCATTATTTTAAGATGTAAAAATTGAAATTTCTATAAAAAATTTCTTTATCCTGTCTACATTTCGATTGAAATAGAAGCTAAAACACACGAATTTACAACAATGAGTAAATTTTTCAATCTCCCTTAAATTGGATATACATCCTGTTTTATTTTACATATTATGGTACAATCAAAAGGGTACTAACTAAACATTTACGCTCCACACTAGTAATCTAGCAATACCAAAATCAAAATTCACATGGAATTGAGGGATGTTATGAAACAGAAATTAGCTGTTCTTCTATTCACTGGAATCATATTATCAGGATGTTCAACTATAGCAGAGAATTCTTTAGAAAGCGGGAAAGGCAGTATGGAATTATTAACACCAACGATCACAGCAAAAGATAATGAATCAGAAATTAAAACTAAAGGCATTGATGAAAATAAAGTAACTTTTATTTATGTTGCTAATAAAAAAGTATTGGAACAAAAACTAAAAAATGGTGAATCCTACAAGCTTAATATTAAAGATATCGAACACGCTCATAGGACAGACTACAAACCAAAAGTTCAACTTTTCCAAACGAAAGATGATAATGATGATGGAGAAATGGTAACCTTCAAACAAGTTAGATATACAGTTAAAAACTGATTTTAAAGTTGTTTCATTATAAATGTAACGAACGAAAATATACTTTTAACAGTAGATAAATGTAGGGGGTGCTAACATGAAAAAACGATGGATTTCTTGGTGGATTGGTAACATATTTTGGATTATCGTTTTTGGAATATGGGCCGCTATTATTTGGCTACGAGATGTTGATGGTGCTGGTGTTATTCAAACACCTGAAATTAAATCAATATCACTTATCGTTTTATTAATTGCGTTTATCATACCGGTATTTTTTCAAATTATATGGCTAATCATTAATTTGAGAATGAGTAAAAAAAATAATTATACGATTTAGTTTTTTTGAATTAACAGATCAATATTTTTCATAAAAAAAGAGAGGAATCTACATCAAAATAGATTCCTCCTTTTACATTTGGACTTATACTGCACTTTTACTGCAGCACTACTCCTCTTTTTTACGATGCATGTTCATCTTTCTTCTTCATTAACGCTCTTTTCTTCATCGCCTTCGTTAAATATCCACCCTTAAACGAGCGAATTTCATACGAAGACATAAACGCTTTCGGTGCAATTTCATTAATGATTTCTAAAAGCTCTTTCTCTCTAGAACGCTTTGCGACGATATCTAAGCGATAACGTATAGAATTAATACCTTCGCCTTCAAATACTGTAACGCCAAATCCAGAGTGACGTAACTCATCTACTAATTCATTACAACGGTCTAGTAAACTAACTTGATACGTAATATAACCAATTGCTAATTTATTCTCTATATAACCGCCTAATAACAGTCCCGCACTAAAGCCAATGACATAGGCAACGATGTTCATCCAATTTGATAAATCTTGAAACACAATACCTAAACTGACAATGTAAATAGCTCCTTCTAACAATCCAACACCAGCAGCGGATCTTGTTTGATTCTTTACAAGCAAAATCGTACGGATTGTTAAAATTGGAACGTAAATAATTTGTAGCACAAAAATAAGTAGCGCTTGTAACATTGGTATCCACCTCTTTCAAAAAGTCTTTTGTCATAATAACATACATAACCTTTAGAAATCGATGGGTTTTTTAAAATTTTTTTATTATTTTTCATACTATTGAAAAACGTAAAAAAGAAGCGTATTATATTTGTCGTTAATTTGTTTACTTGTATCAAATCACTAAAATAAAAAAGGAACCCGATTAGGTCCCTTTCATCATAGCTCTATGTTTTTCGAAGCATGTTCCCTTTGCTTCTCTTCTTCTTTCACTAACTGCATATTTGCATACGCTAAATTTGCAATCATTAAAAAGTGGCCACCTAAAATACCTGTACCGAATGCCCACATTTCCATCTCATGCTCAATTTCATACATGATGATAGCCCCTAAAATAGCAGCTGCAAATCGGTTTAAAACTCCTAATCCAGGAGCCTTTTCCTTCATTACGATACTTTTTCCGAGTTTCTCCACTCTGCGAGCTAATAACCAAAGACAATAGGCGCTTACTGCTAATCCAATACCGAACCCTGTCACTTGTTTTCCAAACGGAGTAATCGTCCACATAAGTAGTAAACCACTAAAGATCACATACAATTGTAATCGATATACACGTAAGGCTTCTTGAATCAAAATATCCGCTCCTAAGTTCTCATTTTTTGTACTTTAGAAGAAAAGCAGCAACTTACACAGTTGCTGCTTTCTCTTCTTCTTGTTCTTGTTCCATCTTACGAATTTCAACACGTTTAATTTGGTAAGCGTCTTTTTCTAACACTTTAAATTCATAACCTTCCGCGTCAACATGTTGTCCTTCTTCGATTTCATGATTTTGCATCATAATCCATCCACCGATTGTATCCACATCATCTTCTTCGATGTGTAATCCAAATAAATCTTTCACTTCTGAAATAAGCACTTTTCCATCAACAATGATATGTTGCTCGTTCACATGTTGAATTGGCGGTGCCTCATCTTCATCATATTCGTCACGAATTTCGCCGACGATTTCCTCCAAGATATCTTCAAGCGTTACAATTCCGGCTGTTCCTCCGTACTCATCATATAAAACAGCCATCGGAATTCGCTTCTTCTGCATTTGAAGTAATAAATCGTGAATTGGAGTCGTTTCCATCACTTCAATAATCGGACGCATATACGAGCGAATAGATGATAAATCTTTTTGATCCTCGGTCATATATCGAATAAAGAAATCTTTTACGTTGACCATACCGATAATATCATCTTTATCTTCTCCAAAAATCGGATAACGTGTGTATCGCTCATTTTGGATTACTTTCATGTGTTCTTCTACTGAATCTTCCAGGTAGAAACCAACGATTTCTGTTCGCGGTACCATAATCTCTTTTGCAATACGATTATCAAATTCAAAAATGTTATTTACATACTTGTATTCAGCTTGATTAATTTCGCCACTTTCATAGCTATCTGAAAGGATAAGACGTAATTCTTCTTCTGTATGAGCTACTTCATGTTCTGAAGCTGGCTTTAAACCGAATAAACCAGTTATCACACGAGCTGAACCGTTCAATACCCAAATAAATGGATACATTACTTTATAGAACATCATTAATGGACCTGCCAATAATAACGTTACCCTTTCAGCCTTTTGAATTGCCATCGTTTTCGGAGCTAATTCCCCTACTACAACGTGTAAATACGTCATAATCATAAAAGCAAGACCAAATGTTAATACTGATGAAATAGAAGGATTTAAGTTCCATTTCTCAAATAACGGGTGTAATAACTTTTCAATTGTCGGTTCACCTAACCAACCTAATCCCATAGCTGTAACTGTAATACCTAATTGACAAGCAGATAAATATTCATCTAAATTTGTTGTTACCTTTTTCGCTGCTAAAGCACCGCGTTTTCCTTCCGCAACAAGCTGATCGATACGACTTGAACGTATCTTTACAATCGCAAACTCTGCTGCTACGAAAAATCCAGTAAATGCGATTAAAATCGCAACCATGACTAAATTAAATATTTCCAATGAATCCCCTTAGTTAAAAAACTAAGGTGTCCACCTCCTGTATACTATAATGTTTTCTTATTTGTTTGTTAGAAAACATAGCCCGATACAAAAATTAAAGAGGTCGGATTTCACTTATTCTATAATAATAGAGCAAGTGTCTGTATTAAAGCTGTCGTTTGACCTGATAAAGATTTCGATATTTTTTCACGTTGTGAATCAGTCAATTCATCTAAAAGCGGCTTTAACTCAGTAAGCTCCACTTCTAATTGATGAATATGGTCTGTCACTTCATTCACTTGTTTCGAAACGTGTTCATTGATACCGAGCAGCTTCTTCTTCTCCTCGATTTTCTCTTTAATCTCACAAAGCGGCATATGCATTTCTTTGCACTTCTCAATAAATTGTAATGTCTCAAATGCTGTTTCGTCGTAATAGCGATAATTAGATTGAGATCGCTCCGCTTTTAAGATACCTAGATTCGTATAATAATCAATCGTTCGTTTCGACACGTGAGCCATGAGAGCCAACTGTCCGATTCGATACACCTTCCCAACGATCTTCCCCCCTTGTTTATATTACATACATCATACAACACATAAACTGTACAGTCAAACGTGACGGTTTATTATTCACAATTTATACAAAATTCCAATCTCCTCCTATGATGATTCAATACGAGTAATCTACACTTATACAATAAAATTACTAAACTACTACCTAATCACTACATTGCCTGCCACTTTTAACCTTTCTTATTTAAAAGCATATCCTACTAATAATGATTGCTTGTATAGGAGGGAATTAATATGAAAAAGACAATCATTTCTCATTTTTATAATGAAGAATACCTACTTCCATGGTGGCTTATGCATCACACGAAAATATTCGATCACGGCATTTTAATTAATAGAGGGTCTACAGATCGTTCCGTAGAGATTTGTAAACTATTAGCACCCCACTGGGAGGTACGAAATTCAAGATTTCTTGAGTTTGATCCAACTAATACTGATATTGAAGTGATGGAAATTGAAAGAGAAGTTTCAGGTTGGAAAATCGTTTTAAATACTACTGAATTCTTTTGTTGTAATAATACTGAAGAATTTTTTTCATCTCTTCATACACTAGGCCAAAACATGTATGCGATTAGAATGATTTTAATGATAGATAATCATAATTATAATTATTCAAAGCCTAGATATTCTATCCCCTTAGTAGAACAGCGATACCACGGTGTCTTCCCTTATAACCCAAATCTCGGATGTGCTTGGAGATTTATTCACAATCATCTAGACGGTGCATATTTACCTGGTAGACATCATTCGCGGCACGGATATATAATTTATGACTATCCTTCATTTATTTTAAAATTTTATTTTAGCCCTTGGAATGAACAATCAAAGGCAAGAAAATTACAAATTACACCTACCCTTTCAAAAAGGGGTGTTCAAATGGGACTTCAAACACATTACGGTCAATCTCCTGAAGTACTGGACATACGTTTTTTAGAGCTTAGTAACCTAACACAAGACCTCCGTCATAACCCTGAATATCAAGAATTATTTCCAAAATTCAAACCGTAATATTTTCTGCATCGTCATCACCTCAAACATTTTCATTCACTTAATCAAAAACAATCTCATTTGCATAAAACATGAATACTGTATAAATAATAAATTTTTATTTTAGGAGGAAAAAATGAAAGCTGTTATTCTTGCTGGTGGGTACGGTACAAGAATTGGGGAAGAAACACATTTAAAACCGAAACCTATGATTGAAATTGGAACAAAACCCATTCTATGGCACATTATGAGTTTGTATAGTCATTACGGAATTACTGAGTTTATTATTTGCTTAGGCTATAAAGGATATGCAATTAAAGAGTTCTTTCTAAATTACAACTTACACATGTCTGATTTCACAATACAGTTAAACGATAATACAATTACTAGCCATTCTCATCGTGTAGAACCATGGAAAGTTACACTAATCGATACTGGTGTAAATACCGAAACGGGTGGCCGAGTGAAAAAGATTCAAAATTATGTCGGAGACGAACCTTTCTGCCTCACTTATGGTGATGGATTAAGTAATGTAAATATAAAAGAACTTATTACATTCCATAAAAAACATGGAAAAATGGCTACTGTTACTGCCGTACAACCTCCTGGTAGATTCGGTTCTCTCATATTAGATAAACAGTCTGTAACATCTTTTCAAGAAAAACCATTAGGTGATGGCGGATGGGTTAATGGTGGATTTTTCGTTTTAAATCCTGAAGTTTTCAATTACATTAGTGGAGATAAGTCTGTTTTTGAAACAGACTCTTTAGTTCAGTTAGTAAATAAAAATGAATTGGCCGCATATCAACATTCTGGTTTTTGGCATCCGATGGATACATTGCGCGATAAAAATAAATTAGTCGAGCTATGGGAAAGTAATAACGCTCCGTGGAAGGTTTGGTAATATGGCTTCATCATCTTTTTGGAATAAGAAAAAAGTATTTATTACGGGACATACTGGATTTAAAGGCTCCTGGCTCACCCTTTTCTTAAGTTCTTTAGGTGCAGAAGTAGTAGGCTTTTCTTCTCATCCCCCATCCATTCCTAACATTTTTGAACAAGGTAACGTAGCAAAAGAGTGCACGACAATGAAAGGCAATATTACAGATTACCATTCTTTATTTCATGCCATGAAGCAGCATAAACCTGACATAATATTTCATTTAGCAGCTCAGCCAATCGTAACCGCTTCATACAAAAACCCTATCGATACATTCAAAACGAATGTTTTAGGTACTGTTCACGTGCTAGAAGCAGCAAAGTCCGTCGAAAGCGTACGTGCCATTATTAATGTGACAAGCGATAAATGTTATGAGAATGACGGTAGTGGCGACCGATCGTTCGTGGAAAATGACCGACTAGGAGGTTTCGACCCTTATAGCGCTAGTAAAGCTTGCGCTGAAATATTGGCAACATCCTATCAAAAATCATTCTTCCGCACTAATACCCAGAAACTCGCCTCAGTCAGAGCTGGTAACGTCATCGGCGGTGGTGATTGGGCAGAAGATCGATTATTCCCTGATATCATTCGGGCATATTTGCACAATCATACTTTGTGTATTCGAAACAAATATGCCGTCCGTCCGTGGCAACATGTTTTAGATCCTCTACATGGCTATATCCTTTTAGCTGAGAAACTTTGGAATGATGCTAAATATGCAGAAGCGTGGAATTTCGGCCCAATGAATGAACCTAACAGAACCGTTCATGATGTCATTGAATCTGTAATAAAATTATGGAATAACCCACTAACAATCATTTCCTCCTCTACAAATACTCCTTATGAATCACCTGTTTTAACACTCGATAGTACAAAAGCAGTAAACAAACTCAGCTGGACTCCTAAGTTATCAACAGATGATTCTATCGCTTGGACTGTTGATTGGTACAAAAAATATGCATCTGGTGAAAATATAGAATCTTTCACATGACAACAAATCGATGCATTCAAAAATTTATAAAGGGGCTATAAAATGGAACAGAAAAAATGCCGTTTTTGCCACTCATTACTAACCAACACTTTTTTAGATTTGGGCGTTTCCCCTCTCGCTAATTCATTTGTAGCTCCTGAAAGCTCATATAAAATGGAACCTTTTTATCCGCTGCACACATTTGTTTGTCACTCTTGTTTACTCGTACAGCTAGATGAATTTGAATCCCCGCAAAATATTTTTCATAACTATTTATACTTCAGCTCTTACTCCTCAAGTTGGCTACTACACGCTAAACAATATGTAGAAATGGCGATTAAGCGTTTCAACTTAACGAAACATTCAAAAGTGATTGAAATCGCAAGTAACGATGGGTACTTATTACAATACTTTAAAAAAGAAAATATCGAGACATTGGGAATTGAACCCGCGAAAAACGTAGCAGAAATTGCTATCAAAAAAGGAATTCCTACTCATGTGAATTTTTTCAGTAATGACTTAGCAAAAAAATTGCCACAAGCTGATTTAATCGTCGCAAATAACGTATTAGCACATGTTCCAAACTTGCATGATTTTGTTGCTGGTTTAAAAACACTATTAAAACGTGATGGCACGATAACAATCGAATTCCCGCACTTATTAAACCTTATATCCTTTAACCAATTTGATACCATCTACCATGAACACTTCTCCTACTTCTCACTTATAAGCCTTCAAAAAATTTTAGCTCATCATCATTTACAAATTGTTGATGTAGAAGAGCTTTCAACACATGGTGGTTCATTACGTATTTTTGTAAACCATCTAAGTTCCCAATCCACTATCCATTCCAACGTTACAAACTTACTCCAAAAAGAAGTCAATCACGGACTCGATACATTAGATTGCTATCTCCTTTTTTCTAAACGAGTGGAACAATTGAAAATAAATATTTTAAAGTTTTTTATCAAAGCAAAAGCTTTAAACAAACAAATCATCGGCTACGGCGCTCCGGCTAAAGGAAACACCCTGTTGAATTATTGCGGAATAGGTAAAGAATTTTTAGCGTATACAGTAGATAAAAATCCTCACAAACAAAATCTCCTTTTACCAGGAACTCGTATTCCAATAAAATCTCCAGCAGAAATTAAACGTACAAAACCGGATTACATTCTCATACTTCCTTGGAATTTGAAAGACGAAATTATAAAAGAATGCTCTTTCATTCGTGAATGGGGCGGTAAATTTTTAGTGACAGTTCCAGAAGTTGAGGTGATTGAGCCATGAAGAAAGTTGTTGTAACAGGTGGTAGTGGCTGGATAGGTAAATATGTTGTACATTCACTTATACAAAAGGGATACGAAGTGCACGCCACGTATAATAAAAATAAACCCTCTCACCTCCCTTGCCACTGGCATAAAGTAAACTTGCTCCGCAATGACGAAGTAAAACAATTCATTTACGACGTTCAGCCTAGCCATCTCATTCACCTTGCTTGGGAAGCAGTACCACCAGCATGCTATGTATCTATTAATAATTACTATTGGCTAAAGTCTAGTATTTCATTGATTCAACACTTTACAACATGCGGCGGAAAGCGTGTTGTCGTTGCAGGTACTGGCGCAGAATACGAATGGTTTAACGGCGTATTATTTGAAGATTCACCGCTCCTTTCCTATAAAACCCCGTATTCTTTATGTAAAAATGCACTGCACTCCTGGCTAGAAACGTATGCACAACAAACAGGCCTCAGCATGTGTTGGGGCCGCATTTTTCATATGTATGGACCTCACGAACAAGGTAATCGGCTCGTTTCTAACATTATCACTTCCTTATTAAAAAACGAGGAAGCACTATGTACACATGGAAAACAATCGAGAGATTTCCTCCATGTGAGTGACGTCGCTGACGCTCTCGTAACAATATTAGAACACGGCGTTACAGGCACCATCAATATCGCTTCTGGTCAATCTGTACAAATTAAAGAGTTAGCTTCTATCATTGCTAAAAAGATAGGAAAAGAACATTTAATTAAACTAGGTGCAATCCCTTTCTCTAAAGATGAACCTTTATTTGTCGGGGTTAATGTAAAACGTTTAAAAACTGAAGTAAACTGGAAACCAACATACGATCTAAATACAGGAATAGAAGAAACAATTTTATGGTGGAAATCATTTATACAAAAACATAACGATATGCATCATTAAAACGTAAATCCTTCGTTCCTCTCGCTAATTCCTTATACCATTCTTCTAATCTTTCCGGCGTAACAATATGATGCGTACCCATTCCTCCATGCTTACTAGCTTCAGAAAGAGTCGGACCAATTTGTAACTTTCTCTTTCTCATCGCATCATTCCACGGACTAAACCCAAACCATAATATACAGGCAAGAGGTGGATAAATCATCGATTCATGCGCAGATAAATGTCTTCCAACCGTATAACTTCCATGCTCATGATTATGAATAAATCTTCCCCTTCTCCATAGTCTCCACTCCTCTGGTAAATAACCATGAAATCGCTGTTTCATTAAAGGTATTCCAAAGTTAAGTTCCGGATAATTATAGTTAGGATCATCGACCATAATAAGCCCTTCTAGCCAATACATCCTACCTCCCAATTCATCTAGTGATTTCCAAAACTGATTTTTATCTTGCATGCAAAGAAACTCAGTCGTATTTAAAATCATTTTCCATCCTTGTACTTCTTGTTCTATCCTCATCACTTCATGATCTGTCGCATATGCATCAAACTCTGGATTTACAGAATCTCGCACTTCCCAATGCGGTGCGAATTTTTTACAAATCTCAACGGAACGATCTGTTGAACCTTTATTAATTAAAATACCATGATCAAAAAGTTTCGTATGATGCATAAGCCACCATGGCAATAAATATTCTTCATTGTAAAAATGCGAAATAACGGTTGTAGTTATAATAATCTCCTCCTCTTTCTCTATTAATCTACTTTTTATCCTACAACCAATATACTCATAAGCAAAAATATGTTTCCTAATTATTGATCAAATATTATTATTAATATTTTTGTAAGTTTTCCTTTGGTACCCAGCCCTTCTCACCATCTCTTCCTTCGCCCCAAACCCATCCATTGAATTCTTCTAATCCAATCACTCTTTCTCCAATACTCACATTTAATTCTTTCGCAGTATATTGTTTTATAATAATTCCTGTTCCATTCATATCTTTTTTTATAATTTGCTCCGGAACCCATCCTTTCCGGTCATATTTCTCTTCGTGACAAAACATCCAGTTTTCCCAGTTTTCCGGACCAGCGTAACTCTCTATCATTTTCACTACATCCCCCTCTTCTAAGCGAATTGGATTAGGATAATTGCTAACATGTGATTTTATAACGATATATTTCATAACAACCTCCAATAATCAGAAAATTAAGTTATAATATCATTATAACTTAAAGAGGAGGAATGCACGCATGTACTACAACACTTCATTCGAAAACGATCAACCTGTAGGCCGTCTATAAACTAAGACGGGCAATCATATAACACATACACTACGCCTCGTCTTAGGGAACTCATAATACCCTAAAAATAGACGGAGGTACTTTACATGAAACAAACAATTTTAGGAGCTATATGTTTATCACTAGCAGCAAGTATATGGGGTGGTATGTATGTTGTTAGCAAATACGTACTCGATTTTATCCCACCACTAACCCTCGTTTGGCTACGCTTTATCATTGCTTTTGTTGTTTTGTATGGCATTTTGAAACTAGCTGAGAAAAAGCAAAAGAAAAAAGTAACCATTCGCAAAAAAGATTGGCTCCTATTCGCTTGGATTGGATTTATCGGCTATTTCATTTCGATCACATGCCAATTTATCGGAACAAAATTATCCGACGCTCATACAGGCTCGTTAGTTACATCAGCTACACCTGCATTTATGGTTATATTTGCAGCGCTCATTTTGAAAGAAAAACTAACCGCTCGTAGACTTTTATCTACTATAATAGCGACAATCGGCGTCATTATCGTAATCGGGTGGGATATTGAAATTGGCTCCTATTTTATTGGAACAATCATTTTAGTTGGAGCCGCTATTACGTGGGCTTTACTATCTATTTATGTAAAGATCGCTTCAATCCAATTCTCATCCTTAGTTATTACAACGTATGCCATATTCTTTTCACTCTTTTTTATTACACCCTTTATGATATGGGAACTACAAACATCCTCTATCGGAACAGTAAATACGTACGTAATATTAGGCGTATTATACTTAGGTATTGTCTCAACAGCAGGTGCCTTTTTCCTTTGGAATAAAGGATTAGAATTAATAGACGCAAGCATCGGTTCCTTATTTTTCTTCTTCCAACCTATTGTTGGATCATTACTTGGCTGGCTCTTATTAAATGAGACATTAAATAGTAACTTTTTTATTGGCGGTATTCTTATTATATGTAGCGTTTTAATTACTACTTTTGAAAAGAAATAAAAAGCAGGCAGAGATTCTTAGTCTCTGCCTGTTCGCATTATTGGATCTTGATCGTGAAAACCAATACAAATCGGTATATTACTTTGCACTTCACTACGTACACTTATAAAACTACACAGCGTTTTAGCAATTAAATATAAAGTTACACCGACTGCTTTTTCACTTGTGTCAAAGCCATTTCCATTATACATATCTGCTAATTCTACAGACCCCGGCCCCTCAATATTATATGTCCATTCAGATGCCCAATCATCGTCCTCTTCTTCAAGTGGAATATATTCCTCACAAATATAAAACTGACTATCCCATTCGTTATCAAGGTCATACTCAAAATAAATCGCTTTTGATTCTTCATTAGTAGCCATTTCTACAGCTGCATCCAAACCTACTCGAATACTTTTCTTATATGACTCTAAATCAATTGCTTTAATTCGTTCTGCATATTCTGCAGACGCTAACATGCTACAAATTTCAAAATACTTCGCTTCTATTTGCTCTACTGCTAACGAAAAGACATCCTCTTGCATCTCTTCTAAATACTGAAATATATCCACACTAAACACTCCTCACTCTTTACGCACTCCAATGCGATGGACGGGATAACATTTTCGGTAATTTCGTATGCTTATCCCCTTTCGCTGCGTTAATTTGAACTTGCGTCAGAAAAATACTATTTGTAAAATCAGCCCCGCGAATATCTGCATCTCTTAAATCTGCTCCGATAAGATCTGCTCCTCTTAAATTTGCTCCATTTAAGTTAGCCGCAATTAAGTAAGCACCCCTTAAATTTGCACCTTGTAAATTTTTCTTTTTCAAATTTGCTCCCATAAGATCTGCTCCGCGGTGAATGATTCGTTTCTTACGTGCAGTATTCATTTCCTTCCATACTAATTCGCTCGTTTCTAAAAGAAGAATGTTCACCTCTGCCCTATGCATTGGAACATTTATTTTCATTAACTCATCTGGATTTAAATTCGAAAGTCGCTCTGTCTCCTCAATTGCGGTCTCCAGCTCTTTATGAATTGGCTGTGTTGCCTTTAAAAGAATCGCTTCATTTAAATACCAAAGCATTTCATGAAGTTGATGTATAACCGGAAAAGCATCGTACATTTTTCTTGCATGCTTTGCATCTTTCCGCCAATCAATCCCTTTAAACGTACCCTGAGAAATCTTCTGCCCAGCACCGAAACACTCAAATACTGTACAACCTTTATAACCTTTTCCTCTAAGATTTTTATGTATACTACATTTAAAATCTGATTGTAAGTTAGAACATGGTTTACCACCATCTTTATTCACTGCAAAATCTACCGATGCTGCGAACGGTAATGCAACGCAACATAGACCGAAGCATTTTTCGCAGTTTGCTTTTAAATGATCATTATGATTAGTCAAAATCTATACCCCCTGTTGTCTTTTGACTATTTCATAATATTCCAACTGTAATAAATAATCAATTTTAAAATAAACCGGCATCTTTCGTTCCAATTCATAACTTTATCATTCGATTTCCTTTCAATTGAAAAGGACTATTTCTATTTAATGAATTATAATTAAATTATAAATTTTCTAACTAAAAGGAGACTTATTATGGCACTAGAAATGAAAACAAACTGTCAAATTTGCAATCAATCGCTCGAACAAGATTCTGAAGCATACATTTGTGTATATGAATGTACATTTTGCGCACCATGTACAGAAGAAAGACAAAACGTTTGTCCAAACTGCGGCGGCGAATTAGTACGTAGGCCGAAAAAGAAACAATAAAAAGCAAAGCGATATCGCTTTGCTTTTTATTGTTTTCTGAGTATATGAAATTATATCGAACACAACTTAAACATTTAAAAACTTCACACAAACAGGCTCTGGCACAGCAACATCAGATTGTAAAAGTGTTAACTTTCCTGTAGATTCATCTCTTGAAAATAGCACAAGATTATGTGACTTTTCATTTGTAGCAACAAGAAACTTTTCAGTAGGATCTAATACAAAGTCTCTTGGCCAATTTCCTTCTGTAGATGTATGTTCCACAAATGCAAGCTCACCTGAGTTTTGATCTACGCTATAAACAGCGATACTATTATGACCACGATTACCTGCATATACAAAGCGGCCGTCAGAAGAAATATGGATAGCACTGCCTTGACTATTTTCATCAAATTGTTCTGGAAGAGTAGAAATATACTGTAATTCTGTAAAGGATCCTTCTTCCGAGTTATATGTTAGCGCAATAACCTCTGAACTAAGCTCCGTCATTACATAAGCGTATTTTCCATTTGGATGAAAAGCAATGTGTCTTGGTCCACTTCCCGGATTCACAGACAGGCTATTCACTTCTATTAATGTACTATCTTTTACTTCATACGTAATTATTTTATCTATCCCTAAATCAACGCCCACTACATATTTTTCATCAGGAGTGTACCCCGCGTAATGTGCATGTGGTTTTTCTTGTCTTTCTTTATTCGGACCTGAACCTTCATGTGCCATAATAGATGAAGCAGGATTTACAGTTCCATTTTCTTCATTTATTTCAAAAGACTCAATCGTTCCTTTATGGTAATTTGCTGTAACTACTGTATGATTTCCACTATCAACACTAATATGACAAGGAGAAGCCCCTTCTACTACTTGTCTATTTTTCGCTTTTAGTTCTCCAGTATGACTATCAATGGAATAAGCAGCTACACCGCCAGATTCGCCTTCCTTAACAACAGAATAGAGATATTCATTATTTCGGTTAATCGTTACATATGTAGGGTTATCCAGCTTAGCAGTAAGTGTTACATTACCAATTTTTTTTGCTTCCGTGTCTAAAATAAACTTATATATTCCTTCGCTATTTTCTTTCGTGTAAGTCCCAACATATCCGATAAACTCTTTGTTATCCTTCATTTTCATAACCCTCTCTCCCTATATTTTTCGTTCATCATACTTTTTAAAATATTTTATGTTGAAAGAGTATCCTAAAAAATCGGAGTACCTCTTTATACGTTACCATATTTTCTTGGTAAATAGCTTTTAAACCCACTTTTTTTGATACGCTGCTATACTTTCATATTCTTCTTCCAATTGACGGGACAAGCGGATATAGATTGGCGTTAAATCTTTATATTTTTCCACACTTTCCATGTTTGGCTCATGATGAAAATCTGCACCTACCATTTCAGAAACTACGGATAATGTATCTATTTCACCTAAACTATATAAACCGAGGATTGCAGCTCCTAAGCAAGAGCTTTCGAAACTTTCCGGAACATATACGTCTTGATGGAAAATATCCGCCATCATCTGTCTCCAAAGTTCCGACCTTGCAAAACCGCCTGTCGCTTGAATTTTTTTCGGTTCGCCAATTAGTTCTTTTAAAGCGAGAAGAACTGTATATAAGTTATAAATTACTCCTTCTAAAACAGCACGTATCAGATGTTCTTTCTTATGATGCAATCCGAGTCCAAAGAAAGATCCTCGCGCATTTGCATTCCATAAAGGAGCCCTTTCCCCCGCTAAATACGGGTGAAATAATAAACCGTCAGATCCCGGATTCACTTTTGCTGCTATTTCAGTAAGCACCTCATATGGATCTTTTCCTAAGCGCTTTGCAAGTTCAATCTCTGAAGTGCCCAATTGGTCACGAGCCCATCTGAAAATCATACCGCCGTTATTAACTGGTCCACCGATTACCCAATGGTCTTCAGTTAACGCATAACAAAAAATTCTACCTTTTGGATCTGTTACAGGACGATTTGTTACAGCACGTATCGCACCGCTTGTACCAATTGTAACAGCCACAACGCCAGGATCTATTGCATTTACACCTAAATTAGATAGTACTCCATCACTCGCTCCTACTACAAAAGGCGTAGAAACAAGTACATTCATCTCTTTGGCAAACTCTTCATCTAATCCTGTTAAACTGTGCGTTGTTGGAACAAGCTTTGAAAGCTTTTCATCTGTAATTCCTGCTACATGTAAAGCCTCTTCATCCCACTTTAAAGATTTTAAATTGAACATTCCTGTCGCTGATGCTATAGAATAATCAATTACATATTCTTTATATAACTTGTAAAAAACATATTCTTTAATAGAAATGAATTTATAACTTTTTGCGAATAACTCTGCTTGCTCATTCTGTAGCCAAACTAATTTCGAAAGTGGTGACATCGGATGAATTGGTGTCCCAGTACGAAGATAAATTTCATGACCATTCATATCATTCTTTATTTTCTCCGCCCAGCTTGCACTTCTATTATCTGCCCAAGTGATACATCTCGTTAACGGCTTTCCCTTTTCATCTACAGCAATGATACTATGCATTGCCGAACTAAAAGAGACACAAAGAATATCATTCGGCTGTACACTACTTATTCGTACAGTTTCTTTAATCGTATTTATTACTGCATGAAAGATTTCTTCTGGGTCTTGTTCTGCTGTTTCAGGTGTAGGAGAATATAAAGGATATTCAATTCCATGACTAGCAATAACAGATCCATCAGTAGAAAATAGAACTGATTTTGTACTAGTTGTCCCAATATCTACACCAATCATATATTTTGAGCTCACCATCTCTTCCTCCTAACAAAAATCCCTACAGTGTCCTAATCATATAAGAACCATAAAAATATATTTATTTTATCTATTCATAACGTTATGTGCTAAAGTTGTCTCTCTCAATTCATATAAAAATATCCTTATTTTAAACAAACATATCGAGTAGTAAAACGCCTCCAAAAGCGATAAATGAAAGTAACGTTTCTAATACTGTCCATGTTTTAAATGTTTCTTTCACTGTTAAGCCTAGGTATTCTTTTACCATCCAGAACCCAGCATCGTTTACGTGAGAAAACATTAACGCTCCTGCACCTGTTGCAATAACGAGTAACTCTAAGTTCACACCTATCGTATTTTCAACGATTGGCGAAACGATACCCGCTGCTGTTGTTAAAGCGACTGTCGCTGACCCTGTCGCAATTCGAATTAATCCTGCTACTATAAATGCTAATACAATTGGAGATAGAGCTAAATGCTCAGACATTTGAGCAATAGCATTCCCTACACCACTATCGATAAGAATTTGCTTAAATCCGCCACCAGCACCAATAATCGCAACAATTGAACCGATTGGTAATAAGCTATCTTCTGTTACCTTCTTAATAGCCTTTTTATCGATACCTTGACGAAATCCAAGAAAATAAAACGCTGCAAAACATGCAATCAATAACGCAATGATAGGACTACCGATTAATGTGACAATCTTCATCAAAGTAGTAGACAGTGGAACATACGGAGCCGCTGCAGCTAAAACCATTAACATAACTGGTAACAATATAACTAAAAATGAAACTCCTATTCCTGGTAATTTCGTTGATTTTGTATTTACACGAATCAATTCTGGCTCATTTTCAGGAATTACACGTTTGTGAATCCATTTAGCGAATATAGGACCTGCAATAATCGCTGCAAAAAATGTAATAATGAGTGAATACAATAGTACCTTCCCAAGGTTCGCTTTATAAATACCAATTGCAACTATGGCCCCTGGATGCGGAGGAACAAGGCCGTGTACGACAGATAGCCCAGCAATTGCTGGTAATGCTATCAATAAAATATTTTGTTTCGTTGTTTTATGAATTGAAATTACTAACGGCAGTAATATTAAAATGCCTACTTCAAAAAACACCGGGATTCCAATAATAAAACCTGCAATTAACATCGCCCATGGTAAGTTTTTTATCCCAAAGGATTTAATAAAGAACTCTGCCACTTGCATTCCAGCACCTGACTCTGCCATCATTTTCCCTAAAATTGTACCTAATACTAAAATACCTACTAAATGCCCGAGAACACTGCCGACTCCCGTTTCATAAGCACTCACTATTTTATCCATTGGCATCCCAGACATAATTGCTAAAAACAAACTTGCAATCGTTAAACTAATAAATGCATGCCATCTCCACCACGATACCCCTAAAATAACAATTACGATTGATAATAATGTAATCATTAAAAGGTACATATTCATACGCAGTTCCACCCCTTTATGTAAACCCTTTCAAAATTGCTATACAATTAAGAGAACCTATATAGTTCTTTCATGAGTAAGAATTTATATATCGATATACAAATCATCTTCACAAAATAATAATTTATACAAAAAGAATCTCCCTTATCAGAGATACATGTTAACTCACCTCTCTGATAAGGGGATTTCTCTTCCATAATTATAATGTTATTGTGATAAACGCTTCGCGCGATCAATTTTCCCTTTTTTAAAAGTGAATGACACTTTCTTCTCTTGCTGTTTTCACGTAGTAAGACTACAAACTCAGTATCCACTTTAAACGATGAAGTTACTTAGGATTTGTCTTCTCATGAAAAACAACTTTCGGAAAGCACCTTCACTTTCATAACATTATAATTTAAGCGTTTTCGCCCAATCAGCAGCAAATTTCTCAATACCTTGGTCTGTTAATGGGTGCATAGCAAGTTGTTCAATTACTTTATAAGGGATTGTTGCAATGTGAGCACCTGCCATCGCTACACGAGTTACATGATCTGGATGTCTAACAGAAGCCGCAATAATTTGTGTATCTAGTTGATGAACATCGAATAATTCAGCAATTTTAGCAACTAATAGTACACCATCTTCAGAAATATCATCTAAGCGACCTAAAAATGGAGAAACGTACGTTGCACCTGCTCGAGCAGCTAAAAGTGCTTGGTTCACCGTGAAAATAAGTGTAACATTCGTTTTCACACCTTTTTCAGTAAGGTAGCGACAAGCTTCTAATCCTGCTAACGTCATCGGAAGTTTAATTGTAACTTTTTCATCGCCACCGTTAATTTTAATCAGTTCTTCTGCTTGGGCGATCATCTCTTCAGCTGTAACAGCATCTGGCGTTACTTCTGCCGAAACAGATTCAACTTTAGGAACTGCCTGACAAATTTCTGCAATACGGTCTTCAAATTTAATGCCCTCTTTTGCTACTAAAGAAGGATTCGTTGTAACACCAGCTAAAACTCCAAGTTTATATGCTTTTTTTATATCCTCAAGATTTGCAGTATCAATAAAAAATTTCATGATTAATTCCCTCCAGTTTTTAAACGTTGATGAGTTACATGTTTAATATGCTTATCCCGTAAAAGCCCGATTTGTGTGGAATGAAGCCCCTACTTATTAAAGTTTCACTTTATTTCTTTTCTACTGCATGTCCGCCAAATTCATTGCGCAGAGCTGCTACAACTTTTCCTGTAAATGTATCATTGTCTAATGAGCGGTAGCGCATTAATAGAGACATTGCGATAACAGGAGTTGCTGTTTGAAGGTCTAATGCTGTTTCTACTGTCCATTTTCCTTCACCAGAAGAATGCATAACACCCTTAATCTCATCCAGTTTTGCATCTTTAGAAAATGCATTTTCTGTTAATTCCATTAACCAAGAACGAATGACTGAACCGTTGTTCCATACTCTTGATACTTTTTCATAATCGTAGTCAAATTCACTTTTTTCTAGAATCTCAAATCCTTCACCAATAGCAGCCATCATACCGTATTCAATTCCGTTATGAACCATTTTTAAGAAGTGACCACTACCAGCTTTTCCAGCATATAAGAATCCATTTTCTACAGCAGTATCGCGGAAGATAGGTTCAACGATGTCCCAAGCTTCTTGATCTCCTCCGATCATGTAACAAGCACCATTACGAGCGCCTTCCATTCCACCAGAAGTTCCTGCATCCATAAAGTGAATGCCATCTTTCTTTAATTGCTCATATCGGCGGATAGACTCTTTATAATGTGAATTACCAGCTTCAATTAAAATATCTCCTTTTGATAAAAGTGGTGTAACCTCATCAATAACAGAATCAACAACAGCGTGTGGTACCATTACCCAAAGAATTCTTAGTGATTGTAATGACTGAACAAGTTCACTTAAACTAGATGTACCTGTTGCCCCGTACTCTTTCATTTCTTCTACTGCGCTCGTATTTAAATCAAACGCTACTACTTCATGTTTATGATCCATTAAATTTTTCCCTAAATTTAATCCCATTTTACCTAACCCAATTAATCCTACTTGCATAATATAATTCCTCCTCAAATCATCTTTTATTAAAAATCCATATCACTACAATCTGGAATACCTTTCAGCACTGAAATGTTAGTATGTACAGAAAGGTATTCACAGTCATAGCTTAAGAATTCAACACATTTTTTGTAATTTGAACAACATTTTCTGTCGTAAATCCAAATAGATTCATGACTTCAGCTCCAGTACCTGAAGCTCCAAATGTTTCAATTGATATTACTTTTCCTTCTTGTCCTACATAACGTTCCCAACCGAGAGATACACCCATCTCAAGAGATACTCGTTTCGTTATAGAAGACGGAAGAACGGATTCTTTATATTCGTTCGATTGGCGATCGAATAACTCCCAGCTCGGCATTGCAACGATGCGAACAGAAACTTGATCTTCTTCTAATTTTGCTTTCGCACTAGCAGCTAAGGATACTTCAGAACCTGTCGCAATTAAAATTACATCCGGATTTTCATTTGTTTGTGTTAATACGTAAGCTCCTTTAGAGAAATTCTCTATGTTCGCTTTCGTTTCATTAAACACCGGTAAATTTTGACGACTCAGTACTAAAACGACTGGACCATCCGTTTGCTGTAAAGCATACGCCCAAGCACTTGCTGTTTCATTTGCATCTGACGGGCGGATAACTGTTAAACCAGGAATTGCTCGAAGAGCTGCCAATTGTTCAATTGGTTCATGCGTTGGACCATCTTCTCCTACAGCAATCGAATCATGTGTAAATACGTAAGTAACAGGTAACTTTTGCAGTGCAGCCAGTCGAATGGACGGACGAAGATAATCATTAAATACAAAGAATGTACTTACGAAAGGTTTTACTCCTCCATGAAGCGCCAATCCATTCGCTGCAGCGCCCATTGCATGTTCACGTACACCAAAATATATATTTCGTCCAGCATATGATTCTACTGCATATACTGCTTCACCTTTTATATCTGTCATCGTAGAATGAGAAAGATCCGCACTTCCACCGAAAATAGAAGGAATCGATTTCACATAATGATTAATAGCTTCCCCACTTGCAACACGAGTGGAAATCGTTTTTTCAGTATCAAAAGATAGAATGTCTTTTGCTTCAATTAAAACCTCACCTGTAATCGCTTTTTCTAATTCATCTGCCAGTGTAGGATTCGCTTCTCTGTATAAGTTGAACTGCTCATTCCAGTCATTGTCTTTTTCAATACCTTTTTGTTTTAGTTCATTAAAATGAGCTTTTACTTCTTCAGGTACAAAGAAATCTTCCTCATAATCCCAACCATACACTTGTTTTGTCGCTGTCGCTTCTTCTACTCCAAGCGGATTACCATGTGCTTTGTTCGTTCCAGCAACTTTTGGACTTCCATAACCTATAATGGTTCTAATTTCTATAAGAGTAGGTTGATCCGTATTTTCTTTCGCTGATTGAATAGCTTTTGTAATCGCATCAACATCGTTTCCATCTTCAACTCTTACATATTGCCAATGTACAGATTCTGCCCTTTTCTGAATATCTTCAGAGAAAGCAATGCCTAATTCACCATCAAGTGAAATTTCATTTGAATCATACAGTACAATTAACTTGCCAAGTTTCATATGTCCTGCCATTGACATCGCTTCATAAGCGACACCCTCCATTAAGTCACCATCTCCGACTAAAGCATACGTATTGTGATCTATAATAGAGTGACCATCCTTATTGAACTTCGCTGCTAAATGAGCTTCTGCCATTGCCATTCCTACAGCATTAGCAATCCCTTGTCCTAACGGGCCTGTAGTCGCTTCAACTCCAGGAGTATGCCCAAACTCAGGATGTCCAGGTGTTTTACTATTTAACTTTCTGAAATTTTTCAAGTCATCAATTGAAACGTCATATCCAGCTAAATGAAGTAGGCTATATAACAGACTAGATCCATGTCCCGCCGATAAAACGAAACGATCACGGTTAAACCATTCTGGGTGATTAGGATTGTAATTTAAATGATTCGCCCATAATGCATAAGCCATTGGTGCTGCTCCCATCGGAAGACCTGGATGACCTGAGTTTGCCGCATTAATAGCATCAATCGATAACGTACGAAGTGTATTCACTGCTAATTGATTTATGTTTTGTGTCATAGTAATCGTCCCCCTAAATGCTTTCATTAAAGAAAGTACTTATTTTTCCGTCTCTTGATCTAACCACCATTTAAATCCACTTTCTTGTAACAGTTCATTAGACGCTTCTGGACCATATGAACCAGACTCATATTCATGAAGCGGTAATAAGTTTTCCTCGAACGCTTCAAGAATTGGTTGTACCCATTCCCATGACAATTCAACTTCTCTCCAATGTGCAAAGAATGTAGCGTCTCCACTCACAGCATCATGAATGAGTCTTTCATACGCTTCAGGTACTCCCACATCCGCTTGCTCACAAGTAAAGTTAATACGCATCGGTTCAATTTCTCCATTTTTCAATGGATTTTTACTGTTTAACTGTAATGAAACGTTCTCACCTGGGCTAATTTCAATTATTAATAAGTTAGGTGCTGCATTTGGATTATTATCTTGATATTGCTGTTTTAACGTATTTTTAAATTCGATTACAATACGAGTAGACTTTTCTTTCATTCGTTTGCCTGTTCGTATATAGAAGGGAACGCCAGTCCAAAATGGATTATCGATCCACAGGCGAGCAGCAACAAATGTGTCTATGTTAGAAGAAGGATTTACTCCTGGCTCCTCTTTGTATGCTACAACTTGCCCGCCTTTTATCTCACCTGCAGCGTATTGTCCGCGAATGATATGGCTTTGAACGTCTTCTTTTTTCACTTTACGAAGCGTTTCCATTACCTTTCGCTTTTCCTCTCGAATTTCACATGCATTAACCTTTTCCGGCAGATTCATAGCAGTCATCATTAATATTTGTAACATATGATTTTGAACCATATCTCGAATGGCCCCTGCCTGGTCATAATATCCTGCCCTTTCTTCAACCCCAACTGTTTCACTCGCTGTGATTTGTACATTCGCTATATGTTCTTTATTCCAAATTGATTGGAGAACAGGATTTGCAAATTCTAATGCTTCAAGATTTTGAATCATCGGTTTACCTAAATAATGATCGATACGGTATATCTCGTCTTCTTCAAACGTGCGACTAAGCTTATCGTTAAGCTCACGAGCAGATGTAAGGTCGTGCCCGAATGGTTTCTCAATCATCAGACGTTTCCATCCATCCGTTTTATCAAGTCCGCTTTCCTTAATATTTAAAGCAATGGTCTCGAAAAATTCAGGAGCAACGGAAAGATAAAACATTCTATTTCCTTTTATATGTAATTCTTCTTCCCTTTCACGAACGACTTGTAATAACCTCTCATAGTCTTCCGGCTTACTCACATCTAATGGACAATAGCGAAAATTATCTAAAAAACCTTCCAGTTCCGGAGTACCTTCTTCTCTATGACGGGAAAACGTCTCTATTGATTCTTTTATTCTTTCTTGAAAATCTACATGAGATACTTGACGTCTCCCAAGCCCGATAACGGATATTTGCTTTGGAAGCTTTTGATCTCTATATAAATTATATAGTGCTGGGTAAATTTTGCGTTTCGCTAAGTCCCCTGTCGCTCCAAATAAAACAAAGGTCATTGATTCCAAGTTCAGTCCCCCTCTTGTTGTATAATCCTCGTCGATATACTAAAAATGAATTGTACAGAAGCCCCTGTTTTTATAAAAAAACAAAGAGTTATCAAATCCCAATTCTTTTTATACCTTTCGCTTTTTAATTGTCCCCAATATTAATAGTGGCAATTCAAAGCATTTCTACCACAACTTACTTATTTATAGAATTTAACGAAACATTTTATATCTGATTACTTTTAGTAATTAAATAATCTTATATCTAATATATTAACCACATAAATTATTATCGTCAATAAAAATGTCTTGAATTACATACGATTTATTTCGTAATACTTTTCTAAGTGTATTCCTAGTTACCATTCATTTTCAAAGATAATGATCGTTATAATAAATATCATTTTTATCAAAATATTCAATTAATTTAGCGCTAAACTCACGAGCAGACGTTACATTATAACCAAAAGGCTTCTCTATAATAAGACGATTTAATCCTTTTGTAGCTCACAATCCACTTTCCTTAATATTTAAAGCAATGACATCAAATACTTCTGGTATAACAGATAGGTAAAACATGCGGTTTTCAGGAATGTTTAATTCTGTTTCACGCCTCTTTACAAGACTCAACAAATCTTGATAGTCCTCTACATTCGCTGTATTTAATTGACAATAACGAAATGTGCTAATAAACCCTTCTACTCCTGATTCGTCATCAGTAGATCTTCTAGAAAATATAGCAATGGATTGTTCTACCTTTGTTTGAAATTCCACATCTGACATTACCCTTCTGCCAATACCGATAATCGAAATAGACTGCGGTATATTTTAATTACTAAATAGTTTGTATAAAGCAGGGTAAATTTTGCGTTTCGCTAAATCCCCTGTCGCTCCGAATAAAGTTAAACTTTAATTAGCCCTCACCAATCTGGCTTTTACGAGCAGCCCAACTCCCACCTAACTTCTTTGCTTTCGCTGAATTTTGAGGCGGGGTCTTACTGCCCGGCAAATAGCGGGATAAACATAATGAATAAATCATGCTGCAAAAATAACATCTACCCTTTCTTCAAAAAGCTTTACAGTAGTTTTTAGAAGTACGTTACATTATTTCATTTCATGCACTTTCCCCTTCTCTATATAAAATTCTCACTAACAAAATTCAAAATATTATACTTATTTTTCGTACTTTGCTATGCTATAACCACAAACAGGAGGTATAAACTATGAAAGCACAAATTATCCATTCTTTTGGGGATTCATCTGTATTTCAATTAGAAAAAGTTTCAAAACCAAAACTTTTACCAGGTCATGTTCTAATCGATGTAAAAGCAACAAGTGTAAATCCAATCGATACAAAAATGCGTAGTGGGGCCGTTTCAGCCGTCGCTCCTGAGTTTCCAGCTATATTACACGGCGATGTAGCTGGTATTGTTATTGAAGTAGGAGAAGGTGTTTCGAAATTCAAATCAGGGGATAAAGTATACGGATGTGCCGGAGGTTTTAAAGAAACTGGAGGTGCACTTGCAGAATTTATGCTTGCTGATGCACGATTAATTGCTCACAAACCTAACAATTTAACAATGGAAGAAGCTGCTGCTCTACCATTAGTTGCAATTACAGCTTGGGAATCTTTATTTGATCGTGCAAATATTAAACCTGGTCAAAATGTTCTCATTCATGGAGCTACTGGTGGCGTAGGACACGTAGCCATTCAACTAGCTAAATGGGCAGGCGCTAAAGTTTTTACAACAGCTTCTCAGCAAAACAAAATGGAAATAGCCCATCGTTTAGGAGCCGATATAGCTATTAATTATAAAGAAGAATCTGTTCAAGAATATGTACAAAAACATACGAACGGAAACGGATTTGAAGTTATATTTGATACAGTAGGCGGCAAGAATCTTGATCATTCTTTTGAAGCTGCTGCGGTCAATGGAACTGTCATAACTATTGCAGCTCGTTCAACCCATGACCTCTCTCCTTTACACGCAAAAGGACTCTCTCTGCACGTTACTTTTATGGCATTAAAAATATTACATACAGATAAGCGTAATGATTGCGGAGAAATCTTAACGAAAATAACGCAAATTGTAGAAGAAGGAAAACTTCGTCCATTGCTAGATTCTAAATCTTTTACGTTTGATGAAGTTGCACAAGCACATGAATATTTGGAGTCAAATAAAGCAATAGGTAAAATAGTTTTGAAAAACGTTTGGTAACTTTCACTAAATAATACAAATAACAAATGTTTGTTGTTGGAAAATAACAGCGAGATCGCTTCGCCTTATCTTTTTCTTAAGAGGCGTGCCACAACCTTAAAAGCTTTCCATCCTTTACAACAAGTAAAAAAATAACAGCTGAATTTTGAAGCGGGGTCTTACCGCCCGGCAAATAGCGGGATAACATTCAAAAACCTTGCAGAAAAATTCTACAAGGTTTTTGTCTATAAATACAAATTAATCACTATATTAAAATGAAAGAGTTTGTAATTCATCACAATAATATTAAATATACGCTGCTTTAAAGGCTTGTTGGACAGCTTGTACTTCTAATGAGTCTTTACCATATAAGTTCGTTGCTACACGAATACAAGCTTCTTTTAATTCTTTAAAATCAGAAGTCATATTTAATTCATCCGTATTTGCATAATAGAAAATATCAAACATTTTATCTTCTCCAATGCCATGTACGTTTACTCCATTATGGCTTCCACCACTAGCAATCAAGTAAGCTACTTTATTAATAATGCTAGAGTTCGTGTGTACACCACCATGATCGTGGTCAGCATCAATAGGTAAGTTATTATAATGCCTATAATCCTCTGGATATCTAGAAGAGATAGATGATGGGTTTTTCATATCTCTAAAAATACGACCTGATTGTTCTCCCATTGTCCAATTGAACTTTCCGTTATTGGCATACTTTTCAACGGCTACTCCTAAAATATCAGATAACGCTTCATTAATTGCACCAGCTTCTCCTGCGTACTCAAGTCCAGACTCAATTCTTGTAACCGCGTGTGTAAATTCATGTCCTGCCACATCAAATGCTCTAACAATTGGGTCTCCGTATACTAGCATAGCGCCATTACTAAATGCATTAAACCACTGCTTAGGATTTCCTTTATTCGTACCATTTGTGTTCCAACCATGAACGACAGAAATTACTTTTTGTCCGTTATTATCAAAGCTGTTACGGCCATATTTTTCTTGATAAAAATCATATACTTTCGTTGCTAAATAATGGGCACTAACTGCTTTAGGATCTGTAAAATTTGTAGAATTACTTGTTACTAAATCATCGAGATAACCCCATACATTTCTTCTATAATTATTAGAATCTTTATAATTAGCAGTATATGTTTCAATTCCCTTACCACGAGAATAATCTGCAAGCATGTACGTTCCATCACTTCTTTGTGTAATTCCAAACGTACGATTAATACCTAAGTCATCTTTTCCTGTACCTGTTAATTTTGAAGGATCTGTTGATTTATTTGATGTCGCAGATTGGACAATACTACTCTCTACTTGTATACCCAATTTTTGAACGAGTTCTTTTAATAGATTACCACCAAAAGCATCAATTAATACTGTACCGGATACATATTCAGGTGTAGATGCACTAAAAGTAATTTGATATGCGTTTGTAGCTTTATTTGTATTTTCATCTACATATACCACTTGTTTAATTTCTGGTTCTTCGATAAATGTGAGATCATTTCCATAGATGTTGAAAAGCTGTTTCTTTGCATCCTCTTCTGATAGAGTAATAGGTTGTTTCAAATCTTCCTGTTGTTGTAAATTTTGGGCACTATCTCCCGAAACGCTCGTAAGTACACCATCATCATTAATATGTGCTGTTAGTTGATATCCGTATACATCACGTCCTTCATACGTTTGTTGAAGACGTACCAATGTAGTACCATCATAAGATTTACGACTTTGCGTAACATTATAATTAACTTTGGATTCCGTATTAACTTGCTTTGATGATAATGCTTGTTCTGTTTTTCCTTTTAGTGCATCCTTTGCTACATTTTCTGCCGAATTTTGAGAAGGTGCTGTTAAATTACCTGTTCGGAACGTATCTTCCTTTGTTTCCACTTTTAAATCTTCTGTTTCCGCATGTACTCCTCCATAAGGCATAATCGCCGATAACACCACTCCTGTAGTTAAACCTACCTTTACGAAATTATTCATATTTTTACCCCTTTATAATCGTATTATTAAATTAAATAAATGTATTTTAGAATTTTAAGCATAGATAAAAAATTTTAACTATAGCCAATCGTTTTTACATACCTCTACATACATAGGTTAATAGATTGGTTTGCTACTTTTTTAGATTCAATTCATTTCTCAAAAATTATTCATTATATAAGCTATCTTTATATTTATTCATATACGTTATTTTTTGTGGTTCTGATAACATATTTATTGCCATCCACACATTCTTTTTCATTTCTAATTTTTGCATTGGTATCTCTTTTAAAAACTGATTACCTATAATCGCTTCCATTTCTTCATCAATTCTTTGTATAAGATTTTCTTCTGGATTATTTTGCAAAGAAGTATTTTTCAATCCCCATTTTGTTATTATAAATTCATTCATTTTATTCATAGGATTAATAATAGTAGCTTTACTAGTTAATCGTTTTTTTATTTCATCATGATAGATTTTAATTCTATATCCCTCTTTTAGTGGAATGATATCTTTTACAATTGTTACATTTGTTCCTTCCATTTCCTTCGTATAAATTTTTTCACCTTTTTCATTAAAGACCTCTATCGATGCATATTTTTCACCTGCATAATAGCTATGAGGCGTTTTAGTAGTAATCGTAAAAATAGCTCGATTTTGCTCTAAGTCTGTATTTAATACGGCAAACTGGTCATCTCCTAATCCTAGGAATTGAATCGTTTCATTTACCAACTTACTCACTTTCATTTCGTTAATATCAATCTTTAGACTATTATCTTTTTCTTTTACATAGGCATAATACGAACTGAAATGGTACATACTATTCGTTTTCCCACCTGAAATTTCAACCGTATACACTCCATTTGGTACGTCTTGTAAATTGATATCTGTTGTTTCAATTGTTTTCTCTTGAATAACTGTATTCCCTTCTTTTAATTTAATTTTTCCTCCTTTTAATGTATCTATTTCATTTGTATTTAAATGGATATGCAAATTCCCTTTTAGCCCAAGTGGAGCAATTTGCTGATTCGTAACTATTTCGAAGTTGGAGTTTATCGGAATATCAGGATCAACTATAGCTCTTGCTTTCGCTAATTGTGATTCAGGCACTATATAAGCTAAAGAAGTAACAGCCGGAAAACCTTTCGCCCTATTCATCTCTATTTGTTTATGATTAAGCTTAAAGCCCCATCTTTCAAAAACAGGTGTAAAATCAACTTGTCCATTCTCACTATAATACTGATTCATTAAATCTGGTAAAGAATGGTCACCTTTTTTGAAAGCAGCATTGCTAGCTAGTTTTCGATAACCTTGATACATTTTTGCAAATGCTTCATCGCCAGCTTTTTGTTTCGCCATCGTTAAAAGAATAAGTTTTTGTCGTAAATCTAAATCATCATAATTTTTATTTTCTTTCATTAAAGCATTATATAAATTCCGTTCTACCTGTTCCTTTTTCCCGAAATTAAACAACCAACCAACTTGATCTGCTTTTTTGCCGTATTTACTATATTGATATTGAACACCAAATAGATTATTAGAAACTTCTCCTGTAAATATTCCTTGATTATCAAAACCAGCTTGGTATCCATGAGCGATTTCATGTAAAGTTCCCCAACTTAGTTTATCTAACCACATCTTTGTACTATCTGTACTATTCGCTGTCCAATTTGTGCCATAATAGGCACCGCCAGCACCAGATATATCTGCTTTTAAGAAATAACGATTTTGACTTTTTTTATTTTCAAACGTTGAGCCATCTAAACCAATAATTGAATCATACATCACAAAAATATCTTCATAATACGCAATTAACTCATCCAATGATTGAAAATCTTTTAAAGATCTTACTAACTCTTTATCTTTTTTAGGTACAAATAATTGAAAACTCTCCCCTTGAAGTAACGCATACTCTCCATCAAATTGATCCCATGTACTAAAAAATTGAGATACACTTCCTTGTTGTTTATAAATGGGAAGGGGGTTAGTAGCACTTTCATTCCCTACTTGGTACTCAAGTACAGCGTGCTCTTCACCATACGGAGTATCTATGAAAGGAACTAAAGACGTATCACCTTGGATAGTAACCCATTCATTTCCTACTTGTATGGATTTTTCATTTTTTGAGTCATTAGACAATAAACGTAATGTTAATTTGTCTTTAAAATTAGGATTTGTTTGTCTTACCTTTAATGGTGTATTTCTCTTCAAAATAAATCCTAAATCTTGTCGGTCATGATATTTCCCCTTACTTATGCCCGCCTGAAATATCCAAGTAGGCTCTTCTAAACTAGTAATTTTTTTTGCATTTATTCGTTCATCAGCATGTAAGTGTATATTTCCTATGAGGAAAAACATTGTATACATTAGGCCTATAACAAGTAACCTTTTCATTTGCATATCTCCTTCTCTATTTTTTTATATACAAAATACAATAAAGCCCTCCTTCTTCACTTATAATTGTCGTCAATAAGTTACTTATCAGTGTAATTATTATAGTTACATTAACTCGTGATTATCAATCATTAAATGTATGTAATTTTGCATATATGAATATTTTGTGATAAATTCCAAAATATCGTATAATTATCAATATTTTTTCAGACATTATTCAATAAAAAAAACACGAAGACTCTTAAGTCTTCATGTTTTTTATACATGTTATTACACTTGTGATTGAATTAATTACTAAAATCTTTTTAATCGTAAAAAATCAATTATTTTTAGGCTGATAGCCGTACCTAATCTTTTACAATTTACTTATTCTTTTTGTTCTGTAATATTAAATTTTGAAACCAATTCCGTTAATTCTTCCACCTTTTCTTTCATTTTGTTGGATTGGATTGATATTTGTTCAATTGATACGGCCTGTGATTGAATTGAATTTACAGTTTGAAGAGTCTCCTTTTTCACATCCGTTGCAGTTTCAGAAACTAGCGAAAGAGAAGCATTTACTTCTTCTGTACCAGCAGACATCTCTTCTGTCGCTGCGGATACTTCTTGAATTTGACCTGTAATCTTATCAATATCTCTCATAATAGACAAGAAGGTTTGATTCGCTTTGTAAGCAGCTTCTTTTCCTTCTACTGCCTTTTGTTGTCCTTTTTGCATGACATTAACTGTATCTTGGGTATCTTTTTGAATGGATTTTATTAAATGATTAACTTCTTTTGCAGATTCTTTAGATTGCTCAGCCAAGTCTCGAACTTCTGCGGCAACCACTGCAAATCCTTTCCCATTCTCTCCAGCACGTGCCGCTTCAATAGCGGCATTTAAGGCAAGAAGATTCGTTTGTTCGGCAATATTAGTAATTGCAGCGAGAGCTGTATCAATCTGTTGTGTACGTGTAACAAGTTTATTTATTACTTTTGATGTTTCCTCGACAACATCATGCACACTATTCATTTGAAGAATAGAGTGATTTATCACTTCACTACCGATATTTATTCGTTCTGTAGTCGTTACTGCTACCTCAGCGACTACTGCTGAAGATTCAGCTACAGTTTGCACCCCGGTTGTAATTTCTTCCATTGAGGATGAGCTCTCCTGAATACTAGTTACCTGTCCTTCTATTTTTGTTTTTACTTCTAAAACAGTCTGTACAACCTCATTTGAAATACTAGACGCTTGATTTGTATCTTGTAATACACTCTCCGTAGTAAAAATAACCTCTTGTGTTGTCATCTTAACATTCGCAATTAATTGTTGAAGGTTATCTAACATACTATTAAAAGACTGAACAATATGCCCTAATTCATTATTTGCTTTATAAGGAGTACGTGTTGTTAAATCTCCAGCTGCTACTTTTTCCATATCATTTTGTAGTAATGCAAGTGGTTTTCGGATAGTTAATTTAATAACATATCCAATTAATATAATTATTAAAATTGCTAAAATCGAAATACTAACAAACATTATCATTGTATTTTGAGCACTATTATTATTTTCCTTCTGTAAAAGCTCTGCATTATTACTATTATATAAAATCAATTCACGAATTGATTTTATTGATTTTTGCATATTAGGTTCAATCTCTTTTAGATAATATGCATATGCTTCCTCATTATTAGACTTCCCTAATTCTTGTGCTTTCTTCATTTGAGTCCTTAATTCATTAAATGTTTCATGAAACGTGTTATATAATTCTTTTTCTTTAGTAGAAATAAGTTTAGCCTCAAACTGCTTTAAAAGATGATCATTTTCCTTACGAATCCCATCCATTTCTCTTATTAATTCGTTCATTCTTTTTTCATCTTTTGATAACATTATTTCCATAAAGTTCATATTAACGTGATAAAAATTAGATTCTACAATTCCAATCCACTCAATTGGCAGTAAATTATCCTCATACATATTAGAGGAAGTACTTTTCCCTCTTTCTAACCCCCAAAACCCTATTAGGGATAATACTATACATGCAATACTTGATATAGTTATTAATATGTTTAGTTTTGTACCAATCTTACTGTTTCTTAATAATTCCAATTCACTTTCTCCATTCTAATATATAGTTTAAGTAATGTATTTTATACCAAGAATCCAAAAATTACGATGTTTATTTTGTAATATGTAATTTTGCATATCGTCCACTACTGATTCAAAATAACCTAACATTGTAATTTTCGTTTTCCAAAAATTCATGATCATGAACACATCTCATTAATTCTTGAACTTCTTACCCAAAATATCCGCATATACTGTGGCACCAGGGAAAACCATCACTGGTATGATATATAAATTACGCTTCCATACAAGACTAGCTTAAAAATATTTTTCTTATTGCTCATTTTTCTATTCCCCCTCTATTAGAAGTACTCCTAGCACATCACACTAATAAAAACGATAATATTAAAAAATAAGGAAAGACATAATACGTATGTCTTTCCTCTAAAATTGTAATACTCAATATGCTCTTGGCTCTATTTGATTTTCCATTTAAATCCTCACATATCTTTCTTTATAATATCTCCTAACTCCATCCAATTTGTAATACGCGGGATATTGAGATATTGATTGTAAGAAGTAGTTTTTGCATATACATTTATCGGTTTTCCTATTAACGTTTCTAAAACAGCCGGCTTATCATCAAAGAAATAGTTTAATTTTATTTCTTGTATAAAGTGTATTTTTTCTTCATCCTTCATTCCATAGAAAAAGCGATCTTCATGTACCGGAAATCCTTTTTCTATTAACCATTTTTTTGTTTGCTCTCCATGCTCTTTAGGTCGCGCCGTTATATAGTAAATTTCATGTCCCTGTCTTTCTAATTCTTGCAATGTCTCTACAGCATACGGAAACGGTGAACAAGAAGTATAATAAATCTCATCCAGCAAACTATTCCACATATGACCGCCTTCCTCGGAAGTCATGCCAAATGCTTCATGAATTTCAATTGTTTTTAAAGAATGGAATACATCCAACCCTACTTTTTTGTTTAATTTCTTATTATATAAATGAAAAGCATGCTGCCTTAAATCAATTAGTGTATCATCGATATCAAATCCAAACTTCACTCTTCATCGCTCCTTTCTGCAATCCATTTATCGGAACATATAAGTAGTTTTTATTCCCCTTATTGCTCATCTTTCCGATATGCTGGATAGCCAATAAATCTATAATCTTTTCCAATCTGGGTAAATGATATATCCTTAAATTCAATTGCATCTTTCATTTTAGTAATACCAGTCCCCTCTACAAAACTAGGCGCCAATCTACCTCCAATAATTTTAGGTGCGAAATATAAAATAATTTTATCCATTAGTTTATTTTCAATAAACGAAGCATTTACTTCTCCACCACCTTCAATAAGCAGGGAGGAAACTCCTTTTTGTCCTAAAACATCAAGCATTTCATGTAAGTTTATATGCTTTTCTCCGCTAGTAACAAATACTTTAACTCCTGCATTTTCTAATGCTTTCTTTTTTTCCTCTGCATGATTACTTGTTGTAAATATCCAGGTAGGAGCTTCTCTATCTGTAACAACGTTAGCTTCCATCGGTATGCGTAATGTCGAGTCCAATATTACTCGAATTGGATTTCGGCCATTTGGAATACGCGTTGTCAATGATGGATTATCCTTTTGAACAGTATTCGCTCCTACTAAAATAGCCGCATTTTCGTTTCGTATTTGGTGTACTTCTTGTCTTGCTTCTGTAGATGTAATCCACTTACTATCCGATAAAGACGTAGCGATTTTCCCATCTAATGTAACTCCTGATTTAATCGTTACAAATGGGCGCTTTGTCAAAATATATTTATTAAAGACTTCATTCATTTTTTTAGATTCTTCTTCACACACTCCTACAAGTACTTCAATACCTGCATCTTGTAGAATTTTAATTCCACGTCCAGAAACAAGCGGGTTGGGATCAAGTGTAGCAACTACTACCTTCTTAATTCCTGCTTGTACAATTGCTTCAGCACAAGGCCCTGTTCTACCATGATGAGAACAAGGTTCAAGAGTTACATAAATTGTACCACCACGTGCCTGTTCTCCAGCCATACGTATCGCATGTATTTCGGCATGTGGTTCTCCGGCCTTCATATGTGCTCCGACCCCTACAATTCGATTATCATTTACAATTACAGATCCAACCAATGGATTTGGAGTCGTTTGTCCCTTCATAGCCTTGGCATTTTCTAGTGCTAGCTTCATATACAATTCATGCTCAAGCATGTAAGTGTCCCCCTTCAAAATGTCCAGAACGCTGAATCTTCGTTTGCAAATATTTCTCATTAAACTCTGAGACATCACCCCATAACGGTTCACGACTCGTAACATTTAATCCAGCTTTTTGTAACGCTTCTAATTTTTTCGGATTATTTGTAATAAGTTTTACAGGTTTTGAGCGTAGCGCTTTTAATACTTCAATTGTATCATCATAGTTTCGAACATCATCTTCAAAACCTAGGTTCAGATTAGCTTCTACTGTATCTAACCCATTTTCTTGCAAGAGGTACGTCATAGCTTTACTAAACAAGCCAATTCCTCTTCCTTCATGATTCGCTAAGTAAAATAAAGCACCTGAACCATGTTCTGTAATCATTTGTAAAGACTGCTTTAATTGGAATCCACAGTCACAACGTTTACTACCAAAGATATCACCGGTGTGACAAATACTATGCATACGAATTAGGGCATCTTCAGAATTCTCAAAATCACCATATACAAGTACACTAGATTGCTGCATATCAGCTAAATTAATAGATGAGAGTTTTTCGATAATTCCTTCTACACTATTTGTAACCTCACTACATTGTAACCAAGAATACCATTGAAAAACTTTAGTCTCCCCATATAAATTAATTGGCAATTTGATAGGACCTACTAAATAAATATCCTTTCCATCTTGATGTATAAATTGAATTTTATCTTCTAACATATGAATTGTATCTGTTGTAACCATTAGGTACCTCCTAGTATAGAGAATCTCTAAAATTCTCTTCCATTGTTATATTTTTTATTGTTTAACTTACACAACGTAAGTGTTTTTACAGATGCTATTCTTTTTTCTCTCAGCTTATATGCAATATGTATCATTACAACTTTGGCCATTTAAAGAAAAGAGTTTTAGTTACATAAAACAACTTAGTTACTTTATGTAAGTGAGTATACATTCGTAATCAATTTACGTCAAGTAATTAATTATAAAAACATTTGTTACTAATAGTAAGATGTTATATAATTTATTTTAGGAGGTGAAGGAAAATGAATGATTCTACATTATGCCCTCGCTTTGAAAAAGGAATGAAATTTTTTAGTCAACGATGGACAGCACTAATTATTTACCAACTTTTTTCTGGATCTCAGCGCTTTTGTACACTTGAATCTTCTCTTCCTGTTAGCGGAAGATTACTTTCAGAAAGATTGAAAGAATTAGAACTAGAAGGAATTGTCGAACGTAAAGTCTTTCCTGAGACACCAGTTCGTATAGAATATTCTTTAACTCAAAAAGGATTTGCTTTAGAAGCTATTATTCGCGGAATAGAAGAATGGTCACAGGAATGGATAGAACTTGAGGAATAACATAAAAGCTTTTTCGTATATAGTTTTAAGTAATCAAATTACAGATACCTATTATTAAAACGCTAATTTTTCAAGCATTTATGAAAAGCTAGCGTTTTTTAATAAATAAAATGTAAGAAATAAAGCAAGGTGATCAAAACGATCACCTTGTTCCCTTACAGATTAAAATAGTGTTTTAAAATCTTTTATTCATACATACTCGATTAATAAAAAAAACGAATAAGCTTTTTTATTAATAAACAGTTTTATTTTTACAATACAGTTAGCTTCCCCTGCTATTTGCGGACAGTAAGACCACCACTGATTAAATTTCTATTTTATTACATTCGAATATTACTTATGAAATTTCACACGCTCTTCAAGTGGTTGGAATTCTTTTTCACCTGGTGCAGCTGTTGGATTACCAAATGGCATTTGTGCAATTAGTTTCCAATTAGCAGGGACATTCCATTCTTGTTTTACCTCATCGTCAATTAATGGATTATAATGTTGTAATGATGCCCCTAATCCCTCTGCTTCTAAACCTGTCCACACGACTAATTGGTGCATACCTGATGCTTGGTGTGACCAAATTGGGAAGTTTTCAGCATATGCAGCAAACTTTTCTTGAAGCGATTTAACGATAGCCTCATCTTCAAAGAATAATACTGTTCCATAACCAGCTTTAAAAGAATCCATTTTTTGTTGCGTTCCTGAAAAGTCTCCATCTCCAACTACTTTTCTTAATGTTTCAGTGGTAATATCCCATAATTTATCATGAGCTTCACCAAATAATACAACTAATCGTGCAGTTTGAGAATTGAAAGCGGATGGAGTATATTTCACAGCAAACTCCACGATTTCTTTAATTTTTTCATCCGATACTTGTACCTCTTTATTAATCCCATAGTAAGTACGTCTTTCTTTCAGTGCAGTATAGAAATCTTTTGTCATAATTCCGTTCCTCCTAAGTTTTAATATTCTTCAAAATGATACATCTCGAAGATAGTATGCGTTTAAATGAGTTCATTTTTGAATCATTGAACTTCCTAGCACCCATTGCCAGTCATTCTAAATCTAAACACACTGCTTCCTTCAGTTTTCCTAAAAAAAGCCTTATAACATCATTCATAAAATCTAATCATCATTCGGTACTATTTTACCCATTCTCTATTCATGTATCCTGCTTGTTTCATATTTACACAAATATGAAATGTAGCTACTTTAATCACCAAATTTCACATTAATTTAGAGCATCTTCAATTACAGCAATTTCGCTCACTCGAACAAAACGATGCAATTTAAAGAACATTGCAAAATTAAGTGCTACCTGTAAAAGAACCCTCTTAGCCGACTATAAGAAAAAATAATAAAAAGCCAAAAACGAACAATAATATGTTCATTCTTGGCTTTTACTTAACCATCACATTTATTTTTACTATTGCTTCAAATGATTTTTAACTGCCCTTATTACCAATTCGTGATCTTCTTCTGGTGGTAATCCTGAAACTGTTATCATTCCAATAACCCCTACGTTTTTTATTCTGATAGGAAAACATCCACCAAACGCAGCGTATTCTGAAGTATCTAAAAGATATTTTTCATTATAGGAGACCCCAGTTATTTCACTTTGTATCTGCATATAATACGAGCTACGATCATGCAGGGAAACGACTCGTTTTTTACGCTCAATCCATTTCGTATTTTCCTCATTTGTCCCTGTCATCTTGAAATGAAATAATTGCACACCATTTTTCGTTATATCAACAGCAATCAATTTCCCCTCTTGCTTTGCTGTTTCAACGATAAATAAACCTAGTTGCAAGGCATCTTCATTTGTAAAAGAGGAAAATTGAAGTGTTTCCTCCTCTTTTAAAATTTGTTTACTTATTTCATTCAAATTTGAAGTACTCATATCTTTGTCCCCCTTACTCACTTTATGCCAGATTGCTACTTTTAAAATTATGCAATCCTATCGTGCGGTCTTTCCATATAACTAATACCGTAAAGCGTATTCATTTCTTCTTGGTGCTATTATGAATTATATTTAACTCATTAAAAATGTATGTCCTCTAGTGCTAAACATTTCGTATAGAAGTTTTCTTCCGAATACTACTTACAAACATAAAAAACAGTTGATTGAGCAACCGGTTCGCTAAAAGTTTCATATGGGATATTCATTTAACCAAAGGAATGCTTGTTCATAATCATCAAAAAATTACACTCAATAAAGCAACCTTATGTACGAAAAGAGACTATGGAAAAGATGACCTTTTGTCACTCATTTAAAAAGGGACAAACTCTCCAAATGGAGAAGCCTGTCCCAAAATCGCTTTATTTTATTTTGCACTAGAACTAACAATCGTGAATTAGAATAATGACTTAATACTTGCTAAGACAGTAAGTACACCTACAATAATAACAAATACGTTACTCATTTTCCCTTTGTATTTAGCTAGTACTGGAACTTTTTGAATCGCATACATCGGTAATAGACATAAGATAGCAGCAACTAATGGACCGCTTAGAGAATCAATAAGTCCAAGAATACTTGGATTTGTATAAGCAACAAACCAGCATGATAATACAACAAAAGTAAGGATTACTGTCTTAATTGTTTTTTCTTCAATATCTTTTCCACGTGATTTACCGAACTTAATAATCATGTCACGCATTACTTCAAATGCTCCGATATAATGGCCAAGGAAAGACTTTGTAATAGCCACAAAAGCAATAATTGGAGCTGCAATAGTGATTACAGGCGAATTAAGCTCATTAGCAAGATATGAAAGAATTGATAAGTTTTGTTCTTTTGCCATTTTTATATCATCTGGAGTCAAGCTCAATGCGCTACTCCAAACGAAGAACATAACAACAGCGAATGTCATGATATAACAAACCTTTTGTATTTGCGCACATTTAGCATCAGTGGCTTCGATTCCATACGTAGCTCTCTGTTTCACAACAAATGATGAAATCATAGGTGAATGATTAAATGAGAATACGATGATTGGTAGAATCATCAATATCGTTCCAAAATAGCCTGTTCCTGTTGAAGCAGTTGAAACAGCTGAAAAACTAAGCATTGACGTATTCCACTGTGGAATTAAAGATATTGCGATAAAAAGTAAAGAAACTATGAAAGGATACACTAACATACTCATTACCTTTACAGTAATATCTTGACCAAAATTCAGTATAGCGATAAGACCAAGAACTAATACAAGTGATAAAATAGCTCTTGGAGGTTCTGGCATGTGCAATTGATGCACGATAAAACTACTTGCAGTGTTTGTAAGCGCAACCGAATACATTAGTACGATTGTATAAATTGAACCGAAATATACGATGTTAAAAATGATACTCGCTTTATTTCCGAAATACTCTCTAATTGTACCTGTGATCCCCTCATCAGCAGAATTAGAAGCGTATATCATTTTAGCAAGCGCCCTATGTGAGTAATACATAACTGGATATGCAAGTAATGTAATTAGTAGTAAAGATAATAAACCACCTGAACCTGCATTAATCGGTAAAAAGAGCACCCCTGCTCCAATTGCAGTTCCAAATAGACTGAGTGCCCATGTAGTATCCTGCTTATGCCACTTTTTCGGATCTGCATATTGCTCATTTTTTCGTGCGGTATTTTCAGCTTGAACTTCTATTTTCTTTGCAGTATTCCCGTTCATATAATAACTCCCCCTTGTATCTATTCCTGCATCTCTCTTTACACCTAACAAATATTCCCTTTTCGGAAAATGAATTCCTTACAAGTTGCCCCACTTTGTATGTCCTTCATCATAATGAATCCAAATTGAAACATTCGCTAGTTAGCGTCCTAATATAATTGTTAGCGTTCACAAAAAAGTTTACTCGTAATATCCGCTCTTTATATAAAGACCTCTTAAGAGAACAATATAGAATAGACTTCATAAATACGTTGCAACATTTCTAATAACAGTGTATTACTTTAATGGTTTCTCTTTTTTACTTTTAACAGTAATTTTAGATAAACCGGCCTCTCTTCATTTGCGAGGCATTTCTTTCTCAATTCTATACATTACCTTCATAACTTCGGTAGCACTGATGATATTGCTTACACAAGCCACTGAAGCACATTACATACATTTCGCCTCTAATCACACACCTTTCTTACTAGTAATCGCATTTTTTATATTTTCTCCAGAGATAATAAAATTTCTCTCGACGCCCTCATTATAACGTGTATATTTATAAAATTAATATTTTTATATTTTCAGAAATATTAAAGTGCAATAATTTTATATGGATAATATTTTACAGTTAGCATGTAGCCATTGTTTTTATCGCTTAAAGCTGAATTAGTTAGTAAAAAAATACAATAATACATTGTTTTTCTAGGTTACTCATTATAAAGATACTTATATCCCCTTTATCAAAAAATTTCATTTTAAACATAAAAGATATTCTAATAAATAATTAATGTAGGTAAAAAGAAAAAATTCCAAAATAAAAAAACCAAATTTTAGGATATATATTATTAATATTGAATTCATATACATTTTAAAAAGATACACTGAGTAAAAAACAAAAAAGCTGCCCCATATGGACAGCTCATTTACATAATTATCGTTATCAGGAATATCTCTATGTTTGTAATGAATCGTTTTTACATCATTTCCTTTTATGCGAAAAGTAATTGTGTCCTCTCCATAAGGCGGATTGTGTGCACCCTCAAAAGTTTAAATTTTAAAATCCCTCATTAACTAGCTCTTTTATCGAGTTTAATTTTGAAGAAAGCTCGATAAACCATTCTTCATCCCCTGTTAATAATGCAAGATCTATAAGATAAAGGATTTGTTCCTTATTTATTACCTTTGATTCAGGGAGTTTGTTAACGTGTTTACTAAAGAGTAAAATCGCTTCGTTTATTGTGTACTGGCCGTCACGTTTCACAATACTAACTGTAACTATATCCTCTACATCATCAAGTGATACAATATAACCAACTATTAATTCACCTTCATTTGATATTCCACGAACCCAATCTCCTACTTTTAAAACATGATTATTATTTGACATCATACCGTTTCACCTTCCTATAAATATTTTTTGTGACAATAAAAAAGATATAAAAACAATTATACTGTAATATTTTTCATTACATTTAAGTGTTAAGAACTCACGGCTATATAATAATTAAGCCGCTTAACGCTCTTGATTGATAAGGTCAACAACTTCTTTCATTGTATAATTCTTTAAGTATTCACCTAGATGCTCTTCAGCACCTAAGAAAATAGCGAAAAGAACTTTTCGCATGTTCGAACCTACAACACACTGATTGTTTGATTCTGGACACTTCGGCTGCAAAGCACCTTCAGAGGTTATCTGATAAATATGCCAAAGATTAATTTCATCTAAATCGCGAGCGAAAATAAAACCGCCACCAGTCCCCTCTTTCGATTGTATAAACTTATGTTTTTTTAACAAACTTAGTACTTTGCGAATGCGTACTGGATGTACACCTGCACTTTCTGAAATAGCATTACTTGTTGACATCCGATCTGGCTGTAAAGCTAAATAAGTTAAACTGTGTATGGCCAAGGTAAAGTCGCTGTTCATGATTTTCCTCCTACGATCAAAAATATTGTTTCTCATATATTAACTGTAGCCATAAATATTACAGATAGGTTAGAACGTTAAAACATATAGAATACTTCTTGCCATAAAAAATTAATTCTCTTATATTCTATCCGGTCCCACCTATATCTGATAACTTCATTTAGCTTTTTAAGTTGAAAATAAAATTAAACACTCCACTGTTTCTTCACTTGTTCTTCTGCCAACTGTTTAATTTTTGTCCAAATCGTATCTTTACTCACAATAACATTTGTTTGATAATTTCTATCATTATAATTAACTGTAACACATACTTCAATCATCTTCTGCTTCCTCCTTTCAAAAAACTTTTTCTAAAAATACTACTTATTAATTGGCCAATTTTTGCAATTCAATGTTCAAAAACGTTCGAACGCTACGTGGTAAAAATTTACGAATTTCTTCCTCATTAAAACCAATCTGCAATCTTTTCTCGTCCAGCATAATTGGGCGTCGTAACATTAGTGGATGCTCAATTATTAATGTATAAAATTCATTTAGCGAGAGCTCATCAATATTTATATTTAAGTCCTGAAAAGTTTTGGATCTAGTTGAAATAATTTCAGTAGCCCCCTCTTCAGTTAAACGAAGAATCGATTTAAGCTCATCAACTGTCATAGAATTTGATACGATGTTTTTTTCAATATAATCAATTTGATGCTCTTCAAGCCATGCTTTCGCTTTTCGGCATGAGGCACAGCTTGCTGTTGTATATAGAATTACCATATTTAACTCACTCCTTTAATGTTATGAAACGTACATTTTAAACATCGGTTATTGAAATGTATTAAAAAAAATTACAGTTTAGAATCAAATACAAGCAATATTATTTATTCGAGAATATTTAATTTATCTACATTTTACAGACGATAACAACTCACTTCTAAAAACTATACTGTAATTTTAAACTTTACAGTTCTATAAATCAAATGTTAAGTCTTGGATTCATTCTATTAACGTATAATAGGAGCAGTTGAGACAATACTTGCCTCAACCGATTTTTATATCTCTTTATAATTTTTTGCAGTAATGACTGTTTCAAACTCAAAGGTTTCGGGTAGATGATCTGCATAAGAATATTCAAAAGTTCGTCCATCCGTTAAATAAGCTACTTGTTCAACTCGCATTAGGAAATCCTGATTTGTTAAGTTCATAAACTGCTTTTCCCTATCATGTGGGCGAATTCCTTTAACCCTGACAACAGATGTCCCTACTTCAAGACCAAGTTTATTTTGAATATGTGAGTATATCGACTCCTCTAAAACAGAAGCCTCAACACCTGGGATAACCGAAATTGGCATCCATGTATGCTCCATAATCGTCGGAATGCTGTGAATGATGCGGAGGCGAATGATTTTATAGACGAAATCACCGATTGAAACTCCCAATTTCTCAGCAACTACTTCATCAGCCCCAACAATCGCAAACTCGATAATTTTACTTTCTACCTCACTGCCGTATACAGCTTTCGTACCCGTTAAAGTTTGAATCATTCGTGCCTTTTCCTGTTGACGCCAATCTTGCACCACTGTTCCACTTCCGCGCCGGCGGATGATGTAGCCATCTCTAACTAATAGATCCAGCGCTTTCTTAATAGTAAGGGCTGAAACACCAAATTCTTCAGCAAGGACGGGGCTACTCGGAATTTTTTCGTTGATTTTATATTCACCATCTAAAATTTGCTGTTTAATCTTTTGATAAATGCCGAGGTATTTTACTTGTGTTGATCCGCTTGCCATTTCCATACCTCCTTTATACTGCAAACTCTCTTCTATTCATTCAAATGTAAAGCCTCAAGTTTGTAAACTGAAGGTGATGGGGCAGCAAATCCATTTTCTAAGATTTCAATATTCGTTACCGCTTCTTCGTCTTTCACAAGTTTTGGTGCACCATTTATAATTGTTTCATACGCGGCATCATAGAAACGACCGTAATCACCAAGTGGCGTTTTAATTTGTTTTTCAATCCAGTCACCATTTGCATTACGATACTTAGCAACTCCATAGTACATCGGTGAATCTTCACCAAATCCTGCACTCTCAGGCATAACACCCGCTTTCAAATCATTTTCCTGCTGATCTTCACCATATTTAATAAATGATCCGTTTGTTCCATGAACGATAAAGCGTGGATAATCTTTTGCTACGACATGGTTCGTTTTCAGCTTAATCTTCAACTGATTTCCGTAATGTAAACCAACATCGAAATAGTTATCAACCGCACCTTCCATTTCATTATTACGAATATCGTATGTCACCGTATCTGGACGGCCGAATAGTGAAATCATACGGTCCATCGTATGAATACCTAAACTGTAAAATGAACCTTCTTCTTTTGGAGCTTCATGAGTGATTGAACCAGGACGGAAATAATCAATATGTGATTCAATCTCAATAATATCACCAAGGAACCCTTGTTCAATTACTTGCTTCACAGCTAAAAAATCACCATCAAAACGGCGGTTTTGATAAGGCATAACTACTACACCTTTTTCTCGTCCTAAAGCTAATAATTCTTTCGCATGTTCCACTGTATCGCAAAATGGTTTTTCAACGATAACTGATTTTCCAGCAAGTATAACTTTTTTCGCTAATTCGTAATGCGTATGTGCTGGCGTACAGACCGTCACCACTTGAATTTCCTTGTCATTCAACAATTCGTCCAAATCAGTAGTGAAGTAAACACCTTTTTCCTTATATGGAGCCGCTAATTTTTCATTTATTTGACGTACAAAAATCGTTTTTATTTTTATATTATTACGCGTGTTTACATAAGGTAAGTGATAGCGGTTAGCTGACTTTCCAAATCCAATAAAGCCCATTGTTAATGTCATATTTTTCAACTTCCTTGCTCATAAATTTTCGTTTCTATATTTATTATATAATTTAATTATTAAAAGTATATAGTTTTAAATTTATAATTATATATTAAATAAAAAATCCACGATAAAATTCGTTCTCACTATAAGTTATGGACCTATAAAGTGAAACTTTAATCAGTGGGGCGATTTATTCTCTACTGATTATTTACCCGTAAATACCGAGATGAAAAGGAGCGTAATGAACATGGCATATACTACTATATCTATGGAAATTTTCGGATCAACTGAACAAGTATGGCAATTAATCGGAGGTTTCAACTCCCTTCCAGACTGGTTACCTTATATACCTAGCAGTAAATTAACTGAAGGCGGTCGTGTACGTCATCTAGCTAATCCAGATGGTGAAACAATTATAGAACGCTTAGAAGTATTCAATGATAAGGAACGCTACTACACGTATTCAATCATGAATGCACCGTTCCCGGTCACTAATTATTTATCTACAATCCAAGTTAAAGAAGGTACTGAAAGTAACACATCGTTAGTAGAGTGGTCTGGTACGTTCACTCCTGTTGCAGTTAGTGATGAAGAGGCAATAAATCTGGTTCATGGTATATACAGCGATGGACTGAAAGCATTGCAGCAAGCATTTCTAGATTGATTCATGTAATTGATTGAGACGAAAAAGTTAATTAACAGTCAAACATTCGACTTTGTGGTTAAGTTCATTATGAAAGATAAACAAATACAAATTTCATGCCTGCTTGTTAATGACAAGAAATAAAAAATACTACCTCCAAATGGAAGGTAGTATTTTTTTATTAATCAGGAAAAACAATTAATCCCTCTTCTTTTTCTTGCTGTTTTAAATCTTCTTCTGGGAATGTTACAGTTGAATTTTTATCCCCTGTTTTTTTTGTTTCTTCACCTGGAAATACGAAAGTTGAATTTTCTTTTCCTTCATTTTTTTCTACGTTATCTGGAAATACCATAGAATCATTGGTAGTTAAATCACTATGAAAACCAAGGTTAGACAAAATCGCTTTTAAATCTGGTAAAACCCCTATTTTATCAGATGATGGGTCATTAGATTTTGTGCCTGTATTAGGATTACTTAAAATTGCTCTCAATTCTTTTGGTGTATATGCCTTACCTAAATGTTCTTTAGCAATCCCTTGAATTGATACAGCAGCCCCAGCGATTATAGGCGAAGCGCTAGAAGTACCACGGAAATTAGAAGTATAACGATTCATTATACTCTGATCTGTAACTTTTTGTCCTTTACTATTTTGATTTTGATATGTATCTAATGTATCAACATACTCTCCCCAACCATATACATCAATTCTACTACCATAGTTAGAGAAACCTAAACGTTTATGAGGAACTCTTGCAGTAGATGCTCCAACTATAATAGCTCCTGAATCTTTAAAGTCTGGACTATTTCGATTTAAAATCTGTTTACCATTACGGTCTTTAAATTTATCTAAATCAATCCCACCATTACCAGCTGCTTCTACAATAATAATACCTTTATCTGTACCTTTACGAATTGCGTTAAATATACTCGGGTATACTTCTACTGGTAAAGGGTCATCTCCATATCCATCATATTTAAAGGATTCTTCTATTAATAAAACATCTCCAGCCTGTAAAGAATCTACGGCACTTAAAATAGCATCTCTTACATCGATTCTCCCATTATCTCGGATCACTGAAATTACTTTTGCCTTTGCTTTTGGTGCAATCCCAATGTTCCCAATCCTATTGTCAGCTGCAGAAACAACACCTAGAACTGAAGTACCGTGAGAAAGATCATTACTCATTTTTCCAGACATAAATTCAATATTTTGACCGACTAAATCTTCATGATTTAATAACCAGCCTTCTTCCAAATCTACAAAGGTTGCTCCTTGACCATCTCCTCCTTTAATTCCCCAAGCATAAGGAGCATTAATTCCTAAAGGTGCCTCTTCAAGATATCCCTGTCTCAAAAATCTAGGTTCATCATAAGGATTGATTGATAATACAGGCAATCTCGAGCTAGTTGTTGTGTTTATACTCTTATTAGAACGAAATTGTATTTTACTAGAATCGTTATTGGCAGCATGTACTGTATTTGTTACAAATGTCGTACCTACCCCAGCAAAAGTTGTAATTGCAAGTGATGATATCAACATACCTTTAAAATTTTTCATCTTTCCACCTCTAGTTTTCTATTAGAATTAACATATTTAATAATGTGTATGAACCGAAAAGCTTTTTATCTTATTATAAAAATTAATAGATTTTTATAACTTTTTGATTTACATAAAAACTCCTTTCATTCTTGTAATTCAATGTGTATATTTCAAAATAACAAACTAACTGTAACTATTATAGTTACACCTTTATTGATTTTCAACTACGAAATATAAATTTTTAAAAATAAATTTATATTACTTTAAAACAGAGCTAACCTTTTACGCATATAAAAAAAACAAAATATCTGTGCAAATTACAGCGGTGAATAAGTTTATAGACTGCAAAAAAACAAGAAAAAGCAAAACACTAAGTGCTTTGCTCCTTATAAAATTCCTTTTAACTTTTCACCAATTAACCTCGCTACATACTCATAGCCTTCTGGTCCAAAGTGTAATCCATCTTTTTCACCATTTTCTACAAATCTTTTATAATCCCGTTCTTGAATCATTTCAGCGAATACGTTTAGAAAATAACTTCCTGTTTCCCTCGCCACTTTCTCCACCACGTCTGCATACTGACCAAGCACTCTATTTGTTCTATTACGCTGTTTTTCTTCATCAACTGGTGCAGGACTAATCAGTAGTACTTTATCTGATGAAATATGGTTCACAATCTTCTCTAAGTTTTCTTTATATGCTTGTAATGACACTTGAGAAAAAGAAACCGCATCATTCGTACCAAGAAAAACTGTTACGAAATCTGGTTTATATGATATTACATCTTCTTCAATCCTATTTAACGCATCGAATGTATTATCCCCTGGAACACCTGCATTCACTACTTTCCACTTCGGAAACATCTCTTGCAAACGTGGTGTTAATCTCGGCATTCCATCAAAAAATGTTTCATCAGCTGTAATACTATCTCCAAAGCATACTAACGTTTTCATTAAGCTACTCTCCTTTTACGTATGAAACAACTTTCCTTCTATTGCTTTTATATATCTTTCAGCAGAACGTTCAACTGCCTCATTTGCATTTTCTTTTACTACTCGATGAAAAGCATTGTATAAACGATTAAACTGTAACGGCTTCACTCGGTTCACCATTTCTTCCACTTTTCTCGCTGGTAATGGAATTAAGTTTGGATAGCTATACATAAAACTTACCCACCGCTCATCCGCTACAACTTGAATAATATCACCTGTTAACAAAATCCCTTTTCCATCATTACCTTCTTCCCAATGCAATACAGAACCACCACTAAAATGTCCTCCAAGACGATGTACAGTAATCCCATCCGCTAATTGTAAAGACTCACCAGACCAATAAATAATACGACTACTTGGGCGCATCACCCATTCTTTATCATCTTCGTGTATATAAATTGGTACATCAAATGTCTCTGCCCATTCTACTTGCGTTGAATAATAATGAGGATGAGACAATGCAATCGCATCTAATCCACCAAGCTCTTTTATTTTCGCAATTGTCGTTTCATCTAAATACGTAATACAGTCCCATAGTAAACGATATGACTCTGTTTTCACTATAAATGCCGTTTGACCGATCGCAAATCCTGGTTTTGTCGTAATACTATAAAGTCCATTTTCCTCTTCGATTATTACATTTTTATATGTATCATCTGTTTGCAAATTTTCTAAAGTCGTCCAAGACTGCCCTTTCGGATTCACATATTGCCTCTCTTCATCACAAATATGACAACTCACCGGTTCCTCTACACTCGCTGCATACTGCACACCGCACGTTGTACAAACGTAATTTTTCATCATAATTCCCCCTATCCCTATATTTTTATTAAACTGATTTTTGTTGATAATAATCTACTTTTTTATTTTCAATTAATAAACTTATAAAAGTAAGTAAATAAACAACTGTAACTGACAATGGAATTACAGTAAATCCTTTTTCGCTTCTGCAACATTCATCTCACTATCTCCCCAAAAATATTTGTGCTATAAAGTCACCTCAACCTCACCCATCCAATAACGCCAAGCTGCTAAATAATCTTCTAAATCTTTCGGGTGGTGCCGTAAACACGTATCTATACGCAAATATAATCCTATGACTATTTCTTCATATAAATCACGGTCTTTTTTATGAAATACACATTGTTTCATCGCATAATCGATTGTTTCTTTTGTTAAATCTTCCGGGGTTGAACAGAACGCATAAATTAAATCATATATAGGATCTCCTAACACTGGTAAAGGATCAATTACACCGTGCAGTTTATTCTCTTGAAATATAAAATTATGAAATCCAAGATCACCATGCAATAAAAATGGCTGATTTATTCCAGTCCCCCTACTTGGACTATTTGCTAACTTAAAAACCGTTCTATACTCTTCCTCACTTATGTAACGTCTTACATTTTCATGAGCTTCCATCACATTTGTCGTTAAAAATTCATTCCAAGATTGAACTGGGCTTTCTTTCCATCCCCAGCCATCAACCTCTGTAGCTACTTCATACTTATTGATAACTTCCTTTACAAGTTTACTAAGAACACTCCGTTTATGGCCTAGTTTGCAAGAAGTTGTGCCCTCAAGGAATGAGTAAACAATATAGCGATTTAAAGGTTCCTTATATAAAAGCTTTGGAAATAATTCGTCCTTTTTATAAAACTGAAGAAAATAAGCTTCTTCACGTATGACATCCGATTCATTCAACTTTATAACGTATTGTTCATCTAACAAATATATAGTACTTGTCGTTCCCCCGTTTAATGCTTTTACGCTATTTGGATAATGTGAAATAACTTTTTCCTTAACTAGTTGTGCAGTGATTATTGAAATGTCCATTCTCTCACCCTTCAACTCCGAATATTTCCTTAATTCAAAAGACAACTTTACTATCATTTGACAAACAAAAGTAAAATCCTTTCAATCGCCCTGATATAACAAACAACAATTTTATTTTATTACAATGACTTTCTTCAATATTCCATTTATGATAACGTGATTTTATCACTCTAAATGCTCTTCATATACTCTAATAATTTCTATTGCAGGGTCTCTGTCTTGTAATTTATGAGCCAAACTTTCTACACCAAACACTTCTGTAAACGTATGACTACCTACAATTAAATTAATTCCTTTAAATTTCGCATGTTGCACTGTATATAATGTTTTTTCACCTGTTATGTACGTGTCACATCCTTTTTCTAATGCACGTTCAATCAAATTTGTATTATTTCCTGCACCGGTTAAGATTGCAATCCGTTTTACTGGTTTATCGTGATTTCTCCAGCTCTTCACTTTCTCTTCCATTTTTTCTTCAAGTTTTCCAACTAAGTTTGAAAAAGGAATGGCTTCTTTATATTCTCCTATTCCTGGTAGTTCTTCTTCCTCATAGGTTGAATATTCCAGTATTGTATCTATCCTAATTTCGTTAAATAACGATGTACACGTGCCAAACTTTACAAAATCTAACGGCAAATGAATCCAAAAATGATTCATTTCATATTGCTTCAATTTCTCAATACATGCCTCTTCCATACCAAATAAAAAACTCCACGGCGCATGATGTGTAACTATCATATCGACTCCATTTCGATACGCTTCTTCAATAGTTTCTAACGTTAAATTTGTTGTGTAACCGATTTTGTGAAATTCATCTTTACTTATATAAGTAAAACCATATTCATCATCGCCATATTTATGAAGATGCTCTCCAAATAGTGATGTTATATGTTCATTAAATTGCTTTATATTCATTTTTATTTCTCCTTTCATTTACTTTTATATTTCATAAATAAGGAAATACTAAATTACAACGTTACATACATATAGGAGGACAATATGAAACCTGAATTTTTAAAAGCTGTACATGATGCAATCGGAAATGTCGAACACATTCATATAGAGGAAAGCGGTGCTGACAGCTTACTTATTCATCATGATGATGCACAGCAGTTACAACAAGTTGCTAAGGCGTTAGAAAATAATAATTTCCGCTCCGCTTTAAGAACAACTGGAAATGCTTCGTACATTGAAGTATTGAACAGATAATGAAAGTCCGGATGTATTCCGGGCTTTCTTTTTATCCCGCTATTCACCGGGCAGTAAGACCCCACTGATTAAAGTTCCACTTTATATTGAAACTTCAAACTCTTTCACATACACCGCTGTTCCAGCAATATCTATTTGTAACTTTTCGTTTTCTATCCCTTTCGTTACATAAACAGTTACACGACCATCTTTATTTATTTCCTGTCCTTGCTCAACGATTAAACCCAATTCATGTTCAAAACCTTTCTCTAAATACTCCACATAATACGCTCCCATTACACCTGAAGCTGTTCCTGTCACTGGATCTTCAATCGTCCCAGCGTAAGCTGATGAAAAATGACGGCCGTGCATTTGTGCTAGTTCATCATAAGTTTCTAGACAAATTGGGTGAATAGAAGCATTAGGTATTTCTTTTAATACTGATGGAAATGCAGCATTATTAGGTTTCATTCTCTCACATGCATTAAGATTTTTAATCGGTACAATTACAGTCCAATTACCGGTACTTCCATATACAATCGGTAAACTTACATCTAAATCATTTACTTCTAAACCGATACTATGAGCTAATTCTTCTGTTGAACCTGTAAATTCTTTAAACTGAGGTGCTGCCTGTCTCATTTTAATAAAGGTTTCTCCATTTTCATTTACACCTATTTGTATCGGTAAAATCCCAGCCTTCGTTTCAATCGTAAGGTTACTTTTCTCTTCTAATAAACCTTTTTCGCGCAAGGCAAATATCGTCCCTACTGTCCCATGACCACATAAATCCATTTCAAAACCAGGTGTAAAATAGCGCATTCTTATATCTCCTACTTCTGTGGAAAGAACAAAAGTTATTTCGTTATATCCAACTTTTTCAGCAATAATTTGCATTTCCTCTTCCGTTAATCCATCTGCTTCTAATACAATACCTGCTGGATTTCCCTTATTTGGTTTATTCGTAAATGCGTCGTAATGAAATACATTTATAGTCTTCATTTTCTTTTCTCCTAACCTTCTTTAAAGATTTTATAATACAGCTCTATCTCCGTTTTCAACGAACAATTATTTCTCCAAAATATCCTCTGCATCTTTTCATTTGAAGTATGTGTGCTTCCAATGTAATAAGTAGCCCCTATTTCCTTTAACATATGCAACGATTGAAAATGCATATGGGAAGCAATTCCTTTCCCCCGATAATAAGGCATTACCCCAAAATAAAATAACCGTCCTTCACTTTCTGTTCCAGTTTCTATATGCGGTATGGACATACCAATCGGCTCATTTTTATCATAAAAAACAATACATGACTTTTCCCAGCCCGTACCTAACTCTGTTTGCACTGAATAAAAATGTTCATTGATAGTTAAAATTGAAGTTTGATTCCCTGAACCCGACATACATTGTTCCCAAATATATTTAAATTCTTTTTCCGATAACGTTCCTTCTGCTATTGATCGATATGTATATTGTCTTTCAAGCTTTTCTACATTATTCAATTCTCTACATACTTCTATCTTTGCGGCATACAAAGAAAAACCGGCATCAAGTAACACTTTCACACTTGAGTTATAACTACTAAACCTTTTGTTTAATACAATACTCGCTCTTTTTAACTCCCAATTAGAACAAACCTCTTCCAATCTACTTATCTTTTCTTTATATGTTTGTACGTTATACAAAACATCTTCTTCTATTTCTTCAATCGTTACTGCCTTTGGTAAGCCATTTAATATTTTTTTAGAAGGGCCAAATAAGTTTTTGATGACTGTAAGATCGTACTTCACCACTGCACCTCCAATCTACAATTTCTATCCGTAATAACCACTCTCATATACTCATCTCCTTATTTTTAAAATAAATAAGAAAATCCATCCACTTACCATTCTCTAATGAAAACGCCTTTCTCTTGCATTCAAATGAAAAGCCTGCTCTTTCCGCAAGACGAACCGATGGCTCATTATCAACACGTATATGTAATTCGATTCTATGAAAATCAAGGCTACTAAAAAATAACGGTAACGCAGCTTTCACACTTTCAACACCATATCCATTTCTCCAATATTGATTATGTATGGAGTATCCCATCATCGCCCATTGATAGTCCATACGTAAAATTTTTATTAGCTCTAGCTTTCCAATATTAGCCCCATCTTCTTTACGAAAAATACCTAATACATACATCTCATCTCGATGTGCTGCTTCATCAAATCCTCTAATCCATTCCGTGAACCATTCTTTTGTTGATGATGCCATAACTTGATAACCATCGTCGTATTTATACTGAGATGGCAGCCTCTTATTAAATCCATCTAACCAACTTTCATAATCATCATTTTGGAACGGACGGATCATGAGTCTCTCTGTCTCTATCTGTAATAGCGGCAGCTTCATTTACATCTCTTCCCTTGATTAATATTTGAATATTCTTTATTATCTTACACAAAATACAAAATCTAGTAAATTATTATGTTTTTGATAAACATGCTTCTATTAAAATACAAAAGGAAACCCTGTTCTAAAGGATTTCCTTTTGTCATCACACTACCAAACTTATCTGTAATTTAAAACGTTGTATTCTGTCTTTAATATTCCATAAACATCAACATCTTCATATGTATTTAATAAACGTCTATTTTGTCTCAATGTGCCTTCTTTACGTAAACCCGACTTCTCTAATACTTTAATCGACGATCTATTTCTGGAAATGGCAGATGCCCAAATTTTGTTTAGACCTAATTCGATAAAGCCAAATTGAATCATTCTGTTTACAGCCTCAGTTGCAAAACCCTTTCCCCAATAATTCTTACCAATCCAATAACCAAGTTCACCTCTATTGTTACCCTTGTCAATTCTTAGTGTAATTGTACCTACAATTTCTCTTGATTCTTTAGAGACAATTCCTAAAGGATATTCGATTCCTTTCCTAATAAGTTCTGGTTGCATATCAACCCAATCTTGCGCGAACTCCAGTTTATATGGATGCGGAAGCCCAAGAATATTAGCTAATTCCTTGTCATTAGCCAATTCTTTAATTCTAAAAACATCATCATTGGTAAAAGGTTCTATACATAAATGCTCAGTTTCTAATTTTATAGCCATCTTTTCTCCCCCTTGTACTGAAATTAGTTAGATCCCTTTATTTTCAATATTACACCAAAAACACAAAATTTTTAAAATCTTTATGATATCTACTAACAGAACCATAAACAAAAAATCCAGTTATGCTTTGTACATAACTGGATTCCTCATTATCTAATGTTTTTTATTTTACAAGTACATTTTCTCTTAATTCCCTCTTCAACACTTTTCCTAAAGCATTTTTCGGTAACTCTTCTAAGAATACCACTTCTGGAATTTTGTAACTTGCTAACTTCTCTTTACAATACTGAAGAATACTTTCTTCTGTTAATGTTGTTTCGCCATCCTTCACAATGTAAGCTCTTGGAACCTCTCCCCAAAAGTCATCTGGAACTCCAACTACTGCAACTTCTAAAACACCATGTATTTCATGAATAACATCTTCTACTTGATCTGGATATACGTTGTCACCACCGCGTATAATAACGTCTTTATATCTTCCCATAATATGCAGGAATCCATCATCATCTATCATGCCAGCATCGCCCATGTTAAACCAGTTATCTTTTACTACCTTCTTTGTTGCCTTTTCATTATTCCAATATCCTTTAAACATGTATGGACTTTTCACATGAATCTCTCCAACTTCATTTGTTGTTAGTTCATGTCCTGTTTCCGGGTGAACAATTTTCACCTCTACATTTTTCAAGGTCTTTCCTACAGAAGACATCTTTTCTTTTCCCATCATTGGATGCCATGAGGTTACAACCCAACCTTCTGTACTACCATAGCCTTGCACCATATATATGCCTTTTTCCATATATTTTTGAATGAGTGTTTCTGGCACTTTTGTACCACCGCTTTGTGCTACTTTAAAGGTTGAAATGTTACGTTCTTTTTTATTTAGTTCATCAAGCATGTAACTATAAACAGCTGGGAAAGCAAGCATCGTAGTAATTTTCTCTTCTTCAATCTTATCCCAAATAAGAGCAGGATTCGAATCAGCTAAGAAGATCATCGTAACGCCATGATAAATACAATTTAAAATAGAAAGCACGCCACTCATATGAAACAATGGATGCACAGATAAAAAGCGTTCACCTGCTGGGATTTCTCTTTGTCCCGCAATTTCAGCAAAATAATGATGTAAGTTTTTATGTCCAATTACACATGCTTTTGCCTGTCCAGTCGTTCCTGATGTAAACAAGTAAATGGCATCGTCTTCTTCATGAACTTCTACGTTCGGTTCTGTCGTTGGCTGTTTTTGCAACTCTAATTCAAATGAACCAAAGCCTTCTTTTGTTGTTTGAATTACATAAGGAATTTCTTTAACAGCATCAACCTTTAATAACACTTCATTAAATTCTTCATCAATAACTAACACTTTTAATTTCGCTTCTTTTACAATCGTTTCTAATTCATAAACAGTCAGCTGATGATTTAGCGGAATAAATACCGCTCCAATTTTTAAACTTGCCATCATAACGCTTGGAAATGGGTGATTATTTTTGCATAGTATTCCTATACGATCTCCTCTTTGCACACCATTATATAACAAATAATGTGCAAACTGATTTACTCGTTCATTATATTGCTGAAACGAATATCTTTTCTTCCCCCCTACAAGCGCTTCCAAATTTGGTGATTGCATTGCTCTCTTTTGTAATAATTGTCGCATCGTTCTCAAGTAAAACTCCCCTTTATATATGTTAGGTTTTTTATTTTACCAGATTAACTATTAATTTACTAAAGATTACACTTAGTGAATATAAAAAGAATATAAAATATCCATTATATATTAGAATACTTCTTGTTCATCACATATTGCACATACTCAGGTGCACTTTTATCAATCTCTTCATCACTTAGTTTATATTCTGCACCATATAAATAAAAGGAAGGTATAAATTCCATACCTGTGTATAAGCATGTAGCTTGGAATGGTTTCGTCAACTCATCCATTGTAATTCCACTATTTTCATAGTCTTTTTCTAATCCACCTATAGAAATAGCCACACCAAATTCTTTCCCCTTCACTTTATCTCCTTTAGATCCGTACGCAAATCCATATGTTAATACATCATCGAACCATTTTTTTAATAATGGTGGTGAACTGTACCAGTAAAGCGGAAATTGAAATATATATCTGTCATGTTCTACTAATAACTTTTGCTCTTCTTCAATATCAAACTCCCAATTCGGTGCCACTTTATACAATTCATGCACCGTAATTTCATCCGAATATTTCTCAAGTTCTTCAATCCATCTTTTATTAATTTTTGATTTTTCAATATCAGGATGTGCTACAATTACAAGTGTTTTCATCTTTTTTCATCCCCTTTATAAATTATTCAACCCTTTACGTATTAGTATGAATGAGTCACATATAATTGAAAAGTACGTACTTTAAAGTGCTATAGGAACCTTAAAGTACCTGTGGAGGTGTTATATGAATCAAAATGATAATTGCCCAATTGCAACAACACTCGATGTAATCGGTGGAAAATGGAAAGTTCATATTTTATGTATTTTGTCGGATGGAAAAATGCGAACAAATGAAATTAAACGAGAAATCCCAAACATTACACAAAAGGTTCTTACACAACAACTTCGGCAACTTGAAGCTGATGGGATTATCTATCGTACCGTATATCAAGAAGTTCCACCAAAGGTTGAGTACACACTAAGTGAATATGGAAAATCTTTAATGCAAATAATGGATAATCTGTTTGAATGGGGAAAAGATCATCAGATTAAAAGATTACATGACTAAAAAAGCACTATATACTTTGTTTAATCCTCTACGTTCATATTTTTTATTTCTATAAAGTTTATTTTCATCATTTTTTAGCTAACTTGTTTTCTTAGATTGATGGACGTGACCCCACATCCATCAATCTAAAAAGATACAATTAGAAAAATGAGATTTCTATAAAGTTTCACATATAAACACTACTTCCGCCTCATTAAACGCTCGCTCTACTTTTTCTAATCTCAATTGTACGTAAGCTATAAAGAAGCACCCCTAAACCGAGAATTTTTTCATTATTAGACGCATTAGAACCTAAGGTAATAGTAGGTACATTTAAACCCATAAACCTTTCACTCCGTTCTATAGGCATATAAAAAGATACTCCTTAAAAATAAAAAACGCTATTCTCTCTGTAAAATCATAGAAAAGAATAGCGCTTTTTATTTTGAAATAGAAATCATCATTTAAACTAAACATGCTAATATTGATTTTGTGCGATTGTCAGTTACCTCATAATAAATTTCTAATCCTTTCCGAGTACCTGTAACCATTTTAGCAGCTTTTAGTTTAGATAAATGTTGACTAATTGTACTTTGAGGCATTTGTAAATCTCCATACATTGTTGTTACATTAGTAGGACCTTTTGCAAGCATTATTTTTACTAAAGATAGACGAACTGGATGCGCCAATACCTTTAACACCTCAGCGATTTCTTGAAACATTTCTTTTTTTCTTTCATCTTATTTCTCCCCTTTTATATACATATTTATGTTATCCATATATATAATTCGGAGGTATATGCGTTTTTGTGTCCGTCATTTTAAAAAAATATAAAAAAACTTTAATCCGAAACTAAAGGATTAGCTTAACATAATGTCTCACCATTAATGATGAATAGGAATCTCATTATAGAAGCAGCAGTTTTTATACTACAACTCTACATTCAACTAACTAAAACCAATGAAAAAAAGAGCAGATAGTCTGCTCTTTTATGATGCCTCCTTATGTTCCGTGGAATGTTTAACACTCCCCAGTCTCTTTAGTTTATTCCACCCTACCGCTACTCCTCGAAGCGATGAGAATATAGATTTAATGACAACATAAGTCATAAATTGGCGATAAATAAAACGTTGTAAAATTAACCATGCCAATGGTTTTGGGTTCTCTTCCTCTAATTTAAATGCGAACAGAGAAGCGAGAAGATCCATTAAAAAGAAAACAAGATAAAATCCTAAAACTTTTAGCGGATTACTACTAAATAGTCCTATAATCATTAATATATCTGCAAAAGGAGCAATGAATTGCAGCACATATTGGAATAACCACATATTAGGCAGTGCAATAAATCCTAATGTTTTATGCTTTGGATTACATAACGCTTTTCGATGTTTCCAAAGACATTGAAGTGTACCATATGACCAACGATACCGCTGTTTAATGAGACTTTTCACATCTTCAGGTGATTCCGTAAAAGCATGCGCTTTTTCTTCATATACAATTCTATGCCCTTGACGTAAAAATGTAATAGTAAGATCCGTATCTTCTGCTAACGTATCTTCGCTTAAATATCCAGATTCAACTACATTCTTTTTGCGCCACGCCCCAATAGCTCCTGGAACTACTGTAATACAATTTAACTCATCAAAAGCTCTACGTTCTAAATTAAACCCTGTAATGTACTCAACATGTTGCCAAGTAGTTAACAAATTCCGTCTATTCCCCACTTTGACATTACCTGAAACTGCAGCTACATTCTGATCTTCAAAGTGTCTAACCATTAGAGAAATGGCGTCTTGCGCAATAATAGTATCCGCATCTAAAGTGACAATGATTTCTCCTCGCGATTGTTGAAACCCTAGGTTCATTGCCGATGATTTCCCGCCGTTTTCTTTCTGAATGAAACGAACTTTAGGGTGTTTATAAAATGTTTCTTTCATTACTTTTGACGTACCATCTGTCGATCCGTCATCCACAACAATAACTTCAAATTCTCTATAATTACTATCCAAAATTGAGTGAATTGTCTTGGCTATCACCTTTTCTTCATTATATGCTGCCATGACAACACTAACAAAAGGTTGATAGGACGAATTAATATAGCGAGATAACGTTTTTCTTTTCTGCTTCCATGCAAAATAAATTAAGAATAAAAATCGAAAAATCCCTAATCCAATAGCAATATAAAAAATAGTTGTCTATATATGCTTAAAGTATCCTGCCCCTGAAAAGACAGCTTTATTGTAAAGTAAATATTGCTTCCCCTCAGAAGAAACAGGAGGCATGATTTCATCTCGTTCTTTATTCATTAAATCTGAAATTGTTACAAAACTATATCCATGCTTTTTTAGGTCTTTAATAATGATTGGGAGCGCCTCTACTGTATGTGTACGGTTCCCTCCCGCATCATGGAGAAGAATAATATTTCCCTCTCCCTTATAAATGGGATTAAGAGCACGCTTTACTAATTCATTTGTTGATGGTATTGCCCAGTCTTCGGGATCAACTTTTTCCGCTACCATTGTATAGTTCATATTTTGCGCACGTAAAATAGGCAATATTTCATTTGATGAATCCGGGTTAGCATCCGCTTCATATGGCGGTCTAAATAAAACCGTAGAATGTCCAGTTACTTCCTGAATTAAACGTTGCGTCGTATTAAGTTCTACTTTCGTTCGTAGTAAAGACGTATCTGCTATGTTAGGATGCTTGAAAGTATGATTGCCAATTTCATGCCCTTCATCGTATATTCTTTTTACAATACTAGTATTTAGTTGCGCGTTTTCACCAAGTACAAAAAAAGCAGCTTTTATTTGATTCTCTTTTAATATATCTAATATTTCTGGCGTATATTTCGGGTCTGGTCCATCATCAAATGTTAATACTACTTGTTTCCCATTTGGTTTTCCATATCGTTGCACTTCATATGCAGATGGTAAGGATTGATATACTTCATCTGTAATATAATCATCTTTGCCTACTTTAAAATCTCTCAATCCATTTTTTCTTTCATTCTCAATCTGTAAAATTTCACCTTGTCCAGAATAATTCACTTCATCTAAACTACTGATTTTATGTAATACATTAGGATTTTTTTGTACCTCAATAGGATTTTTTAAAACTTTCCATATTGTAGGATCTTCTGCTCCTAATCTCCATAGCGCAAACCCCTTTGCATGATTGTCCATTGCGATTTTCACTTGATTATAAAGAGTAACACCGTCTAAGAACCAAGCAGTATGTTCTTTCTCTCCTGTTTTATATCTAAAATACGGATTTCCACTCACCTTATCCCATTGAATTTTTATATTTGAATCATGAGCCATTGCCATAACTTCTGAGAAAGTCATAGACTTTGCAGCTTCTTTACTATTTACTTCCCAATCATATCCATAGTTACCGAAAGCAACTACAAGTTTATCAGACGGAATATTCAGTTCTTTCAATGTATGTTGGAACCATTTATTTGAAGCAATTGGTCCTGGTTCCCCGGCTCCATAGTGCTCATCGTACATCATTACAATCATTCGATCTATTATTTTTGCTAACGCACTATAATCAAAAGCCTTATCATTAGCTGGAACATCTTGTGTAACGAGCAAATCATGTTCATGAAATTCCGTAGTAAGTTCTTTCATAAAATTTGTTAAGTTTTCTCTATCACTTTCAGGTACGGCCTCAAAGTCAATATTAATACCTGAAAACTGATTTTTTTTAACTTGGATTACTAAATCATTAATAAACTTTGTCTTTACATCGTTTGAGGAACTCAGTAACTTATGAATTAGCCCACTATCAGGACCAGAAGCTTCCTCAGTATAGTTAGTAAGCAAAGGCATAATCTTCACTTGATTTTTTTCTGCCAACTTTACTATCTCAGGTTTTATCTCACTTCTAATCGTTAAATCTGCTTTTAAATGATACCACTCTGGTACTAACGTAGTTAATGAATCGATATTTTCTTTTAAAGAAGCGGTACTATTTTCATCCCAGTTTACATAAAAACCATACACTTCTTTAGGATGTTTACTATCCTTCGGCGGATTCACCAAATTTTTATTATCCTTCGTTTCGGTATTTGGGTTAAATGCTTCCTCCTTTAACTGCTGATCACTAAGTTTTTGATTAATTGGTACAAGTTTAGTATCTTGTTGTACAGCGGTATTCATATTTGGAATTTCTGGTGTTGAAAAAATACTTTGAAAGAAAAAATAAAATACAACACTTACACTAACTATTGAGATACATAGAAACCAAATAAAGGCTATGTTTCTCCTTCCTTTCGGATCATAAAAAACAGGTTTTTCTTTATCTTTCTCTTGTTGAATGTTTTTCTCCATTATATTTTTCACATACTCCTTCTTAATAGAACTATAGAATATTAAAGTGCAACTTTAATCAGTGGGGGTTTTGTTCACCCCCCCACTAATCATCAGCCCTCACCAATCGGGCTGCCCAGCAAATAGCGGAATAAATCCTTTTAGCTTTGAAGTGAATCTCTCACTTCCATATTCTATTGATTCTTCTTTTCATTCCCTTGCTGGTGGCCCCTATTTTCTTGTTGAGACCCCCTACCATTGTTCCCTTGCTCGTTTCCGTCATTTTCTTTCTGGGATCCTCTTCCATTGTTCCCTTGCCCATTTCCATTATTCCCTTGTTGAGATCCTCTTCCATTGTTCCCTTGCTGATTCCCATTATTTCCTTGTTGAGGATTTCTTCCATTGTTCCCTTGCCCATTTCCATTATTCCCTTGTTGAGACCCTCTTCCATTGTTCTCTTGCTCATTTCCATTGTTCCCTTGCTCGTTTCCATTATTTCCTTGTTGAGATCCTCTTCCATTGTTCCCTTGCTCGTTTCCGTTATTTCCCTGTTGAGATCCTCTTCCGTTGTTCTCTTTCCCATTTCCATTATTCCCCTGTTGAGATCCTCTTCCGTTGTTCCCTTTCCCATTTCCATTATTCCCTTGTTGAGATCCTCTTCCGTTGTTCCCTTGCTGATTCCCATTATTTCCTTGTTGAGCTTCTCTACTGTTATTCTCCTGTTGATTCCCTCTATTTTCTTGCTGAGATCCTCTTCCATTGTTTTCTTTTATTTGCTTCGATGGCTGTTCCTCTGTTTTCTTTTGTTCTTTCTGCTCTTGCTTTTCATATTTTTTTTCTTTTACAGGAGACAAATCGAGTGTTGCATCAGGAGATGACTCCGGGTGTGATTGCACCTCTTCTTCGTTTTCCACCGGATTAGACGGGGTGACAGGAGGCGTAAGTGATTTGTTCTTCTCATTCTCTTGCTTTATATAAACACCTGTGCCAATTCCAGCTTTTCTAGCATTCTCTCGTATTTGCATTGTGCTACTTTGATATTCAACTGTAATATGTTTTAGCTCATATTCTTTCTTTAATTCTTTCATTGCCTTTTCCAAAAGTGGTTCTAGTGCCTTGTCCTTTGCAACAGCTGTTAGCATAACTTGCTTATCATTCGTTAAATACTTATCCTCTTGACTTTGCTTTATAATAGTACGTATTACTTCTTGTAATTGTTTATTTTTCCATTGCTTCAATTCTTTTAAAATACGCCTTCCATCATCATTACAAGCCTGCAAATCTATAACACGAAAATCCTTTGTTACGCTCACCTCTAAACTTGGATTTATATCAACTGAGACGTAAGCAAATACTTTTTCTTCTGGTTGGTTGTAGAAAAACAGCACTGCAAATAGAAAACAAGCAACAAGTATTGATGCAGGCTTTAAAAAGGAAGGAATCGAAAAATGCGATGCTTTTTGTTCTTGCTCATCAAACGAGATTTCCTCCCCGATTATGCAAGAATCCCCTCTTCTTTTACACGTAATAAACTCTCCATTTGGTGTTAAAACAACTACGCTATGCTTTTTTATATCCATCACAATTCCTTTATTCATCATGCTTTTCCCCTCTTATGTAATCCAGAATATATGTATAGTTGTTTGCAAAAATAATACACATTGCAATAATGTATTTTCTATGTCGTTCCAACGTTTTACGACTTACCCTAACACGCGGTTCAATCTGTTTAAGCGGTAACTTTTTCTTTCGGAACAGCTCTTCCATCATTTCCTCTTCTTTTATAATTATTTTCACAATTTCTATTAAGTGCTCACGTGTATCACGATGCTTAGGAGATTCTTTAGCAAGCTCTGAGAATGTGATTTTAAACTCAGCTAGCACACTTTGAAAATGAAGAATTTCCTCCTTACGGTTACTATTTTCCATCTCTTTCATATACTCCGTAAGCGACACTTGCATTTCTAACATTTCCTCTTGCTCATCTTCTTTTAAAAAGACAAAGTTATGTTTAGACTCCTTACGTATATAGTCAATTACATCTCTTTTTATAAGAAGATCAGCAAACGCTAAAAAGGATTTTCCTTTTGTATAGGAATACTGTTCAATTGCTTCGTTAAAAGCAAACAATCCAATGCTATATTCATCATCCTGTTCTGTAATATATCGACGGCAGACAGATGAGATTGATTTTCTAATAAAAGGCTGATACTGTACGATAAACGCTTCTTTGTCTTCTTCGTTGTTTTGTATGTTACATACGATATCTTCTATTTTCGGTTTTCTTAAGATCTTCATTACTAAACTCAACACTTGTAATCTCCCAGCCTCCTTCAAATAGCAAAATGGCCACTACACAAGTGACCATTTAACCAGATTTTCTTGGTACTTTTCTTCGGTCTTGTTTTCTTGCTGTTAGTTATATTTTTCGAGTCTAACTTTTCCCAACGTTTTCTTAATAATTTTCCTTTTCTCTCGGCACTAAAGTTAAGTTTGTATTTTTATCTACTTTCTTATTTTCTACCGTTCGTTTTGCTTATTCTCTTTCTATTTTATCTGCAATCCTTGAATAACTCTTCTCTATATAATTGGTAATTTCATCCTTCCATTTTGGATGCCACTTAATCTAGTAATTTTATTAATACTTCTATATTCTTTCATAGTCATTTTTCTTCTATTTATTTTTTTCACTATACATATTCGGAGGAGTACAAAGTTTTATGGGGGTCAAAAAATATTTTCATAAAAAAATACATATTTATTTCAAAAATAAAAACCATCAATTTGAAAAAGGGTAATCAAATTGATGGTTTTCTTATAATATCTATTAAATTAAGTTGGATTCTCATTATATCTAAAAAAGCACTAACTATTTTCTACCGGTTTTCTCCATTTTTATCTTTCTTGGTTATCATAATATGTCTTATCTGCGTATTTTCTATCATTTCCTTTTAGATAAGCTAAAATTACTTTTGGATTTTTAAGTAAAGTCCAGTCTCCATATGTATCAAATCTTCTGCATGAAGTCATCATTCCATTTTTAATTGTACCGAATTTCTTATTATTTCGCTTTCCCCATTTTTTTAACCGTTTGGCAAAATCAGCATCTTCTGCCATAAGCATGTTTTCATTAAATCCGTTGATTGCCATAAAGTCTTTTCTATAGCACCAAAAAATCCCTACAGATATAGCTCCATACTTAAAAAGTAAGGGAATTATTATTAACATTGCGGAAACGAATATTCCTAAGGACATTCTTTCAAACTTTCCAGTTACCCCACCACCAATGTATTTGCCTGAAGCTAGATGTTTATCTACATTAGACAACATAGACTCTGTCATTTGGGTATCAGCGTCTATAGTAATGATTATTTCTCCACTAGCTATTTGGGCTCCTGCATTTCGGATTTTGGATAAGTTTTTATCGTTATTTTTTAATGTAATACAGTTATAAGACTTTGCTATTTCCTCTGTTTTATCTGTGCAACGATTTAAAACAACTATAACTTCCGTTTGCTCTTTATATGCCTCTGATGCCTTTGCAATTGAATCTAAACATTTTCTAATGTACTTTTCTTCATTGTGTGCAGAAATTATAATAGAAAACTTCACATCTTTTTTCAAATTGACTCCTGAAGATTCGTTTGTCTCAGTCATAATATGCCCCCCTTATTTTATAAGGTAAATATCTGTTATACATAACGTATATTAAAATTCAATAAATTATATGATAGGAACTGCAGGTAAACTATTACTTGAGTATTAAAAAATAAAAACGTTATTCTTTCTAAATAAGCAAAATTACTAGAAAGAATAACGTTTTTTATTAGTTACATTAATATTTTATTCGTTGCTTTATTTCTTCAAAACGAGCATGTATAATTTTTCTGATATCTGGATGATTCTTATATAAAGTAACAGTATACATGATGGAAGATGCAAGAATAGTAGACCATATTAACCAATCTCCAGCATGAGAAAGAACTTTAATTATTTCACTCGTAAATTCTTCCTGTCCGTCATGAAATGTATAGCTGAGTAGTTACCTTATTTTTAAAAAAACATTCTGATTATTTCTTTTTCACTTCTTCTACAAATTCCCATGTCTCTCCGTTATCTTTTGATTGATAAAGTGCACTACTATCGCCATTGTAGTCTCCATCTGCCCCTTGTCCAACTAACATATTAAAAACCCCATCTTTCTCATATGGCATACTAGGAGAATCAAAAGGACTTATTGTGGACTGTGTATGATCTAATTTCACTTCATGCGGCGGATATTCTACCTTTTTGAAAGATACTCCCCCATCATCTGTGCGATATAACTCTCCTTCATTACCAGAAGGCCTAATTGCTCCTAAAAACCCAAGTTTATCATTTATAAAAATGATTCCTGATACACTACCAATCCCCCCATTAAATGGGTCTGGATTGATAACCTCCCATGTTTTCCCTTCATCACTAGTCTTGCTTAATGAATAAAAAGCGCTCCCTAATGCTTTATCTGTCATATTTAGTTTATAACCAACTTCTTTCGATAGGAAAAACTGTTCTTTTTCATTCTTTAAATCTTGTTGTTCCTTCTCTTTAAGCATATCTTCTTTTGGAGGCGTCTTTGATTTACTCCAACTTGCGTCACTTATTAAATTATATCTAGCAGGGACTAGCTCTTTCTCTTTTCCAGGGACAAATATAGATACAGTATATCCAATGATATCAGAAGCTGCTTCTTTAACACTCTGCCTCTTACCATCCTCAGTAATATTAATAATTCCCTCTGTATTGGATCCCCAATTTCTTTTTCCATAATAAATCAACCCATACTTACTTTCATTCCATTTTTTGACCGTTTGCTTAACTGGGATCGCCTTAACCGTTTTAATTAAAGGTTCTACTAATTTATCATCATTATAATCAGGCTTTGCATATCCATCTCGTATTATAGTAATATCTTCTGATTTCTTCTTATTATAAGAGATTAAATAAGTTTCTTCTTTCCCATCAACATTTTTCCCATAAACAAATGTATCAAACGCTGTGATTGTTCCATCTGAATGAAATGTAAGATCAAAATCAGTTGCCATATACAATTTCTTTGGCAAAGGATATTTTTTATTTATATCTTCAAAAATACCTTCTACTCCAGATTTATATATATTATTATGTTTAAGTTTAACTGACCTTTCATGTTTTAACTTTTCTATAAACCATGCCAATTTGCCATTGTAATTTATTGCACTTTTATAAATCTGCATCCCATAAAATGATGTAATTGCAACAATAATGATAATAGAAATGGATCTCCATGCTATTGAATTTGTTAATTTTTTAGATTCATATTCTCTATTTTTTATCACCCGCATTGTAGTAAATGTAGTTATGGATATAAAAAGTACTATACACAATAACAAAATGTAAATATTATAATTCATTCTTCCGTACTTACAGTATAAGGCCAACTCATAGCAAAAGATCCCGTATACAATTATTAGTATTGGATTTGTTACTAATGACAGAAGTATCCTTTTTGTATTTTCTCTAAATATAGAAACCACTCCTAATTATATGAATTACTGATATTAAGTATACTTTATTGTAAAGTAACAAAAAAGCTATTTAATCTTGCCGCAAAAAATACAATAGACATATGAATATTATATTCATGTTAAAAAGGCCAACAATCCAAGATTGTTAGCCTCTACTTCCCCTATTCGTACCTTTTATCACTTTACTTCCTAACAACTGGAATCCACATTTCACCAAACACTAAGCCGTTTCTTTTCCCCATCTCAACCGTCGTATTTGGTCCACCAACATAAGCAAACTCATTTGCATCTGGTAAAGCTTGACCGAAGGCGATGCCAGTCAACTTATTACTTAACTCTTCAGCTGTTTTGTCTTCCCCTTTTACTACTAAGTATTCTCCCCTCGGAAACTGAATTACTCTAGATTCTTCTTCTATTTGTGCTTCTGTCATGACACCCGCATAATACATCATTTTGTTATTCACCGCTTCGCTCACAGAAAAAATGTATTCATTTGTCGCTAAAGCTTTTAAAGTGTCCAGCCTTCCATCTTCTTTAACAGCCGACCAAAAGGCTTCCTTTTCTTTATTTATTCCAGCAAAGTCTGTATATTCACTCTTAATTTCAGTTCCAATACCTAACACAATAAAGCTATCTTTTTCTTCTATAGTATAATTTTTCATATGCAAAACCTGCCTCTTTTTTTATTAATCAAACGATTTATCTTTTCATCTGATACGTTTATAATATCTTTAAACCATGTCAAAAAATGATACTGTTTAGGAGACCAACATGAAAAAAGTTGAACGGATCAATACAATTATGCGATATATCAACAACCGCTCCCACTTTACAATTTCTGAAATCATACGAGAATTTAACATATCAAGATCGACAGCTATTAGAGACATTAGAGAAATTGAAGCTATGGGAATGCCACTTGTCGCTGAAGTTGGGAGAACGGGTGGATATTTTGTTATGCATAATTCTATCCTGCCCGTTGTTCGCTTTACTGATAATGAAGTGAAAGCTCTTTTTATTGCCTTTATGGCTACGAGGAATCAACAACTTCCCTACCTAAAGAGTCGTCAATCTTTAGCCGAAAAACTACTAGGACTCATCTCAGAAACCCAGCAGGATGACCTTGTTCTTTTAAATCAACTCTTGCTGTTCCAAGGAACTAATCCTCATAATCCCGATCTACTTGAGCTTTCTGATCTCCCCCATCCTATGTTAGAAAAACTCATTCAAATCCTTCTTTTGGATAACCATTTATTGATTACCATTAAAAAAGATGAAGAAATTAAGTCTTATCCAATTTATCTATTACACCTTTATCAAGAAAAAAGCCATTGGATTATTGAAGGATTTGACTTAAAAGAAGAAAAGAAGTTAATGTTTCCTGTCGATGATCTCATCAATATCGAACCATACACGACGAATAAAAGGCTCAATAAGAAAAAGATTTTAGAAAAACTAAGTAAGAAGGCTGAAGCAATTAACCTTGTACTTGAACTTGGTCCGACAGCAATTGCCCAGTTCAAAAAATACCATCCTTTAAAAATTTCAATATCTTATACTAATCCTTACCAATCCACAGCCATTTTAAAAACTTTTATCAATGTTAACAATCCCGATGAAGTGACGGAAATAATAAATTGGCTGCTTTTTCTAGGGAAGGATATTAAAATCAAAGAAATACCCGATGAAGTATTAGCAGATTTACAAAAACGAGTGTGCTTATACATTCCATAAGCAGTGAGCCTCAAATATTAAGCTTTATCACTGGACAATTATTCTATTTTTAAATACCATTTCATTTACTACAATGAGAGCATGATAAATAATAAAAGCACGGAAAATCTCCCGTGCTTTTCTAAATATATATTATTCCTGAAGGTTTCGTTTATCTCGTTTCTTACCCTAGCTGACGTTTAAATGCTTTACTAGCAAAGAAGTAAGCAATAACCATAATTCCGACGCACCAAGCGAGCGCAATCCAAATATCGTTTCCAACAGTTCCTTCATATAAAAGAGCACGAATCGCATTCACGATTGAAGTTACAGGCTGATTCTCTGCAAACACACGAACAATTTTTGGCATCGTTTCGGTAGGTACGAAGGCTGAACTAATAAATGGAAGAAAAACTAGTGGGTACGAGTAGGCTGTCGCCCCTTCCATAGACTTTGCCGTCAGCCCTGGAATGATAGCCAACCATGTTAGCGCTAACGTAAACATTCCTAGTATCCCAGCTACTGCAAGCCAATCTAGAATATTCGCACTGGAACGGAAACCCATTAAGAGCGCAACAAGAATAACTACAACGATAGTAAGTACATTAGCAACAAGAGAGGTTAAAACATGAGCCCACAATATCGATGAACGCTTAATAGGCATCGTAATGAAACGTGCCATCAGCCCACTCTTTACATCCGTAAAGAGTCGCACGGAAGTGTAAGCTACACCGGATGCGATAGCCATTAGCAAAATTCCCGGCAATAAATAATTGACGTAGTTATCTGTTCCTGTCTGTATAGCCCCACCAAATACGTATACAAACAATAGCATCATCATAATCGGTGTAATCGCTACCGTAATAATTGTATCTGGACTACGCATAATATTGCGCATTAAGCGCCCAAGTAATACCCCTGTTTTGCTTTTCATTTACATCTCCTCCTTTTTGCCAATGATCGCAAGGAATATTTCTTCCAATGTAGGCTGCTTCTCGATATACTCCACTTTTGCCGGTGGGAACATCTCTTTCAGTTCAGTAAGAGTACCTGTCGTAATAATTTTTCCACCATGCAAAATTGCGATACGATCAGCCAGTTGTTCTGCTTCCTCCAAGTACTGAGTCGTAAGCAAAATAGTTGTACCACTATCAGCAAGTTCCTTGACTGTATCCCACACTTCAATCCGCGCTTCAGGATCGAGTCCAGTCGTTGGTTCGTCAAGAAAAATAACTGCTGGCGCCCCAATCAAACTCATCGCGATATCAAGCCGGCGCTTCATCCCGCCTGAATACTGATCTGCCCTTTGGTTTGCCGCATCAGTCAGGCTAAATCTTGCAAGTAGATTGTCAGCAACTTGAGCGGGACTGGAAACACCACGTAGCCTAGCAATCATTATCAAGTTTTCCCTCCCAGTCAGCATACCGTCTAAAGCTGCGAACTGCCCTGTCAAACTGATACTTTGACGAACATGATTTGGTTGACGCTGTACATCAAATCCGCAAATACTTACTTCACCACTATCTTGCTTCATGAGTGTCGAAAGGATGTTGACCGTTGTCGTCTTTCCCGCTCCATTTGAGCCTAGCAGCGCGAAAATTTCTCCACGCTGCACCTCAAAATCTACTCCTTTTAAAACTTCCTTGTCTTTAAAGGATTTTTTCAAGCCTTTTATAGAAATCGCTGCATGACTCATACTTTTTTCCTCCCTATAAAAATGTTTTGCGGAGATAATTTATTTACCTCTATCTATTTAGTACCACTGATATTCTGTATCACTTAGTACCGAGCTAAAAATATAACTGAATAGCTATGGTGGCAATTCATATGTGTAACCAGCTAATCAGTCGGTATTACTTATTCCATTTATTCTTTTCTCAATTTCTTCATAATACTTTCATTCAAATCTTCACGATACTTGGAGACGTAAGTTTTAGCATTTGCCACTAGTTCGTCAGCAAAGGAAGCCACGTCATCCCCAGTAATGTCAAGCACTTGTCTTCCTTCTGCTGCACCAGCTTCAAACAAATCGATTAATTCATACTGTATGTGTAACATATCCATCCCGTTACCCGCTGAGAAATTCCACATGTAGTTTTGAATTTTCTTAAATACAAATTGGTAGTCCTCTGGCAGAGCCTCAACTCGTGCCATCATCATTTTGTACTCTTTTTTATCACCAATTAACTTTTTAAACATTTCTAACATCTTATTTTCCTCCTTTTTTATAAAACCGAACAAGAAATTCCCAAAGTATCGGCCGGAACATTTTATCTTATGAACCTATTTTGACTTCAAGACGTTAATTTTTGACGATACAAAATCCCATTTTTTCCAAAACAATTCAAGCTCTTGGCGGCCCTCTTCATTTAATGAATAAAACTTACGAGGCGGTCCCATATCTGATGGTTTCTTTTCAATATTCACAAGCTTTTTCTTCTCTAATCGTACAAGGATGGTATACACCGTACCTTCCACAACTTCGGTAAACCCAAGATCATTCAGATGGCGGGTAATCTCATAGCCATACGTTTCACGGCGACTGATGATTTCCAGTACACACCCTTCCAGTGAACCTTTTAGCATTTCAGTTAAATTTTCCATGTCCTGATCCTCCTTTACCCCCTATTCTGTCTGACTTATATTCAGTATCACAGAGTACTAAGGCGAATTTTTTACTGAATAGCTTTTGAGTAAAACCACACTATTCAGTATTACTTATTACAACTACATTGTATGACTAAGTAGTTGTGGATGTCAACTTTATTTTCAAAAAAATTAAAAATCCGCTTTACCCTAACCGGATACAGCCTCCTTTTTTGTTGTAAGGGCCATCAAACTAGTAAAACAGAGCTGATTCAAAGTGTAATTTAAATCAGCTCTGTTTTATTGTTTTTATACCGATATATCTTGTTTTTTCACGATACAAATTGTTTCTCACTACCATTCCCATTGCATATAAAGCATAAAGGCAAGTGCGATCAGAGAAAATTTCCAGAGATTATCCGTACATGATACGAGCCCCTAAAATACAATTCTGTTAGAAATCTGTTCTCTATATTCTCTTTTATTTTATTTCTGATAGTTGATTAGCAACACTATCTAAAAATTTTTCTACCTTTTCTTTTGATGTATCCGGCGCATGATAACCGATCGTAAATGTAAGCCTTCCATTATAAGAGCTTGCTCCCATTGAAAAGAATGGTGCATACATAATAGGTGATGTCATATACCCGTCCTCAGCTTGAATTTCACCAAACTGAATAGATTCATCAGCGATTACTCCCAAATTTGTCAGTAACGGCAATGCCATTCCCATCTGTACAGCCTGTTCATATTGCTGATTAAACATTTCCTTCACTGTAGATAGCTTCATTTCTGCCAGTAACTCCATTCCTGCTGCTGAAGAAAGACCTGGATTTTGAGACTTTATTTTATCCATTGATTGTTTAACTCGAACAAGAGTCTGCTTAAATGTTTCATCGTCTTCCATTTTAATCACTGGCATTTCCATACCGGATAAATTGCAAATAGCACCAGTTGTATTATTAGGCAGATATCGACGTAAATCAATTGTCAAGCCAATCATTTTTTCTGCAGTGCGCGGTTCTGCATACACAGTGAAATGTGATAAAGCTCGGAAGTATGCAGTCATGATTACATCATTCAAGGTAGCCTGTTGAGCTTTTGTCCATTGGGTTAAACGTAGAGTTTGCTCATGGCTCAATCGCCGTACGGACATTTGGGGAAATTTATTTTTGTTAGGTTGAGATGGAAAAGACCATAACGATGCCTGTTGTTCTTGGTTAGGACGATACGCACTTTTTATGTCCGATATTCCAGCGTATTTGAATACATGTAATTGATCTCGACAACTCTCATTTCCCTCATCAAATTCCTTTATAATTTGCTTCTTAGACCGTCCCAATGAAAGGTGAGTATATATCGTTCCAAGCAATTTAATATATTCCTTGACTCCTGCACCATCTGAACATAGATGAGACAATTTCACAACTAACATATCTGTTGTAGTGCCCCGAAATAATTTCGTTTGAACCATAGGCCCCTGAATACGATCACCAGGTTCCTTAATAAAATCTATTGCCATTATTTCAAGTTCTTGATTATTTCCTTCTGCAAAAAAGCAAATAGATGAATTAGTGTCAGATGAATGTTCCTCCCAGTAAGGAATATCATTTTCTACAAACCGGCTGTTCAAAACTGGTTGCAATTGCAACGTTATCCTTACTGATTCTTCAAGTATTTCCTTGGATATACCTACAGGAAAATAAAGAACTGCATTAATTTGTTGATCTGCAGAATAAAGACCTAATACATAATTCATTCGATCTTGTGGTGTTACTGAATACTTTCTTTTCTCCATAATTCCGTCCCCCTTTAGGACTTTTTGTATAACCCTATTTTCCATATGCTTATAATTTTTCTAGTCATTTTTCTTCAAGAGCTAATAACGCTTATTTTTCGAATTTTTAACGAAATCATCTTCTCCGTATTGGTTGCATTCTTTTTGCAGGTGATATATTCATTATTTTATTGTTATTAACACTGCCTAACCTCACAATAAAACCAAACAATAATAAATTAAGTTTACATATACGTAAACATTTTATTATAACGTCTATAAATTATCAATATAGCAAATAAATCATTTTTATGTCTGTCAATAAAAAATAATATATTCAAGGGCCACTTCATCATAAAAGATTGATGTGCATGTAAATGTACCCATATCACTTTCAAAATAAGAATGAGAATTTTTTCAACAAAATAAGCTGCAGTTATTGATTTTACAGTAAGAAAAGCCCCTCCATTTTGAAAATGCGCAATCAAAATGAGTAGGGCTATTTCCAATTTAAATTTTATAAAAAAATGATTATCATAAATAATATTTTACTTTTTAGTCTACCTTATTATTTTCAATCCATTTTCCTAATAAATGAATGGATTTTATTCATATAATTTGAGGTGGTATCGTTGGTTTTTAAAAATAGAAAGCTTATTTTCAAATCAAATGAAAAAGAGGTAAAATTATAGATATTCATGTAGAAATTTCGTTTTGGGGATACTTAAAATCTTAAGGTGATGGGCATGTGGTGTTACACTTTAAAAGCTTTATAAAATTATAAAATTTATAGATATAGCAGATTTTCTTTATTAATAATCATTTGTATGTACGTTTACTCACATACATACAAATGATTTATAAAGCTACAATTAAGTGAAAACATCTTTTCCGTTACGATAACATCATAGCCATGTCTTCTGCTACATTTGTAATTAGTTTTAAACCAAATGTTTCTTGTAATACATCAAGCACGCCAGGTGAAATAAATTCAGGAGCCTTTGGACCGATGCGAATATCTTGAATCCCAAGACTAAATAGCCCGAGTAAAATGGCAACCGCTTTTTGTTCAAACCATGATAGCACAATACTTACTGGCAATTCATTCACTTCACATTGGAAAGCATCAGCTAAAGCAGCCGCTATTTTCACTGTAGAAATTGAATTATTGCACTGTCCTAAATCAATGTAACGCGGAATTTCCGTACCAGGTACAACACCGTAATCCACATCATTAAAGCGGAATTTCCCGCAAGAAGTTGTTAAAATAACCGTTTCTGGCGGAAGTGACGTTGCTAATTCACGATAATATTCTCCGCCTTTTCCCGGTGCATCACAACCGGCGATAACAAAGAAACGCTTTATTTTCCCCTCTTTTACTGCATCAATAATTTCTGGAGCTAATGATAATACTGTATTATGATGAAACCCTGTCACTAACTGTTCATCCGACTCCATATGTACTTCTGGAAGTTCTAGTGCTTTTTGAATTAATGGTGTAAAATCATCATTTTCAATTTTTTGTACACCTTCTAAACCTGCAATGTCATATGAAAAGAATCGATCAGAGTACGATCCTTTAATTGGCATAACACAGTTCGTTGTAGCTAATATGGCACCAGTAAATTTTTCAAAAAGGCGTCTTTGATCATACCATGCCTTACCGATGTTTCCTTTTAAATGTTTATATTTTTTCAGCTGCGGGTATCCGTGTGCTGGTAGCATTTCAGAATGTGTATAAATATTAATGTCTTTTCCTTCTGTTTGCTTTAATAGTTCTTCTAGTGCAAATAAATTATGACCTGTAACTACAATTGCTTTACCTTCTACACGATTTTGTGTAATTTGTACAGGCTCTGGCACACCAAAATGATTCGTATGTGCCTCATCTAATAATTCCATCACCCGTAAAGCTGATTTCCCCACTTTCATAGCCATATCAATATGCTCTTGTTCGTTAAAGTTAGAATTTGTTAATGTCATATATAAAGCTTCTTGTGTTGTAGCATCTACAAATGCATCCGTATATCCTAGCTGAGCAGCATGTGTGCGATAAGCTGCAATTCCTTTTAGCCCAAACACAATCGTATCTTGTAAACTCGCAATCGTTTCATTCTTGCCGCACACACCCATTACTTTACATCCGCCTGCTGGCGTTTGTTCACATTGATAACAAAACATATCATCCCACCCTCTCCCAATCATTCATTACACCTTAAGCATAATACCCATTGAAAAAAAGTGATGTGATATCAATCACAATAATATATAAAGATTTGTGACAGTTCATATTGTTGACATAATATTTTTATTGACACTAAAAAATATGCATTAGTGTACACACATCTTTCGATACTTTTAAATAGCTAATTAATTTGGAGAAATATATACAACGAAAAAAATTTTTGAATCCCATGTACAAATAGTTGCAATTCATCACATATGAAATAGATATAAAAATACGCTCTTCTTTCTATCATTCAATAGAAAGAAGAGCGCATTTGTCATTTTAAGGAACTATCATTTTTTATTAAAGTCTTTATTGTAAACCTTTTTATTTACAATACATTTACATTATCTTAACATTACTTACATTATTTATATGATGTATTTATATAGAAGCTACTTAAGAAATTTCATATACATTTTATCTTTATGATCTCTTATCTAATCAATAAAAAGATCATGTTATATTTTTATAACAGGGGTGAATTACGATGACTGAAACTTTAAAAACACTTATAATGCTTGATGCTACTTATGTTGTTATAGCAATTATGACAGTACTAGTATTTGTATACTTGGAATTAAAATCTCAGTAATATATGCTGACGTAATCAACAGATTCAGCATTTAAATATAGTTAGAAGAAAGAGAGGAGAAAATTATTTCTCCTCTCTTTTGTATTTCTACAATTTCTTATTTTAATAAATCCAATGTATATAAAAGTAATCCTTTGTTCCCTACTTCTCCATGACCAGGCACTACTACATTTATATTTCTATATCGCTTCAGCACATTCTCAATCGATGTAGACCATTCATTTACATAAGCATCCGCAACGTTTCCTAAATCTTTCGCGGACGTAGATTTCACTAAACAGCCTCCAACTAAAATATTGTATTGCGGTAACCATACGACAATATTATCTTCTGTATGCCCTTTCCCTGGATAAAATGTTTCTACTTTCATATTTCCAAACTTCAAATTTGTAACGGTTTGTAAATCTCCAAGTGGCTCTTCATATCCACTTTTCTTTGCTAGTTCTGCGGTTAATGCTGTACTATGCGCTTTAATTCCTCTTTCTTTCAACGTTTTTATTCCGCCAATTCGATCAGCGTGCGCATGTGTAATAATGACATCCGTTACACGCTTCTGAAACTTCTTTTCTACCATTTCTATTAGTTCCTTCGTTAATTTGTCATCCCAAGAAGAATCAACAAGTACTAACCCTTTAGAAGTATTAAGAACTAGACCGTTCGAAGGAACTGCTTCTCCATTAAAAGAACCTAACTCCGTATGAACCCATACATTCTTGTTTAACTGAGATATTGAAATGGTTCCCGTCTCATTTTTTATTACTGTTTTCTCTACCTTTTGTGATGCTTGTACAGAAGAAATTGTGCTAACAAATTGAATTGTTCCTAGTAAACCTACACATAATCCTACTTTTAACAACGTATTCTTTTTCATGTCATCAACCCTTTCCTTCAAGCCAAATAGTTATTACCTATATTAGACAATTTATCTTCAGTGTTTGTTCCATATAATTGAACACTTTATAATCGCGGCTTATGTAAATACACGCATGGTGCAGTAAAAAAGATCACCCAAATGGATGATCTTTTTTATAATTTATCAACATATTGCTTCGCTTCTAGTAAGGAAAAAACAAAAACTTCTCTTACTCTCTTAACTGCTGTAACTTTTTTGCCTTCTTCTACAAGCTGGCGTAGTTCTTTATTAATTTCAGGTTCTCTTTCTACAATTCCCATTTCTTTCGTAATTAATTGTAATCTATCTTCAATTCTCTTTAAACGCGCATCATTTTTCTTTTCAATTGTAGCTAATTTTTCAGCGATATAAATGAAACCAAAGGCTAATATTAGTATAACCATCCAGAATTCCATGAATGTTCCCCCTTACTAACTTTCATTTGTTTTATTTCACTAACTTATCAGCTTTAGTTATTGAAATCATTCATTCCTTACAAGGAAAGGGCAAACTAAAACTTTCTCAAAAATTTGTACTAGACATGATTTCTCCTCAAGGTTGCTCAAAATGGACTGGATTAGGTGTTTTTCTAGATGATTCTAATGAAGAATTACAGATTTATTCACTCGGATGGGGCGTCGGATTTCAATGTATGATGGTTTGTTATCCATACTGCGGGAATGGTGCTGTTATTATGACCAATTCCGATTTAGGTGTTCATCAAATGGAAGGGATCATTGGTGAGGTTGTAAAAACGTTATCCTTATATAGATAAAGAAGCTGTTCCTTCCAGCTTCTTTATCTATATAACATTTTTCGCAACAATTTTTATATGTTCTGGTGCGATAATTTCCGTTATACTTTCTTGGAAATCTTCCCGCAACATTTCTTCCAAATGTTCTAACTGCACTTCAACATGTGTGCATTCTAAATTATGTATATTTAACAGTGCATAATGATCTTTTTTCTTAATTACTAAATATTGATTTTCCTCTGTCACAAGTACAGAACCTAATCGGACTCCTAATAAGCGTTGATCATCAAACTTCATAATTACTTCTCCTTCCCTCATATAAACAAAACTACAATGAAAATAATTACATTTATGGAAAAACACGCTTATTTAGACTATATCATAATTTACTAAAATAGAAATATCTTTTTCTGTTTCAATAAAAATCCCTATTCTTTCATATATTTCGATACAAAAAACTTTCTCAACATTAAATTTGAATTTTCAGTTTTTAATTCCGTAAAAATCTATTATAATAAAGTTAATAAATGTTTGACCTCTCCTAATTCATGTACATATGGATGATCAGTAGTTATCGCTACTGATCTATTTTTTTGATTTCAGAAAGTACATACGCTGCATCCTTTCCTACACCACAAATAAGTGCGGAACCCCTTTGAGATTGCCATGGTAAACCGATATAATACAATCCTTTTACTGGACTGATTCCCTTTATATGATTAGGAAATCCTTTCTCATTCACTGCCTGTTCAATTTCAATCCAATTATAATTTTGTACAAAACCAGTTTACCATAAAGTAAACGCTCCTTCATTCTATCTTCCCAGTCTTTAGCGCCTGTGCCCAGTCATATCTTTCTTGTTGAACAGCCAATCCAGCAGCTTCTTCCCAATTATAAGGAACTGAAATTTGTTCAATTGTCCATTCTCCCAAAACCTTTTCTATCACTACATATTTTGCATGCGGAGTTCCTGATTCCATTTTATGCATAACAGGTAACTCATCTTTGTATGCTGGAAGTCCTACACTTCCTGGATTTATAATGATCTTTCCGTTCGCTAAATAAACAACTCTAGGAATATGTGTATGACCACATACTATTATTTTTTGTTCTATATTTTGGAGTTGATCCATTATATTTTTTTCATTCTTTAATATTGCACCATTCTCATTTATCTCTTCTAACAAATACACTTCATCTGAAGTTGGCGTACCGTGACAACATAACATATCGTCTACAATAAATTGTGAAGGATGTTGTTTTAACCAATCTATATGATCTTTTGTTAATTGATTTTGGACAAAAGTTAGTGTAGCAGACTGCTCTTGTATTGTCTCCCAAAGCATGCGATCACAATTACCTTTAATATGTATCATCTCGCTACTCATTAATATATCGATTGTCTCTAAAGGATCTAACGGCCCATACACACTATCTCCTAAATTTATTATCATTTCGACCTTGCGACGTGTAATATCTTTTAATACCGATTTTAAAGCGTGACTATTTCCGTGGATATCTGAAATTATAGCTATTTTCATCTTAATCCCTACTTTAATATATTATTTATAAACATCCGCAGCCAATTCCCGCAAAACTTCTACATTCACTACTTCAAAACAACCATTGTTTTTGTTAATTATATTTTTATCACAAAAGAGATTCAAAGTACGTAATAAATGCCGATAACTCGTTCCTAACAACTCCGCTATTTCCGTTAAATTCCCACTAAACACAATTCTATTTTCATGCTGAACTGCTCGTTCTCCTGCTGCTAACATGTAACTCGCAAGTCTATTTTCAAGCGGATACAATAAATTAATTGTACTGTTTTTGGAAAGTCGGTTTAATTTATGTGCCAATGATCCGCAAATACATCTTAAAAATTTCGCATCATGAAATAGCTTATTTCTCACCTTTCCTAAAGGTAAACCCACACAATACGAATCTGCCATCACTTGTACGTTTGAAGTGATTCTTTGAGAATGAATTAACTCCACATCTCCAAGTAACTGCAAACTATCATAAAAACACAGTAATACGGATTTCCCATTACTTAATGTGTTAAACGCTTTCGCTTTTCCTTCAACAAAGAAATATAAATAATCTATCTCTTCATTTTCTCTACAAATAAACTCATTCTTTTTAAAAAATATAAGTTCCATATATGGCTTCATATCATGACTAAAAAATGAATCAATATTATTTTGCTTTATATACTCCGCTAATTTAATAGAATTACATACTTTCTTCATAGTTCCCCACCTTTACAACTCATCCCCATTGTAATCAAAATTTTCTTCTTCCACTATGACATATGTCATAACAATACACAATTTCAGCATGATACAGTCATTACAAATATGAAATATAAAGGGGATATTACATTGTATAACTTTCTTTCTGTCTTTATTGGTGTGCTCATCGCCGTTATGCTTCCATTGAATGGAATTTTATCCGAGTTAATTGGGAAGTATACAGCAAACGTTGTCATTCACCTTGTCGGTTTAATTGCAGTTATCTTCATTTTAATCATAAACAAAAATAAAATTCGTTTCGATAAAAGTATTCCACTTTTTTTATATAGCGCTGGAGCGATTGGAGTATTCACTGTTCTTTTTAACAATATAAGTTTCTCCGTCCTTGGTGCTTCTATTACGATCGCATTAAGTTTACTCGGTCAATCTATTGCTTCCATCATTATCGATCATTTCGGCTTATTAGGAATGAAAGTTGCAAAGTTTGAAAAGAAAAAACTAATTGGATTATGTTTCATCTCTTCTGGAATTATAATCATGACAATTTATTAATGGGGGCAAGAAAATGTTATATATTACGATCGCTATTTTAGCTGGTGTTTCTATCGTTGTTGCTAGAATTATTAACGCGAATTTAGCAGCAAAAATCGGAAATTGGGAAGGCACGTTTTTTAATTATATTACTGGATTATTTTTCTCTATGTTATTTTTAATTTTCAGTTCAGATTCATTGTATATTCCAATGCAGACGTTACAATCTATTCCTATTGCTGTGTACTTAGGCGGATTAGTAGGCGTTATCGTTATTTCATTATCCAACTATATTACTCCTAAAATATCAGCCTTTTATTTAACATTACTCATCTTTATCGGACAATTATTTGCGGGGACTATTATTGATTTCTTCCTGACAAATGAACTCTCAATCGGTAAAGTTATCGGTGGCATTTTCGTATTAATTGGGCTCACTTACAATTTACTCATAGATCGCCCGATAAAAACTGTGAAGCATAACCAAGTTCAACTATAATACTTTACGCTTACCTATCATATATTAATAGAAAAGCTCTTCACACGAAATAATAGAGAGGAGAAAACCCTATTAAAAAAATTATTTTATTGCTAGGTAGCGTATTAATTATTTGTGGAATTGTATGGTTTGTAAACTCGGGAAAATCTATTCAAGATCTCTATACTGCAAACAAACCGAAAAAGAAAGCTACTATTATTTCAAGCTCGCGAGATCCAAATGAGCCCCCTGCTTTTTTAGGAAAGCAGGAAATAAAAGATATACATGTAGAATCAATTAAAACAAAAAAGGATATCTTTCTCACAAAAACAGATGAATTAAAAACATTTATTAACAGTATGAATACCGCAAAAAAAGGCAAATTAACATTGGATGAAGAAGGATCAGATTTAATAGATTGTGATATGTGGATTACTTTCGAGGATGGAACTTATAAAAAATATTTCATATGGGTAGTTGATCATCACAGCAGCGAAGTGATGATTGCTCAGCAAGATACTCCTGATGATGTAAACCTTACGTACTATCAGTTAAACGAAGATAGTTCAAAAAAAGTTTATAATTTATTTAAAAAAATTATTTAAACGAAAAAGTCATGAGCACGCGAACTCATGACTTTTTGCACTATATATATTCCGGGAACACTCTACAACTCTTTTCCTGCTCTATATCATGACCAAAGAAAATAATTGGTTTCTCTTTTTTCACAACTTCTTTTAAACGTTTAATTGAAGATAAAGCTAATTCTGGATCAAATCCTGCGAACGGCACTTCATCTTCAAAATTCTCTTTCGTGTACGATGCATCAATCGTTAATAAAACTGAACCGGATTGCTCCGTCTCAATGAATAGCGACTGATGGCCTGGAGAATGACCTGGCGTATACAATAATTGAACACCTGGTACCACTTCATAATCCCCTTCAATAATTTTGTAGTTCAAATGCGGTAATATACATTCTTTCATATATTCTTCTCTATGAAGTGCTGCCTCATATTCCGTTCGCTGCACAATAATTGGTGTATTTGTAAAAGCACCGTTTCCTCCTGCATGATCAAAATGTAAGTGAGAACTAATAATATATAAAAGGTCGTCCGGCTCATACCCTACACGCTTTAATATATTCACGATTCTATCTTCTTCAGTCATTTTCGGTAAGATCTGTCCTTCAACAAATGTACCGTTAAAAAGCCCTTCATTATTAACTGCACTTTCTGGCATACCTGTGTCTACTAAAATAGGACCTTCTTCCGTCTCCAAAAGATAACACCACACCGGCAAGTTTAATAGTTTCCCCGGTGTTAACGCACTGTTAACAGACGAATGATCCAACATGCAACGACCTGCTGGGATGAAATAAAGTTTCTTTACTGTCATTATGTATCCACCTTTACATTTAGTTTTGGATAAAGTAATACAGTAAAAAATTCTTCTTTTTAGAAATAAACTCCTTCTAGACTATCAGTACAGCTTGCATAAAAAAAAGGGTATTTTTTTACATAGCAGTATTTCACCATCTATAATATAGAAGTAAAGAATTCTTACTTTAAATGAAACATTAACACCGATTAACGCTGAAAACTTAAAAAAAGCACATGCACTACTTGAAAGCGGGCACACCATTGGGAAAATCGTATTAGAGAAATTTTAATCATGATAGTGATAGGTAGTATGTGAAATTATATTAACGATTTTTCGAATATATCTATCACAAATCAAATTATATCAACGATTCGACAAGTTATATCGATTTATCGACAAATAACAACAATAAGAAAAGGCTGTTCCAGATGAACAGCCTCTTCTTTATTTACTTGAAATCTCTTTATTATTTTGAACGTCTAACGGAGCTCGCTTTCCTATTCCGAAAGCATAGAAACTAATTGTAACGATAGCTAAGAAAATAATACCTACAACTAATGAAATGCGTGTATCATCGTTAAACCACATTCCGATTAATACCATAATTAAAAAGGCAATTGTTAAATAGTTTGTTACAGGAGCAAATGGCATTTTGAACGGATGATCTTTCATCTCTGCTCCCTTTTCTTTCCTAAAACGAATTTGACTAATTAAAATGACGAACCATGGTACCATACCAGGAAGTACACTCGCACTATATACATATACGAATAAGTTTTTCGGTGCGATGTAACTTAAAACAACACCAACCGCCAGACCGATAATTACGCCAACTGTACCAAATAAAGGCACACCATTTCCAGAAAGTTTCGTGAAATATTTCGGTGCTTGTCCATTTACACCTAACGTATACAGCATACGTCCAGCACTATAAATACCACTATTACAACCAGACATTGCTGCTGTAATAACAACGAAGTTAATAAGGCCAGCTGCTGCCGTAATACCAACCTTCGCAAAAGTTGCTACGAACGGGCTACCAATTGTACTTAATTGATCCCACGGATACACAGTTACAATAACGAAAATAGCACCGATGTAGAAAATTAAAATACGCCAAATTGTACTTTGAATCGCTCTTGTAAGTGTCTTCTTTGGATCCTTCGCTTCACCAGCAGTAATACCGATTAATTCCACACCTTGATACGCTCCAACTACAAGTGATAATGCAAAGAAGAATCCTGAAAAACCACCTGTAAAGAAACCGCCATTTGACCAAAGATTAGATATGCCAATCGCTTCTCCGCCGTTACCAATTCCGAAGAAAATAAGGCCAAATCCTGCAATAATCATTAATAGAATCGTAACGATTTTAATCATCGCAAACCAAAATTCAAATTCACCAAATGACTTAACAGAAATTAAGTTAGCTGCACCAAGAATAACCATTGCAATTATACCTGGTATCCAAGCTGGTAAATCCGGGAACCAATATTGCATATACGCTCCAACCGCGATAATTTCTGACATCCCAACGATAACCCACTGGAACCAGTTACTCCACGCTGTCATATAACCAGCTAGTGGATGAATATACTTATGACCGAATGTCGCAAATGAGCCTGTACTTGGCTCCATATACAACATTTCTCCCATGGCACGCATGATGAAGAAGATGAAAATACCTGCAATTGCATAAGCAAGCATTACTGACGGACCTGTCCATTTAATTGTGCTGGCTGATCCCATAAACAAACCAACACCAATCGTTCCGCCTAAAGCAATCATTTGAATATGACGTGCTTCTAAACCTCTTTTCAATTCTTTGTTTGCCACTTCACTTCCCCCTCTTAGATGATTCATAGCCGCATTTTAACACAAGATGCTTTCCCCTAACTCCTTTCGGCCCTGAAAATGATGAAGCAAACGTCATTTTACACTAGCTTTAAAGCTATCCTAAAATCGTTTTGTGCTCCTAATAAAATTCTCAAAACCTTTCATCTTCCAATATTCTATAAATCTTAAAATTACTTATCTTATATTAATTCATTAATCTGAAAAATTCAATTATTTTTTCAATAAATTATTATACATAAGTCTGATTAATTTTTAACTAAATTAACAATAAAATACATCTATTCAATATGATTCCGGCATGTATATTATTACAATATAAATAACCGAGGAGATGCTATCTTCCTCGGTTTCATATCTCAAATACTTCAACCTTTATAGTTGATAACGTAATTTCCCACACATTCGATTCATATACCAATAAGAAATTTAATATATTAATAAACTACTAACTTCTTTACCCCAGCCAAATTTTGAGGCAGAAACCTTTCTGCCTCAAAACAACGGGATAAAATGTAAAAGAGTCTCATTAAAAAATGAGACTCTTTTACAATTTCATATTTAAATCGATTTCGAAGTTTGCTTACCAAAGATAAATACCCTAGTAAACACTGCCATTATAACTACAATAACTAGAAAATAAAGTGGCATCACCAGTAACGAGCCCGTATGCAATTGACTCATTCCCCAAATTGTCATCGTTACAATTACATAGTATCCTAAGCTAAACAACGCTCCAGCTGTACCAATGACATCTTGAAAATCTACTAACGCTAAACTTAAACAATTAGGTAACGCTACTCCAATTCCTAATAGCAATATAAACATCGCTATTAAAAATACAACCATATATATTACATTCGGATTTGATCCCACAAACGTAATAACAGATAAAAAGATAGCTCCTCCTGTCATTACGAGACAACCGATATATATAATTTTCTCTGGTTTATAAGTAGCAAGTAAACGTTTTGAAATTTTCGCTCCAACAATAGAAGCAGACGCTACAACAATTCCTAGAAATCCATACATACTAGGCGATAATTGAAAATATTCAATAAAGATAAACGGCGCTTCTGCGTAATAGCTAAATAAAACACCATTTGCTCCTCCAATTAACAACCCATATGTTACCACTTTCGGATTTGTAATTAACCTCTTCAAGACTGAAAATACATTTATTTTATTCGTTACTGAGCCCGTTTTTGTTTCAGGAAGAGAAACAAACGTATACAGAAAAATACCGATACTCATAACTACTAAACTTAAAAATACTATTTTAAATCCAAACATTTGATCAAGAAAGCCACCAATTAACGGTCCTATCGCTGGTGTAAAAGCAATGACTGCCGAGATTTGAGCAAACATAACATGCCTCTTATGCCCTTCTACACTTTCACGAAGAATCGTTTGCGTCACAACTGATCCTGCACTTGCTCCAAACGCTTGAATAAAACGACTTACCAATAAAACTTCAATGGAATTTGCAATAAAGCACAAGAAACTCCCAGCGCCGTATACAACAATTCCAAATAACATTGCCCAGCGACGGCCAATTATATCTGATAGCCATCCAATAAAAAATACACCTAAAGCAAATCCAGCAAAATACACACTAAGCGTTAACTGCACCTCATTATTACTTACATGTAACGCCTTTGAAATGTCCGGTAAAGACGGTGTGTAAATCGTTTCACTAATTTGCGGAAATGCGACAAGAATAATCATTAACAAAAGTGATGGTACTGAGACTTTTTTCATTTTTCATACCCTCCTATAACTTTGAAAATCTCAGAAATAAAAAGACTTTCCTTAGCTACGGAACAGGAGGGGCCATTATAGAAATCCGGTCATAAAACAACAAAGAAAACACCTCAATTACGTATGTTAATACTTATAGGAGGGTAATATTAACATCGATTTTTAAATATACTTTTTCAATTATATTACATATTAATTTTATTTTTCTAGTATTATCATTTCGAATGCTCTTTTTATATTAGTGAACAAATAATAAACGCCATAAAAGATAACAACTTGATATGAACGCCTTATTATGGAATAATTAGAAATAGTTTGAATTAATAAACCTGATTATAAAATGATAGACTCATATATTCCTAATGTCATAAAGTTGAACAAGTAGGAGGACTTTCGTAATGATTGAAATTTTAAGGACAGTAGTAAACTTCCTAATTTCTCTATTCTCAGGAGAATTACCCTTTGTGTATTATGTATGGATTATTACCCTATTCCTAATTCAAATAATCCAATCTACTCTGAACTATAAGCTTTTTAACAAGAAAAACAATTTCAGCACTTATATATCGGAAGGATTACTTGCTTTTATTATTTTATTGTTTGGAGGAATATTAGTATCTAAGTTACTTGCTTACATAATAGACGATTCTACTATTAGTATGACGAATTTAACACATTATTTTGTTTCTCTTATCATATTAACTATATTTGTTGTAATAACCTGTGTTAAAGACTTTATAGAGGCATCTATAAAGAATAAAAATATATCTCTTTTGAGCTTTTTAGTAATTTCCTTCATAACAAGTATACTTTCATTCAAGTTTTTATCACCTTTAATTGAAGGTTCTTTTTCTCTTTCTAAATCTTTTATAACTACTTTAATCATTCTAGTAACTATATCAATCCCTCTATTAATTTCCTTAGAGGATAAGTATGCAGACGAAAAGGAAACGGAAAATTTATAGTTTCTCATTTACATAAAAGAAAGAGGGAGCTCCCCTCTTTCTTTTCTATCGTTCTATTTCACAAGACTAAATCATTCCTTTTAATATTAATCCTAAAACTGACATTATTATCGCGCTAATAATAATTCGCAAAATCCAAGTAGTGTTTGTACTTATTTTTTCTAATTGCTTATTGATTGTTGCTATATCTTTCTCATTAATAGTGGTACGCGTTTCTAAATTTCGAATGTCTCTCATAATTTCTTTTTGCTCCGCCTTGAGATTGTCAATTTTAGCGTAAACATCTTCCATATATTCACACCCTCTGTTCATCTTAATAGAAAAATCTATATATATTATGAGACAACCCTCTTATCTGTGAATACGTTGCGTATATCCGCGTACCAAATTTTTTGTACAATCTAATTGAATTACTCACACGTTTCCATTCTTCTATTTATAAATTAGCGTTGAGATACATTAAAATTAGAAAAGGAATCCCTTGTTTATTTAACAACAAACAAGGTGCAATCCACCATTCGGGAGCACCTACGATAATTTCTATTGTTTTCATATTTACAACTCCATATAATCAGTATGATTTTCTGAAGAAGCCAATTTTTGAACTGCTTAAAGTATACTAATATGAATACGAAATAGCTGTATTGATAAACTCTCTAGAACAATAAATATACTGGCTGAAACGGATCTATATCCAATATTTTTTCCAGTAACATGAATGGTTATTTCTGATAAATGCGTTTGTACATCATTGTTTTCAAAAATTTCATCCTCAACCTTTACAATATCTGCTTCACAATCTACTTCTTTAAAAGTTTTCAATAATTTTGTTTCCAATAAACTACAATCAAAGCTCTCATCTTTTATTACGGCAAATTTAACCTTCATATCGATTTCCCCATTTTTAACAAACTAAAATCACTAAATCAATATAAATATATATTATTCTATTAAATAATTCAAAATATACGCTTCTTATATACATTATTAAAAATAGGTTCTAAAGAATTAAATGAAAAAAGAAATTACATATACAAATCCCCTCTTTCAACCAATCAATATAGAATTCCCTTATGCCCAATGATTAAAATCTTTTCATATTAAAGCCGTAGATTCTAAGGACTTTTTGTTTTTATATTGATAAGTCATTTCTTGAATTTTGTATCATCGGAATTAATAATATAGTAAAACAAATTAAATATTAGGCGTTCAACTAATCTTTCATATAATTCGTCTCTTAATTATTTTGCTCATTGCGCTTTTTTATTTTCCTCACTATTTCAACTAAACTTTGTGTAATAATACATATTTCAAATACATTATTTCCTTTCACTCATACTTTTATCATTGAGTTTTTATTCACAAATTCGTAACACATATATATGAGTTATCATGCTAAAATTAGTTTATTCACAAAAAGAAGTTCTTCTTAATAAATCAATCATTTTTAATACCCTGTTTAAAGCCTTGCCCCCCTGCAAGGTTTTTTCCTATTTAAATAGAGTAGTAGTTTTCGTTATGCTTCTCTCCCCCTTGTTCCTTACCCTACAAATAATACTTCATATTTATTTTAATTTTTCAGCATCCGTACTCGCTCTGTTCGAGAGCTCTTTACCAAATATTCAATCTAATGATAAGATTGACCAAATTGTAGAGTAGGAAGCGAGCGCCTTGTCATATTGCTATGATAGGTTTCTCAAAACCCCTCACCGAACCGTACGTACTCCTCTCAGAGTATACGGCTCTCCATCAATTGCTTGTCAAAGTTATTTTTTTCTGTTTTTCGCTATAAGTTCTACTCTCATATCATAGTGAATTTCATTATGGCAATCCTCACATACGGCTAATGTTTTGCGTCTACGGGCAATCATTAATTTTTGCCATTTGGCTTTGCCTTTCTCAACATCTTTCATTTTTCGGACATGGTGCATTACTAAGTTAGAATCGGTTTTACCACAATGTTCACATTTGTTGGCTGACAACCTATCCATAAGACTAGTTGTTGACATATGAACTCTTGAGGCTAACAAGTTGTCGATGTTATTTTCTTGTGTTTTCATCTTAGTTATATCAACCATTCTAAATCCTTCCCTGTAGAAAGAATGAGAGTGTTGTTTGCCTTTTTTATCTTTGTAATTGACTATGAATACACCGTTTTTGCAATATTTCCCCTTAATTTTTCCGATTGAGCTTTTATATTTATTGGCGAATGTTTTATACATGCTGTATTCTAGAACGTAACTGAATTTTTGGAGTACCGTTGAATTAACTGCATATTTGTAGTAGTTGTACATCCCTCTGATCTGTAATACATAATTATGTAGTATTTCCAAATCATCTAGGTGTGCCATTTCCGGTCTATGCTTTGGTTTCCAAGTTTCTTTCCCATTCACATACTTCATTTCTAAAACATTCAGGGCAAGTAATTTATTTCGCCATGTTTCATGGGGGATTTCAAGTCTTACTTTTAGATTGTGATGTCTTCTTTTTGCACCTTTCACCGAGTATTTGGTAAATAACTCGTTTCTAGTGATATTGACGTTGTACCCAAGAAATGTTGCTTTCTTGCTAGAGTGGGTGATAAGTGTTTTTTCTTCTGATAAAGTTAATTTTAATTCTTCATTGAGAAATTGAGCTATATCAGATTTAATGGCTTTGGCATCATCTTTACTGCCGATTATCATTACAATAAAGTCATCAGCATATCTAACATATTTTAGTGACTTAAATTTATCCGACATTGGATTGTAGTAGGGACGTTGTCCCCTTTCCTTAACCCATTCGTTGACTTGCTCGATTAATTCCTGAGCTTCATTGTGTTTACCTTGTTCTCTTAGTAAGTCTGCTTTCTTACGCCCTCTTTTTATTTTGAGGTGTAAGTATTGATATCTTTTATCAACTTCTCTGTCTTTTGGTTGACCTTTTCCGAACTTTTCAGCGTATTTTTCCATGTATATATCTAGTTCGTTTAGATATATGTTGGCAAGAAGAGGACTGAGAATCCCTCCTTGTGGTGTTCCACTGAATGTTTTGTGGAATTGCCAATCCTCCATGTACCCAGCTCTTAGGAACTTCCATATTAATCCGATGAGTGTTTCGTCATTGATACGTTTTCTTAGTAGGTTAATTAGGATATGGTGGTCGATATTGTCAAAGAAACCTTGAATATCACCTTCAATAAACCATTTAGTTCCATTACCACTCTTTTTAATTTGTTTCAAAGCTGTATGACAACCCCTATTTTTCCTGAATCCATGTGAGTTCTCAGAGAAGTTTGGTTCATAAATTGCTTCTAAGATATACTTTATTACTAATTGGACAAGTTTATCGTCAAATGTCGGTACCCCAAGAGGACGTTTTTTCTTACTCCCTTTTTTATCAATATATACTCGCTTAACAGGAGTAGGTTTATAGTTACCATTTTTAATGTTGTTGATGATTTTAGATACTCTATTTTTTGAGAAGCCATCAACAGTTTTATTTATGGTTCCTCTGGTCATATTACCTGGATTGGCATATATTTCTTGATAACCTTTATAGTAGAATTCTGGATTATAAAGATTTCTATATAATCTTTTGAACTTATAGTTTTCTTTAATAGTATTCTTCGACAAGGTGTTCAATACATAAACTGGATTTCTCATCAGCATCTCGCTTCCTTCCTGTTTATTATCATCATGAACTAATTGACTACCTTCCTTCGCCATCCTGATTTCACAACCATGACCTAACGTAATTTGTCATACGTTAGTGTGATAGGCTTTCCCTATCTCTGACTACTACGAAGGCTCCGTTACCATATGGAATATTCAAGAGCCACATTTCTTGGTTTTTACCTTGAAATCATCCTCTATAGCCATAAATGGCGCTTCCACTTAGGTAATCCCCATTTAGTACCTTGTAAATAGTTTGTAGTAATGTCGGTTGGGACTTTCAATCTTTACTAATGTACTTTAGTTGGTTCTCTAGTGTGAAACACACCTCTCTCCACAAAAAATAGATGAGCTGAACTAGAGACATATCGTTTCAATGTCTATTTCGATATGGTCGTCGATAAGACCCCTTGATTTATCCTTCACGCAGTTTAGCATTCAACCTTGTTTACCACGGTACACCTAGAAATTCAGTCGCACTCATGACATTAGAGTGACTTATCCCGTTGCAGCCATGCTACACTCCCCGCTCACTTTCGATTACGGATAAGGCTACCGGTGTCGGGTTGTTATCTTGTTTCACTTCACCCGCTGATTTACTAAATCAGAGTTTACAAGGCCCTTATGGGCGCACAATATTTTCGTCCATAACTGTATCAAAAAGTACACTAAAGAAAAAATAGCACTCTCACAATTAAGTAAACGCGAGCTTTTTCTTCTATCTACTTACTATTTAAGGTTAATAGTGATATAACCAGATTTAAAAATTCGACTTAAATTCATTGATGAATGGAGAGGTTTATATGAAATTGAAAGACAAAGTAGCAATCATAACTGGTGGTGCAAGTGGAATTGGCGAATCTACTGTTCGTCTTTTTATCGAAGAAGGTGCAAAAGTAGTTATTGCTGACTTTTCTGAACGTGGAAAAGAACTATCAGATGAATTGAATGCACATGGATATAATACGTTATTTATTAAAACTGATGTAACAAAAGAGGCAGATATTAAACAGCTAATTCATGAGACAGTAAGTACATACGGTAAATTAGATATTATGTATGCCAATGCCGGCGTTGCTGATGATGCACCAGCAAACGAATTATCCTATGAAAAGTGGAAAAGAACTATTGATATTAATTTGTCTGGGGTATTCCTTTCTGATAAATATTCGATTGAACAATTCCTTAAACAAGGTACAGGTGGTGTCATCGTTAACGCTGGTTCGATTCATAGTTTTGTTTCATTACCTACCCCAACAGCATACTCCTCTGCAAAAGGTGGTGTGAAACTATTAACTCAAAATTTATGTACTGCCTACGCTAAATATGGAATACGTATTAATGCGGTGTGCCCCGGTTATATTGACACCCCTTTACTTGGTAGTGTTAATCCTGAACAGAAAGAATATTTAGCTTCACTTCATCCACAAGGCAGACTTGGAACACCAGAAGAAGTCGCTAAAGCTGTCTTATTTTTAGCAAGTGATGATGCTAGTTTTGTTAACGGTACAACACTTCTTGTTGATGGAGGCTATACTGCACGTTAATTTAAAAATTTTGAAGCACCCTAAGAAATATATAGTCTTCAACAAGAAAAAGCGCCATCACAAGTGACGGCGCTTTTTCTATGTAAGAGCAACTAGAAGGTATCCTTCTAGCCTACTCCCATTTATAAGTCCAAAACTGTTCAAGTTGCAGCCATTTTAATGTTGCTGCATCTTTGTTTTTTATTTTTGCATGCGTGTCTTCAAGCATTGCTTCTGTTTGTGAACGGTGCGCACCTAATGCAGTTAATTTATGATCAAATACTTCACTAATGTTATTTACAACATCCGGTTCTCCTAATACTGCTTCACGATTTTTCGTAATCGCAACAGCATGGATAACTGGGCGCTCTTCTTTTGGCATACGTGATACAGCGCGAACGACAGCGCGGCCAAATGCATTATGATCTGGATGTACACCGTGCTCTGGATAAAATGTAATAATTCGAGATGGATTTACTTCTTGAATAATTGCTTCAATTTTGTCAGCAACGAAATCAACATCTTCAAATTCTAACGTTTTATCATGGAAGCCAAGCATTCTTAAATCTTTAATACCCATCGCTTCACAAGCATCTTTCAATTCTTTCTTACGGATATGTGGAATCGTTTCACGGTTAGCGAATACGTTCTTACCCATGTTACGTCCCATTTGTCCTAGAGTACCACATGCATACGTTACAGGTACTCCTTGATCTGTTAATAAGCGAATTGTTCCTCCCGCAGCATATGCTTCATCATCTGGATGCGGAAATACAACAAGTACATGTCTCTCCATAAGTTTCCCTCCTTCTTACTTAAATGGTGTTAAGCTTAACTCAAGTGCAACTGCTAGACGACCTAAATTATCATGTCCAGCTAATAATAAACGCTCTTGATCGTCTACTTCCCAGTGCGTAATACCTTCAGCATATACCCAACCGTGATCCATTTTCAAACCAACTCGGTATGGATTTGTTCCAGTTATCTTCCCGCGTTCAAAACGGATAATCGCATTTCGAATGAAAGCACCAACTGTCATCATCTTTTCATTTATGTGTGATGCATACGCTCCGTTTGTCGTTTCTAAATGAATATATACATCTTTATTTACAAAACGTTCAATTTCATTTTGAATAAGAGAACTATCTTTTACTATTTCCATCGGAATTCACCTCTTTAAACCATTTTACGCAAAAATAATGTAAATTGCTATCTCTATATTAGAGGACAACGCTCACTTTTCCTAATAATTTGCACTGTGTTTTTTATATGATATGTAAAAAATACATTTTTTCCTTCACTTTGTTAAATAGTTTTCTTTCTTTTTTGAATTTGCTACAATATATTTTATCCCGTATTATTGCAGCGAGATACATTTCGACAATTGAATACATAATTTAAAGAAGGTGACATGATTGGAACAGTCAGCACATGAAGTAGCAAATTGGCAATATTATTTTGCAATTGCCGTATTTTTAATCACGTACGGATTTATTATTTCTGAGAAATTGAATCGTGCTGTAATCGCACTATTCGGTGCTGCTATTATGATTATTTTTGGAGTTGTAGATTTACATACTGCTTTCACATCACATATTCAATGGGAAACGATTACCCTTTTAATTGGGATGATGATTCTCGTACATATTACGAGTCAATCAGGCGTCTTTGAATTTGTGGCCATTAAAGCGGCAAAAGCAGCTGGTGGAAAACCGATTCGCATTTTATTATTACTATCCCTATTAACTGCTGTCGGATCAGCATTTTTGGACAATGTAACGACTGTTTTATTAATCGTTCCTGTTACATTATCCATTACACGTATTTTAAAAGTAAATCCTGTGCCTTATTTGATTTCAGAAGTGCTGTTTTCAAATATAGGCGGAACAGCAACATTAATCGGTGATCCACCTAATATTATGATTGGATCAGCAAACAAGCATTTAGACTTTAACGCCTTTTTACTTAACTTAGCTCCAATCGTAATTATTATTTCTATCGTGACACTTGGCATTATTTACTTCATGTATCGTAACAAACTAAAAACAACACCTGAACAAATCGAAAAACTAATGGCATTAAACGAAAAAGATTACATTAAAGATCAAAGCCTCCTTTTAAAATCTATTTCGATTTTAGGACTAACTATTTTAGGCTTCGTACTTCATTCGATTATTCATGTAGACGCTGCTGTTATCGCGATGACAGGCGCTACACTTCTTATGTTAATCGGCGTGAAAGAACATGATATTGAAGATGTATTTGCCCATGTTGAATGGGTAACCATTTTCTTCTTCGCCGGATTATTTGTTCTCGTTGGCGGGTTAATTGATATCGGACTTATCTCTTCACTTGCAAGAGAAGTAATCGACGTAACAAACGGTGACATCGGATTCGCAGCTATACTTATTTTATGGGTATCTGGCATCGCATCTGCGACAATCGACAACATCCCATTTGTCGCAACGATGATTCCTCTTATTCAAGACTTAGCTACAGGACTCGGACTATCTGTCGATTCTCCGCAAATCGAAGTACTATGGTGGGCGTTATCTCTTGGAGCTTGCTTAGGAGGAAATGGAACACTAATCGGTGCATCTGCAAACGTAGTCGTTGCTGGTATTGCAAAACGTGAAGGACATGGCTTCTCTTATATGGACTTCTTAAAAATTGGTTTACCATTAACTATTGTTGCACTCTTGTTATCACATGCTTATATATATTTACGTTATTTAATGTAAAAGTTGTATTGCATGAAATTATATCGTCAAATACAAAAGGTTTGCAGCATCCGTGCTGCAAACCTTTTTTCATCACCAAAATATACCGATAATTGCTAAACCACCTAAAATCATACCACCAATTTGTCCGACAATTGTTGGTGATAATTGAACACCTTTTCTCACTTCAACAACTGGTCTTTCGTGCCTTAGTTGCTGCACTTCACTTTGAAGTTGGTGCACACTTCCGTGTAACTCTTTAATAAGTTCTTTTAATTCGGCGACCTCTTCATTTACTGGTTTTGCCTTTTCTAAATTCATTTTACATGACTCCTTATAAATTCAATCAACACACTGTAAATTTTCGCCAATTACCATTATATCTCCTGCATACTACATATATAATTTCGAATGTACTTTCTAACCTTGCAGCTCTATCCATTCATCCCGCAATATCCCCATAATCATACGGTCAAAACACTTCCCATCTCTTTGAACCGCTTCTCTCATACAGCCTTCCATTTGAAAACCCATCTTTTTATACAATGCAATGGCAGGTTTATTATACGAAATAACATCGAGACCGATGCGGTGTAAATTCAATTCATAGAAAGCATACTTTAGAATAAGATGTATTGCTTCTTTCCCATATCCTCTTCCTCTATCATTCGCATCTCCTATACCAATGGCTAATAAACCTGTTTTGTTATTCCACTCTATACCATGAATCGCCACAAAACCAATTAAGCGATCTTCTTGAACTGTCCTTACCATGAAAGAAACACTATTCGATCTCCGTCCTTTTAATAACTCATCACTTGCTATTTCTTGTAACGATTGCGGAAACGCTACATCTGTATCGACATTTCTTAAATACTCACTATCCTCTTGCCACATAACCATTACTACAGCATCTGATTCTCTAATAGCGGATAATTTTACAATTTTATTTTGAAAAAGATTCATCGTCATTTCAAACTCCCCCTTTTTTAATAACGGGGATACTTATTTTAGCCTATTTATCCCCTTGTTCCATAAACTGCTTTATAAACGGGATACTTACAATAAGCGCTGACATTGGCACATCTCCTCTACACGAAATTAACTTCATTGTATAATTTTTCGTTTATTCTAACAATAATAAAAAGCCCTCCAAATTTAGAGGGCCTTTCCTAATAGCAAAACTATATTATTTCGTAAACATTTTCTCTGCTTCATCCATTGCCATTTTGTTACCTAAAGCAGAATAGTCAAGCCATGGTTGGTCATTGATAATATATACATGCTTGCCTTTAACAGCTTTTAAGTCTTTCCAAATTGGTGTTTCTTGAAGTTGTTTAAATGCAGCTTTTGCTTTATCATCTCTATTTACAACAACGAAAATCGCATCTGCATCAAAGTCAGGTAATACTTCTTGTGAAATGACTTCGAAAGGACGTTTTCCATTGATTTTCTCTACACCATTTGCAGGTTGTAATCCTAAGTCTTGGAATAAAATTGGTCCCATCGGTCTTTTCGTACTAAATACACGTAATTCTTTTGCAGTAACGCGAATTGCCATTACTTTTTCGTTATTACCTAGCTCTTTATCTATTAAACCTTTTACTCGTTTTGATTGCTCTTCGTAATCTTGAATATATTGATCCGCTTCTTTCTCACGGTTTACAAGTTTACCAACTTGTTTTAAATGGTCTCTCCATGTACCTTCATCTAAATTGAAAGTATGCGTTTTTGCAATTTTTTCGTATTTCGCTACATCTTTACCAGCATATTTTTCATCAACATAAATGTCAGTTGGCTTTAATTGAAGTAACGCTTCCATATTCGGATCTGTTACAACACCAAGCTTCTTCGTATCTTTCAACTTCTCTTTAGCGTGCGGTAAGAAATCTTTTAAATCTCCACCAATAACAGAACCTACTGGTGTAATTCCTAATGCAAGTAAATCATTCGTTAAATGAATAGACATAGAGGCGATTTTTGGGTCATTACTTTTTTTCGTTTTTTTCGTTGCCTCTTCATTAGATTTCGTTTGACCACATGCTGCTAGTACTAAAATACACATGATGCTAAATAAAATAGTAAGTTTCTTTTTCATATGTTCTCCTCTTTGAAGTATTTATTTTGTTTTTGTAAGTAAATAAAGAAAATACGGCGCTCCTAAAGCTGCCACTACTACACCAGCTGGAATAGAGTTTGGCTCAAATATAGAACGACCTATCGTATCTGCTAGCACTAAAATAATCATTCCGATAATGCCAGCTAGTGGAAGGAAATGTTGATACGTAGTACCTACTAACTTTCTTGCAATATGCGGAGCAACTAAACCAATAAAACCAATCCCTCCTGCCATCGATACACTCGCGCAAGATAATCCAACCGCTGTAGCTAAAAGGAGTAACCGTTCTTTTTGAACAGAAACACCAAGTCCCGCTGCCACACTATCACCGAGTGACAATGCATTTAACGTTTCAGATTTTAGCCATGCATACGGAGTTAGTATGAAAATCCAAGGTAATAATGCAAGGACATGAATCCAATCCCTTCCCCACACGTTACCAACTAACCATCTAGAAGCGAATGTATATGTCTCATCATTTAACTTGAGAGAGAAAAATAACGAAATTGCACTAAAGCCAGCTGAAACCGCAATACCAACGAGAATAAGTCTAATGGGAAGTAAACCTTTTGATCGATCACTCGCAAGTAAAATAATAAGAAATGCAGCTAATACTCCTCCGCCAAATGTAAATAACGGTATTAATATCGATGCATTCTCATTAATAGAATGAAAGAAAGTAACGAATATAATTAGCCCGAAAGATGCACCTGAATGCAGTCCAAGAATACCAGGATCGGCCAACGCATTCCTTGATAACCCTTGCAAAATCGCACCGGAAATCCCAAGGCCAATACCAGCTAACATTGTGATTATAATTCTTGGCATACGATAATCGTACAGCACGGTTGCACTCTCAAAATCACCATGACCGAAAAGCGTTTGAATTACTTTGAGCGGTGCAATGCTAAGTGTCCCCGTATTTAAGCTAAGCAAAATGACAGCGATACTAATACAACCAAATATTGTAGTTACAGTAACGGCTCTCGTTTTATCTGTGTTTAAAATCTTCTTCACTTACAACTCCCTCCCAACTTTACGTGCTATATAGAGGAAGAACGGAACTCCAACAAGAGCCACCATAATTCCTATCGCCAGTTCTTTAGGAGGGTTTACTGTTCTTGCCCCTAGGTCAGCTAAAACTAATAACATAGCACCTAATAATGCTGACATAGGAATAATGAGTCGATAATTCACACCAACTAATTTTCTAGCAATATGCGGGATAACTAGTCCTACAAATCCAATAGAGCCAACAGCTGAAACAGATACACCTGCAAGAATGACTACTATAATCATCCCTAGTATTCTCGTTCGGTTCGTTTTTACTCCTAAATTCGTAGCGACATCATCCCCCATTGATATGAGTGAAATAGACCGCCCTAAAATTGTCGCAAAAACAATTGTTATGAGAATAATAGGAACTAAAAATTTCAAGTGTTCCCACTTAACCCCTGCAACACCACCAGCGTACCAAAAAGCTAAATCTTGACTTAAGTCATAATAAATCGCGACACCTGAACTTAACGAATGTAAAAGCGCAGCCATAACTGCCCCAGCGATCGTTAATCTCATCGGTGTTAATCCGCCTGATGTGGCCGATCCGATAATAAAAATGAGTACTGTACTTAAGACCGCTCCAATAAAGGAGACAATCATTAAATAGGAATACGGCATATGCGGAAAAAAGGCAAAACTAAGTGCTACTACAAACATCGCACCTGCATTTATGCCAAGTACACCTGCATCAGCTAAAGGATTTCGTGTTACTCCTTGCATAACAGCCCCAGCGACCGCAAAAGCCGCTCCTACAACTGCTGCGCCAATTACCCTTGGGAGCCTTAATTCGTAAATGATTTGATGCTGCGTTAATTTCGGATTGTAATCAAAAACCGCTGTCCACACCGTTTGCAAATGAATATCCTTTGCACCAAATGCGACGGCCAAAAATATAGATCCAATTAAACATATAATTGTTAAGCTCATAAAACATATGAACTTAATATGTATCCAGCGGTTATTGCCAGCATGTATAGTAGACTTATGTAACATGTTTCATTTCATCCTTTATATGCAGTTGTTTTTTATAATTATTTTTAATTTATAATCATTACTGATAATAATTATCATTTTCATTTAGATATTATATCCTCACTTTTTTTAAATAGCAAACTATTTTTTTACTTCGTTAAATATTAAAATACTTATTACAATTCCCTTCCAAAGCTTACAAATACACGCAAAATAGAATACTAGCTTATTTTTAAAAGTGTAGTATACTTAATCATTATTTTGAGTTTTCAAATAAAAACATCCAAGGTGATGCAATGTTATATATAAAACAACTACTCTATTTTACTTATGAACAAGCATTATCCTGCTTATTCCCAGTCGTTATTTTCTTAACACTAGCCCTTTCAAAAATCGTTTCGATCCCAGGGTTATACCGCTACGATTTCATACTCATCGTATGCCTTCTTATGCAGTGGGTTATGTACAAGACTGGCCTTGAGACGAAAGACGAATTAAAAGTAATTACTGTCTTCCACCTCATCGGCCTTTTACTAGAAATATATAAAGTTCATTTCGGTTCATGGAGTTATCCGGAAGAGGCATATTCAAAGGTTTTTGGAGTTCCACTTTACAGCGGCTTTATGTATGCAAGTGTTGCCAGTTACATATGCCAAGCGTGGAGAAGATTGCATTTACAAATGCATCATTGGCCGAAAGCTATTTTTGTAATACCTCTAGGAGCACTGATTTACTTCAATTTTTTCACACATCATTTTCTATACGATTTTAGATGGTTCTTAACGTTACTTCTATTCATCGTTTTCTTTCGAACATTTGTGGAATTTTCATTACGAGGCGTTACATATAAAATGCCGCTCGTTCTCTCCTTTTTTCTTATCGGATTCTTTATTTGGATTGCAGAAAACATCGCAACATTTTTCGGTGCATGGCAATATCCAAACCAACGGGAAGCTTGGAATCTCGTTCACTTAAGTAAAATCAGCTCATGGTTTTTACTCGTTGTTATTAGCATTATGATTGTCACGCAGCTCAAACATTTGAAGCAATCAAAAAGATAATGCTAATTATGTAAAAACAGTTAGCCCATCAATCATTAGAGAGTGATGGGCTTTTTTTTAGTAATATTTTTTAAACCAACCTTATCAAAGGAGTTATAATTTACAAGAGTATAAGCAGTTGCACATTATGAACTACTACTAGCAGAAGATGTTGCTGCAGATGAAGCGGCAATCGTTGCCATCATAGCAGCCTGTTGTGCTTGTATGAGGACTTCTATCATTGTTTGTAAACCTGTGTTGGTAGTTTTACTTTCCTCACCTTTCTGACTTACGAACAGTTGAATAGCAATAAGAATATTTGTATCTGTATGCCAACGGAACAATTTATCCCCCTGCAATTTTTCAATAAATGCTCTAATAGAATGAATCTCTTTTTCTCCATCCTCGAGTAACGCTAGTAACCCGATAGCTGGGTAATGCATCTGTTTTACTTTTACCTTTTCTTGCTTTAACAAATTCCATATATTTGTGCATTTTGCGACTAACAGTTCTTCCCTGACATCCTTCTTTAGTGAAAGAATATGACTCAAAAATTGAAGATCATTCCCTTTATGCAAACCAGCTGTCGCTAGTTTCTGATAAAGGCGTTCCACTCGGTCCATAAGTGTGTCTACATTCTCTGATTGTCCTGCTAATAAAACCGCGAGCGGATAATCATTTGTACTTGTAAGAAAGAGGTGATCCTTTTTCATGCGTTTATATACTTGCATTGAGCGTTGAATGTGCGCGCCATGCTGTTCATTTTCTTCTGTTAAAAGTACAGCTGCTGCGAGATAAGTAAATATACTGCGGCTAAACCCACCAGTGACCAATTGTTCATATAAATCTAAAAACTCCCGAAAAGCTTTCTGGTAATCTGTAAAGTGAATATCTAATGTTGCTGCCACTACAAAACGATGATAAGACTTTAAGTATGAAAACATCCCTACCTGATTCTTAATATAACTACTAATTTCTAAAAAACGTCCGCGATCAAACAGTTTATCACTACCTGCATACATAGCAGCAATCATCATTCCTGTTCGAGAATCGCTCGTTTTCCATTTTAGTTCTCCCTTTAACTGTACATATGTATGTTTATATTGCTCCAACTTTTGCTCTAATGTAATCATAGTATTCACCCCTATTTCTAGTTCTTCTCTATCATTATACTTATATTCCATATTTAGGAATACTACAATTAATAATCACACCATAAAAATTATAAAATCCTCTTATCCTTCTTCATCAGCATCACGATGATACTCCCTAATCCTTCAAGAAGTTAAACAAAAAAGGTAGATAATAATAATCTGTACCCTTTGTAAAGGACATTTTGAAAAAAGTTAGGCAACATCAAGAAGATGGTTTCTGTATCCAACAGGAGTCATCTTTTTTAAATTCCATTGATATCTATAATGATTATAATACGTCATATATTTCTTAATCTCTTGTTTCAATTCATTAAAGGACACGCAAGGTTTTATATGAGCTTCATCTTTCAGATGACCAAAAAATGATTCTTGTGGGGCGTTATCCCAACAGTTTCCTCTTCTTGACATGGATTGTCCTAGGTTTAGCTTTTTAACTAGCTTTTGATAGGTAGGGCTTGTGTAGTGGGATCCTTGATCTGAATGAATATAAGCACCTTCAGTCAATCGAATCCGCGGATTCCTTTTTAGTTTATGGAGAGTTGTCGTTACGAGCTCTAATGTCATCTGTTCTGAAACATGGTAAGCTAAAATTTCATTAGTTGAGCCGTCTAAAATTGTAGATAAATAGGCCCTTTGATTCTTACCGTAAACTAAATAGGTGATATCTGTAAGAAGTGTTTTCCCTGGGGTATTTTGTTTAAATTCCCGATTTAATTGATTTGGTACTATTCGATGTTCTTTTGTAGCTTTAAGCATTCTTTTATAAGGATTCGCTTTGCGAACCGGACAGATAATCTCGTATTTCTTCATAATTCTACGGATACGCTTTAAATTGTAGACAACTTGAAACTGACCCGCCAATGTCATCTTTATCTGACGAGCCCCTTTGTTTCTATTTCTAAATCGAAGTGCTTTTAATATGGTTTCCTTCAAGATTTCATCTCGATCACTCTTTTGTTTCCGTTGTTCTTGAGATGAAACTGAAAAGTAATTATAGTATCCCGAACGGGATACACCAGCTACTTTACACAAATGACTGACCATATTCCTTAAGTTGTATTTCATGATGACAGAACGAATCAAGATGAATTTCTGACTAGGTGGTAGTGTTATTTCCTTCTCATCCTCCCTTCCATAAGTTTGATTTTTTTTAGCAATTCGTTTTCCGCCTTTAGTAAGTTTCGTTCGGCTTCTAAACGGGCATACTTTTCTTCTAACGTAAGCTCTCTCTCAAGAGTTCTTCCAGCGTTTTCGATACGTGTATCCCTTAAACCCAATACACCATTTTTTCTATAAGCAGCACGCCATCTACTTCCCGATGACATAACTCGTTTCATTCCAATCATATCTATATCAAAACCACATTCTTCAAAAATATTTCGAGGTAGCTTTCCTTTTTCATTTTCCTCAATAAAAATATGCTTAAATTCCTCTGTATAAGTGATACCTTTCTGACTTACAGATTTTACGTATAGGTTATTTGATAGAATTTGAATTTCTCTTTCTGTAAATAGTTTTTTTGTCATTTTCAACATTCTCCGATCCCAATTTTCCTTTTATTATACAAGAAATACCCTATAGAATAGACTTTTTTCAAGTGTCTATTCTATAGGGTACATTTTATAATTTATCTACCTTTTTTGTTTATATCATTTAACATTACACCTGTATTGCTTGTTATATGCAATTAAGACTAAAGAGCTTTAATAATACGTTCCATCGCCTTCATTTGTCCAATATGATCAGCTTCATGATAAAGCATCATACCGTAAAGCTCACCAACTGTTTCCAATCCTAGAAATGGCTCTGGCAGTTTATTTTCAAATGCTTCTGCTGGAATTTCTTTAATACGTTTTGCTTGTTCTTTTAATTGGACCGTTAACACTTCTAATGATGGTCCTTCTGTTGTCCATTTAGATGGTCTTGATCCATATCCAAACATACCTGGATATTCAGTTGGTAATTGTTTGAATTCTTTTCCAAACATGAAAACTTCTGCTGCCGTTAATACATGACCGATATGCCAACGAATTGTATTGTTAAAACCCTCTGGCTGCGTATCCACAGTTTTATCATCTAGCGTCTCCATAAATTTAAGTAATGCCCCGCGCGTTATTTCAAATTGTTTTAGACCAATTATTCTATTCATTTTATCGTTCTCCTTCTTCATGTACATTTTATTATGAACTAAGAATGTTCAATTCATTAAAGTTTCACTTTGTTTAATCTATCAGAAACAATGAAGAAATACATCTAATATGCTTAGTAAAAATAATAAAAAGGTTCACCTCTCGTACATATAGAATTACTTATTACACAAATAGTTTAGTAAATAAAAGAGGAGTGTTAATTTCATGTTACATGTTTTAAAACAGCAATATAATCTTATTAGCTCTACAAGAGAAACTCTATTTTCGTTTTTGGAAGAAATCCCAGTAGAAAAATTACATAGCACAGTTCCTAATTTCGGGAGCGGTAGCATTATAAAGACTCATATTCATGTAGCCGATTGCTACCGATACTGGCTTGGATCATTCGCATTTAAACAAAAGCGAGTAGACTTTTCATTTGCTAGCGATTACGAAATTGAGCATGCAGATGTGAAAAAAGTTCGCGCTAGATTTAAGTTAGTAGATGAGACTGTACAACGTTTTTTAGATGAATACAATGACCGTTGGCTCGAAAATATTGCAAATGAAGTAAAGTGGCAAAAAGGGCCTTGGAGTACAACTCCGCTATGGCTTTTAACTCATACGGAAACCCATGAGTTTCATCATAAAGGACAAATTGTATCAATGGCCAGGCACCTTGGATATACTCCTCCTGATACAGACCTTAGTTAATACATTCATGTTCATTTCAAAGCGGAATGGGCAGCAAGAATAATAGTATGATCAAAAAACTCGTTGATACATTTTGTTGTGTATAAAACTTTTATTATTTGTTTTAGGTATACCATACCATTATAAAATTCATGTAACATCGAATTAAGGTTCATATTTTTTATGTAACTCATTGAAGAAAGTTTAAGTATTTATACATTCAATTACTAACTAAAGGAGAAAATTATAATGAGATTAGAGAGCGAAAGAATTTATTTAAGGCCTCTTTGCCAGCTAGATGCTCCTATTATATTAGAAAGTACAATGGATGATGAAATAAGATATATGACTGGAACTAAGTCCACTTTTTCATTGGAGCAAATTACGAAACATATAGATCATATAAATAATGATTCAAGTCGCTATGATTTCGCTATTTGTTTACAAAGTACTGACGAGATGATTGGAGAGTTGTCGCTTTTAGATATCGATGAGGAGAACGAAAGAGCAGGATTCAGAATATCAATGCTTTCCATAGCATTAACAGGACAAGGTTATGGAACTGAAGCTATTAAAATCGTTTTAAGATTTGTTTTTGAACAACTATCATTAAATCGTTTACAGTTAGAAGTATTTAGCCATAATTTACGCGGAATTAAAGCTTATGAAAAAGTTGGTTTTGCAAAAGAAGGAACCTTACGTCAATCTTTATTTTATAACGATACATACTCAGATGAAATTATTATGGCCATACTTAAAAGTGATTATATAGAGAGACCTTTGTAAATGAATGTACTTAATCTATTAAACAATTTTAAAGAACCTTACCACAATAAAATGCAGTAAGGCTCTTTCATTTTTATATCAAATAACAGCTCTTAAAACATGTATAATCGTATCAATACCAAATAGTCTCCGCATAATTATATGCATCACTATTCGGAATTGCATGTTTCCCCTGCGCTTGTGCTTTTCTTGGATCTAAATCATATACCATTGGCGTATAGCATGATGTTTGCCCTTTATTTACAACACCATTTCCTCCAGCACTTCCGCAAGTGTATGCCTTTCCATCTGTTTTTCTAACAATCCTTGCATCAGCTTCATTATTATAAACTGCCAGGCGAGTTACAGTAACTTTTGCCCACGCTGTTTTACACGTCGTGCTAAATTTTAATTCCACATAAGAATTTGAATCAATCCACTTCTTTTCTTTCGTTACTGCTGATTGATCACAACTATTGTAATACGGACTTTTCCCATCATACGAATGGTCTTCTGCAAATGCTTTATCATTATTGGTCGTACTAAACACACTAGTTACGACGAGCAATGCCAGACAAAGACATGCGCTTACCTTTTTAATAAGTTTCACAGGATTCCACTCCTTTATTAATAACGTCCAGTTTTCCCGTAACCATTATTAATCGTCACTGCTTCGGCATCAGCTGTATAACCAAAATCAGCAGTCAAATCAAACACCATTCCTGTATAAGTGCTCGTTTGCCCCGTTTTAATTGCTCCATTACCACTATTAGAATCTACTGATTTTTGGAATACACCATTTTTATATTTATTAATAACAGCGTAAGCATATACTCCTCCAGAAACAGAAGGTGCTGGTTGATCTAAAACAAGCTTAGACCATGCCGCATGACATGTATTACTGTAACGTAAATACACTGTTCCTACTTTTTTACTACCTTCATAAACTGCTGTAGACTTTGCATTAAATCCATCTGCATCACATGTTGTACTTCCCCCGTATACTTTCGTTGTTGCTGGATTTTTTCCGTCATAATAGCTACTCAGATCAGTAGCTGCAAATGTACTTTCTTGAAAACTAAATAATACCCCTACACTCGCTACACTTAACACACATACTTTCATTAACTTTTTAAACATTTTTAATTCCCCCTCAAAATGATTATGTATACTAAACACAACCTATACTGCTGTGTCAGCCCTCCTTCCATGCTTCCTAGAGGCATCTTACAAAAACGAATTAACGTTGTAAATTCCCTTATGATTATTGGAATATACGAAGAACTTTACTTATCCTTGTAAGAAAAAAAGTTGAGAAATACACATTTTATAGCATCCTTTATTTAAAACATAAAAGAACCGATACTTGTTATATTCAAGCATCAGTTCTTTATACAAAATTGCCATTTTTTCTTTTATATAAAATAAATATTTCTCCACTTAATTTGTTGTAAAAAACTCCCTCGTTACATCAATAAATTGCTGCAGTGGTGCTGTCATCCATTTATCTTTATGCCAAGCAATTTGTGTATAAATTGGAGGTATTGTTTCGTTTAACATTAACTCCTTTAACGTCCCTTCCCGTATATCTTTTTCTACTACTATCGCTGGTAAAACGGCTATACCTAAATCTGCAATAACACATTGTTTAATTGCTTCCACACTAACAAACTCAATTTTATTTGCTGGATATAGATCTTCCCCGCGAAATAGCTCTTCAAATAAAGTTCTATATGAGCAGCCTAATTCTGTTAATAAAAGTGTTTCACTCTCTAAATCTTTTATAGAAACAGTAGTCTGTTCAAGTAAAATATGCCCTGGAGCAGCTACTACTTTTAATTCTTCTTTCATAAGTGGTTCCACATGTAAAACATCTTCTGTTTTACATTCGTCCAAAATAAATGCAAGATCTACTTTTCCCTCCATCAATTGTTCCTTCGCATCTTTATTGGAATGTGCTGGTTTAAATATAAGCTTTATTTTGGGGAATTGTATTTTAAACCTCTTTAATATAGAAGGCAATCTGTATGTACATTGACTTTCTTGTGCACCAATTATTAACGTACCTGCTATTTCCTCATCATCTTTCACGGCCGTCTTTGCTTCGTTACTAAGTGCGATTATCTTGTCTGCATATAGTTGAAACTTTCTTCCTGCTTCAGTTAAGAAAAGACGTTTCCCTAATCTCTCAAATAGTGGTGTACCGAGCTCAGCCTCTAACGTTTTAATTTGTGCTGTAACGCTCGATTGAGCAAAGTTTAATTTCTTCGCAGTTTGTGTAAAGTTCAAAGTATCTGCTGCTACTTTAAATGTAATTAATTGTTTTATCTCCATTTATCATCCCTCTTTTTCAATCGATATTTCCGATTGATTTCATCGAAATAATCCTCTTTGTCTATTGATATTTATATTGTATGATAAAGAGCATCGACAAACAATAAAATGGAGGTATTCCATATGAAAGCACTTTGTTTCGAAACATTCGGAGATGCTGATGTACTTCAATATAAAGAAATCCCTGATCCAATCATTAATCCAAATGAAATTCTTATCCTCACGAAAGCAATCGGTCTAAATTTCGCAGATATTTATAGACGCCGTGGTGATTATCACCTCGCTGGTAACCCTCCTTATATATTAGGTTATGAAGGCGCTGGTATCGTTGAAGAAGTAGGTGCTAACGTTACTACTATCAATCCTGGAGACCGTATTGCATTTGCTGACGTTCCATTCGCAAATGCAGAATTAGTTGCCGTTCCAGCAGAAAAAGCAATCCCGCTTCCAGATTCAATTTCTTTTGAAACAGCCGCTTCTATCTTATTGCAAGGTCTAACGGCACATTATTTAACGAAAGATAGCTATCAAATAAAACAAGGTGATACAGCTTTAGTCCATGCTGCGGCTGGTGGCGTTGGTCAACTTCTTATTCAAATGATTAAACTACTAGGCGGAAAAGTAATCGGTCTTACGTCATCAACCGAAAAAACCAAAGTAGCCACGTTAGTTGGGGCTGATCACGTATTTTTATATACTGAAAAATGGCATTCAAAAGTACTTGAAATAACAAATGGTACTGGAGTAAATGTTGTATATGAATCAGTAGGCTCTACACTAGAGAAAAGTTTTAACGCTACTAAAATCGGTGGTACTGTCGTATTTTACGGAATGGCCGGTGGTAATCCTGCGCCCATTGATCCACGTATGCTTATGGATACTTCGAAAACTTTAACTGGCGGAGACCTTTGGAACGTACTTACTACTTTTGAAGAACGTAAGCAGCGCTCTACTCAATTATTTGATTGGATCGCTACTGGAAAATTGAACATTGCAAGTCCTACTACATTCTCTTTACAAGACGGTGCCCGTGCACATGAATTATTAGAGAGCAGAAAAAGTACTGGGAAGATTTTATTGATCCCATAATTCATAAAATGAAAAGAAAGCTAGATTAAAATTTTGTGAAGACCTATAGTGAAAAAAATTGATAAATGAAAGGACATAACATATTTTATATAACTAATATGTTATGTCCTTACTTCTTCAAATAACGATCCCATGTATCACTCGAATAATTTTTGAGCTCTTTTCTCAATTAAAACTCCCTTTAATTGCATATGTTCTTTTATTTGTATATTGCTAGAAAATTATCATTTTTATTTATGAATAAGGCTACGTACCGATTTAAGCTAAAAACTAGATTTTGATCCTATAACAACAGTGGCATCTAATTCCTCATCTCTAGTCACTTTCGTGGTAAGCCCAGCACCAGCAAAGATTTCAAAAGTCTGAGTTGCCTGCATTTCACTCGTCTCTATTAAAAGATGCCCTCCCGATGCGAGCCAGAGAAATGCTTCTTTTGCTACTCTTCGCTGAATGTCGAGTCCATCCTCTCCTCCGTCTAGCGCCATTTTCGGTTCATGTAGACGGGCCTCCTGTGGAAGCAGCTTTATTGTCTCGGTAGGAACATAAGGTACGTTTGCAACTAGGGTATTCACATGGCCTTTAAGTGCGTGAGGCAAAGCTTTATACAAGTCACCTTCAAAAACATGGCCACCGAAATTTGTTACGTTGCGGCTAGCACATCGTACTGCGACAGGATCAATGTCAACAGAATACAATTCAATTCGTCCTAAAGCTGCCGCCAGAGCTACACCCACAGCACCTGAACCGCAACATAGATCAACGACGATATCACCAAAGCATAACAGAGCTTCTGCTTGGCGAACAAGAAACTCGGTACGTTGACGAGGTACGAAAACACCTCGGTCCACTTCTATCCGCAACCCACAAAATTCTGCGTATCCAACAACATATTCAAGTGGCAAACCATTGGCTCGCATTTCCACCATTCTCTTGAGCTCCTCTGGAGTTCGGGCTGCTGAAATAAGTAACCGGGTCTCTTCTTCTGCGAAAACACAACCCGCGCTCTGAAGTCTGTTAATTATACATTTTTCCGTTTTATTGTCCAAAAAGGAATTACATTCTTTTCCTATTTATCTCACCACTTTTTCTTATTTATAACCCTGTATTCGCTAAAAATTGGATGTATCCTTTTTAACAAAGTGGTCCTATTCAAAAAAATACGCCCTTATTCAATTAAATGACCCGATTGTTGAACAAAGAAACGTTCTACACAATAGAAAGTTTCATTATAATATCCCAATATAACCTTATAAATGATGCACTAAAAAATAAAAAGGAAGCTAGATTTTACTAACTTCCTTTTCTTATATCTATTTAAGATAGTATTATATTTCCACACTTTCTTTCCCTTTTGCAACATAACTCATATCTCCAACCGACTCCACTGTGTATGTTCCATCTTGATATACAATCTTCGTCACGCTAGCATTTTCCACTCCAAGTTTTGTTTTGCTACTGTCTAACATTTCTATTAAGGTAGTAATCAAAAGCCCATGAACGACAACTAAGACGTTACCGCCACCATTTTCAGCAGCTTCTTCACTAATTTTATCTATCTCTGTTTTTATACGAGTAGAAAACAATTCCCAATCTTCCGCCTGTTTTGTCGGATCTGCTACTCTAATAAGATTAATCACTTCTTGAATAGAAAGCTTCAAGAGTTCTTCTGGTGATGCAACGCCTGCAGCTTTTCCAACCACATCCCACATATTCTCAAGTTTTTCACCTTCAAAAATACCGAAATTTAATTCTCGCAAATCTTTTCTTTGCTCAAGTTTTAATTTTGATTGCTCACTATATTTTAATACTAAATTAGCAGTTTCAATTGCGCGGCCGCTATCACTACTATACGCATTCATAAAATGAATATCTTTTAATCCTGTTCCTAAATTTGTGGCAACTTCAACACCTCTTTCTACTAAAGGAGAATCTGCCCAACCTTGCGCGCGATGATTCGTATTTAATATTGTTTTACCGTGTCTTGTAACATATAACGTCACTACATTCTCATTGCTATGTGTTTCTCGCTTATTCATTTCATTCTCTCCCTTTACGTTTCTATATCAATTTTACCACCTCAATTATTCATTGAGCAAAATATACGTCAGTAGATCCGCTTAATAAAAAAAGCTATCTTTCTGTATATCCATACAAAAAGATAGCATCTTTTATGATTACATTTCTTAACCGGTACTCCTATTCAGCAAAAGCACTCGAATATTGTACAATTCCTTCTACACCTCGAAGAGAATTTTCTGTTAATTCCATTATCATAAATACCTCTTCAGGCACTTCAAACGGTGCTTTTACATTCCACTCACTTGCTTTCTTAAAACCAAATTTCGGGTAGTACTCTGGATGTCCTAATACTACAACTGATCCGTATCCAAGTTGTTTCGCTTTTTCTAAAGCAGCCGTAATCAGTTTTCCACCAATTCCTTTCTTCTGATGGCCCCTAGCAACTGAAACTGGTGCAAGTGCTAACGATTCTACAGAAGTTCCATCTTGTTCTATCGCAATTTTAGATAACATAATGTGACCGACTATTTCCTCATCTACTGCAACGATTGATAACTCTGAAATAAATGCGTCACACTCTCTAATACGTTTTACAAGTTCATGTTCCTTTTTATCACTAAACTCTTCATGTAAAAATGCTTCTTTTACAACTTCTTCTGTTTTTCTATAATCATTTTTTTGTTCTTGTCTAATCGTTACCATTTTAACTTATCCTCTATTCTTTCTTATTTCTTTTTGAATTTTACGAAGTGCTTTTTTCGATCCGCGCTCAATATCGTGTTGCATTTTTCTCTCTTTATAATCGACAAATAGTGTATTTAAATCGTATCCCTCTGGATATAACTCCTTCGCTGCTACCTCTAAAGTAATACGTTTTACATTTACTTCAACGAATTCACCGTTATAATATACAACGACGTTATAAAAATTATCTTTTTCCTTATAGATGATACCAAAATCATCATAATCTAATAAATTCACACGATCGCCGATTTTGTACTCATAATGAAATTCTCTTTTTTCTTGTACAAATTTCGGTTTTCTAATTTTACTTTCATTCACTTTTTCTAAAGCGTACTCTTTATTTCCCATGTACTCTTTCGCTCTTTTCAGCACATGTTCTTTTACGCTCATTTTATTCGCAATCCAAAGTGCATTACTTTCTCCTGATTTTCCGATAACTAATTTATAAAGCGGCTCTAGCGTTTCACTATTAAACTGCATCGCTGCATTCATAAAGTCATCGTGCATTTCTGAGAATCGTTTAATTTCTCCGTAATGCGTACTCGCAACGGTAATACATCCCGTAAGGTACAACTCTTCTAAAATAGATATTGCAAGTGCTGCACCTTCATTTGGTTCTGTCCCGCTCCCTATTTCATCAAATAATAGCAACGTATTATTATTTGACATCCTCATAATCTCAGAAAGATTTTTCATATGAGACGAAAATGTACTTAGTGCATTTTCAATACTTTGATTATCACCAATATCTACGAATACATTTTCGAAAATAGCAATTTCTGTACCTTTATCTCCTGCAATATGAAGACCTGACATTGTAGCTAATGTTAACAATCCAATCGTTTTTAACACAATTGTCTTTCCGCCCGCATTCGGCCCTGTAATAATTAAACTACGATACTCTTGACCAATTTTAAAATTTAAGGGTACAACTTGCCCTGTTAAAAGCGGATGCTTACAATTCACTAAATGAATGTAGCCATGATCATTTAACTTCGGTTCTATTCCATCAATCGATTTACTAAACTTCGCTTTTGCAAATACCATATCATACTGACTAATTAGCTCCATATTAATCTTTATACTATAAATGTTTTCTAACACCATTCCTGATAAAGTCGCTAAAATTTGATATTCTTCAACCGCTTCTTCTGCTTTCAAACCCGCTAGTTCCGCATTCAATTTCGTAACCGTATGCGGTTCTATAAATACAGTAGAACCTTTTGCCGAGGCTTCAATAATACTTCCAGCAACTTGGTTTTTATAGGAAGATTTAATTGGAATCGTGTAACGGTCATCCTTTTTACTAATAAAGAATTCCTGAATGAATTTCTTATTTGCACTACTATTTAAAAACTTCGTTAAACGTTCTTTTATTTTCCCATCTACAGAATCGATATTATTTCGAATTCGTTTTAACTCTTTACTTGCAGCTGCATCAATACTATTTCCTTTAATTGAAAAGTTAATTTCCTCTTCAATACTTTTATATTCAGTCATTGAATTTGCATAAGAAGCTAATACTGGTGCAAAAAATTCTTTATCTAACATAAACTTTTTAATCTTTCTACATCCGCGTAAAAAGTCTGAAACACTGACTAATTCTTCTGGATCTAAAATCATCCCTTTTTCTAATTTTTGAATTGTACTAGCAATATTAGAAATGCCGAAGAAAGGAACATGCCCTTCTGCATCTAATATAGCTCGTGCTTCTGTCGTTTCATTCAACCGATTTCTCACTACTTTTATACTCGTACTCGGCTCTAATTTGTTTAATAATTCCTTACCTAATCCACTTACACAATAAGATTTCACTATATCCTTTAATTCGTTATATTGTAGCTTTTCAAAAGTCATCGTATTCATTTTATTTCTCCTCACTATGATTGATTTTTATCATAAATGAAGATACCTACTCATTAGATTCCAATGAGTCATATATAAAATTCCATAATTATACAATAAAAATATATACAAAAAAGCTGCGGGGATACCGCAGCTTTTACATTTACAAGGCATTTGTAATAACATATGAGGAAATATGCCATAAAAAATAGATGGCAGTCCCTTATTACACGCTTTATAAAGTATTGTAGGTATCTTCATAGGTTTTGAAATAAATGCATGACAAAATTAGGGGTATGATGTACATAAAAATACCCTGGTCTTATCCGATTTATTTCATTAAATTTTTCCTATTTAATACCTACCGCACTCACAAAAAGCACCTCTCATTAATTTATATTATAGTCATTGAAATCTAATTTATTGAAATCATCATACTATATGTTACGTGAGAAGTAAAGGTGTCATACTTTTATAACTATACAGAATGTAAAAAGGAATAGGAAAACTTATATTTCAGTCTACCTCTTCTTTTTCATCACCAAATTACTGCTGAACATATATGGAAACTGATCCTCCACTTACTTGAAACTGCCCCCATCCGTCCTTATTAATTGTTACAGTATTCGTTTGATTACCCGTAATATCGTACCATACTTCCCCTGCGTTATTCTTTCCAACATCCATCCACTTTGCCCCTCCTGGTCCATCAGAGATTAATGTTGCTAAACCAGAATTAGCATGTACACTATCACCTTCTCTTGTCCAGCCAATCACATCTGGATGATCAAAATAATCACGCTGCGTACCATATGCAAAGTTTTTTCGTGCCGTCAAAATCGGATCAATTTTGTCCTTTAACGCTGGAATTTCATAGTTACTATTTCCTTTTGTACCATAGTAATCACCATAGAAAACAGAAGGATACCCCTCTGCACGCGTTAAAATAAATGCATATGCCAGCGGCTTGAACCAAGGGCTCACTACAGATTCCAATGACTGACCAGGCTGTGAATCATGATTTTCAACTAGAGTAACCGCAAGTGTAGGATGATTCGCAACTACCGTTCCTTTTAAAATATTTCTCATATCATAATTTCCATTTCCTGTTGAAGCATAATGAAAATTATAATGAAGTGGTGCATCGAACACAGATTGATTATAATTAACCTTCGCTAAATAATTATTTAAAGTCTGGATATCATTTTGCCAATATTCAGCTACTGTAAACATTTCTTTCCCTGTTTGCTGTCTAACGTGATTTACCCAATCGCGCAAATATTCATGATCAATATGTTTAACAGCATCTAAACGAAAACCATCTAAATTTAATTCATTCGCATACCACGTTCCCCATTTTTTCATTTCATTCGCAACATCTGGATGATCAAAATCAAGATCCGCATACATCAAATAATCATAATTCCCATTCTCGCTAGACACTTCCCAGTCCCATGCTTTACCTATGCCCCTAAATTTATAAATTCGGTTTAATTTCCTTCCTTCATCCCAATCCGTTCCGTCAAAATGATACCATTTCCATTTGAAATTAGAATAAGAATCTCCACGCCCTGGAAAGTTAAATCCCGTCCACGCACTAATTTCATAATCACCTGATACTTCAATATTCCGATTGCTCGGGTCTACCTCAACTGCTGTGACAGTTTCTGTATAATCAGCCCCACCTTTATGATTCATAACTACATCACCGTATACATCGATGTTTTTCTTATGTAAAGCGTCAATTGCAGATTTCAATTGTGCTTTCGTCCCATACTTCGTCCGCACTGTTCCCTTTTGATTGAATTCCCCCAGATCATATAAATCATATGCTCCATATCCTACGTCATTTTGCGTAGTTCCTTTATATGCAGGTGGTATCCAAACAGATGTAATTCCTTTTTTCGCTAAATTTTCAGCATCAGTACGCAAACGATTCCAATGATTCCCATCATTCGGAGCATACCACTCAAAATACTGCATTAACGTTCCATTGTTAACTGTGTCTGCATATGCTTTACTCCCGTCATATATACTAGGTAAAAACATAACAACTGACAATCCGACTATTGTTATTCTTTTAAACATCTGTACACCATCCCCTTCCAAGAAAGCGTTTGCATAGTTTATCAGAATTATTATAATATTCGTCCCACCGTTAGTAAAGTAGCAATCTCTCACTCTCTCATATTATTTTTAATCTAATTTCAAATATTCAACGTAGTTTTAATTTCACATCCTATTCAAGATTGTTTACAATTTACCTATAAAAGCATAACGGAGGGATTTCGATGACAGACTTTCAAAAACAATTTTTCGCACGATTACATATAGAAGAAAAAGACACAGTTTCATTTGAAGATTTATCTAACATTATGTACGCAATGGCACAAACTGTCCCTTTTGAAAACTTAAATATTCTCGAAAAGAATTTTAAAGAAATATCAAAAGAAAATTTGAAAGAGAAAATTTTAGTAAATAACCGTGGCGGTCTTTGTTATGAACTCAACCCTACTATGTATTACTTCCTGAAAGATTCTGGATTCGATGTTCATCTCGTTTCAGGAACAGTTTATAACGCTGCAAACTCCATATGGGCTGTTGATTCTGGCCATATCGCAACCGTTTTAACACATCATAATGAACTTTATTTAATTGAAGTAGGATTCGGATCATACTTACCTCTTGCCCCTGTCCCTTTCTCAGGTGAAGTCATTCACTCTATTACAGGAGATTATCGTATTCGTAAAGAAATGACCGAAAAGGGAAACTACATTTTAGAGATGCGGAAAAACAATGAGTTCTTGGATCAATCTTCTGCTGATGATTGGACGTTAGGCTATGCATTTTATATAGAAGAAGTGGATGAAGAAAAAGCAAATACAGCACAAAAAATTATCGTTGAACATGAAGGATCACCCTTTAATAAAGTACCTCTTATTGTAAAACTAACTGAAGATGGGCATGCCTCTTTAACGAAAGATAGCCTTACAGTAGCAAAAAATGGTAAAAAAACGAAAGAAACCGTTACAGACATGCAATATACAAACCTTTTACATTCAAAATTCGAAATTACACTATAAGTAAGTAAGCCTTGTTATTTCAGCAGGGCTTTTCAATTTTCAGCAGGGATTTTTTGCAATTTGTTGTATTTCATAGTTATATAGAAATATAACTACATGTTTAGAAAGGAAATGATTATGACAGAACTTAAAGATCGATTACAAGTAGCTGATATAGAAAAATGGGATTTAACAGACATTTACCATACAATTGAAGATTGGGAAAGTGATTTTCATAAAATTGAAGTATTAACGAAGGAATTACACGAGTTTAATGGAAATATTCACGATGGCAATAGTTTATTAGCTTATTTAACGAAGAGTGAAGAAGTTTCTAGCATAATATCTTTAATGTTCGCTTATGCACGATTACAATCTGACCTTGATACACGCGATACTGACGCGCAATCTCTTGTCGATAAAGTATCACAATTACACGTGAAAGTAAGTGCAGCGAAATCTTTCTTTTCCCCCTTCTTACTTAGCATAGACGAAAACACATTACATTCTTACATAGAAGAAACAGAAGGCTTACAATATTATAAAGAAGACTTATTTGAATTATACCGTTATAAAAAACACGTATTAAATAAGGACCAAGAAGAAATTTTATCACAAATGGGTGAAGCTCTTTCTTCTCCACAGCACACATTTGGTATGTTAAATAATGCAGATATATTATTTGGTGAAGTGACGACTGACGATGGAGAAAAAGTGAACTTAACACGCGGAATGTATGCAAAGTTAATAGAAGATACGAATCGTGAAAAGCGTAAAGAAGCTTATAAAGCATATTACAAACCATATGTTCAGTTAAAGAATTCCATCGCATCTACTTTATCCGCTGCTATTAAAAATAATGTTACTGTTTCGAAATTAAGAAACTATCCATCAGCGCTAGAGAAATCATTATTTGGCGATATGGTTCCGAAAGAAGTATATGAAAACCTAATTGATACAACGAAAAAAAACATTCAAACATTACATACATACAATGAAATTCGAAAAGAAAAATTAAACGTAGATGAACTAAGACAATACGACTTAGGCGTCGATTTAGTAGAAGGTGCAAAACAAGACATCCCATATAGTGAAGCATTTGACATTATGATTGCATCACTAGCTCCTTTAGGAGAAGAATATATTGAGACATTAAAAAGTTTTAAAGATAAAAGATATATAGACGTAAGAGAAACACCAGGGAAACGTTCTGGTGCTTATAACTTTGGTGTATACGGCGTTCATCCTTTCATTCTTTTAAATCATCACGATGATTTAAACAGCCTGTTCACTCTTACTCATGAATGCGGTCACGGTATGCATACGCACTATTCACATGGATACCAACCAAGAATTTCTGCACATTATTCTATCTTTGTCGCAGAAGTCGCTTCTACAGTAAATGAAGTGTTATTAATTCACTATTTATTAAAAGAAGCAAAAGATACGAACGTGCGTAACCATTTAGTTAACCATTTTATTGAGAAATTTAAAGGTACTTTCTTTACACAAATTATGTTTGCAGAATTTGAAAAAATCACACATGAAATGGCTGAACAAGGTAAACCATTACATGCACAAGTCTTCAGTGAAATTTATGAAAAGCTATTTAAAGAATATAACGGTGATTCACTTGTATTTGATGAAGAAGTAAAATACGGATGGGCTAGAATCCCTCATTTCTATCGCCCGTTTTACGTATACAAATATGCAACTGGATTCGCATCTGCCATTCAAATCGCTGATAAACTATTAAGCCGTGATCCGGATGCTCAGAAAAATTATATTGAATTCCTTAAAGGCGGAAGTTCAGACTACCCATTAAACTTATTGAAAAAAGCTGGCGTCGATTTAACAACGCCAGAACCGATTGAAAGTGCATTAAAACAATTCACTCAACTTGTTGAGGAGTTTTCAACATTATAAAAAGCATGCAGAGTATATGCTCTGCATGCTTTTTATTTGAATTACTCTATTCTATATGCTGCTGCGTCACACAATGAATCATACCACCGTATGCATACAATTCGTTAACATATATACCGACAATTCTTCTCCCTGGAAATTGACCTTCAATGATTTGAAGCCCTAATTTATCATGTTCATCACCGTATATAGGTACCAATACAACTTCATTACCAATGTAAAAATTTAAGTACGATCCTTTACAATCTGCTTCTTTTACCACTTTTCTTGTTACTGGTACTGGAATGAGCTGAAATGGCTTTCCATCTATATTTTTCGCTTGCCGCAATTCTTGATAATGCTTTTCGTACGCCTCCAAAAGGTATGGCTCTCCTTCATCGAAAGGATCATATTCATACAGTATCGTATTTTCATTTACAAACCGTGCCGCGCCATCAATATGATAATCCGTATCTTCATCATAATTATCTTCTCCGCGTATACCAGTTATCCATATAAAATTTGTTACTCCTAAATATTTCGTTAACTCCATTTCAATTTCTTTCTGACTTAGTGTGGGATTTCTATTTTCATTTATAATAGACGTTTTCGCCGCCATTAAGGTCCCGTTTCCGTTTATCTCAATTCCCCCACCCTCTAGACAGACACTAGATTCAACTTTTGGAATACGATACATTTCACTTATTTTATTCGGAATATTAGCGTCTTTTTCGTACGGATATTTATTTCCCCAACCATTAAATATCCAGTGCGTTAGGCAGCGATTCCCTTCCTTATCCGTTACAAAAATTGGTCCGTTATCTCGTATCCAAATATCATCAGTTTCTTGAATTAAGAAATCAATTTTATCCATATTCACGTTAGCTACAATTAACTTCGATTGGACATGTATTTTCTCTTCTTCATCACATACAACAATATGGACATTTTCTCCATAGTGAAGCTCCTTTGCCATCGATATCCAAATATCATCTAACTTAGCTCTGTAACCTTCACCTCTATGTGCTTTATCATGTGGCCATTGGAGCCATGTACCTTCATGTTTCTCCCATTCCGCAGGCATATAAAACAAACTATTTTCTATATTTCTCATACGTGTTCACCCCTTATATGAATGTACGTACAGTCTATACTTTGACATCGTGTTAAGGTCAACAGGAATATCTTCATTTACTTGTAGCAACTTTATAAGGTGATTCTTTATTTCTCCTTTTTATTATGATAAATTGCTTTCATACATAGAATAAGGATTGACATAATGTTAATATCAATCCTTATTCTCATTCTATTTTCATAACTAAAAAACAAATTTGTGTCACATACTCTTCTGCTAAACAATCACATTCAGGTCCCTTTATATAAACCTCATATGGCGAATTAATTATCACATACCCATTTCTTTCAATCCATTCTTCTAACGCTATATAAGCGTAACCTATATAGTCGTAACTTCCATAATGCATAGTAGTAACGATATGATGTGGACTTAGTTGTTTCATTTCATACTCTTGCGCTACGTCATCATCATTCCCCTGCATAACCGGAATTCTTAACTCAATATCACTGTTACTCGGAATATATTCTTCATCATAAAAGACTGCAGATGGAGAACCGACTATTTGAAAGTTATTTTTTTGTACCTCTTCATATAAGTCATAAAAATAATCATCCATATCATCTATATCTATTTTTACTCTTTGAGTAATTAACGTTACTTCGTTACTCATTCCCATTAATATATCGTAACTTCTATGGCGTGCAATATTTAGACTACTATTCACCATTACCATTTCATTCATTTCTGAAATAACCTGTAAATTTTGCTTCACTTCCTGAGACAACTCGATAATTTGTGATTGTATATGTTGAACAAACGAATCTTGATCCGATGACTGCAAAACAATTTTAATTTTTGGAAGAGGAAATTTATACTCCCTTAGCTTTTTTATTTTCAATGCTACTTCCAGCTGCTCTTGTTCATAATACCTATACCCATTAACCGGATTCACATATGCCGGTTTTAATATCTCCTCTTTGTCATAATGTCTTAACATCCGCGTACTCATTTTACAAATCCGAGAAAACTCAGCGATGGTATACATATCAATACTCCTTGAATATATTTTCTTTTCATTACTTATTTATTAAAACCAATCAAAAATCTTCTTCATTGAAAAATTTTCATTCTGATTTTTCAATCTTCTCATTTTCGAAGGTAACAAATGACTTGGACAATACCACGTTAAACAATTCATCGCGCCTCCCATTGTTGATATTTCTCCTACATGAATTTGAATAACTTGTTTCTCCGTATACTGTTGAATATATCGTAAAACTTCCTCATCTTTAGCTAGTCCAAACTTAGGAACATAAAGAGCATCACATGATTCTAACATATTTATATACAACCCTTTTGCCGATGCTATCTCTTGATCATATTGTCCTTTCTCTGTATATGATGAAGGAACAACTATAAATTCAGCTTTTGGCATTTGTTCTTTAATAATCTCTTGAACACTATATCTAAATTCATGATCCCCTAAAAAATCACTAATAAACATTGTATGTTCATCAATAAATTTAACCATTCCGTCTGCGTGTGCTAGTACATCCCCTTCCTCAGCAGGAATAATAATAACTCGGCTCACATCTAAATCCCATTCTAACTGCTCAATAATTTCCTCTTCTGTCCAATCATCGTTATCATCAAATATGCGTTCTGTTAATATTACAGTATCTTTTTTATTCCAAATAAGATTACCACCATCTAATATTAATGGGGATTTTACATATTCAAAGTCATTCTTTTTCAACCATTTATTAAATTGTTGATCTAAATATCGCCCTTGATCATTTGGCAAATAATTTGGTCGATATTTAAATTTAACTAGATGATTTGTGACAACCGGTGCAACATCTCTTAGCCAAATATCATCATACTCAAAACAGCTCGTATGAAAGTCTTGTTCTTCAACAGATAAAGATATAAGTTGATCCGCAATTGATTTCTTTTCATTTAAACATTCATTAAAGTAAATCAAGTCTTCATAAAATGGTTGATAATATTCATTTGATTCGTCTGTTATTGCAGTAAAAATAATGCCATTATGTTTTTGTTCCATATTATTTACCTCGCTTTTTAATAGTAGTTACATAACTGATTTTACAAAGTCAACTATTCCTAATTTTATGTCTTTTGTCGTTATAACTCATGCAACATGTACATTTTATGAATGGATTATAGCATGGAGAAATATTATATATTTATATAAAAAATATAAGGCTGACGTTAAGCCTTAAATTGACTCTTGACAAGTTTTTTAAATACCATATTTTAAAACAACAATAAATGATTAAATGATAACTCGATTCATTACCATCCAATTTCAGTTCTTGTATAAACTGAATGACTTCTTTCATAAGAAACACACTTAGAACAACCCCTAAGCAAATTAAAGCTACATTTAAAATGTACTGTAAAACGATAGGGAAATACGAAAAAACTATTTTAAAATTCTTTAACACAAACATTTTTCTCCTTTACCATATAAAACGAAAAGCGAATATACACTATAATTTATTTATCATTACATTAAAATTTTATCATTATAAATAATAAGGAACGACAAAATAGGTAATAAGATTCCACCTATTTTGTCTATATAGCAGAACAACGAAATTACAATCAATTACTTCAATGCAATGGGTTGTTGTTGTGTCACACAATGAATCATACCGCCGTTTTTATACAACTCTCTCACATCAATACCGACTACTTTATGACCTGGGTATAACTTCTGAATCGTATCGTTTGCGATTTTATCATTCGGATCATTATAATTAGGCACTAATACAACTGTATTTCCGATATAATAATTGATATATGACCCTTTATAATCGAGAGTTTTTCCATTTTCTAAAGCAACCTTTTCTTTACTAAGCGGCAAGTATTCATACTTATATTTCTGTCCTGAAGCATTTTTTGCATCTAACAATGTATCCATATCTTTATTAGATAAACCCCATTCGGCTAGGTCATCTTCTTTCATCGTTACAATGGTAGATTTATTATGGAATTTAGCAAATCCATCAATATGAAAGTCCGTAATATCTAAATTAGGTACTCCGTCTAACCAAATAAAGTTTGATACCCCAAGGTCACTTATATATTTTTCAATTTCCTTTTCTGATAAATCAGGATTTCTATTTTTATTCGTCACCGCACTTCGAGTTAATAAAGCAGTCCCATTGCTGTCTAATTCAATTGCGCCGCCTTCAAGGACAAATTTTCCCCAATCAACTCTTTCAATTCCTGATTGTTTACTAACATTTTTACGTATTTGAGCATCATTTTTATACGGTGTTTTCTTCCCCCAACCATTAAATGCTGGATCTAATATTTTGAGATTTTTATTGCTGTCATAAATAAAAATTGGTCCACTGTCCCTTGCCCATACATCATCAGTAGGCGCGATAAAGAAATCAATCTTCTCCATATTTAACCCTTCATCTGTTAAAAGGTTATTGATTCTTTCTTTTTCTTCCTGGTCATATGCAACAATGTGGACTTTCTCACCCTCAGTTAAAGCACTTGCCATCTTAACCCAAATAGGTTCAACTTCCTTCTTATACTCTTCACCATATGTGTATTCATGTGGCCATTGCAGCCATGTACCTTCATGTTTATCTTTTTCATCTGGCATCGTATATTTCCCAGCATTTTTCTGTACCTCTACTTTTTTCCCTTCTTTCCCTTTAACATTTTCATTGTTCCCCTCAAAAGAGCATCCACTAATAATCGTTGTAGATAATGTAGCTATTAAACAAAACTTTATTGCTTTTTTCATTTTTTCAACCTCCTGTTCTTGTCTCCAATAATGTAAAGCTTCACATAGTGTGAAGCTCAAGCTTTTTTATCAATGTAAAAATTACCAATTGTTCTTTGCATTACTTAACATTTAACTACCTATTTAGATTTATTCAAATGCCAATCGCCTTTCTTACCTATTTATCCCGCTATTTATGGGCAGTAAGACCCCCACCTCAAAATTCAGCGGAAGCAAATAATTTAAGTGGGGCCCTGTTGCCCGTAAAAGCCCGATTGATGAGGGCTTCTACTCAGTGGTGGATGAACAAAGCCTCTCCACTGATTAAAGTTTCACTTTATTCAGTAAGTAAAACTTTACAAAATAAAAAAATCGGTATTGATAATTCCATATCAATACCGATTTTTTATAATTATTTTCCTTCTATTAAATCATTCGCCATTTTCCTAAATTCTTGATTAAATGCATCATTCATACCATTTTGGACGTTAGAAAATAATATGACAAACGTTCGTTTATCCCAGTTAAAATTATTAAAAGTGTTCCAGCCAGCTAATACACCGTGGTTATGATAATAATCTGGGTAAATATAGAAACTAAATCCATATTTTCTTGCAGGTGATGCAGAAAACATATCTGATACACTTTGTTTAGAAAGTAGTTTACCATCCATAATAGCTTCATCTAACTTTTTCATATCTTCAACAGTCGTATACATTTCACCACAACCATACAGCCAGTTCATTTTTAAGCGAGGTGTGGCTATTAACTTATTATCTTTTTTCGTATACCCTTCTGCTAAGAAAATATCTTCTGGGAGTGTTGCGCCCATTCCAGATTCATGCATTTCAACAGGATTCAAAATATTTTCTTTCACATATTCAGCAAGTGGTTTATTTGATATTTTTTCTACAATATATGCAAGCACCATATAATTATAATCTGTATATTTCCATCCTGTCCCTGCTGGAAATTGTAACGTTTGTGCCCCAATCCACGTTACTAATTTTAACCGTGATGCTGCGTCAACACTACCTTGTCCCTGTTCTGGTAATCCAGACGTATGTGTTAACAAGTTTCGTAACGTAATGTTTTTATCTGCTGGAAACGATGGGATATATTTATTTACATTGTCTTCAATGTTCAACTTCCCTTTTTCTTTTAGTTGCATAATAGATATTGCAACAACTGTTTTCGTAATAGAGCCAATGCGATATTTCGTTCTTGGCGTTGTTAGTACTTGATCTTTCACATTCGCATAACCGTAGCCTTTTCGTAAAATGACATGACCTTTACTTGCTACAAGAACACTCCCATTAAATCCTTTATCTTTTAAGTACTGATCTAGTTTTCCAGCTGCAATTTCATAACGCTTTTTCTCATTCGCATCAATTTCCTGCTTAACATCTTTTTGCTTACTATTTACATTAGAAAATGCCTTTGCATCATATTTTTTTCCTTTATTTGCATGTATTAGTGTAACAACACTTCCACAAAAAACAGCAAAAATAAAGAAAATGATTAACCATTTCTTTAACATACTAGGAGCCCTCTTTTATCTAGTTTCACTTAACGTACATCCATTCTATTTTATATCTTTTAATTATCAAGTATATTATAATATTATTTAATATTCACTCTGTTAAAACTAGATTCCTTTTTCTCACTTTCAATTTTGACTACTCTCTATTGTATTTCTTTCTTGCAAAATTTCCAACATACAATCGGATGCATTACAATATAATTTCAAATTCTTTTGTAACATTTGTTACATACTAAAAAGAATGGAGATGTATATGAAAAACACCGATAAACGCAATCGTTTAGATGATAAGATGTTTCATTATCGGATAACAAAAAATAACATGTTATTAATTGAATATTACGGAAAACAGATTATGGCATTAAAAGGAAATGATGCTGAAAAATTTTTAAATAAAATAAATCATGCAAATAACGATAAAGAAAAACAGCTAATTATGGCTAAAATTACAGGTAATTTCAAAAGAGGTAATGAACGAAATTGAAAACGAATCTCATTTACATTTTGATTATACAACAAATAAAAAAAGAAATGTCGCTCATTCAACATTTCTTTAGACTTTCTTCATAAAAAATTTACATTGCTAACATTCCTTCATTTTCTATACTTCCTATATAAGCTAACCGCTGAAATAGTTAGTAATACAACTATACATAACCACGCATACGTATATCCCTTCTTATCTACAATATAACCAAATAAAGCAGGCGCAGCAATAATGGCAATTTGATTTAATGTAAGTGCAAAACTCACTGTCATCCCTACCGATTCTTCACTTGCTGATTCCGCAACTTCAGTTATAAAAAGACTAAACCATCCAATTGAAAAGAACCCTAACAATGCACTTACACCATACAATACATTCGTTATTGTATGTATGCTCATTACTAATATTAGAATGAAGAAAATAGAAATACAAACAGTTATAAATAAGAGGGTACGCCGATTTCCCTTATAAAACAAATCACTAGTAGCTGCTAATATAACCCTACCAACCATTCCAGAAAAGAACATAACGGAAAATACTTTTCCAGCTAAAATTGGCGTGATTGATTGTTCCAATACTAAAAATTTTATAAAGTGTGCAACTAACACCATTTGCAATGAAATCATACAAATGCCAGTTATATAAATTGCATACAATTCTTTTTTACACATCACTTCTTTTAACTGCATCCAAAAAGAAAGTTTACTACGTTCTTGTTTAACTTTCTCTTGAATATATGGTTCCTTATAAAATATAAAAAATAAAAACCCTCCAATTATACAAATACATGCAATGCTATTTACCGCATAGGCCATATTATATTTTATTGTAAGAAACGGGATCAATACTCCCGCTAATGTACCACCAATCGGTATACCGGCTTGTCTAATCCCCATCGCTAACCCGCGATTTTCTTTTGAGAACCACTTCATTATCACCTTACTTCCTCCTGGCTGCGAAACACTATAAAACGTTCCTACTAATAAAAGTACAAAGAGTAACCCATTAAATCCATTGACCATATTAGTCAGTAAAAACGAACTTCCTAGTAAAAATGAACTTATCGAAATTAACAACTTTTCATTGTATTGATCAAGTAGCCGCCCGACAAAAAGCATACAAAATAGCGGTCCTATATTTACAACACTTACTAACAATCCAATCTCCGTATTCGTAAGTGCATATTCTTCTTTCCAAAATAAAGCAAACGCTCCAACACCATACGTTATAAGTGTCGCTGTTGTTTGAGCAACCGTCGCAAAAATTAACATAACCCACTTATAAGTACTATTCACCCTTTCTTCCATTAACACAATAATCCCTCCATCCCCTTCCATTGTATGAAAGTTCTGATATCATATAAAATAAAGATTTATCATGTAATCCATCAAAAAAAATGATGCCTTTTCTGGAGGGATGATACTTGGATATAAAAGATTTAACTGTATTTTACGAAGTTGCGAAAGAAAAAAACATATCTCATGCAGCTAAAAATTTAAACTATGTACAGTCTGGCGTAACAATGCGTATGAAACAACTAGAAAACGAATTAGGTGTGCCTTTATTTTATCGAAACGGAAAAGGTGTAACTTTAACTTCCAACGGTGAGATTTTATTAACATACGCCAAACAAATTATCCACTTAATGGATCAATCTGTTAAAGCAGTTCAAAGTAATGGGATCGAACCAAGAGGCACTTTAAAAATTGGATGTACAGAATCTACAACCGCTGTAAGACTTCCATCTATATTAATGGCCTATTATGAGAAATACCCAAAAGTCGAATTAATTTTAGAATCAAATACGACGGAACAATTAATTAGGCTTGTACTAGAACGAAAACTGGACGGAGCGTTTATAGCTGGCTCTACTCAGCATGCCGAACTTCATACAAATATATTTCGTGAAGAAGAATTAGTTCTCATTAGCAAAAAGCCTTTATCTTCCTTTAAAGACATAGGAGACATGAATTTACTTGCATTTAGTCACGGGTGCTATTATAGAAATTTATTAGAAGATTGGCTTCAAGAAGAAGGAATTTCACCTAAGCGAGTATTTGAGTTTGGAACAATTGAAGCGATACTCGCATGTGTAAAATCAGGTATGGGCATAGCAATTATGATGAAGTCTATTTTAAATGGTCATAAACATGACATATCATTCAATCCTTTACCAAATAGCTTCCAAAAAGTTCCTACTACTTTTATTACTAGAAAAGATATATATCACTCTGCTGCATTACAAAAATTTATGGAGATGACTCACAATCCGTGAAAAGAAAATACGTGGTATGAAACGAAAAACAAACACTATGATAAAGCGAATTGAGGAACATACAAAAATGTTCCCTTCTACTTTCTATAACGATGAATACTGGAATATGCCTTTACCAGTTTCTCAAGCTTTTATCGATTCTTGTAAAACGCCTAGAAAAGTAAAACGATTATGTATTCAAACCTTATTAAATCAAGCAAATCATTTAATAAATATAAAACCTAGGGATACACATACATATCGAGTTGTTGTTTTGATTTCTATAAATAATTTATGGGATTCGCAAATCATTATATTTAAAAATGAGGACTACTTTCATAATTTCTTTAATAGAGATAGTGAATTTCAAAAATGGATTCTTCTTTCAAATGAAATTGATTTTTGGGAGACATGGGAAATTTCAGTTTGTCATTCCTTCAAAACGCTTCACTTTCAAGAAATTATTTATGATGCAGATGAATGCTATGAAAAAGAGATTACGTTTATCGGGGAGTTAAATTAAAAAGGGTATACCTAAAACTAAAATGTACCCTATAGAATAGACACTTGAAAAAAGTCTATTCTATAGGGTATTTCTTGTATAATAAAAGGAAAATTGGGATCGGAGAATGTTGAAAATGACAAAAAAACTATTTACAGAAAGAGAAATTCAAATTCTATCAAATAACCTATACGTAAAATCTGTAAGTCAGAAAGGTATCACTTATACAGAGGAATTTAAGCATATTTTTATTGAGGAAAATGAAAAAGGAAAGCTACCTCGAAATATTTTTGAAGAATGTGGTTTTGATATAGATATGATTGGAATGAAACGAGTTATGTCATCGGGAAGTAGATGGCGTGCTGCTTATAGAAAAAATGGTGTATTGGGTTTAAGGGATACACGTATCGAAAACGCTGGAAGAACTCTTGAGAGAGAGCTTACGTTAGAAGAAAAGTATGCCCGTTTAGAAGCCGAACGAAACTTACTAAAGGCGGAAAACGAATTGCTAAAAAAAATCAAACTTATGGAAGGGAGGATGAGAAGGAAATAACACTACCACCTAGTCAGAAATTCATCTTGATTCGTTCTGTCATCATGAAATACAACTTAAGGAATATGGTCAGTCATTTGTGTAAAGTAGCTGGTGTATCCCGTTCGGGATACTATAATTACTTTTCAGTTTCATCTCAAGAACAACGGAAACAAAAGAGTGATCGAGATGAAATCTTGAAGGAAACCATATTAAAAGCACTTCGATTTAGAAATAGAAACAAAGGGGCTCGTCAGATAAAGATGACATTGGCGGGTCAGTTTCAAGTTGTCTACAATTTAAAGCGTATCCGTAGAATTATGAAGAAATACGAGATTATCTGTCCGGTTCGCAAAGCGAATCCTTATAAAAGAATGCTTAAAGCTACAAAAGAACATCGAATAGTACCAAATCAATTAAATCGGGAATTTAAACAAAATACCCCAGGGAAAACACTTCTTACAGATATCACCTATTTAGTTTACGGTAAGAATCAAAGGGCCTATTTATCTACAATTTTAGACGGCTCAACTAATGAAATTTTAGCTTACCATGTTTCAGAACAGATGACATTAGAGCTCGTAACGACAACTCTCCATAAACTAAAAAGGAATCCGCGGATTCGATTGACTGAAGGTGCTTATATTCATTCAGATCAAGGATCCCACTACACAAGCCCTACCTATCAAAAGCTAGTTAAAAAGCTAAACCTAGGACAATCCATGTCAAGAAGAGGAAACTGTTGGGATAACGCCCCACAAGAATCATTTTTTGGTCATCTGAAAGATGAAGCTCATATAAAACCTTGCGTGTCCTTTAATGAATTGAAACAAGAGATTAAGAAATATATGACGTATTATAATCATTATAGATATCAATGGAATTTAAAAAAGATGACTCCTGTTGGATACAGAAACCATCTTCTTGATGTTGCCTAACTTTTTTCAAAATGTCCTTTACAAAGGGTACAGATTAAACACTGGTATACCCTTTTTCACTTATTTTTCCTTTAATACACTATGTAATCGATCCGGATAATTTGTAAACATTCCTGTAGCACCCCATTTGATTAACAGTCTCATATCGGGTTTCTCATTAATTGTATAAGGGTGAATTAACAGTCCATTTTTCCTAGCCATTTTCATATATGACTCATCAATAATTAGTTCTCCGTTATCATTACGTAAGTTTGGTCCAATACCAGCTGCATACTTTTTAATTTCTTGAAAATCATCATTTGTTACACTTTTCGGTTCATGTGTAATACCAGACCATTCAACAATTTCATTGTTTTCATTTGGATAATACCAAAGCAATTGAACTAACGGAATATTTTCATTCATACTATGAATCTTTTTCAAACTATCTTTACTAAATGATTGAATCATAACACGGCTAGAAGACATGTTTTGGCCTACTAAATTATATTTTTGTAACAACGCCAACAAATTCTCTTCCATTCCTGGATACACATCTGGTGATTTTGTTTCAATATAATACTTCATACTTCTTCCATACTTTTGGAAGATTTCTTCAAGAGTTGGAACCTTTTGCCCAACATACTCTTGCTTAGCCTTTTCTGGATACGCTTTATTAAACCATGATCCAGCATCTAAACTCTTTATTTCGCTTAACGTTTTATCTCGTACTTCGCCTGTTCCATTTGTAGTGCGATCAACTGCTGTATCATGCATTGCAATTAATTGGCTATCCTTTGTTAATTGAATATCTAACTCTAAATAATCCGCTTTCATTTTTTTCACTAGATCATAAGAAGCAAAAGTATGCTCAGGTGCATGTCCACTTGCTCCGCGATGTGCAATATTTAAAAACTTATTCGTATTCCATTCATGCTTTCCTTCTGCTTTCGCATGAACAGCTCCCCCAGCAAAGATGCTTCCTGTCATAAAGAAAATAACTAAAACGCTAATAATCTTTCTCATCCTTCAAACCCTTCCTACGTTGCAAATTTCAACAAGCTAATGAGATTTACACGAAATAGAAGACACACTTTCATTATTTTTATAAACCTATATTAAAATTCCAATCTTACAAATGTTTTCTATATTATTAATATAGAAAACTAGTATTATCCTATTTAATTTCTATAGCCCTCCTTTTCACATGTAACTCCCTATTTTGTACGGTTCATTCAATAAAAAAAGCCATAAATTATTTAGAATACACTCCTGTATCCCTAAATAAATTTATGGCTTTTCTCAAATATCTCCGGCCTCTATTAACTTGTCGAATTTAATCATATCAAACCTATTGAAATTTGTGAATATTTTTTCAGTACAGTGAAGTACATAAAACAATATTTCTGTAGTTACTTAAAAATCACATAATAAATTTCTCATTACCTCTTCCAATACTATATCTGGATTTACTACCGTTTTTTCCGAACGCCATCCGATAAAGCCATCTGGTCTAATTAATACAGCACCTCCATTCTCTATACCATATAATTTGCTAAAAATATCTTCTGGAACAATAAAGTCTCCACTTAAGCCAACACGATACCCTTTTAGATGTATTCCTAATTTAGCTGAAACAGCATGTGCTGCCTCAGCCCAAGAACTATTTTCTACTCCTGTAAGTAATACAAAACTGTTACCGAATAAGTCTAATGTAGAAACTTTCTTCCCCTCATACGTTCCCCATAAATGTGGCGCTCGCGTTCCAGGTCTTCCGTTCAACTCTATGCTATCCATTCTATGCGGAGTGACTGAATCATCTATAATCGCCTCTGAACAATACTGATATCCAACTGTAACAGCTAAACCATCCATATTATTCAAACTGCCTTCCTCTCTATTCGCAGCACGAAACAGTAAACTACTTGCATAAGCTGTCGTTAATTTTGCAACAGAGTGTCTCTCCTCATGATATGTTTCTAACAATTTTGGTTTTGCCTTCCCTTTTATAACAGCCGCTAATTTCCAAGCTAGATTGTGCGCATCTTGTATTCCTGTATTTGAACCAAATCCTCCTGTTGGCGGCATAATATGTGCAGAATCGCCAACTAAAAAGGTTCGATTTCCTTGAAATTTCACCGCTGTACTTTCGGCTGCTTCCCACGGTAAAACACTTAATATTTTTGATTCAACATTTGTACTTCCAATTGCTATTTGAATAATTTGTTTACAACGTTCTATAGTGAAGTCCTCTAGCCCCTCTCCTTTTAATGGATCGTAGGCTACATGATAAATCCATTTTTTTACGTTATCAACCGGGATAAGTGCACCAAGAACCTCCGGATGAAGTACCATCGAAAAACCGAATGCATCTCCTTGTATAAACTCACTTAAATCAGCTTCAAAATAAATATTCATATAATAGCCACCAATGGTTCCACGACCCTCAGTTTTAATCCCTAACTGCTCACGTATTTTACTTTTCGCTCCATCCGCTGCAATTACATAGTCACAATGTATGACACTTTCTTTTTCTGTTTCACGATTTCGAATCGTTGCTTTTACCCCGTTTTCATTTTGTTCAAATGAAACTAATTCATGATAAAAAGATAGTTGCTCGCCTAATATTTTCGCTTCTTGTAACATCATCTCTTCTAAAATAATTTGATAACACGCAGTTTGTTTTGATGGACTAATCTTTTCTATTTTTTGAAGTAACTCTTCATCGTTTCCGTATTGCGTCGCTCTCATTTGTTCCAATTCTTCTTTATTCGCCTCAGCTATTGTATGAACCGCTATTCTTCCTCTGCAGTTCTCTAATGCTTTACCTGCCAATTTAATTCTTTGTTCCAAGCCTAATTCTCGAAATAACTCCATTGTACGTAAAGTAAGACCGCCTGCTTTCGGATGAATGGCAGTAGACGGATGCCTTTCAATAAGTAAGTACTCAATATTATGTTTTGCAAGAAATAACGCAGACGCTAACCCAGATAATCCCCCTCCAACAATTAAAACTGGTACATCATTCGATTTCATATATTTACCCTCCACATCATTGTTCTGAGCTCAGTGACATAAATATAATCAAAAAAAACATTAAAATATAGACTTATATTTCATTTTGAATTATCATATAGATAGATTACGCCCCAAAATTCCTTTTACCTTTTCATACATCTATAATCCACCTGAATTGTGTCTGTATGAAAGTGTAAAACAAAAGAATGTAATTTACGTTGAACCATGTTCTATCGTAAAAATCAAAAATAATACAAACATTATAAGCGGCCGTAACCTTATGGATTATACAAGGTTACGACCGCTTATTTTATTGTTACATCATTTTTTGTTTTTAAAACTTCATCTATTGTGTTATGTAATCCTTCCAATCCCTTTTCTATCTCCCTATAATTTTCAACAATAAAAAATTCATTCGTCTCGATTTTCTTTCTCAATATTGCACCTCATGCAACAATCATGTAGCATTACCGTATCGAAGTAATGGTTCATCATCTTAAACCTTTCGACTAATTTTTTGGAGGTAAAGTGATTGAAATGAATAAACAAGAACAATTAAATGTTATAAAAAAAGATTTTATTGATTCTCAAAAAGTATTATTGGCAATTGGCGATGAAACACGTCAAGCTATTTTGTTAGTTCTCATGGAAACGGAATGTCAAACCGGATTACGTGTAGGAGAAATTACGAAACAAACACACCTTTCTCGGCCAGCGGTATCACATCACCTAAGGATTTTACGAGAAGCCGGTATTATTTTAATGCGAAAAGAAGGTACAAAAAACTTTTATTATATTGATATACGTACAAAATTAGGTGTATTAAAAAATCTTGTGTTAGATATTGAGAAACTATTGCACAACTTTTATTAAAATTTGGAGGTATAAGAAATGAAAGCAATGATAATTGATAAGTACGGAAAAGTTCCAATGCGCATGGCAGAGGTACCTACTCCTGAAATAAATCAACATGAAGTGCTCGCAGAAATTCATGCAGCTAGTATTAACCCAATTGACTTTAAAATACGTGATGGAAAAGTAAAGATGTTACTGAAATATGAAATGCCTCTAATCCTTGGTAATGACTTTTCCGGTGTCATCGTGAAGGTTGGATCGCAAGTAACTCGTTTTAAAGTCGGCGATGCAATATATGCACGTCCAAGAAAAAATAAGATCGGTACTTTCGCGGAATATATAGCCATTCATGAGGATGATATAGCTTTAAAACCAAAAAATTTAAGTTTTGAGGAAGCGGCGTCGATTCCACTCGTTGGCTTAACATCCTATCAAGCACTACATGATATTATGCATTTACAAAAAGGACAAAAAATATTAATTCACGCTGGGTCTGGTGGTGTTGGTACTTTCGCAATTCAGTTAGCAAAAATAATGGGCGCTACCGTTACAACAACTGCTAGTGAAGCTGGTTCTGATTTAGTAAAGTCTCTTGGCGCAGATCAAATTATTAATTACAAAACAGAAAAATTTGAAGAAATACTCAAAAATTATGATGCAGTATTTGATACAATCGGCGGAACAACACTTGAAAAATCATTCAATATTATAAAAAGCGGAGGAAACATTGTTTCCGTTTCAGGTATGCCGAATGCTCGCTTCGGTAAAGAATTTGGTTCAGGCTTCTTTAAAACTCTCTTATTTTCATTAGCCAGCAAAAAACTTACTGCACTTGAAAAAAAGCATAATGCTCAATATTCATTTTTATTTATGAAGCCAAGCGGGGATCAATTACGTACTATTGCAAACTATATTGAAGCCGGAAAAATCAAACCGGTAATCGATCGAGTTTTCCCTTTTGAAGATGCTCAAAAAGCAATGGAATATTCAGAGTCTGGAAGAGCAAAAGGAAAAATAATTGCAAAAATTAAATAATAATAAAAACCTCCATTTTCTTAAAATGGAGGTTTTAAATTTGCTGTTAAATAGACATAGTGCAATGAAGTCCTTACAATAGATTGCAAGGGGAAATATTATATTATACTTTTAGTTAACTTTACAAAGAATACATACGTACAAATACATAACTTAAAATACAAAAAGGAGGAGATACAATGACTAAAAATAATGAAACAGGTTGGAATTTAGATAATAGTTATACGACTTTACCACAATCATTTTATACAGAAATCCCCCCTACTCCCGTAAGTTCACCGGAGTTAGTTAAACTAAACCATTCATTAGCGATATCTCTTGGCTTGACCCCTGAAGAACTGAAAAAGGAAGCTGAAATTGCTATTTTCGCTGGTAATGCACTCCCAGAAGGAGCTCATCCATTAGCTCAAGCATATGCTGGCCATCAATTCGGACATTTTAATATGTTAGGCGACGGTCGTGCTCTTTTAATTGGCGAACAAATTACTCCTTCAGGTAAGCGTTTCGATATTCAACTGAAAGGTTCTGGCCCTACTCCCTATTCACGCCGAGGAGATGGTCGTGCTGCACTCGGTCCGATGCTACGTGAATATATTATTAGCGAAGCAATGTATGCACTCGATATTCCAACTACCCGCAGTTTAGCAGTTGTCACAACCGGTGAACCAACATATCGTGAAACAAAGTTACCTGGAGCAATTTTAACTAGAGTAGCTAGTAGCCATATACGCGTCGGTACATTTCAATATGCTGCAGCTCGTGGTTCAATAGAGGACCTGAAATCACTAGCTGACTATACGATAAAAAGGCATTACCCAGAAATTGAATCCCATGAAAACCGATATACTGCATTACTACAAGCAATCATTAAAAGACAAGCTAGTCTTATCGCAAAATGGCAACTTGTTGGATTTATTCACGGTGTAATGAACACTGACAATATAACGATCAGTGGCGAAACAATTGATTACGGTCCTTGTGCATTTATGGACAATTACGACCAAGGAACCGTATTTAGCTCTATTGACACACAAGGTCGTTATGCATATGGAAATCAACCATATATGGCCGCATGGGATCTCGCACGACTAGCAGAATCTTTAATACCGATTCTGCACGAAGATGATGAAGAAGCACTAAAAATCGCTCAAGACGAAATTTCGAAATTTAGCGTACAGTATGAAAACAATTGGTTCCTTGGAATGAAAAAGAAATTAGGACTATTTAGCAACGAAGAACAAGATCAATCACTTATTGAGCAACTTTTAAAAATGATGGAGAAATATAAAGCAGATTACACTAATACATTCCGTTCATTAACTCTTGATACGTTAGAAAATATCCCTCTATTCGATAGTCCTGAATTTAAAGAATGGTACAAACTGTGGCAATCTCGATTAGAAAAACAAGAAGAATCGAAAGAAAACGCCTACGAGATGATGAAAAATAATAACCCATCAATCATCCCGAGGAACCACCGTGTAGAAGAAGCACTAGAAGCAGCTGTTACAAATGACGACTATAGCGTAATGGAGAAACTTCTTGAAGCTTTATCAAATCCTTATGCGTATTCTACAGATCAAGAAGAATACTGCATTCCGCCTGCACCGACGAATCGCCCTTATCGTACTTTTTGTGGGACTTGATTAAAAATTTGTTTTTATTTTAACCCAAAATTTATTAAGTTAACTATTAATCACAAACTTAAAAGTTGCTTTCAATATTGAAAGCAACACATTTAGTATCCACCCTTAAACAAGTCACAAATTATAATTTGTGACTTGTTTAATTACCCACGTTCAATAGAAGGTTTGTTTTGCAGGCATCGTTGTATCTTCAGAGACAGCATATGGATTTTCATTAGGTTTTATAATTATAAACGTTCCACCATATCCACTGTGAGCTAATTTATTGCAAAGACCTTCTACCATAAAACCCCATAACTCCAGCTGCTATTCCCATTATAGATAATCCAAGTTTTTTCTTTATTTTAATGCTTCTTTTTCAAATATTCTCTTTTTTATTTCATAACTCATAAAAAAATACTTTTCTGCTTTTTCTATATTACCTACTTTATGAAACTCTAATGCCAGACTTTCAGTATATTCGTGAATATACTCCGATAAATTTTTTCTTTCAAAGTAAGAAAAACCTTCAAGAATAATTTTTTCTATTTTTTCTACCTCTAAATGCTGACAAAATCCCTTTAGAATTAAAAAGTGATATCTATATTCATCATTTTTTAATTCCTCACAAACCTTCAATCCACTTTCAATTAATTCCTTCGCTTTTTCTATTTCACCTAATTTATAATATTCTCTTGCCTCTAAAAAGATTGCCTTATAATGAGTAGGCATTTTTTTAGAAACCTCAGATAAGTGTCTAATTGCTAAAACTGAAAGATTTTGACTCGCATACAATAAACCTAAATTATGTCTGATTCTTAATACTAACATTTCTGCATCATTTTTTTGTAAAATGTTTATTGCTGACGCAATATATTCCTCACCTTTATCATGCTGCTTTAATTCCGAAAAAGATAATCCTAATATATTTTCGCACAGCGCTATGTTCACTTCATACCCTGCTTGTTTAACAAAGATATCTCTTGCCTTTGAAGCGTATTCAATAGCTGAATATGCGTAATGCAAGTGGTATTTTAATATAGCAACTCTATAATTAAACTCTGCATATTCAATTTCATCTGAAATATGCTCTAATAACCCTTCAGCTTTTTCAAAATAGTTGCTAGCTTCACTATAATTAGTAAGAATTGTATAATGAATGGCTTTGAATAAATAATAATAATAATTAGAATATTCATCATTTGGTTTAGGCAATGCATCTATTTTATCAAAAGCTTTTTTCAAATTACCTAAACCATCTATTAGCACTTTATATCGAAATTCTAACAGATAATAGTGAAATGAAACCTTTATATCTGATTCGATAATATAAAGCTTTTTATCGATCTCTTCTTTTAATTTTTTTGCCTCACTTATACGTTGAGCTCTAATATCTCGATACCAATCATTCAGCATCTTATTAATTAATTCATTGCCAGTGATTTGTATATTCATCAAATCCACTCTCCTTCTTTTAATTATCATAAAAATAACATAATTCGATTATTTATATCTATCTATATATATATATTTCTCAACAATTGAACGAAATTCATTCACTGAATTTTGTTCAATATTTTAATAGACCCGCTGTAAATATGAATACTTTTTCTTATAACCTCTGAATATGAGTATCCTTAAAATCCGTCTCATATTTCAATCCATATCCAAACATTCGATCCATTCCAATATGTGCTGTCCATATTAAGCCAATCATTATAACGGTATCTATCTTAAAATAGACACCTATTAGAACAATTAATATGGATATGATATATGTGTGACATACATTATATATTTTCGCACCAACGTGATTATTAATCCCATATGCTAACATTGATAGATCCGGCGCTAAAAGGAATACAAAAAATATAATCCAACTAAACTCATATATCGAATACATATAAATCGTGGCTAAAAATACAACCATTCCTTCAAAATGTACAATACGTTTTTGCATTATTTATCATTCCTATTTTTCTATATTTATTGATACATTTTCATCGCTGAAAGTATTCTTTGTATTTTTTGACCAGATGGTTGCTAATATTGGCCCTGCAATGTTATGCCATACTGCCGCTAATACACTTGGGAGTGCAGCAACCGGTCCAAAATGTGCTGTCGCCAGCGCAACACCTAAACCTGAATTTTGCATTCCTACTTCTATTGAAATAGCCCTTCTTGTCCCTTCGTCTAGTCCAAGTACGAACGCAGTTATATATCCGAGCAAAAAACCGAAAGCATTATGGAGCATCACCGCAATAAAGATAAGAAGTCCTGAAGAAGTAATGCTACTTACATTTGCTGAAACAACTGCAGAAACAATTATGATAATTGCTACAACTGATATTAAAGGAATAACAGTCATTCCTTTATTAACGATATGAGGGAAAAACTTTTTCACTACTAGTCCTAAAATAATAGGCACAATAATGACTTGTACGATAGAAAGAAACATGGACATAGCATTTACTGGCATCCATTGCCCTGCAAGTAATAGTAGAATGAGCGGTGTAGCAATTGGTGCTAGTAACGTTGATACTGAAGTCATTGCAATAGACAACGCTAAGTTCCCTTTTGCTAAATAAACCATAACATTTGATGCAGTGCCACCCGGTACTGAACCGAGCAACACTAACCCAGCTGCTAATTCCGCTGGCAGATTCATAACGTAGGCTAGTACGTATGCGACAAGTGGCATAATAATAAACTGAGCACATACACCGATAATAACTGGTAATGGTTTTGTAGCTATGATTTTGAAATCAACAGCCTTCAATGTTAATCCCATCCCAAACATGACAACCCCAAGTAAAATCGTTATGTAACTAGTTAATCCGAGAAATGGCGCGGGAATGAAATATGCAATAGCTGCAATACAAATAACCCAAAATGCAAAATACTTTCCAGCTATATTACTTATCGCTTCTAGTACTTTCATCCACTCAGCCCCTATTTTTTAATTGAAACACCTTTTTCGGATTCAAAATATTTTGCGGATCAAGAACTTTCTTTATTTTCTCCATTACAAATAATGCCGCCCCATGTTCTTCTTCTTGATACTTTCGTTTCCCGATTCCAACGCCATGTTCTCCTGTACACGTTCCTCCTCGTTTAAGAGCATACTGAACGATACTTTCATTTATTTCGTCTGCCTTCTTCACTTCCTCCTTATCATTTGTGTCAATCATTAAGAGTACATGGAAATTCCCATCCCCAACATGACCGAGAATACCGCCAATAAGCCCTACTTTATGTAATACCTCTTTCGCATGTTGAATCGCTCCAGCTAATTCCGAAATTGGTACACATACGTCTGTACTCATTAGCTTTTTACCAGGATAACTATGCACGTAAGAGTACGCTAAGTTATGTCTTGCATCCCACAGCTTATTTCTCGCTGCTGTTTCCGTCTCAAACGCAATTTCTATACATTTATGATCAAGAACGATTTCTTTCGTAAATTCAATATCTTGCTTTAACCCTGCTTCATTGCCGTGAAACTCTAAAAACAGTGTCGGTTCTTCTCTGTAACTTGTTTCATTGTAATAATTTACTTGTTTCATAGATAATTCATCAACGAGTTCAATTCTCGCGATTGGAATACCTGCTTGTAATATGTTAATTACAGCTTCTACTGCATCATTTATAGTTGGAAACGATGCCCTCGCAGCCATAACATGTTCTGGTATACCGTATACTTTTAAAGTTAACTCCGTGAAACATCCAAGTGTTCCTTCTGAGCCTACGAAAATACCATTTAAATGATAACCTGATGATGACTTCGCCGCTAAATTCCCGGTATGTATTACTCCTCCATCAGCAAGAACGACTTCTAAATCTCGAACTTGATCACGCATTACCCCATACTTTACCGCTGTCGTTCCGCTCGCATTTGTAGCAGCCATTCCTCCTAACGTTGCATCAGCTCCTGGGTCTACACTAAAAAATAATCCATACTTTTTCAATTCTTTATTAAGCTGAGAGCGCGTCACCCCTGGCTGTACTCTCACAAGAAAATCCTTTTCTCTTATTTCAAGTATTTTGTTCATAAGAGAAAAGTCCATTGTAATTCCTTTTTCGTAAGGAATTACATGTCCCTCTAAACTGGACCCTACTCCAAATGGAACGACAGCTGTTCCGTGCTGAATCGCTATTTTCATTATCGCGCTAACTTCTTCGGTCGTTTTTGGAAAAACAACTACATCAGGTAAACTACTACTATGGTAAGATTCATCTTTACTATGTAACTCTCGTACTGTCATATTTATTACTACTCGATCTTCAGGAAGTATGCCTTTTAATTCATTTACTACATGTTCAATTGTTATTTCCATAATCAACTCTCCTCGTATATTATATTTAAGCTGTAATTCAAACTTAGGTTTTCTTCCTACTATGAGACTTATAAATAATCCTTGGACGTCTCAAGATATTTCTAGATAATGGTCTTAGGATCATTTGGGACAATTCTTTCTTCTCCTGTGGATTTACCACATAAAAAGAGTGTTTCTCAGTGAACGTGCGGGACTTCCTACTCGCAGGCTGAGCAGCCTGACCCTCGAACTTAGATGTTAGTAGCTCTAGGGCGGCTTTCGATTCAGGACTAGCTCTCATACACGAGGTTGTTGATCGGCGTGCACACTAGAGATATCTCGAGACGTCCAAGCAATGATTCTAAATCGAAAGGAGGTCTCTTACATGAGATTATTTGTTGGATTAGATGTAAGTTCGTTTGATATAAAAACTTGTATTCTAAATGGTGACGGAGAAAAGCTAGACTCCTTTTCAGTCAATAATGATTTACCAGGTGCCATAGCGCTAAAAGAGCGATTATTACAGCGTATAGCCAATCAAAAAGTAGAAATTTTTAAAATCGGTTTAGAATCTACATCTGTTTATAGTTTTCATCCATCTATGTTTCTTCATTATGATAAAGAGTTACAAAGTTTTGGAGCAAAAGTATTTCTAATGAATCCAAAACAAATTACGAACTTCAAGAAAAGCTATTCTGACATGGATAAAACAGATGAGATTGATGCCTTCGTCATCGCTGACTATTTACGGTTCGGACGAAATCAAATGTCTATCGTAAAAGAAAGCCAGTACGTAGCACTACAACAATTGACAAGATCTCGTTATCAGCTCGTTAGAATGTTGACAAAGGAAAAGCAACATTTTCTACAACACCTAAGTTATAAGTGTAATACGTTCTCACAAGAGGTGGATTCTTCTATATTCGGCAACGCCATGATGGAGCTATTCCTTGAAAAACTTAGTCTAGAGGAATTAGCTGACATGCCTTTAAACGAACTCGCTGAGTTCCTACAAGCAAAAGGAAAGAATCGGTTCGGTGATCCAAAATGTGTTGCGTCAACCATTCAAAAGGCTGTTCGCTCTTCCTATCGTTTAGATAAGGTAGTGGAAGATTCAATCGATGTCCTTCTCGGAACATCAATTGCGGTCATTCGTACCTATCAACAACAAATTAAGGAAATAGAAAAGTCCATTAAGCAAATCATGGCTGGATTACCTCAAACACTTGAATCCATTCCTGGAGTGGGTCCCGTATTCGCTGCTGGTATTATCGCTGAAATTGGTCAAATCGAAAGATTTGATGATGAAACTAAGATTGCAAAATATGCCGGATTATATTGGCGCAAACATCAATCTGGTCGTTTCATTGCAGAAAACACTTCATTATCTCGTAATGGAAATCACTACTTACGTTATTACCTAGTTGAAGCCGCCAACTCTGTAAGAAAGTATGTATCTGATTACCAAGAATATTACGTAAAAAAATATAATGAAGTACCAAAGCATCAACACAAACGTGCACTCGTTCTAACCGCAAGAAAATTTGTGCGATTGGTGGATGCGCTACTACGCAATCACCAACTCTTTACGCCAGAAAGGTGCGTGAAAGTGTGACATAAAACCTGTCATCGCTACCTTTCAAATATTTTCCAGTAAATTACATACATTACTGGTCTAGTTTCGTAATGTCTTTTTTCAACAAAATGTCCTTTGATAACTTTGATTTCTGTTGTTTTTCCGTTGACATACTACCGCAGGTCTTTTTAATTTTAAAACAAGTATACCATCTTTATACAAAATAATTAGAAAAATAAGATTATTAAACCTGAACATACAAAAAAGAACCTGCAGCACACGCTACAAGTTCTTTTTCACTACATTTTAAACGATTTCTTTATTAACAACATAAACCAAATTAAAGTAACTGCCATCAACGAATGAGAAAATCCTACAATATAAGTTAACCCTTTAAAGTCAGCTCCATTTAACTGAAGAAGCCCTCTCGCTGCTAGCGAACCTAACATTAATGTTAATGCAATATTATGTAAAACAAACCACTTATTAAACCCTTGCACTTCATGAAACGCGAATACTTTTGCTAATCCTAAAGCAATTAAAAAGAAGAAAAAGCCAAGTACAAGTGTATGCGTATGCAAAAGATTTAACAAAGTAGACCCTAAAATCCCTTTATACTTACCATACTCCCTAGCGAAAATCCCTGATAATAAACCGATAATCAAATACGTAAACGATGCATTATATAATTTCTTCATTATGTACCTCCTTGAGTAGAATGTATAGTGTGTCATATTTAGTAATAATGATAGTTATATAGTAAAAACTCCTAATCACCTAGGAGTCATTGTATAAGCATCTCACTCTTTACAATCAATCCTAATTATAAGATATCTCTCTATACAAAACAAACGAACTTTATGTGAACAAACACCCCCATTAAAATATGTTGCACTTTTGTTTTACACAATCCATACTAATTGTTATAACTTTTTAAAGGTGGTGTAATTATTGATAGTTCTTGAAACTGAACGTCTTAATCTTCGCTGGTTTGATATAAAAGACGCTCCTTTTATTCTTGAGTTAGTAAACGATCCTGCATGGATTCAGTTTATCGGTGACAAAGGAGTTAGTAACTTAGAAGATGCAAAAAATTATATTGTAAACGGTCCCATCGATATGTATAACAAACTTGGATTCGGCCTTTACTTAGTAGAACGAAAAAAAGATCTCACTCCACTTGGTATGTGTGGCCTTATTAAAAGAGATTCATTAGAAGACGTTGATATCGGGTTTGCCTTTTTAGAGACATTCCGTTCAAAAGGATATGGCTACGAGTCAGCTTCTGCGATAATCGAATACGGTGTACAAAAGCTCGGCATGAAACGAATTGTAGCAATTACTTCTGTAGATAACATCGCCTCAGGAAAGCTTTTAGAAAAAGTAGGATTACGATTTGAGAAAATCATTTCAGATTCAGGAGAAGATTTAAAATTATTTGGGTATAACGCATAGTAAAGAAGGTCGCCGTGAATGGCGACCTTCTTTACTATTTTACTAATCTTGTCATAATACTTTTAGTTCCATTATAGTTTTGCAGTAATTCTTATGATTATCACTATTCCTTTCATATCACATTTTTGGAAATTCATAGAAGTGAAACTTTCACACCCGAGTAAATTATATTAATATATTAAACAAAGGAAATGAGAATAAATGGAACAACCGCTATTTTTATTAGTTCTTCAATTCATTGCATTCATATTAATCATTTGTATCGTATATGGAATGTTATACAATACCGTATTAAATTTAAATATGCCTAAATGGACTGCACATATGGTAGCTACGGTATTTTCCCTTGGTATTGCCTATCAAGCTTTTATAAATTTTATTTGAAAAACTTTTGTAGCAATTACTTCTATTGTTGATGCAGTAAAGCTTTTAGAAAAAGCAGGATTGCAATTTGAGAGGGTTATTTCAAGATCAGAAAACGTAACCATTTTTTATAAAGTCTTTCCAGCGCAAAATAGTGAAGAAGTTAGTTCCGCTAAAAATGTGTTTGCATAACAAGGAATGAATTTAATTGATCCTGCAAAAATTTTATTTGAATTCTGGTTCTATTGTTTGGAATCGTTCTAGGGTACCATTTGTGTGGACTTTAAAAATTTTCATTTGCGCACCAAAATGTTGAGTTAAGTAAAATGTATCACTAGTTATTAAATTTCCAATCTTCCAATCAGGTTGATATGTACTTTCCATGGAACTTTCTAAATCCCCAATCATTATTAAATTGATATATAATGAAGATGAATTACTCAACATTTTCGTTAAAGATAGTCTATCAACCTCTAACTACCTAATGAACTCCAGTAAACACATCTTCAGTCATTTTAAGAGGTACAAAAGGCACCCTTTCGGGTGATTTTTGTATAAAAATTCTATTTTTTTATATTCGATACCAACCACGAACCTTTTTAAAATAATAGTATCATTATGTCTCCTTTTTAGAGATTATTTTTAATTACCTTGAATTTTTTGCACCAGAACCGGAAAATCCCTGACTACACGAAATATCAACTATCAAGTGCTAATATTCAATAACGCGTACTGAAAATGATTAAACATTTTTATAAACCAGTGGAACATTTAAGAAATCAATTTTTCTCTTATCGAAATTTAATTAGCTTACAGTAATACAGTGGTCATATATTTTTAAGAATAACGGAAGAATATATAGAAATTGCTACAGAAATGTGAAGTTTAATTAATTTAGGAGGAACAAACTTGTTTAATCAGCTTGTAAAAGTTATACCGAATTTATTTACGATTGGAAATTTATTGTGCGGTGTTTTCTCAATCACCTTGAATATGAGTGAATATTTAGGAGCAGCCTCCATTCTCATTTTCTTTTCAGCTGTTTTAGATTTTCTTGATGGAAGAATTGCAAGAAAATTAAAAGTGAACAGTGAGTTTGGCGTAGAATTGGATTCCTTAGCTGATATTGTTAGTTTCGGCGTCGCTCCTGCGCTTTTATTTCATACGATAGCAACACCTTCTATTTTAACTTCTTTGGCATTTATCCTATTCCCAACAATGGGTGCTTTAAGATTAGCTAAATTTAGTATTAAACCAACTATTGGATATTTTAAGGGATTACCTATTCCAGCTGCAGGATTATCATTGGCTGGTATGGCATTGTTTTCATATAGTAATGCATGGATTACTTTAATCCTCGCCCTCTTAATGGTAAGTCCCATTAGGTTTAAAAAATTTTAATGAAGGTCACGCCCAACGCCATTAAGGAGCATTTTAAATGGATTTAACGCGTCAATAAGTATAAAAAAGCGGGACAATAATATTAAATTAGGTGCCCTTCGAAAAATTAAAACCTTGTATTTATGGCTATTGGGTTAATCCATCGATATGTTATTCTGAAACGTCAATCCACTTTTAACAGGAGCTCCCTTTATCAAGAGAGCTCCTGTTCTTATTTCTTCTTCTTTTCTGTCGGTTGGCTTTGTTTAGCAAAATTAGATGAATCATCAAAATTCGGTTGCTTTTTACCAGCATTATTACTTCTACCTTTTCCCATATGTAATGCACCTCCCCTCCCCCTTACTATTCCCAATAAAAAAATTCTCTTGCATCCAAGAGAATTTTAAATTGGGTTCTTATTGATACTACCTAAGTACTTCCAACACTGCCATTTCATAAAAGATGGATCCAATGTTAAATTATTTAATGCTAAAACAAATATTACATTTTCATATTTAACTGGATAATCAATTAATAATCCTAATGTATTTCCTGAAGCTGCAACAATTATGATTCCCTTTTCTAACACGTCATCTATAACTTCTTTTAATTATTCTTACCTAGCATATAATATTTTTCTACACATTGAGATTGCTTGTTGTATAAGGAAGCTTTTCTTTTTTCCATGCAAGAAATCCTCCCTTTAAATTCACTACTTCCTTTATACCAGCTCTTTGTAAAATACTAGCTGCTATAGCGGAACGTAATCCGGTTCGACATTGCAAAACTATTGGAAAATCTTTCGGTATATAATCTAGTTGTTCAAATAGATTACCTAAAGTGATATGTATTGCATCATGAAGGTGTCCTTCCTCCCACTCTTTTTTACTACGCACATCGATAACCTTAACGCTTCCACCTTTTATATGCGGATATAATTCAATCGATGTTTTTTCTTTGTAACTTTCAAATCTATCAAGTCTTTGTATTACTTTTAAGGGTGCAAAAGCAATAATATTATCTAACCCAATAGATTCAAATTCTCTAATAACTGCCTCTACTTTAACCTTTTCCTCATCTAGAATTATTAAAGTTTCTTTTTTATAATCTAATAACCATCCACACCAAGTTGTGAAAGAATTGTTATAAGGTATGTTAATTGACTTCTCGATATGACCTGCAGCAAAACTCTCTACATCCCTTATATCAACTATTTGATGAACGCTCTTCAAAATTTCTTGAAGTTCTTCTACTGTATTAATAGCAGTACTTTTTCTCTTCTTACGAATTGGCGGACCATACTTATTTAAATTCTTCATTAATGAAAAATACTTTGGAGGCTCTGGCTGTCCCGTCAATAAAGTCGATATAAAATCACTTTCTTCATTACACTGAAATGCCCAATTGAACATCTTTTCATAACCTAATGTAGAAGTTGGAATTGCTCCTAATGCTTTTCCACATGCGCTTCCCGCACCATGTGATGGCCATATTTGCAAATAATCAGGAAGTATTTTTATTTTTTGTATAGAATTAAATAATTGTTTCGCTCCTATTTTTGCAGTATCCTTAATACCGACTGCAGTTTCTAATAAATCCGGCCTTCCTATATCTCCTACAAATATAAAATCACCTGTGAATATCCCTATCGGCTTATCATTCGTATAATTATTTTGACTTGTATCAGTTATTAAAAAAGAAATACTTTCAGGCGTATGCCCTGGGGTGTGAATTACATTAAATTTTATATGACCTACTTTAAACTCCGTGCCCTCTCTAACCAATTTGTATCGACCTTCGTTAAGATATTGATATTTCCAATCACAATCCCCTTCATCAGATACATATAAATTTGCATGGTAAAGAGTAGAAAGTTCTCTAGACCCAGAAAGAAAATCAGCATGAATATGTGTCTCAGCCGCAGCAATTACTTCCATCCCCTCTTTCTTAGCAAATTCTATATATTGTTCTATATAGCGACTAGGATCAATAACGATTGCTACGCCTTCTTTCTGACAACCGACTAAATAGGAAGCATGTGCTAATTTTTCATCATAAAAATATTTTAAAAGCATATCTATTCCCTCCAATTAGTTATTTCAAATTGATTTTCAATTTTTGTAACCATTTTTTATCTTCTCCTATAGAATCCCTTTCAACATTAAATTCCAATACATATATGGCAACATATATCTTTTAAGTAAAAACATACTATACCTTTCTTTCGCTTGATTAAATGGAAACGTTTCTTGTGGCTCATGTTCATAGTTAAATTCAGCGAGTATAAGACTTTTATATCCTGTAACAATCGGACATGATGTATATCCATCATATTTAGCCTGTAAATCTCTTCCGCTAAGTACGTCCATAATATTTTGTTTTAAGACGGGTATTTGTTTTCGAATTGCTGCTCCAGTTTTAGAGGTAGGTAAATTGGTACAATCTCCAAGTCCAAAAATATTTTTATATTGCACATGCTGCAAAGTATAAGGGCTTATATCTACCCATCCCTGATGATCACTTATCTCACTCTCTTTAATAAAATTAGGTGGCCCCATTGGTGGAACAACATGTATCATACTATATGGTACGGTTTCTCTTTTTAGTGTTTGCGTATCTTCAAAAATTGCCTCTCTCTTTTCGGCGATAATTTCCACTAAATTTTTATTATAATTCGTTATAATTTGCTTTCTTTCTAGTACTTGTTCTAAAGTATTTGCATATCGTGGAACCTGAAATATGTTATTGTTTGCAGAATAAAACATTACTTCACTTCTGTTTCTTACACCACTATTACAAAAATACTCCTCTGCTAAGTACATAATTTTTTGTGGAGCACCACCGCATTTAATAGGAGTATTAGGGTGGGTAAAAAGCGCATTTCCTCCTTTGAATTTTTCGATTTCTCTCCAAGTAGAATCAACATATGTATAAGAATAATTGCTACATACCCCATTAGTGCCAATAGACTCTTTTAAACCTTTAATACTGTCCCAATTTATTTGTATACCAGCTGCTACAATAAGAATTTCATATTCAAGTAACAGTCCGTCATCTAAAAGTATCTTATTTTCAGATGGAAATAACTTAACAACACTTTTAGGGATCCACGTTGCCCCTTTTGGAATAAGCGATTCCTGATTACGCATCGTACTTTCCTTTGAAACAATTCCTCCCCCCACTAAACTCCATAGTGGCTGAAAGTAATGTTTTTTTGATGGATCAATAATTGCTATACTTTCTTTAAATAGGGGTACATTTCGTAATAAATGTGCAGTAGAAGATAGTCCTGCTGTCCCAGCACCAATTACAATAATTTTATAACTATCTCTGGTCTTCATTATCCTCTTCCTATCTAAAATTGATTTTTAAATTAACTAATTAGTAGCCATTTTTTCATCGTAGTAACATTATTATAAGTTAAAAACACCATAGTTTTATCTGATTTAAATGAAAATTTTGTTAATTTTACCATCAACATTACTATATGCGTAAATCCCTTATGTTACTTCCATATTTTAGTTTTAATATTAAAACTTTATATTTTTATATAAAATAAAAATAATATATTAAAATACTTTTCATGAATCCGGATAAGTAATGTTAAAAAACAACATCTAACATCTTAGATGTTACAATAAACAAATTCACATACTTCACAAATATGAAAAGTATTAAATATCACTTAAGTTTCGTTACCTTTTCTTCTGTATATATTGATAAAAAATTGTGAAATTTTATCGCATTATGCAAGACATTTAATATCAAATATATTACTTTCACTATGAACTAAATGGTTTATAGGAAATTTATAGATAAATAAAGTGCTAAATTGACTCTTATGCAGTAATTATCGTTTAATTTATCGAAAAATTGAAAAAATATGTGTAGATAGATATCATTTAAAATACATATATAATTAATTTTAATTTTCCGACACGTTTTTTCACATAGTTCTTAAACTAGTTTTTTGCGTGCATTATGAAAAAAATTGTACCGTGTCAATCTTAAAAAATTATATATCATAACTTTAAGAGAGGAAGGAAAACTATGAAGATGAAACGAAAAATCATTATGACAACAGCACTTGCAGCTACGTTAGCTACAGGTGCACTACCTACTACCTCGGTGTTTGCTGCAGAAAAGGAGGCTCCTATTCAACCAAAAGAGGCACAATTAAGTATTCAACCTTTTGCACAAAACAATTTGGAAACAGCCGTTCAAGCTGCCTTAAATGGTCCAGAAGTCAAAAAAATCAAAGTATTTGAACATGAATTTAATGTAAAAGAAATAGAAGTAGTAAATCTAGGTGCAGGAAAAAAATATGTTAAGGGGCAAATCTCTCACCATTTAAGTTTTCGTCCAGATGATCAATTTTATTATGAGTTTACAGTACAAGATGGAAAGGTACTAGATAAACCTGTATTTAATATTGATAGAGGTGGTTGGACACCATTTGCTGCTCCACTTTTATCAATTCTTGCTGCGTATAATGGAATTCCAGTTAATCCAAATGATTTAAATGCACTTGGTCAGCAGATTGGTAAAGTTATAGATGGAAGCTGGGAACATGCAGCTCAATCAATTGCAACTGTAGTTAGTCTAAGTTTTAATGAGTAGAATTTTTCAATTTTTATTAGCAGTGTAGAGATCCGCTTTTTGTAATCAGCCTTGTTATAAGAGATTCTAAAACAGCTATTAATAAATTTTTACCACTCAATCACATTATCTTGATTTGTTTACCACCTTATCATTCATTATATGTCACAAAATAGAAGTCTTTTTTAGGACTTCTGTTTTGTTTGTATTCAATACGATAAACAGTTGTTTTTTGGAGGCTATACTTCGAGTTTTCAAGAATCCGTTTGACTATTAGGGACAATTTATAATAAAAAATTATTAAAGTCTCAAATAACTTACTCCCCCCTATTGTTAATTATTTTTAAATACAAAAATTTATTATCTTAAGAATGAAAAACAATAAATATAGTAAAAAATCATCTAACAATTGTTTAAAGGTCAGGAGAGAAAAAATGAACAAAATAAAAATGAGAAATTTCTTTAAAATTAGCATCCTTACTTGTATTACACTAGCAAGTTTAAATAGACCATCTACTATTTTAGCTGATAGTCATCCAGGTTACTCCTATGAATCCAATATAGGGTATCAAAATCCATCGTGGATGTCGAAAATAGAAGATTCAACAAAAATAAGTGAAATATCTATTCCAGGGACTCACGGTACGATGGCTTTACATGGAGCGAGTTTTCTTGATGAAAATTTGACAAGAAATCAAACTATGAGTTTATCCCAACAATTAAATTCCGGAATTCGATATGTAGATATGCGTGTTAAACGTGTAAAAGATTCTTTTGCAATGTATCATGGCGTTGTAAATCAAAAAGCTGTGTTTGAAGATGTGTTAAAAGAGACCATTCAATTTTTAAAAGATCATCCAACAGAAACAATATTAATGCGCTTAAAAGAAGAAACTACTCCTGAAAGTGGATCTCTATCATTTGAGGAGATATTTTTAAAATATAAAAACGTTAATGCTTCATATTTTTGGGATCCTAATTCCGTACCAACTTCAGATAGAAATAACCCTACTTTAGGAGATACCCGCGGGAAAATTGTAATCTTACAAAACTTTACATCCGCTCAATTGTACGGGATTGATTACGAAGGTTTGAATATACAAGATAAATTTGAAATTGGAAGCGGACCAGACGAAATATATACAAAATGGATTGCGATAAAAAACCATCTACAAAATACAAATACTAATTTTAATAATGAAAAAATTTATCTCAACCATTTTAGTGGTACGGGAGGCGCAGCCGCATTTTTAAATAATGTATATCCTTGGTTTGTTGCAAGCGGAAAAGAGAGCAGAAATACTGACAGTAGTCCTAAATTGATTCAAACGAATTCCACTAATGCGTGGAGTGATTTTCCTCGCGATAGAAACGGACAAGTATACTATGGGGGGATGAATACACTTGGGACCGAACTCTTACAACAAGGCGCAATTAAACATTCTGGTATCATCGCAGCTGATTTTCCCGGTCCAGGTTTAATTGATAGTATCATTAAATTAAATGGTATACATTCAAATGAAAAAGAAATATTAATTTCACAAATATCATCTGAATCTAGTCCTTTATCAGGGCAACAAAATCGATCCAGCCAAAACTTTAAAATTGATAGTTTACCTGTAGGTACCAAAGAATTAAAATGGGTTATTGAGCCTTCAGAAAAAGATTATCCTTCTACTATTTCTTTCAATGTAATGATTGATGTTTCCCTAGGAATAGATTCTACTCGTTGGAAAAATATTTTACATGAATCTAGGACTGAAGCTTACACAAATACTAAATATTATATTGCAAGTCCAATTGGTGCCACTAGCAAATTCACAGTGAAAATATATGCTATTACAAATTAGAAAATAAAGAATCCAAATGGAATTCCTTTTTGATGGAATACCATTCGGATTCTTTTTTGATTTTAATTCGTTAACATTAGGATGATGATTAAATTTATTAATATACCATTTAAACCATTAGATAATTCATGCTTGGAACGACCCTTACTTTTTAAAGAGCAATCCAAAATTGTTAACTACCTTTTTCAGCTTATCACTTATTCAAAACTGGCTTCCAAAGCGATAAAGCAAAAATCCAATTTGAGTCGCCATTCCCTTGATGATTTTGAACCGCTTCGTACACTTTCCCCTCATGTACTACTCTATCACCTTTAGTATATGCTTTTCTTGCATCCCATTTTTCATATGCGGGATCCTCTAACTTTGTTGTTACATTCAAAACATCACTTCTACTAGATTCATTTCCAGCTAAATCAACCGCCGTCACTACATATTTATACGATGTATTAGCCTTCAAATCTTTATCCATAAAAGATGTATTAGCCGCCGTCCCAATTTTATTCATAACCCCAGCGCTTTCTCTATATACAATATAATGGTCAACACCTACATTATCTTCTGACGGACTCCACATTAAATTAACAGTTGTCGCTGTTGTACCCATACTATGTAATCCTTTTGGCTGAGTTGGAGCCTCTATATCTGGGATTGTATGTGTTGTCTTAACCTTCAGTTTTTCACTTTCTTTTGATATGTTTCCAGCAGAGTCTAATGCCTTTATTGTATAAGTATATTCCGTATCTGCTTTTAATTTTTTATCAATAAAAGTTGTACCTGATACCGTATCAATTACTTCTCCATTACGTAACACTTGATATTCTTTTACACCTATATTATCAGTGGAGGCCTTCCATGTTATTTCAACACTATTGGCAGAAACTTTAGAGGCATTTAATTCAGTTGGTTGACTTGGAGCTACTGTATCAGGAGTTTCATTATTTACTAAATTTACATCAACTACATTATAAAAAGCGTTTGACGTATCTGCTACATCCCATACAGCTAAAATAACATGATAACCATTACGATCAGTTGGTACATTAATTGTATGTGTTAAATTATTTGATGCGGCCGAACCGTCATGTTTCACAGTTCCGATTGGTTCTAATTCAGCACGTGTTAATGGTTTGTTAGGATCCCATCCTTTTTTGGTAATGTAATAATGCCATTTACTTGTAGAATGTGGCGCTGTATATTTCCATGTAAATGTATTTACTCCACCTTTAATTGTGTTTTTGAACCAACGATTTGATGTTTGTTGGTCAAGAATACCTCCAAACAATCCTCCTGCCGAAGCAATTTCCCCATCAATCGGTCCACTATCTGGAAATCCTTTAGGTGCTTCTAGACTTTGAGGTTCATACATTACATTTCCACAATTTAAATTTAATGCCCCATAATTCTGACTACATAAAGCAGCACGACTACTCGGCTTTTCAACAAACCCATGTGCATACGCACTTTGAGGAGTCATTGTGATTGCCGTCATGCCTGCAGCCAAAACACAAGCACCAATCCCCTTTTTACTTGTTCTTAATCTTTCCAATTTAGATGTTAATTTCAATTTCATTTTTGTCCCCCCAATATATTGCTTTCGCTAATATAATAGCAATATAGGGATAAACGAACAAATCGTCAATTAATATATTAATATCTCTCATAAATTGGTACATTTATTATTATTTTTAATCTCCTATAAAAATAAAGTAAATACAATTAAGGAATTTTGTAACATTATGTATTAAAAGAAGAATAAAAACCCCATTTAATTTCACAAAAAATTCAAATATTAAAACAAAAAAATCCTCATGTAGGAAAAATAAATTTTTTATATTACAAAAAGAAAAAAAGTCTGGAAAAAACCGATTATATCCGTTTCTTCCAGACTTCCGCTACTTTTATACCACTCACAAATCCTTTAACCTTAAACATATACACTTGAGGTTAAAACACATATAATACCCCTACTAATTCAAACTAACGCTTAATTACTTATAAAATAACTTAAGGTATCTAGCTTAACTGTATTTTCTTTATTAATAGCTATTTTCTATTCTGTATTTCCTTACTTTAAACAGATTATCAAGAAATTGTTAACGTTTAAGAAAAGAGAAAGTATTTAAAAATCTAGTTTTAACTATCAAATTTTAATAATTTATTGTGTTATTTTTATCTAATAAGGCACAGAAACAAAAGATGAACTTCAGTGTGCTTTAGAAAAGGTTCTTAGGGTGAAACGTTTAAAGGGTATTTTAGTACTGGGTTTTTATTAAATGTTCCTGTACCTAATATTTAAATTAACGGATGTCAAAATATTTTACAATACGAGTATTAAACGTTACATATTTTTATATAAAATGATACATTTCATCAACACGCCTCTTCTAATCTTTATGATAAATATAGAAAATTCGGCTCTTTAGGATTTTATTTTAGAATTCTCATAAAAGTATATAATAGATTAGACACATAATTGTCACAAATTAATAGTTTATCTACTTTATGATTACCTATGAAAATTTTATTACCACTTCAATATTTATCGATAAACTAAAGCACTCTATACTTACAATTTCTTAAAACCCTTTTAAATAATCTTTCAAAAGAGTCGCTAGTTTTATATTTTTTATTTTTTTATTGTACATTTGTACATTTGATGTTAGGATTATGCCTATTAAAATTGAATCCTAACGATTCTTCTTTATAATTTCCATGTTTTAATTGTTAAATAAAAATATAGATTCTGATATATATTTAAAATCAGAACGAAAATGTCGTTATTTTACAATGATTTCGTGGAATACCTTTAGAATGGAAAGATATATGCAACAACGTGTTAAGGGCTTACAGGGGGAACAAAAATGAGAGACTTTTTTGATGATAAGTATAAAAATATTGAATTAAAAAGGAGGTTAATAAATTTAATAAGTGAAATTAGCGAATTCAAAGGAAAATTAGCTGCTTATCAGGAACAAAACCCAGACATATTTAATAGCTTAGAAAAAACTATACCACTACATTACATAAAAAATTTCACAACTATTTATGAGGATATAAAAGTTCCTAATAAAAGATTAAAAGAACTTATTTTAGATGATATCGTACCTCAAAATATTTCGGAAGATGCTATTTTTTGCTATTATCAAACACTTTCTTTTGTACATAAAAACTCCTGTACTTTATTAATCAATCCAGCAACTATACAGGAATTACATTTTCAACTAATACATTACATTACCTCTGACAGTGCCAAATGGCGTGAAAAACCTTTTATCATTCCAGGAATTCCAGAACATGGAATGCACTTGAATAGTTACCGCATTCTTCCGCATGAACTTATTCCACAGTTTATGGAGCAATTATGTGATCAATACAACTCATTAAATACTAGTAAGGGGCTACATTCACTTTTATTAATAGCTCGTTTTATATTAAATTTTTATTGCATAGTCCCTTTCAATCAAGGTAATAACAGGCTGGCATTTATGTTAATGCAATTGCTGTTAATTAAGAGTGGACATACATTTGTAAAATATGTATGTTTGGATAAATATATTAAGAAACATGAATCTGATTATTACAATTCGCTTTATAAATCTTCGGTGAATTGGTACTGCGAGGAACATAATAATAGCTTTTGGTTAAAAACGTTTTTAACCATTATATTAGAGGCTTACAAAGATCTTCATAACACAGTTCTAGATTCTATATGTAAACATACTAAAGTTGAGAGAATTCAGGATTTTATACTTAAACAAAAACAACCCTTTACTAAGGAAAGTATTCGTAACACTTATCCAGACATTGCAGAGAGTACAATCAGTAAGGCTTTAAATTCCTTGCAACTGTTTGGCCATATTAAGCTAGTTACAAAAGGAAGAAACGCAAAGTGGATTAAAATTTGACCATACTTTCAAGATATCTGAGCTTCAAAAATTCAATAATAACTTTATCATTGAATTTCATTTTAATTTTAAGCTATTATTACTTTTTTAGTTATTTCTAATTCCAACAAAACAGTTTATAGGAAAAGGTCCGCTTCCCTCCGCCTTTTCCTATAATAAAATTAAATATAGACATAGAATAATTGTCGAAAAAAGTCGTATTTTAATATTTTTTCTTTATTTTCTGGTTGTAAACGTTTCACTTTCATGTTACCATCTTAATCAAACAATAGATGGTAACATGAAAGTATTTCTTTCCCTTAGAAACATATAAACGTACGGTAATATCAAGAAAATAAGGCCAAAGAAATATTTGATACCTACCAAAATAATTAATAGGAATTTTGCGCGTTTTTTCTGTTAATTCAGAAAAAAACATTTTGTCCCTAAACAAAATTTGTTAGCGCGCAAACTTTAATTACACTAGAACACCCAAATAAATGTACTGTCTTTTTAATTGAGCATTAAGATATGAAAAAAGAGTTCTTCCTACAAAATTCAGCTGATGAACTTAAAGATATCTAAATTACTACCTTAAACGCCATCTATTGTTGACAATATATTTATCAACTATGAAAAAGAGCCTATCAAGGGTTCTTTTTTGTTATGATCATTCAAATTTCAATTCTATCTTGATACTTAGATTCCCCCACAAATCACCTCTACTTTTTTTGCTCTCAATTATTAATTTCCGTTCCCAATTTAATTGAATTTGTGAATAAAATTCCATCTTATAAAAATAATAAATACAACTAATCGTTATATATTAAAGAGGTGTCAATTTTGTCTTTAAATGAAGAGATTTTAGAAACTAAAACAGATAAAAACATTGAAAAGATCCAAACAAATAACTTAAAACAACTTAAAAATACACTAGATAATATCTTTGATATTAGTGCAGATTTAATTGAACATCCTTTGCAATTAAAAACAAGCACAAATATTTTACTATATTATTTTGAAGGACTTACAGATAGTGTCGCATTAAAAAGCAATGTTGTTACACCATTATTACAAAAAGTGAATGAAGACAGTCAAATATTTAATTCTAATATTATTGCTACTCATACCAAAATAGTATATACATGGAATGAAATTAAAGAAGGATTACTTGAGGGGCAATGTGTACTATTTATGGAAGGAGAAAATCGGTCACTTCTAATAAATACAAAAGGCTGGGCAGAGAGAGCAATTCAAGAGCCAATTTCAGAAGTTACTATTAAAGGATCACATGATGGTTTCATTGAAAATGCCACAAAAAATATAGGCTTAATTCGTCGATATCTTCCTTCTGCAGAGTTAAAAATCAAAAAGTTGACGATTGGAGAACGGGCCACTTCTTTCGTATACTTAATTTACTTAGGTGATGTAGCAAACGCAGATGTAGTCCAAGAAGTAGAAACCAGAATCTGTAAAATTAAAACAGATGCAATATTGAGCATTGGTGAACTATCTAATTTTACAAAGGATCAAAATTGGTCTCCTTTTCCACAGGCTTATTTAAGCGAACGCCCAGATGCTATTTCAAATCATATACTTGATGGAAAAGTAGCGGTGTTAATGGATAGATCCCCTGGCGCAATGATTGTTCCAATGAATTTAATTGGATTCTTTCAAACTCCAGATGATTATAATATTCATTGGCTCGTTGCATCATTTTTTCGCTTATTACGATTTGCAGGATTTATTATAGCTATTTTTTTACCAGCATTTTATATAGCTATAGTCTCTTTTCACTTTGAAATCATTCCTATAGATTTATACACTTCTATTGCAACGTCAAGAGTCAAAGTCCCTTTCTCTCCCTTATTGGAAGCTTTTATAATGGAAATCACACTAGAAATGCTACGTGAAGCGGGTATTCGCTTACCACAACCAATTGGACAAACCATTGGAATAGTTGGAGGAATTGTAATTGGACAAGCGGCTGTTCAAGCTGGTCTTGTTAGTAACGTTATGGTTATCATCGTATCTATTACAGCCATTGCTTCATTTATTGTTTCTAATTATGATTTATCAAGTTCTATACGCCTTATTCGTTTTCCAATGATGTTATTGGCTTACTTTTATGGCATTGTAGGTATTGTTAGTGGATTAATGCTCTTATTTGCTCATTTTGTTTCACTAACTTCATATGGTTCACCATATGGATTGCCAATCGCGCCATTTCGTCTCCAAGAGTTAAAAGATTCTTTTGTAAGATTTCCTATTTCTATGCTTACCAGCCGTTCGAGTACAGGGCAGCCGAAACAAAGAAAGAAAAAAGAAGGTGGTTAACATGGGGAATCTTAAATTTAAAAATATAACTTTATTCGAATTTATTATTTTCATCCATTCGCTGCAACTTGCATCTGGTATGTTAATTATGCCAAGCCCACTTGCAACTACTGCTGGCACAGATGGCTGGATTTCAATCATTCTTGGATGGATGGTTACTTCTATAATCGGTGTATTTATTATATTAATGTTACAAAAAAATCCTAACAAAAATTTCTCACAAATCTTAAAAACATACTTTGGTAAATGGATAGGGACAATTCTTTTTCTTACATATGCCTTTTATCTATTTTTTGCTGGATTTAATACTTTATTAAAGGCAACTGATATTGTAAAAGTGTGGATATTCCCTTCCACTCCTGCTTATCAAATCACCATATTATTACTATTACCTTTTATTATTTTAGCCTTGAGTGGGTTAAGGGCTCTTACTAGTTATTCTATGCTTGTTTTCTTCTTCACTACTTGGATGCCACTATTTCTTCTTTTTTCACTAAAGAGTAACTACAATCCTTTACACCTACTACCTATTTTTAAAGAGGGATTATACCCTATTTTAAAGGCAACAAAAGAAACTATTACTCCTTATGCTGGCTTAGAAATTGCATATTATATATATCCGTTCTTACAAAAAAAACAAAAGGCCATAAAAGGACTACTAATAGCGAATACTGGAACCATGTTTTTCTATCTATATGTTACTATTCTTTCTTATATATACTTTAGTCCAGAGGGGATAAAAGACGTAATTTGGCCCGTATTTCATTTGTTACAAGGGGTTCGTTTTTCTTTCATGGAACGATTAGAAATTATTTATATCGCTTACTATTTAATTGTATTCTCCACTACTTTATATCCGTATTTATTTTTCAGTTTTGAATCTATGACCATATCACTTCAAAAAAACGCCCGAAATTGGGCGCTGCTTGCTTTTATGTTATTTATAGTTGGGCTATTTATTTTCCTAAATCCCGATGTGGATGAATATTTGTTTATATATTCTCTTATGGATATCTTAAATGTCATTTTCTTTATTCTATTACCAATCTTATTTTTCGCTTACAGTATTCTTTTTACTTGGATTACTAGGAGGAAACAACTTTGATTCGAAAATGGATATGGATTGTAATTTGTTGTGTGTATATAATTGGTTGTAGTCAGAGAATTCCTCTTGAGAAGGTTTCATTAATCCTTTTAATTGGCTTGGATAGAACCTCTAATGGAAACATAAAAGTTGGAACAAGCATACCACTCTTTCATCATAAGCAGCAAAAAAGTACTATAGAGCATTGGACACAAGCATCAACTGTATATAATGGATTCAGTAAGATAGATACGAAGTTAACGGGATATCTGACAGCTTCCAAAGCTGAAATCATTTTAATTGGGAAAAAATTAGCGCAAGAAGCAAATTGGTTGCAGGAGCTTGATTCTTCTTACCGTGATCCTTACGCTACCATTAATGCTAAAGTAGTACTTGTAGATGGGCCTGCAGAAGAAATTTTTAAAATTTATAAGCCTAGTAAACCATCACTATCATCTTATATAAATGGTGTAATCGAATCCTCAATTCAAAATAACCAATCCGTCTCTTCTACAATTCAGCAATTAATGAGAGAACAAAATGAAGATGGAATGACGCAAACTGTTCCAATTATCAAAAAAACAAAGAATGAAATCGACACAGTAGGAATTGCATTTTTAAATCGAAAAGGGAAATATTTGACTTATATCCCTAAAAAAGATGTTAAATTTTTCAATCTTATAAATAAGCCAAAAAGTAACGGGCGAATGATACTACACCTTGCACTTCCTCCTAAAAATTCCAACAAAAAAACAAATACTTCTATCTTCGTACAGAACGCGACAAGGAAGGTAGATGTTACTTTTCAAAACGGAAAGTTTGTATTTAATCTCGATATATATGCTAATGTAGCTTTAATAGAAAAAACCAATCCTAATTTAATTAAGGGGTACTATGATAATAAAAAAAATATAAATAATTTAAAAAGTGCTATTCAAAAAGAAATTAATAATAATTTACAAAATATGTTGTATGAAATACAGCAGAATAAAATTGATCCAATCGGATTATCCCTATATGCTAAAGCATTTCAATATAAAGAGTGGAAAAAAGTAAAAGGAGATTGGTCGCAAGCGTTAGCAGAGGCTAAAATAAATGTAAAGACACACGTCAAAATAAAAGATACTGGGACCATTAGAAATTAGTCTAATATTTAATAGCATTTCTTAATAGAATTTTCCCTCTTCAATAATTATTATGTAAAAGATACTAATTCAAAGAAAGATCTAATGGTTAAATGCTAACTACTAGATCTTTCTTTTTATCTAAGTATTTTTTTAGGATTACAATTTTCCTATAGTAAACAAGCACAGGTTTCTAAATTAAGTTACTGGAGAATATATAACTCTGGTGCAATATCCCTACCAGCTTTCATTCCAATAATAACTCCATGATATAACGTCAAAGATGAAATCCCTCAACTTAGGTATTTGACTTTTTAAATTTATACAAATGTCTTAGCTCTATGTACTGTGATATATAGGTCCACATCAATATGTTATTGCATCATATACTGAACAGATAATTTAAATTACTTTTATAAAGGATGATGAGGATGAACTTAGAAGATATACAAAAATCCTATGGCGTAATTGTAAGTTTAGGAGGATTGTGTCAAGTCACCAACCAAATCAAAAGACACAATTTAAGAACATTTTCTGGACCTTTAGATTGGTTTTATTATCCATCACTTTCAGATGTAAACAGATTACTTCAAAATCGATTTAAAAAATTTATGAAGTTGGAAAATATGGTTATAGAAGGTTCAGAAAGTTACGGTCTTATTGAATCAGAATTTGATAATCAAATTAAATGGGCAGAACGAATTACCTACTGTATAAAGGACACTTATTATAATTGTTTTTCAATGCATGATTTTCCTATTAATTCAGAAAAGGATTTGAAATCAACCTATCCTTCTTTTAAAGCTAAATTAGACACTAGAATTAATCGATTCTTTGAAAAAATAAATAGTAGTGAATCCATTTTATTCATTAGAATTTGGGGAAATCGAGATGAAGCGGTTGAATTACAAAACGTATTATCTAAAATTACAAATAAGGATTTTAATATCCTTATTGTTAATTTCAAGGAGGGTATATCTAATATTGTTGAACAAAATTGGGGAATATCGAGGGTTTGTTCAATTGAACTCCCACGTTATCAGGATAGATGGGAAGGTGATGATTCCGATTGGGATGTTATTTTAAACAAAATAACATTAACTTAATAATTTTCTTCTTACTTTTAACATGATTTGGCCCGTAAAATCAAATAGGTGTAGAGAAATAAAATTCCTGTCTAATTGATACACACTTAATTAACAAAACGTTCATATAATAATTCGTAAGTCCTTCTTTATTGAATAAATAGTTCTTTACAAAATTAGTTCCATCACTAGAGCACCTTTATGCGGTGCTCTTTTTTGAATTTATAAAATGTAAAAATAGTTGTTCCATTTTCCTTCAAATGGCTAATTCCCTTTGTTATTCTTCTGTTGATTTCTGTATAATCATTTATGCGATCAGCATATTCTGCTTATGTAGTGCATTCACGACTACTTACTTCCATACTTTATCTTATATTTTGTCTTCTTGGATATTTCATTATAAGCTTCTTCAATTCCCTTGATTTCCTTCCCCTTCTTTTATCTTAAGAACAAGCAATTTCTTTCATCAATATTAAATAAACTAAAGCATAGATTTTAAAAGAACCTAATTTACATATAATTAATGATAAACTACAATGTGTATTCTCCACGTTTAATCAACATCTGAATTATAAATCTAACATATTTTTTTTAGTTGATTGTCATTATGGTACAACCGTGTATAAATGCTAACTTAAATATGTACATTAACGCTTGAATAAATATGTACATTTTCAATTGGATTCTCCATACTGACTCTGAGGTGGTTAGTATGTATATTAAGCTAGATATTCAAACAGAATTTGAGGTTAAAAGTCTTTCAGACTTACCAAATTTTAAAAAACTAATGGGGAACTTAAAAATGAAGATAAATAAAAGTCAATTAGCCAGAGAATTGAATGTGGATCGGCGTACCATAGATAAGTATTTGAATGGTTTTACACCAAAAGGGACAAAAAATAAAACATCGAAAATCGATACATATTATGAAGTGATTGCAGCTCTTTTATCTAGTGATTCTAAACAAATCTTCTACTACAAACGAGTGTTATGGCAGTATCTAACAGACAATCACGGTTTAAAATGTTCACAGTCTGCATTTCGTGCTTATATTAATAGAAAGCCTGAATTTAGAACATATTTTGATGAGGGGAAGCGTATTTTATCAGGTCATTCAGTGGGTGTCCGTTATGAGACACCTCCAGGAGAACAAGCTCAATTAGATTGGAAAGAAAGCATACGATTTGAAACCAAAAGTGGCGAAATCGTATATGTGAATGTAGCTGTACTTTTATTGTCCTACTCGAGATTTAAAGTTTTTCATTTGAATATTTCAAAATCACAAAGTGTTTTAATGTCATTTATGACAGAGGCATTTGAAATGTTTGGTGGTGTACCGAAGGTAATTGTCACGGATAATATGAAGACGGTAATGGATGAAGCTCGAACAGAACACTTTACAGGAACGATTAACAATAAGTTTGCCCAATTCGCTCAAGATTTTGGATTTAAGGTACAACCTTGTATCGCAGGGCGACCAAATACCAAAGGGAAAGTAGAAGCGCCAATGAAACTTCTAGACGAAATTCATGCTTATCAAGGAAGATTCACTTTTGAAGAATTACATGAATTTGTGCAAAAATTATGTGCAAGAATTAATCAAACATTTCATCAAGGGACTGGTAAGATTCCAGTGTTTGCCCTAAAACAGGAAAAGAATCTCCTACAACCACTCCCGAAGAGCGCGATAAGAGATTCCTATATGATTAAGCATAAACTTGTAAAAGTTAATACATCAGGCATGATATCTTACAAATCGAATCAATACTCAGTTCCAGCTGAATATCAAGGTAAAACCGTCGGTTTACAAGTATATGATAATCAAATATATGTTTATCATAACATGAAGTTAATTGTACAACATAAAATCAGCCAATCTAAGCTCAATTATAAAGAAGAACATTATAAAAAAGCATTGGCTAAGTCACTACCTAAATATCCGAACATTGACAATTTGGCGAAACAAAATTTATCAGTAATTGGTGAGGTATATAGAAATGAAGAATAGCTATCAACAATTAACAACAAACCTAGAGTATTTAAAATTAAAACAAATGGCACAACATTTAGGTGACGTAGTCGATTTTAGCATTAATAATGAATTATCCTTCGTAGAGACACTTGTTAAACTGACAAACTATGAGATTGATGTACGAGAACAAAATATGATTCATTCTATGGTGAAAATGGGCGCATTTCCTCATAGAAAGGAGGTTGATGAGTTTGATTTCGAATTCCAGCCGAGTATTAATAAACAACAAATCTTAGATTTTATTTCTCTACGTTTCTTAGAGCAACAAGAAAACATAGTATTTTTAGGACCTAGTGGTGTTGGTAAGACCCATTTGGCCACGTCTATTGGTATAGCAGCAGCTAAAAAGCGAACAAGTACTTATTTTATTAAATGTCATGATTTACTTCAAAATTTAAAACGTGCCAAGATTGAGAATCGCCTAGAATCTCGTTTAAAGCACTATACAAAATACAAATTACTTATTATTGATGAAATTGGGTACTTGCCTATTGATCCGGAGGATGCAAAATTATTCTTTCAATTAATCGATATGCGTTATGAAAAGCGTAGTACCATCCTAACGACCAATATCAACTTCAAGTCTTGGGACGAAGTATTCCAGGACCCTAAACTCGCCAATGCCATACTAGATCGTGTCTTACATCATGCCACGGTGGTCAGTATTGTAGGACAATCCTATCGAATTAAAGATCATTTTAGCAAAGAAAATGATTGATTTTGTACATGCTTAAACAAGCGAAAATGTACATGTTTATCTTGACATTTACAACCGTGTATACATTTACCAAACAAACTACATAGTTTAAATTAGTAAAATATATTGAGAGGAAGGAAATAAATCTATGAAAGTCATAATTTTGTGTGGCGGAAAAGGGCTTCGGATGCAAGGAATTTTAGAGGACATTCCCAAACCATTAGTTCGAGTTCAAGGAAAGCCTCTCCTCTTGCATATAATGAATTGGTATAGAAAATATGGACATTCTGATTTCATTTTGCCCTTAGGATATAAAGGTGAGAAAATTAAGGAATATTTTATGGACTTTAGCTGGAAAGAGAATGACTTTAGTTTGAATTTTAAAACCAGTCAATATACGCTACTTCAGAAATTAGAAAATTGGAATATACACTTTATAGATACAGGAATTGATACAATGACCGGGGCAAGACTAAAAAAACTTGAATCCTTTGTACAGGGTGAAACCTTTTTATTAACTTATGGTGACGGATTAGCCAATATAGATATTGATCAACTAATAGCATTCCATAAAGAAAAAGGAAAAATTGCTACATTAACTGGAATTAAAAAAAATAGTCAATACGGCCTATTGGCGGTCGAAGATGGAATTGCTATTGATTTTAAAGAAAAACCATTACTTGATGAAGTAATTAATGGCGGTTTTTTTGTATTTAACAAAGAAATATTCGATTATTTAAGTAATAATGATGATTGTGTTCTAGAAGAAGATCCTCTTCGAAATTTAATAAAAGACAATGAGCTCGCAGTCTATGAACACAATGACTTTTGGGCTAGTGTCGATACACCTAAAGATTTAAAAACTGTAAATGAAAGTTGGAATCCAAATAAATTTTAGTGGAGAGGACTGAATAAGCATTGAACTCTAATGATAAAAAAATAAGTTTACCTCGATTGTATATCCCCTCTAATGAGAAAATAGTTAACCCACTTTCAACAGGAATTAAAGCTTCAAATCTCTCCAAAAAAAATACTCAAAAAAGAATTGATCCCCAATTCTATAATCAACAACATGATCTAAATAATCATTTCTGCGTCATTGTAGGTAGTGAGTATGTCTTGAAAATTATTGCTTTACAGCAATCATTAATGCAGTACTCAGAAAAATTCACATTGTGGATTTGTTGTATAGATCCTTTTGCATATTCACTATTAAAAGAAATGAGTTTAATTAATGTAAACCTTTTACAAGTTGAAGAATTGGAAGATCGTGAACTAAAAGCAATTAAGAGAAAAAGAAAAGTAAATGAATATTGTTGGACTTTAAAATCTGTCTTGATAGAATATTTATTGGTCAATTATGATTTACCATCTATTCTATATTGTGATGGTGATTTATGCTTTTTCTCTGACCCTAATATTATTTTTGAGGAATGGGGTGACCATTCTATTTTCCTAACCCCCCAAAGAGATCGTGATTGGGTAGAAAAAATGTATGGAAAATATCAGGCTGGTCTAATTGGATTTAAGAATGATCTCTATGGACTAAAAAGTGTAAGATGGTGGAAAAATAAATGTATAGATTGGTGCAGTGCCGAGGCTGAGGAGGGGAAATTTGGAGACCAAAAGTATTTAGATTATATCCCTATATATTTTCCAAAAGTAAAAATTTCAAATAACTTAGGTATAAATGCTGCACCTTGGAACTGTATATATAATAACGATTATAAAATTGACAAGACTAAAAACGATATATTTATTGAAAACGACAAACTAGTTGTTTACCATTTTGCATGTATTACTATCTTTACTGAAAATGATTTTGATCTTTGGTCTTTGGGAGAAATTTCAATACCCAATAATATATTAAACCATATTTACACTCCGTATTTAGAGAGAATTCAATTTGTTTTAAAGCAATTAAAGGATAAATTCAATAAAGATACTAAACAATTTTTAAGTAAAAAAGATATAAATAAAGCTCAAACTTTATATAAAGATTCACAATTAAGAAGAAAAATGAATCAATCCAATCATTTTATGAACTTTTCCATGATTATAAGTAAAGAACGATTAATTCAAGGATTGACCTCTTATTATTCCTTAGAAAATTTCAACGCTAAATTTACTGTATGGATCTGTTGTATGGATGATTTAACTTATCAAATATTAGAAAAATTAAAATTAAAGCACGCCATACTAATTCCGGTACAAGAAATTGAAAATCATGAACTCCTCAGTATAAAAAATGATAGAAGTTTACAAGAGTATTGTTGGACATTAAAAGCGCCCCTATGTCTACATGTCCTTAGTCTTTATCCGGAAGTTGATCACATTATATATTGTGATGCTGATATGTATTTCTTTACAGCACCTAATATCATTCTTGATGAATGGTGGAAGTACTCTGTATTCCTTTGCCCTCAAAGAAGCTCTACTGAAATTGAAAGCATACACGGTATATACCAAGCTGGTTTAGTAGGCTTCAAGAACGATCAAAATAGTAAAGAAATTTTAACATGGTGGAAAGATAAATGCCTAGAATATTGCAATAATCAATATGATGTTGAAATGAATAGATGGGGTGACCAAAAATATTTAAATCACATTCCTAACATCTTTTCTAATATAAAAATCATGACTCATAAAGGTATTGATGCAGCACCTTGGAATGTCATTTTAAATAGCAGTTCTATATCCAAAACAGATAATAAAGTTTTTATTGATCAAGATGAATTAATAGCTTTTCATTTTGGAAGTATGCAAATTATTAATCCAAATGAGTTCGATTTATGGAAACAAGAAACTTTAGAATTACCTCCAGCAGTTTTAGATTATATATACATTCCTTATATTGAACAATTGAACAAGACATGTCATACCCTTCATAATACTTTTCAAAAATCTCCCTCCTCTTTATTTGCTGACCAAATTGATACAACAACAATAAAAAATTATTTTAAATACCCCTCCACTCATCACAATTAAGACTGATACTTTCCTTATTTAAAAATAAATCTATTTATTTCAGCAACTAAAAATACATCTTAATAAAGGATAGATTATCACTATGATTGCTTCATTTAAAAATAAAACTTTCCTTATTACTGGTGGATACGGTTTTATTGGTTCTCACTTGGCACGAAGACTTTTAAATTTACAAGCAAAAATTGTTCTTTTCATAAGAACACCATCAAACTCTTGGAGACTAAAGGATATTCTAAAATATATTGAAACCTATGAAGTAGATATACGAGATAAAAAACAAGTACAAGATGCAATAAAGAAAATTAATCCCGATTATATCTTTCATCTGGCAGCCTATGGTGTAAATTCTGCCCATACAGATTACATCCATGCTATAGAAACAAATGTTATAGGGACTTGTAACATTATTCAAGCAGCAAAATTGGTGAATTGTAAAAAAATCATCAATTTTGGGAGTAGTTCTGAATACGGTAACAAGATGGAACCTATTCATGAAAATATGTTACTAACTCCTGTGGACATCTATGGAAGTACCAAAGCTGCTGCTACTATACTCGCCCATCAAATTGCTAGCGAAAACAATATTAATCTTATAACATTAAGACCTTTTGGCATATTCGGAGAAGGCGAAGAGCCGCATAAAATTTTTAGCTATATAATCTTGCGAGTATTACAAAACAAAGATGTAAATTTAACTTTATGTAATCAATTAAGAGATTATTGTTATATAGAAAATGTAATAGATGCCTGTATCCTAGCCGTAGAAAATACTACTGTACAAAATGAAATCTTTAATATTGGGAGCGGCACTATTCACCCCTTGAAACATTATGTAGAATTATTATTCAAACATTTGAAAACCAATTCCAGACCAAATTACGGTGCAATTTCCTCTAGAACAAATGAAAGATGGGTTCCTGAAGCGGATGTGCAAAAAATAAAAAACTCTCTTTTCTGGGAACCTAGAATTAATATTGAAGAAGGAATTATAAAAACTGTTAATTGGTATAAAAATAATAAACATTTATACCTAACCCCCTAAAAATAGGGTACTAAAGGAGGTGGACTAATTGTTAAACCAAAACTTTAATAATGCTTTTTACGGAAAAAGAATTTTAATTACTGGACATACTGGTTTTAAAGGTTCTTGGTTATCCCTATGGTTGAATGAATTAGGTGCTACTGTAATCGGATATTCATTAGATTCTAAAAATAAAAATGATAACTTTAACATTACTAACCTTCAAAATAATATAATTGATATTCGTGGAGACATTAGAGATTTTAATAAATTAAATAACGTTTTTACAGATTATAAACCTGAAATTGTATTCCATTTAGCTGCCCAACCTCTAGTTAAGTATTCATATGAATATCCTAGAGAAACATACGAGGTAAACGTTGTAGGAACTATGAATGTACTAGAGGCAATTCGATTACATGAATCAGCTAAAATAGGAATTATGGTGACAAGTGACAAGTGCTATGAAAATAAAGAATGGCCTTGGGGTTATCGTGAAATTGACCCTATGGGCGGCCATGACATATATAGCTCAAGCAAAGGATGCTGCGAACTTTTAATTTCTTCCTATCGTAATTCTTACTTTTCAGAAGAAAAATTTTCTCAACATAAGAAAATAATTGCAAGTGTTCGAGCTGGTAATGTAATTGGTGGTGGTGATTGGTCAATAGATAGAATTATTCCCGATTGTATACGAGCATTAGAATCAAACAAAAAGATTATTATTAGAAATCCTACTGCTATTAGACCCTGGCAACATGTACTAGAACCTTTAAGCGGTTATTTACTCCTTACAGAAAAAATTATAAATAATGGTATCCTTTTTTCAGGAGCATGGAACTTCGGGCCATCCCTAAGCAATATTGTTTCAGTAGAAAAATTAGTGACAAGTTTACTAGATATTTGGGGCTGCGGGGATTGGACAGCAGAAAATATAGGTCCAATAAATTTTCATGAAGCAAATTTACTAAACCTTGACATTAGCAAAGCAAAATTCAATCTTAATTGGCAGCCAAAATGGTCCCTACAACAGACTTTAGAAAATACAATAGAATGGTATAAACATTATAATTCTTACACCAGTTCTGAGATGAGAAATCTATGTATTAGCCAAATCAAACAATATTGCATGCTTTGAACTACTCCCACTTACCCATACTTGCTGTGAGTTCCTTATGGAGGGAGTCTTCTTGGTTAAAATAATAAAAGATACATTAATTTTTATAGTCTAAATTATAAACCTACTATACCTAAAATTATGTGATTGTCCATTAACAAAAATTTTATTTCTTCGGTTATTTCAAATCAACTATTGACATTATATTGAAGAATAAAGGAATCACGTATTTTTCTAGTGATTCCCTTGTTCTGAGAAAATAATGTCTTGCTTTAACGACAATACAGTATATGTGATTATTAATTTATTTGTTCTAGTTATGAAAAAATCTATTCCTGTCAAAAGAGCTTTCTTCAAAGAAAAACTTCCTTTTTTTTTTTACTTATCCTACTCGAAAAGTAAATAATGTTATTTTTCAGATAATTATATCTACTATTTATAGAATTACACTGAGCTTTAACAAGTTTATGCTTATATATTGATTCTCTTATTTATTATCACCAATGTTGATGAATTTATGCATAGCTTATTCTATACACAAATAGCTTTTTGAATTATCTTTTCAGAATAAATAAAGGAGACTTTCTCTTTTATGCACTTTCCCCTTACCAGTCTTAAATTTCCCTTTAATCAACAATAAGAACAAATCTTCAATATAGTACATCTTCTATAAAATAAAACCATACGTAAGATAATTTTACTATTACAAATAATGACATAGTCTGTTTCACCTTTTACATTATCTAAAAAAGAACTTGTAGGAATTCTTACAAGTTCTTTTTTATTTCCTTTATTCTCTTCTTATTTACATACGCAAGATTTATACATTTGGTGGTGATACATACTATATTTATCCGATAAAATAATCTAAAAATTAATACATAATTGATCGTTTTAAGAAAAAGAAATTTCATAAATCTTCAATCACAGTTCTTAGTTCACCTAATAGAACGTATAAAGACTCATATCATCTTTTGATTATTTTTGGATGTTTTATTCTACGTATATTCGACACAAATTGATTGTTTTTTATGAATTTTCTTGAAAAATATTGTAATATCACTCCATTTTTTCTTCTATTTTGTTATGATGTTTATAATTAAATTGGATTAGGATTTTTTTAGAAAATGGGGGCGTATATTATGAGTGTCTCAGTAAAAGGAAATGAGCAATTAACCTCTCTATTGAACGACTGGTATCGATCTATGCTATCTCAGCAAGTTATAAAAGCTACTAATCTAAAAAAGAAAATTGATGAAAAAATTAATAAGTTAAGCATTGAACCGAATCAAGAGCATCAGGATCAAAATTTGTTACTATACTATTCACTACTCGAATTTCGTTACAAGGTCTTAACAGATAGCCTTGGTATTCAACAAAATAGTTTTGATACTATTAGCGATTATGATATGCCTACAGATCAATTTCTACAATTCTATTATCATTTTTTCAAATCCATTCATTCCACTTTTATATCAAATTATACTGAGGCAGAGGAACATTATAAACTAGCAGAAAAAATATTGGTAGCTATACCAGATGAAATTGAACACGCCGAATTTTACTATAGAATTGCTACTTTCTATCACCATACCTATAACAATCTCGCTTCTATCGAATACGCAAATAAATCGAGAGCAATCTTTTCAAAGTACGAAGGTTATGAAGTAAAAACAGCCTTTTGTAATAGTTTGCTAGGTGGTTGCTGCATCTATTTAAAACAGTACGAACAAGCAGAAGAATATCTACATTGTGCAATTGATTTACTACAAAAAAATAGGGAAGAAGATTCCTTGTTATACGTAAAAAATACTATGGGGTGGCTGTATTCTGATCAAAGTATGTCTACTTTAGCTATTCGTCACCTTTCAGAAGTAACAGAGAAAATCCCTACACACTTCAAGGCCATCTTCCTACAAGCTAAGGAACATTATAAGTTAGGAGAACAATCAACGGCCAGCCAACTCATTGATAAGGGACTACAGATTTGCAGAGAGATTCATAACGAAGAATATACACACCACTTCTCTATTTTAAAAAAATTAAACGAAAATATTCCATTGGAAGAATTAGAAAAAATCATTCAAGAAGGAATCTTATACTTTGAGGAAGAAGAATTATGGGAATATGTTGTCGAATACGCCGAATTATTTGCCACAAAATGTAGACAATTAGAGAACCACCAAAAAGTAAGTGACTATTTCCATATTTGTTATCAAGCAAGACAAAAATCAATCGCAAAAGGAGTGTTAAAATAATGAAAAAAATTAGCTTATTATTATCAAGCATTGCTTTTATTGGGGTATTAACGGTGGGAATTTTTCAGTTTTCTAAAACAGATCAGCTTGCTACTCATGGGCATTATCCTGCTCCTTCATATAGTGTTGGCGATTATGGTGGTGCACCACCACAAATTTAATGTAAATGTATTTAAAAACCCTCCAAATGGAGGGTTTTTAAATGGCTTATCTGCCTGTTCAATACGCATAGAGAGTACATATTATACTTATTTACTATGTTATAAGATTTTTCATTTCCACTCTGTAACAAGATTCTAGCATTCTCTCCTAGAATCTCAACTTAAATCTTAAATCCACCAATTAACTCTTGAAGTTCTTCCGCCATCTGTGCTAATTGTATTGCTGAAGAATTTATCTCTTCCATAGAAGCATGTTGTTCCTCAGATGAACCAGCTATCGTTTGCATACTTGAAGAATTTTCTTTTACAGCCATAGCTATTTGATCAATCGATGTATCGACTTTCATTGCATCAGTAGTCATTGTATTAGATAGTTCCACCATACCATGCACTTTTGACACAATATCATTTGCAGATTTTGAAATCTCATAAAAACTTTGTTTTGTATCGTTAGCAACTTTAATTCCCGACTGTACTTCTACGCCTACTTCATTCATAGCTTTTACAGTCTCATATACGTCTGCTTGTATTTCCTTAATTAAACTTCCAATTTCCATTGAAGATTCGGATGATTGCTCCGCCAACTTTCTAACTTCATCGGCAACAATTGCAAATCCTCTCCCCTGTTCCCCAGCTCTAGCTGCTTCAATCGCTGCATTTAATGCTAATAAATTTGTTTGTTCCGCAATATTTTGAATCGCTTCTAATATACTGCCAATTTGCTGTGATTTCTTATCTAATAATTTTATGACATTATCGGATTGAGAAACAGAGTGATGGATAGACTGCATTTGTGTTACAGTTTGTTCTACTAATTGTTCACCTTCATTGGCTTTTTGTTTAGTGTATATGGATGAAGCCGATACTTCAGAAGCATTCTCAGCTACGTATTGAATATTTCGTGTTACCTCACCAATTAATTCAGCTCCAGACTCAACTTCATTATTTTGAACCTCTGCACTGTTCGAGATTTCTTCCATCTCTTTTGTAATTTGTTCTGTCGCAACACTTGCTTGCTCTACACTAGCAGTTAGTTCCTCAGAAGACGCAGCTACATGTCCTGCAGATGTGTTAATTTGAGAAATAATATTACGTAACGACTCTGCCATTGTATTGAAACTACCACCTAATTGACCAAGTTCATCCTTTGAACGAATATCTATTTTCTCGGTTAAATCTCCTTGACTAATTCTTTGAGCTGAAATGACTAATTGTCTTAGTGGAGTAATTATAGATTTGAGTATGAATAGAATTACAATTCCACCTAACAATAATGAAGCACCTATTATAGTGAGCGTTTTATAAAAAATAGGATTGGTAGCTTCTTCAATTTCTTTCGTAGGCATTACGCCAGCTATTTTCCAACCTGTTTTTTTATTTGTCTTAAAGCTTATGTTTCGATCTTCACCATTGAGGCTATAAGTAATTACTCCATCTTCTGTCTTGTACAATTCATCCACTAAAGTTTTATCTAATTTCTCTCCAGGTTTTAGTGATGGATGAACAACTATAGTTTTATCTTGACTAACTATAGATACAAATCCTTGCTTCCCAATTTTTATCATTTTGGATGTTTTTACGATATCTTTAATATTCAAATCTACGCCAATGACACCACTTTTATCTGCATTCTGCTTTGCAATTGCAATTACCATATTTCCTGTAGACTTTGATTTATATGGAGATGAAACAATAATCTCTCCATCTGCTTTTACTGCATCCTTATACCAACTGCTTTCTAGCGGATTAAACCCTTCTGGTATTTTTCCAACAGGTGCATGAATAAATTGATTGTTACTGGATGCCGTATAAATCGTTTCTATCTCTGGATGTAACTGTATATATTGATCAAATTTATTCTGTACATTTTGCGATTGTTCAGGATTATAATCCCCTTGTGTGAGTACCTTTGCAAAATGAGTGATATCTGTATGCTTATTTTCTAATTCATCATCAACAATCTTATCTAAAATACTTATATTATCTTTTGCTGATTGTAGAATTGTTTCATTAAGATCTGTTTTTGCTTTATTATAAGATGATACTCCTACGATAAGGCTTGGTATAATTAATATTGCTATAAATGCCATAGACAACTTCGTTTTAAGCTTTATTTTCCCCAATCTTTCTTTTATATTAAACACTAGCTACTTCTCCTTTTCATTTTTACTACTTATATAGTTTATTTAAATTTTTCTCCTTTACTTTTCCACATTCATTTATGGTACCATTCGAAATGAAACCACAATTACATCCTATTATCCGTACTTTATAATTTAGAGATTTAATTTTCACAGACAGAGTTTTATCTGCCCTCCTTTCGAATATGTTATTTTTCTAGATTCAGCAATTATTAGACTACGAATTATTCCAAATAAACTTGATGCAACATATACTTCATTTAAAAAATAATTATTGGATTTGTTTGGATAAAAATCTAGTTTAGCGCTAATCCAATCGGATGAAATTCTTACCATAATACATTCACTAAACATAAATAAGTAAATTTATTTCTTTTAATACTTATATTTAACTGCCTTTTAACCATTCTAACTGTATTATTTCATCGTTTTATCTATTTATTACAACCACTTTTGTATTATTGAATCACTAAACTATAAATTCTAAATAGGAGAATAAAATAAATTAGAGAATTACATTGTAACACACATATATAAGTTGTTAATATTAAAATTTAAAACTTTACTATTTTTCATATGCAATATTACATGCGAAAAGCCATAATTTTTTTGTTATACTATGCATGTAGATTTTTCATCCAAAATCCACCCAAACGCATATTTATGTATATGCCACCCTAATTGATGAAAGTGAGAAGAGTGTTTATCATTTTTCTCACTTTTTTATTTAGGCTCTGTTAATATTGATTATTGATAAAAAGTATTAAATAAGGGAAGACACCTTAGAGTTGGTGCTTCCCTTATTTGTTGATTATTCAAATCTAAAATAGGTATTTTCTAAACCTATTCTTTGCTTTAATGTTCTGCCCAAAGCATAATTATTTGGTAATTCTTTTTCAATGACACAAATAATATAACCTGCTTTTCCTGTTGTTAAATTAGTTAGTTGTAAGTAGTTAGTGTTGTCGTAGATATAAGAAATAATATATTCATAGAAATTATTTTCTTTATCTTCTCTATTCATACCAACATTGTACACCCTAACTCTTGCTCCTACCCAAATTTCCTCATCATCATCAACATTACTTAAAGGCATCCATTTCGAGTTATCCAATATTTCACCCTTTTCTTAATTCATTCGTTTATACACGAATGTTGCTAGACACAAACTATCATAAGCATCCGTCATTTCATTGATTAGACGACCACCGACAGAGAAAAAAGACTCAACATAGCTTTTTACCCATTGAAACACTTGCTCTTTTAGTTATTTTTACATTTTGAATCTACGAAAATGAATTCCCTTATAAAAACTCTAACAGAGAATCTTCCTTCCAAATTTCACCTAGGGAATTATTTGTTTTCCAAAAAACCTACCAACATCTTTATCAACTCATTTTAGAATATTTAAACAATAATTCCATATACATTACCTGCATAAATTATTCATTTTCTTTTATATAAGACCTACCTTTTTACTTTTGATAGATTATTAGACATTGGATTATTATACATAAATCCCAAAAACATGCGGTATTTTGTAGAATTTTGTCTATCAATATGTATGTACACCCTTTTGTAGTGGATATAGACTGTGAGGTGTAAGGAGATACCTTACAAAATAATAAAAAGGAGATTATAGAATGAGTAGATTAACAAAATTCTCAAAGTTAGTATTTGCAACTTTAATCGCGGGAAGTAGTCTAAGCACCTTTGTTTCGTCACACAGTGTACAAGCTGACACCTTAGATCCTAATTACCAAGACAATATAAAATTCATACCACCTTCTAGTGCTAGGCCAAAATTGGAACAAAAAAACACTATTGTTCCAGAAGCAAAAGTTGTTAAAAACCATTATGTAAAGTACTCTAAAGCACATTTCCAAACTAAAGAAAGTATACCAAAAGAGATTTATTATTCTTCAGAAGGCTTTAAGGGCTATATACAGGCAAGTACCGTTTGGGATATGGGAGATCATTTCGCAACACTATATTCCGGAACCGTTATTCGATGTTAGACTTTTAATCCATTCTCCCCTAATGCTTAAAATGGTTAATAACTCACTGCCAATACTGTAATATCTATTGTTCATAAAATAAACCACAAAATCTTTCGATTTCATGGTTTATCAAATATAAAGATAATGCTAAACGAATACTCTAACATTACCTTCCCCAAAGTTAATTATAGAGTATTTTCAAAAAAAAGACACTCTTGTAGTGTCTTTTTTATAGTATTTTAAAAAGAATTCCACCTACTAACACCTTTTTGTTGCGCCTATTCGTTTATTTCAATATAATACTTTTCCATCTCGTATATGCAATAGACAATGATAGCTAAACTCCAACTGACACTATAATAATTATGTGTGTAGAAGTCATAGCCCGCTTTAATACCTTTCTCTATTACAACTAATGTAAATCCTAAAGCCACCCATCTGTTAATTTTCATCTTTATAAACGTTAAAGAGATAATTATTAAAAATAAAATATTTGTAAGATGATTTATCATTAGCTCATATTTTTGAATGTATACTGCCATTATACAAGCAACGATATTAGTCGCAATGCCAAAGGCAATCACCGCTCCCCAAACCCTGTCCGAAAGTCCCACTCCTGAGTCAGTCCCTTCCTAAACAAATATCCCTTTCTTTAATTCGTTCCTACACCCTATTCAAGATATGCTAAATTATCCTTGTCTGATGAATATCTATTTATCTTTTCATATAGAGCAAACAAAATTTCTACCCATAATTTTTTCTTTATTAAACAAACTATGTCTAAGCCGTTTGAACTAGCGGCTTCACTCTTCTGGTAATGAGATAGCACAATTTATTGAATTGACTAACTCATTCAATCCACTGGCACCGGCAGGCAACAAAATAGTTGTCTGCCATTTTCATGTATACTTTTTCTAATTTCATTACAAACCAAATGTGTGCTGTACTGATTTCAAAAGGACAGCATTTCATTTTTTAAAATGTAAAAAAGATAAGATCCTGTCTACTTTTGGTATAGGACTTTTTCTTTTCACACATACTATTTTTGAACCTGTTTACCGATACGTGTCCTAATGGTGTCTTGAATTCCTCCTAAAAAGGGCTGCAGATACGACTGCATGCCCTTTTATTTACGTTGCTTCTCTATATTGAGTAAAATAATTAAAAACTAAAAATGTAATATTACATATTTTTTCTGTTCAGATTATGTTAAGATTTACTTCTTAGTCGAATTATGGTTTCGTATCTAATTCAGCAATATGTGAACTGTTTATCTAAAGAAAAGACACCCAAAAGGTGTCTTTTCTTCTTTTAATCTAAAAAACATTTCTCCTATTTAGTAAGATCCAATTAGCCCTCTAACCTAAGCCTCATATTTAAAGGTAATTTAATCATACACTCAAGAATTTTCATCTATTTCAATATACTTATAACTTAATTTCCAATCACATTTCCAGCACTATATTTGCTTTCTTACAGAATTTCTGTCTTGTTCTTAATTCTGTCAAAATCCTCATGTAGCTATACAAAGAATATATGCTACTATGATATTAAGAAACTATGCGTTCCCTTAACCCTGTATCCGGCCCTGTATTTATTACAGGGTCTTTGTTTATTTTATTGGCTTATAAAGGTTAATACACAACCAATTTCAATTAAAACCGTTTAAATGTTAGTTAGAATTTGAAAAAATATATCTATTAACTTTTTTAACAAATGTAATCTAATATTAAATTTCTAAATCTATACTGTACTATACACCAGTTAACACTATATAAATAGTATTAACTATCTTAATTGAATATTAGCAATAATAAGTATAAACATTATCAATTTACTATATCTTACATTTATGTAAAAATTGATGTATGTTAAGCTTATTCAAAATCTTTCCCCTAATAAAGATTTGAAGTAGCATTTCATGATTCTCCTTACTGTTAATATGCCTTGAAAAAGAACCCTATAGGGTTCTTTTTCTTTTCATTATAACCTCAGTAAGTCCTTATTTAACATGCAAAAGGACTGCTAATTACTTGCAGCCCTTTTACATGTTAATATACACTTGTATTAAATACTTAATACTTTCTTGTATTAGGCGTTTATACAAACTAAACATGCCATTATTATTTAGATATATAACACTTCAAAGTTTAGAAGTATACAATAACAAATCTTTCCCAACTTCCAGCTACATAACTATTAGCAGTTAATTCTCTACCACCATTTGCTGATATAAACCTACCATTACTTAGTGCTTGTAATACATATATCCTATTGTCTCCACCATTATATAAGATAAATTTTTCCCATGCCCCAATTGATGTACGATCTGCTACTACTCTACCGTTTGGCTCAAACGAAACGTACTTTCCATTACTTTTTGCTTTTAAAGCAAACGTATATAATTCCCCAGTCGGAATTAATTCAAATTTCTCCCATTCATTAACTGCATTACGATTTGCTACTACATTACCCGATGGCTCAGCAGAAACATATTGTAAATTTGCTGCCTGTATAGCAACTGTCCAACTTCCATTAAATAAATTCACGCCTTTTAGTGAACCTGCTCTTGATAGATTTGCTGCCGATACATCATTCGATGGTGTAATCATCAATATCATTAAAACCATCGGCAACATCATTAAAACTAACTTTTTTGAGATTGTATTACCACTTGCACGTGTTATGAACCTCTTCATTCCCATTCCTCCCTTAATATGCATAGAACTCATATACATCATACCAAATATGTAAAATATTGTAACGGAAGAGGGGTTTTATCAATAAATACCTTACTATTCTGTTTCTTTTTTCTCAAATCTATAGCACTTAAACATTTATCAATTCTCAAGCACATTTTTAAAATCCCCCCTGATAAACAAATATAGCAGTTGATAGCAAGGAGAGTATATACAAAAGAGAGAGTATTTTCATTTCACTTTTCTTTAAATAAAAACCAAATAGCCGTTCATAATGAACGACTATTTGCATCTAACGAATAATTAGAAGGTTCTTCATGTTAATCTATTTTGTTTAATCCCGTTGAAGTAACTTGATAGGTTCTTTTTTTGCCTATATATTCTTGTTTATTATTCTCAAGGTTAAGAAGTGTAGCACGTGTCTTTTCCTTTACTGCTTCCCCTTCTATATGGGTAAACTCAATGTAATCCCCCGCTTTTAAGGACACCGTTTGGATTTCAGCAGTTTGTTGTCTGTTTCCCACTATTTCCTTATTATACACAACATTACCGGTTGAATTCTTTACTGTAATACTTGCATATGTCTGATTAAAGTAAGAATGTGGTACGCCTGCTTCTAAATTCACCTGCATTTTCTCTGTTGTCCTATTATAATCAACTTTTGCGATTTCTCTATCACTATATCCTTTTAAAGACCACCTAAAATGATTTCCATCTAAAACCGTTGTTTCTGGCATTTTTTCTACTTTCTTCAAGCCTTCTTTTGTAACTTCGTACATGACTTTTTTTCCAAAACTTTCTTGTTTACTGCTGTCTACATTTATTAAAGTAGCTCTATGCACACCTTCTAGGTGTGTCAACTCAATATAATCTCCTACTTTAACTGGAACTTTTTGCGATTCAGCATTTTGTTGTTTGTTTCCATAAATGTCTTTATTGTATACTACTTTCCCTGTTGCATTTTGTACTTTAATACTCGCATATGTCTGATTAAAATAATGATGCGGTACGCCTGCTTTTAAGTCGATTTGCATTTCTTCTGTCGACTTATTGAAATTAATTTTTGCAAACTCGAAATCACTAATTCCTTTTAGTGACCATGCAAACTGGTTTCCTTCTAAAATACTAGAAGAGTTCGGGATATCTGAATTAAAACCTAAGTTATCTAATATAGATTTTAGATCAGGTAAAACACCTATTCTATCATTCCACGGATCTTGAGATTTTGTTCCTGTATTCGGATTACTTAAGATATTTCTTAATTCGGCTGGTGTATAAGGAGAACCTCGATGTTCTTTAGCAATACCTTGAATCGAAGTTGCTGCTCCAGCAATAATTGGTGAAGCACTTGATGTTCCACTAAATGTTGATGTATATAAATTTGTAGTATTTTGACTTGGATTTGCTGATGTTGTATCAACATTTTCTCCCCATCCATATACATCTAATCGACTTCCATAATTTGAAAACCATAAACGTTGATGTGGAACAGTTGATGATCCCGCCCCAACCATAATAGCACCTGAATCCTTGAAGTCTGGACTATTTCGATTTAAAATCTTTTTTCCATTACGATCTTTAAAATTATCTAAGTCGTTTGAACCATTTGCGCCAGCTTCTATAATAATAATCCCTTTATCTGTACCAACACGAATTGCATCAAAAATATCTGGATGTACTTCTACAGGTAAATATTTATCCCCATACCCATCATACGAAGCTTGTGCCTCTAATAAAAGAATATCTCCCGCTTGTAAATTATGTACAGCACTTAAAATAGCATCCGCTGTATTATAAATTCCATTATCCCTAATCTGGGATATTACTTTTACATTTGCTTTTGGTGCAATTCCAATATTTCCAATTTGATTATCTTCAGATGAAACAATTCCTAATACAGAAGTACCATGAGCTCTATGCTGGCTTATATTTTGTCCCGACATAAGCTTAATATTTTTATTGACTAAATCCTCATGGTTCAATAACCATCCATATTCCATATCCACAAAAGTTGTATCCTTCCCATCACCACCTTTAATGCTCCAAGCATGCGAGGCATTAATTCCCTTTGGTGCCGCTTCAAGATATCCTTGATTTTTAAATCTAGGGTCATCGTACGGATTAACAGATAAATTTGGTAACTGTATTTCAGGAGGGGTCAAAATTTGTTTTTCTTGTATATAAGCCTCCTCTACGAGAGGAGATGTTTCAAATTTTTTCAGTAATAATTCTATTTCTATGTTATTAGGAGCTTGTACAATATAATAATTTAATAAATTATTAGCTGATTCATTAGCAACTGATTTAGATTGTACTGATAACTTTTCAATCTCTATCGGATTTACAGATGAGAACAGACGATTCAAAGTAAGTTTTGTATTTTCGGAAAATAACTGCTTTAAATTGTTATCATAATCCCCATTTTTTATTCGTTTCTCAATACCATCTTCATAAGGTAAGTCAATTTGATTTTTAAACTTTACAATTAATCTTTCTTCCTGTGAATCTCTTTCTTTGTATGTGACATTATTAGATTCAGCGTAAACTTTATTATGAATACTATCATTTTGTAGGATTAAATCTGTTCCTACAAATGTGGTCATTGCAATTGATGAAATTAGAAACCCTTTGAATATGTTCATACTATACCCGCCAATCTATATTCTCTTGAGAATTTTTTAATGCGTATAATGGTTAAGATTTTTATATAATATATATATCTATAATTTAACTTTTGTAGTGAAATCTATGACTTTATTAATAATCCCATAGAGGTAACCTGATATATTCTTTTCTTTCCCATATACTCCTGTTTACTATTCTCAAGATTAGTAAGTGTGGCGCGTGTCTTTTCCGTTTGTGCTTCTCCCTCTATATGAGTAAACTCAATACAATCTCCTACTTTGACTGAAACGGTTTGGCTCTCAGCATCTTGTTGTCTATTTCCTATAATTTCTTTATTGTACAAAATATTACCGGATAAATTCTGGACTTTAATGCTTGCATACGTATTAGTAAAATAAGGATGGGGTATACCCGCTTCTAATTTAAGCTGCATTTTTTCTGTTGCTTTGTTATATTCTATTTTCGCGATTTCTCGATTATTATATCCCTTTAAAGACCACCTAAAATGATTTCCATCTAAAACCGTTGTTTCTGGCATTTTTTCTACTTTCTTCAAGCCTTCTTTTGTAACTTGATATCTTGCTGTTTTTCCAATGGTTTCATTTTTGTTATTTTCAAGGTTAATTAAAGTTGCTCGCGTTTTTTCCTTTGTTGCTTCTCCTTCTATATGGGTAAATTCAATGTAATCCCCTACCTTGACGGGCACAGTTTGGCTTTCAGCATTTTGTTGTTTATTTCCCACGATTTCCTTATTGTACAGAACGTTACCAGAAGAATTCTGGACCTTAATACTAGCATACGTACTAGCAAAATAGGAATGTGGTACACCTGCTTCTAGTTTTACCTTCATCTCTTCTACCGTTTTATCATAATCTACTTTTGCAATTTCTCTATCACTATATCCTTTTAATGACCATGCAAACTTGTTTCCTTCTAAAATTGTTGCTTCTGGCATTTTTTCTATTTTCTTCAGGCCTTCCTTTGTAACTTCGTATAGGGCTTTTTTTCCAAAGCTCTCTTGTTTACTATTATCTACATTTGTAAGAGTAGCTCTATGTACACCTTCTAGATGTGTTAACTCTATATAATCGCCTACTTTGACTGGAACTTTCTGCGATTCAGCATTTTGCTGTTTGTTTCCATAAATCTCTTTGTTATAGACCACTTTACCTGATGTGTTTTGCACTTTAATACTTGCATATGTACTATCAAAGTAGTCATGTGGTACACCTGCTTTTAGATCAATTTGCATTTCTTCTGTTGATTTATTTAAATTTACTTTCGCAAATTCAAAATCTCCAATCCCTTTCAGCGACCATGCAAATTCATTACCTTCAAAAATGTTTGGAGATTCATTTTTGATTTGTACCTTTTTCTCAACAGTTTGATCAAATATATCCGTTAATACAATTTTTGCATAAGCATTTGTTGGTAATGATATAGATTGACTGATTCCATTTTGATAAGATTTAATATCATTAATTACGTTAATAGGTTGGCCCGTCATATTTTCATTGTTATAAATTTCAATTTTCCCCTTAAATTGCGGTGTACTATTTTCTTTTAGTTTCCAAGATACATTTAATTTTTCATTTTCATAATATATAGATTGGATATCAAAATCTAATTTTCCTATTTCAGGTTGAGTAGGTTGATTTAGCGTGAATATTTTTCCTGCCCCAATAGTAGACTGCGTATTACCTCCTGCTTTGACCCATACATATTCTGAAGTAGATCCTCCATCATATTGATAAGTATTATCATGCGTTCCAGAAATACTTTGATTATTCCAAGAACTCCATTGTTTATCAACTAATTTTCGGCTATAACCATTTTTTAAGCGCGCTTCTCGAACATTCTGTCCACTATCAGCCCAGTCTTCTTGAAACATTCCTAAACCATGATTAAATGCAACATTAGCAACCGGAAAGTCCATAATTGCAATTTGATGCCATTTATTCTTTGTTACATCTTTCATCCATTGTCCAAATTTAGTATGACCATTTTCTTGCCATGAACGCATTGTCATTGTGTACCAATTGTAGTCTTTCCAACCATAAGTTGTTTGAACCTTCATTCCTGTTCCTTCTCCTCCAAAGGGTCCAGCTTGCGAATTCGGAGATAAGTATTCGGCCTTTATTGCTTCTTTAGAGGAAATTGGATCCCATAAGGCAAAATGTAAAGTACGTTTTCCATTTTCATCAAACCCACTTTGTTGTTGAAAACCAGCATATCCTCCAGCTTCACCACCTGCATTCCAGTTGTGTACAGCCCAGTACGTATAAGGTGGTGTCTGAACTGGTGACCAGTCTATACTAATAATATCTGAGGCAGGTATATTTTGGGGACTCACATAAACTGCTGGAGCAGCTGAATGTGTTGCAGCTTTAGTGTGCAAAATAGACGTTCCAAACATAGAAAACATGCTACATGCTGCGGTAATTATAATAACTTTATTAAATCTTTGCTTTGTTTTCTGACTAATCACTAATCTACATCCTTTTCTAATTTTTATTATTGAATACTAACGTAGTAGAGAAATCTATCAAAATTCAAACAACATCCAGTAATTCTTTAAAATACTGGATGTTGTTCTATCTTTACATCTGATTCTTACATATTAATTGATTGTAATTGCTTTCCATAACGATAGTGCAAATATCCAATTCGGGTCACCATTTCCTTGATGATTTTGAACAGCTTCATACACTGTCCCTTGATGTTCTACTTTATCCCCCTTTGTATATGCCTTCTTTGGATCCCATTTTTCATAAGATACATTTTGATCTTTGGTTTTTACAAGAAGAATTTCACTTTGGATTGATGTATTTCCAGCTGCATCTACAGCCTTCACTGCATATTTATATTCCTTATTAACTGTTAAGTTTTGATCAGTAAACGTCGTTCCTTGTACCGTTTGAATCAATTGTCCATCGCGTAATACCTGATATTCTTTTACACCTACATTATCTGTAGAAGGATTCCATTTTAGCTCTACACTGTTAGAAGTAAGGTTGCTTGCATATAATCCTTGTGGCTGTGTGGGAGCTTCTGTATCTGGTTTCGGATTAACAATTTGATTTACTTTCTTCAGACCTTCCTTTGTAACTTCGTACATGGCTTTTTTTCCAAAGCTCTCTTGTTTACTATTATCTACATTTGTGAGAGTAGCTCTATGCACACCTTCTAGATGTGTTAACTCAATATAATCTCCTACTTTGACTGAAACTTTTTGCGATTCAGCATTTTGTTGTTTATTTCCATAAATGTCTTTATTGTATACTACTTTCCCTGATGCATTTTGTACTTTAATACTCGCATATGTTTCATTAAAATAATGATGCGGTACGCCTGCTTTTAAGTCTACTTGCATTTCTTCTGTCGATTTATTGAAATTAATTTTAGCAAACTCGAAATCACTAATCCCTTTCAGCGACCATGCAAACTGGTTTCCTTCTAAAATATTATTTACATTAGGCATATCTGGTTTAATTGGATTAGAATCCGTACTCTTCCAAATCTCTGCTGTTAAAATTGGATATCCTAATGCAGCTACTTTTTGAATGGTATCGTTATTTGGACGTAATCCCCACTTCTCAAAGAAAGGAATCAAATTTTGTTTGGCTACTTTTGATGCTGAAATCATAAATAATTGTTTTTTATTATCATCAGTTTGTGGAAGTTCACCTGAAGGCATGTCTCTATACAATTGATGCAATTTAGGATAGAAATCCTCTCCATACGCTAACTGTAGTTGCCAAAGCATAACAAGCTTTACAAAAACATCGCTAATTTCATCATAATTTTTATTCACTTGTTCTAGATATTGAAATGCTTTTGGATAAATTCCACTTTTCTCTAAGTTGGATGGTTGATTAAATGCTTTTTCTACAGAAAGGCTGTATATATTATTTTGTACTTCTGTCATATTATAAAACTTCCAGGGCGATTGTTGTCTCAAATGTCCTGCCTCATGCCAAGGGCCCCAACCATCTGTTATAAATTTATTAATATCTAACACGTATTGGATTGCATCTCCTACATATGCTGTTCGATAAGAAGTTGCATACATATAATAATCGGGAGAATGATTTTCTTCTACGTAATGAACATAATGTTTATCTACTTGTTCTTCGGATAATCCAGCTACTTTGTCTTGAATTCGAGTAGCTTCATCCATCTTTTTTAAGAGTTGTACAGGATCTGTATTAGAACCCAACAAATATTTCTTAACACGTGCAAGGCTGGCCGTAATTAATACACGTTCTCCTTTTAACTCCACTGCATGTGCATTAGGATATTGGTCCAGCATGTTTATTAAATCTTGTTTCGTATGCTTTCCTAGTTCAAAGAAAGGCGTAGTCGTTCCACCTGTTGTGATTGTTGTTCGAATGGTACCCCCTTGTTGTTTATTATAAAAATAAATCATCCCCCCACTTGGAGATTGGATTGTGTTTATACCAGGTTTTAATGTAAATGATTTTATCTTAGAATCTTCTCTCCAAGAAGCATCATACGAATAAGTTCCAATATATACCTGAATATCTTGATTACCTTCTACATTAATCGTTATTTGTTCATTTGGCTTTGCATATAAACCAGTTGGTTCATATGGACTAAATGCCATACTTTTTCTTTCCTGTTGTTTCAGTACCTCAACATCCCCTTTTCCTGGGACTGTAAATGTTCTATTTTCTGATTTAACTGACTTTTCTTTTTGCAATGATGTCGATAAATTTTTTTGCTGCTCCTTTTGCTCCGCAAAGACATCCGATGAAAAAATCATTCCAGTCGCAAGCATAGTTACTGTAGCAGTGGCCGCAAGTATTTTTCTAGTTTTATGTTTTGAATTATTCCCCATATTATCTCCCTCATTTTTCCTTAGTACTCTTAAGTTTTTTTGTTTTCTTCTCCATGTTTTTACAATCTAAACTATTCATACTATTTAAATTGTGTCTATTACTCTATATTTTTTCATAAATATCTCCTTTTCTTTATGTATTATTGTATATAAATGTTATTTGATGACACATTAAATAACAACTTTACGATAAACTCATCGATAACAGCCTATTATGTTTTGATTCTGTATTCTAAACTTCCATCCAATTAGAGAAATATATCCAATTGGAGAAATAAGTAAATAAATTACAACATTTAAAGGTTGGGATCTCACGAAAAATTCATAAATTTTTTTTACTTTAAAGGTTTAAACAATTGTGACCACATTTGTTTGAACCTCCACAATTTTTTTCTAAGCTATTCTCTAAAAATCTTATTTTTCGTTGTAAATAAACCTGATTGGTACTCTTTATGCAAAAGAAAAGATGGAATCTTTAATTCAACTCCATCTTTTTTCGAAATAAAAAGCATCTAATTCTATTTGAATTAGATGCTTACATTTAGTCCTTAAGCCTAATATTCTAAACTATTTACGCGTTTGTAAATCTTTTTTTATTACATCCCAGAGTGAATTATCTTGACGCATCGGTTTACCCTCTTCATCCCATTTTATTTTTTCTGTTCCCAATTCATAATTCATCCCTGTCCATGTGTCTTCACGGAATGCATAGAATGATTTATGCCATCCTTTTTGGTTAAAGATAGAAATAAGATCTTGCATGTATTGGGTAGCACCTGGAACAGTACGGTTAATTCCAAACTCCTCTGCAATAATTCGATTAGATGGTACATGATTTTTCTTAGACCATTGTTGAATTGGCTTCAAAAATTTCTCTAATCCCTGCTTATTCCACATTACAGGTTTCTCTAAGTCTCCTACTTTTACTAATCCTGGATATTGATATTCTTTATTTTTCTTTTCACCTTGACTCGTTAATTCATATGGTTCATACATATGAAATGCGTAAAGCGTTTTTTTATCCTTTACTGGCTTTAAGTATTTAAAGGCCCATGGAGTAGCATATAAACCTGAATCTAAAATAACCGGTGTTTCTTGGTCTACTTCACGAATGGAGTTAATCACCTTTTCATAAAATCTGTTTAAATCCGCTGTCGTTCCCTCCACTTTTGCATACCATTTCTCGTAATCTTCCGTCCAAAAATCATTATATCTATTATTTTTAGCTGTTTCTGGATGTGGTTCATTTATAATATTATAACCAACCACCGCGGGGTGATCTTTTAGTTCCAGAGCGAGGTCCTTCCAAAATTGACTTGCTTGTTCTTGATACTTCTCTTCTTCCCATATTCTGTCGTCATTCTTATTATTATTAAATTGGCGCCATCGATCACCAGGTAAGGATAACATTGTAAGAACGACTTTCATTCCTTGTGATTGTGCGGCATCTAAATCCGCCTTTAATTTTTCTAGATCTTCCTTTACTAATCCCCGATAGTTATCTGCATTACCTATCAGAAAATCCTTTCCAGAAGTATCTGGTTTATCCTCAAATAGAAAATCTTTATCTTTTACCCATTTATCAGGTGCTAAACGTACATATTCAATATTAGCTTCTTTTGCACTTTTATAGTTTTCAGGTAATGACGTACTATTCATGAAATTAGTACCCTTTCTTTTCGAATCCCAAAAACTAATTTTTGAATCGCCCTTGTGGTATGTATCAGCTCTTACATTCATTTCCTGTACTCCAAAACTCATCATGCCTAATAACGCAACAATTGGCAAAACTTTTTTCACAACTTTTCCTTCTTTCTCTTTATATTTAACACACATAACATACCTTTGTTTTGTTACAGGAATATGGCAATTTTCCAAAAATACCTTTTAAATTTATACATTGGTAGTTCATTCATAAAAAAAGAAAGAGATAATTAGAACGTTGCTTCATTTTAAAAGAAACAAAAAAGGAATCCTTTACGGATTCCTTTTTGCAATGCACTCTTTTTCAAATGGTACATTTTGCACCTACTTTTAGTATAACTTATAATTCCTATAAAATAAATAAGATTAACTGAAATTTACTTCAAATTGTGATAAAAAACATAATTAAGAAGCGCAGATAACTAAATATCATCCCTTTATTAAATAAAAAAGATTAAATAATTCCCCCTCCAAACTAGGACCCCTTTACACTTTTTACAAATATTGTTATAATTAGATAAACTAAAGCATTATCCCATTAACAAAGGGACTCCATAATTGGAGTCCTTTTGTTAATTAGCTATTAAAAATGATAGCATGTGATTATTGTATAATTTCTTCCTTTTTTAGATCTGCATATTCTTCTACGAAATCCCATAAACCTTGCTTTTCGAAGTAAGAAATACTTTTTTCACTTCTTCTAAGAGTTTAATTGCTTCATCTTCATTAAGAGAACGTAAAATATTGAAATGATATACATACTCTTCATTTCCTAATTCCATACAAACTGCTAATCCTTTTTCAATAAGTTCTTTTACAATATTTGTTTTTCTTAGCTTATAGTGTTCACGCGCTTGTAAGAACACTGCTTTAAAATGGGCAATATTCTTCTCTGTGACTTCTGATAAATGACGAATTGCTAATTTAGATAAATTTTGAGTTGCATATAATAGTCCTAGATTATGCCTTACTATTAAAATCAATTTTTCTTCATTATGTTTTTGCAAAAGGTCAATGGAACGATTGAAATGTTCTTCCGCTTTTTCAAATTGCTTTAAGAATATACGAGCTGTCCCTAATGCGGTTTCACAAGAAGCAACTTTCACCTCATATCCCATTAGCCCTAAATACAAGGAATATAGATACTTATTTTACTTTCAAAGGCTGAAACCTTGCTGCATAACTACTGAAAATAAAGTGAAAAGACGTTCAAATCCATATGGATAGATCGTCTTTTCACTTTATTTCATACATATACTGATTTTTCACTTATTCATTTTGTATTGTACTTAAAAAACCAATAAATTCATCTTCATTTACAGGTTTACTGTAGTAATAGCCCTGAATTAGATAACATGCATTACGTTGTAACACTGTTAATTGTTCCTTCGTTTCTACCCCTTCTGCTATCACTTTCATGTTTAAAGTATGAGCAAGTGAAATAATGGTTTGTATAATTTCATCTCCATCAGTAGAAGTTCCAATCCTATTAACAAATTCTCTTGGAATTTTCAAAGTATCAATTGGATAAAGAGGCAGATACGCTAATGAAGAATAACCTGTACCAAAATCGTCAATTGATAAATGTACACCATATGATTTTAATGCTTTTAACTTCGATAAGGTTTCCTTTTCATCTACCATTGCTATTCGCTCTGTTAATTCCAAATCAATCGAATTAGCAGGTACTCCTATCTCTTCTATGGTAGATATAATGGTTTGAACAAAATCTTTCTGTTCAAACTCTATAGCTGATAAATTTATCCCCATCTTTAGATTTGAAAAGCCCGCAGAATGCCATTCTTTCAGTTGTTGACACGCTTTCTGTAACGTCCACTTCCCAATTGAAATAATCTGCGCCGTTTCTTCTGCGATAGGTATAAACTCAAAAGGAGAAATCAGTCCAAGCTCTGGATGTTGCCAACGTATTAAAGCCTCTGCACCAATAACCTTACCTGCCTTACTATCAATTTGTGGTTGATACAATAAAAACAACTCATTATTTTCAATTGCATTTGGTAAATCCTGTTCTAATCGTAATCGACGAGTTACTTTTTGAGATAATGTCTCGTCATACATACAAACAGCATTGTTACCTTTTTCCTTTGCGCTATACATAGCGATATCAGCGTGTTGTAAAAGTGTAGTAGTATTTATTCCTCCAAATGGATACACTGCTATTCCTATACTAAGAGATAAGTAAAAACTATGCTGATTTACTACAAATGGTTCTTCAGTTATACGAAATAGAGTTTTACACAAATCCAATAGCTGTTGCTCTGTTTGGTTATGGACAATGATCGCAAACTCATCACCACCTATTCTTGCTAGAGGAATAGTCGGTGACAGACATGTCCTAAAACGTTTGGCAACTTCTTTTAAAACCTTGTCACCAATCGAATGACCCAATGTATCATTAATAGTCTTAAAGCGATTTAAATCAATATACAGGAGCCCAAACTTATCCTGTGTTTTTTGTGCACGCTTAATAGATCTATCTAATTCTTGTTGGAAGAATATACGATTTCCAATCTCCGTCACCGTATCATGGAATGCAAGGTAATTTATCTCTTCCTGTTGTTGTTTCATCCTTGTTATGTCTTTTACCATTACATAGCTCCCAAAGGTTTGTCCTTCTATCATAATAGGAACTATAGTGACATACCAAAAGAGTATATCTTTCTCATTGTTATTTTTCACACGTAACTGTAGTGAAGATGAACTACATCGTTTCCCTTTCTTTATAGCTGCTTCCAATTCAGATTTATCTTCATCTAAAAAAATAGAGAAGCACTCTTTCCCTATCAATACAGCACTTTCTTTTCCTAATAACATACTTCCAGCCTGGTTTATATTTAATACGATACCGTTTGAATCAATCGTTAAAATAGGATCCGGATGATACTCATATAATGACTTAAATCTCTCTTGATTTTTTACTAAATCATTAGATTTATTTATTAAATCCCTTGTTCTTTGAGATACTGTTTGTTCTAATTGATTATTAAACACTTTTAATGTTTTAGTTAACTCTTTGTTTTGCATTCGTACGATTGTATGACGAATCAGTACAAATACAAAAGCAATACAATTTCCCGTAATTAATGTAGCTGAAGAAGTTTGCTCTTTCAAAGTAAAGCCAATTAAGACTGCAACTGCAAGATAAGGGAATATACCAAGAAGTTTCTCTCCAAATGTCGGATTAATAATAAAATAATTTCTTTTAAAAGAAGTATTCTTTGGGATTGTAGCAGCAATAGCGATAAATAATAGGAAAACTCTATACAAACACCTTAAAAATATAACTGAACGCTCTGACAAATCACCTTGTAAGTAAAAATACAAATAGTCCGTAATAGCCAATCCAGTTAATACTAGGATAAAAATAAACAATTTACTTTTTGCATTGAAAATAGCAGGTCGAAAGATCAGTGTAACTCCAAGTAATAGAAGCAATAAATCTATAATCGGAAAAATAAATGAGAGAAAAACATCTCCAATTGATAAGAATAAAATATTTGCAGATGGTTTATTAAATAGGTACCACTCTAATGTAAAAATAGCAGTAACAACAATGCATAAATCACAAAGTAAATATGCTTTCTCCCATTTATTACATTCCATCATAATTTTATAAAAGAACGCAAAAAGAAAGAAGAATAAGAAAAACAGTAGAAATACATCAGAAATATTAAAATTTTGTATTGGTAATTCTACATTAAGTACTTGAAAAGCGGATATGAAATTTCCTATCAAAAAACACCCTATTGCAATAGTAATGCAAACCCAGAATACTCCTAACTTAATTTTTTGGGATAATATAGAATACAGTAATGAGATAAATACAGTAGTTTCAACGACTAAAGATGATAGTCGGATATTAAAATCTGATACGAAATAATGATTCGGAAAAACAAATAAAAATATAAAGCAAAAGCTTATATAAGCTATTAAAGCCAATATCAATACATAAAATTGCACATATGCATGCTTACGCAATGGACTCACCTTCTTGAGTTTTTTCTATACTTTTATTAAAAAATGTCTTGATAGTGGCACAACTCCTACTAAATTTAAATGTGTGCTACCTATTATCCATATTATGACCTTTTTAAAAGATTTCTTTCTACATACAACAGTCTTGTTAACTTTTTGTAGATGTTTACAATTATTAATACTGAGGATTCTAAAAAGGATAAGCTGAAAAATGTAGTTTTTTAAGTATTTGCGCATCGTAAATTTGGCGGGTACAACTTATCTACTCTTTACATATGAGATAGAATCTACTCCTCTATTGGATTATAGTTGCTATCTGTCACACTTAAAAAGGAATGAAAATATACTATCATTAAAATAGAAATTCAAATTAGTTTACGAAACCAACTGTAACTATTATAGTTACATAAAAAGTTGATGTCAATTTCATATCCTCCCTTTTTAACGGACAAAAGACATGACCTATTGAACAAAAATGTGATGTTTATAAAAAGGGCGGTAAAGTTTTATCTCCTTACTCAAAGAATTATAAATGATTTAGAATTAGATGAAATTGAAGCTAATATTGCATCTCCCTAAAAAGAATGTTACTCTAAAAATAGAATTATGAAAGGAATGATGGATGAATAATGATTAACTAATTTATATTTTAAGTTGAATTTTATAACTTCAAACTACAAAATATAGGGTTAGTCTATCCATTTTTAAAATTCAGTTCATACTTTATTTGTCATGATTCAAATGATTAATAAGTACTTATTAAGTATAGACGAAAGACTAATCCTTCCGATTACAAATTGGGGGATTTTTTTATTCCCGTTTGTCTTAGTTGAAACTTACTAATTGTTAAATGTACTTCACAAATAAAGGAGCGAGAAAAATGAGTACTTCAGATACTATTGTTACACATGTAATGCTCTATATAAGTCGTTAATATCCATCAAACTTATATAGAGGAATTAAAAAATGGATGGATGTTCCGACTTTATATGAAACGTTTCGATATATAAAGGAGGAATTATTATGTCAATGATAAAGGTCCAAGACTTAACTTTTTCATACCCAGGTAGCTTTGATAATATTTTTGAAAGTGTAAACTTCCAAATAGATACGGATTGGAAGCTAGGATTTATTGGTAGAAACGGACGAGGTAAAACGACATTCTTTAATTTATTGTTAGGGAATTATGAGTATAGCGGGAAAATCCTTGCTTCAGTAGAATTCAATTACTTCCCCTACTCTGTTTCAGATAAGAACAAATTCACTCATGAAATCCTTGAAGAAATTTGTCCCCAAGCCGCAGATTGGGAACTTCTACGTGAGATATCCTATTTAAATGTTGATGCTGAGGTCATGTACAGACCATTTAAAACATTATCAAATGGGGAACAAACAAAAGTGTTGCTTGCTGCACTGTTTTTAAATGCGGGTCAATTTCTATTAATTGATGAACCAACAAATCACTTAGATACAGATGCACGAAAGATAGTCTCCGATTATCTAAGGAAGAAAAAAGGATTTATTTTAATTTCACATGACAGAATCTTTTTAGATGGGTGCATTGACCATATCCTATCTATTAATAGAGCAAATATTGAAGTTCAAAGTGGTAACTATTCTTCTTGGAAGTTAAATTTTGATAGACAGCAAGAACACGAGAAGGCTACAAATGAGCGTCTACAAAAAGACATAGGGCGATTAAAACAGTCTTCCAAACGTTCAGCAAGTTGGTCTAATGACGTAGAAGCTTCAAAAAATGGAACGAGGAATTCAGGCTCTAAGTTGGATAAGGGGTTTGTAGGACATAAAGCAGCCAAGATGATGAAAAGAGCAAAAAACCTTGAATCAAGGCAACAAAAAGCTATTGAGGAAAAATCAAAATTACTAAAAAATGCGGAAAAAACTGAGTCATTAAAATTGGAACAATTGCAATTTAAATCAAATGAATTGGTTACTTTAGTTGACGTGTCCGTTAAGTACAATGATCAAATTGTGAATGAGCCGATTAGCTTCATAGTTGAACAAGGTGACCGAATTGTACTTGATGGAACGAATGGGAGCGGAAAAAGTAGTATCCTAAAACTAATTCTAGGACATCCGATACAGCATACAGGCTTAGTTACTTTAGGTACAGGACTCATCATTTCCTATGTCCAACAAGATACTTCTCATTTGAAGGGATCACTATCAGGCTTTATTGAAGAGCACAAGATTGATGAAACCTTATTTAAGTCCATCCTAAGTAAGATGGACTTTGACCGAATTCAATTTGAAAAAGATATATCTCATTATTCTGGTGGACAAAAGAAAAAACTGCTTATCGCTAAAAGTTTATGTGAAAAAGCTCATATATATATATGGGACGAACCACTAAATTTTATAGATATCTATTCCCGCATGCAGATTGAAGAACTTATTCAACAATTTAATCCCACAATGGTTATTGTTGAGCATGATAAAATATTTCAACAAACAGTTGCAACGAAAACTATATCTATGTAGCTCAAAACGAATACTTGAAAATATAATCATTAACTTGAGTCCTTGAATTATAAAAACTTTAATGAATTGATAAAAAAAGCCTAATTTCTCTACAATACATTGAGAAATTAGGCTTTAAATAGTAATAATAGAATTCATAAACACTGAATAATTTACACATTAGGTTTATCTGTTAATGCAGTAACAATCCTGTCCACTAAGTTTTCTGGCATCCATTCATGATTTGTATCATTCGTTTCATTTGGTCCTAAAAAATCAATAAACTTTTTAAACTTTGGAAATAAAACAATAGAAGTGATCCAATGTATTGTATGATTTATGGAGAAGAAATGAAAAACTCCTTGCTTTTCACCCTCCTGTAATATTTCTTTTAACTGTTCAAAATTACCTATAAAATATGGTTGCTATTTTAAATGCCATTCACGCTTAAATATAGGAGTCTTCTTGGCTAAAATGATAAAAATAAGCACATCTTGTTATAAAAACAGATGTGCTTATTTTTTAATTTCTATGCATTTTTACGTTTTAAGAAAATCACTCCACCAACAATTAACAGTAATGCTCCTGCAGCCATAGAGATCCAACTTGTAAGATTAGTACCTGTTTGCGGTAACCATCCAATTTTAGATTGAATTTCTTTCTTAAGTTGTGGTTGTTCTTTTACTTGCTCGTTAGGTTGCTCTGGTGTTGGCGTATTTTTACCTGAATTTGGGTGTTCTGGTTTTGGTTGTTCCGATTTTCCCTCTTTAAATTTCACTGTTTGTCCCTTATCTTCAATTTCAGCGTGAATAGCTACTAATATATTATCTTGATACAGTTCTTCAAATACTACTACTTCTTTACCTTGTAATGCAGAAGCATTGAAAGTGAAGTCTAATGTGATAGAACCATTCTTCTCTTTAGCAGTAAACTTAGATTCTACTGTTACTTCTTTACCATCAACTAATAATGGCTTGTTTGTTGCTTTATCCACTAGTTTACCTTTTACTACGTACTCTTTACCCACGATTAAGTCTTTGTATTCCACTTTATCTTGGATTGTTACAGTTTTAGAAGCGTCTAACTCTTTAGAACCATCAGCTTTATTTGTAGCTGTCGTTTTAATAGAAGGCTCTACAAATCGAACTGTTTGACCTACATCGTTAATATCAGCGTGAGTTGCAATTACTTGCCCTTCATGTAATAAGTCTTCGAACACAACTACTTCTCTTCCTTGCTGTTCAGCACCAACAAAAGTAAAGTCTAATGTTACAAAACCGTTCTTTTCTTTTGCAGTAAATTTAGTCTCAGCTGTTACTTCTTTACCATCAATTAGTAATGGTTTGTTAATAGCTTTGTTCATTAATTTTCCTTTTACAGTGTACTCTTTACCAACAACTAAGTTAGTGTACTCCACTTTATCCTGGATTGTGATAGAATCCTTTGAATGAATCTCTTTTCCACCATCAGCTTTGTTTGTTGCTGTCGTTTTTACTGATGGCTTAACGAACTTAACTGTTTGACCTTTATCATTGATATCAGCATGTGTCGTAACAACTTTTCCGTCTTTCAGTAACTCTTCGAATACTACTACTTCTTTTTCTTCTAAACCAGTTGCATCAAAAGTGAAATCTAGTGTAATAGAACCATTTGCTTCTTTTGGTGTAAACTTCGTTTCAACAGTTACTTCTTTACCATTTACAACGAATGGTTTATTAGTCTCTTTATTCATTAATTTACCTTTTAAAGTGTACTCTTTACCTACTTGTAGGTCTTTGTATTCCACTTTATCTTGGATTGTTACAGACTTAGACGTGTGCATTTCTTTTGTACCATCTGTTTTATCAGTAGCTGTTGTTTTTATTGAAGGAATCTTTTCATCCTTGACAATGTGTTTAATGATTTGATCATTCTCTTTAATTTCAAAAGAGAACGTTTCTTCATTTAATACATAACCGTTTGGTGCAACAGTTTCTTTATATGTGTATTTTCCAAATGGTAACTTTTCAAATTTAGCGATTCCTTTATCGTCTGTTTTTCCTTTTACTACTTCTTTTCCTGCTTCGTTATAAATCGTAAATTCTGCATTTGGAAGCTTGTTATTTCCATCAGCTACATCTACCTTTGTAATTTCTAGATCACCTTTGATAAGATGATTAACTGCCAATAACTCAATAACCTTTCCATGTTCCTTTATTTCGAACATAATCGGTTCTTTAACAAGAACGTAACCATTTGGAGAAGCCTTTTCTACAAATGAATATTTACCATACGCTAAATCTTTGACGTTAATCTCACCATTTTTATCTGTCTTATATTCCCCAACTACTTTTCCACTTGCATCTTTTAGCTCGAATGCTGCACCTTCTAATTTTTTACTAATATCTTCATTATCTACTTTTAGTAATTTTACACTACCTTTCACTTCGGTATTTTCCACTGTAAAAGTAAGTGTTTTATTGTGCTCTTTAATTTCAAAAGGATACTTTGTTTTATTTCCAATATATCCATTAGGTGTTTTTGTCTCTAAGAAATAATATTTACCATACGTAAGATCTTCAACGTTTGCAATTCCATTTTCTTTTGTTACTACTTTTTTCACTTCTTTTCCATCTTCAGTGAAGACTGTGAATTCAACATTTGGTAAAATCTTTCCTGAATCACTAAGCTTTTTAATTTCGATGTTACCTTTTACTTTGTTATTTACTATTTGGACAGCTCCTGTTTCCCCTGTCTTAACTTCAATAGTTTGTGGTTTATCATCTGAAACATAGCCTGTTGGTGCTTTAATTTCTTTTAATGTGTAAGTACCAATTGGTAAGTTGTTTAATTCTGCCATACCATCAGCACCAGTCGTGATTTTTCCGACTGATTCATTATTTGCATTAAAGACCTCAAATACTGCACCAGCTAAAACTTCTCCATTTTCTCCAACCTTTTTAATTTTTAAAGAACCAGCTGCTTCCCAATTTACTGCAAGATCACTACTAAGCTTTTCTTCATTTCTCTCTAATAGTACTGTAGCATTCTGAACAGTATCCGTACCACGATAAGCAATTGCTTGAACTTGAGTTAGATTAGCAGCAACACTTAAATTAAATTCACCCGTTTTTGTATTCTTAGGAATTTGGATACGAAATTTTTCTCCAACTGAAAGCTGATCTTTCACTTCTCCATTTTCACTAACAATTCTAACTCCATTAGGTGCATTTTTCGCTACTACCTTATAAGAACCACTCTTAGCATTTGTTTGTACTGAATATAGATTTGTTTCGAAGAATTCACCCTTTAATTCTGCTTTTTGCTTTTCAGCAGGAATCACATTCATAAAAACATCTTGAGTCTCTTCACTATTGTTAGCATTACTAATAATAGCCTTAGCTGCTTTTTCAACATTTTTATTCTCATGTTTTAATTCATTTACATCGAGTTGACCTAATGCATTCCAAACCGCAAGTTGCGTTGCATAATGCGCTTCATTTTTATTAGCTACTCCCAGCTGTTCAGCACTTTTTTGCGGGAAACCATTTAATAAGACTCTATATACTACATTATCTGTTTTCCCCATTTCAGGAAGATCTTCACCATTTGGTGATTTTAATCCAAGGGTTAAGCAATAAGCAATTTGACCACTTGAATTTTTAATCATTTCAGTGCGAATGTACTTACCTAGACTATTACTATAACTCCAGTCCATTGAATATTTCTCATGCGTCATAACCTCTGCACTAGCCCTAGGTAAAAATACATTAAGGAATAATGCCAGTACTGATAATAATGTAAAAACTCTTATAATGACTCTCTTACCCAATTTTGTAACCTCCCTAAAATAAATTAATCCGAGTATATATCGCAATATCTAAAACATTCACGATCGACCCAATTATCATTATAAAACAATAAATTACAAATATTAAATAATTTTAATAAAATAGTCAAAAAATTTACACATTTTATTATTTATCAAGTTTTTTAACGAATTTACTATATACAAATTCTAAAACACGCCTACAATTTAAAAGACAAATATGTATGTTAAATATATAAATAGCAATTCCTTTACTCCAGTTATTAAGCTTTCCCCTATTAAAAATAGCCTTTTCATTTTCTTGTTAACCTGAGTAATTTATACACCTCTTTTAATCTATTACACTCCTTCATTTAAATATAAAGGTGACTTCTCGTTCAAATAATAAAGTGAAACTTTAATCCGCCCGATTCCCACCTAACTTCTTTACTTTCATTGAATTTTTGTGCGGGAGTCTTACTGCCCAAAAATAACGAGATATATTATGCAATATTGCATTTGATAATCATTTTCATTGTAACTATAATGATTACAGGATTACTATTAATCTAATATTCTACATGGAGGTTTTATTATGTTTAAAAAAATTATTGTATCTTCTATGGCGCTTACTATGTTCGGTGGAGCTGCAACTATGCTAGAGGCACCTACTGCTCAAGCAGCTTCTTATAACTCAACGTCATCCTCTTACTTTGATGTCACTCCTGAAGAGGCTGTGGCTTTCTATCAATCTCAAGACTATAAAAAATTAAAAGTATTTTTGGATGACTTTGAAGCTAGAAACCCTTATACTCCAGGTGGAGGCTACGCTCAAGGGAGTGTACGTATGCAAAAATTCAACGATGCTCTTAGAGATGCCAAATTAACAAATGTCTACCAAGAATTTATTAGAATCTCATACTACAATCATTATCCAGAACCAAAATAATAACAACAGATTAAATGTTTATTATTTCTATAACTTAGCCTAATTTTAAATGTATAACCTAAAAATAATTACTAAAAACCACTCATATAAGGGTGGTTTTTCTATTTCCCCATATAATTTAGCGGAATGTTACATCATCTTTATTTTAATATCTTTTATAGTAGACATTCTCTCGTTGACACAATCTAGTAGGTTAGCAATGGGGATATCAAAATATATTTATAATTATTTTCTGTTTAATAGCAAAAAACGAACACCCTCTCACAATTAGATAAGGTGCTCGTTTTCATTTTTATCGGTAATTCTCAATTCATTTTAGCTTCTTTCCAATAAGCAAAGATTAAATTAACTTAAAAACAAAGCGTTTTAAATTTAATTCACAGATCTTACTGAAACTTGGAATTGCCCCTTAGAACCATCATCATTTGAAACGTAAATTTTATATGTTCCATTCGGTAATGGAGATAAAGCATTCCGTACATTTGTAACATTAATTTGTTGTTCTCCAGGTTTTATATAACCACCAACAATTAGCTCTGTATTTGGACCTTTTACACTATATCCCATTGTATTTTGACCATTATTTTTCATAGAGAAGCTTAAGTCAGTACTCCCATCATATACGAAAGAAGTTTCAGCCTCGCCACTATAATTCATTGTTTGGGTTAATAATAAGTCTGCAGAAACATGTTCAACTACATGAATTGGATCATTCGTTTTGTGTACTTCTTCAGCATAAGTATTATTCCCTAACACACCAAGTGTTAATGCTGAAACTACTCCACAACTAAGCACTAGTTTATTTAACTTCATTTTAAGTTCCCCCTTGATGTTTGTATTCTATTACCATCATACATCCTTTTTTAAGTGCGTTTTTATGTAATAATTCATATCTATAAACCTATATATTTTAACTTTTCGCCTTAATAGTTATTGAGAAAGCCCCATAGATAAAGCTACAATATTACACTTCATAAAAAACATGTAAATTTTAAAGTCTTTTTCTAACAAAGTTTTATACGAGTAAGTACCAAAATACTCAAATAAATAGCATTTCTATTTCAGATAAAATGTACTAATAAAATTTTTCTAAAATTTCACTTTGTAATTTGATATATTCCATGTTAATATAACGAAGGCTACAAAACAGGAGTCACCACGCATATCTTTTTCACAGAATATTCATACTTAAAAAGACTTATTTTATCAGTAACTCAATCCAAATTTCACCTATACAAAAGTTAGTTTATGATTTCATATGTACATAAATTTAAATAGATTTTTTATCTATTATTTTTTTCTATTTTCCTTATCAATTTTAATACGAGTAATATAACAGCACTTTTCAAGTACCCTTCCTTTTTTAGATAAAAAGTCTACTAATACTAAACATCTATGTCCAACTCATACATAATTCTACTTACAAACTATCGGAGATGCAAAACTATGGGAATTTCTACTCTTTTATTAAATACCTTTATTATAATAATTTGTATCCTTAGCTATCACGTATTTTGGCTAGAGTTTAAAGAAAAAATAACATGTAATAATATGTTATTTTCTATCCTTTCCTCCATTGCTATTATTTTTTGTATGACTTTTCCTTTTCATTTACATGTGGGATTTATTTATGATTTACGTTTTATTCCTATAATATTAGTTTTTCTATATGGAAATACAAAAAACATTGTTTTTATAGGAATTTTATATCTTTCTTACCGGTTTTACTTAGGCGGAAATGGCGTTCTTCCATCATTTATTATCTTTACTATCATTTCTGTTATAACAATGCTCTTTCGTTACTTATTACCTATGTATTTTAAAGAAAAAAAGATATTATTAAGCTTACTTCTTATTTTAGTATGTACAGCTTCCCTTTCTATTTGCGGTATTGTAACTCAAATAAATACAGGAGGTAAAATAGACTCTACTCTCATAGAATTTTTATTAAATTATATAGTCATTAATATTTTCACAGTATTATTATCAGTTTATTTTATAGAGGAAATGATTGAGAAATATAAAATGAAAGAAAAACTGCAACGAGCTGAAAAATTTTATATAGCTAGCGAACTAGCAGCGTCAATTGCACACGAAATCCACAATCCACTAACCACGGTACATGGATTCACTCAATTATTAAATGAAAAACATGCCTCTAAGCTATCTCAGGATCAATACTTAGAAATCATGTTAATTGAAATGCAGCAAATACAATCTACTATTAATAACTATTTATCTTTAACCAAACCACAGAATACCCTAAAAGAAAAAATAGATATTAATCACATTTTAAATCAGGTGAAAGATACTATTTCACCACTCGCTCTATCATACAAAGTTGAAATCAAACAAAATAGTACAGATTCCTTTTATATAAATGGGGACCCCGAAAAATTCAAACTCTGTCTAAACAACATCATCCAAAACGGAATTGAGGCTATGAAAAATGGTGGATTATTACAAATAAATATACAAAAAGTAAAAGGAAATATCATAATTGATATTATTGATTCAGGAATTGGGATGTCATCTCAACAAATAAAACGAATTGCTTTGCCATTCTATTCAACAACAGAAAAAGGAACTGGGCTTGGTACTATGATTGCTTATAGTATTATTAGAGAATTAAACGGTGATATAGAAATAGAGAGTGAATTAGGTAAAGGGACACGCTTTTCTATTAGTATCCCTTGCTAATGTGATAACAATTTTCTGTTTAGTTAATTACATAAATGAATTTTAAGAATCCCGCTAGCTAGCTTACTTATTAATTATCTTAAATTCATATGCGTTAATTAAATATAATAAGGATCAGAGCCTATCTATTGTTACAGATACACTCTGATCCTTTAGTTTAATTCAATTAAAAACACTTAATATTTATAACTTTTCTTACATCGTGATGAAATACTAGTTCATCTATTTTATCTTATTTACTGATTAGATTGGTTTAATATAAATATAACATCTCGCGACACTTAATTTGTTATTATCATTAGAGACATTGCCTGCAGTTGTTTTTTCATTAAAGTACAGACCTTTTTCCATTCATTGAACAAGATAACTCCCCTTTTACTACTTCACTTCCACCGTATAATTCCCTGTCCCCCCGCCATACTGATACACATGTAAATAATACTTCCCTGGATACGTATAGTAACTACCTACTAGTTTATTCCCTTGTTGCTGAGCATACGTAACATAATTATTTAAATCTGCTTCAGAATAAAGTACCCAGTTCATTCCAATATTATTTTCATTCGTTACGTTAATTTGAAGGTTTTTAGCAGTCTCCACATTAATTTCAAAGAAATCACTTGTATCGCCATTTCCTAAACTAGCACGTAAAACTTGATTTAACTGCAATTTGTTTGCTGTTTGGAATGAGTTATTCGGTTCTTTTTCTACACTGTTATCTTCTTTCTTTTGAACAGTTACAGTCGCTGTAGCAGTATTAGTTGCTCCTTTATCGTCTGTTACCGTTAATTTCGTCGTATACGTTCCTTCTTTTGTATATACGTGAGTTGGATTTTGCTCATTACTTACTGCTCCATCACCAAACTCCCATTTATACGAAGTAATTTTCCCGTCTTCATCTTTTGATCCGTCGCTTGTAAATGAAATTGCTTCATTTACATTTCCGCTATACGGACCGTTTATAACTGCAACTGGTGCTTTATTCTCTGCACCTTCTTCTGTATTAATACCGTGGAACACAACATCATATTCAAATTGTCCTGATGTATTCACGCGATAATTTACAAAGTATGCTGTTACTGTTTTATAGCCTGTCCATTCCTTTGCACTTAAACGTTTTAACGTATCATTAACGTTTTGTGTAATTGTTTTCCAATCTTCATATTCTCCTTTTGCTGCAGTTCCTGTATATGTTCCTTGTAGTGTGAATGTATTAAAGAACTGTGATTTATTTTTCTTCACTGATACATTTTTCAATTTTGCTTCCGCTGTTATTTCTGCTGCAATATCTGAAACTGGCTTCGATGCATGATTCGCTAAATAATCGTCTGATACTAATGGCACATTATATTTCTCACGATTATCAACTAGCATTTGCATATAGTCCTGATATTCTTTATTTAAATTCGCATCTTTACTTAATGTAGAGCGATATGCATCATATGCTGTTACATCATTTTTCCTAATAAGATCATGTATTTTATCGAACATATCATATCTCTTATTGTACATATACGATTGTAAAGCAAAGGAATAATTATAGAAATCCCACGTTCCATACTTTGCATTTAACGTTCGCTCTGCCGTATAACGCTCTGCTGGATTTGAAGATAATCCTCCTATAATACTCTTTCTCGGTACAACATTATCCGTTCTCGTTGCCCCTGCAAAAAATTCAGCATTTCCTTCTTCAAACCAAGATAATCTTTCATTTTCATATATTTTCCCTTGTCCCCATAACCCTGGTACTTCATATCTACCTTGTAAATAATGCGTGAACTCGTGTCTGAATAATTCTTCTAAACTATAAATACTTTCTTCTGGCGTACGCTCATAAGTAAAGAACGTACCTGTTCCTTCTATATAAAGACCACCGTTATTCGTTTCATAACCGTACAATTGACGATTAAATTGATATTCTGCTGGGCTATTATAAATAACCATCGTTAATACATCATCAGGATTTCCTTTTTCTAAAGGTTGATCACTTTCAACCGTACGATGGAATTGTGCCTTTACTTCTTTTGCCGCCCAATATAAACGTTTTACTTTTTCTTCTGTCACTTTATCTCCAGCTTTTAAAACAATTGCTCCATCATCAAACGTATACGTTTTTGGCAAATATTTTTTCTTTCCATCTTCTCTTATTTGATCTAAATTCACCACTTTACCATTTGCATCTTTTCCGCCATAATTCGTTGCAATTTGCTCAGCAGCTACGAAATATTGCTCCCCTAAATACGGATACATTTTCATCGCATCTGTTACAACTTGTAACCCTTTAGTTCCTGTACTATGGAACATACCGAGTCTACCTGTATAATAAATGCCATTATTAATAAGCCAACCGTTTTTTGCTGTAATCGTTCCCATTAATGCAAAACGACTTAATTCATTAATATAACTATCTATTTTCTGATACCATACTGTATCTTTCGGTGCTTTCCTCGTATCGTACAAATACGATTGAATGTCGTAATCAACACCTTGCATAATATCGTAAATAGCATTTCCAGCTGAAAGATTATCTACTAATGTAGAAAAATTATCATTATATTGTTTAAAAATCTTTGCAGCCGATGTTATCGTTTCCACATCGCTCGAAGCGTTTCCTATTAACTTTCCGTATGATGATACCACTCTATTTTGCTCTAATGTACCCAGCTTAAAATTTGAATTGTTAGCCATCGCTTTTAATGCAGGTAAGCATTTATCATGATAACTCCGTTCATTTAATTTACTAAGTTCCGAATTATAAAATCCTAAATAAAATCCTGAACGTAATACCTCTACTAATGTCTCAATCCCTTTTGAATCATCCTTCGTATAGGCTTGTCCTTGCTGCTTCAATTTATCAATAATCGTCTGCATCCTACTATCATTTTGATAGAATGCTAGACTGTCTGTATTAAACTGAAATAGCCCCGTAATTTGCTCCCAATCAATTGTTACAAGTAAATCTACTAACTGCTGATTGCTTAATTGATTTAATTCGGCAATTGTATAAGTTTTCGCTACAGCTAATTGCTTACTTTCTTTTTTCACCTCAGGTGGTCTTTGTGATAAATCGGCAAATTGTAACCTTTTCTCAAAAGACTTGCTTTCGAGCACTTTCGATGAATGAGCTAATTCTTGTACTGGTAGTTGTACACCGACTGGCTCCATTTTGAGCACATTTCGATAAGAAACTTGCTCTCCCTTAGTATCTTCTGCCAAACTTACCCCTTGAAAACTCCCTAACATTAAACTAGCAAAACTTACCCCTACTAACATTTTCTTTGAATAGCCTTTCATGCTCTCCCCTACCTTACATTTTTAGTGTCCCGCTCCATTATTTTACTATTTTTACTTTTTGTCCTGTATTGAGAAAAAATAAGGTAACGTTCACACATGTATCCATTCCATATAAAATTAACGCTTGACTTTCCGTGCATTTTATATCAAAAAAAGATAGATAATAGCAAAATTCCTGCTACATCTATCCTCGTTTTCAACACTATGATTTTAACTTTATAAATGTAACTTCCGGTAATGTTTGCATATGCTGAATAAACTCATTCTTTTCTTCTGACGATATATTTTTCAGTTGCATCCCTACCTTATAAACAGTTTCTGTACCTTGCTGTGAAGCTTCCACCTCATATGAGAGTATTGGGATGCCTTTCACTTGTAGTGTTTCTAATATTTGTTGTACCGCTTCATGTTTATTTACAAACATTTGCACTGTTATATTTTGTGGAAATAAAAATTGCACCTTAAAAATACGACTTACAATTTCTAAACCAATTAAAACGAGAATCGTCGCTCCAATGCCTACTACATACATTCCCGCTCCAATTGCTAATCCTATGCCGGCAGTAGCCCATAAACCAGCCGCAGTCGTTAATCCTTTCACCGCCTGCTTTTGAATAATAATTGTGCCTGCACCTAAAAAACCAACTCCACTAACGACTTGTGCTGCAATACGACTTGGGTCTAGAGATATATGCTCTTCAAACACAATATCTGAAAAGGCATATTTCGAAACAACCATTATTAACGCACTTCCTACCGCTACGAGGAAATGAGTCTTTAATCCAGCTTCTTTCGATCGAATTTCTCTTTCAATACCAATCATTGCTCCTAACAAGCCAGCAACACCGATTCGTATAATAAAATCAAAATCTACACTCACGGGCACTTCCCCCCTTCATTCATTATAGATAGATAAAACAAAAATTATCACAAACATCCTTTTATTTACATGTAGGGATACCGCTAAAATATACTTAATACTCCGACCGTTTTATGTTAATATTTTAAATATTAACATAAAATAAATAACTTCTAATTTTAAACCTCCACTAATTTTCTAAAAAAACAAAGATGGATTACATGAAATTAGGTTGAGAAATTATAGAAAACGCTTTCACTTTGTATCGTAATTTTTTATAAAAACTATATAAATAAAGGAGCTTACTAACAATGAACGTCTCATTACTCACACCTACTACTGATTTACAAGAAGAATACTTAGATTTCTATAACGAATGGAAAGATAGCGGTGAAACAATGATCCCGTGGGTTATCTCAAAAAATCCTGCCAACTTCCCAGCTATGGTTCAAGAACTTCTCGATGCGCATAACGGAATAAATATCCCTGAAACTTGGGTACCAGACTCTACATATTGGCTTGTTACAGATGAAAATAAAATTGTGGGAGCTGTTAATATACGTCATAGTTTAACCAAACATTTATTTAACGCTGGCGGTCACATTGGTTATGGCATTCGCCCTTCTGAAAGAAGAAAAGGTTATGCTACGAAGTTACTAGCATTATCATTAGAAAAAACGAAGGAGTTAGACATCACGAAAGTACTTGTCGTTTGCGACGCTGTGAATACCGCTTCTGAAAAAACGATTTTGCATAACGGCGGGATTCGTGATGATGATTTCACTGAGGAAGATGGGAATATAGTAAGAAGATATTGGATTGAGCTATGAATAATTACAAATAAGCGAGAAAGTGATTATACACTTTCTCGCTTATTTTACACTGCTTCTATTTCAAACTGCACTGTAATACCACTTGGATCTACCACCACAAACCCATTTGTAGTTTCATTTATTTCATGTTGTTTTTCTATTAATCTTTCTTTCACTTCGTCTAACGCTTCTTTATGCGGTAGTACAATAGCATATACCTTTAGTCCAGTTGCATATACTGGTGGGTGTGGATTGTTTACTCCGTTCCACGTATTTGCACCAATATGGTGATGATATCCCCCTGCTGAAATAAATAAGCAATCCTCTTCACGCTGTTGTACTTCAAAACCTACTGTTTCCACATAAAATTCATGTGATTTCTCTACATCAGCTATTCGTAAATGTACGTGCCCAACGACAGTATTAGCAGGCAAACCATCAAACTCATAATCAACGAGTGTCGCCAATTCTTTTAAATCAAGTGGTGTACTTCCTCCTGACCCTTCTCCCCATTGATCACGCGGACGGTCTGCATAAATTTCAATACCATTCCCCTCTAAATCTTGCAAATAAAAAGCTTCGCTATATGTATGATCACTTGCACTATTAAACCTTGAAATTGGTAAAATTTCATTTGAATATGTATAACGCCCTTCTTGCTCATCCGGGCTGTCAATTACATTCTTATTACGAAGAACCCCAAATAGCGCAGAAGCAAAAGCTTCACGAGTCGGAACTAAAAAGGCTACATGATATATACCAGTCGTACGCGGTTCTTGCAGTACCCCGTCCTCTAGCTTTTCAAGAACAAGTAACGCGTTCTTTCCACCTTTTCCAGATAAATATGCTTTATTCCCCTCTTGCTTAATTACCTCTAATCCTACAACATTCTCATAAAAAGCAATTTGACGCTCTAAGTCTTTCACTTTAAATTCAACATGACCAATACGTGTTTTCGGATGAATTTGTACCATGAATAACTCCATCTCCTTATCCCTATATTTTTCCATTACATATAACCGTTACTATGAAGGATACAACTAAAATCATCCTATGTAAATAAGAAAAGTCAGAATTTATATACATTTTTATTTTCATAATAAAAAAGCCACCTTTTCTAAATTTCAGAAAAGGTGGCTTTATAACTCTTATCTCATTTTATGTACTTCAGCAACTAGCTTTCCACCCTGAATGCCCATATAAAGCTTCACAGGTGCATCATTCGTATTTTCAAATACTAAATCTAAATATGGATATGCAATTGTAGCATCTCTTCCTTGTGGAACATAACCTACCGTTTTAGAATGTGTAGTTCTCTCCACCATTTTCAGGCCAGCTTGATCTGCTGCATTGTATAAAGTTGAAGATGTTTGACAAACACCACCGCCATATCCATCTACTAATTTACCATCAACTATTTCTTTCCCTAATTGATATCCTTTATCTGGTGTTGTATCACCGATTAATGAATTAAAAGAGAAACGGTCTCCTTTTGCTAACACAACTCCATTTATGCTCGCTGCTGACAAACGAATATTCTCAATACGGCCACCTGTTGAACCACCTAAGTTCGTTTCATATCTACCAATTACCGCACCATTTCCTTGCGCATCACTTAATGTTGCGACTGGTTTTTTCTCCACGATCGGCAACTGATACGTAGCATCCCACATACCAACATTTAACAATTTATCTACTAATTCTTTTTCCATTAATTCATAAGAAGGTTTTCCTTCTTGCCAACTTCCATCAGGTGCTATACGTGAAGGAACCATTTTTTTGTCGACGCTTTTTCCAATCTCACCAACAACCTTTGTGACAGACTTTTTAAATTTCGCTTCATCTTCAAAATAGCCTAAACTAGATAAATCTAATTTTTTCACTTCAGTACCAGTTCGACCATCAACTAAACTAATAGTATCCTGTACTTCTGCTTTAGCCTCTACAGTGTGCCCACCAATATCACTTACCAATGCAACATCACTTACTTTTGCACCACAGCCACTCATTATAGCTACACATAACACCCCAACTAATATACCCTTTACTTTACGGAACAATATACTCTCTCCCTTTCCCCAACATCACTATTATGTATTTATTTCATTTTTATGTATGTTTTGTTACAATCATTTTACAATATGTTTATAAAATGTTACAAGTTATTTTTCACTCTATATAAATTACTCTTTTCTTTTATAAATGTCTATACATATTTACATAAAAGTTTGAGTTTGATAGAATTGTAACTTTTATGTAAACTCTCCCTTTTATCCAGTATATACCATTACACAAAAGAAATACAAATCAAAAACCCTCAAGCTATTTTTTATAAAGTGAAACTGTAACCAGTGGGGGTCTTATTGCCCAGCAAATAGCGGGATAAAGAGAAATCCCGTCAACATAAATAGGTATTTGCCGTGCCACCGCTCCGCTTTTGCACATACATTATGGTGAATTCAACCTATTTTAAAGAAATGGAGGATGTTATTATGTATCCCTACAATCCATATGATCCATATAATCAATATGCGTACCAACAACCACAGTATGACTTACAAACACAATATCAATCTTATATAGATCAAGCAGAGCACACGAATCCATATGACCAAAATAGACAATTCCAACTTCCAATCTCTTTTCCTGGCACTGGAAATCGTCAATTAGAAAGACGCGTAAATGAGCTTGAACAAAGAGTTCGTCAACTAGAAAATACAGTTGAGCGCCATACACGTAGACTAAACCGCTTAAACCAACGTTTACGCACAGTAGAAAACAGACTAAACATTCCATTCGCAGCATTAGAAGACGGATTTTAATCGAGAAAATAAAGATTATATAAAGGAAGGGGCTTCCCCTTCCTTATATAAATTGACGAAAGTTTTTTCCATCTCTATACTGATAAGAGTTAATGAAATGAAACAAGGTGATAAATATGGATTTTGAAATAAATTATCTTTCCTTTTATGTTGTACAAGTAGAAGGAAAAGGTGAAGCAGTTGATAAACGCTACAAACATTTTCAAACTTTAGACGCTGAAGAATATGAAGATAGTTCCTTAAAAGAATTTTTGAATGGTGAGTTATTAAAAATATCGAAGCGAAAAGTAGAACGTCATGCAAAAACAGAACAAGCCCCAACAAAAATTGGTCGCTTTATTGTAGAAGAAGGGCACGAACTTGATTCAAACCCTCATTACAACCTTTTTAATCGTATTCGCTTTGCAGAAACAAAAGAAAACTTTAAAGATATGAGCGAACCTCTCGTTTATACATATCTTGACACAAGCGCTGTACGTGGTGGTGTATTTTTAATTGCTCAGGCAAAACTACGCAAATACTTTGATGATCCATTCGTATTCGTAATGAAATGCGACTTTGAACCAAAGGTTGCTTCTATTTCTGATGAATCAACACTGATTCGTAACGTTGAAATGGCCATCACAACAAAGAATATGAAATCTATCCAATATCCGTACATGCCTGAAGAAGGAATGGTTGAAGTAGGCGAACTAAAAATACATCAAGCATCACATGCCCGCTACTTTGAAGACTTCTTAAAATTCGTCGAATATGAACGCTCTATGCCTGAAATTATGAAAACACAAGTAATGGACATGGTATACGACCAAATTGAAGATGTATTTGAAGAAGGTACGGAAGAACGCGAACAATTCGACCAAGCGATGGAAGTATGGGCTGCCAGTCCGAAACGCGAAATTATGGAACAATTTTCAACTGAAGAAGTAATGGAAGCAACCGCTCAAATCGTCGAGCATGCTCCTGAAGTGGAATTAAAACTAAAAGCCGATCATATCTCTGTGAAGGCGTTGCTTGCGGATTTTGGGGATCAAATACATATTGCGAAGGTAAATGATCGATATGTACTTATGATTGAAGCAGACACACTTACATTTGAAAAAGGCTTCTCTCCTATTGAGTTTCTGAAGCCAGATGAGCTGCAAGATGTGATTGAGCGGATTGAGAATAAGCAGCAGTATTCGTTTGATCCGAGCGGTATTGAATAAAGTGAAACTTTAATCTGTGGGGTTTTGTTCATCCCCCACTAATTATTAGCCCTCACCAATCGGGCTTTTACGGGATAAATACTTCCATATAACTGTTGTTACTGGGCGCTTTTAATAAGCGCTCTTTTATTTATATTAAAAACCGATTCTACTAAGAATCGATTTTTCTGCTTTATAATAAAACATGTTTATTTTTAAATTTTTTTGATGCAAGATGACATTTGTTGCAGAATCAAATATATCCCTTCCTTGTTATACAGGCTTATTTCCATTAGAAATATCTACTTCAATATTTCTAGTTGACCAAGTCCTTCTATAAGTTGTTAAAATGCAAATTTCACTTTACTACCTCAAATTTATTGTACTCGTAAAAAGATAATTGAAAACGATATTCCGGATGTTCTCTCACCCAATCGTAGGCTTCTTCTAAAATTTCCATTTTGTTTTGCAAGTCATTAAGTTCACTACATTCGTCCCTTTTCTGTTTGCACAGAGGGCAGAATCCATTCACTATTTCCGCACTCGTCGCCCTAATAGTTTTACTTTCTAAATCAACTACTAGACGAAGAATAACGGAATGCTCTTCTTTTGTAGTCACCTTCATTTCAGCAATCCGATCCTCATTCCAAAAGACACCGTTTAATTCCATCTTTACTGTGACATCTTTAATATCCAAGTCTACCACTATCATACCTCCCTTGTACAAAACTCAATCTTACTCTTCTATTTTAAACTTTAATACACCACAACTTAAAGAGATATTAAGTTTTTTCCAATTCTTCTTTACTATGAAAGAAAGTGTAGTTAATGCTAATTGTGTGGTAAATATTATCCCAAAAACTAAAACAGTTAAAATGTTAAAGATTGTTTCCATTAAACTACACTCTTTTCTTTATATATATTTTTATTTTATTAATACAGTTTAAAACTCTTATTACGTCTTAACACTCCCAAAGCAATTATAATGTACAATCACAACAACAAGTTGATGCCTATTTAATATCAATACGCTGTTATTACATGTATGTAGTTAGAGATGGAGGAGCAATTCATTTAACCTCTGTATTCTCCTCCATCTCAGCCAAATACCTAATCTGTCGTTCCGCTTTTCTCACTGCTGTACGAAAATGTTTTTTCAGGAGTTCTACTGTATTTTCACTTATATAATATCTTTCCGTTATACTTTCCCACGTGTCACCACTTTCAAATGTACTCCATTCAAAAGGGCGTTCTGTATTTTTCTTTAGTTCTTTAAACACCCATTTTCGCATCTTTTTTTTCGCTTTTTCTGTTATTTTTCCGTTTTTTACAAGTTCAAGTTCACCATGTCTTTTGTATCGCTTATTAATATCTCTCTCGCTATACACTTTAAGAAGTATATTTGCTGTATTTTCAGCATCTGCTAAAGCACGGTGCTGTTTTCCTTCCCACGTTAAAGCGAGCTGTTCTACCGCAAATTGTAAACTTGGCGTATGTTCAAACAATTCCTCATATGCTTGGAAAACAAATTTTTGCAAATCAATTCTATTTTCTTTTTCTATACTTGGGCATTCAACACCATATAATGTACAATCATGAGATAGAAAGCGATAATCTTCTTTTCCCCATGAAACAAATATAGAACCTTCGCCGATGAACTGAATAAATTTCTCTATAATTTGAGGGAATTTTTCTACACCCATTAAATCTTTTTTCGTAATACCGGTTAATTTTGTTGTATGACGAGTTAATCGTGCACTTGGTTTTACTAACTCCGAAAATTCTTCAATTATCTTCATTGTACCTATTTCTATTTTTACAGCTCCGATATCAACTATTTCTGATGGATCTTCTGATTTATACGGTCTGAAATTCCTTTCAATATCAAACACAATGAAATGTGTAGCGTTTTTCAATTTATTTACCTCTTTCTAAATTGCTTTTCACACAAACACTTTATTTTCAGTATTTATTTATTCATGTACTTTATACAAAAATACTCCGAATAAATAAATGAAAATTCAGTCTTGTTATGATATGTAAGTAGGAGGACATCTATAAAAGTGCAAAAAAAAAGAAGGGCGAGCCCTTCTTTTTTCAAAAATTACTTCTTGTTTACGTTAGTAGCTTGAGGTCCACGGTTACCTTGTTCTACTTCGAAAGTAACTTCTTGACCTTCTTCTAAAGTTTTGAAGCCTTCGCCTTGGATAGCTGAGAAATGAACGAATACGTCTTCTCCGCCTTCAACTTCGATGAAACCGAAACCTTTTTCTGAGTTAAACCATTTTACTTTACCGTTTTGCATGAAAAAAATCCTCCTACAATGTACCTATATGTACATATTCATTTTCAACCACCTTACAATAATAAGCCAGATATTAAAAAACTGCAACCCCTGAGGAGATTTAACATTGCTATCCTCCTCGGAAGTTACAGCTCATTTAAATCTCTATATTATTAAAAGTAAAATGGTTTAAACATACTATATCATATCAATATAATAAAAGTAAAGTTTTTTCTTAAATTATTTTTTGTTCCCACTGCATTGCTTTTAATTCACCTGATCCGGCTACTACATAACCCTCTTTTTGATTAACAATGCGCCATCCGTGCCCTTTAACTGAATCACATACTGTAACAATACCTTCTTCAAGAAGCACACGGCACACACCACTAATACCCGCCTTATTTTGCGTTGAAGTTGTATATAAAACATGTTGATCTACACTTAAGTCTAAATAACTACTTGCTTTCTGCTCACTTTGACATGTGTGCCAATATATTTTTTCACTTGCAATACTTTCATCTATTTTACAATAAGAAATATTCCCGCTAACTCCCTTGCACGATCCACTTGCCGCTACTAAATAAGAATTGTGTAAAGTCAACGCGGAGATCATTTGATTCATCGCAATTTTAATCCTCTTTAATTTACGTGTCTTCAAATCAAAGAGCCAAACACCACCATATTTAGCATGTATTTTCGTACCAATAAATAAGTAATGTTTATATAAAAATAACGATCGAATAGACGGTGCCGCACTGCCATACTCAAGAAACGGATGAATAGTTTCCCATGTCGAACCGAAATTATTAGAAAGATACAGCGTTTTTTCTCCATGAGCAACAACATTTCCTTGTACATTGCTACATACATTCCAACTCGTTGCTTTTGTTGGAAAACGCTGAATTGTCCAGTTCTCTCCACCATTCATACTACGAATAAAAATCCCTTCGTCACCTACACCATAAACTACATTATCTTCGCTATGTAAATCCCTAATTCGTTTTTGAAAACCATTTAAAATTCGTTTCCATTCTCCGTCTTGTTCAACAAATAAGCCATTATATGTAGTAGCTAACAACAGTTTTCCATCTCTTAACTTTGTAATAGCAGTTACACTTAACATTGTCTCCACGTTGACACTCCCATTCTTAGAACTTCTCAGCAAATACAATTGCAAAATTACTGCATTTTTCAACATCCTCTTCATCTTCTGGAGCTAATTCAATTTTTAGCCCTTCTTGTACAAGCTCTGCACCGCGCTCTACAAGACGTTCTTCAAATATCGTTACCGCTTCACAAAACAGTTCATACGCTGTATCACCCGATCCGAACACCGCTACCTTTTTCCCAGCTAAATCTATATTTTCTAAGTCATCATGAAAATCTTCCGCTTCAAATGGTAATTCACCATCGCCCCACGTATAAGATCCTAAAATGATTCCATCATAAGCTAATAATTCTTCAGCATCCATGCCTTCCATTTCTTGCAATACTACTTCATGATCAAAAGCATCTAAACTAACTTTAATTAAATCAGCAATACTCTCTGTATTTCCTGACATACTTGCATAAGCTATTAAAATTTTTGCCACTTTGGCATCCCCCTCTAACAATAAATGATTCTCATTCTCATTATATTAATAATGAGAATCAATTTCAATTGATTTTTTTCTACTTTTATTTACATTTCACATCTGACTATTTATATTTCATTTTAAATATCTACATTCATATTCAACTATTGCCAAATCTATCTTCAAACATTATTGTATTATCATCATTTCACATTACTTATTTCAAATAAAAAATGTTTTTGTATCATGCTCAATCTCTAATCAATTGTTCACTTTACAGAAAGAGGAGTCCTTATGATGAGAAAGTATTTTATTAGATTTTTAAAAGCAACCTCCCTTTTAACAATATTCTTACTAATAGGAGCTGCTATTATTTTATTCGGTACTTCATACGGTCATAATTTACGTGTTATCGCAGCCGAGAGTATTTTAACTTCTCAGCATCCACAATATGCAAAATTCACGTTATTGTCTGATGAAGAATTAAATGATATTTCTCAATCCATCACAAATCCAAAATGGAAAAATAGTGAATTTTTAACTTCTAAACTTTCAAAAAAAGAGTTAGAAAGACGAAAAGATTTACCACTAGATGTTTCTATTGAAACAATAAAGAAAAAATATAATGATCATTTTTTCGAAGGGAAATTAATGACAATTAGTAATCCATTCAACGTAAAACTTGTTACCCAGCAAGGTTCAGAAGGTAAAGACGTCGGAGAAAAAATATACGTAATGGCAAAGCGAAACCATGCAGTTGCCGCTGTCAATGCCAGTGGTTTTTGGGATGAAACCGGGCATGGTGGTGGTAAAACCGGAATCGGTATTGTTATTGAAAACGGTAAAGTTATAAACACGCCGAAAGATATTAATACCCCTACCCTCACTAGTGGTATTACAAAATATGGACAAATGGTTTCTGGAGAGTTTTCTGCTAACCAATTGTTAAATAAAAATGTTGTTTCCGCTGCTGGATTTATGCCTCAGCTAATTGTAAATGGAGAAAAAATGATTACAAATGATGGTGGTTGGGGATATGGCCCTCGAAGCATTATGGCTCAGAAAAAAGATGGATCGATTATGTTTTTCGTCATTGATGGTAGACAACCTCATAGCATTGGTGCTTCCTTGAGAGATTGTCAAGATATTCTTTATGAAAAAGGTGCTGTCAATGCGATGGCAATGGACGGTGGATCATCAGCAACATTATATGCAATGGGAGATATTTTAAATATCCCTTCCACCTTATCTCATAAATCACGCTATTTACCAAACGCATGGGTAGTTACAGCGAACCCTAAGCAACAAGTTCATGTAACAATAGACGGTAATTCTGCGAGCTCTCAAAAAATTTCTGAATTAACAAGGACGACTGCTATAGCTTTCAATAAATAAAAAAGCACAGATGACTATACAATCATCTGTGCTTTTTTATTACTTTTTAAAAATACCAAACGGCTTTCCAACTGGTAAAACAACTTTTCCGAAGTGTGTGTTTAACACTGCTGCTGCTGAACCATAGAAAGATAATAATGAAATAAGAAGTTCAGAATATGCTGCTAAATTATGCATTGCATGCGGCATAACACCTAAAGTACTTAATGAAAGACCGATAAATAAGAAATCAATAAGGACGAAAATCATAAATAATACTTTATGTGTTTCCATTGCACCAATTGTCATAAAGATTGTGAAAATCAAATATCCGATAAAGGCTACACCAAGCTGTTTTGAATCTGCAGCTTGTGCTAATTTTTCGCCAAATACTCCAAGTTGAATTAACCAAGTCATTCCAACACCTAGCCAAAATAGACCGTACGCACCGAATGCTGTTGTACCGAATGTATTGTTATGCTTTGCATCATGAATGCAAGCAAAGATTTGTGCAAATCCTCCTAAAAAGATTGCCCACGGTAATACAAGTGAAACGCCATCTGTTAAGCCTAACTTTTGAGATGATGCTACAAGTGTTACCATCGCTAATCCAAATAGACCAATTCCAGATGGATCTGCTGTTGTCATTTTCACATGATGTGTAGTAGTTTGATTGCTCATATAAACCTCCTGATTATAAACATACTCGAATACAATACTTAAATCAGAAGCCTATGTCAATGGTTTTTTTTGTATGTTGTCAGACGTTATATTTTATAATGATTAAATATATTTCCGACCACTTCATAAGGTTTTATATTCACTTTTTCCAACTCATTTATCGGTAGCCATAACGGAATATAACTTCCTCTACCTTCCCACTGAAATTCCTCAGCTGTTCCACTTCCGAACACTCCGCCTGTAATATAGGCAGCATAATAATATTCATTCCCTTTATATTTTACCTGTGCAATAAGGTGCTCCACTTTTATATGTACCCCTAATTCTTCGTATACCTCTCTTTTCGTTGCCTCTTCAGGCGTTTCACCTTCCTCAATCCCTCCGCCCGGAAACACATAATATGTTTCCTCTTCTCGAATACGTTTTATAAGAGCGATTTTTCCTTCCTGTACAATGATAGCCGCTCCGCGATTTCTTATCATTTTATTACCTCAATACAAATCGCAACTGTTCCCCACTCTTTTTCTTGTTCTTTCGTATATATTTTGTATGTACTTTCTAACATTTCCTCTAAACTATCATTTTCACAATCCAATAATTTTTTATCGATTTGTTCATACATGGCTTTAAAGCTCTCGTATCGCTTTATTTCCGTTACTTTTACCGTCATCATTTCTTTTGTCGTAAGATTCGTAAATACGATTTCATCGCCTTTGTTTATTAGTTGACGTTTTTCATCGTATAGGCGTACTTCATATACTTTTTTTCCTGATTGAATTGACTGAAACGGTTTATTATATAAACCCATTTCGTATCGCATACATCCCACTCCCTTTTGTTCATTTCACCTATTAATACAGTTCACATTACTACATCTTGCATATAATATTCCATACGTATCACTTAATTGAGAAAGGAGGCTGAAGAAGCATGTTATATTTAAATCAAAAACCTGAATATAATAAATATGATATTGGTGATTATACTTATAGTAAAGTAGGGCCAACCATTTTTTCTTGGAACGATGAAACAAAATTAAAAATAGGTAAGTTTTGTTCATTAGCAGAAGAAATCGTTTTCATACTTGGCGGTGAACATCGCGCAGACTGGATAACAACTTATCCATTTAATGCACTTTTTGATGAAGGAGCACATATTACTGGTCACCCTTCTTCAAAAGGTGATATCGTAGTCGGCAATGATGTATGGATTGGTTATCAATCCTGCATTTTATCTGGTGTTACAATTGGTAACGGGGCCATTATCGGCGCCAGGAGCATTGTTACAAAAGATGTACCCCCGTATGCAATTGTAGCTGGTAATCCTGCAAAATTTGTTCGATATCGTTTCCCCCAAGAAACGATTGACAAACTAGAGAATCTCGCATGGTGGGACTGGGACATTTCTGTTATAAAAGAAGCCATTCCATTACTACTCTCCGACAAAATCGACGAATTTTTCACCTCACCCGAAAAAGAATCTACATGATAAATACAGAAAGAGCATCCTTTTTTCCGGATGCTCTTTCTGTATTTATTTTTTATTTATTTGCAAATGATTACACGGAGAACATTGAAAAGGAATTTTCCCTAAGCAATTAAGATTTGTTTCACAAATTTGTTCTATCGTTGGAACAAATGGAATGACAACTATGTTACTTTCTACCATTTGTGTAACAGGTGGCAATACTGTGCCTACTTGATGTTCGAAACGAATACTCGCTTGATTTATATAATTTCCTGAACCATTTGGCGCGCTCTGCACTACTACTTGGAACGAAACTGTCCGTGCTTCACCTGGATTTAAATTTCCTATAATAAAACCTGATACTGGGTTTACATTTGGCACTGGCGTATTATCAATCGTTACAGTTCCAAGGACAAATTGAACACTACTATCTAACATATCTTGAAAACGAATATTTTGTATTGCTGTATCCCCCGTATTTGTAATAACTGTCGTAAACGTAATAACATCGCCAATTGTTGCTGCCTGTAAATTTGCCGTTTTTACGACTGTCGTTGAGACATTTTGAGGAATAAACGGGATAACAACTGTATTGCTATCACCTTCAACTACTACTGGCGGCTCATTCGGATTTACAGTTGCGAGCCCATTTGCTATAGCAGTATTTGTAACTAAATTATTTATTTGTCCTCCTGTTATTACAACTTGGAAATTAATAATTGCTGCGTCATTTGGCTGAAAATCACCTAACGGAATACCGGTATTCGGATTAGCAAATGGAAGAGGTACATCATTTACCGTTACCGTGCCATTTATAAATAAAGTATTCGGATCAATGATATCTGTTAAAACAATATTCGTCACAGGAACTGTACTGTCATTTATAACGGCAATTCCATAAGTGACAACATCTCCTACCATCGCTACTTCAAAGTTTGCTCCTTTTGCAACAAATAAGATTGCAGTATTTACCGTCACTATAACTGTATTGCTCGTATCCATCACTGTAACTGGCGGCTCCCCTGGTACTAAAATATATTCTGCTAACGCCCCAGCAACGTTCACTACTGTACCACCATCTGGAAAGCTCGTAATCGTAGCTTCATATGTTACAATCGCCGTCTCACCGACTGGAATGTCTACAATCGTAAATCCAACCTGCGGATTTACTCCCGGACGAGCTACTCCATTTACAGTTACACTATTTGGTACAAAAACAGCTTCCGGAGATAGGACATCGATAAATTGAATATTCATCGCATCAGCAGTACCAGTATTTAATATTCGAACCGTATACTTTACTGTTTCTCCTACTCCAACAATTGAATGATCTACTTCTTTTTGCATATCTAAACTGCCTCTATTTACTGGTGTGACTGTCGTATTACTTGAATTCGTAATTGTAAACGGAGGTTCTCCTGGAATTAATTCAAAATCACCCGTTACTCTTGCTGTATTCATAATGCTATTAGAAGGCGGAACTGCGATTACATTTACTTCAAATGTAATTAATACGCTATCCCCTACTGCAAGATTAGGCAATGCAAAGCCTACAAATGGATCTAAACCTACTTGCGGAATCCCATTTATTTGTACACTTCCAGGAACGAATTCTAAACTAGGTGATGGAACATCGCTAAACTGAACGTTCGTCGCTGTTACCGTTCCCGTATTTGTAACTTGCACACTATACGTTAACGTATCTCCTAATCGTGTCGCTTCTTTATTTACAGATTTTATAACGCTGAATCGTCCTCTATTCACTCTAGTTATCGTCGTATTACTCGGCTCTGTTACTACAACCGGTGGCTCTCCTGGCACTAAAGTAAAGCTTCCTGTTATATTTGCAACGTTCGTAATTGTTCCTGATGACGGGGATGTTTGTAACTGTCGCTTGAAACGTCACTATAACTGTTTCACCAACTGGGATATCTCCAACTCCAAATCCAGTAATCGGATTTAAGTTTGGTTGCGGGGCTCCATTTATCGTTACACTATTTGGTACAAATGACGCACCTGTTGAAATCGTATCAATAAACTGAACATTGTTAGCTGTTACTGTTCCTGTATTCGTTATTTGCACTGTATACGTCAATACATCTCCAACTAGAGTAGCGGCTCTATTTACTTGTTTAATAACATTAAAGCGTCCTCTATTTACAGTTGTGAGTGTTGTATTACTTGGCTGATTTACTATAACTGGTGGTTCTCCTGGTACTAAAATAAAGCTTCCGGTAACATTTGCCGTATTGGCAATTGTTCCGTTTGACGGAACGCTAACAACTGTTACTTGGAATGTGACTTCTACACTTTCACCTGGAGTTATATCCGGAAGTGAGAAGCCAGTGTTGGGATCTAATCCAGGCTGTAACACACCGTTTATCGTTACACTATTCGGTACGAATGTTATAGAGGATGGTAATACATCACTATATTGAACATTCGTCGCTATCACTGTTCCCGTATTTTGAACTACTGTTGTATATGTGATTGTATCGCCTACTGCAACAACCGGCTGACTTACTGATTTTAAAACATTCCAACCAGATTCATTTATTTCTGTTAATGTCGTGTTACTTGTCGTCGTTTCAGTAATAGGAGGCTCTGTTTCACTTACAGCAAACGTAGCCGTAACGTCCACAAAGTTAACAACTGTTCCACCTTGAGGTATGCTCGTTACCATCTCTTGGTATGTGACAAGTACAAAATCACCTACAGGTATATCTGGAACTGTAAAGCCTATGAACGGATCTAATCCTGGTTCTGGCACTCCGTTTATACTCACACTTCCTGGAACAAACGCTACACCACTCGTACTAGAATCAAGAAATTGGACATTCGTTGCCGGTACCGTTCCAAAGTTAAAAATTAGTACATCGTAGGTTAATATTTCCCCAACCGTCGCTGCCCCTTTATCTACTATTTTTACTGGAAAAATTGAAGCTATATTAATTGTCGTAACGACTAAATTCGTTAATATCGTTTGCGTAATCGGTGGCTCCTGCGGATTCGGTTGTGAAGTAAATGTAACGTCAGCATCATTTAATATGACTTCATTATCAGGAATTTCCGTAATGGTCACTTGGAACGTTACAGAAATACTCGCACCAGCATTTAATAACGGACTAACTGTAAAGCCTATTTCTGGATTTAATCCAGGTTGCTGCACTCCACCTATCGTTACACTGTTGTCAACAAACGTCGTCCCTTCTGGAATGACATCTTGGAAGAGTACATCTGTAACAGGGATAATTCCTACATTCGTTATTAGCACTGTATACGTTAATACATCCCCAACAGCCCCAGTTGCAATATTTACTGTTTTTATTGCTGTCACTTCACCAGGAGGAGGTAACGGTATTGTAACTACCGTTGTATTACTTGAGTTCGTTGTTGTTACAGGTGGTTGTAAAGGATTCAATAAGAAAGTAGCTGTAGCAGACGCTGTGTTTAGAACTGCCCCAAGCGTTGATGGTGCAACAACTATCACTTGGAATGTTACTGTCAATGATGTGCCAGCTGCAATATTAGGAAGCGGGAAACCAATATTTGGATCAAATCCAGGTTGAGGCGTTCCATTTATCGTTACACTATTTGCTACAAATGTTGTTTCTGGAGCAATCGTGTCAATGAAAGAAATATTTGTAGCTGCAACTGTACCTGTATTTCGTATAACAACAGAATATGTGTAAGTCTCTCCAAGTGCTGCTTGTTGTACAGATGAAGATTTTTGTATAGTTAGTCTCGCTGTATTTACTTGTGTTACTACAAAATTACTATTTGTAGTAGTCGTTATAGGAGGTCCTGCCGGATTTATAAGGAAACTTGCAGTAACATTCGATTGATTTCTTATATTTCCACCACTCGGAACGCTTGTCACTGTCACTTGGAACGTAATTGTAGCAGTTTGCCCAACTGGAATATTTGTAACAGGAAAACCCACTATAGGATTCGCACCTTGCTGAACGACTCCATTAATCGTTACACTATTCGCTACAAATGTAGCTCCAGATGGGATTGGATCTTGAAAAATAATATTCGTTGCGGGGACAGTTCCTGTATTTTGAATAAGAATCGTATACGTTAACGTATCTCCTACACCTGCTTGTGGTGTATTTACACTTTTTATTACATTAATTGATCCTACATTCACCCGCGTCACAACAATATTACTAATCGTTACAATTGTAATTGGTGGCTGGAGAGGACTTACTTGGAAATCAGCAGTTACATTCGCATTATTCGGAAGAACTCTATTTGGTGGTACACTCGTGATTGCCACTTGGAAAGTAACTGTTACTATACCTCCTACTGGAATATTAGCAAGTGGAAATCCAGTTGTCGGGTTTAAACCTGGTTGAGGTGTCCCGTTTATTGTTACACTATTCGCTACAAAAGTGGTTCCAACTGGAATCGGATCAAGGAATGATACATTTGTCGCTACTACCGTTCCACTATTTTGTATAGCAACTGTATATGTTAGTGTATCTCCTACACCTGCTTCAGTAGCGCTTACACTCTTCATTACATTTAGTCCTGAGGAATTCACAACTGTCATAACAGTATTACTTGGAACCGTCACAGTAATTGGTGGCTCTGTTGGATTTACAAGAAAATCTCCAGTTACATTCGCGTTATTTACAACATTATTCCCTGGCGGAATTTCATCAATTAATACTTCAAATGAAATAATTACACTCGCGCCAGTAGGTAAATCATTTAATGGGAATCCTAGTCCTGGATCTGCCCCCTCTTGTAAAACACCATTAACCAATACACTATTTTCAATAAATAATGTCCCTGGCGGAATTGAATCTTGGAAAAATACACTTGTAGCTGGTACACTACCTGCATTTATAACTTCGATTGTATATACTAAAACATCTCCTACCGTTGCCACATTCGTATTCACTGCTTTCACAACTTCAAAGTTCCCTGATTGTACTGTCGTATTCACAACATTACTCGGTACATTGATTGTTACTGGTGGTTCATTCGGATTCACTTGAAAGCTTGCTGTTACATTTGCTTGATTTAAAATATCTTCATTTTCTGGATTCTGTACAATTACTACGTCAAATGTGACTACAACCGTTTGAGCCGCAGGAATATTTGGAAGAGAGAATCCTGTATTCGGATTTAGTCCACTTTGCTGTACTCCATTAATTGTTACAGAATTTGCAACGAAGGAAACAGCGGAAGAAATAGTGTCTTGAAATAACACATTTGTTAGCGGAACGTTTCCTGTATTTTGAACGGCAATCGTATATGTTAAAGTATCTCCTACTGCTGCTTGTGTTGTATTCACTTCTTTTATTACATTTAAACTGCCTGTATTAACTTGTGTCACAACTGTATTCGTTTGTCTATTAATCGTTATTGGCGGCTGATTCGGAATAACGACGAAATTAGCAGACACATTTCCGCGATTCGGAATCGTACCTCCTGATGGCGTAGAAGTTACTCGTACTTGAAATGTAACTGTCCTAGTCCCACCTGGAGATATGTTAGCAACTGTAAAGCCAGTTGCCGGATTTGCCCCAGGTTGCGAAATTCCATCTACAGTTACACTATTTGTGATAAAAGTCGTTCCAGTTGGGATTGGATCTTGAAAAATAACATTCGTCGCAAGTACATTTCCTGTATTTTGAATTGTTACCGTGTACGTAAGAACGTCGTTAACCGTTGCAAAAGCTTTATCCACTGTTTTTCTCGTTGTTATATCAGCTATATTAATTGTCGTAACTACAGTATTGCTTGTCGCTTGCCCTGAAACTGGTGGTTGACCAGGTACTGGAGTAAAGTTAAATGTTACACTCGCACGGTTTGGAATTGGATTGACAAGAGGGTTTGATGTCACTCGAACTTGAAAGCGCACTACAGTCGTTTGCGATGCATTAATACTTCCAAGATTAATACTACTTGCTGGATTCGCTCCTGGACGTGCTACCCCGTTTACCGTAACGCTATTTGCGACAAATGTTGTTCCAGCAGGGATACTATCAACAAAAATAACATTGTTTGCAGTGATGTTTCCATTATTCGTTACATTAACCGTGTACGTTAATACATCATTAAGTGTTGCCGTCTGTAGATCTACAGACTTTTGCATACTTATAGTTGCTTGATTCACTGTCGTTTGTACTGTATTTGAAGAAGACGTACTTGCAATAGGAAGGCTACCAACGAAAGGACGAAATTGGTAAGACACCATTGCACGATTTGAAATAGGGTTTGGATTTGGAAACGATGTAATTCTTACTTGGAATGTAACGATTCTTTGAGCATTATTTGGTATCGTTCCTAAATTAATTCCACTAGCTGGATTCGCACTTGGTTGTGTTACTCCACCAACCGTTACACTACCAGCTATAAATGCTGTGCCGTTCGGAATACTATCTTGTAATAAAACGTTGTCCGCACTTCCTGTTCCTGTATTCGGAACTGTAATCGTATAAGTGAGAATATCTCCTATACCTGCAACTGCTTTATCAACAGATTTGACAGGATTTATAATCGGTCCCGTCGCATCAATTTGAACACCAAAACCAGCCGCTGCATAACCATCACCATTTGTAACGAACCGAACGGTTGCTGACGTTTGATTATTTACTAATGATGATGAAGCATCTACGTTTGTAATATCCCATCCTTGTCTTCGAACAGCCAAAGCTATCCCTAATGGCTGATTCAAATCTCCAAACGTTCCGGTTGTATCTAATTCCCCAAAGTCATTACAAATTTGAGATTGAAAGAAATTATTTGCCGGATTTCTCGGTCCGAATAATGCAACTGTAGCATTTGGGTTTGGTCCAAAGCGAAGTTGATCTCCAGAAATGTTGGAATCTCCCTCTTGAACAGTTACGAGTACTCTTCCTGTAACAGCTCCTGTAGCTGGAGTAGCAAATCCTGAAATAGTAGCATCAACAGGCGGGGATGAAGCATCAATAATTTCTTGGCCTGCATAAACTGACAAATTCCGAAGAGGTAAACTTGCATTTTGATATACAACCTCAAGCGTCCAGCCAGCTGAACGACTGATTGTTGGATCAGCTGAAGTTCTTGCAGCGGGCACAGCACCTGTTGTATATGTGCCTGCCCCACCTGCACTAACAAGATTGGTTACATTAGCAGAGCGAGCATAATAAAACTGATTTCCTACTGAACCTTGCTGCGCGGTAGCGGGATCTGGCGTAACAGCAAACGTCCCTGATGGTGTTGTAAATGTAATATCATCATTTAAAAATGGTAAAACATCTTCCGTATCAGTCCGAAAAGTACCAGCCCAAACTAACTCTGCATATAGTACACTACTCCCCGCCGGAAGATTTAAAATTGCACTTGAAGAATTCAATTGCCATTCATCCGTCGTTCCTGCTGGGAACCCTGGTACTTGCAGCGCTGTATTTACCGTAGTAAATACAGCAAGTGTACCAAAAATATTACCTGGCGCAGGTGATGTAGGGCTAAGCCCTAACGTGTTCCCAGTGAACGTGACGGCACCAGGTACTGTTGTTGTAAAACGGTTTATAAAAGGCACACAATCATCTCATTTCATTTATAGTAAAAAGTGCTCTATACTATAAAATGTAGACAAACTATGCAATGTACGTTGTCCAACAAAATTCCGCACATACGAGAGGAGTTTATAAAACTATGCGCTACGTTATCATAACAGGAACTTCACAAGGTTTAGGTGAGGCTATTGCCACTCAGTTGTTAGAAGAAAGTACAACTGTCATCTCTATTTCTAGAAGAGAAAATAAAGAACTTACTAAACTTGCAGAGCAATATAACAGCAATTGCATTTTTCATTCCTTAGATCTTCAAGATGTACATAACTTAGAAACTAACTTTAAAGAAATCATTTCATCCATTAAAGAAGACAATGTATCCTCTATTCATTTAATTAATAATGCAGGTACAGTTGCACCTATGAAGCCGATTGAAAAAGCAGAAAGTGAACAATTCATTACGAACGTTCACATTAATTTACTTGCACCTATGATTCTTACATCTACGTTTATGAAACATACGAAAGAATGGAAAGTAGATAAACGCGTTATAAATATTTCATCTGGTGCAGGAAAAAATCCTTATTTCGGATGGGGCGCTTATTGTACGACGAAAGCTGGTGTAAATATGTTTACACAATGCGTAGCAACTGAAGAATGGGAAAAAGAATATCCAGTAAAAATCGTCGCTTTTGCCCCCGGTGTTGTTGATACAAATATGCAAGCACAAATTCGTGAAACAGCTAAAGAAGACTTCACAAATTTAGACCGCTTCATTGCATTAAAAGAAGAAGGAAAGCTATTATCACCTGAATATGTTGCGAAAGCTATTCGTAACTTACTAGAAACTGAGGAATTCCCTCAAGGCGAGGTTATTAGAATTGATGAATAACAAAAAGGCGTGCTAAAATAGCACGCCTTTTTGTTTTACTTCTCTAAAAATATGAGCACAGATTCCGCAATTTGTTCATAACCAATTTCTTGATAAATTTTATTAGATGTCGGATTCGCTAGATCAGTATATAACGTAGTCGTCTGGTAGCCTTCATCTAACATACGTTGACTAAGTGCTGCTACACAATGAGATGCATACCCTTTTTTCCTTGCTTCTTTCGGCGTATATACGAAATTGACTGTTATATTATTTTTAGTTGGTCTCGTTTTTGCAGCTACAGAAACGAGTTTCCCATCCACTTCCAAACCAAACAGTCGATTTGTAGTTATTAATGTATACGCAGTTTGTTTTGCTTCTTCTTTCGTAGTAGGAAGCTTTACGTCTTCACAAAATTGATATATCCACTGTTCTATTAATGGTAATTCATCATTATTTACCGCTCGGAAAAGTCCATTCGCATTACACTTCTTCTTTACTCTGTTCAGCTCATACACACCTTGCTCCATTGCAACATTCGTTTTTTTATTTTCTAATACGGCAATCTCTTCCGCTAATTTCTGTACAATTTTCTTATTACCGATCAATCCAGGAATATCCGGATATACTTTCGTTAATTCTTTTGCAAGTTCCTCAATAGTTACTCCCGCAATTTCAGAAGTTGCAACAATGATTTGTTTCTTCTCTTCTGTTTGCAGAAATACAACCGCAATTTCTTCTCCTTGTTTCGCTATCCCCATAAATATCGGTTCTTGGACCATTTGTAATACACCTAATATGAGATTGTTTTCCTGCTCATTCTTTTCTAGAAATGGTGTAACATCTTCTTTAAAATGAAAAATCTCTTCATATACATGTAATTGAATCATCGACAATCTCTTCTCTCTATTCATAGTTTAATTAAGTATTGGCGATTAATTCATCAAATCCCTCTTTTACGATTCAATAATATTCAAAGCTAATGTATTCAAAGCATTTTCAGCTTGTAAAATTCTCTGTTTTTCCTTTTCAAATACATCTTCTTCTTTTTGAAATGACTCTTTTCGATTTTTGATCATGCGCTCCATCTCTTTTTTACTCGGTCCACCGTATACATTTCTTTTTTGAATAAAAGCTTCTGGCGATATAATTTCTTTCCACTCTTTTTCTAATAAATTTATTTTAAAATGTTCTTGCAAGTACATATTTACCTCTTTGAAGTGTAATTCATGTAGTTCTTTTTTCTGCTCCAATGACATATTTGCAATAGCACTTGCTGCATGATGAGCATGCCGAAATGGAATTTCATAGTTTTTTGTTAAAACATCGGCGAAATCCGTTATCGTTATTGCATGTTTATAGGAACGACTTTTTAACGTTTCTTCTTCTACTTTCATCGTTCGGATCACTGCATTCATCATACAAAAAACACGAATTGCCTTTTCAATCCCTTTATATAAATATGGCTGCAAGTCATCTTCCGTATCGACAATATCACCAAATGGTGTATTATGAATCATTTGAAATACTGTAAATGCTTCTCCTAAAGCACTACTCGTAATTGCACGAGCATGTTCAATTGAAACCGGGTTTCGTTTTTGCGGCATAATACTACTGATTTGTACATATGACTTTGCAACAGTAATACCGTCATATTCTTTCGTTGCTAACAACAAAAAGTCATGAATCCATCTACTCGTATTCGTCATCATTACCATAAGTAGCGAGCTAACTTCTAATAAATAATCCGCTCCAGCAACAGCATCATATGAGTTCTCAATTACATTTGTAAATCCAAGTAGATGAGCAACTCGTTCTCGTTTAATCGGGAAACTTGTTGTAGAGAGTGCAGCCGCCCCCATTGGAGACTGATTTAAAAGCTGGTACGTTTTTTTCATTCGTTCTAAATCTCTTTGCATCGTATCATAAATTGCTAACGTATAATGACCAAATGTTGTTGGCTGTGCTGGTTGTGTATGTGTATAAGCTGGCATGATCGTTTCCTTATGATCAGCAGCAAGTTGCAGTACACTTTCTTGCAATAACAAATGATGTTCTATTAATCGTAATACATATCGCCTTAAACTCATGCGATACATCGTTACGCCCATATCATTTCTACTTCTACCAATATGCATATTACTTACAAAATCGCATTTCGCTTCTTGAGAAATTAAATGTTCGACTAAAAAAAAGAGATCTTCATGCTGCTCTGTATAGAGCAATTGCTCTTCTGGAATTCCCTCTACCTTTTTTAATGCGTGTAATATAACTTTAGCTTCTTCCTTTTTCATTAAATTTTCTTCCGTCAGCATCGTAATATGTGCTTTATGCACTTGAAACATATCTTTCAATAAGTAATTTCGTTGAAAATCAAATACATGTTGTAATACACAATCCACATATGTTTTCCCAGGGAAATCAGCGCCTTCACTCTTTATAAACTCTTCTTTACTTTGTTTCATCACCTTTTCCCCTCTCACCTAAGTATTACTACCCATCATACCCAGAGATAGAAAAAAAGTGCTTGTACATAAAAATAAACTCGGTGCTCTCTGCACCGAGTTTATTTAATAAAAGTCGCATCATACTTATCACTTTGCAACACTTGGAAATGCAAGTTTGCTAAATGTTTCCGTATTTCTGCACTATCGTCTTCATTTAAATTATTCGCCAAAAACACAATTTCTGTACAGTTTCCACGTTTATCCATAGCATAAACTGCTTTTGTAACCGTCCATGGTGTGTAACCATTCTTTTGCCCCGCATGTCTGAATGTTTTACGGTATTTCTTGGCACTCATGTCTGTTTCAACGATATTTGCCCACACTTTTTCTTCAGCCTCTGTCAAGCCACCTTTATGGTTTGCCTTTTGAAGTAATACCATATAATCATTTGCAGAAGCTGCTGGTAATCTATCTGACCAAATTTTGTCGTAACGTTCCTCTAAATAAAGCGGAATTTCCTTCTGTAATAATGGTCCCTTCTTCTTTAAGCGTTCATGAATAATCATCGCATATTCACGATATTGCTCTTGAGACATTTCTTTTAACTTTTTCTCTATTTTATATTTTGGAACATGTAATTCTTTATGCAAATATCCCGGGATATACAAAGATGAAACGATTGGAAATAGTGGTTGATGTGCAGGAAGTGATAAACTTTGTAAATTTCGATTGATGTTATCTAATCCTAACAATTCCATTAAGTATTCAGCATTTGCATTCGAACTAAACTTAACCATTCCTTTTGCCACTTCTTCTAAAGAAACCGCTCCTTCAGTTATCTTGCCCGTCTTCTCCAAATACTTTTGCCATCTATCTTGTGCACCACCATCTGTATTCGGCACATAATAACGATTCACATCATTAATCGACACGAAACTAGAAGAATCAATTTTCCCTTCAGTAACTTGTTTCGTATATTCAAGCGCCACAATTAATTTCATCGTACTAGCAACTGGCAATACAACATTTGGGTTTACAGAATAAACAACTTTATCATTTCTCTTTACTAGAAGCGCACTATTTTTTTCATCTTTATGTTCTTCAATAAAAGATGCAATATACTGTGCATCATCATTATTTGAACTCCACACTTTTTTCACTAAAAAGTTACCCGATATTAGCAAAACAAAAATACCCACAATTACTGCGCATACTATAGTTTTTTTCAAGTAAAATTCCTCTCCTATTGTGTAACTCTTCTCTATTTATCATTTAAAAACAAAATAATGGAGATGGTCATTTAAATAACCATCTCCATTATTTTAACTTGTATGCTCCTATTATGTCTACGTCATAAATTTCACAAAATCCTCAAGAAACTTTTTATAATGTAACGACCAACCAATTCGCACCCAATTTTTTAATGCTTTTGCATCAGGTTGAGGCCGAAAATCAGCAATACTCTCTCCTTTTGCAATTCCAACTGTATCTACATCGACACGACGATATACATAATCTAAAAGGGATGGATTTGCCGCAACCATCATTGTAACGACGTCATGTACTGGACTTCCTTTTATTTTCGGATTTAACTTTCTATAAGCTTTATAATAGTACGTAAATATCGGCTCGATTAACTTATTAAAACTCGTTTTAGAGTGTTTCGTAATATATTTTACCATTTCCGGTGTAATAATTGCTTCAGATGTAACGTTAAGTGGCACTAATGTTACATTTTTGGCATTTTGCATAACTAATTGTGACGCAATGGGATCACCATGAAAATTCGCCTCTGCGACTGGTGTTACATTGCCAGGCATTAAGAAAGCACCGCCCATTATATAATATTCTTTCACATACTTCATCATCGGCTTTTCTAAAATAAATGCTGTCGCTAATGTTGTTGATCTACCAGCATCGACTATTATTAATTCTCCTTTATATTTTTCAAGAAGATCAAAAAATGTACAAAAAGGCTTTATATTTGGTGAAAAAGTTTTTGGAGGTTTAATTGGCCCTAAACCGTCTGTCCCATGAATTTCTGGATAATACGTCGTAATATCTCCGGATAAAGGAATTTTCGCACCATTAATAACAGGTATATCTTCCCGTCCTGCCATTTGCAATAAATATGCGGCATTACTTGTCGCCTTTTCTTGTGTTACATTTCCATATCCCGTTACTACACCAACAATATCAATATCAGGATGCAACAATCCATACATAATTGCTAAAGAGTCATCAATGCCTGGGTCTCCTAAAAATAATACTTTTTTCATCGACCTCAACTCCATCCCCTCAGTTGTTATTAATTTATGAATAACCGTGGATATACAGAATAAAAAATGAACAAATTCACACAAAAAAACGCAGTCTTATAAGGACTACGTTTCTTCAGCTAACCTATACTGTTTTTTTTACAGCACTCATACTTCCAATGATGTAAGCGATAAACGCAAAACAAATCGGGAAGACAACTGTATGTATACCGAACGGATTTGGATAGAAAAGATGAATACACATATATGAGCCTACCCCAACTAAAATAGACGCAAGCGCTCCTGTAGCATTTCCTTTCCTCCAATATAACCCTAATACGATTGGCCAAATGAATGCTGCTTCTAATCCACCGAAAGAAAATAAATTTAGCCATATTAAAAAATCTGGTGGTTTAATTGCCGCTGCATAAACGAGTAGTCCTACAATACCCGTAATCCACAAACTTCCTTTTTTTATCGTACTGTCTGCTGCATCTTTATTTATGTAATTTACGTATATATCTTTAATAATTGACGAGCTTACAAGTAATAATAAAGAGTTTACTGTAGACATAATCGCTGCCATCGGTGCAGCTAAGAAAACTCCAGCTAACCAAGGTGGCAACACTTCCATCGCAAGTAGCGGCATTACTTTATCTGGTACCGTTATACCTGGAAGTACTACTCTTGCAAATACACCTGTTAAATGCATACCGATCATAATTGTGCCAACGACAACGGTTCCAATTATTAAAGCTTGGTGCATCGCTTTTGAATTTTTATAAGACATGGCACGCACGCTAATTTGCGGTAAACCGACAACGCCAATTCCAATTAAAATCCAAAATGATGTAACATATGATTTCGTTAAACTGCCATCTGCTCCGAATGGTGTAATTAACTTTGGATTAATTTGAACAAGTTCCTGCATAATCTTTTCAATTCCACCACCAGCAATGACAGTAGCAATTAAAATGATTGTTGTTCCAACTAACATAATGATTCCTAATAATGTATCTGATAGAGCAACTGCACGAAATCCACCAATTAATACGTACACAAGTACAGAAAAAGTAAATAAAAATAGTGCTGTTGTATACGATAGCCCCGTTAGTGACTCGATTAATCGTCCACCACCGACCCACTGGGCTACTGTCGCTGAAAATAAAAAGATAATAATACATAACGCAGAAAGTATAACAACTGCTTTATTATTGTATCTCCCTTTTAAATAATCGATAAGAGTAATTGCTTCCATCTTCCTAGCGATAATTGCAAACTTTTTACCGATAACCGTTAAAACGATATACCCTGTTACAACTTGAATCGCAGATAACAGTACCCATCCAAGACCCATATTGTAAGCAATACCAGGGCCACCAATAAAGCTACTTGCACTACCGTACGTAGCAATCATTGTCATCGCTAATAATAAACCGCCTAGCTCACGCCCACCAAGAAAATATTCTTGCAAAAATTTATTATGAGCAGTTGCTTGCACGCGTCTTGAAGCATATACACCAATTAAAAATACAACGATAAACGAAATTATCATTGGAATGATTACATACCAATTCATCTATTATTCCTCACTTTTTTCTTCCTCATCGAGTGAAATATCTTGAAATACAAAACGAACAACTAAACTAAGTAAAATAACCATAACGATAAATCCAACGATACAGCTATAAAAAAACCATGCGGGAAAACCTAATACATATGTATATTCATTCGGATTTTTACTACCAAGCCCATAAGCAAATCCGTACCAAATTATAAAATTAATAATAGCAAGTCCAAGACCAATTAACGCTTCTCTATGGGCTATTCGAAAGCGTGGATCATCATGATAATCTTTCATTTTTACCCCTCCTCTCACGATGTATTATTGTACCATTGTTCTTCTAGTTTTTCCTACTAGAAAGCAAAAACAAGCAGGATTTTTTTATAATCATATAGAAGATTCTCTTACATTACATATTTTTTACAATTGTAACACAAATGAAATTTGAATTTTCAGTATTTCTTAATTATGATTTTAATTAGAGGCTTTCCATCTAGTTTCCACATCCTTGATTTCGGAATAAGCGCCGTCTCGTACTGCGTTTACATTATATTTTCAAGGGGGTTATACAATGAGTCAACTAGCTGTAAATCTTCATGAAAAGGTAGAGAAGTTTCTTCAAGGTACAAAAAAGTTATATGTGAATGGATCTTTCATTGAAAGCGCTTCCGGTAAAACATTTAAAACACCTAACCCAGCAACTGGTGAAACACTTGCCGTCGTTTCTGAAGCTGGTCGCGAAGATATTCATAAAGCTGTAGTCGCAGCTCGTATGGCTTTTGACGAAGGTCCTTGGTCTCGTATGAGCACTGCTGAGCGAAGCCGTCTCATGTACAAGTTAGCTGATTTAATGGAAGAACATAAAGAAGAGCTCGCACAGCTCGAAACATTAGATAACGGAAAGCCAATCCGTGAAACAATGGCAGCAGACATCCCACTTGCAATTGAGCATATGCGCTATTACGCTGGCTGGGCTACGAAAATCGTTGGTCAAACAATTCCTGTTTCCGGTGATTACTTTAACTATACACGCCATGAAGCTGTTGGTGTCGTTGGTCAAATTATTCCTTGGAACTTCCCGCTTCTTATGGCAATGTGGAAAATGGGAGCAGCGCTTGCTACAGGATGTACAATCGTTTTAAAACCTGCAGAACAAACTCCACTATCTGCTCTATACTTAGCTGAATTAATTGAAGAAGCTGGATTCCCGAAAGGTGTTATTAATATCGTACCTGGATTCGGTGAATCAGCTGGACAAGCTCTCGTTAATCATCCACTCGTTGATAAAATTGCATTTACCGGTTCTACTCCTGTCGGTAAACAAATTATGCGACAAGCATCCGAATCATTAAAACGCGTTACACTTGAGTTAGGCGGTAAATCACCAAATATCATCTTGCCGGATGCTGATTTATCTCGCGCGATTCCTGGTGCACTTTCTGGTGTTATGTTTAACCAAGGACAAGTATGCTCTGCTGGATCACGCTTATTTGTTCCGAAGAAAATGTATGATAATGTCATGGCTGATCTCGTCCTCTATTCTAAAAAACTAAATCAAGGTGTCGGTCTTAACCCTGAAACAACAATTGGTCCTCTCGTTTCTGAAGAACAACAAAAACGTGTAATGGGCTACATTGAAAAAGGGATTGAAGAAGGCGCTGAAGTACTTTGCGGAGGAAGTAATCCATTCGATCAAGGCTACTTCGTTTCTCCTACAGTATTCGCTGACGTAAATGATGAAATGACGATCGCAAAAGAAGAAATTTTCGGTCCAGTTATTTCTGCAATACCATTTAACGATATTGATGAAGTAATTGAACGTGCAAATAAATCACAATTCGGCTTAGCGGCTGGTGTATGGACAGAAAATGTTAAAACAGCACACTATGTTGCAAGCAAAGTACGTGCAGGTACAGTGTGGGTAAACTGTTATAACGTTTTTGATGCAGCATCTCCATTTGGAGGATTTAAACAATCTGGTCTTGGCCGTGAAATGGGATCTTATGCATTAAATAACTATACAGAAGTAAAGAGCGTTTGGCTTAACTTAAATTAATGAAAAGAACCTGACCTATCCGGTCAGGTTCTTTTCATTATGTATTCCTTTAAATTTGCAGTCCTCCGCTCACATTTAATACTTCACCTGTAATATAAGATGCGTATTCTGATGCTAAAAAGGCTGCTGCGTTCGCAATATCTTCTGGCGTTCCAATTCTACCAACTGGAATAGCGCCAACCATCTTTTCTTTCACTTTATCTGGTATCGTTTTGGTCATATCTGTATCCATAAACCCCGGACAAATCGCATTACAAGTAATACCGAAACTTCCAACTTCTTTCGCTGCTGTTTTCGTTAATCCTACAACTCCAGCTTTCGTTGCAGCATAATTTGCCTGTCCAATATTCCCCTCTCTACTTATAGAAGAAATATTAATAATTCTTCCATATCCTTGTTGTCTCATATAAAGAAGCGCTGGTTGCATACAATAAAAAACTCCAGTTAAATTCACTTGTAATACTTGTTCCCAAGCAGATTTCTCCATTTTATGTAACATTGCGTCTCTTGTAATTCCAGCATTATTCACCAAAATATGTAATGTACCAAATTTTTGAACCGCATATTCAATTAACGACTTTGCTTCATTTTGATTACTCACATCACATCGATATGAGCACACTTCATATCCTTCATCTGATAACTCACGTGTCGTTTTTTGTAGCGTCTCTTCATTTACATCGCTAATTAATACTTTCGCCCCTAGCTTTGCATAAACCCTTGCAATCTCTTTTCCAATTCCCTGTGCAGCTCCTGTTACAACAGCTGTTTTCCCATTTAAAAACTCCATTCCTATCCCCCATTTCTATTACTTATACTGTATATTTCGGCTTTTTACTTTCCAACTCCTCTTTGTATAAAAAAGTCTATTTGTGTCAAACTAACTTTGCAACGTCGCATAAAGTGAAACTTTAATTAGTGGGAAGTTTGTTCATCCCCCACTGATTATCAGCCCTCACCAATCGGGCATTTAATCTCCCACCTAGCTTCTTTGTTCCATCTGAGTTTTAAGGTGGGAGTTTTACTACCCGTTATGCGGGATAAATTGCAAGGAGATTGTGTCGAATGAATAAAAAAAATTTCAAACAAAGCAAAACAACTGATGGCATTGATGTTGAGTTCTCTCGCGAACTCGCTGACCACAATGACTTAGAAGCAAACGCACGTGCAAATGCCGCTGATGCACGTCAAAAGCGCCAATCAACCGAAAAATAAGGTACATCACAACCTTATTCTTTTCAAAAGGGACCTACTACCCAACAAAATAAACCGAGAGACATCTCTCGGTTTATTTTCTATATTTTTTTGCATAATGAGCCAAAGTAAGCAACGGATATATATGAGCATAACTATGATAACGAATATAAAACCCACCTGGTAAACCTGTTCCAGTAGGATATTTTTCATTTATATAAGGGTTGGAGAGCAAATATGAAATACCTTTTCGAATAACTGGCGTTTCTTTATCATAGTAAGAAATGAGGGCATCTAACGCCCATGCTGTTTGGGATGGTGTACTAAATGGCAAAGTAACAAATCTTTTTTCCACACTACTTTGGCAAGATTCTCCCCAGCCACCATCTTCATGCTGTATATGTTCAAGCCATAAAACGGCTCGTTTCAATGATGAATCGCTAGATGGTATTCCTAGTGACCGTAAACCAGTCAACACTGCCCACGTACCATATATATAACAAATTCCCCATTTCCCATACCACGATCCATTTTCTTCCTGTACATTCATTAACCAATTTATCGCACTTTGTTTTTGTTTCTCGGGCAATTCATTTTGCGTATACGTCCCAAAAAATTCTAGCACTCTTCCTGTAATATCTGGTGTAGAAGGATCTGTAATCATATCACTTGCATTCTCGATTGGTAAATTTGCTAATATACGGCTCGTTACCCCTTTTTCAAAAGCTCCCCAACCACCATCATTATTTTGCAATCCTTTAACCCAATTAACCGCTCGCTTCCAAGCATTATCTACATTTTCGTTCCCTCTACTTCGCGCCAACGCTCTTAACACAGCAGTTGTATCATCAATATCTGGAATCGTCGTATTCACATCCGAAAAGCCCCAACCACCTGGGAAGAGATCCGGTGCATGTACACTCCAATCTACTTTCTTCGTTTGCTGTTTTCTTAGTAAATACGCTGATGCATTTTGAATCACTTTACTTACTTTCGGAACTTGAGCTTCTTGCAAAGCATAACTGAGTAAAGCTGTATCCCATATAGTTGACGGAGAGTTTTGCAAATGGCTCCCTCTCTCCATCTTCCATATATAAGATGTAATTCCCATTATAGCCTTCTCAATAATTGGTGATTGAATAGAATGTCCTAATGCAAGTAAAGCATAAATCATATAAAACGAGGCAGTTGCGTAGCTATATAATGTTCCATTTTCATCAATACGCCCTTTCATAAAACGTTCTACTTCCTCATATCCTTTATGATGCAAAGAAAGTGGATACGTTATAATTTTCTTCACGTCACTTACTAACGTTTGAAAAACTGGAGACCGATCCTCCCGAAACCATTCTCCGCCCCCGCCTGCAATGTGATTTAAATTTGGCAATAACTTTTTCCCTACTCGAAATCTTTTATTTAAACACAACATCATCGGAATTAAATGAATACGTGCTGAGCTACTCAGTTCAAATATACTGAGAGGGGAATCATTCTGCAGAAACATAATTGGTGTTGGCAAATGAAAGAGAGAAGGATATTCATATTCTCCATGAATCGCTAATAAAAACTTCGTCATAAAATGAGCACGCGCTACCCCACCGCGCTCATTTATAAACATTTCCGCTCGCTTCATATTCGCATCTTCTTTTGTATATTTTTCCGATGCAAGTAAGGCAGCATAAGATTGAATTGTAGCAGATAAATTACCACCCACCTCATCTTCATACAATTTCCATGTTCCTTCATTTGTTTGGAGTGATGCTAATCTTTTTACAAACGGTTCTATCTCTTTATCTCTACCTAATAATTTTAATAAAAAAATCATATGACAATCTGTTAATGGCGCTCCCTCAAAACAAAACCGCCACGTACCATCTTGCCGTTGCATTGTTTGAAGTGCAGTTGTTCTTCTCGCTATTTCTTCATACACTTTTTCATATAATAACAAGTTACTCACCCACCCTTTCGAAATCCGTATAACGATATTCAAAAAGGTAGCTGAATATGTATAAAAACAAAGAAAAGCAGAACATATAAAATGTTCTGCTCATAAACAATACCCTACTCCGACAATAATTCCTAATAAAGCACCGACTACTACTTCATACGGTGTATGCCCAACAAGTTCATTTAACTTCTTATATTCTGTTTCTCTACCGTGAAAAAAGTCATTCAATATTTTTGCTTGTTTACTTACTGCAAGCCTTACTCCTGAAGCATCATACATAACAATAATGGCAAAAATAGTAGCAACCGCAAACATCGAGCTTTCCACACCTTCCACTACTCCAACTCCTGTAGCAAGCGCTGTAACTGTTGAAGCATGAGAACTTGGCATCCCACCTGAAGCAAAAAACTTTGCAAAATCAAATTCACCTGTTTTAACTAATTTAAAGACTACTTTCGTTAATTGTGCTAAAAACCATGAAATTACAGCTGCCATAAGCGGATCATTATGTAAAATTGTTTCCATGTTCTCAGCTCCTTACTAGCTATAATGGAAATCCTATATAGTATCAGTATAAAGAAAAATGCGTAGAAAATACTACGCATTATGATACTTTTGCTGATTTATTTTTTATAAATTTCGGTTGTTTCTGCACTAAAAACTTAGTCTTCGCTACCGAGAATACAAATAATGCAACCCATATACAGAAAAATGCAATCATATGAGTAGATGTGAAATGTTCACCAAATACGAATACACCTAAAATTAAGCTAATTGTTGGTGCAATATATTGTAAAAAACCTACCATATAAAGCGGAATAAGTTGGGCTCCTTTTGCAAAATAAAAAAGTGGTAGAGCTGTAACAATACCCGCTCCTATTAATAGTAATGTCGATAACATTGAGATAGAGCCAAATGAGCCGAAACCATGTACTCCTGTCATTACTAGATAAATAATCGCAAACGGCGTTACTAACATCGTTTCCATCGTAAGTCCAATTGTCGCATCATAGTTTAACAATTTTTTCGTTAATCCGTATAATCCAAATGAAAGGGCAAGTGATAAAGAAACCCACGGGATAGCCCCGAAACGTACTGTTAAAATGATAACCCCCACTCCAGCTAAACCAACTGCAACATATTGCCAGAAGTTTAACTTTTCCTTTAAAACGACTGTACCAAGTAAAATACTAATAAGCGGATTAATATAATAGCCAAGACTCGCTTCAATAACATGATTATGATTAACGGCCCATATGTAAACAAACCAGTTTCCACTAATCAAGACTGAAGCTATTGTTAATGACATTAATAATTTAGGTCGTTTAAAAAGATTCACAAATTCCCCAATAAACTGGCGAAACCTCTTCGTAACACCTAATACGAGTAACATAAAAACAAACGCCCAAACGATGCGGTGTGCTAATATTTCATCTGCTGGAACTTCCTCAACCCATTTCCAATAAATCGGTAGGATTCCCCACATCGTGTAAGCACCAGCCGCATATAGTATCCCTTTTTTTTGCTCTGCTGATTGACTCCCCATCTTCCTTTTTCTCCTCTTCTCATTTTTTCTCCATTATACGGTCTCACATGCTCACTTTACCAATAATCAATCTGCATTTCTTTCGACATTTCTCATACAACGAATAATAAACATACCGTTATTACAACAAGTAACGGTATGCCGAAAACAAATTTCTTTTTATGAGTTTTATGATGAAACATATACATGCCAATCCAAGTTCCAACTGCTCCCCCAACTGCCGCTGATAAAAACAACGTACTTTCTGGCGTTCTCCACTGTTTCTTCTTCGCTTTTCGTTTATCAAGCCCCATAAGGCTAAAAGCTATAATGTTAATAATAAGAAAATAAATCCATTTCATCGCTTTCTCTCCTTATGAAAAATTCGCTTAATGGTAACACGAAAAAACGACGGAAACAACTGAAGAACTCTTTTTATCCAACTAGTTTCATTCCTTTTTCTTAATTAGTTACCTTCATATTTACATAACCAACTAAAATCGCAGTTAAAGCATTTAATATAGAAAAATGTTATGAGCAGAATCCTATATTTCATTACATTCATCCACTACCATATCATCAAAAAAATTGCTCTCAATCACTTTCTCATCAAAACGAAGAACTACAATTAGCCCTACATATAAAGAAACAAAATTTAGAAACCATTCCCCATTCTCATCTTTCTTAGCTAAGCATTTAAATATCTCTTGAAATTGCATACGCTCATCTGTCGCAACAACCGGTCGCACGCCAAAATATTTCAATACAAGATGTAGGTTGAGCTGCACGGATAATGATAAAATATACTTTAATAACTCGGTATAATGAGCAACATTTTTTTGACTATATAACTTCACAAGCTCTTGATGTAAAGTAGAAATTGATAATTCTTCTTTAGTCACTTTTGTTGCTTCTATCATTTCAATCATCTTTTTCATATCCATTCCATTTACCCCTCCTGTTACAAAACAAAAGCCAAAGTATACTTATTTTATAATCAACAATAATTGATTATTTCTCGTCTCTCTTTCTTCTTCACTTACTAAGTCATACTTTTTTAAAAGATGAAATACATCATTTAATATTTCTTGTGAGTGATTACCTTGTAAAAAATTTTTTAACCCTTTAAAAATCTCTTCTGATAAAAAACTCTTTTGACTTTCAAGCTTATTCATCACATCTTCAATAGAATGATCAATGTTACATGCCATACTAAACTTCCCCCTCTATCCTCTATAAATAATATCCTCAGCTAACGATGTAAACACTTCTCCAACAAGAGAATCTTCATCATATACAGATGAACCATTATTTTCTTCACGTTTCGCAAAAGGTATTTGAGCAATTACTTCTGTTTGCAATTGTTCTGCAAGCATTTCGCCGCCGCCTTTTCCGAAGAGATAATTTTTCGATCCATCTTGTTCTTCATAATAAGCCATATTTTCCACAATACCTAAAATCTCATGCTTCGTATGTTTTGCCATTACACCGACTCTTGAAGCAACGAATGAAGCTACATTGTGCGGAGTTGTAACAATTATTTCTTTCGCTTGCGGAATCATCGCTGCAACATCGATCGCAACATCTCCTGTACCTGGTGGTAAATCAAGTAATAAATAATCTAATTCTCCCCAGTGCGTATTCGCAAGAAAATTTTGAATCCATTTATTTAGCATCGGTCCGCGCCACATAACTGGGTTATTTCCTTCTGTAAAAAATCCCATCGACATGATTTTAACACCGTGACTAATGACTGGAATTGCCGTTTGATCAATCATCGTTGGTTTCTTATTCGTTTCCATCATAGCTGGAATACTAAAACCATATATATCTGCATCTAGTATCCCCACTTTTTTGCCCATACGCGCTAGTGCAGTTGCAAGATTAATTGTCACCGTTGATTTTCCAACTCCGCCTTTTCCACTCGTTACAGTAATAAAACGTACTCCTGAATCCGGGCGAAGCATGCTCGGCATACCAGTTTCTGTTCTAGTATTTTTCTTTAATTTCTCTGTTAAAGCTGTACGTTCTTCTTGTGTCATAGAACCAAATGTTACCTCCACTTTAGAGGCACCAATTGCGTGAAGTGATTCTTCAATATCTTGCTGAATTTTTGCTTTTAACGGACAACCTTGGATTGTTAGTACTACTTCAAGTTTAACCTTTGTTCCGTTCATTTGTATATTTCTAACCATATTTAATTCTACAACACTTTTGTGTAACTCTGGATCCTCTACATGTTTTAATGCATTCATTATTTGTTCTTGAGTAAGCATAGAACTCATCCCTTCTCTTATTCTAATTTATATACAACATTTTCTTGGCGCTTCATCTGGTGAAAAAACTTATCATCCACCGCTAACAGGCGGGATTAATGCGACTATATCTCCAGCTTTTATCATCTCTTCATTCATTACAAACTCTTCGTTAACAGCGACCATCACTTTATCCAACGATTGTAAACAATAGCTGGCTTTAAGCCATTCTTTTAATTGTTGCACTGTCATTTCTTGCTTTTCTGAAATCACTAATCGATCCGATCCAACTTCCTCACGCAAATTTGCAAACAATAAAATTATAATCATTTTCTCATTCTTCCTTCTTTGGTTTTCCTTCTGGATATGGTGTATTTTCAAGTTGATCTCCAATCCACATCGTTCCATCTTCCCAAAATTCTTTTTTCCAAATTGGAACAATTCGTTTTATACGTTCAATCGCGTACTCATTCGCTTCATAAGCTACTTTACGATGCGGTGATGAAACTGCAATGACTACCGCAATATCCATTATTTCTAGCCGCCCTACACGGTGCGTAATTGCTACTTTTGTATCCGGCCATCTTTCACAAATTTCTTCTCCAATTCTCATAAGTTGTTTTACTGCCATCGGTTTATATGCTTCATACTCTAAATGTAGCGTTCGTTTTCCTTTTGTTAATTCTCTCACCGTACCAATAAATGTTGTAATCGCACCTGCTTCTCTTCTTGCGACTTTATTCGTTACTTCTTCAACTAAAATCGGATTATCTACAATCTCAAATAGCACTTGTTCCATTAAAACCACCTCTCACTTTATGAAATGTCCAAGGCCATTCACTACCTTCGTTATCTTCTAATAAAAGAACATCGACAAACATATCTTTTTTATATCCTCTTGTCCCGCCCGGCAATACGATAAACGCGTTGGATTTTGCCAATGAAGAAACTGAGCTAGATTTATCAAACCCTGATGGATAAGCGATTAATTTCCCCTCATCATATTGCAATTTTGCTCGTACAAATCTTGTAAATGGATTCGGTTTTAGAAAATCTTCTCCTAATAACGCTTTTTCTCTTTTTAAATGTACTTTTTCACTAAACATATACGTCCGAATACACGGTCTTACGAATAATTCAAACCCTACGTAACAAGCTGATGGATTTCCTGATAAACCAAATAATAACTTGCCATTTAATTGTGCTACAGTCGTAACACTTCCTGGTCGCATTGCAACTTTATTAAAAAGAACAGATGCACCTAACTTTTCGTAAATAGCTGGTAAATAATCATAATCTCCTACTGATACACCGCCCGTTGTAATTAACATATCTACTTGGCCAAGCGCTTCTTTCACAGCTGTAAAACACGTATTAAAATCATCACTAAACTTCCCAAAATATTTTACTCTTCCGCCCGCTCTTCGAATTTGAGACAATATCATGTACGTATTACTGTTTCGGATTTTCCCTGGCTGTAATGAATCATTGACATCCAGTAATTCACTCCCAGTCGCTAACAGTCCAATTACAGGCTTTCTCGCAACTGGTACTTCACTATAACCGAATGTAGCAAGAAGAGCTGAAATACCTGGATTAATGTACGATCCTTTCTTTGCAAGAACCGTTCCTTTACGAGCATCTTCACCTTGAAAAGAAATATTGTCGCCCTTTTTGAATGATCGCTTCACTTCCATATAATTGTTGCCATTCTTCTCATATTGACGAGTCAGCTCTAACATAACAACCGCATCACACCCATTCGGAATTTGTGCTCCCGTCATAATTCGAACTGCTTGAAACGGAGCTACTTTCTCATGGAATAGCGATCCTGCACCAATTTCACCCACTACTTCAAATACAATTGGCGTTTCATAACTTGCTAAATTAGTATCTTCTGCTCGAATAGCAAATCCGTCATATGGCGAACGATTAAATGACGGTACATCATGGTCAGCTACTAAATCCTCTGCTAATATACGTCCATAAGCTAATTCAATTGGTAATAGCTCCTTTAAGCCTTTATCAGCAAATCCCATCACTTTACGAACAGCTTCTTCAACCGTAATTGGCACTCTTCTTTCCATTGTTGACACCCTCTCTATTAACCGAATACGCGATAATATAGTTGTTTCGCTTTCGAAATATCATTTGTACCATGAATAAAAACACGACCATCTCGAAAAACAACCACGCGGTAATCATCGAATTGGCAAGATAGTAAATACGGATTCCGATCTACTTTCCCCAGTTTTTGTAATACTTTTTCTATATCATCAAAATTGTATTTCCTATTGTCTACTGTTCTAATTTGAACTGTATTTCTTCCGCATAAAACAGCTGCTTTCGTTTGATTTTCGTATGATAAATAAGGATAAGTTCGATTTGAACCGCATGAGAGACAAGCGTCTGTTTTTATTTTCCCTAATTTTATAAAATGATTTTGATTACTCCATATATCAAACATGAAAAATGTTTTTCTAATTGCTGAGAAATCTTCCACTAAAATTTTGAGTGCTTCTGCCACTTGATATGCTGCGACGATTTGAACAGTAGGGCTAATAATTCCAGCGGTATCACATGTCACACCTGTAACAGGAATATTTTTAAGCATACAATGTAAACACGGTGTCTCTTGTGGAATAATTGTATAACTCATACCATACGATCCAACGCAAGAACCATATACCCACGGAATATTATGTTTTTGTGATAAATCATTTATTACAAATCGAATATCAAAATTATCTGTTGCATCAATGATTACATCTACATTTTTTAATAGACCTTCCATATTTTCTGAAGTTGCATCCATTACGAAAGCATGTATTTGTACTTCCGAATTAATTTGTTCTAGCCGATTTTTTGCAGCAATTGCTTTCGGCATTTTCTCTCTCGCATTTTGTTCAGAGTACAATTGTTGCCTTTGTAAATTACTCCATTCAACGTAGTCACGATCAATAATCGTCAACTTGCCAACACCTGCACGTACGAAACTTTCGGCACTTGCACTTCCTAATGCGCCTGCCCCTACAATTAACACATGTTTATTTCGAATTTTTTCTTGTCCTTTACTCCCAATTGGTTTGAACAACTGTTGTCGTGAATACCGATCAGCCATTACATACCCTTCCTCTCAAGAACTCTATTTCATATTAGAATGTTGTTTCTGATAACAAGCAAAGTAAGCAAAACCAACAAACCCAGCTCCTCCAATTACATTTCCGATAAAAACAGGAACAAAATTTTTAGCCAAATCCATCCACGTTAGATGACCAGCAAAAATAACAGCGGAAATGACAAACATATTTGCTACTACTTGCTGAAATCCAATCACTACAAATGCCATAATTGGAATCCAAATTCCGATGATTTTTCCGACAAAATCACTCGTCCCGTAAGCGAGCCAAAGAGCAAGACAAACGAGCCAATTACAACCAATTGCTAAAATTAAAGTTCTCCCAAATGATTCATGTAACTTCCCTTCCGCTATCGCTACCGTTTTATTTAAATACTCTCCCTCTGTTAATCCGCCAAGATGCCCAAAGCAATACGCAACGAAAATTGCCCCAATAAAATTCATGAGAGTAATCCAAACCCAGTTATTCAGTACGCTTATCAATGTAATTTTCTTTGCATAAAGCGCCATAGACAGTGACATCATATTTCCCGTAATTAATTCTCCTCCTGCTAATACTACGAGCATGAGTCCAACAGGAAATACTGCTCCTCCTAAAACATTCACTAGACTTCCCCAGCGCTCAGGTAAATTCCCTAAAACTCGAATGTTAAGTAAAAAACCTATCGCAATAAACGCTCCTCCTAAAAAACCGAGAATAAGCATCGCTGGCAATGTCTGTCTTACTTTTTGAACACCGGCCTCAATGACAAGCTCAGCAATTTGTTCCGGCTTATGAAATGCCATTACCCATTCCTCCATTTTCTCCAAATAAAAAAGCAGCTTCAAAAAACCTCCTCAAAATAAAGGTTTTTGAATGCTGCTTAATTTCTCTGCACATCTTTTACAGAGATATCAATCATCACTTTTACTATAAAATAGAAAATCCACAACTCTTGTAAATTTTCCATTTTTCACTATGAAGCTAGCTTTATATATTAACCACCGATATGTGACATTTCAATTTTAGGTATTGTTTTCTTATTTGTATGATTTAAGCGTTCATCTGAATAACGATCTTCCCTATTATTCCATATATCGCGTACTACATCTGTAATGTCCTCATCTGTATGTTCAGAACGAAGCAATTCTCTTAAATCATTTCCTTTAGAAGCAAATAAGCAAGTATATAATTTTCCTTCTGCAGAAATACGAGCTCTCGTACATGATGAGCAAAAAGAATCTGTTACTGATGAAATAATACCTATTTCCTCATCGCTTCCTATATAACGATACCTAGTAGCCACTTCACCAGAATAATTTGCTTCTATCCGTTCTAACGGCATAACTTGATGAATCGTATCTACTATTTCTTGTTTAGAGACGACCTCTTTTAAATCCCAACCATTATAATTTCCAACATCCATATACTCAATAAAACGAAGAATATGCTTATTTTCCTTAAAATATTGCGCCATCTGCAAAATGTCCTGTTCGTTTTTTCCCTTTTGAACGACCATGTTTATTTTAATTTTCATTCCAACTTCAGCTGCAGCCTGTATTCCTTCCAGAACCCTTTGCACTTTGCTCCTATTACCATTTAAATAGAAAAACCGCTCTTCTTCTAAGGAATCTAAGCTAACTGTTACACGTGATAGTCCCGCCTTATATAAATCAGGAGCAAACTTTTTAAGTAACGATCCATTGGTTGTTAAACCGATATCTTCTACACCATCAATTTTATTAAGGCGCTCAATAAGCTTTGGAAGCCCTCTTCGAAGTAACGGTTCTCCGCCCGTAATCCGTAATTTTCTCACACCTAAAGAAACGAAAATACGTGTTATCCTTTCAATTTCATCAAAAGATAAAATTTTATCATTAGACAAAAACGAGTAATCAGGACCAAATATTTCTTCTGGCATACAATATCGACAGCGAAAATTACAGCGATCAGTAACTGAAATGCGTAAATCCTTTAACGGACGTTGCAACTTGTCTAATGTAACTGATTTCATCTTCATTGCCTCACTTTTATTTTATATTTAAAACACGTTCTGGATGGGTATATACATTTAAGGAGTGATTACGAATAAATCCTATTGTCGTAATACCTAAATCTTCCGCTAGTTGCAAAGCTAACTCAGTTGGAGCTGATTTTGATAGTATAATTTCACAACCGATTTTTGCAACTTTCAATAATATTTCCGAAGAAATACGACCACTAAAAACAATGATTTTATCTTTTATAGAAATATCGTTTCTTAAACAATAACCGTAAATTTTGTCTAATGCATTATGCCTACCAATATCCATTCGACTTAAAATAATACCATTCACATCACATAAAGCTGCATTATGAACCCCACCAGTATGATGAAACGTATCCGCAGATTGCTGCATTTCTTTCATTAACCGAAAACAATCCTCTGCAGCAACCTGTACATGGACACCCTTCATTTTTTTTGCACTTAGTGCATCATTTGCAAAAACAAACCCTTGCCTACTCATACCACAACAAGACGTAATATAGCGTTTATTTTGCATTTGTTCATAATACGGATTTACTTTTGTCGTTGTTACATGCACAAATCCTTCTTTCTCCTGCACCCATACACTATCAATATCTTCATACTTCCGAATGATTCCTTCAGACGCTAAGAAGCCTATTACCATATCTTCTATATATTCTGGAGTACTAACCATTGTAACAAACTCCTGTCCGTTCATTTTAATGGTGACAGGAAACTCTGTTACAATGCTGTCCTCTATATGTTTAAATGCTCCTTGTTCATAACGAAAGATTTCTCTTTCTACCTGTATCGGTTTCACGATCAGTATCCTTCTCTCACGTTATATTTTTATCAAAAACAAATACAGAAACTGCAATATCTTCTTCTACTTTCATATCTGAAAACAAATTCACTAATTTCGCTCCAACAAGTTCCTCCAAATGTTCACGTGAATTCACAGCATACACCTCTTGAATCATTTTCGTTCTAGCCATATGAACCATTTCCGCACCGTCCATCGTACTTGAAATAAATTTTTCAGTAGGTGTTAAGTTTCCATAAAGAGTCGCTATAGCCATATTTTCTGCAAAAACAGTATGAATTCGTTCTGGTCCTTTTCCGAAAAGTTCTTTTCGAAGTTTTCGTATCATATCATTAAATTCATGTACTTTTTTTGACATACAATCATACCTCCCAAAAGCCTCATTTTACTTTATTATATATTTTACCAAAATGAGCCTTCCGCCCAAACTATTTCGTACAAATATTTAGGCGGAAAGGTTCACTTCATGAAGTTTATTCGTCTTTTAACCCTTTCCCCATACCTTTTAAGAAATGAAGCCCAAACCCGATAGCACGGTTAATATCTGGGTCTTTCAATACTTTCATAAGATCGAATACCCCTACTTTTTTATTACTTTCTAGATGTTCATTACCTTCTTCTAGCCCGACTAATAAACTACCTATAAGCTTTTTCGTAAGTTCTGGGTCAAGTTCAGTTAACGCCCCTGCAGCACCCATCATATTATTAATTAAATTTGTAACAGGCTCACGAGTTACTTGACCTAGAACGATCTTTGCAATTGGTTCTTTCGCTTTCAGCATAGAATTTGCAGCTTCTAGCATTCCAATGTCATTTAATTCCCCTACTATATTAAACATCTGATTTAGAGCTTCTTCATTATTAGTTAAAAGCTCCTTTAAATCATCTAATTTTTGCTGTTTTATTTCTTCCTCAGTTAATTCTTGTTTTTGAATCATTTTTATAGGTGCAGCCATAGTTTTCTCCTCCTACTTATCCGTTAAATGCACATACCCTGGACGTGCCCACTTACGATGTACCTCAATGCCAGCTTGAGGGTGACGTTTTTTATTGCGTGGGTTCGCTTTTGGCATCGGATTTTCGCCATCAACTTCTAACACTTCCATACGCACTTTCGTTTGTTTATACGCAGGTGTATTCGTACGTACATCCACAGCAGGACCTGTTAAGAAATTAATTGCCGTTTCGTTATCTGTAGAGTTCATCGGTAAATATAACTCATTCGCTTTTACACGATCTGTAACGAGTGCACGTAATTTTAATGCTCCAAAAGGAGAGACAAGACGAACTAACGAACCTGTTTTTACGCCACGTTCTTTTGCAAGGTCTGGAGAGATTTCAACGAAAACACCAGGTACTTTCGTTTGAATACCTGTTGATTTATTTGTCATATTCCCTTCATGGAAATGCTCAAGCATACGACCGTTGTTAATGTGAAGGTCGAACTCAGCTGGAAATTCAGCTGGACGTACCCAGTCAGCAATCGCAAAACGAGCTTTTTTATCTGGGAAGTTAAATCCATCTTGGAACAGAAGTGGTGTATTTGTTCCATCAAAACTTCCCCAATGGAAACTGTTCCATCCTTCAAGCACTTCATAGTTCGCTTGCGAGAACAATGGTGATAAACTTGCCATTTCAGCAAAGATTTCACTTGGGTGGCTATAATTCCAGTTTGCACCTAGTTTATTCGCAACTTCCTGGACGATCCACCAGTCTGGTTTCGCGTCTCCTAGCGTAGGAAGAACTTGATATAATCTTTGGACACGGCGCTCTGTATTTGTGAAAGTACCTTCTTTCTCAAGAGATGGCGCTGCTGGTAATACAACATCTGCATATTGAGCAGTTTTAGAAAGGAAAACATCTTGCACAACGAAGAAATCAAGGCTAGATAACACTTCATGTACATGATTTGCATTAGAATCTACAAGAGCCATATCTTCTCCGACAAGATACATTGCTTTCATTTTTCCTTCGTCAATTGCGTGAAGCATTTCAATATTATTAAGACCTGGTTCACTATCAATTTTCACTCCGTAAGCAGTTTCAAATTTCGCACGTTCCATTTCGTTAGTAACGTGCTGATATCCTGGAAGCCATCCTGGTAAAGTACCCATATCACAAGCACCTTGTACGTTATTGTGACCTCGAAGTGGGTATGCACCTGCTCCTGGACGACGATAGTTCCCTGTTGCAAGAAGTAAGTTTGAAATTGCAGCGGAAGTATCAGAACCACCTGTATTTTGCGTTACCCCCATACCCCAAAGGATACATGTACCATCTGCATCACGAATCATTTCAGCCATTTGAATAAGTGTTTCTTTTGAAATACCTGTTACTTCTTCTGCATATTCAAGTGTATATTCTTCTAGGCTCTCTTTGAAATCTTCAAAGAAGTTTACATTCTCATTAATAAATTCCTGATCATGCCAACCTTGATCGATCATATATTTCGTAACAGCCATTAACCATACTTGATCTGTTCCTTGTTTTGGACTAATAAAGACATCTGATCGCTCTGCCATTTCGGTTTTACGAAGATCAGCTACAATTAACTTTTGTCCGTGTAATTTATGTGCACGTTTAATACGTGTAGCTAGAACAGGATGACCTTCTGTCGGATTACATCCCACAATAATAACAAGACCAGATTGCGCAATATCTTTAATCGTTCCGGCATCACCGCCGATACCAATTGTACGGAACAAACCATCCGTTGCTGGTGATTGGCAATAACGTGAGCAGTTATCAATATTATTCGTTCCAAATACTTGTCGAGCTAATTTTTGAATTACATAATTGTCTTCATTTGTAATTTTAGAGGAAGAAATAAATCCAATAGAACCTTTACCGTACTCTTCTTTAATAGCGCCTAATTTATTTGCAACTACATTCAGTGCTTCTTCCCATGTAGATTCAACAAACGTTCCATTTTTACGGATTAAAGGTTTTGTTATTCGTTCTTTAGAATTTACGAAATCCCAACCAAATTTCCCTTTTACACAAGTGGAAATTGCATTAACTGGTGCATCTGAAGATGGCTGTACTTTAAGGATTTTACGCCCCTTCGTCCACACTTCAAACGAACAACCTACACCACAAAATGTACATACTGTTTTCGTTTTCTTCGTACGAGTATCACGCATGGCCGCTTCCACTTCTGATACCGCAAAAATACCGCTATACCCAGGCTCAACTTCTTTAATTAAATCTACCATCGGTTCAAGAATATCTGGTTTTAATCCCGTCATAAATCCAGCTTCACCGAGCATCGTTTTCTCCATTAAAGCGTTACAAGGACAAATCGTTACACATTGACCACAGCTAACGCATGAAGAATCATTAATATTTACTCCTTTATCCCAAATAACTCGTGGGCGTTCCGCTTCCCAGTCTATCGATAACGTTTCATTTACTTGTAAGTTTTGACACACCTCAACGCATTGACCGCATGCAATACATTGATTAGGATCATAGCGATAAAACGGATGCGTCATATCAACTTCACTTACATCTACTTTCGGTTCATACGGATATTTTTGATGTTCGATTTCCATTAATTCTGCTGTATTATGCAGTTTACAGTTCCCATTGTTGTTGTCACATACTGTACAGTATAATAAATGATTTTCTAGTAACCGATCCATCGCCTCTGTTTGTGCTTCTTTTGCGCGAACAGAAGCACGTTCAATGTTCATACCTTCCGTTGCTATCGTCGAACAAGAACGCATTAACTTTCCGTCAACTTCTACAATACAAGTGTCACATGTTTGAATAGGATCTACTTCTGGCACGTAACAAATTTGCGGATGTTCAATCCCGTTCTCATTAATAACACCCAATATCGTCGAACCAGGCTCCGCTGTATACTTTTTTCCGTCAATTGTAATATGAACCATGTTGTCATTCATGGTCTTTCCCCCTTTTTGAGAATAAAAAAACTCCACCACGAAAATATACGCACCACATTTTTGGCACGCTATCATCATGGTGGAGTAGTTTATTAGCACATCTTGCTAAAATACCAATCCATTTATTCATAAATAAAACGATAGATTCATAACAGGTCATATCACGATTCCATCTTTAACACTATAATTATAGCGTTAAAGTTAAAAATATACAATATAAAATTTAAACTACGCATATGTCAGCTTGTAACTATCCATAATAATCCATATAAAACATAACAAGGAGTAAGCGAACAAATGGGGTCTTTTAATAAATGGATTCGTGGTGAAAAATCTTTTTCTACCCAAGAGCAAGCTAATCACACATTAAATAAATCTATCTCTTCTTCCCTTTCCCTTAATTTAAAGCACTTGTCCAAACTGTTTAGCGGTATTCCAGAATTAATAACACGCACTTTTCCATTAAAAAACGGACAGGAAGCTGCACTTATATATATGGAAGGACTTGTAGACAAAACTGTTATTAACGTAAACATTCTTCGTCCTCTCTTATTTAAAGAGTGGAATGAAGACGATTTTTGGGAAGCCTCTGTTTCTATCGGAAATATTAAAAAAGTTCAACAGTGGACAGACATTGAACAATCTCTTTTACACGGCAAAAGTATTTTATTTATAAACGGGCAACTATCCGCTTTAGAGCTTGATACGCAAGCGGCACCAAAAAGGAGCATTGAAGAACCTACAACAGAGAGCTCCATAAAAAGCTCACACGAAGGATTTAATGAAGTAGCGAGCGACAGCCTTGCACTTATTCGTCGATATATTCCAAATCGCGAATTGAAAGTGAAGGAATTCACTGTTGGTGAACGAGCTACTTCAAAGGTTTTTTTGCTTTATCTAGCAGATGTTGCGAACGAAAATGTCGTAAAAGAAATGGCATCCCGTATCGAGTCAGTAAAAGTTGATGCGATTCTTACTACTGGTGAATTAGAGGGATTTGTTGAAGATAATTCCTTTACTCTCTTTCCGCAATTATCAATAACTGAACGTCCTGACACAACAACACATCATATTCTAGATGGGCGAATTGCCGTTATTGTAGATCGCTCACCAGGCGTATTAATAGGACCTATGACCTTTTCATCCTTTTTTCAGACGATAGATGATTACAGCTTCAGACCTATGATTCCATCTTTTATACGACTCCTTCGTTTCACTGGACTATTTATTGCAATATTTGCTCCTGCTCTTTATATTGCTATGATTTCCTTTCATTATGAAGTAATTCCACTTAAATTATTGTTAACAATTGGAGAATCTCGAGCCAAAATTCCTTTTCCGCCTATATTAGAAGCACTTTTGATGGAATTAGTACTTGAAATGCTACGCGAAGCTGCAGTTCGACTTCCCGGTCCCGTCGGACAAACAATTGGCGTCGTAGGAGGGATTGTTATTGGACAAGCTGCAGTTCAAGCAGGAATCGTAAGTAATGTTATGGTTATCGTCGTATCTATTACCGCAGTCGCTTCTTTTATCATTCCCAATCTGGAAATGTCAGCAGGAGTTCGGATTCTTCGCTTTCCAATGATGATAATCGCTTCTTTATTCGGAGTCATTGGAATTATGGTTGGAATGTCAGTTATCATCATCCATATTCTTTCTATGGACTCACTTGGTGTTCCTTACGGTAGTCCTTTTTCTCCATCATTTGCTACGGATTTAAAAGACGTTCTTGTGCGTTTGCCATGGAAACTAATGAAGAAACGACCACTATCCCTTAACTTAAAACAAGAAAATCGACAACCGGATATAGAAGAAAAGGAGGAAGATAAGTGACAAAGCGTGTAAAGAGGGAGATTAGTTTATTTCAATACATTTTAACGATTAGTGGTGTTCAAGTAGGATTCGGTGTACTTACACTGCCACGTGAAGTGGCCCAAGGGGCGAATACAGATGGCTGGATGTCTATTATTATAGGGTCAGTCTATGTATTGTAAAAATCATGGAGAAGCATCCTGGTTACCATTTACTTGATGTGCTAACTCGTTATCTTGGAAAATGGTTAGGAAGAGTAGGAATGATTTTTTGGATTTTATATGCTGTTCTTGCAGCGGTTTCTTTAATTTTTTCCCTCTTATACGTTATTCACATTTGGATTTTGCCTAGATCTCCAATGTTTTTAATCATGATGCTATTATCTATTCCAATGGTAATGCTCGCATGTAAAGGTGTTCTTATTATTAGCCGCTATGCTGTTTTTACTGTCTTATTTACACTCTGGATGCCATTACTATTATTTATCCCACTTAAAGATGGGCATTGGATCTATCTTCTTCCTCTCCTTAAAGAGGGATGGATACCAGTTTTCAACACAGTAAAATCAACTATTATTGCCTTTCTCGGATTTGAGTTTGCATTCGTCCTTTATCCTTACCTCAGTAATAAATCATCTGCAAAAAAAGGGATTGTTCTTGCGAATTTGATTACTTTATTCGTTTACCTGCAAGTGACGTTCGTTTCTTTCCTTTATTTTAGCCCAGATGGTATAACTAAGTTTTTATGGCCTACCCTTTCTCTCGTTACACCATTTCACTTCTCATTTCTTGAGCGATTTGAAATTATCTTTTTGTCATTTTATCTCTTTATTATTTTTGATTCTTGCATTCCTTATATTTTTACTGCTTCAGATGGAATCAATCAATTACTTAACAAAAAAAGGAGTTCATTACCTATTTATGGTTTATTATTCGGGTGTATCTTCATCTTATTCTTTTATATCCCTTCCTCTTACCAAATAAGTGCGTTGCGAGAATTTTGGGGAACTGCAAGTTATTTTATCGTTTTTCTATTCCCGGTCGTATTTCTCTTATACATGACACTTTATCAGCATTGGAAAAGGAGCAGAGTTTAAATGAGGCGCTTTATTCATTTCACTATACTTTACTTTCTCATAACCTTTTTAACAGGCTGTGGAGATCGACTCGACTTAGAAAAACAATCGATTTCATTAATTTACGGCTTTGATGCAAAAGCAAAAGGAAAATTAATTGTGTACCACGTAAATCCTATTTTTAATGAAGACGTAGAAAAAAAGTACGAAACACATGAAGCGAAAGTACGTACACCTCGAGAAGCAAAAGCAACGTTTAATAGTTCAAGTGGCGGTTTAGTATCTACAGAAAAGTTACAGCTCATTTTATTTAGCACAAATTTTTTAAAACAAGAAGGGGCTATGCCTTACCTTGATGTTTGGTATCGTGATCCTAAAAACACTGGAAACATGCGCATGGTTGCAGTAGACGGTCCAATTTCTTCAGTTATATATAATAACTTTAAAGATAAGCCTGCCCTTCCCGAGTATTTAACAGATTTAATTAATACGAACAAACTGTACAATCGGACCGTTTTTACGACATTCCATGAATTTCACAGGCAAACGTTTAATAAAGGTATAACACCTGCTATTTCAGAAATAAAAAAAGGTAAAAAGGATGTTATCGTTACTGGTTCCGCGCTATTAACTTCTCGCGGAATTTATAAAATGTCATTAAATCGTTATGAAAGCGCCCTTCTTCTTTTGTTACAAAAGAAAGCGAATACACCGGTTTCGCTTACATTGAAAATCCCTTCTACTTCAGTTGAAAGTAATAGTGATTTAAAAGATACCGATGGCGGCGATTTCGTAACAATAAATGTTCTTAGCATGGATCGTGATATCCATACAGATTATAGCGATAACCACTTCAAATTTCATGTTAAAATGGATTTGAAAATTGCTGTCTCTGAACTTACATTCAATATGGATATAGACAAAGATAGAAAGAAATTAACTTCTCTTATTACAAAACAACTAAACAAAGATTTGAACGATTTAATCCACAACATTCAAAAACAGCAACTTGATCCATTCGGATTTGGTGATTATGCGAGAGCGTTTCAATATAAAGAATGGAAACAAGTCGAAGTTGATTGGCCGAGTGCCTTTTCAAAAGCTAATGTGAAAGTGGCACCAACTATTAAAATTTTAGAAAATGGGATTATTAAATAGAAAAAACACGCTACTTGTTCTTATATGAATAAGTAGCGTGTTTTCATTTCCATTACAAGTATTATTTCAATGGACTATACTTTATTTCTATTTCTAACATTACTATGTTTTTTAGCATATACAAAATATATGAAAACCCCTATTATAATCCATGCCACAAAACTAATTAAAGTAAGCTTAGAAAGGTTCAATGCCAAATATATACAACTTACTATTGAAACGATAGGTAAAAAAGGTACTAGAGGGGCACGGAATGGCCTCTTCATATTAGGATGTGTCTTTCTTAATACAATGACAGCTATAGATACAAACACAAATGCTGTTATCGTTCCCATATTCACTAAATTAGCTAATAAATTCAAATCCACTAATCCCGCTAATAAAGCTGCTAGTATACCTGTAACCCACGTATTAAAAAATGGAGTTTGTAAACGTTTATGGACACTTGAAAGTCTTTTTGGTAACAGTCCATCTCGACTCATCGAGTAAGATACACGAACAAATGCAAACATAGCTACTAACAGAACTGTTGTTAGCCCTGCTATCGCTCCCACCGATAACAACCCAGCAATTCTATCTTCTCCTACAGTGCGCAACGCATATGCAACCGGATCAGCAACATTTAATTCCGTAAACGGAACCATTCCAGTTAGCACGAATGAAACACCTACATATAGAACGGTACAAATGAACAAGGAAACAAGTAGCCCAATTGGCACGTTACGTTGTGGACGCTTCACTTCCTCTGCGGCTGTTGCAACTGCATCAAATCCTAAAAAAGCAAAAAATACAGTAGCAGCGCCCCCTACCACACCGTGAAAACCAAACGGTAGAAATGGTTGCCAATTCTCTGGTCTTACATATTGTGTCCCTACAACAATAAATCCTACAATAACAGCCAGTTTAATAATAACCATTATATTATTAATTCGTGCACTTTCTTTTGCACCACGGCTTAATAAAAATGTAACAACTAAAATAATAAGAACTGCTGGTAAATCAATGATTCCACCCTTCCCCATTCCTGGTGCCGAAGCAAAAACCGTAGGAATGTGAATATTAAAACCTAGTAGCAATGACTGAAAATATGCTGACCAGCCTGCTGCAACCGCAGAAGTCGCTAATAAATACTCCAGCATAACACACCAGCCAACTATAAATGCAAAAATCTCACCTAGTGTCATATATGTATATGAATATACACTTCCCGAAACTGGAACTGTAGATGCAAATTCAGCATAACAGAAAGCTACACATGCACATATAATTGCCGCTAATACAAAAGATAATACAATCGCCGGACCAGCATGTTTCGCTGCTACAATACCAGTTAATACGAAAATACCTGTACCAATAATTGCTCCAATACCTAAAAGAGTTAAATCAATCGCTCCTAAAGTTTGATTCAATACTTTTTTCTTTTCTTCATCCATTGCTTTCTTTATGAAAAGACTCATTCTTTGAAACCTCTTTTTCAAGTTTATCTCTTACTTGTTACATTCTTTATTACTGTTCTATTTTAAAAATAAAAATATACATAGTTCACTTCCCCTATAGACTTAGTAACCCGTCTCAATAAAAACAGAAAAATCAATCTCTTTATACCGTATTGAATTTTCAAAATATTAACCATACCAAAAAACCATTAAGAATGCTGATTGAATTTATCATACAATTAATTATATTGTCAATAATAAATCACTCAAAAATAATCGGCTGATTATGTATCAAATGTTATTTTTATACATAATTATTTTCTCAAAAACATTGTTGTTTTCCACCTTAATATTCATATGCATTTTATTACATTGATTTTCATACAATTTTCATTACATACAATGTAATGAAAATCATAATAACCTCAAATGAATTATTATTCAAAAATAATAATTCATTTGAGGTTATGTCACCATTTTAATACTAACAAAAAAGTGCAGATTTTCATCTGCACTTTTTTTTATTCTTCCACTTCAGCTTCTGCACTACTATTTTCAAGATGCTCCTTCTGAGCTTCCTCTTGCAACTCTGCTGAAATCATCCCATAATAAAGTTCCGGATATAACCCAAATATTTGATATACACTTCCTAAAAACGGCATCAGAATCCCTCTTTTCTAAAGTTGTATTGCCACTTTTAAGGATTCCCTTTTCATTCATTATACATTCGTTTTTGGCGTTTCTTCTTCATCTTGAACACTTAATAAATTTTGCCATTTTTTATACGGAGCGCTATTTGGATCTACATATCCTTTTGCATGCGAGCGATCCCACAATTGTTTAATAAACATTTCTTTCTCTTTCTTTGCCACCATATCGGCACCTGTACCGTAATAGTTCTGGAAATACAACTCGATTTCATCGAGGAATAGTCTTAATAATTCATCTGATGTTTCTTCTAATGTCGGATCATACTTCGCTTCACGGTCATACATTAAAATCATATCTAAAAGATTGTGGACATGTTCTTTTCTAAGCCATCTTACATCTTGGGCTCCTAATACGAACGGATGTGTATATAAATGTCCACCTTGTATCATCGCCTTTTCTTGCTCTTCTTCAAATCGTGACAAGATGTTTTCATAAATAAACGGATTATGAAGCAATGCTCTGTGTAATTTATAACTTTCGCTTGAAATATTTTTCCCCATCGACTGAATTAAAAAGCTACGTCCTACACCGTTATATTGATACACAAATTGTCCATCAACAGCAACTAAACTAATCCAGCGATACATATATGCGTATAGTAATGCACGATTACATTTATCATAATCTAATTTTGTTTGAGTCGCGTTTAAATCTGGCATAAAGGCTGGTAAGTGCCAATACTTATCTAAATGCGGCGTTAAACTAGATTTTTTACTATTTAATTTATTTACACGGCGATAATACGATTGGAAATAGTCACCTTTATCATTCATAAATCCGTTTGAAATATGTCCTGATGATAATTTAGGAAAATCTTGCAGCGATAAGCCGTAATGCGCTCGATAACAGATTACTTCAAATGGCGAAAAGGCTTCATGTACTGTATCTTTTTCTTTAAACATTTCTTGAATTAATTCCTCTTGCAGCTCTTTCTTTAAAGAAGGATGTATACCCCAATATTGTAATTCCCTATGATGAGCAACTTTCGGAACGAATGGACTCGCTAAATGGAACAGGTCTTCAATTTTTTCACGAACGTATTCATCGCGATCACGTTTCTTATAATCTGCTTCTTTTCGCAACGCTTCAATGATATTCAGTTCTAATTTATCACGATAGCGTACTTGCAGTTCGTCATAACAATAGCTCAGTATATGTTCTCGGTAGAAATCCTCTACCTTTTTCGACTGAATCTCTTCTGTTTTCGCATCACGACAATATTCCCCGTACAAACTCATATAAATTTCCGCTGATATATCTTTCGGTAGTACACCTAAATTTAAATGTTGCTGCATATCTTGCCATATCTTTTCTTGCAGCTGTTCTTCAGCTAATACATATACATTCGTCGGGTTTGTTTTCCCTTCAAATTCCTTACTGCGCTTTTGGATTTCAAACAGTAAATTTTCACGTGTTTCATGTAAATTATCAAAAAATCTTTCCCAATATTGAATCATTTTATTAACTGCTTGATATAGCGATTGATATACAAGTTCTAATAGCATTTCTTTTCGATATTCATTTAATTTGTGTACATATTGCGTTATAATGTCTTCAAATTCTCTTTTGAATAAACGTTGCTGATTATTAATCATTTTTCCAAACCAGCCTTGTTGTTGAGCAATTTCTACTCGGCGTACAGCCGTTACCGTTCCATCGATATTACCCACATTAAATTTTTTATCGTAGTTTTGAATTACATTTCGCTTTTGTTCATTATTTTCATGTAGTCGATTCATTTTTTCCACTAACTGCTTTCGAATTTCATATAACATAAAACGTGCTGCTACTGGGTGAACTGGATCTGTTTTCTTTAAAAACCATGTATTTAATTGATAGGACTGCCCTTCAGAACCACTTGGTGAAAAGCGGTCTGATTCAATCATGTCATATAAAAGTGTCGTTACATGTTCATGTACACGGCTCGGAATCGCATACGCATATAAACGAACCGCATGATCCACTCTTGCCACTTCACCTTTCATTTGTTCCATCATTTTCAGTTTCGCAGCTGAAATTTTACACTCATGTTGCAGACGATTTAATTCCTCATCTTTTTGCACCGTTCGTTGTACATAACTTTCTACAGCTTCTAAAAACAGTTTTGATTTCGCAACTCCGAGCTTACCACCCTCTGCTCCTTCACGTGTTTCATTGTACATTTGTCTATAGAAAATATGAGCTTGCTCTGGACGGGTAGCAAGATGTTCCAAGTCCTCTAAATAACTTTTACCTCTCTCCGGCTTTTCACGCTGCATCCCACGTTTTACATCTTGGTCATATCTTTGCTTCTTCTCTTGAAACAGTTGATCTAAATGAAGCCACGATTCATCTAAACCTTGCACAGCCCATTTTAAAGCACAATATTTTAACACATGCTCATACGGATAAATGAGTTTTGCCGTTCCTGCCCCGCAATATCGTCCTTTTCCGCTTGATTCTGCTAATTGCTGAATTTGATTGTCTTCTTGTGCAAAATGACTTGTGGACATCGGGCTAAATAACTGTAAATAAATTGTATTTGCCATCTGTTCCATATAATCTGATAAATTGTGTAAATGGTGTCCATGTAGGTTTTCATAATCGTATAAGAAACAATAATTGTACGGTAAATGATGTTGTTTAATTGTATGATTCGTTCTTCCGTCTTCATCTACTTGATCAGGGCGATACTCTAATTCAATTGTTACACCGCCGCGTTTTGATAATTCTCCAGTAGAACCGAGCGTAATAGCATGTAATTCTTTTAACGATGCATAGCCATTTGCTTGCACCGTTTCAAATTCTTTCGCGCTAACTGTTCTCGTCTTTACTAAAACATCCGGCATTAAAAACGCACCGCGTATTAAAATGTTATGATGCTGCAATTTCTTCCGAAGCATTTCACGTAAATATAATGCAATTTGCAGAAACATCCCTGAACCTGTTCCGCCTGCTAGTGATGTTACTATAATGACACGCACACCATATTCCGTTTGATCACTTGTAACCGGAAAAATTTTCTCGATTTCTTGCCAAAAAGACGTCAATTTATCTTCTTTCATCGCAGCACGTAACGCTAAACGTGAAATAACGCGTAACTGTCCTGCTCCTTCTGTTAATGGCTTATCAAGTATAGTCGGATCCATCGGAAACCACTCTGGGATCGTTGGATCTCCTGCAATATACTCCCTAGGCGTTTTACTAGAACTTGTTTGTGTCTTAAACTTTCGAATATGATCAAATTTACTTAATGTATTCACATCTGTATCAAATACGTGCATTGCTACCTTTTTTCGGCGCTCTTCAGGCAGTTTTTCATATATTTGATGCGTCACAGTACTACCGATTCCACCTAAACCAATTAATATTGTTGGAACTTGTAATGTCATGTGAACCACCTTCCTATTCTTGCTTGTTTGAAAAAAGGGAAAGAGAATGAATACTCCATCCCCTTCTTATCCCTACCTACTATTCACATTCGTACTTGTAAATCTCCTTACCATATCCTCTATCAATTAGTAAAAGTTCATTTGGATATAGTGTCTTATGTTCCATTCCTACTTCATCCTCTGTTATAAACATTCCATCAATAATCATTCCAACTACTTGTGATTCTTTCGCTACAAAGACAGATTTCGAACCTTTCTTCGCTATAAATGTAACGGATTGCACAGTTTTTCTTTCTGCTCTAAATGGGATCCCAAAATAATGGTTCCACCATTTATTTCGAAGTAATTCTGGTTCAGATTGATATAGCCAATCTTTCGCTACCTCTTGATCCCATTCATAATACAGTAGTGCTTTCCGGTGAAATCTTGGCCGAACAATCCATCCTAAAACAATGATTCCTACTACTAACAGTAATAAAGTGATAGGAATGACAAACTTAAAAATAAGCGCATATTTTTCATAAAACGGAGCATCTTGAATATGGAATGTTATGTTTTTCTTTACTTCTTGTAACTTTGAATCCTGCATTACGATGGTAGCTTCTACGGTGCCGGTATCTGTAAAATTAAATGTGTCGGAGTAATAGGGACGAGGATAAACATAGATTTGATTTCCATGTTGCTTTATTTCATAGTTGATTGATTGTTTAGATGTGACACCAGTAGATTTTAATAGTTTCTTTACAGCCTCTTCTGTCATCGGCTTACCATCTAACTGTGGTTGTATAATAAACGGTTTACTATTCTCTAAATTTGTCACTTTTTCTTCATAATCTTTTGTAACAGTTTGAAGTGATAATTTCGGTTTCTCAGCTGTTTCAATTTTAAATTCTTTCGTCTGTCTATAAAACCCCTTTATATTCATATGAACTTTCCCGCGTACTAACCCTTTACCAAGCTTCGTTTCGTAATAAAACACATGCCTTTTATCGTTCCACTTCATTGCATATTGTTTTCCGTCTATTTCTACTTCTGCCTGAAAGTAAGAAGACTGAACTGGCAACTCCGTAGGCCTTGCTTCAATAACAGCTGTCACACCTTCATACATTTCCTCAACATTTTTTCTATCCTTATCCTCTTTATCATAAGTAGAAACAGTATAATTAAGTGCCGGTTCGACTAGTACTTGTAACCCTTCTTTCTCAATATCTCGGTCCACTTCTATCGTATAAGTTCCTGGTTTAATAACTTCCTCATTTTCCGTACTTATATGAACTATATTTCCGAACAACTTTGCTTCTCCTGGTGCATGTATGGAAAAAGAAGATTGTAATTGTAATGGTTTAGAAATTTGTGTGACCTGATAATCGGGCAGAGAAGGCGATTGTCGTACAAGCGTCATACGCTTTAACGGAAACGGTGTTGTAATCTCTACTCTTTTCCCCACTACTTTCGTTTTTACAATCGATTCAACAGAGGAGAATGGATCACGATTTGCAACTAATGCTGCCACTTGATTTACACTTTTTACAATGCCATCTTCTCCGCTTGACGGCATCGTAACACCATTTATCTCTTTCTTCCATATTTCCTTGAACGTATTTAGTTGTTCTTTTTCTTGTTGTCCTAAATCTTCTTCCATCGTAATTAAGACTGGATGTAACGATATCTTTTTTGCATCCATTTCTTTCTTAAACTGGGCTAATTTCTGCAAAATTTGTTCTTTTCCGCCAACCTTATCTTTCTCTAAATCATTAAATGCCCCGTCAGTTAATACAATAAGCCAAAATTCACGTTTTCCATCTATATCTGCTTCCTTTTTTATAGATTGCATCGCCGTTTCTACCGCGCTAAATGGAGTATTTAAATACGTTTTCCATGCTCCAATTCCCTCAATTTCTGTTTGCCTTTTATCCTTCGTTAACGAAATGTTTAATGGCTCATTCGGCTTACTCATTGGAACGTAAGAAAATTTATCTTTTTCATCCAATAGCGCAACTAAACTTTGCAAAGCATAATTGGCATATTTCCAGCGATCGTTATTTCTCATGCTGTCCGAATCGTCATATACAAGTGAAACGACCCTTTCCTTTGCCTCCTCTCCTTTTGCAAAAGCTGATAAAGGTAAACATATAAATAGAAACAACATGAACGTGGCACAAATTCGGATTTTCATGATGAGGCTTCGCCACCTTTGTAGACAAATTCCTATGTTTAAATTTATGAGAGGAAACAAGATATATGACTTGTATTTTAGGACAACGAACCCAGCATAATTTTATTATGTAAACAGTTATAAGAACTGAATATTATTCCTTCTAGCGTTTTCTATCCGATACTATAAGTAAAAAAGCCTGTTTAAGCTCCACACTTAAAACAGACTTTTCCTACTTTTTATTTTAAAAACACATAACAAAAAGTTTGATTTTTGACTTAACACATCACTTCTATTGTAAATCCACCAGGTGCTTCAACGTAAAACGTATACGCATGGACATGCTTAGGAGGCTCGACCAAAAATCCATCTTCCTTCAATCTTTCATTTATCTTATCTACTTGTTCTTCACTTTCTTGTGGAAATCCTACGTGAAATGTTCTTGGATACTGAACTTCTTTTCCTTTCATTAAAGTTAGTATAAATCCATCATTATCACGCATAACTGCAAAGGCATTCCCTCTTGTTCCACTACAAGTTAGACCAAAATACTTCTCTAAAAACTCTCTAGCTGCTGTTACATCTGTAACTGTTAAATTAAGATGTTTAATTCCCAATCCTTCACCTTCTTTCTCAATTTTCTAACATTTTATCATACAAATAAAAAACACGCCTTCCACAGCGTGTTTCATTGCTTTACATACACTTCAACAATCGGATTCTCTTTATTATCCGCATGCAAGCGTATATTCTCTTCACTTGTATTATAAATACTAGCTAATAACATTATCGTTAACACATTAGGTGTCTTCGCATCACTTCCGTATTTTCTCTCAAGCGCTTCCTTATATTCAAAATCTAAATCCCCCTGCACATATGTATACACTTCAAAACCATCTTCTAAATTGCAAACTACTGTATCAATAATATCTGTCCCTACTTGCTTCTTCATTTCCTCTCGTAACGCTTCAATAAAATCTTCCCATGGTACTTCGTATGTCTGAAACTGATCTGTAGATTTCATGCCTTTTCCTCCTTATATATCCTCTTCTTATATTTCCCCTTTCCTATAACAATTATGATAGATAGGGCATTCGTACAAGCCGCACTTGTCCCCCTTACATATCGTATTACTGTAATGCGGAAGGAGGAAAGAATATGCATAGACAAAAATGTTATGATACATGCCAACGTTATTTCGGAAAAGTTGTTCGGATTGAAGACCGTGATGGCCGTATACATTTAGGTAAAATAATCGATGTGACACAAAACTCTGTATGGATCGAACCGGTGCAACAGCGCTCATCTTTCGATTCAGGGTTCGGATACTACGACGCTTATGCAAACGGTGGTTGTGACCTTTGTGGAGGCCTTAGCAGGTGTGATAGTTGTGGATTCGGATGCGGTGGTGGATTCAGCAGCTGCGGATGTGGTGGTCGTGGTTGTAGTAGTTGTGGTTGCGGCGGCTGGGGAGGCGGCGGTTGTGGCTGGGGTGTTGAACTCGGATTTGGTTTCATCTTCGGAATTACATTAGCTGCATTATTTTTCATTTAACATAGTAAAGAGTTGGCTACCTTTAGCCAACTCTTTTTCTTTATTTTTCACATATAAAAATACGATGCCCTAAAATGTGTTGGTACATAAGCCGTACATTTTCATGCTGTGCCCACGCCTCATATAACTCATTCGGAATATGTGAGGATACATTCCATTCTGGCTCTTCTACATAGCCAGAGATTGTTTCTGCAATCGTGCCACCACCCGCAATTGTAATTCTTTTAAAATTTGCTTTCTGAAATAATTGTACCCACTCATTCTCAGTTAACAGTTCTTTCATGCCATATAATTGGGCGATTTTTTCTTCCTCACCCTTATCAATGTGCCTATCAATAATCATTTCAATGACAACAAGCTTACCGTCCTGCTGTAATACACGATAACACTCCGAGATAACCCTTTCTTTGTCTGTAAAAGCGATGATTGATTCTCCAAGTACGAACTCAAATGAGTTATTCAAACACGGTAAATGCTCTACATTTCCTTCAATTAATTGTATATCTAACCCTTCAAACAACCATCTATCTTTTGCCTTTTGAATCATAATTTCATTCTTTTCAACCGTTGTTACTTTATAGCCAAATTCCCTTGTCATATACGCCGCTGTTTTCCCCGTACCACAACCTATCTCAAGGACATTCGCTCCATATTTAAAAGGCAGTTGTGCTAACAATTGTTTTGTTAACGTAAAGCCACCAGGATGAGCACTTCCTATTCCGTAATAAGCTAGGAAATCGATGTATGTGTTTCGTTTCATGGGATTCTCCCTTTTTTATTTTATATATTCGAGCACGGAAGAAAAGTGCATAGAAAAAAGGGCGTATTGTACGCCCCTCATCTTACTTATCCTCTGTAATATATGCCCATTTATAGCTGTAGTCTCCACCAACCGGATGGTGAACAATACCTTTTACTTTCTGTCTTTGAACGATAGCATCACCACGTTGATATAATGGTGCAATTACAGCATCATCAAGTAATATTTTCTCAGCTTTTAGTAAGCTATCCCAACGTTCTTTCGTTTTCGTTAATAGCTCGCCTTTACCTTTTTCTACAATTTCATCATATTTTGGATTTGAATATCCAGTTTGGTTATGAGGACCATTTGTAACGAACATATCAATGAATGTCATTGGATCTAAGTAGTCAGGGCCCCAACCAGCGTAAGATAAATCATAATCTAAATCTGATTCTAATTTTAATTTTTGTTTAAACGGTTGATTTTTCAAGTTCACTGTTAACCCTGGTAAGTTTTTCTCAAGTTCTCCTTTTAAGAATTCTCCTACTTTCTTCGCATTATCGCTATCGTAGTTTAATAGCTCAATCGTTACTTGCTCTTTTCCAAGTTCTTTTTTCGCTTTTTCCCAATGCTCTTTTGCTTTTTTCACATCTGTTTTTAAAATATCTCCATTTTCTTTACGGAAGTCTTTTCCATCTGGACTCTTAGCAAATTCTTTTGGTACTAAGTAATCTGCTGGTGTAGATCCGTCATTTAAAATAACGTTCGTTAAGCCTTTTTTATCATATGCCTTTGCAATCGCTAAACGTAAATCTTTGTTCTTTAATACTGTATCTTGCCCACCACGTTTTTGGTTTAAACGTAAGAAGAACGTTGATGGTGTTTTTTGTGTATAAAAGTCTGGATTTGATTTATATTTGTCAACCATTTCAGATGTAAGTCCCGCACGATCGATTTGTCCGCTTTCATATAAGTTTACACGTGTACCGCTATCTTTTACTACGTTAAAGTTGATTTCATCTAACTTAACTGTTTTATTATCCCAATATTGTGCATTTTTCTTTAATTTCCATCCTTCTTCATGTTTCCAGTCTGTTAATGTAAATGGTCCGTTGTATAACGTTGTATCTGCTTCTAAACCAAATTTTTCACCTTTTTCTTTTACGAATTTTTCATTTAACGGATAGAATGTTCCGAATGAAGTTAATTCTACAAAGTAAGGAACTGGATTTTCTAATTCTACCTCTAATGTGTAATCATCTACAGCTTTTACACCTAACGTATCAAGTGGTGCTTTCCCATCATTAATTGCTTTTGCGTTCTTTAAATCAAACATAATGTATGCATATTCCGCTGCTGTATTTTTATCTACCGCACGTTTCCAAGCAAACACGAAATCCTTCGCTGTTACAGGGTCTCCATTTGACCATTTTGCATTTTTATTTAATGTAAATGTATACTTTTTACCATCATCACTCTTTTTATATGATTCAGCAACTCCTGGTGTTGCTTTATTATCTTTATCAAGTCGATATAAACCTTCCATTACGTTGTTTAAAGCTAGAAACGATACTTGGTCTGTCGCTTTAGCAGAGTCCATAGATGGAATCTCTTGAGACTCTGTTAAATTAAGCACTTGCTTCGCCGCTAGCTTTCCGCCTTCTTTTTCACCGCTTTTTGGTGTTGTGCTTGCCTTCTCTTTATCTCCTGATCCAGAGCAAGCTGTTAATGCCATACTCATTACTAAAACTGGTGCTACGACCGCTGTCAATTTTTTCATCTTTTTTCTCTTCATTTTTTTGTACCCTCCCCAATTATATGTACGATATTAACATTTAGAAATTCTCTACTAACTTTCGTTATCAGAAAATTCTTATTAATTAATATTCTACTGTTTTTTTAAATTTTGTAAAGTATTTTTGTGAATTTTCTAAATATTTATTTTTTTATTATAGTAACTTGTTGTTTTAACTACTATATGAATTATCCCCCGTCTACTATATGTAAACATCTCTCCCCTTATTCCACTCTATTACTACGTTCTATATTTTTCTTATTAGCATGAGGTCTCTTACTATCATCTGTATTACTACTTACTGACCTCTCTAAATTCCTCCGATAGAACCTTCCTAATTACCTACCCGATTCTCAATAGACTAACGAGATTTATTCCCTTATACATACTAAAAAGCATTTCAAAAGCAGCTCAGCCACTTTTGAAATGCTTTCACTTTATTTTTTTCCGCCATCCTCAGTTACATACGCCCACTTAAAGCTATATTCTGGACTGATGTTATGTTTCACAATTCCTTTTACATTCGGTTTCATTACATACGATCTTCCTGTTTGATATAAAGGAACTAACCCTGCATCTTCTTCAAGGAATAATTTTTCAGCTTTCCCTAACGTTTCCCAGCGTTTTTTCGCATCACTCATTAATTCATTACCTGCTTTTCCTACCATTTCATCGTATTTTGGATTTGAATAACTCATTTGGTTGTACGGGCTCTTCGATTCAAACATATCAATAAATGTCATTGGATCCGCATAGTCTGGACTCCAACCTGCATAAGAAATTTCATAATCTTGCGCAGTTTCTAATTTTAATTTTTGTTTGAACGGCTGAATTTTCGTATTAATCGTTACACCTTTTAAATTTTTCTCAATTTGATCTTTTACATAGTCAGCAATCTTTTTCGCAGTTCCATCATCATAGCTTAGCAATTCAATTGTAACTTGATCTTTTCCAAGTTCTTTTTTCGCTTCTTCCCACGCTGCTGCTCCTTTTTTCGGATTATATTTCAGACCATTTTTAAATGTATCTTGATAATCTTTACCATCTGGCCCTGTCGCAAGTCCTTTTGGAACCAATTGATCTGTTGCTTTTGAACCATTATTTAAAATTACATTTGCCAATCCTTTTTTATCAACTGATAATGCAATTGCTTCACGAAGTTTTTTGCTCTTTAAAGGCGTATCTTGTCCGTTACGTTTTTGATTTAAACGTAAGAAGAATGTACTTGATTCCGCATACTCACCATATTCTTCTTTGTTCGATTTATATTTATCTACAAACTCTCCTGATAGTAATGTAAAATCAATTGATCCTGTATCATATAAGTTTACTTTCGTTGCAACCTCTTTTACTACACTATAGTTAATTTCTTCTAATTTCACAGTCTTTTTATCCCAGTACTTATCATTTTTCTTCAGCTGCCAACCTTGTTCATGTTTCCATGAAGACATAACGAATGGACCATTATACACAGTTGTATCTGCTTCTAAACCGTACTTATCACCTTTTTCTTTTACGAATTTTTCATTTAATGGATAGTATGATGGGAATGCTAATAAATTTAAGAAATACGGTACCGGTTTTTCTAATTCTACTTCTAGCGTGTAATCATCTACCGCCTTCGCTCCTAATTCAGTTACAGGTTTTTCTCCTTTATTAATCGCTTCTGCATTTTTAATATAGTAAGCAATAAATGCATATTCTGCTGCAGTATTCTTATCAAGTAAGCGCTTCCACGCAAAAACGAAATCTTTCGCTGTTACAGGATCACCATTTGACCATTTTGCATCTTTTCGCAGTTTAAACGTATACTTTTTACCATCTTCACTTTTCGTACTAGACTCTGCCGCAGCAGGAATTGGCTTATTATCTTTATCAAGGCGATATAGGCCTTCCATCGTGTTCCCTAAAATTTGCGAACCTAATGTATCAGTAGATTTAGAAGTATCCATCGTCGGAATTTCTTGGTTTTCCGTACGATTTAATACTTGTTTCGCTGCATATTTAATATCAGATTTTTTTTCTTCCCCACTATTTGATGTAGTAGTCGTTTTCTTTTCCCCACCTGACCCAGAACATGCTGTCAATGCAACACTCATCGCTAAAACTGGTACTACAACTGCCGTTAACTTTTTCATCTTTTTTCTCTTCATTTTTGTACCCTCCCTAATTATATGTACATTACCAACCCTTGAGAGACCCCTTACTAAAGATTTATTTTTCAGAAAATTATAACTAATGTTATTCTACTCTTTTTTTCGTATTTGTAAATAGTTTTTTAAATATCCTGGTTTTTTTTAATTTAGTAGGATTTATCCCCCATCTACTATATGTACATACTATACACCTTATTCTCCTCTATTTAACCACACTAAAAATTAGTATTTTAAGCTCACAAAAAAAGCATTTAAAAGTAGCTAAGCCACTTTTAAATGCTTTTTCAACTCTATTATTTTTCAGTCACATATGCCCACTTAAAGCTAAATTCTGGACTGATATTATGTTTTACTACTCCCTTTACATTTGGTTGTAAAACATAAGAATCTCCTCGTTGATATAAAGGTACAATCGCTACATCTTCTTCAAGTAATGTTTTTTCAGCTTTTCCTAACTCTTCCCAACGTTTTTTCGCATCGCTCATTAATTCCGTTCCAGCTTTTTTCACCATGCCGTCATATTTAGGGTCAGAGAAGCTCATTTGGTTATGAGAATGTCCAGTCTCAAACATATCTAAGAACGTCATTGGATCTGCATAATCCGGATTCCATCCGCCATACGAAATATCATATTGTTGTTCAGTTTCTAATTTTAGTTTTTGCTTAAATGGTTGAAGTTTAATGTTAACTGTTACACCTTTTAAGTTTTTCTCAATCTGATCTTTAATATATTCGCCAACTTTTTTCGCATTACCAGTATCGTAGTTTAAGAATTCAATTGTAACTTGGTCTTTACCTAGCTCTTTTTTCGCTTCTTCCCAAGCTGCAGCAGCTTTTTTAGCATTTGGTTTTAAACCATTTTTAAACGTTTCTTGGAAGTCTTTACCGTCTGGTCCAGTTGCTAAACCTTTTGGTACTAAGAAGTCAGCTTCTTTTGATCCATCATTTAAAATTACGTTTGCTAAATTCTTTTTATCAACTGATAGTGCAATTGCTTCACGTAACTTTTTACTCTTTAATGGTGTATCTTGTCCATCACGTTTTTGGTTCATACGAATGAAATACGTACTCACTTGTGAATATGTTCCGAATTCATCTTTCTTATTTCTGTATTTATCTACGAACTCTCCAGTTAATAAAGCAAAGTCAACTTGACCGCTATCATATAAATTGATAAGAGTTGCTGGTTCTTTAACAACACTGAAGTTAACTTCTTCAAGTTTTACAGTCTTTTTATCCCAATATTGATCATTTTTCTTTAATTGCCATCCTTGTTCATGCTTCCAATCTTTAAGAACGAACGGTCCATTATAAACTGTTGTATCAGACTCTATACCGAACTTCTCGCCCTTTTCTTTAACGAACTTTTCGTTTAATGGATAATATGATGGGAATGCTACTAAGTTTAAGAAGTACGGTACTGCTTGCTCTAACTCAACTTCAAGCGTAAGATCATCTACTGCTTTTACTCCTAATTCAGTTACAGGTTTTTCTCCTTTATTTACTACTTCTGCATTTTTAATCGGGAATGCGATAAATGCATACTCAGCAGCTGTTTTTGGATCTAATAGACGTTGCCAAGCATATACGAAATCTTTCGCCGTTACTGGATCTCCATTTGACCATTTTGCATCTTTACGTAGTTTAAATGTATATTTTTTACCATCTTCACTTTTCGTGCTAGATTCTGCTGCAGCTGGAATAGGTTTATTATCTTTATCAAGACGATATAATCCTTCCATCGTATTCCCTAGCATTTGTGAAGATACTGTATCTGTTGATTTAGAAGAATCCATCGTTGGAATCTCTTGGTTTACTGTTCGATTCAACACTTGTTTTGCCGCTAATTTTCCCTCTGACTTGCTATCTCCACTTGAGTTTGTGCTTGTCTTTTTATCTCCGCCTGATGTAGAACATGCTGTTAGTGCCATGCTCATTGCCAAAACCGGTACTACAACTGCTGTTAGTTTTTTCATTTTTTTCTTTTTCATTTTCTGTACCCTCCCTAATTCTAAACGATAGCTATTAAAGAATTTTCTGATAATTCTGTTTTTCTCTATATATTTATCAGACGATTCTTACTAATTCTTATTCTACTAATTTTTTAATTTTTGTAAAGTATTATTATTGAAAATTTTTAAAAAATTATTTTTTTACAGTAATATTCATAAAAATTCCATATGTTGTTCAAACCTTATTTTGCATTCATACACATTCGTTGTTTTAATCACTTCGATCTCATTTACCGCTTGAATACTGGTTAATTATTGCTAATAAATAATGCATATATGTAAAAACATCTTTTCTACAAAAATAAAAAAGCAGACATTTCGTCTGCTTTAATTCTCCTCAATTTGCTTTTCACTTAACCCTAGATGTGTTCTAAGAGTATTACTCAAACTCTGTAGATCTTTTTTATTAGGATTATAATAATATACACGTTTCCCGTTTGGGCCATTAGGTAAGTATAAATCATCACCAGCTAATTGTATTTTTTCAACTGAACCGTTTAAACCGTATTTATAAAAAGATAAAATATCATCCATTACTAAATTTGTTTTAAAATCACCATCAACCGCCTCAACTATTTTTTCTAGCTTCGTAATCGATCCTACACTTTTTAATTTACTTAAAATCGCTTCAATAACAAGTTGTTGGCGCTGTCCTCTCATTGCATCACTATCAATATGGCGCGTTCTTGCTAGTGCAAGTGCTTCTTCCCCATTTAATTTTTGTAATCCTTTTTTCAAATGAATCGCATCAGGTTCATCTTTACTATTTTGCTCCGTAAATTCAACTGGGACATCCACTTCAATACCATCTAACCCATCAACAATTTTAGTAAAGGAACCAAAATTAAATTTCACAAAATAATCAACAGGCACCTGTAACAATTTTTCTACCGCTTCCACAGAAGCTTGCGGTCCTCCATCTTTACCATTTTTAACGAAACCACTTCCATATGCATGGGTTATTTTATCTTTTTTCTTTTCAACTGGAACATATGTATATGTATCACGCGGTATGCTTGTTAATTTCACTGTTTTATCGTCTTTATTAAAAGTCGCTAACAATAATGCATCTGTATGAAATGCACCATTATATTCCTTTTGTCGTTCTTGATTTTCATCAATTCCCATAATTAAAAGTGAAACATGATTTGCAATTGGCTTTACAGATTTCTCACGTAAATTGGATTTTTCACCTCGTGCTAAATTCAAATTAGATTTTTGTACAAGACTAGAAGTTTTCATATATACATAGGCTCCATAGCCAATTCCACCAAATAGTAATACCGCCAGTAGTAAACTTGTTATCTTTTTCTTTTTATATTTTTGCTTATTTTTCTCTTCTCTTAAAGATGAATGATTCCCCATTTACTCTCCTCCTGTTTCTATTGATCCAATATGTTTCTCATTTTTTCATATTTAGCGCTATCCTTTTGAAACATACTTTCTTTCAATCCCTTATCTATTTGTATCCATTCAGTCGTAACTGAATATTGAATCAAGCCTTCTTGAAAACTAAGAAATTTCAACATAATCCCTGTATTTTTCTCCACAACCATTTCGAATTTCCCTCTTAAATCTTCAGAGGTGCTAACAGGCATCTCTATGTTTATAACTCCTTCAATTTTGTAACAATCTAATCCAAGATATTTCGTTTCTTTATAATTCCAATCTTTATATCGAATTAATAAATCTGCGAATTCTGATTGAATACTATATTTAGCTAGCCCTACATATTCATCATCATATCTCTTTTTCTCATCTGATTTTCTCACTAACCTTTCCGTAGGATTTAATTTTAATAGTTCATTGTTTCTTTCTTTCGGGTTCCATTTTGTCTCTTTATAGGTATACTTCTCATCATCAAACTCTTTTTTCTTGCCCTCGTTATATATAATTGTTCGTTTTTTGGCTAGTTTATCTTCTTTCGAAGAGATACCTCTTTGTTTCTCCGTATCAATCGCATACTTATATGTTGTAGCAATTCTTGATGAGCTAGAATATTCCTCAAATTGTCCTGAAATATTTTTAAAATAATCAATAGAATCTAGCATTTTTTGATGAATCTTTTCTTTATCTGGATAATGTACATTCGATTTTATTTCTTCTTCATTTTCATAATCAGAAAACGCTTTTTTCTTTACATATTCAAATACTCCACCATTTTGCGCAAAACTTTGTATAGAAAACTCAGACATAGATACCACTGAAAGTATACAAACCGCTGCACTAATTATCATCATATGAATTTTGTAACTCTTCTTTTTTACCTTAAGATTATGTAGCGTACCATTAATCTTTTCATTTAACTCTGGAGGTACTATAACATTTTCATCTTTGATTCTCTTTTTTAATTTCTCATCAAATAATTTTTCATTATCCATCCTTTACACCCCCTATTCCATCTTTAATCGTTTTTGTAGTTGTTCCCTCGCGCGTGATAATCTTGATTTCACTGTTCCTTTCGGTATTTCTAACAGCTTTGCTATACTCTCTTGATTCATATCTTCATAATAATAAAGCACCGTAACAGCTCTTAATTCTTCATGTAACGATTGAATCGCATTACACAAATCTATATCTTCATACTGATCACACGCACTCATATTGTAATCATTCTCTTCTGTCACAATTACATTTTTATACGCTCTAATAATATTGTTACACTCATTTATTAGTATTCGAATTAACCAAGTGTGAAAAAATTCTTCTTTTTTTAATTTTTTTATATTTTCATAGGCTTTTAAAATTGTTGTCTGTATCGCATCCTCTATATTTGTCTCATCACGTAACATCGCCTTTGCTATTCGATACATCTTCACTTTTTCTGTATGTATAAGCGCTATAAAGGCTTCATGATCACCTTTTTTCGCTAAAGAAACATCCGTTTCTTCTTTTATAACCATTTTATATAAAGGGATTACTTTCACAATCGCTCCTCCTGCTTCATCCTCACTTCATCACTTCCAATTTAACTTTACATGTATTAGACGTATGAACCTAGAAAAAGGTTCACTTTTTTGAATATTTTTGTAATTAAAAAGATAAATATCCTTTATAAGGATGCAATAAACATACTAGTTTAAATTTACAAATAAAAAAAGCCCACTTTCTCAGTGGACTTTCTACTCTATAACGGTAAATCCCTCTTCCTAAATACTACAATCGCTACGATAAAAATACAAAGCGCTACAGCAGTTAAACCTATGCTTACCGGCCATATATTATATGATCCTTCAGCAATTTCTTTCGGACGAAACAGCGTGAATAATGATAGGTTTTTCATCCATTCTAACTTATCACTTAACTTCCCTACCATATCCAATACGAAAAATAAGATAGTTAAACTCGCTGAATAACTTAGTGCTTTTCTTTCGTCATTACATATACAAGAAAAGAAAAATGAATACGCACTAACGACTAAAAATATGAGCCCTCCGACTACATTTATCTTCAAAAATAACTCTTTATTTAAGTTATTATCTTGTAAAAACCATTCTGCACCTACTAACCCAGCTACATACGTAACAGATACAATAATCAGAAGTCCCAATATGAGAACAGCAGCTTGTGTAATCGCAATTTGCACTCTAGATACAGGTGTTGCTAGCATGTATGCCATTGCTCCTTTATCTACATGACGAGCAATTAAATGTGTCGCAACTGTTACGCAAAAAATTGTTAAAATGATAATAAACAATAAACTATAGTATTCGCCCGCTAGAAAATCCATTACGTTTTGAATCGGACTTTCCATACCAACGATTTTTTTCACACTATCAGGCATGGCACCTATTAATTCATTTAGCCCTTTCGCTGATACCATTGACGGGAATATCCAAATTAATAACCACAGATATAAAGCTGCACCAGACGCATAACTCAAAATACTTTTTTGTGTTTCTTTCAAACTAGCTAAAAATAATTGCTTATTCATGCGTTATCCCTTCTTTCTTATCGTAATAATGCATAAATAAATGTTCTAAATCCATCGCTCTCGTTTGAAGTGCCGTTACATTGTAGTTTGAAAGTGTTTGTAAAACAGTTTGATAGTTTCCTTGTACAATGATAGATGCCTCTCTGCCTTTTACCGCTTCAAATTGCAAATTACACTTTGTAAGAGACTCAATCTCTTCTTGTGATGATACTGTTACATCTATCACTTGTCTTCTCATACTTTGTAAATCGTGAATATTTTCAACTGTTACGAGTCGACCATCTTTAATAATAGCTACTCTGTCACAAGTTCTCTCAATTTCAGTGAAAATATGCGAAGACATAAGAATTGTTTTTCCTCTTTGCTTTTCCTCTAATATTAAATCTATAAACACTTGCTGCATAAGTGGATCAAGTCCAGATGTTGGTTCATCTAAAATTAACACCTCTGGATCGTGCATAAATGCAGCGACTATCCCTACTTTTTGCTTCATTCCTTTAGACATTTTGCGAATCGGTGTTTTCACATCAAATTGCAGACGCTCTATCAGTTCATCTCGTCTTTTCGTATCCTTTAATCCACGCATTCCTTGCATTAATTTTAAAAACTCTAATCCGTTCATTCCTTCAATAAAAGAAATTTCACCCGGTAGATAACCAACTTCCCTTTGAATTTTCGCTGCTTCATTCCAACAATCTAATCCGAAAATTGTCGCTTTACCAGCTGTCGGTTTTATAAATCCCATTAAATTACGAATCGTCGTTGATTTTCCGGCACCATTCGGTCCTAAATAACCAAATACTTCTCCCTCTTTTACATCAAATGTAATATGAAACAAACCTTTTCCATTCGAAAACTGTTTTGTGACATCTTGAACTGAAATCATAATTCCACCTCATTTTTTGAAATATTTAATATGTGATATTTCAAAATTATTGTACTCCTCATCTTTCATATTCGCAACAACTTTTTGAAATATTTATCAGTCTATATTTCAAAATTATTGTTTTCCATTATTTTTTCTTGTATATTTTAAGTGAGGTGATTGCATTGAACGGCTTTGAAAGAGTAAAAGAAAAGAAAAAGCGTGCCATTAAAGAAGCAGCATTCTTATTATTTTCAGAACGTGGATTTAATGAAGTGAAAATAGAACATATCGCAAAAGAAGCAAACGTTTCTCAAGTTACAATTTATAATCATTTCGGAAGTAAAGATGCGTTATTTAGGGAGCTTATACAAGAATTTATCATATCTGAATTTCAATATTATAAAGAGCTTGCAGAAGAAAAATTACCTTTTCATGATATGATGCAAAAAATGATTGTAAGAAAAATGAATACTGGCGGATTATTTCAACCTGATATGTTACTACAAATGATGCAAAGGGACGAAGAACTCCGTAAGTTTATTTATAGTTATCAAAATGAAAAAATCCTACCCTGGTATTTAGAAATATTAGAACGAGCTCAGCGCAAAAACGAAATTAATCCACACCTTACTAAAGAAATGATGTTACTTTACATTCAAATGTTTACAAAATTAGGTGATGAATTTGGAGCACAACTTCTTGAAGGAGATCGGGAAAAACATATAAAAGATATCGTTACGATGTTCTTCTATGGTCTTTCTGTTCCACAAAAGTAATTTTTCTAAAGAACAAATAAAATCATCAAAAAGCCCTTTGGATATTTAAATCGCAAGGGCTTTTTCATATCAAAAAATGACTAAAACTAACTTTATCTTAAAGAAGTTAAATGCTGCTTTATAGATAACACCTTATTATAGATTAACTCTTTTAGCATCACAGGCTGAATTGAAATAATCGTTTCACCAAAATTTAGAAAATAACTTGAAATAAACTCAACTTCTTGCTTGTTAAAATAGCCTGTTATACTATAATTTTCATTTTCTTTTTGTATCCTCATGGAAGGATAATTCTCTTTATCAAAAATGTCCTTTCCTTTTTGATTAACAATGACGCTAAAATCAATTGCATCAGGTTTTCTGTGAAAGTTTGTAAGATAACTTAATAGTTCTTCAAGATTTTTTGAATTCGTGTTGCTTGTTTCCTCAATAGAAAGAATTTTATCACATCTAATTATTTGAACACCATTTGTCTCAAAATTAAAGATTTTAGCATACCACTGGCCAAATTTAGATTCGATTCGAATAAATTGGGCGACCAATACTTTCTCCTCATCTTTTTTTAAATATGTTAAATAATAAACTCGCTCAGCAAAAATCCCCTGTAAAATTTCTTTTAAGAACGGACTAAAATTACTATGATTTGTTACTTCAAAGGAAAGCGTTCGTTCCATAATCGAAATGTTTTTACTCACATTATCAGGTAGTACATGTTTAAATTTATTTTCAAGCGCAATACTTTCTATATTAAATGGTTTTGTCTTGTATCCATTTAGTGTAAGAATCGAAAAGTATAACGCATACATTTCATCCACACTAAAATAAATTGGCGATAACACACTATTTTCTATAATTTTATAACTTCCATTTCTACCTAGTTCAGAATATATGGGTACACCTATTTCTTCCAATGATTGAATATCTCGTAAAGCTGTACTTTTAGAAATATCATATCTAACCATTAAATCTTTTAAATTAAAATTTCTTTTATTATTTAAGAAAATAAGCATATCATTTATTCGTTCCGTTTTTTTCATATTTACCTCCCGAAAGGTGTCATGTATTGAAACCTTTTTAGTCTATATTATAATTATTAACTAATAAAGGAGTTGTAAATTTATGACATTAGAAATAGCTATTTTTCTCTCAATGAATGGGCAAGCAAAGGAGGCAATTAACTTTTATACACGTAATTTAGAAGCCAAAAAATTAATGGTTGTTACGTATGAAGAACTGGCGAAAAGAGATCGTTCTTTTAAAATTACAAGTGAAAATAAAGAACATATCGCTCACTCTGTTTTACAAATTGGGAATACAAAGCTAATGATAGCAGAAGATACAATGAATACTAATGAACGTTATAACGTTGGAAATAACATGTCACTTTGCATTCAAAGCGCTAATTTAGAAGAAATACAAAGATTTTATAATAATTTAATTTCCGATAAGCATGTGAAAATAATCTCTCCGCTAGAAAAAAATATATTTAGTGAAGCATATGGTATTATTGAAGATCCTTATGGCATACAAATCCAATTAATGTATGATAAACGACTAAACTAAATAATTAATCATATTCACATATTCCTAATAAAAAGACACGAATTTCGTGTCTTTTTATTTTATAGAAATGACTCTACCTTTTTCACTGCTTTCAATCGCTAATTGAATCAGTTTAATAACATCTAAACCTTCTTTTGCTGTTACAGGTAGTTTCTCACCATTTAATATACTATCTCGTACACCTTTATAATAATTGTCATAACAACCGACTTCTGTTGGAATACGCTCTAAGCTTTCTTCTGTTTCTAAAGTAGCAAAATTCTCTTCATCGTCTACTCCATAACCGTTATCACCTGGCTTCATTCCATTTTTTAATTGCTCTTCCTGCGAATCCATACCGTACTTCACGATAGAACCTTTCTCTCCATGCACTATAAAATGCGGTCCAGCTTTTTTCACATAACTGCTACTACGTAAAATGACACGTTTAACTCCGTAATGAAGTACTATGTGGAAATAATCATCCACCTCTGCACCTGGTCTTTGTTTTATTACATCTGCACTTATCGCATCGGGTTTCCCGAATATTGATAACGCTTGGTCAATTAAATGCGATCCTAAATCGTATAATATACCGGAGCCTGGTAGATTTTTTTCTCTCCATCGATCACGTACATGTGGACGGAAACGATCAAAATTCGATTCATATGCGTATACATTCCCTACTCTGTTTTCTCCTAACAATTTCTTAATTGTTAAGAAATCATTATCAAAACGACGATTATGATATACGCTTAACATTATATTATGCTGCTCTGCTAATGAAATAAGCTTTTCCCCTTCTTCAATTGAGACAACAAATGGTTTTTCTACAACAACATGCTTACCGTTTAAAATTGCTTCTTTTACATATGGAAAATGAGTTGTATTAGGTGATGTAATAACAACTAAGTCAACATCAGCTCGCTTCACCAATTCATCAATTGTACTAACAACATTAGCATTTGGTAATGTTTCTTTTACTACCTCTTCTTTTGAGGATAATACAGCACGAATATCATATTCTTCTATCGTTTGTAATAGTGGGATATGAAATGTCGTACTAGAAAAACCAAATCCTACAATCCCTACACCTATTTTTTTCATGTTGCCCCTCCATTTGTCTCGCTTTAACAGGCAGTAAGATTCCTAACTCAAAATTCAGCGAAAACTAAGGAACTAGGTGAGGAATCAACTGCTCGTTAAAGCCCGATTGGTTTAACTAATAATCAGTGTGGATAAAGAAAATCCCCATTGATTAAAGTTTCACTTTATGAGAACGATTTCATTCAGTTATTATAACAAGATTATTATTATTTATATAATAAATTGCCTAGAAAAAAGCATCTTGCTATTATTCATAGCAAGATGCCCTCTTTATTCTGGTCTTTTCTTCGTCCACGTTTCTACTACTTCACCAGTATCATTAACATCTAGCACTAGGCTACCATTACTATACCGGTCTTTATTTCGATACGCTTTCGGATCAATCTCTTCTACAATGTTTTTCTCTGTCTTCATGTAAACTAATTCATCGTCCCGAACAATTTCAATACCGACAATGCGGTACGGATTACGTTTTAATTCTTTGAAAATAACAAGACCTCGTTTCGCCCTCGTTGATTTTTCAATTTCTGATGCTTTTAGACGTTTTACAGCACCGCGCTGTGTTACGAGAATAAGTTGATCTTTGTCACCATTTAACGGTTTACCAGAAGCGACATAGTCATCTTCTTTTAAATTAATTGCTTTCACGCCAGCAGCTCTTACACCGACTGGACTTACTTCATCTTCATGGAAAATAAGTGCATATGCACCGTGTGTAGCAAGAACGATATCACTCGTTCCATCTGTCGCAAATATATCGACAACTTCATCATCTTTTTTCAAGTTTACAGCAACGAATGCCCTTGAATAACGCTGAACTTTATATTGATTTAATTCTGTTTTCTTTATCATACCATTTCTTGTTACAAATACGATAAATCGTTTTTCTTCCTCAAAGTTCGGTACAACCGTTGCCCAAATGATTGTTTCATCCCGGTCGAGTGAAACGATATTAGCAACGTGCTGACCTAAATCTTTCCAACGAATATCTGGCATTTCGTATACTGGCAGATATATATAGTTGCCTTTATTCGTAAATAAGAGGACTGTCTCTGTCGTATTCGTATCGAATCGTTCAAGTAAGATGTCACCCTCTTTCATACCGAAGTCTTTGCCATTTGAGGCATTATGTGAGCGCCATCCAGTACGTTTCACATATCCTTCTTTCGTTACAGTAACGATGACATCTTCTTGTGGGATCATCACTTCTACATCGATTTTAATTTCCTCGATTTGATCTTCAATAATTGCGCGTCGATCATCACTATATGTTTTCTTAACTCTCTTTAAATCTGTTTTAATTACTTGAAGTAATCTTTTTTCACTTTGTAAAATTGCCTGTAGCTCAATAATTTTCTTATTAAGCTCATCTGCTTCTTCTTGTAACGCCGTAATGTCTGTATTCGTTAAGCGATATAATTGCAAGGAAACAATTGCTTCTGCCTGTGCTTCTGTAAAGCCAAATTTTGCACTTAAATTATCTTTCGCGTTACGTTTATCTTTTGAAGCTCGAATTGTTTCAATTACTTGGTCTAAAATCGATAATGCTTTCTTTAAACCTTCTACAATATGTTGACGATTTTCTGCTTTTCTTAATTCATATTGCGAACGTCTCGTAATAACCTCTTTTTGATGTCCAATATAAGCATCTAAAATTTTCGGTAATGTCATAAGTGTTGGACGACGATTATTGATCGCTACCATATTAAAGTTATATGGAATTTGCAAATCTGTATTTTTATATAAATAATTTAAAATACCTTCGGCGTTTGCTTCTTTCTTTAATTCAACAACAATTCGTAAACCAGTACGATCTGTCTCATCACGCACTTCAGCAATACCATCTAACTTTTTATCTAGACGTAATTCATCCATTTTCTTTACAAGATTTGCCTTATTCACTTCGTAAGGAATTTCAGTGATTACAATTTGTTGTTTCCCACCGCGCACTGTTTCAACTTCTGCTTTTCCGCGAATAATAATTTTACCTTTACCTGTTTCATACGCCTTTTTAATACCATCAATCCCCTGAATAATACCGCCTGTTGGGAAATCTGGTCCTTTCATAACTGTTAATAAATCATCAACAGTACTATTTGGCTTATCAATACGCATCATTGTAGCATCAATAACTTCTCCAAGATGATGCGGAGGAATTTCTGTTGCATAACCAGCGGAAATCCCTGTAGATCCGTTCACTAATAAATTCGGGAACGCTGCTGGTAATACAACCGGTTCTTCACTCGTATCATCAAAGTTTGACACGAATTCAACTGTTTCTTTATCAAGATCACGTAATAATTCAGATGCGATTGGTGATAAACGAGCTTCCGTATAACGCATCGCTGCCGCTGGGTCCCCATCAACACTACCGTTATTACCATGCATTTCAACTAAAACATTACGTACTTTCCAAGTTTGGCTTAAGCGTACCATTGCTTCATATACAGAGGAATCTCCATGTGGATGATAATTACCGATAACATTACCTACTGTTTTAGCTGATTTACGAAACGCTTTATCATGTACATTGCCTTCTACATACATAGAATATAAAATACGTCTTTGTACTGGCTTTAAGCCATCACGTGCATCTGGAAGTGCACGATCTTGAATAATATATTTACTATAACGTGCAAAGCGATCACCTAACACGTCTTCAAGCGGGAGGTCATGAAACTTCTCTGCTTGCATGTTATTCCACCTCCGTCTCCATAATCATTTCATTTTCTAAAATATTTCCTTCTTCTTGCATACCAAACTGTACATTACGTTCAATCCATTTACGGCGCGGTTCTACTTTATCGCCCATTAATGTTGTAACGCGACGCTCTGCTCTTGCTGCATCATCAATTTTCACGCGAATTAATGTACGCGTTTCAGGATTCATTGTTGTTTCCCATAATTGATCCGCATTCATTTCACCAAGTCCTTTATAACGTTGTAACATATAGCCTTTTCCAACTTTTTTCGTTACACCGTCTAATTCCTCATCTGACCAAGCGTATTCAATTACCTCACTCTTACCTTTTCCTTTACTTACTTTGTATAAAGGAGGAAGTGCGATAAACACTTTACCAGCTTCGATAAGTGGCTTCATATATCTGTAGAAGAACGTTAATAACAATACTTGAATATGAGCCCCATCCGTATCGGCATCGGTCATAATTACAACTTTATCGTAGTTAATATCTTCAACATCAAATTCATTTCCTACACCGCCGCCAATCGCATAAATGATTGTATTAATCTCTTCATTTTTAAAGATATCAGCAAGCTTTGCTTTTTCTGTATTAATTACTTTACCACGTAACGGTAATACGGCCTGGAAACGTCGGTCTCGTCCTTGTTTCGCAGAACCACCGGCAGAGTCACCCTCTACTAGGTACAGTTCATTTTTTTGCGGGTTACGTGATTGTGCAGGTGTTAATTTCCCGCTTAACGTACCTTCTGATTTTTTCTTTTTCTTACCACTACGCGCTTCTTCTCTTGCTTTACGGGCTGCTTCACGGGCTTGTGCTGCTTTAATTGCTTTTCTCACAAGAAGTGTAGCTACATCAGGATTTTCTTCTAAAAAGTATGCTAAATGCTCAGATACAATGGCATCAATTGAAGAACGCGCTTCACTTGTACCTAGTTTCCCTTTCGTTTGCCCTTCAAACTGAAGCACTTCTTCTGGTACACGTACCGAAACGATAGCCGCTACACCTTCACGAATATCTGTGCCTTCTAAGTTTTTATCTTTTTCTTTTAATAGTGCTACTTTACGAGCATACTCGTTAAACACACGCGTCATCGCTGTTTTAAATCCAGCTTCGTGTGTTCCACCATCTTTTGTACGTACGTTATTTACAAACGATAAAATGTTTTCTGAGTAGCCATCGTTAAATTGAAATGCTAGTTCTGCTTCAATTCCATTTTGTTCACCAGTGAAATATACAACTGGATGAATGGAATCTTTTTCTTCGTTTAAATATGAAACGAAAGCTTCAATTCCCGTTTCATAATGAAATACATCCTCTAAATCATTTCGTTCATCTTTTATTGAAATTTTCATTCCTTTTAATAAGAATGCAGATTCACGTAATCTCTCACATAATGTTTCATAATTATAATTTGTTGTGCTGAAAATCGTTGTATCTGGTTTGAAATGCATCGTAGTACCAGACTCTTTCGTCTTCCCGATTTTCTCAAGCGTCGTTACAGGAACACCGCCATTTTCAAAGCGTTGTTCGTAAATATTTCCGTCACGCTTAATCGTTACGACTAACCATTCTGATAAGGCATTTACAACCGATGCCCCAACCCCGTGCAAACCACCACTCGTTTTGTAACCACCTTGACCAAACTTACCACCGGCATGAAGTACAGTTAAAATAACTTCAGGTGTAGGTTTCCCAAGTTTATGCATTCCCGTAGGCATTCCTCGCCCTTTATCTATAACGCTAATACTATTATCTTTATGTATTACGACTGAAATTTCGTCGCCAAATCCCGCTAACGCTTCGTCAACGGAGTTATCTACTATTTCATATACTAAATGATGCAATCCACGGCTGTCCGTGCTCCCGATATACATACCCGGGCGTTTTCGAACGGCTTCAAGTCCTTCTAACACTTGAATCGCATCTTCATTATATTGGAACTGATGCTTCGCCAAACTCCTTGCCCCTTTCCTAATCCAAAATCAGAACATATGTTTCTATTATAGAATAACGCCTCGACTATAGTTTTGGCAAGTTATCTTATCTCTTTTATATACCATTTTCAATAGAAAAATCCTTGTTTTCTCACAAGGATTCCTCTAGGCTACTATTTCAGAAAAATAATCGTTTGTCAACGAGAAATGGATATGTATTCCAAGATTACACATTCCAAACCTTTATTATGATCCAAATGATCAAGATCCAAAATGGGATTACAAATAACAACCCCCAAAAACAGCCTTTAAAAAATCTCATGATGAACACCTCGTTCATCGGCCCTACTTATCTATAATGAGGGCTGAATCAATCTTTCTACCTTTAAATCTATACTATTTTGTCATCGCATGTTCTACTTTAATACAACGATCCATTATTACAGTATAGTCTTTTTCTTTTAAAAATTTGTATGTATCCTCATCTTGTACTCCTAATTGTGCCCAAAAAACATCTGCATCAATCTCTACAAATTCTTTTGCAACATCCATTAAAAACTCTGAGCGACGAAATACATTTACAATGTCAACGTGTTCCTTAATATCCTTTAGTGAAGAAACTGCCTTTTCTCCAAGCACCTCATCTACTGTTGGATTAACTGGAATAATGCGGTATCCAGCATCTTGCATTGCTTTTGAAACCATATACGATGTACGTTCTGGCTTATCTGATAATCCAACAACCGCAATTGTTTTGCTTTTCTTTAACACTTCACCAATTTCCGTACGAGTTGGGTTTTCAATTGTCATAATTAATCCCTCCTATTCCTTTAGTATAGCCGATAAAGAAAGTCTCTTTCAATATGAAAGAGACTTTCTTTTATCCACTATTTGCGGATAACCTTACTAATTAAGGTTTAAACTTATTGATTCTTAGTAGTTGAATTATCTGCTAATGTAGCTGTTTTCGTCATTTTTTGGCCGTTGCGATAGAATGTAACTTCTACTTTCTCGCCTACTTTTTTCTTTTCATATAAATATTTGCGGAATTGAAGTGAATTTTCTACTTTTTGGCCATCTAATGCTACTACAATATCATATTGCTCTAAACCAGCTTTTTCAGCCGGTGATATTGGGTAAATTTTACCTAATACAACGCCATTTGTTACCTCTTTCGGTACTTTCAATTGATTTACTGCATAAGCTTGCACATCTTCTAATGAAACAACACCTACGCCAAGTGCTGGACGTTTCACTACACCATCTTTTTCAAGTGATTCAATGACTGGTTTCGCAATATTAATTGGGATTGCAAAACCAATTCCCTCTACTGATTGCTGAGCTATTTTACTTGAATTGATACCAATTACCTCACCGTTTTGGTTAAATAATGCACCACCACTGTTACCTGGGTTAATCGCTGCATCTGTTTGAATAACTTGTGCTTGCCAATCTGGTCGTTTATCCCCATCAATATCAACTGGAATTTCACGTTCTTTACTACTAATAATACCTTCCGTTACACTTCCATCAAATCCTAACGGGTTACCGATGGCAATTGCTTTCTCACCAGCACGGATTTTACTTGAGTCGCCTAAACTTGCAACTTTATTCACATTAGCCCCATCAATTTCTACAACAGCTAAGTCTAACCAAGGGTCCTTCCCCACTAATTTCGCATCAACTTGCTTTTCATTGCTTAGTTTAACAGCAAGTTTATTCGCACCATCTACTACATGGTTGTTTGTTACAATATATGCTTTATTTCCTGCTTTTTTATAAATAACACCTGATCCTGTACCAGCTGTTTGCTCTTGACCTGTCGGTTGCATTGCAAATGGATCTACACTTTGTTGCATATTAATAACACCTACAACAACATCTTTCGCCCCTTCAATCATACCAGGTAAATCAGTTTCATTTTTCGCTTTATTTACAACTGGAACTACAGTACCTTCTACTTTTGAATCCGAACTAAATGATGATACTGGCGCTCCATTATTTTGAGCCCATGGCATATATGGTGCTGCAAAACTAATCGAAACCGCTCCGACTACAGCCCCCACTAAACCTGTGAAGAAATAGCCTTTTTTACTACCTGATTTTCTCACTTCTCTCGTCTCACTATGCTCTTCATTTAAATTTGGTCCGTCGTAATATCCCATGTTTTATTTCCCCTCTCTGGTGAATTCGTATTTTCAGTATAGTCACGTTTTGTGTCCTTCTTGTGAACTCATCGTGAAATCTAATTAAAAAAATACTCCTATCTAACATTGTAGACAAAAAAAGTATTTTTTGTACATTCTACCTTCAAAAGAGAGTATAAAATCGCCATTTCCCTAGGCTAAATTACACAAATCGTTCTAGATTATTCTTCAAATTTATAACCAACTCGAATAACAGTACCGATATGCTTCGCTTTATCTCCTAGCTTATTTCGAAGTTTTTTAATATGGGTATCAACCGTTCTGTCATCACCGTAATAGTCATATCCCCATAACTGGTCTAATAAATGTTGACGTGATAACACAATTCCTTTGTTCTCCATTAAATAAACGAGAAGTTCAAATTCTTTATGTGTCAATATAATTTCTTCTCCATCTACTAAAACAGTTCTAGATAGACGATTCACTTCTATTCCAGCTAAAGACATAGCATTTTCTTCCGCTACTCCTACCGCACCATCCGCACGTTTCAATAACGTCTTTGCACGAGCTACTAATACTTTCGGGCTAAATGGTTTCGTTACATACTCATCTGCACCTAATTCAAAACCTAGCAATGTATCATCCTCATCCGAACGTGCTGTCAACATAATAATTGGTACTGCTGATTCTTTTCTAATTCTTCTACAAACAGACCATCCATCTATTTCCGGTAACATAATATCTAACATAATTAAATCAATTTCATGCTCTGCAAATAACTCTAACGCTTTTTTTCCATCTTCTGCTTCGATTACTTCAAAACCTTCATTACGAAAATAATCACTAACAATTTCACGTAATCTTCTTTCATCTTCAACAAGCAATACTGTTTTATTCATATAATCTATCCCGCCTTTTTACTCTTTCAATCGAATAATACGTTGATTGGAGCTTCCGCGAAATGGAAGTGTTAAATCTTTTTTCTCAATTTCAAACCTTCCATCGACTAAAACATCCCCATAATGTAACAACTCTATCATATCATTATTTTGAGAACTCTGTATCTCTTCTAACGTATAACCTGTATACATCCATAGGTTTTTTTTCAAATCTTTCACGATTTTTGCTACCTTTTTCACTTCAGCAGCTTGAAAAAATGGATCTCCACCTGAAAATGTTACATCAGTTAATGGATTACTTGCAATCTCTTTCACAATTTCTTCTACTGTCATTTCCGTTCCATTGCAAATATTCCACGATTTCGGATTATGGCAACCAACGCAACGATGCGGACAGCCCGCAAAAAACACGACTGTCCGCAATCCTTCTCCATCTACTACACTATCATGAATAATATTCATCACTTTCATTTATGTTTCACCCGATCTATCTCTTCACTACGTTTCGCACTATTCCACTTCGACATATCTCCTACAAGATAGCCTGTTATACGGCGAATTCTTTCTATATTAGCCTCATCTTTATTCCCGCAACTTGGACATTCATTCCCAATAACCCCGTGATAACTACAGCACTTACAACGGTCAACAGGATGATTAATTGAACCGTATCCAACGCCATGTTCTGCCATGGCTTGTACAATTTGTTTTAATGCCTTTTTGTTATGCATTGCTGCTCCATCTAGTTCAATATAAGTAATGTGTCCTCCATTACAGAGAGCGTGGAACGGGCCTTCTAAACGGATTTTATTTATAGCTTGAATGTTATAATAAACTGGAATATGGAATGAATTCGTATAGTAATTATGGTTCGTTATACCATTAATTTCACCAAATTCTTCTCTATCTTTTTTCACAAACTTCCCTGATAATCCTTCTGCTGGAGTTGCAATTACTGAGAAATTCAGTTGATGTTCTTCTGTCGCTTTATCCATTCTATCTCTCATAAAGGAAATAATTTCATACCCAAGTTTCCATGATTCTCCATCTTCCCCATGATGCTTTCCTGTTAAAGCTACTAAACATTCCGCAAGACCGATAAAACCAATACTTAACGTCCCTTGTTTTAAAATCGAGGCTACGGAGTCTTCAGGCTGCAACGTTTCTCCACCACGCCATACACCTTGTGAATATAAAAACTGAAAATCTCTTGCTCGTTTCGTACATTGATACGCATATCTTTCTAATAGCTGCTTAATTCCTAAATCTAAATAATAGTTTAGCGCTTCAAAAAACGCTTCTTTTGAACCACTAATTAACGCTAATTTCACTAAATTAATAGACGTAAATGATAAATTCCCTCTACCAATCGCTGTTTCTTCTCCATGTATATTAGACATAACACGGGTACGACATCCCATGTAACATACTTCACTTTCCGGTCTTCCATCATAATGTACTGCATTAAACGGAGCATCTAAAAATGAAAAGTTAGGGAACAATCGTTCAGCCGTTGTCTCTAATGCTAATTCAAATAAATCGTAGTTCGGATCACTTTCTTCAAAATTTACACCTTTTTTCATCTTGAAAATTTGAATCGGAAAAATCGGTGTCTCTCCTTTACCAAGTCCAGCTTGTGTCGCTTTTAAAAGTTGTTTAATTAACATTCTTCCTTCTTTTGATGTATCTGTTCCATAATTAATAGAAATAAATGGTACTTGTCCTCCGCCCCTACTATGCATACTATTCGAATTATGAACGAAAGCCTCACACGCTTGATACGTATCATTTTCCGTTTCTTTCCATGCAAATTCCTCTATTTGTTCTTTCGTAAGCGGATATGATTGTAATCGTTTTTTATGTCTCTCAATTGTTTTTCGTACATAAGGTGCTAAATCAATATCAAAGAGTGCAAACGATTGACCACCATGCTGCATATTTTGATTCGCTTGAAAAATAATAGACGAAAGAGCCAATGCACTTTTAATGTCTTGCGGTTGTCTCATATGTCCATGTCCAGTATGAAAACCGTTAGCAAGCATTTGCGCTAACGGAATTTGTGAACAAGTCGTCGTTCCTGTCGCATAAAAATCTAAATCATGTGGATATAATATATTTTCATTTATCGCTTTTTTCACTTGATCTGACAATAAATTCTCAACAGCATAATATTTTGCACTCTCAGATGCGAACGTTCCCATTACGCCCATTGGAGAGCGGCCGTCTACATTTGCATTTTCTTGCATTAAATCTTGTTCATTGCCGTGGACTATTGTCTCGAACACTTTCATTAATTCTTCTTCTCCACGTGTATTATTTTGTAACATTTATAACCCTCCACCAATATGTTGTTATCTTTTGATTAAAATGTTACTACATATAGTCTTACTGTTTCTGTGAGAAATGTAACATTACTGTGAAATTTTTTTCACGAAATAATGAATTTTTCATTTACAAAAAAGAAATGTGCTCTTTACAAATGTATGGTACAATATACGGGAAAAACTCTTTTTACCCTTTATCAACACATTTGAATAAAGGAGACTGAACTTATGGTTACTACATATCTTTTATTTATCGTTGCCTACTTACTTGGCTCGATTCCATTTGCACTAGTTGTTGGAAAAATCGGCTACGGAATCGATATTCGTGAGCACGGGAGCGGTAATCTAGGCGGAACAAACACATTCCGCACATTAGGGAAAAAAGCAGGTTTTACCGTTACAATTGCTGACATTTTAAAAGGGACATTAGCAACAAGTCTACCAATGATTTTCGGATTAGATATTCATCCACTATGGTTCGGGTTAGCGGCTGTTCTTGGACATGTCTATCCAATCTTCGCGAAATTCCGCGGTGGTAAAGCAGTTGCAACTTCTGCTGGGGTGCTATTATGCTATTCACCAGTTGTTTTTGCAATATTGGCTGTTGTATTTTTCACCCTTTTATTTACAACAAGATACGTATCACTTTCTTCTATGGTAACAGCAGTTGTTGCTGTTATTGCATCCATTGTTAGCGGGGATAAAATCTTCATTATTGCGATGTGTTTATTAGCAGGTATGGTTATTTATAAACACCGTGCAAATATCGGACGAATTATAAATAAAACTGAACCAAAAGCAAACTTTTCAAAAAAGCAAAAATAAGATCGTAACCCACATAACGCAAAAAGAAAACGTGAAGCATATTAATAGCGTCTTTTTGCGTTATTTTTTATACTAAAGAAAAAGCAACATAATTTGGAGGAACTATACATGAATCTTTCCGTAACAAAAGAAGCAGCACAATGGTATAAAAATGAATTAAACTTACAATCAAATGAAACACTACGCTTTTTCGTACAATACGGTGGTTGCAGTACTGTGCAAAAAGGACTTTCTTTAGGGATTCGTAAAGATGATCCTGCACATCCTGCTGTTCAAGTTCAAGAAGAAGGTATTAACTTCTTTATTGAAGGCGATGATGAATGGTTCTTCGATGGACATAATTTATCTGTTACACTTAACGAAGGTGACGACTTCCCACAATTTAATTATGAAAAATAAAAAAACGTGGCTTCTGCCACGCTTTTTTATTTTTTCTTAATTTCCTCATATTTCGCATACCACTCAGGATATAACTTTTTAAATGATACAGGGCGGAACCCTTCTTTTTTCGCACAAATATTCGTCGTACTTGCAGTAATACAAAGTTCACCATCACCATTATATATTTCATATCCATATACAACGCGAAGTGGGCTCACAGTATCTACCCATGTTTTTACGATTGCTTTTTCTCCGTAACGCATCGCTTTACGGTATGAAATTTGTAAATCTAACACAGGAGAAATAATTCCTTCTTTCTCCATTTCAACATATGAAAAACCTAAATCTTGTATAAGTTTCGTGCGACCTAACTCAAGCCACACTAAGTAGTTTGAATGGTAAACAACACCCATTTGATCTGTTTCCGCATAACGGATTTCAACTTCATGTTCTGCTACAAACATATGTATATTCGCCGTTGCCATAAACTTATAAAAATCTATAATTTTTGTTTATTTCCCTGTTCTACGTGTCCGATTTCACAGAAGCTACTTTCGTTTGATGTAACACTCCGAGGGCGTAAATTCGGATACAACGAATCCTACATATTAGCCGTAACTTTTTTAGATGTTAACTGGCTAATTCATACCGTGACAAATTGATAGCCGCATTTAAATCCCTATCCATTTCGTGACCACAAGTGCATTTGTATACACGGTCAGAAAGTTTTAGTTCTTTGTTAATGCTTCCACAACTGGAACACATTTTTGAAGAAGGATACCATGTATCAGCTTCTACAAATTCAATACCATATTTTTCACACTTGTATTGAATTTGTCTTTTGAACTCATATAAACACTGCTTCGCAATCGCTTTAGCTAGGTATCTATTCTTCATCAGACCTTTCATATGCAACGTCTCCATCACAATGCGAAATGGCTTGGTTTTCACAATTTCGCTCGTGGATTGATGAAGATGATTCTTTCTGATATTTGATAACCTTCTATGTAGTTGTCGTATCTCTTTCTCGATTTTTATAATATTGCTTGTTTTGACAAAACGGTTTCCCTCCTTATTCATTTCATATTTACGAGAAACTTGACGTTGCAACCTACGAAGGCGTTTCTCTACCTGTCTTACCATTTTTGTTTTGTTGATATTGTTCTTCCTCTGCCCATCAGAACAATATGCTAATTCTTTGATTCCAATATCTATTCCTAACGAAACAGCCGTTAATTTCTCTTTTGTAAACTCCTGTTCAATACCGACAGACAAATACCAATACTTACCGTCAAAGCTAACGCGTGGATTAGAGTACTTAACCCCTACAGGTAACTTTTCGGATGTTTTTACCCAACCAACTTTCTCAATCAAAACTTGTTTTTCTTTTACTTTTAACTTGACATTATCATTGTAAAAAGAGAGTTTTGCTTTCCTTCTGCTTTTGAATCGTGGTTTATCAGCCAGTCCCTTGAAAAATCGCTTATATGCTTCACAAGCATCTTTAATCGCTTGTTTGGCTATATTATTTGAAACATCGTACAACCAAGCATATTCTTCAGACTGCTTTAATACAGTTAATTCTTTCCGTAAAAAAACGTCTGATATGAACTTTCCGCCATTCTTGTAATTCTCTTCTTGCTTCGCCAGTGTCCAATTATAAGCCCATCTTGCCGTACCAACAGATTTCCAAAGTTGCAATTCTTGTTCTTTATTCGGCTTGATTCTCACTTTCTTCGCAAGCATCATTTTCCAGCAACCCCTTAACCATCTTCTTAGCTTATTTTCCCTTGAAGATGGCAACTAGTTTGTTCTATCCTACCTGCCTTTTTTTGCAAAATCACCAATTGAATATACTTTCATATTTTTCATCCCATGAAACTACTTTACTCCGGCGACAATTTTTCATCTACAAATATTTTATCACTAATTATATATTTTTGTAGATATACACTAACTGTTTCTTCCCTTCTTTCACTTCTGCTACCTTGCATACATTTAATCATAATACAGTGACATCAAAAATAAAATAAAAATAGTGAATCTTTTCCCGAAAGGAGCAAGCATATGATTCAAATTGTAACGGTTCGTAGCGGTGATAGCGTATATAGCTTGGCATCAAAATATGGATCAACACCTGACGAAATAGTAAAAGACAATGGACTAAATCCCGCTGAAACGCTCGTTGTTGGTCAGGCACTTATCGTTAATACGAAAGGAAATAATTATTATGTACAGCCTGGTGACAGCCTCTATCGGATTTCTCAAACATATAATGTCCCCCTCGCTAGTTTAGCTAAAGTTAATAATTTATCTTTAAAATCTATTCTCCATGTCGGACAACAATTATATGTACCAAAAGGCACAAAACGAGCTGTAGAATCCATCGCTTATTTACAACCTTCCACTATACCGATTAAAGAGAGTTTAGTTAATGCTACACGTGCCATCAATCCATTTTTAACATATTTAGCTTATTTTAGTTTTGAGGCAAAAAGAGATGGCACATTAAAAGAACCTACTGAAACAGCTAAAATTGCTAATATTGCAACGCAAGGGCAAACAATCCCTATGCTCGTTATTACAAATATTGAAAATGGTAATTTCAGTGCCGATCTAACATCGGTTATTTTACGCGACGCAACGATTCAAAACAAATTTATTACTAACATTTTGCAAACAGCTGAAAAATATGGCATGCGAGACATTCATTTCGATTTCGAGAGTGTAGCACCCGAAGACCGCGAGGCGTATAATCGCTTTTTACGAAATGTAAAAACACGCTTACCTAGCGGGTACACATTAAGCACAACTCTCGTACCGAAAACAAGTTCAAATCAAAAGGGAAAATTTTTCGAAGCCCATGATTATAAAGCGCAAGGGCAAATTGTTGATTTCGTCGTCATTATGACATATGACTGGGGTTGGCAGGGCGGGCCACCAATGGCAATCTCTCCTATCGGTCCTGTAAAAGAAGTACTTCAATACGCAAAATCTCAAATGCCTCCCCAAAAAATTATGATGGGGCAAAACTTATACGGATTCGATTGGAAACTTCCGTTCAAACAAGGGAATCCACCAGCAAAAGCAGTTAGCTCTGTCGCAGCTGTTGCACTTGCTCGTAAATATAATGTTCCTATCCGCTATGATTTCACAGCTCAAGCTCCACATTTTAATTACTTTGACGAAAATGGCGTACAACATGAAGTTTGGTTTGAAGATGCGAGGTCTATTCAAAGTAAATTCAATTTAATGAAAGAGCAGGGCATTGGCGGTATTAGTTATTGGAAGATTGGCTTGCCATTTCCACAAAATTGGCGTTTACTTGTTGAAAACTTTACGATTACGAAAAAGGGCCGACAAAAGTCAGCCCTTTTTGTACATTTTGTTAAGATTCATCTTTGATTTCACTTTTTAATGAGTCAATACTTTCTAAACGTCTTTGATTTTTTGCTTCAATAGCAGCACGATCTTTTTCATTAGAAAGTTCCGCTGTTTCTTTTGCTTCATTAAAGTTATCAACTGTATTTTGCACCATTTCTTGTAACTTTTCAGCGTTGTCACTTCGATTATCTGGATTTGGCATGTACTTCCCTCCTAATATTGTATATACACACCATCTTAAATTACCTATCTTTCCTCAAATTTATACATAAAAAAGGAGAATGTAATATTCTCCTTTTCTTTAACCATTATCAACAATCGGTTGTTTACCTGTTTGATCTTGCATTTGCTTTCCTTTATTTCCACCAGCTTTTTTTGATTGTGTTCCAATATGATTCGGTGCAAAATCTTTTGAATTTTTTTTCGGATTACCCATTACTATCGCCTCCTTAATACTAGTATCGTACTAGTGTTAAGAATTATTCAGCTTGCTTAAAAAGTTTCATTTCATAACGTTTTTCAATGCGCTCTTCAATGCGATCAATTGCCTCACGATCGCTTAATAATTGTTGTTTATTTTCATTTACAAGTTCTTCAAACGATTTACGGCGACTTCTTCTCATGTTGTTCACCCTCTCTCCTTCGCTTTCTTATTACATAGTATGAGCAAACAAAAAACTCTTTAATCAGATTTGCAAGAAAATTTTATGTTTTAGTACTCCTAAAAAAACTCCGTGTACAATATATTGCACACGGAGTTTTTTATACCATAATATTTAAATACTCTTTCAACTTTTCATCTGCATTCATTTCATTTTCTTTATAATCATGAAGCGCCTGTAATACAAAATCATACTGCTCTAAAATATAACTTTCTAATTTCATAACATCCTCTAAGCTATTAAGCATAATTCTCGTATTACCAGCTTCACTTTTTAACGCCGGTTCACATTTTAAACTTGTACATATTTCTTTCACATCTTCTTCTAATATCTCTGTTAATACATATTTCTTTCGCCCTTTTACCTTTAATCTCATAACTGGATAAAAAGCTTTTATATCTAAATAACTTCCTACGTTCATACAACGTAGCCATTCTACATTACGTTTATTACATGCAAGTATTTCTTTCACCGCTTCATATACCGCAGTTTCATCAAGCATAGCCTTATTTACTTTTCGTTTCCCTTCTTCTTCAATAGCTGCACACTTTTGATAAACAGCAGCACACGTAATGCAATCGTCAAATGCATTATGAGAGCTTAAACGAATTCCAAGCATTCGTTTTAACGTTTCAAGTTTATGATTAGGCGCATGCTTCATGTATTTCTTTGCTAAAAATACAGTATCAATTACTTTATTTTTAGGTTCAGGCAACCCAAGCATATTTACATTACTTTTCAAAAAGCGCATATCAAAAGAAGCATTATGGGCCACAATAACATTTGTATGTAAAAATGCTAAAAATAAAGGTAACACTTCTTCAATCGTCGGTGCATCTGAAACGCGATAATTAGTAATACCTGTTAAACTCGTTATTCGGTCCGGAATTGGCCGCTCTGGATTCACGTATGAAACAAATTGATCTACTAATTCATGATTACGATATTTCACTGCTGCAACTTGAATAATTTTATCATTATAAGGGTTAAATCCTGTTGTTTCAAAATCAATTACAACATAATCTAACGGTAAGGATACATTCCCCACTCCATACACTCCTTTATCTCTAAACGGTTATATTTCTTACATCATATCATGAAGTGATTACTACTTGAAAAAGAAAAGGCAGAAATGGGAACTCTCCATCTCTACCTTTTCACCATTATTTTAATTTAGCAACTCTTTTCTCCATCTCTTTTTGTGTCATCGGCCCAATAAACTTATCTTGAATGACACCTTTTGTATCTATAAAATACGAAGTTGGAATCGTAATTACTTTATAAGCTGTTGTCACATCAATGTTCTTGTCCAATAAAATAGGAAAAGTAATTCCTTTTTCTTTAGCAAAATTGCTTACCTTCTCTTCCCCCCCACCTTTTTCTGAAGGCGTATAATTGACCGCTAAAATTTCTACGTTCTCTTTATGTTCTTTATAGAAAGCCTCCATATCAGGCATTTCTTGCTGACATGGTCCACACCACGTAGCCCAAAAGTTTAAAATTACTTTCTTTCCTTTTAAATCCGATAACTTTACATTTGTCCCATCTAACTTCGTTAATGTAAAGTCCGGTGCACTCTTCCCTATCTCAATACCATTCCTTGCGATAATCTCTTTCATCGCAGCTTCACTTTTTTCTTGCTTCACTTTTACCGCCTGCTCTTTATAACCAAACTGTTCATAAGCTGCATATCCCGCTAAACAAAGTAACACTACAATAATCGTAAGCTTCCGCCACATTTTATATCACCCTAACGTATTATCTTCTTTTAACACATTCATCAAAATACTATATACCTTATTTTAGCTTATACGGACAAGCTTGGAAATATTCACATTCTAAATAATCAGAATTTTTATAACTAAGATGAAATATTTACCTTTTAATCATATAATTAGAAATACATAGAACATTTTACAATGAAAGGAGCTCTCATGAATTTATTTAAAAAAATACTTCTATATATTCTTAGTTTTATATTTTCCCCAATCGGAATTATCACATGGATTATCTCACTATTTAGTAAAGATCCTGAAAAAAAACAGTTGGACATATTTGTCTCTATATCGCATTAATCTCATTTATCCTTTTGGCAGGCCTCGGCATTATTACTTTTTTCACGATGACTACCATTACTACTATAGAATAGCTATAGAAAGGATGATTGTTTTGGGAGAACACCCTATCACCAAAGAGCTACGCTATATACGAATATGCTTAGTTATTTTAGTAATCGTTCTTTTATTTTTCAACAGTGAAAAAGTCGTTGAAATTTCTACAAATCATGATTCCATAGAAAATGTTCCCACCAGTAATATGACACAAATCGCGGAAAATACATTCGCTATTCAAGAATATAATCCATTACTAAGTAGCGAACATACAATTAAGATTTTCAAATATAATCCAGATACAAATCAACTTACTCTCGTCAAAGAAGTTAATTCTAGTGATTCGAATTCTTATACTTATCAACTTAATGAGACCGAATAAAGTGAAACTTTAATCAGCCCTCACCAATCGGGCTGCCCGGCAAATAGCGGAATAAAGATAAGAGCATTACATATCTCTTATCTTTTTGTTTGCAACTCTTTGTACAATGAGTTGCAATTTAATAATTCTCTAGGATTCCCACATTCCACAATAGTCCCATTCTTTATGACAACAACACAATCTGCTATCATCGCTCTCTCTACATCATGTGTTGCCACAATTCTCGTTACATCTCTTCCTATCCCTTCAATCATATTCCAAACCAGTTCTTGATTGCCCGGATCTAACCCAGCCGTCGGTTCATCTAAAATAATAAGAGTTGGATTTGATACAATCGCGCGCAATAATGCAAGACGTTTTCTTTCGCCTCCCGAAAACTCTTCACCGCTTTTATGTAGCACAGTTTGACTCCCTTCAGGTAACCCTCTAATAATCGGCGTTGCATTTATAAGTTCACTATTTTTTTCTAACTGATTTTCTAAACCCTCTTCCCCGAAATACATATTCTCTGTTACCGTCGTTCGGAAAAAACGTGGTTCTTGCCACACTGTAGTCATACGAGCTTCATTACCATAATAAGCAATGCTACCGTTAGATGGTTTATACAAGCCCGTTATTAACTTTAAAAGCGTTGTTTTTCCTGCACCGCTTTCTCCCACAATCATAACGAGTTCACCAGGACGAATTTGCAAATCAATATTATGAATTCTGCATTTCTCTTCGTCATTCTCCTGAAATGAAACATTTGTTATCCTGATCCCCATCGCTCTTTCTACATTGCTATCTGCTGCTCGTTTATTTAAAAAGCAAAAAGCTCTATTTGCCGAAGCGACTGCAACTTGTGTCATTATTAATAAATCGCCCACATAACGGACAGGGAAAAAGAGCATCTCAATTGTCGCTAACACTGCAATGAGTGAACCAACTTCTATTTCTCCCCTCATTATTTTTTGTGCACCTATAATGAGAACAACAATATATGCTCCTGTTTCAATCACCGTTCCAACTACTCCAATGCAATGTTGCATCATCGTCTTCTTTACTTCTGATTTATACGATTGTGCCGTTACTTCTTTAAATAAGCGAATTGCCCATTTTTCTTTTTGTAAACTCCGCAAATCTTGTATCCCCTTTACAAACTGTGACACCATCTCTACAACACTTGAGTGATTTTTTTGAGAAACGCTTGCAATATCTCTTACCTTTTCTCCCATCAGTATTGGAACAATTGTACTTAAAAATAAAAACGGAGTTACCCACAATATAAACTGTATATCTATATGTTGTAGTGCTATGAAAGCTCCAATAAATTGGGCAATAGCGTGTATATATTCTATTAATATAGAGCCATATAATCTGACCCAGTTCGGAATATCAGACACGACCAAAGTTTCTAACTCTCCTTGCTTAATCTTCTCACTCTCTTCAAACGGTAATGAGAAATAGTGACGCAATAATTCTATACGTTTCGTTTGTAATATACGTTGACTCGCTTTTGAACTTATATAATCAAATAAAAGATTGTTCGCCCACATTAAAAAGTGACTACCCGCAAACAAAGCTATATATACATACGCACCTTTTAGCTCCCTTTGAATAAGATTGTCTACAATTAATCCCATGAAAATTGGGCGGGATAAATTTAAAATGGCAGCAATTATCCCACTACATACAGCTGCTATTACTAATATTTTTTCTTTCTGTAACGGTAACAAAATTCTTTTATATTCTTTCATGACGTTTCCTCCATTTTTCGTAGTAAAAAAGAAAGGGATGAAACCATATGGTTTCATCCCTTTCCATAAAATAAGGAAGCTAACTATTGTTAGCTTCCTTCAGGCTGTGGAGAAAGTCTTCTCCACAGCCTGTTTTTGTGTCTGAACCTCTTTTTATGTGTCAACACTGATAAAAAAGAGGAAAAGGAGAGAGTTTTTATGATGGGTGCTTTAAAAAATCATCGTGATGAACGTGTATCTGTTTCTGTAGAAGAGTTGGTTCCACAAGATCATTTCCTTCGTGCGATTGAAGCGACAATTAGTTTTGATTTTATTGAAGAGAAATTACGCCCTTATTACTGTGAAAACAATGGACGTCCGTCAATCCATCCTATCGTTTTATTTAAAATGATGTTTATTGGATATTTTTACGGTATTCGTTCGGAGCGTCAATTGGAAAAAGAGATTAAAACGAATATCGCCTACCGTTGGTTTTTAGGATTTTCTCTATCAGATACTATTCCAGATCATTCTACAATCAGTTGGAATCGCCGTACCCGCTTTATTCATACAAATATTTTCGAAGAAATTTTTGATGAGATCGTGAGGCAAGCGACAGAGCACCGGATGGTGGGAGGACGTGCGCTAATGACAGATTCTACGCACATTAAGGCCAATGCCAATAAAAATAAATTTGTACATAAATATAAAAAAGAAAAAGCAAAGTTTTATATAGATGAGCTAGAAGCTGCGGTAATCGAAGATCGTAAGGTACATGGAAAAAAGAATTAAAACCTAGAGAGGAAAGTGATACCCCTACCAAAAAAACTCGTATAAGTACAACGGATCCAGATAGTGGATTTTTAATGAGAGATGGAAAACCGAACGGTTTTCATTTCTTAGACCATCGTACGACTGATGCGAAGTACAATATTATTACAGATACCTATGTAACGGCTGGAAATATGGCAGATTCCGAGCCATATTTAGCACGCCTCCAAGCTCAAATTGATAAATTCGGGTTCAAAGTAGAAGCTGTAGCTCTTGATGCAGGCTATTTTACGAGCTATATCTGTAAGAAATTATCGGAGAGAAATATATTTATGGTGATGGGGTATCGCCGATTTGGAAAAAGAAATAAAGAAGTACCAAAAAGCCAATTTAAATATGTAGAAGAAATGAATGCATTCGCTTGTCCGATGGGGTGTATTTTAGAGTATGCGACAACGGATCGTGAAGGATATCGTCAATATAAATCGAAGCCAGAAGACTGCGCTGTTTGTCCGCTACGTGAGGTATGTTTTTCAAAGAAACAAAAACAAAAAGTTATCACTCATCATATATGGGAGAAATATAAGGATATCGCTAGAAAAAACAAACTAACAGTTACAGGGAAAAAGTTGTACAAAGTACGCTGTTCAACTATAGAGCGAAGCTTTGCAGACGCCAAAGAACTACATGGCTATCGATATGCTCGATTTCGAGGGCTGAAGTCTGTCCAAATGCAGGCTTATCTCACCGCAGCTTGTCAAAACATGAAAAAAATAGCCCTCCATCTGACCAAAAAAGGTCTGGTGGAGGGCTATTTTTTTGAAACTCTATTATTTTATGTTGTTTTTATTCGCTAAAATCAAAATGATTACAGAGTGTTGGGAACCCCTAAAGGGTTTCCCAACACTCTGAAGGAAGCTAACTATTGTTAGCTTCCTTATTATTCATTTCAATTATTTAGTTCGACACTTTAGACTCTTCAATTTTCTCACGAAGAACCATTTGCAGAATACCACCGTGACGGTAGTAGTCAATTTCTACTTCACTATCGAAACGAGCTACTACTTCAAATTGTTTTTCATTGCCATCTGCATCAGTTGCAACTACTTTCACAAGATCGCGTGGTCTAACTGTTTTGTCGATTTGAATTTCAAATGACTCGTTACCAACAAGACCTAACGTTTCAGCACTTTCGCCATCTTTAAATTGAAGTGGTAGTACACCCATTAACACTAAGTTACTGCGGTGAATACGCTCAAAGCTTTCTGCAATTACTGCTTTAATACCTAGTAAGTTTGTTCCTTTCGCAGCCCAGTCACGAGAACTTCCCATACCGTAATCTTTACCAGCAACAACTAGAAGACCTGTGCCATCTTCTTTATATTTCATAGCAGCATCATAGATAGATGTTACTTCACCAGTTGGCCAATATGTTGTATATCCGCCTTCTGTTCCTGGTGCGATTTGGTTTTTAATACGGATGTTCGCGAATGTACCACGCATCATAACTTCATGGTTACCACGACGAGAACCGTAAGAGTTAAAGTCAACTGGTTGTACGCCGTTTTCTAATAAGTAGCGTCCAGCTGGTGTATGCTTACCGATTGAACCTGCTGGTGAAATGTGGTCTGTCGTTACAGAGTCACCAAATTTACCAACTACGCGTAGGCCTGATAATGTTTCAACTTCACCTGGCTCTTTAGATAAACCTTCAAAGAATGGTGGGTTTTGAATGTATGTTGAATCATTATCCCAAGTATATAAAGCTTCGTTTGAAGTTTGGATTTCATTCCAACGCTCATTGCTGTTAAATACTTGTGCATATTCTTTCTTGAACAGTTCAGATGTAACAACACTTTGAACTACATCTTCAATTTCTTTAGCTGATGGCCAAATATCGTTGAAGTAAACAGCATTGCCATTTGCATCTTTACCGATTTCATCATTTTTCAGGTCAATATCAACAGTACCTGCAAGTGCATATGCCACAACTAGTGGTGGTGATGCTAAGTAGTTTGCTTTTACAAGTGGGTGGATACGCCCTTCAAAGTTACGGTTACCAGATAAAACAGATGTTACTAATAAGTCGTTTGCTGCGATTGCTTCTTCTAATTCTGGCGCTAATGGACCAGAGTTACCGATACAAGTCGTACAACCGTAACCAACTGTTTGGAAACCTAATTGATCTAAATATGTTGTTAAACCAGACTTATCTAAGTACTCAGTAACAACTTTAGATCCTGGTGCTAATGATGTTTTTACATACTCAGGTACTACAAGTCCTTTTTCAATTGCTTTCTTCGCAACTAGACCTGCTCCAATTAATACGTATGGGTTTGATGTATTTGTACAGCTTGTAATTGCAGCGATTGCAATTGCACCTGTTTTCATCGTTACTTCTTTATCTTCTAATGTAACCTTCACTTCTTTATCGAACTCTTGCTCATTAAATCCAAGTCCTTGTGTTCCAACTGGTGCTAAAACAGCTTTGTGGAACGCATCTTTCATATCTGAAAGTGGAATTAAATCTTGTGGGCGTTTCGGTCCAGAAAGGTTAGATTCGATTGTATTTAAATCAATTTCTACAAGATCAGTGTAGATTGGATCTTTACTGTCTGCTGTATAGAATAAACCGTTCGCTTTACAGTATTCTTCAACAACGCGAATTTGTTCTTCATCTCTACCTGTTAAACGTAAGTATTCTAATGAAATATCATCGATTGGGAAGAATCCACAAGTTGCGCCGTATTCTGGTGCCATATTTGAAATTGTTGCACGGTCAGCTAAAGGCATGCTCTTTAGTCCATTACCGAAGAACTCAACGAATTTACCAACTACACCTTTTTGACGTAATACTTGCGTTACTTTTAAGGCAACGTCAGTTGCTGTTGTACCACTTGGAAGTGTACCCGTTAATTTCACACCGATTACTTCAGGTACTGGGAAGTATGAAGGCTGTCCAAGCATTCCTGCTTCTGCTTCAATACCACCAACACCCCATCCAAGAACGCCGATACCATTAATCATTGTTGTATGTGAGTCTGTTCCAACTAATGAATCTGGGTATGCAACTAAGTCACCTTCAGCATTTTTCACAGCATGAACAACTGGTGCTAAATATTCAAGGTTTACTTGGTGTACAATACCTGTAGCTGGTGGAACTGCACGATAGTTATCAAATGATTTTTGTGCCCAGCTTAAAAATTTATAACGTTCTTCATTACGTTTAAACTCTAAGTCCATGTTGAATGCAAGCGCGTCTGCCGTACCCGCTCTATCAACCTGTACAGAGTGATCAATTACAAGGTCTACAGTAATTTCTGGATTGATTTTATCAGGATCTCCACCCATGTCTGCCATTGCTTTACGAAGCGAAGCCAAATCAACAACAGCTGGTACACCAGTGAAATCTTGTAAAATTACACGAGATGGTTTAAATGGAACATCGATATCTTGCACATCTTTCGTTCCCCATTTCGCTAAATTTGTAACATGCTCTTCTGTAATTACACGTCCGTCTACTTGACGAAGTACTGATTCAAGTAAAACTTTCACGGAATATGGTAATTGAGATACGTTGCCAACCCCTGCATTTTCAAGCGCTTTCAAATCATAATAATGATACGTTTTTCCATCTACTTCAAAAGTTGCACGTGATTGAAATGGATTATGTTTGACCATTATGTTTCCCCCCTGTTAAACGTGACTAAGTTGTCTGAATATAAAATGTAGACAAACTTTTCAATACCTTACGATAATATCTTATTACAACTTTCTAAATAAGTAAATAATAAGAAACTTATAGATTATCATAAGTTTTCTTTATGTTTCTAAATTTGAATAGTGTTCATGCTCCTTATGAATACTATTACCATAAAGTAAAGTGCTCTATTAGCGCTTTACTTATAGTTCATACACACTATGAACTGCTCATCATTCAACATACAAAAAAATGTTATAGAGGTGAAATAAAATGGGTAAAAGAAAAGCAAATCATACTATTTCAGGAATGAATGCAGCATCCGCACAAGGACAAGGTACTGGTTATAACGAAGAGTTTGCAAATGAAAACTTAACTCCTGCAGAAAGACAAAATAATAAGAAACGCAAAAAGAACCAGTAACGAAAAATCCCAAAAGGAACATTCACCTTTTGGGATTTTTTCTAATGTTTATAACGTAACAATTCCGAAACCGTTACAAATCGATAGCCTTGTTTTTTTAGCTCAGGTAAAATTTTGGCTAGTGCTGCTACCGTTTGACTACGATCATTTCCTCCATCATGTAACAATACAATATCGCCACTTTTAGCATTTTTCACTACATGATTTACGATAGATTCCACCCCTGGATTTGCCCAATCACGTGGGTCTTGATGCCACGACCATAGAACGGTTTGATAACCTGCTTCTTTTGCTGTTTTAAATACAGCATCGTTAATATATCCACCAGGAGGACGGAATAGCAACGGTTCTTTCACCCATTTTTCGAAAAATTTCTTTCCATCCAAAATATCTTTTTTTAATTTTTCATCTGATGAACTATTTGCATATAAATGATTCATCGTATGATTTCCAATCTCATGTCCCTCTTTTAACACTTGTTTCACTAAATATGGATTGCGCTGAACTCGAAATCCAATCATAAAAAATGTCGCTTCAGCCTTATATTGACGTAATAAATGTAAAACTTGTGGTGTATATGTTGGATCTGGTCCATCATCAAATGTAATGGCAATAATTTTTTCATTATTAGGTACTTCCCACGTTACATAGCCAGTTGGTTCTAGCTCTTTTCTGAGCAACATTTTCGCTTCCACTTTTTCAACTTGAAATATATGTACTGCGCATAATAAAGAAAAAACGAATAGAAAAATTTTCTGTTTTCGCATAATGTTCATTAAAGTAAATTAGGTTGTCAAATACACAACAACCTAATTTACTTTTCTAATTGATCTACATTTCGCATTATATTTTGGAGATTATTTTCATATTGCTCAAGTTGTGGACGTTGTGTTTCTGAAGCTACCTCTAGTGCATTTTGAATTTGTTCATATGCTTCCTGAACCTCTTGGCGTAATTCTTTTAAATCATGACCGTAGTTTGGATCATTTTTCACAATGTTGTTAAATGCATTTTCTGCTTGTGTAACGCCTTGCTGCGCTGCTTGAAACGCTTGTTGTTTATCTTTATGATATGGCATTATATAATCCCCTTTCTGTAATAGTTAGTCCCAATTATCTTTACCTTTTTTTCTAAAAACATTCTCGTATAAATTTGCAAACTTCTCTCATTCTAAAAAGGAAGAGGAGGTGTCACATACAATGGGAAAAAACAATCGTGAAGCGAAAGAAAAAAAAGGACAACCTGAACCATTAAGCGGATCTCATAAAGTAAAAAACCGTAACCATTCACGCCAAAAACATCATGCGCATCATGATATGTAAAACAAAAAGTGCACACTAGCTATCTTTTCCACATACAATGTTTATATTTTTCCATTTATTCTTCACCCCTAATTCATTCATGCATAACATAGTATGAATTGAGATTTTACGGAGGGTGTCTTACATGGGCAAGAAAAAGAAGGATTGTCTTTTTCATGTTGATGGTTTCGAAGAATGGATGGATCAGTTTTGTTCTGACTCTTGTAGTAACTTTAGTTTCCCAAATCAAATTCATATTGACCTTTGCGAAACTGAACAAGAATACATTTTGGAAACAGATGTACCAAATGCCAATGAACAAAATGTAGTCATTAAAAAGATGGAGACAGGCCTAACCATTTGCATACTTCATAAAAACATTTCTTTGCAGCGAACTATCCCTTTACCCGCTAATGTTATTTATAAGAAGATGCTAGCCTGCTTAGAGAATGGTTTTTTGGCCATTCATATTTCCAAAAATGAAGTTGCTGATAAACATGAAAAGAAAGTTCTTTTTTCAAATTAAGAGTTAATATAATACAAACATAAGCCCCAGTTGGTACTGGGGCTTATGTTATTTCGCATGCATTTCTATATTAGAATTTCTATCATACCTTTTTTTCAATAAACCTTTTGTAACTAAAAGCACAGGAAATGCCACAGTTGAGAATGTAGCTAATGCTGAAAATACTGCAAACCCATTTTGGTACCCGTAGTAATCGAGAAGTACTCCTCCAAACCACGGACCTATTACTGCTCCAATTCCCGAAAAGCCCATCGCACCGAAGTATGTTCCTTTTAGATGCGCAACAGCAATATCATCAATAAATACATCCGTCATCGAAAACATTAAGACTTCTCCAATTGTAAAAATAATTGTACAAACGGCAGCACCTAGCATGGATTCTACTATTCCAAAGCCAAATAATCCCCCACTCACAAATAAAGCCCCCACCATAATTGATGTTAACGGTGTATACTTTTTACAAATTTGAATAACAGGGTATTGAATTACGACTACAACAATCGCATTTAAAGCTAGCATATATGAAAATAATTTCACTCCATCCTGAAATATATGTGCATTTGCAAAATATTGAGATACTGTTGTCGTTAAATGTGAAAAACCACAATTACTCAAAATAATACCAACTAGTGCAACTAAAAATACGACATCCTTTCGCAAAATACGAATTGCCTTTAACATTGTGACAGGCTTTTCTGTATTTACTTTCTTTTTTTCAATCGGATACTTCTTAAATTGGAACGCTAATATAGCTGTATATAAAATGTATACTCCAGCTGCTACTAAAAACGGAATTGTTGATTTTGCGCTTCCAATCTGTAACCCGACAAGTGGGCCAATCGCTACTCCAACATTGATTGCACCGTAACGCAAATTATATACGAGTAAACGATACTCAGGTTTCGTTAAATCTGATAATAACGCTCTTGATGTTGGCTCAAAAAATGACCTACATAATCCATTCAAAGCATTTAATAAAAAGAAACTTAAAACATGATCTGCAAGTGAAAAACCAATGAATACAAAGACCCAAACGATCATGGACCATATTATAATCATATTTCGACCGAATCGATCTGATAAATTCCCTCCGATAAAACTAGCAAACACTCCAACAAGTGCACTCGTTCCGATAATAGCACCTGTCATTCCAGCTGATACACCTTTCACAGTCGTTAAATAAATTGCTAAAAAAGGAATACTCATTGACGTGGCAAACCTCGCAAATAAAGTCCCTATTATAATTGTCATTCCTAACGGATGAATATTTTGCAACTTCCCCTTCATCTTAAAAACCTACTCTCCCTGTTCTTACATAAAAAAAGAAAGCAAAGGATCTGCTTTCTTTTCCCTTTTTATACTTGCGCTGTTGATACCCGCGCTGTTCTCGTTATATCCATATCTATGCCATATGTAAACTGTAATTCTTTACAAACATCTTTAATTAATATTGCAACATTATACTTCTCATTAAATTGTAAAACGATGTTCTCCACTTCTTCATATGTATACTTATATTCGCCTGTAATGACACTTTTTAGATCAAAGCATTCGTTAATACAAAGTTGTACAAGTAGCTGGTCATATTTCTCTATTACATCTTCTTTCTTCCAAAGTAACTCTTTTACATATAACCGATCAAACTTCACACTTTCTCGATTACACTCCGTTAAAATCCGGGTCATTTCATTTAATTCTCGATACAATTCAGAAATATTTTTGCTTAAACTAAGCAGTTTATCTACGCCATTTTCATATAACATATTTATTCCACCCCCGCATTTTCTTCTTATTATAGCAAGAAAATTCTAAAAATAGTTTCTTTCTTCTGAAATATTAGGAAACTAATTTCAATTGCTTTACAATGAAACTAGTTAATGCGAGAGGAGAAAGAAAATTGGAGCACAAATTATATTACACTGACGCTTATAAGCAAGACTTTACTACTAAAATTATAAAGCAAGATTATGATAAAAACGGTAACTTATACGTTGTTTTGAATGAAACAGCATTTTATCCGACAGGTGGCGGACAACCATATGATACTGGTACATTAAATGATATCAATGTAATCAATGTAGAAGAGATAAACGGAGAAATTCGTCACTACATCGCAGAACAATTACATACAGAAGACGTAGAAGGTAAAATTAATTGGGAGCGCCGTTTTGATCATATGCAGCAACATGCGGCTCAGCACATTTTATCTGCTGCTTTTTGGGACCATTTTAACATACCTACGATTGGATTCCATCTTGGTAAAGAAACGGTAACAATCGATTTAGAAACAGAAAATCTGCATACAGAAACAGTTGAAAAAGCAGTACAAATTGCAAACAAAATTGTTTTTGAAAACCATCCAATCCGTATAGAGTGGATGAACTTAGAAGAAGCGAAAACATTACCTCTTCGTAAAGAACCGAATATAACAGAAAATATACGCGTTGTTATTATCGAAAATTACGACTACAACGGCTGTGGTGGAACCCATCCGAAACGCACTGGTGAAGTTGGTCTTATTCAAGTACTAGGATGGGAGCGCAATAAAGGTGGTATACGCTTAACCTTTATCGCTGGTTGGCGTACACTTAAATTAATGGGGCAACAGCAACAAATTATGAAAGATGTTTCCAAACAATTAAACAGTAGCGAAACTGATATCCCAGCAAAAGTGGCACAGCTTCTTACCTCTCAAAAGGAAAACGAAAAAACAATACAAACAATGAATGAAAAATTATTATTTGCAGAGGCAAATGAATTACTGCAACAGCCCACCGAAATACATGCTGGGTTACTTATTTCTAAAGCATTTACAGATCGTTCTATGCAAGAAATTGCAAAAATATCAGCTATCATTACAGAACAACAAGAGCATGCAATTACGTATTTCGTTATTGAAAATGATGACAAACTACAATGTATTCTCGCTTGCGGAAAAACAGTAACGCTCGATATGAATGCTCTTTTAAAAGATGCTCTTCCTACAATTGAAGGAAAAGGTGGCGGAAATAAAAAGAGTGCACGCGGCGGCGGAAAAGCGGTTATGAACGGGGACGAGTTTTTAAATCAGCTTGTTTCTTCTTTACAGTCAGCAGTGTAAAACATGTTTATGAAGGATAGCTAACGGCTATCCTTCAACTATATTTACAGGCCTATATGTTGTTTCAACCCTTGATAACTTCCTGCATTTGCAAAACCGCCACTTATAAGATTGATAAAAGTTTCCGAAAAACCATAATAACTTAATTCGTTAATCGGTACCATTTGCACATCATGAATCGGATTATGATCGAACTCGTTAGAAGGTAGTGTAATTTCACCTTCAATCCTTTCAAGCAGAAACGTAATATGTAACAAAGATGGACTAGCATCTGGTTTATCACAAACATAGAGTAGCTTCTTAATTTTAACTTCTAATCCTGTTTCTTCTCTCATTTCTCGAATCATCGCTTCTTCTAACGTTTCACCATTCTCTACCCTTCCTCCAGGTAAAGACCAATCGCGATTAGCCACTTTTTGCTTTACTAGCAATACTTTTTCATCTTCAATTAAAATTCCCGTAACACGAACTTGCATTATATTTTCTATATATAACCTCCTCTTCCCATTATATTTACACATTAATCCTTCCATAAAAAGAACGTATGTTTTATAATTAAAGAAAATTATGGAAGAAAGTAGTTGTTACATTCATGCGACCATCTTTAACAAAAACTATATCTCTTACAGATTTCCAAAATTATTATTGGTTAAAAGCAGAACTGCAAACATTTTGTCGCGAGCATGGTCTGCCAGCTAGTGGCTCTAAGATCGAAATAACCGAGCGTATCTCACATTATTTAACTACGGGGAAAGTCTTAAAAAACAGCTCTGTGCCAAAAGTGAGCAAAGCTCCCCTCTCTTATAAAGACCTTTCTCTTCAAACGATTATTACTAAAAATCACCGCTGTAGCGAAGATGTTCGTGCTTTTTTCAAAGAAAAAATCGAAACAAACTTCCGCTTTACAGTAGCTCTTCAAAAGTTTTTTAAAGAGAATGTTGGAAAAACATATGAAGACGCGATAACATTTTGGTATGAAGAAAACGAACGAAAAAAAGATCCTACTTATAAAACAACGATCAGCGCGCAATTTGAATACAATCGCTTTACTCGGGACTTTTTCAAAGATCCAAATAATAAAGGAAAAGCAAAAGCTGATGCGATTGCTGCTTGGAACGAAATGAAAGCGAAGCCTGGCAGCAATGTTTATGTTCCTCAAAAAGTAGAAAACTAGTTACCTCACTAGTCTTCTACTTTCTCAAATAATAGCGCAATCCCTATCCCGCCTCCAATTCCTAATGTAGCAATTCCATATTTCATAAACTCTCTTTGAGCCTGATAAAACAAACGTGTTACAAGCATAGCCCCAGATGCACCGTACGGATGACCGAGCGCAATTGCCCCACCATTTACATTTAATTTTTCATACGGAATTTGTAACTCTTTTGCGCAAGCAACAACTTTTGAGGCGAATGCTTCATTTATTTCAAAATAATCGATGTCCTCTACTTTTACATTCATTTCGTTTAATAATCTGTTCACCGCAAATATCGGACCAGTCCCTGGAAGATTGGGATCCACTCCCACTACAGTACTACGAACGAAACGAAGGACAGGTTTATAACCGAACTTTAGGGCTTGTCCCTCTTCCATTACAAGAACAGCACATGCCCCATCATTTACACCACATGAATTACCTGCCGTCACTGTTCCATTTTGTAAAAATGCGGGCTTCGTTCTTTTAATGATTCGTTCATAATTCATTTCTGGCTTTATAGATTCATCTAATAATCCATTAAAAGAAAATATTTCATCATGTATATATCCTTTTTCTAACGCTTGCAGTGTCCGCTTATAACTAAGACAAGCGTACTCGTCTTGCATTTCTCTCGTTATGTTATAACGCTCCGCAACATATTCAGCCGCTACTCCCATGTCAGGATCACCAATTGTTTCAGGTGAAAATCTTGCTCTTTTTTGAAAAGGTGACGTACTTGTACTCTCTACTCCTCCGGCGATATAGCAATTACCTGCCCCGCCTTGAATGAGATGACACGCAGTTCGAATTGCTTCTAAACCAGCACCACATTGCCGATCAATCGTTACACCAGGAATATGATAGCCAAGTCCTGCCTCTAAAGCAGATAATCTTGCAACATTCCCTCCTGGCCCAACAACATTTCCTAATATAACATCGTCTATCTCTCTCTTAATTCCTTTACTTAAAAACGTAAGAAGCGGCGTTGCTAATTGCTGAACTTCATACTCTTTTAATATCCCATCCTTCTTACCGATAGGTGTTCTTTTCGCCTCTACAATAACTGCCTTATTCATATGTTTTCTCCCGGTTTTCAATCATACTTTTTGCTTCCATACGAGCGATTTTCCCACTATTTGTATAAGGTATTCCATCTACAAAATGCCATTCTTTCGGTATTTTAAACGAGGATAATCGTTGTAAGCAAAAACTCTTTAATTGTTGTTTCGTAGCACTTCCTTTTACGATCGCGACGGGCTTTTCACCCCAGTAACTATCTTTCACACCAATTACAACTATTTCATCAACAGCTGGGTGTTCATGTAATACACTTTCTATTTCTTCTGGATAAATATTGATTCCTCCAAATAAAATCATATTCTTCTCTCTACCAACAATATATATAAAGCCTTCTTCATCTTCATAGCCTACATCTCGCACTGTCATCCAGCCATCTGCATTCAACTCCCGTGTTAAACCCCCATCTATTATGTATCCCATAAAAAACTGATCACTTTTCACATAAACAGTTCCTATCTCGCCTTTTTGTACTTCTTCGCCTGCTTCATTACATATTCGAACTTGCACATTGTGACAAGGTTTTCCTACTGAATTTGGCCTTCTTTCGCTTTCTGCATCGACTAGTGCTGTTACAAAACTTAACTCTGATGCACCATAAAATTCATATCTTTTCGCATAAGGAAATATATTCTTTATTTTTTCTTTCGCTTCAGCTTCCCATTTCGCTCCTGATGAAATAATTTTCATTTTATTTTCTATTAATCTATTTTCTTTATATAAAGATTCAAGCATTGTCGGAACTGTATACATAACCGATATATTTTCAGTTTCTAACTTATCTAATACTTGATTCGGAATGAACTTTCTCATAATGTGCACCGTTTGTCCTACATATAATGCACTTATTGCCCCGTATAAGAAAAGAGAATGAACGAGCGTCCCAGCTATTAAAATTGAATCCTCCATTTTCATATGAAAGTCATGTACATTACAATCAAAACTATGAACCCACGATTGCTGTGCACGTAAAAATGCTTTTGCTTTTCCAGTTGATCCTGATGTAAATCCCATATAAAAGGGAGCATTTCGTAAACTTTCTACAGTGGAATGTGTAGGAAGATATTTCTCTATCATTCTTTTCCACTCATCAATTTCAATTACTCTTCCTTCTTCATCAGGTAGATCATTTACCTTATATCGTTCTGTCACAATCATATCCAGATTACTGATCTCAATTCTTTCTCTGAGCTCATCTTGTTTCCACTTTATATCTAACGGAACACAAACCCACCCGGCCATAGCGGCATCAGCGAATAGTTGTAAAAACTCTATACGATTTTCTAATAGGATTGCTATTGTTTTATTCTTTGATTCTGTTGCGTGCAACCAGTTTGCTACTTTACAAACTGATTCGAACCACTCTTTATATGTTAAAACTCTATCATTTTCCTTTATCGCTATTTTATTTGGTTGTAAAGAGGCATGCTTTTTGTATTCTTTTGTAATACCCATATGAGACGTCCTTTCTTTACAAAAATAATAAAAAGAAACACGGAATTAACGTGTTTCTTCCCTTTATCATCCCGCATTTGTATATTTTCCATTCTTTAAAGCGGGCGTAATAATATGTTTCAATGAACGATGTAATTTTGTTACGAGAATCGCCGCGATAATTGCTTTTATACAATCCCCTGGTAAAAACACAGCACTCACTTTCATTGTCTCCCATACAGAAACATCCATTAAAAACGCTTGTACAGTAATACCAAATACATAAACTACGAAAATACCACCAATTATATTAATACATAATACTTTTATAATAGAAACTTCACGTAAACGCTCAATTAAATAACCAATAACAAACGCTCCAATGATGTAACCAAGTAAATATCCTGCACTTGGCCCAACAAATACACCAAGGCCACCGCGTCCACCAGCAAGTAATGGTGCTCCAACTCCTACAATAAGTAAGAAAATAAGCTGACTTAATGCACCAAGGCGTGACCCTAACAATCCACCCGCAAGCATAACACCGAGTGATTGCAATGTAATCGGAACTGGTGTAATAGAAAGAGCAATCGGAGGTATTAACCCTAACACTCCCATAATAGAACTAAATAAAGCGACGAAAACTAATTTTTTTGTATGCATATTTTCTTCTCCTGTTTGTAAACTTAAAAGTGTTTTTAGGTAACATATCACGAAAATTATATTATCTTTCCACCCTTCTTTTGTCAACTTTTATTTAATTTAAGTTTACAAATAAGAATTCACTTATTTCTCTCTATGCAAATGCTCCAGTTCTTTCCGAAGCGCCTGTTTCAAAAACTTCCCAACAGATGTTTTCGGTATTTCTTCCATAAATACAATATCATCTGGTAACCACCACTTCGCAAACTGTGGTTTTAAAAACTCATATATTTCTTCTTTTGTAACCGTACTATTTTTCTTTTGAACGACGCAGGCAATTGGTCGCTCTTGCCACTGAGGGTGAGGAATCGCAACGACGGCCGCTTCAAATATAGCATCATGTGCCATTAAAGCATTTTCAAGATCGACCGAAGAAATCCATTCTCCCCCGCTTTTAATAACATCCTTCGTACGGTCAACAATTTTCACGCAGCCTTCCTCATCAACCGTAACGACATCTCCTGTATATAACCAACCATCACGAAAACCTTCGACAGTACGATTATCGTTATAATAGCTTTCAGCGATCCATGGCGCTCGTAAACATAGTTCTCCCATCTCCGTACCATCCCACTTCACTTCACCATTTGTACCGACTACTTTCATCTCTACACCAGGGACAAGATACCCTTGTTTTGATCTAATTTCTAATTGCTCTTCATACGATAATTCTGTTTCATAACTTTTTAAACGTGCAAGTGTTACGAGTGGGCTCGTTTCAGTCATACCATATGCATGTATGAATGGAACATTATGTTTCTGTTCAAATGCTTTAATAACGCTTTTCGGCGCAGCTGCACCTCTGCATAGTATTCTCGTCATACTAGATAAATCGTAACTATTATTTTCTAACTCTTGTAATACGCCGAGCCAAATTGTCGGCACACCCGCAGCTAACGTCACTTTTTCTGATTGAATCATCTCTAATAAAATTTTCGGGGTAAACATCGGTCCAGGAAGAACTTGTTTTGATCCAAACCAAGTAGCCGCAAAAGGAAGTCCCCAAGCGTTCACATGAAACATCGGGACGATTGCCATTGCTGCGTCACTTTCCGATAAAGCAGCTGTATCAGCTAAACCGAGTGCCATACAATGCAATACAGTACTACGATGCGTATATACAACACCTTTTGGGTTTCCTGTAGTCGCTGACGTATAACACATACCAGCAGGTGTATTTTCATCAATATCTTTTACAAATTGGAAATTGGGATCGCCTTCTTCTAATAGCTTTTCATAATGATATACAGGCTCCAGCATAGTATTTGGAAGTTCATCTTTATCAGTCATAATAATGTAAGCTTGTACAGTTGATAATTGTGATTGAATATTTTCAACGAGCGGTACGAGATCTTCATCTATAAGTAGAATTCGGTCTTCTGCGTGCTGAATAATGTATGAAATATGTTGAGGAGATAAACGAATATTAATCGTGTGCAAAACAGAAGCAATACCTGGAATAGCAAAATACGCTTCTACATGTCGATGATGGTTCCACGCTAATGTTCCTACAGGTTCACCTTCTTTAATTCCAAGCTTTTTCAACGCACTGGAAAGTCTTCTCGTCCTTTCCCCTAACTGCTTATATGTTAACGTTGTAACTGTATCATGTGTCCGTGAAACAATTTCTTTCTTCGAAAACAGTTTCTCTGCTCTTTCCATCATAGAACTAATTGTTAGCGGTACATTCATCATCATATTGGTTATATCCCCCTTTAAAGCGTTTTCATTTTTCGTTTATTATAACAGACTTCCGCAAATGGTTACGACATTTTTCTGTTTTTTCTGAATTATTTCTTTGGAAATAATTCAGAACGATAAAAAACATGTTTTGAATACATTGATTCGAAACATGTTTTTTATCTTTTATAAACTATCTACCTTTTTTCTTACTTTCTTTTTCAGTTTAAAAATAAAACGATTACTGTATTCCTTATTTTCTACTAAAATTCGATATATCTCCCATACTCCTAACACACGAACAAAAAGATAAACTCCGATAGCAATAAGTACAACACAGTACGGATAATACTGAACTAATTCCCCTGAAGTGATATGCTTTTTCTCAAACAAAAACGGGATCGCGCCTGCTGCTATAAAACAAAATCCAACGATCATTACCGCGGCATACTTCTTCTTAATAATCACATATCTTTTTGTCAATTCTTTTAGAAAGTTTTGATCAAATAGTAGTTCTTCCTTTTTCAATACATTGTATCGACTCTCTTCTATCGTTACAGGTGCCATCATTGCTCCAATTCCAAGAACAGCAATGATAATGACAAGAAATGTCGACATTGTTGCATTTTCTTTAAATAATAGATACGGTATTGTAGACAAAATAAGCAAACTAAACCCTAACGCTATATATTTTGAAATCTTTTGTCCGTACACTATATACCCTTCTGCCATTTCCTGACTTACGTAATAGCCATCCACATTTTCATTACTTTGCTCTGCAGTTTCTTTTAATAAATAGTCGAGTGATACTTCAAAAACATTTCCAATCATTATTAACTTTTCAGTTTCAGGAAAACCTTGACCGTTTTCCCATTTACTAACCGCTTGCCTTGTTGTGTTTAATTTTTCAGCTAATGCTTCTTGAGAAAGGCCCTTTTCCTTTCTTAATTTAAAAAGCTTTTCACCAAATCCCATATGTGTGCCCCCCTTTGTTTTCTTACCTAAATTGTATGTAGACATTGCCCTTATCTCTATCTTCCCGGGGTTGCACTTTGTCAACTTACGGTTGCGATTGTGTTATTTAGTGGTTTTATAGACGATTTAGCTATTTTCCTTCTATGATTATGGCGTTAATAAACCAAGACCCCTTAACAACCAATTATAACAATTAAAGGTAATTATTGTTATGAAAAATAAAAAAACTCCTTTATTCATTTAAAGGAGTTTTTTATATGAAATATTTCATTTATCCATATATCTTTCTCGAGATATACAATATCTTTTCGTGTCACGATACTTACCTTTAATGAACATATCCTTTTGAATCGTGCACTCGTACTCCATATTCAAACGTTTCATTAATTTTTCAGATGCTTCATTTTCTGAATCACATCCCGCTTCAATACTATTAAGATGCAACTCATGAAAACCATAGTAGAAAAAAGCTAATGCAGCCTCCGTAGCTAATCCTCTTCCCCAATATTTTCGAGATAAGGCGTATGCAATTTCTGCTGTATGTGTGACCAAATCATATTTTATAAATCCACACGTGCCTATAAGTTTCTTCTCCTCTTTTAATACAATTCCAAGAGGTGCTACTTGCCCTCCATTATATTGCCCCACAATTTCTTCTATATAGTTATATGTGTCACATAACGATCAATGAGCATCCCATACAGTAAAAGTTGTCATCTCTTTATCTGTAGCATACTCATATATATGTAAACTATCACTCATATTCATTTTCCTTAACATAAGTCGTTTCGTATACAAAGTTGGATATGACCACTTCTCAATAATCATAAAGGTTTCTGTTTAAACCTTTCATAATTCCTTACCTTTAATAAAAGGATATTCCCACAATCTGTACAAATATAAGCATCCACCGGTGAAGATGTGAACATCGTTTCCTTTTTCCGTATTTGTGCATATCCAACAAACTCACCTTCTCCTATATTTTGAGAACCACAATTAGAGCATGTCTGCACGTCTTTCTGTTTCATGAGAGCACCACCTTTAATCTGTTTCTACTCCCTTCGACAGTTCAATTCCATTTCCCTTCCAAAAAACTTCTTATTCTCCTACATTACAACAGGAATCTCAAAACAAAAATCGTATATATACTATGAAATATATTTATTAACGGAGGAATTTTATGACTACTGTTATGACACTCGATATAGCAACAGAAATTGAAAATGCAGAAATTGATATGCTCTCTTCTAGATTAGAGAGACTACAAACAATAAGCGGAAACCCCATGCAAGTGCAAATAAAAAAATTCGGTAGCGCCACTGCCTTTTCATCAAAAATAATTGCTGGTCCTGCTTTTAATACGGTAAAAGGTATTACAAATGCAGATGCGATTGATGCAATCATTTCTTATTATGAATCACTACAAATCCCTTGTCGTTTTGAAATTACCCCAGCACAAGGTACAACTGAATTATTTCAATACTTATCTCAAAAAGGGTTTTATCAATCTAGCTTCCATACCGCTTTGTATAGTATACCGAGAGAGGGTTCATCACTTCTTCCTTCTAATATTACAATACGAAAACTAAAAGAAAATGAGTTTGATATTTTTGCAGACATTTATGTATGTGGATTTAATATGCCATCCTTTACAAAAGATAGCGTGCGCCAAAATAATGAAATTCTTTACAATGAACCAGGATGGCATTTTTTCATAGCTGAAGTTCAAAATATCCCTGCTGGTATTGGTGTCCTGTATATAAATAAGGGTGTCGCATCATTAGCTGCTTCTGCTACTTTGCCAGAATTTCAGCGTAAAGGCTGTCATACTGCATTAATTCAAAAACGAATTAAGACAGCTATTGAATCCAATTGTACTTTAATAGTTGGACAAGCAAGGTTCGGTAGCGGCAGTCAAAATAACATGGAACGTGCCCACATGAAAATTGCTTATACAAAATCAATATGGACCGCAAGAGACATATTATAATTTACTTTATTTCTCCTTCCGTTACATTTTTAAACATTTTATGACAATTCCTTTTCTATCCTATTAATCATTTGAATATTCCAACTAGATTTGTTACGCTATTACTAGGTACATCATTCAACTTGCACTATGAAAAGAGAATTCTAATCAAACTACAAGGAGGAGAAATGTATGACTAAGCATGAACACGGTTTAAAAGAAAAAGTAGAAGGTGCCATTGATAAGGTAAAAGGCGAAGTAAAAGAAGCTGTTGGGAAAGTAACTGACAATAAGAAATTACAAGCTGAAGGAAAATGGGATAAGGTGAAAGGCACTGCTAAAGATACAGTTGGTAATGTGAAAGAAAAAGTACATGAATATAAGGAACATAAATAATAAAAAACACGTTGGATGAATTTTCATCTAACGTGTTTTTTATTTTACTTTATATACATAATGAACCAAATGACATATGATATATTTTTATTTCTCTATGCTCTTTGTAAGCGGTTCTTTAAAGGCATTTCTATTCCATACAACAAAAACAATAAGAGAAATAATAAAGAATGCAACAAGACATATACCCAGATAATCAAAATTAACTACTTGTATGAGATTCCAAAACGGGCCCTGTAAATTATAGCTTTCAATAAGCAAAGATAATAGTTGATATCCCCCTATTAAAAAAGCCGTAATAACAGATATTGAGGTAATTAATACATTATATGAATTTCTTATTCGACTATTTTCCATTGCCCACTTATAATTCGTATTCATGAATGTACTATCTAATGTATCCATCAATGACATTCCGGCAGCAAACAAAACGGGGAAAGCAAATATACTTACAAGTGGAATAGATTGACTTGTTGCAGTTACTGTAGAAAGAGCAATTAATCCAATTTCACTCGCTGTATCAAAACCAAGTCCAAATAAAAAACCGATTATATACAATTGCTTCTGACTATCAATAAACGTAAATAAGCGCTGTGTGAAACGATATATAAACCCTAAATTTTCTGGCTGTTTGTCCTCGTGGCTTCTCAACACTTTAATAAGGTACAACAGATTGGTAAGACCAATAATGATAAGGAATGTACTAGAAACGATTGTACCGATAATACCGCCTATAGTTGAAAAGCTCTCCATTCCATGTTTTGCCGTTTTTCCAATTAAAGCAATTAATACAATCATCGCAAATACTACCGTAGAGTGTCCTAATGAGAAGTAAAATCCCACCCCCTGTGAGTTTTTACCTTTTTCAATTAATTTCCGAACAGTATTATCAATTGCGACAATATGATCACTATCAAACGCATGACGCAACCCTAAAGAATATGCAATAATAGCCATTCCGATTATGCTATTACCTTTATATAGCGCCGGTAATAATAATAAAATTCCAAGCACATGAAGAAATATAATAATAACAAAAAAGTTGGTTGCCTTTTTCAGTTCACTTTTCCACATAGTTACTAACCCTTTCTACTTTAAATTGAATACTCTTGAAAAAGAAAAGTGCCATAATAAAAACTAAAATCGTTATAATAGTCGCTAAAATAATTACAAAATTATTTAACACGTCGGTATGATTTGTAAGTGTTAACAGAGCTGGTACTGTTGCAGTAATCCAAGATTCAATGAAGCAAACAATACCTACATAAATATGAATCTTCTTTTTCAATCCATCTTGTAGGAAAAATAAAAACCAAAGGAATGCCCAAAAGAACCAAATTATTGTACTTTGCAAACTACCACTCTCATGTAATTGATTCACAATTCCCATAACCGTTGCAATGATAGCAACCCAAAGAGAATAGTAACCTACACCTGAAGAATCAAGTTTTAATATATTCGTAAGACCAACATATAAATAAGTAAAACCAAATAAAAAAATAGTTCCATTAGATAGGATAGTCCACTCATCGGATTGACTTCCTGTAAATAATAAATATAATGGTGTCAAAGTTTGTAATGCCCCTACAAATAAATTAAAGTATCCTACACTTTTGCTATCAATAAGTTTAAAAGCTGCTAGTGAATTCATAAATAGAACTGCACCGACAAACAATAATCCCACATTAGTCATAGTATCCCCTTCTCCTACTTAATATTTTCGATAGGATGTTAATTCTTCATGTAGACAATTCTCTCTAACAAAACGATGACACTGAAAAAATATAGACTCCATATCCTCAGTATTATGACTAAGTATGCGAATGACAAAGCCTTTACATGGTGTAGAAGATATTCCAATTTTCATATTGTTAGTGTTAGAAAGTGATGTTTTCAATGTTGCAATTAAATCATTTGTAATGTTCTCATTAATAACTATGAAAGTACCATAATGGGAATATTGATTTAATATTCCCATTTGATCTAACGACTCTTTGAAAGGGTTTAGCAATAAATGATCGTATACTACAAGTTTATTTTCCATATATATTTTTGTTAACGAATCAAAATATTGGTATGTGAACTTCTCCATATTTGGCGACCAACCAGGCGTAACTGAATCGCATAAAATCAATGTAGAATTATTTTGCATATATATATTTGTTTTTTGCTTATATGCTGCATCCTTGTACATAATTAACGGGTCTGGTAAATACTCCATAACAGCATTCTCACCAATATAAAAATTCAATTCTTGCAAAGCATAACTATTTGGAGTCTTGTAAACTTTCGTTGCTGATTGGCTTGTTATATATGTTTTCGCATCTTTACCAACATTTATATTTATAGAATAGAAATCTCCTTTTAAATAGCCTCCACCAGAATTCATAATATAGTAATATGCTCTACCATACTCATCCAAATATATTGGCTGCGTTACTTTTAAGGCATCTTTATGATAAACCTTAATAGGTACGGTTTTATGTCTCTTTTCCATCATATCAATGTTTAAGACACCTGTAGGGGATTTCATTTTTTCAGTCCTTCTAACATAATGTTCTGTCTCATCCAATTTATTAATTCTTGTAAACCTTCCTCATCCTTCAAATTTGTAAAAAAGTATGGTTTATTATGTCGGTAATTTTTCGTATCCTGCTCCATAACTCCAAGATTAGCTCCTACATAAGGTGCCAAATCCGTTTTATTAATTACAAATACATCAGATTTGATCATTCCTTGTCCACCTTTACGCGGAATCTTTTCTCCCTGTGCCACATCAATAATATAAATTGAAAAATCCACTAGCTCCGGACTAAATGTGGCAGCTAAATTATCACCCCCGCTTTCAATAAAAATAATATCTAAATTATTATGTCTAATCATGAGTTCTTCAATTGCTTCAAAATTCATAGAAGCGTCCTCTCGAATTGCTGTATGCGGGCACCCCCCTGTCTCTACACCAATAATTCTATCTTCTGATAAAACACCTGTTTTCAATAAAATCTTTGCATCTTCTTTCGTATAAATATCGTTTGTAATTGCTGCAATTTCATAATCTGTATTTAGATGTTTTGTTAACTTTTCAACTAACATGGTTTTCCCAGCACCTACCGGACCACCGATACCAATTTTAATAGGCTTTATCATTTTATTCTTCCTCCCTATGACATGAAGACCCTTACATTTACATCTTCATGTTGCATTTGATTTATTTCGAATTCAGGATCATTCAATCCAAAATCTTCTAATGAAAGTATTTGAATTCTATCAATAGATTCGCAGATTAATTCATGGCATTCTTGTAATAGTTTTTGACCATCTGTTTGTCCAAGAGGAATGGCTCTCACACCGTTTTGAATTATACTTCCAACACTTGAGTATAAGAAAACTAAGAGCGTTTCTTCTATTGTCATTTTCAATTCCGCCCCTAATATTCCGTATACAATACTCGGATGACCTTGTAATTTATTACCCATAATATTTTCTTTATATATATTTAAATTTACAAACGAGAACAATTCACACAATAATTTAGAAGTACTTTTACTAATCATTCTATTTGCTTTTCTACATTCAAAAGGCAATGTTTGTGCTGTTATTAAATCATCTAAAAATGTAATTTGTTCTCCCTCATTATTCTTAATGGCTTCGTAAGTATATTTGCAAATTAAGCCGTCCGTGTATGTTAATTGGACTTTTACATATCGATTAACCCATTTGAAAAACCCGTCTTTATTTGTAACTTGTCCCTCTTGAATAAATGTTTCTAATCCAAAAGAGTGACTAAAACTTCCTGTTGGGAAGTTCGAATCACTAATTTGGAGTAGGTTAAGTAGGTTAAATATGTTTGTGCGAAGCATGCTTGAACGGTTTTGGTAATACTCTATTTTCTTTTTGATAAGGAACACCTTCCTTTTTAAGTAAATCTTCTACTAAGTAGTCGTTCGCCAAAATCATGCACCCTTCATCGAATTGTGCTGGTAAATGTCTATTCCCTAAGTTATGAGCAATAATCCCCATTTCTTTTATTGGTTTTGGAGTAATTACAATTACCTCTTCTGGTAATACTTCAATATACACAATTCGATTTTCATCTTCATATAAAATATCACCGTTCTTTAATGTTTCTCCACTATCTAAAGACACCCCAATTTCAAAACCAGATTCTGAATATAATTTCTGAACTCTCTTCAGTAAAAGCTCACTAGAAATTAATATCTTATCAAGATGCTTTTTTGTGTTTGAGAAATCATTCATATTGCATACGTTGTTATTAATTTTTTCAATAATCATTTTATCTCCCCCGTTATATCAAAATAAAAAATATCTTTGAGCCATAGGTAGTACATCTACTGCTTCACACGTGATTACTTGTCCATCAACTTTAACTTCATATGTCTGCGGATCTACTTCAATTTCTGGTGTTGCATTATTTAACTTCATATCTTGCTTCGAAATCTCTCTCGTATTTTTAACAGGTAATACAACTTTATTTAAACCCAATTTTTCTTTAATATTATTCTCATAAGCTACTTTCGATACAAATGTAATCGAACTTGACTGTACTGCTTTTCCATATGCACCAAACATCTTTTTTTCATAATATGGTTGTGGGGTAGGAATTGAAGCATTCTCGTCTCCCATTAATGCCATCACTACCATTCCGCTTTTCAAAACCATATCTGGCTTAACACCGAAAAATTGTGGATCCCATATTACAAGGTCTGCATACTTTCCTATTTCAATAGAGCCCACGTATTCTGAAATCCCATGTGTAATAGCTGGATTAATTGTATACTTAGCTATATAACGTTGAATTCTATTATTATCGTTATATTCTTTATCTCCCTCTAAACTACCAATCTGCTTTTTCATTTTATCGGCGGTTTGCCAATTGCGAATAATAACCTCTCCACCCCTTCCCATCGCCTGTGAGTCAGAGCTAATCATGCTGAAAACCCCTAAATCTTGCAAAATATCCTCTGCCGCGATTGTTTCTTTTCGAATCCTTGAATCTGCAAACATTACATCTTCTGGAATATTCGCTTTTAAATGATGACATACCATGAGCATATCTAAATGTTCATCCAGCGTATTCACTGTATATGGCAAGGTCGGGTTCGTTGATGATGGTAAAATATTATTCAGCGCAGCAATCTTTATAATATCTGGTGCATGCCCACCTCCAGCTCCTTCAGTGTGGTACGTATGAATAACACGATTATCAATAGCTTTTATCGTTTCTTCCACAAAACCACATTCGTTTAACGTATCCGTATGAATAGCGACTTGAATATCATATTTATCAGCAATCTGTAACGAGTGATTAATTGCTGACGAAGTTGCTCCCCAATCTTCATGGATTTTCAATCCGATAGCCCCTGCAAATATTTGTTCTTCCAGGGCAGGTAAACTTGAACTATTTCCTTTCCCTAAAAATCCAAGATTTATAGGAAAAGCTTCTGCTGCTTCTAGCATTTTTCTTAAATTCCAAGATCCAGGTGTTATTGTAGTTGCCTTAGTCCCTTCTGCCGGTCCTGTTCCCCCACCAATTAAAGTTGTTATACCTGAAGCCAATGCCGTATCAATTTGTTGTGGGGATATGAAATGCACATGTGTATCAATACCTCCAGCTGTAACGATTTTCCGCTCACCAGAAATTACTTCCGTTGATGTTCCAATGATGATATCAATATTATCCATAACTGAAGGATTACCACTCTTACCAATTGCTGAAATCTTCCCATCTTTTATACCAATATCCGCTTTATATACTCCCGTATAATCAATAATAATTGCATTCGTAATAACAACATCCACAACCCCCTGTTCTCTTGTAAGTTGTGAATTTTGTCCCATACCATCCCTAATTGATTTTCCTCCACCAAAGACAGCTTCATCACCATATACAGTGGCATTTCGATCAACATGTGCGAATAATTGTGTATCCGCTAAACGAATAGAATCTCCTGTAGTTGGACCATATAAATCAGCATATTGTTTACGTGACATCTTAAAACTCATGCTATCTCCCTCTTTTTGTGTAAGATTGAATATCGCCATCCACTTTATTTTTAAATCCATATACTTCTTGTTCCCCTGAATATGGAACTAGTTCAATCGTTTTTTCATCTCCAGGCTCAAATCTTACCGCTGTACCTGCTGGAATATTTAAATGTTGTCCAATTGCTACACTGCGATTGAATTTTAACGCCTCATTCACTTCATAAAAGTGGTAATGAGATCCAATTTGAATGGGTCTATCTCCCTGATTTATTACTTTGACTTTCATTGCTTTTTTATTTCCATTACACACTATGTCTTCTTTCGCAAGGATATATTGCCCTGGAATCATAACATTCACTTCCTTTAATGAATTGGCTGATGAATAGTTACTAATTTTGTTCCATCAGGAAAAGTTGCCTCAACTTGAATATCTGATATCATGTCTGCAATACCATCCATAACATCTTCAGCACTTAAAATGTTTTTTCCAAGTTCCATTAATTCCGCTACATTTTTACCATCTCTTGCTCCTTCCAAAATTTCATACGTAATAATAGCGATACTTTCTGGATAGTTTAACTTAAGCCCCCTCTCCTTTCGTCGATAAGCTAAATCAGCCGCAACAACTACTAGCAGTTTATCAATTTCTCTTGGCGTTAATCTCATTACAATCTTCCTTTCTGAAGTATTTTAAAACTAAGAATATTCTAAAAATAAAAAGTGTATTTTCAATGTCTTTTCCGTGTTTTCCCTATGTTTTTTTGCTATCAATCAAATAAAAAAAGAGCCGATGGGCTCTTTTTTTATTTTCCTTCATTCTTCTCTAACACGTATAAATCTTCTTCGATATTCGTTAATTTCTCACTTACAAGCTTTCTTGCATCTCCAATTGCTTGATTGTATGCAAATGGTCCAACTAATTTAACCATTTCTTCTATTAAACGCTCTGCTTGGAAACGTCCAATTTCATCTAAATCTTCTTCAACGAAAAATTGCTGAATTTGCGCTACAAGCTCTTCTTTTTTATCATTTGGTATTTTTATATTCATCATCGTTGTTACTCCTCTATATTTAAGATAATATCTTCCTTAACTCTACCATAGAAAAACGATTACCAGGACAGCTTTTTGTAACTCCTTCTAACTCTCTATGACCTAGTATATTTTCTTTCTTTATAGCAAATTGCTTCATAAACATTTTGCATAAAGAATATAATGCATTCACTTGTGCAGGAGTTGGATCGTATTTATCGAAATTTCCCGTCATACATATTCCAATTGTATGACGGTTATGGTCTTTCGCGTGCGCTCCAATATGTAAACCTCGCCCTTCCACTACAGTTCCGTCCTTTTCGATAAAATAGTTGTAACCAATCCCGCTCCACCCTCTTACAGTTTGATGAAATTCATGCGTTTTATACACGTCCCATCCATCTTCAGCTGTATGGTGGATAATCAGTTGATTTACTTTTTCTAAAGGAACTAATTCATCTTGAAATGTTAGATTGACATATTTAATTTCCATTTGAACTGCCTCCTCTTAAAAATCAATCATAATAATCGTTTTATCATCTGGTTTTATTCTCTTTTCCCCTTCCAGCTTTTCAATGATTGCTACATATTCGTTTATACTATTCTTTCTTATATATGCAACAGTTTGTTCTAATGACCAATCTGGGTGGAATAACCCGTCTGAACAAATAAAAATTCCACTCACTTCATCTATATGTAATTCACCATGTTGTAAATAATGTATCGCTTCTTTCATTCCATTTGCAACTGAATAACCATTTGGCATATTTGCAAGATAACGATTGTATTTTAACTGTTCTCGCACATCTTGAAAAACATATTCTTCTGGTACAGATAACCCTTTTTTACGATCTTCTTCCCTCTTCCTTTTTGCTCGTTTACTAATTCCTTCAACTGTGTCTTTCGTTAATACTTGCATCGTTCCATTTTGAAAAGTTGCGACAATCATACAGTCCCCAAGCTGCGCATATTCAATTTTCTCACCAACTATTTGAACTGCCGCGATACATGTGCACCACAAATGCTCTTTTTTTCTCGTGTCTACTTCATATTCTAACATTTTGCTTTGTAATGCTTCATTTGCTTTGGTAACTGCAAATTGTAAACTATGATTCTCTCGTAATGCAGTAAAATAATTTGCAAATAAATGCGAAGCGATGTATGCTCCATTATGTCCATTTTCATCACGAAACGGGACAAGTGGTGTTGCACCGTCACATACACCATAAATCTTTTTATCTTTATTACAAAAATAAGAATCCTCACATTCTTGCTTCAACGGGCTTTTCTGTTGATATGTTTTTATCTTCACAACTGTATCCCCTTTCAAATGATAAAATACTCAAATTCTTTCGATTAATCTAATTTACCAAAATAAACTGTTTTTACCCAAAACTTTCAATATCATATATAATCTTGAAATAATATGAATTTTTCAGTGAAGGACGGGAAAGAAATGGTCAGATTCCTTGGTGTTATTATCGGTTCTATTATTATTGCGGTTGCCTTTAATCTTTTCCTTATCCCCCACAAAATTTTAAGTAGTGGAATTGGCGGAATTGCTATTATTTTAGGGATTGTAACCCCTGTAAACACAGGCATTATTAACTTTGTATTAAACTTACCTATCCTTATTTTAGGGTACATAGGCCTTGGAAAAAAAGTGATTTTTAACACAGTTGTCTCTGTAGTTGTATTATCTGTTGCATTATACTACGTTCCAGTAAAAGTCGTAGCAACAGATCCATTGTTATCTTCTATCTTCGGGGGTGTCATCGCCGGAGCTGGTATTGGTCTTGTTTTTAACTGTAATGGATCCACTGGTGGATTTGATATTATCGGTATGCTTTTATCCCGCAAGCGAGACATTAAACTTGGCGGATTCCTTATTATTTTAAATGCAGTCGTTGTAATAATCGCAGGATTCTTCTTCACCTGGGATGTTGCACTTACAAGCTTACTTTCAATTTATGTAACTGGTAAAGTAATTGATGCTGTTCATACAAAACATCGTAAAGTTACACTTATGATTGTAACAAATGAAGCAGAAAAAATGAAAAAACAGCTTCTTTCAACTGTTGTACGTGGAATAACGTTACTTGATGGCGAAGGCGCTTATTCAAGCGAGAAAAAGCGTGTACTTATGACGGTCGTTTCTCGTGAAGAATTAGCAAGTATGAAACTTACAATTTCTGAAATTGACCCGAATGCATTCGTTAATATTACAGAAACTGTAGAAGTGTTAGGACTTTTCAGAAGAAGTTAAAGACTAGGTGGGAATACACCTAGTCTTTATTTTGCATAAATTCAATTCTGTTTCCAAACGGGTCTGATACGTAAAATCGAATTACATCTGGCCGTGCATAATCATCAATCACTTTTACACCTTTCTCTATAAGTGTTTGCTTAAATTCATTAATTTCATTCACATAAAAAGCTGGATGAGCCTTTTTAGCTGGTGTAAAGTTCCGCTCGACACCAATATGGATTTCTTGATTTCCACATTTAAACCAACATCCACCTCGTTTTTTCAACTCTTCTGGCTTTGGAATTTCTACCATACCAATTTTATTCCCATAAAAATCACGCGCCTCTTCTTCACACTCTACAGGTGCAGCTACTTGCACGTGATCAATCCCTTGAATATAATTTTTCATTTTCTCTCCCCCTCCTCTACCCTAATGTTATACGGAAAACAGCCGTCTGTAACTTACAAAAGGGTTATAAAACAATATAAGCTCCCCTTATTACCATCCTGCATTCACTTTGCAAAAAAAATAAAAAAATAAAATTTATTCTATAACTTCCATTTTTTATAGAAATACACATCACATCTATATTATAGTTATGAATAGACAAATCTTTTTAGATGCTATTTGTACGGAGGAACTATTATGAGTCGTAAAAAATATTCACCAACTCAAAAAAAACGTCATCCGAACATTTCTAGACGTTTGCGAAACCATATACAAGATCGTTCATTAACAGAAATGTACGCATCTCTGTTCGAACATAATCCTGATAGTATTATTTCATTAAACTTAGAAGGAGTTATTCTACATATAAATCCTTCTGCCGAAAGAATATTAGGTTACACTTCTTTAGAATTAGAACAGAAAAATATTACCTCTATTTTAGGAGCCCATATTTCTGAGCAAGTATTACAAAATATAAAGAATACTGAAGCGGATAATCAACAAGAGTATATCTTATCTATTTATCATAAAAATGGATTCTTATTAGATGTTGTGACAAAACTAGTTCCTATTTTTGTTCAAAATCGTCTTACTGGTGTATACGCTATTATGAAGCCACTTGAAAAATCAGAAAGAATTGAGAATATGCTAAAAGAAAGTGAGAAGAGATTACGTACATTAGTAAACTCCATGCCTGCGTTTGTTATATTTAAAGATCATGAAGGGCGCTGGCTTGAGGCAAATGACTACGCACTTTCTTGCTTCAACTTCCATCATGTACCTTACCACGGGAAAAAAGATAGCGAACTCATTCAATATAATGAAGCATACCGAGAAGCTTTTTTACATTGTGAAGAAGTCGATGAACTAGCATGGCAACAAAGACAAATTCTTCATGGCGAGGAATTTATTATACATAGAGATGATTTCGATTTAATCTTAAGTATATCAAAAGTTCCGCTTTATCATCCTAATGGTTCTCGCAAAGGTCTTATCGTGATGGGGAGAGATGTTACAGAGCTAAAAGAAACTGAAAAGTTACTACGAAAATCTGAGAAGCTCGCAGTAGTCGGACAACTGACAGCTGGAATTGCCCATGAAATTCGAAATCCACTCACTTCCCTAAAGGGTTTTCTAACATTGCTCCTCCCTGAAATAAATGAGGAGCAAAAATGGTATATCGATGTTATGTTAAGTGAGATTTCACAAATGGAATCCATCACGAGTCAATTTATGGCGATGTCTAAGCCACAAGTATTATCTATCCAAACTTGTAACATACAAACTTTAATTGAAGAGGTAGTTACATTTATTTTACCGACTGCAATTATGCATAGCGTTCATATCATCATGGATCATTTTGATTACGTATATGATATTCAATGTGACGGTAACCAATTAAAACAAGTTTTTATAAACATATTAAAAAATGCGATAGAAGCGATGCCAAATGGCGGAAATATTTTCATCCAAACAAAACCATTAGAGGATAATTTCATCTTAATACGAATTATCGATGAAGGTTGTGGCATTCCAGAAGATCGTATCTCCCGTCTAGGCGAACCTTTTTATAGTTTAAAAGAAAAAGGCACAGGACTAGGATTAATGATGTGTTACAAAATAATTGAAGAACATCATGGTAAATTACACATTTCAAGCGAATTAAATAAAGGTACAATTGTTGATATTGAGCTACCACTTTCTTCATCTCATCTTGCAATCCAGTCCTAAATAAAAAAGAAGCATCTGCTAATGGTTAGCAGATGCTTCTTTTTTAAAATACTTTGTCATACCACTCTTTTGCTTTTTCTACTTCACCCATCGTTAATTGATGCCCTCGATTTTCCCAATGCATTGTTACATTCGCGTTTGCATTTTCTAATAGTATCTTCAATTCCTCTGACTCTGCTGATGAACAAATTGGGTCATTTGTCCCAGCAGCAATAAACACAGATTTCCCTGCTAAATTTGCTAATTGCATTCCTCTTCTTGGTACCATTGGGTGATGAAGCACAGCACCTTTCAATGCATTTTCGTAATGGAATAATAAGCTTGCTGCGATATTTGCCCCATTCGAATAACCGATAGCTACAATGTTATTTCTATCGAATTTATATTCTTTAGCCGCTTCATCTAAAAATTCATTTAATTCCTTCGTACGGAAAATTAAATCCTCTTCATCAAAAATGCCCTCTGCTAATCGGCGGAAGAAACGCGGCATCCCATTCTCTAACACATTTCCCCTAACGCTTAATACCGACGCTTCCGGATCAACTATTTCTGCAAGTGGTAGTAAATCTAATTCATTACCACCTGTGCCATGAAGTAATAACAACACTGGTTTTGACGTATCTTTTCCTTTTTGAAAAACATGTTTCATCATAATCCTTTTCCCCCTTCAATCACTTTAATCTAAATTTCTCACTTCAAATGGTAAAAGCGTTTGTTCAATCTGTTTTCTATGTTGTTCATATTGTTCCGGTAACTTTAATTCCTCACCCATCGTCTCTAACGATTCATCATGAGCGAAACCAGGAGGATCTGTTGCAATTTCAAATAAGATTTCACCATGTTCTCTAAAATAAATCGCGTTAAAATAATTTCGATCTTGTACAGGAGTTACGTGATATCCAAAACGCGACACATGCTCTTTCCAGTCTAGCTGATCAGCATCGTCACTCGCTCTCCAGGCAATATGATGAACTGTGCCAACGCCCATTTGGCCACGACCGATTGTTGATAATTTCAAATCAATAATATTTCCAATGTCAGCAGAAGAACGGAATCGAACAAATTCACCCTCTTCTCCAATTTTCTCAAGACCCATAATATGTTCTAACAATTCAGCTGTTTTTTGAGGCTGTGTAGATAAAAGAACAGCACCTCCAAACCCTTTAATTGCTACTTCTGGTGTAACTTCTCCAAAACTCCAATTATTTAATTCGCCTTTTTCTCTTTCAACTAATTCTATATGCAAACCATGCGGATCATCAAATTCTAAATACTGCTCTCCAAAACGAGTCATTTTTGTATACGAAACATCGAATTTTTCTAATCTATTTTCCCAAAACTCCATTGCACCTTTTGGTACAACGTAAGACGTAATTCCTACTTGACCATCTCCAATAATACCTTGACGAGCACCTGCCCATGGGAAAAACGTAATAATTGTTCCAGGCTTTCCTCCTTCATTTCCAAAATAAAGATGGTACGTACCTGGATCATCAAAATTCACTGTTTGTTTCACTAAACGTAACCCCAATACACCAGCATAAAAGTCTACATTTTCTTGTGGATGCCCTACAATCGCTGTAATATGATGGATTCCCATTGTTTTCTTTTCCATTTCTTCCACTCCTTTTTTATTTCATTATAAAAATTCTTTTACATTTAAATTCATTATTCATTTTGTCCATGCTACAAAGTAAAATCCGTCATTATAATTTTATCTCGAATTCGAGATATTAATCACAAAATTACGTATCGGCGTCTAACCTATTGAATTATCTCGAATTCAAGATAATTCACAAAAAATATTTGTTCGATTTATAACCATAATAAATTTTCATTATGAACATTATTTATCTCGAACTCAAGATTTATTATAAGTTACTTATTTTTTATTGTCAATAAGTCCTTACTTTCATTTTTCTTGTTTTCACTTATGGTTCCCTACCTTAACAAACATTTTTTGTTCTTTCAAGTGAACGAGCACTTTTCATTACATGTGAAAACCTTTATAAACGCCTTTATCCCAGTGGATTACAATGATTTTTCAAGGAATTAAAGTAATAATATTCAGAAGATTAAAGAGTGTTTTTTCACACCTTATTTTCATTCCTTTACCCGATAAATTTTAAAAACTAAAAGCCATACAAATGTATGACTTTTAGCTTATTGACGTCTCAAATTTTGCTTTCTCTACATATACTTTACGAAATTTCATATAGCATCCAATACGCCAAGGTACTATATAACAAACCGCAAGAGTGTAGAAAAGAATGCCGATTGACTTTGGATCTAGACCTTGTAAATGTCTTCTAAAATAAGCACGTAAAAGAACGATAACTAAAAATGTAGCAATAAAAGCGATACTTTTTTTTGCATAAATTTGACCATCTTCTCTGACTTCATACCCACTTAAAATAATAAGTGGAATTGACAATAACAGTCCGATCCCAGCAGCTATACCAATTTGCCAACCAGCAAGTTGTATCGGTGCTGCGTATAAAGAAAAACCTGGTAATAAGAAGAATAATGGCAATAGTAGTCGTCTTCCTTTATTATTAATTGGTCGATTCATAGAGCGCATGCGTCTAAATATAACGAGCCCTATGACGAGTAAAAAAATTGTAATACTGTACGAACCTTGCTGCAAGTGAATCTCTCCCTAAAAATAGTCATTTTCAAAAATACTCCCCTATTATACTCCTAATTTTTCCAAAAATATAATTATTCCTCTAAAAAATCTTACACATCAAATATACTTTTAGGTTTGATTTACTATAGGAAACAATTCCGAAAGAGGAACTACTCTCCCCACCTCGTCTTTAAACACAATATGCTCTCTAGTTAAATGGCGCGGGCTCTTCACTCCCGCCGCTGCCGCTAATGAAAATAAACTATATCTCATACTAATAATATAATTCATGACTCGCCACTTCTTCTCATACGGATCTAACGCTTTTTGATAATGCGGATTCGTCGTGGCTACACCAGATGGACATTGACCAGAATTACATTGAAGGGCCATAATACAGCCACTTGCCATCATAAACCCACGGGCTGAACTTACAGCATCCGCCCCAATCGCTAAAGCAATCGCCACTTTATCTGGTGTGATTAATTTACCCGATGCAAATACTTTAAACTTGTTACGGACACCATAATGGTTTGCTGTATCAATAAATGTAAGTAATGCTGGAATAAGCGGCAGTCCCATACAATCTGCCATCGATTTATACGTTGCCCCTGACCCGCCTTCTGAACCGTCGATTGTAATAAAATCTGGGTAAATGTTTAGTTCTTTCATTGTTTTTATTAAATCTTCCAAAGGCTCCTGCTGACCAATTACAATTTTCATTCCAACTGGTTTACCGCTGTTTTCTTGCAACTGTTGAATAAAACAAAGTGTATCCGCTGCATTCTTTAAAAATGAAAATCGATTCGGTGAATTAATCGTCTCTCCCTTTCGGACGTTGCGAACAAAAGCAATTTTCTCATTTACTTTTTGTCCCTCTAAATGACCACCACGTATTTTAGCACCTTGCCCAAATTTCAATTCGAATGCTCTAATATTACTTTCTTTCGCTTTCTCCATGAATTTTCCCATTGAAAAATTACCGTCTTCATCACGGTATCCAAATAACCCTGGACCAATTTGCGCAACGATACTCGCTCCTGTATGTAAATGTTCTGGAATAACGCCACCTTCACCCGTATTAATCCACGATCCGCCTGCCATTTTTGCTCCAAAACCACTCGCTAAAATATAATTTTCTCCAATCGCACCGTAAGAAGTCGCAGATGCACCAAACATGCCATGTAGCTTCCACGGATATTTACGGTTCTCACCGACTATAATTGCATCATCTTCTTCGTACAGCCAAAGATTCGTTGTATCCGCTGTCAATTTTTCTCTTCTTGAAAATAACCCTTCTTTATGAATCACGTACTTTTTACCTTCCCGCTCTTGCGTGAGATTCACACTTAATTCCTCAGTTAATATCGGAAATAATGTATTAGCAATATAATATCCAGAAGCTTCAAAATCTCGTTTTGATCCAAAACCAAGTATTTCAGAGCGATATTTCGCTAAAAACATAACACTTTGAAAATCATAACGTGAGAAAGGCTTTCCATCCGTATCATGATCAAACCAATATTGTCGAAATTCAGGCCCTATCTTTTCCAGTAAGTAGCGCATTCTTCCTAAGTACGGATGTAATTTTAAAATAGAATGGTGTGTTCGTTTTTTTATAAAAAATGTAATGATAAAAAAGACGATTAAAAGCAACATTAAAAATAGTAATATACTAATAATAACGAGTAGCGTTTCACTCATCCCGCTTCCCCCTATGAAATTCCATAATAAAAGGAGAACACTCGATGTGCTCTCCTTTTATCTTTATTCATACTAACGTAGCAAGATGCTCTTTCGCGTCATATTCAACTAAACTTTCAGCGTGTTTAATTCGATGAACAAAGTCTGGATTAGCAATTAACGGTCTTCCGAATGCCGCTACATCAATCGTTCCTTCTTGCAACGCTTCTTCGGCCTCTTTCGGATTTAAATTACCAACCCCAACAATCGTACCATCCCAATATTTTCTTACTAGTTGATGAAAATTCTTTCCGTCAGCAATCTCTTGCGTATAATTCATCGTTGAAGGATGGATCATCGTTAACCCAACCTCTTTAAACATATTTATGAACGTTTCAATTGCAAACTCAGGATTTTCCCACATATAAGTAGGATTATCACCTTTGAAAGCAGAGAAACGAAGAAGTGTTTTATTAGCTCCAACAGCTTCTATTACAGCCGCCGTTACTTCTTTCATAAACGTTAACCTTTGTTTTAAATCACCGCCATATTTATCTGTTCGCTTATTCGCAAACTCATACGTAAATTGATCGATTAAATATCCGTGTGCACCGTGAATTTCTACTCCATCAAATCCAGCTTCGATCGCATTTTTCGCAGCTTGTGCGTATTGACCGATCACTTCTTGTATTTCTTCTAACGTCATTGCTTCTGGCGTATCAAACGGTTTACGAAAGCGTGGAACATTTCCCTCTGCAGCGATAGCCGATGGTGCTTGTGGCATTTGACCACCAATTATTTCATGATGACTCATACGCCCAACATGCCATATTTGAGCAATAATCGTCCCGCCTTCTTTATGTACTGCCTCTGTAACAGGTTTCCAAGAATCGATTTGTTCTTGTGTATAAATACCTGGTACTCCTGGGTTTCCTTTTGCTCTCGGACTAATGACAATTCCTTCTGTAATAATTAGTCCAATTCCATCCGCAGCACGTTTTCTGTAGTACTCCACTACATCAGCACCAACTACTCCAGTCTCATTATCTGCAAAGCATCTTGTCATCGGTGCCATCACTATACGATTACGAAGAGACCAAGCTCCAACTTGAATTGGATCAAACAACTTTGTTTCTTCAACGTTTTCAAAAAATCCCCCAGCATTTACATTTGTTCCTTCATAAATACTCGCTGCTTTATTACTTGAACTTGTCATTTTTCTTCCCCCCTAAAAAATCTTACTATAATCGCATCATACTTACTTTTAGATAGTAACGTCAATTTTTACGACTTTATAACAAAAAATTCGAATATTCAAAAACAAAACACTGCAAATAATATTAAAAAGGTTTCCTTAGGAGGAAACCTTTTTTGTTGACCATATATGGCTGTCAATTCGTTTATCTCTTTAATAAAAAACACCTTATCAATAGAAGTGAAAATGGTTCAGTATTCTTCTAAAAATAATAACTTATATACCTAAAACAATGAAAGCCCTACCTCTCTTTCATCCTTACGGCTCCTCGTCCGTGCCAGTGTGAATCAGGATTGCAAAAATCAAGTAACTATTTTATCGAAGTATTCAATTAAACTTCGAACATTCATAAATGAAATTAAAAAATAAAAATGGATTTGATTGTAGTAATAACAATAGAGGTAATGCTCTAAAAGTGGTTTGAAAGAGTTGAATGTCTTTGAAATGATAAATTTTCTATAATTATGTTCCCAAAAAATTCAAGATCTTTTTTGGGATATAATACATTATTTGTAATGAACCTTAACAAAAGCTTTTTATCTGATTTTCTGTGATACCTTCAATTAATCCCAGTTCACTAATCAAAAATTCATATGCGTTATCTAACATCTTCTTTTCGCTTGCATTAAGTGCTTTTTCTTTCTGTATACGCATTAAATCACGCACAACTTCAGCACCTTCTTGCATTTTACCCGTCTTTATTTTATCAGTGTTCAATTTATACCTTTGTTTCCACGTAAGTAATCTATCTGATTCCCCATGTTGAAAAATATCCATTATGTGTGCTAATGCGGTTATATCCGTAACTGGTCGTATATTCGAATTCAATATTCTCCCTGCTGGAATCATTAGTTCCATATTACTAGCCGACATTTTTATAACATAATACTGTTGTTTTTCTCCTGAGATTTCCTTCTCTTCTATGGCTTTAATTATACCTGCTCCCTGCATTGGATAAACAATATTATCACCAATTTGAAACAAATAATCCACCTCCATATATGGTAACCTTCTCAAGCTTAACATACTTTTAGTTTTTTAGCAAAATTTTTATTTTATCATAAAATTATTTTACGAGTCAATACTTCAGAAGCAAGAAATTAAATTTACACAATACATTATAAAAATCGCAATTCCATTAACGGTTCCACACACATTCATTCTCCTTTAACACAAAAACACATCACTACATTTAAGTAGTGATGTGTTTTTGATAAGGCATAAATAAATATCTACTTTTCCGTCTATATACTAACCTGTTTGCTAACTGTTTCCCTCGCTAAAAGAAAACTCATAATCACTTGCGCTGCTACTCTACTCGTCATATCTCTGAAATCAAGAGTTGGATCAATCTCTACTATATCCATCCCTTGAACGAGCGATTCTTTACCAAGGAATTCAATCGCATCTAGTAAAGTCGTACTATCCATCCCACCAGGCCCAATTGCTGGACAACCTGGTGCAAACGCTTGGTCTAGCACATCCATATCAAGAGAAATATAAATAGAAGTCACACCTTGATTTCTTAATACTTCAATACTTTCCGTGATAATATCTTTTATTTCTCGCTCTCGTACGTCTTTCATTGTATACACTGTTACACCATGCTCTATTGCATATTCATGGTACGCACGTGCATTAGAAAAATTACGAATTCCAATTTGAACAAGTTGTTTTCCAGTAATGACATCATTTTCTAGTAAACTACGGAATGGTGTACCATTTGACGGGCCTCCATCATCTAAATTACGTAAATCATGATGAGCATCAAATTGAATAATTCCGACCTTTCCTTTACTGTTTGCAAAACCTGTTATACTCGGAAAACTAATCGAGTGGTCACCGCCAAGAACGATTGGTATCACGTTCGGGTTTACTTTCGTTACATGCCCAACTGTTTTCGCAATTCGTTTATGACTTTCTTTTATATCCGTCACATGCATCGTAATATCGCCGCAATCATATAAGACACTTTCTTTCATATCGTGTTCTTCTGTAATTGCATATGTGCTATATGCATCTAACATCGCACGAATTGTTTTTGGCGCAAAACTCGCTCCTGAATGACTAATAGACGGTTTAGAAAGGGGTGCTCCAATTAAGGCAGCACCGAATATTTCCACACCTTCCTCCCAATCTTTAATCATCTCACTCCATTTCGTCACTTCACGATCAATAAACTTTGCATTTTTCTTTAAATAGTGGCCGTGCTCCACGATTGTTCACCTCTTGTATATGCAATATTACCATTCTTCCATACTGTATTCACATGACTTACGCCGTAATGATACGGTACGTAAGCATAATTGTAAGCATCCCATAAAACTAAATCTGCCTTACGACCAACTCTAATTTTCCCAGCTACATCACCACGGTTAATGGCATATGATGAGTTAACCGTTACGGCATTCCAAACTTCTTCTGGTGTCATTTTCAATTTTAGCATCGCAATGCTCATAATAAGCTGAATATTTTCAGTTGGACAGCTACCTGGGTTAAAGTCTGTAGCTAACGCAACTGCAACACCTTCATCAATCATTTTACGTCCACGAGCAAAGCTTTCTTTATTTAAATAGAAAGTTGTTCCTGGTAATAAAGTTGCTACTGTATTAGAATTTGCAAGCATTTCAATTCCTTTATCAGAAGCACCAACTAAATGGTCCGCTGATGCTGCACCGATTTCTGCCGCTGCTTCCGCACCACCAAGAGGGTCGATTTCATCTGCATGAATTTTCACATCAAAGCCAAGCTCTTTCGCTTTTAATAAAAATTCTTTTGATTCTTCTACAGAGAACACACCTGTTTCACAGAAAATATCAACGAACTCCGCTAATTGCTTCTCTTTCATTTCTGGTAGTAGGTCTAACATCCATTGTAAAAATTCTTTCGATCTACCTTTATACTCTTTCGGAACTGCATGAGCACCTAAAAATGTTGAAACTAAATCGATCGGATGCTCTTTTTGTAATTGTGCTGTTGCCTCTAATTGTTTCCATTCCGTCTCATCATCTAATCCGTAACCACTCTTCGCTTCTACAGTAGTAACTCCGAAAGATAGCATACGGTCTAAATGGAATTTCGCTTTTTGAACAAGTTCTTCTTTCGACGCCTGTTTCGTTGCATTTACAGTTGAAAGTATGCCTCCGCCTTGTTCTAAAATTTCTAAGTACGGAACTCCTTGTAGTTTTAGTGCGATTTCATTTTCACGAGATCCACCAAATACAAGATGAGTATGCGGGTCAACGAGACCAGGAGAAACCATTTTCCCGCCGCAATCAATAACTTCTCTCGCTTGTAATCCTTTCGCTTCTTCCGCTGTTCCAACGAAAGTAATTACACCATTTTCAATTCCAACCGCACCGTTTTCGATAACAGGAAGCGTGTTCATCGCTTCCCGTCTTAACAAGCCATCTTCTTGATCCATTGTTAGTAATTGACCGATATTTATTAGTAAAGTGTCCAGCATGTTTTCTCCTCCTTATTTCATCATCGGAATGTTAACGCCTTTTTCTTTCGCAGTTTCCACAGCTAAGTCATACCCTGCATCCACGTGACGAACAACACCCATACCAGGGTCAGAAGTTAATACGCGCTCAATTCGTTTTGCTGCTGCTTCTGTTCCATCTGCAACGATAACCATTCCCGCATGAAGTGAATAACCCATACCAACGCCACCACCGTGGTGAACAGATACCCAGCTTGCACCGTTTACACTATTAATTAATGCATTTAAAATTGGCCAGTCAGCTACTGCATCACTACCATCTTTCATCGCTTCTGTTTCACGATTTGGAGATGCTACTGATCCACAATCTAAATGGTCACGACCGATAACGATTGGTGCTGATAATTCACCATTTGCAACCATTTCATTAATGATGCGACCAAATTTCGCTCGCTCACCGTAACCAAGCCAACAAATACGTGATGGAAGCCCTTGGAATTCAACTTGTTGACGTGCCATACGAATCCAGTTACATAAATGTTCATTATCAGCGAACTCACGTAAAATTACTTCGTCTGTTTTATAAATATCTTCTGGATCACCAGAAAGTGCTACCCAGCGGAATGGTCCTTTTCCTTCGCAGAATAATGGACGGATAAATGCTGGAACGAATCCTGGGAAATCGAATGCATTTTTCAAACCTTCATCGAAAGCAACTTGGCGAATGTTATTTCCGTAATCAAATGTAATTGCGCCTTTTTCTTGCATAGCAAGCATTGCTTCCACATGTTTTGTCATACTTTCTTTTGATAATTGTACGTAGCGTTCTGGATCTTCTTCACGAAGTTTCGCTGCTTCTTCTAACGTGTAGCCTACTGGAATATAACCGTTTAATGGATCATGAGCAGATGTTTGATCTGTAACTAAGTCTGGTGTAATATTGCGCTTCACTAGTTCTGGTAAAATTTCTGCCGCATTTCCTAATAAACCAATAGAAATCGGTTCTTTCTTCTCTTTATACTCGTTCGCAACCGTTAACGCTTCTTCTAATGATTCTGTATACATATCACAGTATCTCTTTTCAATACGACGATCGATGCTGCGCTTATCAACATCAATAGCAATGACAACACCGCCGTTCATCGTTACAGCAAGAGGTTGTGCACCACCCATACCACCTAAACCAGCAGTAAGTGTTAATGTACCTTTTAATGAACCATCGAAATGTTGACGAGCTGCTTCACCAAATGTTTCATATGTTCCTTGTAGAATCCCTTGCGTTCCAATGTAAATCCAGCTACCAGCTGTCATTTGTCCGTACATCATAAGACCTTTTTTCTCTAGTTCTCGGAAGTGATCCCAGTTTGCCCATTTCGGTACTAAGTTTGAGTTCGCTAACAGAACGCGAGGTGCATCTGCATGTGATTTAAAAATGGCAACTGGTTTTCCTGATTGAACAAGTAACGTTTCATCGCTTTCTAACGTTTTTAATGAATCTACAATCGCCTGATAACTTTCCCAGTTACGAGCTGCACGGCCAATTCCGCCATATACAACTAATTCTTCTGGTTTTTCAGCAACTTCAGGATCTAAATTGTTCATTAACATACGAAGTGCAGCTTCTTGCACCCACCCTTTCGTTTGTAACTCTGTACCTCTTGGCGCGCGAATTGTTTGTTGTACTTTTTCCATTTCAATCTCTCCCTTTTCTCATTTTATAGTGCTGCGTTTACATCTAATCTTTCTTTTATCGAATAATTCGTTTTTAACCAATGCGCAATATTTTCAATATCTGTTGAGAATATACGGTCATTTTTAATAGATGGCACCTGCTGACGACCTTGATGGTAGAAGCTCTTCGTCACTGTACTCATGTTTTCAATTCCGCGATATTCTGCTGCTTGCATCGCACAAATCATCTCAATAGAAAGAACACGTCTTGCATTTTGAATAATCTGATGTGCATGGCGTGAAGCAATTGTTCCCATACTTACATGATCTTCTTGGTTAGCAGAAGACGGAATTGAATCTACACTCGCCGGATGTGCCAACGTTTTATTTTCAGAAACTAGTGACGCTGCAGCATATTGCATAATCATTGCACCAGACTGAAGTCCTGGTTCTGGACTTAAAAATGGTGGTAAATCATTTAATTGCGGATTCACTAAACGCTCAATACGGCGCTCCGAAATATTTGCAAGTTCTGCCATTCCTACTTTTAAGAAGTCCATCGCAAACGCAATCGGTTGACCATGGAAATTCCCGCCCGAAATTACTTTTTCCCCACCATCAAAGATAAGCGGATTATCTGTTGCTGCATTCATTTCAATTTCTAATTTTTCTTTCACATAATTTAAAACTTGCCAAGAAGCACCGTGTACTTGCGGGATACAGCGAAGTGAATAGGCATCCTGTACACGTAGTTCTCCTTGTTTTGTTGTTAATTTACTATCATGAAGAATGTCACGAATTCTGCTCGCTACTTCCACTTGCTCTTTATAACCACGTGCTTTATGAACATTTTCATCAAATGCATCAATAATGCCTTGTAACCCTTCAATTGTCATCGAAGCAATTAGTTCAGCTTGATACGCCGTTGCTTCTGCTTCTATATAAGAAAGAACTCCTTGTGCTGTCATCGCCTGCGTACCATTAATTAACGCAAGACCTTCTTTTGCTTCAAGTTCAATTGGCTCAAGCCCTTCTTCTGTAAGAGCAACCATTGCATGAACGCGTTTCCCCTTATAGAACACTTCACCTTCGCCTAATAATACGAGCGCAAGATGAGATAAAGGTGCTAAATCGCCACTTGCACCAAGTGAACCTTGTTGCGGAACGACTGGATGAATTTTACGGTTTACAAACTCAAGAAGCATATTTACAACAAGCGGCCTAACACCAGATACTCCTTTAAGCATCGTGTTCGCTCGTAAAATTAACATTCCACGCGATACTTCTTCCGGGAATGGATCACCAATCCCACATGCATGTGACTGAATTAAATTATGTTGAAGTGCCTTTACATCATCTTTTTGGATAAGCACATCACTAAACTTTCCAAATCCAGTTGTAATTCCGTAAACGACTTTTCCGTCCTCTACAATTTTCTCAACTACTTCGCGGCACTCCGCTACCTTTTGCATACTAGTTGGACAAGCTGTTACACCTTCTCCTTCCAGTAATAACCTCTTCATTTCTTCAACTGTCAATGTATGTCCTGTTAACGTAATCATCATTTTTCCTCCTTAAAAAGGCAAAAGGGGACCTTATCTTTTTAAGACAGACTTCTGTCCTAAAAAAGTAAGGCCCCCTTCTAACTAATAGACTATGGGCAAATCATATGTGATTAATTCCTAAACCAATCGCCTCATGCTCAGATCCTTTTACAGGTGCACCAATCGTTCCATATAATGCAACAGCAACCCATTCGCCTTCTTTTTTTCCGTCGTATGGTGTACCGCGCACAATCGCAAAACGAAGTCCTACTGTACGAAGAACGTCTGCTAACTGAATTTGACCTCTCGTCACTCCGTACAAAGCTTCCATAATTGCATGATAAAGTGCATGTGTTTCTCTGTAAACGTCTGTTTCAATAACTTGGTTGCTTTTAGCCGCTGTTTCCATTGCTGCGACAACCTTTTGCGAATTCATCGAACCCACTTTCCCCGTACAATACTTCCAACCTTTTGGAATGGATAATACAGGACTTTCATTCTCATCCGCAAGTGCCAACAGCATGGCCATACGACCAATTCGATGTGTTCCTTGAAGAAGCATGTGACTCTCTCATTTCTTTTGAATTATTTGAATATTACTTAATTTAAGAATATATGAAAACGTTTAAATCGTCAATAGTTTAAAATCATATTCAAACATTTTTTTCATCCCCATAATTTTGTGTACACAAATGATTTACACAATTTTTCCAAGCATGCTATAGTCTCACTAACAGATGCAAAGGGGCGAAATTTCAGTGACAAAACGAAAAGATATTCATTTTCGAATTGAAGAGAAATTACTTAAAAGGTTTGAATCAGCACTCCATTACGAAGGTTTAAAGAAAACAGATGTATTAACACATGCAATCCAACAATTTTGCACAAAGGTGGAATGTGACAAAATGAATGATGTAAAACGTCAGTATAACGTTAGCAACCATTTACAAACACGCATCGACACACATACACATTACGAAGAAAAACACGTAGATTTAGATAAGATCGTCATTGAACATTTACAACTTCAAGGGGAAGAAAATATATTAGAGGTTGGGTGCGCTAGTGGAAAATTCCTTTCCCTTTTACAAACAAATGGTCATAAAGGCCCATTAACCGGGTTTGATCAATCCGAAGCTATGCTTGCTGAAGCTGCTAAAACAAATAACTTAATAGAATGGAAACGAGGGGATGCTAGTAAACTTCCTTTCGAAACAAATTGTTATGACCTAATAATTGCAAGACATATGTTATACCATGTGAAAGATGTTGAAAAAACGATTCAAGGATTCCATAAAGTAATTCGTCCTGGCGGAACACTTTTAGCTACAACAAATTCTAGCGTTACACTACCTCGTATAGTTGAAATGTGTAACCGTATGTTAGACGCATTTGATTTACCGAAAACAACATCATCAGTCACTCCATTTTGTTTAGAAAACGGTAAAGAGATATTACAATCTGTTTTTCCAACTGTTGAAGAAACAGTTATTCATAATGCTCTCGTTTTTCATCATGCTACTCCGATTGTAAACTATATTTCTAGCATGTTTCCGTCGCTAAATATACCTGATAATACATACCTTCACGCGGAAATGAAGGTATGGCTAAAAGAAGAAGTAGAAAATGAATTGTCACTTCATAACGGTATATGGCGTGACCCAAAAACGTTAGCCATTTATCGATGTCAAAAAGAAAAAAGCTAGCATTTGCTAGCTTTTACACGTTTTCTCGTAAAAGTTTCTCCATTACTACATTGCCTTTACCACAATAAAAATCTGTATTATGTTCGTCTGCCACTCCAAAATAAGAGGCAATTGCTATTCCAAATGGTACAAATGCATGCCCTTGTGCTGTAATGATATTTGAGTGTTTCACAACTTCTTCATACACGAAATTTTCTACTGGAAAACAATCAAATTTTTGATAATCTATAGTCGCAGTATAAGCAATCCCTTTAAATAACCCTGCTTTTGCTAGTGCATACGGTCCAGCACAAATTGCCGCCACTAATTTTTCTTGTTCATGAAATTGACGAATGATTGAAAAAAGAGGTTTTGCATCTTCCAACTGTCCTTCTTCTCCACCTGGAATAAGTATCCCCTCATACTCATCTACACGTACTTCACTTACTTCTATATGCGGCTGCACTTGCAATCCAGTTTCACTTATAACCAATTCTTTAGTTAAGCCCGCTGTAATGATTTCATATTTATTTTTCAGCAATGCCGTCGCTACTGTTATTTCAAACTCTGCAAATGTTGAGTATACAAATAAAAGTATTTTTTTCATAGCCCTCTCTCCTTTAACCAGTCCATAAAATATACCTCTAAATCGTCCACTGTTAATCTATTCGTGTCCACATAAGTTACAGGAAATTTTTTATACCAGTCTTTTTCAGTTTCTACTAATTTAAATTGCTCCTCAAACGTACTTCTGTTTCTTGTTCTATCATTATTTTTTCTATCATATACATTCTTTTTCGTAACATCTAAGTAAAAAATCACATCCGAACGGCATGCTCTTAATTTATATAATTCATCTTTCAATTCAGTTTCTATATCCCACTCTTCTCCTATAATCGTTGGATAAAAGAGTGTAAAGAACTCAATGTCTTCTGGTCCGCGATCAAAAATTACGACTGAATCTTTCACATTTTGAAACTCCTTTATTTTTGCTTCCATAAACATTTTTTGATTCATAATAAACCCTACTTTTGAATTCATATCTAAATTCAATTTTTTTCGCTTCTCTACAATTGGATATGGATTTTCATATATAACTCGAAACCCTCTCTTTTCTAACCTTTTTGCTAATGTTGTTTTTCCGCTAGCCATCGGCCCTTGCAGTGAAATTACGTATGCCACACCTCTCATTCCCTTACACTTTAGTACACCTATAATATACAGAATCTTGAAAACTCTCAACATTATATATATCATCTTGTTTCTTATTCATATCTAACTTATAATGAAAAATAGAGATTATGACGGACGCATCAATAATGTAAGCTTGGAAATCCAAGCTTACATTATTTTTTGCTTTCCCTTTTCTAATAAAAAGAGTATACTAGATTAGAACGTATGTTCTTAGTAATTACATACAGTAAGGAGATAGAACAATGGTATACGACACAAAAGCAATTTCTTGGAATGAATCTTTAAAACAACTTCAACGCCGCTATACAAACAAACAAGTTGACCGAAAAGAATTTGAGGATATTGAACTGATGGAATTCTTCCGCGATAACGACTACATTTCTTTACCTACACATATAAGCGGCCTATCAAAAACACGTTTTACTTCTTACTCTATTTTCACAACTGAAGATAAAGATCGTAAAGTTGGCACACTTATTATTGAGTATGTTGAAGACGATAATAATAATTTATGTGTTGAACAACTATACTTCGTTTAAACTATAACGCTTGGTCAAAATGACCAAGCGTTCTTGCTTTCTATGAATCTCACTGTATATAATATGAATAAAAGAAAACCGCTATCATTAAGGGGGGATATGCGTGCTCGAAGGATGGTTCAGTTGGTTCATTGTATTATGGACGGTTATTTTATTAGGGCTTATGTCTATCGGTGGATACTTTATGTTCAGAAAATTTTTAAAACGTTTACCAAAAGAAGACGGCATGTCCATTTTGGATTGGGAAGAACACTACATAAATAAAACGAGACATTTATGGGATGATGAACAAAAACAATTGTTAGAAGAGCTTGTAAGTCCTGTTCCAGAACTATTTCGTGATGTTGCAAAATCAAAGATTGCTGGCAAAATCGGGGAACTTGCATTACAAGAAAATGCCTCTCAAATTACACAAGACTTGATTATTAAGGGATATATCATTGCCACACCAAAGCGTGATCATAAATTTTTAATAAAAAAACTACAAGAAAAAAAGATTGATTATTCTAACTATCGATCTTTACTCGCAAAGTAACTTCATATTATTTTCGATAAAAAAGACAGCGCCTTTGACGCTGTCTTTTTATTTGGTACATATACAGTTTTTAAGTTAGCTTCATATCTTTTTCATTATAAAAACCATCTTCTTTTTCCATTTCCTTCTGTAATTTCGTAAAGGAACGATACATTGCAATTCTCCATGACACAATCATCGCAAACGCAAGTAAGAAGAACATGCCACTAAGTTGTCCTAAATCAAGAGATTGACTTAAGTAGGTTTTAAATACAATCCGCACTACAAGTAATCCAATTAATATGAAAACAAAGGCTTTTGAACGCTTCAAATAAATCTCTTGTCCTCTAATTTCAAATTTAGATGTTTTAATAAGAAAAATAGAGAAAATCAAACCGACACCAATTGCTTCTAACATTTCTGCTGGAGTTAATCGAAATTCAGGGAAAACATACATCAATGCACCCGTACTCATAAAAAATGGTGGAAGTATAATTTTTTTCAATGTTGCAGGTTTCTTAGCTGCTTTTAAACGAATAAACATCGCACCGACAGCCATACAAACAGCAACGATACTTGATAAAAGAACTATGTTCATATTTTCTCATCCTTTTTTGTGGCTATATGCAAAATATACTTTCATTATATGCTTTTCCGTTAGTATTTCCAACATTTTCGCAGAATAATACTAAAAACCAGTAAAACCACCAAATAAACTTGAGAAATATACGATAATTTTCGTCATCCAGTTAAAGTATAGGAAGACACCCATAACAATCATAATATATCCTCCGACTTTCATGAAGGCCATACTATTTCTTTTAATCCAAGACATTTTCGTAATAAAGAATGACAGTACGAAAAACGGGATTGCAAATCCAAGTATGTAAGCAATCATATATATCATTGCTGATTCTGGATTTGTTGCTGCTAATCCAATTACAGACACTAGAATTGGTCCGGTACATGGCGTCCACCCTGCTGCAAAAGCTAATCCGATTAGTACTGATCCAAAATAGCCACTTGGACGATTTTTAAATGTAAATTTACGGTCTTGCATTAAAAATTTCGGCTTAAACACCCCGACAATAATTAAGCCGAACACGATGATAAATATACCACCTAACTGTCTGATTAAATCTTTATAGTCAGTAAAGATTCCTCCAATAAAACTTGTACCAAATCCAATTGCAATAAATATAATTGAAAATCCAAGTAAGAAAAACGCTGTATGTATCATACTTCTTTTGCGAAGCATTGCATTTTCTTCTTTCAATTCAGAAACCGACATACCTGTTATGTACGATAAAAATGCCGGATAAAGCGGTAAGCAACATGGGGAAATAAATGATAAGAACCCGGCGCCAAACGCTAAAAAAATACTAATATCTTGCATCATTCCACTCCTCTCCCTAAATATTGTAACAAAAACACATAAAAATACTATGAACAATTCGTGAAATCACTTTTACAACGTGGCAATAAGAAAAACCGCACTTCCTCACAGTTTCTAATAAAACGTTTTCATTTCCTTCTATTATATAGAAAAAACCCAAATGGATTATAAAACTCCTTTAATTGTTATTACCATAACAAAGGTAACATAGTTTCTCAAATAATTAGCACGTTACTAGTACGTCTATATACATATTGGTTTAAAAAATATTTTTTTCAAATGCTATCTCTATACAATGCAAAGTTTATTTTATAATACTTCTACTATTAAAAATTTCAAGATTATGCATAAATATCATACTTTTATTATTATTCTATAAAATGTCATACTTTTCTTTCATTTGACCCTTTATTTCTAATTTTGTATACTTCCCTCTAGTTATATATTTTCGATACGGAACAACTTCATATAGATGGGAGGAATTTTTCATGCTTCGTTATTCTCTTTTAGTTTTATTAGGAGCGTGTAGTTATGGAATTTTAGCTATTTTTGTTAAGCTTGCATATGCAGAAGGATTTTCACTTGGAGAGGTAATTGGCAGCCAATATTTGTTCGGTTGGATTATTTTGCTTGCTATTACACTTCTATTTTCTAGACATCGCGTTCCTTTAAAGCAAGCATTACTTTTATTCGTTGCAGGAACATCTGCAAGTTTTACCGGAATTTTTTATTATGCTTCATTAAAAACTGTACCAGCTTCTATTGCAATTATTCTTTTATTCCAATTCGTTTGGGTCGGAATTATCATTGAAGCAGTCGCAACAAAAACATTACCTTCAAGAGAAAAAGTTATTTCTGTTATTTTCTTACTTGTAGGGACATTTTTATCAAGTGGTTTACTTGAACAATCAGTAGGTGCTTTCGATACGACTGGGGTCATTTTAGGTTTATTATCTGCTGTTACATTCGCAACATACATTTTCGTAAGCGGAAAAGTTGCTGTTGAAGTACCTTCATTACCGCGCGGTGTTCTCTTAATGACTGGTGCTTTAACTTTAGTCATGATTGTATTCCCACCAACATTTATTTTTAATGGTGCCATTTCTCAAGGTCTTTGGAAATACGGTTTAGGATTAGGAACATTTAGTATCGTTATTCCATCTATTGCCTTTACAATCGGGATTCCAAAAATCGGTTCTGGCTTAGCGACTATTCTTGGTGCAGCGGAACTACCAGTTACAACAATTATGTCAGTATTCGTTTTAAAAGAGGCTGTACTATCTTCACAATGGTTCGGTGTATCACTTATATTAATTGGGATTGCAATCCCGCAAATTGCATACGCAATGCGTGGACGTTATCGTAAACATCATACGCATAAAAAAGTCGCAGCATAAAGTGAAACTTTAATTAGTTGAACCAATCGGGCTTTTATGGGATAAACGAGAGAGGATTTTCATTTGAGAATCCTCTCTTTTATTGTTGTATACTTATGATAAATATTTTGCTGAAGAAAGAAGGCATACTACATGGTATCTATTTCAAATCAACTAAAAGAAAAACTTATTTCCATCCGTCGACATTTACATGAGTATCCAGAACTATCATATGAAGAGTTCGAAACAACAAAAGCAATAAAAAATTGGTTAGAAGAAAAAAACATTACTATCATTGATTCCAATTTAGAAACAGGAATTATCGCTGAAGTGTCTGGTAATAAAAACGGACCAATTGTAGCAGTTCGTGCTGATATTGATGCCCTTCCTATTCAAGAAGAAACACATTTGTCCTATGCATCTAAAGTACGAGGGAAAATGCATGCTTGTGGACACGATTTTCATACAGCTGCTATTTTAGGTACTGCTTTCTTATTAAAAGAAAGAGAATCTTCCCTAAATGGAACGGTTCGCTTCATATTCCAACCAGCTGAAGAAAGTAGTAATGGCGCTTGCAAAGTTATTGATGCTGGACATTTACGTAATGTGCAAGCGATTTTCGGCATGCATAATAAACCTGATTTACCAATAGGTACAATTGGCATTAAAGATGGTCCACTGATGGCCGGAGTTGATCGATTTGAAATTGAAATTCACGGAGTTGGTACACACGCGGCTGTACCAGATGCTGGAGTAGATCCTATTGTCGCATCCTCTCAAATTGTGATGGCACTGCAAACAATTGTAAGCCGAAATATAAGTTCATCTCATAATGCAGTTGTTAGTGTTACAAATATTCATGCAGGAAATACGTGGAACGTGATTCCTGAAAAAGCTACGTTAGAAGGAACGATTCGCACATTCCAAGCTGAAACACGTGAAAAGATTCCAGCACTCATGGAGCGTATTATTAAAGGTGTATCTGATGCATTAGGTGTAAAAACGAAATTCCGTTTTTATTCAGGTCCTCCTGCTGTTCACAACGATAAAGCTCTTACAGACTTATCTACTCAAGTTGCCACAAAGATGAATCTTAATATCATCTCGCCTAGTCCGTCAATGGCTGGAGAAGATTTCTCATTTTACCAACAGGAAATACCAGGTTCATTCGTCTTTATGGGAACGAGCGGTACACATGAATGGCATCATCCTGCTTTTACAATTAATGAAGAGGCACTGCCTATAAGTGCAGAATACTTTGCTTTACTAGCCGAAAGAGCACTTAAACAATTCTCATAAAAAAAGCCGTTCAAAGTGCATCTCAGCACTGAAGTGCACCCCAATTGTTAGACACAGTCTAACAATTGGGGGTGCATTTTTTATGGCTAAATTTTCTTCAAAAGAAAAAATCCAAGCGGTGAAACGATATTTAGATGGTACAGAAAGTGGAAAAACAATTGCTAAATCTATAGGAGTTAACCCTAGCGTACTTCGTGAGTGGATTAGACGATATGAGTCTTCAGGTGAAAAGGCCTTTGAAAAGTGCTATACATTCTACCCAGCCCAGTATAAACTAGATGTACTTTATTATATGAATGAACACGGGACATCTATCAGAGAAACAGCGGCACTTTTCAATATACCGTCTTATGAAACACTTCGGAAATGGAAAATAGCTTATGAAACAGGAGGATTGGATGCCCTACAATCAAAGAAAAAGGGGCGTCCAACCATGAAAGATAAAAAAATAAAGCCAGTAGATGAAGGATCAATCGAAGCCTTACAAGCGGAAAATGAGCGTTTACGTATGGAAAATGCATATTTAAAAAAGTTGAATGCCTTAGTTCAAAACAAAGAAAAATCACCAAACAAGACAAAGCGCAAGTAATCTACGAGTTAAGGCATGAATTTCCTATCAAGGAGTTACTTCAACTCGCAAACATTCCACGTAGTACGTACTATTACTGGATGAAACGTTTTAATCGTCCTGATCCAAATGCGGAGGTAAAAGAACTGATTCAAGCTATTTATAATGAACACGATGGGTGTTATGGTTATCGTCGTATTCGTGATGAACTTATGAATCGTGGACACAAAGTAAATCATAAAAAAGTGTATCGCCTTATGAAAGAATTAGGGTTAAAATGTCTGGTTCGTATGAAAAAATACCGCTCTTACAAAGGGACAGTTGGGAAAATTGCGCCAAATATTTTAAATCGCAACTTCCAAGCTGAAAAACCAAATGAAAAGTGGGTTACAGATATTACGGAGTTTAAGTTATTTGGGGAGAAGTTATACCTATCACCAATGTTGGATTTATTTAATGGTGAAATTATCACGTATACAATTGGTTCAAGACCGACCTATTCCCTTGTTTCAACGATGTTGGACCAAGCCCTTTATTGTGTAACCAATCCGGATAAACTCCTCATTCACTCTGATCAAGGTTGGCACTATCAAATGAAACAATACCGTCATTCTCTTAAGAATTGTGGCATAACTCAAAGTATGTCTCGCAAAGGAAACTGTTATGACAATGCCGTTATTGAAAATTTCTTCGGTATCATGAAATCGGAATTTCTGTATCGAAAAGAATTTGAAAGTATAACACATTTCAAACAAGAATTAGCAAAGTATATAGAATACTATAATCATAAAAGAATTAAGGCAAAATTAAAGGGTATGAGCCCAGTACAATACCGGGCTCATACCCTAGAGGCTGCCTAATGAAACGACCTGTCTAACTTTCGGGGGTCACTTCACACCCTGAACGGCTTTTCTTATTAAGTTAAATCACGTTTTAAAAACACAGTATATGAAATACATAAAAATACGAACAAATAAAGTAACAACATACATAATGCAAACGAGAATGTTACTCCATCAATAAAACTTCCATTCTTTGAAATACTATATAAATCTGTGTTTGCTGGCAATAAATATTTCGCCCAGTTATATCTAGTGGCTGCTAATAGCGCAATATTGCCTGATAAAGCAAGGAATAGTGAAATACCAATTGCACCTCCACTAGATCTTGTTAACACAGAAATCATAAATGCAAACGATGCGTACACAACCGTTGGTAACCACGATAAAACATAATATTTACTTGCTTCTACAAAAATGTTTTGTTTTATTATATTTCCATCTTGGAAAATAAACTCACTCCATGCAGGCTGTTGGAATTTATAAATAACAAGTCCACATAAAGCGGAGAAGATCATATTAAATATAAATAATAAAGCTGCAAATATAACAATTGCTAAAAATTTTGCTGTTAAAATTTTAAAGCGACTCGCTGGTCGTATCGTTAAAAATTTATATGTTCCCCAGCTATATTCATTCGCAAAAATTGTACTTGCATACACGAGGATAAATGGGAGCAAAATTGGAAATACGATAAAACCTGTATCTCTCATGAAAGAAAGTGGAGAACTGCTTGCCGGTGCTGTATCCGTATCTAAATGCTTCATCTTAAGCTGGTATTCTTTTACAAGCTCATCCCCTGATTTTTCTGCTAAAATAGCTTCTTTTTTCATGCCAAGCTTTTTCTCAATTTCTACAGTTCGTTCTGTATAATCTACTTTCCATCCTTTTGTTTCCGGTTCAAAATACTTTACCGTAACCCATCCTAATCCGATTATTAATACTGCAATAACTGCAAATGGAATAATCGATCGCTTCCGCTTAAATATTTTATACAGTTCGTTATATACTAAATTAAACAATATCTTTTCCCCCTGTTAATTCTAAAAATTGCTCTTCTAACGTTTTTCTTTCTTCATATACACGATACACTTGAATATTTTTCTCAAGCAATGTACGAATAACATTTGGGATTTCTTCATCTTTTACATTAATAAGTAATTCATTATCTTTTACTAAAACATCATGCCCTAATATTTCTGCTGCTTTATTCGCATCATCTACACGTATACGGATCGTCTCCATCTCTTCGCTTTGGCTATGCTGAATATTTTGCGTAGCCACATATTCCCCGTGCTGAATAATGATAACTCTGTCACACATTAATTCAACTTCTGAAAGTAAGTGACTTGATACAAGTACAGCTTTTCCTTGTTCATGTGCAATTTTTTTTATGTACATTCTCATTTCATGTATTCCACTAGGGTCTAATCCATTTGTCGGTTCATCTAGTATCAACACGTCTGGATCGTGAATAAGTGCCTGAGCGATTCCTAAACGTTGTCTCATGCCGAGTGAATACGCTTTTACTTTGCGATCAATTACTTGTCCCATCCCTAACAATTTCACTACTTCATCGATACGTTCTTCGGTCACATTACCATTCATTCGTCCGAAATATGTTAAATTTTCATAGCCGCTCAAAAAAGGATAAAATTCAGGTGTCTCAATTACCGCTCCAATTTTCGCAGCTGTTTTTTCGAATTGCTGTTTCACAGATTGACCATCAATCCATACTTCACCTTCTGTCATACGGATCATACCAACCATCATTCTCATTAAAGTCGTTTTTCCAGCACCGTTTGGTCCGAGTAAACCGACAACCTCGCCTTTTTTCACTTCAAAACTAATATTTTGTACAAGTGTCTTTGATCCGATTCGCTTCGTTAACCGATCGACTTTTACAATTGATTGTTCATTTGTCATTCTATACAACCTTTCCTTCCCATTCTTTGTCAGGTCTTTTCACTGTAACATGATTATTTTTATGTGTAAAATAGAAAAAAGCATGATTTCTCATGCCCTTTCTTTAAACCGCAACGAATTTTCACCTTTTAAATTTCGAACAAATCGATAACATTGCATCATCGATATTAAAACGACAGTCATCATAATTACACTAATAATTACAACTGCATATATTGTAATTGGCGCACTATTTATTCCTTGTATCCCTGCGATTTTCATAAAGATAACCGTGAATAATTTCAAAAATAGCATCCCATTAATTAATCCAAAAACAAATGCTGCTCCATAAATGAATAATTGCTCCTGACATAATACACATAGTACCTCTTTTCTTTTCATATTTTCTTCTACATAAGATATAAACTCCTCCCTCCTCACATGCAAAAGGGAGTACATCATTTTATATGTAGTAAAAATACATATGAAAATTAGTACAATAAAAAGTGTGTAAAAGTACATTTGAAATACAAATGCATTCCCTACTTTCAAAATAGCTCCTTCATTAAATTGTAACGATATCATAAAAAACAAAATCATAGTACTCATAGCAATCCACATAAATTGCTTCATCCTTTTGGTAGCAAATGTTATAATATTTTTTCTCGCTAACCGACATAAAGACATAAAATTCTTCCCCTACCTTATTACATACGCATTCTATACTACTAGTGTATAAAAATATGACATTTTAAACATCGCACTACAATCGGAATTTCTTCTAAGTCTTTAGTCCTAGAAAACGAAATGATAAAAAATCACATTTAGAATATAATTGTAAAAAGGAGGAGGTTGCATGCGTATAAAATTACTATCAATCTTGTGTTTATTATTACTCACAAGTTGTAGCCAAATAAAAAACAATGAAGTTGCCATTGTTGAGCCATACAAATTAACAAAAGAGCAAGCTTCTATTTTACAAATGACTCCTTTTCAAGAAGGAAATAGCATATTTTATAACGTTACGCTTAAAAATGATAAAGATGAAATAAATGCTACAATTGATTATTATAACAATGGTAAGAAAACAAAAGAAATTGCTAATATAGCTACCTCACATTTTTCAAAAAAGAAAGTAAAGCTTTCTTTTTTACCACCACATTTCCAATTTGATAAAGATATACAAGAAAAAAGGCAGTGGTATCTGAATATTGAAGGTGGTTCAACACTTGTTCCTGAAGAAGCGCCACCAAGCGTAAATAGCTCTGCAACTACTACAATCCAATCTATAAAAAATTTAAAATACAATCAAAAAACAACTTTAGCTGCTGTAATCCAAACCAGTAAAGAAACTGTAAGCGTCCCTACAATTGACGAAGAAAAGGGTATTGATTTACTCTTAAAAGAAAATGAACACGTTTATCTATTTAGTATCGAGCTAAAAAAAGAACAATAAAGCGGAAATGCAACTTAAGTTGCATTTCCGCTTTATTGTTTAATAAGGTGTACTTTTATGAATTTGAATCAAATCCATTTTCTGTTACTACTATTACTCATCTTCTACTTCTATTCTTTTCTTCTCTCTTGCAATTTTTAAAAACTCTAGCAGCTCTGGATTACTATTCATTTTTTTGTAAGCCACTGACATTTCTGCAACGAAATTAGAATCATATAACTCTTTATATACAACTTCTGTTTTATATAACTTATTTGCCGACACGGGTATTACTGTAATTCCAATCCCTGCTGCTACAAGCCCCATAACTGTTTGATACTCTGTTGCTTCTTGTACAATACGTGGACTAAATCCAACTTCTCTACAAAGAGATAAAATTGTATCATACAAAGCTGGCCATACTGGTCTCGTAATAAATACAAACGGCTCATCTCGTAAATCTTCTATATGTATTTCATCTTTCTCTGCAAGTGGATGTGCCTTTGGTAAACACAAAGTGCAAGATAACCTTTGAATTGGCTCTAATTCTAATAATTGCGTTGGAATTGGTGGACGTAAAAAGCCAATATCGATACGGTTATCATGAAGTGCATGAACTTGATCTGGTGTTGACAATTCATGTAATGCAACAGACACTCTCGGAAATTTCTTTCTATATTCCCTAACAATTGATGGTAAAATATCATATATCGCCGCACCTACAAAACCAATTGAAAGTGATCCTACTTCTCCCCTTTGCGCACTTTGTGCAACTTCTACTGCTTTTTCAATTTGTTCAAACGCTTTTTTTACTTCTTTTAAAAACATTTCTCCTGCTTCTGTTAGTTCAACCTTTCTTTTCGTTCTTGAAAATAATGTAACTCCCATTTCTTTTTCTAATTGCTGTATTTGTTGACTAAGTGGTGGTTGTGTCATTTGTAAACGAGCAGCCGCCCGTCCAAAGTGTAACTCTTCTGCCACAACAACAAAATATTGCAAATGCCGTAATTCCATTTTTGGACACCCTTTTCACTTTCGATTAATATGTCTTATATATTAATAACATATAATTTATATATTAGACAAATATTTTGAATGAACGTATAGTAGAAATTGTTAATTCTTTTTTACAATTTTTATGTAACAAAAGAAAGAGGTGGTTACTGTATGAAATGGTGGAAGTTAAGCGGACAAATTTTATTACTATTTTGTTTCGCTTGGACAGGTGAATGGATCGCAAAACAGGCACACCTCCCAGTTCCAGGAAGTATAATCGGTATTTTCTTATTATTAATTTCATTAAAATTTAACCTAGTTAAAAAAGAATGGATACAGGACGGAGCAGATTTTTTATTAAAAGAACTTATTTTATTTTTCATCCCTTCTGCAGTCGCTGTCATACGTTACAGAGATACACTAACACAATATGGAATCGATCTCATTTTAATTATTATGATTAGCACTCTTTGCGTTACCTTAGTTACAGGACTTTTAACAGAATTGCTACTAAAGCGGAAAGGATCAACGCAATGATCGGATTTCTTTGTTTACTATTAACACTATTCACATATTGGCTATCAAAAAAAATGTATCAACGCTGGAATTGGAGTCTACTTTCTCCTCTTCTCGTCTGTCCCATTATTTTAATTGCTTTATTGCTCGGATTAGATACACCTTATGAAACATATGAATCTGGTGGTCATTGGTTAACTGAATTATTAAAACCCGCAACAGTTGCTTTTGCATGGCCAATCTATAAATACTTTGATTTATTAAAGAAACATGGAATGGCTATCTTACTTAATGTCATTGTCGGTTCGTTTTTATCAGTCATTACTTCAGCACTACTAGCAAATTATTTTCAAATTGATTCATCACTAGAACATAGTTTAGCGCCACATATCGTAACAACACCAATCGCAATGGCTATTTCAGAAATGATTGGTGGCATGTCACAATTAACTGCTGTATTTGTCGTTTTAACTGCCTTAACAGGAGCATTGCTCGGTCCTTCTCTCATACGTATTTGCCGTATTAAAACAGCAATCGCAAAAGGTATTATGTTAGGAACAAGCGCAAATGGAACCGGTACATCAAAAGCATTCGAAATCGGTCCTGTGGAAGGAACAATTGCAAGTTTATCTATGCTTTTAACAGCAGGCGCTAGTTTAGTTATCGTTCCGCTTTTCTTGTCTTGGATACATTAAAGAAGCAAGTATTTACATACTTGCTTCTTTATCTATATATTGGCACAGCAATTCATAATCCTCTGGAAAAGCTAAACACAATTATTCAACTTCATGTATCCCTTTCCAAGCAATTTCATGTATTAACTCATCAGGATCTTGGATTTTCATATTACCGCCTATTTGTTTAACAAAATAATAATGGACATACACTGGAACACCGTATGTAATACCCTCTTTTTCATATATTTTATTTACAACTTCCACATTGTAACCTGTTTCTTCCCAAACTTCCCTAATACAACATTCTTCTAGTGTCTCTCCCTTTTCAAGTCCTCCACTTGGGACAGACCACCTTTTTTCTTCTCCCTCTTTGCCCTGCAGTACCATTAAAACTTCCTTTCTTTCATTTACACATACCGCTGCACTACCTATCCATCTCTCCATAAACATCCCTCCCCTACTAAAATTCGCCCTCTTTTTTATTTTCCCCTTGAAAAAAAGAGAAAAAAAATAAAACAATGACGAAAGATTACATCAACTTCATAGGCAATCCCTTCTTAGAAATTAAAACTGGAAGGATGAAAATATGATTTCTAATTATGTTGTGGAATGTGTCTTTTGTGAAGAAAATCGAAAGCCTCGCCAAGCTATTGTCACAGTTCCCGCCACTACTCAGCTACTAGCCATTGAAAAAGTGCGTGCGGAATGCAAACGTCGCTTCGGAAAAACTGTATTATTACAAACAGAAATTAAAGAAAAAATTGTTTTTGAACAAAAAGAAAGCTGACCATCAATTGGTCAGCTTTCTTATCCGATCATATTTTCACATGAAGATTAGGGGCATCCTCTTTAAGGATCGGGATTTTCCCATTATGTACGTTCCATAATGGTCATCGAACAATATATTTCTATACAATTAACTATTGAATAGAATAGGGCAAAACTTGTTCGCATTTTTAGAAAAGGGATAGGGATATAATTCAAGTAGTACTTCGAATACTCGAACTTTACACTCATAATATTAAAACAAATCCTTTTATATGGGAAATATGAATTACCTACATAATTCATTCGTAAAATATATTAATAGTTTGCTATATTAATTTTATCCCGCTATTTGTAAGCAGTAACCCCCTACTTATTATAATTTCACCTTATTCCATCAATAGCATACATCCAGCTAAAACCGGTGTCATAATCATCGAAAACCTCAAAAGCATTCGCGGTGCATAATTTGTAAACTTCGCGCCAATATATGCCCCTAACATGGTCCCGATTAATACTTGCAATAACAATATATAATCTAAATATCCTTCCGAACTATATCCTAGCCCACCCCCAATTGCAATCGGTAATATAACAAGCATCGTTGTCCCTACAGATTGCTGAATCGTTAGTCTCAATAGAACCATTAATCCAAGCTGAATAAACGGTGCAGAACCAATCCCAAATGAACCAGCCATCATTCCAGTAACTAATCCAAGGCATATACATTTCAACAAGTAGTTCATGGAAAACTCTTTATGCTTATATAAAGATGACTGTTCTTTGTTTTGGAACATAATTAATTTAATAAACATAAAAATTGCCGATAAAAATAACATCCCAGCTGTAAACCAATGAAGAAGATGTGCTGGTATAAGTGAACCAAATTTAGAACCAATATAAGAGCCAATTGCGCCAAATCCTCCAACAATCCCGCCTATAATAAATGCAACATTGCCTTCACGGTAATGACTGACAACACCTGATAATGTCGTAAATGCCATTGCAGTTAAAGATGTTGCAAGAGCAACATGAATAGGAATATGAAATACTAAAGTGAGTATCGCGATAATAAACCCAGCTCCTCCAGCTCCAACAAATCCTAATAAAATACCCATTACTAACATTGTTATAATAATTGCCACAGACTTTCCCTCCAGTAACACAATTATCCATCATATTTATCCTTACATACAAATAAAAAGCATCCTAGACGGATGCTTTTTATTTCAAAAATATGTACTTAATCTTGATTAATCAAAATAACCGCTGGACCAGCGACCACTACTCCAGCTACTTCTATTTTTTCAAATTCCTTTACTGTAATAGATATAACTCCTTCTCTTTCCATCAATTCTTTACTCAGGACATCAGTCGGGATTGCTTTCACCGTCTTACCTCCTTTTCATTTATACAATATGATAAAGTAAAACTTTAATGAGTGGGGTTTTTGTCCGTACTTATTAATTATTACCCCTCACCAATCGGACTAATAATCACCCAATGCATCTATATATATGCATCACCTCCGCTTTCATTCCTTATTCCACTCAAAAACCTTCTCCCCCTTCCGTGACATATTGAAAAATAAAAAAGAAGCTATAACATATAGCTTCCCTCTACGTTTCTTTAATCTTTATGCACCGTATATTCCATGACTTTTCCATCTCTATCAAATTGGAAAACAAGCTGTTCGCTATCTATTGGAATAAAGCCACGTTCAGTCCCAAGATAATACAAAGTGGTAACTCCTTCTTCCCCACTTCTCGTTTCCGTTGGAGCTCCTAACAATTGTATAATTTCTTCATTTGATTTCCCTATTAATTTATATTTTTGTAATAGATCATCTACCATATATACCCGCTTATCTGCATGATTTAACCATCTATTTTGATTAAACTTTGATGTATATTCATTTACACTTAGTTGTACAGTGCACACTATTAATGGTATGAGTGCTACTATTAAAACCCCCAACATTTGCTTCTTTTCTTCATTACGATTTTTAGAAACATATAAAATAGCCCTTTAAATCATGACTAATAAAACAAATGGTATGAATACTACAAAAATGCTCCTTACACTTAAGGGTATATGGACCATATCAATGACGAATATAAATAGAATGTACATTACTATATACAAACAAAAATAGACATACAAAATGCCACGTAGCATAGCGTTCAGAAAGATCTCCCCTTTTAACTCACTATATAATTCATCCGGCTAATCATTTCTCGAATCTGTTCTAATTCTTGCACTGTATATACTACTTTCCCTGCTAAGATTTCATTTCTGAAGAACGTTACAATTTGCTCCCGATTTTTTAATCTAGGTGTTTCCTCACTAGAAAGATCTATTATTTCTTTTCCATTTTCATTATAAAAATATACAACTGGTTTTACCTTTTCTTTTATACTATTAGCCTGCATTTCTTTCAAACAATTGTATAAAATTTGAGATAGTTTCTTCACCTTATATACTGGATTCCCTTCATTTTTCACTTGTATAGTTGACGAATCTTTACCTACTATATATTCAAATGTCTCTTCTTTTTCAACTTCTTGTTGATACTTACCCATTTCATCAATCATAAATGAATATATACCAGCATTTTCTTTCGTTAAACCATGAATTAATTTCTCTTCCCATTCTTTCGTCTCAAGTAGATAAATACCAGTTTTGCACAAGATGAGATGATGGATTCGATTATCGTTTATTTCACTATTATTTTTAATAAAAACATTCGGCATGATTTGAATTTCAGCATCTAATATGATGCCTTGCTCTATGAATCCTCGCTTCATATAATGTAATGTTTCGTACGTATTCATTTCAGCACCGTTTTTAGTATATTCTCGTAAATTTGCAATTAATTTTTGAAACATATGTATTTCGTTATTATGTTTATTTTGTATTTCACTACGTTCTTTACTATGCTGCATAGCTAATTGATTTTTCATCATACGCATATTTTCAATTTCTCTATTTGCACTTACTTGTAAATCATTGTATTTTTTCTGTTCCATATTTTTTAAATTATTTTGTTGTTCTTTATGCTCTATCACTGTAGCTGCAATTTCATTTTTATACGTTTCAATCGCTTGTTTCTTTTCAAATTCTACTTGCTGACTCTCTGATTCTAACTGTTTATTTTTATAAAACAGCACAAATGCTACAGCTAATAATATTAAAATCGCACCTATTAGCACATAATTCATATTTTTACTCCTTTATTTCATTTTCGATTATTTTTTATAAATATATCTACTATAGTATACTATGGTTTCGATATAGACTTTGTAAAAGTTGTATATTTTTAATAAAAGGCACCTCTGACGGGGCACCTTTTATTTTCACTCTATTGTACACCATACTGAATATAACTCGGATCGTAGTATATCCATTGATTTGTCCCTAAGCAAAGCCATCCATCTTGCTTACTCCACACTCGATACGATTCACCCTGATGTAACTGTCTTATAACATTTCCATTTAATGATGGAGCATCACGCAAATTTACATTATCACCAGTAATAGTCGCTACATAATGTTTATACTGAATATAACTCGGATCATTATATACCCACTGATTTGTCCCTAAACAAAGCCATCCATCTTGTTCTCCCCAAACTTCATATGTTTCGCCACGATTCAATTGGCGAATTACACTAGACTGTAAAGATGGTCCACTTCTCAAATTCACATTATCTCCATTAATTATAGCAACCCCGTACACTGGAGTTGCATTATTAGGCGGGGAAACATTACCTCCACCACTTGCTCCATTCCCTTTTAAAGCTTCTAATGAAACTGCAGCTGATACATCACAATTTCCTACGCCTGAAATTTGTCCAGAATCTGTGTACTGCCACGCTGTCCACGCTGTCCATCCACCAGCATCAGCAGGCGGTGTACTCGAGTATTTAGCAATCCAAAGCGGTATATCACTTAATCCGCTAATTCCGAACTCATTAATATACCAAACTCCTGTATATAACATTACATCTTTTCCAGTAGCCTGTTTCACATAATTTATGAAGCTTCTTGCCCAATTCGATATAGCGTTACCAGTTAAATTACTGTTGCTCGGATCTGTTGGTGATTCTAAATCCAGAACTGGCATTAAGTCTGTCTGGTTATTTTGTAATATACCCACAAAATATTTTGCCTCTGAAATTGCATCATTTTGTTCTGGGCGTGCAAAATGGTATGCACCAATTAATACATTCGCATTTCGTGCTGCTTGTACATTCTTAGTAAAAGTAGGATCAATGTAGTTTACACCTTCTGTCGCTTTTGCATACGCTGCTGGAATTCCAGATGCCTTCACTGCATTCCAATCAATATTCCCTTCCCAATGAGACACATCAATAAACGTAACATTTGAACTTGATCTGTTTTGCATATAAAATCTCCTATCAATTTTTTTACTTCGTATACATACAATATGTACAAGTTTCATAAGAGGACACAACATTTATGCTATAGAAACAAAGAGTAAACATATGTTGTATACAAAATAAAAAAGACCTTGTATTACAAGGCCTTTTGCAAACTCACTTTATTTTGTAGCAAGTACATATTATAATACAAACCTTGCTCACTTAGTAATTCTTGATGTGTTCCTCTTTCTACTATCTCTCCATCATGCATCACAAAAATTTGATCTGAATCTTGAATTGTAGATAACCTATGCGCAATGGCTATCGTCGTTCTACCTTTTCGCATTTGTTGCAACGCTGTTTGAATAGCCTCTTCTGTTTCTGTATCGATATTAGCTGTTGCTTCATCTAATACTAATACTTTCGGATTCGTTGCTATCGTTCTAGCAAAAGCAATTAATTGTCGTTGACCGCTTGAAAATGCTGCACCTCTTTCTACTACTTCTGTTTCATACTGTTTTGGTAACTTTTCAATAAACGTATTTGCTTGCACAAATCGAGCAGCTTCTTTTACTTCTTCATCCGTAATTTCTTCATTATACATACGAATATTTTGCTTTACATTTCCAGCAAATAAAAATGCATCTTGCAATACGAGTCCTATTTTCTTTCTAATTTCTCGTTCTTCAAATTTTTCTAAATCTACACCGTCTATTACAATATTTCCTGACTTAATATTATAAAATCGCATTAACAAATTCATAATCGTACTTTTTCCGCTACCAGTATGCCCAACAAAAGCAACCGTTTGCCCTTGTTTCACGTGAAATGATACATTTTTTAAAACGTCACGCTTTCCATCATATGAAAAAGTAACATTTTTAAATTCAATATCCCCATCCACAACTTGAGGATTCTCATTGCCTTTTTGAACCGGTGCTAAATCTTTCTCGTCCATTAAATGAAATACACGTGATGACGAAACAAGTGCCTGTTGGAAAAAGGACAATTTCATCATCATCTCATTTACAGGTTGGAAGAAACGATGTATATAGTTAACAAAAGCATATAAAACTCCTACTTCAACAGGGCTCTTTAAAGCATCAATCCCAAATAAACCTAGTACTAACGCAATAGCTACAATATGCACTAAATCCGTAGCTGGTCGTAAAAGTAATGCGTCTAACTTCAAAGTACGTCGCCCTGCACTATAATGTTTATTATTCACTTCTTCAAACTCTTTTCTCATACGTTTTTCTTGTCTGAACACTTGAACAATATTCATTCCTTGTATGGACTCGTTCAACTTTGCATTTAACACGCTTAGTTGATTACGTACTTCTAAATAAAAAGCTGCACTTTTCCGGCGATATAATACCATAATCGCAAACATTATCGGAATTAATACGAGAGAAAATAGCGCTAATTTTACATCTAATAAAAACATCGCTACTAAAATACCTACTAAAAAGACTACATTTTTCACAAATGTTGATAATACACTAACATAAAAATCTTTAATCGCTTCCGTATCATTTGTTATACGCGATACAAGTGTACCAATCGGCGTACGATCAAAGAAACTTAATGACAGCTTTTGAACATGTTCATATACTTCAACTCGCATATCTTGAACAATCTTAAAAGCAATGTTCTGAAAGTACAATAGATTTAAATACGTAAATAATACTTTTAATAAATGAGCAACTATGTAAATTACAAATAAAGTAACGAGCGCTGATCGTTCAAAATCCCGCGGTACTAGGTGTTCATCGAGGAATTGTTTAATTAAAAAAGGACCCATCATTTCCGTTACTGTCGCACCAACTAAAAAGATAAATGCTAAAGATAGCAACCCTTTATATGGCTTCATATAGGAAAGCAATCTACTTAAATCACTTCGCTTCTTCTCTACCATCATACGCCTCCTTTCTCGACTAAAGCTTCTAATTGCTGGCTTTCATACATTTCCTTATACCAGCCGTTTTCCTTCATTAATTCCTCATGTGTACCTCTTTGTACAATTCTACCTTCATCAACAACAAGAATAAGATTGGCATGCTGAATTGCACTTAATCGGTGTGCAGTAATAATCGTCGTTTTCCCTGCTCTTTCCCTCTTTAAGGCACTTAAAATCGTCTCTTCTGTTTTTGCATCTACTGCTGATAAACAATCATCCAAAATTAAAATTTCAGCATTTGTTAATAAAGCACGAGCAATAGAGATTCGCTGTTTTTGGCCACCAGATAACGAAACACCTCTTTCCCCTACTACTGTTTCATATCCTTCTGAAAATTGGAGGATGTCATTATGAATACAAGCAATCTCTGCAGCTTGGGTAATTTCATTATATGTAGCATCCGCCTTTCCAAAGGCAATATTCTCACCAATACTTGCTGAGAATAAAAAATGATCTTGCGGCACGTATGAAATGGCAGAACGGACACCATGAAGTGTTATATCTCGAATATCTCGCTCCCCAATTTTTAATTCACCATTAAAATGATCATACTCACGGATTAAACATTTTAATAAAGTTGTTTTCCCTGCGCCTGTACGTCCTACAACTCCTAGCGTTTCGCCCTTCTTCAAATCAAAGTGAATATCGTTTAAATGTAACAATTCATTTTTCTTATACGAAAATGAATCAACGGCAAACGAAACATTACCGCTCGCTATTGTCTGTACAGCTTTTTCGCTATTTACTACATCTGATTTTTGTGAAAGAATTTTTTCTACACGGTCATATGAAGCACGCCCACGCTCCATAATATTGAATAACCATCCAAACGCTAACATTGGCCAAACGAGGGTACCTAAATATGTCGTAAATGTAACGAGATCACCTACTGTTAATTCACCTCTTACAACTAATACCGATCCATAACATACTGCGATTAAAAAAGAAAATCCAACGATAAGAGAGATTGTCGGATCAAATAACGAATCAATACGTGCAACTAACACATTTTTATTTACAACATCTTCTGATTTTCTTCGAAACGCCTGCAAATCTTCTTTCTCTTGTCCAAGCGAGCGAATCACTTTCATTCCACTCATACTCTCTTGCACTTTATCATTGATTTCCGAAAACGATTGCTGTGCTTTATGAAACCTTTTATGTAATAAAGTTCCATAATAATTTGTCGAAATAGCTACAATCGGCATTGGAATTAAACTTAATAATGTTAACTTCCAGCTAATTGTAAAACCCATCGCTACGAGTACACATCCTCCGACAGCTAATGAGTCAACAAGCGTCAAAACACCTGCTCCAGCAGTTTGCTGGATCGCTTGAATATCATTGGTCGCATGTGCCATTAAATCACCTGTTCGATTTGACTGATAGAAAGATGGACTCATCTTTGTAAAATGTTCATATAAATTTTTTCGTAATTGGCGAGCTAATTTTAATGAAGACCCGAAAATCATAATACGCCATATGTAACGTAATATGTACATCGTAATGCCTACAATTACTAATAGTACAACCCATTTTAGTAACTTATCGGTCGTCAATGTTCCATCATTAATTTCATCTACAACGATTCCAATTACTTTTGGTGCTACAAGTTCTAAAAGTGCAACGCCAAACAATAAAATAATTCCAGTTATGTACGCTCGTTTTTCTTGTTTAAAAAACCACGCTAAATTCATAAACACTTTCATTTTTTTCCTCCTCCCTTAAAATGAGCGATGTTTTCAGTTTACCAAAAATACAGAATTTTTAAAAGTTTTAAAAACTATAACTAACAAAAAGAAAGACACTCTTAGCGAGTGTCTTTTAGCGAGTGTCTTTTAGCGCTTATTTCATTTGTTGCTTGTTCATTGCGCTCATCATTTGATTGATTTTCTTTTGGGAAGGTTTTTGTCCCATTTGCATCATCATCATTTTTAACATTTGTTCGTTAATTGGTGGATTTTTTTGTAAGTAATTCATCATATATTTGCGGGCAATGAAAAATCCTAACGCCACGCCTGCTACTAGTGCTACTACGCCCACTAGAATACCTAACCAAATTGGCATATATTTTCCTCCTTCATGTTGTCTACCTTACAGTGTACTAAAACCTTTTCAATAAGACAAGATACAATTCGACATTTTTTACACATATGTTCGTACTTGTTTTAGAGGATTCAGCCATCCGTACTTTGTATTTTCATAATCCATAGCTAAAAATGTTAATTCACACTTTCTTAACACCTCAAAGAATGTTGTTTCCATAGAGACATTTCCAGAGGTATTCATACGAATATAGTGCGGTTTCACCATTATTTCGCCGTACTCCGCTCCCGTATAAAGTGTATGTGTATGATGTGTTCTATCATATTTACCAAGAACGCGCAAAGCTTGTTCTAATTTATGATGAATTTTCATTACTTGCAATGGCATCGTTATATACATCATTTGCTTATATAACACTTTTTTCTCCGAAAGGGACCCAGATTCTGAAAATCGAGCAAATAAATCAAAAAACAAATATTCACGACCAAAATAAGCTTTCGCAATATCCTCTTGAATTAAATACAATTCATACGTTTTCATTTTTCCACTCCCAATCTGGACAACCTTTTCTCTTCATTATATATAAGAAAATTTGCAATGATTGTCTGACTGCGGAGAGATAAAAAACTTTTTCTGTCGAAAAAACTCATTTACATAGAAAAACCTCTCCATGCCGGAGAGATTTTTCTGAAATCATTAAAGCATTTCTTTTACTTTACGAACAACGTTCTCTACAGTAAATCCATACTCTTCCATAATCTTCTCACCAGGAGCAGAAGCACCGAATGTATCGATACCTAACACATCTCCTTCAAGACCTACGTAACGGTGCCATCCGAATGTAGCACCCATTTCGATTGCGAAACGTTTTGTTACTGCTTTTGGTAATACAGATTCTTTGTACTCTGCAGTTTGAGCTTCGAAGCGATCCATAGATGGCATGCTGACAACCGCTGCGTCAACGCCGTCTACTGCTAATGCTTTTTGAGCTTCAACAGCTAGGCTTACTTCAGATCCAGTTGCAAGTAAGATTACATCAGCCGTTTCTTTCTTGCTTGCAGAAACTACATATGCACCTTTTGCTACTTTTTCATACGTATCATCTTTTGCACCTTCTAATGTTGGAAGGTCTTGACGAGTTAATACTAAAGTAGTTGGTTTGTTTGTAGATTCTAAAGCAAGTCTCCAAGCTGCAACAGATTCGTTACCATCAGCAGGACGGATAACAGAAACGTTTGGCATTGCACGAAGCGCTGCTAATTGCTCGATTGGTTCATGTGTTGGACCATCTTCACCAACAGCGATACTGTCATGTGTGAATACATACGTTACTGGCAATTGCATTAATGCTGCAAGGCGAATTGCTGGACGTAAGTAATCAGAGAATACGAAGAACGTACCACCGTAAGTTTTTAAACCACCATGTAGTGCAATACCGTTCATTGCTGCACCCATTGCGAACTCACGTACACCGTACCAAATGTTTTTACCGCTGTAATCATCTCTTGTAAAGTCTTTTTCGTTATTCATGTATGTTTTGTTAGAACCAGCAAGGTCAGCAGATCCACCGAAGAATGATGGTACAGACTCTGCAATTGCATTAATTACAGCACCAGAAGAATTACGAGTTGCTGCTTTTGATCCTAATTCATAAGTTGGTAGGTTTTGCTCCCAACCTTCTGGAAGTTGACCGTTCATTGCTGCTTGGAATTCGTTTGCTAATTCTGGGTATGCTTGTGCATATTCACCTAGCATCGTGTTCCACTCAGCTTGCGCAGTTTCACCAACATCTTGTACTGTTTTACGGAAGTTGTCATATACTTCTTCTGCTACGTGGAAGTCTTGCTCAGCAGTCCAAGCATATGCTTCTTTCGTTAATTTCGTTTCTTCTACACCAAGTGGAGAACCATGTGAAGCTGATTTTCCTGATTTGTTTGGAGAACCGAAACCAATTGTCGTTCTTACTTCAATTAGCGTTGGGCGTTTTTCGTCAGCTTTCGCTTCTTCAATTGCTTTCGCGATTGCTTCAATATCGTTTCCATCCTCAACACGGATTACTTGCCATCCGTATGCTTTGTAACGATCTTCTACACTTTCAGAGAATGAACGATTTAAATCGCCATCTAATGAAATATCGTTTGAATCATAAAGCACAACAAGACGACCTAATTGTAAATGAGCAGCTAATGAAGATGCTTCAGCAGAAACGCCCTCCATTAAATCTCCATCACCACAAATAGCGTATGTATAATGATCTACTACACTATACGCATCACGGTTATATTTAGCAGCTAAATGTCTTTCAGCCATTGCCATACCTACAGCAGTTGCAATACCTTGTCCAAGTGGACCAGTCGTTGCATCTACACCAGCTGTATGACCGTACTCAGGATGTCCTGGAGTTTTGCTTCCCCATTGACGGAAGTTCTTTAAGTCATCCATTGTTACATCATAACCAGATAGGTGAAGTAGGCTGTATAATAACATTGAACCATGACCTGCAGATAATACGAAACGATCACGGTTAAACCACGTTGGGTTATTTGGATTGTGTTTCATAAATTGAGTCCATAATGTATAAGCCATTGGTGCTGCACCCATTGGCATTCCTGGGTGACCAGAGTTTGCTTTTTCAATCGCATCGATGGATAATGTGCGAATCGTGTTGATAGAAAGTTGTTCGATTGAATGTGACATGCTATTCTTCCCTTCGCTTATATTAGTAAACGTTTTATACATTTATATGATAGCTTCCCACGCAAGATTATACAACATGTATCGACAAATATGTTGATATTTTTTTGGTTTTTTATAAAAAAATCAATGTTCCCGGGAATGTATGGGCATTCAATATGACATACTTTTTCATTATTTTTATTTTAAAAAGAAAGGGAATTATCTGTATATTTATACAAATTTCTTCTATACTTACTTTTTTTAATACGTTTTTAAAAACACAAAAAGCATCTAACTTCGATGCTTTTCAAATAAGTTAAACAATCCGTTTCCGAATCGAGCTTGAAATCAAATCAATTATAATTACCATTAAAATAATACCTAATAAAATAATCCCAACACGAGACCAATTCCGTGAACTCAGCGCAAAAATTAAAGGTGTACCAATCCCTCCTGCTCCGATAACCCCTAAAATCGCAGCGGATCGTACATTAATTTCAAATCTGTATAACGTATACGATAGAAAATCTGGTAACACTTGTGGTAACACCGCATACCAAAGTATTTGAAAACGGTTTGCTCCTGTTGCTAGTAACGCTTCCGTCGGTCCTTTATCTATGTTTTCAATTCCTTCTGAATATAGTTTTCCTAACATTCCAATAGAATGTAATCCTAAGGCTAATACTCCTGCAAAAGAGCCTGGACCAACAGCTTTTATAAATAAAAGAGCCATAACTAATTCAGGAAACGTACGAACAAAACTAAGCACAAATTTCCCAGATCCTGAAGTTAATTTTCCAATACTCATATTCGTTGCCGCCCAAAAGGCAAACGGAACAGATAAAAATGCAGAAATAAATGTACCTAATATCGCAATTGCCAACGTATCAATTAATCCATGTAATAAATCTTCACCATCTGGCAAAGATACATACGACCAGTCTGGATTTAATATCCCTGTCATAATTGCTTTCGTGATTTCACCTGCTGTGTCCTTTATCCCTTCTAATGGTACTCCTGAAAAGGCCCATACATATACAACTGTAAGTGCTATTAAAATAATCCAGCGATATATACTCGGTTTCTTCGGTTTTGGCACAATCATCGTCGTTCTATTCATTATAGTTTCTCCCGTAACAATGTACTAATGTAGTCAATTAACAAAACAACAATAAGGGTATAAATAATTATAGAAGCAGTTTGTTTATATTGTAAAAATCCAAGTGTACGATCATAATATAGTCCAATACCACCTGCTCCTACTAAACCTAAAACAGCTGCTGCACGTACGTTCACCTCAAATGTATAAAGAACATAGGAGACAAAATGTGCTTTCACTTGCGGAATTACCCCATAAACAATCCATTGCACCTTATTAGCTCCTACCGCTGTCATCGCCTCTAACGGACCTGGATCAATTGATTCAATTGACTCATACAACAATTTCGCTACAAGTCCAATTGAAAAAAAAGTAAGAGCCAAAATACCTGGAAGTGGCCCAATTCCAAAAATCGATACGAAAATTGCCGCTAATAATAAATCTGGTATCGTTCGTATCAAATTTAAAATCATTCGAGCTAGACTGTATAAAAATGTGTTAGTAAACACATTACTTGCTGCAAACAGTGCAAGTGGAATAGCTAAAATCGCTCCTAAGGTCGTCCCAATAATGGCCATACGTATTGTATCTAACATCGCTGTTGTAATAACTTGAAAATAACTCCAACAGGTGGCACCATCTCTTTCAATAGATCTACCATATTGGGAAAACCGTCTACCAGTTTTGAAAATGATGCATCTACTTGTACACTACTACTCCACAGCATTAAAATAACTAAAATAAACGTTAACATATGTTTCAACTTACTCGGCGGCTTCGGTATCGATTTCGAATATATCGTTACGTCACTCATTTAACTGCCACCTCTAACAATTCATTTTTCTGTGCTACATCTCCATAAATTTCAGCAAATTTTTCATCTGTCGCCTCTTCTACTGAACCATCAAAAACAATTTCTCCTGCATGTAATCCAATAATACGTGTCGCATATTGCCTAGCTAAATCAATAGAATGCAAATTCACAATTGTTGTAATTCCAAAATCTTCATTGATTTTTTTCAAATCATTTAATACTTGCTTTGTCGTAAGTGGATCTAACGATGCAACAGGCTCATCTGCCAATATGATTTTTGCTTCTTGTGCCAATGCTCTAGCTATTGATACACGTTGCTGTTGTCCTCCTGATAATTCATCAGCACGTGCATATGCTTTTTCTAAAATATTCACTCTTTTTAACGCTTGAAATGCGAGCTCCACATCTTCTTTCGGAAACAAACCTAACGTTGTACGTAATGTGGAATGATATCCAACACGACCAGCTAATACATTTTTTAATACTGTTGATCGCTTTACAAGGTTAAAACTTTGGAAGATCATACCGATATCCCGGCGCATACGCCTTAATCCTTTTCCTTTCGCAGCAGTAATAGACTCACCTTCAATAATGATTTCTCCTTCGGTAATCTCATGAAGACGATTTACGGATCTGAGAAGTGTAGATTTTCCAGCTCCAGACAGCCCTACCATTACAACAAACTCACCTTTTTGAATTTTCAAGTTTATATTATTCAATCCTTTTGTACCGTTTGGATACACTTTGGAGACATTTCGAAACTCTATCACACATCTTACCTACCTTCTATGTATTCAAAACGGCAAACTAACTGAAAACATCCCCTTTCAGCTAGCTGCCATTTCCATATGTATTATTGCGTTTTTACTTTCTTCCCATATTCACGAACGATATCAAATTTACTATCATCAGATTTAACATATCCTTCATGTGAATATACTTCTTTAATGATTTTACGGCCTTCCTCATTCTTTCCAATTTCAATGAAAGCATCTTGTAATTTCTTGCTCCATTCTGCATCTAAATCAGATCGTACAGAAATTGTATCGTTCGGAATTTTCTCAGTAAATTTCACTATTTTCGTTTGATCAAATATATTCGGATAATCTTTTTTTACAATATTACGAGCATCTTGGAATACAACAGCCGCATCTACGTCACCATTTAAAAGAGCAATAAGCGACTGATCGTGACCTTTTAATGTAACAGGTTTCACATCTTTTAACGGATCAATTCCCTCTTTTAATAGAACAGCTGCAGGCCACACATATCCCGCTGATGACGTTACATCTTGATAGCCAATTTTTTTACCTTTTAAATCTTTTACACTATTAATATTTGAATCTTTCTTAACAACAAACTCAGATTTATAATAATCTACTAAATCTTTTGTAGGGGCTCCTGTTTCATTCTCTACTCCAAAACGTTGTGCTTGTAAAATTACATTTGCAGCCTTCTTTTCATGTGCTAATACGTACGCTGTCGGCGGTAAAAATCCTACATCTACTTGTTTAGATGCCATCGCTTCTACAATTGTATTGTAGTTCGTTGAAATACTAACTTTTACTGGAATATTTAACTTATCACTTAATAGCTTCTCAAGCGGTTTTGCCTTCGCCTCTAACGTATCTGCATTTTGAGAAGGAACAAATTGAACATTTAAAGTCTTCGGTACATACCCTTTTTTCGTATCTTCATTTTTACTTGCGCTTGATTCCTTCGTTCCACAGCCACTTAATAATCCCGCTGCTAGTACAACTGTTGTGCTCATTGCAAAAACTTTTTTCAACATATTAATGCCTCCATTTTTCATTGTTATAAAATAACCTTTCATAAACATGAAGAAATATATCACATATTTTTACAAATAATTGATTATTTACAGAATCTTTACACATTCTATACACTCACATTAAAATTCTCTTCACATATTTGATATGATGAATTGGAAGATAACAATAGAAAAGGTGAGTCATATTGGAACAAAATCAAACTGTAACTTTAAACATCTTATTAACAAGCGATATACATGGCACTGTTTATCCTATTCACTACCAAGATAACTCCCCAGCAGAACTTGGTTTAGCTAAAATTTCTACTCTTATAAAAAAAGAACGTTCCCAAAATACAAACGTTCTTTTAATTGATAATGGCGACTTTATTCAAGGAACACCATTTACTTATCATTATGTTACATACGAAAAAAACAAAAAAAACCCAATGTCCTTATTAGCGAATTACTTACAGTATGACGCTGCAATTATCGGCAATCATGAATTTAATTACGGGATGGATATATTAAATAATGCTGTGACTACTGCGAACTTCCCGTACCTATCAGCAAACATTTTAGATAAAAACATAAAGAAACCTTATTTCGGAAAACCTTATATAATCAAACAGATTGAATCCAATATAAAAATTGCTATTTTAGGGGTAACAACACATTACATACCAAATTGGGAACAGTCCCATCACATTAAAGATTTACTATTTGAAGATGCATTAAAGACTACAAAAGAATGGGTTTCTTATATTCGCGAACATGAGAAACCAGATTTACTAGTCGTAGCGTATCACGGGGGAGTTGAACGAGATTTACAAACCGGGGTACCGACTGAAGTGTTAACAGGAGAAAACCAAGGATATGCAATGTGCCATGAAATTGAAGGCATAGATATCTTATTAACAGGCCACCAACACCGGGAAATTTCTCACACAATGGCTAACGGTGTAACAATTTTACAGACCGGATGCAATGGACACTCAGTTGGAAAAGTAAAAGTAACATTCGAAAAAACGAAACATAAATGGGTGAAAAAAGAGAGTTCTTCTGAATTATTATCTGTACAAGGATTTGAGGCGGACCAAGATGTACTTTCATTGGTAGCCGATTACGAAAAGAAAACACAAAAGTGGCTTGATCAACCTATTGGAATCATTCAAGGGGACATGCAAATTTCAGATGCTATGCAAACTCGTTTGCATGATCATCCTTTTATAGAATTCATAAATAAAATACAGATGAATATAGCTAATGTATCAATTTCTTGTACAAGTTTGTTCCATAATACATCTCCAGGTTTCCCGGAACATGTAACAATGCGTGATATCGTTTCTAATTATATTTATCCAAACACATTAAAAGTAATTAAAATAACTGGAGCAGATATAAAAAATGCTCTTGAACTCTCTGCTTCTTATTTCACATTAAAAACAGATGGATCAATCACCATAAGTCCTACCTACATAGAACCAAAGCCACAACATTATAATTATGATATGTGGGAAGGGATTTCATACGTATTAAACATTTCAAAACCAATTGGTGAAAGAGTAGAATCTTTACAGCATAACAGTGCTCCTCTTAATATGAATGAAGAATATGACGTTGTAATGAATAATTATCGTGCAAGTGGCGGGGGAAATTTCTTTATGTTTCAAAACAAACCAGTAGTAAAAGATATACCCACAGATATGTCTGAACTTATCGCTAATTATATATTGGAACATAAAACGATAGAAGCAACAGTTAATAACAACTGGAAAGTTATTAAATAACGATTTTTACAAATAAAAAAGATGGGCTTCGCCCATCTTTTAATTTAATTTTGCATTATCTTGCTTTTTTAAAGCTTTTAATTTCGTCGGTGTAACATCTGTACCTTCTTCGTTAACAACTTTAATACCTTTAAGTTCGTTTAACATATTTTGACGAAATCCTTTTAAATATTGTTCACGTAGCGATTGACGCTCACGTTGCTCTTCTTCAGTTAAACCTTCAGCTTTTGCTTTTTTCGCTAAGAAGTTAATGCGTTCAACGAGTTCGTGATTAATCATCTCGAATCCCCCTTCTAATCAAAACTGATTATTATCATACAATAGTTACTCTTCTTTATCAAGCAATTGCTTCGTATACTCTACATATCTACGATGTACAGTCGCCTTTGAAACATTATGACCAAATCCACGTAATGTTGCTGCAATTTCTTCAAACGTGAGTTCACTTTTTCGCAAACGTACAATTTCCTCAATTGGCACTTCTTTTTTCTCTCTTCCTACACTTAAATGACGATTTTTTAAATTTTTTTCTGGACGATAACCTTTTTCTACTGCACGTTGCATACCTCGTTTAATTTTCATATTATGAATCTTTCTTTGATATTCTTCAACAATACCAATAATATCTAATACCATCGAATCAGAATCCGACAATTGTAATTCACCGTTATGTGTATGCGTATATACTTTTATGCCTTCTTTATGTAAACAATGCATTAACGCGATCTTCGCATTTCCTCTACCAAGACGCGTTTCATCTTGTATAAGTAACACATCAATTTGTTCGTCTCGAATTGTATCCAACACCTCTAATATACCGTCACGTTCAATTGTATATCCACTAGCCTGCTCTTCAATCACCTTAGTAACATTCATTTGATAGCGCTCAGCTAAATGCAATAATTCATCTTTTTGACGTAATAATGATGTTTCTTGTGCTTCTTTCGTTGTACTCACACGTGCATAAATAATTGCATTCATTTTGAACCCCTCTTTCTCCCTATTATTTCCCTATAGTGTAACATAAATCCGCCATTTGTTCGAACTTATGTTTGTAGAATGTTTTTTCACATGTTATACTTATTAATAAGAAAAATGAAAGAAAACGAGGTGTTAGAAAACATGGAAAAGTTAACGAAACGCCAGCAAGACATTCTCGACTTTATTAAGCTAAAAGTACAAGAAAAAGGATATCCACCTTCCGTACGTGAAATTGGTCAAGCAGTCGGCCTCGCTTCTAGTTCTACAGTGCACGGACATTTATCACGATTAGAAGAAAAAGGATACATTCGACGCGATCCAACAAAACCACGTGCCATTGAAATTTTAGGTGAAGACCGAATGGATACGGAAACACAATCTGTTATTCAAGTTCCAATTGTCGGAAAAGTTACTGCTGGTTTACCAATTACAGCGGTCGAAAGCGTAGAGGAACATTTCCCACTTCCAGCTAGTATTGTTGCTGGAGCAGACCAAGTGTTCATGTTACGTATTTCTGGAGATAGTATGATTGAAGCTGGTATTTTCGATGGAGATTTAGTTGTTGTTCGCCAACAACAGTCTGCATATAATGGTGAAATTGTAGTCGCTTTAACAGAAGATAATGAAGCAACTGTTAAACGTTTCTATAAAGAAAAAGACCATTTCCGTTTACAACCAGAAAATTCTTCATTAGAACCTATCATTTTAAAACAAGTGTCAGTTATCGGGAAAGTAATTGGCGTATATCGTGATTTACATTAAAAAATAATAAAAAGAAGATAATTACCTTATTTATATACGGTAATTATCTTCTTTTTTGTATTTTGATAGATTTCCATGCATTCTATTTCTTATTAACGAGTTTTAATCGTCACATCTCCAGCAGCCGTTTTACCACTAATCTTTTTACTACCATTTCCAATTGTTACGTTTTTATTTTCTTCATTAAAAATCGTTACATCTCCGGCAGCACTTTGCCCAGTAATTACCGCATCTTGTGGTTTTTCCGATAAAGTAATATCTATATCTCCCGCAGTTGAACTTGCTTCTAGATTATACTTAGAATCATGATCTTGAATATTTATTTCCCCACTTGTTGTTTTTGCGGTCACTTTCCCTAATACCTTCTTAAAATTCACCTCACCAGCTTTTGTCGATCCCTCCACATTCTTAGCCGTTATTTGTTTCAACTCTACTTCTCCAGCAAGTGTTCTAACACTTACGCTATCACTTTTCACATCACTCATCTCGATTTGTCCAGCAGATGAATTTACTTTTACATCTTGGTAAGAGCGTTCGGGCACAAGGAGAGTCAATTTAGACGTTTGAAACCTAAAATCGTAAAAAGAAAAATCAAATGAAGCACCTTTTTCTCTTTCCCCAATAACTTTTAATGTGTCACCATCTTCTGCGATACGAATCTCTTGTTTACGTACATCTCCTGATTGCTTGATATAAAAAGAAGAGTCAGGAGATTTTTGGACAATAATATCCCCGGCATCTAACTTAACTTCTATATTTTTTAATGTTTCGTTTTTAATTACATTTTCTTTATCGCCTTTTTTAGCAGTTTGTACTGCTTTTTCATATGTTTGGGAAATTCCTATTACTCCAATAATGATACAAGCAATAGCGATTAAAAATAGTTTTTTCATCATTTACTCTCCTTTTATCATTTTGAAGTTCCATATTACATATCGTACACACAATCTCTTAAACCACTTTGTACTATAAAAAGCGATAATACATAACAATAAACCTACTCCAACAAACGTTATACTAACGAAAAGATCCAACCATATAAAAGTACCCATAAATACTTTTCCAATAACGAAAAATGGTGTTACTACACTAGCAATACCACCGATCCAAAAAGAAAATATAAAAGCAATAATTGCGACTAACGGTCCTAACACAATAATAAAATTAAACAAACTAAGTCCAATCGCTGCCATAACAGCTCTTGTCACATTTGAAGTCGATGGATTTTTTTTCATTTCATCGAAGCGATACATCGCAAGTAATTCTTTCGCTATTACTTTCGGAGAACCAAGGCCTTGTATTATTTCTGATTCAGTTTTCCCCTCTTCTAGTCCAAACTGAAAGTGCTCTTCATAATCCAATAAAATATCTTGCCTCTCTTCCTCTGGTAACTTTCTAAGATAACTTGATAATTCTTTAAGAAACCCTTCTTTACTCATCCCATTCCACCCCTTCAATAATTTCTTGTACCCCTTTCGCAAAATCACACCATTCTGTTACTAACAAATGAAATTGCGTCTCCCCTTGCTCTGTTAATTGATAATATTTACGAGGTGGCCCTTCCGTAGATTCCTTTAAATACGTTTGAAAATACCCTTCTTTCGTCAAACGACGTAATAAAGGGTATACTGACCCTTCCGATATTAAAAATTTATTAGAAATTTGCTGAACAAGTTCATAACCGTAACTATCTTTACGTTTTACAAGTGCTAATACACAAAGTTCAAGCACACCTTTTTTAAACTGAACGTTCAAGTGCCATCCTCCTTTCCTATCTTAGTACTGTTCAATGCACAGTACCTATCTTATCCATAATATACCACTCGGTATTGTTTATTGCAAGGTACTAAGCTATATTTATTTCCAAAATTTAGAAAATGAACTAACGAAATCCTGAATAAGACTATGTTATAACTAAGCAGCATTACGTTAATATCATTGAGTAATGATTCGATTCACAAGCCACAAACTTACAGCCTTGCAGATGAGGACGTAAAAATCATTGGTCGCGTTGTACAAGCAGTAAAGAATTATTAAGTTATAGCACAAGTGATTTAAAAAAAGATAAAATCAATTCTTTTGAAAAGATTTTCTTAGTAACATGATTCAAAATAACCAAAAATAATCCATTGCCTAGTAGTTAATATATCCAATAACTTCACTAAAAAAGCCCTGATACCGTAGTATCAAGGCTTTTTCATTTCACAAATTATATAAAACTTACGTTTATCTGATAATGTTTTTCTATGATATCACTACTTGTTATTAATTCGTGGCTTTTATGTGGCTTTTTTCATTTTGCAACCACATAAAAGTGTAATAATTGGGAATTAAAAAACCCTTGATACGAGTTGTATCAAGGGTTCAAGCCTCTTAGTATAGAGACATATATTGATCGCGTTCCCATTGGTGAACTTGTGTTCTAAATATATCCCACTCAATCTCTTTCGCTTCGATGAAGTGCTCAAGTAAGTGTTCTCCTAGTGCACCGCATACTACTTCATTAGATTGTAATGTAACTAATGCTTGCGCTAATGTTGCTGGTAAGTCAACGATACCTGCTTCTTCGCGCTCTTCTTTTGTCATTACATAGATGTTACGATCTACTGCTGCTGGTGGAGTTAATTTGTTTTTAATTCCATCAAGACCTGCAGCTAATAATATAGCCATTACTAAATATGGGTTTGCAGCTGGGTCAACACTACGTACTTCTACGCGTGTACTAATACCACGAGATGCAGGGATACGTACTAACGGACTACGGTTTTGTGCAGACCATGCTACGTAACAAGGCGCTTCATATCCAGGCACTAGACGTTTGTATGAGTTTACAGTTGGGTTTGCTATCGCTGTAAATGCTGGTGCATGTTTTAAAATACCTGCGATGAAGTGACGAGCATCATCACTTAATTGTAAGTCACCGTTTGCATCAAAGAATACGTTCTCACCATTTTTAAATAATGATAAGTTACAGTGCATACCTGAACCGTTCACACCGTATAGTGGTTTTGGCATAAACGTTGCGTGTAAACCATGTTTACGAGCAATTGTTTTTACAACAAGTTTGAATGTTTGAATGTCATCACATGAGCGAATTGCATTTGCATATTTAAAGTCAATTTCGTGCTGCCCTGGAGCAACCTCATGGTGAGATGCTTCAATTTCAAATCCCATTTCTTCAAGTTCAAGAACGATATCACGACGACAGTTTTCCCCTAGATCCATCGGCGCAAGGTCGAAGTATCCACCGTTATCGTTTAGTTCTAATGTTGGATTTCCTTTTTCATCAACCTTAAATAGGAAGAATTCTGGCTCTGGTCCAAGATTGAAGTCTGAAAATCCTAAAGCTTCCATTTCTTTTAACACACGTTTTAAGTTGTTACGTGGGTCTCCATCAAATGGAGTGCCATCTGCATTGTAAATATCACAGATTAGTCGAGCTACTTTACCTTTTTCAGCTGTCCAAGGGAAAATTACCCAAGTGTCTAAATCAGGATATAAATACATATCAGATTCTTCAATACGTACGAAACCTTCAATCGAAGATCCATCAAACATCATTTTGTTATCAAGAGCTTTCGTTAATTGTCTCACTGGAATCTCTACGTTTTTAATTACCCCTAAAAGGTCCGTAAATTGTAAACGGATATACTTTACATTCTCTTCTTTCGCCAAACGGAAAATATCTTCTTTTGTGTATCTAGACATTATAAATTCCTCCTTAGTCCCTCTAATCGCCTTCAGAATCAGTTATCTTTAGTGAAAAAATCTTGAAATGTCACCTTGTCGCAATGAAGTTCGATTGAATCTACCTGTATGTTGTAGTTCATCTCGAAGTATTTTGCGAAGCTCAGTTTTTGAAATTTCTTTCGTTTCTTCTTTTACTTTCACTGCTTCTGTTTGATTTTCTTTCATTAGTAACACTTGTTTAATACCAGCCATATTCAAGCCTTGATCTAACAAATCTTTAATTTCTAACAACTTATCTACATCGTTAAATGAAAATAATCTACGATTCCCCTTTGTACGGGTTGGAGAAACAAGATTATGCTCTTCATAGTAGCGAATTTGACGTGCAGACAATTGTGTTAAATCCATAACAATACCAATAGGAAACAGCGGGGCAGAACGTCTATCTTCTTTCATTTTTCAGTTCCTCCTTCGCCTTAACTGCTTCTCATTTTATACTATGTTATGTTTAGTGTCAATAGATGTTAGCTTTTCTTACATGATTTTTTATAATTTTTTTTATGAATTTTTTCATTCTTTTTCTAATCGCATAAATCATTACTTTTATACGAAAAAAGCTGCCGAAATCGACAGCTTCCCCTTAAGAAATTGTTAATAATTCTTTTTCAATTAATGCATCAATTGCAGAACAAATCGCAATCTTCACATGTGAATAAGTTAACCCACCTTGGACGTAAGCAACATAAGGCGGACGAATTGGACCATCAGCAGACAATTCAATACTTGCACCTTGAATAAATGTTCCCGCAGCCATAATTACATCATCTTCATAGCCTGGCATATAGTTTGCATACGGAGTAAAATGCGAATTAATTGGAGATGCATATTGAATCGCTTGGCAGAAGGCAATCATACGGTCTTTATCGTCAAATTGAACAGATTGAATTAAGTCTGTTCTTGGTGCATTCCACGCTGGTGACGTGTTCATTCCTAACTTTTCTAAAAACGCAGCTGTAAAAATTGCACCTTTCAGCGCTTGTCCTGCAACATGTGGCGCTAAGAAGAACCCTTGATACATTTCTTGCAGACTGTATAAAGACGCTCCAGCTTCCGCGCCAATTCCCGGAGATGTTAAACGATATGCACACGCTTCAACATACTGTTCTTTCCCGACAATATAACCACCAGTTTTAACAATTCCGCCGCCCGGGTTTTTAATAAGCGAACCCGCCATTAAATCTGCACCAACATGACATGGCTCTTGCTCTTCAATAAACTCGCCATAACAGTTATCTACAAACACAACAACATCAGGTTTAATTTCTTTAACAAACGCGATCATCTCTTTAATTTGAGAAATAGTAAACGATGGACGAGTAGCATAACCTTTCGAGCGCTGAATACCGATCATTTTCGTATTATTATGAATCGCTGCTGCAACAGCCTCAAAATCAACAAGCCCAGCTTCAGTTAGCGGAACTGCATTGTAACCGATATTATATTCTTTAAATGAACCTACACCTTTCCCACGCACACCAACAATTTCCTCTAACGTATCATACGGTTTCCCAGTGATATACAATAACTCATCTCCCGGGCGTAAAATACCAAATAACGCTGTAGAGATAGCGTGAGTACCTGAAATAATTTGCGGACGAACAAGTCCAGCTTCCGCCCCAAATACATCAGCATACACTTTTTCTAACGTATCACGGCCAATATCATCATAACCATAACCTGTTGTCGGGATAAAATGCGAGTCACTAATTTTATGTTTACGAAAACTTTCTAATACACGAAACTGATTGCTTTCAATTACTTCATCCGCACGTTTATGTACTTCTGTAATCTGACTCTCTACTTCTTTTACGATTGGAGCAATTTTTTCTCCATTTTTCAAACGATCAAACATTTTTATTTTCTCCTTCTTCCACTAAAAATCTCTTTAATTGCACATTAAGCGACGAATGAGTAAAAATATACCCTGCACAATCATATACAAATTTATCTTCTAGAAACTCCATCTTTGCTAATAGAGTTTCCGTCTTTAAAAGCGTTAACAACTTACCTTCACTCGGAGGGATTTCCACTCGATAACGATCCATTTCTTTCTTCATCTTCGTTTCTATCGCTTCTTTTATACGCAATAAATCACTTTTTTCAAAAGCACTAGTCATTAAGAAATCACTTTTCGGAAACGGAATAAAGTTTTGATGTAATTCATCTTTTTTATTATATAACGTAATAACAGGAATATGGTTAATTTCAAGTTCTGATAATAATCTTTTTACTGTTTTTTCATGCCCTATGTAGTTAGGATCCGCGGAATCAACTACATGTAAAATGACATCTGCTTCCCCCGCTTCTTCCAGTGTTGAACGAAAAGCAGCGATTAATGAAGTAGGTAAATCTTGTATAAAACCAACAGTATCAGTTAGTAATACTGTATAACCAGAAGGTAACGGCATCTTCCTTGTCGTTGGGTCTAATGTTGCAAACAGAAGGTTTTCTTCAAACGTATCAGCTTCCGTTAATCTATTAAACAGTGTCGATTTCCCTGCATTTGTATACCCTATTAATGACACTTGAAATACTTTATTATCTTTTCTTCTCTCACGATATCTTTTTCGATGTTCCACAACAACTGCAAGTTGTTTCTTTATTTCATCAATACGCGATCGAATATGACGACGATCCGTCTCTAATTTCGTCTCACCCGGTCCTCTTGTTCCAATACCACCACCAAGACGCGATAAGGACAATCCTTGCCCCATAAGACGCGGCATTGTATATTGCAACTGAGCTAATTCTACTTGAAGCTTACCTTCCCTCGACTTCGCACGTTGCGCAAAAATATCCAGTATTAGTTGCGTTCGATCAATTACTCTCGCATCTAATACTGAGGATAAATTCCGAATTTGACTCGGCGTTAATTCATTATTAAATACAATAACATCCGGCTCTAACTCTTCAGTTAACATTGTAAGCTCTTCTAATTTCCCTTTACCTATGTAAGTTGCCGGATGAAACTTTGGTCGTTTTTGCGTTGTTGACACTAACAATTCTGCTCGTGCAGTCTTCGCTAGTGATGCAAGCTCTTTCATGGAATGCATAAATTTTTCATCATCATCTTGTGGCAATTGACAGCCTACTAATATGACTTTTTCTTTTTCTTCCATCAAATATGTTCACTCATCCTTTTCGAAATTTAAACCTTCTAATATAATAGCAGAGGAAGCACATTTCATCTAGTTAGCGGGGGAGAAAATTCATGGCATGGGAGATTTTTAGCATCATAGGCACAATCGCTTTCGCACTAAGCGGAGCCATTGTTGCAATGGAAGAGGATTATGATATTTTCGGGGTGTATATTTTAGGAATGGCAACCGCATTGGGGGGAGGTGCCCTTCGTAATTTATTAATCGGTTATCCGATTGTCGCGTTTTGGCAACAAGACATGTTATTCCAAATCGCACTTTTATCAATGACTATTATTTTTCTTTTTCCAAATAAGTTAATTAGACATTGGAAAAAGTGGGAAAATATCACTGACGCTATCGGCTTATCGGCATTTGCTGTACAAGGAGCATTATATGCCCAAAAATTAAATTTACCAATTAGCGCCACAATTGTAGCAGCTGTTTTAACTGGTATCGGCGGCGGTATCATTCGCGATCTTTTAGCCCGCAGAAAACCTCTCGTTCTTCGAGCTGAAGTATATGCCTTTTGGACAATTTTAGCAGGTTTCTTAATTGGAGCTCAAATTATTGTTAGCGATTGGGCTCTTTACATTCTATTCATTTTAATTGTTTGCTTCCGCATGGTTTCTATTCATTACAAATGGCATTTACCGCACAGACGTATCGAAACGAAAGAACGTTCAATGCATAAATAGCAATCTAACCTCTTTACATATCGTAAAGAGGTTTTTCTTTTCTAACGATTTTTTCTTTATATAATGTTTATACTAATTTTTAAAGTGAGGTGAATACAAATGACAAACCACGTTAATAAAGGAGCTCAAAAAAGCTCAGTAAATCAATTTGGACACGATCCTAATTCAGCACACGAAAAGAGCGCTAAAATGGAACACTTCCATAAAACACACCAAGAAAAAGCAAAAAAAGAGTAAACGAACTTATACACAAAAATTGACGCACAGTTTATGTACTGTGCGTCTCCTCTTCGAGCATCAAATCCATACTCGATATTCCAATTAAATCATTTTTATCATACGCATCTTCTTGCAACAACCGCATCGCCTGTGTACGAATTGATTTTTCAACAATATTCCGTACATATCGCCCATTACTAAACGATGTAATTTGCGACGAATACTTCACCGCATGTAAATGATCCCTAAATTTCCATTCAGCTTCTTTTGATAACTGATATTCACGATCTTCATACATTCTCTTCCCAATTTCCAATAGCTGATTTACCGAGTAATCCGCAAACTCAATAATAAATGGAAAACGAGATTGAAGCCCTGGATTTAATGAAAGAAAGTGATTCATCTCTCTTGAATATCCAGCTAAAATCAATACAAAACCATGTTGTTTATCTTCCATATGTTTTACAAGCGTATCAATTGCTTCTTTTCCAAAGTCCTTCTCTCCTCCTCGAGCTAAAGAATACGCCTCATCAATAAACAAAATACCTCCCATTGCTTTTTTTATTAAATCTCTTGTTTTTTGGGCTGTATGGCCGATGTACTCTCCTACAAGATCAGCACGTTCAGCTTCAACCAAGTGGCCTTTCGATAGAATATTCATCTCAAACAGCAATTTTCCTATCATTCTAGCAACAGTTGTCTTCCCTGTACCTGGATTCCCTTTAAACAGCATATGAAGTACTTGCTTCTCTGACTTCAATCCCTTTTCTTGTCTTTTTTTATTCACATAAATCCAAGCATATATTTCTTTTATTATCTTTTTTATATCCTCCATCCCAACAAGCTTCCCCATCTCTTCTTCAATTCTCTGCAGCATTTCATGTTTAATTGCAGTTTCATTTGAAATTACCGTTTTATTTTCTGCGGCTGGCAAAGAAATTTTCTTTCGATGGTTTAACACAATATTAATTTGATTGTTGTTTTTCTTTCGCATCGATTGTTCCATACAATCACCTCATTTTATCCACTCACCAAATATTATTATTCCTGTCCCCCTTGTAAATGCCTATTTTCAGAAAAGCTTGCTATAATATAAGAAATAATTAAGGTGGTGGGACTATGGAGACAACGGAATTCCATGATACAATACAAGCCTTTTCTATTTTTTTATTGAATAAAGGCCGAAAACCCTCAACTATTAAACGTTATGTTTATGACATTGAAGACTTCGGACATTGGTTAGAAAAAAACAAAAAGCTCCCTTCCAGTAATATATGGGCTACACTTTGTACAAAAGACTACGAAGATTACTTTTCCGATTTAAAAACGAATCGACATTACTCAGAAAAAACGATGCATCGTGTATTTATTGTACTAAATAGAATGCATCATTTTCTAAACATTCCTAATCCATTGAAGAATATGGAAATATCTATTCAACCAGACCGTACACTTCGTAACGAAGATTTCATTTCACCTGATGAAGAAAAAAGGTTAAAGTATATAGTCACTTCATTAGAAGGACTTTCAGAAAAACAACTTCCTGTGCGCCCCTTATTAATGGATCGCAATATTGCTATTTTAAATCTATTGATTGACTACGGTTTATCCTTACAGGAACTTACAGCATTAACAATGCATCACGTTCACTTTGAAACTAATACATTATCAATCCCAGCAACCGCAGGTGTAGAAAGAACAATTACATTAGCAAAAGAAGACAAAAAACAACTATATAATTATTACAAAAGCATCCCAGAACCAGTTCGTCCTAAATACCATAGTGATGATCCATTATTTGTCGCATTCGATTTTAACCGTGGAACATACAGGTGGGTATATGAAAATGATGCACCAAAGGCATTAACGGAAATTGCTATACAAAAAATGATTCGCCTCGAAGTGGCTAGAGCCAATTTACGTAAAGGAATTTCAGGACAACATTTTCGTAACACCTATATTTTAAACTTAATAAAAAAAGAAACTCCTGAATCAGAAATTATAAAACTCGCTGGATTCAAATCAAAAATTTCCTTAAAGCGATATTATCAATACGCAGAAAATAGAAAAAACGCCTTATTGTAAGGCGTTTTTTCTATTTTTTCTTTAAACAAACGATTTTACTATGACCATTTAACTAATTTCTGCATCTACTATGATGAGTTTCGTTCACATTTTCGTGAGAAAGGAGAGATTTAATGTCTCGTTATAACGACAATCAAAACAAATTCTCCAAACCATGCTTTCCAAGTAGCGCCGGACGAATCCCGAATACTCCATCAATCCCAATTACTAAAGCTCAACTTAGAACATTTCGTGCGATTATTATTGATTTAACAAAAATAATCCCAAAACTTTTCGCAAATCCATCTCCCCAAAATATTGAAGACCTAATCGATACATTGAACCTACTGAGTAAATTTATTTGTTCACTAGACGCTACTTCCTCCCTGAAAGCACAAGGGTTAGCTATTATTAAAAACTTAATAACTATATTAAGAAATCCAACCTTTGTAGCAAGCGCTGTATTTATTGAGCTTCAAAATCTCATTAACTATTTACTATACATTACAAAATTATTCCGAATTGACCCTTGCACACTTCAAGAGCTCCTTAAATTAATAGCAGCATTACAAACTGCTCTAGTTAATTCTGCTTCGTTCATTCAAGGACCTACCGGACCTACTGGACCAGCAGGCGCTACTGGTGCCACTGGGCCTCGAGGTAACACGGGCGCTACCGGCGCTACTGGGCCTCGAGGTAACACGGGCGCTACCGGCGCTACTGGGCCTCGAGGTAACACGGGCGCTACCGGCGCTACTGGGCCTCGAGGTAACACGGGCGCTACCGGCGCTACTGGGCCTCGAGGTAACACGGGCGCTACTGGCGCTACCGGTGCCACTGGACCTCGAGGTAACACGGGCGCTACTGGCGCTACTGGACCTCAAGGTAACACGGGCGCTACTGGTGCCACTGGACCTCAAGGTAACACGGGCGCTACTGGCGCTACCGGTGCCACTGGGCCTCGAGGTAACACGGGCGCCACTGGTGCCACTGGACCTCAAGGTAACACGGGCGCTACTGGTGCTACTGGACCTCAAGGTGCTCAAGGTAACACGGGTGCTACTGGCGCTACTGGTGCCACTGGACCTCAAGGTGTTCAAGGTAACACAGGCGCTACCGGGCCTCAAGGCATTCAAGGACCAACGGGTGCTACCGGCGCTACTGGCATAGGAGTTACTGGACCTACTGGACCTTCTGGTGGACCTACCGGACCTACTGGGCCTACTGGACCTAGCTTCCCTATAGCAACAATTGTTGTAACAAACAATATTCAGCAAACAGTACTGCAATTTAATAATTTTATTTTTAGTACTGCAATTAACGTAAACAATATTATCTTCAACGGCACAGATACAGTTACTGTTATTAACGGTGGTATTTATGTAATTAGCGTATCCATTTCTACAACTGCGCCAGGATGCGCTCCACTCGGAGTAGGAATTTCAATTAATGGAGCAGTCGCAACTGATAATTTCTCTTCAAATTTAATAGGCGACTCACTTTCATTTACTACAATAGAAACATTAGCAGCTGGTGCAAGAATCTCTGTCCAATCTACACTTAATGAGATTACGATCCCTGCAACAGGAAATACTAACATCCGCCTTACTGTATTTAGAATCGCTTAAATTTCACTATATATTGTTTATGACAAATAAAAAAAGAGCGAGGAAACTCGCTCTTTTTTGTTATGTACAATAATTCATTACTATTCTAATTCAATTGAAACATTTTTTTGTGGTACAAATGTAGAAATTGCATGTTTATAAATAAGCTGTTGCTTACCTTCTGTTTCCAGCAGGACTGTAAAATTATCAAATCCTTTAATTAGTCCACGAAGCTGGAAACCATTTAATAAGTACAGCGTAACAAACGTATTTTCTTTACGGAGTTGATTTAAAAACTGATCTTGAATATTGATTGATTGCTTCATGTCGAATCCTCCTCTTTTTCTCTACTTACTATTATTCGACTTTACTTGTAACTTTCCTTCTATGTATCGTAAAATTTCTGACGTTTTTTCACCGTTTGTAACATCAAACCACGTGACATCCATTTTATTACGGAACCACGTTAATTGACGCTTTGCATAACGACGCGAATTCGTCTTTAATTGTGATACCGCATCTTCTAAAGAAACTCGATTCTCAAAATAATCATAGATTTCTTTATATCCAATCGCTTGAATAGATTGACAATCTCGTATCCCTCTATTATACAGCCCTTCTACTTCCTCTAATAGGCCTTGTTCCATCATCAAATCCACTCGTAAGTTAATGCGATCGTATAGCATTTCTCGATCCATTGTCAAGCCAATTAATGAAACATCATAGAGTAACTCTTTTTCTTGTTTCTCAATTTGTTCACTCATTTTTTCACCCGACGTGTGGAAAATTTCTAACGCCCGAATGACACGTCGTACATTATTTGCGTGAATACGCTCCGCACTTTCTGGATCTACTTCTTGCAATTTTTTATGTACATATTCCACACCGCGTTCTAAAGCTAACTTTTCCATTTGCTCTCGGTATATCACATCACCAGCATCATCTGTAAACTGATAATCGAATAAAACAGATTGTATATAAAGACCGGTCCCACCAACTATAATTGGTAATTTACCACGTTCTGTAATTTCTCGAATATGCTTGCGAACACGTTCTTGAAATTCCGCGACAGAAAATGAATCTTCCGGATTTTTTATATCGATCATATAATGTGGAATTCCGTCCATCTCTGCTTTTGTTACCTTTGCAGTTCCAATATCCATCGTTCGATAGATCTGCATGGAATCACCACTAATAATTTCACCGTTCAACGCTTTGGCAAGATCGATACTTAACTTCGTCTTTCCAACAGCAGTTGGTCCAATGATGACAGCAACTTTTTCACGTTGCACTTCTCCCATATTATTCAACTCTCTTTATGTAATATACTCCATCTATTGATTATACCCAATCTTACCAATTTTAACGGCATGATTGCAAGTTCTTTCATTTCGGTACATGAAATTACACAGAAAAAAGAACATAGTTTGTCCAATTCTGCATATACATGATAAAAATAGTTTCGAGAGGATGAGTTAACTATGAAACAATCCACCATCAATTTTTCATCTTTGACAAAAGACCTCATTTTAGCTACTTCTATAAAAGAACAAAATTGTTCACAAGAGGAATTATACTTCGCCCTAAATTGTTTACTACGGGCTTTTCATTCTACCCTCCATGAAACAACATTACATCCAGAAAATAAAAATACAGAATATATACAAACGCAATTTTGCAGTGCATATAAAATTATTACAGGTAAAACTATTTATCCATTTCAATAATCCATAAAAAGCGGCTGCTTACATAATTTCAAGCAACCGCTTTTTATATTAATATCGATAACCTATTGTATAACTTTCACTTTTACAGATTTACGCCCCCAGCTATTAGCACTACCATCTGAACCGACTAATACATCAATACGATTTCCTTTAATCGCACCACCAGTGTCTCCAGCAATCGCTTCTCCATATCCTTCTACCCATACTTTTGATCCAAGCGGAATTACTTTCGGATCAACAGCAATTACTTTCATATTTGGATTTGCTGTTAAATCATGCCCCATTGCAGTTAATACACGACCACCATACGAACCATTCTCACTCGGATCTGCTGTATATGCCGTCGCTTCTACTGTAATTTCACGACCACCAGTAGGCGCACTTGTTTCAGTAGATTTTGCAACTGGTTTTGCAGCCGGTTTTTCTTTTACCACAGGTTTACTTGATTCTACATTCTTAATAGAATCGTTACTCTTAACAGACTCTTTATTCTTAACTACTGTATTATTTTTAACCGGCGTATTTGTTCTAGCTGGCGCTTCTTCTTGAGCTACAACCTCTTTCTTTTCGATTACAGGTGCTGTTCCTGTTAAAAATGGCACGTGAACATATCCAACTTTTCCATTGTAGTCGAATTGTAACCATTCATTTTGAACTTGATTCGTCGTTTCAATCACATCATTTTTATTAAGTTTACCTAAAATTTCAGAATCAGTATTCGCTCCAGCACGAACATTTAATACGCCCGCCGTTACATAATATGTGCTCTTTGTAAAATCGGCACTTACAAACGCTTCCTTACCGTTCAACTTAATTTTTGTCCATCCATTTTCTGTATTTATAACATCTAGTGTATTCCCACTTAACACTTTACCTACAAGCTTTGACTCTACATTTGGGTTTTCTCTAACATTTAATACGTCTGTTGTTACAATTGTTTCCGCTTTAGCAGAACCCGCAAAAATCCCAAGACCAAAAACTGCTGCTGTTGCTATACCTAATAATTTTTTCATGAATAGCCTCCATTTGCTTTGTTTTCGTATTTTCATTATAGCAACAGATTTTTAGAATTTTTAGAAATCACACAATTACAAAGCATTCGTAATATACGATTAACGAGTTGTAACATAAATTTCCATATTAATAAAATGTATTTCTCATACAATCTCCAGTGGTTTTCATATATTTTTCATATACGAGCACAAGAACTTTTTTCCAGAAAAAATTACAGTGTTACTTTTTTGTTACAAAAAATTCACAATTCGTTACATCTTTTACCAAAAAACATCAATATTTAATTGTTAACCTATTTTTTTGTAATAAAAAGAGAGCAGCTACTAAAAGCTGCTCTCTTTTTCAGAGTGTTGGGAAACCCTTTAGGGGTTCCCAACACTCTGTAATCATTTTGATTTTAGCGAATAAAAACAACATAAAATAATAGAGTTTCAAAAAAATAGCCCTCCACCAGACCTTTTTTGGTCAGATGGAGGGCTATTTTTTTCATGTTTTGACAAGCTGCGGTGAGATAAGCCTGCATTTGGACAGACTTCAGCCCTCGAAATCGAGCATATCGATAGCCATGTAGTTCTTTGGCGTCTGCAAAGCTTCGCTCTATAGTTGAACAGCGTACTTTGTACAACTTTTTCCCTGTAACTGTTAGTTTGTTTTTTCTAGCGATATCCTTATATTTCTCCCATATATGATGAGTGATAACTTTTTGTTTTTGTTTCTTTGAAAAACATACCTCACGTAGCGGACAAACAGCGCAGTCTTCTGGCTTCGATTTATATTGACGATATCCTTCACGATCCGTTGTCGCATACTCTAAAATACACCCCATCGGACAAGCGAATGCATTCATTTCTTCTACATATTTAAATTGGCTTTTTGGTACTTCTTTATTTCTTTTTCCAAATCGGCGATACCCCATCACCATAAATATATTTCTCTCCGATAATTTCTTACAGATATAGCTCGTAAAATAGCCTGCATCAAGAGCTACAGCTTCTACTTTGAACCCGAATTTATCAATTTGAGCTTGGAGGCGTGCTAAATATGGCTCGGAATCTGCCATATTTCCAGCCGTTACATAGGTATCTGTAATAATATTGTACTTCGCATCAGTCGTACGATGGTCTAAGAAATGAAAACCGTTCGGTTTTCCATCTCTCATTAAAAATCCACTATCTGGATCCGTTGTACTTATACGAGTTTTTTTGGTAGGGGTATCACTTTCCTCTCTAGGTTTTAATTCTTTTTTCCATGTACCTTACGATCTTCGATTACCGCAGCTTCTAGCTCATCTATATAAAACTTTGCTTTTTCTTTTTTATATTTATGTACAAATTTATTTTTATTGGCATTGGCCTTAATGTGCGTAGAATCTGTCATTAGCGCACGTCCTCCCACCATCCGGTGCTCTGTCGCTTGCCTCACGATCTCATCAAAAATTTCTTCGAAAATATTTGTATGAATAAAGCGGGTACGGCGATTCCAACTGATTGTAGAATGATCTGGAATAGTATCTGATAGAGAAAATCCTAAAAACCAACGGTAGGCGATATTCGTTTTAATCTCTTTTTCCAATTGACGCTCCGAACGAATACCGTAAAAATATCCAATAAACATCATTTTAAATAAAACGATAGGATGGATTGACGGACGTCCATTGTTTTCACAGTAATAAGGGCGTAATTTCTCTTCAATAAAATCAAAACTAATTGTCGCTTCAATCGCACGAAGGAAATGATCTTGTGGAACCAACTCTTCTACAGAAACAGATACACGTTCATCACGATGATTTTTTAAAGCACCCATCATAAAAACTCTCTCCTTTTCCTCTTTTTTATCAGTGTTGACACATAAAAAGAGGTTCAGACACAAAAACAGGCTGTGGAGAAGACTTTCTCCACAGCCTGAAAAAGAGAGCAGCTACTAAAAGCTGCTCTCTTTTTATTTGTTATTGAACTTTCTTTTTCCAAACACCTAGCATAATGGCCGAGACAATCGTTCCAATTAATATAGAGAAAATATATAGTAACGGTTTATTTACTAACGCTATTACAAATAATCCACCATGCGGTGCTGGTAATGTAATTTGGAATAACATAGATAACGCACCTGCAATACTTGAACCAACAACACAACTTACGATTACTCGAACCGGATCTGCAGCTGCAAACGGAATCGCACCTTCTGTAATGAACGATGCTCCCATAATATAATTTGTTAAACCAGATTTACGTTCCGCTTCTGTAAACTTTGATTTAAAGAATGTAGTTGCAAATGCAATCGCAAGTGGCGGTACCATACCACCAGCCATAACTGCTGAGTGCACTCCAAAATTCTGTGCTTCTATTGCAGCAATACCAAACGTAAACGCCGCTTTATTAATTGGACCACCCATATCAATTGCCATCATACCACCTAAAATAAGACCTAGTAATATAGCATTCGTACCGTTTAAACCATTTAACCACCCTGTCAACATTTCATTTAATGCTACTACAGGCGGAATCACTGCTTTTTGCATTACAACTCCTGTAATCAATAATCCAAAGACTGGATATAACAAAACAGGTTTAATTCCTTCTAATTGTACTGGTAGTCCTGAAAATAATCTTTTCAACCCTAAAACAACATATCCAGCTAAGAAACCAGCAATTAATCCACCTAAAAAGCCAGCATTCGCATTCGCCGCTAAAAATCCACCTACAACACCAGGCATAAAACCAGGACGATCAGCAATAGAACTTGCAATAAATCCAGCTAAAATTGGTACAAGGAATAAAAACGCACCTGTTTTTCCTCCACCAATTGACATGAACAATTCAGCTAAAGGACCTTCCGCCTTTATACCACCAAACGAAAACGCTAGCGCTATTAAAATCCCGCCGCCAACAACGAACGGAAGCATATTACTTACGCCATTCATTAAATGCTTATAAATTCCTAATCCTTTTTCTTTTTCCGTACTTTCTGCCTTTCCATCTTCTTTTACACCTTTAAAGATTGGTGCATCTTGCTTTACAGCTCGATTAAGAAGTGTTTCCGTTTTTCTAATCCCATCAGCGACTGGTACTTGAATGACATGTTTACCAGCAAAACGATTCATTTCTACTTGTTTATCCGCCGCAACAATAATAGCTGTTGCTCGTTCAATGTCTTCTTTTGTTAAACCGTTTTTTATACCTGTTGATCCGTTCGTTTCAACTTTAATTGCGATTCCTAGCTCTGCTGCTTTTGCTTTCAAGCTATCTGCGGCCATATACGTGTGAGCGATTCCAGTTGGGCAAGCCGTAACTGCCAATACGTACGGTTCATTTCCTTCTGGTTTGGCGACTTCAATCTCTTCTTCTTTTTCATTCTCTTTTTCATCAAATAGTTGAAGAAGCTCACTTTCATCCTTTGCTTCTAATAGTTGCTTGCGAAACCCTTCATCCATTAATAATGTCGATAAACGAGACAACGTTTCTAAATGAGTATTATTCGCTCCTTCACTTGCAGCAATCATAAAGAATAAGTGTGCTGGCTGTCCGTCAAGCGACTCATAATTGATACCGCTTACACTTCTACCAAAACAAATCGATGGTTGTTTAACAGCCTTTGTCTTCGCATGAGGTATTGCAATACCTTCCCCTATTCCAGTCGTACTTTGGGACTCCCGCTTTAAAATAGCTTCTTTAAATTCCATTTTACTATTTAAACGATTTGCCCCATTTAATTTCTCAACTAATTCATCTATGACAGCTTCTTTATTTGAAGCTGTCAAATCCATAATGACTGTATCTCTTTTTAATAGTTCTGTAATTTTCATATGTTGCTTCCCCCTATCGCTTAGCTACAATTACTTGCGACAATAATTCTTCTACTTTTTCCTTCTTACATAAATCAGCTGAAAATGCTGTTGCACTCCCTGTTGCAACGCCGTATTGAAATGCCTTTTCAATATCTTTTGTCTGTTCATATTTGCCTACAAACCCTGCAACAAGAGAATCTCCGGCCCCAACTGAATTAATTACAACACCTTTTGGAACAGTCGCTTCATATATACCTTCTGCCGTAAATAATAAAGCTCCCTCTCCAGCCATCGATACGATAACGTGTTTTATACCTTGTTCAATTAATTTTCTTCCATAAGGTAAAACGTCCTCTACTGTTGAAAGCTCCACTCCAAACAACTCACCAAGTTCATGATGGTTTGGCTTAATTAAAAATGGCTTATTTTTAATTACATGCTGCAGTGCACTTCCACTCGCATCGACTACTACTCGAATACCTTTTTCAGCTCCGAGCGCTGCGATTGATTCATAAAAGGTAGTTGGGATAGATGCAGGTACACTTCCAGCTAGCACAACGCAATCTCCCTGCTTCATACTTTCGATTTGTTTCATTAATTGTTCAAATTGCTCATTTGTCACATTAGGACCTTGCCCATTTAATTCTGTCTCTTCTTGTCCTTTTATTTTCACATTAATTCGGGAATCTCCGTCTACTTGGATGAAGTTTGTCATTACGCCTTCCGCCTGTAATACACCTTTAATAAATTGACCGGTGAATCCACCAGTAAATCCAAGTGCTATATTTTCCACACCTAAACGATGGAGAACGCGAGAAACATTAATCCCTTTTCCTCCAGGAAACTTCATATCTTTCTCTGCTCGATTGACTGCGCCTAAATCAAAGGAATTAACTTGTACTACATAATCAATAGATGGGTTTAAAGTAACTGTATAGATCATTGTTTATCAGCCTCAATTACATTGGTTTGTCTTTTATATTTTTCTAAATCAATTTCTAAATGGTTTGTAATAATATTTGCTTCTTCAACATTTGCAATTTTCGCAAATGCAACTTCTGAAAACTTACTTTCATCAATTAAGAAATATCCTTCGTTTGCTAATGTTAATGCCATTTGTTTTAAGAGCGCTTCTTCTGGATCTGGCGTTGTAAAGCCAAGCTGTTCATGTACACCATTTGCACCTAAAAAACATTTATCAAAACGATACTTCTGCATACTTTCCTGTGCCATAGCACCGATTAAAGCTTTCGTCCTACTCTTCATCATTCCACCTAGTAAATACGCACGAATATTATTTTCAACTAAAGCTTCAATATGCATAAGTCCATTCGTAACGACAGTCACATCTTTATTTATTAAAAATGGAATCATTTCAAATGTTGTACTTCCTGCATCTAAATAAATACAATCACCTTGTTCAATAACGCTAGCCGCATAATTAGCAATTTGTTGTTTTATTTGAATGTTTTTGGATGATTTTTCAACCATCGTTGGTTCTTGCCCTTTTCCTGTTAAAACAGCGGCACCACCATGAACTCTTTTTAATAACCTTTGCTTTTCCAATTGTGCTAAATCACGGCGAATTGTCGACTCAGAGCTTTCTGTTCTTTCAACTAATTGCTGTAATTTTACAACTTTCTGTTCTTTTACAAGTTGCAATATCATTTGATGACGTTCAGGAGTTAACATTTTATTCACCTCTTCTTTGATTACAGTATAATGAAAACGGTCACAAAAATCAACCACAAACAATCAAAAATAATCAAAAACACCCATAAACATTTATAAACAGTAAAAAGAAACCTATTCGATTAAACAATCAAATAGGTTTCTTTTCTAAATTCACTTATAAAGAAGCTTTATATATACTTAAAACATCATCTTTATTTAATTTTTTAAAGTTACCAAATTCACCATACGCCATCGCTTTATTAGCCATTATATCAATTTCATTTTCTCCAATACCGTAATCAGCTAATGTTGCTGGCGCTTCAATTGAAGTCCAAAATTGACGCAGCGCCTTAATTCCTTCTAAAGCCACTTCTTTATCTGTTTTGCCATCTGTTTCTATATCAAATACACGAATAGCGAACTGTTTAAAACGACTTACATTTTCCTCTACAACATGTTTCATCCAGTTCGGGAATAAAATCGCAAGGCCACCCCCGTGTGGTATATCATGAACAGCAGAAACTGCATGCTCAATATTATGAGTCGCCCAATCTCCTTTTACTCCCATCGCTAAAATGCCGTTTAACGCCATAGTACCACAATATAAAATAGTTTCTCTATGCTCATAATTTTCTAAATCACTTAAAAGCTTAGGTGCTGTCTCAATTACTGTTTTTAAAACAGCTTCACAATAACGATCTTGTAGTTCTGTATTCGTTCCATGATGGAAATATTGTTCTAATACGTGCGACATAATATCTACCATACCGTAAATTGTTTGATCTTTCGGTACAGAAGTAGTATGAACTGGATCTAAAATTGAAAACTGCGGGAAAGTAACCGGGCTACCCCATCCATACTTTTCATTCGTTTCCCAGTTTGTAATTACCGAGCCTGCATTCATTTCAGATCCTGTTGCTGCAAGAGTAAGTACAGTACCAAATGGTAATGCCTCATTAGCAAATGTTTTTTTCGTTACAATATCCCATACATCTCCATCGTACTTACTACCAGCTGCAATTGCCTTCGTACAGTCGATCACACTTCCTCCACCAACTGCTAAAATAAATTCAACACCATTTTCTTTACAAATTTGAATCCCTTTCTTTACAGTTGATACACGTGGATTCGGTTCAACACCTGTCAATTCAAATACTTCTGCATTTATATCCTTTAAAATAGAAATTACATTATCATAAATACCGTTTCTTTTAATGCTGCCTCCCCCGTATACGAGAAGAACTTTTTTACCGAACTGTGGAATTTCAGTTTTTAACTGCTCTAATTGACCTTTACCGAAAATAAGTTTCGTTGGATTACGAAATACAAAATTTTGCATATTCCTTTACCATCCCTTCTATATGAAAAGCAACTATACTTTTGTATACCATATTTTTTTCATTTCACAAAAATATTTGCTTAATAAAAAAATCCCAGCCTACAGGCTGAGATTTTTTATTGGTAATAAGGTGAGATCATTAAGTAAACAATAACACCAGATAAACTTACATATAACCAAATCGGCATCGTCCAACGTACAATTTTACGATGACGTGTTAATTGATTTGTAAAACCAAATACAAGTGCAAACAATGCAAGCGGTACAATAATTGCCGCCAGGATAATATGTGTAATTAAAATGATGAAATACACATATTTAATGAATCCTTCTCCGCCAAAATGTGTTGCTGGCGCTAAGTAATGATAAGATAAATAAGAAACACAAAATAGCAACGTCGTTGTAAATGCTGCCAGGATGAAACCACGGTGCATTTTCACATTCTTCTTAATAATAGAGTATAGAGCTGCTAATAAGAATACGAACGTAAAGCTATTAAAAATTGCATTTAACATTGGTAAAATTGTTACATCAAAATGTAATTCTCCTTCATAGCCAACAGGTCCAAAGAACAAAAATAAAATAATCGCATTTACAATTACAGAAAGCGTTATCACAATAGGAGCATAGCTTTTCTGATTTGTTGATTGATCCACCAAAATGGTCACTCCCTCTTCCTTCAAATATGTATACGTAACCTCACTATTTTAACATACTATTCACAGTGTAAATGTGACAATAGTTTGACACAGCAAGATAAGACAAAGAAAAAATCCTTCTTAATAAAACTTCTTAAGAAGGATTTTATCGCTTTATTATTCAAATAGCAACGCGATTAGTTTTTGTTAAAAAATGTATCGCTATATGCTTGAAAAATTTCAGACACTTGATATCCCATTAAAGAAATTGCTGTTAATGAAAAGAAACCAATCATAAGAAATCGAAACCACATATAAATCTCCTCCTTGTATTTAGCTTAAAAAACATTCGCTATATTACAAGTTGAGTGGCACTCTTCATCGTCACTTTCCTTTTTCCTTACAATTGCTGTAATAAATCGAATCATAAAGAAAATAACAAAAGGAATTTGTTCGTAATTCACATTGGCATAGTTTAGCAACGGCTCGCGCTGCATATCGAACGGGGATGAGAAGGAATAGAACATACCTTGCTCTTCCATATATACAATTACAATTTTCATGCAAAATACGATTCCTAGAAACGAAACAATATCTTGCCATTCTGTCGTATATAACAGGTTATACAGCTCTAATACGTACTCTTCCATTATCATCCCCCCCTTCCTTTTTTACCATTTTGCTCGCCTTCGTATAAAAAGTCAAGAAAAAAGTTTATATCCACTATGACAATAGTAATTACTTGTTTCTATGATTATATATGATTCTTTTATAGCAATGACTGGGTGTAACTCTCTTCGAAAATTAGAATCGAACAGATTCCTCATTCTTACTTTTAGGATTCAAAACTGTGCTATTTTTATTTCTATTAAAAATAAAATAAGAAAGTATGATAAGAACAGTAACAAACATTGTTAAAAGTGCTTGTGAACGTAAAGTATCAATTGCGAACATCGCAACTAAAACTGCTATAATAGCAACAATTGTAACATACGTTACATACGGAAAAAGCCACATTTTCACTTTCAAATTTTGTTGTTCCACTTTCCCCATTTTTTTACGCATCTTTAAATGCGAAACTGCAATAACGAGATAAACTAGTAACGCAATCCCGCCAGATGCATTCACTAAAAACAAAAAGACTTTATCTGGAGAAATGTAACTAAACACAACGCCAATATAAGCGAAGAAAGTTCCAAATAAAACGGCCCGAACTGGAACACCACTACTGTTCAATTTCAAAAACGCCTTTGGAGCATCTCCTCTTTCTGCCATCGAAAAAAGCATTCTTGAGTTTGTATATAAACCCGAATTTAAACAAGAGAGTACAGCTGTTAAAACGATAAAATTCATAATTTGTGCCGCAGCTGGTATTCCTATATGTTCCAATACAGCTACAAATGGACTTTTTAATATGTTTGCTGAATTCCATGGCAGTAGCGTAACAACTACCGCTATAGACCCAATAAAAAATACAAGAATACGCCAAATCACACTGTTTGTTGCTGTTTTTACTGCTTTTACAGGTTCTGCAGATTCACCTGCGGCTACCGCTACAATTTCTGATCCCATAAATGAAAATATAACGACAGTAATTCCAAGCAGTACCGAACTTATACCGTTTGGCATAAATCCACCTTGTCCAATTAAATTCGAAGTGCCGGGTGCTTCTGTTCCTGGAACAAATCCTAAAATAACAGCAAGACCTAGACAAAGGAACAAAACAATACTTATTACTTTAATAAAAGAAAACCAATATTCAAACTCTCCAAATGATTTCACCGAAAAAACGTTCGTCAGCGTTAATAAAATTGTTAATATTAAACTTAATAACCAAAGCGGTATTTGTGGAATCCAATATTGGATAATACCAGCACCTGCTGTGGCTTCTATTGCAATAACAATTACCCAAAAAAACCAGTATAACCAGCCTATTGTATAACCCGCCCAAGGACCAATCGCTTCTCTTGCATACGTTGCAAATGAACCACTTGTCGGATTAACAGCTGCCATTTCTCCTAGCATTCTCATGACGAAAATGACTAGAAGTCCTGCTAATGCATATGAAACGATAGAACCTGGTCCTGCCGAATGTACAACTGCACCACTTCCAACAAACAAACCAGCCCCTATTACACCGCCAATTGAAATCATTGTAATGTGGCGTATTTTGAGGTCTTTCTTTAGATTTTTATCCAAATCTTGTACATCCCCTTCCAAACTAAATTTTGAAATTTATGTAAGAGTACTGTGCGAAAGATTTTGTCCTATACTTTAAAATATATCAAAATATTCTGAATTCAACAATTAAAATTCAACCTCCTTCAAAAATTATTACATTAGGTTTAATACTTTCCCATACACAATTGTTGAGAAAATTATAGTCCCTTTACAAAAGAAAGAATTTTCAGATATTATTAAATAAACAAGATTATACATCTAGACAACTTTTTGTATAGGAGTGTTGATATGTTAAACAAGTTCAAATTTTTTTGTTGTATTTTAGTAATGTTCTTACTTCTACCGTTATCCCCTTTCCAAGCACAAGCAGCAAACAATTTAGGTTCAAAATTACTCGTTGGATACTGGCATAATTTTGATAACGGTACTGGCATTATTAAATTAAAAGACGTTTCACCAAAATGGGATGTAATCAATGTATCTTTTGGTGAAACTGGTGGTGATCGTTCCACTGTTGAATTTTCTCCTGTGTATGGTACAGATGTAGAATTCAAATCAGATATTTCTTATTTAAAAAGTAAAGGAAAGAAAATAGTTCTTTCAATAGGTGGACAAAATGGGGTCGTTTTACTTCCTGACAATGCCGCTAAGGATCGTTTTATTAATTCCATACAATCTCTGATCGATAAATACGGTTTTGACGGAATAGATATTGACCTTGAATCAGGTATTTACTTAAACGGAAATGACACTAACTTCAAAAACCCAACTACCCCTCAAATCGTAAATCTTATTTCAGCTATTCGAACAATCTCAGATCATTATGGTCCAGATTTTCTATTAAGCATGGCCCCTGAAACAGCTTATGTTCAAGGCGGATATAGCGCATATGGAAGCATATGGGGTGCATATTTACCAATTATTTATGGAGTGAAAGATAAACTAACATACATTCACGTTCAACACTACAACGCTGGTAGCGGGATTGGAATGGACGGTAATAACTACAATCAAGGTACTGCAGACTACGAGGTCGCTATGGCAGATATGCTCTTACATGGTTTTCCTGTAGGTGGTAATGCAAATAACATTTTCCCAGCTCTTCGTTCAGATCAAGTCATGATTGGGCTTCCAGCAGCACCAGCGGCAGCTCCAAGTGGTGGATACATTTCGCCAACTGAAATGAAAAAAGCTTTAAATTATATCATTAAAGGAGTTCCATTCGGAGGAAAGTATAAACTTTCTAACCAGAGTGGCTATCCTGCATTCCGCGGCCTAATGTCTTGGTCTATTAATTGGGATGCAAAAAACAACTTTGAATTCTCTAGTAACTATAGAACATATTTTGATGGTCTTTCCTTGCAAAAATAACAAAGTAAAACTATAATTAGCCCTCATCAATCGGACATTTATGGGCAATCAATGCAGGATAAAAACAACAATAGGTCCCTTTATAGGTCCTATTGTTGTTTTTTACTTATGAAAATTACTTTGTCACATCTAAAGTTTTAAGAAACTCTTTTCCATCGACCAACATCGCACGTTCCTTGGAATCATATTGTTAAATATTCTAGTTACTATTTTGCTTCAACACAAAAATTGAAAGCTCAGGTACACTACAAAATCTAACAGGCATCCTAGTAGTCCCAATGCCACGATTTACATATAAATATAACGGCTTACTCTTCCCCTCTACTTCATACATACCTTCAACGTAGTGCTCAGCTAGTTTGGTAGTAATTAACGGACCTACAAAAGGAATTTGGACTTGTCCTCCGTGACTATGTCCTGACAGTTGAAGATCAACTGGGTAACGATTTATTTTGGTTACAACATCCGGCTCATGTACTAATAACATGTTGAAATCATTTTGTTTCAAGTTTTTTAAAGTTGAATCTATTGCGGCTTCCCTAATAGAAAATCATCCAAACCTGATATTATAATATATTTGCCGTTTTCCACTTTAATTTTCTGCACTTCATTTACTAATACAGAAAAACCAGCTTCTTCCATATATTTTTTGTAAAATAAACTACCGCCCCCGCCCCTATCATGATTCCCAAACACAGCATATTTCCCTAAGGGAGCGTAAATTTTCTGCAAAATAACCTTCGCTTCTTCTCTTTCCGCACTATAAGACCCAAATTTATCTATTAAATCTCCGGTAAAAACTACTATATCTGGATGTAATTCATTCATCTTCTCCACTAAATGTTCAAGTTGTTTCAGTGTAAACTCTGGTCCTAAATGTACATCTGAAAACTGCAATATTTTTTTATTATTAAACTCTTTAGGAATTGTAGAAGCTTCTATTTCATTCCACGTAACTGTTACTAGTTTTCGTTCTATTTCTGTCGCATAATAATACAAACTTACTGGTATCATTAATATACTTATAAAACTAATAATAAATATCTTTACGATTGATTTTTTTCGTTCTTTTTTTACATGATTCGTATTCATGTTTTCACCTCTAGAAACACTTTAAATCCTTATTGTTACATTCATGTGACAACATGAACAATGTTATCAATATGTAATTCCCTCTCTATTCACTTTGACAATTTTATACAGAAGTCATAACATATTTTTATAATACATAGATTTTCGAAATTTTTTCTATTCATTCCATCATTTTATTACGGAGGGGTTATTCATGTCTGTATTTACACCAGAAGAAATTACGGAACTTGCTGCTAATTCCGGAAGAAAAAAAGCTCATTTATCATTACTCCCTATGTTAATTCTCGGTTTTTTTGGCGGTGCTTTTATAGCATTAGGGTATTTACTCGATATTCATGTTATTGGAACAATGCCAAAGGCTTGGGGATCATTTACTAGTTTTCTAGGCGCTGCTGTATTCCCTATTGGCCTTATTCTCGTTATTCTTGCAGGCGGTGAACTAGTAACTGGTAACATGATGACAGTTTCTATGGCCTGGCTTCAAAAGAAAATTACTTTATTTTATTTCATACGAAATTTAGTTATTGTTACATTTAGCAATTTCATAGGGGCTGTATTTGTAGCCTACTTTTTCGGTCATATCGTTGGCTTAACTGAAGGAGCTTTTTTAGCAAAAACTATTTCTATCGCTCAAGCGAAACTACAAGATACACCATTGCAAGCATTTATTTCTGCAATCGGATGTAATTGGCTCGTTTGTTTAGCTGTTTGGCTCAGTATGGGAAGTAAAGAATTTATCGGAAAGATTATCGGTATTTGGTTCCCGGTTATGACTTTTGTTGCGATTGGATTTCAACACGTTGTAGCCAATATGTTTGTCATCCCAGCCGCCATTTTTGCCGGTCATTTCACTTGGGCTGAATATTTTCCAAACTTTATTTTTGTTTTCTTTGGAAATTTAGTAGGAGGTATGTTATTTGTAGCACTACCTTACTTCATATCTTATAATAAGAAACTACCTGCTCATCAAGAGAAGACTGAAATGAAGAACAAATCTCTGTCCGCTTAAATGGAATGTCTATAAAGTGCCCTAAAAAATATTACAAATTTCATTTTTTTTGCGAATATATGTACGTACACTTGTTCTCGAATGTTTTATACGTTATAATAACAACTTAAATAGCATTATTTACATATGAGGTGAAAAACATGAACAAAACAGAATTAATTAAAAACGTAGCACAAAATGCTGAGATTTCTCAAAAAGAAGCTACTGTAGTTGTACAAACTGTAGTAGAATCAATCACTAACACTTTAGCTGCTGGTGAAAAAGTACAACTTATCGGATTCGGTACATTCGAAGTTCGTGAAAGAGCTGCTCGTACAGGCCGTAACCCACAAACTGGTGAAGAAATGCAAATCGCAGCTTCTAAAGTACCTGCTTTCAAAGCTGGTAAAGAACTAAAAGAAGCTGTAAAATAATGAAAAATATCCTTCTCATTTATGAGAAGGATATTTTTTTCATAACATAATTAATAAAAATCTGACCATTATGTTGTTTCTTTTGTTCTTTTATGCAAATAAAACCTTTACTTTCAAAAAAAGGTTTTGCGGTAATGCTCGCCTCTGTATATATCTCCCTATGCCCTAGGTTCACTGCTTCTTTTTCTAACTTCTGTAGTATGTATGAAGCGACTCTTTTCCCTTGATAATCTTTATGCGTAAATAAACGATCTACGTAACGATCATCGTTATAATCCCCAAACCCCACAATCACACCTTTATGATCCGCTACATAGCTAATATTCTTTTCTAAAGACTGTAACCAATTTTCTCTATCTAGTTGCTCCGGTGCCCACGCCTGTAGCTGTAACTCATTATAATCTTTTGCATTAACCGTATGAACTGTTTCATAGAACAATTGTAATACTTGATCTAAATCTTCTTTCTGGAATGTTCTAATTATAATATCTTTTAACATATATAAGTCTCCTTACGAAACTACCTCTTAACTTTTCTACTACATACGATTCTATATTTCTACTTTATTATATCGTTTTAATTTCTATACGAACAAAAAAAACAATACTTATTCAAAGTATTGTTTTTTAATTCTATTCAATTACTTAATGTAGCTCTTTAAGATTTTAATTTAACTCTTTGTAATCGTAATGCATTTAATACAACGGATACAGAACTAAATGCCATCGCTGCTCCAGCAACCCAAGGGGCTAAGAAACCTAATGCCGCAATTGGAATTCCTAACGCGTTATAAGCTAATGCCCAGAATAAATTTTGTTTAATATTTCTTATCGTCATTTTACTCATAAAGATCGCATCAGCAATACTATTTAAGTCACCGCGGATTAACGTTATATCCGCTGCTTCCATCGCTACATCCGTTCCCGTTCCAATTGCCATACCAATGTTCGCTGTAGCAAGAGCAGGAGCATCATTTATCCCGTCTCCAACCATCGCTACTTTCTTACCATTTGCTTGCAGTTTTTTCACTTCTTCTGCTTTTCCTTCTGGCAATACTTCTGCAATTACGTGATCAATACCAACTTGCTTTGCAATTGCCTGAGCAGTTTGTGTATTATCTCCTGTAATCATCACAACGTCTAGACCCATTTTTTTCAGTCTTGCGATAGCTGCTTTTGAAGTATCTTTTACAGTATCTGCAACGGCAACTATACCAGCATATTCTTTATCGATTGCAATAAGCATTGCTGTTTTTCCTTCTCGTTCTTGCGCTTCCATTGATTTAGAAACTTCTTCAATATCAATATTGAATTTCTTCATTAATCGACGTGTACCAATTAATAAGTGTTTTCCTTCTACAACTGATTCGATACCAAATCCCGGAATCGCTTCAAACGTTTCTGAACTTGGGATATCAATTTTCTTTTCTTTAATTCCTTCTACAATCGCTTCTGCAAGTGGATGTTCAGAATTTCTTTCTGCTGCCCCTACTAATCTAAGCAGTTCATTTTCATTGAATCCATCTGCTACAATTACATCTGTTAACACCGGCTTCCCATTTGTCACTGTACCCGTTTTATCTAAAATAACCGTATCTAATCGGTGCGTTGCTTCTAAATGCTCTCCACCTTTAAATAAAATACCATACTCTGCTGATCTTCCTGATCCTGCCATAATAGATGTAGGCGTTGCAAGACCTAATGCACATGGACAAGCGATAACAAGTACTGCTATCATTTTCTCAAGTGCTCCGCCAAAATCACCAGGTGTAACAAATATCATCCATACTGCAAATGTGATAATCGCAATCACAACTACAACCGGTACGAAAATACCTGAAATTTGATCTGCTACCCTTTGAATAGGAGCTTTTGAACCTTGTGCCTCTTCTACTACTTTAATAATTTGAGCTAATGCAGTATCTCTTCCTACTTTAGTTGCTTTCACTTTTAAAAATCCATTTTTATTTATTGTCGAACCTATTACTACATCCCCAATTGACTTATCAACAGGAATACTTTCACCCGTTAACATCGATTCATCAATTGCTGACTTTCCTTCTACAATCTCACCATCTACTGGTATTTTTTCACCAGGCTTTACATAGACGATATCACCAGCTACTACTTCTTCAATCAAAATTTTTATTTCTGTTCCATCTCGCACAACTGTAGCTGTCTTCGCTTGTAAACCCATCAATTTTTTAATTGCTTCTGATGAGCGCCCTTTTGCTTTCGCTTCAAATAATTTACCTAAAATAATTAATGTAATAAGTACCGCACTCGTTTCAAAATATAAATCTGTCATATGTTTCGAAGAACCAATAGATTGAATACTTAAATATACACTATAGAAATACGCGGCCGACGTTCCAAGTGCCACGAGAACATCCATATTCGCACTTTTATTACGTAACGCTTTATAAGCTCCAACATAAAACTGTCCACCAATGATAAATTGAACAGGGGTTGCAAGTGCTAGTTGCACCCAAGGGCTCATTAACATATCCGGTAAATAAATAAACGACGTAAATGAGAAATGACTAACCATTGCCCACAATAATGGGAAAGATAAAATAAACGAAATAATAAACTTCTTCTTTTGTCTTTCAATTTCTTGTAATCGATGATCAGTTGATGCATCTTGATTATCTGGTTTCACTTCTAATTTATATCCTAGCTTCGTAATCGCACTCTTCATTTCATTTACATTAACTTCATCAGGATTAAAGTCTACTGTAGCTGATTCTAAAGCAAAATTTACTGTCGCTTTGTTCACACCATCTAACTTATTTAAGCGCTTTTCAACTCTATTTGCACATGCTGCACATGTCATTCCTGAAACAGTAAATTCAGCTTTATCACTTACAATTCCATATCCTAACGATTCAACTTTTTCTTTAAACTGTTGCGGATTTGTTTTAGTTGGATCGTACATTATTTTTGTTTTTTCAAGTGCAAAATTTACATTCGCCTCATGAACACCTTCTACTTTTTTTAGACCTTTTTCAATTCTATTTGCACATGCCACACATGTCATTCCTGATATTTGAAGATTGGCCTCTTTTTTTTCATTCATGTCTCTCACCTCTATATACCCTTATGAGGTATAATTATTAGCAAAATAAATCGTACTTCATTTAAAGTACGATTTATTTCCATATCTAAAAATAATTATTGAACATCGTATCCTTGGTCTTCGATTACAGCAACGATATCTTTTAATGTTACGGCAGACGAGTCGATAGTAACTTCAACAGTTCCTTCTGCTAATTGAACCTTCACTTGTTCAACACCGTTTAGCTCTTTCACACTGCTTTCGATAGCATTTACACAATGTCCACAAGACATACCTTCAACCTGTAATGTTAACTGTTCCATTTAAAATCCTCCTCTTGTTTATTCATTGTTTGTTAATCACAATTACATCTTACCATACCCCCCTAAGGTAATCAATGGTTTTATATCATGATTTTTCAATTATTTTCTAAAAGTTTATTTTACACACACTTTTTCACATCAATACGCCGAGATCTTATTATGAAGGTAAACAAAAAAACAAGCCAGTGACATACTAGCTTGTTTTTACGCTTTTGAAAAACGTTCAAATACAGTCATTAATTCTTCAATTGCTTCGTCACCATTGCCATCTTTAATAGCACCTGAAACACAATGACTTGTATGGTTTTTTAATACACCCATTCCTACTTTTTTCATCGCTGCATTAATCGCTGAAATTTGCACTAAAATATCCACGCAATAACGATCATTTTCAATCATATTTTGAATACCGCGGACCTGTCCTTCAATTCTCTTTAATCTATTTATAATCTGTTCTTTTTCTTTTTCTGATCTATGTGTTACTGCTTCATGCTCTTTATGATCCATATTATCACCTTCTTAAAGTTTCTCTTCACCCAATAAAACAATTGTTTTTATGAGTATACCAATTATAGCATTAAATATCTACGCACGATACCCCATAAGAGTATATTTACGCTTTATGATTATTCTTAACAATGCATTAGCTTCTTAATCTCAATTTTTAGTATACCCTTTCCTTTTTGTCAAAAAAATCATTATATCTCTCATCAAAATTCAATAAAGTGAAACAAGAATAAGCGGGGATTACCCGCCCCCGCTTATTCTTCATCTATAATATTAAAATCTTAATTTTCAGATATTTAATCCAAGAATTTTTTCTTTCCATATATAATTATTGTTGATCACATACTTTTGTATCATTCACTACTGAAGTTCCTTCAACGGTTACCGTATGAAAACAGTCATTTACTCGAACTGTTACAACATTATCTTGCCGGTCAATGATATGATATTCATTAAAATTTTTATTCAGAGCACTGCGAATTTGTTCTCCTTCATAAATTGGGATGCCATGCGATAGAACCCAAATAAGTCCAGCGATAGCAAGAATAGTTTTCATACGATCTACCTCCTTGGGAATATAGTGAACTTTTAATCCATACTTTTTCAGCTCTACAAATCATGATCGGAATAAACCGAGCCTTTTTGGAAATAAGTTCATTTCGTCTATTTTATGTTTATGCTAATTGTGACCGTTTTGTGACAACTTTTTGTCTCTTTAGACGAAAAGTTGAAACAAAACTTTCAAAAAGGACAATTCTACATATCAAAAAAGGTTATGGAATGTTTCATCCATAACCTTTTTTCCTATATGTAACTAATAAATCTCAACCCTTTACTTAAAGACGTCGGCACAACAGATGCATGATTCTCCCCTTCAGCTTCATAAAACTTAAATTTAAGTTTATCGTGGTTTACTTGGAGAAGGCGCTCTGATAATTCATTTGCACCTACAACCATATGCTCTCGTTCTAGTGACCCAACTGTAAGGAACACTCCTGTTTCAAACTTAGCATTGTTTAATTCATTTATAAGGTTCTCTTCTTTTTCAAGTACGGATTTATTATTCCACCATATAGATGGACTACTAATAAAATAATTTTGAAAAGCATTTAAGTTTGTAAATAGTATATGGAGAGCAAATAATCCACCTAAAGAATGCCCAAATAACGTTTGCTTACCTTTATCAATCTCAAAATTCTTTTCAATTTGTGGTTTCAGTTCTTCTTCAATAAAAGTAAAGAAATTATGTGCTCCTCCTGTTTTAGGCCACGGTTTACCGTCTGGTTTTAAAGGGGCATCTTTTGAAATTACGCTAGGCGTAAAATCATAACATCTTTCTTCCCCTGAAAATGCGCCTTCAATTGGATAACCCACTCCTACTATAACAGCTGGTGAAACACCAGTTTTTTCCGCTCTTACTGATTGTATTTTAACTGCTTCATGAAATGTTTGAAAAAAGGCATTGCCATCTAATACGTAAATGACAGGATATCCTGAATCCGGTGCTGGTTGCCTCGGCTTTGAAATATGAATTTGATATTCCTTACCTTCTAATTTTGAATACATTTTCCACTGTTCTGTATTAGATATTATAATCTGCTGTTTTTCAACTGTAGTATTCACCCTATCCCCCCCTTTTTAACTTGTTACATATATTTCGATTTTTTCTTCTTGAGATACAACGCTATCATAACCGAAACAAACAGGAGCCCCGTTATACGGATCAATCATGACACGTGCATCAATATGAAATACTTCTTTTAATACTTCATTTGTAATGATTTCTTCTGGGCTACCAGTTGTAACAATTTCTCCTTCCTTCATTGCAATAATTTCATCTGAAAATCTTGCTGCATGGTTGATATCATGTAATACCATAACAACCGTACAATTATGTTCTTTATTTAACTTCTCCACAATTTGTAATACATCTAATTGATGAGACATATCAAGGTATGTAGTTGGCTCATCTAATAGCAACACTTCTGTCTCTTGTGCTAATGCCATCGCTAGCCATACCTTTTGTCTTTGACCACCTGATAAATTTGCAATTTGTCTCGTTCGAAATTCAGAAGTTTTCGTTATATTTAATGCCCAATCAATCATTTCTTTATCTTTTGTCGTTAACTTATTTACGTTATTTCGATGTGGATAGCGTCCATAAGAAATTAATTCTTCCACTTTAAGTTCACCTGGTGCAATTGGAGTTTGCGGGAGTAAAGCTAACTGCTTCGCAATTTCTTTCGTTGAAATTGTATGTAAATCTTGCCCTTGCAAATATACTTTTCCGCTTTTTTGTTTTAAAATTCTTCCCATTGTTTTTAACAATGTCGATTTACCGCAACCGTTTGGACCTATAATTGTCGTTACTTTTCCTTCTTGTATTTCCACATTTAAATCGCGAAACACTGTAAGCTTTTCATAACTTGTTTCTAAATTTTTTGCACTTAAAATACTCACTTTTATTCCTCCTCTTACGCTTTCGCCTTATAAAGTAAATATAAGAAATACGGTACACCGACAATAGAAATAACGATTCCAACTGGTAACTCTACAGGTGTGAAAACTGTTTTTGCAATAAAGTCTGAGGCAATTACAAGAAACATTCCGATTACGCCGCACGTAGGAATTATATACTTATGTTGAATACCGACAAGTCTTTTCGCTATATGCGGTGCCATTAAGCCAATAAAACCGATACTCCCTGAAACAGCAACACATGCACTCACAAGCCCGATACTGCTTAATAATAAAATCGATTTCTCTCTTTCTACTGAAACACCTAAACTTGTAATACTCGTTTCTTCCAATTGGAATAAATCTAATAAATAAGCTTTCTTTTGTATAAGTGGAATTAAGATAATAAGCCATGGTAACATAGCCACAATATACTTCCAGTTCGCACTATATATGCTTCCAGACACCCACACTGCAGCCATCTCGAAATCAGTTGACTTCATTTTGAGTGATAAGTACATAGAAAAAGCTCCAAATCCCGATCCAATTGCAATCCCTGTTAATAAAAGTCGCTGCGAATCTAATTTACCGTTTTTCCAAGAAAACAGATAAATGATGATAGCTGCACCTAATCCACCTACTAAACCAAACATTGGCATCATCATAATAGAAACCCAGTCTGTGCTTTTTAATTGTCCTTGAAAGAAAAACATAAAAATGACAATCGCTGTTCCCGCTCCGGCATTTACTCCTAAAATACCTGGGTCCGCCAATCCATTTCTCGTAATCCCTTGAATAACAGCACCTGCAACACCAAGGCCTAATCCTACTAATCCAGCAATTACGATACGCGGAAGACGAAACTCAAAAATAACTAAATCATGTTCTGGTACTGGATCAATTCTAAAAAGTGTTTTAAATACATCTGTAATCGTAATGTCGAACGTACCATTTGTTAAACTAATATAGATAGCACATAGTATTAAAAATATAATAATCCCCATCGTCATTCCGAAACGTTGACTTGAACTTTTAAGCATGTCTCTCTCCTCCTCTAGTACGGATTAAATAAAGGAAGAAAGGAATTCCAATTAAGGAGGTAACGACTCCAATAGGTGTTTCAAATGGATAGTTTACAAATCTACTCAAAACGTCACATAACGCTAAGAAAACGCCACCAATAACACCTGCACATGGCAAAATCCACTTATAATCTACCCCAATTATAAAGCGGGTAATGTGTGGAATAATTAAACCTACAAAACCAACTTTCCCCACTAAAGCAACTGCTGTTCCTGTTAAAAAAATTACCGATAAAATTGCCATCGCTTTAACTAGTTTTGTACGCTGTCCTAAATTAATAGAAACCTCTTCGCCTAATGAAAGAATGGTAATAGATTTTGATATTAACAATGCTAAAATTATTCCAATTATCCCAAACGGTATCGTGATTTTAATTATATTAGGATCTACTTGATCTAACTTTGCATTAAACCAAAAACTAACATTTTGAGAAATTTGGAAATACGAAGCCATTGCAGCCGATACACTGCTTAAAAATGTTCCAATAACTGTTCCTATAATCGCTAACCTAACTGGTGATAAGCCATTTTGAAGGAGCGAACCAAAACCAAACACGATACCGGCTCCGAGTGCAGAACCAATCATTGAACATATAACCATACCAATTGATGACATTCCTGGAAGAAAAATTATACAAAGTGTAATAACAAAGGCAGCACCATCCGTCACACCCATAATAGAAGGGGATGCAAGATAGTTTCTTGTCATCCCCTGCATAAGTGCTCCTGATATGGCTAGAAATGCTCCGACTAAAAGAGCTGCAACTACCCTTGGTAAACGTGAAGTAATAATAATATTATGATTTACATCACTTGAATCAAAATGAAATAATGCGTTCCACACTGTTTCAGCATCAATACTTTTCGCCCCATACAAAATCGAAAGTATAACTGTAAATAAGATGAGTATGGGTGCTATACATAATATAGTTACTGGTACTGCATTTGTTTTCTGCATATCATTCAACGCACCTTACTTATTGTATTATTTAGATAAATTTTTCACTGCTTCTTTTAAGAAGGCAGTTTTACTCCAAGCAGTACCACCTTGCGCCATTGGATCTACAACGTTTACAAATACTTTCTTTTCCTTCGCAGCATTCATACTTTGCCAAATTGGATTACTTTCAATTTCTTCTAACACTTTTGGATTTTTATTTTCACTTGCCTCATATTGTAAGAAAATATAATCTGGGTTAAGTTCAGCAAGTTTTTCAAATGAAATTTTCTCTTGTGCTTTTACAGTTTTCAATTGTTCTGGAGCAGTTAGTCCAAGATCTTTATAAATTACAGGGTTGAAGTATACTCCTTCTGGATATAGGAATAATTCGTTTGCTCTTAGTCTAATGACAAGTACTTTTTTATCTTTTAACTTATCTCCTAGTTTTGCTTTTGCTTTTTCAGCGTCTGAATTGTAGTCTTTAATAATTTTTTCTGCTTTATCTTTTTTACCAGTTAATTCTCCCATTAACTTTAAGTTATCTTCCCAATTTGTTGAAACGTGTGATACCGGGAATGTAGGAGCTACTTTCGTAAACTTTTCAGCTGTTTCTGCTGGGAATTTCGTACTTGATGTAATCACATCTGGTTTTAATTGTAGTAATGTTTCGAAATTGGGTTGCATTTTCTCACCAACAGATTTCGCACCTTCTAACTCTTTTTCCAGGTATTTTGGTAGTTTACCACCTACAGTAATGGCACCAACTGGTTTAATTCCAAGTACTGCCGCATCTTCCATTGACTCTAAACTAGCTGTCGCAATTTTATCTACTTTTGCTGGCACTGTATATTCTTTACCTAAATATGTAATTTTTCGTTTTTCATCTTTTTTCGTTTCCGTAGCTTTTGTCTGTTGTTTTTGCTCGCCTGAAGTTTTATCCGCACTATTACATGCCGCTAAACCTACACTTAAAACGGTAACCATCCCTAAAGTAAATAATTTCTTGTTCATCTTTATATGTCTCCTCTCAAATTTTCAAACTATATTCTCAATAGAATTTAACTATATGAATCTTATTCCATATATATATTTCATTAGATTAATAATTTTATCCAGAACTCATTCACGTTCACTTCCCCTAGACTATAATTCTTTTACGTCTTCATCACTTGATAATCATTTTCACTGATAATGATTATCGTTACTAAGTATATATTTAATATGAAATTATTTCAAGAATGATTTGAAAAATTTTAACAAACTGAATTAAAAAAAGAAGTATCTCCCTAATATTAGGGAGATACTTCTTTTTTTAGAAATTTATATGTAATTCAACTGGACAATGGTCTGATCCCATCACTTCACTATTAATTTTCGCTTCTGTCATCTGGTCTTTCATTCTTTCCGAAACAACAAAATAATCTAAACGCCATCCGATATTTTCACCTTTGTAATCTTGCTCTTACATTTATGAATACATACATACGCACTTTATTCAGGTTATACTAATTTCAGAGGTGATGTTCTTTGCACAATGAAGGAGTTACATTAACAAATGAGTATTGGCAAGCAATTATTCATAACGATTCTTCCTATGATAGCAAATTCTTTTATGCTGTGAAATCAACTGGAATCTTTTGCAGGCCATCATGCAAATCAAGAATACCAAATAGAAACAATGTACGAATTTTTCATCATGCAGAGCAAGCATTAAGTGAAAACTTTCGCCCGTGCAAACGTTGTAAGCCAAATGGGATCACTTTACCTAATGAAGAGTGGGTAGAACAAATTAAAGACTATATCGAAAAGCATTATGACAAATCCTTAACTCTCGACATGCTTGCGGGAATGTGTCACGGTAGCCCTTTTCATTTACAACGTACTTTCAAAAGAATAATAGGGCTAACTCCTATAGAATATATACAACAATTCAGGATTCTTAAAGCAACCAAATACCTTTTACACACAAATCAATCTATTAAAGAAATTAGTACTGCTGTCGGGATAGAAAACCCAGAGTATTTCGCAACTTTATTTAAAAAGAAAACCGGCTTTACTCCTACTGAATATCGAAAAAAGAACGAGATGAAAGAGGGATACGATAATGAATTCCTACAAAAATAATTATATATATTGGACGCTACTTACACATAAAAATTGGCGATTTCATATTGCTGCAACTGAAAATGGACTATGTTTCATTGGATCACAAGACGAAAACTTTGAAGAATTAAATATATGGGCTAGAAAAAAACTGCCCCAACATATATTGATTCATAGTCCAGATTACTTGCAAATATATACGCAAGAAGTTATCGAGTATTTAGAAAACAAGCGAGAAACTTTTACATTTCCTATCGATGCTTATGGAACTAATTTTCAATTATCTGTTTGGAATACGGTACGTGAAATTCCTTATGGAAAGACATATTCTTATACAGAAATTGCTGAAAGAATTCAAAAACCTAAAGCTGTGCGCGCCGTTGCTTCTGCTATTGCTGCTAACCCTCTCCTTATTACTATTCCTTGTCACCGCGTTATTGGGAAGAATGGGAAACTAACCGGATTTAGGGGTGGATTAGAAATGAAGAAAAAATTGCTTACATTAGAAAAGTTACAGGTGGAATTCATATGACAGCAGAATATAATAGCGCATTATCTATAGCAGTTCCAAAAGAATTTTGTTTCCAAGAAAATTTACGTTATCTATCACGTTCTAACAATGAATGTATGTTTCATATTGAAGATAACAAAATTTATAAAGTTATCCCTGTTCAAGATGTAAATCCTTTAGTTGAAATTAGTGTGAATACAGATGGCAATATTCAAATACGTTGTTTAGAAGAATCATATACATCTGAAAAATCGATACGTGAAGCTGTAGCTAACTATGTAAAAGAATGGTTTGATTTAACTACTGATTTAGCTCCCTTTTATACATTAGCTAAACATGATTTACTCCTTCAAGGACCAATTGAACAATATTATGGCCTTCGTAATTTAGGTATTCCAGACTTATTTGAGGCACTTTCCTGGGGAATTATCGGTCAACAAATTAACTTAACATATGCTTATACGCTAAAAAGAAGATTAGTTGAGCAATTTGGCAGTTATGTAGAATGGGACGGTAGAAAGCATTGGATATTCCCATCACCTGAAACAATTGCAAATCTACATGTAGAAGATCTCCAACAATTAAAAATGACGACTAGAAAATGTGAATATTTAATCGGTATTGCGAAGCTTATTACAGAGAGAAAACTATCAAAAGAGGATTTACTGCAAACACAAGATGTAAAGGTTGCTGAGAAACAATTAACCGCTATCCATGGTATAGGACCATGGACTGCCAACTATGTTTTAATGCGTTGTTTAAGATTTCCTTCAGCTTTTCCAATTGATGATGTTGGTCTGCATAATGCAATTAAATTTATAACAGGTTCCGAAAATAAACCGACTAAAAATGAAATAAAAGGTTTCGCGGCAAACTGGGCTAATTGGGAGTCTTATGCGACTTTTTATTTGTGGCGAGTACTATATTAAAAAAACCAAGTAGCACATTCGTACTACTTGGTTCTTTTTTAAGCTTGCTCCTCAAAACGTCTTGCAATTTCCACAATAACTTGAACGGCTTTTTCCATAGTATCTACCGAAACATATTCAAATTTACCGTGATAGTTTTCACCACCAGTGAAAATATTCGGCGTCGGTAATCCCATATATGATAATTGTGATCCATCTGTGCCTCCGCGAATCGGATGAATATTTGGTTCAATGTCTAAACTTTTCATTGCTTCATATGCAATATCAACAATTTCTCTCACCGGTTCAATTTTTTCAAGCATGTTATAGTATTGATCATTCATTTCTAAAACGACTGCATCTTCGCCATACTTTTCTTGCATAGTCTTCACAATATTTTTAACGTTATTTTTACGCGCCTCAAAATTTTCACGATCAAAGTCTCGAATAATATAATACGCTTTACTTTGCTCAACATCACCATTTAAAGAAAGTAAATGATAGAATCCTTCATAGCCTTCTGTATATTCTGGCGCCTCTTCTACTGGTAAATACCCGTTAAACTCCATAGCCAGTTTAGTAGCATTGCGCATTTTATTTTTCGCTGTTCCAGGATGTGTATTCGTTCCGTTAAACGTTAACTTAGCACCTGCAGCATTAAAACTTTCATACTCTAAACCACCTAATGGACCTCCATCCATCGTATAAGCGAATGATGCACCAAACGCTTCTACATCAAAATGCGCTGGCCCACGACCAATTTCTTCATCCGGTGTAAATGCTACTCTTATTTTCCCGTGCTTAATTTGCGGATTATGTATTAAATGGTTCATTGCAACCATAATTTCTGTAAGACCAGCTTTATCATCTGCTCCTAGAAGTGTTGTACCATCAGTTGTAATAATGGTATGTCCTTTATATGATGGTAATTCCGGGAACTGCTCTGGTGTTAACACAACATTTAGCTCTTCATTTAACGTAATTGCATTACCATCAAAATTTTCATGAATTTGTGGTTTGACGTTTTTCCCTGTAAAGTCTGTTGCTGTATCTAAATGGGCTAAAAATCCAATTACAGGAACATCCTTGTCCGTATTAGCTGGAAGTGTTGCCATTACATAACCATTATCATCCATCGTTACTTCTGTTAAACCAATTTCTTTTAGCTCTTCCACTAATAACTTACCAAACTCAATTTGTCCTGGTGTTGTTGGTACTGTATGGCTTTCTTCATTTGATTGCGTATCAATTTTTACATATCTCGTAAATCTTTCAATAAGTTCTTGTTTCAAGTTCATTCACTCCCTTTTATGTTTCTCCCTCCATTATAATCCTTAAAACGAAATATTTTAACTTTTTTGAATGTGAAGATGTATATTTCATTTACATTGTTAACACTTTTACATACTTTACATAACAAAAAGAAAATTAGTGAACATATTTAAAGTGCAGATTAATACAAATAAATCCACCCTATTTACGACTCTCACCGTAAATAGGGTGTTTCTGTTTTTATCTCGCAATTTAAGAATATATACTACTCATTTACAATAAAAGTATATACATCATCATAAATACAGCCATTTACTTTAATCACATACTTCCCAGGTTTATTAAAACTAATTGTGTATTTATTTAACTGAATTGCTTCTTTATCTCCAGAAAGAATATCAATACTTCTGCCACTTAATACATACAATTCATTTAGATTCATCGTTACATCAATTGTATTGAAATTTTCCACTCTCACTTGCTGTGCTTCCGCAACGCTTACACTTGGTTCTAAAAACAGTAGTCCACTTAATCCAATCGTCCCCGCTAAAGCAACTCCCGCAAACTTTTTAATCTGTTTCATTACAATGACCTCCTTATAGATTTTGTGTAAAGGCAATGTCCCCCTTACACCACAAAGCCTATATGTAATGAAATGAAAAGTAAACGGGGACTGTAAGACAAAATTCTACATCTTTTTCTCCTATTGAATATAAATCCAACGTTTGGAGTTTTGACACATTTAAAATTGTTTCCCTAAACCAATTTCTCCATAATTTATTCAAAGACTGAATAATTACTTATTTATTTAACATTCTAAAAATAGTTGATAAAGATGCTTTCTATTCAAAAAAAAGACTTTGCTATAAAAGTAACTTTTACAACAAAATCCATGCAACTAATTTTATTCCTCTTTCCATAATCTCTCTACATTCATTAATTGTTCTTCTTTAAACTCCATCTTATATATATCCGGTTTTGACGTATTCATTAAAAATTCAAAACCATATTGTTTATCAAAATAGTTCATCATTAATGTCATGACAAGCCCATGTGTACCAATTACAATTTTCCATCCTTGAAAATCCATTAAGATTTCTTTTAATACTTTCACTACTCTTCTCTGGCAATCTGCATATGACTCTCCTTCCGTTCGTGCAAAGTCCGGATTAGAGAACATCTTCTGTACAAGTGGATACACCTCTTTGTCTGATATAACCTGATCCTCACTTGAAAACATACACTCTTTAAGATTTTCATATACTACTATTTCTTTTTCATGGAAATTAGCTGACTCCTCTATCGTTAGCACAGCCCGATTATAAGGACTTGAAATAAAAGTATCAATCCTCTCCGCTTTTAATATGTCAGTTACTCTACGGGCATCCATATGTCCCCTCTCAGTTAACCCGCGCATTCTTTCATTTCCTTCTAGTTTTGGTGATTCACCATGTCTAACCATATAAATATATGTGCTCATAATTTCTCCTTAAAATTTTTTATAAAGTGAAACTTTAATTAGCCCTTACTAATCGGGCTTTTACAGGAAAATAGCGAGATAAGTTAATAAATCACGTTCATTTATCCCATTTCAACACTTAGGCGTAATACTACAATACTTTATAAACTGTGCTGATTTGTTCGTCTAATCCATTCTCCTACTAAACTCTCAAATAATTCAGGCTGCTCAATTTGCAAATTATGTCCTGCCATATCTAACACTGCTAATGTTGCCCTTGGATATTCTTCAATAATTTCTATAATATTTTGATAACCTACTGATATATCTTGTCTTCCAGTCAGTAAAAGAACGGGATTTTCATATTTTTTACGCTGAAAATCCATAGTAAGAGAGTAATTCTTTTGCAACCTTTCAATAAATTCATCATTAGCAACATCTAACCCAGGCTTAATTTCTTCTTTAAATCGCTTATATGTATATTCATTTGCTATTACAGCTAACTCACAAAATGCCTCTCTTTCTGTGGAAGTGAGCGTATTTAAAAATTCCTCATCTTGTACAATTACCTGTTTATCTGGAAGAATCCTTTTTTCTGGCTCCGCTACAACAACAGGACATACTAATAGTAATCCGCTAACTCTCTCAAACATCTTTGCAAGTATACCTTTGGCTAAATAGCCTCCATATGATTCTCCTACCAATAAAAATTTTTCAGTAGAAATGATTTCCTCAATAAATGTGATAAGCACTTCTACTATACGATCTGAACTATTTATCCAATTTGGAGCATTCGATTTTCCCATTCCAGGTAAATCAATATATATTCGCTTATAACCTTCATATTTCTGAAATACTGATTCCATACATTTCATCATTAACCTATGGTCAGGGGCGCAGCCATGTATGATAATGACCGGTTTACCCTCTCCCACAATTTCATAGTATATTTCTGCATCTTTAATTCGATATATCATAAAAAAGCCTCCCTATTTAGTGGCAATACTATTCCACTCTGTAAGAATACACGTTCTTATTTTACATCCTTTCTCAACATTTTCACAAATGTTAATTTTCAGATTAAAAATAAAAATCTCACAAAAAAAGATACTCATCATTTTATATGCAATTTTGCATCTCCACTTACAAATCACTAAAAAAACTTTACAATTCAAAGGATGACTAAATATACAATTTCTATTTAAAGTCTTGATACAGTCTATACTATCAACCGCAATATTTTTTTAACCTTAAGAATACTCACACTCTTTAACACTTTCCTTATAAACATGATTTTTATAAGGAAATCTGATACAATTCTTAAATAATATTATTATGTATAGATATAACGAACATAGTGCATAATTAAAGAAGGTGATTTCATTGAAATTAAATAAAAATTTACAATTATGTATATTAATCGGAACATTAATATGCTATTCAATCTATTTTATGTTTTTCTATCTATTCCCTACTCATTTTTCAAATTCAGATGTACGCTTCGCTTCACTTGTCGTTGAAGCCATTACATTTGTATCACTGATTTACTCTATATATTCTAAGAAAGTCAGTTCAAATCCGTTTTGGATATGTATTACAATAGCAATTGGTAGTTTTTTATTAGGAAAAATAGTATATACATATCAAGATAGCTTCTTCGAAATTCCAATACATCGTTTTACGGTTTCTGATGTATTTTACATGTTTTTTCTATTTTTCTGTCTTATCGCTTTCTGCTATAAAATCTTAAAGGAATGCAATAAATGGGAAAAAGCGTTCTTTATTTGTGATATATGCATAGTGCTTACTTCCATATTCACATTAGAATGGTATTTATTTAATCAACCAAATTTAAATATATTCGCTCTTTCACTAGGAGATGTTTTCCTTTCATTTTTATACCCAATTGCAGATTTATTATTTCTACTGCTAGGTGTTAGTCTCTTTTTCCGTCCAACAATTTTTAATTCCAAACGGAAAATTTATATCTTTATTTTTGTATTAATAAGTTCTGCAACTTTTAACTATATTTATTTTTACTTAAATAACCACTTATCAACTGAAACTATAATATTATTACGTCTTTTATATAGAATACCTATATTACTTATTGCAATAGCTGGCTCTATTTCAGAAGATCATAATACCCATAAAAATTATTTCCTTGTAAACCCTATAATAGGAAAAAAAGCTTTAGTTGTATTTCCCTATCTTGCTGTTGCAATACTAATCGGGTTTACATTAAAAGAAAAAACATCATCTTCAACTCTCATTACAGGAAATTGTATTACTTTTATTTTCGTACTCATTCGTCATTCTATCGTACGTATGCAAAACAATTCCTTAACAAAACGTTTGCAGGCATTTAATGCCCAACTAGAAGAAAAAGTTACTTTACGGACGTCTGATTTAGTTCATAAATCAGAGGCTCTTTCTCAAAAACAGCAAAAGTTTAAATCATTATATGAATATCATCCTGACCCTATCTTCACCATTGATTTAAATGGAATATTCTTAAATGTAAATAAGGCTGGGAGTGTACTACTTGGAGCACCAACGGATGAGTTACTAGGTGAAACTTGTTTTTCGATCATTTTAGATGAAGATAAGCATAAGCTAGCATTGGCATTAGAAAAAGTGAAACAACAAGAATCGGCATTCTTACAACTTAGTTCTCAATATAAAGATGGCTTTACTTATTTTTTATACGTTACAATCATTCCTATTATAATAGACGGACAAATTTCAGGAAGCTATATTATGGTGAAAGATATTACTGCACTAAAAAAACAGCAAGAAGAAATAAAATATTTAGCATTCCATGACACTGTAACGAAAATTGGGAACCGTGCCTTTTTCCATAAGAAATTAAAGAGAGTTATAAAAAATGCTAAAATAGCAGAAAGCGAGTTTGCATTATTATATTTAGATTTAGATCGCTTTAAAGCAATTAACGATACACTTGGACATTCATCAGGAGATTACATATTAGAAGAAGTAGCAAAGCGATTCCAATCATGTCTTCCATCACATACTCATCTTTCAAGAATCGGTGGCGATGAATTTACAATCATAATTGAAAACTATACTGACGAAGATTACTTATTCCAATTATGTAACCAATTATTTGAATGCATGAAAAAGTCATTTATCATACATGAGCATAAATTAACTTTATCACTGAGTATCGGCATCGCTATTTATCCACATTCCGGAATCGATACCGCTACACTTCTGAAAAACGCTAATGTTGCAATGTATGATGCAAAAGCAAAAGAGCTTAACTCTGTCTCTATTTATGACGATGTAATCGCTAAAAAAATTGAAAGACGATTACGATTAGAAAAAGATTTACCAAACGCACTACAAAATGAAGAATTGTTCCTTTTGTATCAACCTCAAGTTGATAGTGAATCTAATAAAATTATCGGTGCAGAAGCTTTAATTAGGTGGAATCATCCTGAATTAGGTATTATTTCTCCATACGAGTTTATTCCGATTGCAGAAGAAACACTACAAATTATTTCAATAGGAAAATGGACATTAGAGCAGGCTTGCAAGCAAATGAAACGTTGGCACGCACTCGGATATTCACATTTAAAAATAGGTGTAAATTTATCTGCTAAAGAATTTGAACAAGAGGATTTTGTAAAGTCTATTTCTTCTACTTTAACAAATACAGGTTTACCAGCAAGCTCTCTTGATCTTGAATTAACAGAGCGAATTGCAATGATGGATGAGCGAGAAACATTGATAAAACTGCGTACACTAAAAAGTTTAGGGATTCACATTTCTATCGACGATTTTGGTACAGGTTATTCTTCGCTAGCCTACTTACCTTTGTATCCAATTGATACGTTAAAAATCCCGAGAGAATTTATTACAATGTCTGAAACATGTGATGATGGAATGGAAATTATTAAAACGATCATCACATTAGCAAATACATTAGGAATGTCTGTCATTGCTGAAGGTGTAGAAACGAAAGAGCACGTAAATTTCCTTCAAAAAAATAAATGTCAGTTTATTCAAGGTTATTATTACAGTAAACCTATTCATATTCATGCATTTACTGAGCTATTAGAAAACGGCATTCACCGATAGTACATAACTAATTAGAATAAATAATAATGAATTTGAACAAATATAGTAAAAAGGAAAGAAAATACCTTCTTTCCTTTTGTTTTTCTATTTACATTTCTATTACTCCACCACTTCATTTATTATATCTATTATTTGATGAATTCCCTCATCATTTGTTTTCTTATATCCATTCATGTTTTGAATATATTTCTCCTTATTTGTATACAACTTATTTGCTGCATGTATAAATGTATTCGTACTTACTCTGTCTTGGAGTATAACTTCCGCATATCCTTGCCGTGAAAAATATTCAGCATTTAAAACTTGATCTCCCCTGCTGGAACTGTTAGTTAACGGGATAAGCAACATCGGTTTCTTCAAAAATAACAATTCAGAAATAGCAGTAGAACCCGCTCTGGAAACTACAACACTTGCCATATTTAGTATATGCGGCAACTCGTCGCCTATATATTCAAATTGCATATACCCCTCCATGCCAATAGATGGGTCTACCTTCCCTTTACCACATATATGAATAATATTAAAGTTTAATAGTATTGTATCTAAACATTCCCTTACCATATCATTTATCCACTTAGCACCTTGACTCCCACCCATAATTAATAATACTGGTTTATCTTGCTGAAATTCACAATATCTTCTTCCTCGTAATACGTTACCCTTCTCAATTTCTTCCCTTACAATTGGTCCTACATAAACCTTCTTCTCATTACTTACATTTTCTCCTGTCTGAGGAAATGTTGTGCATAGCTTTGTAGCAAAAGGTAATGCTATTTTATTGGCAAGTCCTAATGTGCTATCTGGTTCACGTATAATTATAGGCACACGATTTAACCATGCTCCTATAGCTACAGGAACTGAAACAAATCCTCCTGCTGAAAAGATAACGTCAGGCTTTGTTTTCTTAATTAATTTATAACTTTGTAAACAACCTCGTATAATTTTAAAAGGATCTTTAAAATTTTCCCAATCCCAATATCTCCTAAGCTTGCCCGTTGAAACACTATTGTATTTAACATTTTGCACTAATGATTTTTCAATTCCATTTTTGGATCCAATATACTCGACTCTCCAGCCTTTCTCTATAAATTTAGGAATTAATACAATATTAATCATAACGTGTCCGGCTGTACCGCCCCCAGTAAAAAGAATCGTTTTGCTCATAACTTATACCCACCTTTATTATTAAAAATCTAGCTTTATATTTACCTTTTAAATGTAAATAAAATTATTATTTTTTATATAAATCTTTAACTCCACCTCTATATCTTGTAAAAGATCTTTAATGAGTTCATAAAAATCATTTCCATACTCACTACACTCGTATTGAGCAAAGATTTGAATCACATATCTAGTTTCCGTCTCTAATGCTGACTTTATTTGATTAACCCTTTTTTCTTCTACATACGCTTGATATTTATGTATTGCCTCATAAAGACGCAATACATGCGCTTCTTCATCTCTCCAATCCAACGCATCAACAATTGAAAGAAATAGCGTATTTTGATTATCTATTATTTCATAATCATTCATATATTTTTTACACCCTTTTTTGTTTTTCATTGCATGCAGATGTCACTACACTTCGCATACTCAAGTACATCTTTTAATGATTGATGAAATTCAATTTCTGGGATCCAACCTAACCTTTTTATTTCCTCTATTGCTAAACTCTCATTTGAGTCGCTCCCACTTTTCTCTGTTTCCTCTATAAAAAAATTTAGCTGTGTTAATTCTTTATATTGTTCTAGTACATTTAACAAAGATCGTTTTACTCCTGATCCGATATTATATTGTTTTCCATTTATTCCATCTCGTAATAACACATGATACGCTTTAATCGCATCACGTACATCTAGAAAATCTCTACTATCTTTCAAACTGTTTACTTCAATAATGGCTTTACTTCTACCTGATTCTATATCTATCATTTTCTTTGCGAGAATCGAACAAATGCCATTCGATTCCCCTGGACCAATTAAGTTTGAGGGCTTTGCAATGATAATATTTGAATCCATTAATCCTCCCCAAGCCTCTGCAATAATAACTTGCATCGTTTTACTTAAACTATATGGATTTGAAATTTTTATTTCGTTCATACTATCTGCTTGCAAAGCAGATCCTATAACTAATGTTCTACAATGCGAGGCTTCTTGCTTAATTGCTTCTAATAAATATAATGTTCCTATTACATTAACCTCTATATATTCAAGGGCAGCTGTCCAAGATTCTATAACCGAATTCCTTCCTGCTAAATGCAATACGTAGTCTGGCTTTATTTGTTTCATTACCTTCATTACTTCGCTCTTATTAGTTAAATTACAAGTAATACCATTTCTAATTTTTTCTCCATATGCACGATTTTGAAACATAGGAATTACATGAAAGCCCTGCTGTAAAAAATAGTGGCAAGCATGGCGTCCTGTGAAACCATTTGCACCAGTTATTAAAAGGCTCGCATTTTTTTTCATCGCAAAAACCCTCCTTTTAATAGCATTTGTTTCACCTCATGTTTTGCAAGTAAATCTTGTTGAGAACTAAAACTCTTCACATCCACTAGAGGATAGCTTGAATAATATTGTTGAAGTCCTTGTATAGGAATAGTCGGTAGTACCACAAAATAATTTTGATCAAAACTTATACTTGTTTTACTCTCTACCTCAGATAGAAGCATTTCACTTAATTTTTCACCCGGTCTTATCCCTACCTCTTTTACCTTAACATTTTCTTTTCCGGAATCTTCAATTAATACTTCTGCTAAATCTGTTATTTTACATGCCGGCATTTTCATAACAAAGATTTCCCCGCCTCTACCTTGAGATACGGCTTTAAATAACAACCCAACAGCATCTTCAACTGTTAAGAAAAATCTAGTCATATTCGCATCGGTAATCCCTACTTGTGAAGATTTTTTAATTTGTTGTTTAAAAAGTGGTACTACACTTCCACTCGTTCCTAAAACATTTCCACCACGAACACAAATGAATTTTGTTTTCTTCGTTTGTATATTCGCATGAACCATTAATTTTTCACCAATTGCTTTTGTCATCCCATACGTATTTGATGGATCAGCTGCTTTATCAGTTGAAACATATATAACTTTTTCAACTTGCATCTGTATAGAGGCTTCAATTACATTTTGCGTACCATGTATATTGGTTTTTATAGCTTCATAAGGATAATACTCACATACTGGAACATGTTTTAAAGCTGCAAGATGGAACACATAATGTACACCTTGGCAAGCATAGACTAGTTGATCTTTATCACGAATATCTCCAATAATAAATTTTAACCTATCATCATTTATAAACTGTTGCTGCATTTCAAACTGAACCGTTTCATTTCTTGAAAAAATTCTAATTTCTTTCGGTGATTTTTCTAATAGTTGTTTTATAAGTTCATGCCCCCACGAACCTGTACCACCAGTAATTAAAATTATTTTATTTAACATTCTTCTTCCTCCTACGAAACATCTCAATTTAAATAATATTTATTGAATTATTTTCAATTGATTCAAATCATAATCGTCGTTTGTTACATTTAATTGACAAAATAAAAAAACAGAAACTATTAAACGTAGTTTCTGTTTTTCATTTCATCTCACAACAGTAAGATTTTTTATACTGTTTGCATGATAAATAAATTCCTTGTAAAAAAACACCGCTCATTTATTTCTTATACTCGTAATAAAATAAATAGAATGATTCATAGCCAATAATCATATTTAAATTTATGAAAAAGGGAGGTAACGGAATGGACCGAAGCAATTCAAATCATACATATAACGGACCTTCCAAAGCACTGCCTCTCTCCCTATTCGACGTAAAAAATGAATTGAAACAAAAAAGCAAACTTATTCCTTCTGACACCATGTATAAATTAACGAAAGAAGAACAACTCATCATCAACAAAATAAAAATACAAACAGAACAACTAAATAAAAATAATGTTACAAGAACACGCGCATACTACCAATTTTACATTCAATATCCAGAAATACATTGGGCACTGCTTGGGCATATGGTATCACGTAACGGCGGTTGGAATATGACTGATTTAAAGGGCGATTTATATACGAGAATTTTATCAGAGAAAGATCAATTCATATTTTTTTCTTTTTTAGAAAGAGGGAATTGGCTTATTTTCCAAGATGTATACCCTCAATTTTTACTTTACGAACAAAGTGTAAAGAGATCACAAAAGTTATTTCACCTTCTCCCTCACCTAAATGTTTCTACATTTATGGAAACGATGTGGAACCATTTTTGGAAAACAGGTAACAAAAAAACTTTAGCAATTGCAACTATTATTAATGAACAAAACTACTTAGAAAAAAGAGTAATTCAAAATGTACAATTTAAAAAGACTGTACTAAATAGTATTGGATTTAAACTCTTTGATTTCTTTCAGTTTAATCATATCCTTTTCCCATTCTACGAAAATGATAAGAAACAAAAAGTATTACTATTTGGTGATACAATGAAACATTTCACTTCCTTACATGAACGGATATTAATTGGAAAAAGATTGTACTCATTATTATTTCGAGATACACATGTTTTATCTCAAATAATAAGCTGGGCTCAACACCATCCACATACAGGATCTAGGAAAGATTACTGGCCCCATTTATTTTCAAGTGTAAATGAATCTTTTTCCCGTGAGTTTTATAAGCGCCGAATTAAGAAATGCCAGTTACGAAATGGCTCTTATCGTATATACAGCCCTGCACTCATCTATGCATGGCGAGATATGAAGCATGAAGAAGTTGACAGTGAAGATTGGTTTACCGATTGGCAAGTTGTAAATTACTTAGTTGATAAGGAGGAAAATATAAATGGACAAATTACAGAAGACTACTGCAAAACACTCGAAAAAATTGAAATCGCCATTCTCGCAAAGAAAAATGTCCTCCTCCGAGAAGAAGAATGAGTTTCTAGCATTAGTAGTTACAATCTTTCTCTCTTCTATTATTGCAACTTGCTTAGATGCCTTTTTTGTTCATAAACAAATATATTCCTTTCCGGCTAGGCCCTTCTCATCCACATTTTCTGTTAATATAGCTTTTACATTGTTCGTACTGCCGATTTTAACAGTTATCTTTATACACATTTCAAAAAAATTATCTAAAGTTTCTAGAATTTCATTTATTATTTCAATCGGTATTTGTGCTAGCCTTTTTGAACAGATTGCTGAAAGTTTAGGTTTATTTGTACATAGTGCGAATTGGAACCATACATATTCTTTATTTGGTTATATAATTTTTCATTCTTTTATTTGGAACGTATATAATTGGATAAAAAAATAAAGAGACCATTATAGGTCTCTTCTTAAGCATACTCTTCCGTTATTACTAATGGTGTCAATGTTTGAAGGCTTTTAGAGCGTAAACGATAGGCAACGACTTTCTTCTTATATTGCTTAATGACATCAACATGTTCCTCATAGCTATATAGCGAAAATCTAATCTCTTTACTCCCTTTCTTCGTATCAATGACTATTGGTGTCCCTTCTCCGTGCGGCGGGAAATAATGTTTATCTAAAAACAACGCCTCATTAAATTCATGAATAACTTGTAGTTTCATTTCTCCCTCTATATTTTTTCCATCTATCGATATAGAAGTATTTTCCGCCTCAAGCTTTTGATGCAATTCAAATCTACTAATAATTGATTCTACAACAGAAGTGGGCATGCTAGAAACTAATACTTTAATAGCTCCAAAAACAAATAATGTAACTATAAACCATGTTGTCATTGTTATCATCTCCATTACATTTAAAAAATAAATTTCGTTCCATACGGTATTAGTATACTAATAAGTATTCCAGTTACAATCATCGTTACCGAACCGATAGTCGCTTCTTTCTCGCCTTCTTTCACTAAACGACTCACACCGATAATATGTGATGCACAGCCCATTCCAACTCCTTTTCCAATCGTACTTGTTATACGGAAAAACTTAAGTACTGTTGGTCCGATCATAGCACCTGTTATTCCTGCAACAACTACAAAACTAGAAGTCATAGATGGAATACCACCAATTTGATCCGCTATTGAAAGGGCAATTGGCATTGTCGCTACCTGTGGTAAAGTAGTTAATATAAGTTCCTTATCTATATTTAAAATTCCGCCAATCACTACATTCATGCTCGTTACAGCCACTATACCTATCACTACTCCGATTAGTATCGATGAAAAATTTTTCATCAGTATCTTTCGCTCTTTAAATAGAGGTATGGCCAATGCTACAATTGCAGGGCTCAATAAGCTTGAAAGAATGTTTCCCCCATTTTCCCTATACTCATGATGAGAAATACCAAAAATCAAAAATAAACAAATCATAATTGCCGTAACTGTTAACACTGGTAACGTAAATGCAAACGTAAATTTTTTATATAGCTTTGTCGCCAAGAAATAAATTGCTACAGTAATAATAATTAAGACCATTTGAATCGTGCACCTTGTCGATTTTATTTTTTTGATGTGACTAATAATTGACTTATATACCCTGAAACAATCAAAGTTACTACAGTACTTGCAACTACTAAAAGGAATATAATACTTCCCTTACTGAAAAGAAAAGACCCGTATTCCATGAGCCCTGTTGTCGAAGGGATTAAAAATAACGGTAAAAATACGATTAACTTTTCCGAACCTAACTCAAACCATTCTAACGGTAAAACGCGAGTGGAAAGGAGCAGGAACAGTATTAACATCCCTATTAAATTCCCCGGTATTGATAGATGGAATATTTCCTGAATCCACGTACCCACTAGGCTAAATACATATAGCACGCCTACTTGAAGTAAAAGCGTCACGTACTTCATTTCTTTCCCTCATTTCACTATCACACATCCATATTATGAAATCTCATTTAGCGTGTCGGCAAACCGTTTAATTCCAAGTTGAATTTGTTCTATATTCGCTCTACCAAACGTAAATCGTATATATTCATTTTTCGAACCTAAAACACTGCCCGGAACAAATGCGACACCATTCCGTATAGATTCACCTAATAAGTGATATTCATCAAACTTTCCTGTTACTTTACACCATACATGTATTCCACCCTCTGGCACGAAACATTCAACTCGTTCTCCCAATGTTCCTTCAAGCTCTGCAATTAATTCATCTCTTCTTTGCTTCAATTGTCCACGAAGTATCGTAATATGTGTATGGAAATCCTTTGATTCTAAAAATTGATTTGCTACCCACTGCGTAAATACACTATGGCCAAAATCAACTTGTTGCTTTGCATCTGCTAAACGCTCAATTACGCGTGTAGGACCAATTACCCATCCAATACGTAATCCTGATGCAACAATTTTTGATAGTGAACTTATATAAAGAACATTTCCATTTTGGTCCATTGATTTTAATGTTGGGTTCACTTCTCCATTAAAGGAGATTAAACTATACGGATCATCTTCTACAATTGGTATACCGAACTCAGAAGACAGTTCTAAAATTTTTTTACGTCTCGCTAATGAAAGCACAGTACCCGTCGGATTCTGATAATCTGGATTCAAAAATACCATACGAATGCGATGCTTTTTGTGCAAATCGATTAAGTCATCTGGATTCATTCCATGCTCATCAACAGGTAAATGAAATATGTTTAAACCGGCCGATTTAAACATTGGAAGCGAAAAACAATACGAAGGATCTTCAATCGCGATCGCATCGCCAGGTTTTAATAAACATTGAACGATAAGATTAAGCGCCTGTTGTGCTCCTGACGTAATAAGAATAGAGCTTGAATCTGCTTCAATTTGTTTATATTGCTGAACATGTGCTGCAATTGTTTTTCTCAACATCTCATTTCCAAGTGGATGGTCATAACCGAGGTTTTCCATAAATGTTTTCTCCGACAAAATTGTTCGAAATCTATCACTTGGAATTAATTCTGGTGACAGTTCACCACTTGCTAAATTAATTAAATCATCTTTTTGTGTTTCCGTTCGAATTTGTTGAACGAGTGGTACGTTAGGTAAGAACGATCCATCCTCCACGTACCTACCCCAGTTCGGTATTCGTTTATGTGAGACACCCCATATGTCTGTATTCACCCGTGTTCCGCTTCCCTTTTGCCGTTCTACTACTCCAAGTGATTTTAATTCTTCATACGCAGCTACTATTGTACTCCGGTTCACCTGTAATTCCTTTGCTAACATACGCTCAGAAGGTAACTTACTATCAGAAGGAAATTCGCCTGAAGAAATACCTCTTTCAATATAATCAGCAATTTGTTTATATACAGGTGTCTTATCTGCACGATTTGGTTTCCATTCCATATAGTTCCCTCCTTTCAAAACGAACTATCCTCATTTTTTACTAACAGTATTCACCGTAAAAATAGTATTAATTAGTCACATTTTCTTATCCGTAAATGGATATATCCAAAATGGTTCTCTTTCTGATTACTCGATAGCTTCTAAAATTCCAACTTCATACTCTCATTTCAGTTCTTTTACAAACTATCAGATCATGACCGCATACCATGTTACCCCAACTAGTAGAACAAAAAGAAGAAGAATATAGATTGCAGATAAGTTTTTCACATTTCTTTTTGTAGACTTACCGTAATTCTCCTCCACGTTTCTTGCAACTAGTACAGTCCCAAATAGCGATACAATTACAATAATAACGACTAGTGAAATTGCAAAACTCATTGTCTTTTCACCTCTCTAAGACCCATCTATTTTAATTAAAGAACTTACATAAAAACCTTCCTCTTTAAAACGTTGATAACATACTACCTTTCTTCTCTTATCATAATAGATGTTTGCAAAAAGCGGACCAACCACTTTCGTGTTTTTTTGCTCATCCACTTAAAAAATAAAAAGCAACTGATCACTTAGGACCAGTTGCTTTTTTCACACAATAATTTTTCATTTAAAATTAATTCGATTTAAAAGTTTCGCCTTTTCATAATGAAACATCGACTGAGATAACTCAAAAATTGTTCCATTTACAAGATACACTGTATTTTCAATAAGAAGCGCCGGATCACCTTCATTTAATTCTAAAAACTGTGCATTTTCTTTATTTACTTTTTCACAACTAATAACTTTATCAGCAAAACCAATATTTAATCGTAAATCTTCAATGAAATAACTGTATACAGAGCTTAATGCTATTTCTTCGTTCAAATATGGAATAATATCCTTTTTGAAATAACTTACTTCAATAGAGAATGGTTTAGCATCTACAATTCTTAAGCGCTTCAAAAAATACAACCTAGTTCCAGCTTCGCATTGCATCTGCTTTGCTATCTCTTCGTCCGCATCTATTACTTCAAGCTCTAACACTTTCGTTTCAATATTTTGTGAAACAAGATTTTTCGTTAATCCACGTAAACTTCCTAAATTAATGTAATCTGTTACAGAAGTTTCGCGTAAAAACATGCCACTACCTTGCACTTGAAAAATATAACCTCTATTCACAAGCTGACTAATTACTTTACGTATCGTATTACGGCTTACTTCAAATCGATTCATCAACGCTTCTTCTGTAGGTAGTTTTTTCGTTTCATTAAAAAGCCCATCTCGAATGTTTTGCTCTAACACATCTGCAATTTGTTTATACTTTGCACTCATACACTTTCTCCTAAAATACTCTTTTATCTGTTATAACTCTTCCCCTCTCGTTTCGATCACACGTTTATACCAATGAAACGAAAGTTTCTTCTTACGTTTTAAGTTATCATTATGATCGACAAAAATAAAGCCATATTGCTTTTTATATCCATTTAACCAACTTAAAAGATCAATCACTGACCATGCATAATAACCTTTTAAGTTAATTCCCTCTTCAATTGCACGCTTCATTACTTTTAAATGCGCTTCAATAAATTTAATTCTCGGAACATCTACAATTTCTCCGTCAATGATCGGATCTTCATCACCAAGTCCATTTTCCGTTACATACATCTTTATGTCACCGTAACGTGCTTTCAACATATGCAATCCCTCTAAGAAACCTTCGGGAGATATTTCCCATCCCCATTTTGTATATGTTTTATCATCCATTTTAACTGTTCGATAAAAACCATCAAAAGAAGAGTTACCTGGAGCAAGCGTTGAGTTTTCTCGAGAATGTTCCTCACTCTTTATATCCATATCGTATCTTTCTACTCGTATTGGTTGATAATAATTCAAGCCAATAAAATCATTTTCTTCTGCATTTTGTTTAATGATTTCTAATTCTTCAACCGTCCAATTAGGAGTCCATCCTTTTTCCTTTAATTGTTGTACAACATAAGACGGATACTCGCCTTTTAAAATTGGATCATAATACCAATACGTTTCATATTCATTCGCATGATTTGCTGCTTGTATATTTTCTTTTTGATCATCCACACTATAAGCTGGTAAGAAAACATGTGTAATCCCAATTTCACCATATTGTTTCAGCTGCTTGTACACCGCAACTGTTTTCGCGTGTGCATAAAATACATAATGAGTAGCTTGAAAATACTTTGGAACATCATTTTGTATTCCTGGTGGATGTGCACCTTTTAAATAACCTAATCCACAAAACATTACGGTCTCATTAAAAGTAATCCAATGCTTAACTCTGTCACCAAATGCCTTAAAACAAGTTTCTGCATATTTTACGAAAGCCTCTGCTGTTCTTTTATTCGTCCATCCACCATCTTTTTCTAACGGTAATGGTAAATCCCAATGATATAAAGTGACAAACGGCACAATCCCGTATTTTAAACATTCATCAATTAAGTTGTTATAAAATTCAATCCCTTTTTCATTTACCTTTCCATCTCCAGTCGGCAATATTCTCGCCCAAGAAATAGAAAAACGATACGATTCTAATCCCATCTCAGCCATTAAGCGAACATCTTCCTTATATCGATGATAATGATCAACAGCTACATCACCATTTGTTCCATTGTATGTTTTGCCAGGAATTTTTGAAAACTCGTCCCAATTCGTAACACCTTTTCCATCTTCATTCCATGCACCTTCTACTTGATAAGAAGCTGAAGCAGCTCCGAATAAAAAATCATGTGGAAACTTCATAGTATATACCTCCATTTCATTACAACAAATCAAATTCAATCATACATATAAAATTTATAGGTACAAATTTTATATGTATGATTATATCTTATGTTTTTATTTTTTTCTATTATAAAAGTACAATTTATATTGTTGGTTATTGGAAAAGAAAAAGAAGCGATATATTTTATCGCTTCTTACTCTCATCATCTTTATTCTTTTATTAATGACTTATTCGCTCTTATAACTTCTTGATACAATAATGGTGACCACTTTTCATTTATGTAGTCTTGAATTACCCAGCCCACTCTCAAAGGATTCTTTTGTTTTATATAGTTTGCAATTTCAGGATTTATATAAGAAGCATAGTAATATGGACTATTCCATGCTGTACCACCAGAAGACAAGCTTGTAAAATTAATATATAGATGATTTAAATCCTCGCTATTGTTCATCGTTTCATCCATCGTATCTTTAATAGATTTTACTTTCTCATCATAGCTCACTTTATATTTATCTTGTACTGTTACATTTGCATTTTGGTTTACAGTTGTGGTAAACGTCTCATTATCTGGCCAATAAAAATTATTATATCCTCCAGGTTCATTACTACCACTATATCTTTTTAGTAGTACAATTTTCCCACGAGCATCTCCAAGCTTTATATTTCCTTCTGTTTTTAAAAAAATAGGATCAACAAAATATTTTTTTTCAAACGTGCTACTAAATGAATCTTCTGCCCCTTTCATATCCTCATACTCTTTTTTTAAAGACATAATAATTGTTTCACTCGGGTTATCTTTTAAAAATTGTTTCGCTTCATTTATGAATTCATGCAGTGTTACGTAAAGATATAATGGCCCATGATGAAGAACTATCGTATTATCATCTGTTAAACGTCCTCTTATATCAAAAATGCGAGCTCCATGGTCCATTTGATAGCGAAAATCATATTCTTGCGTCATTCCCCATACTTGCTTAATCGGATTTTGCAACTTGAACGTCCCACTATCGTGTGTTCCTGGAATTGAAATTCGTGCTAACGGGATATTATTAGGTATAGGTTGCATCCATTTTGACAAATTTTCAAGCTCATTAACAGAGCTAGCTGCAACTACTCTCTTATCATGTAAAGCAAATACAAATGTGATAAATATTGTACTACATATGAATAATTTCAAAATTAACTTCTTATTGCTCATTATTATCCCTCTCTCTTTCTGTTTTTATATCAAACTTATTGAATATAATATAAGCTAGCTCAGAAAAAATAAATAACATTTCATCAATATGAAATATTGCATAGAAGTAAAGTTAAAAAATCATTCACATATACTAAATTAGAAAAATTTAAAGGAACTTCATCTGAAGTTCCTTTTACTTATTTTATGTTCAATACGTATGAACCATTTTTATTCTCATATTTATAGACGTATAAATAATATTTACCTGGCTTTGCATTATAAGTTCCTTTAACTACATTGCCTTCATTTTCACCATATGCTACATAGTTATTTAAATCTGATTCATGATGAAGTACCCATGTCATTCCAATATTTTGTTCATTTAGTAGAGAAATATTAATATTTTCCGGCGAATCAATTTGGAAAGTAAATACATCTACTCTATCACTATTATGTAGCGTTCCTTTCACCGGTGTATGAAAGTTAACTTTATTTGCCTGTCTAGGCTCATTATTTGGTTCATTTTCTGTTACTTGTAATTCATTCCCACCGTTTGGTTTTCTTTGTTCATAGCCTAAGTTTGCTAGTATAGACTTCAAATCTGGTAAAACACCAATTTTATCTGCATATGGATCTTTAGATTTTGTTCCTGTGCTCTGGTTACTTAATATTGCTCTTAGTTCACTTGGTCTATATGGTTGTCCTAAATTTTCTTTAGCAATGCTTTGTACTAAAGTCGCTGCCCCAGCAATAATTGGCGAAGCACTAGATGTTCCGCTAAAGCTTGAAGTATAAAGATTTACAGCACTTCTACTTTGCTCGGCTGTAGTTGTATCTACATTTTCTCCCCATCCGTACACATCAATACGGCTTCCATAATTCGAAAACCACATACGTTCATGAGGGAAAGATGAAGAGCCAGCTCCTACCATAATTGCACCCGAATCTTTAAAATCTTTACTATTACGATTTAAGACTTGCTTACCTTTTCTATCTTTGAACTGGTCTAAATCATTCCACCCATTTGCTCCGGCCTCTATAATTACAATCCCTTTATCTGTACCAGCACGAATTGCATCAAAGATATCTGGTTGTACTTCAACAGGTAAATATTTATCACCATATCCATCGAAAGATGCTTGTGCCTCTAACAATAAAACATCCCCAGCTTCTAACTGATTTACAGCGCTTAATATTGCATCAGCCGTATTATACTGTCCATTATCTCTTATTTGAGAGATAACCTTTGCTTTCGCTTTTGGCGCAATCCCAATATTCCCAACTTCATTGTCCTCAGAGGATACAATTCCTAGTACAGACGTCCCATGACCGACATGCTGATCTATATTTCTTCCAGACATTAACTCAATTTTTTGATGTAATAAATCCTCATGATTTAATAACCATCCGTATTCCATATCAACAAAAGTGATACCATTTCCATTACCGCCTTGAATTCCCCAGGCGAAAGGCGCATTAATACCGTATGGGGCCGCTTCAAGATAACCTTGTTTTTTAAATCTAGGATTGTTACTAGGATTAAGAGCTACACTTGATGATTGCACTTCAGGTGGCATTATTTTCTCTTGTTTCTTCATATACGCATCTTCTATTAAAGAAGATGCCTTTAACTTATCTACTATTTCTTCTTCATACCCACTATTTTGATTTTGCAGAATATAGTAGTTTAATAAACTTGTAGATACATGATTAGGTGCTTTCACTTCAAGGTTTTGTATTTGTTCCGGGCTTACAGATGTGAATAAACGAGTAAATGTTACATCTGGATATTCTGTCAAAAGATCTTTTATTACTTTATCATTCGTTTGAGATTGTATTTGTTTTTCAATACCATCTTCATATGGCAAATCCAAATCCGCTTTAAATTTTACAATGATTTGCTTATCTGTTTCTTGTTCTATCCCTGATTTAATCTGCTGTTCTATAGAATCAGCATGTACACTATTGATAGTACCCCCTGTTCCTAAAAGTGTTGTAATGATTACAGTTGACGCACACATTTTTTGAAATATTTCCATTGCATTAATCCTCCTATTAATAATTAATCATTATATTAATCTATAATGATTTCGTTTCTATAACGTATTCCCTTTCTACTAAATAGATTATAGTAATCAGAAATATGAACTTCAATGTATTTTCATATGCAATATTTCATATTCGGACTCTACACTACACGAATATGAAACTTATAGTGATTATTTATTTTATATGTGCTAATATACTTACATTAATATATTACGCATATATACATTTCAAACTACATTACTTAATAGTTTCACCTTAATTTTTTCTTAGGAGGATTTACAATGAAATTACTAAAACTAAAACATATAATCCCTTTATCTGCAGCTGCAATTACATTCGTATGTAGTCAAAGCACAGCTGAAGCTTCTACCATTCATACAGTAAAAAAGAACGATACACTTTGGGGCATTAGTAAACAATACGGAGTTTCAATACAATCCATTAAACAGGCTAATAATAAAGGAAACGATCAAACCTTTATTGGCGAACAGTTACATATTCCAGGGTCCGTGAAATCAAATGAAATCACTGTTCCTCAAAACGCCAAGCCTGCGAACATTTCTGGACAAATTATTTATCAAGTACAACCGGGAGATTCATTAGAAACGATAGCAAGGCGTTACAATGTCACTGTCCAATCTATAAAACAAATTAACAATACAATCGGAAACAAGCTTTATACAGGACAACATTTAAAAATCAACTCAAGTATTTCACAAAAAGAAAAAGACTTAATGGCACGCTTAGTTACCGCTGAAGCAGGTGGCGAATCCTATAAAGGAAAAGTAGCAGTAGCGAAAGTTATACTAAATCGTGTAAATGCAAAAGGTTTTCCAAATACAATAACAGGCGTTATTTATGAACCTATTAAATACGGATATGCATTTACTCCTGTTACAGATGGAAGAATTAATCAGCCTGCAAGCGCAGAAGCAAAAATGGCTGTAGAAGAGGCTATCTCCACAAATGGAGTACATTCTGACTGGCTTTATTTCTACAATCCAAAAACATCAACAGACAAGTGGATTACGACACGTCAGACAGTAGCAGTAATTGGTAATCATGTGTTTGCTAAATAAGATTTAAAATCATTAACAGACCTCTTCACTTAAAAGGTCTGTTTTTTTTCTATGTAAGATGTTATTAATCATATGACATAGTTATTTTTTAAACTATTTCTTCTTTCAAATAAAAATTTTTGTATTTACTCCGCCACTCGTAGAAATTAATAAAGCATCAAGTTCAAAAACTCCCACTTTATTAATAAAAGCTATTTCTTAACTTCATAAAATTGTTATACACTAGAAAAATAAAAAACAAACTATTCGTTAGCAGGTGGAAGAATATGTATGATGTTACAATTATCGGCGCTGGAGTAAGTAGCATTTTTATGGCTTATTCACTAGCTAAAAGTAACAAAAAAGTTTTAATTCTTGATAAAGGTAAAGCGCTAGAAGATCGCCATTGTCCTTTAGACGAAGGAAAAGTGTGTAATTGTACTACATGTGATAAATATTTCGGGTTTGGTGGTTTAGGAAAATCTGAAGGGAAATTTAATTATACAAACGGATTTGGCGGAGAACTTGAGAAAAAAGTCGGTAAAGAGGGTTTTATACAACTCATGGCTGAAGTAGATGAAATTCTATGTCAGTTTGGTGGAAGTTCGGTTTCAAAATATTCTACTGAAAATTCAAGTCTCACTAAGAGAGCTGAAGCGTGTGGTTTACAAATGCTAACAACAGAAGTAAGACATCTTGGTACTACACTTTCCAGTAACATTTTTCAGCAGCTCTATGAATTTTTACTGACGAAAATAAAGATCCAATTTCATATAGATGTACAACATATTCTGAAACAGGAAGATCATTTTACAATAGAGACAAATCAAGGAACAGTTCAAACTAAGCAACTTGTATTTGCAACTGGGCGCTCTGGGGCCGATTGGTTAAAAGAAATATGCAGTTCCCTAAATATTTCTCAGGAGCAAACACGTGTAGATTTAGGAATTAGAGTAGAAATGAAAGAACATCAATTACGTTCTATATTAAAAGATACTTTTGAAACAAAACTTTCTTATCAAGGTGAGCATTTCACAGCAACTACTTACTGTATGAATCCACAAGGCCGCATCATTCGAAAGTACGAAGAAGGTTTAGTTATGCCTGACGGTCAAAATTTTCGGGAACAAGGAACTGGCACTTCTAACTTAAATTTCACTTTATTTATTCCTCGCTATTTTCCAACTCTCAAAGAAGCAAATGCATACGCAAGTTCAATTATTGAAGGCATTAACCAAGGACGAGATCGGATTGTTATACAGCGCTTAGAGGACTTACTAAAGAAACAACCTACGGTGGAAAACAGCATGGAGCATAATCGTATACAGCCTACACTACAGGGGGATTATGGAGATTTGAATCAAGAAATTCCTCAATCATATATTGAAGGGCTAAAAGAATTTTTATTACGCTTAGAACAATTTATACAGGAGCCTATCGATCAACATACTTTACTATATGGAATTGATGGAAAGTTCTATGCTCCTACGATAAAAATTAATAATCATTTTGAAACTAGTATACATGGGCTATTTTTAATTGGAGATTGTTCAGGCGTTACGCATTCATTATCTCAAGCAGCTGCAAGTGGTCTGTATGTTGGAAAGTACTTATCTGACATTTAATTTCTATCATTAAAATATCAGTCAAATATTTTCAATTTCAAAACACTTTACTTATATATAGTAAAAGTATATTAATAAGACCCCTATCCTTCCCTGCTAATGATTAACCGACAAAAAATCGGGATTTTACAAAATACATATGTAATATAACTGTATATTTAAAACGATTGGCATTCAATTCTAATAAATTGAATGTCAACAGTTTTAAAAGTCTCTATCCATTTTCACTTTTATTTGTTCGATATTTTGTAACATCATCATAGTGTTTAATATGGTAGGATGTCTATAAGTCAATTTCACTACAACTATGACTTTTTCTGCCTGTTTCTCAAAAAAGAGTTATATTTATGCTACTACGCTTTAAAAATCCCCATTGTATATATATGAATACTTCAAATTATTCCCTTTAGAAAACAAAGTCTAAATGGTTCATTACAGTCTAATAGTTATAAAAACATAATATATAACTTTAGTTAAATAAATTATATAAAGAAGGTGTAAAAATGAAGAACAAAATAAATTTACAAATGCAAAATATAAGTTTTGTTATAATAATGGCTTTAGCAGTATGGTTAAAAACATATCTTATTACGCGATTCAGTTTTGATTTAAAAATCGAGTCTTCAACGCAAGAGCTCATTTTGTTTATTAGCCCTCTAGCCGCATCATTAGCATTTGTTGGATTAGCATTATTTGCAACTGGTGAAAAGCGAAATTATATAGCGCTCTGTATTAATTTCTTATTAACAATCGTGCTTGTTGGAAATGTAATGTTCTATGATTTTTATAGTGATTTCGTTACATTACCAGTACTTGGACAAACCTCAAACTTTGGCCAATTAGGCGGCAGTATTATAGAAATATTAAACTACAAAATTATACTCGCATTCGTAGACATTGTTTTCTTCTTTATTTTATTAAAAAAGAAATCATTGGTCTTTAAAACAGAACGTGTAACTCATTCTACGCGCTTGTTATACTTTCTTTTAACGATTGGTGTATTCTTTGCGAATCTACATCTTGCAGAAAAAGAGCGCCCTGAATTATTAACAAGATCATTCGACCGAGTCATGCTTGTCAAAAATTTAGGCTTATATACTCACCAAGTATATGACTTAACACTGCAAGTAAAAGCTGGGTCACAAAAAGCACTTGCTGATAGTAGTAAATTACAAGAAACTGAAAACTACGTAAAAGCAAATCAAAGCGAGCCAAACCCTAATATGTTTGGTGCAGCGAAAGGAAAAAACGTAATTGTCGTCACTCTTGAATCCTTGCAGACCTTCTTAATAGGCGCATCAGTGAACGGGCAAGAAGTTACACCATTCCTAAATGAATTCATAAATGAAAGTTATTACTTTGATAACTTTTTCCATCAAACTGGTCAAGGGAAAACATCCGATTCAGAATTTCTAATCGATACGTCGTTGTATCCATTAAATCGAGGAGCTGTATTCTTCACACACGGTAACAATGATTATACTGCAACTCCAGAAATTTTACGTCAGCAAGGTTATTTCACTTCTGTATTCCATGCGAATAACGCAACATTTTGGAATCGTAATATCATGTACTCTGCTCTTGGTTATGATCGTTACTATAATGAGCTTGATTACAAAATTACACCAGAAACAAATTTAAATTGGGGATTAAAAGATATCGAATACTTTGATCAATCAGTAGATATATTAAAAACTGTTAATCAACCATTCTATGCTCGTTTCCTTACTTTAACAAACCATTATCCATTTACGTATGATGAAGATACAAAATTCATTGAACCATACAACTCTGGTAATGGCGTATTTGATCGTTACATCGTAACAGCACGTTACTTAGACGAATCCATTAAAAAATTTATTGAACGTCTAAAGGCCGAGGGGCTTTACGATAATTCTATTATTGTGTTATACGGTGATCATTATGGAATTTCCGAAAAACATAATCGTGCAATGGCACAGTTTTTAGAAAAAGATCAAATAACAGAATTTGATACTTTAAATTTACAACGTACACCTTTATATATTCATATTCCTGGACAAACAGAAGGTCAAACTATTTCAAAGCCTACGGGACAAATCGATATGAAACCTACGATTCTAAATTTATTAGGTGTTGATTCTACGAATGATATCCGTTTTGGCCATGATATGTTTTCAGATGAATATACTGGCTTTGTTGTTTTACGTGATGGTAGCTTCGTTACAGATAAGTATGCATACAAAAACAACACTTTCTACGACCGTATAACAGGTGAAATTGTAGATTTACCAAAAAAAGAAGCTCAAGCCCTCATTAAACGTGCACAAAATGAATTACGAATGTCTGACAAAATTATTGAAGGCGATTTATTACGTTTCTCAGAAAGCAATAAAATTAAAACTGGCGAAGTACAAACTAAAATTAAAGAAACAGAAAAATAATCTATATGAAAAAGGAGCAACTTATTACAGTTGCTCCCTTTTACTTTTATTCTACACTTGTTTCTAAAGCTACATCTGTATAGGTATTATCATCACCTATATTTAAAATTACTTCACATTGACGCAATCTCAATTCAAAGAGCATGATAGAATCATGATAAACTTCAGGATTTGATTTCATTTTATGTAACATCTCTTGTTTTTCTTGTATTTCTAATTGCGTATTTTCTACAGCTTGCTTTAAGGAGTTAAATGGATTCCTAAAGAATATATGAATATCCCTCTCTTGTGTGTTTTCAAACAGCTCAAATTGCAAGAAAAATTTCTTCATAATAGAAGCCGTTACTTCAGTATAATCTTCATTTTCTACATACTGTTTATATTTGTTATATAGCATAGATTTATTTTTAGGAAGAACTCCAAATAATTTACCGGCACTTTTTAGTAAAAATTGTGCTGGCGTAAATCGACGTAAAATATTTACTTCATCCATTTGTATTCTAGTCGTCATCCTGTCAGTATCTCTGCGCCAGTCATCAAGCACTTTAAAGTCACATTCTAACTGTATTTTATTTTCTCCAAATAGTGAATTAAGCCCTTCACTAAGTTCTTCTAAATACGTTTGACTTTGAAGAAGCTCATTATTAGAAGTTGCAATCCAATTTTGCATAGAAAGAGCAAGATTAGGTAATACAGTTTGTTCTAAATATTTATGCACTCTTTCATTCATTGCTTTATTTAGTTCCGTATCCATGTGCCCGAAATCACTTTCTTCACTAATTAAATTAGAACAGCTCTTTAATATCTTCGGAATATTTTCGGTAAGATCATTTGTAATTTCAGTCTTCATTGAACGATATGATTGTGTAATGAAATGAATTTTTTCCCTTTCAAATGCAGTAAGGTTATTAATGCTACCGTTTAGTTTCACTAGCATATCTTCATTCCAATTAATAGCATCCACCAGGTTATTTTCTTTCTCAACACGTTTATCCAAAAGATATGTAATTGTTTTTCGAATGAAAAATAATAACTTTTCAGTACGTTCTGCATCGATATTTTTATGATTAAAGTTAAAATGAATAAACTCAGTTAAACCATTTAATTGTTGACTACTTGTATATAACGAGGAATAAGGGAAAATTCTCGCATACGGGAAATATGTGTTTATTCTCGTTGCCGTATCATGTAATACCCTTTTCACTTCTGCTTCACTGTAAATGTTATCGATTTTATTTAATAAAAAATGAATTTGTAAATTTGGCGTATGTTCTTGAATACTTAATAAAATATCACGTTCTTTATCAGTAAAAGGTGAATCCGCATTCAATACGAATAGTAATTCGTCTACAGAATTTAAATATTCGAATATTTCATCTCTAGTGTCGTTATTTCTATTAAAGCCAGGTGTCACTACAAATGTAAGTTTATTTTCATTTAAAAATCTGCATGGTAATTTAAATTCAACACACGCTCTATCTCTATATGTTTGATGGTGCTGAGACATCATATTATGGTAATCAGAGACATCTTCCGTTGTTGTAATTGCTGAGTCTGTTATAGCGTTTATTTCTATATGAGCATCATTTTTTAAAACTACTACATTTGAAATTGATTTTTCTAATATATTTTCTCCTAATATAGAGTTAATAAATGTAGTTTTTCCGTTCCCTGAAGTTCCCGTTACTAAAATACGATTTGTTCTTAAATCTGCGAGCTCGTCAACTAACCATTTAAATCGGTGACCTATTTCTATATTCTGCTTTTGTGCCCACTGTGTAATAGATTCAAAAAGGTGTAAGCTGTACTCTAAGCCATTTACATGATTAATAGAATGTGACAGTAAGTTTTCCGCATGTTCTATATTTGCTGAATCTATTTTGGAAGGGAAAATCTCATCCCATGCCAATACAGCTGCAGATGGAAATACAGCATAAGATGGATTGACTACCTTTAACCAGTTTGCTAACAGATTTGGTATGATATCGTCTAATTGTCTAAGCGTATATTGACCTTGAATTAATGTAAAGTACGTTTCTTCGTAAAGAGCAGAAACTTTGTTCCATATATCGGACGAATGTATTTCAATATGTAAGAAAAATTCATTTATTGTATTAAGCCATAATAAATAATTTGGTTCATCTTTATAACTGTTCCAAAGTGCTGAAACCATTTGTGTAAATTGTACTTGATCTACATTATTTAATGTAGCTAATGCATCATAAAAATAGTCTGGTGAAATATGTTTAGTAAACCCTTTATCGATATATCCTTTTAACACCTCAAACCACGGATACGACTCTATTCGAATTAACTCATTCACAGCAAGCTCTACTGCACTATCAAAATCTTGCTGTTCCTCATAAAAGGAACGGGCAATTTTTGTGACGTTCGGATAATCAGGATTTAAAGAAACTGCTTCTTTAATAACACCGAAAGCTGAATCAAAATTATTTTGCTCAATGTAAAGAGAAAGTAATTGTAATCTAATTTCGGTCATCAATATTTTATTATCAGTAGTAATGGAAGTATAAATATTTTCAGCATATGGTAATTGATTAAGTTCGAAATAAGCATCCGCAATATTTTTTTGTGCCCATGGTGCTAATTCATTACTAACCTTCTCCCATTTAAAAATAGCTGCTTCAAAATCTTGATGACGATAATAAAATTCACCTTGTGCAAAACGAATATAAGACCCATCAGAAATCTCATTTTTTTCTTCGTTTACATAAGCTTGTCCAAGTACGTCAAGAGTTGGTTTTGTTTCATTCTCCATTAGGAACGTTTCATAATACATCTTTTTTATTAATTGTTTTTCTAATCTCATCTTTTCCCCCACTATATCTTGAAAATAAATTTTTAAGATATGTCAATGCTTTTTGTATGTATGCTTTTTATCTTAACAAAGAATATCTTTTGGAAAATTTCATTTTCCTTTCATTTTTCAAGTTAGATTGAATTTTTATGAGAAAAGTTTCAGTTTTTTTTCAATTCCCTTTCAGTTATGAAACAGCATTAGATGTTCCTAATAACCTAATAACACTATAATATTCCACATTATATTATCAGGAAAACCCCATATAAACCATATTATAAAAACAATCTATAATGAATTTATATGCACAATTCACTGTGCTGTTAAACAAAAAAATAACAATAGGAGCCAACATCTATCATACCATTTCTTTCTCAAATTGTTTTCCTTTAAAATGTTTCATTAGTTATGTAATTAAATTCCATTAACCTATATAAATAACTAGTCCAAAAAATATCTATATGCATATCATGTTATAGTAAAGAATTTAGGAGATCCTAAAAGGAGGCATTTTCATGTTTGAAGATAAATCTAAAATAAATTACCCATATGAATTTACTGAAACTACAACAGTTCCTCTAAAGAACCCCATTGACAAAAAATTCAAGAACGGCACAGGTACACATAACTTCCCAATTAAGAAGCACTATAAAGAGCAAGTTCTATACACTGAAAAAATTAATAATAATAAAAATAAGTAATTGTATAGATCCTTATGACAATTGGCTAAATAAGAAGCAACATTTGGCCATGCATAGTTATTTAGTTAGTAATGATACAATTCATGCACCTTTTAAAAAGTGCTGTATACAGCGCTTTTTTATACATAGATAAATTTAAGTTAACGCAACCAAGAAATACACTACAAAATTACTCCACCATATTCTCGTTTACAATTAAATCTACATATTAAAAGGGAGCAACAGTAAATGTTGCTCCCTTTTGAAATGTAATCTATTCACTCTACATAACCCTCTTAAACATCTTCTCCAACTCATAAGTAGAATGATGCACAAGAATTGGTCTTCCGTGCGGGCATGTGTACGGGTTTGTTGTTGTACGTAGTTCTTCCAGTAAAGCAAATATTTGATCGTTCGTTAAATATTGATTCGCTTTAATAGATGCTTTACAGCTCATCATGATGGCTGCTTCTTCACGTAACTTTTTAATATCAACTTTTTTTAGTTTAACAACTTGCTCCATCATTTCATCGATGATTTCTGTTTCTTGTCCTTTCGGGAACCATGTTGGATGCGAGCGGACGATAAAGGATTGATGGCCGAATTGTTCTAAAAATAGCCCGACTTTTTTTAGTTCTTCTAACTGCTCTTCGACACGTAAAAATTCAGTAAGAGATAGATCAATACGGTACGGTACAAGTAACTCTTGTACTTCTTGCGCTACTCTTCCTACTTTATCACGGAAGTATTCATAATTAATACGTTCCTGCGCGGCATGCTGGTCAATCATATATAATCCTTTATCATTTTGAGCGAAAATATATGTTCCATGCATTTGTCCAATTGGATAAAGCGGTGGTAAGTCATTCCCGTTCATCTCAATCTCTTTTATTTCCCGAACTTCTTCTTCTAATTCCTCTAGTTCAAAGTCCTCTTCATTACTGTCCCACGATTTCTCTTCTTGAATTGGCTCTTCGATTATCGGTTTAGTGGATGGTTGCCAACTTTGTTCTTCTCTCACGAGCGACTGTGGTGGTTGCCATTCTTGCTTCGGTGGTTGCCAAAGCTGCGCAGGCTGTTTCACAGCCTGCGGTTCTTCTTGTTTTGCATCCATGCCAGTCGGTAAAACGATGTCCGGCATAGATGGTTCTTTCGGCTTCGCATGCTCAAACTGGAACTGTTCTTGCACACTTTCGTCTTTTTCTTTTTTCTTCGTTGTTACACCTGCATCTGGAATAAGCTGTATTTTTTTAAATGCAGCTTGCAATGTTTCTTCGATCAGCTTTAGCAATTCTTGTTCTTTACTAAAACGAACTTCTAATTTCGCTGGATGTACGTTAACGTCAACTAGCATTGGATCCATTTCAATCGATAAGAAACCAATTGGATACCGGCCAACTGGCAGTAATGTATGGTATCCTTGCTGAATTGCTTTCATTAATACAAAGTTTCGAACGTAACGACCATTTACAATCGTTGACATATAATTACGAGATGCTCTCGTTACTTCTGGTAATGTTACATAACCTTTAATTGTAAAGTCTAAAGATTCAGCTTCAATTGGAACAAGCTTCTTCGCAACTTGAATACTGTAAATCGATGCAAGTACTTGTCTTACATCACCGTTACCTGACGTATGAAGCAATTTCTTTTCATTATGAAATAGTTTTAACGATACTTCTGGATGTGACATTGCAATACGATACACGATATCTGTAATATTTCCGAGCTCTGTATGAATGGTTTTCATATATTTAAGACGTGCTGGTGTATTAAAGAATAAATTTTGTACTGTAATATCTGTTCCTTTTCGGCTCGCAGTCTTCTCTTGCTTTATAATGTCTCCACCTTTAATAATAAGGTGTGTACCAGGCGCATCACCTGTGCTAGTAATTAATTCTAATTCACTAACTGAGGCAATACTTGGCAATGCCTCACCGCGGAAACCGAGTGTTCTTATGCGGAACAGATCGTTTTCATCTTTAATTTTACTCGTTGCATGGCGTTCAAAAGCGACGATACAGTCTTCTTCTGCAATACCATCACCATTATCAATGATACGAATTTTCGATAACCCAGCTTCTTCTAAGTGGATTTCAATAGATGTACTATTCGCATCGATAGAATTTTCCACAAGTTCTTTTACGACTGAAGCAGGGCGCTCTACTACTTCCCCTGCCGCAATTAAGTTAGAGAGTTGGTCATCGAGTTTGCGAATTTTCCCCATCTACTTACTCATCCTTTCTTTAACTTTTTCTGTAAGCGATACAATTCGTTCATCGCTTCTAAAGGTGTCATATCAAGTAAATCGATTTTTTTAATTTGCGCCAGTACTGCTGTTTCTTTTTGATCTAGCAGAGGCTTTTCTTGTTTCTTCGAAGACTGTTCTCCTCCAAAGAAAGATAGTTGCGATTCTTCTTCAGTCTCTACTTTCGTTTCCTGTATTTCTGCTATTTCTTCTTTTACAACTACAGGTTCTGGAGTAGCTTCTTGTACTTTCACTTCTACTCGTTTTGGAATAATAATTTCTTCCTGTCCTTCTAGCTGTGCTAACACTTCTTTCGCACGAGCGATTAGGCTATCTGGAAGCTCCGCAAGTTGCGCAACGTGAATTCCGTAACTTTTATCAGCTGCTCCATCTTGAATTTTATGAAGGAATACTACTTTTCCATTCTCTTCAATTGCTGAAACGTGTACATTTTTCAGTTGATTTAAACTCTCTTCTAACACCGTCAATTCGTGATAATGCGTAGAGAATAACGTTTTTGCACCAATTTGGTCATGAATATGTTCAATAATCGCTTGTGCAAGTGCCATACCATCATACGTAGATGTACCGCGTCCAATTTCATCGAATAAAATTAAACTTCTTTCTGATGCGTTTGCAATTGCATTTTTCGCTTCTAACATTTCGACCATAAATGTACTTTGACCTGAAATTAAATCATCCGCTGCACCAATTCTCGTAAAGATTTGGTCAAATACAGGTAATACTGCTTCTGTTGCTGGTACGAAACAACCGATTTGCGACATAACCGTTACAAGTGCTAATTGTCTCATATACGTACTTTTACCAGACATGTTCGGCCCTGTAATTAAAAAGACATCCATATTCTCTGGCATAATACAATCATTCGGTACATACAATTTCCCGTTCAATACTTTTTCAACAACAGGATGACGACCATCTTTAATAAAGATTTCGCGCTTCGTTGTCAGTACAGGTTTTACAAACTGTTCTTCTTCACTAACTGTCGCAAAACTTTGCAGTACGTCTAATTCACTAATTACTTTCGCTAAATGTTGTAATTTCGGAATAAATACTTTTACTTCTTCACGAAGTGCTGTAAATAAATCGTATTCTAGCTGTACAATTTTTTCTTCAGCTTCTAAGATTAACGTTTCTTTTTCTTTCAGTTCATCTGTAATGAAACGTTCAGCATTAGCAAGCGTCTGTTTACGCTCATAGCGACCTTCTGGAAGTGCTGCAAGATTCGCTTTCGTTACTTCAATGTAGTAACCGAAAATACGGTTGTATCCGATTTTTAACGATTTAATTCCGGTAATATCACGTTCTCTTTTTTCAAGCTCAGCAATCCACGTTTTCCCGTTTTTACTAACGTAACGATATTGATCAAGCTTGTCATTATAACCATCTTTAATAATATCTCCATCTTTAATCGAAAGCGGTGGGTTTTCTTGAATACTTCTTCCTAGTAATTCTGTTAAGCTTTCACATGGATCTGCACCTTGAATTAATCTCGATGCATAAGCGTTATCTAACAAACTAATTGCTTCTAAAATAGCTGGTACTTGAAGCAATGAACGTCTTAATTGTAATAAGTCTCTTGCATTTACGTTACCAAATGCAACTTTTCCTGCTAAGCGTTCTAAATCATATACTTCTTTTAACTTTTCCTTTAAATCTTCACGTAAGAAGTAATCATTTACAAACGTTTCAACCATTTCTAAACGCTCTTCAATTCTTTCTTTCTGTATAAGTGGACGTTCCATCCACTGTTTTAACATACGACCACCCATAGCTGTTTTCGTCTTGTCCAATAACCATAATAGTGATCCTGTTTTTTCTTTCGTTCGAAGTGTTTCTGTCAGTTCTAAATTTCGCTTTGAATGTACATCAATTTTCATAAATTGATTCGTATAATAAATTTCTACTGGTTGCAAATGATCTAAAGAACGTTTTTGCGTTCTTATTACATAGTTAAATAAACGTCCAACTGCTTTAATTAATTTTGCTTGTGAAACATTTTTCACAAGATGTTCTAATCCTTCCGGAATTGCCGTTGCATCTTCATACGAAATCGTCATTTTCAATGTTTCAGTTAACTTGTTTAGTTCATCTTTAGAAAATGAAGAATCAACAACAATTTCTTTCGAACCAGTTGCATACACTTCTAATAAAATATCTTCTACTGAACCAGTCAATAACGTTACTGTATTTTGTCCAGTCGTTAAGTCGTTACAAGCTAATGCATATGATCCATCTTCAAAATGTGTTAATGCGGCTAAGAAGTTATTTTCTTTCTCATCAATTGTACGCCCTTCCATCATCGTTCCTGGCGTAATTAATTGTACTACTTCACGACGTACTACACCTTTAGCTGTTTTCGGATCTTCTACTTGCTCACAAACAGCTACTTTATATCCTTTTTCAACAAGTTGTTCAATATAGTTTTTAGCCGCATGATACGGTACACCGCACATTGGTATACGTTCACTACTACCGCCATCTCGGCTCGTTAATGTAATTTCAAGTTCATGAGCTGCTTTTACAGCATCCTCAAAGAACATTTCATAAAAATCGCCTAAGCGAAAAAATAAAAAGGCATCTTGATAATCTGCCTTAACCTTTAAATATTGCTGTATCATAGGCGTATATTGAGTCATACTTTTCCTCCATAATTCTTACATGATAATCTATTTTCATATATGTCGCATTTCACGGACACTCTTATCTCCTATTTCAGGAGTCTTTCTTCATTATAACATATTTCATAAAGAATCATGTTCATTCAGCCCCACTTATGTAAAGTAAAAAGCTAGGAAGAACTTCTCCCTAGCTTTCTATTACTCTTCTTCTGCATCAACTATAAAGTTCGGATCTAATTCTTCAAATTCATCATCAGCAATTTGGAAATCATCATCTGATTCTACGCAGCCTTCAGGATTTACACTTACACAAATTTTCGTTTCTCCAACTACTTCTGTTACAAATTCACGTTCTACAGTTACAACAATTTTATTACCATTTGGTGATACAAGTGCTTCTAAACAATTTGGCGGCTGAATAACACGAGCAATAATTTCTAAATCGTCACCAGAAAAGTTTTTATCACGATAACCAATACTTACTTCGTCCGTGTAGTTCACACGTTCTGTTACAACTTCAGTCTTTGTATTTCCATCAAATGAATACCAAGTGTTCACATCATAGAAACCTTCAATTTCCACATGTTTTCCATTCTTTCTTGCTTCGTACGAGTGGTTAATTACCCAGCACCCTAAAATACTTGTTGGCTCATTATTCGATTCACATGTATGCGTTGACTTTGTATACTTACGTCCTTTTCCAACCACTGCTTTTGTAATAATCTCTCTAAATTCGGACATTCGTAACCCTCCTCAATCACTATTCACTTAATCATATGCGTGACAATAGCGGAATGTGTCATTCTTTTTTTGAGAAGAACTTACGTTTAATCCACAAAAAAAAAGAGATGTCAATATGACATCTCTTTAACAACCACAATTTCCTTTTTTACTTTCTACCGCTGCGCCAGTTTCACCCTTTAGTACATCGCCACCAGTTGAAATTAATATTTCATCTGTTACGTTGTTAGAAATTGTACTAGCAACTAACTGTAATAAGTCATTTACGTATGTTTGTGAAGATTTAAATTGTTGTACGACTGGAATACTGTCTAACTTATCTTGCAATGCATCAATTTCAGCTTCTACCTTTTTTAAAGCTTCCCATTTCCCGTAATGTTGCAAGTTTACTGCTTGTTTTTGCAGTGCTTTAATTTCATCGATTGCGCGCTTTACATTTTCATTTTTATGAATTTGCGCCTCTGCTTTCTTAAAAAAATCAACTTCTTCTGTTTCAGAAATCATTTTTGCTAATTCTTTCGCTTGTTCAACAATGTCATCTTTCGAATATACTTTCATCTATTATTTCACCTCAATCGGCTCTTCAACTAATTCCCCGTTAAGAGACCAAGTTTTTGCTTCCGTTATTTTCACTTTCACAAGCTGACCAATTAAAGATTTTGAAGCGACGAAGTTTACAAGTTTATTCGTACGAGTATAACCTGCAAGTACTTCCGGATTATTTTTACTTTCCCCATCAACTAACACTTCTACAATTTGACCTTTGTAACGACTATTCTTTTCAATTGCCAACGTATTTACTAGTGTATTTAAGCGCTGAAGACGTTCTTTCTTTACTTCCATCGGTACATTATCTTTCATTTTTGCAGCTGGTGTACCTTCGCGAGGAGAATAAATAAATGTAAAGGCAGTATCAAACCCTACTTCACGATATAACGACATCGTTTCTTCAAATTGCTCATCTGTTTCATTTGGAAAACCAACGATAATATCTGTTGTTAATACTACATCTGGAATTGCTTCTTTAATTTTTCTTACAAGTTCTAAATAATGCTCACGCGAATATTTACGTGCCATAATTTTCAGCATATCTGTACTTCCAGATTGAACTGGTAAATGGATATGTTCTACTAGGTTGCCACCTTTTCCAAGCACTTCAATTAAGTGATCATCGAAATCACGTGGATGGCTCGTTGTAAAACGAATACGGGCAATATCAACTTTACGAAGTTCGTCCATTAAATCGCCAAGACCGTATTCTATATCTTCAAAGTCTTTACCATATGCATTTACGTTTTGTCCAAGTAAAGTAATTTCTTTATAACCATTTGCAGCTAAATGACGAATCTCTTGGATAATATCTTCTGGACGTCTACTTCGCTCTTTTCCGCGTGTATACGGTACAATACAATACGTACAGAATTTATCACAGCCATACATAATATTTACCCACGCTTTAATATCACCACGACGTACTTTCGGAAGGTTTTCAATTACGTCACCTTCTTTTGACCATACTTCAACTACCGTCTCTTTCGAGAACATCGCATCTTTTAGAATATACGGTAATCTATGAATATTATGCGTTCCAAATACCATATCTACATGCTGATTTTTTTGCATAATTTTATTTACAACAGATTCCTCTTGAGACATACAACCACATACACCAATTAAAAGGTCTGGATTTCTTCGTTTGAGTGACTTTAAATGGCCTAGCTCACCAAACACCTTATTTTCAGCATTTTCACGAATTGCACAAGTGTTTAATAAAACTACATCTGCATCCTCAGTTGAAAAAGTTGGTTCATATCCAAGTGCTGTGAAAATACCTGCCATTACTTCCGTATCATGCTCATTCATTTGACAACCATATGTACGAATATAGAACTTTCTTCCTGTACCAAAATTGCGAAACTCTTCAGGTAAGCCAAAATCCCGTTCAATTTTAACTTCTTCTTTCCCACGCTTTTTCGCATCCTTTAAGGAAGGTGGTTGATATACACTTTCAAAGTATTTACTATAATCTTTCTCTTCTTTTTTCGTAGAGGAATTTGCTTGTTGACTTGCTAATCGTTGTTGCTCGTTCATCGGTAATCTCCTTTCACCCTTAACTATACACACTCTATAGTCCATTTTAATGCGCTTAGACTCACCTCAAAAATGGTTAGATAGCTTGAGAGATAACTTGTCCTTTGAAACTTGAGTAATCAATCTAATCATTCATAAGAATGAAGTCTTCCCCACGCAAATAGACATTCCCTTTTTATCATTTCTTGTTGTCCTACCCAAAAGCATATTGCTTTATCCCTATAAACATTACCATAGTACGACGTGTTTCGCCAATTTTAACAATAAAGAGGCCCTTTATTATCTTACATTTCATAAGCAATGAACTTGCCATTTTCATACAACGATTTATATATTATTTTATCATTCTGAATTTTCCAAGTAAATAAGACTACCCTATATTTTTGTATATAAAAAAAGGTTGCCAAATCGGCAACCTCCTCTTCTTACATTACATAAATTCAGCAACAAGCTCATCAAACATTTTCTGATCCATATTTAAATCAGATTTCACTAAAGGCTCTTCACTATAGCCTTTAACAAGTTCTTGATATGATGGTTGCTTAGTATTTTGATAAATTAACCCTGTTACTAAACCGTTATTTTCCATTAAAGTTTGCATAGCCATCATGCGATTAGATGGATCATATCCCTCTACTGTGCTTAGTTTCGTTAAGTTCTCTTTAAACCAATCGTAAGTATTTACTTTATTGTAAGTAACACATGGGCTAAATACGTTAATTAATGAAAATCCTTTATGGTTAATACCAGCCTCAATAATTTGTGTTAATTCTTTTAAATCACTCGAAAAGCTTTGCGCCACAAATGTCGCACCAGCTGTCAAGGCCATTTCCATTACATTTAGTGATGGTTCAATTGAACCTTGTGGTGTGCTTTTCGTTTTAAATCCAGCTTCACTACGTGGTGAAGTTTGCCCTTTTGTTAATCCATAAATTTGGTTATCCATTACGATGTACGTAATGTCGATATTACGACGAATAGAATGGATTGTATGACCCATACCAATCGCAAATCCATCACCGTCACCACCTGAAGCGATAACTGTTAAATCACGATTTGCCATCTTCACACCTTGTGCAATTGGAAGGGCACGACCATGAATACTATGCACACCATATGAATTAATATAACCTGAAATACGGCCTGAACAGCCGATACCAGAAATAACAGCAAGTTCATCTGGATTTAGGCCAACGTTAGCTGCCGCACGTTGAATTGCAGCTTGCACTGAGAAGTCTCCGCAACCTGGGCACCAGTTTGGCTTTACACTGTTACGAAAGTCCTTAAATGTTGCCATTTAATACAACCCCTTTTTTGCATTCGTTGTAAATCTCTTTCGGCAAGAATGGGTTTCCATCATATTTTAAAAGACTAGAAATTTTCTCACCATTACCAAGATTCATTTTCATAATGTTAGCAAGCTGACCTGTTGCATTGTTTTCTACTACTACAACACGCTTCGCCTTTTTCACAAGTGGATCGATTTCAGCTGTTGGGAACGGGTGAATTAAACGCACATGAGCATGGTTTACTTTCATACCCTCTTGTTCTAAACGCGTCATTGCCTCTTCGATCGCACCACGAGTTGAGTTAAATCCAACAAGCAATACGTCTGCTTCTTCATGCTTAACATTTTTATAAACAGGGGTATTAAACTTCAAGTTCTCCATTTTACGGAAACGTTTGTCCATTTGATCTTTACGGTTTATTGCTGATTCCGATGGTTTTCCAGTTTCATCATGTTCTACACCTGTAACATGGTGAACACCATTTTTCATACCAGGTAAAACACGAGGTGAAACGCCGTCTTCTGTTACTTCATAACGCTTGAAGTATGCTTTATTTTCACGTTCTGGTAATTCTGCTTCTAAATCAAGCTTACCACGACGAATTTCTACTTTATCTAATTTAAGTGGTTCTACTGTTTGTTTTCCTAACGAAAGCTGTAAATCTGTTAAGAAAATAACAGGAACTTGATATTCTTCAGATAAGTTAAATGCTTCTACAATGTCATAGAAAGCTTCTTCAACTGTACTTGGCGCCATTACGATTTTTGGAATTTCACCATGCGTACCGTAAATCATCGCCATTAAGTCAGACTGTTCTTGTTTCGTTGGTAATCCTGTACTTGGGCCGCCACGTTGTGTATCAACAATTACTAATGGGGTTTCTGTAATACCTGCTAAACCGATTGCTTCCATCATTAATGAAAGACCTGGACCAGCAGATGCCGTTAATGTACGAACACCAGCATAGTTTGCACCGATTGCCATTGTACAAGCTGCGATTTCATCCTCAGTTTGGATTACTGTTCCGCCGACTTTCGGTAATTTTTTAATTAAGTATTCCATAATTTCTGATGCAGGTGTGATTGGGTATGCTGACATAAAACGAGCACCACCAGCTACCGCACCAAATGCGATTGCATCGTTTCCAATCATAAACATGCGTTTTTTACCATCAGCTTTTTCAAGCTGCATCATGTTTACTTTCTCACCTAGTAATTCTTTCATATATTGAGAGCCGCGTTTAATTGCGTCCATATTCTTTTGAACGACTTGCTCTCCTTTACGACCAAAGATTTCTTCAACAACATCTAAATAAGCTGTTTCATCTAATCCTAATACTGCACTTGATGCTCCAACAGCAACCATGTTTTTCATTAATGATGTGCCTAATTCTAAAGCAATATCTGTAAACGGTATCACATATAGATTTACATCTGTATTGTCAGGTATTGTTGGATTAAATTTCGCATCCGCAACTACAATTCCACCTGGACGTAGTTCGTGGAAATTAAAATCGATTGTTTCTTGGTCAAAAGCAATTAAAATATCTAAATCATCTGAGATCGCTCGTACTTCTGTTGTACTTACACGAATTTTATTATTTGTATGGCCGCCTTTTATACGTGATGAGAAGTGGCGGTAACCGTATAGGTAATATCCTAATCGGTTTAATGCAATACAGAAGATTTCTCCTGTACTTTCAATTCCTTCACCTTGTTGGCCTCCAACTTTCCATGAAAGTTGACTAATCATCTCCTACACCCCTTTTGGCTGCATTCATTGTAGTGTATTTTTTTACAGTAATAGTTTAGCATTTTTTATGCAAATAAACTACAACGGACGCAAATTATGCCTCTTCTGATTTCCCTGAATCTTTAGTATAAAGCTATTTTGTTTTTCATTCTAGTATTAGGTCTTAAAAAAAGCAATAAAATCAAATGAATTAATTTTAATTTTTCTGAATTTTAAATCAGAATTTAAAAACTCATATGTTCTACAAAATTATCATATAAAAATCGTTCTACAGTAGATGCAGCATAGTGTTTACAAAGCTCATTCATTACATTTTCATAATCTCGATACGCTGATACATTTACAACTGTATCTACAATCCCATCAAAATCTGAACCAAACCCTATATTGTTTTCTCCACCTAGCAAGCAAATATATTCGATATGTTTTATTATATCTGCTACATTCGCTTGTTTTTCATTTGTTAGAAACTGCGGTACAAAAGTGACACCAATCATGCCATTTCGCTTTATAAGAGCTTTAAGTTGTTCATCGTTTAAATTACGTGGGTGCTCGCAAAGTTTCATACAATTTGAGTGGGAAGCAATAGGATTTTTTGCAATCTCTATAACATCCCAAAAACTTCTTTCATTCAAATGAGACACATCAGTCCATACATGTAACGTATTCAGTTCTTGTACAACATGTTTACCAAAAGTCGTTAAACCCGCCCCACGTGTCTCTAGCGCACCATCAGCTAAGAGATTGGCATAATTCCATGTTAGTCCAAAAGAACGTACTCCTAGGCGATACAACAACCGTAATTTCATTGCATCTTTTCCAATTGTTTCGCATCCTTCTATTGTTAATATCGCTCCAATCTCGTCCTGTTTTAATATGTTAATATCATCTTTTGTCTGAATAAACTTCACACCTTGTAGGGATAAAATTTCATTATAAAAAATATCTACCATTTGTAATGCTACTTCAAATCGGTTTTCATATGCCACTGTTTCTGGTACATATATAGCAAAACATTGTATACTTCCTTTTCTTCTCTTTAACTGTTCAAATGTAATATGTAATTGTGAATCATCTTTAAAATTCCTTTTCCCTTGTGCACTCCATAACTGAAGAAGCACGTCACAATGAGCATCAAAAATTTTCATTTTCATTCCTCCATTATAAAAACAACCTGTTTGCATACTGCAAACAGGTTGTTTAAACTTAACGAGGTTCTACAATTAATTTTATTGCTGTACGCTCTTCGCCATCAATCATAATATCTGTAAACGCTGGGATACAAATCAGGTCCAAACCACTAGGCGCTACAAATCCTCTTGCGATTGCTACTGCCTTTACAGCTTGGTTCAATGCACCAGCACCAATAGCTTGAATTTCTGCTGTTCCGCGTTCGCGAATAACACCTGCAAGTGCACCAGCTACAGAATTAGGGACCGACGTTGCTTTAACTTTTAATATTTCCATTCCGCGTTTCCTCCTCGTTTCTTTAAAAAGTATTAGCAATTATTTCACTTTAACTTATATTCACGAGGAATGGCGCGTATTCCTGCTAAATTTTCGTAATTTTTCTAAAAAATTAAAATATAATAACTTATCTAAAATTTGACGGAAATTTACTCAAAAAATGGTTGATCGTCATTAATTAAAATACGTTCAATTCTCTTTGCTTTTCCTGTATTTGGATCCACATCAATTAACACTGCACTTAATTGCGTTCTGCCATTTGTTACTTCAAATCGTACTGGTAAGTTTGTTAAAAACTTCTTCAATACTGCTTCTCTGTCCATACCTAATATTCCGTCATACGGCCCTGTCATCCCAACATCTGTAATGTATGCCGTTCCGCTTGGTAAAATACGGTTATCCGCTGTAGGGACATGCGTATGCGTACCTACTACTGCTGTAGCACGTCCATCTACATACCAACCTAGCGCTTGTTTTTCACTTGTAGTCTCCGCATGGAAATCAACAAATATAATATTCGTACGTTTTTTCGCAATATTAATTAATTCATCCACTTTACGGAATGGACAATCAATTGGAGGAAGGAAAGTACGTCCTTGTAAATTAATAACTGCAACTTCTGTTCCATTACAGTTCACAAAGATAAGTCCTTTTCCTGGAGTTCCTTCTGGGAAGTTAGCTGGTCTTGCAAGATATTTTGCATCATCGATGAATTCAAATACTTCACGATTATCCCAAGCGTGGTTTCCAAGTGTAACTGCCTGCGCCCCACACTCTAAAAAGTTTCGATATATTTTTTCTGTAATCCCACGGCCACCTGCTGCATTTTCTCCATTAATGATTGTTACTGTAGGTGTATATTTTTTCTTTAATGCCGGTACGTATTGTTGAATCATACCTCTACCAGGAGATCCTACTACATCCCCAACAAATAATATTCTCATATGTCTTACCCTTTCTATGTACTGCATTTTTTATTGCTATAGCATCAAGTAAATTCCTTATAATATCTTTATTATAAGTTTGCTTCACTTTTATGCTATATAACTAACTGTCTTTATTTTATCCAATTCCAACACAAAAAAATAAAGTGGTGTTTCACCACTTTATTTTGCGTATTCCACTGCACGTGTTTCACGAATAACAGTTACTTTAATATGTCCTGGGTAATCCAGTTCATTTTCAATACGTTTTCGGATATCACGAGCTAAACGATGAGCTTCTAAGTCATCGATTGTATCTGGTTTTACCAAAATACGAACTTCACGTCCTGCTTGAATTGCAAATGATTTTTCAACGCCTTCATAAGACTCTGAAATCTCTTCTAACTTTTCAAGACGACGAATATAGTTTTCAAGTGTTTCACTACGAGCTCCCGGTCTTGCAGCTGATAAAGCATCTGCTGCTGCAACTAAAACTGCAATGATAGAAGTTGGTTCTGTGTCACCATGGTGAGATGCGATACTGTTTATAACTACAGGATGCTCTTTATATTTCGTTGCAAGTTCAACACCAATTTCAACGTGGCTTCCTTCTACTTCATGGTCAATCGCTTTTCCGATATCATGTAATAGACCTGCACGTCTTGCTAGTTTTTCATCCTCGCCAAGCTCTGCCGCCATAAGTCCAGTTAAATATGCAACTTCCATAGAGTGTTTTAAGACGTTTTGACCATAACTTGTACGGTATTTTAAACGACCTAAAATTTTAATTAAATCTGGATGTAATCCATGAACACCCACTTCAAACGTTGTTTGCTCTCCTACTTCGCGAATATACTCGTCCACTTCACGTCTTGATTTTTCGACCATCTCTTCAATACGCGCTGGGTGAATACGTCCGTCCTGTACTAGTTTATCAAGAGCGATACGAGCTGTTTCACGACGAATTGGGTCGAATCCAGAAAGGATTACCGCCTCTGGTGTATCATCGATAATTAAGTCAATACCCGTTAACGTTTCTAACGTACGAATATTACGACCTTCACGCCCGATAATACGTCCCTTCATTTCGTCATTTGGAAGATTTACAACCGAAACGGTTGTTTCAGCAACATGATCAGCTGCACATCTTTGCATTGCAAGAGATAAAATCTCTTTTGCTTTCTTATCCGCTTCTTCTTTCGCGCGAACTTCACTTTCTTTTACCATAACAGCGATTTCATGAGAAACTTCATTTTCTACTTTACCAAGAATAATTGCTTTCGCTTGTTCGCGTGTCAGATTGGAAATGCGCTCTAATTCCGTTTGTTGCTTTTGAACTAACTCTCCCACTTTGCTTTCCAACTCTTCAATCTGTTGTTGTCTCGCTACAAGAGAATCCTCTTTCTTCTCTAACTGCTGCTCGCGTTTATCGAGCGTTTCGTCTTTACGATCAAGGTTCTCTTCTTTTTGCATTAAACGATTTTCTTGTTTTTGTAATTCGCTTCTACGGTCACGAATTTCTAATTCAGCTTCTGTACGAAGTGTATGAATTTCATCCTTTGCTTCTAAAAGCGCTTCTTTCTTAAGTGCTTCAGCCTCACGATTCGCTTCGTCTAGAATACGTTTCGCTTCATTAGCCGCACCATTAATCTTCGCTTCAGCAATAGACTTTCGAACAAAAAAGCCAACAACTGCACCGACTGTTGTTGCAAGCAAAATGGAGATGAGTATCCAAACTGTACTACTCATGATTTCACCTCCCCTTGCTATGAATGAAAAAAGACTGTCGGCATGTACATTGAATTACAACATACAGCAAAGACCGTCGTCCCGCTTTTTTTAAGGGACTTTCTTCATTTCACAATTAAAATGTCATATTATTATTTCGGTAAGATTTAAACCTTACTCCGAATATTACTTCTCTTCTTGAGAAGAGTATATCGTATATAAGAAAAAATATACATTCTCATTGTATCTATCGTAATTTTCATTGTCAAGCGTTGTCTACTTTTACTTTCTTTACCTTCAGCCTTGAATGTGACCTAAATTTAAAAAGTAAGGAGCCTATTATACTGGAAAACCTTAGTAATTCCCATTTCTTTACTTAAAATATTTAAATATCCTTCTTTACACAACCCATTTGAAGTCAAAAAATATTTTTATCTATAGTATTACGCTCCTTAATAGTAGATAAAAAAATAAAAGACACGAGACCGTGTCTTTTATTTTTTTAATCAAGAAGAGTTGAATCTTCTGCGCCCTCAGCACCAGAATCTTCACTAATTCCGTGATGCTCACGAATAAAAAAGGCAATTTCTTCTCTTAAATCTGTATTTTCTTTTAAGAACTGCTTCGAATTTTCACGACCTTGTCCTAGGCGTTCTTCATTATAAGAATACCAGGCACCGCTCTTTTGAACAATATCAAGCTCAGAAGCCATATCCAAGATTTCACCTTCTCTTGAAATACCTTCTCCGTACATAATATCAACTTCCGCAACACGGAATGGTGGTGCTACTTTATTTTTCACTACTTTTACTTTTGTTTTATTACCAACAATGTCGTTACCTTGCTTTAATTGCTCCGCACGACGCACTTCAAGACGAACAGTTGAATAGAATTTCAACGCACGACCACCTGGAGTTGTTTCTGGGTTTCCGAACATAACCCCAACTTTTTCACGAATTTGGTTAATAAAGATTGCAATTGTTTTTGATTTGTTGATTGCTCCTGAAAGCTTACGAAGTGCTTGTGACATTAAACGTGCTTGTAAACCTACGTGTGAGTCACCCATATCGCCTTCAATCTCTGCTTTCGGTACAAGAGCTGCTACAGAGTCAATTACGATAATGTCAACCGCACCACTTCGTACAAGTGCTTCCGCGATTTCCAATCCTTGCTCCCCTGTATCAGGCTGTGATAATAGTAATTCATCTATGTTAACGCCTAATTTTTGTGCATATACAGGATCCATTGCGTGCTCCGCATCAATGAATGCTGCTTGTCCACCTTGACGTTGTACTTCTGCAATTGCATGTAATGAAACTGTCGTTTTACCTGAACTTTCAGGTCCGTAAATTTCGATAATACGGCCACGTGGATATCCGCCTACTCCTAGTGCCACATCAAGTGCTAAAGAACCACTAGAAACCGTAGAAACTCTACGCTCCGCTTGTTCTCCTAATTTCATAATTGAACCTTTACCGAATTGCTTCTCTATTTGTTTTAACGCCATATCTAACGCTGCTTGACGATCACTCATTCAAAATTCCTCCTTAACTGAATTGCTAATCTTATTATACCTATTTTCAATTCAATTTGCCAACAAAAATCGAACATTTATTCGATTTTTTATTTTCTATCAAATAATATCTAAATTTAACCGTAAAAAAAACTAGAAGAAACTTATATCTCTTCTAGCTTTTTATATAAATGATAAAATCCATATTTTGCTGTTCGTTCTCTAATTTGTTGACGACTTCCGCTTAAATTAAGAGGAAAGACTACAGTTGGTTCATCCTTAATCGAAAGCCCAACAAATACTGTTCCTGGTTCTTTCTGTTCTGAAGCATCTGGCCCTGCTACCCCAGTGAAACTAATTCCGATATCCGCTTTTAATACATCCTTAACATTTTCAGCAAGATAACGAGCACATTCTTTACTAACTGCACCATCAGTATGCAACACTTCTTCAGGCACACGTAAAACATGTTGCTTCACATCATTATGATAACAAATGACACCGCCTTTAAATACAGAAGAAACACCAGCGTTTTCAGTTACTTGATTTCCAAAAAGACCACCTGTTAAACTTTCTGCACACGCTAAAGTTAACCCTTTTCTCTTCAATAACTCGATTGCCTTATAATGCAAAAATTCTTGGTCATATCCGTAGAAAAATTCTCCTACTCTTTCTAAAATCAAATCTTCCACATGTTGAATTAATTTCTCCGCTTCGCTAACATTTTGATGCTTAGCGGTTAAACGTAATGTCACTTCTCCATCATTTGCTAACGGGGCGATTGTTGGGTTTGTTTGTCCATCAATTAAATCTTGCACTTTCACCTCTAATTGGGACTCCCCAATACCGAAGAAACGAAGCACACGAGAATAAATGTTTTCTCCTGTTGTAAAATTACGTAAAAAAGGCTCTACGTAACTTACATACATTGGTTTCATTTCTTTTGGCGGCCCTGGTAATAAAATATAAACTTTTCCGTTCTTATTTACCCCCATACCAGGCGCCATACCGTGGTCATTTGCAAATACTGTTGCTCCATTTAAAACGAGCGCTTGCTTTTTATTATTCTCCGTAAATTCACGGCCTGTACGCTTAAAGTAATTACTTATTAAGGCTAATGCCTTTTCATCATACACAAGCTCTTCATCTAAACTAGCAGCTATCGTTTCTTTCGTTAAATCATCTTTTGTTGGTCCTAATCCACCTGTAAAAATAAGTATATCAGCACGTTCTTCCGCAGCTTCAATCGCCTTTTGCAATCGCTTATTATTATCACCAACAACAGTATGATAGTACACGTTAATTCCGATTGAAGCTAACTTTTCAGATAAAAACTGGGCATTTGTATTTGCAATTTGTCCAAGTAATAATTCAGTTCCAACCGCAATAATCTCAGCATTCATCCCAATTCCCCCATAAACTTCTATTTTGAGTTTACAAAAGCAGCTCTATTTTTCCAGAAATAATCCCATCCTGAAATAACAGTAAAGATTAATGCAATCCATATGAAGATATCTGCAACTGGAATATGGATTAAATTTAAAGGTACATCGTGTAATAAATATGCTGCAATTGCAATAATTTGTGTCCACGTCTTAATTTTTCCTAGCTGGTTTGCTGCAACTACTTCCCCTGTTCCAGCAAGTACAAGACGTAAACCTGTTACCGCAAACTCACGACTGATAATTACAATAACAATCCAAGCCGGTACATATTGCATCTCTACCAATGTAATAAGTGCTGCCGAAACAAGCAATTTATCAGCTAACGGGTCAAGAAACTTCCCTAAATTCGTTACAAGATTATACTTTCTTGCGTAATGTCCATCAATCCAATCTGTAGCTGAAGCAATGATAAAGATAAGTGCCCCCACTAAATGTTGAATTGGCAAATCAACATCACCAATTTTGTATGAACCCCAATCAAAGGGCGCTAACATAATTACCATAAAAATTGGAATTAAGAAGATTCTAGATATTGTAATTTTATTTGGTAAATTCACAGCTATTCCTCCATCATATCAAAAACATTTGTTCATCGAAAAAAAGTCATCGAAGCGATGACTGTTATTGTGCTGGTTGCTCTATCCCTTGGTTTTTAATCACCAATCTTTGGTGATATTCTTTTTGTGGATCTAACGGGAAAGCAAGCACTTGGCCATTCAGTTTAATTTCAACATTCGGTGCACTTCCAATATTAAGTCGTACTTCTTTTAATGTTGATACATCGCGTTTCTCTGTTTGACCGCTTTGTACTGTAGTGTTTAGAATTTCGTTACCCGCATCATCCTTAACATCTACATAACTTGTACCCTTAGCTGAAATTTCCAGTTCTAATGTTTTATTATTATGAATTTCCAAAGTAGATACCTTTCCAGTTGTTCCAACTACTTTCACTTCTTGCTGTCCAGTTGGTTGTGCTGGTTGCTCCTCTTTCTTTGGTTCTTCTTTCTTTGGTTCCTCTTTTTTTGGCTCTTCCGCTTTCACTTCATCTTTCTTCGTATCTAACGGAGAATCTTTCGCTTTTTGAACTTCAATTTTCTCACTTTGAGCGCTTGGAACTTTTTCATCATCTTTTCCAGTTAACGCTTGAAACACAAACCAGATTACCACTCCAACTGCGATGACTAACAGCGCAACTAAGATTTTCGGCATGTGATCTGCAATTGGCCATGATGAAGATTTTTGCATTGTTTCTTGTGTTTTTTGTCCCGTTGATACTTGTGGAACTTCACGCTTTTCAGATTGTGGTATCGTACTCTGATGTTCTACAAGCAGTTCCTCTCCATTTAATCCAACCGCATCTGCGTATTGTTTAATGAATGCACGCGCATAAAAAGCTCCTGGCAATACATCATAATTGCCTTCTTCAATTGCCACTAAATGGCGTTTTTGAATTTTTGTAATCTCATGCAGCTGATCAATAGACAAGCCTTTCGCTTCTCTTGTTTCTTTCAGCTTTTGTCCCAATTCCGTCACTACTAACACCTCAATATTTCTTTAAAAGTCAAACATAGAGAAATTATTTTGCGTACCTTGCTCAATTTCATCTACTAAATTATATTGTATTTCTTCATCATAATCGTTACGCAACTCGATAATATAATCAAAATCATCCAATGTGTATTCTGACTGACTCACAAATACATCAGGATGTTCCACAACTTTCGTTGCAGGCAATCTCATAATTTCACGAACGAGCTGCCAATGTCTTTCGTTAGCACGCTTCGTTGACACAATTCCATCTAGGATGAAAATATTGTCATCGCTATACTCATCTTCAATTAATTGACTGCGAACAGTTTGCTTAATAAGAGTAGATGATACAAATAACCACCTTTTATTTGCACAAACACTTGCAGCAACAATGGATTCTGTTTTTCCGACACGAGGCATTCCGCGTATCCCAATTAGTTTATGGCCTTCTTTTTTCATGATTTCTGCCATAAAGTCTACAAGTAAGCCTAATTCATCACGCACAAATCGAAATGTTTTCTTATCATCTGCATCTCGTTGTATGTACCTACCATGCCTAACCGCTAGCTTATCTCTTAGCTTGGGCGGACGATATTTCGTTACCGTTATGTTATCCATCGTATTTAAAATTGATTCAAGTCTAGAGATTTGCTCTTGATTATCACACATAAGAAGTAACCCACGTCGTGCATTATCTACACCATTAATTGTGACAATATTAATGCCGAGCATACCGATTAACGAAGAAACGTCACCAAGCAAGCCAGGTCGGTTTTTATGTATTTCATATTCAAAATACCATTCAATCATCCAAGATCACTCCCCTTGCTTACTTTACACCTACGTACTATATTATATGATTTCACCCTAATAGGGAAGCTAAATGTATAATCTATCCTGTGTAATTATTATACAAAAAAAGTAGAGAGGAGAATCTCCTCTCTACTTTTACTTATGTTGTACGAACTTAACCATTAAATTTGCAATTGTATGTTGCTCCTGTTCATCAGCAACTTTCCAAAGCTCAGCTAATAATTTCTCTTGGTCATTGCGTCCTTCTACTTCATTAGCAAGATAGTCGCCAACTCGAAATGCCATATCTGATACCGCACCGCCATCTAAACCTTTGTCTTGCGCTTGCTCTAAACGTTCTCCTAAAAAGCTCTTCCACTGATCAAAATTATCTAATACTGACATAATTAAGCACCTCACTATTGAGTAATAAAATCATCCTTAATTTGTGCAACTATTCATTTTTTATGTAAGAATTTTTTAGCAGTGCCAACCGCCATTCACTCCGATAATTTGTCCAGTTATGTAAGACGCTCCTGGTGATACGAGAAATGAAACTGTTTTCGCTACTTCTTCTGGTAATCCTATTCTACCTAATGGTATATCTTCAGCAATTCCCATTTTATCTTCTTCAGAAAAAACACTTAACATTTCCGTTTCAATTGCTCCTGGTGCTACTGCATTCACACGTAATCCACTTAAAGAAACTTCTTTCGCTAAAGCTTTCACATATGAATTTTGCGCCCCTTTTACCATTGAATAAAGTACTTCACAAGAAGCCCCTATTTGTCCCCATATAGATGAAACAATTACAATATTACCACTTCTTCTCCCGATCATAGGCGGAAGTGCCATAGAAAGTAATTTATATACGTTCTTCACTTGAAGTTCTACCATATAATCCAATTCATCGTTTGTTACATCTGTTACTAGTCCAAAAATACTCTTCCCAGCTGCGTATACAATAACATCAATAGGATGTTCAATTTGTCCCCACAATCGTTCTGCTCCATCACTAGAAGCTAAATTAGCTTGAACAGGGATAACTTCTCCCCATGCCTTCTGCAATTCCAATACCTTTTCTTCACTGTTATTGTAATGAACATAAACTGTATATCCATCTTGAATTAATTGTTTCGAAATAGCAGAGCCAATCCCTCCGCTCCCTCCAGTTACTAACGCATACTTTTTCATAAATTCCCTCTCTTATCTCTACAAGTTCAATTTTCACACAACTAAATAATACCCTCATCTTACAATTTTTCAATGATAAGATGAGGGTATCTTTAAAATTTTATTTTTTCGGTAACACCTGACAAACACTCATTTTTTCTTCTGATAACAATAATCCCGCTACTTCTTGTAAGTCTTGAACGGTTAGTCCTTCTAATACAGTCAATGCATCAAATAGGCTAGATTCATTAAACGCGTATCGTGTAAATTGATTTGCAATATATTCTGGTGAATTTAACGAGCGTAAAAAACCACCAATTTTCTTTTTCTTCACTCGTTCTAATGCCGCCGCATCTAATTGATCATAATCTGTTTTTAATAAAATATCTTTTAAACGATCTGCCAATGCATCAGGTTGTTTCGTATCACCACCAACCATTGCAAAACCGAAGTTATTTTCTTCTGTATAGTCATACGAGAATGAATCATCAATAAGTCCTTCATTATATAAAGCTTCGTAATGAACAGAACTTTTTCCAAATAAATAATCTAAAAGTAACGTAAGCGCAATTTCTTGTTTTAAAAGCGCTTGCCCCTTTTCTTTTAAATTAGTCGCTTTAATACCAACTAAACATTTCGGTGTTTGCACAGGCATTGAAATAATTTTTTTCTTTTCATTTACCTCATTTGGTTCTTCTTCAAATGAACGCACAATTTCTGGCTGGTTTTTATAATCTTTTTTCGCTTGATTTTCACGTACTAAATCCATTGTTTTCTCTGGATCAATTGCACCCACAACAAATAATAACATATTGCTCGGATGATAAAATGTTTCATAACATTCATATAATAAATCTTTCGTAATTTTACTAATAGATTCGATTGTCCCCGCAATATCAATTTTAATTGGGTGTTTTACAAATAAGCTATCAATTAACCCAAAGTACAAACGCCAATCTGGGTTATCTTGATACATTTGAATTTCTTGCCCAATAATCCCCTTCTCTTTTTCAACCGTTTTTTCAGAGAAATAGGGCTCTTGTACGAAGTTTAGCAATGTATTTAAATTTTGTTCTACGTTTGAAGTACCTGAAAAAAGGTAAGCTGTTCGTGTGAAGGATGTAAAAGCATTTGCCGATGCTCCTTGTTTACTAAACAATTGGAAAGCATCATGATCTTCTTTTTCAAATAATTTATGCTCAAGAAAATGTGCAATCCCATCTGGCACACGAATCATTTCTTCTTTCCCTAATGGTACAAATGTATTATCTACAGAACCATATTTCGTCGTAAACGTTGCAAATGTTTTATTAAATCCTTGTTTCGGTAAAACATATACATCTAATCCATTAGGAAGTTTTTCATAATAGAGTGTTTCTTTTAATTGCTCATAAACAATTTTCTCCACTTACTCTCCCTCCGTTCCTTGTAAAAAGTAAATTGTATCTAGTTCAATATTTTTAGCAACTTTTACAATTTCTTCTTTTGTCACACTTTCTATACCTGTAAGCCATTCTTCAACTGGACGTGTACGATCTGAAATAATACCATGATATAGCATTTCTACAAAGCCACGTGGTGTATCAATTGCCTCTAATATTTGATTTTGGATGACACTTTTTGTTTGATGTATTTCTTCTTCAGAAAACTCTCCGTTTTGCATCGCAAGCATTTGTTCTTTAATAATCTCAACTGCTTTTTCATAATTTTTCGCTTCAATTCCTGACATAACAAATAATAAACCTTTATGACTTTCAAAGCGCGATGCTGCATAGTACGCTAAACTATTTTTTTCACGCACATTTACGAATAACTTCGAATGAGAAAAGCCACCAAACAATCCATTGAACAATTGCAATGCAAAATAATCTTCATCTTTATATGTGACAAATGTACGATAACCGATGTGTAATTTACTTTGTTTTAATTCTTGTTTTTCAACAACTTCTTTTTCTTCATTATTTCGTCTATGAAGGAGTACATTTCTTTCTCTCACTGGACGAGCTGAAATAGAAAAATACTTACTTACAAGATCAACGGCGTTTTCTGAAATATCACCAATAATATATAGATCCATTTCATCTTCCGCTAACACCTTTTGATAATATTGATACAGACTTTCATTTGTAATAGACATAACACTCTCTTTTTTTCCATTTGCACTTAAACGATACGGTTCTACTTTGCACATTTCTTCAATTAAACGCTCGTTTGCATAACGCATTTTATCGTCATAAGTGGCTTCAATTCTCTGTAACAGTGCTCTTTTTTCACTTTCTACGATAGAAGATAGGAAACCGTTGCCCTCCGTTGCTGGATGTAACACAATATCTGACAACATAGAAAGCGCTTTTTCAAATAACGGTGGTGCATCATGTAAGTAAACTTCATTTGCAATGTCTACATAAATGGAGATAATATGGTCTTCCCCTTTTTTACTTACATCTACCGCTAAAGAAGATCCGTATAATTCTTCTAAATATTGACGAAGACGAATTACAGAAGGTAATTTTTCTGTCGCACTTTGCAATACGTATGGCAATAAGGTACGCTCTGTCACCGTCTCCTCATTTAAAGGCGCTTTAAAACGAAATACAAAGGTATTCGTTTTATATTTATCAGTCGGAATAATATGTACGCGCAAACCATCTAACTCATGTAGTTGTTGTTCCATTAGTTTCATTTATAGCCCTCCTTTACGTATATAGGAATATTCCTCTTCAATATACAGTTTTTAGAAATAAAAAATCAACTTTTCTCCCTTATTATGCTTACATATGATTCTTTCTAAAAACTTTAATATGTAAGGAACATAGTAAAATTCCGTATTAAATATATTCTATGTAAAAAAGCCCACACTAATGTGCGAGCTTTTTTATACTTATAAAATACTTATCGTTTTCCTTTTTCATAAGGAGTTCCTAATGCTTTCGGAGCTTCAGAACGACCTACAAAACCAACAAGCGCTAATATTGTGAATACATATGGTAATATCGTTAATAAAACACTTGGAATTTGATCTAATACAGGAATTGTTCCGCCCGTTACACTTAGAGATTGCGCAAAACCAAAGAATAGAGCTGCACCTAATGCGCCTAGTGGATTCCACTTCCCAAAAATCATAGCAGCTAAAGCTAAGAAACCTTGTCCTGTAATAGTTGCCCCTGAGAAGTTATTAGAAATTGACATTGCAAAAATCGCTCCACCGATTCCAGCAAACACTCCTGAAATACAGACTCCAATATAACGCATTTTATATACATTAATCCCCATCGTATCCGCTGCCATTGGGTGTTCACCAACAGCACGTAGACGAAGACCGAACGGTGTTTTATAAATAACATACCAAACAACGAATGCTAAAATAATGGCAATATACGACGTTATTGGTACGTTCGAGAAAAATATTTTCCCTAAAACCGGAATATCCGAAAGGCCTGGAATATCAATCTTTTCAATACGATACTGAATAAAGTCAGTCTGCCCTTTATCAAAAATCTTCTTAATTGCAAATACTGTTAAACCAAGAGATAAGAAGTTAATGGCTACACCACTTACAACTTGATCTGCTCGGAATGTAATAGAAGCTACCGCATGAAGTAATGCAAATAACCCACTACCAATTGCCGCAAATAATAACGCAATCCATGGAGTCATCGTTCCCCAAGTATCACCCATTAATAAGTTTGTAACAACTCCAATAAATGCACCAAATAGCATTAGTCCTTCTAATCCGATATTTACAACACCCGATCGTTCACTAAATACACCACCTAGTGCTGTGAAAATGATAGGTGCCGATGTATATAACGTACCCGTCACAAGAATGGCTAATATATCTAAAAAGCTCATTTATTTCCCCTCCTTGCTCATGCGTGTAAGCGCCCATCTTAACACATAACTACATGCAACAAAGAAGATGATACATGCAATAATTACATTAATAAGCTCTGACGGTACATCTGCCTCAAAGTTCATTTGAGGGGAAGCACTTTTCAAACCACCAAATAATAAAGCTGAAAGGATTATACCAAACGGATTATTCCCTCCAAGTAATGCTACGGCAATCCCATCAAATCCTACTCCTGTAAACGAAGACATCGCTGTCATACTCTGGAATGTCCCTAATCCTTCCATCGCTCCACCAATCCCCGCAAATGCACCAGCAATTGTCATAGAGAATACTACATTACGAGAAACTTTCATACCTGCATATTGAGAAGCATGCTGATTAAATCCTACAGACTTTAATTCGTAACCTAAAGTTGTTCGATCTAATAAGAACCACATTAAAATAGCGATTAAAATTGCTACAATAATTCCCCAGTGTAGACGTGAACCGTCAGTAATAGAAGCAAGCCAGTCTGAAGATAGTGACGCACTCTCTTTAATATCATACGTTTTGTCATTACCCGCATGTAAGAAACGCTTAATGATGTCATACGTTACATACAACGCAATATAGTTCATCATAATAGTTACAATAACTTCATTCACTTGAAACTTCCCTTTTAAATATCCCGGAATGAAGCCCCAAATTCCGCCCACCAATGCGGCAAATAAAATCGATAATGGAATATGAAGGAACGCTGGTAGTGAGACTGCATAACCGAACCAAACCGCTGCAAGCCAACCAACTAACAATTGACCCTCTACCCCGATATTAAATAAACCTGTACGAAATGCAAACGCGACCGATAAGCCAGCAAGAATAAGCGGTATCATTGTACGGAGCGTTTCACCAATCGCACTTGCGCTGCCGAACATTCCTGTCCAAAGTGCACTATAACCAACAATTGGATCATAGCCACTAACTAGCATTACAATCGCTCCTACAAGTAAGCCGAAAATAACGGATAGTACTGGGACTAAAATATTTATCGTTCGTTCTGTTAAAAGTTTTTTAGCCATTTGTACCCACCTGCTCCTTCTTTGTTCCTCCAGCCATTAACAATCCAAGCTGTTGTTCATTCGTTTCTTTCGCATCAACTATTGCTACAATTTCCCCTTCATAAATAACAGCAATTCGATCGCTAACATTTAAGATTTCATCTAACTCTAATGATAAAAGTAATACACCTTTTCCTTTATCCCTTTGCTCTATTAATCTCTTATGAATAAATTCAATTGCTCCTACATCTAAACCACGTGTTGGCTGTGCCGCAATTAATAAATCTGGATTTCGGTCTACTTCACGTGCAATAATTGCTTTTTGTTGATTCCCCCCAGATAGAGCGCGTGCTAACGTTTGCTCACTAGGTGTACGTACATCAAACTGTTCAATAAGAGCCTTTGCTTTTTCTGTAATTTTGCTAAAATTTAAAATCCCTTTCTTTGAAAACGGATTTTTATAGTACGTTTGAAGAACTATATTATCTCTAACAGAAAAATCAAGAACGAGTCCGTGTTTATGACGATCTTCTGGAATATGACCAATTCCTTCTTCTGTTATTCTTCTAACAGGCCAATTTGTTATTTCTTTTCCTTTAATTGCAATAGAACCTGACTCAACTTTTCGTAAACCAGTAATCGCTTCTATTAATTCACTTTGTCCGTTTCCATCAATCCCTGCAATCCCAACAATTTCCCCCGCACGAACAGTTAAGTCAAGGCCTTTTACAGCAGGTAGTTGACGTGCATCGTGAACAACAAGGTTTGCAATTGAAAGTACATCTTCTTTTGGCTTCGCGTCTATTTTTTCTGTTTTAAAATTCACTTGACGTCCGACCATTAATTCTGCAAGTTTATTTTCATCCGTATTTGCAACGTCAACCGTTCCAATCCCTTTTCCTTTACGAATAATCGTACAACGATCGCAAACTTCCATAATTTCTTTCAACTTATGTGTAATAAGAACAATAGATTTTCCTTCTTGTACAAGCTTTTTCATAATTTGAATTAGCTCATGAATTTCTTGTGGTGTTAACACAGCTGTCGGTTCATCAAATATTAAAATTTCTGCACCGCGGTAAAGAGTTTTCAAAATCTCCACACGCTGTTGCATACCAACTGAAATATCCTGTATTTTCGCATATGGATCTACAGCCAAACCGTATTGTTCAGACAGTTTTTGAATTTCTTTAGCAGCATCCTCAACAGCAATTTTCCCTTTTTTCTTCGGTTCATTTCCGAGAATAATATTCTCTGTAACTGTAAAATTATGAACAAGCATAAAGTGTTGATGGACCATTCCAATACCAAGGTCATTTGCTATATTCGGATTTGTAATTTTTACAGGTTTACCTTTAATTTTAATTTCACCCTGCTCTGGTTGGTACAAACCAAATAGTACATTCATCAATGTGGATTTCCCTGCACCATTTTCTCCAAGTAAAGCATGTATCTCACCCTGCTTTACTTGCAGCGTAATATCATCATTCGCTACAATGCCTGGGAATACTTTCGTAATGTTATTCATCTCAATTACGTATTCCATTGTGTTCCTCCTTTTAACAGGGAACATTCCCTATTACACTATTAACTTATTAAGCAATTCGGAAGTTTTATACATACAAAGGTTAGTTCTATGAACTAACCTTTGCTATTTCTCTATTTATTTTTTTAGAGAAGCTTCGTATTCTTTATACTCTTTATCTGTAGCTGGCACTTTAATTTCACCGGCTGTAATTTTCTTTTCAAGCTCTTCTACTTTTGTTAAAATTTCAGGGTTAACTTTTTTCACGTTATCAGTTGTTTTTGAAATACCAATACCGTCATCTTTTAAGCCAAACTCTTCAATTTTCCCACCTTTTAAATTCCCATCTTTTGCTTCTTTAGCTACTTTTTCTACTGCTACATCAACACGTTTAATCATTGAAGTTAATGTTACATTTTCAGGCATACCTTCTTGATGTTGGTCACGGTCAACACCGATTACCCAAACATTTTCACCTTTTTTCTTACGGTTTTTCGCTTCTGTGAACACACCGTTACCTGTACCACCAGCAGCATGATAAATTACGTCTACGCCTTGACCATACATTGCTGAAGCAAGAACTGTACCTTTTTCAGGCTTATCGAATGCTTCTGCATATTCAGATACGATTTCAATGTTTGGATTTACTGCCTTTGCACCAGCTTTAAATCCATTTTCAAATTTACTAATTAAATCACTTTTCATTCCACCAACAAATCCTACTTTATTCGATTTTGTTGACATAGCTGCTACCGCACCTACAAGGAATGATCCTTCATGATCTTTAAACGTAATGCTCGTTACGTTCGGTGCATCTACAACAGTATCTACGATTGCAAATTGTTGTTTTGACGATTCTTTTGCTACTTCTTTAATTGCACCCTCTAATTTATAACCAATTCCGAATGTTAAATCATATTTATCTTTCGAGAATTTTTTTAAATTCGGAATATAATCAGCCTCTTTTTCAGACTGAAGGTAACGATAATTTGTCTTTTCTTTTAAACCATTATCTTTACCAAACTTTTGTAACCCTTCCCAAGAAGATTGGTTGAATGACTTATCATCAACGCCCCCAACATCCGTTACAAGACCAACCTTGAAGTCTTTATTGTCTTTCGTGTCTTTCTTGTCACTGCTCGCCTTATCCGAGTTACCACATGCACCTAAAACTGTACTTGCTGCTAATGTTAATGATAATAAAAGGCCTGCTTTTTTCTTCATACTAGAAACCCCTCCAAAAATGATATATATTTATTTATTCTTACGCTGCTGTTCCTTACTTCTTGCTGTCACCTCCCTAAAAAGGAATTTACCTACATACGCTTTCTTAATACGTGGAAGCTAAATTTATCAGCTCTAAAGTAATTGATAGAATATAAGATTGGCTCATCATTTTGATCATAGTGCATTTGTTTTAATACAAGCAGTGCTGTTTCAGGCTCACATTCTAAAATCGGTGAGATTTTAGGGTGATAGCCAATTGGCTCAATGTGGGCAACCGCATATGTTATGCGCTTATGTGTGTTATTATGTATCACCGTTAATAATGATTCCTCATTGTAACCCGATAAATCTGGCAATATTTCTTTTGCAAGTTTATCGATACAATACACAACAGGTTCCCCATCTGCTGTACGCACGCGTTCAATCATCACTGCATTAAAACCATCTTCACTATTAAACTTCTCTTTTTCCTCTTCTGTTAAAGTTGTAGTAGATGATGATAAAAAGATTGTTCCTGGTGTTTTCCCCACACTAGAAATCATATCTGTAATACTAGAAAGTTGTTCTATTCCAGAAGAAAATAATGGCTTTGCATTTACAAATGTCCCTACACCATGTCTACGAATGACAACATTTTCTTCTTCTAAAATACGCAACGCTTCCCTTAAAGTCGCTCTACTTACGCCAAGTTCTTTCGCTAAATCAAACTCTGATGGTAACTTTTGTCGTTCTTTATAAGCCCCATCTTTAATTTTTTCTTTGATGTGATCAATCACCCGTAGATATAGGTGACGACTATCGGATTTTACTGACATAAGACTCCCCCGCATTTCAATTATTCGACCTCTGATGTAAGACTTCTTTTCTCTTTTTTCAACTTACAACATAGTACAAATGACTAAACACCAAAATAAGCGTAATTGTCGAATAAATAATAATAATTTTTTTTAATGAAATTTTCACTCTTTATTGCATAAAAAAAACTTTGCACCATAAACATTCCTCATTTCGAGAAAAAGTTCGGCACAAAGATCCTTTACATCCTTTGTTACACACTTTTCCCCTCATAGTCTAGCAATTCATGGTTGCCAGGTAGAAACTTATGGACCTTATCTCCAAGATTATATGAGGCAGTGATTCTTTTCGAAGTAATCTTACCACTTGCTCTCATACGTGTCAACAAAATCCAACATTTTTCTGCATTAAATATCGAACATTTACATAAAACATAATCAAAGTATTCGTATTCTAAAGAGCACCCCTAAATGTAAGCCCTTTCTTTATTGCTGAGTATAGTATATAACAAAAACACTATATAAAAAAGCCTAATTGTAAAAACAATTAGGCTTTTTTTAAGAACTTTTTTCTTGTACATCATTAATGAGCACTTCTCTCGGTTTACTACCTTCATACGGACCTACTACACCATTCATTTCCATTGCATCAATTAGGCGAGCAGCTCGCGTATAACCTACTCTAAACCTACGTTGTAACATAGAAACAGATGCTGTTTGCATTTCCACTACAAGTTGAACCGCTTCATCATATAATTCATCTTCTACTTCCTGCTTCGTATCAGGAACATCTTGCGGAATCATATCTTCTTGATATTGTGCTTTTTGCTGTCCAATAACATATTCTACAACTCTCTCAACTTCATCATCTGATAAAAATGCACCTTGTACACGTACAGGTTTCGATGCACCAATTGGTATAAACAGCATGTCTCCACGACCTAATAGCTTCTCTGCACCACCACCGTCAAGAATTGTACGAGAATCTGTTTGAGAAGATACAGCGAATGCAATACGTGATGGAATATTTGCTTTAATAACACCCGTAATAACGTCAACTGACGGACGTTGCGTTGCAATAATTAAATGAATACCAGCAGCACGAGCCATTTGTGCTAGACGCATAATCGCATCTTCTACATCAGACGAAGCAACCATCATTAAATCTGCTAACTCGTCCACAATTACTACAATATAAGGTAATTCGGGTTGTTTCGCTTCTGATTGACTATTATGCTCTTTTATATAATCGTTGTATCCTTCAATGTTACGTGTACCACTATGAGCAAACAATTCATAACGACGTTCCATTTCACTCACAACTTTTTTCAATGCTTGCGATGCTTTCTTCGGATCAGTTACAACTGGCGTTAACAAATGAGGCACACCATTATATACATTTAACTCTACCATTTTCGGGTCAATCATCATTAATTTTACTTCATGTGGTTTTGCACGCATTAAAATACTAACAATAATACCGTTAATACATACACTTTTCCCGCTACCTGTCGCACCAGCTACGAGTAAATGGGGCATTTTATTTAAACGGGCTAGTACAGCTTCACCTGTAATATCTCGACCAAGACCAATTAACAACTTCTCTTCCGGATGATTATTAGCCTTAGAATCAAGAACTTCCCTCAGCGTTACCATCGAAACTTCTGAGTTCGGAACTTCGATCCCTACAGCTGATTTCCCGGGAATTGGCGCTTCAATACGAATGTCCTTGGCAGCTAAAGCAAGGGCTAAATCATCACTTAAACTGACAATTTTGCTTACCTTTACCCCCATATCAGGATACACTTCATATTTTGTAACTGCAGGACCTCTATGTACTTTTGTTACTTTCGCTTTCACTCCGAAACTTTGGAATGTACGTTCTAATTTACGAGCATTCTCATAAATTTCCGCATTTTCATTTGTAACTTGCTTATTCTTTGGAAATTTTAATATATCAAGTGAAGGAAGCTTGTAATCTTTATTTTCTACATTGGAAAATTGCATAGGAGGTGCTTGCGCTTCACTCTCTAACGATTCAACAATTTTTTCTCCACGCTTTTTCTTTGGCTCTTCAATTGGCGGAGTCTCTTCAATAAACGGTGAAGTAATCAAATCTTCTTGCTCTACTTCAATTCGTTTATCCTCTTCTTCATTTACAGGATAATTCTCAGTGAAATTCGAAATAATCGGAGGATCAATTGAGATTTCTTCCATCGGCTCAATAATTTCTTCTTGTTCTGCAGCACGTTTGCTTCTTGTGCTTCTTGTTGTTTTTTTCTTTTCTGTTTGTTCAGCCGTTCTTTTAGCTCTCCAATCTTTATAATCCCCTTGCATCACTTGAAATTGACTTCTAAGAATTCTACCAACTGGCGCTAACACTTCTCCAATATGCTTATTTGTTATACAAAGTATACCGAGAATAACTAGAATAATACCAATGATATAAGCTCCTACTTCGTCAAATAAGAAGTAACATGTTGCGAACATAAGCGCACCAAACATACCACCACCTAAATGAACGCTATCTGGCCCCTTTTTCATTTCAAGAAAGAAGTTATCTTTCGTACTCACAATAACAGAAGTATTTTGCACTGCTCCATCTTTTGTAAGAAGGTTAAATAATGTAATATGACTAAACATTAATATCGCCAATACAATTAAATAAAATCCAATTAATCGTTTATTTAAAAGGTTCGGCCATCCGCGTTTTATAACAAAGGAAACCGATAAAGCTATTACACCTAACACACCAATTATGTACCACTCACCAAAGAAGAAGCGAAAAAATAACACAAACGATTTTCCTACAACGCCTAGCTGTAAAATCGTAATGATTGAAAGTGCAAAAAGAGTTAAACCGACAATTTCATAATACAAAGTTGGCTTTATCGTACGCCTTGCCTTTGCCTTCGTCCCTCTTTGCTTTTGTTTTGCCATTTCTTCACCTCGCGTTCTACATATAAATAAAGCTCCCCTCAAAATGCTCTATTTATATGTCTGTTTTCTCTATTTTCCAGGTCTTTATATCTTCTATTTTTACACTTCTTGTAAAATGCTAAATAAACAGAAGAAAGCAGCCTACTCATGGCTGCTCAACCGTCTTGTTTTTTATATTATACCATAGCTTCTAAACAAAATCCTTCTTTTTGCTAAAAGGTTATTTTCTGACCGGGCTCAAACTCTAAATAGTGAAGTGGGTCCGTACTTAGCACACGTACAATAGAATAACATCCATGTTCCTCTTCAGAAACCATTAATTCCACACCATTTATATTTACAACTTTTTGACTTTCACATTGTGAATAATCGGCCGGATACACAAGTTGCTCTGGCATAATTGTATATAAAATCATTGTAGCATTGTCCCTTCTGTACTATCTTCCGCACGAACATCTATTAATTCGTTTAATTTTCGAATTGCATTTCCAATACCGCCGACATCATCTATAAGACCGTACTTTACTGCATCCCCACCAATTACATTCGTCCCAATATCTCGCGTTAAATTTCCTTTCGCAAACATAAGCTCTTTAAAACGATCTTCTGTTACTTTCGAGTGCTTCGTCACAAAACGAATGACTCTTTCTTGCATCTTATCCAAATACTCAAATGTTTGTGGCACACCTATGACAAGACCTGTTAAACGAATTGGATGAATTGTCATCGTCGCAGTTTCCGCAATAAACGAATAGTCAGTAGAAACAGCAATCGGTACACCGATGGAATGTCCCCCACCTAAAACTAGAGATACTGTTGGTTTTGAAAGTGAAGCTACCATTTCAGAAATTGCTAGCCCAGCTTCAACGTCACCTCCAACCGTATTTAATATTAAAAGCAAACCTTCAATTTTCGGATTTTGTTCAATCGCAACAATTTGCGGAATGATATGCTCGTATTTTGTTGTTTTATTTTGCGGTGGTAATTGAACATGACCTTCCACTTGTCCGATAATCGTTAAACAATGAATACGTGATTCATTCATCTGTGGTACATTTGTCTGTCCAAGCTGTTGAATTTTTTCGACTATCGAAGCCTCTTTTCCAGCTTCTTTTGGCTCAGCTTCTTTTTCTTCATTTGTATATCGATCACGTTCTGTCATTTCGCATCCCCTTTCACTCGTATATAACTATTATTTCTTAAGTTATAAATTTCATTCGATAGGGTTAAAAAGAAAAAAGATCACCCATAAGGGTGATCTTTTTTCAGGCTGTGGAGAAAGTCTTCTCCACAGCCTGTTTTTGTGTCTGAACCTCTTTTTATGTGTCAACACTGATAAAAAAGAGGAAAAGGAGAGAGTTTTTATGATGGGTGCTTTAAAAAATCATCGTGATGAACGTGTATCTGTTTCTGTAGAAGAGTTGGTTCCACAAGATCATTTCCTTCGTGCGATTGAAGCGACAATTAGTTTTGATTTTATTGAAGAGAAATTACGCCCTTATTACTGTGAAAACAATGGACGTCCGTCAATCCATCCTATCGTTTTATTTAAAATGATGTTTATTGGATATTTTTACGGTATTCGTTCGGAGCGTCAATTGGAAAAAGAGATTAAAACGAATATCGCCTACCGTTGGTTTTTAGGATTTTCTCTATCAGATACTATTCCAGATCATTCTACAATCAGTTGGAATCGCCGTACCCGCTTTATTCATACAAATATTTTCGAAGAAATTTTTGATGAGATCGTGAGGCAAGCGACAGAGCACCGGATGGTGGGAGGACGTGCGCTAATGACAGATTCTACGCACATTAAGGCCAATGCCAATAAAAATAAATTTGTACATAAATATAAAAAAGAAAAAGCAAAGTTTTATATAGATGAGCTAGAAGCTGCGGTAATCGAAGATCGTAAGGTACATGGAAAAAAGAATTAAAACCTAGAGAGGAAAGTGATACCCCTACCAAAAAAACTCGTATAAGTACAACGGATCCAGATAGTGGATTTTTAATGAGAGATGGAAAACCGAACGGTTTTCATTTCTTAGACCATCGTACGACTGATGCGAAGTACAATATTATTACAGATACCTATGTAACGGCTGGAAATATGGCAGATTCCGAGCCATATTTAGCACGCCTCCAAGCTCAAATTGATAAATTCGGGTTCAAAGTAGAAGCTGTAGCTCTTGATGCAGGCTATTTTACGAGCTATATCTGTAAGAAATTATCGGAGAGAAATATATTTATGGTGATGGGGTATCGCCGATTTGGAAAAAGAAATAAAGAAGTACCAAAAAGCCAATTTAAATATGTAGAAGAAATGAATGCATTCGCTTGTCCGATGGGGTGTATTTTAGAGTATGCGACAACGGATCGTGAAGGATATCGTCAATATAAATCGAAGCCAGAAGACTGCGCTGTTTGTCCGCTACGTGAGGTATGTTTTTCAAAGAAACAAAAACAAAAAGTTATCACTCATCATATATGGGAGAAATATAAGGATATCGCTAGAAAAAACAAACTAACAGTTACAGGGAAAAAGTTGTACAAAGTACGCTGTTCAACTATAGAGCGAAGCTTTGCAGACGCCAAAGAACTACATGGCTATCGATATGCTCGATTTCGAGGGCTGAAGTCTGTCCAAATGCAGGCTTATCTCACCGCAGCTTGTCAAAACATGAAAAAAATAGCCCTCCATCTGACCAAAAAAGGTCTGGTGGAGGGCTATTTTTTTGAAACTCTATTATTTTATGTTGTTTTTATTCGCTAAAATCAAAATGATTACAGAGTGTTGGGAACCCCTAAAGGGTTTCCCAACACTCTGAAAAAAGATCACCCATAAGGGTGATCTTTTTTATACTTCCATAATAATCGGTAAAATCATAGGTTTTCTCTTTGTCTCTTCGTACAAGAACTGCCCTAATAATTCACGAATATTTTGTTTTAACATTGACCATTCAATTGAATATTCTTTAATTGACTGCTCAACAATCATACGTACAATCTCTGTAGAACGTTCAATTAACGCTTCTGATTCACGAACATATACGAAACCACGTGAAATGATTTCTGGACCAGAGATAATTTTCTTTTCATCTTTACCAAGCGTTACAACAACTACTAGTATTCCATCTTGAGATAACATCTTTCTATCTCGAAGAACGATATTACCAACGTCACCTACACCTAATCCATCAATTAAAACATTACCAGCTTGTACTTTACCGACTAAGTTCGCTTCATCGTCACCAAAAGCAATTACATCGCCTTTTTCTACGATAAAGATATTTTCTCTTGTAATACCTACATCTTCAGCTAAATATGCATGCGCTTTTTGCATACGGAACTCACCATGTACGGGTACAAAGTACTTTGGTTTCATTAAATTTAACATTAATTTTAATTCTTCTTGGCTACCGTGACCTGACACGTGAACTTTTCTTTCGCCGTAATAAACAACTTCAGCTCCAGCTCTAAATAACAAATCAATAATTTTTGATACAGATATTTCATTACCCGGAATTGGCGAAGCAGCAATGATAACAGTATCACCTTTACGAATTGAAATTTGTTTATGTGCTTGTTTTGCCATTCTAGATAGAGCAGCCATCGGTTCACCTTGACTACCTGTCGTTAAAATAGCTACCTTTTTCTCTGGGAAGTTGTCTACTTCTTGTAATGAAATAACCATACCTTCTGGAACATCTAAATAACCAAGACGTCTTGCAATGTCTACTACTTTCACCATACTACGTCCTACTACCGCTACTTTTCGCCCTGTTTCAGCAGCTGCATCAAATACTTGTTGAATACGATGTACATTTGATGCAAATGAAGCAACGATAATACGACCTTCTGCGCCATAGAACACTTTAGAGATTTCTACACCAACTTCTTTTTCTGAACCTGTATAACCTGGGCGCTCTGCGTTTGTACTATCAGATAATAAGCAAAGTACGCCTTCATTTCCGATTTGCGCCATTTTCCCAAGGTCTGCTCCACTATTTCCAATTGGAGTTTGATCGAATTTAAAGTCTCCCGTATATACGACTGCACCTTTTGATGTATGGAAACAAACGCCAACAGAATCCGGAATACTATGTGTCGTTCCGAAGAATGACACCGTTGTAGTGTTAAATTCTACTGTTGAATTTGAATCGATTGTTTTTAGGTCTACACGGCCTAACATGCCCGCTTCACCAAGTTTTTCTTGTATAAGTCCTACTGTTAATTTCGTTGCATAGACTGGAATAGATAATTTACGAAGTACATACACAATTCCACCAATATGATCTTCATGACCGTGAGTAATAAATAAACCTTTTACTCGCTCTTGATTTTCCACTAAATATGTAATATCAGGAATAACGATATCAATTCCAAACATTTCATCTCCCGGGAACATTAACCCTGCATCTACGATAAAGATTTCAGAATCAATTTCAACACAGTACATGTTTTTCCCGATTTCACCTACTCCACCAAGAGCAAATACTTTAACAGACTCATTCTCTTTTCTCTTCATGTTGTTGCCTGGTTTAAAAATCTTGCAAACACTGATTTCACTAAAATTGCAGAGACACCAGGGGAAACTCTACAACCACCATATTTTCACCGTCCAAGACGAATGTCCTTACCGTTATGCGATATCATGTCCTTGTTTATTTTTTAAACCAGGTTTCACCTCTCTTTCATTATATAAATCAAATATCTTATTCGATATGATATGAAAATTTAATTAAATTATAATTTTTCCCAATTTTGCTAAGCATACCCGTACTAAGCTACTTAGCCATATTATACCTGATACAAGAAATAGAACACAAGTTAAATCGTGCGAAAGAAAGAGTAAAAGAACGGAATGACAACAAAAGTATCGAAGGTATTTCCTTTATATTTACTTCGATTTTATACTCCATATTATTTTGAAGAACTAGCCATACATACGCTAAATTCATTTCATAATAGAGAGTTTCAAGATTTATTTTTCTAGAATCCAACAAAAACACTTACAAAATGGAGTTTTTTTATGAATTACGTCAAATTTGAGGGGATTTCTCTAAAAACAAACACCGTAGTTTATTACGTTTATTCCATAATATCTATCATTTTTTGACTCGGTTAAAGGAGTACGATTATTTTCTTATACACATAATGAAGAAGCGATTAATATTCTTATAAGAACACATATAGGTGAGAAAACGAGAAAAAGATTTGCATATAATAAAAAATGACCTAGTTCTACACTAGGTCATTTTTTATTAACGAGGGATAGATTGCATTACAGATTGTAACGTTACTCTTTCTTCTTCTGTTAATGGAAGAAGTGGTAAACGTACAGAACCTACATCTAATCCAACCATTTGTAACGCTGTTTTTACTGGAGTTGGACTTGGCGCCATAAATAATGAATCAGTTACTCTTACAAGTAATTGATGTAATTTTTGTGCCTTCTTAAATTCTCCTGATTGAAATGCTGTAATCATTTCTTGCATTTCGTTTCCGATAACATGAGAGGCTACCGAAACGATACCTTTCGCTCCAACTGCCATAGCTGGTAACGTTAAACCGTCATCACCGCTGTATACCGCAAAGTCGTCCGCTGTTTTTTCAATGATTTCTGTCATTGTTAACACATCGCCGCCGGCATCTTTAATAGCAACAATGTTTTCTATTTCTGATAAACGAACAACTGTATCAACGGAGATTTGTACAATAGATCGTCCTGGAACGTTATATAGCATAACCGGAAGCGGCGTGCTTTCAGCAATTGCTTTAAAATGCTGATACATTCCTTCTTGACTCGGTTTGTTATAATACGGTGCTACTAGCATTACTGCATCCACTCCAACTTCTGTTGCCTTTTTAGTTAAGTCAATAGAAGCATGCGTATTATTGCTACCTGTTCCAGCGATTACGGGCACTCTTTTATCGACAACAGATACGACATGGCGATATAACGCTACTTTCTCTTCTGAAGTTAATGTAGGAGATTCTCCTGTCGTTCCTCCTACCACGATTGCTGTTGTACCGTTATCAATTAAATAATTTACCAATTTCGTTGTCTTTGCAAAATCGATATTCCCGTTTATATCAAACGGTGTTACCATCGCGGTTGCAATTGTCCCAAAATCTATCATGGTCTCACTCCTTATTGTTCCAGTTGCTTTTCTTTTGAAAGCTCAAACGCACTATGTAATGCATTTACAGCCTCCACTAAATCAATTTCTTTTACAAGAACCCAAATTGTTGTATGACTATCTGCCGATTGCAGGATTTGAATGCCTTTTTCCGCTAAAGCTGTAACGATTTTTGCAGTAACCCCTGGGATGCCTGCCATTCCAGCTCCAACGATAGATACTTTCGCACAATGTTCTGTCACAATTGGCTCATATCCAAGTTGTTTTAGCACTTCGACAGCACGAGCTGATACATTATCATTTACTGTGTAAGCTACACCAGTAGGAGAAATGTTAATTAAATCAACACTAATGCCTTCGTTTGCCATTTCTTTAAATACATGCTGCTGTATGTCGTATGCCGTTTCTTTTGCAAGTACTTTAATTTGCGTTACGTTCGATACGTGGGCAATACCTGTAACAGGACGTTCTTCTACATCCTGCCCTTTTGTAGCACCATCGTATGCTGCAATAAGAGTACCTTCACTTTCAGAATACGTAGAACGTACACGAAGTGGCACTTTTGCATGCATCGCAATTTCAACTGCACGTGGATGAACGACTTTCGCACCTTGATAAGCCATGTTACAAATTTCGTTATACGTTACAGTTTGAAGATGACGTGCATCTTTTACAATACGAGGATCCGCAGTCATAACACCTTCTACATCAGTGAATATATCGATATATTCAGCATGAAGTGCAACACCTAATGCTGAAGCTGAAGTATCACTACCTCCGCGTCCAAGTGTTGTCGTATCACCTTTTTTCGTTTGCCCTTGAAATCCTGTAACGACGATTACATCTACATTTTCTAACTCTTCATGTATACGATCGCAATTCATTTCAATAATCTTTGCATTCGTAAAGTCATCATTCGTTACAAAACCAGCTTGTGCACCATTTAATGCTGCTGCTTTTATACCGTTCTCATTCAACATATTAGAGAAAACAATTGCAGAGATTAACTCTCCGCATGATAATAATAAATCTTGCTCACGTTTAGAAATAGTAGATTCCTCTTGATTTACAAGACTTAATAACGTATCCGTTGCATATGGTTCACCTTTACGGCCCATAGCAGATACGACAGTAACTACTTTATAACCAGCAGCTAATGATTTTTTTATATGATGAAGCGCATGCTTACGTCCATTGTCATCACGTACTGATGTGCCACCAAATTTTTGAACAATTATTTTCATATTTTGCACCTTCTCTTAGCCGTTTACACTAATTGTAATTTTACTAAGCGCTCTGCAATTTGAACAGAATTCCATGCAGCGCCTTTTAATAAGTTATCAGATACGACCCAAAGATGGAATCCTTTATCGTTATTTAAATCTTTACGGATTCTTCCAACGAATACTTCGTTTTTACCTACTGCAGTAGCTGGCATTGGATATAACTGCTCTTCTGGATTATCTTGCAGAACAATACCTTCCGCATTTGCAAGTAAGCTCTTTAATTCTGCTACTGTTACGCCTTCTTTTTCTACTTCGATGTAAACAGACTCAGAGTGTCCTGATACAACTGGTAAACGTACACATGTTGCCGCTACTTCTAATTCAGGCATATGCATAATTTTTTTCGTTTCGTTAATCATTTTCATTTCTTCAAACGTAAATCCATTATCTTGGAATTTATCAATCTGTGGAATCGCATTAAAAGCAATTGGGAAATGCTTCTTATCACCTGATACAGGAAGAACATTTGCCTTAACTTCTTCGCCATTTAAGATTGCTTGTGATTGTTCATGCAGTTCTTCAATAGCTGCCGCACCAGCACCTGATACAGCTTGATATGTGGAAACGATTACTCGTTTTAAACCATATTGCTGACGAACTGGCTCAAGAGCTACTACCATTTGAATTGTAGAACAGTTTGGATTTGCAATAATACCATTATGTTCTTTTAAGTCGTTTTCATTTACTTCAGGTACAACAAGTGGCACGTTTTCTGTCATACGGAATGCACTTGTATTATCAACAACAATCGCACCGCGTTTTGCTGCTTCTGGCGCTAATTGTTTCGATACAGATCCACCAGCACTAAATAGTGCGATATCTACTCCTTCAAAGCTTTCAGGAGTTGCCTCTTGAACTGTAAATTCTTCGCCTTTAAATACAAGTTTCTTACCTGCAGATCGTTTAGATGAAAGTAACGTTAATTTCCCGATTGGAAATTCTCGTTTCTCTAAAGTATTTAACATTTGTTCACCAACTGCGCCGGTTGCTCCAACTACAGCGACATGAAAAGTTTTTTGCTTTTCCATCACTATGCCCCTTTCTAGATACCAATCCTTCTATAACTTAGAATCAGAAGGAGTATACAATACCCCTTCTAATCTTAATAACGTTAATTTTATCATATTCTACAGTAAGAATGATGGTTTCATCAAAAATTGTCCGTTTTTTTTCGTTTTTTAATTCATATATCTGAATTTTTCTACGACCACCGGTTGCAATTGCTTCCCTTGCAGCGCTTCTAACACTGTATCTTCCAGCAGCTCCATGCGAGCTACCATTGAGTTCGGTTTTTTCTCTGGTGCATCTTGGCCGAATGGGACGAAGTAGATGTTTTTTGTTGCCATTAGGCGCATGAGATTTACTCCATTAAGCCCTAGAGCATCATTCGTCGAAACAGCCAATACGACAGGCTTGCCATTTCTTAACGTCGCTTTCGCTGCCATTAATACTGGAGAGTCTGTCATTGCATTTGCAAATTTACTCATAGAATTCCCTGTTAGTGGTGCAATTACCATACAATCTAGTGGAATTTTAGGTCCTAGTGGTTCTGCACCAACGATTGAATTAATTGCTTTAAAACCTGTTATTTCTTCAATCTTCTTAATCCACTCTGCTCCTTCTCCAAATCTAGTATTTGTTGATTGAACAGTGTAAGAAACAACAGGACGTACTTCTGCTCCCTCAGCAATTAATTTTTCTAAATGAGGCATTACTTCTTCGTACGTACAATGTGAACCTGTAAATCCGAAACCAATTCGTTTCCCCTTCAAACTCATTTCTTTTCCTCCTCCTTTGCAATTGCATCTGCTGCTAATAACTGAGAAAGAACATTTGCTAAAATTTGCCCAGCCGTTTTTGGGGCAACAATACCTGGTAATCCAGGTGCTAGCAATGCTTTGACTCCTCTTTTTTCCGCATATCTAAAGTCAGTACCGCCTGGTTTAGAAGCTAAATCAATCACTAACGTATGAGCTGGCATTTTTGCAATAACATTCGCTGTTACAACGAGATGCGGAATCGTATTAATTACAATATCGATATTTCCTACTTCTTTCTCTATGTCTTGCATATGAAAAGGAGAAAACATCATTTCTGTAATACGTGCAATATGTTCAGATCGTCTTGCTCCAACTTTGACATGGGCTCCTAATGATTGAAATGCTCTCGCAACACTCATTCCTGTTCTCCCAAATCCTAGAACCATTACATTGGACCCATGAATTGTATAGTCGGTATGTTGAATTACCATCATTAATGTACCTTCTACCGTTGGAATAGAATTGTATATTGCTACATCATCACGATCAAATAATTTAACAAGTTTTCGATTCGTAGTAGATACGAGATTTTCCAAGTAAGGTGTACCAATACCTGAATATATAGTAAAGTGTTCTGGTGTATTTTCAATTTGTTCTTTCGTTATTGAAACTTTTTCATTTGAAAAAATAGTATCTACTTCTCCTTTGGCATTTGTACCGGCAACCGGCAAAATAATTGCGTCTACAGAAGTGAAATCTAAATTTTGTATACTTTCTTTTGCTGCCCCTGTGAAACCATGATCTAACTGATCAAAACCTATCAAAGAAAGTTTCGCATCCAATTCAACTAGCTTACGAATTACTTCTAGCTGCCTTGCATCTCCTCCTATGACAGCAATATGCATCTCAGTCAACATTCCCTAATTCACCTTCTTTTTCTGTCATTTATAAGAAAAGTGCCTACTTTTTCTTTTTCCTCCACATCATATGTAATGTACGAGTTTATGGTGATTGAAAATCCAAATGCACATATGATTTATCAGGTTTCTATGTAGATACAAAAAAAGATGACCAAAATGGCCATCCTTCACTCCGAATTTGAACGATCTATACTATCACAAAGAAGCATATCGTGTCCGACTTTCTTTATTTGACTCCATGCCACTCTTACTTCTTGTGGTTCCTTTTTAAAACCTCCCCACTTCCCTACAGGTATTATAAGTGTTTGTATTTGTCCGTCTTTCTCATTAATCTCTAAATCCATATAACCTAAGGCTCCCATTTTTTCCGCTTTTTCTATATCTACAACCTCTTTACCGCTTAATTCACTTAATCGCATACTCACTCCACTCCCCTACTAAATTTTTCATTTGCATTGTCTATAATTAGTACCTATTCTATATGTATAAAAAAAATAACCTTCTCTCATTTAAAAAGAGAGAAGGTTATTTTCAGATACATCGTAAAAGTTGATTATAGTTTTATTCCTTTTGGAAGTTTTCCATCTGGACTAATTAATGCTGCAGAGAATTCATCTGTAAACATGTTACGAATTAACCCATCTACATTTTCTTTTGTTACAGTGTTTACACTTTCGATAATCTCATCAAGTGAACGATGCTTACGAAGTAGCAATTCATTTTTACCATTACGGCTCATACGACTATTCGTACTTTCTAAACTTAACATTAAGTTTCCTTTTAATTGCTCTTTACTATTAATAAGCTCTTTTTCTGTAATACCTGTATTTTTCAATGTTTCTAATGTTTCTTGCATTGTTTCATACAGTGTATCTAATTGTTGACTACCTGTTCCACCATACAGTGTTAACATACCTGTATCTTCATAAGAAGAATGGTAAGAAAATACTGAGTAAGCTAACCCACGTTGCTCACGTACTTCTTGGAATAAACGGCTACTCATACTACCGCCTAAAACGTTATTTAATACAATTAAGTTATAAATATCTTCGTGTCCCATTTGTAAGCCTTTATATCCTAAACATAAATGAGCTTGTTCTGTTTCCTTTTTACGTGCTACTTTGTTAAAATGGAAAATTGGACTATGTACTTGTTCACGATTTGTTGTTCCTTCATAACTACCGAAATATTGCTCTACCGTTTGTAAGAAGGCTTCATCAATATTTCCTGCAACTGAAACAACTACATTTTCAGGTGTATAATGATCCTTAATATATTGGCGTAGCGTATCACCTGTAAACGTATCAAGTGTTTCTTCTGTTCCTAAAATAGGATATCCAAGCGGATGCGTTTCATATGTTGCTTTCGTTAACATATCATGCACAATATCGTCTGGAGCATCTTCGTACATTTTAATTTCTTCACATACGACATTCTTCTCTTTTTTCAATTCTTCTTCATCAAATGTTGAATTAAAGAACATGTCAGCTAATACATCTAAAGCATATTTAGCATGTTCATCTAGCACTTTTGCATAGTAACAAGTGTACTCTTTTGAAGTAAAAGCATTCACTTGCCCACCAATACTATCAAATGATTCTGCAATTTCGCGTGCACTACGTGTTTCTGTCCCTTTAAAGAACATATGCTCTAAAAAGTGAGAAATCCCGTTATTTTTTTCATTTTCATTTCTTGATCCCGCATGGATCCAAATACCAATCGCAACCGATCTTACAGTTGGTATATTCTCCATAACTATTCTTACACCATTTTTACAAGTATATTTTTTAATCAAAAACTTTCCTCCTACTGCCAGTTTCTCTAAATAAGTGCTATTATTTAATGATAACAAGTTTAAGGATGAATGTCATGCAAATGTATTTAATCCACACGTTTTTCATCCAGTAATTCTGTTATATTCCCTACTTTATATCCTTGTTCCTTCAATTTTTTAATCATTGTATCTAATGCTTCTGCCGTTGACGAAGTAGGATGCATTAATACGATAGCACCTGGGTGTATTTTTCTCATTACTCTCTGCAATAGTACATCTGGCTCAGGTCGCTTCCAATCGATTGTATCGACAGTCCACATAATCGTTCCCATTTGGAAATCATCAGCGATTTTCACGACTTCATCCCGAAAACTTCCACTCGGCGGGGCAAACCATCTCACCTTTTGATTCGTAGCAGCTTCAATCATTCGATTTGTTTTTTGTAACTGCTCTCGTATTTCATCAGACGATAGCGTTTTCATATTAGGGTGCGTATAAGAATGATTTCCGACTTCTTGATTTGCATCGACAATCATTTTTGCAAATCGTAAATTTTCTTTCACCCAACGTCCTTCTAAAAAGAAAGTCGCCTTCACATCATGCTTTTTCAATATTTCTAATATACGAGGCAAATACTCGTTTCCCCATGCCACATTTATTGTTAATCCCACCATCTTTTTATTCGGATGCCCCCTATAAATTGGAGCAGGTGATAAATCTTCTAAGTGGACACTCGGTGATACTTCCTTAAATTCAAGGTGTTTTTGATCAAATTCCTTTAGCTTCTTCATATTGTTATAGGATGCTTCCATATCAACTTGTCTTCCATTATATCCTGGTGTTGCTTTCCATATCTTATCAATCATCGCATTTTGAGGTGCAATCTCATATTGTTTTGCATGCTTTTGAATTTCTTCATATAAGTTATCCTGTGCAAAAACAGAATAAGAGCCTAAACTGACATATAAAGAAAATATACATATGTATGCCAATATACGAACTTTCATATAAACCCTCCCAAATTAACTATATAAAAAAACATTTTTCTTCTTATCTTTGTTAATTTGAGCGTTATAATGAAAACTATACCTATACTGACATAAAAATATATATAAATCATATTTTTACATAACAAAAAAAGCCAGTTAAACTGGCTTTCGCTTATTGCTGCTCTTGTTTGTTTTCTTCTTTAGCAGCTTCTTTTTCTTGCTCTTCTTTTAGCAATACTTTTCTAGATAGATTAACACGACCTTGCTTGTCAATCTCGATAACTTTAACCGTAATTACGTCACCGATTTTTACAACGTCTTCTACTTTACCTACACGCTCAAGTGCAAGTTCAGAAATGTGAACTAATCCATCTTTACCGCTGAATAATTCAACGAAAGCACCGAATTTCTCAACACGTTTCACTTTTCCTTCGTAGATTTCACCTACTTGTACTTCGCGAACGATATCTTCGATAATTTTCTTAGCTTTGTCGTTCATTTCTTGGTTTATTGAAGAAATGAATACTGTGCCATCTTGCTCGATGTCAATTTTAACGCCAGTTTCTTCAATAATTTTATTGATTTGTTTACCGCTCGGTCCGATAACGTCACGGATTTTATCTGGATTAATTGTCATTGTAATAATCTTTGGAGCGTACGCTGATAATTCAGTGCGTGGCTCTGGAATAACAGATAACATATGATTTAGAATGTGCACACGACCAACTTTCGCTTGTTGTAATGCCTCTTCTAAAATTTCACGAGATAGACCATCGATTTTAATGTCCATTTGTAGTGCAGTTACACCTTGTGCTGTACCTGCTACTTTAAAGTCCATATCACCTAAATGATCTTCCATACCTTGAATATCAGATAAAATTGTGTAATGCTCACCAGTTTTAACTAGACCCATTGCAATACCTGCAACTGGAGCTTTAAGTGGAACACCAGCATCCATCATTGCTAAAGTACTACCACAAATACTTGCTTGTGAAGTAGAACCATTTGATTCTAAAACTTCAGATACAAGACGTACTGTGTATGGGAAATCTTTTTCAGATGGAATTACAGGCTCAAGTGCGCGTTCTCCTAGTGCACCGTGACCGATTTCACGACGACCTGGTCCACGCATTGGTCTAGTTTCACCAACACTAAATGATGGGAAATTGTAATGGTGCATAAAGCGTTTTGATTCTTCTACACCAAGACCATCTAAAATTTGCACATCGCCTAATGCACCTAATGTACAAATACTTAATGCTTGTGTTTGTCCACGAGTGAACAAACCAGAACCGTGTGTACGAGATAAAATGCCAACCTCTGATGCTAATGGACGGATTTCGTCACCTTTACGGCCATCTGGGCGGATTTTTTCAACTGTAATAAGACGACGTACTTCTTCTTTTACAATTTTATATAAAATCTCATTTACTTGTCCTAATGTATCAGCGTCAGCTTCCTGCGCTTCGTAATGCTCAATAACACGCTTTTTCACTTCGTTAATTGCATCTTCACGTGCATGTTTCTCATGTACTTGAATTGCTGAATGCATATCTTCTTCAGCCATTTCACGTACAGCTTGGTTAAGATCAGCGTCAACTTCATAAAGTTTCACTTCTGATTTCTCTTTACCTACAGCTTGTACAATCTCTTCTTGGAATGCAATTAGACGTTTAATTTCGTCATGACCAAACATAATTGCTTCTAACATTGTTTCCTCAGGCACTTGATCTGCTCCTGCTTCAACCATGTTAATTGCATCTTTCGTACCAGCTACAACAAGGTGAATATCACTTTGTTCTTGCTGTTCTACTGTTGGGTTGATAACGAATTCGCCGTTAATACGACCAACTGTTGCACCCGCGATTGGACCTTCAAATGGAATATCTGAAATCGATAACGCTAATGAAGAACCAAGCATAGCTGCCATTTCAGAAGAACAATCTTGATCAACACTCATTACGATGCTGACAACTTGTACTTCGTTACGGAAACCATCTGCGAAAAGTGGACGGATTGGACGGTCGATTAAACGACTTGCCAAAATTGCTTTTTCACTTGGACGACCTTCACGTTTAATGAAACCGCCAGGAATTTTTCCGACTGCATATAAACGCTCTTCATAGTTTACTGTAAGTGGGAAGAAATCTACATTTTTTGCTTCTTTTGATGCAGTTGCTGTAGATAGAACCGCTGTATCGCCATATCTTACTAATACTGCTCCGTTCGCTTGTTTTGCAAGCTGACCAGTTTCAACTGTTAGCTGGCGACCAGCTAAATCTATCGAGAAGACTTGCTTTTCTTGACTCATTTAAGTACCCCTCTCAATTTAAAGTATTCAATTCTTCTATGTAAATGGATAGTATATCACAATATTCTACCTCTAGTATTGCCTAAAATTAAGTAAGCTATAAAGCGTAGAAGATATATTTTTACCTAACAAAAAAGCGGGAATATTCCCGCTTCTTTGACTATCGACGTAAGCCAAGCTTTGTGATTAATTCACGGTAACGTGTGATATCGCTATTACGAAGGTAAGTTAGTAAGTTACGACGTTTACCAACCATCTTTAATAGACCACGACGTGAATGATGATCTTTCTTGTGAGTACGTAAGTGCTCGTTTAGAGTGTTAATTTGCTCCGTTAGGACAGCAATTTGAACCTCTGGAGAACCAGTATCAGTCTCATGAGTTCTAAATTGTGCAATGATTTCATTTTTACGCTCTTGTGTTAAAGCCATCCTATTTCACCTCCTATTAATTAAACCCCCAATTACCTAGCAAGCGTCGGTGAGTCGCAATGCCAAGCAATGGTTGTCATAAAGTACATAACATAGAATACTACTTTTCATTTGAAAAAGCAAGTATATTCTTTTCGCTCACAAAATATTCTTGGGCTGTTTTCTTATCTTTTGCGATTTGTTCAACTAACTCATCGATACCGTTGAATTTCTTTTCTGCTCTTATACGCATATGCCACTCTACTGTAACATTTTGATCGTATATATCTTTGTTAAATTCAAATAAATGCACTTCAATTGATAATTGACGCTCATCTTCTTTAAAAGTCGGTTTATATCCAATATTACATACACCATCGTACCATTCACCGTGAACTTTTAATCTCACTGCATAAACACCTACAGGTGGCAATAAATACTCATCACTTAAACCTACATTAGCTGTTGGAAAACCAATTTGACGTCCACGTTTGTCGCCGTGTATAACTGTTCCCGCTACAGTATAGGCTCTACCTAAAATAGATGGAATTTGCTCCATTTCGCCATTTCGAATTAACTTTCGTAATGCTGTAGAACTTACTTTCTCTTCTTGAAATTCAACTTTTTCAATCACAGTCTGTGTAAACTCCCCTCTTGCATGAAATGGTAAAGTCTCCATCTTTCCTTTTCCTAAACGTCCATATGAATAATCAAACCCTGCTACTACATGCTTTACATTTAAACCAATAATATAATCATCTACAAATTGTTGCGGTAATAACCCTGCAAATGATTCATCAAATTTAATTACATATAATATATCGATTCCTAAGCTTTCGACTATTTTTTCTTTATCGCGCATCGGTGTAATATACTCCACATGCGCATCCTTTTTTCCTAAAACAACAGATGGATGAGGATGAAATGTCATAACTGCACTTTTATATCCTCGGTCGTCCGCTATTTTTTTCGCAGTTCGAATTACACATTGATGTCCTAAATGAATGCCATCAAAAAATCCTAATGCCATTACAGTAGGTGGTAATTCTAATTTATTTTGTTCATGTGGATGAGTTAAATGAATAAGTTTCACGCTTGAATTCACCTTTTTCTGTAATAATCCTTCCAATAATTCATTATAGCTTTAGTTCTTGATTATTCACAAGTACTTTCATCGGCTTTAACATACCAGGATGTTTCGGATGATGTTCATAAATTGCTAAGCAACGATCATTTTTATCAAACACTGTAATAAATGGTGCTGTTATTTCTAATTCATTTTTTAAGAACATACCATTCTTTATTTTCTCTGCTTGCTTTTCATCTACAACCATTTTTGGAAACTTACTTAATGCTTCATCAATTGAAATGAAGATAGACTCTACTGTTCCATTTTGCACGTTTTCTTCAATTTCTTCAAATGATATGCAATCTTCTAATAAAAATTCACCAGATGCCGTTCTTATAAGGTGCGACATATGTGATGGGAAACCAAGTTTTTCCCCGATCATTACAGCTAACGTTCTTACATATGTTCCTTTACTACACGTTACACGGAAACGGAATGAAATATTTTCTCCTTCAAAAACTTCACGATCATCAAGTAATATGAATTCATGAATTGTAATTGTACGAACTGGACGTTCCACCTCTTGCCCTGCTCTTGCATATTCGTATAATTTTTTCCCGTTTACTTTTACAGCCGAGAACATTGGTGGCATTTGTTCAATCGTGCCTGTTAATTCCGCAAGGACTTTCTCTACTTCCTTACGAGTAATAGTACGATCTACATTTTTCGTTTCAACAACCTCACCAGAAGCATCTTCAGTTGTCGTTGAAAACCCTAATGTTACTTCACCTTCATATGTTTTCGTTTCACTTGTTAAAAATTGTGCAATTTTCGTTGCTCTTCCAACGCAAATTGGTAATACTCCTGTTACATCAGGGTCTAATGTTCCCGTATGACCAATTCTCTTTTCTCGCAATATCTTTCTTAATTTAAATACACAATCATGTGATGTCATGCCTTTTGGCTTATGTAATAATACTACACCTTCCATATATGTTCACCTCATCATAATTCTCTCGTAGTAAATATCCAAAACTTATTTTGCATTGAAAAAATGGATAGACAAATGTCTATCCATTATTCTTCACGTTTACCGTCTTTATTAATTTCATGTAAAAGTGTATCAATTCGATGACCATATCCGATAGACTCATCAAACTCAAAGGTAATTTCTGGTGTTTTACGAAGACGAATACGTTGGCCAATTTCTGAACGAATAAAGCCTTTTGCCTTCGCTAAACCTTTTAAAGTATTTTCTTTCTGTTCTTCATCACCTAAAACAGAAATATATACTTTAGCAATTTGTAAATCACCACTCACTTGTACATCAGTTACTGTAACAAATCCAATACGTGGGTCTTTAATTTTACGACTGATAATGTCGCCTAATTCTTTTTTCATTTGCTCGCCCACACGGTTCGCACGTAATTTCATAACTCTTCACCTCATTCAATACCATTCCAAATGTGTTATTGTACGTTCAATTTCAGGAAATGAATCGATGTACTCAAGTACACGATTCATTTCTTTCTCACAGATAACACGATTTGAGGATACGGAAACAATTGCAATTTCTGTACGTTGCCATACATCTTGGTGCCCAACTTCAGAAACAGCTACATTATAGCGCTGTTTTACACGAGTTAACACACGTTGTAAAATTGCACGTTTCTCTTTTAAAGAATGCACATCGTAAATCATACACTCGAATGAGAGTGAAGCGATAATCATCGCTTCACTTCTTCCATAATGTACGCTTCAATGATGTCCCCTTCTTTAAGATCATTATATCTCTCAATTGTAATACCACACTCATAGTTTTGTGCAACTTCTTTTACGTCGTCTTTGAAACGTTTTAACGTATCAAGTTGTCCTTCGAAAATTACTACGCCGTCACGGATAATACGTACGCCACTATCACGCGTAATTTTACCGTCTGTTACGTAACAACCTGCGATTGTTCCAACTTTTGTTACTTTAAACGTTTGACGAACTTCTGCTTGACCGATTACTTTTTCTTCGAATTCTGGATCAAGCATACCTTGCATAGCTGCTTCAATCTCTTCGATTACTTTATAAATAATACGGTGTAAACGAATATCAACGTTCTCTAATTCAGCTGTACGCTTCGCGTTTACATCTGGACGTACGTTAAATCCAATTACAATTGCATTAGATGCAGAAGCTAAAATGATATCAGATTCTGTAATCGCACCTACACCAGTGTGAATGATTTTAACTTTTACGCCTTCAACATCAATTTTACGAAGTGATGCTGCCATCGCTTCAACAGAACCTTGTACGTCTGCTTTTACGATTAAGTTAATTTCTTTTACATCGCCCTCTTGGATTTGTTGGAATAAATCTTCAAGGCTTAATTTAGATTTCTCACCACGTTGTGCAACTAACGCTTCTTGTGCACGTGATTCACCAATTTGACGAGCTTTCTTCTCATCAGCAAATGCCATGAAACGATCTCCAGCCTGTGGTACTTCGTTTAAACCAGTAATTTCAACAGGAGTTGATGGACCAGCAACTTTTACACGACGACCAATATCACTTACCATTGCACGAACACGTCCGAATGAAGTTCCAACAACGATTGGATCTCCAACTCGAAGCGTACCATTTTGAACAAGTAATGTCGCGATAGTTCCTTTACCTTTATCAAGCTGTGCTTCGATTACTGTACCAGTTGCATAGCGGTTTGGATTTGCTTTATATTCTTCTACTTCACTTACAAGAAGGATCATTTCTAGTAAGTTGTCAATGCCTTCGCCTTGAATTGCAGAAATTGGTACGAAAATAGTATCTCCGCCCCAAGCTTCTGGAACTAATTCATATTCAGTTAGTTCTTGCATTACGCGATCAGGGTTTGCAGCTGGTTTATCCATTTTATTCACAGCAACAATAATTGGTACTCCTGCTGCCTTCGCATGGTTAATTGCTTCAACCGTTTGTGGCATAACACCGTCATCCGCTGCAACAACAAGGATTGTAATATCCGTTACTTGTGCTCCACGAGCACGCATCGTTGTAAATGCTGCGTGACCAGGTGTATCTAAGAATGTAATCTTCTTATCGTTTACTTCAACTTGATATGCACCGATATGCTGAGTAATTCCACCCGCTTCGCCTGCAGTTACTTTTGAGTTACGAATAGAATCCAGTAATGTTGTTTTACCATGGTCAACGTGTCCCATGATTGTAACTACAGCTGGACGTTCTTTTAAGTTCTCTTCATCATCTTGCTCATCAATGAATGTTTCAAACTCAGTCTCGCTTACAATTACTTCTTCTTCTACTTCAATACCGTAGTCGTTAGCAATTAACTCAATTGTATCTTTATCCAAGTCTTGGTTAATTGTTGCCATAATTCCAAGCATGAAGAGCTTCTTAATAATTTCAGATGGCTCTTTGCTTAATTTTTTAGCAAGATCTCCTACTGTAAGGCTTCCAGAGAAAGTAATTTTATCTGGTGTTTCTACAATTTGAGTTTGTTGTCTACCAGCAAAGTTCTCTTGACGTTTGTCTTCGTTTCCTTTGCCTTTTTTCTTTTTCTTATTGCTGTTCTTTTTACTGCGAACAACTTTTTCTTCTACTTCAAACTCATCTGCAACAGAAGGTTTTTCAGTTTGATATTCATTATCTAATTTATTTACTACTTCATCGTCTAACATTGTCATATGATTCGAAACCTCGATATTCATTTCTTTTAGTTTTGTCATAAGATCTTTACTTGAGATATTATGTTTTTTTGCATATTCATGCACTCGAATTTTACTCATACCTTCACCCCCGGTAATTTGTATCGAGCATGCTACGCAGCTTTTTCGCAAAGCCTACATCTAACACAGCTACAACGACTCGCTCATCTCTCCCAATCGCATGCCCTAATTGTTGTCGATTTTCGACCTTTCTCATTGGTACGTTGTAGTACGTAGTTTTATCTGTGATGCGTTTTGTAGTATTTACTGACGCATCTTCAGATAGCAATACAAGTTTTGCTTTGCCACTTCGTACTTCTTTTAAAACGAGTTCTTCACCCGAAATAATTTTCCGAGCCCGGTTTGCTAGTCCTAAAAACGATTTCCAATCGGACACTTATTTCGACTCCTTCTCAACAAGCTCAAGAAGCTCTTCATATAAAGAACCGTCGATTTTCGCTTTTAGATGATGTTCCAAAACATTTTTCTTTTGAGCTTGAAGAATGCTCTCCTTGTCCTTCGACAAGTAAGCACCTCGTCCTGATTTTTTCCCAGTTAAATCAATGGACACTTCTCCCTCTTTGGAACGAACAATGCGAACGAGCTCTCGTTTTGATTTCATTTCTTGCGTTGCAACACATTTTCGTAACGGAACTTTTCGATTGCTCATACTCATCACCTCTATTCGATTTCGTCTTCCACTGAATCGAATCCAAATGCGATTACGCTATCTTCTTCTGTTACAATACCAAGTTGTTTCGCATCAGACTCACTCTTAATATCAATTTTCCAGCCTGTTAATTTAGCTGCAAGACGTGCATTTTGTCCACGCTTACCGATAGCTAATGATAACTGGTGGTCTGGAACAACTACTGTTGTCGCTTTTTCTTCTTCATCTACAAGTACTTTAACAACTTGTGATGGGCTTAATGCATTTGCAACATATTCAACTGGATCATTTGACCAGCGGACGATGTCAATTTTTTCACCTTTTAATTCGTCTACAATGCGTTGTACACGTTGCCCTTTTGGTCCTACACAAGAACCAACTGGATCAACATCAGTGTTCTCTGCATATACAGAGATCTTAGAGCGATCGCCAGCTTCACGTGCTACAGAACGAATTTCTACAGTTCCATCATAGATTTCAGGAACTTCCATTTCGAATAAACGTTTTAAAAGACCAGGATGTGTACGTGATACGTAAATTTGTGGTCCTTTTGTCGTTTTTTCTACTTTCGTAATGAATACGCGAATACGATCATGTGGTTTGTATTGCTCATTAGGCATTTGCTCACTTACAGGTAATAAAGCTTCTACTTTTCCTAAGCTTACATAGATGAAACGAGCATCTTGACGTTGTACAATACCTACCATAATATCTTCTTCACGGTCACTAAACTCAGAGTAAATAACACCGCGCTCTGCTTCACGCACTCGTTGTGTGACAACTTGTTTTGCAGTTTGTGCTGCAATACGACCAAAGTCTTTTGGTGTTACTTCAATTTCTAGTACGTCACCATCTTGGTAGTTTGGATTAATTTGTCTTGCTTCCTCTACAGAAATTTCAAGACGTGGATCAAACACATTGTCTACTACGTCTTTACGTGCTAAAACTTGAATTGTTCCCACTTCTGGGTTAAAGCTCACACGAACGTTTTGTGCTTGATTAAAATTGCGCTTATAAGCAGAGATTAAAGCTGCTTCAATCGCATCAATAATAATGTCTTTGCTAATGCCTTTTTCAGATTCTAATACGAGCAAAGCATCTAATAACTCAGTGCTCATGAAGATCCCCCTTCTAACTAAAACGTAACAGCAAGTCGCGCATTTGCGACTTTATCCATCGAAATTTGGATTTCTTTTTTACGTGTTTTAATTGTTAATAATAATGTTATTGTTGTACCATCGTAAGAAAGCAGTTTTCCTTCAAACATCTTTTCACCATCAATCGGCTCATATGTTTTAATTGCCACTTGTTTTCCTACCGCTTGCTGGAAGTCTTTTTCTTTCTTTAATGGGCGTTCCGCTCCAGGAGATGATACATCCAAAAAGTAAAGATGAGGAATTGGATCCTCTTTATCTAAAGCTTCGCTTAAACGTTCACTTACCGCACCGCATTCTTCAATGTCGACTCCCTTTTCAGAATCGATGAATACGCGTAAGAACCAGTCTTGTCCTTCTTTCACATACTCTACATCTACAAGTTCAAGATTTAACTCTTCAACGATCGGCTGCGCAAATGCTTCTACAACTTCTGTGACTTTCTTATCCATAAACAGCCTCCTTCCTGCCGTCATGTACCATTTAAAAGAAGAAGACCCCGCCACTTTAAAAACGGTCTATCTTATTCTTTCTCGTTAGCTAACAAAAGCCCCTGCTGTTCAGCAGGGATTATCTGTCTTAGTATTACCAAATTTAAGAAGTAAAACTTGTAACAAAATATGTATATACGACAGAAATCTTTTACCTATCTACGTAGAGAAAACATAGATAGTAACACGAAAGAGTGGGTTTCCCCACTCTTTTCTTTACACAATATACATGACATGGTTATCTCGGTTAATAGTATATCATAGGAAATGTTGATTTGCAAAGACTTTTCCTACCTACTAGAACAGTGATAACTGGTTTTGATCCGGTAAATCTCCTAAACAACCTTGACTATCTAAATACTCAATAATTGTTTTCGAAACCTTACTACGCTGCTGCAAGTCCTCTTTTGATAAGAAGTCTCCATTTTTACGTGCTTCCACAATACTTAAAGCTGCGTTTGTACCAAGACCAGGTACCGCATTAAATGGAGGAATTAATGTGTCTCCATCAATAATAAATTCTGTTGCATGTGAGCGGTATAAATCCACCTTTTGGAATGAGTATCCACGCTCACACATTTCAAGTGTCATTTCTAGTACTGTTAATAAACTCTTCTCTTTCGGCGCAGCATCGAGTCCCTTTTGAGCAATTTCATCAATTCTTGCACGTATAGATGCTGAACCTTTCGCCATTGCCTCTACATCAAAATCATCTGCACGAACTGTAAAATATGCGGCATAGAATAACAGTGCAAAATGTACTTTAAAGTATGCGATACGTACAGCCATAAGTACGTAAGCAGCCGCATGGGCTTTAGGGAACATGTATTTAATCTTCTTACATGAATCAATATACCAATCTGGTACATTATTATTTTTCATGTCTTCTTCCCATTCTTCCGGTACACCTTTACCTTTACGAACCGACTCCATGATTTTGAAGGCTAATGATGGATCTAGACCTTGATAGATTAAATATACCATGATGTCATCACGACAACCGATAACTTCGCTCAGCGTACATGTACCGTTATAAATTAACTCGTTTGCATTACCAAGCCATACGTCAGTACCATGTGATAGTCCAGAAATTTGGACTAACTCTGAGAATGTCGTCGGTTTTGTCTCTTCTAACATCTGTCTTACGAATTTTGTACCAAACTCTGGTATACCAAGTGTACCTGTTTTACAGTTAATTTGCTCTTCCGTTACCCCTAACGATTCTGGACCAGAGAAAATTTTCATTACTTCTGGATCATCCGTTGGGATTGTTTTCGGATCAATACCACTTAAATCTTGTAACATACGAATAACGGTCGGATCATCGTGTCCTAGTATATCAAGTTTTAATAAATTATCATGAATCGAGTGGAAATCAAAATGCGTTGTTCTCCATTCAGCACCAATTGAATCAGCTGGGTACTGTATTGGTGAGAAATCAAAGATATCCATGTAATCTGGCACAACGATAATACCGCCTGGATGCTGTCCTGTTGTACGTTTTACACCGGTACACCCTGCTACTAAGCGATCAATCTCTGCATTTCGAATCGTTAAGTTATGATCATTTGCATAACCTTTTACATATCCGTAAGCAGTTTTTTCCGCAACTGTACCAATCGTTCCTGCACGATATACATAGTCTTCACCGAACAGTACTTTCGTATAGTTATGGGCACGTGGTTGGTATTCCCCGGAGAAGTTCAAATCGATATCGGGCACCTTATCTCCTTTAAATCCAAGGAACGTTTCGAAAGGAATGTCATGTCCATCTTTTACATATGGAATATTACAAGCAGGACATTCTTTATCTGGTAAGTCAAAACCAGAACCTACAGAACCATCATTAAAGAATTCTGATTGCTTACACTTCGGACATACATAGTGTGGTGGTAATGGGTTTACTTCTGTAATTTCCATCATCGTTGCAACAAATGATGACCCTACCGATCCACGCGAACCTACTAGATATCCGTCTACTAACGATTTTTTCACAAGCTTATGTGAAATTAAATAAATTACGGCGAATCCATGCCCAATAATACTTTTTAATTCTTTTTCTAAACGTGCTTCTACAATTTCCGGTAACTCTTCACCATAAATGCTACGCGCCATTTTATAACTCATATCACGCGTTTCATCATCAGCACCTTCAATTTTCGGTGTGTATAGATCGTCTTTTACTGGATGCACATCACCAATTAATGACGCAATCTTTTGTGTATTTGTTACAACAACTTCTTTCGCTTTGTCTTCACCTAAGAATGAAAAACATTCTAACATCTCATCAGTTGTACGGAAATGTACTGGCGGTAATGAATGTCGATTTAACGGATTGGCTCCGCCCTGCGAACTGACTAAAATTTTACGATACATCGCATCCTCAGGGTCTAAATAATGCACGTTTCCTGTAGCAACAACTGGTTTATCTAACGTCTCACCTAGTTTTACTAAGTTAGAAATAATTGTTTTTAATTGACCTTCGTCTCGAACAAGCTCACGTTCTACTAAATGACGCAACACCTCTGGAGGCATTACTTCAATGTAATCATAGAACTGGGCAATTTCTTCTACCTCTTCAGGTGCCTTTTGCATCATTGCCTCAAACACTTCACCTTTATCACAAGCCGTTCCTACTAAAATCCCTTCACGATATTTTTTTAATAGTGATCTCGGCACACGTGGTACACGGTAAAAGTAATTAAGGTGAGAATATGAAACAAGTTTATATAAATTTTTCAATCCAACATCTGATGTGGCAAGTAACGTCATATGACTTGGACGGCCACGCTTATACGCATCCCCTTGTCCCATGCTATCATTTAATTGATCGTGATATTCAAATCCCTTTTCAATTACGTCTTTCAACATTTTCACAAGTAAATATCCCGTCGCTTCTGTATCATAAATCGCACGGTGATGTTGTGTTAATTCAATATCAAGTTTTTTACACATCGTATTTAATCGATGATTTTTCATTTCTGGGAATAAAAATCGTGCAAGTTCTAACGTATCAATAACTGGATTATTCGTTTTTTCTAGTCCAGCCTTTTTAAAACCTACGTTAATAAAGCCCATATCAAAGCTCGCGTTATGGGCAACAAGTGTATGGTCGCCCATCCATTCCTCAAACTTTTTAAACACTTCGTCCACTTCAGGTGCATCAGTTAACATATCATCCGTAATACCTGTCAATTCAATAATCGTCGCTGATAATGGTTGATGTGGATTTGCGAAAGATTCAAAGCGATCAATAATTTCGCCACCCTTTACTTTTACGGCAGCCAACTCAATGACTGTATCGTATACAGCTGATAAACCTGTCGTCTCAACGTCGAAAACAACATACGTTTCCTCTGCAAGTAAACGATGCGCTTCGTTATACGCTATCGGTACACCATCATTAACTAGATTTGCTTCTACACCATATATAACTTTAACACCAGCCTTCTTCCCTGCAGAATACGCCTCTGGGAAGGACTGAGCCACGGCATGATCTGTAACCGCAATAGCCTCATGTCCCCATTTACCAGCTTGAGCAACAAGCTTAGAAACTGGAGTGACAGCGTCCATTTGACTCATCGGAGTATGGAGATGCAGCTCTACTCGTTTTTCGCCTTCTGGTGCTTTATCTTTACGAGACGGTCCTGTTATTTCATTAATATCATTTGCAATCATTACTAAATCTCGAACGAATGTATCGTTTTGAACAGAACCACGCGCTTTCACCCACATTCCTTTTTTCAAGGATTGCAGCATTGGAATATCTTCTTTGTCACGCGAGAACATTTTGATCATAATAGAATCCGTATAATCCGTTATTTTTAAAGTTAATAACGTACGCCCACTACGAAGCTCTTTTGTTTCTACATGGAAGACATATCCTTGAACCGTTTTTCTTCTTTCTTCATCTTGAATTTCTCGCATCGGTGTAATCTCTTCATCTGGCTTAATAAGATACCCGAGTGTAATCGGTCCTTCATACACAACGCTGCTTTCTTCAGCTTGCTTCTTCGCCATTTCTTCCATAGCTTGTATAACACGCTCACGGTCTTCTTGCTGCGTTTGTTCACGAAACTTTTGCATTTCTTCTGTATTTTGCTGTATATGTGTGTCTAACTGAAAACGCGGGAATCCAAAAACTTCGTATTGATCCCCTACTGGTTTCGCAACGTTTTTCTTTAAAGCCGTAGACTCCAGCTCGTTATTTACATTTATTAACAACTTCACTCCATTCACCTGTGGAAGCTGCTTCTTTAAGTATGCGAACATAGGTGAAAATGTAATTCGTTCCGTACAAAGCGGCCAATACGCCCTCACTTCTTCTTCTGTAAATTGTTTATTCTCTGTTTCTAATGCAAATGTTGTTCTTGCAATATGAGAAAATGATTGCTTAAGCTTTGTTTCTAGCAATTCATATAATTCTGTAGGCAAAATACGTGGCACTTGTAAATCAAAATGCCAACTTTTATTCGCTTTATCAATAACGAGCCTTTCAATACCACCGCCTTGTAAATATTGATTTATAAGGTCGTCTGGTATTTGCAACTGCTGGAGCAAAATTTGAAATCGCTCTTGTTGTTCATTTGTTAAAGACATAAGCACTCTCCTTCCATTTGCTATTATAAATTGAAACGTACCACAAAGAAAGATTTCTCACCTCTTCTTTTACAAAATACGTTTACAAAGAAAGAGAAGGTACCCCATTACGAGGTACCTCTTCTTATTTTAAAATATTTGCAATATATGTTTGAAGTTCTTCTACTTTTACTTCTTCAGACTCACCTGTAGCACGTACTTTCACTTCTACAATACCTTCGTCTGCTTTTTTACCAACTGTAACACGAACTGGAAGACCGAATAAATCTGCATCTGCAAATTTAACACCTGCACGTTCTGCACGATCGTCTAATAACACTTCATAGCCTTGTTCTTGTAATGAGTTGTAGATATTTTCACCCATTTCACGTTGTGCATCAGATTTCATATTTACTGGAATTACATGCACATGGAACGGTGCTACCGCTTTTGGCCAAACTAAGCCGTTCTCATCGTTAAATTGCTCTGCAATTGCTGCTACTGTACGAGATACACCGATACCGTAACAACCCATAATAAGTGGTTGTGTTTTTCCATTTTCATCTAGGAATGTTGCGTTCATTGCTTCACTATAACGAGTTCCTAATTTGAATACATGACCAACTTCAATTCCGCGTGCGAAAAGAATTGTTCCGTTTCCATCTGGAGATTGGTCTCCTTCTTGAATAAAGCGTAAATCTGTATATTGACTTACTTTAAAGTCACGTTCTGGATTTACATTTACATAATGGAACCCTTCTTCATTCGCTCCTGAACATCCGTTAACAATTGATGCTACAGCGTGATCAGCAATAATTTCGATATCACCTGTTACATTAATCGGTCCTAATGAACCAACTTCACAATTTAATAATGCTTTTACTTCTTCATGAGAAGCAAGCTCAACAACTGAAGCGCCATATACATTTTTCACTTTCACATCGTTTACTTCGTGATCACCACGAACAAGTACAACTACTAATTTCTCATCTACTTTAAACACCATAGACTTAATGCACTTGTCAGCTGCAATGTTTAAGAATGCAGATACTTCTTCAATTGCTTTTTGGTCTGGTGTTGCTACTTTTTCAAGTGCTTTTTCTGCTTCGTCACTCTTCGTATACGTAGCTACAACAGGAGCCATTTCGATGTTTGCTGCATAATCAGATGTGTCAGAGTATGCAATTGTATCTTCACCAACATCAGATAATACCATAAATTCATGTGTATCTTTTCCGCCCATTGCTCCAGAATCAGCAATAACTGCACGGAAATTCAAGCCACAGCGAGTAAAAATGTTAGAGTATGCTTTATATAAGCGATCGTATACTTCATCTAAGCTCTCTTGTGTAGCATGGAAAGAGTAGGCATCTTTCATTAGAAACTCTCTTCCACGTAATAAGCCGAAACGAGGTCTTTGCTCATCACGGAATTTTGTTTGAATTTGGTATAATGTTAACGGTAATTTTTTATATGATTTCACTTCATCACGCACAAGATCCGTAATTACTTCCTCATGTGTCGCTCCTAATGCGAATTCACGAGCGTTACGATCTTTCATACGCATTAATTCAGATCCGTAAGAATACCAACGACCTGATTCTTGCCATAATTCTGCAGCTTGCATAGCTGGCATTAATAATTCTACAGCTCCTGCGCGCTCCATTTCTTCTCGAACGATACGTTCTACTTTGTGTAATACTTTTAATCCAAATGGTAGAAAGCTATAAATACCAGAAGCATTTTGACGCATAAAACCTGCACGAAGTAATAGCTGATGACTCTTAATTTCAGCATCAGCTGGAACTTCACGTAATGTAGGACTGAATACCATACTTTGTTTCATTTATTTGCACCTCTTCATTTTACTCTTACACGCAGTAAAACCCCTCACCTCGAGTTAGGTGAGGGATTTTATTCTACGAGCTCTATTTCATTATAAGTTTCACTTTATTTTACAAGAAAAACTTACGAATGTCATTCCAAGTTACAACTAACATAAGTAACATTAATAATGCAAAACCAATAAAGTGAACCATTCCTTCTTTTTGGCGATCAATTGGTTTCCCTCGTAACGCTTCAATTAAGAAGAAGAATAAACGGCCACCATCTAAAGCAGGAACTGGTAATAAATTAAATAAACCAAGATTAATGCTTAGAACTGCAGCTAAACTTAGTACACGCGTAAACCCATAATCTACAACTTGATCTGTTAGATTATAAATTCCTACTGGACCTGACAACTCATTAATAGAAAATTGACCAGTTACTAATTTCACAAGAGACTCAAAAATTAGTTTCGTCCATTGGTACGTTTGTTCAAAACCTGATTTAATAGAACCCATCACTGTTTTCTCTACAGGAGAGTAGACACCAATTCTACCAACTTCTTCTTTACCTTCTTTATCGAGTGTTGGCGTTACTTTCACATTAAACTGTTCATTATCACGCTTTACTTGTAACGTAATTTCTTTATTTGGGTTTTCACGTACAATAGTAACAACATCTTTCCATGTACTTGTGTTTTTCCCATCAATAGCTTGAATTGTATCATTCTCTTTCAATCCAGCTTGCTGTGCTGCACTGTTATCCATCACTTTTCCGACCATTGGTTTGTCAACAGGAACCCCTTGTACAAATCCAAGAATCACAAAAATAACAAATGCTAAAATGAAGTTCATTGCAGGACCCGCAAAGATTGTTAAAGCGCGTTGCCCTAGTTTTTTCGAGCCAAATTGTCTATTATACGGGGCAATTTGAATTTCTTCCCCCGCAGTAATAATACGAGCCTTTTCATTCACTCGGAATGTTTGAAGCTCTTCCTCGTACTCTTCATAGCCCGAAATTGTTAAATTATGCTCCAAATCAGCTTGTTCGACTTCAATAACACGAACATTTGGATACTTTTCATATCCATCAAAAACTAATTTCACAACTTCGTCTTTTTCATTTAATACAAGGCCAACCTTTTTCCCAGGCTTTAACTCAACTGTGTCCGCATCCTCGCCAGCCATTCTTACATAGCCACCAAGGGGCAGTAATCGAATCGTATACACCGTTTCATTCTTTTCAAATGAGAATATTTTCGGACCAAAACCAATCGCAAACTCGCGGCATAAAATACCTGCTCTTTTTGCGAAATATAGATGCCCTAGCTCATGGAAAAATACGAGTGCACCGAAAATTAATATAAAGGCAATCGCTGTATTCAATTCCATAACCACCTTTGCTAAATTTGTTCCATCACAAACCGTCTTGTGGCCGCATCAATTTCCAAAATTTCCTCTAAGCTCGGTCGTGCAATGACATTGTGATGGTTCATTGCTTTTTCAATGAGGTCTTCCACTGTTAAGAAATCAATTCTCTTTTGTAAAAAGGCTTCAACAGCTACTTCATTCGCTGCGTTCATTACAGCTGGCATACTTCCACCTGCTTTTCCAGCTTCATACGCAAAACGTAAACAACGGAATCGTTCTTGGTCCATTTTCTCAAAATGCAACGTCCCTATTTCCCATAAGTTTAACTGTTTTGTGTCTGAAAGAGGCAATCTATCCGGATATGTAAGTGCGTATTGAATTGGTACTCGCATATCAGGTGAACCAAGCTGCGCCATTACACTACGATCTTCAAATTCAACCATAGAATGGATAATACTTTCTTTATGTAAAACAACATCGATTTGCTCATAAGGAATACCAAAAAGCCAATGTGCTTCAATTACTTCTAGTCCCTTATTCATCATTGTAGCAGAATCAATTGTAATTTTCGAACCCATTGACCAGTTTGGATGTCGAAGCGCATCTTCTACGGTCACATGATGCAATTCATCCCTCGTTTTATCGCGGAAACTTCCACCAGAAGCCGTTATAATAAGACGAGAAATTCTTTTTTCATTTTCACCATTCAAGCATTGAAAAATAGCCGAATGTTCACTATCAACTGGAAGTAACGAAACATTATGTTTTCGTGCTGCTTCCATTACAAGATGTCCTGCAGTTACTAACGTTTCTTTATTTGCAATTCCAATTGTTTTTTTCGCCTCAATTGCACGAAGTGTTGGTAACAACCCTACGCTACCTACAACAGCATTTACTACAATCTCCGCATCTGGATGTAGTGCTACTTCTAAAAGTCCTTCACTACCATATACAATTTTTGTATTACCTGAAACAGATTGTAATTTTAAAACATCTTCTTCTCTTTGCACAGAGACGATTTGCGGAGAAAATTCTTGAATTACCTTTACTGCGTAGTCAATATTTTTCCCTACAGAAAAAGCAACGAGACGGAATTGGTCTGGGTGCGAGCGTAATACATCTAAAGTTTGTGTACCAATTGATCCGCTTGCACCTAATAAACTAATGTTTTTCATGACTCCAACCCCTCGTTCATTTATTAATTATATTGTAATAAGAAGTAGAGAATTGGTAAAACGAATAACCAACTATCTGTTCGGTCTAATATACCACCATGCCCAGGTAAAATTGTACCTGAATCCTTTACGCCATAATGACGTTTAAAAGCAGATTGTACTAAATCACCAATTTGTCCAAAAATAGAAATAATAATTGTCAGCACAATTAAAATTACTACATTCGATTCGACTGGGAAGAACACGTTGTAAACAAGTGCCACAATAATTCCACAAACGATGCCCCCTAATGAACCTTCAATCGTTTTATTTGGACTGATTTCTGGCCACAATTTTCTCTTGCCCAATGCTTTTCCTACGAAATATGCGCCTGAATCAGTAGCCCATATAACAAATAATGCGCAAAATACATATTTAATTCCTAATATTCTCGTTTCATTTAAATATAAGAATCCCATTGCCACATATGTCGTTGCCATCAGTAAAAATGAAGCATTATCAAAAGTAAATGTATTCTTAGAAAGGACTGTATATGATAAAAGTAATAAAACAATCACAAATGTGATTTCCAATTTACCTAATCCAATCCATGTAAACAGTTCTGATGCACTACTTGGAATTAAAAGAATCCACAATAATACTGCAGCTAAAACTGTCGGTACTGAAATAAGCGTAAGCTTATTCATACGAATTAATTCATATAAACCTATAGAAGCAAGTGCATACACTAAAACCGTAAAAGGCACGCCACCGTATATTACGATGGGAATGAATAGCGCGGCAGCAACCACTCCAGTAATAATTCTCTGTTTCACTACCAAACCCTCTCTTTCTACACGCCTCCGAATCTGCGCCCTCTATGTTGAAAGTCAGTAATCGCATTTAGCAAATGTTCTTCTTTGAAGTCTGGCCAATACACGTCTGTAAACCAAAACTCCGAATATGCAATTTGCCATAACATGAAATTACTAATACGTAGCTCTCCGCTTGTTCGGATTAACAACTCTGGATCAGGTAAAGAACTCGTCATTAAGTAGGAGGAAAGCATTTCTTCACTTACCTCTTCAGAACGAATTTTTCCTTCCTCATTATCTTTCATCATATGTTGCACAGCAGAAACGATTTCATCTCGACTTCCATAGTTTAACGCGAAATTAAGAATTAATCCCGTATTCTCTTTCGTATCTTCCATGGCTTTCTCCATCGCTCTGCGTGTATGCGTAGGAAGACGATCTTTTTGCCCTATTACTCGGACTTGTACGTTTTCTTCAATCAATTCTGGTAAAAATGTACCTAGAAATTCTTCTGGAAGCTTCATTAAATAATCAACTTCCTTTTTCGGTCTTTTCCAGTTCTCAGTTGAAAAAGCATAAAGAGTTAACACTTTCACATTAAGTTTACTTGCAAATTTTGTAATTTTCTTTACAACTTGCATACCTTCATGATGTCCCGCAATACGAGGCATTGCTCTCCTCTTTGCCCATCTTCCATTCCCATCCATAATGATGGCAATATGTTCTGGGATATATCCTTTTTTCACTTCTTCAACGAGATGATCAAACGATGTGTCCTTTTTACCTTTAAAAAAAGGAAAGTTTTTAAACATCATTCATACCCTCCAGCAAGCAGACGTATGCCTAAAAGTGTAAAAAGACCCCCTTAAGAAGAGGGTCATAATTGCGAAGTTATCGCTATTACACTTCCATGATTTCTTTTTCTTTGTTTTTTGCGATTTCGTCAACTTTTGCAATATATTTATCTGTTTCTTTTTGGATATCTTCAGTATATCCTCTTAAATCATCTTCTGTAATCTCGCCAGCTTTTTCAAGCTTCTTAAGATCATCATTTCCGTCACGACGTACGTTACGAACAGCAACTTTAGCTTCTTCAGCATATTTTTTCACAACTTTTACAAGATCACGACGACGTTCTTCTGTTAATGCAGGGAATGCAATACGAATTACAGTTCCATCATTAGAAGGATTTAAGCCTAAATCTGCTTTTAAAATTGCTTTTTCAATATCACCGATAGAAGTTTTATCATAAGGTTGAATTACTAGTAAACGCGCTTCTGGAACTGTAATGTTCGCTAATTGCACAACTGGTGTTGGTGCACCATAGTAATCAACTTGTACCTTATCTAATACAGACGCGTTTGCACGGCCAGCACGAACTGTTGCTAATTCACGAGAATAAGCAGCAACTGCTTTTTCCATTTTTTCATTTGAAGACTTCAATACTTGTTGTCCCATATTTATTTCCCCCTTACCACTGTTCCGATATTTTCGCCTAAAACGGCACGTTTAATATTACCTTTTTCCATAACTGAGAATACAATTAATGGAATATCATTATCCATACATAGAGAAGAAGCTGTAGAATCCATTACACCTAAACCTTCTTTTAATACGTCTAAGTAAGTAAGCGTTTCATATTTCGTAGCTGTTGGATCAATAGATGGATCCGCATTATATACACCATCTACATTGTTTTTCGCCATTAAAATTACATCTGCTTCAATTTCTGCCGCACGTAATGCTGCTGTTGTATCTGTAGAGAAGTATGGGTTACCTGTACCTGCTGCAAAGATAACAACACGTTTTTTCTCTAAGTGACGAACTGCTTTACGACGAATGTAAGGTTCTGCAACTTGACGCATCTCAATTGAAGTTTGTACACGAGTTTGAATTCCGATATTCTCCAAGCTATCTTGAAGAGCTAATGAATTCATAACTGTCGCTAACATGCCCATGTAATCTGCCCCTGCACGATCCATGCCCATTTCACTTCCAATTTTCCCACGCCAAATGTTACCGCCACCAACAACAACAGCAACCTCTACATCAAGTTCTGCAATTTCTTTTACTTGTTCCGCAACTGACTTAATAACAGTTGGGTTAATTCCAAATCCTTGCTCTCCAGCTAAAGCTTCTCCACTTAGCTTTAAAACGACACGATTATATTTCGGTTTACTCATAATGAACCTCCAATTGCTTACATCTTTATTTTAAAAAAGGGAACACAATGTGTTCCCTAATCTGTATTAGTTGCTACCTTTTACTTGGTTCATTACTTCTTCAGCAAAGTTGTCTTCGCGTTTTTCGATACCTTCACCAACAGCGTAGCGAACGAATCCTTTTAATGTTCCGCCTTTAGACTCAACGAACTGACGAACTTTCATATCAGGGTTTTTAACGAATGCTTGGTCAAGTAAGCAAATCTCTTCGAAGAATTTGCCTAAACGGCCTTCAACCATTTTTGCAACGATTTTCTCAGGCTTGCCTTCGTTTAATGCTTGTTGTGTTAATACTTGACGCTCATGCTCAACTTCTTCAGCTGTTACAGCATCGCGGTCGATGTATTTAGGGTTAACTGCAGCGATGTGCATTGCAACATCTTTAGCAGCAGCTTCATCAGTAGAACCTTCAAGAACTGTTAATACACCAATGCGTCCACCCATGTGTAGGTAAGCGCCGAATGCATCTGCATCAGTTTTTGATACGATTTCGAAACGACGAAGTGTAAGTTTTTCACCAATTTTAGCGATTGCTTCGTTGATGTGCTCTTCAACTTTTTTACCGTTTTCCATTGTTTGAGCCATAGCTTCTTCAACGTTAGCTGGTTTGTTAGTTAATAAGTGAGCAGCTAATTCTTTAATTAGTGTTTGGAAACCTTCGTTTTTCGCAACGAAATCAGTTTCAGAGTTTAATTCTAAGATTAAAGCGTCGTTACCGTTTGTTTCGATGAAAGTTAAACCTTCAGCAGCAATGCGGTCAGCTTTTTTAGCAGCTTTCGCAATACCTTTTTCACGTAAGAAGTCAATTGCCTTCTCCATGTCGCCGTTAGTTTCTGTTAAAGCTTTTTTGCAGTCCATCATACCTGCGCCAGTTTTTTCACGTAATTCTTTTACCATTTGAGCAGTGATTGCCATACTTTTCATCCTCCTAAAATATGTATTTATACCTTTTATAAAGGTGTTTATACCTTAAAAAAGGTGATAAAAGGCCGAACCCCTTATCACCTTTCCAACTTTGTTACGCAGTAACAGTTTCTTCACCTTGTTTTGCTTCAAGGATCGCGTCTGCCATTTTAGATGTAAGAAGTTTTACAGCACGAATTGCATCATCGTTTGCTGGGATAACGTGATCGATTTCGTCTGGATCACAGTTTGTATCAACGATACCGATGATTGGAATGTGTAATTTGCGTGCTTCAGCAACTGCAATACGCTCTTTACGAGGGTCTACTACGAATAATGCACTTGGAAGACCTTTCATATCTTTAATACCGCCTAAGAATTTCTCAAGACGCTCTAACTCTTTTTTAAGTTGAACAACTTCTTTCTTAGGAAGTACTTCGAAAGTACCATCTTCTTGCATTCTTTCGATGTCTTTAAGACGCTTGATACGCTTTTGGATTGTTTGGAAGTTTGTTAAAGTTCCGCCTAACCAACGTTGGTTAACGAAGTACATACCAGCACGAGTTGCTTCTTCTTTAATAGCTTCTTGTGCTTGTTTTTTAGTACCTACGAATAAGATGTCTCCGCCTTCAGCAGCGATGTCGCGCATCGTTCTGTAAGCTTCCTCAACTTTTTTCACAGTTTTTTGTAAGTCGATGATGTAGATACCGTTACGCTCTGTGAAAATGTAACGCTTCATTTTTGGGTTCCAACGACGAGTTTGATGTCCGAAATGAACACCAGCTTCAAGCAATTGCTTCATAGAAATTACTGACATAATATAGTTCCTCCTAAATGGTTTTTGATATCCTCCGTTTACTTCATCTCTAAGCGAAACTACAAACGTAGCACCAACACTTAAATCAGTAAACGTGTGTACTTTGTACTGACACCACTGCTTACTATATCATACTGAAATATTACAATCAAGTCGAAAATGCGAACAATGTAAAACTTTCTTTGTTCATACTCGAATTCCAGTATTACCAACCTTCATTTCTTTTAAGCAAAAAAATAAATACAATTAATAGTTTTCTCAGAAAACACGCTTATGACACTTTTCACAAGCACCATCTATCCATTGCACATAAAAAACTCTCCTCAATCGAGGAGAGTTTTTTACCAGGCTGTGGAGAAAGTCTTCTCCACAGCCTGTTTTTGTGTCTGAACCTCTTTTTATGTGTCAACACTGATAAAAAAGAGGAAAAGGAGAGAGTTTTTATGATGGGTGCTTTAAAAAATCATCGTGATGAACGTGTATCTGTTTCTGTAGAAGAGTTGGTTCCACAAGATCATTTCCTTCGTGCGATTGAAGCGACAATTAGTTTTGATTTTATTGAAGAGAAATTACGCCCTTATTACTGTGAAAACAATGGACGTCCGTCAATCCATCCTATCGTTTTATTTAAAATGATGTTTATTGGATATTTTTACGGTATTCGTTCGGAGCGTCAATTGGAAAAAGAGATTAAAACGAATATCGCCTACCGTTGGTTTTTAGGATTTTCTCTATCAGATACTATTCCAGATCATTCTACAATCAGTTGGAATCGCCGTACCCGCTTTATTCATACAAATATTTTCGAAGAAATTTTTGATGAGATCGTGAGGCAAGCGACAGAGCACCGGATGGTGGGAGGACGTGCGCTAATGACAGATTCTACGCACATTAAGGCCAATGCCAATAAAAATAAATTTGTACATAAATATAAAAAAGAAAAAGCAAAGTTTTATATAGATGAGCTAGAAGCTGCGGTAATCGAAGATCGTAAGGTACATGGAAAAAAGAATTAAAACCTAGAGAGGAAAGTGATACCCCTACCAAAAAAACTCGTATAAGTACAACGGATCCAGATAGTGGATTTTTAATGAGAGATGGAAAACCGAACGGTTTTCATTTCTTAGACCATCGTACGACTGATGCGAAGTACAATATTATTACAGATACCTATGTAACGGCTGGAAATATGGCAGATTCCGAGCCATATTTAGCACGCCTCCAAGCTCAAATTGATAAATTCGGGTTCAAAGTAGAAGCTGTAGCTCTTGATGCAGGCTATTTTACGAGCTATATCTGTAAGAAATTATCGGAGAGAAATATATTTATGGTGATGGGGTATCGCCGATTTGGAAAAAGAAATAAAGAAGTACCAAAAAGCCAATTTAAATATGTAGAAGAAATGAATGCATTCGCTTGTCCGATGGGGTGTATTTTAGAGTATGCGACAACGGATCGTGAAGGATATCGTCAATATAAATCGAAGCCAGAAGACTGCGCTGTTTGTCCGCTACGTGAGGTATGTTTTTCAAAGAAACAAAAACAAAAAGTTATCACTCATCATATATGGGAGAAATATAAGGATATCGCTAGAAAAAACAAACTAACAGTTACAGGGAAAAAGTTGTACAAAGTACGCTGTTCAACTATAGAGCGAAGCTTTGCAGACGCCAAAGAACTACATGGCTATCGATATGCTCGATTTCGAGGGCTGAAGTCTGTCCAAATGCAGGCTTATCTCACCGCAGCTTGTCAAAACATGAAAAAAATAGCCCTCCATCTGACCAAAAAAGGTCTGGTGGAGGGCTATTTTTTTGAAACTCTATTATTTTATGTTGTTTTTATTCGCTAAAATCAAAATGATTACAGAGTGTTGGGAACCCCTAAAGGGTTTCCCAACACTCTGATAAAAAACTCTCCTCAATCGAGGAGAGTTTTTTACAAATTAGTTTGTTTTTAATTTAGCAAGTTCCTGTAGAAACTTGTCGTTTAGCACTTTAATGTATGTTCCTTTCATACCTAAAGAACGAGACTCAATAACACCAGCACTTTCTAATTTACGTAGTGCATTTACGATTACAGAACGAGTAATTCCTACGCGATCAGCAATTTTACTTGCAACAAGTAAACCTTCTGTTCCATTTAATTCTTCGAAGATGTGCTCAATCGCTTCTAACTCACTGTAAGATAATGAGCTGATCGCCATTTGAACAACAGCTTTACTACGTGCTTCCTCTTCGATTTCTTCTGCTTTTTCACGTAAAATTTCCATACCTACAACAGTTGAGCTGTACTCAGCAAGGATTAAATCATCATCTAAGAACTCTTGACCAAGACGAGCTAATACTAATGTACCTAGACGCTCACCGCCACCAACGATTGGTACGATTGTAGTTAAACCTTGACCAAATAATTCTCTGTTTTCTACTGGGAATGCTGTGTAAGCACTGTTCACATCTAAGTTTGAAGATGTTTCTGTAATGTTGAATAAGCTTTGTGTATATTCTTCTGGGAATTGACGTTCTGCAAGCATTTGCTTCATGCGTTCGTTTTCGATTTGTTGGTGAATTGCATAACCTAGTAATTTACCACGACGGCTAACTACGAATACGTTTGCTTCGATTACTTCACACATTGTGTCAGACATTTCTCTAAAGTTTACAGGCTTCCCTGCTGCGCTCTGTAATAACGCATTTAATTTTCTCGTTTTTGCTAATAATTCCATTTCAAAAGTTCCTCCTACATGTTACTCACATATTTTTTCATCACTTGGAAACTAGGGCGAGTCACCTGATGACACTATTACAAAATAAACTGGCTCACATCTTTATTTTTAGCAATTGTTGCTAATTTCTCCTCAACGTATTGAGGTGTTATCGTTATTTTCTCTAACGTAATTTCAGATGCTTCAAACGATAAATCTTCAAGGAGCTTCTCCATAATCGTATGAAGTCTTCTTGCTCCAATATTATCTGTATCCTGATTAACTTGATAAGCAATCTCAGCAATCTTACGAATAGCTTCGTCTGAAAATTCAATTTCTATACCTTCAGTCGCTAATAATGCCATATATTGTTTAATTAACGCATTGTCAGGCTCGATTAGTATTTTAACAAAATCGTCTGTCGATAATTTTGTTAATTCTACTCGAATCGGAAATCTCCCTTGCAATTCCGGAATTAAATCCGACGGTTTAGACATATGGAACGCTCCAGCTGCAACGAATAAAATATAATCCGTTTTTACTGATCCGTATTTTGTCGCAACATTCGACCCTTCTACAATCGGCAAAATGTCACGTTGCACACCTTCACGTGATACATCTACGCTATTCGACTGCTTACCAGCAATTTTGTCAATTTCATCGATAAAAATAATCCCGAGCTGTTCAGCACGATAAACAGCCTCTTGTGTAACTTCATCCATATCAATTAAGCGCTGTGCCTCTTCATTTGTCAAGAGTTTTCTTGCTTCTTTTACAGAAAGTTTACGTTTTTTCGTTTTTTTCGGCATAAAACTTCCTAGCGCATCTTGGAAATTCATTCCCATTTGCTCCATGCCAGTTCCTTGTAACATATCAAACATGGAAGACTGTTGTTCAGTCACTTCAATCGATACAATTTCGTCTTCAAGAAGCCCTGCAGCAAGCTTTCTCTCCACATCTTGACGCTTCTTTTCGATTTCAACATCTTCTTGTGTATCAGACGTTTGATTCGAATTTTGAGTGCCTCCAAAAAGCATCTCTAATGGATTTTTGAATCCAGATTGTTTCTCTGGACTCGGCACTAAAATTTCAACAAGACGTTGATTCGCTTGCTCTTCGGCTTTATCTTGAACTTTCACTACCATTTCTTCTTTTACGATACGAACCGATGTTTCCACTAGGTCACGTACCATCGACTCTACATCTCTACCCACATATCCAACTTCTGTGAATTTTGTAGCCTCAACCTTAATAAAAGGTGCTCCAACGAGTTTCGCCATTCGTCGTGCTACCTCTGTTTTCCCAACACCTGTCGGTCCAATCATTAAGATATTTTTAGGTGCAATTTCGTCACGTAAATTTTCAGCTAATTTACTGCGACGATATCGATTTCTCAACGCTACAGCAACCGCTTTCTTTGCGTCTTTTTGACCGATGATGTATTGATCTAATTTTTCCACAATTTGGCGCGGAGTAAAATGTAAATGCATATAAAATGCCTCCCTTACGATTCTACAATTCTTCAACAATTATGTTGTGATTCGTATAAACACAAATATCGCCAGCAATCTCTAAACTCGCTTTCGCAATTTGCTTCGCTGTTAAGTGTTCACTTGCATATTGCTTTAAAGCACGACCTGCAGAAAGTGCATAATTCCCACCAGATCCAATTGCTAAAATACCATCATCCGGTTCAATTACTTCTCCTGTACCTGAAACAAGGAGCATAGTTGTTTTATCCATGACAATGAGCATTGCTTCTAGCTGACGTAACATTTTATCGCCACGCCATTGTTTGGCCATTTCAACAGCAGCACGCTGCAAGTTGCCATTATACTCTTCTAATTTCCCTTCAAACATTTCAAAAAGAGTAAATGCGTCAGCAACTGATCCTGCGAAACCAGCCAAAACTTTACCTTGGAAAAGTTTACGAACTTTACGAGCTGTATGTTTCATTACAACAGCATTTCCCATTGTCACTTGGCCATCTCCAGCCATTGCACATTCTCCATTATGATGAACTGCAAATATCGTTGTAGCGTGGAAATTTCCCATAGAAAAAACTCCTTTATTTGTTTTTATAGCTTTTAAAGCAATTTATGCCCGCGGGTGATGCTTCATGTAAACAGAACGCAATCTTTCTTTAGAGACATGCGTATAAATTTGTGTCGTCGACAAATTTTCATGGCCTAATAACTCCTGTACAGTACGTAAATCCGCCCCTTCATCTAGCATATGTGTAGCAAATGTATGCCTTAACATATGGGGACTTATCCGCATTGTCAGCGAAGCCTTTTTAATGAGTTCATTTAAAACATAACGAACTCCACGACTTGTTAGCGGTTTACCTTTCGCATTTAAAAATACCATATGAGAGTCTTCGTCAGTCTTATTAACTAACTGTTTTCTCCCATTCTCTATATAAGTAATTAAAGAATCTTGCGCATAGCTTCCGAACGGAATATACCTTTGTTTTTTTCCTTTTCCCATTACTAAAATTGTTCCCACCGCAAAGTCAATATCGGTAAGTTGTAAATTGACACATTCACTCACACGGATCCCAGTCGCATACATCAACTCTAACAAAGCTTGATTCCTTTGACCTAATGGTGTTTCTGTGTCAGAAACTTCAAATAATTCCTCTAACTCTTCAGCATATAAAAACTTTGGGATTGACAATTCTTTTTTGGGGAGTGACGCAAGTGCAAACGGATTATCCTTTCGATAACCTTCACGCATCAAAAAACGATATAAACTTCGTAAGCTTGATACTTTTCTTGCGACAGATTTACGGGCTAACTTCTCATCGTGCAACGTCGTTAAGTACAAACGAACATCCGCGTATATAACGTCTAAAAAAGAGGATATGCCTTCTCGTTCCATAAATTGCACAAAATGTTCTAAATCATTTTGATAACTTGCAATTGTATATTTTGAATAATTTCTTTCAATTTGTAAATATCCAACGAATAATTGTAACAATTTCTTCACATTCACACAACTCACCTCAATAAAGGCTACTAAATCGTATCACAACTTAGTAGCCTTTGCAAGAAATTTAACTAAATATTTACAAAATTTCGAATCGTTTCTAAAGCTCGTGCTGCGTACGCTTCATTTCGTTCTGCTTTCTTTTTAATCTTCTTCTCTAACGGTGCAAATAGACCGAAGTTCGCATTCATCGGTTGGAAGTTTTTAGCGTTCGTTGCCGTAATGTAATTTGCCATGCTACCCATCGCAGTTACTGGCGGTAATACAACTGGCTCTTCACCTTGCACAAGACGCGCAGCATTAATTCCTGCTAATAATCCTGATGCTGCCGATTCAACATATCCCTCTACTCCAGTCATTTGACCAGCGAAGAATAAATCATCCCGTTGTTTATATTGATATGTTGGACGAAGCAAATTAGGTGAATTAATAAACGTATTACGATGCATTACACCATAACGTACAATCTCTGCATTTTCTAATCCTGGAATTAACTGTAACACTTCTTTTTGCGGTCCCCACTTTAAATGTGTTTGGAAACCTACGATATTGTATAAAGTTCCCGCTGCATCATCTTGACGTAACTGAACAACAGCATATGGCGTTTTCCCTGTTTTTGGATCTTCCAATCCAACAGGTTTCATAGGTCCAAATACTAACGTCTGTCTCCCTCTACTTGCCATAACCTCTACTGGCATACAACCTTCAAAGAAAATTTCTTTTTCAAACTCTTTTAAAGGCACTGTCTCAGCAGCAATTAGAGCCTCATAAAAACGATCAAACTCTTCTTCTGTCATTGGGCAATTTAAATATGCAGCTTCACCTTTGTCATAACGCGATTTTAAATATACTTTATTCATGTCAATGCTGTCTTTTTCTACGATTGGGGCTGCAGCATCATAGAAGTAGAAATAATCTTCTCCTGTTAATTCTTTCAATTTTGCAGAAAGATCAGGAGATGTTAATGGACCTGTAGCAATAATTGTCGGTCCCTCTGGAATATCTGTAATTTCTTCATTCATTACAGTTACATTTGGATGGTTCTTTACGTATTCTGTTACTTTAGCTGCGAACTCATGACGGTCTACAGCTAAAGCGCCTCCAGCTGGTACAGAGCACTCATCCGCCGCACGAATAATTACAGAATCCATTAAGCGCATTTCCTCTTTAATAACTCCAACTGCATTTGTTAAAGTGTTTGCACGAAGTGAGTTACTACATACTAATTCAGCGAATTTATCTGTGTGATGAGCTGGCGTTTGCCTTACCGGTCTCATTTCATATAATCTAACTTGGACACCACGTTTTGCAATTTGATAAGCTGCTTCACTTCCTGCAAGACCTGCGCCAATGACGTTTACTACTTGTGTTGTCATTTATATCACCTTTCCTTTTCTTCCCGAAAAAAATGTGAGCAGTTACGCTCACATTTGTTGTTCTTCTTCATAATCGCACGAAATACATTGTACTTGCACGCCTTTTTTCAACTTTTTCTCTACAAGCATGCCTTCGCACTTCGGACACTTACGACCAATTGGCTTATCCCAAGATACAAAGTCGCATTCCGGATACGTACCGCACCCATAGAAAAGACGTTTCTTTTTATTACTACGGCGTTCAATAATTTGACCCTTATCACACTTTGGACAAGTAACACCGATTTCTTTCACAATCGGCTTTGTATTACGACAATCTGGGAAATTCGAGCAAGCCATAAATTTCCCGTATTTACCCATTTTAAAGACCATTGGGTGATTACATAATTCACAATCTTCCCCAGCTGGTTCATCTTTAATTTCCACTTCACGCATTTCTTTTTCCGCTTTTTCTAAACGCGGTTCAAAACCTACGTAGAAATCATCAACAATTTTTACCCAATTCGCATTTCCTTCTTCTACTTCATCAAGGCTTTGCTCCATATTGGCAGTAAATTCAATGTTAATAATTTCTGGGAAAAACTCTAAAATAAGTTCAATTACTATTTCACCAAGTTCAGTCGGAACGAAGCGTTTATTATCCAAGCCTACATACCCACGCTTTTGAATCGTTTCAAGTGTAGGTACATATGTCGACGGTCTTCCAATTCCAAGTTCTTCAAGTGTTCTTACTAGGCGAGCCTCTGTATAGCGCGGAGGAGGTTGTGTAAAATGTTGCTTTGGTTCTAAATCCTTTGAAAATACAGTTTCCCCTACTTCTAAAGGCGGCAACATCTTATCCTTTTCTTCAGCACCATCATCTTTTGACTCTACATACACTTTCATAAATCCCGGGAACTTTACAACCGATCCACTTGCACGGAACTGAACATTGTTATTAATGAGTCTCGCTGTCACAGTATCCATTATAGCAGACGCCATTTGACTTGCAACAAATCGCTCCCAAATCAATTTATATAATCGAAGTTGATCACGACCTAAGAAACTTTTTAGTTCCTCTGGCTTTCTCATTACCGAAGTAGGACGAATTGCCTCATGCGCATCTTGTGCATTTGACTTTTTCGTTTCTTTCTTCTTTTCTGTTCCTATGTATTCCGTACCATACGCTTCAGTGATGTAAGTACGAGCCTCTGTTTGAGCTGTTTCTGAGATACGTGTTGAATCAGTTCTCATATACGTAATAAGACCTACAGTTCCTTGTTTTCCAAGATCTATCCCTTCATACAATTGCTGTGCAAGCATCATTGTTTTCTTTGCTCGCATGTTTAACTTACGGGCTGCTTCTTGTTGCAAGGAAGATGTTGTAAACGGTAATGCAGGGTTACGTTTTCGCTCTTTGCGCGTTACATTTTCAACTGAAAACGCATTGTCTTTCATCTGTTCAATTATTTCATTCACTTGCGTTTCATTTGTTAATTGAACTTTTTCACCATCTACACCGTAAAAGCTTGCTTCAAATGTGTCTTTTCCTTTTACAAATTCTGTTTTAATTGTCCAGAATTCTTCAGGTTCAAAGTTTTGAATTTCCCTTTCACGCTCGATGATTAAACGAACTGCTACAGATTGTACACGTCCTGCACTTAATCCTTTTTTTACTTTCTTCCATAATAAAGGACTAATATTGTAACCAACAAGACGATCAAGTATACGTCTTGCTTGTTGTGCATCCACTAAATCCATATTAATTGCACGAGGATGTTTAAATGATTCTTTGATCGCATCTTTCGTAATCTCATTAAACACAACCCGACAATCTGATTCAACGTCCACATTTAACGTATTCGCTAAATGCCAAGCAATCGCTTCCCCTTCACGGTCTGGATCGGCCGCGAGATAGACTTTCTTTGCTTTTTTGGCCGCTGATTTTAAATCTTTTAAGACGGGACCTTTACCACGAATGGTAATATACTTCGGGGTGAAGTTGTTCTTTACTTCTATCCCCATTTGACTTTTTGGCAAATCGCGAACATGTCCCATAGACGCGACAACTTTGTATTTTTTCCCTAAATATTTCTCAATGGTCTTCGCCTTAGAAGGCGACTCCACGATTACGAGGTAATCTGACATGCTAGTGCCTCCTTAAGAGGTGGATTCAAGTCTTCATTAATCTTATTGATTTCTCTTGTTTTTGTCAATCAAGAATGAATATACCATACAGTGCCAATCTACCATTTGTCAATAATTGTTTAATAAAAACATAAAAATATAAGGTTAATTTAAAATCTCTTCCAAGATATCTTCTGCATTTCTTACTAGTTTTGCTCCTTGCTGAATAAGATGATTCGTTCCCGATGCCCCCTCTATAAATATAGGTCCAGGAAGCGCAAATACCTCTCTACTTTGCTCTAACGCAAGGTCCGCAGTAATAAGTGTTCCACTTCTCGATTTCGCTTCTACAACTAAAACACCTTTACTTATACCACTAATAATCCGGTTTCTTTTTGGAAAATACCATTTTTTCGGTGCATAGTGCGGCGGATACTCTGTCAATAACAATATATATTCCTTCCACATTTCATATAAAGGTCTATTTTCTTTCGGATACATAAAAGACAATCCATGCCCTAATATCGCAATAGTCGGGCAATGATGTCTTACTGTAATCTCATGAGACATTGTATCTATCCCTTTTGCAAACCCACTGACAATAAGCCACTCTCTTTCTAATAAAGGGTGTAAAATAAACTTCAAACTCTCATGACCATATAATGATGGTTCTCTCGTTCCAACAACTGCTAATTTATTTACTTTATTCAGGAAATCTTTCTCTCCTTTTCCATATAAAACGAAGGGAGGGTCTTGTATTTCACGTAATAATTGCGGATAATTTTCATCCCATATCGTTATATAAAAAATACGATTTTTCTCTAAATAAGATATATATTGCGGAAGATTTGAACTTTGAAGAAATTTTACTAGTTCTGAAGATTTTTTCGAGGATATTCCAGTGTAGTGTTCCATTTGTTTTTCGTTAAAATTATATATGTTCTCTAATTCTGGATCGACATATAGTAGCCTCTCCATCGCTTTCCAATAATCTGCTAGCAAGTAATGAAGATGTAATAATCTCTCTCTTTTCATCTTGATTCTCCTTACCCATAATTTTTATTATGTAAACAGAAAAAGTCTAAAAAGACACCCTCAAGTAAGAAGGTGTCTTTCAACAGATTAATAGTTTTTACAAGTCTCAAATAAACCTTTTTCTTTTAAAACAGAGATTAGCGTTTCTCCCATAACTGCTGGAGTTTCAGCTACTTTAATGCCACAAGCTTCCATTGTTTTAATCTTTTCAGCAGCAGTTCCTTTACCGCCAGAAATGATTGCACCAGCATGGCCCATACGTTTGCCAGCAGGCGCTGTTTGACCACCAATGAAGCCTACAACAGGTTTTGTCATATTAGCTTTTACCCATTCAGCTGCCTCTTCTTCTGCTGTACCGCCGATTTCACCAATCATAATTACAGCATGTGTTTCTTCATCTTCATTAAATGCTTTTAAAGCATCAATAAAGTCTGTACCGTTAACAGGGTCTCCGCCGATACCTACAGCAGTAGATTGGCCAATACCTTCTTGTGTTAACTGATGTACAGCTTCATACGTTAATGTACCAGAGCGAGATACGATACCAACATGACCTTTTTTATGAATATATCCTGGCATAATACCAATCTTACATTCATCCGGTGTGATTACACCTGGGCAGTTTGGTCCAAGTAAACGTGTATGTTTACCCGCCATATATCTCTTTACGTTTACCATATCTAATACAGGAATCCCTTCAGTAATACATACTACTAAATCAATTTCTGCATCAACAGCTTCCATAATTGCATCTGCCGCAAAAGCGGGTGGAACGTATACAACTGAAGCGTTTGCGCCTGTTGCTTTCACTGCATCTTCTACTGTATCAAATACTGGTACACCTTCAATATCAGTGCCGCCCTTACCTGGTGTTACACCACCGACAATTTTCGTACCGTATTCAATCATTTGTTTTGTATGGAATAAACCTTGAGAACCTGTAATACCTTGAACAATAACTTTTGTATCTTTATTAACTAATACGCTCATTTTTCTCCCCCGCTTTCTATTAGCCCACTAGTGAAACAATTTTTTGTGCACCGTCTGCCATAGATTCTGCTGCAACAATATTTAAGCCAGACTCATTTAAAATTTTCTTACCTAGTTCTACGTTTGTACCTTCAAGACGTACAACTAAAGGTAACTCAAGACCTACTTGTTTCGTTGCTTCAATAACACCTTCTGCAATAACATCACACTTCATAATGCCACCAAAAATGTTAACAAAGATACCTTTTACATTTTTGTCAGAAAGGATAATTTTGAATGCTTCTGTAACTTTTTCTGCAGTTGCACCGCCACCAACATCTAAGAAGTTAGCTGGGTCACCGTGGTAATGTTTAATGATATCCATTGTAGCCATCGCTAAACCTGCACCATTAACCATACAACCGATATTTCCATCTAAAGGAATGTAGTTTAAGTCGTATTTTGAAGCTTCAATTTCTTTTGAATCCTCTTCATCAAGATCACGAAGCTCTAAAATGTCTTTATGGCGATATAATGCATTAGAATCAAAGTTTAATTTTGCATCTAATGCCATAACTTTACCTTCACCTGTTGTAACAAGTGGGTTAATCTCAGCAATAGAGCAATCTTTTTCGATAAACGCACGGTATAAGCCCATCATAAACTTCACAGCTTGTCCTACAAGCTCTTTTGGAATATTGATGTTAAATGCGATTCGGCGCGCTTGGAAACCTTGTAAGCCTACTGCTGGATCAATATATTCTTTAAAGATTTTTTCAGGTGTTTTTTCTGCTACTTCTTCAATTTCTGTTCCGCCTTCTTCAGACGCCATTAAAACAACTTGAGAAGTTGCACGATCTAAAACTAGACCTACATAATATTCTTTTTTAATATCGCAACCTTCTTCGATAAGTAAGCGTTTTACTTCCTTACCTTCAGGACCTGTTTGATGTGTCACAAGTGTAGTTCCTAAAATGCTTTCTGCATATGTACGAACTTCATCTAAATTTTTTGCAACTTTTACTCCGCCAGCTTTGCCGCGTCCACCAGCGTGAATTTGTGCTTTCACTACACATACATCTGTTCCTAATTCTTTCGCCGCTTCTACAGCTTCTTCTACTGTAAATGCAACCTTCCCGTTCGGAACGCTAACCCCATAGCTTCTAAGGACTGCCTTACCTTGGTACTCATGGATATTCATGGTCCCATCCTCCCCTGTTTTCCTGTTTTACTCGAAAAGTTTTTTAATGTTTAAAAAACATTACATTGCCATTGTATAAGATGATTGGCACGCTGTCTACAATAAAGTGTCAGAAAACTGAAATCGCTTTATTCTTTTTCGGAAATAGTAATGTTTATATGCCAAAATAAAAAAATAAGCTGTATATTTACAACTTATTTTTGAATCATATCTTTAATTGGCGCGAATGACTTTCGGTGTTCATCTAATACTCCATGCACTTGAATTGCCTCTAAATGTTGCTTTGTGCCATATCCCATATGTTGCTCAAATCCATATTGAGGATACTTCTCTCCCAGTTCTTTCATCATACGATCTCTCGTTACTTTTGCGATAATGGATGCGGCTGAAATCGAAACACTTTTCGCATCACCTTTAATAATTGATGTTTGCGGAATTGGTGTAGGAAGTTTCATCGCATCAATTAATAAATGTTGGGGTGTACAAGATAAATTCGCAACTGCATCTAACATCGCTTGTTTCGTTGCTTGGTAAATATTAATGTCATCAATAACTTGCGGCGATACAATTCCTACTCCAATTGCAATTGCTTGTACTTTTATTTCATCATAAAAACGCTCACGTTTCGCTTCACTCAATTTTTTCGAATCATTTAACCCTGGAATATAAAAATCCTCAGGAAGAACGACAGCTGCCGTCACAACAGGCCCAGCCAATGGCCCACGCCCTACTTCATCAATACCCGCGATATATGTGACCCCTTTTTCACGCAAAGCATTTTCATACTTGGACATCTCAAAAAACTTCTCTTTTTCTTTCTGTTCTAACTCTTTTTGTTTATACCACTTCAAAACGAGCTTTTGAACACCTTTTCGATCATCTTTCATTAACAGTTGAAAGCGATCATCTTCTTCATTCATAATTTCTTTCAATACATTTTCTGCTTCTTTTATCGTTATAGTTTGCATTGATACAAGCTCCTTTTTAAACATATCCAAAAAGAAAAGACGCACAAACGCACGTCTTATACTTCTTCTATTTTTTCCACATCTTCTACTTGCTCTGCAAACTCTTCCGGTGTTTCAAACGTCATTTTTCCAAGTTTGCCACCACGAAGCTCCCGAAGCACAAGCTCAGATGTCTTATCATAATCAATCATTCCGCCGCCCATTAAGCAGCCTCTATTTTTTCCAATTGCATCGAATAATTCCACAATATCTTCTGGAATCTCATTTAAATTATAGCGTTCTTTCAAGCGTTCTGGATAATGTTTCTCCATAAAACGTAATGCGTAAACAGCTACATCTTGTAAATTTAAAATTGAATCTTTAATTGCACCCGTTGTCGCTAAGCGAAGACCCACTAATTGATCTTCAAATTTAGGCCACAGAATACCTGGTGTATCTAACAATTCCATTTCCTTCCCAACTTTAATCCATTGTTGAGCTGTTGTCACACCTGGACGATCTCCTGTTTTAGCAATATTTTTCTTTGCCAATTTATTAATCAATGTAGATTTACCAACATTTGGTATACCTACAATTAATGCACGAATCGCTCTCGGTCTAATACCTTTTGCAACCATTTTATCAAATTTTTCTTTAACAAGCACTTTACAAGCTGCTGCAATTTCCTTCATACCTTGTCCAGCTTGCGCGTTAATTGAAATTGCCATATGGCCTTTTTCTTTAAAATATGCGATCCATTGTTTTGTTAAACGATCATCTGCCATATCCGCTTTATTTAAAACAACAAGCCTTGGCTTATGTGTAATGATTTCATCAATCATTGGGTTTCGAGATGATAATGGTAATCGAGCATCTACAAGTTCAATTACAACATCAATTAATTTTAATTTCTCCGTTACTTGGCGTCTAGCCTTCGCCATATGCCCTGGAAACCATTGAATTACCATGTTGCCACCTTCTTTTTCATTTATTTCACAATACGTGCGTCTTCTAACGGCCAATATAACATATTAGCTTTACCAATTACTTGATCCATTGAAATCGTACCGATTGAACGGCTATCTTTACTAAAACGACGATTATCACCTAAAACAAATAATTGATCTTTTGGAACGGTTTTCTTGCCTGTCATTTCTTCAAGATTAAAATCATATGTAAGCGGTCCGTCAGCAATTTGCTTTTTCTGCTTGTCTAAATACGGCTCCTCATAAGCCTTTCCGTTAATATACAGTTTATCATTACGATACTCTATTTCATCGCCTGGCAGGCCTATAATGCGCTTAATGTAATCTTTATCTTCTGTTGCTCGAAATACGATAATATCAAAGCGTTTTGGATCTCCAATGTGATAACCAATTTTATTCACAATCATTCGATCACGATCATGTAAAGTAGGTGCCATCGATACCCCGTCTACGAGAATTGGCGCAAAGAAAAACTGTCTAATAACACCAGCTAATACAACAGCAATCAAAATTGCTTTAATCCATTCCCAAAGTGAACTCTTCTCTTTTTTCATGCATTTCCCCTCCACGGTTATGTAAACTGCTCGTATTATACCAAAATTTCATATAGATTGGAAAAAGGGAGCTTGTGCATTTACAAGCTCCCATACATGTCTTATCGAATTTCTTTAATACGTGCTTTTTTACCGCGAAGGTTACGTAAGTAGTATAACTTAGCACGACGTACTTTACCACGGCGAAGTACTTCGATTTTCGCGATTCTTGGCGTGTGAACTGGGAATGTACGCTCAACACCTACACCGTAAGAAATCTTACGAACTGTGAATGTTTCACTGATTCCGCCACCACGACGTTTAATTACAACACCTTCGAAAAGCTGAATTCTTTCACGAGTTCCCTCAACAACTTTTACGTGTACACGTAAAGTGTCACCAGGACGGAATGAAGGAAGGTCAGTTTTTAATTGGCCTTTTGTAATTTCTGCGATTAATTGTTGCATATTAAATTCTCTCCTTTAAACAGATGCTCTTATAAAGTCTTAATAAATTACAGCGGAACATCGTTAATACGGCTACTGATTTCAGTAGCACAAATGTTATAATAGCATATTACTAGGCCTGTTGCAATAGCAAATATATGAAGTTATTACTGCTCTCGCTTTATTTCCTCAAGCCATTTTTTCTCTTGTTTAGATAGCTCTCTCTCATCTAATAAATCAGGTCTACGCGTATACGTTCGGCGCAAAGATTCCTTATGTCGCCATTCATCAATGTTTTTATGATTCCCTGACATTAATACATCCGGTACCTTCATACCACGAAAATCAGCTGGACGTGTATAATGAGGATGCTCTAATAAACCTGTACTAAACGAATCCTCTACTTGTGAAGCATGATTTCCTAGCACACCTGGCAAGAGACGTACCACACTATCAGTAATAACCATAGAGGCTAATTCTCCGCCCGTTAATACATAGTCACCAATAGAAATCTCATCCGTTACGAGATGCTCACGAATTCGTTCGTCATATCCTTCATAATGCCCACATACGAAGATTAAATGTTCTTCCCCTGCAAGCTCTTCCGCTTTCTTCTGCGTAAATCTTTCGCCCTGCGGACACATTAAGACAACTCTCGGCTTACGCTCTGTCTCTTTCGTCAAATCCTCTACAGCATCAAAAATAGGCTGAGGAGTAAGCACCATACCAGCTCCTCCGCCGTAAGGATAATCGTCTACGCTATTATGCTTACTTGTTGTATAATCACGAAAGTTAACAACACGAAGGTTTACCGCTTCTTTTTCTTGCGCCTTCTTTAATATAGAAGATCCAAATACACCGGTAAACATGTCTGGGAACAACGTTAAAATATCAATTTTCATTATAGCAGCCCTTCCATTACATGAATGGTTACTAATTTATTTTCAATATTAACTTGAAGTACAACATCATCGATATAAGGAATTAAGAGATCTTGACCCTTCGGGCGTTTAATTACCCAAACATCATTTGCACCAGGAGATAGAATCTCTTTGATTGTCCCTAGCGCTTCTCCTTCTTCCGTTACAACACTGCAACCAATAATTTCATGATAGTAGTATTCACCTTCAGCAAGTTCGCCTAACTGCTCTTCTGGTACTTTTATTAAAGAACCTTTAAACTTCTCTACTTCATCTACATTGTTATATCCTTCAAATGTTAATAAATCGAATGTCTTATGTTGGCGATGAGAAGTTACCTTCACCGGAAGATAGTCTGTGCCTTTCTCATTCGATATGTATAGCGTGTTTCCTACTTTATATCGCTCTTCTGGAAAATCAGTACGAGAAATAACACGGATTTCTCCTCTTACGCCATGAGTATTTACAATTTTCCCTACGTTAAACCATTTTGTCATAAATAGTATGTCACCCCTGGTTTCTATATAAATTAAGCATCTCCATTTCGCAGATGGAACATGCAATCTCTATTTAAATGTTAAAAAAGGGAGAGGAATAACTCCTCGCCCTTTTTACGTTTATTGAATTTCCAGTGTTACTTTTTCATCATTATGATGTCCCACTGAATACAAGAGCATTCGAATCGCTTTCGCAACTCTCCCTTGCTTTCCAATGACTTTTCCAACATCCTCAGGATGTACAGTTAATCGATACTTTATCTCTCCGTTGCAAAGTTCCTGTGTAACTTTTACATCTTCAGGATAATCGACAAGAGGCTTGACAATCGTCTCGACTAACTTCTTCATAGTCATTGCCTCAATTACTTACCTTGTTTAGATAAGTGGAATTTCTCCATGATACCTTGGTTAGAGAATAAGTTACGAACTGTATCAGATGGTTTAGCACCATTTCCTAACCATTTTAATGCTGCTTCTTCGTTGATCTTAACTTCAGCTGGTTGAGCAACTGGATTGTAAGTTCCGATTTCCTCAATGAAACGTCCGTCACGAGGAGAACGAGAATCTGCAACAACTACACGATAGAAAGGAGTTTTTTTAGCTCCCATACGTTTTAAACGAATTTTAACTGCCATTTATAAAGCACCTCCGAATTTATTTCACACAGATAATTATATTAGCAAAAAGACTATTGCTTTGTAAAGTATTTTTTCTTAACAGAGCCATCTTTTTTTCCTTACATGAATGGAAACTTCAATCCACCTAGTCCTTTTTTCTTACCTTTTTGCATTCCCGTCATCGTCTTCATCATTTTTTTCATGTCATCGAATTGCTTAATTAGACGATTGATTTCTTGTACAGTTGTACCGCTACCTTTGGCAATGCGCTTTTTGCGACTAGCATTGATTATTTCCGGTTGTTCTCGTTCTAATTTAGTCATAGAACGAATAATTGCCTCAATATGCCCAATTTGTTTTTCATCAACTTGCGCATTTTTCAGCCCTTTAATTTTATTTGCACCAGGAAGCATTCCTAACAATTCATCAAGCGGCCCAAGTTGGCGCACTTGTCCAAGTTGTTCTAGGAAATCGTCAAGCGTAAACGAAAGCGTACGCATTTTTTGCTCAAGTTCTTTTGCTTTCTCTTCATCAACTGTAGCTTGCGCTTTTTCAATTAACGTTAAGACATCGCCCATCCCTAAAATACGGGATGCCATACGCTCTGGATGGAACGCTTCAATTGCATCTAGTTTTTCACCCATACCAGCAAATTTAATCGGCGTGTTTGTTACAGCCTTAATAGATAATGCAGCACCACCGCGCGTATCACCATCTAATTTCGTTAATACAACACCTGTTAAACCTAACTGTTCATGGAAACTTTGTGCAACATTTACCGCGTCTTGCCCCGTCATCGCATCGACAACAAGGAAAATTTCATCCGGTTTCGCAACTTCTTTCACTTTCGCTAATTCATCCATTAATTCTTCATCAATATGCAGGCGACCCGCTGTATCGATTAAAACATAATCGTGATGATCTTCTTTTGCTTTTGCAATCGCTTGTTTCGCAATTTCAACAGGACTTACTTGATCTCCTAAAGAAAATACAGGCATGTCCAATTGCTTCCCTAATGTTTCAAGCTGTTTAATCGCTGCTGGACGGTAAATATCCGCTGCAACAAGCATCGGTTTACGATTATGCTTTTTACGAAGCAAATTCGCAAGCTTACCTGTCGTCGTTGTTTTACCCGCACCTTGCAGACCAACCATCATAATAACAGTCGGTGGCTTATTAGCAACAGCAATTTTGCTTTGCTCTCCGCCCATAAGTTCTGTAAGTTCTTCCTGTACAACTTTAATTACTTGTTGTCCAGGTGTCAAACTTTTCATTACATCTTGTCCGACAGCACGTTCAGACACACGCTTCACAAAATCTTTTACTACTTTAAAGTTAACATCCGCTTCTAAAAGAGCTAGACGAACTTCTCTCATCATTTCTTTCACATCGGCTTCAGAAACTTTTCCTTTGCCGCGGATTTTTTGCATTGTCTGTTGAAGTCGGTCGGCTAATCCTTCAAATGCCATATTGCCGCCCTCCTAATCTAATTTTTCGATAGCTTCAACAACTTGTTTCATTTCTTCATTCACATGCTCTTCTTCGCTGATTAGCTGTTTTAGCTTTGCAACAAGTCGCTGTCGCTCTTGAAACTTTTGAAGTAATACTAATTTTTCTTCATATTCTTCAAGCATCGCTTCAGTCCGTTTAATGTTATCATACACGGCTTGGCGACTTACATCAAATTCTTCCGCAATTTCACCAAGAGATAAATCATCTAGATAATAAAGCGACATATAACTTCTTTGTTTTTGCGTTAACAACGATTGATAAAAATCAAATAAATAGTTCATTCTCGTTGTTTTTTCGAGCATGTTGGATCATCCTTTGTTAAGTGATTTCCCTTTACATGAATTAGTTTACATGTAGTCCAAAAGAGTGTCAAGTTTTTTTCTTAACATCATATATTTTTTATAGAAAAAGAAGCGGAAATACCGCTTCTTTCGCTTATACTTCTTCTGTTTCTACTAAGTTCGCAAATAAACCATACACATATTGTTCTGGATCAAACTGCTGCAAGTCATCCATTTGCTCTCCTAATCCAACAAACTTCACCGGTACATCCATTTCGTTACGAATCGCTAATACAATACCACCTTTAGCAGTTCCATCTAACTTCGTTAAAACAATACCAGTTACATTCGTTGCTTCACGGAATGTTTTCGCTTGGCTTAAACCGTTTTGTCCTGTTGTTGCATCAATAACAAGCAATACTTCATGAGGAGCACCTGGTACTTCACGCTCAATTACACGCTTCACCTTCTCTAACTCTTTCATTAAGTTCACTTTATTTTGCAAGCGTCCTGCTGTGTCACATAGTAATACATCTACCTTACGTGCTTTCGCTGCTTGTACAGCGTCATACATAACCGCCGCTGGATCAGATCCAGATCCTTGTTTAATCACTTCTACACCAACGCGATCGCCCCATACTTCTAATTGTTCAATCGCTCCAGCACGGAATGTGTCTCCTGCCGCCAATAGGACTGACTTACCTTCTGATTTAAACTTATGCGCCAGTTTACCAATTGTCGTCGTTTTTCCTACACCATTAACACCAACAAATAAAACGACCGTTAATTGGTCCTCTTGCATATTAATTTCGTTACTAAAATCGCTGTCACCTTTGTAAATTCCTACTAGTTTTTCTGAAATAACAGCTTGTACTTCTTTTGGATCTTGAATGTTACGACGTTGTACTTCTTCTTTCAATTGGTCAATTAATTCCATTACCGTCGCAACGCCAACGTCTGCACCGATTAAAATTTCTTCTAACTCTTCGAAGAAATCTTCGTCCACTTTACGGTAACGATACACTAAATCATTCACTTTATCCGCAAATGAATTTCTCGTTTTTTCTAATCCTTGTTTAAATTTCTCTGTAACTGTATCCGTTTGTTTTGAAATTTTTTCTTTTAGTTTTTTAAAAAAACTCATACTTTCCCATCCTTCCTATTCACTTGCAATAAGTTCTTCTCCGGCGTCTAAACGAACCGAAACAAGTTTAGATACCCCCGATTCTTGCATTGTTACACCGTACAACACATCAGACTCTTCCATTGTACCTTTTCTATGTGTAATTACAATAAACTGCGTCTCATCACTGAATTTCTTTAAATACTGTGCAAAACGAGCTACATTCGCCTCATCAAGGGCTGCCTCTACCTCATCTAGTACACAGAACGGTACTGGGCGTACTTTTAAAATACCAAATAAAAGCGCAATTGCTGTTAAAGCACGCTCTCCACCTGAAAGTAAACCTAAGTTCTGCAGTTTCTTCCCTGGCGGTTGTGCTACAATATCAATACCCGTATTTAGTAAATCCTCTGGATTAGTCATTACTAAATCCGCTCTACCGCCTCCAAATAATTCAGAGAATACCGATTGAAACTCCATTCTAATGCCTTCAAACGTAGTAGAAAAGCGTTTTTTCATTTCTTCATCCATTTCGGTAATAAGCTGGTGCAATGTCGCTTTCGCTTCTTCTAAGTCGTCTCTCTGCTCTAGTAAGAATGTATGACGCTCCGCTACACGTTCATATTCATCAATTGCCCCTAGGTTCACTGTACCTAACTCTTCTATGGATAATTTGATTAATTTTACTTTCTTACGCGCATCTTCTGCAGGCATTGTCATTGTATATTTTAGTTTTGCCGCTTCAAATGAAATCGTATATGTTTCACGTAAATGTTGTAATCTATTTTCCAACTCTACATCCAGTCGATTTATTCTCACTTCTTGATCTTTCAACATTTCAAGAACATATTTATGTTTACCTGTCGTTTCTTTCAAATTGCGCTCTAAATGTTCTACTCTCTCTTGCAACGATACACGTTGTTCACGACGAGAGCGAATTAATTCTGAAGTTTGATTACGATCATATGCTTTCTTCTCAATCATATTCGTAATTTGCTCTTCACCACTTGAATTAGATGTCATTTCTTGTTTTAAGAACGCTAAATCCTCTTTCGTTTTTACAAGTGTCGCATCCGTTTCTTCTTTTTCCTTCGTCAATCGTTCAACTTTTTCTTTTTGATTAGATAAGCGTTGTTGCTTTTCAGCTGCCAGCACTTTTAACTCAGTCATTTCTTTTTGAACTTTTTCTTTCGAAGAATGTTGCTCACTTTTTTGTTTTGTTAAAGCTACAATTTTACTATCTAACTTAGTGATTTCAGCTTGAAGATTCGTTAAAACCCCTTCTAACTCCTCTTTACGCCCTTGCATTTTTACTCGATCTTGTAAAAACCCTTCAATCTCTAAATCATAAATAGACAACCGATCATTAATACGATGTTCTTCTAATTCTAAACGATTAATCTCTTCTCTTAATTTCTGCTCATCTACACGATCTGCTTCTACAGTTTGCCTTAGTTCGCGTATTTTCACTTCTTTTTCTTGAATCTCTTGTTTTACTGCTTTAACAAAGTTTTCTAACTTCGTTGTTTTTTCTTCCATATCAGTTAACTTGCGAGTCCACTCTTCCAGTTCACGTTGGCGTCCTAATAAAGAAGATTTCGCTTGCTTTACCGCCCCACCAGTCATAGAACCGCCAGGATTCACTACGTCGCCTTCGATTGTTACAATGCGATAACGGTATTGCAGTTGTTTCGCCAACTCATTTGCTCCACGTAAATCTTTCGCAACAATAACAGTACCTAATAAATTTGAAACTACATTTTCATATTTATTGTTGTACTGCACAAGTTCTGCCGCCACACCTACAAACGATGGGTGTTGATTTGCAATGCGTAATTGCTCAAATGATAACGATCTGCTTTTAATAACAGCTTGCGGTAAAAACGTTGCACGTCCATGTTTATTTTGCTTTAGAAATGCAATCGCATTACGAGCATGTTCCTCTGTTTGTACAACAATATGCTGCATCGCTGCACCTAGAGCGATTTCCATTGCAACTTCGTATTCTTTCGGTACCGTTAACAGTTCCGCAACAGCACCCTCGATACCTTGCAACCTATTTTCTCTAGCTTTCAATACTTCACGTACACCTTGATAGAATCCAGAATAATCTTCTTGCATCTCTTCAAGCATTTCTTTTCGAGAACGTGCCTGTTGCACAAATTGATATGCTTGATACAGTTTTGTTTCATTTTCACTATACTGCGTCTTACATTTCCCAAGCGCCGCCTCTGTCTTCTGTATATTTGAGAGAATGCCAGCTACTTTTTCTTTCGCTTGTTCGTAACTTTCTACAAGTTTCGTCTTTTTCGCTGTAATTTCCATACGCATTTCTACATATTTCGCATTCTCTTCATCTAGACGCTCGTTTTTAGACGTTTGCTGTTTCGATTGTTCTTCAATCATAGATAATTCATTACGATGACTAGCTTGTTGATTTAAAAGCTCAATATAGTCACCTTTTAAATTCTCAATCTGTTCCTCTAAATTGTCAGCAAAAGTAGCAAGCAGTTGCTCATTATCATGCAATTTTTGCTCCAACTCTTTTACTTCATTCACAAATTGCATTAAAGATTCTGTACTTGACTCAATCTCACCATCGTAACTTTTAGCTTTCTCAGTTAATTCAACAATTAACTGCTCAAGTTGCGCACAATGCGTCGTAGCATTTTGCTTTCTTTCTTTTAACAACTCACGCTGCCCTTCTAGTTTTTCTAGCTCTTTACTAGAAAGAAGAAGTACTTCTTGCAACGAGTCTACAGACTCGTCTACCGCTTGTAATTGTCCTCGTAATTCCTCAAGCTCTTCTTCACTTTTTTGTAAATTCGTTGACATTTTAGCTTCTTCGTTTTTATTATGCCCAAACTGATTTCGAAGCGCTTCCCATTTCTCATGCAATTCTTCAATTTCATGAACAATAAGCGCAGCTTCTACTTTCTCTAATTCTTCTTTATTCTCAAGATAATCTTTCGCAATAGAAGCTTGTCTTTCTAAAGGTTCTACTTGACTACTTAATTCATGAATTATATCTTGTACACGATTTAAGTTTTCTTGTGTTTCTGCTAGTTTCCCTTCAGCTTTCTTTTTGCGAAGTTTGTATTTTAGTACGCCTGCCGCTTCTTCAAATACACCTCGACGCTCTTCTGACTTACTACTTAAAATCTCTTCCACTTTCCCCTGGCTAATAATTGAAAAAGCTTCTCTTCCCATACCAGAGTCCATAAATAAATCGATAATATCTTTCAATCTACATGATTGTTTATTAATATAAAAATCACTATCACCTGAACGAGATACACGACGTGTTACACACACCTCATTGTATTCAATTGGTAAACGTTGATCTTCATTATTTAAAGTTATTGTTACTTCAGCAACATTAACCGCTCTCCTCGTATCACTGCCTGCAAAAATAATATCCTCCATCTTTGCACCACGTAATGATTTTGCAGATTGTTCACCAAGTACCCAGCGAATTGCATCAGTAATATTACTTTTCCCGCTTCCATTAGGTCCTACTACAGAAGTTACACCTGGGACAAAATCAACAGATACACGCTCAGCAAAAGACTTAAACCCTGCTATTTCTAATCTTTTTAAAAACACGAAAGGCCTTCCTCCTATTCTCCGCCGTTATAAATGTTCTCTATATAAAAACAAGTATTATACGGATTTACCTTCTTTTTCTTTATAAACAAAAAGAAAGTTTCATTCTATGCATAAGGAATCCCCCTCATTCAAAGGGGGATTCCTTATAGTTGTTCTTTTAATTTTTTCAATGCTTCTGCAGCAGCTTGTTGCTCTGCTTCTTTTTTCGACTTACCACTACCAAGACCTAAAGCTACGTTATTTAACGTAACACGTGACACAAATTCTCGATTGTGAGCTGGTCCTTTTTCTTGCAAAATTTGATACTCAACATTGCCACTGCCATCACGCTGAATCAATTCTTGCAACTGACTCTTATAATCCATCACATGAGAAAAAGCACCCTCATTAATTTTCGGATATACAATTTCTTTTAAGAATTCCCAAACTGTTTCTAGCCCTTGATCAAGATAAAGGGCACCAATAAACGCTTCAAAGACATCCGCTAATAAAGCTGGTCGTTCACGTCCACCTGTCATTTCTTCACCTTTTCCTAATAAAACAAGGCTGCCAAATGACAATTCGTTCGCAAAACGAACAAGAGATGGCTCACATACAATAGCTGCACGTAGTTTTGTTAACTCTCCTTCGCTCATTGTCGGATATTTTTGAAACAGATACTGTGATACAGTCAGTTCCAATACTGCATCTCCAAGAAATTCAAGACGCTCATTATCTTCATGCGGTTTTTTTCGATGCTCATTCACATACGATGAATGCGTAAATGCTTGAATCAATAATTTTTCATCTGTAAACGTAATACCTATCTTTTCTTGAAACACTTTAAATGCTTCACGATATTTTGTTTCGTATTTTTTTTCTCTATATTTTCGGTACGGCATAGGTCCCTCCAGATATAAGCCAGAAAGCCCCGCTAAAAAACGGGACTTCACTTAAGCATTATAGATGACTCTCTATGTAAGTCACAGCATCGCCAACAGTAGCAATCTTTTCAGCATCTTCATCAGAAATTTCCATTTCGAATTCATCTTCTAATTGCATTACAAGTTCTACTACATCTAGGGAGTCTGCTCCTAAATCTTCCTTGAAGCTTGCAGCTGGTACTACCTCAGTCTCTTCTACTCCTAAACGATCAACGATGATTTTTGTTACGCGCTCTAAAACATCTGCCATTCCATTCACCTCCCCTCAAATATTATATTAAATATTGACCAAAAAAACTAGGTGAAATCGATTCTTTTATTACATTACCATACCGCCATCAACATTTAACGTTTGACCTGTAACATATTTGCTTTGATCAGAAGCAAAAAACGTTACAGCATTCGCGATATCTTTCGCTTCACCAAATTGAGCAGCTGGAATAACTTTTAACATTTCAGCTTTAATATTCTCATCTAGTACATCCGTCATATCAGTCGCAATAAAGCCCGGCGCAATTGCATTCACAGTAATATTTCGACTTGCTAACTCTTTTGCAGATGTTTTTGTTAATCCAATAACACCCGCTTTAGCAGCAACATAATTAGCTTGCCCTGGGTTTCCTATAACACCCACAACAGAAGCGATATTTATAATTCTACCGTGACGTTGACGCATCATATAACGAGATACTGCTTTTGTACATAAGAATACACCTTTTAAGTTTGTATTAATAACTGTATCCCATTCTTCTTCTTTCATACGCATTAATAAATTATCTTTTGTTACACCAGCATTATTTACAAGAATATCAACTTGTCCAAATGTATCTACTGTTTGTTTCACCATATTTGTAACATCATCAGCATTTGCAACATCTGCTTTTACCGCAATTGCATCAGAACCTAATTTCTTAATTTCATCTACTACTTCATTTGCTTTTTGTTCATTACCTGCATAATTTACTACTACATTTGCCCCTTGTTTCGCTAAATCGATCGCAATCGCGCGACCAATTCCACGTGAAGCGCCAGTTACTAATGCTACCTTCCCTTTTAACATCAGTTTTCTCCTCTCAAATTTGAAATGGTATCTTTTAATGTCTCTTCATCATATATCGCATATGCTTTCGCTGATGAATCAATTGACTTCATAAGTCCAGCAAGTACTTTTCCAGGCCCAATTTCAATAAATGTATCTACTCCCTGCTTCACCATACATTCAATAGACGGGTACCATAATACAGGCGAATAAAGCTGTTCGATTAACTTTTCTTGAATGTCGGCACCACGTGTAATAACATCCGCCGTAACATTTGCAATAACAGGAATGTTCGTATCATGAATTGTAATTTCATTCAAAACACTTTGAAACTTCTCAGCTGCCGGCTTCATAAGTGAAGAATGGAATGGCCCACTTACTTTTAGTGGAATTGCTCTCTTTGCACCATTTTCTTTCGCTCTTTGAGAAGCAACCTCTACGCCTTGCTTCGTTCCAGAAATTACAATTTGCTTCGTACTATTCATATTAGCGATTTGCACTGCATATCCTTCACTTGTTACTTCTTCTGTAACTTGTTTCAGCATATGTGGGTCAGCACCTAATATAGCTGCCATTGCACCTTCCCTGCCCGGAACAGCTTCTTCCATATATTCCCCGCGTTTCCTTACAGCATATACCGCATCTTCAAAAGTTAATGCACCAGCTGCTACAAGAGCGCTATATTCACCTAAACTATGACCAGCGACAAAGTCAGGTGTAATGTCATACTCTTTCAAAGCTGTCAAAATAGCAAAACTCGTTGTTAATAATGCAGGCTGCGCATTTGTTGTTAATGTAAGCTTTTCCTGCGGTCCTTCAAAAATCACTTCTGAAAGTGAATCTTGCAACACCTCATCTGCTTTTGCAAACACTTTTGCAACCTCTTTATTATTCTCTGCTAATTGTTTACCCATTCCAACTGCCTGTGAACCTTGGCCCGGAAAAAGAAATGCTATTTTTCCCATTTCAAATCCTCCTCTTATTGGAGTGACTCTTTCTCCATTACGCTTGAAATCGTAGGAATTACTTCTTTCGCTACCATTTCTCTCGTTTGACGAATCGCACTAAATATCGACTGGTCATTAGAAGAACCGTGAGCCTTAATGACAGGTGCTTTCAATCCAAATAATGCAGCTCCTCCATACTCCGAATAATCCATTTTATCTTTTAATACCATAAGTTTTGGCTTTAATACCGCCGCTGCTAATTTACTCGTAAATGAACTCATTAATTGTTCTTTCAACATAGAGAATAGCGCAAGTGCTGTTCCCTCTAATGATTTCAACGCTACATTCCCTGTAAAACCATCACATACAACAACATCTGCTACACCTTGCAATAAATCTCTTGATTCAATGTTCCCAACGAAATTAATTGGCGCATCTTTAAGCATTGCAAATACTTGCTTTGAAAGCTCGTTTCCTTTTCCATCCTCTGTTCCAACGTTTAATAGTCCAACGCGAGGATTTTCAATTCCTCTTACCTTCTCAGCATAAACAGATCCCATTACTGCATATTGATATAAATGAATTGGTTTTGCATCAACATTTGCTCCAACATCTAACATAACAAAACCTTTTCCATCTACAGTTGGCATTGTAGGCGATAAAGCTGGTCGCTCAATTCCTTCCATACGACCGACAACAAATAATCCAGCTGCCATTAAAGCTCCTGTACTACCTGCGGATATACAAGCGTCTGCTTCTCCATCCTTTACTTGTTGTGCCGCAAGCACCATTGAAGCTTGTTTTTTTCGACGAACCGCTCTTACTGGTTCCTCCGTTGATTCTATTTTTTCGTCTGTATGAAGAATAGTAATTCGTTCATCACTCGTTAAGTATTGACGAATTTCCTCTTCTTTCCCTACTAACGTAATATGTAAATCAGAATATTCCTTAATAGCTTTCATTGCCCCTAATACTACAGCCTTTGGAGCGTGATCTCCGCCCATTGCATCTATTGCGATTTTCATAAGTTGTTACCTTCCTCACTATAATTACTAGATCGATACATTTCAAAAGTGCCTGTAAAAACAAGTTCTTCTCCAACGAAGCTACGCACTTTGACAACCGTCCGTCCCTTATCATTCTCTACATCTTCAACGCGCGCTTTTGCAACAACACGCTCTCCTAATTTTACAGGGCGAATGTATCGAATGGTAGACTTTGCAGTTAAAGCTAATTCTTCATCAATAACTGCAACAGCTAGTGAGTTTGCTTGCGCAAACAGATGATGCCCACGGGCAATTTGATTTCTTTTAAATACATGTTCTACCTTTACTTCAAAGATAGAGATTGCATGTCTATCTAATTCAATATCAATAATTTCTCCAACAACCTCTTCTAACGGTAAAGATTTCACATCTTCTTCATGTTGCTTTGTAGCTACATGTTTAATTCTCTCTCTTAATTCAGGAATAGACAATTCCATACGATCAAGTCGTACTGTTTGTATACTCACTTGAAATTTTTCCGCTAAATCTTCATCCGTAATAAAAGGATTTGATTCGATTGTTTGTTGTAATAACTCTTGTCTTTCTTTTTTACTTCTTCTTTTTTTCATACCGCACCATCCATTTTTATGACCAGGTACTAACAGTAGTATATAATCATTAAAAGTAGAATGCAACAAAAACTTTTGTTGACTCCCTTTAATCGAGCTTCTCTCCTTGGAACACCCCTGTCCCATCAAGATACGTACGCAAGGCAGCGTACTGATCATTGTGCCAAAACGCTTCTGAATCTACTAGTATCGCCGCATCTTGCCTTGCTGTTTCTAACGCTCGATAATCATGTACCATGTCAGCAACCTTAAATTCTGGTAAGCCACTTTGCTTACTCCCAAAGAAATCTCCAGGACCTCGTAATTCTAAATCTTTTTCTGACAATACAAATCCATCATTTGTTTCAGTCATTATGCGCATTCTTTCTTTCCCTGTTTCTGATTTAGGGTCTGCTATTAATAAACAATATGATTGCTCACTACCACGGCCGACACGCCCTCTAAGCTGATGAAGCTGCGATAAACCGAAACGTTCTGCATCATAAATAACCATTACAGTCGCATTCGGTACGTTCACACCTACTTCAACAACTGTTGTCGATACAAGAATTTGCACTTTATTTTCACTAAACTGTCCCATTATCTCTTCTTTTTCCTGAGACGATAATCTCCCATGCATCAATCCAACTTGGCATTTCCCTTGGTAATGATGCGTCAGCATACTATGTAAGTCGATAGCATTTTGCACATCAAGTTTCTCAGATTCTTCAATTAGAGGACAAATAACGTATGCCTGTCTTCCTTTTTTTATCTCCTTTTCAACAAAACCGAGAACGCGATCTAACATATCATGTTTTGCCCAATATGTTTCAATCACCTTTCTACCTGCTGGCATCTCATCGATTATCGAAACATCCATCTCTCCAAATGCAGTAATTGCAAGCGTACGCGGAATTGGTGTCGCTGTCATAAATAATACATCTGGACTTTCACCTTTCTCCCGTAAAACTCGGCGCTGCGCTACACCAAATCGATGCTGTTCATCTGTAATAACGAGACCCAACCTATGAAATATAACTTCATCTTGAATTAAGGCATGCGTTCCAACAAGAATATCTATTTCTCCTTGTTCTAACTTCGCTAAAATTTCTCGACGTCTCGCACCTTTAACAGAACTTGTTAACAGTTCCACCTTCATACCAAAATGCGAAAACGTTTCAGCAAGCGACTGATAATGTTGCTCAGCTAAAATTTCTGTAGGAACCATTAAAGCACCTTGATAATGAGCTAATTTCGATGCATAAAGGCCAATCGCAGCAACAACTGTTTTCCCAGAACCAACGTCACCTTGCAATAGTCGGTTCATCCGATAAGGAGATGTCATATCTTTCAAAATTTCATCTACAACTCGGTGCTGCGCACCCGTTAATGGAAACGGCAGTGCATCGATAAATTCTTGTAATTCTACTGACGGAATCTCTTTCTTCGTCCCTTTTGAATTTTCCCTCTCCATTTTCCGGAGCGTTTGCATTTTCAGCTGAAATAAGAAAAATTCTTCATATACAAAACGGCGACGCGCTTGCTTCAAATCTTCCTGTCCTACCGGAAAATGCAATGCCCTAAGCGCTTCATATCTTGGTAATAATTTATATCGCCCTAACAAACCATCCGGTAACACTTCGACTATAGAATCTCCATATTCCTTTAACGCTTGAGCAATAAAACGACGCATCTGTTTTACTGTAAGTTTCCCCTTTACTGAATAAACAGGTTCCACTTCTTGTTGACGTACAACCGGCCCAAAATGAAGTTCTGATACAGCAATTGTTTGACGATGTTGATCCCATTTACCAGTAATCGTTACCGTTTCATCTAACTTTAATTTTTGCTTATAGTAAGGCCTATTAAAACATACCGCCGTAATTAAATAACGACCGACGAGAACACGAACTGTTAAACGCGATTTCTTCTTACCATAATATTGCAGCAAAGGAGCACTATGAATCTTCCCTTCAACCGTTACACGTTCATCATGCTTTACTTCAGCAAGATCTTTCATCGCATAATCTTCATAACGGTACGGAAAATGTTCTAATAGATGAGAAACTGTATAAATACCCATCTCATGTAGTAACTCAGATGTTTCTCCTCCTATCCCCTTTACATCCGTAACAGGAACTTGTACAACATCATTCAAGATTCTCACACCCCGTCACATTATTTTCTTTATTGCATTTTATTTGAGTACCAATTAGCATCTGTAATCGCTCTCTTTCACCTTATATATTCTATCATAGGCATTCTAAGAGAAACTACTCAAATCCCTTATATAAAACAAGTAAAAAAGAGCCTCACTATTAGCAGCAAGGCTCTTTTCTCTCTTCAATATGCTAGCCTTTTGAATAAAAACTAGTAATAACCTTCATATTACTACTTCTTATCCATTAGCAAGTAAGTAATCCATTTATTTTCAAAACGAATCTTATCTTATTCTACAGAGAAGATGAAAGAATACACTGGTTGGTTTCCAGCATGCACTTCTACTTCTGCATCTTCAAATTTCTCTTCTACAAATTCAACTAACTCCGCTACTTCTTCGTCAGTTGCATCTTCACCTTGTAGAATCGTTACGATTTCAGAATCTTCATCAATAAGCGCTTCTAGTAATTGCTTCGCAGCTCCTACTTTTTCAGCATTTGTAGATACAATTTTCCCATCTGCAATACACATGAAATCATCTTTTTGAATTGCTACACCATCAATTTCCGTATCACGTACAGCATACGTAATTTGACCTGTTTTCACATGAGATAAAGCTTCTTGCATGTTTTCTTCATTCTCTTCTAACGTTCCAACTGGGTTAAATGCTAACATTGCTGCCATACCTTGAGGAACTGTTTTCGAACGAACAACAATAACTTCTTGATCTACAACTGATGCCGCTTGTTCTGCTGCCATTACAATATTTCCGTTATTCGGTAAAATAATGATTTTTTCAGCATTTGCTTCTTCAATTGCCTTCACGATATCCTCCGTACTTGGATTCATCGTTTGACCACCTTCGATAACTTTCGTTGCGCCGATGCTCTCAAATAAAGTTTTAATACCAGACCCCATAGCTACAGTTACGATACCATATGGTTGTTTTTCTTTCGATTGAGCTGGTTGTTCAGGAACCATAGTAGGTTCATCTAATAAAGCAGTATGCTGTTCACGCATATTTTCTACTTTAATCTTAATTAAACTACCGTATTTTTGCCCGTAGTTCATAGCGTCTCCAGGATGTTCTGCATGGATATGAACTTTTACAATTTCATCATCAGACACAACTAGTAGAGAATCACCATATACACTAATATCTTCACGGAATTTTTGTTCAGAGAAATTATGCTCTTTCACCTTTTCAGCCTCTAATTTCACCATGAACTCCGTACAATATCCATACTTAATATCTTCTGTACTCAATTGGCTTTGTACACTACGGTGATGTTCTGCGCGTACCATTTCATTCATAGATGGTTGCGTCGGTGCATCAGAAGAAATCGTTTCTCCTTTTAAGTCAGCTAAAAATCCTTCGTATACCACTACAAGACCTTTACCACCGCTATCTACAACGCCAACTTGTTTTAATACAGGTAATAAATCTGGCGTACGATTTAACGATGCGTTTGCTTCTTTCACAACGTCTTCCATAAACAAAACAAAGTCGCGCTGTTTTTTCGCAACTGTTACTGCATATTTACCCGTTTCTCTTGCAACCGTTAAAATCGTTCCTTCAATCGGTTTCATAACCGCTTTATAAGCCGCCTCTACTCCAGCTTCTAGTGCTGCAGCAAAATCAACTGTTGTTAATTCTTCTTTTTGTTCAATGGATTTAGAGAAACCACGGAACAACTGAGATAAAATAACTCCAGAGTTACCACGAGCTCCCATTAATAATCCTTTGGCTAAACTTACGCCGACTTTACCAGCATGCTGTGAAGGGTTTGCTTTCACTTCACGCGCACCTGAAGTCATAGATAAGTTCATGTTTGTACCGGTATCGCCATCTGGAACTGGAAATACGTTTAATGCATCAACAAGCTGAACATTGTTTGTTAAATTATTCGCTCCTTGCATGATCATTTGTGATAAACGTTTTCCATCAATTTTTTGAATTGACACAGATTTTCCTCCTTAATGCACATTACAAGTTTATTACTTTAACTCCTTGTACGTAGATGTTTACAGAATCTACTGCTAGTCCTACAGTTTGATCTAATGTATATTTCACTTTCGTCTGCACATTATGTGCCACTTCTGAAATTTTCGTACCATAGCTCACAATAATATACATATCAATATGTACTTCATCTTCATCTTTACGAACAATAACACCTCTAGTGAAGTTTTCTTTTCGTAAAATGTCTGTTAATCCATCTTTTAACTGATTTTTTGATGCCATACCTACGATACCGTAGCAATCTACCGCGGCACCTCCAGCAATTGTTGCAATTACATCTGTACTAATATCAATTTGACCGTACTTCGTTTTAATTTCAATTGACATCTCGTTTCCCCCTTCATAAATGGTGAAAGTGAGCTAGACTACTTTAGTTACTATCATATAATCTTTTTAAAGAAAATTCCATCGTTCTTTCTTTTCACTCTCATATTTTATGTTTTAAATTACACTTTTTTATGATGAGCAAAATAGTCCATTGTTATTATACAACATGTACCACTATAATATGTCAAGCAATTTTTATGGATTTCAACTTTTCTTCATTGACATATAGTGTCAAGTAAATTTTCTTGATTTCTTTTTTCTACGGTGTTGCATTCTCTTTTTAGTTGTGTTAAATTATAGTAGTGTTTTTAGCATCGCATAAAAGACTAACATTGAAAAATTACGTATGGTAAGGTATCAAGGGAGGGAAATATAAATGGCTCGTGTTTGTGCTATTACTGGAAGAAAAGCTCGTTCTGGTAACTCTCGTTCTCACGCAATGAACGCTACAAAACGTAAGTGGGGCGCTAACCTTCAAAAAGTTCGCGTACGCATCGACGGAAAAGTTCAACGTGTTTACGTTTCTGCTAGAGCATTAAAATCTGGCAAAATCGAACGTGTTTAATAATAAAAAAAAGAGCCGATAGGCTCTTTTTTTACTATAACAATGGAAAAAGCACCGGTGATAGGTGCTTTTTTTAATCTTTTTTGAAGGTATTTAACATTGCACGAACTATTCCACCAAGAAATTTAGGTAACTTAATTGTATAAAATCTCATGGTTTCCCTCCTAATCCCCATTACTCCACTTGGTCACTATATGATGTAAGGAGCAAAATTGTTTCTTCAATCAGTGCTTCTTATCAACATTAATATGCCAGAAGTAAATGAAAAAGTACCTTTTTCCTCAACGAGTTCGTTACTAATACAAAGTGTTGATCCCCACTCTATTGTTTTATTAGTAAGAGGGTACTTAAAACCAAACAATGTAATCCCTTCCACTATTTCAGTAACTGGTACAAAAGATACATAAGGAAAATTTTTATTTTCTTCAATTATATGTGTACCCATTTTTTTAACTGTTATTTCATTTTTATTGTCCACAATACACATTTCTATCTCTACTTCTAACCCTTTTAAAAGCATCTGTATATTTGCCAAACCGTGATCAAGCCTTCCACCAGTAGCACCAAAAATACGAATTAGTGCCGGCTTCTGTTCTAATGCCCAGTTGATTGCAATTTCTAAATCCGTTTGATCTTTTTCCCGCGGAACAATATGTAATTCGTTCGTTTGCTGTCCCATCCATACTAATTCTTCTTCAGTAACTGAATCGTAATCTCCAAACGCAACAGCCGGGGTAATCCCTTTCTTTAATAGACGGTATACTCCCCTATCAACCGCTGCCCACACTACTTCCTCATTCTCGTATCGAGCAAAATCTGCGCAATATTCCGAAGGTCCTCCTGCCAAAATATGAATAATCATTTTTTCTTCTCCTTCCATTGTAAAAAGGCAATCTGCCATTCGGTAGATTGCCTTTTTACATATTTTTATCCTATCCTATAAATGCCTTACTAGGATAAAAGTTCATCACTACCCACGAATTACGCGAATTGCTTCACCGCGGTCTTTTTGATTGTATACTGCTGACCCAGCTACAAGTACATTTGCTCCTGCTTCCACACAAAGTCTTGCTGTTTCAGCATTTACACCACCATCAACTTCAATTTCCACTTCTAGATTGCGCTCTTTCACCATGTCTGCAACTTGTTTAATTTTCGGTAATACAGAATGGATAAACTTCTGTCCACCAAATCCAGGGTTTACTGTCATAAGTAATACCATATCTATATCTTCTAATACATGCTCAATCACTGAAACTGGCGTATGTGGATTTAATACAACGCCCGCTTTAATACCATGAGATTTAATTAACTGAATTGTACGATGTAGATGCGGACACGCCTCTACGTGAACAGTAATAATATCCGCTCCCGCTTGTGCGAAAGTCGGGATATAGTTATCAGGATTTTCAATCATTAAATGTACATCTAATGGTAATGATGTAATCGGACGGATTGCTTCTACAATTAACGGTCCAATCGTAATATTTGGTACGAAATGTCCATCCATTACGTCAACGTGAATGTAATCCGCTCCGCCCTTTTCTACATCTTTAATCTCTTCCCCTAATTTTGAAAAATCTGCTGATAAAATCGATGGTGCAATTTTAATCATAACTAATACCTCGGCTTTCTCTCTCTAATTTCTTCTACGAATTGTTTATAGTTCTTATAGCGATATTCTGTAATCTTCCCTTCTTCAACCGCAGCTTTCACCGCACATTTCGGTTCAGAAAGATGTGTACACCCTCTAAATTTACAGTATTGGCTCGCTTCTTTCAACTCTGGAAAACAATATGTAAGATCTTCTACTTCTATATCAATGAAATCTAGTGAACTAAAACCCGGTGTATCTGCTACTAGTCCACTCCCAATTGCAATTAATTCTACGTGTCTTGTCGTATGCTTCCCGCGTCCTAAATGGGAAGAAATATCATTTGTTTTCAGCTCTAATTCTGGACGTAGCACATTAAGCATTGAAGATTTCCCAACACCAGATTGGCCCGCAACGACAGAAACACAATTTTCTAAGTATGGTTTTAATATATCAATACTTTCTGAAGTATTAATAGAAGTAAATAAAACATCATAACCCATCTCACGATAATCATTCGCATAAGCTTCAACAGTTGCTTTCATCTTTTCATCTACTAAATCCATCTTGCTAATACAAATAATTGGCTTAATGTTATGATATTCAATCAGCACTAAAAATCGATCTAACAGTCCAGGATTAAAATCTGGTTCTACTGCAGAGAACACAAGGATCGCTTGATCGACATTAGCAATAGGAGGTCTAACAAGTTCATTTTTTCGATCAAACACTTCAAGCACATAACCTTCAGTTGGATTATCTGCCTGAAAAACAACTTGGTCTCCTACAAGTGGTGTAATTTTATTTTTTCTAAATACACCTCGCCCACGACATTGCGTAACCCCTTCTTCATGCTGCACGTAATAAAACCCACTTAAAGCTTTTATAATTTTTCCTTCTGGCATAGAATTCTCCTTTTTTGTATAAGGTGATGCTGAATTTAAAAATGAATGGATTTAAATTTTCCAAATAACGATTTCAAAACCTACCATATATACTTTCGCTAATATACATTGAATTTCCCATTAAATGCAAAAAAATATTTACAGCTGCATCACTTTACTAGCTTTTTGAATCATATATTTTTGCCTGCTATACCGTCCACTTTGTAGACAGCATAACAGGCAATAATAATAAGTAGACTTTCACTATTATTGAGTTGGATATGGTACTTCTTTATCAATAATCGTTACTCCATCCCGTACAATTTTATAGTGTCCCTTTGAACCTTCTTGAATTACAAATTCTAAAGAAATAGTCGCTGATTCAGTAATTGTTCTCGTTTCAACCGGTCTATCCATTTTTTGCTGCATGTCTTCTTTATAAATTTCTATTGTTTGCGGCTTTTTTTCACCTGTTACAGCAGGCTCATATGGGATAGAGATATTGTCCACTTTTACCGTTTTAGTCACTTTAGGCTTTTGACCATCAGAGATAATAATAGTTACTTTATCTCCCTCTTTTAATGGTGTACCTGGTTTTGGAAATTGCGAAATTACAAGTCCTTTTTCGACTGTATCTGAATACTCTCGTTTTATATCTGACGTTAGTTTTCTCTCATTCAAATAACCAGTTACACTATTTTCAGTCCACCCCGAAAAGTCACCTGGTCTAATTTGATAAGGCCCTTTACTTACCCAGATTTTCAGTTCTTGCTCCGCTTCTATAACCATCTGATCAGGCGTCGGAATTTGTTCTACAATTTCACCTTTCGGCTTATCATTTTCAATATAATTTACCGTAACTTGTTTATATTTTTCTTCTAACTCAGCTTTTACACTCTCAAAGTTTTGACCTGTGAAATTTGCCATCTTACTTTTCTTTTTTCCACCTGATTGATAGATAGTAATTTTAGCGTTTTCTTTTACGACTCTTCCTGCTACAGGGTCCGTTTTTATTACATCCCCAACTTCAACATCATCTGTATATACAATATTAGGCTCCGTCACCTCAAAGCCCTTTTCTACTAATGTATTTACAGCTGTCGTGTATTTCATACCAGCCACATCAGGAACTTTCACATCTTTCGGAATAAATAATCCTGGAATAACCGTAAGTGCTAATGTTATTCCTATTGCTAAAAATAAAAATGTTGAAATTAAAACTTTAAGCCACTTGTTACTCCGTTTTTTCTTCTTATCTAACTCAGCTGCTTCTGCTCTTATCGGTTCTTCCACCTTACTCCCTTTTAAAACAATCGTTTCATCACTTACATTTTCAAATAATTGTTCTTGTTGAATAATCGGAATCGCTTTCGTCGCTTCCATATCTTCCGGTATGTAAAATGGTTGCTCATTTATCCTCTCTGGATATAGCGCAGTTTCAATATCTCGCTTCATCGCATTGGCAGATTGATATCGGTGAAACGGATCTTTTGCAGTTGCCTTTAATATAATATTTTCAACACTTTGCGGAATATTTTCATTCCATCTTTTTGGTGATGGGATTTCACTTTGTAAATGTTTTAAAGCTATAGCAACAGCAGATTCGCCAGAAAACGGTTGTCTTCCTGTTAACAATTCAAACATAACTATTCCAAGAGAATAGATATCTGATTGTTTATTTGCTATCCCGCCACGTGCCTGTTCTGGTGATAAATAATGGACTGAACCGAGCACTGAATTTGTATGTGTAATTGTTGTTGCACTTGTAGCTGTCGCAATTCCAAAATCTGTTACTTTTATTATTCCATCAGCTCGAATTAAAATATTGTGCGGCTTTATATCACGATGCACAATTTCAAAATGATGGGCATGTGCCATAGCGGATGTTAACTGCTCCATAATATCAAGAGCTTCTCCTATAGGTAACATCCCTCGCTCAATTATGTATTGCTTCAATGTTTGCCCTGGTACATATTCCATGACAAGATAGTATATACCATCTTCTTCTCCGACATCATACATATTCACAATATTTGGATGCGACAACGTTGTAACAGACTGCGCTTCTCGATGGAAACGTTTAATAAACTCTTCGTTATTTGAGTAGTCGAGTCTTAATATTTTTACCGCTACATCTCGGCCAAGTATATCATCATGAGCTAAATATACATTGGCCATTCCGCCACCACCAATCATTTTCAGCAGCTTATAACGGTCATTTAAGCGTTTTCCAATCAGCACGTTGCACTTCACCTACTTTCGTTTGTCGAACCCGCATAATCAATAAGAACAAGTGTGATATTATCTTCTCCACCGCGATCATTTGCCAATTGAATGAGACACTGCCCTTTACCTTCAAGCTGTTCATTTAACTGTAAAATTTGTCGCATATCATCAATAGAAACTTTGTTTGATAACCCATCAGAGCAAAGAAGTAATTGATCATCTTCCTCAATCACCAACGTTTTAACATCTAACCCAACTTTTTCTTCTGTTCCTAATGCTCTTAATAACACATTCTTTTTCGGATGATACTCTGCGTCTTCCTTTGAAATTTCACCATGTTTCACAAGCTCATTTACAAGTGAATGATCTTCCGTTACTAGCGTCATTTCTCCTTCTGATACCATATAGCAACGACTATCTCCTATATGCCCTATTGTCACAAAGCTTGGTGTACAAACAGCTATTATAAGCGTTGTTCCCATACCATTACATTCTGCATTTTGCTGAGCGTATTCATATATACGCTCATTAATAATCCCAACACTAGTATGTAACCATTGTTCTACTTTTTTCGGCTCATTCATATTATGTGTTTGCTTCCAATAATCATGGAATAATTGAATGGCCATCGAGCTAGCTACATCACCAGCTCGATGACCTCCCATTCCATCTGCTACTACCGCTAATACATTTCCATCTAAATTGTGAAAAACTCCTGCACTATCTTCATTATGTTGACGAACTTTTCCTTTATCCGATAGAAATACGGCTTTCATCTCGTCACCTCGTCTCTTCTTTGCGCTCCTTCGCACGCAACTGACCGCAGGCTGCATCAATATCATGACCTTGTTCACGGCGAATCGTTACATTCACTCCACGATCTTTTAACGTTTTCTCGAACAAGAAAATTTGTTCACGTGGCGTACGTACATAATCACGTTCAGGTACGTAGTTTACCGGAATCAAGTTCACATGACATTTTACACCTTTTAAGAGCGCAGCAAGCTCTTCAGCATGCTCTACTTGGTCATTTTCTCCTCCAAATAATCCATATTCAAAAGTAATACGACGCCCTGTTCTATTTACATAGTATTTAATAGCTTCCATTAAATCTGGTAATTTATAAGCACGGTTAATCGGCATTAATTTTGAACGTAATTCTGAGTTTGGAGCATGCAATGAAATCGCAAAATTAATTTGTAGATCTTCTTCAGCAAACTTATAAATTTTCGGGATAATTCCACTCGTCGAAACAGTCATATGTCTCGCACCAATATGAAGTCCTTTTTCATGGTTAATGATGCGTAAGAATCCCATTAAATTATCATAGTTATCAAATGGTTCTCCAATCCCCATAACAACAAGAGAACTTACACGTTCTTCCGTTTCATCAAGCGCACGCTGAACTTCTACTACTTGCGCTACGATTTCTCCAGCTTCTAGGTTTCGCTTTAATCCACCAAGTGTCGAAGCACAGAACGTACACCCAATACGACAACCAACTTGCGTTGTTACACAAATGGAATTTCCATATTCGTGTCGCATTAATACCGTTTCAATAGAATATCCGTCATATAATTGGAATAAGAATTTAATTGTTCCATCCGAAGACGTTTGTTTTACTAACGTGTTTAAAGTAGTAATATCAAAGGAATTCGACAATTTATCACGCAATCCTTTAGAAAGGTTTGACATATCCTCATAATTTTTTACACGTTTTTTATATAACCAATCAAAAATTTGTCCAGCACGGAACTTCGGTTCTCCTTGTTCCTTTAACCAATCTTGCATTTCATGAAGTTGTAAAGAGTAAATTGATGGTTTCTTCGTTTCTAAATTTTTCTTTTGTTTTCTTACAGTCGTTTCCATGATGCTACACCTTCTTCCTTAAACAAGCAATATAAAAGCCATCCGTCGCAAAATAATGCGGTAAAATTTGTACTTGACCTTCATCAATATACGGAGTTAATTTTTCTGGCATACGCTCTTTAAGCGTAGTATCCCATTCAAATTCAGGATGTTCTTGTAAAAATTTCTCTATTACTTGTTCATTTTCTATTTTCTCAATTGTGCACGTACTATAAACAAGACGACCGCCTTGTTTTAATAATGGTGCTATTTTTTCTAGTATTGCAATTTGAATCGTCGATAATCTTTCACTATCGCCTTTATCTTTTCCTAACTTAATATCAGGCTTACGTCTAATTACACCAAATCCAGAACACGGTGCATCTACCAATATTTTATCAAACGTTTCATTTGCAAAGTGCTCTTGCACTTTTCTAGCATCTAGCGCTTTAGTTTCGACATTTTCTAGACCAAGTCGCTCTGCTTGCTGTTTAATTAAACGTACTTTGTGTGCATGTAAATCAAGGGACATGACCTTACCAGTTCCCTTTAATCGTTCCGCGATATGCGTTGTTTTTCCGCCTGGAGCAGCACAACTATCAAGAACTGCATCTCCCGTATTCGGTTCTAAAGCGCGTGCTACAAGCATAGAACTTTCATCTTGAATAGAAAGAAATCCTTTTTTAAACGCTTCTGTATGCGCTACATTTCCTCTTTCAATCTGAATTGCATCATCTGATAAGTCACCACTTTTTGCTTCTATACCTTCACTTGCCAACAACTCAATCGCTTCTTCTACCGTTACCTTATCAACATTCACACGCGCTGTTGGTACAGGGGGTAACATGTTTACTTCGCACATTTTTTCTGCAGTTTCTAAACCGTATTCTGAAGTCCACTCTTGGACAAGCCAAACTGGATGACTTGTTGTAATTGCAAGACGTTCTACTGGATCCTTGATTTCATCTACAGAAGGTACACCTTCTCTCTGAATCGAACGTAATACACCGTTCACCATACCAGCAATTCCTTTATGCCCGCGACGCTTTGCAATCTCAACCGCTTCATGAATAGCCGCTCTTTCTGGCACTCGGTCTAAATAAATCATTTGATATAAAGATAAGCGAAGCAATACTCTTACCCACGCCTCAACCTTCTTTTTTAAAAAAGGCTGTAAATAATAATCTAATGTGTCACGACGTTGAATCGTTCCATATACAATTTCAGTTAATAAACCAATATCTTTTCTATCAATTGCACTTTTTTCAATTAGATTATTTAAAAGTAAGTTGCTATATGCACCACTTTTTTCCACTTGAATTAAACCATCAAGAGCTAATTCACGAACATTTTGTCTCATGCATTTTCTCCTAACTTCGTTCCAATTTCAGGTTTTGTTCCACGTAAAAATTGTGAACAACTCATACGCTTTTTACCAGAAGGTTGCAATTCAGTAATTTTAACACCTGTTTCATTACTCGTTGCTACAACAAAACCATCTTCTTCGATTGCAACAATCGTACCTGCTTCAGCCGGTTCAGTTATAGGCACTTTTTCTCCCCACCATACTTTAACAACTTGTCCCGCTAAAGTTGTATAAGCAACTGGCCATGGATTCAATCCGCGAATGTGATTGTATACTTCTTCACCTGTTTTTGTCCAATCAATTTTCTCTTGCTCACGTTTTATATTGTACGCAAACGTTACTTCTTCTTCGTTTTGTTTAATCGGTTCTAACTTACCTTGGATTAATAAAGGTACTGTTTTAGATAGAAGGTGTGCTCCTGCTTCACTTAATTTATCAAATAATGAGCCTGTCGTTTCACGCTCTTCAATTTCAACTTCCACTTGCGTTAAGATATCACCAGCATCCAATTTTTCTACCATATACATAATTGTAATACCTGTTTTTTCTTTACCTTCCATAATTGCATAATGAATTGGTGCACCACCACGAAGTTCAGGAAGTAAAGAAGCGTGAACATTAATACATCCATACTTCGGTGCTTCTAAAATTTCATTTGGTACAATCTGCCCAAATGCAGCTGTTACAATTAAATCTGGCTCTAATGCCAATACTTTTTCATATTCATCTTTTTCACGAATTTTTAACGGCTGTAACACAGGGATACCATGTTTTTCCGCTTCAACTTTAACAGGTGTAGGTGTTAATACTTTTTTTCTACCTACTGGACGATCAGGTTGCGTCACAACACCTACTACCTCATAGCCATCTTCAATAAGACGACGAAGCACCGGCACTGAAAAGTCCGGTGTTCCCATAAACACTACTTTTATCATTTAAAAACCGCTCCTTTTAACACCTATTCTAGTTCGTTTTCTTCATAATATCTTGTCACTTTCGATGTAAATAAAACACCGTGTAAATGATCAATTTCATGTTGAATTGCACGCGCTAAAAATCCTTCCGCTTCTAATAAGAATACTTTCCCACGGCGATTTTGCGCTCTTACTTTAATATAATCGGCACGTTCTACTTCACCATAAAGTCCCGGGAAGCTTAAACAGCCTTCGGGACCTACTTGTTCACCACGTTTTTCTAATATTGATGGATTGATTAACTCGATTTTCCCAGTATCATCATCGACATCAACAACCGCTACTTGCAAGCTTACACCTACTTGAGGCGCAGCTAAACCGACTCCGTCCGCAATTAACATTGTTTCATGCATATCTTTCAACAATTTCACTAACTTTTTATCAAAGTTAATTACTCTTTCGCATGGTGTTTCTAACACTTCATTTGGATGCTTTATTATTTCTAAAACTGCCATATTTCCCTCCGCTACATTAACATTGTTGGATTAAAATCAATTGAGATTTGTAGCTCTTTTTGCATTTCTGCTTGATAATGTTCATTTACCATTTTGAGCACGTTCTTTAAGTTTGGTTCCCGTTTGTATTTTATCATGCATTGATAACGATATCTATCTTTTATCCTTGGAATCGCTGAAGCAACTGGTCCTAGCACCATTGTTTGCTGTGAGCAATGCGTTCGTAAATACGAGGCAATTTTTTCCGTCACTTGTACCGCTTTTAATAATTCAGGATGAGATACAGTTACGAGTACAACATAGTAATATGGGGGATATTGTCTTGTTCGTCTCATTTGCATTTCTTGGTCAAAAAACACATCATATTGTTGGTTCTTCGCTAACTCTATACTGTAATGTTCTGGCGTATACGTTTGAATCACAACTTCCCCTGGCAATTCATGTCTACCCGCTCGTCCACTTACTTGCGTCAATAGCTGATATGTCTTTTCACTCGCCCGAAAATCAGGTAAGTGAAGCATCGTATCTGCAGTTAACACCCCAACGAGCGTTACTTTCGGAAAATCTAATCCTTTAGCAATCATTTGTGTTCCGAGTAATATATCTGCTTTTTCTTCCCCGAACGCCTTTAATAATTTTTCATGCATTCCTTTTCGACTTGTCGTATCTACATCCATTCGAATGACTCGTGCCTCTGGAAATAGTTTTGTAATTTCTTCTTCTACCTTTTGTGTACCTGTACCAAAGAAACGAATGTATGTACTTTGACAAGCTGGACACTCAGTTGGCATATTCTCTTCGTAACTACAATAATGACATTTTAAACGATGATTCATTTTATGATATGTCAATGAAATATCACAATGCGGACATTGAACAACATACCCACAATCACGGCACATAACAAATGTAGAATGACCTCTTCTATTTAAAAAGAGTACCATTTGTTCTTTCTTTTCTAATCGATCTGCTATTTTTTCATGCAGCGCCTTAGAAAACATTGATCGATTCCCGTCACGAAGTTCTTCTCGCATGTCAACAATCTCTACCGTTGGTAAAGCTTGTTCATTCATACGTTTTTCCATTGTTAATAGTTCATAAACACCTTTTTTCGCCCTTGCAAACGATTCAAGTGTTGGTGTCGCACTACCAAGAACGATAGGACATTTATGATATTGTCCTCTCCAGACAGCTACATCTCTTGCATGATACCTCGGATTATCTTCTTGTTTGTAACTTGATTCATGCTCTTCATCAATAATAATAATCCCTAAATTCTCAAAAGGCGCAAAAACAGCTGAACGCGCACCAACTACAACTTTCACTTCTTTTCTTAAAATCTTACGCCACTCGTCATACTTTTCTCCAACAGACAACGCACTATGAAGAACTGCAACTTGTGAGCCAAACCTACCTTTAAAACGATCCACCATTTGGGGCGTTAGTGCAATTTCAGGAACAAGAACGATAGCTTCTTTTCCTTTCTTGAGCACTGCTGCTATAGATTGTAAATATACTTCTGTCTTTCCACTTCCTGTAACACCATATAGTAAAAATGGATTATAAGTTTCATTTGTAATTGATGATAAAATCGGTGTAATAACTTGTTTTTGTTCCTCCGTAAGTGGAAATGGTTTTGTTTGTTCAAAATCATCATCGTCATACGGATTTCGGTATACTTCCACATACTTTTCTGAAATGAATCCCTTTTTAACAAGTGCTTTTATTGGAGCATCTGTTATTTGTAACTCTTCTGTAATTACTTTCAACGGTGCACTTTTATAATTTTCCACAAAATAATAAAGTACATCTTGTTGTTTTTTACTTTTCAGTTCAAATGCCGCTAATTCCAATTTATCTTCTGGCAACTCCGGCTGAACCACTCTTTGCTTCTTCTTTTGTACTTTATCTTTCACTTGATAAACGACTTCAACCGTACCATTTTTAATTTCTTGTTGAATAGTTCGGTATAAATGTGGCTGTTGCTCGATTACTTCAAAATCAATTGCTTCTTTATCCTGAAATAAATATAGTATTTCAGGTGCTATTTCTTCCTGTTTACAAAGTTGTAGACGTTTTTTATACGTTGCTTTTATCGCAGTTGGAAGCATCACTTGAAAAGCTGAAATCATGTAGCATAACGTTTCACTTGTAAGCCAATATCCAAGCTTTAATAATTCATCATTTAAAACCGGTGTTACATCTAATATTTCATGGATTGTCTTTAACTTCTTACTTTCTACATCCACCGAATCTTTAATCCCAATAATAAAACCTTGCAATTTTCTTGGGCCAAACGGAACTACTACACGCATTCCTGTCTGTACAATATCTTCCCATTTTTTAGGGATAATGTAATCAAATGGTCGATCTGTCTGACGGGCAGGTACATCAACAATTACACTTGCAAATTTCATAAACGATCATCTTCTAACATCATTTCAATTTGCTTCAATATTTCACGAGCTACCTCTTTTTTCATTAAAATTGGCAACTCAATAACTTTTCCATCTTTTCTATACATTGTTACAATATTCGTATCCGTGCCAAATCCAGCTCCTTGCGCTTTTACATCATTCGCGACAATCATATCTGCATTTTTCTCACGTAGTTTTTTCGTTGCATATTCCTCTACATTTGTCGTTTCAGCAGCAAAACCGATAAGTAACTGTTTATCCTTTTTCTGACCTAACGTTTTTAAAATATCCACCGTTCTTTCAAGTTCAATGACAGCATCACCATTTTGCTTTTTCATTTTATTCTCATGAACATATTTCGGACGATAATCTGCAACTGCTGCTGTTTTAATGACAACGTCTACGTTTTGATAATGTTGAAGAACCGCTTCTAACATATCTTGTGCAGATTCCACTTGCACTGTCGTTACATGTAACGGTGTATTTAATGCTGTCGGTCCTGAAACGAGTATAACATCAGCGCCTAAATTCGCTGCCACTTCCGCAATCGCATACCCCATTTTTCCAGAAGAAAAATTTGTCATAAAACGAACTGGATCAACCTTTTCACGTGTTGGGCCAGCAGTTATTAATATTCTTTTTCCCTGCAATGGTTTGTGTTCTGAGAAAGCTTCCTCTAACCGTGCAATAATTGCTTCAGGTTCTTCTAGTCGTCCCTTCGCCACATATCCACATGCTAAAAAGCCTTCCCCAGGCTCAATAAATGTATATCCTAGCGTTTTCAATGTCATCATATTTTTTTGAACTATTTTATTTTCATACATATGCACATTCATAGCAGGCGCAATCCATACCGGAGCTGTAGTAGCTAACAAAGTAGTTGTAATCATATCATCTGCAATACCACCAGCTAACTTTCCAATACAATTGGCAGTAGCAGGTGCGACAAGTACAACATCCGCCCAATCTGCTAAATCAATATGAGCAATAACAGCTGAGTCTTTCTCATCAAATGTATCCGTATATACATCATGGCGAGAAAGCGCTTGGAATGTAAGAGGCGTAACAAACTTCATTGCCGACTCACTCATCATTACTTTTACAATCGCGCCAGATTGTGTCAATTTACTCGTTAACGCAGCTGCTTTAAAAACCGCAATGCCTCCTGTTACACATAGAAGTATCTTTTTCCCTTTTAGCATATGACTCGTCCTCTTTCTTTTTCAAACTTATAATACTGAAATAGAATTCTCAGCTCGTCAGTACCAATATTTCATTCCTTTCGTAAAAAAATAACAACCTACTTGTAAATAGGTTGTTACCGTTACATAGAAAATTATAAAGTCTATGTTTTATTTTGTCGAAGGCAAAGGCTTATTCAGCTACTTTATCTTCACTTGGTACGTAGCTTAATGCTTCTGCATCGATTTCTTCTAATGCTTTACCTACACATTTATGAGAAACAGGTTTTTCTACAACACAGTTATTAGCAAGTTGCATTTCACGCGCGCGTTTTGCAGCTACTGTTACTAATGTGTACTTAGAATCGATTTTTTGTAGTAATGAGTCAATTGATGGATTTAACATAATTATAGACCCTCCGTCATTTCTTTATAATATTTTGCTACCCTTTCGCGGCGGCAATGTTCGCCAACCACAATTGCTTTAATTCTATCACAAGCTAATTCAACTTGATCGTTTTCTACTACATAGTCGTAAGCGTCCATCATCTCGATTTCTTCTTTCGCTACAGTTAAACGATTTTCAATAACATCTTCAGTCTCTGTACCACGTCCGACAATACGGCTCTTTAGTTCAGATAAACTTGGAGGTGCTAAGAAAATAAATACACCTTCTGGGAAAGCTTTCTTAACTTGAATTGCTCCTTGCACTTCAATTTCTAAGAATACATCTTTTCCTTCTTGTAATGTTTTTTCAACATAGTCAATCGGTGTTCCGTAATAATTACCTACGAACTCAGCCCACTCAAGTAATTTTTCATTACGAATCATTTCCTCGAATTCTTCTCTTTCTTTAAAGAAATAATCCACACCATCTACTTCACCTTCACGCGGCTTACGTGTCGTTACTGAAATAGAGTACTGAAAACGTGTATCCTCATGGCTAAACAGCTCTTTACGAACCGTCCCTTTTCCAACCCCAGAAGGCCCTGAAAGAACGATGAGCAATCCTCTTCTACTTCTCATAAATATGTAAAACCTACCCTTCCTCACTTAAATCTTCTTTATTATTCAAACGATGTGCAATCGTCTCTGGTTGAATTGGACTTAATACAACATGCCCATCATCCATAACAATAACCGCCCTTGTTTTTCTCCCATACGTAGCATCAAGCAAAGCATTATGTTCGCGTGCTTCCTGTACTGTTCGTTTAATAGGAGCTGACTCCGGACTTACAATAGCAATAATTCGATGAGCAGATACAATATTTCCGTATCCAATATTTAAAAACCGCATGGCCATAGTTTGCGCCTCCTAGTAAGTCTATCCGATTTCTCCACCACGTATAACTTTATATATTTTTTGAAAGCTACTCAATATTTTGTACTTGTTCACGAATTTTTTCAAGGTTATTTTTCATTTCTACAACATATTTTGAAATTGTTAAGTCATTTGCCTTAGAACCAATCGTATTAATTTCTCTATGCATCTCTTGCACGATGAAATCCATTTTCCTTCCAACAGGCTCTTCAATCTGCAATGTTTCACGAAATTGCTCTAAATGACTTTGCAAACGAACTAACTCTTCATGAATATCACAACGCTCTGCAAAGATTGCGACTTCTGTTAGCAATCTTTGTTCATCTAGATCTTGATTATGTAATTCTTTTAAGCGATTTTCTAATCGTTCACGATATTTTTGTGTAACAATTGGTGCATGTGGAATAATTGCATTTACACAATTGCTAATCTCTTGTAAACGATACGCTATATCTTTATGTAATCGTTCTCCTTCGCCATCTCTCATCGTTTTCAACATATGAGCAGCTTGACGAACAGCCTCATATAAACTGTTCTCAAAATGCTCATTTACATTTTCTATTTCTTCAATTGCTGTTACTTCTGGCATTGCCATTAATTGCTGAAGTGTAATAGAATCTTGTAATTGAAATTTCCCTTTTATATCTTCCATCATCGATTGGTACTGCTCAAGAAGTGACCAATTCACACTTAATTTTCTTTCAACAAGTCCTTCCCCCGCTATACTAATAGACACTTCAATGCGTCCACGTCGAACTTGCTGTGCAATTATTTTACGAATGTAGAGTAGGAAGCGAGCGCCTTGTCATATTGCTATGATAGGTTTCTCAAAACCCCTCACCGAACCGTACGTACTCCTCTCAGAGTATACGGCTCTCCATCAATTGCTTGTCAAAGTTATTTTTTTCTGTTTTTCGCTATAAGTTCTACTCTCATATCATAGTGAATTTCATTATGGCAATCCTCACATACGGCTAATGTTTTGCGTCTACGGGCAATCATTAATTTTTGCCATTTGGCTTTGCCTTTCTCAACATCTTTCATTTTTCGGACATGGTGCATTACTAAGTTAGAATCGGTTTTACCACAATGTTCACATTTGTTGGCTGACAACCTATCCATAAGACTAGTTGTTGACATATGAACTCTTGAGGCTAACAAGTTGTCGATGTTATTTTCTTGTGTTTTCATCTTAGTTATATCAACCGTTCTAAATCCTTCCCTGTAGAAAGAATGAGAGTGTTGTTTGCCTTTTTTATCTTTGTAATTGACTATGAATACACCGTTTTTGCAATATTTCCCCTTAATTTTTCCGATTGAGCTTTTATATTTATTGGCGAATGTTTTATACATGCTGTATTCTAGAACGTAACTGAATTTTTGGAGTACCGTTGAATTAACTGCATATTTGTAGTAGTTGTACATCCCTCTGATCTGTAATACATAATTATGTAGTATTTCCAAATCATCTAGGTGTGCCATTTCCGGTCTATGCTTTGGTTTCCAAGTTTCTTTCCCATTCACATACTTCATTTCTAAAACATTCAGGGCAAGTAATTTATTTCGCCATGTTTCATGGGGGATTTCAAGTCTTACTTTTAGATTGTGATGTCTTCTTTTTGCACCTTTCACCGAGTATTTGGTAAATAACTCGTTTCTAGTGATATTGACGTTGTACCCAAGAAATGTTGCTTTCTTGCTAGAGTGGGTGATAAGTGTTTTTTCTTCTGATAAAGTTAATTTTAATTCTTCATTGAGAAATTGAGCTATATCAGATTTAATGGCTTTGGCATCATCTTTACTGCCGATTATCATTACAATAAAGTCATCAGCATATCTAACATATTTTAGTGACTTAAATTTATCCGACATTGGATTGTAGTAGGGACGTTGTCCCCTTTCCTTAACCCATTCGTTGACTTGCTCGATTAATTCCTGAGCTTCATTGTGTTTACCTTGTTCTCTTAGTAAGTCTGCTTTCTTACGCCCTCTTTTTATTTTGAGGTGTAAGTATTGATATCTTTTATCAACTTCTCTGTCTTTTGGTTGACCTTTTCCGAACTTTTCAGCGTATTTTTCCATGTATATATCTAGTTCGTTTAGATATATGTTGGCAAGAAGAGGACTGAGAATCCCTCCTTGTGGTGTTCCACTGAATGTTTTGTGGAATTGCCAATCCTCCATGTACCCAGCTCTTAGGAACTTCCATATTAATCCGATGAGTGTTTCGTCATTGATACGTTTTCTTAGTAGGTTAATTAGGATATGGTGGTCGATATTGTCAAAGAAACCTTGAATATCACCTTCAATAAACCATTTAGTTCCATTACCACTCTTTTTAATTTGTTTCAAAGCTGTATGACAACCCCTATTTTTCCTGAATCCATGTGAGTTCTCAGAGAAGTTTGGTTCATAAATTGCTTCTAAGATATACTTTATTACTAATTGGACAAGTTTATCGTCAAATGTCGGTACCCCAAGAGGACGTTTTTTCTTACTCCCTTTTTTATCAATATATACTCGCTTAACAGGAGTAGGTTTATAGTTACCATTTTTAATGTTGTTGATGATTTTAGATACTCTATTTTTTGAGAAGCCATCAACAGTTTTATTTATGGTTCCTCTGGTCATATTACCTGGATTGGCATATATTTCTTGATAACCTTTATAGTAGAATTCTGGATTATAAAGATTTCTATATAATCTTTTGAACTTATAGTTTTCTTTAATAGTATTCTTCGACAAGGTGTTCAATACATAAACTGGATTTCTCATCAGCATCTCGCTTCCTTCCTGTTTATTATCATCATGAACTAATTGACTACCTTCCTTCGCCATCCTGATTTCACAACCATGACCTAACGTAATTTGTCATACGTTAGTGTGATAGGCTTTCCCTATCTCTGACTACTACGAAGGCTCCGTTACCATATGGAATATTCAAGAGCCACATTTCTTGGTTTTTACCTTGAAATCATCCTCTATAGCCATAAATGGCGCTTCCACTTAGGTAATCCCCATTTAGTACCTTGTAAATAGTTTGTAGTAATGTCGGTTGGGACTTTCAATCTTTACTAATGTACTTTAGTTGGTTCTCTAGTGTGAAACACACCTCTCTCCACAAAAAATAGATGAGCTGAACTAGAGACATATCGTTTCAATGTCTATTTCGATATGGTCGTCGATAAGACCCCTTGATTTATCCTTCACGCAGTTTAGCATTCAACCTTGTTTACCACGGTACACCTAGAAATTCAGTCGCACTCATGACATTAGAGTGACTTATCCCGTTGCAGCCATGCTACACTCCCCGCTCACTTTCGATTACGGATAAGGCTACCGGTGTCGGGTTGTTATCTTGTTTCACTTCACCCGCTGATTTACTAAATCAGAGTTTACAAGGCCCTTATGGGCGCACTTTGTCCTCAAATACCATCATTTGCTTAGGAAGTCGAATACTCATCTCTAAAAAACGGTGGTTCACCGATTTCATTTCTACTGTAATTTGAAAAGTATCACTTTCTACTTTCGATCTTCCAAACCCTGTCATACTAGAAATCATTTTTATCACATCCAAGCCATAAAATAACTCAATGAAAAAGGTAATAGAGACAAGGCTCTACTACCTTCTGTAAATTATATCACATTTTCATAACATTGACTATTTCAAGTTTAATCCCTTCTTATATAATATCGGCTTTTTCTTCTTAGCCTTTTTCCCTGTTAATAAAGAACCTACTAGTAAGAAAGTCGGAATTGATGACAAACCTCCAATTAATAACCAATCTCTTGCTTGTATCGGCATTGTGCTAAAGATTGGTTGTAACGGTGGATAATATATAACCACTAGCATGAGTAGTAACGAAATAATAACCGCCCCTACTAAATACACGTTCCCAAATGGATTACGGTGAAAGACAGAATGCTCACTACGACAATCAAATACATGAATAAGCTGAGCAAGTACCAACGTCGCGAACGCTACAGTTTGTGCATATTTCAGTTCATTTGGATGTTGGTTATACGCAATAATAAACGCCACTAACGTCACTGCTCCAATTAAAAACCCTCGACTTATTATTTTCCACGCAAGCCCTCTAGCGAATACCCCTTCTTTCGGGTGACGCGGTGTTCTCTTCATCACATCTCCTTCAGCCTTATCCAAACCTAATGCCATCGCTGGTAAACCATCAGTAACTAAGTTCACCCATAAAATTTGAATAGGAACCATCGGCAGTGGTAATGCAAGTAACATCGCAAATAACATAACTAAAATTTCTCCAACATTTGACGCCAATAAGTAGCGAATGAACTTACGTATGTTCTCATATATATTTCTTCCTTCTTTAATTGCTGATTTAATTGTAGCAAAATTATCGTCTAGTAAAACAAGTGAAGAGGCTTCTTTCGCAACATCTGTCCCTGTAATTCCCATCGCTATCCCAATATCCGCTGTTTTTATCGCTGGAGCATCGTTCACTCCATCACCTGTCATCGCTACTATATGTCCTTGATTTTGCAGTGCCTTAACAATTTTCAATTTATGCTCAGGTGATACACGAGCGAATACATACGTATCTTCTACAACATTTTCTAATTCCTCCACATCCATATTCGCGAGTTCTACTCCTTCAACAACGCGTCCATCTGGTGGTAAAACTCCTAATTGTTCAGCAATCGCCATTGCTGTCACTTTATGATCACCTGTAATCATTACTGTTCGAATACCAGCTTCTTTACACTCTTTTACCGCCTGCGCCACTTCTGGCCTTGGCGGGTCAATCATACCTTGTATTCCAACCAACATAAAATCTTTTTCAACGTCTCTTTCATGTTCAATAGAATCCGTGACTTTTAAAGGTTTAAACGCAACTGCAATTGTTCGAAGCGCTTGACTACCTAAGCTATGAATAGCCGCCTGTACTTCTTTTCTATATAGCTCACTTAACGGCTGCTGCTTATCCCCCCATAAGATTGTTTGACTCAGTTGCAAAAGAACATCCGGTGCTCCTTTCGTAACAATAAACTTTTTCCCCTCTCGATCTCGTACAATAACACTCATCATTTTTCGAGTTGAATCAAAGGGGAATTCACGAATAATTTCAAATTTCCCTTTTAATGCCTCACGTGTTATCCCAGCTTTCATTGCTGCAGCTACAAGCGCTCCCTCTGTCGGATCTCCATCTAATACGTACGCCTTTTTCTTTTGAATAATATTTGCATTGTTACATAGTGAACCAAATGTAAGTAGCTGATAAAGTGATTTTGTCTTAGCTGGATTCACTTCTTTTTCACCTTTCATAAAAGAGCCATTAGGTTCATATCCTTGCCCTGTCACTTTCCACAATTCTCCGCCTGACCACATATGTGTTACCATCATTTTGTTTTGCGTCATTGTTCCCGTTTTATCAGAGCATATAACAGAAGCGCAGCCTAACGTTTCTACGGCCGGTAACTTCCTTACAATTGCTCTCTTTTTTATCATACGCTGTACACCAAGTGATAAAGCTACTGTAACAATTGCTGGCAATCCTTCTGGAATAGCCGCAACAGCTAGCGATACGCCAGCTAAAAACATATGATATACTTCATTCCCTTGATACACACCAGCCAATACAACGAGCGCTGTCAAAATAAGAGCTACAATAATTAATATTTTTCCGAGCTGTTCTAACCTTCTTTGCAGTGGCGTTTCCATTTGCTCTGCATTTTGCAACATATTTGCAATTTGCCCCATCGCTGTATTCATACCAGTTGCTACAACAACTCCTGTACCAGATCCTCGCGTAATCATTGTCCCCATAAAAGCCATATTTTTTTGATCCCCAATTGCAACATCTTGCCCTTGCAATGCTTCTACCTTCTTTTGTACAGGTACGGACTCCCCTGTCAAAGCAGACTCTTCAATATATAAACTTGATGCCTCAACAAGACGCACATCAGCCCCAATACGATCACCACTGGAAAACTTAATAATATCTCCTAAAACAAGTGCTTTAGATGGTGCTTTTACCCACTTTCCATTCCGCATTACAGTAACTTGTGGAGCGGCTAGTTCCTTTAAAGCTTCCAATGATTTTTCAGCTTTTCTTTCTTGAAAAAAGCCGAGAATACCATTGATAATAACAATGGCAACAATAGCAATAGAATCAATGTATTCACCTAAAAACGCAGAAACAATTGTTGCTCCAAACAAAACGAGTACCATGAAATCTTTAAACTGTGCTAAAAATACCATTAGTGCAGAAGGCCTTTTTGCTTCTTCTAATTCATTAGTACCAAATTTCTTTACTCGCCCTTCTGCTTCTTTCTCTGTAAGTCCAACCTTTACATTCGTATTCGTTCTTTCTTCCACTTCATGTGCTCGCATTCCATACCAGTTCATCCTGCTATCGACCTCCTGATTCCAGACATACTCTATTGAAAGCTTATTCAGCCTCGTCCAAAAAAATGCTATAATTAACATTTAGTTAGAAAGGAGTGTTCATTTATGGCATTCGATGGATTATTTACAAGAGCGATTACACATGAAATTGAAAATTCTCTTTACACAGGAAGAATTTCCAAAATATATCAACCTTCAAAATACGAGATTTTATTACATATTCGAGCGAATGGAAAGAACCAAAAACTAATTCTTTCATCTCATCCTACATATGCGCGTATGCACTTAACGAATCAAAACTACGATTCGCCAGCAATACCGCCGATGTTCTGTATGCTTCTTCGCAAACATTTAGAAGGTGGATTTATTGAAAAAATTGAACAAATCGACTTAGAACGCATTATTCAAATTACAGTTCGCAGTCGTAATGAAATCGGAGACGAATCATTAAAAACATTAGTAATTGAAATAATGGGACGACATAGTAACATTATCTTATTAGATACGAAAACAAACGTGATTTTAGATAGCTTAAAACACGTTTCATTAGCCGTAAACCGTCACCGAACTGTATATGCTGGTGCTGAGTACGTCGCGCCACCAGCCCAACATAAAATCAATCCTCTGCAAATTGAAACCGCAGATGATTTTATTAGACCGCTAGACTTTCTATCTGGAAATATGGATAAACAACTCGTCGGTGCTTTCATGGGAATATCCCCATTATTTGCAAAAGAAGTAGTAAAGAAAGCCGGTATGGCAAACGAGAAAGCATTATCAGAAGCATTTTTCTCTATACAAACACCATTACTATCTCATGCATATACACCTACAATGATTACTGCAAATGGAAAAGAATTCTTTTATCTTTTCCCTCTTACACACTTGCAAGGAGAAGAAAAAACATTCTCATCAGTGAGCGAATTGTTAGATCGTTTCTTCTTTGGCAAAGCAGAACGTGATCGTGTAAAACAACAAGCTCATGATTTAGAACGCTTTATGCAAAACGAAAAAAATAAAAACGAGAAAAAACTCATTAAACTCGAAAAAACACTGCAAGATGCTGGAAAAGCAGATAAATATCAACTATTTGGAGAGCTACTTACAGCCAATATGTACGCTTTAAAAAAGGGCGATAAAGATATTGAGGTCGTTAATTATTACGATGAGAATGGTGGAACTGTAAAAATTACATTAGATCCTTTAAAAACACCATCTGAAAATGCACAACGCTATTTCCAAAAGTATCAAAAAGCAAAAAATTCAGTTGTTGTTGTAGAAGAACAAATCGAAAAAACAAATGAAGAAATTCTTTATTTTGATAGCTTACTTCAACAAATGGAAGCTGCTTCTTCAAAAGATATTGAAGAAATTCGTGAGGAATTAGCTGAAGAAGGTTATGTGCGCAATCGCAAAACGAAAAACGCAAAGAAAAAGCCTACTAAACCAGTATTAGATAAATATGTAGCAAGTGATGGCACAGAGATTTTCGTTGGTAAAAACAATAAACAAAATGATTATTTAACAACGAAGTTTGCCCGCCGTGATGAAATTTGGTTACATACGAAAGACATACCTGGCTCTCACGTTGTCATTCGTTCTTTAGAGCCTGCTGAAGAAACTTTACTAGAAGCTGCCAAAATTGCTGCCTATTACAGCAAAGCGAAAGAGTCTAGCTCTGTACCTGTTGATTTCACCAAAATACGCCATGTCAAAAAACCGAGTGGTGCAAAACTTGGTTTTGTTACGTACGACAATCAGCAAACCGTATATGTAACACCAGATGCTGATATTGTAATGAAATTAAAAGCGTAAATAAAAAATGCGTTGCTTGTATGCAGCGCATTTTTTATATGTTTTCAATTTCGTTGCTATATTCATTCAATATTGTCAAAAAAATTGACAGTATCATTTCACATTTGTATAAAATTTTTTACAGCATGTAAATAAAGTACAAGTGTAACTCCAATCATTATTTTTCCCCATCCCCCTGCTATTCATTGAAGCAATCTAGATTTTATGAACAAACCGCCTCCCACAAATTACGGGCTATTTTTTTATCTCCCCTAAAATATATGTTGTCCCTACTATCCTTTCTTCAAATATACATTTTGGCACGCTATTTGCTTTATTCAATACTGTGAATAGGAGGAATTAACATGACTTTAAAAATTAATAAAATCCAAAATCAATTACAAAACTATGAAATTGACGGGTTACTTATTACCAAAAAAGAAAACCGCCAATATGCAACAGGCTTTACAGGTAGTGCTGGCGTCGTCTTAATCTCTGCCGATCAAGCTGTTTTTATCACTGATTTCCGCTATGTAGATCAAGCGAAATCACAAATAAAAGATGCTGAAATTATTATGCATAAAGGAAATTTAGAAAAAGAAATTGCACATCAAGTATCGAAATTAAACATTCAAAAACTTGGAATTGAAGAAAACAACATGACATTGCAACAATATAAAAACTTGCAAAAATACGTACAGGCGGAAATGATTCAAGTGTGCGAAATTATCGAAAATATTCGTATCATTAAAGACACGCCTGAAATAGAAACAATGAAAATTGCAGCTAATATCGCGGACGAAGCATTTCACCACATTCTTACGTTTCTAAAACCAGGAATAAGTGAAAATGCTGTACGAGATGAATTAGAATTTTTCATGCGAAAAAAAGGGGCTACATCTTCTTCATTCCAAATCATTGTAGCCTCAGGCGTTCGTTCTTCACTTCCCCATGGAGTTGCATCAAATAAAATAATCGAACGAGGGGATATCGTTACATTAGACTTCGGTGCACTTTACGACGGATATTGTTCCGATATAACACGTACTGTAGCAATAGGGGAACCATCGGAAGAATTCAAAAAAATATACAATGTTGTACGAGAAGCGTTAAAACGTGGGACTGAAGCGATTAAGCCTGGAGAAACTGCGAAAAGTATCGATGATATAACGAGGGATTACATTACAGAACATGGATACGGTCAATACTTTGGCCACTCTACTGGGCACGGTCTTGGGTTAGAAATACATGAACCGCTTCGCCTATCCCAAGAAAGTAAGGTAACTTTACAAGAAGGTATGGTTGTTACAGTTGAGCCGGGCATTTACATACCGAACTGGGGCGGTTGTAGAATTGAAGACGATATCGTCATTACAAAAGAAGGCTATGAAGTTATTACAAAATCAAATCGGGAACTAATTGTTATTCCTTGTTGAAATCATAGAAAAAAATGCCACCGAATAAGGTGGCATTTTCTTTTATTCATTAACGAATAACTTTTCGTTTACTTTTTTAACGATTACCACTACCGACATTAATATACATATTAAATACAGCATTTTCGCAATAAATAACCACCCTTGAAACATTACAATTCCATCTATTATCTCATTTCCTTTCAATAGAAAAAACGGAATTGTGCTAATAATAATGACAAACTCGATACTGAAAACAAATTTCTTTTTTCGGCTATATGCTTTCCATTCATTCCAACGATACATAGATGCAAAAATCAATACTCCTATACATAATATAGCTGGTACCCAGTCACTGTTAAGGAATTGTCCTGAAATAACTGATAATAGTAAACAAACGAGCACACCATAATATCCTATTTTCTCTCTCATTCGTACTCCCCCATTCTACTTCTCCTTTAATACGTAACTTGCTATGCTTATAATAATTCTTAGAAAAATAACAGCTATAATTACAATATAAAGACCTTTTGCAGACGACATCCATTCTTGAAAAATAGACGTTTTCTCTATTTGTTTCTGCCCTTCTATTAAAATAAACCCTACGAAAAATGAGCAAACAACAATGACACCTATCATAATTCCGATACTTTTCTTACTATATTGTTTCATATCATCCCAGTTATATAACAGTATAAAAACAAAGCCGAAAACAGGTATGATACTGATCCATTCATTGTTTGTAAACAAATTTAAAGTGATTAATAGACTACAAGATATGGTAAATCCCCAAAACCCAATTTTTTTGCGCATAAGTTCTCCTTAAATTCCATTTTTAGGATTATTTGTATTGTAACATCCATTTATCTTTCTTACCATTACAGTACATGAAATTTCATTTTTTCTTTTTCCTATACTCACATACTTTCACTGCTTTCATACAATACACTACACGAATGCCTAAAGGATGTGAATGTTATGGGAGTTGAATTAACGCTATTACACGCTCTCTACATTATTTGTTTACTCACTATTATTACCTTTTTTATTCTCCGAAAAGATACGACTATCATTTGTATCGTTTTTATCTTTTTATTAGCATTAACTGCAACAAGTTCTATCCCTCTTGCCATTAGCGGAATTTTTCAAAGTTTCATTTACGCCATTACTGAGCTATTACCAACTATATTAATCATCTCCATTATCGTATCAATGAGCAATTTACTCGTTCATACTGGCATAAATGATACGATGATTTCACCATTTACAAAAATGATTCGTACACCTACACTCGCCTACTGGATTATCGGCCTTTTAATGATGACCATTTCTTTCTTCTTTTGGCCTTCTCCAGCTGTCGCCTTAATGGGAGCTATTTTATTACCGGTTGCTGTACGTGTCGGCCTTCCTCCAATTGGGGTTGCAATTGCTATGAACTTATTTGGACACGGCATCGCCTTATCTGGAGACTTCGTTATTCAAGGTGCACCGAAATTAACTGCAGACGCGGCTGGTCTCCCTGTTTCCAGCATCGTATCTGCAAGTGTTCCACTCGTTATCGTTATGGGCATTGTGACAACTTCTGTCGCTTTTTTCTTCTTACGAAAAGAGTTTCATACAGGCTTATCTATACAAGAAGCTATTCCATCAACTGAGTCTTCTAAAACGCTCACTTCATTATCTTCTCGCATAAAAAAATGGCTCGCTATTTGTATCCCTATCATATATATCATTGATATCCTTTGCATGATTCAATTTAAATTACAAGGAAGCGACGCAACTGCACTTATCGGCGGAACGACTGTTATTATGATTATCATCATTTCCCTCATCGCCTACAAAGGAAATGGACTGAATAAAACGACCGATTATTTCATAGAAGGGCTCCAATTTGGCTTTAAAATTTTCGGACCAGTTATTCCTATCGCTGCACTCTTTTATTTAGGAGATAGTGGATTTGTAAAAATTATCGGGGACTATTTACCGAAAGGTTCACACGGAATCATTAACGACTTAGGCATCGCTTTATCTCAAACTGTTCCTTTAAATCAATATGTATCGGCAGGGACATTAACCATCGTTGGTGTCATTACCGGCTTAGATGGATCAGGTTTTTCAGGTATATCACTTGCTGGTTCCATTGCCAATCTTTTTGGAACAGCACTTGGCCATGGAACAGCTACATTAACAGCACTCGGGCAAATTGCAGCTATATGGACCGGGGGCGGGACGTTAATTCCTTGGGCACTTATTCCTGCTGCTGCGATTTGTAAAGTCGATCCATTTGAACTTGCACGCCGAAACTTTTTACCGGTTGTTATCGGTTTAATTGTCACCACGATCGTTGCGATGTTTATCCTATAACGTAAGCAAGTGTTCTCTTGCTTACGTTTTTTGCTTGTAAAATTCATCATGAATTATCAGTTTTCAAGAGGGATTCGTTATTACTTAGCGAAATTATATTAGGAGAGTAATTATTTCAAAACGTTTACGAGAAACAGATTACTGCAATTAGAAAAGGGGACATACCTATGAATGAATTGATTTTCGTCTTATTAATTTGTCCATTACTTATCTTTATCGTTTCTGTTATTGGAACGCGCAAGACGAAAACGTATTACGTAATGCCGATTGTAACGTTTGCTAGTTTTTTAATAATAGGTGTTATCGCCTTTACTCCAAAATTTTTCTTTTGGGTTGGCATGTACAGCATCTTCTCATTTATTGTTTCTTATATGACTTTATTGTTTTTAAGAGGATATGAGCTTGCAGAAAGCGCTAAGTAGTTAAGGAGATTGTAATATGATTTTCTTTGATATTGATGGAACTTTACTTGAAGTTTTAACAATGATATAAAAAACGACCGCGTTCCCCCGCGGTCGTCTTTTTTCGTGTTACGCTGTGATCCAAGCTTCGTTAGCTGGATTTTTACGCCACTCTTGTAATTTCTTCGTTTCAGCTTGTCCAATCATACCTTTTTCTGCTGCAACTTCAGTTAATGTACTGTAATCACTTAAAGAATATGATGCTACGTTAGCTGCTTCTAGTTTTTCTTTTCCTGCTTCAAGCTCGTATGTGAAGATTGATACGATCCCTAATACTTCACATCCAGCTTCGCGAAGTGCTTCTACACATGTAATTGCACTACCGCCAGTTGAAATTAAGTCTTCTACTACTACGACTTTTTGACCTTTTTCAGCTTTTCCTTCGATTTGGTTCCCTTTACCGTGACCTTTTGCTTTACTACGTACGTAGCACATTGGTAAATCCATACGATCGCTTACCCATGCAGCGTGCGCAATACCAGCAGTTGCAGTTCCTGCAATAATTTCTACAGTTGGGAAGTGCTCTTTAATTAACTCTTCTAATCCAGCTGCAATCGCTTGACGTACTTTTGGATAAGATAAAGTTAAACGGTTATCACAATAAATTGGCGATTTCATACCTGAAGACCAAGTGAATGGATCATTCGGTTGTAAAAATACTGCTCCAATTTCTAATAAATGCGATGCGATTTCTTTTTTCATACTGTTACACCTTCCCACTGTTGTTTTACTGTTTTATACGCTTCAAGCGGATTTTCTGCTTTTGTAATACTACGTCCAACTACAATGTAGCTTGAGCCAAGTTCCCTCGCACGTTTCGGTGTCGCTACGCGCACTTGGTCATTTACATCATCGCTTGCAAGACGAATCCCCGGTGTTACCGTTACAAATTCATTTCCGCATACTTCACGTAATTTTGGAACTTCAAGTGTTGAACAAACAACGCCATCAAGTCCACTTTCTTTCGTTAGTTTTGCATAATGAGCAACCGCTTCTTCTAACGTTTTCTCAATGCCGATCTCTTTTTTCATCATAGCTTCCGAAGTGCTTGTTAGTTGTGTAACTGCAATACAAATCGGTCTCTCTTTTCCTTCTTGCTTACCTTCCTCTAATCCCTCAATCGCAGCTTTCATCATACTGCTTCCCCCAGCAGCATGAACATTTACCATATCAACATCTAGACTAGCTAGGCTACGCATAGCGCTTTTTACCGTATTTGGAATATCATGAAGTTTTAAATCTAGAAAGATCTTATGCCCTTTTTCTTTTAAGTACGTAATAATCGCAGGGCCTTCTTTGTAAAATAACTCCATACCAACTTTGACAAATAACTCTTCCCCTTCAAAGTGGCGCAAGAATTGTTCTACATCTTGTTTCCCTGGAAAATCTAATGCAACGATTAACGACTGTGACATGTTTGCTTCCAGCTCCTTCCTTGACATTCCGAAATGTGATCAAATCCTAATTCATCTAGTAATGCTGGTAACTCTTCAATAATTGTCGGACATACGAACGGATCAATAAAGTTCGCTGTACCTACTGCAACTGCGCTTGCGCCAGCATAGAAGAATTCAATTACATCTTCCGCTGTCTCAATACCACCCATTCCGATAATCGGAATGTTTACCGCTTGGCTTACTTCATGTACCATACGAATTGCTACTGGCTTAATCGCAGGACCTGATAATCCACCTGTACAGTTTGCTAAAATTGGTTTAGCTGTTTTTAAATCTAGACGCATACCAAGCAATGTATTAATCATCGTTAAACCATCTGCACCTGCATTTTCAATCGCTTTTGCAATTTCCACAATGTTTGCCACGTTCGGTGACAACTTCACGTATACAGGTACTTCAGAAACCTCTTTTACTCGCTTCGTTAAATCAGCAGCAATTTCAGGATTTGTACCAAAGGCGATACCACCTGTTTTTACGTTCGGACAAGAAATATTTAATTCTAGTGCATGGACATTAGGCGCTTTAGAAATTTCCTTCGCAACCGCTACGTAATCCTCAGCTTGTGAGCCTGCAACGTTCGCAATAATTGGAAGGTCAAATTGTTCTAACCATGGTAATTCCGAATTCATTACTTTGTCTAATCCCGGGTTTTGAAGTCCGATTGCATTTAGCATGCCGCCTGGTGTTTCAGCAACACGAGGCGTCGGATTTCCATAACGTGGTTGTTCTGTCGTCGCTTTAATCATGATTGATCCTAGTACACTTAAATCGTAAAACTGTGCATATTCACGACCAAACCCAAAGCATCCAGATGCCGGTATAATTGGATTTTTTAATGATAATCCTGGTAATTCAACTTGCAATCTGTTCATAGTACAACCTCCCCGATTGGAAATACTGGTCCGTCGCTACACACCTTCTTGTAAGAATGTCCACTTGGATCTTCTTGTAAGTGGCATACACATGCGAAACAAGCTCCAATACCACAGCCCATACGTTCTTCTAATGAAATATAGGCTTTTTTCTCTTTGTAACGTCCTTCTAATGCACGAAGCATCGCTAACGGACCACATGAATAAAGAATATCAAAGTCAATTCCGTAATTATCAATTACATCTGTGACAAATCCTTTTGTACCGTGTGTACCGTCTACTGTTGCAACGTACGTATCACCAAGTTCTGCAAATTTTTCTTCATAGAAAACTACATCTTTCGTTTGAAAGCCTAAGATGTGAATAACACGTACACCTTTTGCAACGAGGCGCTGTGATAATTCATAAAGTGGTGGTACACCAATTCCCCCGCCTACTAGTAAAGCTGTTTGACCAGCTTCTGCTTCTTCTACAGGAAAACCGTGTCCTAATGGTCCTAGTACATCTACCATTTCACCTTGTTTTCTAGTTGCTAATGTTTTTGTCCCTTGTCCTTCGGCACGATATAGCATTGTAAATTCGTTCTTCTCTTGATCTACATTACAAATACTAATTGGGCGGCGCAGAAGGGGCGCAATGCCCTCTGCTACCTTAATGTGTACAAACTGCCCTGGTTCGTTCATTTGCTGTACTAACGTTCCTTGAAGCACTAATTCGTAAATATTTTTTGCGATTTCTTTTTGATTAACGACGATCATATTTTGCTTTTGCATCATGCATGTACCACCTCGTGACGCTTTGTTTGCGTAATTTCTTTCATTGAATGAGCTGAGAATGTCATAGATTCTAATACTCGTAAGATTGCTCTCGTTGTATCAAGTGATGTTAAGCAAGCCACACCATTTTCTACTGATTCACGGCGAATGCGGAAACCATCACGCGCTGGTTGTTTACCTTTTGTTAATGTGTTAATTACAAACTGTGCTTTTCCTTGACGGATAATATCTAGTAAGTTGTAGTCTTCAGAATCAATTTTGTTTACAACTTGTACTGGGATATTTTGCTCTTCTAATGATTGTGCTGTTCCAGCTGTTGCTAATAAGTTATAGCCGATTTCGTGGAAACGTTTTGCAATTTCCATCGCTTCTTCTTTATCTTTATCAGCTACAGTAATGATTACTGAGCCGTGCGTTGGGATGTTAATTCCAGAAGCAACTAATCCTTTATATAATGCTTTTTCAAGCGTTAAGTCTTTACCCATTACTTCCCCTGTTGATTTCATTTCAGGTCCTAATGTTGTATCAACTGAGCGTAGTTTCGCGAATGAGAATACCGGAGCTTTTACATATACTTCTTTCTCTTCTGGGTGATAGCCAGTTCCGTATCCTTGCTCTACTAGGTCTTGCCCTAAAATAACTTTCGTTGCAACATTCGCCATCGGTACGCCTGTAATTTTACTTAAGAACGGTACTGTACGGCTTGCACGTGGATTTACTTCAATTACGTACACTTGATCTTTGAATACTACAAACTGGATATTTAGTAATCCAACAATGTTTAATCCTTTTCCAAGTGCAATTGTATGTTCAATGATTTGTTCTTTTAGTTTTTCAGATAAACTTTGTGGTGGATATACTCCAATTGAGTCACCAGAGTGAACTCCAGCGCGTTCAATATGTTCCATAATACCTGGAATGAATACATTCTCACCATCCGAAATTGCATCTACTTCAATTTCTTTACCAACCATGTAACGGTCGATTAATACTGGGTGATCTGCATGAACTTTAACTGCATTTTTCATGTAGTGCAGCAGTTCTTCTTGACGATATACGATTTCCATTGCACGTCCACCTAGTACGTAAGATGGTCTTACTAATACTGGGTAACCAATTTCTTCTGCGATTGCTACCGCTTGTTCTACAGTCGTTGCTGTTTTACCAACTGGTTGCGGGATGCCAAGTTTTGTTAAAGCAGCTTCGAATTTATCACGATCTTCTGCACGGTCTAAGTCTTCAAGTGATGTTCCTAAAATTTTCACACCGTGTTCTTCTAGTTTCGCTGCTAAGTTAATTGCCGTTTGTCCACCGAACTGAACGATAACACCTTCTGGTTTTTCTAAATCGATAATGTGCATTACATCTTCAATCGTTAATGGTTCAAAGTATAATTTGTCAGAAATACTGAAGTCTGTTGAAACTGTTTCTGGGTTGTTGTTAATGATAATTGCTTCATATCCAGCTTCTTTAATTGCCCATACTGAGTGAACTGTTGCGTAATCAAACTCAACACCTTGACCAATTCGGATCGGACCAGATCCTAGAACTACTACACTCTTACGATCTGTTACAATCGATTCATTTTCGTCCGCATATGTGCTGTAGTAATATGGCGTTGCAGATTCAAACTCTGCCGCACAAGTATCTACCATTTTGAATACTGGCATCATATTATTTTCTTTACGCATATCGTAAATTTCACGCTCCGTTTTGTTCCAAGCTGCTGCAATGTAGTGATCGCTGAAGCCCATTTCTTTTGCAGTTTGTAGTACTTCTATATTTCCTACATTCGCTTTTACTTCACATTCCATATTTACGATGTTTTCAACTTTTTGTAAGAAGAAGAAGTCCATTTCACACCATTCATTGATTTCTTCTTTCGTTACACCTTGGCGAATTGCTTCTGCTACAATAAACAGTCGTTCATCATCCGCTTTAATGATACGTTTTTTCATCGTTTCTTTATCAAGTTCTTTTAAGTGGTCTAATTCTAAGTGATAAATGCCAAGCTCTAAAGAACGAACTGCTTTTAGTAATGATTCTTCTAAGTTACGTCCGATTGACATAACTTCACCAGTTGCTTTCATTTGTGTTCCAAGCGTTCTGTTCGCTGATTCAAACTTATCAAACGGCCAACGTGGAATTTTTGAAACAACATAGTCTAACGCTGGCTCGAAGCAAGCGTAAGTTTTTTGTGTTACTGGGTTTACAATTTCATCTAACGTTAAGCCGACTGCAATTTTTGCTGCTAATTTCGCAATTGGATATCCAGTTGCTTTAGATGCTAGTGCAGATGAACGACTTACACGTGGATTTACTTCGATTACATAGTATTGGAAGCTATATGGATCAAGCGCAAGCTGAACGTTACATCCACCTTCAATTCCTAGTGCACGAATAATTCGTAATGAAGTGTTACGTAACATTTGATATTCACGGTCGCTTAGCGTTTGGCTCGGTGCTACTACAATCGAATCACCTGTGTGAACACCAACTGGATCGATGTTTTCCATGTTACATACTACAATCGCGTTATCATTTGAATCACGCATTACTTCATATTCAATTTCCTTACAGCCAGCAATACTTTTCTCTAATAAACATTGTGTTACTGGACTATGTTTTAAACCACTTGTTACGATTTCAATTAGCTCTTCTTCGTTATGGCAAATTCCCCCGCCCGTTCCTCCTAATGTGAACGCTGGTCGAACGATTACTGGATAACCAATTTCATTTACAAATCCATATGCTTCATCAAGGTTATGAATAATTTCACTTGGTGGTGTTGGTTCATTTAAATCTTGCATTAATGTACGGAATAAATCACGATCTTCCGCTTGCTCGATTGCTGATAATTTTGTTCCTAAAATTTCAACTCCGCACTCGTCAAGTACGCCTGATTTTGCAAGTTCAACAGCCATGTTTAAACCTGTTTGACCACCTAATGTTGGTAGGATTGCATCAGGACGTTCTTTACGAATAATACGGCTTACGAATTCTAATGTTAATGGCTCGATGTATACTTTATCTGCTGTTGCAGTATCCGTCATAATTGTTGCTGGGTTAGAGTTAACAAGGATTACTTTGTAACCTTCCTCTTTAAGAGATTGACAAGCTTGTGTACCAGAGTAGTCAAACTCCGCTGCTTGCCCAATTACAATTGGTCCTGATCCGATTACTAAAATTGTGTTAATGTCTAGGCGTTTTGGCATAACTCTTCCCCTTCTTTCTTGAAGTTTTCAATCATTGTTAAGAAATCTTCGAATAAATCATTTGCATCTTCTGGTCCCGCTGAAGCTTCTGGATGGTATTGTACTGTAAATGCTGGGAACTTCTTATGACGAAGACCTTCTACCGTTCCATCGTTTAAAGCAACATGTGTAATTTCAAGATCTGTATTTTCAACTGATTCTTCTTCTACTGCGTATCCGTGATTTTGAGATGTAATTGCTACTTTTCCAGTTGCAAGATTTTTTACTGGATGGTTTAAACCACGGTGACCAAATTTCAACTTACTTGTATTTGCACCTGATGCTAGAGCGAACAATTGATGTCCTAGGCAAATTCCGAATAAAGGAACTTTACCGATAATGTCTTTTAACATTTCAATTGCTTCTGATACATCTTTCGGATCTCCAGGTCCATTACTTAACATAATTCCATCTGGGCTAAGGCGTAAAATTTCTTCTGCTGTTGTGTTGTAAGGAACTACAATTACATCACAGTCACGCTTATTTAATTCTCGTAAAATACCATGTTTCATACCGAAGTCTACTAGTACAACTCGGTGACCACGACCTGGGCTTGGGTATGGATCTTTCGTTGATACGCGTTTTACATGATCTGTAAATACTGTCGCTTTTAATTGACTTACAATGTACTCTACATCTGCATCCATATTACAAAGGCGTCCGCGTAATGTACCGTATTGACGAATTTTTCTCGTTAATTTTCTCGTATCAATCCCTGCTAATCCTGGGATATTTCTTTCTTTCAAGTAATCATTTAACGAAATTTCATTACGGAAGTTTGATGGATGATCACAAATTTCGTTTACGATTAAACCATTTACAGATGGGTGAATGGATTCAAAATCGTCACGGTTAATGCCGTAGTTTCCGATTAATGGGTACGTGAATGTTACGATTTGACCGCAATATGATGGATCAGATAATGTTTCTTGATATCCAGTCATTCCTGTTGTAAATACAACCTCACCTGACTTTTCGATTTCGCCTCCGAAACCTGTTCCAATTAATACTGTTCCATCTTCTAAGATAAGTTGTCTTTTCATACTAATGCACTCTCCTTTTGCCATGCGATCTTACCACCAACGATTGTCATTACCGGCCATCCTTGGCATTTCCAACCTGCGAATGGTGTATTTTTTCCTTTTGATAAGAATGTTGTTGGGTCAATCTCTTCTTCTTGTTCTAAATCAATGATTGTAATATCAGCTGCTCTACCTTCTTTTAGGCGACCTGCTTCTAAGCCGAATGTATCAGCTGGCTTTTCTGTTAAGAATTGAATTAACTGTTCTAGCGTAATAACTCCCTTTTTCACAAGGTTTGTGTATAGAAGCGGGAATGCTGTTTCAAAACCAGTAATTCCAAACGGTGCTCTTTCAATTCCTTGTGCTTTCTCTTCCGCTGTATGCGGTGCATGGTCAGTTGCAATCATATCGATCGTTCCATCTAATAAACCTTCAATTAATGCTGCATGGTCTTCTTTTCCACGAAGCGGTGGGTTCATTTTAAAGTTAGGATCAGCTGATGGGATATCATCTTCACATAACACTAGGTGATGCGGTGTTACTTCTGCTGTTACTTTAATTCCAGCGCGTTTCGCATCACGGATTACACGTACCGAACCTTTCGTACTTACATGACATACGTGATAGTGGCAATCTGCTGCTTCAGCAAGCAGTATATCCCTTGCAATATGTACAGATTCACATACTGATGGGATACCGTTTAATGCGTGTTTCTCAGAAAACTTCCCTTCATGTACACAACCTTTATTAATAAGCGTATTCTCTTCACAGTGCGCAACTACTGCCATATCTAATTTTGCTGCACGTTTCATAGCCGCTAACATCATGCTCGCATCTTGTACGCCTACGCCGTCATCTGTGAAAGCAAATGCTCCAAGTTCTTTTAATGTTTCGAAATCTGTCATTTCAGAACCAGCTTGACGTACTGTAATTGCTCCGTATGGTAGTACGTTAACATGAGCTTTTTCTTCAATACGTTTTTGCAAGTCTTCCATATGTTCTCTGCAATCTGGTACCGGGCGTGTATTTGGCATTGCGCAAATTGTAGTGAATCCACCTTTTGCCGCTGCTAGTGTACCTGTTTCAATTGTTTCTTTATGTTCACCACCTGGTTCACGAAGATGTACGTGTACATCTACTAATCCAGGTGCGATTAACTTTCCGTTCACATCGATTACTTCAGCATTATCTGCCGTAATATTTTCTGCTACCTTAGCGATTTTACCGTCTTGTACGAGAAGATCCGTTGCTACGATTTTTCCTTCTTCATTCATATAACGACCATTTTTAAACAAATAATTCATGTTTCATTCCTCCTAATACATTTGGTAAGGCGCGTTTTAGTACAGCCATTCTTACGTAAACTCCATTTTCCATTTGTTTAAATATGCGTGAACGCTCACACTCAACAAGTTCACTTGCAATTTCAACATCACGGTTTACAGGAGCTGGATGCATAATAATGCTTCCTTCTTTCATACGCTTTTCTCTTTCTACTGTTAATCCGTGTTTCTCATGATATTCTTTCATAATGTCTGTTTCATAATGATCATGACGCTCATGTTGTACACGTAGTAACATCATTACATCAACTTCTGGAACAAGTTCATCTAATGGTTTGTATGTTCCAAATGTGTTGTCTTCATCTTTCCACTCTTCTGGACTTGCAAAGTAAATTGTTGCACCAAGCTTCGTTAATGCTTCTGCATTAGAACGTGCTACTCGGCTATGACGAACATCTCCTACTATTGCAATCTTCAAACCTTCAAATCTTCCAAACTCTTGTTTAATTGTAAGAAGATCGAGTAGGCACTGCGTTGGGTGGTTTCCGCATCCATCTCCAGCGTTTAAGATTGGAATATTCACCTGATCTTTTAGTTCATCGAAGTAGCGATCTTGCTCGTGGCGGATGACCACTGCTTTTGTTCCGATTGATTCTAGTGTTCTTATCGTATCGTATAAAGTTTCTCCTTTTTGTACGCTAGATGCATCAGCTGAAAAGTTTAAAACATCAAGTCCTAATCTCTTCTCAGCAACTTCAAAGCTAAATCTCGTTCTCGTACTATTCTCAAAGAACAAGTTCGCAACAAAAGTTTGCTCTGTCGTTTTGCTCTCTTTTCCATTCGCAAAATCTTCTGCATCTTTTAGGATTTCTGAAATTTCTACTTCCGATAATTCACTCATCGTTAACAAATGGCTCATCGTCATCCCTCATCTTTCTGATTTTTATGTTACCACTTTTGAATTTTTATAACAACCTTTGCATAAAAATACCCTAGTCATGTGAGACTAGGGTGCAAGAAAGAAGCCACCCTTTCCGGTCTCACAGGACTGAATTAAAAGGTTATTATTATGAAGCAATCTGCTTAGATTGTTTTATTTGTTTCGTTTCCGGTAGTAGTAGATTTAACAGTACACCTACAATTGCTGCTAGTGCCATTCCTTCTACTTGGAATGATTCTCCTACGTGAAGTACCGCTCCACCAATACCGATTACTAATATTACTGATGCAATCATTAAGTTTCGTTTGTCACTTAAATCTGTTTTATCATCTACCATCATGCGTAATCCGCTTGATGCGATTACACCGAATAGTAAGATTGATACACCACCCATAACTGGTGTTGGGATCGAATGAATCAGTGCAGAAATCTTACCGATAAACCCGAACATGATTGCGAATACTGCTGAACCGATGAATAAGTATACACTGTATGCTCTCGTAATTGCTAGCACACCGATGTTTTCACCATACGTTGTATTCGGTGGCCCACCGATTAGTGACGCAATTAATGTTGCTACTCCGTCACCGAAGATTGAACGGTGTAAACCTGGTTTTTCAATTAAATCTCTTTTAATAACATTTCCAAGAACAATTTGATGTCCGATATGTTCTGATATTGTTACTAGTGCAACTGGTACCATCAAGAGTACAATCTTCCATGAAAACTCTGGTGTATATGTTACAAATGGTACTGTGAAATCTGGTACAACAAACCATTTTGCCTCAGCTACCGGCTTTAAGTCTACTAGCCCTTGGAAGTAAGCGAAGATATATCCGCCGATAATGCCAAGTAACACTGGTATTATACTGAAAAATCCTTTTCCAAATATCGAGCATATAATTGTAATTGCTAATGTTACTAATGCTACTGAAAAGTGTGTAAAGCTATATTTGCCATCCGCACCGTTCATCGCCATGTTAACTGCTGTATGTGCTAAAGCTAGACCGATTACCATTACTACTGGACCAACTACGATTGGTGGTAGTAATTTCATAATCCACTCTGATCCTGATTTCTTAATTCCGAGTGAGATTAAGATGTACACAAGTCCTGCTAGCAAACCACCAAGCATTGCTGCTCCCGGTCCACCTGCCGTTTTCGCTGTTATAATCGGTGCGATAAAGGCGAATGATGATCCTAGATAGGCAGGTACTTGACCTTTCGTTATAAGAAGGAACGCTAACGTTCCTAATCCACTTGATATTAATGCTACTGATGGATTCAATCCTGTTAAAAACGGAACAAGCACTGTTGATCCAAACATCGCGAACAAATGTTGTATACTTAAAAATAACCATTTTCCCGGTTTCGGTACTTCATTAACGTCTAACACTGGCTTTTGTTCCATTGTTACATCCTCCTTCAGTTTAAATCTTTGCAATAAAAAAACTCTTTGTGCCTGTGCACAAAGAGTCCTACACTTTCGTATGCCAAATTTGACATATGAAAGCCAAGACCCTTTGGCAGCCTCACAGGACTACATTTAAAAGGGCTTTACTTATCGTATATGCTTACTCGATCTTGTTGATCTGTCTCTTGCAAATCAACTTCGATACGCTCTTCACTTGATGTTGGAATGTTCTTCCCTACATAATCAGCGCGAATTGGTAATTCGCGATGACCTCTATCAACAAGAACCGCCAATTGGATTTGAGATGGTCTACCTAAATCCATAAGAGCATCCATTGCTGCTCGAACTGTTCTTCCTGTATATAATACGTCATCCACAAGGATAACTTTCTTCTTCGTAATATCTACAGGGATATCAGAACCTTTTACAAGTGGTTCTTTATTTTTCGATTGTAGTGTTAAATCATCACGATATAACGTAATGTCTAACTCTCCAACTTCCATTTCTTTTCCTTCAATTTGACCAATTCGTTCTGCCAAACGTTGTGCAATAAAAATTCCACGAGTTTTAATTCCGACAAGAACACAATTATCGACACCTTTATTTCGTTCCACGATTTCATGACTAATTCGTGTTAAAGCGCGGCGAATCATTTGGTCATCTAAAACGACAGCTTTCTCTTGCATGCTCTACACCTCCAAGCTTTTTTCTTGCGTGAGAGTAATGGTATAAAAAAAGTCCTCTCAGCGTGTGCGAGAGGACTTTTGAAAAAAGGGTACAACATACCCTAAGTATTTCAAACCGTTACCTTCTCAACCTCACGGGGCTGTGTTAAAGGATCATTATTTAACTGTTGTCAGTATCTCAGTTTTCTTATGATTTGTCAATACTATTTTCGTAAAATATTTAATACGTCTTCAAACACTTCTGGAATCGGTGCCTCAAACTGAATATATTCACCAGTACGAGGATGATCAAAGCCTAAAATACCCGCATGAAGTGCTTGTCCATTCATATCTAACGTTTTCTTCGGACCATACTTCGGATCTCCTGCAAGTGGATAGCCAATATATTTCATATGAACACGAATTTGGTGCGTACGTCCCGTTTCTAAGCGACATTCTACAAGCGTAAAGTCTTTAAAGCGTTCTAACACTTGGAAGTGCGTAACAGCGTTCTTACCATTTTCATCAACTGTCATACTTTGACGCTCTTTCTTATCACGAGCAATCGGAGCATCAATCGTTCCCTTATCATGCGGAATCACACCGTGTACAATCGCTTTGTAACGTCTCGTTACTGTTTTTGCTACAAGCTGATTTACAAGCGATTCATGTGCCATATCATTTTTAGCAACCATTAATAGTCCAGATGTATCTTTATCAATACGATGCACGATACCTGGACGCATTACACCGTTAATGCCTGATAAGTCTGTACAATGGTGCATAAGGCCGTTTACAAGTGTACCACTTGTATGCCCTGGTGCTGGATGTACAACCATACCACGTGGCTTATTTACAACAAGCACATCTGCATCTTCATAATAAATTTCTAAATTTAAATCCTCTGGTTGAATATCTAACTCTTCTGGTTCAGGAATTGTTACTGTAATTTCATCTTCTTCTTTTACTTTATAATTCCCTTTTACCGCTTTTCCGTTTACTGTCACAACGTCATCTTTAATCCATTGCTGCACTTGCGTACGTGACCATTCGTTATTTATCCCTGCAACGAATTTATCAATTCGCTCGTTTTTTTGCTCTGCTGCAACTGTTACTTGTACTACTTCACTCATTCAATTACTCCTTCGCTTTCTTGCCTTCTAATAATGTTTGAATAATAATTAATACAACACCAATACATAATGCTGAATCAGCTATATTGAATACTGGATAGTTGTACGAGAAAATATACACGTGAATGAAATCCACTACTTCTTGTCTAAATACACGATCAATAAAGTTACCAATTGCCCCGCCCAAAATTAGGCTTAACGAAATACCTAGAAGCTTGTCTGTTTTCGCATACTTTTTCATATAAAATACAATAAACACTACAAAAACAACTGTAATAATGTAGAAGAACCACATTTTATTTTCTAAAATACCCCAAGCAGCGCCTCTATTTCGATGTGATGTTATGTATAATACATTGTCGATAATCGGAATACTCGTACCCAATTCCATGTTCTTTACAATTAACCACTTCGATATTTGATCGATAGCAATGACGAATAACGCTATTACATAATATATCATTTTCATTTCCCCCACAAAGACAGTGTACCTCAAAATTTTAGCATAGCTGCTACCTTTTCACAATGAACCTTTATAGAAGAATAAAATAAATTAAAAAAGGTAATATAATATCGTTGTGCGTATTCATACATTTACCTTTTCGTAGAAGAATTCATGAATCGTACGGGCAGTCGGCATTGTCTTCATTTGCTTTGTGGAAATTAATCTCCCCGTCTCTTCACAAATACCATACATGTCTATTTCCATTTTAAATAATGCGCGTTCTACATCCTTTAAATCCTCTTTTATATCATGTAATAGCAATTTTTTCTTTATCTCTTCCTTAATTTCATATCCAAGCTCTTGGCTGAACTCGACATCATATTTGTGCATTACTTCTTTAGCTAGTCTCTCTTGCAACTCTTTTCTCATCAATTGCAATTCTTCTTTTATTTCCATGTAAATTTCATTCACGTGTACATTCCTCCTAGCTGTAATGTACAGTTAGTGTGTCCGAAATTTATTTGCTTACCTCACACACATTTTTCCTTCACAGGAAAGAGTCTGAAAGTGATCTTGATATACCATCAACAAAAAAACTGACCGCATCAATAGCAGTCAGTTTTTTATTATTTTACATAGTTTTCTTTAACAACTGTTGCACAACGCTCACATAATGTTTCATGTTCAGCATCTTTACCAATTGTTTCTGAAACTACCCAACAACGTTCACATGTTTCACCAGTTGCTTGAACAACAACAACCGCTGTATGTTCATACTTCGGTGCATCTGCTGGCGCTTCATCCATCATACCACCAAGTTTATACTCAGAAACGATGAATAATTGCTTTAAGTCTTCGCTAATAGACTCTAACATAGCTTTCATTTCTGCAGTTGGATATAGCGTAATGCTTGCATTTAATGACTTACCGATTACTTTTTCATTACGAGCTACTTCTAGTGCTTTTAACACGTCATCACGTAATGTCATAAATGCATCCCATTTTGTTTTTAACGCTTCCGCGTCATCTAATTGTACAGCTTCTGGCATATCAGTTAATTGTACACTTTCTTCTGTTACGCCTGGAATATATGGCCATACTTCATCAGCTGTGTGCGGTAAGATTGGTGTTACAAGTTTCGTTAACGCAACAAGAACATCATATAATACAGTTTGAATTGCACGACGATCTTCGTGGTTTGCACCTTCAATGTATAAGATGTCTTTTGCAAAGTCTAAGTAGAATGAACTTAAATCAATTGTACAGAAGTTATGAATTGCATGATACACAGCAGCGAAATCGTATGTCTCATATGCTTCTTTAACTTTTGTAATTAAGTCATTTAATTTTACTAACATGTAACGATCTACTTCACGAAGTTCAGCTACAGCTACTGCATTTTCACTTGGCTTAAAGTCGTCTAAGTTTCCTAATAAGAAACGGAATGTGTTACGGATTTTACGATACACTTCTGCTACTTGTTTTAAAATATCATCTGAAATACGTACGTCAGATTGATAGTCAACAGAAGATACCCATAAGCGTAAAATGTCTCCGCCTAATTGATCCATGATTTTCTTCGGTACGACGATGTTTCCAATCGACTTACTCATTTTACGTCCTTCACCATCTAGTACGAAACCGTGGCTTAGTACGCCTTTATATGGAGCTTTACCTGTTACAGCAACTGCTGTTGATAATGAAGAGTTAAACCAACCACGATACTGGTCAGATCCTTCTAAATATAAATCAGCTGGACGCTGTAAATCTTCGCGCTCTTCTAATACCGCTTGGTGAGAAGAACCTGAATCGAACCATACATCCATGATGTCTGTTTCTTTACGGAATTCACCATTTGGACTACCTGGATGTGTAAATCCTTCTGGTAATAGATCTTTCGCTTCACGCTCGAACCATACGTTAGAACCGTGTTCACGGAATAAATCTGCTACATGGTTAATTGTTTCATCCGTAATAATTGGATCACCATTCTCAGCATAGAATACCGGAATTGGCACACCCCATGCACGCTGACGAGAAATACACCAGTCACCACGGTCACGAACCATATTATGAAGACGAGTTTCTCCCCATGCTGGTACCCATTTTGTTTCTGCTACAGCTTCTATTAATTCTTTACGGAATGCTTCAATAGATGCAAACCACTGTGCTGTCGCACGGAAAATAATTGGTTTTTTCGTTCTCCAATCATGTGGGTATGAATGTGTAATGAATGTTAGTTTCAGTAACGCGCCTACTTCTTCTAATTTTTCTGTAATTGGTTTGTTAGCTTTATCATAGAATAAGCCTTCAAATCCAGGTGCCTCATTTGTTAATACACCTTTATCATCGACTGGGCAAAGTACTTCTAATCCATACTTTTTACCAACAACGAAGTCATCTTCCCCGTGTCCTGGTGCTGTATGAACACAACCTGTACCTGCATCTGTTGTTACGTGATCTCCTAGCATAACTAATGAATCACGATCGTAGAATGGATGTTTTGCAACTGTATACTCAAGTTCGCTACCTTTTACTGTTTTCACAACTTCAGCATTTTCCCACTCTAACGTTTTTGCAACTGTCTCAAACAGCTCAGAAGCAATGATATATTTCTCATCATTTACTTTTACAATGCTATATTCAAGCTCTGGATGAACAGAAATACCTAAGTTTGCAGGTAATGTCCAAGGTGTTGTTGTCCAAATGATGTACTTTTCATCACCTTCTAATACGTTCTTTCCATCTTTTACAGGGAATGCTACGTAAATAGATGCTGATTTTTTATCTTGATATTCAATTTCAGCTTCTGCTAAAGCAGATTCACTCGTTGGAGACCAGTAAACTGGTTTTTGACCTTTATAGATATAACCTTTTTTCGCCATGTCACCAAACACTTTAATTTGTTGTGCTTCATAAGCTGGCTCTAAAGTAATATATGGATTATCCCAATCTGCACGTACACCTAGACGCTTAAATTGCTCACGTTGACGTTCTACTTGTTCATATGCATACTCTGCACATAACTTACGGAACTCAGCAACTGTCATTTCTTTACGTTTTACACCTTTATTTGTTAAAGCTTGTTCAATTGGTAAACCGTGCGTATCCCATCCCGGAACATATGGCGCACTAAAACCAGTCATTGATTTATAACGAACAATAAAGTCTTTTAATACTTTATTTAATGCATGTCCCATATGAATGTCACCATTCGCATATGGAGGTCCATCATGCAATACAAATAAAGGACGACCTTTTGTATGTTCTTGTACTTTTTCGTAAATATTCATTTCAGCCCATTTTTCTTGCATTGCAGGCTCACGTTTTGGTAAATTCCCACGCATTGGGAACTCTGTTTTTGGCATCAGTAATGTATTTTTGTACTCCATGCTCAATTCCTCCTTACATGTATAAAAGAAATACTTAAAAAACGGAATAAAAAAGAGACTTTCTCATCCCCAAAAGGGACGAGAAAGTCTCCCGCGGTACCACCCTAGTAGATTCTATACATATGTATAGAATCCTCTTTATATTCTTAACGCGAATACACGCCTACGCTTACTCTATTTGTTCAGCGCGGAACTCCAGGGTGATATTCCCACTATCTCCTTATCCTGAGCTTACACCATCCTCAGTTCGCTATATAAGGTTTGAAAAGGTACTTATCCCTATCTTCGTTTTTCTTAATAAATATGTTGTTTAAAATTATATGTAATAATGAGAAAAACGTCAAGCTTACACTGTTTCTTCTTTTTTCAACAGTTCATCTACTTCGTCTTCTAATTCAATTAGTTTATCCCAATCATCGTTGTTTAACATCTCAAGCTGTGTTTCTAATAACATACGGAAACGAGTTCGGAATACTTTCGCTTGTTTCTTTAGCTCTTCAATATCAAAAGCAACTTTTCTTGATTTTACTAATGCTTCGTTAATAATACGATCAGCATTCTTTTCAGCTTCACGCACAATTAATTTCGCTTCTTTTTGCGCATTACGTTTTACTTCTTCCGCTGCTTCTTGTGCAACAACGATAGATTTGTTTAACGTATCTTCAATATTAGAGAAATGATCTAACTTCCCTTCTAACTGCGCAACTTTTTCTTCTAAAGCTTTTTTCTCACGAATGACCAATTCATAATCTTTGATAATTTGATCAAGAAACTCATTTACTTGATCTTCATCATAGCCACGGAATCCGCGACCAAATTCTTTGTTATGAATATCTAATGGTGTTAACGGCACAACGCCACCTCCAAGTAGTTATCTAAATTTCCTCTTTCAATTATATCTTTTCTTCGACAAAATAGGAGGATTTCCTTCTAAAAAACCAATCATTTTAGTATACCATACAAAATTCTCCATTTGTCGCGTTTTGTTCTACCTTCTACAGAAAATAATTTACTTCGGCCATATCCTCTAACAGAAAAAACATCTCCTGGATAACATTCATAAGAAGTTTGCTCCACTGTTTTCCAATTGACTTTTACTAAACCATTTTTTATGAAAGGTTGTACTTTCTGTCTAGATAAATGTAACATTTCAGCTAACATAACATCTAAACGAAGTGAAGAAACCGTTCCAGATTTCTCTCCCCACGTTTCATGTATCTGTAGAATTTGTTCTCCTTGCACTGACGCTAAAGAGACTTTTACTTTCCCTATTGATTGTAAGTTCATCTCAATATACGATACAATTTCTTTCGCAACTACAATTTGGGCACGATTTTCTTGCAGCAAAATATCACCACATTTTTCTCTTGTTAAACCAAGAGACATAAATGTACCTAATATTTGCCTATGTTCTAGCGTATAAAACTTGGAAGGATAGTCAATTTCTAATACTTCTACTTGAAATTCTTCTTCATTTAATTCTAGATAGTCTGGATAAATAAGTGCTCTTTTACGCTCTGCATTAGGCGTTGCACCACCAAATTGCACAGCAACATCACCTTGTCCTATTACCATAGAAACAATTTGTTGTTGCCTAGGATCAAGAAAATCCGTTAACTTCACTTGATGGTACTCCGCCGCTCGCTTCCACTCTAGCACTTTATCCACAAAGACCTCCTCATCAGGCCTAAAATGTTCGTAGATGCTCATGTATTTACCTTCTTACTATAAGAAATAGCTTAATAAACTGAACAAACCAGTTTTAGCAAGTTTCAACGCAAAGATTGCAACGATTGGAGAAATATCAATCATTCCAAGCGGCGGAATAAAGCGGCGGAATGGTTCTAAATACGGTTCACAAATACGTGCCAGGAACTCTCCAAAAGATGATTCCTTTGCACCAGGAAACCATGATAGGAGAATGTAAATAATAAGTGCCCACGAGTAAATCTCGATAGCATAACTTAACACTATAAAAACTGTTGTCATGGCGTATTACCACCTCTTTATATTTGTTTCTTCTTCTTCACCGAATAACTCTGAAATCGCACCAACAATATCTACATTTTCAGGTGTACACATAAATGTTTTCGGCCCTATTTTTTGAATGTCCCCGCCTATAGCGTATACAGTACCACTTAAAAAGTCAACGATACGTACCGCTTGATCAGTAGACATTCTCTGCAAATTAATTACAACAGCTCGTCTACCTTTTAAGTGGTCCGCAATCCCTTGTGCTTCCGAATATGTGCGTGGTTCTAATAAAACAACTTTTGAAGATTGTTTTGCTGTTTCAATACTCACAACATTTTGCTTCGGTTGCGCTTTCGGAAACGTAACGTCTTGTTGTTCTGGTGGATCTTGCTGCTTTTTCATGTCTGTTTGCTCCTTTTCATAACCATATTGAGCTGCTTCTTTTTCTTCCGGTGTATCAAAAAAAAAGTATTTTACTTTTGACCAACTCATAATAAGATTCTCCTTCCTTTTACGCTTTTCCTACTAAAATCGTTCCCAAACGAATATATGTAGCCCCTTCTTCAATTGCAATCTTGTAATCGTTGGACATTCCCATTGATAATTCTTTACATGGCGCATGTAATAACTCTAGCTCCTGCACCTCTGTTTGCAGCATACGTAATTCCTTAAAACAGCGTCTGATTTCTTCCTCTTCTTCTGTAAATGGAGCCATCGTCATTAGTCCAACCACTTCAATTTTATCGAATTCTTGCAAACTTTGAATAAAAGAAACAACCTCTTCTATTGCCAATCCTTGCTTCGATTCTTCAGATGAGGTTTTCACTTGAATAAAGCATTTCACTTTCTTATCAGCACGTTTCTGAATTTCTTTCGCCAGTGAAAGACGATCTAACGAATGTAAATAATCAATTTCATTAATGATTTCTTTTACTTTTCTCGTTTGTAATGAGCCAATAAAGTGCCAATTAACTTTTGAACCGAAATGCTCGTATTTCTGTAAGAAACCTTCATTTCTATTTTCACCTAAATCGATAACTCCAGCTTCAATTACTTCATTTGTTTTTTCAATCCCTACAGTTTTTGTAACTGCAACAAGTTTAATATCTTGCAACGAACGTCCAGCTCGAGCGCAAGATTCTTTAATAGCTTCGTTTACAATTTCTAAATTTTCTTGTACTGTCACTTGCTTTCTTCCTCCTTAAAACCTATGAAACTCAACATTCTTCCTGTCTTACCTTGATCACGACGATGAGAGAAAAATAGTTGCTCTTCACAGCTTGTACAAAGAGATGACATTACAATATGCTCTTCTTTTATGCCTGCTTGTACACATAATATACGATTAATTTCTTTTAAATTAATTGCGTACTGCCCGTCAGAAATTTTTTGATGAGGAACAGCACCCCTAACTACTTCCTGTGCTGCTGTTAATACACGATCATCCACAACATAACAACAAGATCCGATCGACGGCCCAATTGCAACATGAATTTCATCACTTGAAATACCTTCTGCATTCCACTTTTGAATCATTTCCTTTGCAATCTCTTGTACAGTGCCTTTCCATCCAGCATGCGCAAGTCCTATCATACCATGTGATGGTGCATAAAAATAGAGCGGAACACAATCCGCGTAACAAGACGTTAACAGAACATCTTCATTACTCGTATAAATGCCATCTGTTTTTGAAATGCCGTCCTCATATGAATAGACACCACTTCCCTTTTCCTGTTGCCCTACTTTTTCAACATGATGAGCATGAACTTGTTCAGAGCAAATCCAATTTTCTAATGGTTTTTGTAACTTATTTGCTAAAATGCGTCTGTTTTCATGAACGTTCTCCACGATATCATTCACATGTAATCCTAAATTCATCGCATGAAAGGAGCCCGTACTTATCCCACCATCTTTTGTCGTAAATCCAGCAGTAATGTTTCCAAGTTCTTTCCACGCTTGTAAATACAGTATACCGTCCACATATTTAAATGGTTCTCTCATAATAAAGCGGCTCCTTTTAATTAAAATAACAGAAAAAAGCATGGTACTTCCTGTCTATTTTACCATACTTTTATTTTTTCATAATCCTAACAGAAAAAAAAGAGGAATTTGTAATATTCTTTATGAAATTGTCGGTGTTTGTATTGATTCTGTTACAGAATTAACAGGATTTACTCTTACAAGTATGACATCTTCCCCAATTTTCACAATTTCCTTCCAAGGAATTACAATCTCAACATCTTTTCCAAAAATACCTAGCATACGTGTCTGTTTTGAAATAATAACAGAACAAATTTTCCCTGTGTTCATATCAATTTCAATATCTCCAATATTCCCAATCCTTTTTCCATCTGAAATATTTATAACATCCTTCATCTGTAACTCTGAAATTCGTATCACCATTTTTATCCTCTCCCTTATATGACAAATTGGAAACTGTTTCTCATATTTACAGGAAGCCACCTACACGAAACACCATGCTAGTTTCATTATATGAACACAAATCCCCTACTATGAGCACAAACCATATTACATATAAAAAGGTCTCACCATAATTGGTGAGACCTTATCCTTGAATCGTTTTATTCATTTGTTTAATGGCTGACTTCTCTAAACGTGATACTTGCGCTTGGGAAATCCCAATTTCTTCTGCAACTTCCATCTGTGTCTTTCCTTGGAAGAAACGTTTTCTAATAATCATTTTCTCTCTATCATTTAAACGCTTCATTCCTTCTTTCAATGCTAATTCTTCAACCCACTGCTCGTCCTTTTGTTTTTCATCACTTAACTGATCCATAACAAAGATAGGATCTCCCCCATCATTATAAATCGGTTCAAATAATGAAACTGGATCTTGAATTGCATCTAAAGCAAATACTATCTCTTCATGAGTTACTTCTAGCACTTTTGCAATATCCATTGCTGTTGGTTCTTTTGAATTTTCTGCAATCAACTTTTCTCTTACTTGCAAAGCTTTATACGCAATATCTCGCAATGAGCGCGATACGCGAATCGGATTATTATCACGCAAATATCTGCGTATTTCCCCAATAATCATCGGCACAGCATACGTTGAAAATTTTACATTTTGGCCTAAATCAAAATTATCAATTGATTTCATAAGTCCGATGCAACCAACTTGAAATAAATCGTCAACATATTCTCCTCTGTTATTAAATCTTTGGATGACGCTCAGTACAAGACGTAAGTTTCCATTCACTAATTTTTCTCTTGCGCTTATCTCTCCACTTTGCATTTCACGAAATAATTTACGCATCTCTTCATTTTTTAATACTGGAAGTTTAGCTGTATCAACACCGCAAATTTCTACTTTGTTTCTCGTCAAAGTGTTCCCTCCTATCGGGAGTTGCTGTACAGTGTAAAGTATTTCCTTTGAAGGGGATTTTATGCATGTGGTTTTTTCACGATTTGTTATTTAAATTATCTTTCCTAATACAACTAAATAGAATAAGACCAGCCTACATAACGGCTGGTCTTATTCTTTACACCATTTTATTAAATTCTTTTCGTAATCTTTTTATAATTCTTTTTTCTAAACGCGAAATGTATGACTGTGAAATCCCAAGCATATCAGCCACATCTTTTTGCGTCTTTTCCTCTCCTCCAGCAAGCCCAAACCGAAGTTCCATAATTTGTTTTTCACGATCATTTAATTGGTGTAATGCTTTCATTAAAAGGTGACGATCTACAGTAGCTTCTAAATCTTTTGTAATAATATCATCATCTGTACCTAACACGTCAGACAATAACAGTTCATTCCCATCCCAATCAATGTTTAGTGGTTCATCAAAAGAAACTTCCGAACGATTTTTGTTATTTCGACGTAAATGCATTAAAATTTCATTTTCTATACAACGCGATGCATATGTTGCTAATTTTATTTTCTTTTCTGGATTAAATGTATTTACCGCTTTAATAAGGCCGATTGTTCCTATACTAATCAAATCTTCAATATTTATCCCTGTATTTTCAAACTTTCTTGCTATATATACAACGAGCCTTAAGTTACGTTCAATAAGTAATGACCTTGCTGCCTGATCTCCTTTTGGCAATTTATTCAAAAGAACTTCCTCTTCTTCTTTTGTTAACGGTGGTGGCAACGCTTCACTTCCACCAATATAATAAATTTCATCGGTCTTAATTCCTAATTTCAGCAATACTTTATACCAAAGGTATACTAAATAAAATTTTAATTTCATCATATTATCCCGCCTCTCATTATTAAGCAATTACCATTTTTTGTGAAATCAACATTTTTGGATGCACAATACATTGATACTCCCCATTAGTAGAAAGCTGTTGTGTATTTAATCCAATTAATACTTTGTTTACAACAATAGAACTACCTTCATGGTCAACTTGCACACTGTCAGGCTTAATTGCCCACAAAAATTGACTCTCTACCCCTACTGCACGGAAAGGAATTAAGCGTAATTTTGTCGCCCAACCAGAATCATTTTCTGGTATTTGAGGAATTTCTGTTTTGGAATAAATTTGTTCTGTTAACCAAGATGGTAAGCAATGTTCTAATGATGAAACATGCATAATCATAACGGGTGTTTTTGTTAATGGGTCATAAAGTTGGTTCCCACTGTCAATAAGACCTGCCAGTTCTAGTTCTTCTTCTGCTAATTGAATTTTTACTTTCACAATTTGATCATAGTGTATTTTCGTGACCTCTACGCTTTCAATACGCTTTTTAGAAAAATAATAAATTACTGGAAAACCAAAAATAACAAATAACCAACTAATTGGATCACCGTAAGAAATTGACTGAGATTGAACCAATCCATTTACCATTTCATTCGTTTGCAAAAAGAAATGAGTTCCAATTAATCCTCCGCCAACCATAAAGGTTACAAAGTAAAAAGTAAAAACAGTTTGTGCATAATTTCTAAATGTTGTAAACCCAAATGCTGTATACACAATAAGTAACGAGTACAGTAGTTTCATAATTGGATGTGTCATCATAGAAGCAAAAGGAGTAAAGGCAAAAATAACAATAGTTGAACCTATAAATGCCCCTAACACAAGCCTCCATTTTTTGATTTTCTTTTTTAACACGGTAGCTGTTAATAAAAGCAAAAGAAAATCAATGCAGGCGTTTAACAACCAAACAACGTCGGCGTAAACAACCAAACAATTCACCTCTTTTTTCAAGTTGAGACTAGTATAATGCATATCCAATAGGAAAGTGTGTCAATTTGCGGAGGTGTTTTTTTGTTATTTTGTGATTTCTAGACATAATCTGTCGGTAAAAAATAAAAGTACAAATTCATAGAATGATATACTCTTATTTTCACCAACAAAATATACCAAATAAAAAAAAGACCTGCTTAGCAGGTCTTTTCCATTTAAAAAACAAAAAAGGAGCATGAAAGCTCCTTTTTTTATCGTCTACGACGGTTACGTAAAAATGCTGGAATATCGATATCATCTGAATCTGAATGACGCTCATGTACAACTGGCTCTTCACGCTTCATTTCACGTTTTACTTCACGTTGTTTTGAAGGTTGAGCTACTGGTTGTTGCTGTTGTTGCGTGTGGTTCGCATTCGGGCGAATAATTGGTTTTGGTGGTTGAGTTGCAATGCTATCATCAAAACCAGTTGCAATTACAGTTACAACGATATCATCTTTTAATCCTTCGTTAATAACAGAACCGAAGATCATATTTACTTCTGGATCTGAAGCTGAAGCTACGATATCTGCCGCTTCTTGTACTTCATATAAGCTTAAGTTAGCGCCACCCGTAATGTTCATGATAACACCTTGAGCTCCATCAATAGATGTTTCTAGTAATGGACTAGAAATCGCTTTTTTCGCAGCTTCTGCAGCACGATTTTCCCCGTTACCAGAACCAATACCCATTAAAGCAGAACCTCTATTAGACATAATTGTCTTTACGTCTGCAAAGTCTAAGTTAATTAAACCTGGCGTTGCAATTAAATCCGAAATACCTTGAACACCTTGACGTAATACGTTATCAGCTTCACGGAATGCTTCTAACATTGGCGTATTTTTATCAACAATCTCTAATAAGCGATCGTTTGGAATTACAATAAGAGTATCTACATTTTCTTTAAATGCTGCAATACCAGATGCTGCTTGCGTCGCACGCTTACGTCCTTCAAAAGTAAATGGACGTGTTACAACACCAACTGTTAAAGCACCTAATTCTTTTGCAACTTGAGCAACAACTGGAGCTGCACCAGTTCCAGTTCCACCGCCCATACCGGCAGTTACGAAGACCATATCCGCACCACGAAGTGCTTCTTGGATCTGTTCTTTACTTTCTTCTGCAGCTTTTTTCCCTACTTCAGGGTTTGCGCCTGCACCAAGTCCACGCGTTAATTTTCCACCAATTTGCATTTTTGTTTCAGCTTTTGATAGATTTAATGCTTGTGCATCAGTGTTCACAGCGATAAAGTCTACACCTTGTACACCGTGTTCAATCATACGGTTTACAGCATTGTTTCCGCCACCGCCGACACCGATAACTTTTATATTCGCTAATTGATCTTGAGTAGTATCAAACTCTAACATGTCGAAATCCCCCTAGAACCTCATTTTTCGTGTCCAATTTTAATCCCATAAATAACGGAATACACGTTTTACTTTTGACATCATGCGGTCATCATTTTGATTATTATTGTTTTGATTACGAGTTTTTTGTTTCGCGGGTTGCTGTTGTACCGGCGTTGGTGCTGGTGCTGGTGCTGGTACTGGTTCAAAATGCTCTTGCTTTTCCTGCACATTTTTCCCACGTAATTTAGCTTTTTGATAAGAATGTTTAATTAATCCAACTCCACTTGTATATTGGGGCTCACGCACACCAATATAATCAGGAGTTGCTACACGAACATTTTCATGTAAAATATCATATGCAAGATCAAGAACACCTGGCATAGAAGCAATTCCGCCAGTTAGTACATAACCAGAAGCCACTTGCTTTACTCCTAACTTACGCACTTCATCTTGAACAAACATTAAAATTTCCTCTACACGAGCCTCTATTATATCCGATAATTCCAACTGAGAATATTGTTCTGTTTGATCACTTCCCATAATAGGAACCGTAAACATCTCTTCTTCAGATGCTGTATCATAAAAAGCATGTCCATATTTCAACTTAATTTGATCTGCATTTTCTGTTGAAGTTTTCAACCCAATCGCAATATCTTTCGTTATATGGTCTCCACCTAATGGTAATACGCTCGTCGCTTGTAACTCTCCATCTTTAAAAATAGATAAAGTTGTAGATCCTCCCCCCATATCAACAAGGGCTACTCCTCTATTTTTTTCATCTGAAGATATAGCAACTGTTGCAGCCGCTAAAGGTTGAAGACAAATATCAACAATTTCAAGACCTGCTTTTTCTACACAACGAAGTAGGTTATGTAGTAAAGTTCTCGAGCCTGTAATAAGTGTACCTTCCATTTCTAATCTTACACCGATCATCCCGCGTGGATCGTTAATCTCGTCAAGACCGTCTACGATGAACTGTCGAGGTACCACATCAATAAACTCACGCTCTGGAGCAATTGACACAACTTGTGCTGCATCTAGAACGCGTAAGACATCTTCATTCCCGATTTCACGATCTTCATTTGAAACAGCGACTACTCCGTGACAAGGAAGTAGCTGTACCTGGTTTGCATTGACACCTACTACAACTTGCTCAATGTGGATTCCCACCATGCGCTCAGCTTGTTCAATTGCTTTTTTAATTGATCGAACAGTCTCGTCTATATCAACTATCGATCCCTTCTTTAAACCATTTGATTTTACATTTCCAACACCAATAATGTTTAAGCTGTCATTAACCATTTCACCAATGATGACTTTAACATTGGATGTACCGATGTCAAGACTAACATATATTTCATTGCTGTTCATTCTTTGGCACCTCCTTCTTTATTTATACCATACAACTCAATATATGGAACAACAATCGCAACTTTACTATTTATAAGAAAAATATTCAACGTCTTTATACGTTTCCCTTTTTTAACCCTATATTTTTCTTATTTTTATTTAGCATTCAATTAAGAATATCGCAGTAAACTATGAATAACTGCTTATCTTGAAATAATTCTATTTCCAGTGTAAAGTTTACCGCCAAGTATAAGTCTACACTAAGATGTACTCATAGAAAAGTGAAACTTGTACCAATACTAGTATGAATCTAAGAATTTTTACATATTTTTCATCAAATGAACCATTCTTCTAAATTCGTATACATATAATAGAACATTCGTTTCGTTTTTTCTGCTATAAGCAACGAAAACTACCATTCTATTCTTTTTTGTCTTCCGCACCTAATTCTTTCGTATATGCACCTACTTCTAAGTCAATTAATACCTTCTTACCTGGCTCAATTGTTTTTAAAATAAGTGGATAGGCTTCCATACGTTTTGCGAAATTTTGAATCGTAGTGCTCACTTCATAACCTTCATTCATATATAAAGTAAGATGATCTTCATTCGCATTTGTTGGTGAATAGCGAATCTCCGAAATAGATTTTAAAATAGCTGGTGTTAATTTTTCTAGTTCAGCGATTAACTCCTTCATTTTCTCTTCTTTAAAAGGTTCGAAAATCGGTGCTGCAACAGGAAGTTTTCCATTAGGTAGTACATCAAGCGTTTTTCCATTTTCTAATAACGGTTGTAGTTTTCCCTCTTTATTTATATAACCAATCGTTAAATATTCTTCGATATGAATATCAATCTTGTTTGGAAAACGTTTTTTTACATTTACTGCTTTAATTTCTTTTCGCTTCGTTAAGTTTTCTTCAGCTTTATGTGCTGTCACTCGGAAATAACTTGTATCATATGTCACGCCTGAATCCTTCATTACTTGCTCATCCGTCATATAGTGATTTCCAAACACACTAATCTTTTTTATATTACTAAGCGGAGACCGAAAATAAATTAAAAAGAGCACTAATAAAAATAAAATTGATATGTATAAAATCAATCGATGATTAACATTTTTTTTGTTTTTTTTCTTTTGATTTTTCAATTTTGGTACACGATCTTGTAGTTTAATCACTTTACTATTATTCATGTACGATCCCCCTATGTAACATAAAGAACGGCATGTTCCTCATGCCGTTCTTATCTTCTTATTATAACATAAATGATAATGAGCGGAACGAATAACCGTTATCTTCCAATGATTTCTACTTCTGTGTGCATATCTACATCAAATTTATCCTTAATTGTATGTTTTATTAATTCAATTAAAGACATTACATCTTGCGCTGAAGCTCCCCCGGTATTAACAATAAAATTGCCATGCATTTCAGAAATTTGAGCTCCACCAATCCTATAACCACGAAGCCCTGCTTTTTCTACTAAATCTCCTGCAAAATGTGGGATTGGATTCCGAAATATACTTCCTGCACACGGATGATTCCATGGTTGCGTTTCACGGCGGTAGTCTTTATTATTTTGCATGCTACGTACAATTTCTTCACGTTTTCCCGCCTGTAATTGAAACTCCGCCTCTAAAACAATACCAGGACGTTTCGTTTGCAATACAGATGACCGATAAGAAAACTCCAGTTCTTTATTCGTTAACCAGGCAATTGTACCGTCTTCAAACAGAATGAGAGCCTTCGATAATACACTCGATATATCCGATTTATGTGCACCTGCATTCATATATACTGCACCACCGACACTTCCTGGAATACCGCTCGCAAACTCCAATCCAGCTAACCCTTGACGACTAAGTAAAGTTGACAATTTAATAAGAGGATATCCACTACCAACTCTTACCTTATGTTTTTCGACCTCTAAGTGATCTAATCCTTCTCCTAAACGAATAACAACACCTTCTATGCCTTGATCAGATACAAGAAGGTTTGAACCGCGACCAATTACAGTCCACTTCGTTTTGTATTGCTTTACTAACTGTAATGTTTTTTCAATACCGGCTACATGCTTTGGCACAATTAAAATATCCGCTGGTCCACCTATTTTCATAGTTGTATAACGTGCTAACGGCTCGTTAACTAAAACACGACCAACGTCTGCTTCTATAAGCTCATTTACTAATTGTTCCATAGACAATCTCCCCCATATTAAGTCTCCTTATGACAATAATATGCAGGGCGTTCACCTAACGTTATCCCTCTATTTACGGGCAGTACAGCTCCTAAATCAAAATTCGGCGATAACAAAGAAATTAGGCGGAATCAGGATGTCAGTAAACATCCGATTAGTGAAAGATAATAATCAACGAGAGAGAATCACTCCCCACTAATTAAAGCCTCACTTTATTTTTTTACAAGCTTATTCATTACTTCATACAGCTTATTTGCTGCATCTGGAATACCTAGTTGCTTAGCCGCTAGCTTCATATTTTGTAATGTTTGTGCATTCAATAAAATCTCATCAATATCACGAATAAGCGTTTCAGCTGTTAAATCTTTTTCAAGTAACATTTTTGCCGCTCCTTTATCAACAACTGAACGTGCATTCTTTTCCTGATGATTATTTGTTACATACGGACTCGGTATTAACACACTTGGTTTTCCTAACGCTGTTAATTCTGCAAGTGTTGTTGCCCCAGCCCTTGAAACAACAAGGTCTACACCAGTTAGTACCTCTGGCATATTATGAATGAACGGCTTAATAATAACATTGCTTGGGTTCCCTTTTTGCTTCACGGCTTCCATCACTTTATCATAATGTACTTCACCCGTTACATATAGTATTTCGTAGCTTTTGTTCCCAAACTGTTCAATTGCTTCAACGAAGGCATCGTTAATCGGTCTAGCCCCACGACTTCCACCAAATATAAGTACAGACTTTTTAGGAAGAGAAAGCCCAACTGAACGTTTCCCCTTCATTCCATTTTGATCCATTACCTCTGATGCTCGTGGATTACCTGTCATTACCACTTTTGACTCTGGAAAATGCTCTATAGCTGCTTCAAAACAAACAGCAACTTTATCAACATAACGGCTTAAAAACTTGTTCGTTACACCTGGTACACTATTTTGTTCATGTACAATAGTTGGAATACCTAATTTGGCTGCAGCGTATACAACTGGTCCACATACATATCCACCCGTTCCAATTACGATATCCGGATTAAAACGACGAATGTATCGTTTACTATCCTGTACACCTTTTAGAAAACGCATTACTGTTTTCACATTATCTAATGATATTTTTCGTTTAAATCCACTTATAACAATAGATTGAAATGGTATACCTGCTTTTGGAACGATTGTACTCTCTAGTCCATTTTCCGTACCAATATATAAAAATCTCGCTTCTGGATTTAACTTTTTTATTTCTCTAATTAAAGCAAGAGCTGGATAAATATGACCACCAGTACCCCCACCACTCACTAATACACGCACTACTAACTCCTCCGCTTCTCTTTTCTTATTTCCATTATACTTATTTCTATATACATATTGCATTTTTACACACATACGAAAAACCCTGTCTTATAAACAGGGTTTAGTAGCGAGAATGGCGACTTATATTTAATAATACACCTACTGCCATTAACATTAATGTCAAACTTGATCCACCATAACTTAAAAACGGCAAGGTAATACCCGTAACAGGCATCAGTCCTGTTACAACACCAACATTAATCATTACTTGAATCGCAATCATCGCCACAATACCTACTGCTAAAAACGTACCATATAAATCTGGCGCTCCTAATGCGATACGAATCCCGCGCCATAATAATAGACTAAATAATAATAACACAAATGAACCACCAATAAAACCTAATTCCTCGGATAAGATCGCAAATATAAAGTCAGTTTGTGGTTCAGGTAAATAAAGAAATTTTTGTCTACTTTGTCCAAGTCCAAGCCCAAATAATCCACCAGGTCCAATTGCAAGTAATGATTGGATAATTTGAAATCCACTCCCGAGCGGATCTGACCACGGATCTAAATATGATGTAATGCGTTTCATTCGATACGGTGCTGATGCAATTAACCCTACAAATCCTGCTACACCAATCAAACCAAACATTGCAAAGTGAAAGACCCTCGCTCCCGAAATGAATATCATAATGATACATGTCCCAACCATTACCGTTCCTGTCCCAAGGTCTGGCTGTAACATAATCATCCCAAAAGCAAGAAACACAAAACTAAGGGCCGGTAATAAACCACGTTTAAAAGATGTAATCAATTTTTGCCGTTCTGCTAAAAACTTTGCCAAGAAAATAATCATCGCAAACTTCATAAATTCTGACGGTTGAATCGAAAATGCTCCGATTCCAATCCAACTTCGTGCTCCTCCTCGAACAAGACCTACTCCAGGAATAAGAACGAGAATAAGAAGAATGAAGCAAACTAGCAAAATCACTTTTGAATACGTACGCCACACCCAATAATCAATTTTCATAATAAAAAACATAGCTACTACACCAAGACCCGCAAACAGTAATTGTCTTTTTGCAAAAAAGAATGAGTCCCCCATTTTATAAGAGGCCCAAACTGCACTCGCACTATAAACCATAATCATTCCGATTGTCAACAATGAAAGTGTTACGATGATGAGAATAAAATCAGGCGTTTTCTTCATTACCCACAAACACCACCTCTTTAGGCAGAAACTTTTGCCCTATGTAACAAAACATCAGTAGGTGTTAGCCTACTGATGTTTTGATTTACTTTATATAAGTTTATGCACAGCTTGTATAAAAATGTCTCCTCTTTCTTCAAATGTTTTAAATTGATCCCAGCTTGCACACGCTGGAGAAAGAAGAACGACATCGCCATCTTTAGAATGAGCATAAGCTTTCACCACTGCTTCATCTAAAGTATCGACACTTTCAATTATATCTAATCCCGCTTTTTCTGCCGCTCTTACTAGTTTAGGAGCTGTTTGTCCAAATGTTACAATCGCTTTTACATTTTTGAAATACGGAATTAAATCATCGAATTCATTTCCGCGATCAAGCCCACCTGCTAGTAACACAATCGGTTGTGTAAACGCAGATAGTGCTTTCTCAGTCGCTAACATATTCGTTGCTTTTGAATCATTATAAAACTTACGGTTGTTAATCGTTGTTACATATTCTAAACGATGTTTTACACCCGTAAAACGTTTTAACACGACCGTAATTGCTTCATTAGAAGTACCTAATAATTTCGCAATACTCATCGCAGCTAAAATATTTTCTAAATTATGTTGACCAGGTAAAACGATATCGCTTACTTCAACAACTTTTTCACCTTTGAAATAAAGAGCGTTATCTTTTATACACGCGCCATCTTCAATTTCTTTCGTTGTCGAAAACAGGATTTTTTGACCTTTAGAATACGCAGACAAAGCCATCACATCTGCATCATCTGCATTTATTACACTATAATCATTTTCTGTTTGGTTTTTAAAAATATTTGCTTTCGCTAAACCATATTCTTTCTTCGTCCCATGATAATCTAAGTGGGCCTCAAATAAATTTAAAAACGCAGCAATTTTAGGTTGGAACAATTCTACTCCCATCAATTGAAATGATGAAAGTTCTGTAACTACAACTTCATTTTCTTTTGCATCCTGTGCTACTTCACACGCTACAGTGCCAATGTTCCCTGCAATTACAGGATGCTTTTGTCCTTCTTTTAGCATTTCAAATGTCAGCATTGTCGTCGTCGTTTTACCGTTAGACCCCGTAATCCCAACAAATGGTGCTTCTGAAATACGATATGCTAATTCAACTTCCGTAACAATCGGAATTTGCTTTTCTTTCGCAGCAACTAATATTGGATTAGAATACGGGATTCCTGGATTTTTTACTACAAGAGAAATATTTCTCTCTAATAATTCTAAAGGATGACCACCGCATACAACGTCCATTCCTTTTGCTTGTAATTCTGCAGCAAGTACATTCTCTGCTAAAGGCTTTCCGTCATTTACAATAACATTTGCCCCTAACTTTTGTAACAATGTAGCTGCTGCATAACCACTTTTTGCAATGCCTAATACAAGAATATTCTTATTTTGAAATTCAGTTACAGTTTTCAATTACATCCACACCCCGATATAAATTCCTAACACAGCTAATAAAAATCCTGCAGACCAAAACGTCACAACAACACGCCACTCTGACCAACCACATAATTCATAATGATGGTGTAATGGACTCATTTTAAAGACACGTTTTCCTGTTGTTTTAAATGAAATGACCTGAATGATAACCGATAAAGTTTCCATTACGAATACTCCGCCGATAATTACAAGTAGCAATTCTTGTTTTAATAAAATCGCTACAGCTGCAATGGCTCCACCTAAAGCTAATGAACCTGTATCTCCCATAAACACTTTTGCTGGATTCGCATTGAATACTAAAAATCCAAGTACAGCTCCTACAACTGCCATACAGAATATCGCCACTCCAAATTGCTCTTGTGCCACAGCAATAATACTAAATGCTCCAAATGCAATAGCAGCTGTTCCTGATAATAAACCATCTAAACCGTCAGTTAAGTTAACTGCATTTGATCCACCAATAAGCATAAATAGTACAAGTACGAAATACGCCCAACCTAATTCAAACTTAACATCCGTTCCCGGAATCATGATGTATGTGTGGAACGCTTGCCCTTTTCCAATTAAAAAGAATGCAATAGCAATAACAAGCTGACCTACTAATTTTTGCTTTGATGTTAAACCAAGATTTCTCTTCTTAACCACCTTTATGTAGTCATCTAAAAATCCAATCAAGCCGTAACCAAACGTCACTAATAGTAATAACGAAACCTCTGCACCTAAATAATTAAACTTAATCGCCATAATAAGTGAAGTTACCATCATAGATACGTATATGACGATACCACCCATTGTCGGTGTCCCTGATTTTTTTTGATGTGACTTTGGTCCCTCATCACGAATACTCTGTCCGAACTTTAATTTTCTTAAAAATGGAATAAACAATGGCGAAAGGGCAACAGAAATTAAGAATGCTACCCCAGCCGTTACTAATAAACCTTGCTCAAGCACATGTAGTCCTCCTCTCACGTTGTTACTCTTCGTTGCTTAAACGCCCTTTAATTGCTTCTTTAGCAACTTCACGATCATCAAAATGATGAACTTCTTTACCAATAATTTGATACGTTTCATGACCCTTACCAGCAATAATAATGATATCATCTGCTTTCGCTTTAGTGATTGCATGGTGTATCGCTTCTTTTCTATCAATAATCACTTCATAATTTTTCCCACTTGCACCATGTACCATATCATCTAAAATAGCCGCTGGATCTTCACTTCTTGGATTATCTGATGTGTAAATTGCATGAGTTGCATATTTTGTTGCAACACTTGCCATTATCGGTCTCTTCGTTCGGTCCCTATCGCCGCCACAACCAACGATACAATACACATCACCTTTTGCAAATTGTTTTGCAGTTTTTAATACATTTTCTAAACTATCCGGCGTATGTGCGTAATCAACAATAACTGTATAATTTTGTCCTCCATCAACAACTTCAAAACGCCCTGGAACCCCAGCTAGTTCTTTTATAACAGCAATGATTGTTTCTAATTTCACACCCGAAACAAGTCCTGCTGCTGTTGCTGCAAGTACGTTATATACATTAAATTTACCTATTAATTTCATCGTAACATTTACACTTTCATATGGTGTGACAAGCGTAAATGTAGTCCCGCCACTCGTCATAACGATATTTTTTGCCATAATGTCACTTGTTGTATCAATACCATATGTTACAACTGTTGCTGCAGTACTTCTCATATACTCTTCTGTTACATTATCATCGCTATTCAGCACAGCGTACTTTTCACGATTATGATTATAACTATTGCCAAGCTGTGCAAATAGTAACCCTTTTGCATGTTTATATTCTTCCATCGTTTTATGATAGTCTAAATGATCTTGTGTTAAATTCGTAAACACCGCTACATCGTAATCACATCCGTGTACACGACCAAGATCTAACGCATGTGACGAAACTTCCATTACCGTGCTGTCCACACCTTGTTCAACCATTTTTGAAAACGTCTGTTGAAGTGTTAGTGCATCTGGTGTTGTATTTTTCACCTCAAATGTTTCATCACCGATTTTCATATTAATCGTTCCAATTAGCCCTGTTTTATGACCATGTGCTCGCATAATCTCATCCATAATATGCGATGTTGTTGTCTTTCCATTTGTACCTGTAATTCCGATTAAATGTAACTTGTGTGTCGGTTGACCATAAAAATAATCAGCTAAAACCGCTAACGAACGAAAAGTATTTTTCACAAGTACAACTGGAACGTCAACATCAATTGGTCTTTCCGCAACAATAGCAGCCGCTCCTTGTGCCGCTGCTTGCTTAGCAAAATCATGGCTATCAACCGTATATCCTTTCATACATACAAATAAGCTTCCCTCTTTCACTTTACGTGAATCAGCTTCTATAGATGTGATTTCTGGATTTTCTTTTGGAACAACTGGAAAATCATGCAAACATGATACAAGTGTATGCAACTTCATTTCACTAAACCCTCTCTACATTGTTTATTTATCTTTTTTCAGTAAGCAACACATTACCTCCTATATAAGGAGGTAAGTGCTACTGACCTATTTATGAATGAGACACTTACTGTCTCAAATTAAGTAACTGTTCTATAAAGAACTCACTTCCACCAATTGTACCATAAAACGTACTATGTTACCTTTAATTCCCGAAGTAAATTCTAATTTTTGAGCCTTCTTTTACTTTAGCTCCCGCTTCTGGTGATTGTTTAATTACTTTCTCTCCATCTCCACTTATATCAAGCTTCAAATCGACGAGTTGTGTTTGTAAGTCTTTCTTTTTCATTCCAATTAAATTCGGAACTTCCACAGTTGGTGTATCGCCCCATTTATATTCTTTCTCAACTTGTTCTTTTCTCGGTTTCACTCCCATAACAGGAAGCGCATCTCGAAGGATATTCCCGACAATCGGAGCTGCTACCACTCCACCAAACTGTGTAACCCCTTTTGGATTATCAACAGCTACATACACAACAATCTCTGGATCATCCGCTGGAGCAAATCCGATAAAAGATACTATATAATTATTCTCTAAATATTTACCATCCTTCACCTTTTGAGCAGTACCCGTTTTTCCACCTACGCGATATCCATCAATATAAGCACCTTTACCAGAACCTTTCGCTACAACATTCTCTAATGCATAACGAACTTTTTCTGAAGTTTCCTTGGAAATAACTTTTCTTTTCTCAACAGGTGTCTTTTTACTAACAACTTGATTATTTTTCGGATCAATAAACTCCTTAGCTATATACGGCTGATACAATGTTCCACCATTTACAGCCGCCGCTACAGCTGCTACTTGTTGAATCGGCGTAACAGAAACTCCTTGGCCGAATGAAGTTGTTGCTTGCTCTACTGGACCAACTTTATCTAAATTAAATAAAATCCCACTGCCTTCACCTTGCAAGTCAATTCCAGTCTTCTGCCCAAAACCAAAATTACGAATGTATTTAAATAATCGGTCTTTACCAAGGCGATCACCAAGTTCAATAAATCCCGGGTTACATGAGTTTTGAACGACTTCTAAAAACGTTTGACTGCCATGACCTCCTGCTTTCCAGCATTTCAATCTAGCTCCACCTACTTCAGCTGCTCCATCATCATAAAACGTATCCTTCTCTAAGTCTACTAAATTTTCATTCAATGCTGCAGCTAATGTAATGATCTTAAATGTTGAACCAGGCTCATACGTACTCCATACAGGTAGATTTCTGTTATACACTTCTGGAGAGACACTTTGAAAATCCGCTGGGTCAAAACTCGGTCGACTAGACATCCCTAAAACTTCACCATTTTTAGGGTTCATTGCAATCGCAATCATACCGTCAGGATTATAAGTTGACTCCGCAATATTCATTTCTCTTTCCATAATCCTTGTAATACGCGCATCGATTGTTAATCCTAAATTTAAACCGGCTTCTGGCTTTTTGAAATCATCACCAACATTAGGCATCCTTTGTCCTTTCGCATCTGCAAAAAAACGCACATGACCTTTGTCCCCATTTAGCTCTTTATCATAATATTTTTCTAGTCCCATAAGACCTTGGTTATCGCTACCTGCAAAACCTAATACATGTGATAAAAAGTTTCCAAACGGATAGTACCGGATAGAATCCTCTGCGATATACACGCCCTTCAGACTTAATCCTCGTACTTCTTTCGCTTTGTCATGTGATATTTTCCTTCCGCCTTTATCTAACCTTACAATCGATTCTTTTTTTGTAATCCTTTTATAAATCTCATCTTTTTCCACACCTAATACTGCAGCTAACTTCTCTGCAGTCTCCGCTGGTTTTTCAATTTGCCTCGGTACAACAAAGACAGTTGGAGCACTTTTATTCGTGGCAAGTTCCACACCATTTCGGTCTAAAATTTTCCCACGTTCGGGTTCAAAAGTAATATTACGACTCCATGAATCTTTCGCACGATCCGTTAACATATTCCCAAGAAAAAATTGCACATATCCAAGACGAATATCGATAATCGTGAAAATAAGTATACCTGATATAAGTATAAAAATAAGTCGTTTTCTAACTGTTACATTTGATACACGCATATTGGAACAAGCCTCCCTTACGCCTAGCTTGTTCCAATATATGCTTGTACTTATTTAATTAGAACTTATTCTCTTTTACCATTACGGCTTTTCTGCTTCTTGCTGTGGTTCGAGTGGCGGTACGAGTGTGACACCTAATTCTGTACCAGGTTGTAATAATGTTCCTTCCGCCACACTTTGTTCTGTTACGTATCCTGTACCAGAAGGTTTCAAGTTAAGCTGTAATGTCTTCGCTAAATTCATAACATCACGCAGTGCCCATCCTTGTATATTTGGCATTGTAGGCTTATCTCCTACCAAGAAGACTCGGTCGCCTTTTAATGTTTGTTCAGTCGCTTTTGGTACTTGTTGCTGTACTTTCCCTTCACCTAGTACGATTGGACGAAGTTTTGCTTTATCAATCGCTTTCCCCGCTTCAGCCATCGTTTTACCATTTACATCCGGAACAGTAGTTTGTTGTTCTTTCAGATGTTTTTTCGGATCTTTAACTTCATTTGGCTTAATCTTTAAATACTCTAAACTATTTTTTGTTACATATTTAAAAATATCAGCTAACGGTTGTGCACCGTTCTCATCATCTTTTAATTTAGGCTGTTTAACAGCTACATACACAACAAGTTGTGGATCGTCCATTGGTGCCATACCTAAGAATGAGAATATATAATTCTGTCTCCCTGTCATATAGCCGCCTTTTCCATCCGGAATTTGCGCTGTACCTGTTTTACCACCAACTGAATATCCATCAATTTTATAAGCTGTCCCTGTACCTTTCGGAGATGTAACAACACGTTCTAATAATTGTCTTACTTGCGCTGCTGTTTCCTTTGTAACAGGTTTTCCTACTTCTTCTGGCTTATGTTCTAATTTTACTTTGTCTGTTATCGGATCTACAATTTTATCAATTGCATAAGGTTTCATCATTTTCCCATCATTTGCAATGGCCGTTGCAGCTTGTACAAGCTGAATTGGTGTTACAGTGGAACCTTGTCCAAAAGCTGTTGTCACTTGTTGTATTTGCTGATCAAATAAAATTGTATTCGATCCTTCACCTGATAAATCAATGTTCGTTTTTTCATCTAATCCAAAACTATGAATATATTTTCGGAAACGTTCTGGACCAAGTTTTTGATCTCCTAAAATTGCAAACGCTACGTTTGAAGAACGCTCTACCCCTTCATCAAACGTGATAGAGCCCCAACCAGCACCACCGTTATGATCTTTTATTTTCCTATTTCCGACTTGATATGTCCCGGACTGATAATAATCTTGGCCTTTGTACACACCTTCATTAATAGCTGCCGCTAACGTGAAAATTTTCATTGTTGATCCAGGTTCAAATGCATTGGCAATTGCGTCATTAAAGAAATATTTAATTTGACGATCATTAGGGTCATAACTAGGTTTAGTAGACATCGCTAATATTTTCCCAGTTTTCGGATCTGCAACAATCCCTATTAAACTTTCTGGCTCATATTGCTTACTTGCTGCTTTCATCGCGTCTTCTAAATAACTTTGGACACGTTGATCGATTGTTAAATAAGCGTTATCTCCATTTTTAGGTGCCTTTACATTAACTTTTCCCCCATCAAGGGACACACCTTTACGATCACCTGTATATGCTACTTCTCCGTTCGAGGCACTTAAGTATTTATCCAAGCTTTTCTCTATGCCAAATTGACCTACCGAGGTTCCATTCTCATTTGGTTTTGCATGACCTATAACGTAAGATGCAAAATCACCGTTTGGATACACCCTTGCATTTTCTGTAATAAAAGATATTCCCGGCAACTTCAACGCTTCTATTTGTTCCTTCTTTTCTTTCGTCAAATCCTTGCCTAACGTTCCAAATTCGACTTGACTTCTACCTTCCTTATTTAAAGAAGCTAAAATATCCTCTTCGCCTTTTCCAAGTACTCCTGCAATTTTCTTTGCAGTATCTTCTTTATTCTCAACTGAGTTAGCACCTTTTAGTGCAGCTACCATTTTGTAAGAGTTTGCGTCTTGCGCTAACACATGACCGTTTTGATCATAAATGGTTCCTCGGTTCGCTTCAAGAACTCCTTTTTTACTATGCTTTTGTTTAGCAAGTGCATCTAAATCCTGATTATGAACTGTTCCTGTTGATTGTATGTAAAAAAATCGGGCTAATAACAGCAAAAAGAGCAGGAGGAAAAATATCATAAAATAACCTGCTCCCTTATTGGTATGAAATTTAGTCATATTCTTCTTCATCGTTCCTTCACACCTATTGCCTTATTTGAGGCCTTTCACATTATTCGCATTAATTTCTAGCCCGTGTTTTTTTGCAACTTCAGCGATTCGTTCATAGCGACTTAACTTCTCTACTTCAGCTTGTAATTCTTGATTTTCTTTTTGCTGCTGTACAATTTTTTCTTCTATCGTCGCTGCTTCTACATTAACTTGATAAAGGCCTGCTTTATTTCCAATAAACGCGACACAGGCATACAATAAAAAGCCAATAAACGCTACATACAACAGTTTTTCGATTCTTGTAATTTTCGCTTTAACCTTCGGCTTAGCCATCTGCTGTGGGGGCGTTTGAATTTGCACCTCTTCTTGCGCTTGTTGTTTGTACTTTACAGCTAAATTAGTCATACCTCTCTCTCCCTTTTATCGTTTTTCAGCGATTCTCAACTTCGCAGAACGCGCACGATTATTTTCTTCTAGCTCTATATCAGAAGGTAAAATCGGTTTTCTTGTAATAAGCTTTAATTTCGGCTTAAATTCATCAGGAATAATCGGTAATCCTGGCGGCAATTGTGGCGTTGTACTATTTCGCTTAAACGTTGTTTTACAAATACGATCTTCTAATGAATGGAATGTTATAACACTAACTCTTCCACCTGGCTTAACCATCTCAATAGCAGATTCCAATGCTTCTTCAAATACTTTTAATTCATCATTTACAGCTATACGAATTGCCTGAAACACTCGCTTAGCAGGATGCCCACCCGTTCTACGAGCTGGAGCCGGAATACCTTCTTTAATTAGCTCTACTAATTCTCCTGTCGTTTCAATAGCTTTATTCTCACGATAAGCTTCAATTTTTCTTGCAATTTGTTTTGAAAATTTCTCTTCACCGTATTGGAAGAAAATCCTTACAAGTTGTTCATATGACCAGCTATTTACAACATCATACGCTGTTAATGGGGCATCTTGATCCATCCGCATATCTAGCGGTGCATCATGATGATAACTAAAGCCTCGTTCTGGTGTATCTAATTGTGGGGATGAAACACCTAAATCAAATAAAATACCATCTACTTCTGTTATACCTATTTCCTGCAGTTTTTCAGCTAAATAACGGAAGTTACTCTTTACTGTTATAAACTGTTCACCGTATGAAGAGAACTTTTCTTTCGCGTTTTGAATCGCTATCTCATCTTGATCAAACGCTATTAATTTTCCACCTTCAGTTAATTGGGATAATAAATAAGAACTATGTCCTCCTCCCCCCAGTGTACAATCTACATATGTACCATCTGGCTTTATATCTAAGCCGTCTACTGTTTCCTTTAAAAGCACTGTTACGTGTTTAAACATTGTTGCACCTACTCTTTTTCCAATTAATTATGTTGAATGTATCCCTTCCTCTAAACACATATTTCACGCTTAGAGAATGAAATAATACGAAAGAACGACTCATTTAACTTACCAACAAAGGCAACATACTATACAAATCGCTATTTTCTTTTATTATATACTAAATTTTATCATCTTTTGCGGGAATTTAAATAAAAAACTGTCGAAAAAGCGAATAATACGTTTACATTTTGTGCTATTTTGTCATATATTTAAGTATCCAACACAATTGCCATATCTAACATTTTTTTGATTGATAATTCAGAAAAAAAATCACTTCACAGTAAATTCAACGGAATAAAAATAAAATCCTGCTCCAAAGAGCAAGATTTTATAGTTTTATAACATGATGTTTTCCGTCCCAAGAAAAAGGGTTTTCCATTACACGATCAACGAAATCCAAACCAAACTGATTTAAATAATAACATACATTCCACACACGTTCTTGCGGCGCACCTAATGGACGAAGTGCGAATTGTATACGGCGGAATTTATTTAGCTGAACCTCATACTTTTTCTCAACATTTCTTTTCAACATTCTTTCCAACAGTTCAATTTGTTCATTAATTTTCAATTCGTTTTTCCCTGCAAACGCACCTAACCCTGGCTCTATTTTCTTTACAAATTGCTGTAAAGATGTATGAATATCGGCAATTTCTTTTTTCGCCTTTTCAAAATGATCATCAATCGGTTCCTCTATTTGATTAAACAACCAGTTTTCACGCAGTTTATCGACATCATTTAAAAACGGATCAATTTCTCTCAATTGCAGATCGAATAAATCTGTCGCTATATCTCTCTCCACATAAGTAATTGTAAGACGAGGAACGACAGGTGGCATTTGAAAACCGACAGTATGGAATACTTGCTGTAATTCACTCCAATAAGCTAATTCCCCTGGACCTCCAATAAATGCGAGCGTAGGAAATACATACTCTTGCATAAGAGGACGTGTTACAACATTATTACTAAAACGTGCCGGATTTCTCTCCATCTCTTCAATCAACTCTTCGTATGAAAAGGAATGCGCCCCATCCTTTCCAACAAACTTACCTTGATGCTCTTCAAGCAATACTCGTTCATTATCTATTTCCATGAATATATGCACTGCATGAGACTTCGTTTCAATAATCGGTTTGTATCCTAGTTCTTTAATTACTTCCTGCTGATTACGAAGGCCCTCTTGTACCTCTTTATACTTACTTATAATTCGCTTGAAAAATGGAATTTCTAACTTTCTTAATTCAGGATGATGTGAATCAACAAGGATTAAACCAGAATTAGCAAAGATTTTCGTAATAAGATGAGCAAAGAAATCTACATACGTATTCGATTTTTTCAAAGCATCATCAACAAATTTTAATACATCTTTTGTAAAATTTGTTTCTGGGTATGTTTTAAAAATCTCTTCAATCCAATTTCTACAATCTTCAACAGAAAGTTCAGACTCAGAAGCACTTGCCTTTTTCGGATTACGGTCATAAAAAATAGTTTTTTTCATCTTTTTATTTTTCGCTACAAAAGTATGATTAATCTCATCCATATCATGGTCTTCACCCGCAATCCAGAAGACAGGGACAACTTTAACTCCTAAACTTTCTTCCTTTTCCTTTGCAAGCTGTAAAATTGAAATAACTTTATGAATTGTATAAAGCGGTCCAGTTAATAACCCCGCTTGTTGTCCAGCTATAACAACATATGTATTTTCATCTCCAAGCGCTTTTACATTTTGAAGTGTAGATTCTCCCGCTTGTAATTTTGTATTATATTCTAATAAATGCGCTACTAAATCTTGGCGGAAAAACTCCCTTTCACGCAAATCATGTAAACGTTGTTTAAAAGCATCTTCTGTTAACATATAATCAAAACATGACTGTATCTCTTTTTTACCGTTCATATAGTCCGCTACAATACCTTGTTGCGGAACAGAGATTTCTTTTATCTCCATATAATTCTTCCTTTCGTATCCAGTTCTCTCACCAATCCACATTGTAGTCAATGTTTCACGTAAAAGCAAAGAATAACACTTATACTCTTGTTTCTAAACCTTTTATTGCATCGAACAAAAATTGAAGTGTCGGAACTGGTCGTTGCTGTTTCTTAGCTTCTTCTAATACATATCCAACAATCGCATTAATTTCCGTCTTTCTACTCGCTCTTACATCCGCTAGCATAGAAGATGTATTACGAGACGTTCCTTCACACACATTTCGTACCATTTGCCATACCATTTCTTTTTCTCCTCTAATAAGAAATGCTGCCTCCTGAAACACTTGCTCCATCATTTGATAAAAAAAACGATTCGTGATTAATTCACCATTCTTAACTCCCAATAGTGCTGTCAACGGATTGATACATACATTTACTACTAATTTTTTATGCATAATCTCTTCCCAATCCGTTTCTATTTGAACTGGAAAATAAGCAACAGGAAAATAATTGAATATTTTTTTAAAATGTATAGATTGACCACAAACCACTCCAAATTTTGTTACCCCTATCCCAGTATGATGAACGATATGCCCTCCCTCTTTTTTCGCACCATGTTCTACAATACCAACAGCTATATTTTTACTCCCTATGTTCAGCATCTTTTGAAGATGCGACATTCCGTTTTGCAAAAAGATTAATGATGATGCCCCTTCCACAAACGGTAGTACGTCATCTATATGATATTGCTTCACAGCAATAAATATATAATCTAAATTTTGCGCTACCATACTTTCTATCGGTAAAACAGATGGATATACTTTTTCACATCTTCCATCTCTAATACAAGTTACACCTGTTTCATTTAATTCTTCAGCTTGCTTAGCTGTTCTTGTAAACAACGTAACATCTTGGTTATTTTTTTGTAAATAAAATGTATACAATAGACCAATAGCACCTGGTCCGACAATTCCAATTTTCATTTTCACACAAGGAATTCACACTAAGTGCCCTTGCCTTCCCCCCTTTATATCTTTTTAAAGCACCTGAGCACGCCCTATAATTCCGCTGTCCTCTGCCCAACAAATATACTCTCATTTTTCACTATGTATGTACCACCTATTAATACGCTTCTACTCTTAGTTTAGCAAATCCTCAAAAAAATAAAAAAAGAAATATACTATCTTCTTCATAAAAATAAAAAAATGAGTTATACTATTATTATAAATATTTTTACTTTTCTGCATTCAACGAGACAAGAAAAGGATGTGATGTAATGGGATTCCCAAAAGTTGAGCGCTTGCTCATCAATTATAAAACGTTAGATGAATTCAAAAAATTTAAAGGGTGCGGAGCCCAGGAACTATCTATGCTGGAAGAATTACAAGCAAACATTATTGAAAACGACAGTGAATCTCCATTTTACGGTATTTATTATGGCGGATCACTAATCGCACGTATGAGTCTATATATGAAAAGAAACGGCGGAGAACCATTCGAAATTACAGGTCCCTACCTAGAACTTTATAAACTTGAAGTATTACCAACTTTTCAAAAACAAGGATTCGGGCAAATGCTTGTAAATCATGCGAAACAAATGCAATTTCCTATTAAAACGATAGCACGTATTCATTCAGCTGGTTTTTGGGATAAATTAAATTTCAACCCCGTATCAGTAACTGATGGAGATTTTTATATTTGGCATCCAGAAGCAAATTTGAATGCGGTTACAAACGAAGAATCGGCTTAAGAAATAAAAAAACAGCTGTATAACAGCTGTTTTTTACAGAGTGTTGGGAAACCCTTTAGGGGTTCCCAACACTCTGTAATCATTTTGATTTTAGCGAATAAAAACAACATAAAATAATAGAGTTTCAAAAAAATAGCCCTCCACCAGACCTTTTTTGGTCAGATGGAGGGCTATTTTTTTCATGTTTTGACAAGCTGCGGTGAGATAAGCCTGCATTTGGACAGACTTCAGCCCTCGAAATCGAGCATATCGATAGCCATGTAGTTCTTTGGCGTCTGCAAAGCTTCGCTCTATAGTTGAACAGCGTACTTTGTACAACTTTTTCCCTGTAACTGTTAGTTTGTTTTTTCTAGCGATATCCTTATATTTCTCCCATATATGATGAGTGATAACTTTTTGTTTTTGTTTCTTTGAAAAACATACCTCACGTAGCGGACAAACAGCGCAGTCTTCTGGCTTCGATTTATATTGACGATATCCTTCACGATCCGTTGTCGCATACTCTAAAATACACCCCATCGGACAAGCGAATGCATTCATTTCTTCTACATATTTAAATTGGCTTTTTGGTACTTCTTTATTTCTTTTTCCAAATCGGCGATACCCCATCACCATAAATATATTTCTCTCCGATAATTTCTTACAGATATAGCTCGTAAAATAGCCTGCATCAAGAGCTACAGCTTCTACTTTGAACCCGAATTTATCAATTTGAGCTTGGAGGCGTGCTAAATATGGCTCGGAATCTGCCATATTTCCAGCCGTTACATAGGTATCTGTAATAATATTGTACTTCGCATCAGTCGTACGATGGTCTAAGAAATGAAAACCGTTCGGTTTTCCATCTCTCATTAAAAATCCACTATCTGGATCCGTTGTACTTATACGAGTTTTTTTGGTAGGGGTATCACTTTCCTCTCTAGGTTTTAATTCTTTTTTCCATGTACCTTACGATCTTCGATTACCGCAGCTTCTAGCTCATCTATATAAAACTTTGCTTTTTCTTTTTTATATTTATGTACAAATTTATTTTTATTGGCATTGGCCTTAATGTGCGTAGAATCTGTCATTAGCGCACGTCCTCCCACCATCCGGTGCTCTGTCGCTTGCCTCACGATCTCATCAAAAATTTCTTCGAAAATATTTGTATGAATAAAGCGGGTACGGCGATTCCAACTGATTGTAGAATGATCTGGAATAGTATCTGATAGAGAAAATCCTAAAAACCAACGGTAGGCGATATTCGTTTTAATCTCTTTTTCCAATTGACGCTCCGAACGAATACCGTAAAAATATCCAATAAACATCATTTTAAATAAAACGATAGGATGGATTGACGGACGTCCATTGTTTTCACAGTAATAAGGGCGTAATTTCTCTTCAATAAAATCAAAACTAATTGTCGCTTCAATCGCACGAAGGAAATGATCTTGTGGAACCAACTCTTCTACAGAAACAGATACACGTTCATCACGATGATTTTTTAAAGCACCCATCATAAAAACTCTCTCCTTTTCCTCTTTTTTATCAGTGTTGACACATAAAAAGAGGTTCAGACACAAAAACAGGCTGTGGAGAAGACTTTCTCCACAGCCTGAAAAAAACAGCTGTATAACAGCTGTTTTTTATTTCTTAAGCTTCTCTAACTTCTCATTCGAGCGAGCATTGTTTCTTTCCGCTACCATTACACTTCTTTTTTGATCGATATAATCAAGTAGTGTTCTATACTCTTCTTCATATACTGATAATCGCTCCAGAAGACGCTCTCTTTCTGTTTGTAATGATTCAACTTGTTGTTGCAACACCGTTAAAGAGTTTTCATCTTTATAATTTTGCAAGAAATCAATAACATCATTCAACGTAATTGACGTAGGTTCTAACACCTTTGTCTCTTTCACTTCATAATTTTCTACTTTACGAAGTTGCTTTGCTTCCTCAATACGTTCTTTATATTGCTTTCTTACGTAAGAATTCCATCTAAACCCACATGCTGCTGGTGTACGAGATAAATTTTTCCCCACTTCCTTAAAGGCAGAAAGTTGTGTTCCACCTTCTCGAATATGCCGGAGTACTACTTCTGCCAGAAGCAAATCTTCATCATCAGTCCAAGCATCTTGTCTTGTTGTCGCCATCTCTCTAGTCCTCCCTATGCATTTTTTATTAAGCATATGCAGTTACTAGAAAAGATAGAATACAACAACTAAAGATTAAGACAAAAAAATAAACGCAGAAGATATCTTCTGCGTTTATTTTCCCGCAATTACTTGCTGATTACTTCTTTACCTTTGTAAGTACCGCATGCTTTACATACACGGTGAGCTAATTTCGCTTCACCACAGCTTGGGCACTCTACCATACCAGGTACTGATAATTTGAAATGCGTACGACGCTTTCTTTTTACTGTTTTAGAAGTTCTTCTAAAAGGTACAGCCATTCTTCCCACCTCCTTAAAAGAAATAGTTATTTTCATATGAAGGCCTGAACCAGTCTTCCGATTATTTGTCAAAAAACTTTGCAAGTCCTGCCAATCTTGGATCAACAGTCTTTTCTTTGTCTTCTTCCGAAATCACTTGCCAGTCTTGACCTTGCATCGGTGCTCCACCAGAAACATCATCACTGAAAATTTGCATTGGAATCTCCAAAAGTATATTTTCCTTGATTACGGGCAGTAAGTCAAGTACTTCTCCTTCTAAAGAATGAATTTCAGCTTCAGTTTCAAATTCTTCTTGTGAAGTTTGGAACACCTCAGTTGTTTTAATGTCAAATGGTAATGTCACATCTACTAAAGAGCGAGAACATGGTAAAACCATGCTTCCAGTTATATGTAGATGAAACGTAAACTTACCGGAGCCAAAATCAACTCTTCCCGTTACATGAACAGGATTAATTTCACGAATATCTTTCTCGACCTCTTTTAGCTCACTTACATCTACCATCTCATCCAATGTCAATCCTTTATTTCTCAATTTATTCAATTGATGGATGGACCATTTCATATCATATCACCTCAAGGCAACAAACAAAATTATAGCTAGCCATTTTATATTTGTCAATGTTTTTTCTTTACACCTCTAAAGAAGCATTGTGTCCATTATGTGTTAAAACGTGTGTTTTTGTCCAGCTATATTTTCTATTTTAGACAAAATGGACATAAAGTAAATAATAAATGTGGTACAAGTTGTGGTCAATGTGGTCTGCGTGGTCAAAAGAGAGTGGTCGTTTGCGATCACTCTCTTCTTATATATATTCCCCTATACTTTTCTTGTTATTGCCTACAGAATTAAATTTCTTGGATTACATATACTTTTACAAACACATCATATTTTGCTGCCAGTTGCTCCAACTTCTTTTCTCTATATTTTGTAATGGTGAAGAAATGGATAACTGGCACTTTTCCTTTATATTTTTGCTTATATATTTTAGTAAACTCTTCATAACATTTTAATTTCTCATCATTGACTACCATCTTTTGAGTACGATCTATTTCTACTGCGTGAAGTATCCTATCTTCATCACGAAACTTCACATCTGGAATAATCTTCTTTTTCTTATCATCTTTTATATACCTTATTTCTGTTTCAATCTGCCAATCATCTGGACAAAATAGTTGTAACCATGCTTCATTACGTAAAATAGCATGTGCTACTCTACTATGATGAACTACTTTTCCTTCACCAAATAACTTGTGCCCTGATTGATTTAAATAATAAACATATTCTTTATTGTGAGTTAATTTACTCGTGTAAGAAGAGAGATCCTTCATAATTCGATTTGCATTTCTTATCCCCCCCATTTCATGTACACTCATTAAATGCCTTCTTGTTGCAAACTGTAGCTTCCTAATCGTCGCAAGTATCGCCATTTGACGGTTGATTTGCATATGCGTTTGCATCCTCATGTTTCTCCACCTCATATTGTTTTAAATAATTCCACATCATTTCATTACTAATGTAAGGAACTTGTATTTCGGTAAGCCTATCCGTTTTAAAAATTGCACGTCCAGGAATGCTTTTTATTGATTCTAATCCCGGTTCATCTATAACAACGCTTGAAGCTGTTTGAGTCGGTAATCTAAAACCTAATTTCGCATCACTATTTTGTTTCACTTGACGTGGTAATGTATCTCCTGTCGGATACTGTGTACAGAAAATTAATCTAAATCCTAAAGCTCCACCTATACGCGCTATATGAGAAAGCATTTGTTGACAAGCTCCCAATAATCTTTGTTGCTCCTTTTTCATACTTTTATCAGGGCACAATTCAGCACCTTCGTCTACTATTATGAAATAGCGCTCTTTAATACTTGTTTCTACAACGTTTGTATAATGTCTATCTTTCATGTATTGCATTTTCTCTTCCATCTTCTCAAGAATATCCTTTAATACCATAAAGGCTTCTATAGGCTTCTCAGCAATGGAAACTATTTGTTTTAAATTCTTATATGGCCCGAACTCCAAACCGCCTTTTAAATCAATAATGTATAAATGAATATGCTCTGGTTGCGCTAAAGTAAGTGAAGTAACTACATTCTTTAGAAACACCGTCTTACCCATTCGGGTGAGACCACCTAGTGTCATATGTGGAGTTTTATCAAAATCATGGTAGATAAGCTTTTCTAAACTTTGGCCCATTGGTACACGCCATTTCCCTTGTGTCACTAAATCCGTAGACCATGACCATTTTTTCGGTATATCTCTATGAAAAACACGAATATTTAATTTGTAATTGTCGTAATCAATTCGAACGGGTTTGTTCAATCCTTCAGAAACAACATCCTCAACTTTCTGAATAATTTTACTTGGCATCCCTACCGGTAATCGATATACATAAGTTGTGCTTCGATCATCATTTTTTTGCTCAAGAAAAACCGGATACTGTAATCTCTCCCCAATCCGGATAGCAATTCCACTTACCTCAAAAAATACTTGTATCTTTTTACGGTCATCATCTTTCCTTTTAAGTTTATCACCAAGTATAGCGAATAATAATCCAGCGACCGGTACCGATAATAGCTCCAACATAAAATCACTCCCTATATCCCTCTTATAGAGGGTATATATCCCTGTTTCAAGGAATACGTGCATACAAGCTAAACTCCTTATGACATAAAGAATAATAAAATTCCACATCGCATTCCTTCATAGAAACATAACTAGAACATAACGTAGAAGGTATAGAAACGAGCCTGTAAGCGTTGTGTACAAAGTAATACGTGGAAGCCAATGCGGAACACTCTTCCCCATTTTTTCTGCCACCTTCATTGCAACTACTGACAAACCTGTTGCCGTCCAAATAACTACCGCTTCTCCTGCGAGTGTCATACCTATTCCTCCTCTTCTTTTTCACGAAATATAATACCTTTTCTTGTAAGGACTGCATCATAACAGTCCATTAAAGTTTCCCAATTTAAAATATCTTCTTCCTCACCGTATAGATCCTCTTCAATAACCTGGGATAAACTGAAATATCTTTTATATTCCTTGTTATTAAACACTTCATGATTTTTCATATGATTCATAATTGATTCCGTTTCTGTTCTTGATCTAGATTCATTGTACATCGAGCGTAATTCCTTTGACGGATGAAGATATGGAGTTGTGTTCAGATGATTGTACTGCCAACGCATGTAATCCTCTCCCCTCTTGTTGTCCTTAGTTCCACTTGGTATTCCTCGTGGTCTTGATATAGGTATATGAACTAGAAAACAAAAACTTGTTTGTCCATCTTAAAAAAAGTAAATAGGAATTTTCACTTTGTTATCGAATATACGAAGATGAGGTGAATAGATATGAAATGTAGGCTCAAAGAAATTTTAGATGATCGGATGATAAAACAAGGAGCGTTAGCAAAAAGAGTGCAAATTACACCACAGCAACTAAGTCAAATCGTACATGGTAAAAGTGAGCCTTCTTTACGAAATGCTATTAAAATCGCAAAAACATTAAATTTACATGTAGAAGATATTTGGATTGAAGAAGAATCAAATATTAAATAAATTTCAAGGTGGAGATTACATGAAAGCCATAAGATCTATTTTTAACGCATATCGTATATTCGGTAAAATATTGAAACCTATATTCCGCGCATTAAATAAGAAGTAAATTTTAAAAATCGTAGAAATAACAAAAAGAGCCGTCAACTGACGGCTCTTTTTGTTTACAAAATTATTCTTTTGTATAGTAATACTTTAATCCTTTAGCATCTAACCACGCTGTTGCTTTATCTAGCTCGCTACCTTGACGATAATCCGACTCAAAATAAACAAGCCCTTGACGATCTCCGCGAGAAACAATTTTTGAAGTGTATCCAAGCTTATCCATCATTTGAATCATTTCAGGAATTAAATTCACACCAAATTCGTAAGTAACCACCTTATTATGTTTGTTCACGATAATCTCCACTCCTTCTTCTTTATACGATTTATTTGTAAACCAATCTAACGACTTACTTCCAATTAATTCATTTAAATCACATTTTCCAATACCAGGGACATTTCCTGTTTCAGTGTATTGCCAAATATCACATGGATAAGCTGGTCTATTTCCACCATAACGAGGAATCCACACAAAGTCTGATTTTACATTTGCCATTCCGAATGGAGCATACATATGATGGCCAACATATAAACCAACTTTTTGAGCACCTAATCGGCGTAGTTCATCGATAAACGCTTGCGTGCCCGCTCTCATATCATCCATTGTTTTTACTTCCACGTCAGCGACCCAGACTGTTGCACTCTTGTCTCCACGATTCCAGAAGTCTCGAGCTTCTACACGTGCGTCATTTTCAGAAACGAAACGACAGAATGCATAGTTCCCAAAAGGAATCCCATGTTGTTTCATGGCTTGTACATATCCTTTATATAATGGATCTACATAATTCGAACCATCTTGTACGCGCGCAATTATGAAATCAATGTATTGTTTTGCCACAGGCCAATTAATATCACCATTCCATTTTGAAATATCTACAATGTGTCCCATTATTGAACATCTCCTTTTTTCTCTTCTTGTTTTTGTTTGCCACCTAAAATTTCAACTGCATTTGTTAATGGTTGTGGGAGTGGAATACCCATTCGTCCAGCATTTTCTAAAAGTGAAAGCAATTCATTCCCCATGAAAAAAAAGATTGTCGCTTCACGAATTGCATTGTTACTTCCAAGTACTGTATCGAGCTGGGCGGCCGCACCGACCAAAATAAAAAGCACCACCTTTTTGGCGATGCCTTTGAAACCAACTTTGCTTTTTAATTCTCCGTTATAACCTGCTGCAATCATGCCAGTTAAATAATCAATAACTGCCATCGTCACTAAGACTTTCAATGTTGCATCCCATCCTCCCAAAAAATACCCACAGAAGCCACCAAACGTAGCTATAAATGTTTTCAATAATACATCAATACGATCCATCTTTCCCTCTCCTTTTTAAGCTGCAAAGCAACTTGGGTCCATTCCAAATATCTCTGCAATATCTTCCTCACTTCTATCTTTTAAATAAGATTCAGTTGTGGAAATATCAGAATGGTTAGCGAGTGATTTTAGTTTTTCAAGTGGTACTCCTTGTACTTTCAAATTATCTAATCTGCTATGTCGGAAACAGTGAGGATTCATTTTAAATTCCTTCCCTTCCTTTTCGTTTAGCATCTTAGCAAATATGTCGCACCAATAATTAAATACACTCTTGTTCAATCTTTTTCTCTCCCCATTCTTATAAACACGCACAAACAAATCTGGAATAGTATCCTTACCTCGCTGATTTATATATAAACGAATGCATTTCTGCACCCGGTGATTGTAATATAATCTAAACTTCTTACCGCGTTTTCCTCGTACCACATTTGTATAATATTGTTCTGTCAGCCCTTCTTTTTGAACCTGGTATACCTCATTCTTTCTAGCCGCACTGTAATATGAAAGTGCTAAATACGTTGCCAACATATATTTTTCTTGCTCAAGTAATTCATCGATTAACCAATTAATCTGATCCTCAGTAATAAATGTAATTTCTCTAATCGGGTTCTTAGGTAAACCACGGACCCGTGAACCTACATTAAATTCATAATCATAGTCATCATCATCTGCACAAAACTCAAGTGCTGAACGTAAAGCGCTCATCAATCCATTTACACGCGCATTAGACATTCCCATCTCTTGAAAAATAATAGATAAGTTTCGAATGTCTTTACGTGTTAATTCAACCAGATTTTTATTTTCAAAGTGTTGATGTATTAGAAACAAAATAATTCGCAAATCCCAATTGTATTGCTGTAAAGTGCTTGCCGCTTTCCCTTGTGCTTTCTTTTCAATAAGAAAATCTTTGACTAGGTTTTTATTTTCTTGGCTAACATGCTTTTCATAAATTACTTGATCTACTATTCGTTTCACACTGATCATCTCCTCAAAATAAAAAGAGAAGTGAAATCACTCCTCTTGATTGATGAATTGAATCAAAGCCCTATTTTATACAAAATAAAAAAGCCTGCTTATGCACGCTTAATCTGTAATATCTAAATTAAAAAGCTCATCGCAATATGAATGACATTTCCATTTTGAACACCATTTAAGAAAATTCCACCATCACTTTTAACTGTAACTTCACAAACTGTTGGTCCATTGCCATATGCAAGTGCTGGGAAAGCAATATTTTGTACAGGGCGAAATCCAGCCGGAAGGGTTGCAAATATTGTTGTATTTGCTAGATATTTAACTGATCCAATAACAGATATTTGTTCCCCACTTCTCTTGTACTTCATTATCCTATCAGCAATGGTCTCTACACCAGTTGTAGGAAGGTTAATCCAATCTGTATCGGTTGCTTGTCTAATGGTTCCATCGGTTCGAATTTCAACTCGCTTTGTCCAATCCCACGATTCTTCTTGTTCTTTAGTTGAAGGGGCAATAACAAGTTGTCCTTGTGCGCCTTTATGGAGAACTGTTTTGAATGAACGACTTCCAATGACAATAGCATTATCAGTATTAAAATGAGTTGTTCCCGTATACGCCCCACCTGTTTTAGGTACAACCTCTTTCTCTAATACCATACGAGACCACTCAGACCACTTACCACCGTTATTAATTCGAATGTATGTATCATTCCAATTTCCTAACAGAGTAGCTTTTTGAACAAGAGCTGCATTTGTGGCGGATTCTACAGCAACAAAAAACGTATAGATGGAGGCGTTAGGTGTATTTTTAAGTTGACTTCCAACATAAGTTCCAGTTTTTAAAATGGTATTCAAGTCCGTATTAGCAGCTAAATCAATAGAAGTTCCATCATCATCCGTAACCTTCCATAACTGATACTTCTGTCCTGTAACCGCTGCTGTTAATTCATTTACGCGTTTATTTGCTTCATCAATTTGCTTTTGATACCCTTTAATCATTTCAAGAGCCTTATCAAACTCAGAAATATAGTTTTCTATTTTGATATTACCTTCTTTCACATCTCGCCTTAATGTAATACGAATGTCTGGTGTACTCATTCGTTCTGTACTTTTTTCCATCACAAAATAAGCTGTCCAATCATCCGATATGGAAACAGCTTGCGAGGACAATGTGTATGAAAATACGCCATTCTTTGCATCAACTATTTGAGCATCATCTCGAACAAACAGTCCGACTTGATTAATCGCTTCGTACTTCACTGCATACCCTGTTAAATCAACAATTTGCCCCTTTTCTCTTACGTATACTGTAATTTTCAAGCCGTTTTTATCATTTTGTCTCGAACGAATTGTTTTGGTAAACACAGGATCTGCTAAATCTATAATAATTTCCTCATTTCGCATGACTACACCTCTCTCTAACTATTCCTTTTCACGCGTCTAGGCGGTCTTCTTTGACGTTTTACTTTGTTCCTGTGTTTTATATTTCCTTTAGGCTTTATTGGCTCTAATTCTTCGATTCTAGCATCTGTTTTGGCTACATACTCCTGAAATGCTTTAACAGTCTGCGCAATCATCCCATATAAGCCAACACCATTTTCTTTTGATTCATCCGGAAGCACAACTCCATAATGAGTTGTAATATCATTTGTTGTAAGGATTGGATCTCCTTCTTTACGTTTCATACGCATATCATACAACTCGGCTACTTCTGTCTTAAGGTTGTACTGTTTAATTTCCCAGCCCATTACCTTCTCTAACGCATCAAATTTAATATCACGTATATTTGTTTTATATTTCTTTTTAGAAGATACTTTAAAATCTGCTGCTAAAACACCGTTGAAATAAGTTCCCCCAGCACTTTTCACTTGCACATAGGTATTTTCATAATTTCTGTTGTTCCGTAATAAGATGTTCTGAAATACGATGTCACTATCTCCACCAGGTGTCAACTTCAAATCAACAACTCGATCTCCATTTTGGCGGAAATTAAACCCTTCTTTTGCAGTGAAATAAGCACCACCTGTTCTGCTTTCCAGAAAAAGATTATTTTGGCTTCTCAAAGAAGCATAGGATGCTTTTGACTCTAGTTCTAGGCTTTGATCCGCTCTTAATTCTGCATGTCCATTTTGATTAAACGCAAGGGCCGCTGAAAAATAGACTCTGTTTGGATCACCATTTAGGTATCCATTTGATATTCCGATTCCTCCTGACTTGGGAGAACCTTCGAGTTGGTAAATTAACACTGCACCCTGCGTTGCTGTTATATCATTGTTGCCACCTAATACAATAGTGGGTTGCATGATATTACTTTGATTTATATAATAGCCCATGAAAATCCGAGTGATATACGATTCCATTAACCTAATAAACTGTTTGGAAATAGAGACATAGTTAGAATCATTGGCAGTTCTAAGAGTAGTTCCTGTTATTTCTCCGCCTCGAATCAAATTTCCATTCAATACTCCAGTGGTAATAAAATCCGCAACAATACGCCCATCTTTTGTCATTGCTATTTCATACGGACCATTTACCCCGTTTGATGAATACCCTAATCCGTTTATGTTCCACTGCCACACTTTTGAAGCTGTCATTTCATTTTTGGTATCCATAATTAAAATTCGGTCTGGATATACACGTACATTTCCACCAAATCCCGAATTGATTAATTTTGTGGCATTTTCTTTCGCTGCATCCAGTAAAGATCCTGGCATATTGGATAAATCTTGTTGGATTTGATCTACCTTACCAGCCATATCTGTAAAAGATTCTTTAAAGTTTCCAATGGTTACATTGATATATTCCTTTTTAATCGGATCATATTTATACGCAATAACTTTTGCTTGAATATCAATACCATCTTCCTCATGTTTAACTGTAACAATATCGCCCATCCAGACACGCTGCAAAATTTTATATTCTTTATACTCCTCTGTTTGAGACAACTCTTGAAATTCAACCTTATATGTCGCTTTTGGTTGATCGACCATCTGAATATCAAACATAGCTTTAGCGGCTTGACGTAACCTGTTATACGCTTCTTCTACAGGTAATGCGTCTTCATCATTTGCATTTTTACCAATAGCTGCTTTTATATGATTAAATTCAATAACTCGTATTCTCGGATGTGGATACTTATGAATCAGTGGACTATCTACATATTTTTCTGGTAATAACAATCCGTCAAACCCTTGTGGCATAATTCTGGTAGTAGGGCTTTTCCAGTCCACACTTCCTTCATAACCTAACAAATCTTTTTTATGCCTGATAACTACCCCACGGTTAGCTCCTCGGTTTTTCAACATCTTCACATCAAAGTTATCCCTTTTTAATTCACCACCCCATCGATTTACGAATGAATTATCTTGGCTCGTATCCAACATTGCTTCAACTGGATTCTTTCGAACAATACGCGCGGTGGATATATTGGTTATATCTGAATAAAAAGTAAAAGGATGCTTATATTGACACCCTGATGACAACCTAGCCATAGCTGCACTACCATTTGTGGGCTGAATAAATATATCTTCAATCAAATTTTCTGTTAAATCATAAAAAATATGGTAACAAACCGCTTTGATTTCTCCCATACTCACTTTAGGAGTTACCACGCGAAATAACTGATCCCCATCAGGAGTAGGAACTTTTATGATGCTCATCCCGTCAATTTTCGTTCCATATGGAGCAAATAAAGGATAATTAAAATTAAAAACAAATAAACCGTTGAGTTCCTCCTCAACAGTTGCACTATAAATATGTTTATCTAAAACACCAATTCCATTATGCGTAAAATCTGTTTCATTTGGTTTATATAAAGTAATCATTATTTATATCTCCATCTTGGCTGAATTGAAATAAATTGAATAGCCCCTGACCACTCTATTTTATTTACTCCTATTTGAAATTCTGGAAAATCACCAATCATTTTATCATTCATTGGCACTGTACCACTGTATGCCTCTAATAATTCTGAATCTACTACAACAGAACCATTTACATCTTTAATCTGAAAAGAAACATCATTAATGGAAATTCGAAATGTACCATTACCTGCAACGAACAACATTGGAGCCGATTCCATTGTACCCGGATTATAAATAGATCCAGGAGTACTCAACATTATGTTTACATCTTCTGTATACTCAAAAGGATCAAGCGTAAAGTCGACTTCAAACTCACCGTGTTCTTCAATTTCATTTGCAATATCACCTATTACAACATGTTTAATTTTTCGATACACATCATCATCTGTAAAATATAGTGTCTTGCCATTCATCAACCAAGCCTTCATGCGCCGAACTAGTGGCTTAATATTCTCTTCTTCAAGCATATTGAACTTTATTTTTAAAGGGACGTTTTTAAACGCCCCTTTTTTTGTAAGTGAACCATGTCTACCCGGCACTTCAATATGTTCTACTTCCTGTTCTGCTGTAGGAATAATAGGGCGTTCTACCATACATATTCCATAGTCACTTGCTAACTGATTATCGATACCTATGTCTAGCAATTTAAGTCCTCCCTATTCCTATTTTTACATTACGACCACGCTCAGCAAACCAATCATTTGCTTTTTCAAACATACGATCCACATCACGTTCATTATTAATTGTGTTATAAAAATTAATTTCTACAGGACCACTGTCAATTTGTTGAACAATCGGTTGGACTGCTCTTGTCGCTAGCGTAGACAGATTAGAAGCAATGTTATCTTGTTTATTTATTCCATATAAATTTAACTTTTTAAAAGTATCATCAACCATATTTGAAATGTTATTAAGTGCGGATTGTAACACATTACCTTTGGTTGACTTTTGGTTTGGAGCATTATAAAAATCTTTAAAAATCTGCTCTCTGAAACCAGCTACTTTCTTACCTATCTCCAACCACTTTCCAGACTCTACAAATTCCTCTTCTAATATCTTTTGAAAAGGATCTCCACTCTCTAATACACTACGAATATAACGAGCAACAGGATTATTTTCGCTCATACCACTATTAACATCATAACCTTCAAGCTCTTTACCAACTTGTTTAAGTGCATCCCTCATGTCTACGGGTAAATGGGTAATCCAATCATTAAGATAGTCACCATCTTCCAATATTGCCTCAAAATAACTCCGAAGAGGATTATTATTATTCATGTCGTTTAAAGTGGAGCTATTGAAAGTATTTAACGTAGTTTCTAATACCGTATACACTGAATTTGCTAAGTTTTTAGCTGCCGCAAGAACTGTTGACATTGATTGTTCCATACCAACAGCAAGCCCGGCACCAACTTGTTTACCAACCTGATCCCTCATTTTTCGAGATGGACTATGGATGTCGAAGAAGGAAGTAAAACCGTCAAGAATATCGTTACCAATAGATTTCACCTTATTTAACACTTTACCAGCCATGCTACCTAGACCATCTATCAATCCACTTATGATATCTTTACCTATCTTGAATAAATCAATCTTCTTTAATGTATCAACAATCTTCGGTACAATATCTGTCACGATTGTAGAACCTAATTTTCCAACCATACTCACAATACCTTTTATTAAAGCCCAGATCAGTTGAACACCAGCTTCAAGGATTTTAGGTAGATTCTTAATTAACTCTCCTGCTAAAGTAACAATTAGCTTTAATGCTGCTGCAATTAATTCCGGTATCACCTTTACGATCCCAGCAATCAACATAAGTAAAATTTTCACTCCAGCTTCCAGTATCTTCGGCAAGTTTGCAATTAATGTGGATGCTATTTTGACAATTAAATCTAATGCTGCATTAATAAGCTGTGGTAACACTTGTACGATACCATCAATAATGGCCATTAAAATCTTTACACCGGATTCAATTATTTTAGGTAAGTTTGTTAATAAAGTATCCGCCACTTTGGTGATAAGATTTATCGCTAAATCAATAAGTTGCGGTAGCATTTTAATGATTCCGTCTATCAAGCTAGTTAAAACCTTAACACCAGCTTCAATTATCATAGGTAAATTCGCTGTAATGGCTTCAATTAAAGTTGTAATGACTGTAATAATTGCTAAAGCAATCATAGGTAAAGCTTGTGTGATTCCTGTGATTAATGAAACTAATAAATTTATTCCCATTTCAATTAGCTGGGGTAAAAATGACATAATTCCATTAATAATAGTTTGAATAATCGTTACAGCTATTTGGATTAACTGTGGAAGCATCTGCATAATTCCATTTATTAAAGTTAGAATCAATTGAAGTCCTGTTTCTATCAGAGTAGGTAAGACTTGTACAATCCCAGAAATTAAAGTTTGAATAATTTGTATTCCCGTTTGTATAATCATAGGGAGATAGGTAGCAATCATCTGCGAAATTGTATTTATAATCCCAACAATGGCTTCAAGCACAATTGGAGCCGCTACAACCAAACCATTCACAAGGCTTGAAATCATTTGTGATCCGGCTTCAAGAAATTGCGGTAATGCTGTTGTTACGAAATTGGCTATATTAGTAAAGATATTCGTAATAGTTTCAAGGATAATTCCTGAGTTTGCATTCAAATACTCTGCAATCGCTGGCAAATAACGAGATACAGAGATGAGAACACCAGGAAGCCCACCAATAATCGCTCCCGCTATAGTAGGGCCAATGGTCTTAAAAATTTCACCTAACTGGCTAAAATCTCCCGAAAAAACAGCTTTTACTGCATCAAAAAGATGAAGGCACGCTTCGCGTATCTTACTGACTGCCAATCCTATTATTTCAGCCGCATTTTGAAATCCTTTTGGTAAATGAGTAATCCAATCATTTAAATAATCTCCATCAACAGCCGTATAAAATAGATATTTACCTAGTGAAGATAATGCGTGCCCAAAGTTTTGAACACTTTCAATTACACCATTTATGCTATTTTTGAATCCTTCATTGGTCTGCCACAAATTCCGCATCCAAATAACCAATCCGGTAATAGCTGCGGATGCGGCTATTACTCCCCCAACTACCAATGCAACTGGACCAGCAACAGCCCCCATACTTACGCCAAATATACCAGCTATACTGGATAAGGTGACAAACACTGGGGCTAAAGCCATGCATGCTCCAACAAGTATTCCAAGCGCTGTTACAATTGTTGTAATAGCTGCTGCTAATGCTGGATGTTCTGAAACAAAGCCCGCAAAAGCACTAATTACATCAGCAATGACTCCCAAAACAGGTTCAAGTGCCATTTTCAAGTCGTTCATAGCTTTTTGAAACTTTACAGCTGGGCTGGCATCCATTTTCTTAATCATTTCATTTAGCTGTTCTTGATTCTTGTTCAAATCTATAACTTTATCTTGAGCACCAATAAGTGTATTGGTTATATTCTGGCCTTGATCTTCATACATCGTTCCGAAAAGCTTAACACCAATCTCATTTCGCTTTGTTTCATCTTCAATACTAACTAGCGCTTTCGCAATCTCTGTCATAGCTGCCGAACCTTCTTTACCGCCTTTAGCGACAGATTGCCCCCACTTTTCTAACTGATCAGCCGAAATTTTAGTGCCTTCAAGAGCTTCTTTCATAGACTTGTCGACACCTTGACCAAATTCAGCCGCTTTAATACGCCCTTCTTTCAGTCCATCTAAGAGATTATCAATCATTTGTATTCAACGTGATTCGCAACGTCACGCCCGTTCTTATGAACTGCTATACGTCACCGTATAGATTAGACTATATCTTCAACTACTTGAGTTGCTCCCCGTTTCGAGTGTCATTTGCTTACACCCTACGTCTCTCGACTAGTCGTTGCACGTTCCTTAATTAAAAGGCTTCGCTCAGTATTGTCTCATTTGAGAGTTCCACTGAATTAAAGGAGTTTTTCATTGTATGTCGCCATACAAGGGAACTATAATCTAATTCCAGGTACCTGTATCAACACCAGCCTCCATAATCGCTTGTACTTCTTCAGCATTGTAACCTGCTCGTGTTAGCTGCCCGCCATATTCAGCGATAATGTCCAATTGCTCAGGAGGAAATCCGATTTTTAACAGCCGATTCGTTAACCCTAAGGCCGTATCACTAGTTATCCCTAATTCATTACCAATTTCATTCGCTTCTTGAATTAACTCAGTAAAATCTATTCCTGCATAAGCACTTGCAATGGCTCCTGCTCCTTTTACAATGGAAGCATTAGCCTTATCGCTTACAGTTTGATTTAATGCCCATTGTCTACGTGTACCCTCCAGTGCTTCTTCCACATCAACACCATAAGCTTCTAAACCGCGAACCGCTTCTTCTACTGATTTTTTAGAGGATGCCGGAACTTCAAAAGAGACGTCAATTTTTGTTTTTAACTTAGAGGTATCAAGCGCTTGCTCAATGGCTCCTGAAATACCACCGCCAGCCATTAATCCACCTAGAATATTTTCTAAGCCTATATCTAATTCTTTGAAACTGTGCGACGCTCTCTCTGCTTCTCGTGAAAGGTCTCTCAAATCATTTCGAACTTGTTGTAATGAGTTCCCATCATCTATAGAACGAAGAGATCGCTGTAATTTCTCAATATCTGCTTCTGAACCTAATGCTTCACGACCGATGATTTGAATTGCTTGTTCTAACTGCCTAGCTGTCGCTGTACCGTTTCGTATTGCGTTTGTAAGGTTATTTCCTAATGCATTTGCAAAATGATCTACACTCGTTTCAGTCGCATCAAAGAATGTCTTTAATTGTTTCGTTGCGTTTTCTTGTTCCTGCAAACTTCTATTTGTCGCACTTAATTGATTCTGCAACTGCTGTTCTGCTGTCCGAGCTTGTATAAGCTGCGTTTCATATCTTTGGATTTCACTAGCATTTTCACCATACTGCTGTTTGGCTTGATCTAACTGTTTCTGATAGTTTTGTACTTTACTAGCTGCAACAGTATGTTGCTCTCCAAGATTATCTATTTTTAAACGTAACTTCTCTATTTCTGAAGCATTCTCACCAAGCGTCGCTTTTTGTAACTCGTATTGAGCATTCAACTTAGAAAGAGAAGATTGCAACTGCTCTTCCTGTCCTTTTAGCTCTTTCAGTTTTTGAGCTGCCTTAGCTGTTTCGCTTGTTCTTTCCTGTTCAGCATCTCTCGCCTGTTTTAAACTTTCAGAAGTTTGTTTAATACTATTCGCTAACTGTTGTTCCGTTATTTGCTGACTTCTTAATTTTGATTCTAGCTTTGCTACAACAGTAGAATTTTCTCCGTACAATTCTTTAGCACGTTGTAAATGTTCCGCTGTTGCTTGCGTAGCCCTTTGTGCAACTGCATACTGTTGGGAAAGGTTTTGAAGCTTTGCTTGTAGTTTTTCTGAATCAGTAGCATTTAATTTCATCTGCTCTTCTTGCAATTTCATTTCTTGACGAAGTTTTTTCGTTTCCTGATTCATGCCCTTCATAGCATCATTAAAATCTTTATTTTGCGCTTTAAATATAACTTCAACTTCCGAATTATTTCTTGCCATTATCTCACCTACCTTTACTTGGGATTGTTACGCCATGCTTCAAACGCTGTAATCCCTGCGTAAATACGCTCAACAGACGAAATTGGCTCATGCCAAAAAGTCTCTGGATCTATTCCAGAGACTAGACAATACAAGACGTATTTATCTTCCACACATTCAATTTTAATGTCTGGATTTTTTACTTTTTTTCACCGTTACCGCCGCTATTTGTACTTTTTTTCAGTGCTGCGGCAAATTGATTTGGATCTTGACTAATTACATCAACAACCAGCTTCGTATATAGTTCCATAGATTCTGCTAATGAATCATGATACTTCTGTAAGAAATCATCAAATGTTAACTTTTCTTTTTGGTTTGCGCCTTTAAACGCCATATAAATCACTTTATGAATACTTGTTTGATCGATTTGTTCTAAAGCTGATAAATCTTTATTATCCTCATTCCTTAATCCATCTAATGCTTGGAATTTCACGATATCAGCAATAATTGAACTAGTAATAAGCCCTTCTTCTTGGCCTTTTTTCAAAGCGTAATTGGTTAAAAACGCCGGATAGTTCTGTTTATTAATAAAACGTTTTTCATACTCACCTTCTACTTCTACAAATTCGACTTCTTTTAATGTTATTTTTTGTACTTTCATCTGCTATTTCCTCACTTTCATTTTCTTCTCATTTAAATCCAAAAGAAAAAGCCCTGTATGAAACTAGGGCTTTAAGCTGAAGTTGTTCCTTTAACAAGAGCTGAATTAAATTGTGTATGCCACTTTTGAGCGACTGTTGCATCTGCTAATTCATCCACAAACGCTTCATAATAGAATTTATTTAAATCATCTGGTAAGGCCGAGAATTCTAATTCCATCATAGCCAATTCCTCTTCACCACTCGCAATTGAAAACTTAAAACCAGAAGAATTTGAGCAATTTGGAAACGCAATCAGTTTTACAACATCATCAAAATCGTCTACTACATCTGCTGTAAATACAAAATCATTTCCTTTAGACTCGCTTCCATATGCCCAAACACCTGGTTTTAATCCTACTGTATCAAATCCAAAATAATCCCTTACTACTTTAACAGGAATATGTGCCGAAACAGTTACCTTAATTTCAGTAGTCTTTGATTTCTTTTTTAACGTCACACCACCGCATACCTTTTTCATTTCTTTGATTTCTGGTTCCCCTTCAATTGTCCCTACACATCCGAATTTTGTACCAGGTTCTTGCGTACCTTTCTTCTTAAATTGAATACTTGCATTCGCAATTGACATAGAATTAAATTCTTCAATCGTTTTAGCCATTTATAATTCCTCCTCTAATACTTTATCTACACCTTTGTGTAATTTTTCTAGAATCTTAGGTTTTGCATTCATAATCCCACGTTCTGCAAATCGTTGTTCTAATGGATTATGCGGACCTCTCCCTTCGTTTGGGAAGACTAAATATCCAAACGACCCTTTCTTATTAGCCGCTCCACCCCTAGCTTTTATCTTAAAACCCAAATTCATTTCTTCACTTTTTGACCAGTTACTATGTTTGGCATGTACTTTATTTTGAACGCTCCATTTAGAGCGAGATACTCGAATAAGCTTTGTAATCTCTTCTGTCGCAGTTTGGACACCATCTGTATGAAGAATCTTGTTGATAACAGGTTCCATCTTGTTTGGTAACTGTCGCATCTTTTCTTCGAGTTTTTCTATCGCTGTATAATCAAGATTAAATGCATTCAATCGGAATCACCCTCTTAAACGTAAAAACAACACGATCAATATAACGATCTGTATCTTTCAATTGAAGTCGATCGCTTTTTGTGCCGACAAAAGATACCATTTTCACTTTACCAATCCATGAAATAATATCAATGACCTGTTCATCTAAATTCAATTGATTTTCCGATAAATAACTAATATATATACTTTGAGAAATCGAACGCTCATTTGAAGAGGGTTGAAACTCACCATATTCTAAAATAAAACAATTATATCCCTCTTCTGTTAGCTGCGATTCTTCATCTTCTGCTAGTTCATCCTCAACAACTAAAAGCTTAAATCCGTCTTCAATGGCTTTTTTTATGCCGCTTCTTTGCTCTTTCATAAGCTTTTTAGATTTTTCATTCACGAGATTTCACCACCTGCTGCAAATAAAAGAAAAGGTATTGTTTATTAGAATCATGATCCGCTTTAATCACGTCATATTCGATTCCATCCATTAATACCTTAAGTTTATTTTTATTTATTTTTCTAAATGAAGGTGGATATAGCGTTTTAACTTTTAAATCTAACCCCGTTGTTAAAACCCCTACCATTTTGTAATCACTGTCCCGTAAAGACATCACTTTATAGGCAAGTTTTCCTTCTTCACGAAACTTCTCACCTATTCTTTTCCCCTCTTCTGAACGCTCTGTTTTTTTATATCCGTATTGTAGAAATCCATCATTTAAGGTTTCTCTATACGATTTTAGAACCATTGATTACACCAACTTTTCCTAAAGCCACATCTAAAATAAGCCTGGATAATTCACTTTTATAATTTTTTTCAAACTCATCACCTGCATTGTTATAGACATACCGACACCGTTCTAACAGCAAATCTTTAGGCGTTAGCTCCTTTGAAAAATCAAAAGACGCATTTGTTAAACCCAACAAATACGCCTCTCCTTTTTCCAAAAGTTTTATTAAACTAGCATCCTCTTCATTCCACGTGATTTTAAGAACATCTTTTAATTCTTGCAACAGATTATCCATTCACATCACCTTCTAATAAAGTGACTAGTTCGGCCTTCGTTGCATTAGACTTGTATTCAATACCACTTTGATCTAACAAAGACTGAATCTCTACCTTCGTTAATGCTGAATAATTCCTCTCTTCAACAGGAGAGGATGGATTAGGGCGTTGTAGTGCCTTCTTTCGGTTCTAGCGCTGTAATGTCAAATACAGTGAACGAATCAGGATCTAACGGACGACCATTTGCAAGTTGACGAACGAGATATAAACGTTGATCTTCAATTAAACGGATTGTATCGTCTGATTCTAAACGTTGTTCTGAAGCAACTCCCATAAAGTAATCTTTCGGTTTACCAGAGATCATTGTATTTAGTGGGACGGCTGGCGACTGGACCATCGTTAAACCTGGCACTCCAAAATTATCATATGTCCAAGTACCATCATCTTTACGTTTTGCACCAATCGGGAAAAATTTTGTTGCATAATCCAAAGGATTCACAATAAGCGTTACCCCTGTATAGCGTTTCGTTCCTCCTTTAGTAGTAGGAGCTAAGATTTTTTTACCGATTGTTACAGGAGTAAAGTCTTCTAAAACAACTTTCTTTTTATCTGGATAAATACCATCTGTTACTGATCCTTTTAAATCTTTGATCATACCAATTGGTTGTTTTTTCCCTGTCCCCATAACAATAACTTTTTCTAATTCTTCTGCTACAACTTCTTTCATAAATGCACGCACATACTTATCTAACCACTCAGGACCTAGTTCAAACATAGCTTTACATACAACTAAAAACCCGCTAAGTTTGTACATTCCTTCTTCAATTGTTTCAAAACCTTCGTCAATCATTTCTCTAATTGAGTCACATACATCGCCCCAAAACGCTGTCGTAGTGCCCTCTTTTCTAACAACCCATTGTGTCTTTGCTCCTACGGTTTGGAAATTAACAAGAGAAAGTAACGGATGTTCCTTTTCTAAATCTTCAAAAACTCGTTCGAAAACAGTGGGCGGCATCAATTGATGTGTTTCGCTAAATGATTTAACTTCAATTGCTGCATTATAAAATTTCTTTTCTTCATTTGTTAAAACACGCACACCGCGAGAGGCCAACACTTGAGCATCCCAATTTTCATTTTTGGCTTGTTGTGCTTCATTAATTACATCATTCATCATATCCTGAAAATGCTGCATATTGTTCTCCATGTTTGCAACAATACGTGCCGCTACCGCTTGTGCATCACCTGTTTCAAGCGCCTCTTTTACATTATTAATTTGTTGATCTTTATTTTCGATTACCGGACGATCTAAATTTTTAATAGTCATCTTATTCCCTCCTGTTTTTAAGACAATCGAGTAGAGGGAAAATAAAGTAATTATTCTCGCCCCTCTCACACCACCGTACATACGGTTCCGTATACGGCGGTTCAGTTTATATTACAGTGTGAACTTTTAGATAGCGTTCTAAAGAAGAAGGGAATCCCCTCTTCTTTAGTCTTTGATTTGAGATGGCTCTTTGAACAACTTTCGATAACCCTATATATCGGAAGCCCTTTCGACAGTAGGTTAATCCCTTCGCTTCTTCCTCCGGAATCCCTAGTTGAACAAGCGATTTGATTTGTTTCTTCGGTACTTTCCATTGCTTCCAGATAATCACTCTAATTCTGGCGCGGAGCTTCTGGTCTACTCGCTCCAGAACACCTTTCATATTTGTACTCCTGAAGTAATTGACCCATCCAAATATCACTTGTTTAAGTTTCAATATTCGATAGTCTAACGGTACACTCCAGCTTCGTTTTGTCAGTTGGTGCAGTTTTCTTTGAAATTTTTGTACCGAGATTGGATGTGGTTTCGTTTGATATCTCTTATCCTTGAGGGTGTAATAATATCCAAACCCTAAAAATTTTAAATCTTTTGGCCGAGAGATTTTACTCTTTTCTGTATTGACTATCAAGCCTAGTTTCTTTTCTATGAATCTCACGATTGATTTCATCACTCTGCCCGCTGCCTTCTCACTCCTCACAAAGATAAGAGCGTCATCAGCGTATCTCACAAATTGAAGTCCTCTACCCTCGAGTTCCTTATCCAGTTCGTTCAACATAATGTTACTCAGTAAAGGGCTGAGATTGCCTCCTTGCGGAGTTCCGACTGGTGTTTCTTCATATTTCCCATTCACCATAACTCCACTGACTAGATACTTTCTTATGAGAGAAATGACGTCTCCGTCATGTATTGAGTTAGATATAATTCGCATCAATTTATCGTGATGAACTGTGTCAAAGAATCTCTCCAAATCAATATCTACTATCCAATCATATCCGTTGTTTAGAAATTCCAAGCTTTTAACAATTGCCATCTCACAACTTCTTTTTGGTCTAAAACCATAACTGAATTCACTGAACTGCTTCTCAAATATCGGGCTGAGTATTTGATGAATGGCTTGTTGAACGACTCTATCCACTACTGTTGGTATTCCCAGCTTGCGCATCTTGCCATTCTCTTTTGGGATTTCCACTCTTAAGGCAGCTTGTGGTTGGTATTTCCTTGTTCTAATGCGCTGACGTAGCTCGTCCTTGTGCTCTTTCAGATATTGCTTTAGTTCTTCGACTGTTACACCATCAACTCCACTAACACCTTTGTTTTTATAAACGCGTAAGTAGGCTTCATTCATATTTTTGTTGCTTAAAATTGCTTCTAAGAGTTCCACACTCGTTTCTCCTTTCCCTTCACGTAGTAAGTGACAACTCCATTTTGATTATCCTTTGAGATACGCTCATACTTTCATCATTAACATATTCGGAGTACGTCACTTACGCATTCATGGCGTTGAAACACTATAAACTGTTCGGCCCTTCATGAATTTGTTCCACTACTATGGCTTCGGCTGACTTCTTGCGGTTAACCATTTTCGACTGTACTGTTAGTACATCCGCAAGATCTCCCAGGGTAAGGCAGCTATCTTTCCTCTTTTACTCGCCTGATTTACTCTACAAAGTTACGCACATCTTTTGGACTTTAACTTGTTATGGAGCCTCATCCCTTTATAAAGCCTTCATATCAGGTTTCTGTTCGTCGAGCCAAGATTTTATTCCACGCTTCCTCCAGCCCTTACCTCACGGTAAGTACCTTGCGCTTCCTTAGTGGTTGGTCGATGTGTACCCCCACAGTGGACTTCCACCACCTAGATAGTTGCCATGCCTGGCACACATAAAAAAAGCACTGCTTTACGCGCGCTTAAATTTGTTAAGTATATTTTCAGTTGAACCTGCTGCTACTGGTTCATTCTGCTGTTTATTTTTATTTCGGAATTTCTGAAGTACATTATTTTTAAATTCCTCTGGATCTACCACATCGTCATCTTCTACATGTTCATTTACTTTGTGAGCCAATCCAATTTCTACTGCCTCATTGGCGGTAAACCATGTTTCATTCGCAATCATTGTCTCAATTTCTGAACGTCTCCCTTGATAACGAGTCATATAAATATCCGCAAGCGATTTGTCAATTCCTTCAAGAGCATTCAATGTCTTACGAATATCTAATTTTGTCCCCCACGTCCATGTAGAAGCTTCATGAATCATTAACATAGAACCTGTATTCATAATTAGTTCGTCTGCTGCCATTGCAATAATAGATGCGGCGCTTGCTGCCAGTCCATCTACGTTAATGATGATTTTTGCCGGATGGTTTTTAAGTTGGTTATAAATCGCAATCCCATCAAATACATCCCCACCAGGACTATTCAGATTGATATTAATAACATTAGCCGAAGTAGCTTTTAATGTTTTCTCAACATCAACTGCTGATGTAGAATCACTCCACCATGATTCGCCAATATCACCATAAATCGTTATGTCCAACGAATCAGCTTTTGCTTCTGCTTTAAATGCATGTTGGACATTAGCTAGATGATTATACTGTTCATTTTTATAACGTCTCATTCTTTTCACCTCCCTCCAAAGAATCAGCTTCTTGATAGTTCTTTGTAACAAAGCGTTTATTTGCCCATTCTTCTTCAATTGGCTCTCTACCTAGAATAGTTAAGATATCATTGATAGATAAGCCACCTATTGCAAAGAGCTTATCTAATGCTGTCGCTAGTTTGGTAATATCAACAACTTTAATTTTCGTTGTATCAATCTTTAAATAGGACCGTTTCAAGAAATCCTTTTTCTTGTACATCTTACGATTAAATTCATCTTGGATTAGTTTCGCAATGGGATTAATACAAAAGGCTAAAAAAGAATCCATTTGTTTTTCAATATCTGAAACGTCACCCTTCAAAATACCTACAGGAACATGGAAGGCTATGGCAACATAATTGAAAATATCATTAATTAAGGCTGCTATATCCCTACTCGTTCCGTTACTTGAGGTACCTTTCTGACCATCGCTAAAATCCTCAAGACTATAACCATCTTGTAATTGAAATGTAGATGTTTCTTTATTTGGATCTAACCAATTTTTAAGTTGATTATCAAATAACTCATCTACTTGTTTTTGTGTTTCGTCATCTTGTGCTCTAAAAAAGTTCCCCTTTAGTAAGAACCGCTTACTGTTCTTTCGTTTGTAATAATTAATGGACGATATTAATAGTTTCCCTAAACTTTCATACATTCCATCGATTACTTGCATAATGTTTTCATCATTTAATTTAAAATATAAAACCTCAGACTCTTTATATTCTCGCCTCAAACTTAAATCACCAATAACAACATTCTTGTATTCATTTTCTTTAAATGCATAATGATCTACCGTAAATTCATCAGCAATATACAATTGGTCATTTGACATAATAACCAAACACTCATTATCATCGATTAAATGATGCACAAGACTATGCATAAATTCAGAAGCATTTTGATTTTGATTCGGTTGAACATTTAGTAGATAGTAATTTTCTCCACGAATTTCTTTTCCCTTATCAAACGTTTGTATTTCACACATTGTAAGTGCATTTGCAATCAAATCAATACAACTTTCCACTGCTAACTTCTTATAAAAATAATCTACTTTTAATTCATAATCACAACCATCTACAGTTCTAAAATTTTTACCACTCAAAAACCCTTTAAACCAATCAATTACCCCCATTTCACACCTCCTTTTAACCACCGAATACTCTAAACATTTTCTTAATTGTCTCTTTTGTAATAGGGATTCCTTCTTTTAACATTCCATCTAGAGTTAGGGCATGTATTAACGCCATAAATCCATCCGTTTTACGTAAATAAGGTTCGATTTTTTCATAACTAATATTTCCTTTTGAATCTTTATCTACATACACATTATTGGTGTACCAACGCATCATACGATCTGCACCGTATACAATGCTCTCCGTTGCAAACATTTCTTCCACTACAGGTTGTAGCTTGGTATGTGTTACCTTTCCACTACGAGCTATCTCAAGATGAAAACCTGCTTCTTCAAAGATTTGTTTAATATAATTAATCCTATATAAGTCTGAAGCGATTGATTTTATATTGTATATTTTCGCTTGTTTAATAAACCATCCTAGAATATGCTCTGGTTTATTAATGACATCATCGATAATCGTTACAAGCCCTTCATCTATCGCTACTTGAATATCAATTTTAAAGTTTTTATTCTTTAATGCTTGACGATTAATAAAAGTATGATGTTTCCAGTACCTTTTCCCTTTATATTTAAATAACAAACCTACACCAACAAAATCATTAATATCCGAGAAATCAATACCACCTACACAAGTCTGTCCTTTTAATTCCTCCAATGGAAACTCTTGATCAGTAGCTTTTATTTGCTCCCAACTTGCTACAGAGAACATCGTTTCTTCTTGTGGTAAATTCATACGTTTTGTCATGAATTCAATCCGTGCGGAAGGTCTCGTTTGCATGTTCTCATATTCTGTTTCCATCTCTTGCTTCAAATGAGGAAAATAAGGTAATGAAGGGTTTGCCTTCTCCCACATTTCAAAATCATCCACTTCACTTTCATCATCTAATTTACAGAGAAACGGAAACATGCGTGAATTAGGGAGTTCCTCATTCAATACTTGCCTAGCCACATCTTTAAAATCATCGAGTACACCGCCACGCACATCTCCATCTGTAGTTAAATAAAAACGGCGTGGATGTTGTACCTTCCCTAATGCTGATGTAAATACTTTGATGTTGTCATAACTTTCGTAGGCATGAATTTCATCAAAAATAACAACCCCAGGACGTAAACCATCTTTTGTCTTAGCGTTGTTCGTATAATATTTAATTTTCGATTTTGTTTTCTTGTATACTATTTTTTCTAACGTCCATTTAAAGAATTTCTTCATTCTCTTTTTGTACTCTTCTAATACATCATGAACATCCATAAACGACGTTAAAGCTTGCTCTTTTGAAGTAGCTACAATATCAACGTTATATCCTCGAATCCCTTGTTTGCTAACTAAGTAGAAAGCAAGCGCTGCAATGAATCCATTTTTCCCAGCACCACGGCCCATCAAAATTAAAAACTCATTAAACACAAGCGTTCCGTCATCATAAAACAAACCTACACAGCAAGCCAAAATAAAATCTTGATGTGGTAATAATTCAAACGGAAAATACCTTTCAATAAATTCTTTTGCTTTTGTAATTTCATCATGATTGATAACGATGTTGTTTTGGCTGAGTTTCTTCTTTAGAAGTCCCATTAATAGTTTGACTTCTTTCGATGACTTCACCCGGCCGCTTTCGACCATATTTATATAGTTATCAATATAGGGGTGATACTTATAATTCGTCATCGTCATCACCTGTATTTGGATTTTGCAAATTCATCTTTTTAATTAACTCTGTCATACTACGAATAGTTTCCCGGTATTCCTTTCCGGCTGGATTAGGTTTAATTCCTTTTTGCCCTCCACCGTTATCCCATGTAACCATACGTTCTTTCTTCCATTCTCTTTCCAATGCTTTTGATGCATCCCACAATGCCATGTATTTATCGACCAAATCAATGTACACCGCACTGTCCATTTCTTCATTTTCCAATTGTTGTAATAAATCTTGTTTAACTTGCATCTTTTTAGAGAGTTTTCGCAACTATACCCCCCCTTTACTTAAAAAAATAAAAAATATATTTTCTCACCACCTCCCCCCGTTGATCGGTCCTCCTACTAAAAGCCAAACTTTTTGACCGGGGGGTGTTTAAGAAACCAATTCAAAGTAAGCTTCAATAAAATCCAAAATAAAAAAGACTTCTTCGCTAGAAATCTTTAGGATGTCTGTCGTAAATATTAAATTCTCTTCTTCTTGTAATCTTTCTCTAACAACAGTAAGTTTAAGTCGTTTACACTTTCTTGAGTTCACACAGTCTCTTATTTGGCAGTAACGCCAGTAAGAATACTTTCGGAACTGATTAAGCATATCGCGTTCATATGACGTACGCTCGTCCTTCTCAGCGTATTGAATCATCATGTCAGTATCAAATGTCCAACTACCATCAACAATAATCATAGCTACCACCGTTCCTCATTCATGAACTTAGGTACCTTCTTATCAACCTTATCTAATCGATCATGCACTTCATTGTGACATCGAATACATAAGCATTGTAGGTTATCTAAATCCATTGCTAAATGTGGATGTGTCTTCACTTCTTTAAGATGATGCACATTCTCAGCAGGTTTGTATTTACCTTTCGACTTACACATCTGACACTCATGATTATCACGCTGTAAAGCCTTGAGTCTTAGTGCTCTCCATTCTTTAGACTTATAGAACTTCATAAGCTTACCTTCTCTTATGAGCTTAATATAGTCCATCGTTAACACACCGTCCTTGCTCTTATGCATCTAGGCTTACGATCTAACACTTGAGACTTCAGAACCTTTACCACAACAGTATAAGGAAAACTAATACGTTCTTTATATTCCAGTTCTTCTTCATACACTAAAGCTTCTTTGATTAGATCATTAAATTCTTTGGCCTGTTCACTCATAATAGTAAAAGCCTCATGGATTACCTCAAATACTTCTCTTAATGTTACACTACAAACAATTACACCTTTCATCTCTTCACCTCTTCTTTAACTTCCTCCAAAAAAATATATCTTCTTTGAATGTATAAACTACAATTAAAGAAAGTGTTGGACTTTTAATGATGCCGAATTTATGTAGAAAGTATGAGAGCAATCCATTTTTATAATATCTCTTAGCCCACCTAACTTGAGCAATCCATATTCCTAATAAATCCTTCACTTACTCACCCCTTATCTTTCTGTATAAGCACTCGTTCAACATCACACGAGCAGATGTTCATGTTCTTCTTGTAATAGTTATTGATCATGAATTGCAGCATGTCTATTTGATTCTCTGTTAATGGCTTACCATTACATTTCGTTCTTCCACTAAGTTTCAGGTACTTTCCTAACTTAAACACATCTACAAAAGCACCGTTACATTTCGGGCAAACAGTTACTTCTTGATATTCATCTTCTCGTGCTTGATATGTTTTAATTTGATAGTCACAAGCTAAACAGCATCTAGAAACATAACACATCTATCCTCACCCCTTATCTTTCCCTAACAGATCATCCAACAACTTATTGATTACACTTGCTATAGCTTCTTCTTTCTCTTCAAATGTCGCGCTCTCTTGTAATTCGTCTAACACTTTGATTACATCTGGCAATCGCTCTAATCCAACATACTGTTTTATCTTCTTTTTACTACGAAGAGCGCGAAGGATTATGCCGATGATTATTGTTTTTTCCAGTTTATTAAAGTCTATTTGCATTTACATTCACTCTCTCAAGCATCGTTTCATGAATTCCTTTAGCTAACTTTTCCGCATCTACTTCTTGAGGTTTCTTCAGTAACTCTTCAATGCCTTTTGTTAATAGATACTGTTCCGTTTCCTTCGACAAAACAATATCCGAAGGAAGTTTATTTGTTGTTATAACATCAATCAGAAAATCTTCTACCATACTCTGACCATCACAAAGGAACATTCCTGCCATCAACTTAATGTCATGCGTCTTGTTTCTTATTAAATAAGAAAGCTGTTCAAGTTCTTTATAAATCTCTTTCTTTTTATTATTGATAATTGTTTGTTCTATCGTTCCTAATTTCTCTTCCTGCTTTTCTAGTGGCGCAAATTTCATTGGTCTTGTTGGGCCTCCACATCTAACACAACTTAATCCATCGGTATGCTTTGCAAGAATAACCGTTTTGCAATTTTCATCCATACATTCAATCATTGTTTTAAATTTCATCACTTATCCTCCTCCATAATCAAATGTTCCAGTCCTTGAACTGCTTTATCATCTAAACGAATATCCATCAATCCCAAAATCTTAATTACGTCTTCTAACGATTTGATTTTACTCGCATCAATCTTATGAGGATATCTCGGTCTAAGATAAATACTACCTTTCTTTTTCTGTGTTAATTCCTGTTCATCCATATTTCATCCCCCTCCAAAATAAAAAGCACCCAAATGGATGCTTTTCTCTCAATTATTAATTTATATTTAGATTGTGGTACGTGAAGTTTTATTCTTTTTCCAATTACCTAATGTTGCTACACACATCTGCGCGAACATTATTAGGTAACTGGAAGAAGAGCAAAAGCTCTCCTTATTAACGGTGACATTCAATCAGTACCATCTGCTGGTTTCGGATTTTATGTGCCGTCATTATGAAGCCGTTTAGAAATTTAGAAACAACATAGTGAGTTGTGTTTTCCGCCACTTCTCACAATACAAATATATCATGTTAAAAACCAAAACGTGTCCGCAAATCGTTCGCAAATAGTCCGCAGATAGTTCACGAATAGTTCGCGTTTTTGATTTATGTATTTTTTCACATCGTTTTTCAGCCTCTTTCCGCATAGTTTTGAATAAATATGTTCTTTAATCTTAGAAAATGAATTAGCTATAACCTGGATTGTGTTAAATTCACCTATTCCGTTTAACCTTAGATATACCAATCTCTTTCGCATTTTATAAAAATGAATTTGACACTTTCAGTTTAAAGCTAATTCAATAAGTGTTAAAAAAATAAAGGAGCTAGATTCTAAACTTCCTTTGATAATCATTTAATGTATCTTGCTCCATTCCAATGTATCTCAATGTTTCTTTCTGATCTGTATGATTTAACATCTTTTGCAAAGCAACTACATCCTTAAATTGTTTGTAATGATGATACCCATATGTTTTTCTGAGTGAATGAGTTCCTATACGTTCTAACCCAAACTCTTCTGCTGCTTGATTTAATATTACATAAGCCATAGCACGAGTAATCGGTTTATTCTTTCCATTCCTGCTCTTAATCAAATATTCGTTCTTCGGCTTTCCTTCTGTATAATTTCTGATAGCTCTCTTCAATTCTGAAGGCATCTTCACGTCTTTAATTTTCTTCGTTTTCTTTTCACGGATTACAATATTCCATCCCTCTACATCACGAACACGTAAACGTAATATATCCGATATTCTGAACCCTGTATTAATACCAAGAAGAAACAAAATGTAGTTCCTCTCATTCTGTTTCTTATAAAACTCTTTTATCTCTTGTATTATTTCTTTATCGCGAATCGGTTGTACAATGTTCATACTACTTCTACCTCTTCATTTTGCGCCTTTTGTTTAAATACTTCTTTTCGCAAACTAAAAGCTAAACGTAATAAAGCTTTGCCTTTCACTTTATAATACGTGGTTCTACCTAACTTCACTTCATCCATTATGTCTGGATCGTAACCCTTTTCTTCCTCCATATAATACATATGAATTATTTGTCTTTCTCTTTTTGGCAGCCTGTTAACAGCTCTATGAACCCAATTCATAAATTTATCTCTAGCCATCTCATATTGTATTCTTTCAATTGCTATGTTTTCAGTAGAACTATTAAACTCATTCGTTACAGATGGAGGAACAATTGAATACGATGCGGTTACTTTAGGTAAAATGTCACTTGGCATTTGAGATAAATACATACGATACTCCTCAAATACTTTTTCAACTTCATTTTTTGTCTCTTCTTCATCTAAAACAGGCATTTTAAATGTTAATTGTTTATTCATATTAAATTCCTCCATTGTTATTATTTTTGTCTTAATGCTCCACGTCTTCGTTCATAACGTGGTCCGCGAATTCCCATTAATTCTTCAATGTCACGAGTACTTAATTTCTCTATTTGTTTTTTCTTATTTTTCTTCTTAGTTTGTTTTGTTTGCTTTTTCCACTCGCGTAGCTGATCTCTTAACACCTTCATTTCCCCATCTCCCTTTTCAAAATAAAAAGGACACCTATTCCTAAAACAGTTATACTTGCTGTTTTAGTGAATTGGCGTCCTCTAGTTTTCTAGCCGGACTGTATTCATTTGTAATCTCGAATTTTGTCTAAAGTTTGTGTTTTTTATTCGTTTAGCTGCTACATCTGTCCTGTTATAATAAATGTAACATTGCCATTCGAAAAAAGTGACTTGTCCCCAATACAAGTTGCTTTTTTCTTTTTATTTTCAAAGGATTATTTTATTCAAAAACACATTCTAAATGTTCGTTGTATTCTTCGGTTAATTCCCATTCAGAATCATGTACCATGCTATTGCATACAATAACGCCATATTCAATATCTAACTCGTCTGTTAAATAACCATAATGTTCCCCATCGAAGAAAATAGCTATGATTCTATCGTTACATGAAAACTCTTCTTGAAATTCTCTTTTTGCTACTTGCTTCGGTTTTAATGTATTAAATAACTCATGATATTTCATTTCTTTCTACCCCCTGCATAAAACTCAACATCCCGTCAATAATATATATATATCTAGAATTACATCCCTGATTGGAGCAGTTAGCTTTTGCTAGCTGCTCTTTTATTTATTCCTGAATAAAAATTTAGATTTTACAAATACTATAATCAGCCTACACATATATGTAGGAGACCCCATGAATGGAGCAATTAGCTTTTGCTAGTTGCTCTTTTATTTCTTTCCTGCTCTTGCCTCTTAAAGAATTCTTTAACTGCGCTTTCCCAATAAGTACACATATCTATTTCCCCCTTGAATAAATCCATAGACCTTGTCCATACTATAAATACACTTGAGTTCTGAACTTCCTTCTTAATGCTTTTCTGGAGAGCAGTTAGCTTTTGCTAGCTGCTCTTTTTTGTACAAACAACTTTCATTACAAAAGTGCATATATTATTTTGAGAATGCCGTATTTCTTCAAAAGCATAAATTCACTTCGGGAAAGAGCACTGTTCGAAGGTGCTTTTTCTTATGAACTTTTTCAACAAAATGAAATTTTTGTTTAGTTTTTAGATTTATATTCTTTATGTAAATCAGCTAACGCATGGAATGTATTGTTTTGAATTAGCCTTAAAATTTCAAATGATTCATGTGGTGTTAGTCCCTCTTCTTCAACTAATCTCGCTAAACCAGTTATTATTAATTGCTGACCAAAACTATTTTGATTAAATTCAACTTTATTCATTTTCCATTCCCCTTTTCTATTAAAATGAAGTTTTTATATTAATTACTTTCTTTCCTCATAATCCAATTCAACTTCATAAGTACCTGGTCCAAAATTCCTATTTGATTATTCACACCGTCACGATATTCTTCACTATGAATTCTCGAAAAGCCATTTTGGATCCGTTTTAAACCTGATTTTCTACGTTCTAAATCAGTAATAAGCTGTTTAATTTCTTCAGATTTCAAACCGCACATCCTTTTCTAATAAAATAGCGTTTTTGTTGAATTTTTATTGAGTTTACATTGACCTTTTGTTGATTTTTTCTTCACATTTAAAAGAAACAAACATATGGATATTGTATGTAGTCTCTGCGCTCATAGAGATCTACCTTTCTTATTAAAGAGCATGCTTATATGTGTGCTCCTTTTCGCTTATTATGAAATATCGTTTGGGTTAAAACTCCAACTCGTATCGTTTCTTTAATGACAGGCTCCATAAATTCACATAAGGAATACAATATTAAAAATTTACTCATGAAAATCTGATTACAACTTTTGGGATTTTTCTGTTTCATGAGACATTCATCTACCTTATTGAGAGCACATATACAAGTGTGCTCTTTTTATTAATAAAACTAATTCAAATAACTATTTTGTATTGTCTGCTTTAATCTTTTGTTTAGTCCACTCTACAACTACTCTTCTAGATTGAAACCAGTGTACATTACACGTAGAACAAATATATTTAGTGCAAGTTTCAACATAATTAACCGTCTCTAACTTATTCCCACAATTTAAACAGTGTTGGGCCAATGTATTCATCTCCTTTTCTCTCAAATAACGCTTTTAATAAAAATTAGTTGAAACAACAACTGTCGGCTCTACAGATACTTTTATTAACTTTCTATAGTATCTTTCTCCATTGATTTCAATCGATGTTTTTCTTGCTCCCTTATATAGCGTGTCTAAACGCTTAAAATCACTTTCAGAAATTAACTTCCAAACAAACACATCATCCATCGATTCTTCAACATTTCTAGTATCATAACGCTCCCATTGCCAAAACATTTCCGATAGCCAATCATCTAAGTCAGAATGCGTTGTAAAAATGTACGCTTCATCACCGCAGTCGTCTTCTCTGAATACAAAATAGTACTCCGTTAATATGCTAGTGCCTTTTCCTTCTCTTTGAACGAACTCTTTAAAAGCTTCCCAATTACTTTTCAATCCGCCCCAATCTAAACTTCTCACCATTCTATTCCCCTCCGTTTTTGTACAAAATTCAAATTTTATACCATTTAATTTACTTTTATTGCATTTTTTTGAATAATCATGATATTATTTATTTATAAAGTCATTACGACTTTACCCTTATACAATGAGCCATGAGCCTTCACAACTCATGGCTCTTTTCATTACAAACTTCACTTCAAATCTATACGTGCTTGACTTGCTTCTCTACTAAAACCATCTGGATATCTTTTAGCTAATTTTTCGATATTCATTTGAGCGATATCTTCTAAGGTATATCCCATTTCGTGAGACATGATCGAAATGTAGTACAAGATATCTCCCAGCTCTAAAGCGATTTTATGCGTATTCCCTTCTTCTTCTCCTGGACAATGAGCTGGATCAAATCCATGACCATGAAAAATAGCTTTTTTTACAATATCAGCAACCTCACCAGATTCTCCCGAAAGCCCTAATGCTGCATTTAAAACACGTCCACCAAAATCCTGATTTGTATTCCATGTACGTAATGCCGCTTCTTGATATTGATCTAATTCACAAATTTGATTGTTGCTCATAAAGGCTTGTCCTTCCTTTGATTTACTGATTAATTTAGTTACTTCCATAACGCTGTTTTTCATTGCTTTCATTTTGATTTCCCCTTCCTATTTAGCAAATCCCTAATCCTATCGGACGATTTTCAATTAAATACTTATCAGCTTGATCTATTACAAGAAGCGCAACTTCCGCTTGGTGTCTCCTTAACGCTTTTGCCATCTTTGGTAAGCTCATACCTTGACTCCACATTTCACGAAAACGAACTACATCTCTTTCATCCCAAATGAAGTTAGCCTCTTCTAAAGCAATGTATACCTTTAAGCGTGATTCCTTCATCGCTTCATGATTTCTTGCTACACTCATAAGCGAACCTACTTTCTAAAAATGATTATTTTATCTTTTCAGTAAACTTAGTATCCACACGATCAACTTTACCGTTTACCCAAACTGCAACTTGCTCACCGAATCCGCTCATTGGTGGATTTACTGCCGTTACATTTCCATCCTTCACTATTAAAAGTTTGTTGCTGCTAACATCAATTTCTATTTTTTTCATATGTCCCTCTCCCTTTTTACTACCGCATGTACTCGACAACATCAGGTTTGAATCCACTTCCTAAGTAAATCCGTACCGGAATTATTTCTTTTTTATCCCTTGCTGCCTTACACAATTCTTCAGCTGTATCCCAATTAAAAAACTTATCTACAGCTCGCTGGAATCTCCAAATTGCCATTACATACTGTTCAAAGATGTCATAACGATCATCTTGTTTAGTTGTACGTGGTAACTCATCCGTACACTTTGCATTCTTTGGAACTTGGACACGTACATCTGCATATGTAACTCGTCCCATTCCTCTTTTCACATTTGCTTTCATTACATCAAATTCACAAATTGCTGGCTCAACATCGAAAATATTCAATTGTTTAGCCATGTTCCTTCACACTCTTTTCAAGAGAGTTGAGTAACTCAAGTGCCCCTTCCTTACTCAAAAACATTCGGCCACCTAACAATTCGATGTTGGAATCAGGTACTTTACCCGTAACAAAGCATGACTTATCCTGTTTTCTTAAAACAATGTTTTCCCCTTCAACATGAAAGCCTAATGCTGTACCTTCAGCAATCCCTAAAGTTCTGCGTAACTCTACTGGAATTACCACACGCCCTAGCTCGTCCACTTTTCTTGCAACACCTGTGTTTTTCATATCTTTCTCCCCTTTGTTAACTTACTTTTTGTTGTTGATTTCGTTGCAACTCTTGTTTCATTGATTCAAATTTGATTAACCATGCTTGCCAACGCTTATCATTTTCTTCTTGCTGCTGTATTGCTACTTCACAATTACAACCTTTCGTTTCAATCACACCTGGATAAGTTTCTTTACGAATAATTCCTGTATCATGACATAATACACACATGCTTTTTCCTCCTTTTTATGCTTCTATAAACCTTTGTAAACGTTGCTTCGCTATCTCTCTTCTATAACTAGCGGCTTCATTTTTTACAGTTAGACTTGTTTCAACCATTCGGTCATATGAACGTTTTCCAACTTGGTTTTTCAGCTCTTTTGGTTCTAAATTACTTGTATATAAAGTAGGAAGTTCTTTTCTATAACGACCATCAATAATATTGAACAATTTTTCTTCTACCCATTCCGTAGTTTTTTCCGCTCCGATATCATCTAATATAAGTAAGTCGCATTCTAAAAGAGCTCTCATAATCTGCGTTTCGTTCTCTTTATTTTCACTGTTAAACGTACTGCGAATACGTTGTAATAGCTCTGGAACACTTTGAAATACTACAATGTATCCTTTTTGAGAAAGTTCATTAACAATTGCGGCTGCTAAGTGTGTTTTGCCATTACCAGGATCTCCCCAAAGCATTAACGATTCTCCGTTCCATTCTTTAAATGTCTTCACGTATTTCACTGCGACTTTATAAGCTGTCTCTGATCCGTTTCTATCTAGAAATGATTCAAATGTACTTTTCGAGAATCTTTCTCCTAAATTACTGATACTGAACAGCTTTTCTATTTCTCGTTTCTTAGCAAAGTTTTGAGCTTCACGTATTTTTGCTTCTTCACGTTCTACAACACACTCACATGTAGGAAGTATTTTATTTTTAATACGTAACTGCGGAACTTCTACAGTGATTGCGGAAATATATTTATTACAGTGTTCGCATGTATACCCTTTTGTTTCTTCACTACAAGCCGATGTATTCACTATCCGAGTCATCACTCTTTCGATTGATTCCGACACGTTTTTTCACTCCTTTTTTAGGTTGTTGATTTAAATACTCTTCAAATTTATTCCCAAATAAAGTAGAAGGTCTTAAGTATTGGTTGTATTCTTCATTTTCAATCCAATGTGAGGCTTTGATATCAATTACTTTTTTGAAATCATCCATATTAAAACCTTGATTAAACCGAGCTTTAATTAAATCTCTAGTTTTCTTGGTTGATACTCGATACGAAGTATTACAAGTTTGGTTGAGATAGGTTACTATCTCGACAATATATTTATTAATATCTTTTTCTAATTCTAATTCTTTTTCTAATTCTTCTTCTTTGTCCGTTTCATTACTGTTACCTGTAACGTTACAATCGTTACCACCAGTTAACAGCGCTTGTTTTTTTCGTTCTCGATGTGCCGCTACACGTTTCTTTGTATCTTCTCGAATCTTATCTAGACCTGTTAAACTCTGATGTTTACCCCAATTCGATATACTAATAAATTGTTTATCATCAATCTCGATCATCCCAAATTGGTTAAACGTTTGTAGAGCATAACGTACGGTTTGCAATGGTCTATTAAAAATAGTAGCTAGCATTTCTTCTGTATAAGGAATGTTTTCATTTAAAAAGATGTATCCGTTAGCGTTCGTTTTTCCAGCTTGAGCAAGTAATTTAATCCAAATAATGAGTAAAGTGTCCGCTTCAGGCATGCTTTCAATTAATTTTATTTTTTCATCCTCAAACATGTTTGTAGTTAACTTGATCCATTTAACTTCTGACAATTTATTTACCTCCTTGTACAAACCGCCACATATGCTTGTCCACTTTTAATAATTCGTTGAATTTCATAATGCGGATAACCAACTTTGAAATACTGTTCAATCATTCGCTTTAATTCATATTTACTTTTTGCTAAGTCCCAGAACTTTTTAGGTAATAGCACTTGATATTCAATTGAATGCATGTACTATTTCCCTACTTTCCGTGGTATACTTATAGCAACTTGTTTTTTCGAAAGGACCCACTGCCATGGGTCTTTTTATTTTGTTTCACATCACTCCAAGCCCATTGTTTTATTGGCTCGTAAGTGATGTAAAGCAACCATGAACCACATGCGATTAATATTGCAAATATGACTAATGACGTTGTATCTTCCACTAGATCACCTCCTTATTGTTCAGATATCCATTGCAACAAGAACTCTTTCACTTGTTGAGCTGGGAAATACCATTTCCCCCCTACTTTGTGTTTCGGAAATCTAGGATCAAAAAAGAATGTTTTTTGAATGGTATTCCATCCCATACAAGTTCTTCGTTTTAATTCGTTAGCGTCCCAATATACTAACTCAGCATCGATTTTTTTAACCTTTTCCGAGATTTCTGCTAGATAAAGATTTCTCACTTCTTTTTCATCGACTTGAACACTAATCATTTTCATATCTCCTTTTCTGTAAAATTGAATTTTAGCTGTTAAGAAATATAATCATCTAATGCACTAGGTCTTTCTGGCGGATACCATCCTGCAATAAACCTCATAGCATTTTGATAATATTTCCTTGGGATTTTATCGTATTTAGCTACACCAAAGTGCCTTTTTAGTGCACCATAGATTCCTTGATACGATGCATTGTCATAACCTTCTTTTTTAAGTTCAAAAACACGTTGTTTTACTTTTCGCTGCACAGCTCCCTTGTTTTGCTCAGTAAGCCATAGTTCGTTATCTACTAGAAGTTTCATTTTGTTCATTTCTTCTTCTGTATGATCCTGTCGTGATTTTATTTGTTTAAGTTCAGTCATACTGTAAATGATTGAATCTTCAACGGAAGGTTGCTGCTGTTTTTGAATATGTTCTTTCATTCGTTTAAACTCTTCTAAGAATTTAACTTTCATTTTCATCGCTTCAATTGTTGTATAAGACATCATTATCATTGCAAATCCGTCTTCTGTTAGATCGTATTTTGATCTCCACTCTTTCTTAGCGTCGTAGTATCCAACCGGCGCAATGTTGCGTTGGTTAAATTCAATTTCTCCAGCATCATTAAGTTTTTCTACATGTTTTCTGATGTCTCTTAATACATCTGAATGACGTTTCCCTAAAACTTCAGCTAGTGTTAAGCTGTCAGTTATCACTTCATTTTCTTTCATAAAGACCAACTTGCTAACTGGATGTTGCACAACTTGTAATTGATTCATTTTCTTTCCTCCTTTATTATCTTGCGGTCAAGTAAAGCTTACCTACAATGACCTTAGGTCAAGTTTGTGATATTTAAAAAATGACCTCATCCTACTAAGTCATCCATTGTTGTTGATAAAGCGTTTGCTATTTTTTTTAATGTTTCAATCTTAGCTGATTTAACACCTAATTCTATCTTCGAAACCATACTCTCACTGATTTGTGATAGTTCAGCAAGTTGTTTTTGCGTAAGTTTTTTACTCGTGCGAAGTTCTTTAATGTAATTCCCTTTTATTTTCATCGGTTTCACCTCTCGATTACATTTTCATTGTACACCCAACATGACCTATGGTCAAGTATTTATTTAATTTTTATTTTTTAAAACAAGAAATGGACTAGTGGTCAAGTTTTATGTAGAATATATATTATAATTGACATAAAACAAAACCATTAAATAATACACATGGAATAGCATTTTAAAAAAGGGGAATAAATTATGTTACCTATACTATCCATTAGGATAAAAGAACTAAGGAAAGATAAAAAATGGTCTCAGAGAGAATTAGGTGAAAAGGTTGATGTCAGCGAGTCATTCGTTTCAAAAGTTGAATCTGGAAAAAAACAACCTTCAAGAGAAGTAACCACAAAGTTTTCAGAAGTATTTAATGTAACTACAGATTATTTGTTAGGGAGATCGGAAGACCCTGAACTAAATGAAGAAGAAGACAAAGTTGTCTCTGAAGAAGGAAAGAATATCATGTCATTAATTGAGAGTCTTCCAGAGGATGAGCGAAAGAAAGCTTGGGAACAATTAGAAATGTATGTTACTTACATGCAAAATAAAAAAAATAACTAATCAAAGAAGACTACCTCATACGGCAGTCTTCTTTTTTATGTATTTGGTTTATCTTTATATGATTCGTCAAGGACGATCTTTAAAATGTCCTCCGCCTTTGGATTCCCCTGTTGTAAACCTAATTTCGCAGCTATTCTCACTAATTGCTCTTTCGTCATTCCTAATTCCCCCTACATCCCTTTTGTATATTTTTGGAATTAATTACTTTTTTACCTCTTTCCCCAAAAAGGAAATTTATCCGTAAAATACGAATGACACCGCCAGTTAAGACGATGTCATTTTTGATTTATATTTAATTAAACGAAACAACTCAACTGGTAATTTTTACCAGCCGCCACCCGGGTCCGTCATCATGCGTTGAACGACAGGATTAGATGCCTCTTGTTTGTTAACTGTTTGCTGGTTATCAGTAGAAAAAGTGAACAACCCTGCTACTAATAAAATTGGTAATAAAGCTAATATTTTTTTCAATGCTTTCACCTCTTCTTTCGAAGATAATTATACCATTTTTTCATAGTAAACCCAAGTAAATTTTAGGTAATTGCGAATAATGGATATTACCAGACTTTTGGCACATCAATAAGGACTTTCGTAGTAGATGTTCCTTCTCTTCCCCTTCACATGTAAGAGCGTAGTATGTCGTTTGGATATCTGTCCATTCTCCATTTTTCTCTTTTAAGTCTAATAAAATTTTTTTAGCGCCTAAAATATCACCTTCAAGTATCTTTGAGTATGCATTTTCGCTTGGATGTACAAACTCTAGTGTATCCAAATCTCTTTGATAATGAATTTTCAAGAACGATATGGTTTGTTGGATGAGTTCCCATTTGATTTTTAAACCTTTACAAGAAGGTTCTCCTAATAATTCTAATGTCGTTTCTAAATAATGTTTAGCGCTTTCGTATTTTTCAGGTTCAAATATCAATGATTCTCCAATTTTTAAATATGCATTTAACTTGGGAAGTGAGAAGTATCCATCCCATTCTAAATCAGAGAGTATTTCTTGACACTTTGAACGAGACTCAACTACTTCCCCGCCTTGTAAAGAAGTTACTGCTATAGCTTCTTTATATCTTAACAACAAACATTCTTTTATAAATTTATTTGTTATGTCATTTATTTTTTCATTAACCGACTTCAGTCTTTCATATAACGTTTTATAATTTCCGGATTGATATTGAGCCTGACATAATAAGATTTCTGTCAGAACTTCCATTTCGATTGTTTTAACGTTTTTGTTTTTTTGGCGTAATAATTTGAAATAAGCTGAAGCTTTTAAGCCTTCATGATATCTTCTATAAATAATTTCATATACTTCAGCAAACTCTTTATTTTCAGTGACGTCAGAATTAATCTCTTGTTCTATAACTACCTTCAATAAATCGAATTTCCCTCTGATAGCTAAGTCTTCCATAGCTTCTCTTAAATTTTCAGGTTTAGGATCTGTATTTAGGATATAATCAGTAACAACTTTCGCTTGTGAAAACATACTCTTCTTTAATAAAATAAGCGTCTTCGAAAGATATCCGAAACTAATATCGTTAGCTCCTTTAAAAACTTTGGTCACAGTAGCAGGCTTCACTCCCCAATAATCAGCTAACTGCTTCTTCTTAAATCCAGCTACATACAATTCCCCTTCAAGAACATTTAAAACCTTCCACACTTTTTTGTTCCTCCCTTTTGGAACAAAGACGCTTCGCTCTTTTCTCAACTTTAAAAATAGGAATTTAATACCATAGTAATGATTTAGTAATATCGGCATGTTATAATGTAAGTGTTACTCGTGAAGTAACCGAAAAGAGACTTATGGCAGATGTTCCCCTTGTGAGTCGGGCGAACGGTACAAGAGTGTTCGCTGCACTACTTGTACACGCTGTGAGTCTTTTTTTCGTTCCGTTTATTTTAATGTTTTCATAATACCACATTTTTCCCAAAATTCAGTCGTAGAGTTATCTGATAAATATTGAGAAAGTTAAAAAATGACTTTGTATCAACGTTTCTCAATTGGTGTAAAAATAAAATATGCAATGTTGCATGGAACGTATTAAGACCTCATATGCATATTTTATCACAAAACCGAACTTTTGTTCTATATTATTTCAGAATGAAAATAGATTTACTATCAATATACTATAAATGACAATAAATCTATCATTTATAGTATATCAATATGTATATAATTATACTTGTACTATGAAGACATTTAGTGAAACTTTAAAATCGTTAAGAAAAAGTCGTTCGTTAAGGCAAGAAGATTTAGCTCACGAACTAAACCTCAGCAGAAGCCAAATAAATAATTACGAAAATGGTTTTTCTGAGCCTGATCTCACTACATTATTTCGCCTCGCTTCCTATTTCAATGTGACGCTAGATGTACTTACAGGACGCATTGATACTTCGGTTGATGAAATGTTACATAATACGTTACTCGGCGTTCAGAAAACATATGGGGTGTTATCTGAACATCAAAGAAAAAACTTCTGTAAGCAACTAGATTATTATGTGCGTTTCCTTGGTGAAAATAATGAAATATTATGATTTGATTTCATCATAAAAGAAATCATTTCCAATTTCAAATTGTAAAATTTTCTTCCTTTTACAATTTGAAGGAGAGAGGGGAGTATTCCTCTCTTTTTTTATTTTTACATTAATTAGGTTGTCATGATATTATTCTAATTAAGTTCGACAGTGACATATCCCACATTAGACGATATGTCATAAATATAAAGGAGGATATCATATGGCAACTTTCAGAAAACGGGGCAAAAAATGGGAATATCGAATCCGATATGTCGATAAAACTACAGGTAAGAAAAGAGAAATTAGTAAAGGTGGATTTGATTCAAAAAAAGAAGCTACCTTTCATGCTAATGAACGAGAGCGCCAATTATTTCACGGGATGGCTGCGGACGGAAAAAAAATTCTATTAAGTGAATATTTAATTGAGTGGTTAGAAACTTATAAAAAAGGAAAAGTGGGGCAAAGCACTTATCTTCTCAATAAAAGAAATATTAATCAGCACATCATTCCGTATTTTCAAAACATCAAATTAGCGGATATGAATAAAATCGAATACCAAAAATTTATTAATCACCTTATAAACAAAGGTTATTCCAAACGAACAGTAGAAATTATTCACTCAACAATGTCAAATGCGATAAAACGTGCTATAGATTTAGAAATGATCTACAAAGATTTCACGAACAGAATTCTAATTGCTGCGGATCGTTTCAATCAGCATTCAAAAAAAGGAAACTATTTAACAAAAGAACAAGTATCAAAATTATTGAATGCGGCCCATAAAGATAAAATTCTGTACTATACATTAATTTATACCTTGGTGGAATCTGGTATGCGTAAAGGTGAAGCGACAGCATTAGAGTGGGATACAAATATTGATTTAGATAACAAAATGATTCACATTGATAGAACTATAAATTATCATGCTTATACTCCTACAGGACAAAAGAACAGTAAGGACTTAATAGGCAAAACGAAAACTTATGATTCTGTGCGTTCAATTACTATTTCGGATAGACTTGTCTCTGTGCTTAAAACATTTAAAACATATCAAAATGAATGTAAACTAAAACTTGGCGCTAAGTATGATAAAACCTTTGATTTTGTGTTCACAACTTCAGGAAAACCGATACCACATTCCACATTAAAAAACGTTTTAGATCGTATTTTAAAAAATGCTGAAGTACCTAAAATTCCTGTTCATGGATTAAGACATACTCATGCTGTTCTTCTTTTAGAAGCTGGAGTAGAAATGAAATATATCCAGGAAAGATTGGGGCATAAAAGTATAGAAATTACTTCTAATATTTATTCACATGTCACACCTAAAATAATTGAAAATGAACAGAGCAAATATGAAGCTTATGTGGGGCGAGAATTTGTTTTTTAAAAAAAGCGGGGCAAAAGCGGGGCGTTTCAGTTTTTTTAGACAAATCACCTTCCTTCGTCACCAAAAAAGAAACCCGTTAAATCCTTATATACCAACGGGTTTCGGATTTAACCCAATTACTTTTAAGAGGCGACAAACTATTTATGGTATTTGCCCTAAATACACATCCCACTCCCAATCATTTAACCCTTTCGACTGTTTATTTTCCATTTCAATGAAATGTAGGCGGGGAAAGAGCAAAAAAAATATTGATAATAGAAACAGACATACAATCATTTCTATTAATGAAAAACCAAATTCTAATTTATTTTTTCTCCTACATAAAAGCATTGTTCCATCATTCTGTCTTTCACATCTTTCCACATGGTACAAACTTCATTGCCTCCCCAATATGTGTAATACACAATTCCATTTATATTCTTTTCTATTATTCGCTTTTCTTCATTTCCATACATATATATAGCTGCTTCTTTTTTTAATAATCCAGTTGCCTTATAACGAATTTGTATATTTTTTCTTTCTTGCATAACTAATACTGTTTGCGGTAGTAGTAACGATACAGCCATCATTAAAACACTTAACGATACAATCATTTCAGCCATTATGGATCCTTTTTGACATTTCACGATACGTAAATCTCCCTCTTCCAAGCTGAAATACAATTTCATATTTATAATTTCTATACGAAATTATAATCGTACCACCTCTATTAATATTTCCACTTGGGTTATATGTCATCGGATTTGGAAACGTATGCAAATCAATTTGTATATCTTCTTCATACTCTCGCTTGACGATATAATACTTTGTACCTGACTCTTTTATAGCATACATATTTCTATCTTTATGCCAACGTAATGTGTAGTGCTTTTGATGGTTTATCGCTAATTGCTGCATATACAAAATATCATTTGAAAACTGTCTCAAAAATTGTTCAACTTTTTGTCGCTCGTATAAGGAATGAACACTAAAATACGTAACTATACTTAATACAGAAATAACAAATAAAACGAGTAACATTTCTAAAAAAGTAAACCCTTGTTGTTTCACAATGCCCTAATTGATACTGTGCCATCATCTGATATATGAATAGATTCGCCATTCGGACACTTATCAGTTGTAATATACTTTTCATCTGCCAGTTCTTTTAACGATGGAATTTTATTATGTTGTAATTGATATACTTGTATTTGCGCTTCTATAGATTTCACGTAAGCTGCACACCCTTTTCCTTGGACCGATGAACGCTGTGTAACTACATTTGGAATAATTAATAGTAATAATATAGTTATGACAACCATTACTAATAGCATCTCTAACAGAGTAAATCCTTCCTCATTCTGCATACAAATGCCCCCTAAATAGAATTCATCATTTGAAACATCGGCATAATCATCGCTAAATACATAAGGACAACGATTCCTCCAATACATGTAAATAAAATAGGCTGAATGATAACTAACATATGTTTAATTTTTCGTTCTATCTTTTCCATAATAAGATCGCTATAGTCACCTAATTCAATCCCTAAATTGCCATTTGCTTGTCCATGCGTAATAACATAAGAAAGTTCTTTCTCGTAATACCCACTTTTAGCAATGATAGATTGTAACTGTTCTCCTCCAATTAATTGTCTTTCAATCCGATTCGCTTCATATTGAAAGAACGGATGATATCTTTGCTCCATCATTATTGTTAAAGCTTCGCATACTGATAGTCCACCATTTAATAAACCACTCAACTGAGTAGCAAAATAATGTGAATGCTTTAAAATAAGAAATGTTTTGATGAGAGGAATACGAAGCATGATTTTTACCTGTCTAATATGTGGAAGTTTCCTAAAATACAACATGTATAAACTACATCCAATAATAACAGTTAAAATAGCGGTTAAAATAATGTATGGTAGCAGTTTTATTGCACTTAAAATTTGTTCTGTAAGTAGTGGTGTATTAGAACCGAACGAACTATAAACCATTTCAACCTGAGGTAATAAAATGAGGTTAAAAATAAAAAGCATGATTAGTAGAAAAAACATCAAGAACATAGGATACTGCATTATTTTCATCATGTCTCTCCTATACTTATCTTTCTTATAAAGAAGTACACTTCCTTGTTGCAAAGCAAAAGAAATATCACCATGTTGCTCGGCATAAAATAGATAACTTAACATGTCCTGATGAAACTTTAACTGATGAAAAGAATCGTGTAGACTTTTCCCATCTTTTAACCCCTCAATCATGCGCTGCAATTGTACTTTCTTTTCTACAGGTAATTGAAACTGTAAAAATTCTAATGCTTGTAAAAGAGAGTAGCCTTTTTCTAATAATTCTCCTAAACGTTTCAACAATACTACTTGATCACTTAAACTCCAAGTTTTCTTAAACATAAACATCTTCTTCTAAAAAACCTAAAGCATATCCTTTTCGTATTGACGATTCTAAAGTCTCATGTTTGTAAGTAACACATTCTCCATCTGCTTCTTTAAGTGCTTGTTTTAACTCATGTCCATATAGTAGCTCATAAATGCTTGCTTGCCTTACTTGCCTCATTGATTTACATAAAGTTGAGCACTTTCCTCTGCAAAACGGACACTTCAATTCGACAAGTCGCTGTGCAGCTACAGCCAATAAAGACTGTTCAATCTCTTGCCTCGTTATACCATAATCCATGAAACGAATGATTGCTCCTTTCGCATCATTCGTATGCAGCGTTGTCATTACTAAATGTCCTGTCAAACTTGCTCTTATAGCTATTTTTGCTGTTTCCTCATCCCGGATTTCACCGACTAAAATAATATCTGGATCATGACGTAAAATAGCCTTTAATCCTGTTTCATATGTGAGACCCGCTTTTTCATTTATTTGAATTTGTAATACATCGTCACTTCTTTTTTCAACCGGATCTTCAAGTGTAATGATGCGACGTGTTTTCTTTTTTCTAATTACTTCTAATAATGCATACATTGTCGTCGTCTTCCCAGATCCAGTCGGTCCAGTAAACACGAGTAACCCCTGTGAATAGCGTAAAAACGAGAGTAGTTTTGCTGCCGTACTTGGAAATAACGAAAGATGTGATAAGGGCTGAACAGATGCTTGTAAATGAAGGCGAATAACGAGACTTTCTTGATATACTGTTGGAAGTGTTGAAAGGCGTAAATACACTTCTTGTCCATCAATTTGCAAATACAACGAACCATTCTGTGGCTTCCGTTTCTCTCCTATGTCCATAGATGCTAAAAATTTGAAATGTGAAACGAGTTTTTCTCCAAACTCCTTTTCAATACACTGTCTCGTCATTAAATCTTTTCCTATACGTAGTTGCACTGCTACATCCTTCTGCCGGGGCACAATATGTAAATCTGACGCTTGTACCCTACACGCTTCTTTTAAAATTGTATTCGCAAAAATTTCAATCCCATTCATCACTTTTCCCTCCTCACTATGTATATAGCATGAAAACATGCGCAATAAAAATTTGGACTTTTGTATTTTCAATAGAGGGAAAAGGAAAAATATGTTTGTGAAATTATGAACAATTTCCGAATTATTGTCTGAAATTACCTATAATAATGTTTATCTGTATTATAATGTTATTATCTTGGATAAAGTGATAAAGGTGGAGATCCTCATGGAACAAGCTTTAAAAATTACAGGTGTATTATCTGACCCAACTCGTTATTACATTTATAAATATATTTCGCAAAAACATAGTTACGTAACGGTACAAGAAATTGCAGATGAATTCGATATTCATCCAAACGTAGCGCGTTTACATTTATCTAAATTAGAAGATGTTCATATGCTAAAATCGGAAACGAAGAAAACTGGAAAAGGCGGAAGACCGAGCAGATTATATGTCTTATCTGAAGATGTTATCCAATTACAATTTCCATTCCGTGATTATCAATTGTTAGCAAGAATCGCATTTAATTCTTTACTTAGCCTTGGCGCTGCTGGTGAGAAAGCGCTATACGAAACAGGAAAACAATTCGGAGCTGAATTAATGCAACAACATATGCAACGTTTAAATGTGAGTGAAGATGCTTTAACAGTGGAACAAAAAGTTCAAATTGCAAAAGAAGCTTTCTCAACAGCTGGCTTATCACCTGCATTTGAATTAAGTGCAGATGGAACAAAAATTTTCTATGATGTACACAATTGTCCATTTAAAGAAGTTGCTGTTCATCATCCAACTGAAATTTGTAACATGCACGGAGATATGATGAAAGGAATTTTTGAAATCCTATTCCCTAACATGGAATTAACTCGAAATGATAGTCTATTAGATGGATGTAAATCTTGTAATTATAAACTAACAATTTAATTTCTCACATAAAAAGAAGCCAATAATAATTGGCTTCTTTTTATGTGAATGAATATTTACAATAGTAAGAAAAATAAACTATAATGAGGTGAGGTTTACTTTTTTTAGAAAAGGAGGGAGATGGCATGGAGCGCATGTTTCGCGTTCTCGGCTTTTGGACTGGAATTTTCTCGGTTATGTTTTACGTAGGGGATATGCAACAGACCGCACTACTATTTTTAGGACAAACAGGTTTCTTCGTACTTTTAAGCTATTTAAAATTAACAGAGCGTATGTATATATACGTATTTGGGGCATATTTAACTGTTTTCTTCATAGGATTTACATACTACACGACGTTTTTACTTGTCCCTGGGGCTGGACATTAAAAGATGGCATTTTGCCATCTTTTTTTAATTCCGGAATTTCCTAGTTGACTTATGGGTTTCATTGCCTTATATTCTATATAACAGATTGGAATTAGGGGGAATCAACATGAATACACTGCTTGTCGGAATTAACGTTGCAGTCATGCTCATTTTAGTTGGCGTATTATATTATATGCAACGTAAGCATGTATCTTTTAATAAACGTGTATTTACTGCTTTAGGAGTCGGAATTATATTCGGTCTTATATTACAATTTATTTATGAACCAACTTCTAAAATAATTATTGAATCAAATACTTGGTTTGGCTTAATCGGTAACGGTTATGTGAAATTACTTCAAATGATCGTTATGCCACTTATTTTAGTATCTATTATTTCAGCCTTTACAAAATTACAGTTAACGAAAAACCTTGGTAAAATCAGTGGTCTTATTATCGGAATTTTAATTCTTACTACAGGAATCGCTGCAGCTGTCGGTATCGCTGCAAGTGCAGGATTTGATGTATCTGCAGCAGGCTTGCAACAAGGTGATGCAGAATCTGCTCGTCTGAAACTAGTTGAAGAAAGATTTACTTCTATTGAAAAGACAACAATTCCAGATAAATTATTAGAGCTATTGCCTACAAATCCGTTTCTTGATTTAACAGGCGCTCGTCCAACATCAACAATTTCTGTCGTAATATTTGCAGCCTTTATCGGCATTGCCTTTATAGGTGTAAAACGAAAATATCCAGAACAAGCAGAACTATTTAAGAAAATGCTTGATGCTGTATATGCAATCGTAATGCGTATGGTAACATTAATTTTACGCCTTACTCCATACGGCGTATTAGCTCTTATGGCAAAAACAGTTGCTGGTAGCGATATAAATGCTATTTTAAAACTTGGTAACTTCGTGTTAGCCTCTTACGTAGCACTTATCGTAATGTTTATCATTCACTTATTATTAATTGCATTGTCTGGTTTAAATCCAATTCAATATTTGAAAAAAGTGTTCCCTGTACTAACTTTTGCATTCACATCTCGCTCTAGTGCTGGTGCGATGCCATTAAATATTGAAGCTCAAAAAGAAAAGCTTGGTATTTCCGAAGGAATTGCAAACTTCGCAGCTTCATTTGGGGTATCTATCGGACAAAACGGTTGCGCAGGTATTTATCCAGCAATGCTTGCAATGATGGTCGCTCCAACTGTAGGAATTGATCCATTACAACCACAATTTATTTTAACTTTAATCGCTGTTATCGCTATTAGCTCATTCGGTGTTGCCGGAGTTGGTGGCGGCGCAACATTCGCAGCTTTAATCGTACTATCTACAATGAACTTACCAATCGGTATTGTTGCTCTAGTTATCTCGGTTGAGCCATTAATCGATATGGGGCGTACAGCTCTTAACGTAAGTGGTTCTATGACAGCAGGTCTTATTTCAAGTAAATGGCTTGGTGAATTAGATCAAGATACGTACAATCAAGATGATACAAAAACTGGTGAAATTGCTTCATAATGAAAAAAAGACGCTAACATACAATTGTTAGCGTCTTTTTTATTCCGTTCCCTCTTTATAGATTTTATCTTGAGAATTCTTACTCCAAGTATTCTTCTAGTTGCTCTTTTAACTCCTCCTCAATCTCATAACAAGATTCATCAACAAGTTCCCCTACTTTCTTACTCCCAAAAATGTTTGATTGAATTGACATTCCTAAAAAGATTCTTTCGCATTTCCAAATTGGAATATAGTGAAATTCAATCATCTCTTTTTCTTCATCTAATATAGCTATGGCAACTGATGAATAATAGCCCACCTCAAAGGGATTCTCTTTTTCTCTTGCAAATCCCATATCTAATTCCATGTGTTTTTCTATGTATAAATGCGCATACTCTTTATGCAGTTTAAGTAATATTCGCTCTATTTCCTTCTCCATACATTGAATGTTCTCTTTTAACTCCAACGTAAACTCCTGTTCTTTATATTTCATTTTCGCCTCCTGAAACATAGAAAAAGAGAATATGATAACATATCCTCTTTCCTCAAATATATTTCATTATCTCACAGCCCGTCCTTTTCACAAATAACCATTTTGTTCGCACCATTTATGAAATTGTCCTACGTCTACTCCAACTAACACGATATCCTTTAGCTCTACATCAATGATTTGTTCTCCAATTACAATAGCAAACTGCGATGCTAATTTTGTCTCGTTTTTCTTTACAATTCCAATTCGGTTCCGATGCGGTCCATCTTTTATATATGCTTTTTGTCCTACAATATCAAAGTTCAAAATTCTCACCTCTTTTACTGCGCTCAAATTGGAAATACGATCTCCACCTCGGAAAATTTCCTTTCATTGCACTATTTCTCTATATATATGACGAAACAATAAAAGAGTCCTTCCTTCTTTACAATTATTTTTTCTTTGTTTCATTTTTGTGATTGAAACGTAAAGTTTATAATAAAACACACTTGGAAGCGCTTTCTATGTAATTTTTTATGTTATAATATATAAGTAGAACTTCGTAAAGAGGGTTAAAAAATGAATACAAAAATGATTAAAAAAGTAATTGAAGCATTAAAAGTATATGGCTTTCAGGATGTATCATTCTGTGACAAAACGAAGCAATTTTTATTTCATAACGAAACCGATATTATGAGCGGCTATGCAGAAATAACATATAGTAGTCAATTTGAAAAATTCAACGTACAAATTCATCCAATTGAAACGCATCACCAAGCAGAGTTACAAGAGATTGAAAGACATATACAAGCTTGTATAAGAAAAGTGGAATATTTAAACGCACTTCTTACCGGGCAGACAAAACTAGATGATAAAATTATTATTATGTAAAAAAAGAACGTGATCCAATCACGTTCTTTTTTCATTATACGTTCATCTTTTCCTTTAGTTGTAATCCTGTAACAGATTCTAATACATCCATCGATTCTCCAAATGTCATATCAAAAATTGTCTTGTCCTCTATGTATGGAAACTGTCTGAAACGCTTTTCTAACACCTTCACAGCATCTGATGTAAAGTTTGCACTATCAATGCCAAATTCTGTTTCAAGAAGAACGATCCAATCTAGCACATGAAAACCTAATCCATTGACGAATGAAATAAGTTTTTCTTCTGGGTTTGAAGATAAGAATACTTGGCGTTCTATCTCACTAAAAAGTTCTTCTCCTAAGATTTCAGCTAACTCATCATCATGTTCACGTTCAACAAGTTCTTCGTAGCCGTAATCATCCACAAGCTCTTCTACTTCTTCACTATCCTGACAAAGCAATTGACTAAGAAGTGCCTCTTTCTTAAATTCACTATTTTGTACGACTTCTAAAAAGCTCGTTTCCCATCCATTTTCTAATTTCATATTATGTACTCCTTTATATACGTTTCTTATCATCACTGTACCCAAAAGATCACTTTTATAACCTTTTAGGTAGTTACTATTATTTCACATGATTCATAACAAAAGATGCAAACTCAGCTACATCTCCTTCAAAAATATTTATTTCTGGCAAGTGATAGAACGTTGTTTGGAGCGGGTTTCCTGCATGATATACATATATCGTTTTCTCTAGTGCAATCGCCATTCCAAACTCTGTATGGCTCCCGTTTCCGCCATCTAATATAAGTAAAAATACATCCGCTTCTTTTACAGCATTTCGTTCTGCCTGACCAATTTCTCTTAATTGTTCTTCATTCGCTGCTCTTTCATTTTTGGTCCAATCATATGTATGGTGCCATCCTACATGTTTCAGTTCATTTGCTACGGAATGTACAAGATGTTTATTTTGGAAACCTGAGGCGATATAAAAATTCATTTATATACACTCCTTCATTGTGTATGGGGAAACTCCTTTTTAGCGTTATTTGTTATAGCTATAATAAAGAACAATTTCAAAAAAAATCCCCATCTTTAAAACTTATTTGCGTTTAAATGATGGGATGCTTCATGGTCTTCTTTTATTTTTTGTTTTTTATAACTTTCATCAGCTAACATTTCTAGTTCAGCTGTTATCTCTGACTTTTCAAGCTCTCTTTCTTGCGAAAATTTCCTTGAAATATAAACAATAACACTACCAACGTACAACACAAAGCATATAATAAGTGCAGTATTTTCATAGAGACTTAGCTCCAACACAGTCACTCCTAATCCATTCGTATTTTCACGCCTCATTAATTGGAATTTCCCTATTAACCCATTTGTTATCCCGCTATTTGAGGGCAGTAAGACTACCTCCTCAAAATTTAGTAACAGTAAAGAAGTTAGATGTGGGATGAACCCAACTGATTAAAGTTTCACTTTATTGTAACATAAAAATATCAATTCTTGGAATCTTTCACCCTACTAAAAGAGGCATGATTGTTTCATCATGCCTCTGAAATATTTTGAATGATTGTTTTAATTGCTTCTTTTCCATTATATTTTTTTAGTGCTGTTTTATACTTCTCATTATTTTGATTCAATTCTTCGACATACTTTATAAGAGATTTTACAGTTACATCTTCTTCATATAATACGGAGGCATACCCTTGCCTTTCAAAGGACTCTGCATTTAATATTTGATCTCCACGGCTTGCAAATTTCGATAATGGAATTAAAACCATCGGCTTTTGTAATGTTAAAAATTCAAAAATTGCGTTGGAGCCCGCGCGTGAAATAACAAAATCTGTTACCGCTAATATATCTGGCAGTTCTCCATGTACATATTCAAATTGTCTATATCCTTCTTTATTTTGTAAACTTTCATCAAGGTTACCTTTTCCGCAAAGGTGAACAATTTGATATTTTTTAAGAAGTTCTGGTAATGCTTCTCGAGCCGTATCATTAATTTTTTTCGCGCCCAAGCTGCCTCCCATAATCGTAATAACTGGCTTTTTACGTGAAAAACCTAAAAACGCTAAACCTTTTTCACGATTTCCCTTCAGCACTTCTTCACGTACAGGAGATCCCGTATATATTACTTTTTCTTTCGGTAAATGTTTCGCTGCTTCTTCAAATGTAACAAATATTTTCGAAGCAAAACGAAGCGCAATTTTATTTGCTAGTCCTGGTGTCATATCAGATTCATGTAATAAAACTGGTACTCTATTTAGCCATCCTCCAATTACGACTGGTACAGATACGAAACCGCCTTTTGAAAAAATTACATCTGGTTTTAGTTTTCGAATCCTTACATACGCATCCATAACACCCTTCATTACAAGAAAAGGATCTTTTATATTTTTCAAATCAAAATAACGACGTAGCTTTCCACTCGAAATACTATAGTAGGGAATGCCTTCCTTTTCTATAATCGTTTTCTCAATACCTTGATGAGAACCAATATAAGAGATATCCCAGTTGTCTTCCTGTAAATATGGGATAATGGCTAAATTAGGTGTTACATGTCCTGCCGAACCGCCACCTGTAAAGACTATTTTCTTCATACGTCTCCCCCTTCTAGACTATAATACACTAAAATATCTTGCCTCAGGGTGAGAAAATACCATAGCCGTTACGGACGCTTCTGGCTCCATCATGAATCCTTCTGTTAATGAAATACCTATTTCCTCTGGATGAATTAAGCGAAATAGCTTTTCTTGATCTGCAAGTTCTGGACACGCCGGATAACCAAATGACACTCGTATTCCTCTATATTTCGTACGGAAACGTTCTTCCATCGTCAGTTCAGGTGAGTCCGGAATGCCCCAGCGGTCACGAATGAGCATATGTGTTTTTTCAGCAAGTCCTTCCGCTAATTCAAGCGCTAACGATTGAATGGCATGACTACGTAAGTAATCACCTTTCGCCTTCCACTCTTCAGCAATGTCCCGAACTCCTTCCCCAACCGTAACAGATAAGAAAGCAACATAGTCCATCTCATCTCCTATTGGGCGCAAATAATCACCTAAAGTACGATAGGGAGCCTTTCCTTGTCTAGGGAATGTGAAACGCTCTATAACACGCGTATGATCTTCTGGATCATATATTACAATGTTTTGTCCGTCGCTTTGCGCTGGGAAAAATTGATACACTGCTTTCGGCTTTAACCAAGATTGTCCTTCCTGCAATAATTCATCTATTAAATCATTTAATTCATGTACTCTCTTATCTCCCTCTTTCAAAAGCTTCTTCACATTTCCTTTTAATCCAAGGTGATGCCCAAGTAGCATTTGTCTATTTAAAAATGGAGCGAGATGAAGGGCCGGAATATCGCGTAATACAATTCGTTTTGTTGAATCAGGCACGATAACTTCAGCCTTCGGTAATGACTCAATTACTGCTGGAATTTCTACTTTCTTCTCCTCTTTTTTTACGATATGAAGATGACGTTCTTTTTTATCCTGTTTCATCTTCTCACGCTCTTCTTCTTTTTGAAGCTTATTAATAATATCGAGCCCCGTCATCGCATCACTCGCATAACAAACGAGCCCTTTATATGATGGTGAAATCCGATTATCTGTAAACTTTCTCGTTAACGCTGCACCACCTACAACAATGGGAACATCAATATTTGCTGCTTTTAAATCTTCAGCAGTCGTTACCATTTGTTGCGCTGATTTTACTAATAAACCGGAAAGGCCTATAATATCCGGCTTCTTTTCTTGTACTTCTTGAACAATTCGATCCGAACGTACATTAATTCCTAAATTAATAATCTCATATCCGTTATTTGCTAAAATAATTTCAACGAGATTTTTCCCAATATCATGCACGTCACCTTTTACAGTTGCTAATAATACTTTCCCTTTTTTCGCACTATCACTAGATTCCATATGTGGCTCTAAATAGCTTACAGCAGCTTTCATACTTTCAGCACTTTGCAATACTTCAGCAACAATAAGTTCATTATTATTAAATAGTCGTCCTACCTCATCCATCCCTGTCATAAGCGGACCGTTAATAATATCAAGAGGTTTTCTTCCTTCTTCAAGCGCAAGACTTAAATCCTCGTGTAATCCTTGTTTCGTACCTTCTACAATATAATTTGCTAGTCTTTCATCAAGCGTTAACGTTTCTTGCACAACGATATCTTTCTTTTTAGCAACTCGGTAAAAGTTTGTAAATTCTTCTAACGTCTCTTTCGTCGTTTCAAACAGTAGTGCATCTGCAAGGCGTTTTTCTTCCTCTGGAATCGACGCATAGCGTTCTAATTTTTCCGTATTCACAATCGCGTAATCTAACCCTGCTTTCGTAGCATGATATAAAAAGACTGAATTTAATACCTCACGTCCAGCCGGTGGTAAACCAAATGATATGTTACTTACCCCTACAATCGTTAAACACTCTGGTAACGCTTCTTTAATAAGGCGAATTCCTTCTATAGTCGCTGCTGCTGAACCAATATATTCTTCATCACCTGTCCCTACCGGAAACACAAGTGCATCAAAAATAATATCTGACGGGCGTATCCCATACTTCTTTGTAAGTAATTCATAGCTTCTTTTCGCAATTTCTATCTTTCGCTCCGCACTAACCGCCATACCGTCTTCATCAATTGTTCCTACAACTATAGCAGCACCATACTTCTGAAGAAGCGGTGTCACTTTTTTAAATCGTTCTTCTCCATCTTCTAAATTAATTGAATTAATAACAGCTTTTCCTTGAATATAAGTAAGAGCTCGCTCCATCACATTTTCATCTGTTGAATCAATCATAATCGGTACTTTTAAAACTTTCGTAACTTCTGCTAAGAAGTTTTCCATATCTTCTATTTCATCGCGATCAGGATCTGCCATACAAATATCAATAATATGAGCATTTTTCTTCACTTGCGCTCTTGCCACTTCAGCAGCCTCTTCAAATTTCCCTTCTGCTACTAATCGTTTAAATTTACGTGACCCAATAACATTCGTTCTTTCACCTACAAATAACGGTCTCATAGACTCATCATATTGCAGTGCTTCTAATCCACTAATTCCATGTCCTTCTCTCTCATGATGGTCACGAGGCTTAAGAGATGCTAGCGCGGATTTCATTGCTTTTATATGTTCTGGTGTCGTGCCACAACAACCACCAATAATATTAACCCACCCTTCTTCAGCAAATCGCTTCACCTTTTCAGCAAGAGAAGATGGAGATTCATGGTAATGTCCATCTTCATCAGGAAGACCTGCATTTGGATAACAAGAAATGTAACACTCCGATAAATCAGATAGTGAACGAATATGGTCCCTCATAAACTCCGGACCAGTCGCACAGTTTAACCCAACAGATAATGGTTTCATATGTTCTACTGATAAATAAAAAGCTTCAATTGTTTGCCCAGCCAGAGTCGTTCCCATTGGCTCAATCGTACCTGAAATCATAATAGGAACCGTTTTTTTCAGTTCTTCAAAAGCAGCTTGAATTCCAATATAAGCTGCTTTCACGTTACGCATATCTTGACTCGTCTCAACGAGTAATACATCAACTTCTCCTTTTAATAATCCTCGTGCCTGCCTTGTATAAGCCTCAATCAATTCTTCAAAAGTCACACCACCAGTAACACTAATTGCTTTCGTTGTTGGTCCCATCGCTCCCGCAACATATACTTCATTCCCGCTTTCTTTAACAGCTTGCTTCGCCAAAAGTGCTGCCTTTTCATTTAGTTCTTCATCTAAATGAGACAGCTCATAATCACTTAGTACAATATTCGTTGCCCCAAATGTATTTGTTTCAATAATATCCGCTCCAGCTTCAATATAAGCTTTATGAATCTTTAAAGTAACGTCTGGTCTTGTTTCCACTAAATATTCATTACAGCCCTCGTACTCTTCTCCTCCGAAATCTTCAGCAGTTAAATCCTCTTGCTGAATCATTGTCCCCATTGCACCATCTAATATTAAAATGCTATTTTTCAATTTTTCTTCTATACACTTCATCAATTAATACCTTCTTTCACTTCTTGCTTTTCTCTTACATATTTAACAAGATGTTCTGTAATTTCATACTTTAAAAATGGTGTAATAAGATAAATACCATTAAAATATTTCATCGCTGCGTCGACCAATTCTTGTGAAATGCGAATCCCTTCCTCAATTGCTGCCTCTTTCGTTTCATGTCCATCCATTCTCTCTCTTATTTCTTCAGGAAGAGTAATACCCGGCACCTCAAAATGAAGAAAATCTGCATTCCGCTTACTTACTAACGGCATAATTCCAATAAAAATAGGTTGTTCCAAATGCTTTGTCGCTTCATACACTTCTTCAATTAACTTGATATCGTAAATTGGCTGAGTTAAAAAATACTCCGCTCCAGCATCTATTTTTCGTTCCATTCGCTTAACTGCTGCTTTTAAGTGCCTCACGTGAGGATTAAATGCGCCGCCTACAGAAAACCTTGTCGCCGGTCCAATTGATTTCCCTAAAATTGAACGTCCATCGTTCATTTCTTTAATCATTTTAATAAGCTCAATAGAGGATAAATCATATACAGAAGTGGCACCGGGAAAATCACCAACGCGCGCTGGATCACCAGTTAAAGCTAACACTTCTTCCATCCCTAACGCCGATAAACCTAACAAATGAGATTGTAGTCCAATGACGTTATGATCTCTACACGTTAAATGCGTCAATACTGGGATATCATGCTTCGTTAATAACGCACCCATCGCCATATTAGAGACACGAGGCGATGCTAATGAATTATCTGCTAGAGTAATAGCATCTGCTCCCGCTCTTTTTAACGCTCTTGCTCCTTCAAAAAAACGCTGTGTATCTAACGTTTTCGGTGGATCTAATTCCACTACAACTGTCGTTTGTTTTTTTGCTTTCTCTGCTAGAGTGACGTGAGCCTTCGAACGTTTCTCATGCGTATGAACGACTTTTGGCCTTTGAATCGTTTCTTTTTCTATTACAGGGGTAATATTCGCAACAGCGCGCTTCATACTTTGAATATGTTCTGGAGTCGTACCACAACAGCCACCCAATAACCGAATACCTTGCTCAATAAAATTCGGTGTCATTGCTTCAAAATAAGCTGGACTTCCCTCATATACGTAACGTCCCTCTACATAATTCGGGAGACCTGCATTTGGGTATGCTGATAAATAGCCATTTTGCGGAATCGATATCATTTTGAAAGCTTCCGTCATATGAAGCGGCCCCAGTTGACAATTCAATCCAACAACATTTGCACCGTAATCTATAAACTGCTTTAATATTTCATTGACATCATTTCCATTTTGAGTCGTACCTGCTTCATGTAACGCTAATTGCGCAACAATCGGAATATTCGTTTGCTTACGCAACACTTTAACAGCATGAAGTAATTCAAATTCATCATAAAAAGTTTCTAATAGTAATCCATCAACCTGTTCTTCTAGTAAAGCCCCCGCCTGTTCAAGTAACATAAACTCCCTTTCCATATCAGTCGTTGTAACAGCTCCGATATGTTTCATACCACCAATTGTTCCTAAAATTGCATTTTTATCTGTCACAGATGCTTTCGCCAATTTCACTGCCGCTCTATTAATTTTTGTAACTTGATTTTCTAAACCATACATACGTAATTTCGCCTCATTTGCTCCATACGTATTCGTTTGAATTACATCTGCTCCAGCAGCTACATATTGTTTATGAATGGATATAATTAGATCTGGATCAGATACGTTCAATTCTTCAAAGCTACTTTGCAAACCATGTGAATGCAATAACGTTCCAACCGCACCATCACCTATTACAATTCCTTTTGATAATAAATCTAGTAATTTCACGAATCTCCCTCATTTCTATCAATATAAAAACCCCCTCTTCACTTTGAAGAGGGGGACATAATTGTTCCTCCTCTTATTATGCAAAACATTCGTTTTGCAGGTATTAGCACCGTTTCAAACATTTCGTTTGAAGGTTGCCGGGTTTCACAGGGCCTTTCCCTCCACCGCTCTCAATAAGAGTTGTCTTTATTATTTTATTTATGTAGCTAAAAGGAAATGCGTTCCCCTTTTAACAATGTTTGTTAATTTTTTAATAAATTTAGCATGCACAAAATTAAAAGTCAATGACACTTGCGGAAAAATAAAAATTATTTAAAATAAAGTTGCAATTCAATTATCTTTTATTGTAAAGTTAAAAACATAATAAAAATTTCATACGAACATTCTTATCTAGAGAGGTAGAGGGACTGGCCCTGTGACGCCTCAGCAACCATTAACATTTTGTTAATAAGGTGCTAATTCCAGCAAATTGTGAAAGATTTGACAGATGAGAAGAAGACTCTATTCAAACCGAAAGCCTTCTTCTTAGAAGGCTTTTTTTATTTTATATTCACTTAATGTTTCAATTTAAAAAGGAGGAATTTTCACATGTCAACAATCGAAACAAAACTAGCACAAATCGGAAATCGTAGTGAAACTACAACTGGAACGGTTAATCCACCAGTTTATTTCTCAACCGCTTATCGCCACGAAGGAATTGGTAAATCTACTGGCTTTGACTATTCACGAACTGGCAATCCAACTCGCGGTCTTTTAGAACAGGCGATCGCAGACTTAGAATATGGCGAACAAGGTTATGCCTGTAGTTCAGGGATGGCGGCTGTTCTCCTCGTCCTTTCTCTATTCCGCTCTGGAGACGAACTTATTGTATCTGAAGATTTATACGGGGGAACGTATCGATTATTTTCTGAGCATGAAAAAAAGTGGAATGTTCGATGTAGATACGTAAATACACAGTCTATTAAACAAATTGAGCAAGCTATCACAACTGAAACGAAGGCTATTTTCATAGAAACTCCAACTAATCCATTAATGCAAGTTACTGATATTGCTGCTGTCGCAACTGTAGCGAAAAGGCACGGACTACTTCTTATTGTAGACAACACATTCTACACACCTTATATACAGCAACCATTAACAGAAGGTGCTGACATTGTACTTCATAGCGCAACGAAATATTTAGGGGGACATAACGATGTACTAAGCGGGCTTGTCGTTGCAAAAGGAAAGGAACTTTGCGAGGAAATCGCTCATTATCATAATGCATCAGGTGCAGTTTTAAGCCCATTTGACTCATGGTTATTAATTCGCGGTATGAAAACGTTAGCGCTTCGCATGAGACAACATGAAGAAAATGCGAAAGCAGTTGTTGCGTATTTAAATGATGAAGACGGGGTGACAGATGTATTTTATCCAGGAAGAGGCGGCATGATTTCATTCCGCCTTAAAGATGAAGCTTGGATTAATCCATTCTTACAATCTTTATCCTTAATTACATTTGCCGAAAGTCTTGGTGGTGTAGAAAGTTTAATGACTTATCCAGCAACGCAAACACATGCTGATATTCCTGAAGAAATTAGAACAGCAAACGGCGTATGCAATCGTCTTCTTCGATTCTCAGTTGGCATTGAAAATAGTAACGATTTAATTCAAGACTTAAAGCAAGCCATTAAACTCGTAAAAGAAGGTGTAAGAATATGAGCTATTCTATAGATACACTCTTACTACACAACCAATATAAACATGACTCGCAAACAGGCGCTGTGAACGTTCCTATTTATAACACATCAACTTTTCACCAGTTTGATGTAGATACGTTCGGAAAATATGACTATAGCAGGTCAGGAAATCCAACTCGTGAAGCTCTTGAAGATATCATTACTTTATTAGAAGGCGGAACAAAAGGATTCGCCTTTGCATCAGGCATTGCAGCGATTTCCACTGCATTCCTCCTTCTTTCACAAGGTGATCACGTACTCATTTCAGAAGATGTGTACGGAGGCACTTACCGAGTGATAACTGAGGTACTCTCCCGTTACGGTGTTTCACATACATTTGTTGATATGACCAATTTAGAAGAAATAAAACAAAACATGAAACCAAATACAAAGCTCTTTTATGTAGAAACACCTTCTAACCCACTTTTAAAAGTGACAGATATTCGCGAGGTTTCTAAACTCGCAAAATCTATTGGCGCTCTTACTTTTGTTGATAATACATTTTTGACACCACTATTCCAAAAACCACTTGAACTTGGAGCTGATGTCGTTCTTCATAGTGCTACAAAATTTATTGCTGGTCATAGTGATGTTACTGCCGGATTAGCAGTAGTAAAAGATGCAGAACTCGCTCAAAAGCTTGGATTTTTACAAAATGCATTCGGTGCTATTTTAGGACCTCAAGATTGTTCTCTCGTACTTCGCGGTCTAAAAACATTGCACGTACGCCTCGAGCATTCAGCTAAAAATGCCAATAAAATCGCACATTATTTACAAGAGCACGCTAAAGTACAAAATGTCTATTATCCGGGATTACAAACACATCTCGGATTTGATATTCAACAATCTCAAGCAACATCAGCTGGAGCGGTCTTATCGTTTACTTTGCAGTCAGAAGATGCACTCCGCCAATTTTTATCAAAAGTAAAATTACCTGTTTTTGCAGTTAGTTTAGGAGCTGTAGAGTCAATTCTTTCTTATCCAGCAAAAATGTCACATGCAGCACTGTCGCAAGAAGCTCGTGATGAAAGAGGAATCTCTAATTCATTACTTCGGTTATCAGTCGGTCTTGAAAATGTTAACGATTTAATATCCGATTTTGAAAATGCCCTTTCTTATGTAGAAGAACCTGTAAATGCATAGAGAAAAAGAAGATATGAGATTAGGTTTTCATATCTTCTTTTTCTGCGTTTTAGTTATATTCATTTGAATTTCTTCTTTTCTTATAGTCCATAAAAAAATAAAAGTATATCATCTATTTCTAAATAATGGATTAATTGATATATTAAGAAATAAAAAGGGGTGAAAATAATGGATATTTGTTCAGATATTTTAATCGTTATCGATTTACAAAATGGCGTATGTTATAGCGAGGAGCATTTATTTGATTTACAGAACTTACCAACAAAGGTAAATAAAAGAATTTATTCATACAGAAAATTAAATAAACCAATCCTTTTTGTTCAACATTGTGATGATGATTTAGTACCCGAGAAAGAACTTTGGGCTATTCATACCGATCTAGATGTTCAAGAACAAGATTTTTTTGTAAGAAAAACACATGCAAATTCATTTTATAAAACAAACTTAAAAGAAATTTTAGATCAATTATCTGTAAATTGCATTGAATTTTGTGGCGCCCAAACAGAGTACTGTATGGATGCTACGATTAAGTTTGCCCACGGACTAGGATACGAAAACTTTATGGTACAGAAAACAACCTCTACGTTGAATAATCCTTTTATGTCCGCAAAAGAGACAATTGATTTTTATGAGAACATATGGAATCACAGGTTTTTAACGTTGCTAAAAGATGAATTTTAGAATAAATGACTAATGACTTGATCATCCTAAGATTTATCAGCCGTAAGCAAATATTTCATTATCACCATAAAGAAGCGAATTACATTCAACTTCTTTTCTTTTAACCTGTTTTATATTCTATATATATCATTATAATTCCTTTGTCATATTATTTTAAAAATTTTGTATATTCATTTGAAAGAATAAGAAAATCATGATAAAATTGTGTTACAAATATATCTATATCTTTCAATTTTTAAAACACATCGAAATTTTCACCCAAAAATGTCATTTTACAAAAACATGCTAATTTACCTATTTTATTTACATCAGGGTCTCTTTTCTTACAATTTCTTTACTTTAGGACTTTTTTTCTGCAACAACTATTTTCTTTTCTTTAAATTTTTGGTATGTATAGTATGGTATAATAGCTCACACGGAGGTGGAAAAGAACATGTTAGAAACCTTTCAAAAAGAATTAGAACTATATGAAAGTAATGCAGAATTATTAAAAGTGCTAGCTCATCCTGTTCGTTTATGTATCGTAAAAGGATTAATCGAGCGCGGTCCAAGCAACGTTTCTACAATGTATACTGGCTTAAACATGCCACAATCTACAATTTCACAGCATTTAGCAAAATTAAAAAGCGCTAAAATCGTTTCTAGTGAAAGAAAAGGATTGGAAATTTATTACAAAGTAGAGAATGAAACAATCATTCAACTCGTTCGCGTATTATTAGGTTAGGGACTAATAATCGAAGAAAAAGAACGTATTCTATATATTTCCTCTCATATCTTTAATATAAATATATATCATGAGAGGAAATATATAATACTACATAAGTCGTATTAAAAAACAAGACACAGTATATACTGTGTCTTGTTTTTTTATATTGTTACATATCGATCCAAATGTAAATGTTGCATATCTTTTGTATGTATAACAACATCAAATGCACTCCCTACTCCTCCATTCAAAATCATAGAACGAACGGCTCGATTTTGTTTTTGCGTTTCAGAAAAAGGATTCATATCTTGATGGCTCGTAAGCTGTTCTAATATCCCTGCAGCTAACAAGAACTCAGATTGTTTCTTATGCCATACTGCACTCATTCCTTGCATACTAAACATCTCCTTTAGCTCGTCCCAATGAATATGAGTAGTAAGATCCATTTCACCTGGATGCGCTAGTGGGTTACGTATTAGCTTATGCTGATAATACCCTCGCAAACTTCCTTCACGGTGTGCTGGATACATCCATTCTTCTTTTGTGTATCCGTAATCAACTGTAATACATATACCTTTTTGAAACCATTTCGCAATTTCTTTTATATACTCCTCCATCACAATTGGTACTTCAAAACGTTGCCCTTCAGCAATATGAATATTATATTTCAATAAATAGCGACCAATTCTTTTATCTAACGGCCTACATACTTCTGAAAGGTTTCCTTCCTCTGTATATGTAATACGTACTTCATACAACATACCATTTCTTTTCTCAATTATTTCAACAGGAAATGCATCAAACAACTCATTCGAAAAAAGAATTCCCTCGAAAGAATCTCCCATTTCACTATAGGAGGTATAGTACGATACATTAGAAAATGAGCCAAGGTGCTCCTGCTGTAATTTTCTATGAAAAGGGCTCACTTCAATCATTGAATAGTTTAGATCAATAAAGGTTTTTGGAGATAATTGCTTCCATTCTTGTAAAACATCATAGGCAAACTTCCCTGTTCCTCCGCCAATTTCACAAATATTCGGAGCAACTTCACCATTTTCAACAAGACGAATAAAAAGTTTAGCAAAAGTTTTTGCAAACACAGAGGATACGTTGCTACTTGTAAAAAAATCCCCTTGTCTTCCAATCTTTTCACGTTCTTTCATATAATATCCATGACCTTCTGTATACAATACAAGGTTCATATACGTACTATATGAAATTGAATAATCCTTTTCTTTCCCCATCCATTCTCTTAAAATGAGCTCCATTCCCATAATGACTCCTTATTGTAAAAACGGATTATTTTCTTTTTCAAAGCCAATGCTTGTTTCTGGACCATGTCCACATAAAACCGCTGTTTCATCTGGTAATACAAATAATTTCTCTTCAATACTTCCAATTAATTCAGCGAAACTTCCACCAGGTAAATCTGTTCTTCCAATGCTCATTTGGAACAATACATCTCCTGAGAATACAGCATTCGCCTCTTTACTATAATAAGAAATACTTCCTGGAGAATGTCCTGGTGTCTCAAAAATTTCAAAATTAAATGATCCAATTGTTAATGTACCTTCTGCATCAATAATATGATCCGCTGGTTTTGCTGTAATACTGCGGTTCATCATAAAAATTTGAGAGCCGTTTACAGTTGCATCTCCTAACCAATCTGCTTCTTCTTTATGTACATACACAGGAATATGAAAAGTGTCTCTTACCGCATCAACAGCACCGATATGATCAAAGTGAGCATGTGTTAATAAAACAGCTAATGGTTTTAATTGTTCTTCTTGTAAATATGTAACGAGCTTTTCACCTTCATGACCAGGGTCAAAGATAATGCACTCTTTTTGATCGTTCATTAAAATATAAGCATTCGTTTGTAATGGGCCTAACGGCATTTGTATCCATTTCATATGAAAATCTCCTCCAGTTATTAAACTTACTTTTAATGATACAACATTTCTTTCTCTGAGGAAAAGAAAGGATGCTATCTCGACAATCATTTTTAAAACATGTACAATATAAAAGAGTAAATATTCCAAAAACTCATAATAAGAAATGGGTAGACAGAGGAGGATATTGTATGGGCCTTGTTATTATTTTTACACTTGTCACTCTGTTAGCTGTATTTGCTACGCTTAGAACACTTCGTGAAAAAAACTTTTTCGCGAGCGGCTTTGCAATTGCAACTGTACTCGTTTTCGGATGGTTTACGATCATGACTGTTCTATATAACGGGTATCCACCAGCAGCTTAATTCGTTTACACTTTATTCTTCATCGAGATTTCACACAAAAAGAGGAAGGGTTCCCCCTTCCTCTTTTCATATTTCACAACTTATATCATCTTCGCTTCGTATTTGTGCTTTTTTACAAGCCAAGCTCCTCCGATAACACCTGCATCATTACCAAGTGTTGCAATAGCTAACTTCGTGCTCTTTACAGCACGTGAGAAAGCGTATTGCTCGAAATAGCGTTGAATTGGTTCTAATAGCGCATCTCCAGCTTTAGACACGCCTCCACCAATAACAATTTTCTCTGGGTTCAATGTACTAGAAAGGTTCGCTACAGCTAATCCTAAATAAGAGGCTACTTTTTCTACTACTTCACCTGCTAATTCATCACCTTGTCCAAGTGCTTCAAAGACATCTTTTGATGTAATACGTCCTTCTTCAGCTAACATAGAACGCAACATGCTCTCTTTATTAGTCTCTTGTATTTTTTGCATAGCAACACGTACAATACCTGTCGCAGATGCTACTGTTTCTAAGCAACCAGACTTCCCGCAATTACATGGGAAAGCATTTTCTGTAACGACTGTAATATGTCCAATCTCACCAGCAGCACCACTCACGCCGTGTACAATCTCACCATTGGCGATTACACCACCACCAACGCCCGTACCAAGTGTCATACAGATTAAATCTTTTGCACCTTCACCAGCACCTTTCCACATTTCACCAAGCGCTGCTAAGTTTGCATCATTATCAATAACAACAGGTAATCCTGTTTCTACTTCTAATAAATCTTTTAGCGGATAGTTTTTCCATCCTAAATTAACCGCTTCATAAATCATTCCAGACGCCACATGTACAGGACCAGGAGCTCCCATACCAATACCAATTAACTTGCTCTTCAATTCGCCTAATTCTTCTAGCTTTTTATCAATTGCTTTCGCAACATCAAGTGTAATATGTTTTCCTTGCTCACCTGTATTCGTAGGGATTTCCCACTTATGTAAAATTTCACCGTACACATTAATAAATGCTAATTTAATCGTTGTACCACCAAGGTCAACACCAACTAACCATTTCTCTTCCATGTTGCTTACCTACCTTTATCTAATTCTTATTTAGCTCTTTTTGAATTTCTTGCTTCAATAAAAATAAAGCTGTTTGATAGTCTTGTGGATCGATTAGCTGTGATTGATTTAATTCACGCAATTCATCTTGCATTAATTGTAAATCTGCAATTCGATCTCCCGTATAAATAATCGTACCAAATTTCTTTAGCAATTGCTGAATATCATAAATAGATACCATTTCATCACCCTCTATGCTCACTTACTATAAAAAATTATAATAAGAAAACGTTCACATATTTTATTATAATCAAGAAGAAAAAGTCTCGTCAATTTTTATTTGTCTATACAAGCTTATTTGTAAGCAGTGTTCCTTTTTCTGTAATAATTTTTTCTATGTTTTTATCAAATGGCTCTACCGGAATGTGTTTTACCATTTGAAAATCATACGCTAATGACAGCGTTTTCCCTTTATAATGCACGAGATAACGATCATAATAGCCACCGCCGTACCCAATTCGCTCTCCTCGTTCTGTATAAGCTACGCCTGGGACAATTTGAAGATCAATTTCATCCATATTCACTTCTTCCGTAAGCCCGGGAATCGGTTCACGTAAATTCATATACACCGTTTCTAATTGATCAAAATTATTAATTTGCCGGAAGGACATCGTTCTTGTTCCTTTATTACACTTAGGAACTACAACTTTCTTTCCTTCTTCCCAAGCTTTTTCGATAATAGGATATGTATTCACTTCATTTTCCATTGAAAGAGTAATTCCAATTGTTTTAGCTTCAACCCACTCTTTTTGCGCATACAACGAAAATACAATCTGTTCTGATAAAGTTGTATACTGTTCTTCTGATAAAGAATTCATGTGTTCTATTATTTGTTTACGCAAACGTACTTTCTCTGCTTTCACACATTCTCCCCCTTACAGTGACACTTTACTCTATGCTGATAGTGTATCACTTTTAACATAGGAATCGAATAAAAAAAGAAACAGTAGGAAAATATTCCTACTGCTTACTTTGTTTCACGGTGTAACGTAGACTTCTTGTCACGCTTGCAATACTTTTTAAGCTCGATACGCTCAGCGTTGTTACGTTTATTTTTCTTTGAGATATAGTTACGATCTCCGCATTCTGTACATGCTAGAGTAATATTCACACGCATTCTTATTTCCCTCCAGTACTAATAACTTAAATCAGACTATACTATAATACCACTTTTAAAATAAAAATTCTACACCTTTTGATATTGTCTAATTTTTTCTATAAGATTTTTCATATTTTCCCTTGCTATTACTGGGTTTCTAGCATGTGAATACACCAAAAATTTTGGTTGTTTTATGTCAGAAACGATATAAGACCACTCTTTTTCAGTATATTTGAACTGCACTCCTTCAAATATCCCTTCTCCCTTCCTTTCTATATCATCCAATAATTTCCTCATAATTTCCCCTTTTTCATTCCATGAACATACCACTTCATCATAAAGTAAATAGAGCGGAGGTGATTGCTCTACTATGCTGAGAAACGTTTTTCCTTGCAATGCTATTAGCTCGAATAATTTTCCAATCCGATATAAAATATCTCGCTTCCACCTCACTTGAAACGATTTTCTTTCATCCTGCGTATAAAATAGAAGATAACATTCTCCTAACTTCAAAGACATTGGGTAAATATTTCCTGTCGATTCGAGCAAGAAATCTGGAATATCTACCTCTTCAAAATCTGTACCTTGGTAAATATTACTATGTTTATCGTATAACTCGAAATGATTTCCTTTCTCCGAAAACATAAGAGCCATATTCGCTTTACTTGATTTCATCAAAGCTTTCACATGATCTTTTTGTTCGCTTGCATAAATCCATGTAACTGTACAACCAAGTCTTTGCAGAAAGAGCATAAGTAAATGTTGCAACGTATCATTTCTCTTATTAATAAGAAGATGAAACTTCTGCATCTGTATTTTCTCGATATCAATATGCTCCAATATAACTTCTATATACTCATTCATAGAAACATGAACGAGCTTATTACGCCCCATTTCTTTCTCCTGCACGTAATAAAACAATTCGGACATATATATTTGTTCTATCTCTTTTTGCTGCTTATACGTTAACGGCATGCCAGCTTGACCGTATAACTTTATAACAATCTCATTCTCATTCTCCACTTGAATGAAAACACCACCTGCACATTGCAAATGATGAACACTATATTGAAAAAGTGACTCGTTCATTTCTTTACATTCCATCGTATGAATCCCTATACCATGAATAGCATGTAAAAATAAATTTTTATAAGAGGTTGTTTCTATATTTTCTTGACTTCCAATTAATATACTTTCTCCTTTTTCAAAAAGAGAACCATACGCCATCGCAATCTTCACGATAAACTGGGGAGTAATTTCAACATTCCCTCTTCCTACAATGCGGCTTTTTTGTAACCACCCTGCACTCATTTCACTCTCTTGAATACCAGCCGCTCCTACTATCGAATGACTATCAATCGCCTTATAAGGCCATAGTTTTCCTTTTTGCTTAATTACCGTACTTCTCCCGATATGACAGTGATCCGCTACAACACTTTTTTGAAACAGTGTAACATCATCTTCAACTATTGTACGCTCTCCTATTGTCGTTTCTAATAGTTCACAATACTTCCCAATGTGGGCATTCGCAAAAACAATACTTTTTTGAAGATGAGAATAACTTGAAACGATACTATTTTTCCCAATAATAGAATATGGCTCAATTACAGCTCCTGTACCAATCTTTGCTCCTTCTCCAATAAAAGAGGGGCCATGAATTTTCGTCCCTTTACCAATCGTCACCCCTTCCCCCATCCATACCATAGGTAATACTTCTGTATAAGGAATAGGTACTTGTAACTTTTTCGTTAACAAATCAAATTGTGCTTGTCGATATTGATTAAATGTGCCGATATCTAACCAATAACCTTCTGACAAATATGCGAATAACAAATTTTTGTTTGCCAATAATGGAAACACATCATGACTGAAATCAAAAAATTGCCTAGGCGGTATGTAAGAAAAGATTTCTGGCTCCATAATATATATGCCTGTATTCACAACATTAGATACTACCTCATTCCAGCCCGGCTTTTCTATATATCGTGTAACCTCCTGGTTTTTATTCATTACAACCAATCCAAATGAGAGTGGATTTTCTACTTCTTTCACAAACATTGTTACCATTCTTTTCTTTTGTTCATGAAACCTAATTCCTTCTGATAATTGAAAGTCAGTTAATGCATCCCCGCTTATCACAACAAATGTTTCATCTAAAAATTGTTCTGCTTGTTTAATACTCCCTGCTGTGCCAAGCGGAGGAGAGTCTTCAAAATAATACAAGTTAACTCCCCATTTACTACCGTCACCAAAATATTGCTTAATGGTCGTACTCATATATTGAACAGTAATTGCAATTTCACGAATACCATGCTGACGTAATAACTCAATATTATATTCTAAAACTGGTTTTTCTAATAATGGTAACATCGGCTTTGGAGTATTGCATGTTAATGGTCTAAGGCGTCTTCCTTTTCCTCCAGCTAAAATAACCCCCTTCATATACTTCAGCCTCCACTTATATAATGTTCAGTAACTCCATATACCATATGTATATTCCCTATCCCACATGAACTAGCAGCATAAACTTGATTAGTTAAACAAATCCTCATTTAGAAGACCATATAATTAAATTTCTCACCTATAAAAACGTATGTTTCAAACAACAAGAAAGCGCTTACTATAAATTGGTAAATAATACTTATTAACGACAAACATATATACTAATTTTTCCATTACATTATGATACATCTTATCATCATAAACTAAAGGAAACAACGAGTTTTTTTTGTCATGTTTTGACTAAAAAAAGCAGGTGATTTCTCATCACCTGCTTTTATTCCTACTCATTCAATAAATAATGCTTTCCTTTTACTAAATAAAAGACATTTTCAGCAATATTTGTAATATGATCTGCTACACGCTCAATATATCTCGCGACAAATGATAATTGTGTAATTTGCGTAATTGCTTCTGGTTGTTCCGGAACCGACGATATAAACTCACGAATTGCTTTTCCATATATTTCATCAACGGAATCATCCATTTCAGCAATTTGTTTCGCAAAAGTTAAATTTTCTTGTTCATATGCTTCTAGCGCTAAATGCAACATCTCATTTGCAACCGCAAACATTTCATCCAGGTTGTGCAAACTAACAGCCACTTCTTTTTCCCCAAGACGAATTGTAGCCTTTGCAATATTAACAGCATGATCTGCAATACGCTCTAAATCTGTCGCTGTTTTAATTGAAATAAAAATCCTTCTTAAGTCACTTGCTACAGGTTGCTGCTTCGTAATGAGCATAAGCGCAAGATCGTTTATTTCCTCTTCTAAATTATCCATGCGGTAATCACCATCAATGACCTCTAACGCTTTCTCTACATCCCTTGTATGCAGACCTTCCATAGCCATCAATAAAGCCGCATTTGCTAATTCTCCAAGCTCGATCACCTTTTGCTGTAACGCTTTTAAATCACCTTGAAACTGTTCTCTTACCATTTTTCTTCCCCCTCAATATTATGTGCCATTATATAAAAGTGAAACTTTAATCAACCCTCATCAATCGGGATTTGATAGGCAGCAAGATCCCCTCCCTAACTTCTTTGCTTTCGCTAAATTTTAAGGTGGGGGTCTTACTGCCCGCAAATAGCGGGGTAAATCTCCTACATAGCCTCTTGCGCTTGTAATAAACCTTAAGATAAGGAGAAGTATTAGTTCTCTATTAACAGTAAGATAAAATAAGAAATGCCCTCTGTTAAGAGGGCATTTGCTCTTAGCTTTGAAACGATATCAACCAAAGCGACCTGTAATATAATCTTCTGTACGCTTATCTGAAGGAGTCGTAAATAATTTGTTTGTATCTGTATACTCCACAACTTCCCCGCTTAAGAAGAAAGCTGTTTTGTCTGAAATACGCGCTGCTTGTTGCATATTATGCGTTACGATAACAATACTAAAATCTTTCTTTAGCTCTTGAATTAATTCTTCTACTTTTAATGTTGAAATTGGGTCTAATGCCGATGTTGGCTCATCCATTAAAATAACGTCTGGCTCAATAGCTAAGCAGCGTGCGATGCATAGACGCTGTTGCTGTCCACCAGATAAACCGTATGCATTATCGTGCAAACGATCTTTTAACTCATCCCAAATCGCTGCTCCACGTAAACTTTTTTCAACAATTTCATCTAATGTCTTTTTGTCACGAATACCATGGATTTTTGGACCGTATGCTACATTCTCATAAATAGATTTTGGAAATGGATTTGGCTTTTGGAACACCATTCCTACATGCGTTCTTAATTCTTCAACTGGATATGATTTATCAAATATATTGCGTTCTCTATATTCAATTACACCTGTAGTTCGAACAATCGGTACTAATTCTACCATGCGATTTAATGTTTTTAAGTAAGTTGATTTACCACAGCCACTTGGACCGATAATGGCTGTAACTTCATTCTCATGAATACTTAAATTAATATCTTTTAAAGCATGGTCTTCCCCATACCATAAATTTAAGTTTTTCGTATCAAATACTACCTTCTTTGGCGCAGTCTCGATTTTCTCTTCGTTTTTCACCTGTACATTTACTACTGTTGCTACCATTTGAATTCCCCTTTCATCCACTTCCAACTTATTTTCGATTTCGTAACCATAAAACAAATATATTAATAAATAGCAACAAACCTAACAAAACAATCATCCCAGCTGCTGCTACATACTGAAATTCTTCTTGTGGCCTACTCATCCAATTAAAAATTTGAATTGGTAGAACTGTAAATCTATCAAACATACTAAATGGAACATAATTTGCAAACGCAAGTGCCCCAATAACTAATAGTGGTGCAGCTTCTCCAATTGCTCTTGATATCGCTAACGTACAGCCCGTTATAATCCCTGGGAAAGCATATGGCAATACAATTTGATACATCGTTTGCCACTTCGTAGCACCTAATCCGTAAGAACCCTCTAATAATACACTTGGTACTGATCGAATTGCTTCTTGACTCGCCACAACAACTGTTGGTAAAACGAGTAGACTCATCGTCAGTGCTGCTGCAACTATACTCTCTCCTAAATGAAGAGCATATACAAAAATAGTTAAACCAAGCAATCCAAATACAACGGATGGTACTCCTGCTAACGTTTGATTATTAATCTCTATTATTTTTTTAAATAGAGATTCCTTCGCATATTGCTCTAAATAAAGTGCTGTTCCAACTCCAAATATAAAAGAAACAGGTATAACAATACTCATAAATAATATTGTCCCTGACAAAGCTGCAGCAATACCAGCTTCTTTCGGATTACGTGAAGCGAAATTTGTAAAGAAATTTATTGAAAGATAACTTATACCTTTTTCAACAATTTGAAACAGTAACAAAAACAAAATTACCATTGAAAATAAAATTGCTATATAAAATAACAATTTGTAAATTCGATCTTTTAAAAAGCGTGATGCCATGTTTTTTTGTATTTTTTTATGATTCAACATTCGCATATTATGTCATCCTCCTAAAACGGCGCATAATAGACTGCGAAATGATGTTCATAATAAAGGTAAACAAAAATAACGTTGCACCTACAGCATACATGCTGTAATACGTAATCGTTCCATGCGGAGCATCACCTAAACTTACTTGCACAATATAGGCTGTTAACGTTTGAATAGAATGTGTCGGATCAAGCGATACATTCGGTGTGGATCCTGCTGCAATTACAACAATCATCGTTTCACCAATTGCACGAGAAGCCGCTAATATAATTGCTGCCATAATCCCTGTAAAAGCGGACGGAAACACCACTTGTTTTACCATTTCAAACCGCGTCGCTCCGAGTGCTAATGAAGCTTCTTTCGTCCCTTTCGACACAGCTCTCATCGCGTCTTCAGATAGAGATGCAACTGTAGGCATCATCATAAATCCGATAACGATTCCTGGACTAATCGCATTAAAAAACTGTAAATCTGGTATAAGCCTTTGTAAAAGCGGCGTAACAATTGTTAATGCAAAAAAACCATATACAATTGTCGGGATACCTGCTAATAGCTCTAACATCGGCTTTAATATTTTCCGTGCACTATTTGAAGCATATTCGCTTAAAAATACGGCACACGCTAAACCGATAGGAATTGCTACAAACATAGCAATTGCAGTTATAAGGAACGTTCCACATATGAGTGGTAATATACCGAATTTAGGGTCTTCAAAAAATGGTAACCATTCTTTCTCCGTCAAAAAGGAGTATAATGATATTTTTTGAAAAAACATGATTGTTTCATTAGAGAGCGTAAAAACAATTCCAAGTGTCGTCACAATAGAAACGCTAGCAATTATTTTTAGTAATAAAGGCACTATTCGATTGATTCGCTGCTTTTTTTTTCTTTGTTTTGTATTTCTTTCAATCAAATGTTGTACAGAAAATGTAATTTGACTTTTGTCATTATGAGCCAAAGATGAAAACCCCTTTCCACCCTGACATTACCTTTTTATTTCTGTTAACATACGCAGCTGTTCATTGTATTTTTCTTTTCGTAATTTTACATACCCGACCTCTTCAGCGAGGTTACCGACATGCTGAATCATAAACTCAACATAGTTTGCTACATTCATTTTATTTCGGATAGATGCATTATTCACATAAGCAAGTAGCGGCCTAGATAACGGCTTATACTTACCTGATTGAATGGTCTCTTTCGTCGGAAATACACCATTTACTTTTATTGCTTTCACCTTATCTCGATTAGCCATATAATAAGCATATCCTACAAAAGCAATGGCATGTTTATCATTCATTACCCCTTGCATAATAACTTGATCATCTTCAGACAAAGAGACTTTTTTTACAATGCGATGATTTTGTAAGATGACATTTTGAAAATAATCATACGTACCAGAGTCTACGCCTGGTGCATAAAACTTCACTTGTTCACGTGGCCATGTTGAATGAATTTGTGACCATCGCTTCTCTCTTCCATTTTCACTCCAAAGTAGTCGTAACTCGTCTACTGACATATCGTCTACCCATGTATTATGGCGATTCACAACAATCGTAAGACCGTCGTTAGCAACCTCAAAAGGTGTGAACTGAATAGAGTTTTTCTTCATTTCATTTTTCTCGACTTGTTTCATTACTCTCGAAGCATTATTTATATCTACTTCTCCTTTACTGAAACGATTAAATCCTCCCCCAGTTCCAGAAATACTGATGGAAATTTTCACGTCTGGATGCACCTTTGTATATTCCTCCGCTACTGCTTCTATAATAGGAAAAACCGTTGAGGATCCATCAACTCTCACTTCTCCCGTATCATTTAAAGCAAATGCAGTAGACATTTCAAAACAGAGGAACCATATTGATAATACGAAAATCTTAATCGGTGTATGCATCCATTTCACGTGTTCTTCCTCCTAGAAGTAACCGGAAATAACAGGATTACAGATATAAGAATACTGCTAAACTATTAATTCGGTTTTAATTGTTTGTAAAAGTTTTGTAAAGTTCCACAAAAATCAACATACGATACAATTTTAATTCAGTAGTAGCTATTCATTTCCTCTGATGATTTCCCTATAAAATATTTATCCCCTATCCCACCATATACAAGTATCATTTATAGGGCCGCGTTTTTTAAATGTTGTATACTTGTCCACATTTATTACACGATATGCATAAACCATAAAAAAAAGCACACTATCTTTTCTAAAATGTACCCTATAGAATAGACACTTGAAAAAAGTCTATTCTATAGGGTATTTCTTGTATAATAAAAGGAAAATTGGGATCGGAGAATGTTGAAAATGACAAAAAAACTATTTACAGAAAGAGAAATTCAAATTCTATCAAATAACCTATACGTAAAATCTGTAAGTCAGAAAGGTATCACTTATACAGAGGAATTTAAGCATATTTTTATTGAGGAAAATGAAAAAGGAAAGCTACCTCGAAATATTTTTGAAGAATGTGGTTTTGATATAGATATGATTGGAATGAAACGAGTTATGTCATCGGGAAGTAGATGGCGTGCTGCTTATAGAAAAAATGGTGTATTGGGTTTAAGGGATACACGTATCGAAAACGCTGGAAGAACTCTTGAGAGAGAGCTTACGTTAGAAGAAAAGTATGCCCGTTTAGAAGCCGAACGAAACTTACTAAAGGCGGAAAACGAATTGCTAAAAAAAATCAAACTTATGGAAGGGAGGATGAGAAGGAAATAACACTACCACCTAGTCAGAAATTCATCTTGATTCGTTCTGTCATCATGAAATACAACTTAAGGAATATGGTCAGTCATTTGTGTAAAGTAGCTGGTGTATCCCGTTCGGGATACTATAATTACTTTTCAGTTTCATCTCAAGAACAACGGAAACAAAAGAGTGATCGAGATGAAATCTTGAAGGAAACCATATTAAAAGCACTTCGATTTAGAAATAGAAACAAAGGGGCTCGTCAGATAAAGATGACATTGGCGGGTCAGTTTCAAGTTGTCTACAATTTAAAGCGTATCCGTAGAATTATGAAGAAATACGAGATTATCTGTCCGGTTCGCAAAGCGAATCCTTATAAAAGAATGCTTAAAGCTACAAAAGAACATCGAATAGTACCAAATCAATTAAATCGGGAATTTAAACAAAATACCCCAGGGAAAACACTTCTTACAGATATCACCTATTTAGTTTACGGTAAGAATCAAAGGGCCTATTTATCTACAATTTTAGACGGCTCAACTAATGAAATTTTAGCTTACCATGTTTCAGAACAGATGACATTAGAGCTCGTAACGACAACTCTCCATAAACTAAAAAGGAATCCGCGGATTCGATTGACTGAAGGTGCTTATATTCATTCAGATCAAGGATCCCACTACACAAGCCCTACCTATCAAAAGCTAGTTAAAAAGCTAAACCTAGGACAATCCATGTCAAGAAGAGGAAACTGTTGGGATAACGCCCCACAAGAATCATTTTTTGGTCATCTGAAAGATGAAGCTCATATAAAACCTTGCGTGTCCTTTAATGAATTGAAACAAGAGATTAAGAAATATATGACGTATTATAATCATTATAGATATCAATGGAATTTAAAAAAGATGACTCCTGTTGGATACAGAAACCATCTTCTTGATGTTGCCTAACTTTTTTCAAAATGTCCTTTACAAAGGGTACAGATTATTTCATATAGTGTGCTTTTTTACAACTTTTTTATTCATCATCTTGATCTTTGTTTTTATTGTCTTTATCATCTTTTGGAGCTTCACCATTTACTTCTTTGTTTTTCAAATCAAAGTAAGCGTCCATAATTTCACGACCAATATATCCATTAATACCAGTCTTATCATCATGTACCCATGGAACGACAACAGAGAATGCTACTTCTGGATCTTCAAGTGGCGCATAACCTACTAATGTTAAGTTATATGTTTCCACACGTTCACCTTTTGCATTTCTACCAATCTCTTTATCTCCACCATACACAGTTTGAGCTGTACCAGTTTTCCCAGCAGCTTTATATTTTGCACCTGTAAAGTACTTTGTAGCTGTACCACCTGAATCATTATACACTTGTCTAAATCCTTCTTGAACGCGTTTAATTTGCGATTCCGGCATATCAATACGATTTAATACTTTCGGTTCCATAGATTGAACAACTTTCCCAACTTCATCTGGTTTCACTGCCGGTTGACGAATTTCTTTTACAACTTGTGGTTGCATACGATATCCGCCATTGGCAATCGTCGAAATATATTGCGCTAATTGAAGCGGTGTATACGTATCATACTGTCCAATTGATAAATCTAGTAAGAAACCTGGTTGACTACTCTTACCCATCTGACCAGCAGATTCATTCGGTAAATCAATTCCTGTTTTTACACCAAGTCCAAACTGTCCGAAATAATAACGCATCGTATCAAATGCTTTTTGAGGTATATCTAACGTACCACCTCTCACATATGGAACACCGGCGATATTCATCGCTGTTTTAAACATATAAACGTTAGAAGACATTTTTAAAGCTGTAAGGTCATTAATGTATCCCATCGTTTTCCAAGACGACTTCGTAGGTGTACCTTTTAATTTAATTGGTTCATCCAATTGTACTGCCCCTGGTTGAATCGCACCAGTTTGATATCCAGTAAGTACTGTTGCACCTTTTACAGTTGACCCCATCGGATAAGAACTTGTCATGGTACCTAATGCAAAGTCATTTACTTTCGTTTGACCATCTTCGTTAACTAATTGTTTCCCCGCCATAGATAAAACTTCACCATTTTTTGGGTTCATCATTACAACAAATGCGCGATCTAAAAGAGGTTCACTTCCTTTAAACCTCATTAAATTCTTCGCAAGAATATCTTCCACGCGCTTTTGTAATTCCATATCAATTGTTAAGTTCAGGTCATTACCACTTTGTCCTTTTGATACATTAATCGTTTCTAAAATATTACCGTTTTTATCTGTAACATTTCTAACTTCTGCTTTCGTACCATGCAGGCTATCTTCATACTGTTGTTCAAGATAACTTTTTCCTACTCGGTCATTTCGATTGTAATCACGAACAAGATAGTAATCTAGTCTTTCTCTCGGTAAGCCTTCATCAGATGTCGACACCCCACCAAGTACACTTCGGAATAAATCATCGTACGTATATTTTCGCTCCCAATCAACATTCGTATCTACACCTGGTAATGCTGCTAGGTTTTCACTAATAATCGAATATTCCTTTTCTGTAGCATCCTTTTTAATAACTTGAGGTGTCATTGCATATCCGCCGTCCATCTTACTCTTAATCGCTAGTATTTCTAGATCTTTGGCGGATAATTGATTAATCTCTTCTTCTGTTACACGACTTCTCTGACGCTCGTCTAATTCTTTATCATCAATTTTTTTATCTTTAAACTCTTGACGATCTTTATTCGTAATTTTTTCTTTAGCTTCCTCTTTATGCATAGCAAGCCAATAATCTTTTTTATCGCGATCTGTTAATTTATCTGTCGGTACTTCAATCAAATCTGCTAGCTTTTTCGCTGTTTCTAAGCGATCCTCTGCAGTTGATCCCTTCATTTTTGTAAATGTAATAGTACGAATGGCTGCATTATCTACTACAGGTCGCCCATAACGGTCAAATATTTTCCCACGCGGTACAGGATTACTTATCGTTGAGTTTTCTTTCTTCTCCACTTCATTCTTATATTCTTCACCGCGAACAATTTGTACATATCCGAGCCTTACAATAACCGCGGAGAACATTAAAAACACGCAGAAAAACAACACGTTTAATCGAAAAGGAACGTGGGTCTTTTTCTTATTTTGCTTCTGCTTCTTGCTCATACAAACCCCCTCTACCAACAGCTATGTAATGTGAAAGGGACACCCTCATACAGGTGTCCTCACTGCTGTCTTACATCTTTTTCTATTCTAGCATAAAACAAACGAGAAGTTAACCTTCTGGTTCAGTTTGGTTTTGCGCGTTCTCTTGCGTTACAACACTTGTTTTACTCGCATTTCCCTCATCATATTTGACATTTTTAACTGCAAAATAAATAAGAAAATGTCCAGCACCTAAAATACATAATAAGTAAGGTAAACTTTTTTCAGGTGGAAAGAATAGTACAGCACATAAAAAACTTAAAATGGAACAGATTCTTCCGGCGTTTAACCATAACTCCCGAACAACGACATATTCCACACGCCATTCTCTCGCATTTTTCGCTCTACCAATTACATCATATGTCATTGATCCGTACGGAACAAGTAAAATAGGATATGCAATCGCAATACATGCCGCATAAATAAGTAATTTCGTGTATGTAACATTGAAAATAACTAAAAAGACGACAGCATATAAAATAATGCCCCCAAGTAAAATTGCTTTTTTTCGCCACTCCTTCTTTAACATACGAGCAACTAAGTAATAACATACAAAGGATACAGCAGAGTTCACTAAACTGTATTTCCCTAATGCGAACTCACTATTAGTTGCTAAATAAACATATACTGAAATGACAAAAATAAACGTCCCTTCTCTCAATCCTTGGAAAAAATGAGCTCGTGTAATCTTTCCCCAATTTTTATCAATCCGTCGTTCTTTCAATACTTGCACGATTTCATAACGCCCTTCACATTCTCTTTTAGATAAAAAGAAGCTTAAGACGACAGCAATTGCAAATAGAACTAATGAAAGAAAGAATATAACAGTATAGCCACTCCATTTCTCCATACGTGAAATTGTGTATCCTGCTGCTATTGGTCCAATCATCCCAGAGAAGGATGTAAGAAGTCCAAGAAACCCATTAAAGAAATCTCTTGTTTCTGGTTCTGTAATTTCAAATGTCAATAAGTTAAAAGCCAACCAGTAAAAACCGTATCCTACTCCTAAAAGAGCCCCCATTAATAGAATATACTGAGAAGCACTTTTCCCTGCTACTAAGACAACGATAAAAAAAATTGCGAGCGTTCCTACCCCTATTCGTAATAAAATCGAGCGATCGATACGTTTCGCTAATTTCCCCCCTACAAGAAATGTGAGAGGCTGTAATACCACGCTGGCTAAATTATACAAGCCAAGATTCACATAATTTTGTGTTTGTTTCCATAAATAAATATTTACAAACGTATTCGATAAAGAAATTGCGAGCGTGTATAAACCTCCTATAAGGAGCAATAACACTAAATCCCGATTCACTTCAACGTCACCAATTATATGTTTCCATTTCATACACAACTCTCCTTTACTTCATGTTCTAGTCTTCCAAAGACAAGCCCAATTATGTAAAAGGAAAGCATAGAAAAAAGCTAGGGGCTCTCCCCTAGCTTTTTCTATATTTGTTACAATTATTTTGCTTCTTGGTAACGTTTTTCAGCAGCGTTCCAATCTACAACGTTCCAGAATGCACCGATGTAGTCTGGACGACGGTTTTGGTAGTTTAAGTAGTAAGCATGCTCCCAAACATCTAAACCGATAACTGGCGTTTTACCTTCAGTTAAAGGAGAATCTTGGTTTGGAGTGCTTGTTACTTCTAACTCACCATTGTTTACTACTAACCAAGCCCAACCAGAACCGAAGCGAGTTGCGCCAGCTTTTGCGAATTCTTCTTTGAATGCATCGAAGCTACCGAATTTTGCTTCAATTGCAGTTGCAAGTTCACCTACAGGTTGTCCTCCGCCGTTTGGAGATAGGATTGTCCAGAAGAATGTATGGTTAGCATGTCCGCCACCATTGTTACGTACTGCTGTACGGATTGCTTCTGGTACTTCGTTTAAGTTTGCAACTAATTCTTCTACGCTTTTGTCAGCTAATTCTGCATGACCTTCTAAAGCAGCGTTTAAGTTTGTAATGTACGTGTTGTGATGTTTTGTATGATGGATGTTCATTGTTTCTTTGTCAAAGTGAGGCTCTAAAGCATCATACGCATAAGGTAAATTTGGTAATTCGTGTTTTGCCATTGTTATATTCCTCCCAGTTTATGTATTGCCACTTAAGTGACATACAACTTCATTCTACCCTAATTGCCATAGGGTGCAAACAAATAAATCACATTGTCTTGCTATCATTAAAGTAGCAAAATCCCCACTTCTTTTCAATTAAAATGCTCATATATTCCGTAAAAAAAGCTTCCTTCTACAAGGAAGCTTCCTGCTAACATAATAAACATGTGAAATGGATATGGACCCTGTAGGACTCGAACCTACGACCGGACGGTTATGAGCCGTCTGCTCTAACCAGCTGAGCTAAGGGTCCACAATTATGTATGTAACAACATATCAAATAAAGGAATTCCTATCGGATATGCTCTTTAAGAAATGTAAGATAAATTTACCATATAGAAAAGAAAAGTGTCAATTGTATTTTTCTTATTTAAAAGAAGAAAGTTAATAAAAGAAATTTAGTTATCTCCACTATATGTAAATATAATATATCTTGAGATTCTCTAGATTACTACGTTACAATGATTTTATACATACATAAAGGAAGTGAATCTATGTCCATATTTACCCAATTCGTAAAAAGCATATACTCGCCTAAAGATATGGCGCTATTCCGTTTTCAAAAAATCGGTAAAACCATTTTGTATATTATGCTACTTTGCTTAATTACTACTATTCCAAGAACTTTTTTGTACGGTAGTTTTATCCAAGATGGTGTAAGCATGGTAAATCAAGTCATCGATAAAGATTTACCTGATTTTAAAATTGAAAATGGCGAACTAAAAGCCGATATTGATCAACCTATTGAAAAAGAAGAAGGAAATGCACTTTTCGTATTTGATCCAAATTCAACAGACCTAGAAAAATATCAAAATAAAACAGGTTTATTTGTTTTAAAAGATAAAGTAGTCTCTATGGGAAATGGTCAAATACAAACGTATTCTTATAACGATTTGTTAGGTGCATCTCTTGAGAAAAAAGATCTACAAGAATTTATTTCTTTATTCGATAATATTTATCCAATTTTATTATTTGTTATTGGATTCTTAGTGTACCTATTCCAATTATTCATCACTTTTGTAGGTGTGACTTTACTTGCGTTCATCGGTTCTGCTATGAGCGGTCAACGTAAACTATCCTATAAACAAGTTTGGACACTAACTGCATACAGCTACACAATCCCAACAATCTTCTTTATGATTATGGATGCATGTAAGATTGTCGTACCTGGATCAACATTCATCTATATCGCAGTTGTTTTAATTGTTCTGTACTTAACGATTAAAGAAGTTCCAAAACCGAAAGAAAAATAAGAACGAAAAAAAATGCCTAAATAGGCATTTTTTTTTTGGACAAGCATATATTCCTAGCAAAGGAGTGAAGAATATGAAGAGATTAGGTATATTCCTATTCGTGCTTGTTCTCGGTTATATATTTTATTACGATATAAAAATCGGTACTTTACCGATGTTAAGTTCATATAAAAAAACAACTGCTGCTCAAACGATTAAAAAAGAAAACACAGACAGTCAGCAGAATAAAGAGAACAAAACAGAAAAAGAAACGGATGTATCTTATAAAACAATTGAAGTAAAAACTGGTGAGACAGTTCTTTCTATTACAGAACAAATTAACAAGAAAAAAATTCCTTCCATAGAAAAAGTCATTGACGACTTTAAACAATTAAACAAAAGTACATCTGCTACAAAAATACAAATTGGAAAGTCTTATAAATTCCCCTTATATCAATAAGCTATCACTTAATCCTTGTCAATTACATAAAGGCGCTGATACAATAGTAAAAGTGAAACCGAGTACTTCGGTTTCTATAGCCCTATATCACGTATACTATCATTGATATGAGGGACTAAATAAGAAACTTCTTTTATAAGGAGAGCGATCTATTCGTGAATGAAATGACTCATCGTACAAAAACACGTCCAGTTAAAGTCGGTAATTTAACAATCGGCGGTAATAATGAATTAATTATACAAAGTATGACAACAACAAAAACACATGATGTTGAAGCAACAGTTGCTGAAATTAAGCGTTTAGAAGAAGCCGGCTGTCAAGTCGTCCGCGTTGCCGTTCCAGATGAACGCGCAGCAGATGCTATTGCTGATATAAAAAAACAAATCAACATTCCACTTGTTGCTGATATTCATTTTGATTATCGCCTTGCTTTAAAAGCAATTGAAGGCAGCATTGATAAAGTACGTATCAATCCAGGTAACATTGGTCGTCGCCATAAAGTAGAAGCTGTTGTAAATGCAGCAAAAGAGCGCGGTATTCCAATCCGTATTGGTGTAAACGCTGGTTCATTAGAGCGTCATATTTTAGAAAAGTACGGGTACCCAACTGCAGATGGTATGGTTGAGAGCGCGCTACATCATATTAAAATTTTAGAGGACCTAGATTTCCACGATATTATCGTATCTATGAAAGCCTCTGATGTTAACTTAGCAATTGAAGCATACGAGAAAGCTGCTCGTGCTTTTGATTATCCATTACATTTAGGTATTACAGAATCTGGAACATTGTTTGCCGGAACTGTAAAAAGTGCTGCTGGTCTTGGAGCAATCTTAAATAAAGGCATCGGAAATACACTACGTATTTCATTAAGTGCTGATCCAGTTGAAGAAGTAAAAGTTGCTCGTGAACTATTAAAATCATTCGGTCTTGCGTCTAACGCAGCAACACTTATCTCTTGTCCAACTTGTGGTCGTATTGAAATTGATTTAATTAGCATCGCTAACGAAGTGGAAGAATACATCTCTACACTTCAAGTACCAATTAAAGTTGCAGTACTTGGTTGCGCTGTAAATGGCCCTGGTGAAGCTCGTGAAGCTGATATCGGTATTGCCGGTGCACGTGGAGAGGGATTATTATTCCGTAAAGGGCAAGTCGTTCGTAAAGTACCAGAAGAAACAATGGTAGAAGAACTGAAAAAAGAAATCGACGTAATTGCTGCTGAAATGGCTGCTGAACGAGAAAAAGAAAAAGAGACACAAGAACAATAAAAAGAAGGTTGCCACAACATTTGTGAGCAACCTTCTTTTCTACGTAAAAAAGCTCGTCAGTTATATAACCGACGAGCTTTTACTTTGCACATTTTGGACAACGACCATATATTTCAAACTTATGCCCCGTTACTTCATAACCGGTAAAATCTTTATTCATAAAATCCATTGGACAGGAAGTAATCTCTTTCGTTCCCCCACAATCCAAACAAATAAAATGATGATGATGTTCCATAATAGAACAAGTAAAACGAAAATGTTTTTCACCATTTAATTCCGTTTGTTCTAAAACACCAATCTCAGCAAAAACTGTTAAGTTACGATAAATCGTATCAAAACTAAGCCCTGGATAATCGTCCTTCATATGCTCTAAAACGTCTTTCGCAGTTAAATAACGATTATGTGCTGCAAATAATCTGAGCATCTCTTCTCTTTTTCCAGTATGTTTGTATCCTTTTTCTTTCATTAGGCGTAAAGCTTCTGTTAGATTCATACCTATCCCTACTTTATGCAGTTTTTTTCTTCTTCCATAAAATCGCACCGATTAAAATAAGAACTGCTATCATAACAATTGTACCACCTGGCGCTAGATCAAGTTGATACGAAGCAAACATTCCACCAATTACTGCAATTTCACCAAATAAAATGGAAAAGAAAATTGTTTGTTTAAATCCTTTAGCAATACGAATACTTGCTGCAACTGGTAACGTCATTAATGATGATACAAGAAGAACCCCCACTACACGCATTGATACTGCAATGACAAGAGCAACTAATATAATGAAAATAAAGTGAATCCATTTCGCTCTTAAACCAGTTGATACTGCGTATTCCTCATCAAATGATAATAGAAACAGCTCTTTATATAATAAAATAATTGTCGCAACAACAACAATTGCTACAATCCCAATAATAATTAAATCTGTACTTGTTACAGCACTGACACTACCAAATAAATAACTAAATAAGTCTGTGTTAAATCCATTTGCAAGTGAAATGAAAATAACTCCAACCCCCATCCCTGCCGAAAGGATAATTGGAATTGCTAATTCTTGATAGTGCTTATATACAGTTCGTAACTTTTCGATTAGTAGCGCTCCACCAATCGAGAAAATCATCCCCATATATAAGGGGTTTAAAAACCCACCTGTAAAAATGGTTTTTTCAAGTAATAAACTTGCTGCAATACCCGATAACGTCACGTGACTTAATGCATCCGCAATAAGAGATAAACGACGAATAACAACAAACACACCAATTAACGGTGCAACAAGTCCAATTAAAATACCTGCGTATAAAGAATTACGTAAAAAGTCATATTGTAAAAAATCTTGTATCATTATATCCTCCCGTGATGCTCATGTTCGTGTTCTAAACGATGAACATGATGTCCATATAAGACGGACATTTCTGCATCTTCTAACTCTCGGAACTTCTCTACATTCCCATGGAAATGTAGATGTTGGTTTAGGCATGCAACATGTGTTACTTTTTCAGTAACAGCTCCCATATCATGAGTAACAAGAATTAATGTGATCCCGAGCCTTTTGTTTAAATCCTCTAATATTTCGTAAAAACTTTCCACATTTTTCACATCGATTCCAACAGTAGGCTCGTCCAAAATAAGCAATTCAGGATCACTAACGAGCGCACGAGCAATAAATACACGCTGTTGCTGTCCACCAGAAAGCTCTCCAATGTTACGACCTTGAAACTCACTCATCCCTACATCAGCAATTGCTTTTTCTACCTTTTTCTTATCCTCTTTTGTGAAAAAGCGAAAAAGCCCTTTTTTCGAAACAAGTCCCATTGACACAACTTCAGAAACAGTTGCTGGAAAACCAGAATTGAAACTATTTGCCTTTTGGGATACATAACCAACTTTGTTCCATTCCTTAAACTTCTTACTATCAACGCCAAACACGCGAATGCTTCCTTCTTTTGGCTTTAAAACACCTAATAAACACTTAAGTAAAGTTGATTTACCTGAACCATTCGGTCCCACTAAACCTAAAAAAGCTCCCTTCGGAACTTGCAAATTAATATTTTCTAACACATTCCGATCTTCGTATCGGAATGTTAAACCTTCAATTTCTAATATATTATTCATAGCATCTCACCTATTTTAATTCAGAATGATTCCGATTTATATCTATTTGAATTATAGTACAGCTTATTATAGTTGTAAACCAATCTGCCTAAAATATATCTATTTTTTCAAGAAACCTTACTATTATAACAAAAAGCAGAGAAAAATTCTCTGCTTTCGAAAAATATTCCTATAAACTTTTTAGTGAATAGCCGATTTAAACTTACCACCATTTGTCTCTTGCGTGCTCATAATCGTAACAAACGCATTTTCATCAATTTCATGCACAATTGATTTTAACTTCGTCACTTCTAGACGCGTTACAACTGCATAAATAACTTCTTTTTCTTTATCCGTGTAACCACCTTTCGCTACAAGCTTTGTAGTTCCACGGCCAAGACGATGCAAAATCGCGTTTGATACTTCCTCATATTGATCAGATACAATTAAAACCGCCTTCGTTTCATCTAGCCCTTGAATTACTGTATCGATCGTTTTAAATGCGATATAGTACGTCATAACAGAATACATCGCTTGTTCCACACCAAACACAAATGCTGCCCATGCAAAAATAAATAAGTTCACAAACATTACGAATTCACCAACAGAGAACGGTAATTTCTTCGTTAATAAAATCCCCATAATTTCAGTTCCATCTAGCGATCCACCATGACGAATTACAAGTCCTACACCAAGACCTAAAATAAGACCACCAAACACTGTCGCTAAAATAGGTTCTGTTGTAAATGGTGGTACCGCATGTAACGTTGACTCAATGAAAGCTAATGCTACAATACCAAATGTCGAAGATAACATAAATGTTTTTCCAATTTGCTTATAACCGGAATACATAAATGGGATATTGAGAACAACGACTAAAGTAGAAAAACTTAACCACCAAATGTTAGGAGTAAGATAATCTAATATAAGAGAAATACCAATAATTCCACCATCAATAATTTTATTTGGCATTAAAAATAGTTCAATTGCTACCGCCGCGCATGCTGCTCCAAAAATAATCATAACTAAACGATAAATGAGATGAATAACACTTTCTTTTCGATGTTGCTTTTGCTCCATAAGTCCTCCCTTTACTCTTTTTCTGTAGTTTTGTCCTTATATTATAACATACGCTTCTTTTCCTCATGAAAAAAGAAACTCCATACGAATATGTACAAGCTATATGCTCATATATTTCGATAGAAGAACGCGTGAAGGAGGATAATAAGATGAACCTCATTAAACAAATTGTTAATAAAAAATTAAATCATATTTCTACAAAAGAGTTATTAAAATATAGCAAAGAATATGAAGTTCCCATTACAGCCGCACAAGCTGATCAAATCGTTTTACTTATGAAGGGTAAAAATATTAATATTTACGATAACAACGAGCGACTAGAGCTCTTAAAACAAATCGCAAAAGTAACTTCCCCTGCCACTGCCCAACAAGTAAATACATTATTTCAGCAACTACTAAAATAAGGAGGGGATTTCCCCCTCCTTATTGCGCTTTAATTTTTTCAAGAAGCCCTTCATCAAAAGTGCCGTTTTTCAGCATTTCGATTTCCAATTTGTATGGTGGCTTCTTATCTTTTTTATCTTCCCCTACATACGGTGTTTCAAGAATTTTTGGTACATGCATTAACTGTGGATGATGTACAATGTGATGCAATGCTTTATACCCAATGTGACCAAATCCAATGTTTTCATGACGGTCTTTTCCTGCTCCGCGTACATTTTTACTATCATTAATATGAAGTACTTGTAAACGATCTATACCAACGATCTTATCAAATTCGTTTAATACGCCGTCAAAGTCATTTACAATATCATATCCTGCATCGTGCGTATGACACGTATCAAAGCATACAGATAGCTTTTCATTATATTTTACACCATCAATAATTTTTGCAATTTCTTCAAAGCTACGACCGCATTCTGTTCCTTTTCCTGCCATCGTCTCTAACGCAATGTTAACCGTCTGTTCTGGCGTTAATACTTCATTAAGCCCTTTAATAATTTGTTGAATACCAGCATCTGCTCCAGCACCAACGTGCGCTCCTGGGTGAAGAACAATTTGTTTCGCTACACCTAATGCCGATGTTCTTTCAATTTCCATGCGAAGAAAGTCTACGCCTAATTGGAATGTTTCTGGCTTCGTCGTATTCCCAACATTAATAATATACGGCGCATGGACGATAATTTCCTCAATTCCGTTCAGCTCCATATGTTTTCTTCCTGCTTCTATGTTCAATTCTTCAATTGGTTTTCTTCGTGTATTTTGCGGTGCACCTGTATAAATCATAAACGTTGTTGCACCGTATGAAACAGCCTCTTCACTTGCTGCTAATAACATTTTCTTACCACTCATGGAAACATGAGATCCAATCTTTAACATACAATCACCTCTTCAATATACAATAGATATAATGATAGCATAATTTGTAGAAATATGTAGTGAATTGTTTGTTCACAAAAGATGCACTACACAAATTTATATGACTATTTATACAGACTATACTTTTCATTTAAATTAGCTGGATTAAGTGAAACTTTAATCAATACTTTTCTATCCATATTGATTACATCTCCCACAAATAGCGGGATAAAAAAAAGATAAGGGAAACCCCTTATCTTTTTTTATTGCCATATTTTTTCTTCACTTTGTCACGTTCTGTTGCAAGTTTACGTTTATAGTTTGGTTTTACTTTTTTCGGTTTTTTAATAACTTTCGTTGCCATAACATCAAGTTCGTCATTTGGTTTTTTACGGCTCTTACGACGACGACGCTCACCTAAATCGGCCCACTCATCTCCGCGTAAATCTACATGCTTGAACTCAATATGACGTTGTTTTTCTAAACTATCTAACGCTTCTTCGTTTGCTGGATCATATATCGTCACTGCAATACCAGAATGCCCCGCACGTGCTGTTCTTCCAACGCGGTGAACGAAGAAATCTAAATCTGATGGTAGCTCATAGTTAATAACATGGCTAATCCCTTCAATATCAATACCACGTGCTGCTAAATCAGTCGCAACAATATATTGGAATTCAAGGTCACGAATTTGTTTCATCATTTTTTTACGATCACGTGGTGATAAATCCCCGTGAATTCGTCCAACTTTTAAGCCACGTTCCATTAATCCATCAGCAACTTGGTCTGCCATCTTTTTCGTATTCGTGAAAACAACTGCTAAATACGGTTTAAATTGAAGTAGCATTTTATGCACTAAATCAATTTTATTACGATGTTTAGAAGGCACTAAATAGTGTTCAATGTTTCCAGCTGCAACTTGTTTTGGATTGATATGAATATGCTCTGGATTCTCCATATACTTCTTCAGAAACGGTTTTAGTTTTTGAGGAATTGTTGCAGAGAAAACTAACATTTGCAAGTTTTTAGGCATGCGTGCTGCAATTTTATCTACATCATGAATGAATCCCATATCAAGCATTAAGTCTGCTTCATCGACAATAATCGTATTTGCTTTATGAACAAATAATGCTTGCTCTTCTACTAAATCTTTAATACGTCCTGGTGTTCCAACTACGATATGAGGTTGTTTTTTCAACTTTTCAATTGAGCGTTGTTTATCAGTTCCACCAATTAAACAACGTGCTGTAATCATTTGGTCTTCCGCACAAAACTTTGTTAATTTCACGATTTCTTCGTAAATTTGTTGTGCTAACTCACGAGTAGGCGCTGTAATAACAAGTTGTACTTCTTCACGACTTGCATTAATTCTGTTTAATGTAGGAAGTAAGTATGCATGTGTTTTCCCAGAACCTGTTTGGGATTGTCCAATTACACTTACACCTTTTTTCACGACCGGGAAAATTTTCTGCTGAATTCCTGTCGGCTCTGTAAAGCGTAGTTCACGAACTGCATCTATTAAAAATGGTTTAAAATCATACTGTGTAAAAGTTTGTTGTGTCATAAGTTACACCTTCTTTCTAAAATTTCTACTGCGCGCACAAATCAGTCAAGTCTACATTATATCGAAATCTACAAGTAAAATCCATCTTTAGTTTAGGTTTTCACTTCAAAAACTAACCTTCTTCCCTTTTATTGCATATTGTATGTGTATATACCTAACTGAAGAAAGGAGGATTTCTCACATGTTTCCGAAATCCCCTACAAGGCAAATGTATCCGAATCCAGGGCAACAACCTTATACACCATATCCAATTCCACAACTACCACCAATGGCACAAAAAAAGAAAGGTTTTCTTGCTAAGCTTTTTAAAAAACACGATCCAACCGAGCCTTTTATGCAAATGGTTCCACCTTACCGACAAATGGAAGGGCAACCGATGATGCATCAGCAACCACCACCGCCACAATATCAACAGCAATATCAGCAGCAATACCACCAACAATATCAGCAGCAACATCCACAATATCAACCATACATGCAGCAACATCCTGAGCAAATGATACCGCCTCAAATGTATGAATCAAATGAAACGCGCGGCGGCGCAACTACAGCTGCCGCAACAGCAAGCAGTGGCATCGGCAGTTTCTTTTCGAACTTAATTTCGAATCCTACTAATATGATAAACAACATCGAAAAAGTATCCCAAGTCGTTCAATCTGTAGGTCCTGTCGTCGAACAGTATGGTCCTATTATGCGTAGTCTACCAAGCATTGTTAAAATCCTCACCTCTGGAAAAAGTACGGAAGAAAATCAAACGGAAAATGTAACAGAGCCAGTTGAGGTAGAAAGTCCGCCTCCTGCACCTCAAAAAAAGAAACGAAAACGAAAGAAAATAGTGATTGAACCTGTAATAGAAAAAGAGTTACCGAAAGAACCAGTTCAACAAACAGCAACAAAACCAAAACTATATGTGTAACAATCCTTTGTTTTCTATCCACTCCTCCTTTATAATGTAAAAGACTATGCACAAAAGTATCCCTTGTTTAGAAGGAGAGGATTACTCATATGAAAATTGTTAAAATTTCCCCTCGTGGTTATTGCTACGGTGTTGTCGATGCAATGGTAATTGCACGTAACGCTGCATTAGATAAATCATTGCCGAGACCCATTTATATTTTAGGTATGATTGTTCACAATAAACATGTTACAGACGCTTTTGAAGAAGATGGAATCATCACATTAGACGGTCCAAGTCGCTTAGAAATTTTAGATAAAATTGATTCTGGTACTGTTATTTTCACAGCACACGGTGTTTCTCCAGAAGTTAAACAACGCGCAAAAGAAAAAGGTTTAACAACAATCGATGCCACTTGCCCAGATGTTACCAAGACGCATGACCTTATCGAAGCTAAGAAAGCGGAAGGGTATCATGTCATTTATATCGGTAAAAAAAATCATCCAGAGCCAGAAGGCGCAGTTGGTATTGCACCTGACATCGTTCACCTTATCGAAAGAGCCGATGATTTAAAAACATTAGAAATCCCAACAGATAAAATTTTAGTAACAAATCAAACAACGATGAGTCAATGGGATGTTCAACATTTAATGGAGGACATTCAAAAAAAATTCCCAACAGCAGAATTCCATAAAGAAATTTGTTTAGCTACTCAAGTTCGCCAAGAAGCTGTCGCTAAACAAGCTGATGTTGCAGACTTAACAATTGTTGTTGGTGATCCGAAAAGTAACAATTCAAATCGCTTAGCACAAGTATCACAAGAAATCGCGGGTACAAAAGCATATCGAGTTGCTGATGTAAGCGAAATTCAATTAGAGTGGCTACAAGGTGTAGAAAACGTAGCTGTTACAGCAGGTGCTTCTACTCCAACGCCAATTACGAAAGAAGTTATCGCTTTCTTAGAGCAATATGACCCAATGAATCCCGCTACATGGGAAAGAGTTCGAAAAGTACCGTTACAAAAAATATTACCTCGCGTGAAAGTGAAAAAAGAACAATAATAAAAACCGTTGCTTACATGAGCAACGGTTTTTATTTTTCTTATACAAATATAAATGGATCTGTATGTAACTGCGAAGCATGAATGTGTACATTGAGTTTCTTTGCATCCACTTTTTCTTGTAATTGCTTTTGTACACCTTGTTTCATTACTTTTTCAACATTATGTCCTGGGTCAACTATATTTAAACCGAGCATCATCGCATCATGAGCAACATGATAGTACATGTCACCAGTTACATATACATCTGCTCCTTTAAATTTCGCTTGGTTTATATATTTATTACCATCTCCACCAAGTACAGCTACTTTACGCACTTTATCATCTAACTTACCGACAACTCTTGCGCCCTTCACGTCTAATGATTGTTTCACATGTTCTGCAAATTGGCCAAGCGTCATTTCTTCTTGTAAGTATCCTATTTTTCCTAGGCCTAACGTTTCACCTTTATTATCAAGCGGATACACATCGTACGCTACTTCTTCATAAGGGTGCGCCGTTACCATTGCTTTAATCACTTTCCGCTGTAAGGAAGCTGGAATAATCGTTTCGATTCGCACTTCTTCTACACGTTCTAACTGTCCAGTTTCCCCGATATAAGGATTTGTCCCCTCTTGAGGTACAAATGTGCCTGTACCCTCGCTACTAAACGTACAGTGGCTATAATTGCCGATATGACCAGCACCTGCGTCTCCTAATGCTTTCCTTACTTCTTCTGCATGAGTGACTGGCACAAACACAACAACTTTTTTCATTTCTTCTGCATATGTCGGTGCCAAAACTTCTGTATTTTGCAATCCTAACGCCTCAGCAAGTAAATCGTTTACCCCGCCCTTAGCAACATCCACATTTGTATGCGCTGCATAGATTGCAATATCATTTTTAATACACTTTTCAATAATTTTCCCATACACCTTATCTGTATGAATCGCTTTTAACGGGTTAAAAATTAAAGGATGATGAGCAATAATGACATTTGCCCCTAATTGAATTGCTTCATCCACAACTTCTTCCGTTACATCTAGCGCAATCAATACGTGCTGCACGGGTTTATTAAGCGCTCCAATCTGCAGACCAATCTTATCTCCTTCCATTGCCAAATGCTTCGGATACATACTTTCAAATAAAGAAATAATTTCATGGCCGTTTGGAATTTTACTCATGATAAAACCTCCCCTATCATTTTCATTTTCGCTTCTACTTCCCCACGCTTCGCTTTTGTTTCTTCAGAATCAGCCGCACGTTCTAACTGTTTTAAAATATTTTGGAAGTTTTTTAATTCTCCTTCCCATTTTTCAACGAAGGCTTCACTTTTTTCTGTTATTAAAAATGGTCCCATAAACAATTCAGCTTGTTTATTTTCAGAGTAAGGCGCTACAACATTTCCGCGCTCCCCTACTAAAATTTCGTAAATTTTCCCATCTTCTTTTACGATTTTTTCATGGATAAGCTCCCAACCATTCTCAATAAACCATTCACGAATATGATGCGCTGCAATATTCGGCTGTAAAATTAAACGTGTTACACCTTCTAATTTTTCTTTACCACTTTCTAAAATGTCACGAATTAACGCTCCGCCCATTCCGGCAACCGTAATTACATCTACTTCTCCTGGTGCGATAACAGCTAATCCATTCCCTTTACGCACATCTACTTTATCTTGTAAACCACTTTCAGCTACAGTTGCTTGCGCAGAGCGAAATGGTCCATCTACAACCTCTCCTGCAACTGCTTTTGTAGCAATATTATTTATAATTGTATAACACGGTAAATACGCATGATCCGATCCAATATCAGCAACTGTAGATCCTACTGGTATTTCACGTACAACTTCTTCTAATCGTTTTGAAAGCTTTACTTCATTCATGTATTTCCATTACTCCTTCTCTTGTCAGTCTGTCTCCATGATAATGAATTTACAGTAGTTGTTGCAAGCCCATAACAACAATTCACCGCTCTATCATTCATCGTATTTTAGAAAATATAGAAAAACAAGCCCTTTGCATAAGCAAAAGGCTTGTCATACGGAACTTTATTTTTTCTTCGATAACCAATCAGCTACTTTAGCGGCTTGATCAGCTGGAACTATATTGGCAGGCATATTGCCTTTTCCTTTCGAAAGAATTTCTTTAATTTCATCCTTTGAAAGTTTCCCACCAATTTTTTGTAAGTTAGGTCCAACTGCCCCTTGTAACTGATCACCATGGCAGCTCGTACAGCTTTGCTTCACAATATCTTCTGGTTTTGATGCCGTTTGTGCTGGCTTCCCGCCATTTTTTGCATCAGCTAACTCTTTAGATTTATTTAGCCCCTGAAATGAAAATACAAACATAACGATAATACCCAATGCTGCAATAAGAGCGAACGGAATCAGCGGATTACGTTTCATATCTCTTCTCCCCCCTCTATACCCCTAAATAGTTAGATGATTCAGTCATTTATATTGTACTTGAAAACGCTCTATCAGAAAAGAGCAAACTACCACTTGTTAAAAATATTCCATAAATTCAGTTTATTGTTTTTTATTGTCATATCGCTTATTATTTCGATAATTATTAACGTTTCTCATCATATTTTTCGCTTTTCTACATATATTTTTGTATATAATAAACAAAATTAATCGAAAAATCGAAAAATGAGCATTTGCAAATCAAAAGACAATTCTGTAAAATAAATTACAAGAAATTGTAATCGTTGCCCATAGCTAAATTTTAACAAAAATTAACAAAATAAAAAAGTTTACTTCACAAAAGTGAAGTAAACTTAAAAAATAACCTATTCTAAGAAATCCTTAAGACGCTTACTACGGCTTGGATGTCTTAATTTGCGAAGTGCTTTTGCTTCAATTTGACGAATACGCTCTCTCGTTACGCCGAATACTTTCCCAACTTCTTCAAGCGTACGAGTTCGTCCATCATCTAAACCGAAACGAAGACGTAGAACATTTTCTTCACGATCTGTTAGTGTATCTAACACATCTTCTAATTGTTCTTTTAGCAATTCATAGGCTGCATGGTCCGCAGGCGATGTTGCTTCTTGGTCTTCAATAAAGTCACCTAAATGGGAGTCATCTTCTTCACCAATTGGTGTTTCAAGAGAAACTGGCTCCTGTGCAATTTTTAAGATTTCACGTACTTTTTCTGGAGCAAGATCCATTTCCTCACCAATCTCTTCAGGAGATGGTTCGCGACCTAAATCTTGTAATAATTGACGTTGTACACGAATTAACTTATTAATCGTTTCAACCATATGAACTGGAATACGAATTGTTCGCGCTTGGTCTGCAATGGCACGTGTAATAGCTTGGCGAATCCACCAAGTTGCATACGTACTAAATTTGAAACCTTTACGATAATCGAACTTTTCAACAGCTTTAATTAGACCCATATTACCTTCTTGAATTAAGTCTAAGAAAAGCATACCACGGCCTACATAGCGCTTTGCAATACTTACTACAAGACGTAAGTTTGCTTCTGCAAGACGACGTTTCGCTTCTTCATCGCCTTCTTCAATACGCGTTGCAAGTCGAATTTCTTCTTCTGCAGATAGTAAGTCTACACGACCAATTTCTTTTAAATACATACGAACAGGATCGTTGATTTTAACCCCAGGTGGTACACTTAAATCATTGAGGTCAAACTCTTCTTCTGTTTTTGTAATTTGGCGATTATTAGGGCCTTCTTCGTTGTCATTATCACCAACTAAATCAATGCCTTGTTCACCTAAATATTCATAGTATTCATCCATTTGATCGGATTCAATTTCAAATCCATTCATGCGTTCTGCAATCTCTTCATATGTAAGAACGCCACGTTTTTTTCCGAGCTCAGTGAGTTGTTCTTTCACTTGCTCAAGGGTCATTTCAGTTTCAATTTGTTTAGAACGAGCTGGTTTGTCAGCCATCTGTTCCCCTCCTTACGCGAGATACAAACATTCATTATACTAAAACTTTATCAAAAAAGCTATTTTCTCGCTTTTTGATTTTGTAAATATGCTACATAATATTTAGCAGCCTCTACAGGATCTGTTTTTTCCATTTGTTTCACTTTAAAGATAATTTCCATCTTTTCAAGTTTTTCCTGATGCCGTCTAAGCGTCTCCAAATGGCCTTGCAACACTTCTTCTGTGTATTCTGGATTAATAAATTCATCCGTCGAAATATCAGTGATAATATTTTTCAACTTTTCATCAGAGAGCCAACTTAAAAATGTTCCAACTGAAGGTTCATTTCCCTTTTCATAATATGCGTATAGTTCATATAAAATCCCTTTATGTTCTTCTGTATGAAAATCTTCTATATGGGATTCCATACGAACAGCTACTTCTGCACTTTGCAACATATGGTAAATAATTTCTCTTTCCGCTCTTTCAAAACCTGTTAACTTCGGTTTTGTTTGAACGACTTGAGACGTTTTAGCAACCTGCTTTATTTGTTTTTGCTGTACCTTTTGTTCTTTGCGATATTGGTGCAATTGGTTCAAAAGTGTTTCCATTGAATACGAAAATTCTTGCGATAATGACTTCAAATATGACTCTGCCTGCATCGCATCTTGTAACAACGATAACTCTTTTAAAACACTCTTCACATATTCTTCTTTGCCAGACTCATCTTGCAAATTTTTCCCTAAACGCAAATAATTTATTTTAAAACCAACAAAACTCACACTTGATTTCACAAGATTTTCAAAAGCAGTAGTCCCATATTGTTGCACATATTCATCAGGATCAAGCTTATCTGGCAAGGATGTGACTTTCACTTGGCAACCAACTTTTAGCAATAATTGCCCTGCTTTCATCGTCGCTTCTCGCCCTGCTTTATCACCATCATAGCAAAGAACAACAGTTTCAACGTTACGTCGCAGAAGTTTTGCTTGTTCTTCAGTTAAAGCTGTTCCCATTGTCGCAACAGCTTCTTCCACACCACTTTTTACCGCAGCTAGTACATCGGCATATCCTTCGAAAAGAACCACTTGCCCACGCTTTCTAATAAACGGTCTTGCTTGGTGGAAGTTATACAACAATTTACTTTTGTGAAAAATCGGTGTTTCAGGGCTATTTAAATATTTCGGAGTGTCATCTCCTAACGCCCTTCCACTAAACGCTATCACCTTACCTTGTAACGTATAGATCGGGAACATAACTCTTCCACGGAAGCGATCATAATGACTACCATCCTTCTCACTTCTTATTAGAAGGCCAGCTTGTTCCATACTAGACAGCGATAAACCTCTTTTTTGTAAAATTTTCGTCGCTGCATCCCAAGCAGGTGATGCATAACCAATTTCAAACTTCTCAATCATCTCTTTCGTAATACCACGGTTTAATAAATATGAAAGTGCTTCATTTCCCTCTTCCGTATTTACTAATAAATGATGATAATACTTTTTCAATAATTCATGAGCTTGTTGCATGATGACAGTGTCATCAGATATGTCTTCTTGTTGTCCTTGCCCTGATGTATACTCTGCAACCGCAATTCCATTTCTTTCGCCTAGCTTTTGAACAGCCTCGGTAAAAGCCAGTCCTTCCATTTTCATTAGAAAGGAAAATACATTTCCACCTTCTCCACATCCGAAGCAATGAAAAATTTGCTTATCAGATGAAACAGAGAATGAAGGAGAATTCTCACCATGAAATGGACAAAGGCCGAAATAGTTACGCCCCTGTTTTCTAAGTTGAACGTATTCACCAATGACTTCTACAATATCGGATGATGTCCGAATCTGTTCAACAACTTCTTCGGGAATTCTGTTCCCCATAACTCCATCTCCGTGTCGTATTTTGTATTCGATATAAATTAAAAAATTCCTTTATAATTCGACAATATTTTTCTAAACTTGTTAGAAAGTGTTGCCGATTACATTGTATAAACGATTTTGAACCTTTCCTATAGGTCCTTTATCTGCATAAATCGCATATACATACTTGCTATATAAAATTGTATACATTTGCTCATCTGTTACAAATGTATCTCTTAGAAACAATACATACACACCTTTTTATAAGAAGAGTAGCAAGCCACATATACTGTTTGATCTTGAGATTTGTAACTTTTTCATGTTGATCCATATAACGATCAACTCCATTTTGTTCAGTATCTACAAAGATCCAATTGCCTTGCTATTTCCTTAAAGGATGAGCATATGATGCGACAAACAAAATTCCGACATGAAATTCCGCTCCAACTTGCACAATTTCAGCCTTCACGGGATATACATCTACACCAACTAATATGTTGTTGATGCTTTGCATATTTCTGTATTCTACATCCCTTCTGTGAATCCTTCCATAATGTGCGTTTTCTTGTATAGATTTTGTCGATTTAACGTAATTACATGTCTTTTTCGTAAATCCTATCCCTAGTTTATTCTGAAAAATTAAAGTCTAAACGTAAAATATAGGTTTTTATCACAATTTTTTATTATAATATATTTTCTTCAACTACGCTACATATCCCTTTATTTTTTCATCTTACATTTCAGGATGACAAACTCACACCTTGAATATACTAAAAGACAAAGGAGTATAAGTATAACCATTACACTACAATCTATTACAAAATCCATAGGTACCATATTTCACACGAGCGAAAAAAGCACATTCACCTTTGGTAAATGTGCTAAAACATTTTTTGGTTTTGCACTGCATTCACAATAATATTTGCTGTTTCTTCAATTGCTTTATTCGATACATCGATTACTTGACAATTTATTTTACTAATTACTTCCTCAAAGTGATCAATTTCTTCTTGAATACGATTAATATTTGCATATGTTGCTCCATCACTTAATCCAAGTGATTTTAATCGTTCTTTTCGAATATGATTTAACTTATCTGGCGTAATTTTCAAACCGAAACATTTTTCTTTTGCCACTTGATATAGTTCTTCAGGTGGGTCAACTTCTGGCACGAGTGGTACATTCGCAACTTTCAAGCGTTTATTATGAGCTAAATATTGGGAAAGTGGTGTTTTTGATGTACGCGAAACACCAATCAACACGATATCCGCTTTTAAAATACCTCGTGCATCTCTGCCGTCATCATACTTCACAGCAAACTCAATCGCTTCAATCTTTTTAAAGTATTCTTCATCTAACCTACGGACAACGCCTGGTTCATATCTCGGCACTTGCCCCGTAATTTCTTCAATTTGATCAATAAGAGGGCCGATAATATCGTATGCCTCTACCCCTTCTTTTGCAGCCTCTGTTACTAAATATTTGCGCATATCAGGCTTAACTAACGTAAAACATATAAGTGCTTGATTACTCTTAGCAATCGAAATCACTTCTTTTAATGTCCCTGTATCTTCTACATACGGTACACGTCTAATATCAGGAGCAAACGGGAATTGCCCCATTGCTGCTCGAACAACCAAATCAGCCGTTTCTCCTACAGAGTCAGATACGACATATACGATTTTATTATCCATTACATTACCTCACTTTAAACAAATTACACTTATTCGTTATTTACTAAATTTACAAACGCACGTGTAATATTTGTTTTTGTAATTCGCCCAATCACTTCTAAACCTTGTTTCGTATCTTTTACAACTGGCATTGCATCAATCTGTCTTTCTATTAATTCCATCGCAATATCATATAAAGAATCCTCTCTACGACACATCGCAATGTTTGGCATCCTTGTCATGATAATATTAACCGGAAGAGAGGTTAAATCCTGCTTTCCTAAGCTCGCTCTTAATAAATCTTTACGAGACACAACACCAACTAATAGAGTCATCTGATCTACAACGAACAATGTACCAACGTCCTCTAAAAACATCGTACAAATTGCATCGTATACGGAAACATTTTTATCAATTACAACCGGTCTAGATTGATAATCTTGTACTTTAATTTTCTTAACAGCTTCAGATAATAGCTGCCCCCCAGTTTTACCCGTATAAAAATAACCTACGCGTGGACGTGCTTCTAAATAACCAGCCATCGTTAAAATTGCTAAGTCTGGTCTTAGCGTCGCACGTGTTAGACCCAATTGCGCTGCAATTGATTCCCCTGTAATAGGACCGTGATCTTTTACAATCTGAATGATATGTTCTTGCCGTTTATTCAGCTCTATGATAATCACCACCTTTAATGCACAACGAAAAAAGTTATACTATCTCTTAAATATTATATACTAAATATGCTATTCGAAAAAGAAAGTATGTAAAAAGGACCGTATACGGCCCAAAATTATATTTGAAACTTATCAAGTTGTTCTAAAAAACGTCTTGATTTCAAATAAATTCCGCAATATTCATCATAATATGTATTCAATACTAAACGCATTTGTTTTTTTGTGCTATCCTTTACCGATACATTTCCGAGCCTATGTAAATCGAAATGGAAGAAAAGACGTAATAATTTATGAACAGCTTCTCCTACCGGTATACGATACGGGTCTTGCTCCGCATGACGTGAGCACAGAAAACCGCCTTCCCTAACGGAGAAGGCGACAAAGTCTGTTTCTTGATGACAAATCGCACATGTATCAAAGTACGGGCGCATCCCTAATACCGGAAGCATTTTCGTTTGATAAATTAATGATAATACTTCTGGATCAACACCCTCACACATATAATGCAACGTTTGATATAACATTTCAAATAAATACGGATTATGTTTTTTATCTTCTGTTGCTTTATCAGTTAATTCAACAATAAATGATGCATAAGCAGTTAAAAATATATCCTCGCGAATTTCTTTCATAGTTGAAATAATCTCGCCTTGTTGCAATGTTCCAAGCCCAGATCCCATTTGAATAAGAAACTGGCCATGTGTCATTAATTGCGACACAGATGCTAATCGGCTTTTCGGTTTTTTTGCCCCTCTTGCCATTGCACTTACCTTACCAAGTTCTCTTGAGAATATTGTAACAATCTTGTTCGTTTCTCCGTAATCTGTCGTACGGATAACGATGCCCTCAACTTTTTGAAACATGTTCGTCACCATCCAAGGTTTGAACAAAACGGGTCAAGAAATTGGAGAGTCTAGATGCGCTAGCTCCTCTTCATGTTGATCCATCTCATCGTTTACGTCTTTTTCCATTTCTTTCAAAAGCAAGTACGTTTCAATGCTTCCTGTTTTGGAGAAAAACTTCCAGGTAAAATCTAGCATAAGAATCCACCTTTCTCAATAAGCGTAGCCTATAAACCAATTTCCTTTGTTGTTATTAAATTGACCCATTTTGTCCATTTTCATGTGAGAAAAATTTTTCCTAATTTATCAAAGTTCATAAAAACCAATAATCAGTGGATGAACCAACCATCCACTGATTACAGCTTGACTCTATTTTAGTACTCATCCTCGCGGAAACCTAGGTCACGAAGCTGAGACATTTTATTACGCCAATCTTTTTGCACTTTTACCCATACTTCTAAAAATACTTTAGAACCAAGTAGCGCTTCAATATCAAAACGAGCTCGCTTACCAACTTCTTTTAACATTTTCCCTTGTTTTCCGATGATGATTCCTTTTTGTGATGCACGTTCAACAACAATCGTTGCATTTATATAAACTGCCCCGCCCTCACGCTTTTGAATCGCATCGATAACAACAGCCACAGAATGCGGCACTTCTTCACGTGTTAAATGTAGTACTTTCTCACGAATAAGCTCTGCAATAATAAATCTCTCCGGATGATCCGTTACTTGATTATCTGGATAGTATTGTGGTCCTTCTGGTAAATACTTTTTAATTGTTCCAATTAAAGCGTCCACATTATTACCGTCTAACGCAGAAATTGGTACAATCTCTGCAAACTCATGTAGTTTACGATATTGATCAATTAACTCTAGTAATTGCTCTGGATGAAGTTGGTCAATTTTATTAATTACTAAAAATACTGGTTGTTTCGTTTCTTTTAACTTCTCGATGATGAATTCTTCACCACGACCAAAGCCTTCGACAGCATTAACCATAAACAGAACGATATCAACTTCTTTTAATGTCGTTTGCGCCATCTTCACCATGAAGTCGCCTAGTTTATGTTTAGGTTTATGTATTCCTGGTGTATCAATGAAAATAACTTGTGCATCATTTTCTGTATATACACCTTGAATTTTATTACGAGTCGTTTGTGGCTTATCACTCATAATAGCAATTTTCTGGCCGATAATACGATTTAAAAATGTAGATTTCCCAACATTCGGTCTGCCAATAATAGAGACAAAACCTGATTTATAACCTTTTCTATTCATGTAAATCCTCCGCTAAAAATGCTCCTGGTAACAATTCTCCGACTGTCGTCTCTTGAACGTCACCATGTAAATTTGTTAAGTATACTTTCGTATCCTGTTTACATAATTCTACCATAACTTGTCGACATGCTCCACAAGGAGGTACTGGGCGCTTTGTATCTGCTACAACCGCAATGGCTACAAATTCTTTATCTCCTTCAGAAACCGCCTTAAATAAAGCTGTTCTTTCAGCACAATTACATAAGCCATATGATGCATTCTCAACATTACATCCACGATATACTTTTCCATCGCGCGTTAATAGTGCTGCACCTACTTGAAATTTAGAATATGGTACGTACGCTTGTTTACGCGCTTCGATTGCTTCTAGAATTAATTGTTTACTATTCATATTCCCGCATCCTTCCTGTTCACAGCTATGAAGAGGTACACTCTCTCATTAAAGCCCCTTACGGCACTTCCAAAGCTTAATAAAAGCTTCGGAATGCAACTATACCATATACGGTAAAAAGATAATAGCACCAATTATAACAGCTATAATTGCAAACAATAAAACCGCTCCTGCCGCAACATCCTTTGCAATTTTTGCAAATGGATGAATATCGGCAGTCGCTAAATCTACTGTTTTTTCCACAGCCGTATTTACCATTTCTAAACTCATTACACTCCCTATTACAATAAGTAATATCATCCACTCTGTTCTCGTAATATGGAAATAAAAGCCGCAGCATATAACAATGACTGCGGCTAAATAATGGATTTTCATATTTCGCTCATGACGAAAACAAAAGAATATACCAGCTATAGCATATCCAAAACTATCTATAAGTTTTCCTTTTTTCATCGTCCTAATCCAAAAGCTTCTAAAATTTCTTTTTGTCTTCCGAACATTTCTTTTTCATCTTCTTCTGTCATGTGATCATAACCAAGTAAATGTAAAAAGCCATGTAATGCCAAAAATCCAAGTTCACGATCGAAAGAATGTCCGTACTCTTCAGCTTGCTCTTTCGCCCTTGGAATAGAGATAATAAGATCACCTAACATGCGTGGCATCTCTGCACCAACAATCTCCATTTCTCCTTCTCCCATTTCTTCCATCGCAAAGGATATTACATCTGTAGGTTGATCTTTATCTCGGTAATCACGATTAATTTCTCTAATGCGCTCATTATCTACAAATGTCACCGATACCTCCGCACCATCCTCGATATTTTCCATTTGAGCTGCTTTTTCTAACACTTCACGAATTAAACTCATATACGCTTCTTTTACTTCTTCTGTTTCATCAATAAAATCAATTAACAAACTCATTCTTTCTCCTTTTCTTCCGGAAGTTCCGGATATGTAATACGCGAATGGAAAATACCATTTAACGTTTCACACAACGTTTTTCCAACGATTTGTAGTTCCTTAAACGTCAAATCACATTCACTAAATTGACCGTCTTGTAGTCGATCTTTAATAATACTTTGCACCAAATTATTAATTTGTTCTGGCGTTGGGTGATTCATAGAACGTACCGCAGCTTCTACACTATCAGCAATACCAACAATTGCCGATTCTTTCGAAGTTGCTTTTGAACCTGGATAACGGAACATCTCTTCTGTATATTTTTCTTTATCTTCTTTAATAGCTTTATAATAAAAATATTTCAGTAACGTTGTACCGTGATGTTGCCCAGCGATATCAATAATTTCTTGTGGAATATGATATTCTTCGAGCATTCTTACTCCATCCGTTACGTGAGCAATTATAATATCTTTACTCGTTACAGGATCTAATTTATCATGCGGGTTTTCAATTCCCATTTGGTTTTCAATAAAAAATTGCGGTTGTACTGTTTTTCCTACATCATGATAATATGCCCCTACACGCGCTAATACACCATTTGCCCCGACTGCTTCACAAGCAGCCTCAGAAAGATTCGCTACCATTACACTATGATGATATGTCCCTGGCGCTTCTAACAAAATTCTGCGTAAAAGCGGATGATTTGGACTTGATAGTTCCATAAGCTTCATGCTTGATACGATTCCAAGTCCACTTTCTAAATATGGTAAAATCCCCATAGCCAAAACGGATGATATAATCCCTGAAAGTGAAGCCATTAATAATTGCGTACCAATTTCAAGAGGCGAAAAATTCCCATTACGTAATAATAAGAGCGCCGCCAATACGACTACATTTAATACAGAAACGAGTATACCAGCTTGTAAAATCATTGTACGACGATTTTTTTCTCGCAAGAAAATACTAACCGATAATGAACTTAACAATACGTAAATCCCTACACTATAATTTAATGTACTCGTTACTCCTTCATTAAACATAATACTTCCGCATACAGAAAAAATCATACTCGTTAAAAAGACAAATCGATCACCAATCATTAGTTTTACAAGTATTGTTCCCATCGCAACTGGGACAACATATGCAATCCCCGCGTATTCAAGTTTTTGAAACAAACTAATGATTTTCATTAAGACGATTGTGATAGACAAAATTGTAATATACGCTAAAACATACGGTCTATCTTCTCTTTTTCTCTTTAAAAATAATTCAAATTGTTTATGCATAAAGTATAGTAACACACCAATGAGTACCGCTAATCCAACATAAGGTTGAAAGCCGTTCCCTTTTTCTAACAAACCAACTAATTTCAACTGATTATACACATCACTTGAAATTGTTTCACCTTCTCTAACAAGAACTTGTCCTTGAAGAATATAAACAGGTGGAACTAAATCTTCCTCTGCTTTTCTTTTCTCTTTCGTTAAGATCGGGTCATAAAAATAGTTTGCTGAAATTGCATATCTTCCTAGCGCCTTAATTGACTCTTTTAAACCATTATCAACATTAACACTATTCATCTCACTTACATATCGTTCTTTCGCATCTTTCAATTCGTCCATTTTAATATGCTCAGTCATGATACTATTAATCGCTGTGACCGCAGCATCTTTCGCTAATACTAATTGGCTCGAATCTGCATTAATCAAACTTAGTAAGTTTGAATCAGATAATTCTTTCGTTAAGTCAGCGGGTAGTTTCTTTTTTAACTTCTCCACTTTCTCAGCATCAGTCATCTTTTTTTGATCATCCGGTCCAACAGCTTTAATCTCTTGCACCACTTCATCCACTTTAGCAAAAACGTCATTCACAATATCAACTTTGTTTTGTTTATACTCACTTTTATATGTATATTGATCTTCAACTTTTGTAGCGGCTTCTTTTTTCTTTTTATCCGTTGTAACTTTATCTTCAATTTTTATAGGAGAATGGATTGTCTTTTTCGCAATAGAATACATATTAACATCTAATTGCTCTGGTTTTACATTATTCATAAGCGCAAAAAACAGCACTGCTCCTAATACAACGTAAGAAATCCAACTTAGTTTTTTCGAATGTTGTAAATTACGAAACCACTTAGAAATTTCTTGAGATCTTGACATGATTTCAATACCTTCTCCTCTCCAGAAATAAAGTGAAACTATTTATAGCTTTCATTTCTTCTACCAAACGATACTTTGAGGCAACATTTTATACACTAGTACCTATAGTTTATTTTCCTTATCTTTCATGATAGTAAAAAATATGACGTTCGCCAACCTTATCATACAAAAAGAAATGATCCTGACAAATAGGATCATTCCATTTTATCATATGCCTCAATAATACGTTGCACCAATGGATGTCTCACAACGTCCGTTTGTTCTAATGTAATAAATGACAGACCTGATACATCAGATAAAATATTAGCAGCTATAGATAGTCCTGATTTTACCCCTTTTGGCAAGTCTACTTGTGAAGGATCCCCTGTAATAACCATTTTAGAACTAAAACCTAATCTTGTTAAAAACATTTTTATTTGAGCACCCGTTGTATTTTGAGCCTCATCTAAAATAACAAATGAATCATCAAGCGTACGCCCCCTCATATAAGCAAGCGGCGCGATTTCAATTACTCCTCGCTCCATCATACGCTGCGTATATTCTTGTCCAAGAATATCATGTAAGGCATCATATAATGGGCGTAAGTATGGATCTACCTTCTCTTTCAAATCCCCTGGTAAAAAACCTAAATTTTCTCCAGCTTCTACAGCAGGTCTTGTTAAAATAATTTTCTTTACATACCCTTGTTTTAAAGCCCTCACAGCCATTACTACAGCTAAGTATGTTTTTCCAGTTCCTGCAGGCCCTATCCCAAAGACAATATCATTCTTCTTCATCGCATGAATATATCGTCTTTGCCCCATTGTTTTTACACGAATGGATTTACCTTTTGCAGTCTTGAAAATTTCTTCTTCATATAACTCTTCAAATTGAGCAATTTTCCCTTGTTGTGCAAGCTGAATTGCATACGCAACATCTCTCTCTGAAATTGATATACTTTTACGAATTACAACAAGTAATTGCTGTAAGATTTTTTCTACGAGTGTCACCGTTTCAACTGCCCCAGATACATGAACAGTTTCTCCTCTAGTTACGATCGATACATTCAGTTCTCGTTCAATTACTTTTAAATGTGCATCATTGACTCCAAAAAGAGCGATTGCTTCGTTAGTATTTTCCAATTTTTGGTTCATTTCTACTAATTGTTCTGCCATTACTCAGTCTCCTTGAATATCGGATTCGGATATTGGTTGTGGCTCTGCAATATTTTCAACCACAGTATAATGCAATGTGACCTTTAGTTGACCCGCCTCAACCTCTTTACTCAAAATCTTATCACTTACAATCATAGCATGTTCATCCAATTTTTTCTTTAGTTCTTTTTCGGCCATCTCTTTCGCTACTTTCAGCGCTTGCTTTTCTGTATATTCTCGATTCGCTTCTTCCTCTTCTCTCACAACATCTTTTTCATATGCAATCGGCAGTGTAAAACCAAATAATTTCACATCATGTTTTACACTTTCAGTACGAGAGCGTTTATACTTATCATGCTGAAATCCCCATATTTTTATTTTCGTATCCCCAAATTTAAGAAAATGTTCATTGTATACATTACCAGTATACACTTGGAATTGCGTCTTTAACGGGACATCCACCTTAGATGTATACCACGTTTCTCCATACACAATACCTTTCGCTGAAACAATCGTCGGACTTTCCTCATTACCATATATTCCTGATACGAGAATCTGCCCTTTTTCTACATGATCATTTTTCAGTACAACCGGCTTTCCAACTTCTACGAACGTCTTTGTAATAATCGCTTCTTTTTTTGCTACTAAATTTTGCGGCCTTTGTTCCTTTTCTTTCTTCGGTTCGTTTTTTTCAACAATTTTAAAATGATACGTCGTTCCTCTTACTTCTAGTCCCGCCCAAGTAATGGCATTAATATTATCTGTCAAATGGCGTTGTACATCTTCTACATTCGGCATTTGAAATTGTAGTTTCCCTTTTTTAATACCCATTTTATCCAATTCTTTCATCAATATATATTCCGTTTCAGGTTTTGCTCCTGTAATTTCAATTTTCCAAACCATATTTGACATTGCAATCACACCAAAAAAGAAAATTAAAAAACCAATTAAAAATCCACTATTTTTAATTAAACGCTTATTCCAAAAAGGAAAACCATAACGTCCAATAAAATATAATTTACATTCATTTTTTCTATAAATTGGTTTTATTTTTTTCACATCGCGTAACAACATACAAAAAACTAACGTTTCATCAGCTATCTTTTTAACATCCCAAACTAATAAATTCCTCCGTACACATTCATTAACAAACCGTTCCGCTCCTCTACCTTCAATTCGCACTTTTACATATCCAAGCCACTTTATAAACCATTTATTTTTCATTTACCACCTTCACTACCTTTCTAAAAGTAGATATACTACTTTTTATTTGAAACATTAAAATAGCTCGTACTAAAATGAAACCGAGTAAAACTGTAATCAGTCTCTATCAACGGAACTTTTACAGGATAAAGAAGAAAAACTTCACAAATGGAAGTTTCACTTCAATCACCTTTTTTTTCATTTTCTAAAAATGTTACTTGCTCAATTATCCCTTCGAGCAAAAGCTCTTCTGGAAGAATCGTTTTAATAACAAAGGATTGTCCTTTAATTAATAATTGACCGTGTTTTAAAAGTAATCGCACTTCTTTATCTGAAAACACTAATAACCCCCGATGATTTTCTATATAAATATGTATTTGCCCAACAAGAGTAATCCGAGGTAGATCCATTAATACATCCACTGGTAGGTCTACTTGTTTTGTCAACCAATTTTTCATTTGTTCTAATTTCTTCATCTCGAAAGACCCCCTCTCATCCCATATATATGTATTTCTTCACAAGTGCCTATCGTGTTATAACGACTTCACTAACATAACTATATTCTGTAAGAGTTCATATCATGTTAATTAAAACAGTCGCTATATGAAATCATATTTGTCAGGACAATGATGGATCAGAGGATGTTACCTTTAATAATAGAAGTATTAATACAAGAATATGCGCCCCTACAGGATATCAGTACAAGTTACATTAAGAAATTGAGCCTAGCGAGAAGTTAGAAACTTGAAAAAAACTGTTACAATTCGTTCTGGATGTGACATACTGACCATAGAATAAGTAGTTGTCATTTATTGGACAAATGAGATAAAGTGAAACTTTAATCCCCCCTCACCAATCGGGCTGCCCGTTAATGAGGGATAAAATCAAAAAAAAAGAAAATTTCTCCACTCTGAATGTTACGTTGTAAGTAAGAATATTTTATAGATGGTTGTTATATGAATTTCAAAAAATATTAGGGTTCATTAAAAAATGAATTAATAAATGAGGAAATACGAAAGTAAATTGGCTTTAGTCAAGAAATTTCGAATGTTATAAAACAAATTATCGACAGTAATATCCGGCCATTTTATGCAACTGATGCAAAATCTAAAATAGTTAGAATCTCTTTCGTTACCTTTGAGGATTATGCTGAAGAGCAAGCTATAAAACTTCAATCTGATTTTCAGAAGGTTCGGTACTTAGCTTTTATTTGCGAAAGAAGTTTTAGTCAAGGAAGTAAGAATAGGTGTAGAATCGGAATTATACAAGGAAATAATAAATTGAAACTTTAACTAGAGGGGTTTCTATCACTTATAGAAACCCTTTTTAAGCAATATAGCGTTTCTCCTTAATAAGAACAATAAAAAAACGTCTCATACGAAATGAGACGTTTTTTTACGCTAATAGCTGGATAACCAGCTTATTCACAAGTGATCCGTCTGTTTTACCTTTTACTTTCGGCATAACAGCAGTCATCACCTTACCCATATCTGCTTTAGAAGTCGCACCAACTTCAGAAATAACTTGCTTGATTACATCAACTAGTTCTTCTTCAGTTAATTGCTCTGGCAAATATGCGCTTAAAATCTGAATTTCACTTTGCAGTTTATTAACAAGGTCTTCACGACCAGCTTTTTTAAATTCAAGGAGGGAGTCCTTATACTGTTTTACTTCACGAGCTAAAACTGTTATTTCCTCTTCTTCAGTAAGAGTATGTTGCAGTTTAATACCTTCATTTTGTAAAGCAGCCTTAACCATACGAATAACGGTTAATTTTTCTTTTTGTTTATTCTTCATCGCTTGTTTCATATCATCGTTTAAACGACCGAGAAGACTCATAACTTACACCCTCTCTTAGAATTTACGCTTTCTTGCCGCTTCAGATTTCTTCTTACGTTTTACACTTGGTTTTTCATAAAACTCGCGCTTTCTTGCTTCAGCAAGTGTACCAGTTTTAGAAACCGATCTTTTAAAACGGCGAAGTGCATCCTCCAAAGACTCGTTTTTACGAACGACTGTTTTTGACATTCTCTTTCCCTCCCTCCGAAACATCACACTTACATACTAACTTCAGCATGCAAAAAGAAACACTTCTTCAGCATGTCTTTTACGATTATAATACATTTTATCACTTCAGGTCAACTATTTGGCAGAATAAAAGAAGAATAGAAGCATTTCCTTTTCAAAAGTTATGCAAATAGCTAGTATCCTTTACTGATGAAGACAACTATATTTTTATCATTTCATCTTTTTTCATACAGGGATGCATGAAACGCCTCCCCACCTTATAGTACTTAACCGCTTCAAATAAAGAAAGCATGCAAACCGTTTCCGGTTGCACGCTCTTTTTATGCGCTAGCTGATTCTTTTTTTACATCATCTTCAAGAACACGAACAAATTGCGCTTCGTTATATGGATAACCAGCTTTCGTAATTTTCACTTTCACTAGCTTACCAATTAATTCTTCTGATCCTTCAAATACAATTTTCAAGTAGTTATCTGTATACCCTACATATAACCCTTCACGGTCGCCGTCTTTAAATTGCTCTTCTGGAATGATTTCAAGCACTTCACCTTCAAACGCTGATGCATATTCTTTCGCTAATTGATTAGATAGCTCAATTAAACGATGAACACGATCATTCTTCACATCTTCAGGAACTTGATCTTCCATGCGTGCTGCAGGTGTTCCTGTACGTTTTGAGTAAGGGAACACATGTAACTCAGAGAAGCGGTTCTCTTTAATGAAATTGTATGTTTCCATGAATTCTTCTTCTGTTTCACCTGGGAAACCAACGATTACGTCAGATGTAATCGCAAGGCCTGGTAACGCTTCTTTCAAACGATCTAAACGCTCTTGGAAGAACTCCATCGTATATTTACGACGCATACGTTTTAATACAGTATTAGAACCAGATTGCAACGGAATATGCAAGTGGCGTACAACTACTTCAGATTTATCTAACACTTCAATTACTTCATCTGAAATTTGACTCGCTTCAATAGAAGAAATACGAAGACGTTTTAATCCCCCTACTTCCGCTTCCATATCACGAAGTAATCCAGCTAAGTTATAATCTTTTATGTCTTCGCCGTATCCACCTGTATGAATACCCGTTAATACGATTTCTTTATAGCCTGCATCCACTAATTGTTGTGCTTGTTTAATAACTTCTTTTCCATCACGAGAACGCATTAAACCACGCGCCCAAGGAATGATACAGAATGTACAGAAGTTATTGCAACCCTCTTGTATTTTTAAAGACGCACGTGTACGATCCGTGAAATAAGGTACATCAAGTTCTTCATACACACGTGTTTTCATAATATTACGGACAGCATTAATTGGTTGACGCTCTTTACGGAATTCTTCGATGTAACCTAACATCTTTTCACGATCCTGTGTACCAACTACAATATCTACACCCGGAATCGCCATAATTTCAGCTGGAGATGTTTGTGCATAACATCCCGTTACGCAAATAACTGCATCTGGATTTTGACGCACAGCACGTCTGATTACTTGACGGCTTTTTTTGTCCCCAGTATTCGTTACTGTACATGTGTTAATAACATATACATCAGCTTTCTTTTCATATTCTGTTCTTTCATAACCACCTTGTTTAAACAATTGCCAAATGGCTTCTGTTTCATAGTGGTTTACTTTACAACCTAACGTATGGAACGCAACAGTTGACATTGATCATCACCCCATCAATTCAAAATGATACGAAGCAGCACTTAACGCGTATAACGGCGCCGTTTCTGTTCTTAAAATTCTTGGTCCTAAACTACATGGTACAAATTTATGTTCACGAAGCGCTGTAATCTCTTCCTCAGCTAAACCGCCTTCTGGGCCAAATACAATCAATAGCTTTTGACCTGGTTTCATTGTCGTTAAAGCTTTCGCAAAATTAGATTTCTCACCTTGTTTTGCTTCCTCTTCGTAAGCAACAAGACAAACATCATACTCACCACTCATTGAAAGCAATTGCTTAAATGATGCCGGAGCATGTACTTCTGGAATTTCACTTCTATGTGATTGTTCCGCAGCTTCTTTCACAATTTTTCTTAAACGCTCAACTTTTTTATCAGCTTTTTTCGCATCCCATTTTACGATAGAGCGAGATGCTTGAAATGGTAAGAATGCAGCTGCCCCAAGCTCAGTTCCTTTTTGAAAAATTAACTCTAGCTTGTCTCCTTTTGGCAGTCCACTTGCAATCGTCACGAAAACAGGAAGTTCACTTGACGCCTCTACCCATTCTACAATAGCCGTATTAATAAATTCACTGGTAATTTCATCAATTGAACATACTGCTGTTTTTCCGTTTACACAGCAATAAATATGATCACCAGCTGACATACGCATCACTCTTGCGATATGATGTACGTCATCACCTACAATGCGAATACTTGTCTCATTTACATATTTCTCTTCTACAAAATAACGTTGCATATAATCACCTTAGTAGAGTTTCGTTCCTTTCGTAAGTCAACACTTACGAAAAGAACGAAACGTTATCATTTTTCATATAACAAACGGCAAGTCTCTCACCTTATAGTGAGAGACTCCCCCTTTTCATTATAGACTAAAATCTATATTACGCATTTCGTGCAATAATTGCTACCCAATCTTCCATTCGTAACACTTCTTCAATTGTAAATCCAGCTTGTTCTAACGCCTCAGAAATTACTTTTTCCTTCGCAGCAATAATGCCCGATGTAATAAATAATCCACCTGACTTCACAACTCTTGCTGCATCTTCAGGGAATAATAGAATAATTTCTGCTAATAAGTTAGCTACGATTAAATCAACAGGACCTTCAATGCCTTCTAAAAGACTATTTTGTCCAACAGACACGATATCATCTGTTTTATTTAAACGTACATTCATTTCTGCACTTTCAACCGCAACCGGATCTAAATCATATGCTTGAACAGAAGACGCACCTAATTTTGCAGCCGCAATACTAAGTACACCAGAACCTGTTCCTACATCAATAATAGTGTCACCTGGCTGTACTGTTTTTTCTAAAGCACGGATACACATCGTTGTTGTTGGATGAGTTCCTGTACCAAACGCCATACCCGGGTCTAATTCAATGATTTTTTCATCAGGAGAAGATGGTGTATATTCTTCCCAAGTCGGTACGATTGTGAATGTATCAGAAATTTGTACTGGATGGTAATATTTTTTCCAAGCAGTAGCCCAATCTTCTTCATTGACTTCGTTAACGGTAATATTTCCAGTACCAATTTCGATGTCGTAAGATGGAAGCACATCAATAGATGATTTTACACCTGCAATCGTTTCATGTAAAGAATCCGTTTGCGGGAAATACGCTTTTATTAATACACCTTCCGCCGGATATTCATCTGGGTTCAATGCATAAATTTCACCATATTGTTGCTCGCGCTCTTTCGTTAACTCCGCTGGATCCTCAATCGCAACTCCACTAGCACCAGCTTCATGTAAAATATGAGAGACAGCTTCTACTGCTTCTTCTGTTGTAAGAATACTAATTTCTGACCATTTCACAATTTACCAACTCCATTTTTTATTTCCATTATTCCCCTTTGAAAGCACGTTTAAGCTTTCCGAATAAACTATCATCCTGCTCTTCTTGTCCTGCAAATTCACGTAATAAATCTTTTTGCTGCGAAGTCAATTTCGTCGGTACAACAACACGAACGACTACATATTGATCTCCTTGGCCGTATCCACGTACGTTCGGAGCACCTTTTCCTTTTAAGCGGAATTCTGTTCCAGTTTGTGTTCCTGCTGGAATCTTCAGCTTCACTTTACCATGAACAGTAGGAACTTCCACTTCATCACCAAGCGCCATTTGCGCAAATGTTAATGGCATTTCGCAAATAATGTGATCTCCTTCACGCTCGAAGAATTCATGACTTCTTACATGAACGACAACATATAAGTCTCCTGCTGGTCCGCCATTTACGCCGGCTTCACCTTTTCCAGACACACGAATTTGTTGACCATTATCGATACCCGCTGGAATTTTAACATTGATTTTTTTACGTTTACGAACTTTACCTGAACCGTGACATGTCGTACATTTTTCTTTAATAATTTGTCCAGTTCCTGAACAATGACCACAAGCTTGACGATTTACGATACGACCAAACGGTGTGTTTTGTTCTACACTCACTTGACCAGAGCCTGAACAATGTTTACATGTTTCTTTTGAAGTTCCTGGTTTTGCTCCACTACCTTTACAAGTATCACATGGATCTTCTACTGGAATTTCCACATTTAATTCCTTACCAAAAATAGCTTCTTCAAAATCTAAAGTGACTTGATATTGTAAGTCAGCACCTTGGCGCGGAGCATTTGGATCACGACGTCTGCCGCCGCCACCGCCAAAGAAAGAACTAAATATATCTTCAAAACCGAAGCCACCGCCGAAGTCTCCTCCGCCGCCAAATCCACCGAATCCTTGATTTGCACCAGCATGACCAAATTGATCGTACTGTGCACGCTTTTGATCATCACTTAACACTTCGTATGCTTCTTGTACTTCTTTAAACTTTTCAATTGCATTTTCTTCTTTGCTTACGTCTGGATGGTATTTTTTAGCCAAACGACGATACGCTTTTTTAATTTCATCTGTTGAAGCGCCCTTGCTAAGTCCAAGGACCTCATAATAGTCTCGTTTACTCATAAATTTACAACCCCCGAATCTTTCACATAAACGTAATTTTAACACCGAAAGAAAGTGCTTTGCAACAAAGTTTCCTCACTTACAGTATGCAAAGCGAAAAACTTAAGATCCTCACACATCGCTTCTCATTCGTGAAAAAAGCCAAAGTCAAGGCACGCTTGACTTTGACTTTTTGTCATCTTACTTATTATGTTTACAATTGAATTACTTGTCTTCTTTTACTTCTTCAAACTCAGCGTCAACTACATTGTCTTTCTTTGCGCCAGCATCTTGTGCACCTTGCGCACCTTCTGCTTGACCAGCAGCTGCTTGAGCCTGCTCGTATAATTTAACAGTTAATTGTTGTACGATTTCTTGTAAAGCATCTTTTTTCGCACGAATTTCTTCAAGCTCGTTTTTCTCAATTGCAGCTTGTAATGCTTCTTTCGCTTCTGTTGCTTTTGCAACTTCAGCTGCATCTACTTTACCTTCTAAATCTTTTACAACTTTGTCTGTTTGGAATACAAGTTGGTCAGCTTCGTTACGAAGTTCAACTTCTTCCTTACGTTTTTGGTCAGCGTCAGCATTTGCTTCCGCTTCTTGTACCATACGTTCTACTTCTTCATCAGAAAGACCTGAAGAAGATTGGATTGTAATAGCTTGCTCTTTGCTTGTTCCTAAGTCTTTCGCACGTACGTTAACGATACCGTTCGCATCAATATCGAATGTTACTTCGATTTGTGGAATACCACGTGGTGCTGGTGGAAGGTCAGTTAATTGGAAACGACCTAACGTTTTGTTGTCAGCCGACATTGGACGCTCACCTTGTAATACGTGAATGTCTACTGCTGGTTGATTATCAGCAGCTGTCGAGAATACTTGTGACTTACTTGTTGGAATTGTAGTGTTACGCTCGATTAATTTCGTGAACACGCCACCCATAGTTTCAATACCTAAAGAAAGTGGAGTTACGTCTAATAATAGAACGCCTTCTACATCACCAGTAAGTACGCCACCTTGAACTGCAGCACCTAATGCTACAACTTCATCAGGGTTTACACCTTTATATGGCTCTTTACCAGTTTCACGTTTAATAGCTTCTTGTACAGCTGGGATACGAGTAGATCCACCAACAAGAATAACTTTATCTAATTCGCTTAGAGCAAAACCAGCGTCTTTTAATGCACGACGAGTTGGCTCTAATGTTCTTTCAACAAGACCTGCTGAAAGCTCTTCGAATTTCGCTCTTGTTAACGTTAATTCTAAGTGTAATGGACCAGCAGCTCCAGCACTAATGAATGGTAATGAAATTTGAGTTTGTGTTACACCAGAAAGATCTTTTTTCGCTTTTTCAGCTGCATCTTTCAAGCGTTGAAGCGCCATTTTATCTTGGCTTAAATCAATGTTATTTTCTTTTTTGAACTCAGCTACTAAGTGATCGATGATAACTTGGTCAAAGTCATCGCCACCAAGACGGTTGTCACCAGCAGTTGAAATAACTTCGAATGTGCCGTCTGCTAACTCAAGGATAGATACGTCAAATGTACCGCCACCTAAGTCATATACTAAGATTTTTTGTTCTTCGTCTTGTTTTTCTAAACCGTAAGCAAGTGCTGCTGCTGTTGGCTCGTTAATGATACGCTCAACTTCTAAACCAGCAATACGACCAGCATCTTTCGTTGCTTGACGCTCTGCATCGTTGAAGTATGCAGGTACTGTAATAACAGCTTTCGTTACTGTTTCACCTAAGTATGCTTCAGCAGAAGCTTTTAAGTTTTGTAAAATGATTGCAGAAATTTCTTGAGGTGTATAATCTTTACCTTCAACTTCTACTTTGTAGTCTGTACCCATATGACGTTTAACAGACATGATTGTATTTGGGTTTGTAATTGCTTGGCGCTTTGCAACTTCCCCAACTTGACGTTCTTCATTTTTGAAAGCTACAACAGAAGGTGTTGTACGGTTTCCTTCTGGATTTGGGATAACCTTTGGTTCTCCACCTTCCATAACAGCTACACAAGAGTTTGTTGTACCTAAGTCAATACCGATAATTTTACTCATGGCGAATCCTCCTAGTTTTATGTAAATTATTGATTTACTTTTACCATTGATGGGCGAATCACACGGTCTTTTAGTTTATAACCTTTTTGGAATTCTTCCACAACCGCGTTTGATTCAAATTCACTATCTTCCACTTGCATAATAGCTTGGTGTTCATTAGGATCAAACTGTTTACCAACAGCTTCAATCACTTCCACACCTTCTTTAGTCAGCGCTTCTAACAATTGACGATGCACCATTTCCATACCTTGTAACAAGGATTTCGTTTGCTCATCAGTCGCTTCCACTTGCATTGCTCTTTCAAAATTATCAAGAGCTGGCAAGATGTCTGAAACTAGACTTTGTGCTCTATATTTTTCAGCAGCCTGTTTATCCATTTGGACACGGCGCTTATAATTTTCAAAATCAGCTTGTAGACGTAATGTGCGACCTTCCGTTTCCGTTAGTTTCGCTTGTAGCTCATCTACTTTTTCTTGTAAAAGAGCAGCCTCACTTTTTTCTTCTACAGTTTCTTCACTGTTTTCTGGTGTGACAGCTTCTTCAACTTGCGCTTCTTTTACTTCTTCTACCACTTGTTCGTTACGCTCTTCCACAATATTCACCTCCTTAAAAGGTATTAGGTATCATGCATAGCATGATTACCTAAGCATTATATATTACACACAGCAATGAAAATTTCATCACTTGAGCGAATGTATTACTCTCATTTACTTTTTAAGTCCATCAGTAAATTGTCTCGTAAATAACTGTAACAAACTAATTACACGAGAATATTGCATTCTCGTAGGACCTAAAATAGCAATTGTTCCAAGTTGCTCTTCGCCGATCGAATATGTTGCAGAAATTAAACTACAATCCTCCATAGCCGTCGAAGAGTTTTCCCTACCAATTTTCACTTGAATCCCGACTTGTTTATGACGCAAAATGTCATAAAATTCGGCTTCATTATCAATCATGGTAAGTAAAGATCTAACCTTTTGAATGTCATGGAACTCTGGCTGCGAAAGCATATTTGCTTTTCCTCCAAAGTATATCTTTTCCGATAACGGAACTTGAAATGTACCATCCAACATTTTTATTGCACTATCGTAATTATGAACATACCCACGTAAAACTGTAACAATCTCCTTAAAGATTTTATTATGAAGTTCTTCCATCGGTACGCCAGATAGCTTTTCATTTAAAATATTAACCATTTTTTCTAAATCTGATAAATCAACAGATTCCGGAACGGTAATCGTTTTACTTTGTACATGCCCTGTATCGGTTACAATAATAGCGACAGCAGTTTGACGATCAAGCGGCACAATTTGTACATTTTTAAGTTTATTTGTACTTAACTTCGGTCCAAGAACAATGGCCGTATAATTCGTAAGTTCTGATAAAATTTGAGCAGATTGTTGTGCAATTTTTTCCGCTTCAAAAATTCTTTCAGCAAATAAATCTTTAATTTGTACAATTTCAGCGTTCGGTAAGTTTTGCGGTGCTAAAAGATGGTCTACATAAAATCGGTAGCCTTTCTCAGAAGGAACACGTCCAGAAGAACTGTGCGTTTTTTCAATAAAACCTAATTCTTCTAAGTCCGCCATTTCATTTCGAATAGTAGCTGAACTAAATGTAATTTCATCTTTTTTAGCCAACGTTCTAGACCCAACGGGCTGCGCTGATCCAATAAAGTCATCAATAATTGTTTGTAAAATTAAGAGCTGACGTTCCGTAAGCATCTCATCATCACCTCTGTTAGCACTCTTTGTCTTTGAGTGCTAAATCTATTAATAACTTACCAAAATTGACATTCAATTGTCAACGGAAACGTCACGAAATAATGAAACTTTTTCACGCCTATGGAACATTTAATTAGTCAATCAAAAATGATTGGAATACTTCATTCCCTAATAATTTTCCTTTTCGCGTTAAACGCACATGTCCATCTTCCTCTTCAAGCAATCCCTGCTCTTGGTTGCTTTGTAACTGCTTCGCGAAAACTTGATCCATCTCTATATTAAATTTATTGCGGAACGCCGTTTTAGAAACACCTTTTGTTTTTCGAAGCCCTAAGAACAGCTCTTCTTCCATTCTTTCTTTCTCCGTCACTTTGTGAACATCTAAATACGGAAATCCTGTTTCATCAATTTTATTAAAATATTGCTTCAGCGGACCTACATTTTGAATACGTTCCCCGTTCACATAACTATGAGCTCCAGCTCCAAATCCATAATACTCTTCATTATTCCAGTATGTGAGATTATGTCTACTTTTATTGTCACCTTTTGAGAAATTACTAATTTCATACTGGTTATAACCGTGTTTCTCCATTTCATCCATTACTATTTCATACATTTTCGCTTCATGGTCTTCACCCGGAAGACGCAATTTCCCTTTGTTCATTAAGTTATAAAACACTGTTTTAGGTTCTACAATTAATGAATATGCAGAGAAATGTTGTACACCAAGCGTAAAAGCAATATCTAATGTTTCTTTTACATCTTCTATCGTCTGTCCTGGCAAAGCATAAATAATATCTACATTAATATTTTTAAATCCTACTTCCTGCGCTTCTCGAATCGCGAGGAATGCATCTTCCCTCGTATGCTTGCGCCCGATTTTCTCAAGCAGTTCATCACGGAACGTTTGCACACCAAAACTAATTCGATTCACTCCACCTTCTAGCAGTACATTCAACTTCTCTTTCGGCAGATCTCCTGGATTCGCTTCAAATGTTAATTCACAATTTGGGGCGAACGGACGCAAATGACGATTAATAATCTCGAGTAATTTTTTTGTCTGTTCCATATTTAACGCTGTCGGAGTTCCCCCGCCCACAAAAATCGTTTTTATACTATCAAACGGAACTTTTTGAACCGTATTTATTATTTCCTTCTCTAAATAATCTAAATATTGATCAACCGGTTGGCGTTCAATAAACACTTTATTAAAATCACAATAGTGACAAATGTGCTGACAAAACGGAATATGAACATATGCAGCTTGTACCAAATATAACTCCTACCTTTCTAAAAAGAAAACCTCCGCACTCCGGAGGGTTCTCTACTTCTCTAACGTATTACGAATTTGTTCCATTCGCATTTTTCCCCAATCATACATCATTTCAACGATCGGTAAAAGTGACATGCCTAGTTCCGTCATATAATACTCAACGCGAGGAGGAATTTCGGGATATACTGTCCGATCAACAATTCCATCTTCCATTAACTCTTTTAATTGGTTCGACAAAACTTTATGAGAAATGCTTGGGAATAACCGTTGTAATTCACTGAAACGATGTGGTCCTTCCACACCAAGATGCCACAGTATCACAACTTTCCACTTTCCACTAATAATAGAAAGCGTCAATTCCTTTTCACAATTAAAATTACCATTTTGTATTTTATCTTGAATATCTTTTCGAATATTTTCGGACATTAACAATCTCCTAACTCTATATGAACTAAAAAGCTCTCTCATTATTGTAAATGAGAGCTGCTCAGATGTCTAAAAAGTAATTATACAGAAAAAAGAAGCCGCACAAACGACTTCTTTTTTATTTCAAATATTAGTTGTCATCCATTTTCAGTACAGCCATAAATGCCTCTTGCGGTACTTCTACAGAACCAACAGACTTCATACGTTTTTTACCTTCTTTTTGCTTATCAAGAAGTTTACGCTTACGAGAAATGTCACCGCCGTAACATTTTGCAAGTACGTTTTTACGCATCGCTTTAATTGTAGAACGTGCTACAACTTTATTTCCGATAGTCGCCTGAATTGGCACTTCAAACTGTTGTCTCGGAATTAATTCTTTTAATTTCTCTACGATTACTTTACCACGGTCATACGCTGAATCACGGTGTACGATAAATGATAAAGCATCCACTTGTTCATTATTTAAAAGAATATCCATTTTCACAAGTTTAGATGGTTTATAGCCAATTAACTCGTAATCAAATGATGCATACCCTTTCGTATTTGATTTCAATTGATCGAAGAAGTCATATACGATTTCTGATAACGGGATTTCATATGTTAATGTAACACGCGTTTCATCTAAATATTGCATATCAATAAACGTTCCACGTTTACCTTGGCAAATCTCCATTACAGCTCCAACATAGTCATTCGGAACCATAATTGAAGCCTTCACAAACGGCTCTTCTACACGATCGATAGACTGTGGATCTGGCATATTAGATGGGTTATCAACAATAACATCTTCACCGTTAGTTAAATAAACTTTATAAATAACGCTTGGCGCTGTTGTAATTAAGTCAATCTTAAATTCACGTTCAATACGTTCTTGAATGATTTCCATGTGAAGAAGCCCTAAGAAACCACAACGGAAACCAAATCCTAGCGCTTGAGATGTTTCTGGTTCAAACTCAAGAGCAGAATCGTTTAACTCTAATTTTTCTAATGCATCACGTAAATCGTTATAACGAGCAGAGTCAATTGGATACAGACCACAGAATACCATCGGATTTAACTTACGGTAACCTGCTAACGGCTCTGCAGCTGGACGTTTCGCATGTGTAATCGTATCACCAACACGTGTGTCACCAACATTTTTAATCGATGCTGCTAAGAAACCTACATCACCTACTGTTAACTCGTCACGTTGCGTAGTTTTCGGTGTAAATACACCTACTTCTGTTACTTCAAATTCTTTACCCGTTGCCATCATACGTACTTTATCGCCAACTTTTACTGTTCCATTTACAACACGGATATAAGCAATTACACCGCGGTACGGATCATATAAAGAGTCGAAAATCATACATTGTAATGGCTCTTCTGAATCACCCGACGGAGCTGGTACTTTTTCAACAATTTGTTCTAAAATTTCTTCAATACCAATTCCAGCTTTCGCAGAAGCAAGTACCGCTTCTGATGCATCTAAACCAATTACATCTTCTACCTCTTGACGTACACGTTCTGGATCCGCACTTGGTAAGTCGATTTTATTAATAACTGGTAAAATTTCTAAATTGTTATCAAGCGCTAAGTATACGTTTGCTAACGTTTGCGCTTCAATACCTTGCGCTGCATCTACTACAAGAATCGCGCCTTCACAAGCCGCTAAACTACGAGATACTTCGTACGTAAAGTCGACATGTCCTGGTGTATCAATTAAATGAAGAATATACTCTTCACCATCTTTTGCTTTATAGTTTAATTGTACTGCGTTTAATTTGATTGTAATACCACGCTCACGCTCTAAATCCATAGAGTCAAGCAACTGAGCTTTCATTTCGCGTTGTGTTAACGCGTTTGTTTTCTCTAAAATACGGTCTGCTAACGTTGATTTTCCGTGGTCAATATGAGCAATAATAGAGAAATTACGAATTTTGGACTGTCTTTTTGCTCTTTCTTCTTTATTCATCTATGTTCTCAACTCCTAATAGTCTCGCCAATATACACTAGCACTGATTATATCAATAGAGCAACAAAGATTCAATGAAAACTCGTGCTGCTTACGATACAAATCATTCTATCTATATCTTATGCGAATAAACCATAAGAGACAAACCCTTTTCAAATTTTAAAACGGCTGTCCTACAAATCAGTAAAACAACCGCCTCCCATGTTACTCTTAGCTAAAAATTCCTTTTATTTTCCCAACAACTATATCCGTCCCGAACTTCGTCATTTCATAAGCTACACTTGCTACCGCCATCCCAATTCCTTCTACAACATTAAAACTTCTTAAACGTTCTAATTGCTGTTGTTTTTCTGAGGCCGAAAACGAGCTACCCAAAATTTCTGATTCAGCACCTGTACTTTCTGTCCCTGTCATATGAGCTATTTGTTCATATGACAATTGCTGATAGCCTTTCATACTTTTCAAACCATGATTAGCAAGTGCCACTCCTGCTATCATCATAAGTAAACATAAAGCTACACTACATATACACAAAAGCGCAAAGCGACTCAAACCATAATCATCTGTTCCCCTCAATGTGTATATGCTCCCGTATTATCTTGATCAATTTGATGATGTAGCGCTGCATTTAAACCACTCGCTATTACATTCGCCATATCCTCAATAAAAGTATCTACTTCTTTTGGGGTTACCATTAAATTATGACCAAGAGGAGATAGCACTTCATAAATCAGCCTTCTTTTTTCTTCTTCTTCCAATGTACCAACAGCACCTAAAAACATATTTCTGCTCTTTTCATCCGGCATATCTTCTTCTGTTAATTTTTTCTTTTCTCCAAATGAAAATCCCGCTGGTAACAAAGATCGTGAAGGTTTATTTCCTTCTTTCATCTCTCGACCAAAATGTTTCAAAATAAAATCAATCGTATCACTTGTAATCGAAACAGCATCGACCACAGTCGGAACACCAATTGCGATAACAGGGATACCTAATGTGTCTTTACTTAGTTCTTTACGTTTATTCCCAACCCCTGATCCAGGATGGATTCCAGTATCAGAAATTTGTATCGTGCTATTTACTCGTTCAATAGAACGAGCAGCTAATGCATCAATTGCAATTACAAAGTCCGGGTTCGTCTTCTCAATAATTCCATAAATAACATCGCTCGTTTCGATTCCTGTAATCCCCATTACCCCCGGCCGAATTGCACTAACAGGCCTAAATCCTTCTTCTACACTTTCAGGCTGCAATTGAAACAAATGTCTCGTTACTAATACATTTTCTACAACTATCGGTCCAAGAGCATCTGGTGTTACATTCCAATTCCCAAGACCTACAATTAAACAGCTTGCTTCTTTTGTAACTCCAACCTCTTCTAAGAAACAAGAAAATTCTTTTGCAAAAATACGCTCCACTTTTTGTTGAAGTTCTGTATCTTGCTGACGTATCCCTTGTACTTCAAGTGTTAAATAATTTCCAGGTTTTTTCCCCATCGCTTCAGAGGCAGCTTCATCAATCGTTACTTTTGTAATTATAGTACCTTCTTCTTCTCTCTCTTTTACAATAACTCCCTGTATCCCTTTTTGTTCTTCTTGGCTTTCTTGCAACATTTGATGAGCTTCTACAGCAAGGTCAGTTCTAATGCTATATTTACTTAAATCTAATGGTTCTTTCATCGTATCTCCTCCGTAATTCATAGTAAATATCGTTAGATTTCCCAAAGTTATATAAGGTCATTCTTTCCTTTACGTGAAATTTCATGGATATACTATTGCAATTCTCTTCACCGTTTGATAGAATATCACTTGTTCTATGTAAGAATCGAGTCATTCGATTGCACCAGGGAGGTGAAAAGTATGGCAAACATCAAATCTGCTATCAAACGCGCTAAACTTAGCGAAGAGCGTCGTGCACATAACGCTTCTATCAAGTCTGACATGCGTTCTGCTGTTAAAACTGTAGAAGCTTTAGTTACTAATAACGATCTTGAAAATGCTAAAGAAGCTTTCAAAACTGCTTCTAAAAAACTTGACAAAGCAGCTCGTAAAGGTCTTATCCACCAAAACGCTGCAGCTCGTCAAAAATCTCGCTTAGCGAAACAAGTAAACGCGTAAGGCGTTTAAAAAACGATCCATTTGGATCGTTTTTTTATATACAAAAAAGTTCATGCACTAAGTGCATGAACTTTTTTGTGTCATCACATATGATTTAATCGCATTAAGAAAAATTCGAGCACAAGCTTCTTATCCATCTTTCCCGTCTTCATACTATAATCAGCTTCCGCTAATTCTATAATCACTTTTTTTAATTCTTCAAAAGAGAAAAACTTCGTTTGATTCATTGCTAACTTTACACGATACGGATGTACACCAATATGAGACGCAATTTGATTTTGTCCATAACCACGTTGCTGTAGCTCTTTCACTTGATACAACAAGCGGAATTGACTCACTAATAACGCAAGCAATTTAATCGGCTCTTCCTGCTGCGTAAATAATCCATCCAAAATTTGCATTGCACCTGCAATATCTTTTTTCACCACTTTTTCTGTCAAAGCAAATACATTTTGCTCAACTGATTTTGGCACAAGCTCTGCAACAAGTTTCGTCGTAATCTCTCCGCCCATACCAACGTATAACGTTAACTTGTCCATTTCCTTCGCCAACATCGTTACATTACTTCCCACAAGCTCTAGCAACAAACTAACAGCCGCGTTATCAATATGCACATGCACTTCATCTGCACGAGCAACAATCCACTTCTGAACATCCTGTACTTGCATCGCATTCGCTTCTACTACATCTGCTGTTTTCTTTAATAGTTTTGTAATTTTTTTTCGCTCATCAAGTTTTTCGTAAGGCGCAACAAAAACAAGAATAGAAAATGGAGAAGGTTCACCAATGTATTCTTCTAAAATTTTTATATTTTGCTCTAACTTTTCTTTTTGCGAAGTCAAAAATAGCGGTGATTTTATTAACAGTACTTTCCGTTCTCCGAAGAAAGGAAGCGTACGCGCATCCTCAACCACATCTTCTAAATACGCTTCTTCTAAATCGTATGTCACAACATTAAACTCTCGATCTTCTTCTTCAAGTGCTTCTGTCGTAATAAGCTTTATCGTTTCATTTATAAAAAAAGCTTCCGTTCCATATATTAAATATAACGGAGCAAACTGTTTCTTTTTAATTTTTTTATGTATATCACTCATACTTTTTCCTACTCCCTAACTTGGCAATATATATTTATACTAATGCCCTAGCTTTTGTTTTACAAGTACAAAGGAACAGGCTTTATAACCCGTCCCTTTATTTATATTTAACGCCACGCAATAAGCCCCGGGTTTCTTATTGGTGTGCGGTAATCACCTTCCCTTTATTATTCGCAATAAAAATTTGAGTATAAGTGCCAACTGTTAACATGCTTGGAAACGAAAAACTCACATTACTTCATGATTTACAAGTAACAAAAAAGCTCGTTTTCTCTTCATATGGAAATTGTAGATTTTTTTCTGACAATATTTTATACTAAAGTGGAATGTTGGGGAGGGATTCTAAATGAATGATTTTGAACAAAACGTTCAAAGTAAACGCAATGACGCTATTGATTCAGGGGTAGGATTTATCGTCTCATTTGGTTTTTTCGCAACACTTTTCATCATTGCAACTGTTATTAAATTTATCGGTTCTTAAAGACTGCCACTTCATGGCAGTCTTCTCTTTTTCATCTATTATGTGTTTTATCATATGTGATTTTACTTTTAAAGGTTCCATTTCCCCCTTTAAAAACATAGGAAATAGCACCTTGCTTGTCCGTGCGCCATATCGCACTCCCCGTCTTCTCAAAACGCTCTATCACTTCTTTATGCGGGTGTCCATACCTATTCTGCTTACCAACAGATATAATCGCTACACGAGGCTGTATGACGTTCAAAAAAGGCTCTATAGATGACGTATTACTCCCATGATGAGCAACTTTTAAAACATCCACTTGTAAATCTGGATATGCCTCTACTAAAATCTTTTCCCCTTCTTCTTCCAAATCGCCTGTAAATAGCCACTTCAACCCTCCAAATTTTGCCCATATTACAATTGAAGCGTTATTTTCGCTTTTTTCTTTTCCTTTTGGAGCTAAAACGAAAAATTCCGCTTCATTTACACTCCAACTCTCCCCTTCCCCCACTTCAGTTATTTTCATTTCCTTTTCTAATGCCTGTTTCTTTACTACTTTTTCTAATACTGCATCTTTTCCCTTTCGGCCAAATACCACTTCTTTTACAGGTATATATGATAATAATTCTTGCGCAGCACCTATATGATCTGCATCTCCATGCGTTACGATTAATTTATCAATTGTTTTAATACCTTCTTTTTGTAAAAAGGGTATTAAAACATCCTTTCCAACAGAAAATTCATGCTTTTTTTGTTGCCATTCTTCCTTATTCACACGAAGCGTTCCACCTGTATCAATAAGATAAATCCCTTTATCATACGGAAGGCGAATTAATATTGCATCACCTTGTCCAACATCAATAAATGTTACACTTCCGCCGCCTCTAAAATATGGATATATATAATGACATGTGCTAATAAAAAGAAATACACTCGCAACTATACAAACTATTTTTTTCGGCGCTCTCCGTTCCCAAACCATCAATATGCTGACAATACTGGCGCAATATACAGCTACAAGATTGAAGGGCGTTTCCCCGAAGATAAGCTGGGTAAATGGTAAACTTTCACAATAACTTAGAAAATCATTAGACATACTCAAGCCTATTGATAATACATCGGCAAATCCTTTTGCGAGAAACGGGACAATTGGCATACACAGTAAAATAATAATGCTACATGGTAATACAATGATAGATAAAAACGGAACGTATAAGAGATTGAGGAGAATGCTATATGGAGAAAAATAACCAAAGTGGTATAACAAAATCGGAGTACTAACGAGCTGTGAAATGATAGAAATATAAATAGAATTTCGGATTACTCCGTTGCTACTCTCTAACAATAACGGAGCAGACAAAAGTAAAGCGAAGCTACCTACAAAAGAAAACTGAAATCCAATATTAAAAACAAGATAAGGGTCATATATAAGCATGCATATAGCTGTTACACTTAAAGCATCTAAACTAGATAAACGAATCGAGCACATAAAAGCAATTAACATCAAAACTCCTGTTATAGAAGCTCTTATAACAGAGGGTGACGCCCCTGCTAAAACCATATACAAAGGAATACAAACGATAAGGCAAATTGTTGCTACCTCCCTTGTCACACCGCTTCTTAGCAAAATAAAATATACTATCACCATTAACAGTACAATGTGCGAACCTGAAATTGCTAACAAATGTACAAGACCAAATTGTTGATATTGCTCTTCCACTTCAAACGTCATTTGTTGTCTATCACCAAATAGTAATGCATTCATAAAAGCACCTGATTGCTCTGGAAACATTTCTGTAACTTTCGAGATTACTTGTTGCCTCAAAAGAAGAATCCATTGCGTGAGCGACAGTGATGTTTTATAGCATTCAGAAATATATGTAGCCTCAAATGTGAAATGAATATGTTGTTTGTATAAATAATCACGGTAATTAAAACCATGAAAATTCCGAGCTGTTTCCGGTTCTTTCCTCTCACCCTCGAATACACATGATATCCCTGCGTATAATTGTTGCATTTTTTTCTTTTCCAAGACTGATTTGATTCTATAACTTAACTGCACTATATTTTTATTCTGATCTTCAAATTGAAAAGATAGGCGATCCCCATTAACAAGCGGTGCATTTTGTATAACCCCTCTTGTAACTCCATAGGACTCCCCTAGAGGCTTATTCCACGTTTGAACATAGGAAGTGTATATGGCGCTATTAAAGCACGCTACAATACAAAAAATGAAGGTTTTACGCGAAGTGCGATATAAACAGAAGAAAACATTTAAAAAGAGGCAAAAAACTATCAATAAAAGTGACGAGGAAAAGGCAATTGCAACCCCTATTATAAATGAGATTGCAACATACCCCCATTGTTCCTGCAACTTATACTCACTCCTTATAGCATCATTTTTGCTTTCGTGAATACATGCTGTAATTCTTCCATTGATAAATTATCTTTTTCTAAAGACGCAAATAATTCTTTCAACTCTGTATAACGTTTTTGCTCCTCTAATGCAGCAATATCATATTCTAGCGGAACGTGCTTCACTGTTACGTTCGCTTGTTCAAATAACTCTATGGCGTATGGATGATTTTTATAATCCTGCGCATAATAAACCGCTGTAATACCACTTTGAATAATTGCCTTACAACATTGTAAACAAGGGAAATGCGTAACGTAAATTTCTGCTTCCTCTGTTTTCGCACCAAACTTGGCACATTGTAATAAAGCATTCATTTCGGCATGAATTGTCCGAACACAATGATTATCGATTACGTAACAACCATCATCTATACAATGTACGCCACCTTTAATTGAACCATTATACCCACCAGCAATAATTCGTTTATCGCGAACGATTGTCGCTCCTACCGCAAGCCTTGTACATGTACTACGCAAAGATAGTAGATGGCTTTGCGTCATAAAATATTGATCCCATGAAATTCGTTCCATATTTTTCACCTACTTTTTTGTCTACTTGTAGTGTAGCGAAAGAAGAAAAACTTCGTCAATCTTTTACGGAATAATAATTTGACCTTTTATCTTTTCAAGAGACTTCGCACCAATCCCATCAATCTCTAATAAATCTTCTATTTTCTGAAACGGACCATGTTCTTCTCGATATTTCAAAATACTTTCTGCCTTTCGAGAGCCAATCCCTGTAATTTTTTCTAGTTGTTCTTTCGCCGCTGTATTTATTCGAATCTTGCCATCTTCCTTAGAAGAAGTAAGCACCCCTTGTTCTGACTCATTTTTACTCGGTATATAAAGAAGCATTTGATCTTGTACAATTTGTGCTAAATTTACTTTTTTCATATCTACTTCTGATAAAAAACCACCAGCCTTTTGAACCGCATCCTTTACGCGATCTCCTTCCTTCATTTCATATACCCCTTCTTTACTAACCGCTCCTTTCACATCAATTATAATTGTTCTTTTCTGTTCCTTTGTATCCGATATTTTCGGTTTACCCTTTTTTTCTATCTCCTTCTCTTGTACATTCATTGTAATAGGCGTTCGTTCTACATTCTGATTCGTTTTCCAAAAAACAAGAAAAAGTAAAGTTCCAATAATAGCTACTAAACCTAACCACTTTTTCGGAAAATCCCACATCATTTTACACCTCTAATCATAAATTTATAACATCATTCATATTGTTTAGGAGAAAGCTGTTACGAAGGAGGGATGAAACTTTGAACATAGGAATTATAGGGACAGGAAACATGGGAAATATACTAATCGATGCATTTTTAGAAACCCGTGCTGTCAAACCTTCTTGCCTTACAATCATTAATCGGACGCCCGCAAAAGCATATCATATAAAAGAAAAATACCCTTCTGTTCAGATAGCAAAAACAATCCCGGAAGTAATCGAACAATCACAACTTATTTTTATTTGTGTTAAGCCGATAGATATATACCCTATCCTAAAAAAATACGCTGAACATTTTTCTGATGAAACGTGCTTAGTTTCTATTACAAGTCCAATATCTCCATCACAATTAGAGACTCTCGTACCTTGCCACGTCGCGCGTATCATTCCAAGTATCACAAATCGCGCTCTCTCTGGCGCCTCACTATTTACATTTGGAGATAATTGCTCTGAAGAATGGCAACAAAAACTACTTCGTCTATTCAAAAACATTTCTACACCTCTTGTAATAAAAGAAGATATAACGCGCGTTTCATCTGATATAGCAAGTTGCGGTCCTGCTTTCTTTAGTTATTTACTACAATGCTTCATTAACGCTGCTGTAGATAAAACAAATATTACACACGAAGAGGCTACTACTTTAGTAAGTGAAATGGTCGTGGGGATGGGGAAATTACTTGAAAAAGAAATCTTCACATTACCTACCTTACAAGAAAAGGTTTGCGTGAAAGGCGGCGTTACTGGGGAAGGCATTCGGGTTTTAGAAGAACACGTTGGAGATATGTTCCATAAGTTAATCGAGCGAACACATGAAAAATTTGATGAAGATTTAGAATGCGTTGATCAGCAATTCAATAAACACACATAATAAATACGTCATTTTCATTCCAAATCCTTTTTATAAATACTTACTTTTTTACAATACATTTTCACTTCAACTACTATTCCCACACTTTACGCATACGATCTTTAGATTATGCTAGAACTAAAAATACATCTTCTTTATAAAACAAAAGCAACCTTCTCGGTTGCTTTTGTTTTTATCCGTTTTTCTTCGCCATGAAGAAAATACGCTCTGTTTGTTCTGTAACTTCAAGTCGCTCAAAATCACCTGTTACACGAAGCACTGTAAAACCTGCTTCTTCAAGCCATTTCGTTAACTCTTCCACTTGATATGCACGTTGCACGTGACATTCGTCAAACCGATGGTACACATCTTCTTCTGGATCTTGAACAAAGAATGTTAAATCATGCTCTACACTATTTGATTCTTCACCAGGGAAGCAATTCCAAATAAGAGATATTTCTTCTCCATTCACTGTATACGTTTCATTTTGAAATACATGATGTATTTTATATAAAGAGTGTACATCAAATAAAAACAAACCATCTTGACGTAAATGGTGAAATACTCTTCTAAATGTTTCTTGTACTCCATCTTCTTGCAATACATAATTTAATGAATCACAAAAAATCGTTACACAGTCAAACTCACCCGGAACATCAAGCTCGCGCATATCTTGTTGGTAAAAAGGAATAAAATGCCCTTCTCCGCCTAGTTTTTGCTGAGCGACTGTTAACATTTCTTCTGAAAGATCGACACCTATTAAATCGTAACCCTTTTGCACAAGCGGCAGGGTTACATTACCTGTACCGCATGCTACATCAAGAATTTTTGCCTCTTTCATACCTGCCTGCTGTAAACTTCCCTCTGTAAATTCCACCCATTTATCATAAGGGACATCATTCATTAGTTCGTCGTACAACAATGCAAATTGTTCGTATTTCATTGGCCTAACTCTTCTGTAATATCTTCACGTGGCACATCACCCCATAGACGCTCTAAATTATAGTGATTACGCTCATCTTTATGGAATACATGAGCAACTACATCTCCAAGATCAACTAATACCCAACGTGCTTCGTCAAACCCTTCCATACGTTGTACGTCGATTTGGAACTCATGTGCTTTTGATTTAATTTCACGTGCAATTGCTTGCACTTGTTTATCTGAATTTCCGTGACAAATAATGAAATAATCTGCAATTGGTGAAATACCTTGCATATTTAGGACAACCATATCTTCTGCTCTCTTATCATCAGCTGCTTTTGCCGCTAATACTAATAATTCTTTATCGTTCATTTACTCATTTCCTCCTTGATAACTGCATTGTATGTTTGGAATGTTAATGGATAAATCGTCTGATCTTTTTCCATTAAAAATTGAATTGTTCTCTTTAACGCAAATAATAGGGCTTGATTTATATCCGTATATGCGAGTTTACGAGCCTCTTCCACTCCTGGAAACTTTCGCCCAGGTTCAATGTAATCAGCTACATAAATCACTTTATCTAACATCGTCATATTCTCATGACCACTTGTATGATATGTAATAGCTTGCAAAATTTCAGAATCCGTAATGCCTACTTCTTTTTCTACTAAGTATGCCCCAACAGGTGCATGCCATAACTCTTTGTTATAGCAAAGTAAATCTTTCGGCAAATCTTCACGTTTAATAATCTCTTCCATTTCTGAAATTGCTCTACATTTCGCATAATCATGGAATATAGCTGCCATCTCTGCTTTTTTCTCGTCCACACCGTATAACTTAGCAAGCTCAATCGCTGTCTCCATTACACCAATTGTGTGTATATAACGTTTTTCATGCATTTGTTGTTTGACAATATGCAGTGCATTCTCACGATTCATACAACCCATTCCTCTCGATATATACCTGTACTTTTTCAGGAAGTAAATATTTACACGTTTTCTTCTCTTTATATCTCTCACGTAATAAGGATGAAGAAACTGCAAATTCCGGAATTTCCACTGTAGTAATCTTATATGGTGTATGCAATGTATACCCAGGTCTTGCAACTCCAACAAACGTTACAAGATTAAGTAAAGCTTCAATGTTATACCACTTCGGTAAATATTCAACCATATCCCCACCAATAATAAAGTGAAACTGCACATCCGGATACTTCTTCGTCAATTGTAACATAGTGTCATACGTATAAGATGGGCCCTTCCTACTTAGCTCTTCTAAACAAATAGAAAAGTGTTCTTCTGCCTCAGTCGCGAGCTCTAACATATGTAAACGACTTTCTACACTTGTAATATTCCGGCCTTGTTTATGTGGCGGAATCTGGTTTGGCAAGAACCATACTTCTTCCAAGTTCAAAGCGTGATATACTTCATTTGCAATTAGCAAATGTCCATAGTGAGGCGGATCAAATGTACCGCCAATGATGCCAATTTTCCTCAAAAGAAACGCCCCTTCCTTTTATATACAGCAACTCTCCTCGGTTAGGAATGAAGAGAGTTGCTATTAATAAAAGTTCAATTGGTTTCGCTCTCTACATCATTACGCATCAGCGATAAAAATAGCGCATGCTAATCTTTTTATCGAGGAAGCTTAATTTGTTTATTTTCTCTTGATTCTTTGTATAAAACGATTGTGCTTCCAATTACTTGAACGATTTCAGCACGTGCACCTTTTGCAAGTTCTTCCGCAACCTCACGGCGATCAAATTCACAGTTTTGTAATACACTTACTTTAAATAACTCACGAGCTTCTAAAGTATCTGCAATTTGTTTAATCATATTTTCATTTACTCCGCCTTTTCCTACTTGAAAAATTGGTGTTAAATGATGTGCTTGTGCACGTAAAAATCTTTTTTGTTTTCCTGTTAACATATATGTTAGCCTCCAAGCTTTTCTATAACTAATTGTTTCATTCTCTCGATATTTGGGGTGCGTCCTGTCCACATTTCAAATGCAAGTGCTCCTTGATAAACAAACATATCAATACCATTTTGAATGATTGCACCTTGCTCTTTTGCCTCACATAAAATTTTCGTTTCAAATGGATTATAAATTATATCTGATACAATCGTTCCTTTTTTTAACGAACAAATTTGTAATGGCGTATATTCTACGTGCGGATGCATACCTATCGTTGTCGTCTGAATGATAATATCATAATTTCCTTGTTCTTCTGTCGCTTTTTCTAACGACAAAGCAACAGAATTAACATCGGCCGTACGTGCAGCAATAAGTTCCTTCGCCTTATCTACTGTACGATTGGCTACATCAATCTCTTTTACACCTACATCAGCAAGAGAAAAATAAATAGCTCGGCTAGCACCACCTGAACCAAGTAACAAAATACGTTTCCCTTGAAGTGGTTCATTACTAATTGACTGCAGCGCTCGAACAAAACCAATCCCGTCTGTGTTATAGCCAATTAATCTTCCATCCTTATGAACCACTGTATTTACTGCACCGATTTTCCTTGCCAATGGGTCAATCTCATCCAAATACTCCATAATAGCAACCTTGTGCGGAGTTGTTACATTAAATCCTGAAATACCTAATGCTTTTAAACCTCTTACTGCTTCCCCTAGCAATTCCTCTTCAACAAGGAACGCATGATAATGGGCATCCATATTCAAGTGTTCAAATGCATCGTTATGCATAACGGGTGATAATGAATGTCCAATTGGATTTCCGATTACACCATATAATTGTTTCATAAATCCCTCTCCATATTAAATTAAAGATTTACGTAGTGAAACACTTACTCCTTTTGGTACGTGTGCAACAATTTTTGCTCCTGGTTCGTTCACAGTAACCCATCCTAATCCAGAGAATACAACATCCGTTTTAGGTTCACGAATATTAAATTCGTATTTCACTAGCTCAGGCATATTTGCTAATTCTTCTGGCGTTGGTGGGCTTAATAAATCCCCGGCATGATTTTTATATAATTCATCTGCTTTCTCAAGCTTTGTACGATGGATTGTTAAGCGATTCGAGAAGTGACAAGTAAATGCACGACGACCACCACTTACATAATCAAAACGTGCCAATCCACTAAAGAATAACGTTTGTTCTTCATTTAATTGGAATACCATCGGCTTAATTTCTTTTGTTGGTGTAATAAGCTTTAAGCTTTGCTTTCCAACATAATGAGCCATTTGGTGGTGGTTAATAATACCTGGCGTATCATATAAAGAAGACTCTTCGTCCAATGGAATATCAATTAAATCCAGTGTTGTTCCTGGGAAATGAGATGTTGTAATTACATTTTCAGTCTCATCACTAAATTCTTTAATCATACGATTAATAAATGTCGATTTTCCTACATTCGTACATCCAACAACATAAACATCTTTGCCGCCGCGATAATACTCAATAGCATCTGCTAGTTCAGCAATTCCTTGTCCCTTCGCTGCACTAATTAAAAAGACATCTTCTGGTTTTAATCCTAGCTGCTTTGCACTATAGCGCATCCAATGTTTTACTTTATCATGTTTTACTGACTTTGGAATTAAATCAGCTTTATTTCCAACAAGTAATACTTTATTATTCCCTACGAAACGATGTAAGCCAGGTAACCAGCTACCATTAAAATCAAAAATATCTACAATTTTGACTACTAATGCATCTGATTTTCCAATTCCATTTAAAATGCGTAGGAAGTCATCATCTGTTAACGATACATCTTGAATTTCATTGTAATGCTTCAAGCGAAAACAACGTTGACAAATGACTTGTTCTTTCTCTAAAGATGAGGCAGGAGCATACCCCACTTCATTTTTATTTTCTGTTTGAATTTCTACACCGCAACCAATACATTTAATTGTTTCAGTCAAACTTTATTCCTCCCAGTTAATTAAACCTTTTTTCTTCATATTTTTCATAATTCTTCGTTCAATTTTTCGATTAAAGCGCGTTACTAATCCGTCCGTTTGTGCTACCGGTACAACTAAAATTGTATGAAGGCCTACTCGGTTTCCACCAAGCACGTCAGTCAGTAACTGATCTCCAATTACTACAACTTCATCTGGCTGCAAACGCATCTCTTGTATCGCACGCTTAAATGCGCGAACAAATGGTTTACGTGCACTATGAATAAATGGAATACCTAATGGATCAGCAAAATCTTTCACACGTTGCTCATTATTATTTGAAACGACCGTTACTTGAATGCCTTGCTCTTTCATTTCCAAGAACCATTTTTCAAGTTGCGGCGTTGCATTGGGACGATCCCATTCAATTAAAGTGTTATCTAAGTCAGTAATAACGCCTTTAATCCCACGTTTTTTTAAATCTTCTGGTTGAACATGATATACATTTTTCACATATTCATTTGGTAAAAATAGTTTCAATTTCTTTCACCTCTTTGAGGATTTTTCATAAAATTTTTCGACAACATTTTTCGATATATAACCTGTGGATAAAATTGTACACATTTTCCACATTGATTTTGCAGTTAATTTGGAATTTACTAACAAACTATACACACTTTATCCACCTAGGTATGTGGATAACCACTCGTTTGTGACTGTCATATTTTTTTGGTACATTAAATGCATCAACGAATCAATCCTTATATTATTAGGAGGTGACTCACCTTGAAAACAAAACATATGGAACAGTTATCCACTGAGTTACTCACTGAGTCTTATTATAAAGCAAAAGAACTAAAATTAAATCCCGACTTCATTTTACTTATAAAACAAGAAATCATTAGACGCTCATTAGAGGACAAGCTTGTCAAATCATCTTGATTACATATAAAGTGAAAGTTTAATCAGCCCTTACCAATCAAACAGTTAAAGGATAAATTATTAGATGCCCTGTAAAAAGAGCCATCCTACGATGGCTCTCGAATAAACAAGTACTCCCATCTAGGGGATTTCATCATTAAGTATCTTTGCCCATAACTCTTACTTACGGTTATAAAAGCTTTTCTTTATTTATGAGCTAAGCGAGTAGCTATTTTTTCACCAAGACGAAGCTCTTGTCCACTCTTTAATTCCTGCACTACTTCTATCATATCTTTTTCAAACAATAACACAACTGTTGAACCAAATGTAAAGTATGCCATTTCTTCACCTTTTTGAACAGTGTCTCTCTCATGCAAAAGCTCAATACTATTAACAAACATAGCACCTACTTTTACAAGAGCCATATGCTCGCCATCACTGCTTACTTCTGTAACAGAACGATAATTTTTTGACAGTGGTTCTTTCCCGTATTCCATACCAGCTGCATTTACCGGATATGATTTTCTACCGAGTACAAATCTTTCAGTCACAGAACCAGAAAGCGGACTATGAATGCGATGATAATGACTTGGACTCAAATAAATTACCATATATGTACCGCCTGCATATCGCGTTGCACGTTCTTCATTACCTAGCATATCCACGATTGAATAGCGCTTTCCTTTAATATCAAATGTTTTTGTATCCTCAATAGGACCATGATCTGCAAAAACACCATCAACAGGACTAACGATACTCGATGCATCTGTATCAATACTACGCTTTCCTTCTTTTAGCTTACGCGTAAATAATTCATGCAATGTTCTATATTCCTTCAAACCCTTTTCCATCTCATCTTGATTAATTTGAAAAACTTTCGCGTACGATGGAATAATGATAGAGCTCAAACGAGATTGTGCAAATTTACGTAATATATAAGAAGTAAAGCGACCATTTGTAAGTTCTATCATAAGTCGATATAATGTACGTCGCAAATTGCGAAACCCCCTAATCAGTCTATAACTTTAGTTTTCCCTTCTTTTCTTTCTATATCATATGTAAAATTGGTTCTTATTCCCACATATCATATAAAGCAGCCTTATTATATATACAGAAAACTAAGTATGGTATTATTCTTAAATTATTTAGCACCTTCTAATATTACAGATAGAATCCGTCATTTTCAACAGTGAACGTGTATTTCTTCTTAGCATAACGCGTTTTCTTTTCTTATTTACAATAAAAAAAGCAGCCCATTTTAAATATGGCTGCTTCTAATACACTTTACTCTTTCGCTTTTTTCTCTTTCTCTGCCCTTACAAACTCGTGGAACATTTTCATTAAAGCACGCTTTTCAATCCGTGATACGTAGCTTCTAGAAATACCAAGCGCCTTAGCGATTTCCCGCTGTGTTTTCTCCTTATCTAGCCCAAGTCCAAAACGTTTCACAATCACTTCTTTTTCTCTTTCGTCTAAAATATCGATATACTCTTTAATTTTTTCTAACTCCATACTAAGCTGAATCATATCAATTACATCTTCAGACTCTGATTTTAATATATCAATAAGCGATATTTCATTACCCTCTTTATCTTGCCCGATCGGATCATGAAGTGAAACATCTTTTTTCGTTTTCTTTAGTACACGTAAATGCATCAAAATTTCATTTTCAATACAGCGTGCTGCATACGTCGCAAGCTTCGTTCCCTTTCCTGCAGAATAGCTCTCGATCGCTTTAATGAGCCCGATTGTACCAATTGAAATTAAATCTTCTGCATCTTCTCCTGTGTTCTCAAATTTTTTAACGATATGAGCTACAAGCCGTAAATTATGTTCAATTAAAAGATTTCTCGCTTGAGCATCACCTTGCTCCATTAACTCTAAGTACTTTCTCTCATCATCTGATGATAACGGCTGCGGGAACGCATTGTTCTTCACATAAGAAACAAAGACAAACACTTCTCGAACCATATATCCAATTGCGGCGAATAGACTCAAACCTTTCACCTCCGCCAAAATAGTGGTCTTTATTATGTGTATGTGGGCGTGAGGTTGTTTGTGTCTGTACAGTTTATTTATAAAACTCAACACTTCTAACATTTAAAATATTTTATTGTTATATTATAATTAAATAAAATTGTTATTTATATATGAATATGCTATTAAAGGGGACACTATTCATGATTACATTAGAACGATTATTAAATGTAACAATTTATTTAGGGGTATTTTTACTTTTCATTTCGTTCATTACTTTTGTTATTAAAAGAGGGCCTGATTTATTATTTTTTCAATTTGGAATTTCTTTATTTTTTGGAGCTCAAATTATAACTGGAATAAAATTTTTTCATAACTATGGTTTCTCCTTTCACTCAAAACTAGAACTACTTATCTTTATTTTCTATGTAATTGGAATTATTACATGTATACTATTATTCTTTCACTTTCAAAATCCGTATCGAATTTTTTTATTAATCTGTAGTTGTTTATTTTTAACTGGATCCAATTATTACTTTAAAGAAACATTAAATTTTAGTAAAAAAATTCCAAAGCAAAAAAAAACTTTTTTAAGTACACAAGATGACTCTTTCCCAAAAGAAGTTCGTAAATTTTCAGAGGATTACAACAACATAATAAGAAATGATTTTTATGAAATACCGATGATTCCTACTGAATTACAGATTACAAGCAAAAAAGATTCTTCCCATAGTACATCTTACTTAGTTGAACTTCATAATAGCGAAAATGAAATTACTGATGACTCTGTACAATTAACTCCATCAGACCGTTTTTATGTGCTGTTAAATAAACAAAAAACAAAAATATCAAAAATAGTATATGAAGGACAGAATTTTTTCACATTTACAGTCACACTAAAGGCTCTTAATTTACAGCAAGAACCAGAGATTCATAATATGTTTTTAGAAATAGATAAACGTAGAGCGATGAATCTTCTTAATTTTGAAATTAAAGCCCATACTAAAGAATGGAAAGTAATATTTAAAAGTGATAGTTCTTATTCCAATCTTCCTATCACATTTACTTTTGAAAAACGAACAGGCAAAGTATAAAAATAAAAAGAGTTATTTTCTTTGAAAAATAACTCTTTTATTTTACTTACTCCAAATCTTTCTCCCCGCTTGGGCATCAATATAACGAATTTCCCGCCTACAATTAAAAGGTTCTTTATGTTTTTCATCTGTCGTTTGTTTGTAAAGTAGTTTGTATTTCGTTTCCTCTGCATCATGATCTAAAAACCATTCTAATTTAACTCGGATAGCCTCTCTGTATATTTCTAACGCTTTTTCTTTAGTTACTTTTGGTGTTATTTCATATGTGAGCAATTCTTTTATAAAGTTGCTAGACTCCCCCGAGTAGTGCATAACAGCACCATTTTCTGCATTGATGTTAATCATAAATTGGTTATACTCTGCCGGAATATCATTTATATATACAGAAAAGATAAATCTTTCAATCCCATCTTCTGCTTCTTCACGTTCCTCCCAAAGACGCAGATATTGTGTGATATCTGGAATAACTCGTTCTAAAAATTGAAGTGCTCTTTGTAAACATTCCTCTCTAGACAGTATTTGCTTTACTTCTTTATCATCTGTCAGTTTTATAAAACCAGTTAATTCATTGGTTAATTTATCAATTGTAACGCTAACTAAATTATTATATTTCAACATCGGTAAATGCTTTTTAAAGAATTCATTCATTAAATATGGATTCTTTTCTTCTTTCTGTTTTTGTAATTCCTCTTTCGGAACAAATTTCATCCTTATTTCATCATCATTTTCTGTCTCATCTACTTTTGTAAAACCTTCTTTATTCCAGTCAAATAATTCGAATACTTCACCTCGTTCGTTACCTTTTTTCGATTTTTCAACAGCTACAGCCGAAGGCAATTTATAATGATCTGGTCCAAATAAATCTTTACCTGTACTTGCATCAATAAACGCATGACTAGGCTCTGGTTCATATACAAGATGGTACCCTTTTACTTCTTCCCCGTTTTCATACTCACATGAAGAGTATGTTAAATCTATAAATACAAGTCTCATATCTTGTCTAGCTTTCAAATTTTCTAAAACGATATTCTCCTCAACAATTTCACTTGGCCATAACGGTTTTTTCTCTATAGCTTTTTGTCCATTGTAATGAAAATGCACAACATTACCTGAAGAGTGCACTCGCACAACGCACCCTGTATTCGGCAATGGATAGCTATTCACTTCTTGCATATAATTTACTTCTTTCCAACCGCGCCTGTCGTCCTTAACCGTTACATATGTATAGAATTCATATCCTTCTTTTGTATATTTTTTCAAGAACGCATTTGCAATCTCTCTTGCCTTCTTCTCCTCTATCGCTTCCTTGCCACTTGAAAAAGGATTTTCATCATCTATCCTAAATTCAATTAAATTACCAGTATGTCTATTCAATGTAATTTGTATCGTTCTCTCCTGATCCTCTTTATGCTCCTACCATAATAGATGATACGGGTCATCACCCCCTTCTTGATCATCTACAACAAGACTATATTCATCTGGAATATTAATAATATGAGCCACTTGCTCTTTTCTTTCTTTATCTTTTTGATTCATCATACCGCTCCCTTTATTACAATTTAAGGTAATTATAACAAACAAAACCAAAGAACTATAAAAAAAGACTAGAGATATCTCTAGTCTTCTACTTCGTTTCACGATGTAACGTTACTCGCTTTAATCGTGGACAATATTTTTTTAATTCGATGCGTTCTGGATTGTTTCGTTTATTTTTTTTAGAAATGTAATTACGATCACCGCACTCCGTACAAGCTAATGTAATATTTACACGCATATTTAATTCTCCTTTCTTTCAAAAATCGCAACTAAAACGTAATGATTACGATTTATATATTATAAAACTTCATTCCATTTGTCAATTGCAAAAACAAGAAGATTCCATTTAGAATCCCCTTGTTTTTATAGTTAAATAAATTTTCTCCCGCATTAACGGGCAGTAAGACCCCCCACTGATTAAAAGTTTCACTTTATTAAAACGATTCGTATGTAACAAACTCACTAATCGGCTTTCGATATCCTCGTGGGCGAGTTTTAGTCGTATCACTTTTTCCTATCGTAATCATTAAAACAGGTACTATATGCTCCGGCATATTTAATTCACTTTGTACTGCTTTTTCATCGAAACCAATCATTGGACATGTATCATAGCCATAATATTTAGCTGCGTACATAAAAGTCATCGCGCTTAACGAAGCATTTCTAATCGCTTCATCCTCCATGAAACGCTCTCCTTTTCCTTCATATAAACCTTTCGTTTGCCTAATTGTATCTTCATATTCACATTCATCAATCATTTTTAAAACTTTCATACCGAAGTAAATATTTTCAACATTTTGGTATGCTTTTTTATCACCACAAACGAGCACTACCGCTGATGCACTCGATACTTTATATTGACCGAAAGCTAATTCTTTTAATCTTTCTTTTCGCTCTTGATCACGAATTACAACATAATGTGTGTGCTGCAAATTATAGCAAGATGGAGAAAGCTTAGTTAACTCAAATATTTTTTTAAAATCCTCATCAGGGATTTCTATACCTTGTATAAATTTCATTGCAGAACGTCTAGCAATTGCTAATTCTTCAAAGTTCACCATATATCCTCCTCGATAACTGTAAATTTAAATATACATTAATTTATACAAATAGATAAATCAAATAAAAACACTTTAAATCCGAATAATAATTATGATTAACAGCAAAAAAGACAAAAAGCTGAAACAATTAGTTCATACGAAATTCACACGAATCTATTACTATAGAAACTGTACATAGTGAACTTATTAACAATCACGTTTATTTATATAAAATCTTACTCGAAAGGAGTTGAAAGTATGAAAACTAAATATCGCTTTATGATCTCATCATTTGCTGCTTGCGCTTATATGATTTGGTATTTAGTATAATAACGACCTCACTTGCAAATAGGAAAAGGTGTGTATATAAATGGAATATAATCAATCAACAGTTAACTACTGGAAAGCTTTTGTATTACCATATACATTTGCTTTAGAAGAGTTAAAAACTAAATTTGAAATTATGAACCGGGAAGCTCAATTTCTAGAGGATTACAACCCGTTTGAACATATAAAAACAAGACTAAAACAACCTGAAAGTATTATTAAAAAACTAGAGCGCAAAAGCTTATTACCAACAGTTGAAAATGCTCAAACACATTTACAAGATATTATTGGTATTCGTATTACATGTTGCTTCGTAGAAGATATCTATCATTTGAAAGAAGTCATTCAAAAACGCGAAGATATGGAAGTCATAGAAGTAAAAGATTATATCGCTAACCCAAAACGAAACGGATATAAAAGTTTACACATGATCATTAAATACCCTTTATCACTAAATTCTGGTACAAAAGATGTATTTGCAGAAATTCAGTTACGTACACTGGCAATGGACTTTTGGGCAAGTTTAGAACACAAACTTTATTATAAATATGAAGGGAAAATACCGGAGTATTTAAAAGATGAACTACATGATGCAGCAATGAAAGCTGAAGATCTGGATAATAAAATGGCCACAATTCGTCAAGATATTGATGATATTGAGGCATGTTCAAATCAAATTATGCTACCACTATAAAAAAAGGTTCTCGCCAATGAGAACCTTTTTTCTATCATTTTTGGGAAGTATGACTCCACACTTATTAAAGTTTCACGTTATTTTTTCTCTATTGTTCGAACCTCTTCAATCTTCCATTTATCCTCTTCTTTTCCAAGGGCATACTGTACTTTCTTTTGAAGAGTAATACTGTCGTCTACTTCCTTTTCTTTCGTTTCAACAATAACATACCCTACTTTACTAACTTTCATATCTATATGTTCCAATTCAATTTTCTTATTTCCCTTTTGAAATGCGGCTTCTTTTTGTGTTTTTAAGTCTTCAGCACTAGGCATCTTCTTTGAAAATAACTCCATATGTTCTGCAAGATTTTTTTCATTGGTCGTTCGCACAAATGTATGAATAACATCTTGAATAGATTTCTCTTCTTCTTTTGTTATTTGTACCTTTTCCTCAGTTTTTTTAGTAGTAGATTTTTGTGCTACATTATTCTCTTCTTGTTGACATCCAACTAGTAATACTACAAATGCTAGAAGGAATCTTAATTTCGCAAATATTTTTTTCATATTTCCAACTCCTAAAAAGAAAAGCGAGGCAGTTCGCCTCACTTTCGCTCTTAATTAGCGTCTTCCTTTATTCGGATCACCGCCACCAACAATATCAAAGACACGTTTCGCTATATTTGTATTCTCTTGAACGCCAGAGAACAAGTATTTACCTGGACCAAATGCATACACGTTCACATCTTCCCCTGTATGTCCACCTGTTGTCCAGCCTGTAACCGAGCGCTTATTGAAAATATCTTCAATTGCATTATCAATCTTTGTTACATCTTTTGACGGAGCTATATCATTTACAGCTTGAATTTCTTCTGGAGTTAATTGTAAATCAATATACTTTTTCAATGTTTCTTCTACATTTGCACCTTTTGCAATCTCATTTGCCATAAAGTCTGGTGTGCGTTTTGCAGCTTTAATTGGATCTACTTTAAAGTTATACTCGCCATTGGCACCTAAAGATAAGCCACCAGTAGCGTGATCTGCCGTTGCAACAACTAACGTATTTTTATCTTTTTTCGCAAACTCAATCGCTGCTTTGAAAGCTTTTTCGAAGTCTTCCATTTCACTCATTGCACCAACAATATCATTATCATGTCCAGCCCAGTCGATTTGACTTCCTTCCACCATTAAGAAGAAACCATTTTTATTTTTGTTCAAACGCTCAATTGCTGCATTAGTCATTTCTTCTAATGAAGGTGTTTTCTCATTGCGGTCAATCATTTTATCTAATCCACCTGGTGCAAATAAACCAAGAATTTGATCATTTTTATCATTTAACAATTGATCTCGATCCGTTACATAGCTATAACCAGATTTCTTAAACTCTTCTGTAAGATTACGATCTTTTCTAACAAAGTTCTTTACGCCGCCGCCAAGCATAACATCTACCTTATGCTTCCCTTTAATTTTCTCATCAAAATAATCATTTGCAATTGCGTCCATATTTTTACGGCTAATGTCATGCGCACCGAAAGCAGCTGGTGTTGCATGTGTAATTTCAGAAGTTGCAACGAGTCCCGTTGATTTCCCTTTTTCTTTCGCTTGCTCAAGAACTGTTTTCACTTCCGCTTTATCATTATCAACTGCAATTGCAGCATTATATGTTTTAATTCCTGCTGACATAGCTGTTGCTGCCGATGCAGAGTCTGTAATATTTTCATGTTCATCTTCTGGGTATGTTTTTTGTGTTCCTACAAGATGCTTATCAAATTCTGTAGATTCCATTTCAAAGGTTTTTGGATTATCTTTCATATAACGGTGAGCCGTCATATATGAAGGACCCATACCATCCCCAATTAATACGATAACATTTTTAATCTTTGCATTGCTTCCGTTCTCATCTGCATTAACCTCACTAGAACGAGTAAAATTCCATGTTGCTACCGAAGTAACTGCTAATGATGCCACAACTGCAAATGGCCATGCTTTTTTCACAAACTTTTTCACTGTCTTGTCCCCCTAATTAGGTTATTCATTTCCCACTATCAAATTTAATGGAAGACTATTAAGAGAAAATTAGCTGTATGTAAATTTTTTGTTAACTTATGTAAATATCAGTTATAATTTGTATAAGTTTGTCTTTTTGTATCAATCATTCCGCCCTTTACAATTTAAATATAAACAAGTTGGATTTCATTTAACGTAAATCTCTTTTTTTACATTTTGACTCTATGTTTATGAAAATAAATAGAAATGCGGTGAGCCTTTATGAAAATAGTAAAGCTAAATGAATCTTTTATTTTTGAATTACTTAATCTTTGCAAATCTGTTGGATGGTTACACGATGAAATTTTTATGAAAAAACAATTCGAAATGTATCTTTCTATCGGCACACTTGTAGGTTACATTCATGAAAACAAACTCATTGCGACTGGAGGAGTATTTCCCTTTACAAGTAACTTCGCTTCCATTGGTATGTTAATTGTTCACCCTAATTTTCAAGGACGCGGAATAGGGCGCATGTTGCTAAATCATTGCTTGGAACAAATTCATCCAAAACAACCCATTGCACTTATTGCGACAAAAGCTGGCGAACCTCTATACACATCATGCGGATTTCAAACAGCAACAACGATTCATCGTTTTGAAAAGCAAACTATTAAGACGTACCCTTCTCACTTACAACAAGTACAAGAAGAAGACCTTATACCTGTTACTTCTCTGGATCAAATTGCAACTGGTATGAATCGTTCTCTACTTTACTCTTTGCTATTACCAAGGGCCGTACACTCTTTTAAAATTGAAAGAAATAACTGTATAGAAGCTTTTTCATTATGCATACAAAAGGGCAATATATTATGTATCAATCCACTTATCGCCCAGCAAGAAGAAGATGCTATCCAATTATTAAAAAAGATATGTGAATGTTGGAATGGTATAGTACGAATTGATGTTCCACACTCACAATTTACATTTCGTCAATTTCTTCAAACAGAAAATTTCCAAGAAACGCTCCTTTCACCTCTTATGATAAAAAATGGTAGCCAACTTCCTGGAAATCGTAATATGCTATTTGCTATGATAGATACAGCGTTATGTTAGAAAGGAGACACCTAATTGAAGCGATTTAGCTATTTTATGGTAGGTTGTCTTACTCTTACACTATTAGTAGGATGTAGTGCAGCAGAAAAGCCAGTAGAACAAGTAAAACAAGTTAAAAATACAATTACAGCGAAACTAGCTACCGAGGAAAAAATGGTAGAAATAGATGGTCAAACCATTTACTTTAAAAAGATTGGTAATGAAAAACCACCTTTACTTATGATTCATGGCTTTGGAGGGTCATCAGATGGTTTTCAAAAGATTTACTCCGATTTAGCAAAAGATCATACAATTATTTCTGTAGATGCTTTAGGATTCGGGCGCTCATCTAAGCCAATGGATTTTTATTATTCTTTTCCAACTCATGCAAATTTGTATTATAAATTAATGAAAAAACTAGGGTATGATTCATTCGCAATACTGGGGCATTCCATGGGGGGAGAAATTTCTCTAAATTTAACATATTTATATCCTGAAGCAGTTACTCACCTTATTTTAACTGATGCTACAGGTGGCCCTCATACATTCGTTAATAAACAAGGCTCACCAAAACCACAATTGTCGACTGATTTAAATGCCGTTTCTTCTATTACAGATTATGATGAAAGCAAAGTGAAATTCAAACGTAATGATGAAGAGCATTATAATAAAATGAAATTATGGCCTAGACGTCTTAAAATTAATGCAAATGAAATAAAACAGCCAACTTTAATTATATGGGGCAGAAATGATAGTAGCGTTTCCTGGAAAGAAGGAGAAACGTATCATCAATTCTTAAAAAATAGCACTTTACATATTATTGAAAAAGGTTATCATGCACCATTTCGCCAAGAACCACAAGAATTTGTCGGGTATGTAAAAGATTTCTTTAAGAACAATCCGATTAAAGTTGAAAAATAACATAAACGGGTATCTCAAAATGAGATACCCGTTTTCATATATTAAGCAGCTTGCTTTTGGCGTTTTGGAGTTTTTGATCCTAATACTTTCGGGATAACGAAGCCATCCATTCCAAATTTCCCAGCGTTCATACCGGAAACAAGAACAAACATAGATAAGATAACCATCTCAGGGTTCACACCAATTGACCCACTAAACATATAGGAAAAGTTCATTACAAGACCAAAAAAGACCGCTGTTTTTGTTAAACAGCCTACAATTAAACCAATTCCGACTAAAATTTCTCCCCATGTTACAAGTGTATTAAACAAATCTACATTTGGAATTGCAAATTCTTGTAAGAATGATGCCCACCAAGATTGAACAGCCGGTTGTGCACCTTTAGATTTTTCAATTGCCCCTTGCAAATAACCTGTTGCATCGAATCCTTTTCCTTGTAGTTTACCGATTCCAGCCATTAACCATGTGTAACCAAGATATACTCGAATTACTGCTAATGCAAAAGAAACTGCTTTGTTTTCTCTTAAAAATTGAATAACCATATCTTCCTCCTAAAGTTGTAATTAAGTTAGTTACAGATAATATAATAACATTAGTTACTTATTTTTCAAACGTTAATTATGAATAATCTGTGACATGCGTATGAAACATTAAAAACTAACGTTTATATAGTAACTTTTATTACCTGTAAAAACTTGAACATATCATACCACAAGTGATAACCATTTTCATTGAAAAAAATGTAAAAAAAATGTGAGTTAAATGTGAAACAAGTTTATTCGAATATAGAATAAACTTGTTTCACACTAATTATAGAATCGAAATGTATGTGTCTCCTCATCAATTAAACTCGCTTCTTGAAACGCTTCTTCTAACGTTTTCCCATGGTTAATAACCCCATAAAATAAGCGTATAGTAAACATAAGTGCTGCATTTCCATCTACATAATCAATCGATCCAATATATGATTTCGCACCACTATGTAAAAAAGATTTTGCTAGATTTTGCTCCCCTAACGTGCACCCGCTATTTACAATATGTGTATTATGCAATTTTGCATATTTATAAATTTCTTCTGTACCAAAATCCCCTCTCGGTTCATCTTGTTCATATACTTCTTCGCCTAACTCTTCCATGACAAACTTCCCTTCTTCACCATGAAAGCAAAAAATAATATAATTAATATTGTTAAATAAGTTCTTTCCAGAAAGAACTTCCACAAAATCTTTCGGTCTACCAATCCAATATGTCACAACCCTTGCACCAAAATATTCAAGAGATGCTCGAATTGATTGCGCTTCTAAATCCGAATTAAAACCAACTACTAATGCAATATTCAACATACAACCCCCATCCTATAATCAGCCCTTATCAATCAGAATTTTATGGGATAAATCCATTTCATATATGCCCCTTTCTTTCAAAAAATCTGATCTAGTTAAAACGACTTTCTGTAAATATTGCCTATATGCTGTAATTGTTCCATCGTGAGATACAATGCAAATTCTTTCAGCACCCAGTTCATAACACCAAAGAAGAAATTCATCTACTATTTGCTGAAAACTATTCTCTGAAATAGTGTTTATACCTTCCTTCCATAACTGATTATTTGAGCTTTTCTCTATCGAAAAATGCGGAAATAACTTTGTTATCATTCCCTGATCTACTATATAATCGCACGGTAATGTTTTCGCTCCTTCTCGATAAGGAAAAATACGTGGGGATACATATGGATGGACTAGTTTTTGACAAGCAACTTTCGCACTCCATATTGTCGCCGTTTGCAAAGTTCTAAGTGTAGGACTAACAATTAATATATCCGTCTCTTGCAATGGCACATTGCATTGAAGTAATTTAGCTTGAGCCTTTCCTACTCTCGTCAATGGTGGGTCAAACACTTGTAAACTTTCTGGTAAATCCGTTGTATGTTCACCTTCACCATGCCGAACAAAAACGATTTTCATCCTCTTCCTCCTCTCTTTATGAAATCCTCTTACATATTTCTTCCCTATCTTATACTTTATTCCTGCTATATGAAAAACTGATATGTAAAACACTTTTTACAAGGGAGAAGTGAATCAAAAAATATGAAATGGATAACCATCTTAATTGGAATGATTATATGGGGATACATAAATGGATTTTTTAGTAGTGATAAAGTGAAACTTTAATCCGTGGGGGTTTTGTTCATCCCCCACGGATTATTAGTTGAACCAATCGGGCTTTTACGGACAGTTGATCCCCACCTAACTTCTTTGCCTCCGCTGAATTTTGAGGTGGGGGTCTTACTGCCCGTTAATGCGGGATAAAACTGCTAATCCTTGGATTACAGATGATGAACGTGAAACAAAAATTAAACAAAAAGCAATTACGGCAAGCTGGTCCGGTGTTTTTATGTTTTGTACCATTAGCCTCTTAAATAAATGGTTAGGTTTAAACACAAACGATAAATCACCGTACTTACCAGACCCTATCGCAGCTATTTTAAAGGAAAATGTAGAGTTACAAGTTTTACTCATGCTATTTGTTATGTATGGAATATTTTACTTACATTATCGAAGAAAATTAAGTGCCTAACTTCTAACTCATGATTATCCTCCTAAATGGTTATAGTAATTAGGACGAAATGAAAGGAGTGATAGAAAAATGAGTAACTCGAATGAATTTTTAGATACACTACATGAAAAACAAGCAAAAGATGAACAAAATAGAAAGCGCCAAGGGAACGGAAACCCAGCGAAAAAAAAGCCAAATAAAACGCATAAATAACAATAAAAAACTGCCTAAAATGATCTTTTAGGCAGTTTTTTATTGTTATTTCACCGAGATGACATTTTCCCAATTCCATTTCTCATAATACCACGCTGGTACATCTATATTTTCAATCCACTTCTTTTCCTGTTTCCCATCTTTATGAGCAAGCCATACATCCGCTTTCTTACGGTCTGAACGTATCCAAATTAATTGATTACTCTTCTTCATGAAGATCGGGTGGTAATCCCCTTGCTTGTTCTTTTTCTTTGTGATTTGATGCTGTGCATTACTTGTACTATCGACCTCATACAAAGATGGTAGTGGCCTTTTTTCTGGTGGAGTTTCTATCCCTGCCTCCTTTGCTCGTGAAACGATAATTACTCTATCGTTCTTCCGTACAAAATCCCAATCAACATATCCTTTCGGCGTAAATATGTTCTGCTGAAGTGCTGGCAATTCCTTTACTTTTAAATGCTTATTTTCTAATGCAACTCTTCCGCTCCCTTCAATATAAGCTAATATATTTTTTGATGGTGCCCATTGAAACCATTGTGCGTTTAGTAACATTTGATCTACTTTTTCAAACCGACTGCCATCTGCACGAACTAAGCAAAGCGTATTACTATCAGCTGACCATGAAGCTGTCGGTACTGCTAAAAATGAAATCCACTTTTGATCTGGTGACCACTTAAAGCCACTTGCTACTAGCGCTAGGAAATCATCATGTTGATTTGGCAATGCATACAAATGCTTCATTTTGTGAGGATTCATATGTGCATCTTTTTGCACTTCATATAGCTGAGCCCCTGTCCATCCTGTTGGAAGTAAGTGCGCTTCAGAGGATACAAGAAAGTTCTTTCCATCGGGGTACCATGCATAATCCCCTACACCAGCCGATACATTTTCAAAATCTGCATTCTTTTTTTCTACATCAAATGTATTTAATGTACCTGTAAATATAAATGCAATTATATTTTCTGTTGGTGACCATTGATAATTCGATGCTTCTGAGTGAAACGGCGTAACTTTCTTTCCATCTTTCAGCCGATATAACTCAAGAATATTTTGTTTCTTCCCTTTTACATATGCCAGCCATTCTCCATCATGTGACCACTTTGGCCCTGTTATGTTCTCTCCTTTTGTAAGTTGTTTTTCTTTCCCCTCAACTTTAATCCAAAGGTTATGATGACGAATAAAAGCAACTTTCACACTATTATTTTCTGCGCTAGTAATAGTGATAGAACACAAAAACATAAACAACACTACACTACCACTTACTATTAGCCTTTTCATACCATCACTCCATTTCCCTCATAGCATTCCTCACTTTCTTCCTACAATATGTGAAAAATATCGATTCGACATAATCAGAAAAAATTTCCCAAGAAATTTTCAATTCATAGAGGATTGGTATGAATTATGTTGAAAGTATAGTTTAGCCAACATTTATATTTATAAGTTATAACTAAAATGTAAGATTTAATTTCTGAATATTGTCACTTTTTATTAGGGGGAGTATCAATGAAAAAAACTACATCTACACTATTAAGCATGGCGCTTGTCTTTTCTAGTTTTGGAGCTTTAAGCGCTCATGCTGAATCACTACAAAAGGAGAAGCAATTTAGTCCACAATTAAAAACAACGATTGAACAGTGGGGAGAACATAAAATTGCTCAAAATGTTGAAACGAAAACAACAAAAGAAATATCAGTAATTGTAGAATTGCAACATGCACCTCTCGCTGCTCAAAGTAATATTCAGCATGCTCCAGATTTACAAAATAGTAATGCTCAGTCTTATCATGCTGAGCTAAAAAAAGCACCTGGTATTCCAGTGAGAATGCAATATGAAATTAACGGAAATGGTGTATGGGAACAGGCATTCCTGAACCCTTGGGAGAAAAGCTATGACATTTATTTCGATCGCACTCAATTACACGAAGAAAAAAATACTATTCACATTGTAGCAACTGATGCAGCTGGCAATACCTCTAATTTAACTGTTAATTTAGAAGTGAAATAAAGTGAAACCTTAATCAGTAGAGATTTTGTTCATCCCCACTGATTATTAGCCTTCACCAATCGGGGGTTACGGGCAATTATTCTCCCACCGAATTTTGAGGTAGGAATTTTACTGCTCATTAACACGGGATAAAAAATTTTTGTTGACAATTTTTTTAATATAGTTTTATAATACAAAACATAGTTTAGTTTAACGAATTATATATCGGCTTTGAAGGAATGCTAGTAGCGACTTATATCACTGTCCCAGAGAACTGATGGTTGGTGCGAATCAGTACATATACAAGCGTGAATTACAATTCTGGAGCTTCTTTCCCGTAATGCTTTTTATGCATGAAGAGAAAGACGGATCTTTCCGTTATCGTAAAGTGAGTGGTAAACAATTAGTTGTTTACAAATAGGGTGGTACCGCGATTTTTATCGTCCCTATCGGATTTTCCGATAGGGACTTTTTTGCATCCATCCTCTTACACAATTTCATATATACGCGTTGAAAGAATCGCAGTAGTATCTTATATCCCTGTTACAGAGAGCTAATGGTCGGTGGAAATTAGCACATATATAAGTATGAATTACAATTCTGGAGCTTCTTTTTCGTAATGCTTTTATGCATGGAGGAAAAGACGGAATTTTTCCGTTATCATTAATTGAGATGTAAGTATATTTTCACTTACAAATAGGGTGGTACCGCGATTCTTTCGCCCCTATCGGATTTTCCGATAGGGGCTTTTTCTATTTATCACAGAAACATATGTTAAATAATTCCGAATCTTATGATAAAATTTTATAAGCGCTTACAAAAAAATGAAAGGGGGTGATACAAGCTATACGAAATCGATATTCAATTTTATTGAAAAAAAGGAGGATGTCTAAATGACAAAGAAAACAGAAATTCCATCGCATTTAAAACCATTTGTATCCACACAACATTATGATCAATACACACCGGTGAATCACGCTGTGTGGCGTTACATTATGAGACAAAATCATAGCTTCTTAAAAGACGTTGCTCATCCAGCCTATGTGAACGGACTACAATCATCTGGTATTAATATAGATGCAATTCCAAAAGTAGAAGAAATGAATGAGTGTTTGGCACCAAGCGGCTGGGGCGCTGTAACAATTGACGGACTTATTCCTGGCGTAGCATTCTTCGATTTTCAAGGACACGGATTACTACCGATTGCAACAGATATCCGGAAAGTAGAAAATATCGAGTACACACCAGCTCCAGATATCGTACATGAAGCCGCAGGACACGCACCGATTTTACTTGATCCTACATATGCAAAATATGTGAAACGTTTTGGGCAAATTGGTGCAAAAGCTTTCTCTACAAAAGAAGAACATGATGCATTTGAAGCTGTTCGTACATTAACGATAGTAAAAGAAAGCCCTACTTCTACTCCTGATGAAGTTAAGGCTGCTGAAAATGCTGTAATTGAAAAACAAAACTTAGTTTCTGGTTTATCGGAAGCTGAACAAATTTCACGTCTTTTCTGGTGGACAGTAGAATATGGATTGATCGGAAATATAGATGATCCAAAGATATATGGTGCTGGTCTCCTTTCTTCTGTTGGCGAAAGCAAACATTGCTTAACAGACGCTGTAGAAAAGGTTCCATTTTCTATCGAAGCATGTACAGGGACAACTTATGACGTAACAAAAATGCAACCACAACTATTTGTTTGTGAATCCTTTGAAGAATTAACAGATGCGCTTGAAACATTTTCTAAAACGATGGCCTTTAAAACAGGTGGAAAAGAAGGTTTAGAAAAAGCAATTCGCTCTGAGAACTATGCAACAGCTGAGCTAAATAGTGGATTACAAATTACAGGTACATTTAGCGAGACAATTGAAAACGATGCAGGTGAATTAATTTACATGCGAACAAATTCGCCAACGGCATTAGCGCTTCATAATAAACAGTTAGCGAATCATTCTACTTCTGTACACAGTGACGGATTTGGAACACCGATTGGATTACTTACTGAAAATATTGCATTAGAAAATTGTACAGACGAACAACTACAATCATTAGGAATTAAAATTGGAACTATCGCTGAGTTTACTTTTGCAAGTGGTATTCATGTAAAAGGAACAGTAACAGATATTGTGAAAAATGATAAGAAAATTGCTCTTATTTCCTTTATCGATTGCACAGTTACTTATAACGCCCGCGTTTTATTTGATGCCTCATGGGGCGCATTTGATATGGCTGTTGGCTCACAAATCACTTCAGTATTCCCAGGTGCCGCAGATGCAGCAGCATTTTTCCCAATGGATGAAGAAGTTCAAGAAATTCCTGCTCCGCTTGTACTGAATGAACTCGAGCGTATGTATCAAACAGTTCGAGATATTCGAAGTGAGGGGATTTTACACGACGCGCATATCGATCAATTAGTAGCAATTCAAGAAGTATTAAATAAATTTTATGCGAAAGAATGGTTGCTGCGCCTTGAAGTATTAGAGTTACTTTTAGAGCATAACAAAGGGCATGAAACATCTGCAGCATTACTACATCAACTTTCTACTTTCACAACTGACGAAGCTGTAACACGCCTTATTAACAATGGTCTTGCGTTACTTCCAATAAAGGATGTGAAAAATGATGCTAAGATTAACTGAAGAAGAAGTTCACGAGGAATTATTGAAGGTAGATAAATGGATGGTAAAAGATGAGAAATGGATTGAACGAAAATATATGTTTTCCGACTACTTAAAAGGAGTCGAATTTGTCTCTGAAGCCGCCAAACTATCAGAAGAACATAATCACCATCCATTTATCCTTATCCAGTATAAAGCAGTTATTATTACTTTGTCATCTTGGAATGCAAAAGGTTTAACGAAACTAGATTTTGAGCTTGCAAAACAATTTGATGAACTATTTTTACAAAACGAAAATGCAATTATAAGAAAATAAAAAAGAGAAGCCTTTTTAGGCTTCTCCTTTTATTTGGAAATGGATACAATGTCCAAATGGATCCTCGACTTGTAATATTCCATCTTTGTACGTAGCAATCTTACCAATATTTTTTAAGCTTTCACATACTTGCTCTTTTTGTTTTTCATCCGCTAATACAATTGTGAAATATTTCAAACCAACAGAACCTGGCATTTGCGGTGGTACCCCTTCACCTTGCCATGTATTTAAACCGATATGGTGATGATAGCCACCTGCTGATACGAACAACGCTCCATTACGAGCTGGGATTGTTACTTCAAAACCAAGACCATCAACATAGAAACGTTTCGCTTCCTCTAAATCAGCTACATGGAAATGAATATGCCCCATCACAGTACCAGCTGGAAATCCACTCCATGTACTTCCTTGCTGCAATAATTCTTCACCAGCTAACGGGTTACTAACAAATGGGAGCTCTCCATTCTCATCACGCCAAACTTCTTTTTGTCGATCATGATAAATTTCAATCCCGTTTCCATCTGGATCAGCTAAATAAAGAGCTTCACTAAAGTAATGATCGGCCCCACCATGTAGTGGATATACCATTTCTACAAGATGACGAAGAACATTCGCTAAATCCTGCCTACTTGGTAATAAAATTGCGTAATGATATAACCCTGTTCTTCCTCTTTGCTTCGGAAAAGCTTCTTTCTTTTCTTCAATGATAAGAAGTGGTTCATCATTTTCATTCCCAAATGTAACGACTGCTTTTTCTTCTTTTAGCACCTTCATACTTAGTACTTCCGTATAAAACTCTAGTGATTTCTTTACATTAGATACGTATAAATGAACAACATCCAGTGTTGTATCGGGATGAAGTTGAAAACTCATCTTGTTAGCCCCCCATTTAAATTAGTTCTTCTTTGACATTTTTTCTTTTAAGAAATTATCTACAAAACCATCAGCTTTTGCAACAAATAAGTATGCACCCATTGCTAATAATGCAAGTTCTAATTCGAAACCAGGATTTTTTCCATCTCCCAATAAACCAGCTGACCATTTCACTTTTACGATTGCTCCAACCATAACAAGTGCAAATAATAATCCAATATATCTTACACCTAAACCTAGAATTAATAATAGGCCTCCAACTAATTCAAATGTTGCTACACCGTATGCAAGTCCTCCTGGTAAACCAATGCTTGTAAACCACCCTGCAATATTGTCAATTCCTGATTGGAATTTTGTTAAACCGTGCATGAAGAATGTTACCCCTAACACGATACGAATAATTAAGTTACCAATATGTTGATTCATTTCTTTCTCTCCTTTATAGTTTTATTATACAAAACTTTTATTTACATTACAAAACATACACTAATTTTTTTTATTCGTCAATTCATTTTCACTGGGAAAAAATATATTTTTTTTGCTATGATACAAATAGTTGTTTACAAAAAGGAGCTTGATTTTATGAATATTGGTTCTGCAATACGTGAAATTCGTCAACGTAGGGGCATAACAATCGCACAAATTTGTGAGGGAACAGGTCTTTCTAAAGGATTTATGAGTCAGGTTGAAAATAATAAAACATCACCATCTATCTCAACTTTAGAAACGATCTCCAATTTTTTAAACGTTCCCCTTCCCTATTTATTGTTAGAGCAAAAAGATCGATTAAAAATTGTCAAAAAAGAAGAACGGAAATACAGTGTATACGGCAAAGATGAGCAAAGAATTGAACATGTTGCGGAGCAAGGGGGCCTTCGCCTATCTTTAGTAGAAATCCCTACTGGATTCCCGAAAGAAAACTCACCAAATGCCCATGAAGGGGAAGAATGTCACCTTGTATTACGCGGAAAACTAGAAGTTCAGCACGGTGAAGATATTGCAATTGTAGAAGAAGGTGATTCTTTCTCATGGAATGCATGCGTTCCTCATATTGTTCGTAATATAGGAGAAGAAACTGCATTACTACTCATCTCTAGTTATGCGGAAAATCGAAAACGTGTTTACTAAATAATAAAAAAGAAGCCTGCTAAACAGGCTTCTTTTTTATCCCCTTATAATTCCATAACTTGTCCCCACTAGTACAGTCTTTTCGTGTTGATTGCGATAAACTGACTCGATTGAAACTTTTTTATAGCCTTCCATTTGCTCAACATTTGTTAAAGTTAATTCACAAGTGATCGTATCTCCTGTGAAAACTGGTCTAATAAACTCACTTACTAATTCTCTTGCTATGTAATGTAATTCTTCGCCTACTTTCGTTCCAATGCTAGCAGTCAATAAACCATGGACCATTAATCTTCCATTTTCATCATATTCCACATGGTGTCTACCTTTATCTCCGGTAATATTTGCAAATTCAAACACCTCTTCCTCAGTAAATCTTCTTTCATATTTAAATACATCCCCAACTTTTATACTCATTTTTATCCCCCTAATAATAAACAGAATTTTCTTTTATTTTATCATAAAATGTGCCTCAATCCATTCTCTATTATCAAATCCTCAAAATTACCTCGCTAAACTTTTACTTTTCATTCATTTATCGGTGACCATCTCTTTTCGCGACTTGATATCCATAATACGCACATGTTCCATTTCTCGATAGCTCTCTAACTTCAAATCCACAGCTTCTATAAAAATCAAAATTGTTCGCAGAAGTATGTGCAAACCAGTCACCATGTGGTAGCTTTTGCAAGCAAAGAGCGACAAGTTTCTTACCTAATCCCTTCCCTCTATATTCACATTTCACAACTAAATTTACTATGTTCGCGACCATGATTCCATCAGAAACGACTCTAACCATGGCAATCATCTCTTCTTCATCCCAAATTGTGAATGCCCATGTTGAATTTTCAAATGCTATCGTGAATTTTTCAATTTGCCAAGAAGGGATATTATCATTGCTCCAACCGGCATCTTCAAATAAAGTCTTAATTGCATATGCAGGTACACCATTCGTTCCCTCACGAATAATAAGTCCATTATGATAAATGTACATGTAATCCCCCCTTTATTTTTATATACCATTCTTCAAAAAATGCAATTAACCTTTTTTCATCCAACGCGCCTAATGGAATAAACGAGAACATCCATCCCATGAAATGAAGTTGTTTTCTCATAACTAAGCCCCGTTTTTCTAGCAACAAAGATTGAGGCGGGGTGATCCGGATTAATAAGAGAAATCAATTTATTCATTCTTAACGCTTGGAAGCCATAGTCTCGAAATGCTGCCGCTGCTTCTTTCGCATAGCCTTTTCCCCAATACTGAGGTAATAACCAATAACCAATTTCAATTTCCTCTTTTCCATCTATCTGCTGCTTTACTAATCCTGCATGACCAATCCGTATTCCCGTTTCCTTTTCAATTAATACAAATAAACCGAGGCCGTTTTTATAGCTAGGAATTACCCACTCCTCCAAACTTTTTTTACATTGCATATATGTTTTTAACTTCCCGTTTCCAATATAGCGCATTACTTTTTCGTTTCCCCATAGTGAAGCGTAGAACTGTAAATCATCCATTGTATATTTACGAATTTGTAAACGGTCTGTATGAAACATTCCTTCACTCCTTCCCACTAATTTATTCTTAATTTCACGATCATATTTTGTATGCACAATAAATGTTACCATTTATTATAAATGAATCAACTACATAACACAGAATATTCAATCTTATAGAAACGAAAAAAGCAGTAGACAAATATTGTCCACTGCATCCATATCATAACTAGCATAAAGAAAACTACAATTGAGGGGGGTGTAGGATTTTCAAATATACTAGATACTTATCCCGTTCTAACGGGCGGTAAACTTTCCAATTGTTTCAAGTGAAAAGTTTACCGCACATAAGAACTTCTTCCGTTCATTAAAATAGTATTGCTAAATAATCATATACACGCTTAGATTTCTCTCCACCCATTCGTGCATGTTGAAGAAGAGAAATACCATGAGGACCAGATGCACGCAATGCTTCTGGTTGAGCTACTAAAATAGCTTGTACAACTTCTAATTCACCAAGCATAGCTGCTGCAAAAATATCCATCCGAGCACCCTTTTCTAGTAAATAAAGAGCAATATCTTTACGACCTACATGTGCCGATGCGCCTAACGCACTTTCCCAATCTGATCCACCCCAATTATAAGAGGCGTGAAGTAAGCTTGGTGATTCAACCAATAGCTCTTGTACTTTCTCTAAATCCCCGTGAGCTGCCATAACAAATTCTCTTACTAATTCAATGGTAATACGCTCTTCTGCTTGCATCGCTCTTCTCCCCTTTTAGAAATTCGTTTCGGTGTAAAAAAAGGCTTGTCACTTCCCTGAAAAATATCTACATCTATGCCAAACACATGTTGAAACATTTCATGGCATAGTACTTCTTCTGGTATACCATCATACTGAATTTTTCCTCGCTTTAATACAAGTAAACGATCGCTATATTGAGCAGCTTGGTTAATGTCATGCAAAACCATTATAATTGTCATTCCAAACTCCTCATTTAATCGTTTAACAAGTTCCATTACTTCCAACTGGTGAACGATATCTAAAAAGGTTGTTGGTTCATCCAATAATAAGACATTTGTACGTTGCGCTAGCGTCATCGCAATCCAAGCACGTTGCCGTTCCCCTCCTGATAAAGAATGTAAAAGACGATATTCATACCCTTCAAGATTTGTAACAGACAATGCCCAATCAACAATTTCTTCATCTTCTTTATTTAAGTGGCTACTCCATGATTTATGTGGACCTCTTCCGAACTCAATTAGTTCTTTCACTGTTAAATCTAATTGATGATCATGCATTTGTGGTAACATTGCTAATTGCTTCGCTACATCAGCACTCTTCATCATATGAATATTTTTCCCATCTAAAATGATGTCCCCTTCGCTTTGTTTCAGTAGCCTTGCTATTAAACGAAGCAAAGTAGATTTTCCCGATCCATTCGGACCAATTAAACTAACGATTTCTCCAACCTTAATATGTACATTCATATTTTGCATTTGAAATCTTTCAGAGTGTGCGTAAAACACTTTGTTAACGGAAATCACTTTGTTTTCCTCCTCTATGAATTAAATATAAGAAGAACGGACCACCTAAGAAGGACAGTAAAATACCAACAGGCAATTCGATTGGGTCAAACCAACTTCGAGCTATTGCATCCGCAAAAACAAGTAATACCCCGCCGCCAAGGCATGATAAAGGTAGCAAATATCTATAATCATTTCCAACTAATAAACGTAGCATATGTGGTACGACAAGACCGACAAATCCAATAAGACCAGACACACTTACTGCAATTCCAGCTAATAATGTACTTACTACGATTAAATAAAACCGACTTTTTTCCACGTTATGTCCTAATAACTTTGCCATTTCATCTCCAAGCATTAACACTCGAATATGCTTAATACCAAAGAAAGCTAATATAATGGCGAATATTGCATAATAAATAATCATGTTTAAATGTGCCCAACTTACACCACCAATACCGCCCGCTAGCCACGGTAACACCGATTGTACTTTGTCACTATGTAATAACATTAATGCTGACGTTGCTGCACCAATTAATGCATTGATCGACACCCCTACTAAGACGATTCTTGAAGGTGATGCCCCTTTTTGCCATGATAAAGCATAAATAACCATTGCTGTTATGAAAGCTCCTAAAAACGCCCCTAGTGGTAAAAAAGCTAGATGCTGTGGGAATAAAATCATGATGACAATTGCTACAAGGCCTGCCCCAGATGAAACTCCGATAATACCAGGATCTGCAAGAGGGTTTCTCATAACCCCTTGTAGCAGTGTACCAGATGCAGCTAAACATGTTCCTACTATAAACCCAATGAGCACTCTCGGTATGCGAAGATCCCATACAATTCGATGAACTGTCGAACCTTCCTCTTGTATACCTGTTAAAATATCTCGTACAGAAAAGGATAAACTTCCTGCGAAGAGACCGTAAAAGAGACCTAGGATTGTTAATACAACTAAAGTAACTGCTATTATCCATCTTTTTTTCGCAAAAGGATGTTCCTTTTCTCTTACTACTTCACTACTTTCCATACGTATCATTTCCTTACATCTTGTATACTTTTATACATAAAGTCCATTGCTTCTGTAACTTTTGTACCAGGATTAGATCCAAATAAATCAGGTGGCAAAATAACTACGCGGTTTTGTTTTACTGCCTCTAAATTTTTCCACGCTTCATTTTTCATCATTTCGCCTTCAAATGCTTTTTTCACACTTTTTGGATCTCCGTGTGTAATTAAATAAATGACATCTGGATTCGCCTCAATAATACGTTCTACACTTAGCTGTGCATATTGCGGATATTCTTTCGTTTCTGGAAAATCAGAAGCAATATTTTTTCCGCCTGTTTTTTCTAAAATATCACCTGATAAAGATGTTGGTAATGCCGCTAAATAAGTTCCTGGTGCGCCATACACTAGCAATGCTTTCACATCACTTTTTTTCTCATATTTCTTCATTTGATCATTCATTTTTTGATTAATTTCTTTTGCTTTATCTTCTTTCTTCATTACCGTTCCATATAATTCAATATTCTTTTGAATATCTTGTACAGAATTCGCAGAAGAAATGATAACTTGCGTTCCTTGTCCTTCAACCGTTGGCACATTCTTTTGGAATCCATTGTTAGCAACAAGTACATCGGGCTTCAAACTAGCAATTTGCTCAAAATTCGGTTGATGTGCATTCCCAATTACTTGTGCTTTCTTTAACTCCTCTGGAAGAGTTAATTTCGTATCCGGGCGACCTACTATTTTTCCACCTAAAGCATGAATAATATCCATGTCCCCCATACTTAATGTTGCAAAACTTTCTGGCACTTTATCGAATGTTACCTTTCTTCCTGATAGGTCGGTAATTTCGATTTTCTCTTTTCCTTTTTCTGTTTTGGTTGCAGACGCTTTTTCGTCCCCTTTGGCACTGCAACCTATTAACAAGAAAAAAATGGATAAAATCGCTGTAAATAGCGTAATAGATTTCTTCATTTCTTCACCTCTAATTGATAATGATAATCATTAACTACTATTATACTTTAATTGATAAGGATTATCATTGTCAACACGAAACACATATATTTTCCTACAAAAACAAAAAGCGCGACAAAAAGATTTTTTCTTTTCGCTGCGCTCTAGTTAACAATATTATTCACATTCATTTTCCTCTAGCTGGTCACGCATCACTTTCACACGCTGAAAGAAAAAGAACGATAAGCTTAAAAATATAACGATGCTCCCCATCATAACAAAAAATTGGATTGTCTCTTTTGCTCCACTCGGAATCAATAAGCCAACCATTAACAATGTACTTACAGCGAGAAGCATTTGTCCAAACCGAGTATAATCTTCTATTTTTCCTTTTAATTCTTTCATTATATTCTCACTCCTCCATTTCACTGTATCATATTCTATGAAACTGAAAGACCAGTAAATACAGCCATTCTGGGAGATGTTTTCCAATAAAAAAAGAGCCGCTTTTACTGCGGCTCTTTTTTTATCATTATTCACCTTTATATGCTTCCATATAAATTTCTTTCAGCTCTGAAATAAGCGGTAACTTTGGATTAGCAGTTGTACATTGATCTTCAAAAGCTCTTTCTGCTAATACTCCAACAACCTCTTCAAATTGCTCTTTATCGACTCCTTGTCCCGCAATACTCATATTAATATTTAAGCTTTTTCCAAGCTCAATAATTGCTCGGACGAGTGATTCCACCCCTTCTGCTGCCGAACTTGCTGGAAGCCCGAGCATTCTCGCTATATGTGCATATCTTTCATCTGCCACAAAGTGCTCATATTTTGGGAACAATGCGTGTTTTCTTGGCTTAATAGCATTATAGCGGACTACGTGCGGCATTAGAATGGCATTTGCGCGTCCGTGCGGAATATGGAATTCTGGTCCAATCTTATGTGCTAAGCTGTGATTAATACCGAGGAAAGCATTTGCAAATGCCATCCCTGCAATTGCAGAAGCGTTATGCATTTTTTCTCTTGCTTCTTCATCATTTCCATCTTTATATGCTCTCGGTAAATATTTGAATACGAGATCAATAGCTTTTAATGCTAATCCATCTGTATAGTCATTTGCCATAACAGACACATACGCCTCAATTGCATGTGTTAAAACATCCATACCAGTATCTGCTGTTACATGTGGTGGTACTGTCATTACAAATTGTGGATCAACAATTGCTACATCTGGTGTTAATTCATAATCTGCGAGCGGATACTTTATATTATTTTTCTTATCTGTAATAACCGCAAATGGTGTCACTTCTGATCCCGTTCCTGATGTCGTTGGAATCGCAACAAACTGCGCCTTATTTCCTAATTCCGGATATTTACATGTACGTTTTCTTATATCTAAAAATTTCTGTTTAATACCATAGAATGTCGTTTCTGGATGCTCATAGAATAACCACATTCCTTTTGCTGCATCCATAGCTGAACCACCACCAAGTGCGATAATTACATCTGGCTTAAAGCTTTTCATCATTTCCGCACCTTTGAAAACAGTTTCATCTGATGGATCTGGTTCGACCTCAAAGAAAACTTCAACTTTCACATCATTTGCATTCTTGTTTAAATAGTGCGCGACTGTATCGACATAGCCATGTTCAACCATTCCGGAGTCCGTTACAATAAATGCACGTGAAATGTTAGGCATATTTGCTAAATAAGCTGTAGCATGTTTTTCAAAATAAATTTTTGGTGGCAGTTTGAACCACTGCATATTCTTTTTTCTATTTGCCAGCCTTTTTATATTTAATAAATGAGTCGCTGTTACATTTTGGGAAACTGAATTCTTTCCGTATGAACCACAACCAAGTGTAAGTGATGGAATAAATCCATTATATATATCCCCTATTCCACCTTGTGATGAAGGTGCATTTACAATGAGACGGCAAGCTTTCATACGTAACCCAAATTGCTTTTGCACATCTTTATTTGTAGAATGGATAACTGCTGAATGTCCTAAACCACCGAGGTTCAACATTTCTTCGCAATATGTAAATCCTTCTTCTAATGAATTTGCCTTCACACAAGCTAATACTGGACTCAGTTTCTCACGGGATAACGGATATGCTGCTCCGATACCTTGAATTTCAGCTACAAGCATTTTTGTATGTCCAGGAACAGTGATCCCAACTAAATCGGCAATATACTGTGCGGATTTCCCTACAATATCACTATTTACTGCACATGTATTTTCATTTATAACGAGCTTTTCTAATTTTTTTCTTTCTTCTTCTGTTACAAAGTAACAACTGTTTTCAATCATTTCTGTTTTAACATCATCATAAATTTCTTTATCGACAATGATTGCTTGTTCCGATGCACAAATCATACCGTTATCAAATGTTTTTGATAAAATTAAATCATTAACAGCTCGTTTTACATGTGCTGATTTTTCTATATAACACGGTACATTACCAGGACCAACGCCTAACGCTGGTTTTCCAGTAGAGTAAGCTGATTTCACCATACCAGCGCCTCCAGTTGCTAGAACGAGTGCTACACCATCATGGTTCATCAATTGTTTCGTCGCTTCAACAGACGGTCTTTCAATCCATTGAATACAGTGTTTTGGTGCACCAGCTTTCATCGCTGCATCATATACGGTTTTCGCTGCTGCCACAGAACATTTTTGTGCGGAAGGATGAAATGCGAAAATAATTGGATTTCTTGTTTTTATCGCAATTAACGCTTTAAACATTGTTGTCGACGTTGGATTCGTTACTGGTGTTACTCCAGCTACTACACCGACAGGTTCCGCGATTTCTATTATTTCTTCATGAGGATCTTCGTGAATAATCCCTACCGTTTTATCTTGCTTTATACTATGCCAAATATATTCAGTGGCAAAAATATTTTTAATGCATTTGTCTTCATATACACCACGGCCAGTTTCTTCAACTGCCAATTTCGCTAGCGGCATATGTTGATCAACACCTGCTAATGCCATTTCATGAACAATGTTGTCAATTTCCTCTTGTGTAAAACTTTCTAATGCTTGTAAAGCTTGTTGACCATTATTTACTAGCGTATCAATCATCTTTTTTACTTCCTGCATTTCATTTACAACTTTCTCTTTGACTACCATGTGAATTTCCTCCTATTCTACTATTACGGTCCTTATATGTCCCTGTAGGTCAAAATAAGTCCCAATTAACACAAAAAAATAGAGATGCTTTCCTACATGAATTTCATTGTTTGTGAAAAGTTTCACAAGTTTGTTCGTGAGTAACGTTTCCTGAATTCAATATACATGAAATCATTTCGTTTGTGTATGTCTATTTTGTGAAATGTTTCACAAAAAGACGTAATAAAAAAACGCACTGCTAATATAGAGCAGTGCATTTTTTATTATGCTAGCGCTTGTGCTAAATCTTCAATTAAATCTTCACCATCTTCAATACCGACAGAAATACGAAATAATGTATCTGTAATTCCTAATTCTTTGCGGCGATCAGCCGGGATTGATGCATGTGTCATTTGAGATGGAATAGAAATTAAACTTTCTACCGCTCCTAAGCTTTCAGCAAGTGTAAAGTATTGTAGTTTCTCAAGTACTTTATTTAATGTTTCTTCACTATCTACATCAAATGAGATAATAGCACCAAACCCGTTTGCTTGTTCTGTTGCTAATTCGTGATTTTGATGTGATTCAAGACCTGGGTAATATACTTTATTTACTTTTGGATGATTATTTAAGAACTCAGCAATAGCACGTGAATTCGTTTCATGTTCTTCCATACGAATTCCTAATGTTTTTAAACCGCGAAGTAGTAAGAAGCTATCTTGTGGCCCAAGAATACCTCCTGTTGAGTTTTGTACAAAGTGAAGATCTTCTGCTAGTTGTGGGCTATTTACAACTACTAAACCTGCAACTACATCACTATGACCTCCTAAATATTTCGTTGCACTATGAAGCACAATATCTGCTCCTAAAGAAATCGGCGACTGCCAATATGGCGTCATGAATGTGTTATCAATAATTGTTAATAGGTCTTTCTCTTTAGCAAGAGTAGATATTTTCTTAATATCAGTAATTTTTAGTAGTGGGTTCGTTGGTGTTTCCACATAAATTGCTTTCGTATTTGGACGAATCGCTTCTTCAACTTCCTCTAAGTTTGTTGTATCTACAAATGTATGCTCAATACCGAAACGGTTTAATACTTTCTTAATAACGCGGTATGTTCCGCCATAAACATCATCTGTTAAAATAACGTGGTCACCTTTTGAGAACAACATAATTGTCGCTGTAATAGCAGCCATTCCTGAACCAAATGCAAATCCAGCATGCCCATTTTCTAATACAGCAATCATTTCTTCTAAAGCTGCACGTGTTGGGTTACCTGTACGTGAATATTCATATCCTTGATGCTTACCAACTGCTTCTTGTTTGTACGTACTTGTTTGATAAATCGGTACGTTTACAGATCCAGTTGAAGGTTCTCCTATGCGAATACCATGAATTAACTTTGTCTTTGCTCTCATTTTTTATTCCCATCCTTTGTATATGTCTTTACTTAAATAGCGCTCACTGCTATCAGGAAAAATCGTTACAATATTTGTACCTGGTGCTGCCTTCTCGGCCTCAAGTAAGCTCGCATGAAATGCTGCTCCTGAAGAGCTCCCAACGAGAAGTCCTTCTTTTTTCGCTAATTCTTTCACTCGTAAAAATGCATTTCGATCAGAAATCGTATGAATTTCATCAAAATAAGATGTCTTCAAAAATGGCGGGATAAATTCCAGTCCAATTCCTTCGGTCTCATGTGAACCAGCCTTACCACCATTTAAAATAGATCCTTCTGGCTCTACGATAACTGTTTTAATATCTATATTTTTTTCTTTCAAATAAGATGCAGTCCCCATAAACGTACCGCCAGTTCCTGCTCCAGCAACAAATATGTTAATCTCTCCATTCAATGCGTCCCACAGTTCAGGTCCTAGTGTTTTAAAATATGCACGAGGATTTGCCTCATTTGCGAACTGACTTGGAGAGTATGAATTCGGTAGTTCATTTACTAACTCTTTTGCTTTAGCAATTGCACCGGTCATTCCTTGCTCAGTCGGTGTATGCACGACCGTTGCACCTAGTGCTTTCATTAATTCTTGTTTTTCAATACTAAATTTCTCTGGTACACAAACAATAACACGTAAATCATGTTCTAATGCTGCAAGTGCCAGTCCAATACCAGTATTCCCAGCAGTCGGTTCAATAATTGTTCCACCCTGGGTCACAAGCCCTTTTTCTAGCGCATCTTCGATTAATTCTCTTCCTAAACGATCCTTAACGCTTCCGCCTGGGTTATAAAATTCAAGCTTTGCAAATAAACGGACTCCTTTCGGAAGTGAAAAACGAGTAATTTCTACAATTGGTGTATGACCAATTAACTCATGAACTCCACGATATACATTCATCGTGTTCTCCCCCTTGTTTGCCAATAAAGAAAAGGCAACTGTATGTATTTTCTTTATATGAGACAGTTGCCTTTTTGTTACATTACTTTAACTCTTCTAACACTTTTACGATAAAGTTTGTAGAATGAAGAGCTGCTTGATCTAAAAACTGATCAAATGAAACATTTGATTCTTTACCAGCAATATCAGAAAGTGCGCGAATGATAACAAACGGAATTTCATATTGGTGGCATACTTGTGCAACAGCTGCTGCTTCCATTTCTACCGCATAAAGATTTTCAAATTTATCACGGATGGCTGCAACGCGGTTCGAATCACTCATAAATGAATCACCTGTTGCAATCATACCTTTTACAACTTGAATATTTTCTTCAGCCTGCATACATTTCTCAGCTAATGCAACTAACGCCTCATCAGCTTTAAATCCAGGCGGCATTCCTGGTACTTGACCATATTCATAGTTAAATGCTGTTACATCTACGTCATGGTGACGAACTTCAGTGGAAATAACTACATCACCAACGTTTAGAGAATGATGGAATCCACCAGCTGAACCAGTATTAATTACTTTTTCAGGCTTATATTTTTCTAATAAAATTGTCGTTGACATCGCTGCGTTTACTTTACCAATACCAGACTTTAACAAGATTACTTCATGCCCTGCTAATAGCCCTTTCGTAAATTCACAACCTGCAACCGTTTCTGTCTCTGCTTGTTCTAATTTGTCACGTAAAATACGTACTTCTTCTTCCATTGCTCCAATTACAGCAATTCTCAATCTAATCCCTCTTTCTATTGCTTAGTTGCCTCCATTACCCAAACGAAATGATTTAATCTCGTGAACGTTACATGGAAGCCATTGTTTTCAAAAATAGTCTGCATAACTGGAATACGTGTATAGTATTCCGTTTGCAAATCGTTTGCTAACTGGTGGAAACCTCTTTGTTTTGCTGTTTCAACAGTTTTATCATATGCATCTTGATCTGCAAATATCGTATCAGCAAACACTATTTTACCACCTTTGTTTAGCAATTGACTATACTTCGCAATCGCTACATTTTTTTCATCATCTGTTAAATGATGAAATGCATAGGTGCTTACAATGGTATCAATTGAATTTGGAACTTCAAACGAAAGAAAATCACCGTCTGTAATTGAAAATTCTTTTGGCAATTTCTCTTTTGCAATCATGCGCATTTCACGCGACGGTTCTATACCGTAAACTGTGCGGCCAGCAAGTAATAATTTATTTGTTAAATTACCTGTACCGACACCAAATTCTAATACATTACCAAATGACTTGTTAACTACATCCTCTAGAATGTCCTCATAATGGGCGAAAACTTCTTTATATTGTATATCTTCGCCTTGTACAAATGAGTCGTACGTATGAGCCCACTCATCAAATAAACCATTAAATTCTGTACCCATAAAAATTCCCCTTTTTCTTATCGGTTTTATCAGTATGATATTCCCTCTTTCTAAAAATGTCAATTGAAATGTACATGGTATTTCCTTCTTTTCTTTGTTACACTATAGTTGATTACATAGGAGAGGGGCCGTCTTCATGTCATTTACCTTTGAAATGTTAGAAGATAAAGTAGAGTTTTTTGAAGCGGGAGACTTAGCTTCTTTAGAACGAAAAATTAGTGAACAAATTGATAATAATAAAGCACTTATGCTTGAAGTTCATCACATCTCACATCAAATGGTTATGGATCCTGAAAGCAAAAGACCGTATTATAGCGCGGTTGTTCATTTTAAATTAAAGAAATTGCGTTAACAAAAAAGAGAAGCTCCTAAGGAGCCTCTCTTTTTTAGTTTAGAGTTTGAACAAGTACTGGTTTCCAGCCCTCATTGTCTACCCAATCAATATTTACATAATATCTTTTCCCACTTTGCTTATCTTGAACATCACCATAAGCTTTGCTCTTTCCAGTTTTGTCTCTTCCAACAAAATGGAATACTAATTGCTCTTTCGGTACTTCAACACCTGCAGCAATTGCACTTTGCATCTCATTCCAATCTGATGAACCCTGTTTAAACGTCATCGCTGGTGATGAACCTTGTTCTGTTCCTACAGCTTTCCAAGAAGGTTTTGTATACGCCTCTTTTGCCTTAGATACAGTTTTCTCAGCTGATACTTTCTCGTTAGCTTTCGCTTCTTCTTCAGCTTTTTTCTGTTCTTCTTCAGCCTTTAGCTTCTCTTCTTCAGCTTTTTTCTTAGCTTCTGCTTGCTCTTGTTCTTTTTCTTTTTTCTTAGCAGATTCTTTATCTTCTGATTTTCCAGCTTTCTCATTCTTTGTTGTTTGTTGAGAGACTTTCTTATCAGTAGAAGATGCTTGCTCTTTCGTACTAGGAACGAACAATTGATATGCTACAATAGCTACTAATAGTAATACAATAGCGATTGCAATATTTAAAACACCGTTTTGACGACGTTTTTGTTGTTTCTGTTGGAATCTTGATCCTCCTGCCATTCTCCAAACCTCCATGCAGTTTTTCCTAATTGCTATTGTAACATTAAATCTAGAAAGGTTGAACATTTACAATGATATTTTCATGAAATGAAGACATTTCACTATAAATTGCAAGATTACTTTTCATTCTCCAATTGATAGATTGCTCCTACCATATCTTTAAAAATAGGTGTAACTTTATTCACTTTGCTATCAGTCTCTAGATCAACAACAACTAAAGCATATCTTGGATTCTCATACGGAAAATAACCTGCAAACCAGCGATTCACCCTCGTCCCTTTCCCTGTTTGCGCTGTCCCGGATTTTCCAGCGACACTTAGTGGCAACGAACGGAATGCCGTTCCTGTTCCTTTCTCCCTTGTTACAACGCCTCTTAATAACTCTTGTAATGTTTTCACTGTTTCATACGAAAGCTGTTTTCCATTTAACGTATGGCTCTCAAATGTAAAAAAATCCGCTCCATTTTTATATACTATTTTTTCAACTGCTTTCACTTCCATCTTTTCTCCATTCCTCGCAATCGTCGCCATCATATTTGCAATTGCTAGAGGTGATATACGTACATCTTTCTATCCAATTGCTGTTTGTTCTACCGCTTTTTTACTATTTTTATTTTCTTCATTCCCCCAAATAGTAGTACCCTTTTCTTCTGGCATTTGCTCAAAATGAGGTGTATGAAATACAGAACCTTTCCATCCAACCTTTTCATTTGCTCCTAAAGCTGCTACGTATGTTTCTAGCACCGTCTTATCCTTTTGTAATAGCTCGTTACCTAACTCGGAAAATGTCCTGTTACAGCTCCTAGCAAAGCTCTCTTTAAAGTTAAGTGTACCCATCCTAACTTGCGGGTCGTTTTCACCATATAAATCTTTATTACAGTTAAATGTCCGATTAAACAAATTTACTTTTTGATCAATGACTGCAGCTGCAACTACTGTTTTAAAAACAGAGCCTGGAAAATGTGGCGTTAACATTTGATTTTCAAGTGTAGTTTTATATAAATTCTCATCCCTTACTTGTAAAGACGGCTTACTAGCCATCGCTAATATTTCATTTGTCTTTACATCAAGTAATACTAGTCCCCCCTTCTTTATTTCATTCGCTTCAATCACTTCTTCTGCTTTTTGCTGCAACTCTTTATGTAAAGTAGTTTGAATCCTAACTGGATAAAATGGATTTCCTGGTGAAGTGTATTTCGCTTGCTTTCCGAAAATTGGTTCTCCTTGCCGATCTACTTGATATAATACTTTTGCCTCTCCATCAGTCAATAGAAATTCATCAAATGATTGCTGTAATCCTGAAATACCTATCGGCGTTTGTTTTGAGATTCTTTTCAATTCTCCATATCGCTTTTGAAACTCCCTTTCGTTCTCCCCTACATCACCAATTAAATGATTTATCTCTCCAGTTTGTTTTAATCGCACTTCAGCTGCTACAATACCTAATACATGTAATTCATTTACCTTCTCCATCTGCTCTCGTGTCACTCGAAATGGAGCAGTTTCTCCTTGTAGTGTAAATGCATTTTTATTATTTTTCATTTGTCTTCTAATCTCTTGTCTCGACACACCAATGATATGCGCGATTTTCTCTAACATGTCATTTTTTATTTGTAAAAATGGAAAAATAATTAAAACAGGATATTTTTCCTCACCTATTTTTTTACCATTACGATCTATAAACTGCCCACGTCCATCGTCTACTGTAATGGATTGTGTGCGTTGCGTAACACTTTTTTCAATTAAATTTATTTTGCGATCAGTAAATGATTCTGTATCTATAATTTGAATTTGGATTAAACGACAAAGCAATACAAACATAACGCTCATAAAACAAATTAAAACAATTGTAATTCTCCGTTTTATTTTCATAAAAAACACCTCGTCTATTGTAGTTTAGACGAGGTACTATTTTATTTATACAATCTCCAAAACAAAAACAGATATTATATAAGGCTATTATTGTTTCTTTGGCTTCTCTAAAAATTTCATAAGAAGCGATCTAAATTCAGTTTCATTCACTCCAGTGTTTTTAGCAACTTCAATTACAGTGGTTGTTACATTAGCCGCTATTTTTAAATAATCCTTACTAAGATTATCCATTTCATTTCTTTTTTCTTTTGCATTCTCAACTGTTACAGAATCAATACAAGTAATCATCTTATCTACAATATGTAAATAATTATTTTGTGCATCTATTATTTTTTGAATATCATCTTTATTACTTACTTTCGATTGTTTTAAATATGTATATGCTTGATTCACTTCATCTTTTAAAATTTTATCATTATTCTTCGCCTGTTCTTGTAACATATTCTTCATATCATCTATTGTTTTTTGATCCATCGAATCTCGCAATAAATAATCTGGATTCCCAATTGCGTAATCATACTTAATCGTTACATCTTGAAATATTTTCATGACAATTGCTAATTGATACGCTACATCAAAATCATTAAATTCCTTTTTATCTTGTGGATTTTCTAAGGCTTTTGAACTCTCAGTTGCTTTAATATCCTTTTTTTCTTCTTGCTTCACTTTTTCTCCCTTTGATGATGTAGTTTCTTCATTCGTTCCGCATGCAGCAAGTCCTAATATGGAGATACTACAAACCAATCCTGTAAAGATTTTATGTTTCATAATTAGCCCCTTTTCCCTTTTAAAACCTATGGTCTCTAATTATGATATCAAAGCTTAAAGTGTTTTTTTGACATTTTTTGTCGAATCACTCTAAGGTTTACACAATTTTTTTCAGAGTGTTGGGAAACCCTTTAGGGGTTCCCAACACTCTGTAATCATTTTGATTTTAGCGAATAAAAACAACATAAAATAATAGAGTTTCAAAAAAATAGCCCTCCACCAGACCTTTTTTGGTCAGATGGAGGGCTATTTTTTTCATGTTTTGACAAGCTGCGGTGAGATAAGCCTGCATTTGGACAGACTTCAGCCCTCGAAATCGAGCATATCGATAGCCATGTAGTTCTTTGGCGTCTGCAAAGCTTCGCTCTATAGTTGAACAGCGTACTTTGTACAACTTTTTCCCTGTAACTGTTAGTTTGTTTTTTCTAGCGATATCCTTATATTTCTCCCATATATGATGAGTGATAACTTTTTGTTTTTGTTTCTTTGAAAAACATACCTCACGTAGCGGACAAACAGCGCAGTCTTCTGGCTTCGATTTATATTGACGATATCCTTCACGATCCGTTGTCGCATACTCTAAAATACACCCCATCGGACAAGCGAATGCATTCATTTCTTCTACATATTTAAATTGGCTTTTTGGTACTTCTTTATTTCTTTTTCCAAATCGGCGATACCCCATCACCATAAATATATTTCTCTCCGATAATTTCTTACAGATATAGCTCGTAAAATAGCCTGCATCAAGAGCTACAGCTTCTACTTTGAACCCGAATTTATCAATTTGAGCTTGGAGGCGTGCTAAATATGGCTCGGAATCTGCCATATTTCCAGCCGTTACATAGGTATCTGTAATAATATTGTACTTCGCATCAGTCGTACGATGGTCTAAGAAATGAAAACCGTTCGGTTTTCCATCTCTCATTAAAAATCCACTATCTGGATCCGTTGTACTTATACGAGTTTTTTTGGTAGGGGTATCACTTTCCTCTCTAGGTTTTAATTCTTTTTTCCATGTACCTTACGATCTTCGATTACCGCAGCTTCTAGCTCATCTATATAAAACTTTGCTTTTTCTTTTTTATATTTATGTACAAATTTATTTTTATTGGCATTGGCCTTAATGTGCGTAGAATCTGTCATTAGCGCACGTCCTCCCACCATCCGGTGCTCTGTCGCTTGCCTCACGATCTCATCAAAAATTTCTTCGAAAATATTTGTATGAATAAAGCGGGTACGGCGATTCCAACTGATTGTAGAATGATCTGGAATAGTATCTGATAGAGAAAATCCTAAAAACCAACGGTAGGCGATATTCGTTTTAATCTCTTTTTCCAATTGACGCTCCGAACGAATACCGTAAAAATATCCAATAAACATCATTTTAAATAAAACGATAGGATGGATTGACGGACGTCCATTGTTTTCACAGTAATAAGGGCGTAATTTCTCTTCAATAAAATCAAAACTAATTGTCGCTTCAATCGCACGAAGGAAATGATCTTGTGGAACCAACTCTTCTACAGAAACAGATACACGTTCATCACGATGATTTTTTAAAGCACCCATCATAAAAACTCTCTCCTTTTCCTCTTTTTTATCAGTGTTGACACATAAAAAGAGGTTCAGACACAAAAACAGGCTGTGGAGAAGACTTTCTCCACAGCCTGAAAAAAAGATTCTCCCGATAGGAGAATCTTTTTTTATTTTACAGAGACAATCTCTACTTGCATTTCTCCGCCTGGTGTTTGGATTGTTACTTTCTCACCAATTTGCTTACCTAATAAGCTTTTTGCGATTGGAGAATCGTTAGAAATTCTTCCTTCGAATGGATCAGCTTCCGCGCTACCTACGATTGTATACGCTTCTTCATCTCCGTTTGGTAATTCTTTAAATGTTACTGTTTTACCTAATGTAACAACAGTAGATACTTCGCCAGTATCTTTAATGATAACTGCGTTACGAATCATATTTTCTAATTGTGTAATACGTCCTTCTACGAACGCTTGCTCATCTTTCGCTGCATCGTACTCAGAGTTCTCAGAAAGATCCCCGAAGCTACGTGCGATTTTAATACGTTCTACTACTTCTTTACGTCTTACTGTTTTTAATTGCTCAAGTTCGTTCTCTAGTTTTTGCTTACCCTCTTGCGTCATAGGGTATGTTTTTTCTGTTGACATATTTTCCACTCCTTTTATATACCAATCCCCCGAAAAAAAAGAGGAGTTCCATATGAAAACTCCTCCGCTTCCATTGTTAGCGGAGGTTTCTAGTACCCTTGCACTAGCGGAGTTGTCACATACAACCCCGTATTTCCAATTCTTCTTTATATAAAGAAGATATGTATGGAAAGTTGATATAAATATGCCCTCACCTATATATAGATGAGGTTGCATGTTTCATTGTATTCGATAAGAAGGGAAAAAATCCCTTCCTACCGTATATCTTTTACTATGCTATTACAAATTTACTTTTTGTTCAAGAATTGTTGCAATTTTTGTCACCATAATATCAATTGCAACGTGGTTTTGTCCACCTTCAGGGATAATAATATCCGCAAATTTCTTAGAAGGCTCAATAAATTGATTGTGCATTGGACGTACAACATTTACGTACTGATCAATAACTGAATCCATCGTACGACCGCGCTCTTTAATATCACGTTGCATGCGGCGCAGAATACGAAGGTCAGCATCCGTATCAACGAATAATTTAATGTCCATTAACTCGCAAAGACGTGGGTCTTCTAAAATAAGAATTCCTTCTAAAATAATTACATCTTTCGGCTCAACCGGAATAATTTCTTCTGAACGCGTATGCAATGTATAGTCATATACAGGCTTATCAATTTGCTCATATGCAAGCAACTGCTGCAAATGTTCAATTAACAGATCATTATCAAACGCAAGCGGATGATCATAATTTGTTTTTAAACGCTCTTCCATTGGTAAATGGCTTTGATCTTTGTAATAATAATCTTGCTCTAAGATTAAAATAGAATGACCTTTAAAATGGTCAAAAATCGCTTTCGTTACACTCGTTTTACCTGATCCCGAACCACCAGCAATTCCAATTACAACAGGCTTATTCGTCCCCATTCGACTATCACTCTTTCTTATTGAAGTATGCTTTTGCGCATCATATTATTCACATACACTCGTTGATCCACTTTGAATTTCACGATTTGCAACGGATGTCTCGCTGCATCTAATTCGTTTCCATCCTCATCCCAAATTTTCTCCACCGTTTGCGTAAAGTTTTCTATTTCTGGTCCAAAGAACTCCACTTCATGTCCTGGTTTGAAATGATTACGTTGCTCAATCGTTACGATGCCCGTTTCTTCATTATAATCTAACACTAAACCAGCAAAATCATACGTTGTTTTCTTACTATGATTTCCAAACATTTGCTCTTGATGTCCTGGAACCCCTTCAAAGAAGGCAGGAGCTGTATCACGATTTGCACATTTATCAAGCTCATCTAACCATTCTTGTTTAAACTCAAAGTTATCTGGATCCGCACAATACGCATCAATTACTTTACGATATACAGTTGCTACAGTCGCTACGTAATGGATTGATTTCATACGTCCTTCTACCTTTAAGCTATCGATTCCGATTTCAATCATTTTTGGAATTGATAAAATTAAATTTAAATCTTTTGGACTCATCGCAAAGTGAGCATCTCCTTCTTGGAATAGAGGAAGCTCTTTTGCATCTTTATGTTGTGATACTGTTTGAACTAAATCATAATCCCAGCGGCAAGATTGGCAACAACCACCACGATTAGAATCACGCGCTGTCATATGGTTACTTAATGTACATCTTCCTGAATATGCGATACACATTGCACCATGGACGAACGCTTCAATTTCAATATCCACTTTTTCTTTAATTTCTTTCATTTCTTCATAGCTTGCTTCACGAGCTAATACAAGACGATGTAAACCTTCTTCTTTCCAATACTGTGCTGCTTTCCAGTTGGATAGTGATTGCTGTGTGCTTAAATGCACCTCAACAGAAGGCGCTACGCGTTTACAAGTCTCAATGATAAGCGGATCAGCAACGATAATTCCCGTTACGCCAGCTTTTTCAATCCCTTTTAAATATTCCTCTAGCCCGTCCATATTTTCATTATGTGCAAAGATATTTGTTGTTACGTATATTTTCGCTCCATACTTCTTTGCAAACTCAACGCCTTCTGCCATTTCTTCTAGCGTAAAGTTACCTGCATTCGAACGAAGACCAAATTCTTGTCCACCTAAATATACAGCATCTGCCCCGTAATGGATAGCTACTTTTAATTTTTCTAAGTTACCCGCAGGGATTAACAGTTCAGGTTTCTTCACAATAACACGTTTGCCATCGATCACTCGTGAAATTTCTTGTACAGTCATTTCCTACACCCTCCTCGTTTAGTAAACCGTTTCTTTAAAGAAGAATCCTGTATCTAACGGACGATTTACTGGTTGCATTTCTTCTATTTCTTTATATAGATCATCTTTCACGTCATAATATGCATCACGATCTTCTACGCATAAATCAATCGCTTGACGATATTTCTTCGTTACTTCAATAATGTATTCAGAGCTTTTTAGTACACCGTCGATTTTTAAGCTATCAACTTCAGCATCGATTAGTTCCTCTAATTCATCGATGAAACAAATGTCGTTCGGACTCATAATGTGAGTACCATTTTCATCTTCATAAATTGGATATTTATTGTTACGCTCTGGGTCATATAAGAACATATTCTCTTCATATTTTTTCTTTTCAATGTCAAGATTACGTCCTTGATACTCAAAGTAGTTTCCTACTAATGAACGCTTCGATTGGAACATACAAGTCATACCGTGAATTTGTACTTCCAGTTCCACTTCAGCATTTTCTTTTAAATCAACAATTTCATCTAAGCTAAGCTCACGAGCTAATACAGCACGCTTTGATCCTCTTTGTCCCCAGTAATTACAAGTGAACCAGTTTGTTGCTGTCGTTTCTGTATTCCAGTGCAACTGCATATTTGGTGCTACTTCACGAACAGCCATTAATACCGCTGGATCTCCGAAAACAATTGCATCTACATTTACTTCGTTTAAAAATGAAACGTAATCTGTTAATTCTTCTACTTTATCGTTGTGGAACATAGCGTTCATGGCTACGTATACTTTCACACCATTTTCATGTGCAATCTTCACAGCTTGTTTTACATCTTCACGTGAAAACTCCCCTGCTAAACGTAAACCAAACTTTTGCTCACCGATCATTACCGCATCTGCTCCTGCTTTCGCAAGTTGTTCGATATCCGCCACCGCTCTTGGCGTTACTAACAATTCAGGTTTCTTCATACCTTGGTCACCCTCTCTTTTTACTAACAGCTACTCCATCACCAATTGGGAAAATCGTTGTATCATATCCTTCATGGTTCATAAGCCACTCATTGTACGTCTTAATACGACGGATTAAACCACGTGTACGTCTGTTTTCAATTTTCTCTTTTGTCGTTACAAGACCGTGGTACATAACATTATCTGAAATAATTACGCCACCAGGATTTAATAACGGTTCATATAAGTCAAAAAAGCGACGATACTGTCCTTTTGCTGCATCAATAAAAATAACGTCAAATGTCCCGTGTTCTTTTACTTGTTCACCTGTCTCTAACGCATCACCGTAAATAACTGAAATACGATCTGTTACTGGGGAACGTTCTATATATTCAAGTGCTTTTTCATATCGCTCACGATTGCGCTCAACTGTCACAATACGTGAATTTGGAATAGCTTGCATCATACGAATACTAGAATAACCGATTGCTGTTCCAAGTTCTAAAATGCTTTTCGGTCCAATTAAACGTAAAAATTGCAGCATAAATTCCATTCCAAGTCGATCCATAATCGGCACATGATTTTCTGTTGCATATTCTTCCATTTCAAGAATTAATTTATCTTTCGGATCAATAAATGATAATAGGTACTCGTTAACTGCATCCTCCATAAATGGTCCTCCTTATTTACATGGAGAAGTGCCTCTATGACGTCTTTTCACACATAGAATGCAATAAAAATACAAGCCAGCTTTATCCTTAGCTTGTACGTCCCGTTTTGATATTAAAAACGATTCTTCTGCCAGTTTTTAACCCGATATATTTTACCACAAAAAAGAGGGATGTGCGACTTTTTTCGCTATCCCTCCCCATTTCACTATTTTTTCGTAATGTATTTTTGCTTTAATGCATTATGCTCTTCTAATGTTTTCGCATAGTACACTTCACCACTTGGTGCAGCTAAGAAATAATAATAATCTGTTTGCGCAGGTTCTAACGCAGCTTCTACTGAATGTTTACCAGAGTTTGCGATCGGCCCTACCGGTAATCCTTTTACAACATACGTATTGTACGGTGAGTTGACCTTTAAATCTTCGTATAATACACGTTGTTTATGCTTTCCAAGTGCATATAATACCGTTGGATCCGTTTGAAGCGGCATACCTTTTGCTAAACGATTATAAAAGACACTAGAGATCTTTTGACGATCTGTAAAACCAGTTGCCTCTTCTTCAATAAGTGAAGATAATGTTAAAAGCTGATGAACATCCCAATTCTTCGCTTTCATTTTCGCCTCATTTTGAACAATGATTGCATTTGTTTTCTCAAGCATTGGAATTACAATTTCTTCTAACGTCGTATCTTTCTTATAAAACGAATACGTTGCAGGATATAAATAACCTTCTAATGGGTATTTAATATTGCTATCAAAGATTTTATCCGTTAATAACTTCGGATACTTTTGCTGCATTTTTTGAATAAATGCTTTATCGTTTAATTGACGCGTAACATCATCTTTATTCCACTTTAGTTCTGTCGCAATCGTTTCTGCAATTTCAGTTACTTGCGCCCCTTCTTTAATCGTCACTTTATAAAGAGCTGGACGATGCACGTTGCCAGATGACATTTGTTCAATCACATCTTCAGCATTCATTGAAGGATTTAATAAATATGTACCTGCTTGTAAACTTTTCGATTTAGCCTTTGTATAAAAACTAAAAACTGTACCGTTTTTTACAGCGCCTTTTTCTTCTAAAATTTCTCCAATTTTACTTGTAGATGATCCTTTCGGAATTTCTACTTCAATCTCTTTTTTATTCCCGCTATCAACTGGTCCTAATGCGGATGAAATATACGCATAGACTGAACCACAAACTAAAAGCAGTGCAATAATCGAAAATAAAAAGATACGTCTACGCTTCTTTTTCACTTGATTCTCTATCAAAACATTTCCTCCTTACTTAATTGTAGACCGTATGTACACCTTTCTATACAGCACGATGTAAAAACGCAAAAAATTCACTTATCTTTTTTAATTGACACTTTATTTTTCTACAATCCGTCTCATTATACTACAAAGACTTACACAGTTTCGACAAAAAATCTTTCATTTTACATATAAATACAAAAAAAGATGGACTGTATGTCGTCCATCTTTTCAGTACTTATTATTCAGCTTCTTGCTCATCAGCTAGAGTGTTGAACATTTCTTGTACCATTTCCCACTCTTCTTCAGATTCGATTGGAAGTAAAGTTCCGCCCTCTTCTTCATTTTGCTCATAAGCCATTGCATCATAAATTTGGTCTCCATCTTCGTCTACTTCACCGATTGGAGAGAAGACTACGTATGATTTTTTTCCAAATTTTTCAGCGTCAAAAGTGAAAATAATTTCACATAAATGTTCGTTACCTTTTTCGTCTACAATTGTAATTTGATTTTCTTCCATTTTGGTCACCTCTTATTTACTATCTAAAAATCCTTGTAAGATTACGACTGCAGCCATCTTATCAATTACTTGCTTTCGCTTCTTACGGCTTACATCGGCTGAAATGAGCAGACGTTCCGCTGCCATTGTTGACAAACGCTCGTCCCACATTACAACGTCTAATTGTAACAGCTCTCGTAGGTTTTCTGCAAATTGTTGGCACGCTTCACCACGCGGGCCAATTGTACCATTCATATTTTTAGGTAAACCTACTACTATCTTGTCCACATTGTACTGCTTTACTAACTCAGAAATACGATCAAAACCAAAGTGACCTCGTTCTTCGTTAATCTTAATTGTTTCTAATCCTTGTGCTGTCCAGCCCATTTCGTCGCTAATTGCAACTCCGACTGTTTTTGTACCTACATCTAAACCTAATATCCGCATAAACTACTCCTCACGATGATGTTTCAAGTAAGACTTCACAAGCTCTTCAATTAACTCATCACGTTCAAGCTTGCGAATGATGCTACGTGCATCTTTATGGCGAGGTATGTATGCTGGGTCTCCACTTAATAAATAACCGACGATTTGGTTAATCGGATTATAGCCTTTTTCTTGAAGTGCATCATACACAGTTAAAAGTACATCATTTACATGGACACTCTGTTTTTCATCTTGAATGCTAAACTTCATTGTTTTATCAAAACCGTCCATTTCAAGCACCTCACTTATATAGTAAGTATAGGGAGAAGAACTTCTCCTCTCCCTACCATTGTACACTACTATCTCTTTATTTTGAAACAGATTTAACGTACTCTTGTACAAATGCTAAAGCTTCTTCGACTTGAGCTGGGTTTTTACCCCCTGCTTGTGCCATATCAGGACGGCCGCCACCGCCACCGCCGCAACGAGAAGCTACTTCTTTCACAAGTTTACCAGCATGGTAACCTTGGCTAATTAAGTCTTTCGTTACACCTGCTAGGATGTTTACTTTATCGTCATTAACAGACGCTAATACAACAACTGCTGACTCTAATTTATTTTTCAAGTCATCCATCATCGTACGTAAGTTGTTCATATCTGCAACATTTACTTTCGCTGCTAATACATTCACACCATCAACTGTCATTACAGAATCAGTTAAGTTTCCAGCTTCGATATTGCTTAATTTCGCAGCAAGAGATTCATTTTCTTTTTGCAGTTGTTTCACTTCAGCAAATAGACCATCAACTCTTGTTAAAATATCTTTCGGATTTGTTTTCATTTTTCCTGCTGCTTCTTTTAATAAACCTACTTGATCGTTCATTAATTCGTATGCAGACTTACCAGTTACTGCTTCAATACGACGAGTTCCTGCACCGATACCAGACTCAGCAACGATTTTGAAAATACCGATAGAAGCTGTATTTTCAACGTGACAACCACCACAAAGCTCTAAGCTGTAATCGCCAACTTGTACAACGCGTACAACATCTCCGTACTTTTCACCGAATAATGCCATTGCGCCCATTTCTTTCGCTTCTTCGATTGCTTTTTGAGAAATCTCAACATCAATACTTTCCCAAATTTTCTCGTTTACCATACGCTCAATTTTTTCTAATTCGTCAGCTTGTACTTGACCGAAGTGAGAGAAGTCAAAGCGTAGACGTTCAGAAGTTACAAGAGAACCTGCTTGGTTAACGTGTGTTCCAAGTACGTCTTTTAATGCTTGGTGTAGTAAATGAGTTGCTGTATGATTTTTTACAACGCTACTACGATTTTTCGTATCGATAATAGCTTTTACAGCCGCATCTTTCGTTAATGTTCCTTCTTCAACAACAACTTTATGCAAGTTTTGGCCGTTTGGTGCTTTTTGTACGTCTTTTACAAGAACTTTCACGCCATCAGCAAGAAGGTAACCACGGTCTGCAATTTGTCCACCGCTCTCAGCATAGAATGGTGTTACATCAAGAATTAACTGTCCTTCTTCACCAGCTTGTAAGCTGTCTGTGTATTCGCCATTTTTCACAAGTGCAACAACGTTACTTTCTGTTGCAACTGTACCGTAACCAACGAATTCGCTCGCTACTTTAATTTCTCCAAGGACACCACCTTGAACTTGCATAGAATCAACGTCTTGACGAGCAGCACGTGCACGCTCACGTTGTTTTTCCATTTCATTTTCAAAACCTTCATGATCAACTGTCATGCCAGCTTCTTCTGCATATTCTTCTGTTAATTCAATTGGGAAACCGTATGTGTCATATAGACGGAACGCATCTACTCCAGAAATAACAGTTGTTTTTTCTTCTTTTGCTTTTGCAATTACTTCAGCTAAAATCGCTTCACCATCATGAAGTGTTTCATGGAAACGCTCTTCTTCGTTCTTCACAACTTTCGCAATGAAATCTTTCTTTTCAAGTACTTCTGGATAGAAGTCTTTCATTACTTCTCCAACAACCGGTACTAATTCAAACATAAATGGACGATTGATGTTTAATTTCTTCGAATAACGAACAGCGCGGCGTAATAAACGACGTAATACATAACCACGGCCTTCGTTAGATGGAAGAGCACCGTCACCAACAGCGAATGTTACTGTACGGATATGGTCAGCAATTACTTTGAATGCCATATCTTTTTCTAAATCGCCATTACGATATTTTTCACCAGAAATTGTTTCTGTTGCATCAATCATCGGCATGAATAGGTCTGTATCGAAGTTTGTAGGCACATCTTGAACGATAGATGTCATACGCTCTAGACCCATCCCTGTATCAATGTTTTTCTTAGGAAGTGGTGTATATGAACTGTCTGGATTATGGTTAAATTGAGAGAATACAAGGTTCCATACTTCTAAGTAACGCTCGTTTTCTCCGCCTGGATATAATTCTGGGTCACTAAAGTCATTACCGTAAGCTTCTCCGCGGTCATAGAAAATCTCTGTATTCGGTCCACTTGGTCCTTCACCGATATCCCAGAAGTTTTCTTCTAAGCGAATAATACGCTCTTTTGGAACGCCCATTTTCTCATTCCAAATTGTGAATGCTTCTTCATCTTCTGGATGGATTGTAACTGATAGTAATTCTTTATCGAATCCGATCCATTTGTCGCTCGTTAAGAATTCCCAAGCCCATGTAATTGCTTCTTCTTTGAAGTAATCACCAATTGAGAAATTTCCTAACATTTCAAAGAATGTATGGTGACGAGCTGTTTTCCCTACGTTTTCAATATCGTTTGTACGAATTGATTTTTGAGCATTTGTAATACGTGGATTTTGTGGGATTACACGTCCATCAAAATATTTTTTTAATGTAGCTACACCACTATTAATCCATAGAAGAGATGGATCTTCATGCGGAACTAGTGATGCACTAGGTTCTACTGCATGTCCTTTTTCTTGGAAAAAGTCTAAAAACATTTGACGAATTTGTGCGCCTGTTAGTTGTTTCATTGTATTTTCCTCCTTAAATATAAAAAACTCCCGTCCCTATAAAAGGGACGAGAGTTAACTCGCGATACCACCCTAATTATGAATTGATTACAATAACAATCAATTCATCACCTCATGGTGCCGTAACGTGGCAAGACGGCAGTGATTAGCTGCTCTCAGGATTAGCTTTCTGTTACCCTTCATTTAAAGCTTCTTTCAGCCATATGGAAGCTTCTCTCTATAAATGGACTGTAACGTACTTGTTCCGTCATTGATTTAATGTATTATATGACTAAATATAATAGAATTCTCTTAAGTTTGTCAATGTAGATAATCATTTATATTGGATTAATTACTTATTAATCATAAGTATTCTACTATTCATTCTTAACAGCCTTTTCATATAGTATGCATTTATTAATAAATCGGAATCTCCTTATAAGAATAATTTATAAAAATTTCTAAATATTACTTTTTTGTTATAATTAAATTATTGTTAATAAAATAAAGGAGCGATCACAATGACAACCTTACTTAGCAAAGCTAAAAACATATTAGCGACTGACGAAACGATATTATTTTACGCAGCATGTTCATTAGACATATTTATTTATCGTTCCGTCGCAAGGCCAGGAATGCTAGTTTTAACGAACAAAAGGCTATTCTTTTATGGGCCAGATGTAAGTAAGAATCCAATATTTGAAGAGTACTCTTTCGCAAAAATTTCTAATCTAAAAGAACAAAAGCGTCTTTTCAACAATCAAATTGTATTTATGTATGATAACGAATGGAAAAAAATAAAACATATTCAAACAAATGATGTGAGCTCCCTCGTTCAAAAGATACACGAGCAGCTTTCTAAATAAATATATGATTAGCCCTCTATTTCTTACATAGAGGGCTTCTATACTTACACATCTTCTTTTTTCAAGAGCGGTCTCACATGAACAATGACAGTGCGAATAACTGCTAAAATCGGAACCGATATTAGCAATCCTACAATCCCAGCTACCTCTCCCCCAACTAGTAAGGCAAGCATAATAATAACGGGATGCATACGAAGTGACTTACCAACGATGTAAGGCGATAAAATGTTACTCTCCACAAATTGCAAAATCGCAATTGTGATCCCCGCCTTAATAAGTAAACTCGTTGATACTGTTGCTGCAATCATTAACGTCGGGATTGCTCCTAAAATAGGACCGAAGTACGGGATTATATCCGTTACCCCAATAATAATGCCAAGCAATAATGGATATTTCATACCGATAAACCAAAAAGAAAGAGCTGATACTCCCCCTAATACTAAACAAACAAATAACTGTCCTCGAATATAACTTCCAAGTGATTTATCAATTTCTTTCGCAAGCATTTGCCCCGTACCTCGCCATTTACTTGGGACTAGTTTCCAAAAGATATGATAAAACTCACCATAATCTTTTAATATGTAAAATACAATGAACGGTATTAAGAAAATAATGAGCAATGAATCGAGTACACCACGAGCTGTACTCATCACTTTATTTAAAAGCGCTTGAATCTTCGTTTCCACACCCACAAAAAGTTGTTTCACCTTTTCATGAATGAACGAAGGGAAATTCGCCGTTTGTTCTGTAACGCCATCCATCCACGAATCGTACATTTTTGTAAACTGCGGAAATTGTTCATTAATCTCTTGTAACTGTTTAATAACGACTGGTGTTCCTTTATAAATCCCATAACCAATTCCGCCAAAGAAAAGGATATAAATGAGCAAAATGGCAAGTGTACGGGGCATCCCTTCCTTATGAATTTTTTCAATTAAAGGGTGCAATAAATACGCAATAAAACACGCGATAAGAAACGGCGTGATTGCTACTTTAAATACAAAAATAATCGGTGCCCATAGCGGCTTAATTTTTAAAAAGACGAGCAGACAAAGAAAAACAAGTAACAATAATCCTAAACGATATATCCAAATGATTTTAAGATTCTTCACATGAAAAACCTCCTCCACCTTTATTTTGAAAATAAATGGGGTAGGTTATGTGCGAAACTTTTAAAATCTTTTCATACGGACCATACTGTTTTTTAAAGACGTACATATAAATAACATAACAAGGACAACCACCCCTGAGAATACAGCATGAATTAATATAATCAGGAGGGCTAATTATGGTTTTGTTTAGGCTTGGATTATCAGCACTTTTTATGATTCTTGAATGGATTTGTATCGGGTTCGGTATTTGGAAGGGGTTCTTTATTCATTCCTCACGTAAAGAAAAAGCGAAGCAATTATGGCAGTATGGAATACTTGGCGTTGGCTGCTACGGTCTATCTTATCTTTTCTCAGAGATCGGACTTTTTTATTTACATATGGGTGCATAAAAAAACTCCCTTGTCTACAAGGGAGTTTTTCACTTTATCGAAATGATTATAAGTAAGACTTAATCATCTTACGTGCTTTTTTCATATTGCGTTTTGAAAATACATCTTGCTTACGAGCATATTGATATGCTGCAGCTCCAACACCTAATGCGATTAATGAATTGCGTAGATTCAAAGTAAATCCCCCTTTTCGTTATCCGATCGTTCTTTCATTCTCATCAAATAAATCATCAAGAGAGCTTAGTGAACCATCTTCCTCAACTTGATGCGTATGGATTTTCCCCTTTGAAACCGATAATTCGATATAACAATTCCAGCAATAAAATTGGTTGACACCTATTTTTCCAATGTCTTTCCCTTTGCAATTTGGACAAATAAACATATGGCTTTCATCTCCTTACAGTCTCCCAGATTCTATTCGCCATTATGTCCAAACTGCATTCATTTATACATTTTACTGGAGCCTTTCAACGCTATGCGTTTGAAAGTTTCACTATATAATTTCACCTTGTTACATGAAATCATACGGTGAAATGTTTTCCACGTCCATTTCCTCGCCATTAACTGTGACCATCTGTACTTCTCCTTGTGATTCTTGCAAGCGACTAGCTAAGGTTGTTTGACGCATTGCATCATCAAGGCGATTTACACCAGATTGGAAAGCTGCTTCCTCTCCGCAAATAATAAGGAACTTCTTACTTCTTGTAATGCCCGTGTAAATTAAATTACGACGTAACATACGGTTGTAACTTTTCACGATTGGCATAATAACAATCGGAAATTCACTACCTTGTGATTTATGAATGGAACAACAATATGCATGCGTAATTTGATTTAAATCGGGCTTCGTATACGTTACCTCAATTCCGTCAAATGAAACGATAATCATATCTTGTTGCTCAACGTTTTCTTTCGCATAAAACACCGAAACAATTTCCCCAATATCACCATTAAACACTTGGCTCTCCGGCTGATTCACGAGTTGCAGTACTTTATCGCCTCTTCGGTACACAACATCACCGTAAGCAATTTCTTTACTCTTTTCCCTCTTCGGATTAAATACTTGTTGCAGCGCTTCGTTTAATACATTAATACCAGCAGGCCCACGGTACATAGGTGCTAATACTTGTACATCTCTTGCGCTAAAGCCTTTTGTTTTAGCATTTTCACAAACTTTTTTCACAACCTCAACAATTTGAGCTCCTGTACAGCCGATAAATGAACGATCTTTTTGATTTTGTGCTAAATCTGGTGGTAGAGTTCCATTTTTTATCGCATGGGCAAGTTGAATCACTGATGAGCCTTCCGCTTGACGATAAATTTCAGTAAGCTTCACTGTCGGAACTGCGCCTGCATTTAATAAATCTTTTAATACTTGTCCAGGTCCTACAGATGGCAACTGATCTTCATCACCTACAACGATAACTTGAATGTTCGTCGGCAACGACTTAAATAGCTGATTTGCAAGCCAAATATCAACCATTGAAAATTCATCGATAATAAGGAGCTTACCTTGGACAGGATCCGTTTCATTACGCTGGAAAGATCCTTCTGGCGTCCAACCAAGTAAACGGTGAATTGTGCAAGCTGGAAGTCCTGTCGATTCACTCATCCGCTTCGCTGCTCTTCCTGTTGGAGCTGTTAATAGTATTGGAAATGGATTATCATCACTGTATTCATTCGGATTTAACGATAACCCGTGTAGTGATGCATACATTTCAACAATCCCTTTAATAACTGTTGTTTTCCCTGTTCCTGGTCCACCTGTCAATAACATCATCGGTTTATGAAGTGCCGTTTGAATTGCTTCTTGCTGAAACGGTGCATATTGTACGTTCAGTTGTTCTTCAATTTCACCTAACGTTTTTAACACTTCTGCTTCTGGAAATGAAGGTGTTTCTTCTTGATTCATAAGCCTGCGAATAGACTTTACAACACCTTTCTCAGAGTAGAATAACGTTGCTAAATACACTCGTTCTTCTTCTATGATGACTTTCCCTTCACTTTGCATCGTTTCAATACAACCTATAATATCTTCCTCAGTCACTCTTCCTTCTTGATTGTTTAAAAGTGACATCGTTTCTCTTACAAGTTGATCTTTCCTCATATAAACGTGACCAAGTTGTAATGAGACATTCTCTAATGTGTAAAAACATCCTGCGCGTACACGGTCGTCATGATTACCCGATATCCCTAACGCACGCCCTATATCATCCGCTCTTCCAAAACCAATCCCGTCCACTTCTTCGATAAGTTGATACGGATTATTACGAATCACTTCTAATGTCATCTCTTTATATTGCTGGTAAATCTTAATAGAAAGTTTCGTTCCAAAACCGTAGCCATTTAAAAAGCTCATTACTTTCTCTAGCCCTTGATGTTCAACAATTGTCTCATATATTTCCTGAGCCTTTTGTTTATTAACAACACCATTTAATGCCTCAGGGTCATCCATAATTTTAGAAATAGCATGTTCTCCGAGATGGTCCACAATTTTTTCAGCTGTACGCTTTCCTATCCCTTTAAATAAATCACTCGCTAAATATTGCACCATACCTGCTTTTGTTTGCGGCAATTCTTTTTTAAATGTTTCAACCATATATTGTTTTCCATACTTTGGATGGTCCTTAAAATGACCTGTCAATGTAAACACTTCATCTTCATGCATGCGGGGAAAATGACCGTTTATCATTACTTTCTTTTCGTCATACGTTTCATTCGTTTCAATGACTTTCATACTGACAACGGAATAGAGGTTTTCTTCGTTGTGGAAAATGGTATGAAGAACTTGCGCTTTTATAAACTTTTTCTCTTCCTCAAACAAATCCATTGCATGTTGATTTCCCATTTTTCCTCTCCTTTCCGGTATTTTCACTTTAATGAGCAGTACATCCCCCACCTTTTTAGATGAGGGATAACTACCCATTAAACTATATTTTTATCTTATTCAGCTTCTTGCTCTAATAAACGAACGCCATTACCCGCTAAAAAGTGATCTGGCTGAATTTCAGTTGCTTTCTTAAATAAAGCGAGAGCCTTCTCATTATTTTCCTCAAATACGTACGCAACACCTAAATTGTAATACGCATCTGCATGCTCCTCATCCATTTCTAATACCTTTTCAAAATAAGGTTTCGCCTCTTGAACGTGTTCTAATCGCGCGAAGCAAAGTCCGCACTGGAATACAGCTTCTACATCGTTTTCATCTAATTCTGTTGCTCTTTGTAAGAATGGTAGTGCAAGACGATCATTTCCAAGCTGTACATGTGTGATACCTAACATAAATGTTACATCAGCTGATTGTAATCCAGCTTGCATTGCTTGTTCAAATACAGCTTTCGCTTCAGTAAATTGCTCTTGGCCATAATATACATTTCCTAAACCATAATAGGCTGCTGCAGATTTATCATCTAACTCTAGTGCACGTTTATAAAATAAAATCGCTCGCTCGCTATCACCTAATACGTCTAATAAATTTGCAAAATTAATGTACCCAAGCGCATCTTTCGGATTTTCTTCGATTGCTTCTGTAAAATTTTTAGCTGCTTCTTCCCAGTTTCCTTCTTGCATATATTGAATACCTGTTTCAAGTTTGTTTGACATGTCCTTCACCTCTACAACAAATTATAACAAAGAATGTATTTTCCAAGCGAACGAAAATTCGCTTTATGTAAAAGAAACCTCTAACCGCTAATCGGCAGAGGCTTCTCATTTATCCTAAATAATCCAATTTCTTACCACTACGGTATACTTCATCAATTGTAGCACCGCCTAAGCACTCATCTCCATCATAGAAAACGACTGCTTGTCCTGGTGTAATTGCACGAATTGGCTCATCACAAAGAATACGAACTGTATTTTCATCAACGATTTGAACCGTTACTTTATTGTCTTCTTGACGATAACGGAATTTCGCCGTGCACTTAAATTCTGTTTCTTTTTCTTTGTTACTTACCCATCCTACATTCGTAGCAATAACTTCATCACCATATAGAAGTTCGTTATGGAATCCTTGATCAACATATAAAATGTTTTCTTTTAGATTTTTCCCAACAGCAAACCATGGGTCACCATTACCACCAATTCCAAGGCCATGACGTTGTCCAATTGTATAATACATTAAACCGTCATGCTTCCCTTTCACTTCACCAGATAATGTTTGCATTACACCTGGTTGTGCCGGTAAGTAGTTACTTAAGAAATCTTTAAAGTTACGCTCACCAATGAAGCAAATACCTGTACTATCTTTTTTCGCCGCTGTCGCTAAGCCAGCTTCTTTCGCCATTTCACGAATTTGCGGTTTCTTTAATTCACCTAACGGGAACATTGTTTTTGATAATTGCTCTTGGCTTAATTGATTTAAGAAATATGTTTGATCTTTATTGTCATCAACACCGCGAAGCATTTTATATTCGCCGTCCATATAAGCAACGCGTGCATAATGGCCTGTTGCCACATAATCCGCACCAAGCGCAATTGCATGCTCTAAAAATGCTTTAAATTTAATTTCTTTATTACACATTACATCTGGGTTTGGTGTGCGACCAGCTCGGTACTCATCTAAGAAGTACGTAAATACTTTATCCCAGTATTGTTTTTCAAAGTTTACTGCATAATACGGAATACCAATTTGGTTACACACTTCAATTACATCATTGTAATCTTCTGTTGCTGTGCAGACACCATTCTCATCTGTATCATCCCAGTTTTTCATAAAAATTCCGATTACATCATAACCTTGCTCTTTTAATAAAAGTGCTGCTACAGATGAATCGACGCCACCGGACATTCCGATGACAACGCGTGTTTCGTGAGGTAGTTTGTTCATCATGTCACCTCCCATACTAATTTTGTGTTAATCGCTTCACGATTTTCACTGTTTCGTACGCCGCTTTTTCAATTTGCTCTTTCGTATTTCCAAGTCCAAAACTAAAGCGTACGGATGAACGTATTTGATCGGAGTCTTTTCCAAACATCGCTACTAATACATGTGATGGATCAATCGAACCAGCTGTACAAGCAGAACCACTTGATACTGCAATACCAGCTAAGTCTAAGTTCACAAGAAACGGTTCAATGTTCATTCCTGTAAAACTTACATTAAGTACATGCGGTAAGCGATGTTCTAAGTTTCCGTTTACCTCGAAAGTAATGCCTTCATTTTTGAAGACAGATACCATTATATCTTTAAACTCTTCATATTGGGCATTTTTTTGCTCACGAGTTTTTTCAGCTATAAGAATTGCATGCTGAAGCCCAGCAATACTAGGCACATTTTCCGTACCAGCACGGCGTTTTCTTTCTTGCTCTCCGCCTATTAATAACGGTTCAAATTTCACATTTGTACCAGCGTATAAGAAACCTACACCTTTTGGCCCGTTAATTTTATGAGCTGAAATTGATAATAAATCAATACCAAACTCTTTCACATTAATTTCTACTAAACAGTAAGCTTGTACCGCATCTGTATGGAAATACGCTTGATGCTCTTTTAACAGCTTTCCTATTTCCACAATCGGTTGCATCGTCCCTACTTCATTATTCCCAAACATAACAGATACAAGAATCGTCTCTTCTGTTAATGCCTTTTGTATGTCAGAAACTTGAATGCGCCCTGTTTCATCGACAGGTAAATATGTCACTTCAAACCCTTCACGCTCTAACAATTCGCACGTATGCAAAATCGCATGATGTTCAATTTGCGTCGTTATAATGTGGTTACCTTTATGACGGTTCGCACGTGCTACACCGATAAGCGCTAAATTATCAGCTTCTGTACCACCGCTCGTAAATATAATTTCATTCGGATTCGCATGAATGCTGCGTGCACACACTCTTCTCGCCTCATCTACTGTGTGACGAGTTTGACGTCCATAAAAGTGAATACTAGACGGGTTCCCGAATATTTCTGTCATATATGGAATCATCTTTTCGACCACTTCTGGGTGAGTCGGAGATGTCGCAGCATGATCTAAGTAAATGCGTTCCATTAAATCTCCTTCTTTCCAAATCGTTTCACAAGGAATTAAATGTAAAACATATAGCCCCCGTGATTTTCTTCCTCATAACGTACTAAATCTTCTAACGTTGTACTATCTAACACTTCTTGCACCGCATCACGAACACGCATCCATAATTGGCGTTGTGCTGGTTCTTCTTCTTCTATCATTTCTACAACACTAATCGGACCCTCTAATACACGGATTACATCTCCAGCTGTAATGTTAGCCGGCTGATCTGATAGTACATATCCCCCATATGCTCCCCGCGTACTCTTTACTAGACGCGCGTTACGAAGTGGTGAAATTAATTGCTCTAAGTAATGTTCCGATAAGTCATGTGCCTGCGCAATTGATTTTAATGAAATCGGACCTTCACCAAACTTTTTTGCAAGATCAATCATAATTGTTAAGCCATAGCGGCCTTTCGTTGAAATTTTCATCTATTTTGCACCTCTTTTCAAATTTTCACTTCTATTGGTTATATCTTATTTATAAAAAGAACACAATTTAAAATCCTATGAAATTATAGCATAATATAGTATTATAAGAAATTTCAACTTGTGTATCAAAATGATAACATAAAATCGCATTGAAAAACTCGGGAATTATTACAATTGAAAGAAAAATGAAAATATTATCATTTATTTTTCCCATAAAACAGCATCCTATTTCAAATTTCGTAGAAAAAAATGATACGATAGAACGAGATTATATATTAAGGGAGACGGTCCAAATGAAACAACCACTCGCACATCGAATGCGCCCTACAAATATTCAAGAAATTATTGGGCAACAACATTTAGTTGGTGAAGGAAAGATTTTATGGCGAATGGTCCAAGCCAATCATTTTCAATCTATGATTTTATACGGTCCTCCAGGTACAGGAAAAACATCCATTGCCAGTGCAATTGCTGGAAGTACCGGTACCCCGTTTCGTCTATTGAATGCTGTTACTCACAATAAAAAAGATATGGAAGTTGTCGTACAAGAAGCGAAGATGCATCGACACCTCGTTTTAATTTTAGATGAAGTTCACCGTCTAGATAAAGCAAAGCAAGACTTTCTATTACCTCACTTAGAAAGCGGACTTCTTACTTTAATTGGTGCAACGACAAGTAATCCATTCCATGCAATAAACTCCGCTATTCGAAGCAGGTGTCAAATTTTCGAATTACACGCACTAACAGAAGATGATATTTTAATTGGGTTAAAAAGAGCTTTAGAAGATAAAGAAAAAGGCCTTGGAGAATATGCTGTAACGGTAACAGATGAAGCACTACATCACTTTGCAAACGCCTCTGGTGGTGATATGCGTTCCGCTTATAACGCACTTGAGCTTGCTGTATTATCTAGCTTTACTACAGACGATCAAGCGGCTGAAATCACACTCGAGATTGCAGAAGAATGCTTACAAAAGAAGAGCTTCGTTCACGACAAAGGCGGCGATGCTCATTATGACGTATTATCAGCATTTCAAAAATCAGTGCGCGGAAGTGATGTAAATGCAGCGCTCCATTATTTAGCACGCCTTATTGAAGCAGGTGATTTACAAAGTATTGGCAGACGCCTTCTTATTATGGCTTATGAAGATATTGGACTTGCTAGCCCACAAGCTGGACCACGTACACTAGCTGCAATTGAATCAGCTGAACGAGTTGGATTCCCAGAAGCACGCATCCCACTTGCAAATGCCGTTATCGAGCTATGCTTATCACCAAAATCAAATTCAGCTTATAAAGCACTTGATGCTGCATTACACGATTTACGCAACGGTCAAACAGGTGACATTCCAAGCCATTTAAAAGATAGTCATTACAAAGGCGCAGAATCACTTGGAAGAGGCATTGGATATTTATATCCACACGACCATCCAAACGGCTGGGTAAGGCAACAATACTTACCTGATAAAATAAAAAACAAGCAATATTATAAACCGAAAACGACAGGGAAATTTGAGCAAGCACTTTCTACTGTTTATGAAAGATTACAAACTTCGAATAAAACGAAAAATAAAGGGTAACATAAACGAAAACGTCACCATTATGGAGGCTTCGCTTATGAAAACACGTCAAGATGCATGGACAAAAGAAGATGATCTCCTTTTAGCAGAAACTGTTTTACGACATATTCGCAGCGGAAGTACACAAATAAAAGCATTTGATGAAGTCGGCGATACGTTGAACCGGACTTCAGCAGCTTGCGGCTTTAGATGGAATGCTGAAGTAAGACCGAATTACGAAGATGCTGTGCAGCTTGCGAAGAAACAACGTAAAGAATTAAAGCGCTCTGAAGCTAAAATAGAAAAAAATCAGTTCACGAAAACGAAACAACTCGTAATCGATGCTGAGTTTTCTGAAGATATTACGCCAAGTAAACAAGAACTTACGATGCAAAATGTCATCTCATTTTTGCAAAACTTGGAGCATAATAACCCTTCACTCGCAAAGTTGCAAACTGAAAATGATGTATTACAAGCTCAGCTCACTTCTCTGCAAAAAACGAATCATGAACTTGAAACGAAATTAGCGGTACTCACAAAAAAACAACAAGCAATCGAAGAAGATTACGCGATGCTTGTTCGAATTATGGATCGTGCTCGAAAACTTGTTTCAGTCGAAGAGCAAGAAGAGCAAATTGCCCCGATTTTCAAAACCGATCAAAACGGGAATTTAGATATTATTTATTCTGCTGAGAATTAAAAACAGGGATGTCACTTTTTTAACTGAGTGACATCCTTGTTTGTTTTCGGTAAATCATATATATACATGTCGGTAAATGAAATTATATTAACGATTTTTCGAATATATCTATCGTAACTTGCAATATATCAACGATTTTTCGAATATATCTATCGTAACTTGCAATATATCAACGATTTTTCGAATATATCTATCACAACTTGCAATATATCAACGATTCAATAAAGGATATCGATTTAACGACAAAGATTGACAATAACATTCCTCCTTGTCATACAAGGAAACTCCTAAAACGGATTAGATATTTTTTACTAAAATATTATTATAAACATATACCTTTAAAGGGGGATGGTTGCTATTTCATTAATAATCTTCAAAATAACTCTTGGCCTTCTCGTCCTAACTTTAGCTCTTTTCACCATTAACAGTCTAAAAAAGACATCCGCCTATAAATCAGATAAATATGATTTTTACTTACTAACCTTACTTACATTTGAACTAGTAGTAATGCAAATATCCATATTTCTTTAATACATATAAAAAAGCATATATCCAAAATGGATATATGCTTTTCTTTTATTCTTGCCCTACACGTTTCACTTCTACATTTTTAATACGTTCACGTACAACGTGACTTGCCATAATTAAGCCTGCCACAGATGGTACGAATGCATTTGATGAAGGCGGTAATTTCGCTTTACGAATTTTTGCATTTTCGTCTGGTACGATTTCTTTACGTACTTCTTCACGAATTACGATTGGGTTTTCGTCAGAGAAGACAACTTTTACACCTTTTTTAATACCCTCTTTACGAAGCTTCGTACGAATGACTTTCGCAATCGGATCTGTGTGTGTTTTAGAAATGTCCGCAATACGGAAACGAGTTGGGTCCATTTTATTTGCTGCACCCATACATGAGATAATTTTAATTTTACGACGTAAACATTGTTTAATTAAATGGATTTTGAACGTAATCGTATCAGATGCATCCACTACGAAATCTAAACCGTGTTTAAAGAACTCCTCATATGTTTCATCTGTATAAAACATTTCTAGTCCAATTACTTCACATTCCGGATTAATGTCTGCAATACGCTCTTTCATTAATTCTACTTTTGAACGTCCTACAGTAGATACTAAAGCGTGAATTTGACGGTTTACGTTTGTAATATCTACAACGTCTTTATCAACTAATACGAGACGTCCTACTCCAGAACGCGCTAACGCTTCAGCTGAAAATGAACCTACGCCGCCAATTCCTAAAATACCGACTGTACTATTTTTTAATATTTCAAGTCCTTCTTTACCGAAGGCTAATTCATTACGTGAAAATTGATGTAACATTCAGCTCTACACTCCTATTACAAAAATGGTCTACCATGTATTCTAGCGTTTTTCCGACTATTTGTATAGAAAAAGTTATAGAATTCCTAAAAATACATATTTCGAAAATGAAAACATAGACCAGAATTTCATTTCTTCCTAAATACACGTTTAAAAAAGAGGATTCAGAGAACCGAGCAGATCGAGGCGCTGAAGCCAGGAGGAGCGCAGTGTAGAAAAATACTACTCGAGCACCGGACTGGCGAAGCAACGATGAGATGCGACAGTTATCTAAACCGGACTTTTTAAACAACCTCTCAAAAAAAGTCTAGACGGTTATAGTATAACCATCTAGACCCTATTCTTACTTCTCTTCTTTTAAGCTTAATTTTAAGTTTAACTCTTCAAGCTGTGCTTCTGCAACTGGGCTTGGAGCTTCTGTTAATAAGCAGCTTGCGCTTGCTGTTTTCGGGAATGCAATTGTATCACGAAGGTTCGTACGGCCTGCAAGCAGCATAACAAGACGATCTAAACCTAATGCAATACCGCCGTGTGGTGGTGTACCGTATTCGAATGCTTCTAATAAGAATCCGAATTGCTCTTGCGCTTCTTCTTGTGAGAATCCAAGTGCTTTAAACATTTTTTCTTGTACGTCACGCTCGTAAATACGAAGTGAGCCACCACCAAGCTCATAACCGTTTAATACAAGGTCATATGCTTGTGCACGTGCTTTTTCTGGTGCTGTTTCTAGTAACTCAACGTCTTCACGGAATGGCATTGTGAATGGGTGGTGAGCTGCGAAGTAACGATCTGCATCTTCATCGTACTCAAGAAGTGGCCAATCAGTTACCCATAGGAAGTTAAATTTACTTTCATCAATTAACTCAAGCTCTTTACCTAGACGTAAACGAAGTGCGCCTAAGCTATCTGCAACAACGCTCTTCTTATCTGCTACGAATAGTAATAAGTCGCCAGCAGTAGCCTCTAATGTGCTCATTAACACATTTGCATCTTCTTCACCGAAGAATTTTGCAATCGGTCCTTTTAAACCGTCTTCTTCAACTTTAAGCCAAGCTAAACCTTTTGCACCGTATACTTTCACGAATTCAGTTAATGCATCGATGTCTTTACGAGAATATTTACTTGCGGCACCTTTTGCATTGATTGCTTTTACTTGTCCGCCGCTTTCTACAGCACTTGTAAACACTTTAAAGCCACAACCTGCTGCAAACTCAGATAAGTCTGTTAGTTCCATTTCAAAGCGTGTATCTGGCTTATCAGAACCGTAGCGAGCCATTGCATCAGCATATTTCATACGAGGGAATGGTGCACTAACTTCTACACCTTTTGCATCCTTCATAACTTTCGTCATCATACGCTCCATCATATCTAAAATTTCATCTTGTGTTAAGAATGAAGCTTCGATATCGATTTGCGTGAATTCCGGTTGACGATCCGCACGTAAATCTTCATCACGGAAACAACGTGCTACTTGATAGTAACGCTCAAATCCGCCGACCATAAGAAGCTGTTTAAATAACTGTGGTGACTGTGGTAATGCATAGAATTCACCATCATGTACACGACTTGGCACTAAATAGTCACGAGCTCCTTCTGGCGTGCTTTTCGTTAAAATTGGTGTTTCTACTTCTAAGAACTCTTCTGTGTCTAAGAAGTTACGAATTGTTTTCGTTACGTCATGACGCATTTTGAATGTGTTAAACATTACTGGACGACGTAAGTCTAAATAACGATATTTTAAACGCACATCTTCTGATGCATCTGTATCATCAGCAATGATGATTGGCGTTGTTTTCGCTGCATTTAGTACATTTACTTTCGTTGCTTGTACTTCAATACGACCAGTTGCCATATTGTCATTAATTGCGCCTTCACCACGTTCAACAACTGTACCTTCTACGTGTAATACGTATTCGCTACGAATTGTTTCTGCTACTTCTAACGCTTCTTTTGATGTTTCTGGGTTAAATACAACTTGCACGATACCTGTACGGTCACGTAAGTCGATAAAGATTAATCCACCTAAGTCACGGCGTTTTTGTACCCAACCTTTTAATTGAACTGTTTGTCCAACAGCTTCTACTGTTACTTTTCCACATGCATGTGTTCTTTCAGCCACTGTAAGTTCCCCCTATATTAATTTCTCTGCTACGTATGAAGCAAATACATCTAACGCTACTTCTTCTTGTTCACCTGTTGCCATATCTTTTAAGTTAATGATGCCTTTATCTAGCTCATCTTCTCCTAATACAGCTACAAATTTCGCCTTTAGACGATCTGCTGATTTAAATTGTGCTTTCATTTTGCGATCTAAATAATCTTTTTCAACTGACAATCCAGCTTTACGAAGATCGAACGCAACTTTTGCAGCATGGTCTTTCGCTTTTTCGCCAAGCGCCACAACGTAACAATCAATGCTATGTTCAAGTGGTAATTCAATGTTTTCAGCTTTTAGCGCCATAATTAAACGTTCAATACTCATTGCAAAACCGATACCTGGCATTTCTGGTCCACCGATTTCTTGTACAAGTCCGTTATAACGGCCACCACCGCTTAATGTAGTGATCGCACCGAAACCTTCTGCCTCACTCATAATTTCAAAAACAGTGTGTTGGTAGTAGTCTAAACCACGCACTAAGTTCGGATCTTTTTCAAACGGAACATTCATCATCGTTAATAGTTCTTGAACTTTGTCGTAGTATATTGCTGAATCTTCGTTTAAGTATTCTGTAATAGATGGTGCTGTTCCCATTAATTCATGGTTACGGTCCTTCTTACAGTCTAAAATTCGAAGTGGATTCTTTTCTAAGCGAGATTGACAGTCAGAACAGAATTCGCCGATACGTGGCTCAAAGTGTGCGATTAATGCATCACGGTGTGCTTGACGGCTCGCTGCGTCACCTAAACTGTTTAATACAACTTTAATATTTTTTAAGCCCATGCCGCGGTAAAATTCAACAGCAAGTGCAATTACTTCTGCATCAATTGCAGGGTCATTACTGCCGATTGCTTCGATACCGAATTGTACGAATTGACGATAGCGACCTGCTTGTGGTCTTTCATAACGGAACATTTGACCGATATAGTATAATTTCGTTGGTTGTGTTGCATCACCAAACATTTTATTTTCAACATAAGAACGTACAACAGGTGCAGTACCTTCTGGACGTAATGTTAAGCTGCGCTCTCCACGATCTTGGAATGAGTACATTTCTTTTTGTACGATATCTGTCGTATCACCAACACCGCGTAAAAATAGCTCAGTGTGCTCAAAAATTGGTGTACGAATTTCTTTATAATTGTAACGACGGCAAATTTCGCGTGCTTGCCCTTCGATATACTGCCATAACTCAACAGTGCCTGGAAGAATATCTTGCGTTCCGCGTGGGATTTGAATAGACATATTCAGTTCCTCCTCAAATTGTTTTAATCTTAATAAAAATAAAAAAACTCCCGCCTCTACTGTTTAAACAGTAGGGACGAGAGTATTATACCCGTGGTGCCACCCTAATTGAAGCACGTATGCTTCCACTTTTTTAATAACGCTTAAATGTGCGTTCATCCCTACTAAGCGTATATGCCGTTCAAGTTGAAACCTCTAGAGTGTCATTCAATCAGTCATCATGCAGAAATGTTTTCAGCCTAAGACATTCCTTCTCTTTCCATGTGTGTCTCATTTACTCTTCTCTATCAACGGTTATATTCATATGTAAATATAAAATTACTATACGTTTGTTAAGTAGGATTGTCAAGTGCTCTAAGAACGTTCAATCTGCTTCTTTAAACGCTTTACATCTTGAAGAGAAATCCCAAACTCGGAAGCAAGCTCCATTGAAGTATTGTTTTGCTCTTTTGAAATAAAATCATGAAAATTCACGTTAAATAGTTGATTTGCACCATTTGTAACAGAATGCCCTTTTTCATTCATACGCATACGTATATCCCTCACATTCAATATGGATGTTTTACTTTTTATTGTTCCATATTGATGGGAGAGTTATACATAACCGAAACTGCTATTAATTCCAAATAAATGAACAAAACATACAACAATGTATAAAAAAGAGAGGATTATATAACCCTCTCTTTTTTATCAACACTATTTACTTTCTACAATTAAGGTCACCGGACCATCATTGATTAAAGAAACATCCATCATTGCTCCGAACTTCCCTGTTTCCACATGTAATCCTTGTTTACGAACTTCTTCATTAAAGAAATCGTATAAACGCTCTGCATAATCAGGTTTCGCAGCATCCATAAAGTTTGGACGTCTTCCCTTGCGGCAATCTCCGTATAATGTGAATTGCGAAATAGATAGAACTTGTCCTTCTACATCAAGTACAGAATGATTCATCTTTCCGCTCTCATCTTCAAAAATACGTAAGTTTGCAATTTTTTCCGCAATGTAAGTTGCATCTTTTTCTGTATCTTCGTGCGTAATGCCAACTAGTAATGTTAAACCGAACGGAATTTGTCCTACGATCTCACCGTCTACTGTGACAGACGCTTTCTTTGATCGTTGTAAAACAACTCTCATCTTTCTACACTCCCTATTAATGCATCATGCGTCGTACTGCATAAATTTCTGGAACGCGTTTAATGCGTTCTACTACTTTTTTCAAGTGTTGTAAGTTACGAATCGAGATTGACATATTAATTGTTGCCATCTTATTACGGTCACTTCTACCAGAAACAGCTGAAATGTATGTTTTCGTCTCTGTAACAGCTTGCAGTACTTCATTTAATAAACCGCGGCGATCGTAACCTGAAATTTCAATATCAACGTTATACTCTATTTCTTTTTCAGGGCTACCTTCCCACTCAACTTCTAATAAACGTTCTATCGCTTCTTCTGTATGAACATTTACACAATCACGGCGATGAATCGATACACCTCGGCCTTTCGTAATATACCCAACGATATCATCACCCGGAACTGGGTTACAGCATTTCGATAAACGGATTAATAAATTATCAGCACCGCTTACCTTTACACCAGAATCCCATTTTCGAATTTTCATCGGTTTACGAACTTCTTTGACTTCAACAATTTCTTCTTCTTCGCGTTGCTTGCGGAACTTGTCCGTTAGTCGCGTAACAATTTGCGAAGCTGTAATTCCGCTATATCCAACTGCTGCAAACATATCTTCTTCATTTGCAAAGTTAAATTTCTCCGCGACGCGTTTTAAGTTATCAGGCGCTAATACTTCTTTCATCTCATACTCTAGACCACGTACTTCCTTTTCAACAAGTTCACGGCCTTTTTCAATATTTTCGTCTCTACGTTGTTTCTTAAAGAATTGACGAATTTTATTTTTCGCATGAGATGTTTGAGCAAGTTTTACCCAATCTTGACTTGGGCCATATGAATGTTTCGACGTTAAAATTTCAATGATATCGCCGGTTTTTAATTTATAATCCAGCGTCACCATTTTCCCGTTTACTTTTGCACCAATTGTTTTATTCCCAATTTCCGAATGGACACGATACGCGAAATCAATTGGAACCGATCCAAGTGGTAATTCCATTACATCGCCTTTCGGTGTAAAGACGAATACCATGTCAGAGAATAAATCAATTTTTAATGACTCCATAAATTCTTCTGCATTAGAAGCTTCATTTTGCCATTCTAATATTTGACGGAACCACGTGAGTTTCTTCTCTAATGTACCTGTTGTTTCTGCTGTTTTTCCTTCTTTGTATGCCCAGTGTGCCGCGATCCCGAATTCTGCAATTTCGTGCATTTCTTTCGTACGAATTTGCACTTCAAGTGGATCACCTTTCGGTCCAATTACAGTCGTATGAAGAGATTGATATAGATTTGCTTTTGGCATTGCAATATAATCTTTAAAACGACCTGGCATCGGCTTCCAGCACGTATGAATAATTCCAAGCACTGCATAACAATCTTTAATACTATTTACAACGACACGTACAGCTAATAAATCGTAAATTTCATTGAACTGTTTATTTTGCAGTGCCATTTTACGATAAATACTGTAAATATGTTTCGGTCTTCCAGAGATCTCAGGTTGAATTGCAACTTCTTTTAATTTCTCACGAATACCAGTCATTACTTCGTCTAAGTATTCTTCACGTTCTGCACGTTTACGCTTCATTAAATTTACAATACGATAATATTGTTGTGGATTTAAATAGCGAAGTGACGTATCCTCTAGCTCCCATTTAATAGTACTAATTCCGAGTCTATGTGCTAAAGGTGCAAAGATTTCTAGCGTTTCATTCGCTATGCGACGCTGCTTCTCTTGAGGCAAATGTTTCAATGTACGCATGTTATGAAGACGATCAGCTAGTTTAATTAAAATAACTCGAATATCTTGAGCCATTGCAATAAACATTTTGCGATGGTTTTCTGCTTGTTGTTGTTCGTGAGATTTATATTTGATCTTCCCAAGCTTCGTAACACCATCAACAAGCATAGCAATTTCTTTGTTAAATTCCCGTTCAATATCTTCTAACGTAATCTCTGTATCTTCCACTACATCATGTAAGAAACCTGCTGATACCGTAGCTGGATCCATGTGTAAATCAACTAAAATACCTGCAACTTGAATTGGATGAATAATATACGGTTCACCCGATTTTCTGTATTGTTCGCTATGCGCATCGCGTGCATATTCATAGGCACGTGCTACTAGCTCAATATCTTCATCCACTAAATATTGACTTGCTTTCTCGAGTACCTGTTCAGCTGTTAGTACCTGCTCATTTGCCATCGAATCACCTTTTATTGAAAATTGACTTTATCTTTATTTAATAGAATAAATTATATTCTATCATTATAACCCAATGATTGTGAATTGTGAAAAGGAAAAGATTTCACTGACATTTCACCATGATTTTTTGTTCAATTATACAAAAGTACCCGCTCCTCTCCAAGAGATTCACGGGTACTTTTTATCACCGTAGTTTTACCTATATAGTGATTAGTATTTTTCTAATACTAATACATCGTAACCATCTAACATTTTACGACCATCTAAGTAAGTAAGCTCTACTAAGAATGCAATCCCTGCTACAACTCCGCCAAGTTCTTCAACTAGCTTAATTGTCGCTTCGATAGTTCCACCTGTAGCTAATAGGTCATCTGTAATTAATACGCGTTGACCTGGCTTAATTGCATCTTTATGGATTGTTAAAACATCTTTACCATATTCTTTACCGTAGTCAACTGTAATTACTTCACGTGGTAATTTTCCTAATTTACGAACTGGCGCAAATCCTACTTCTAACGCATAAGAAACTGGGCAACCGATAATGAAACCACGAGCTTCTGGTCCTACTACAACATCGATATCTCTTTCTTTTGCGTATTCAACGATTGCATCTGTTGCTGCTTTGTATGCTTTACCGTCATTCATTAAAGGTGTAATGTCTTTAAACACAATACCTTCTTTCGGATAATCCGGTACAATTGCGATATGTTGCTTGAAATCCATATTTCTGAATCCTCCTCAGATCTAAAAGGTTTGTAAATACAAATCCTTTACCCTAACTGTTCTACTTCTTTATGATTACGAATCGTTTCAAACCATGTATATAGTTGCTGATATGTGCTATAAACCAATTCTTTTTCTAATTGTAAGTGGTTCATTTTCTCACGATATGTGTTCGATTCAATTAAATCACGCTTTTGTTTTTTGTCTGCCATAAAAATGACGCCATCTTTTATTGTAACAAATTCTAACTCAAAAAACACCTGTGTCATAAAATTTACTGTATCTTTTGACCAACCTTTATGACGACATAGTTGTTCTCCATATTGTCTTAAAGAAAATGGTGTTTTTTGGTTTAAGAAAGAATAATACCATTTAAAGTGTTCTCTCGTAGGAACTGTACTAAATAAGTGGTTATTCTCTTGATAAAATAGCGTATAAATTCGCGCTGGGAATCCTGCCTTAAATAACTCACGTAATTCATCGGTTCCTTTTGGTAAATCAAGTAACACGATATATTGATCATCTAAATGCGTTACTTCTGAAGCATGCATGAGCTTTTCTTTATAGCTCTCTAAAGAAAATTTATTCAATACCTCTTCAGAAAAATACACCATTGTTATTTTTTCTTTCGGAAGTTCTGCTAAATTTGCTTCTGCATTACGCATACTACGCCAATCAAATAATTGCCACGCCTCTACAGCAATATCTTGTACCATTAGTTGTGGCTTCTTAAAATTATTCCATTCATTGATGGATGCTTCTCCTATTACAGATACTTTTGCAACTGGAGAGATTTCTTTAGCATATGCACCAAAACCAAATCCAATTGTATCCAGTGTTGCTTGTCCATCACGAAGAGCCATTTTTAAATGAGAACCATCTGATCCGATTGCGCGAATGCTTTCTAACTCTGCATCTTTTACTGCAATACGTGGTTTCGGATTTCCAATACCAAACGGGGCTAGTTTTTGCATATCTTCAATTGCCGCTAGCGTTACATCCTCTACTTTGCAAAAAACATCAACTGCTGTAATTGGAATAAAATCTTCTTCTGTTAAAATCGCATCTGCTTGTTCATTTAATCGGCGACGTAATTCATCTACATCATTCATATGTAGCGTCATTCCCGCTGCCATCGGATGCCCTCCGAAGTGTGGCAATAACTCTCTACAATCTGATAAGTTTGCAAACAAATCAAATCCTGCAATACTACGTGCTGAGCCTTTTGCTGTTTCTTTTATAGGATCGATGCTTAATACAATCGTCGGACGATAAAAACGTTCAACTAATTTAGAAGCAACAATTCCAATTACCCCTGGGTTCCAGCCTTCTTTTGCAAGTACTAATACTTTGTTTTCTTCTGGCGGGAATTTATTTTCAACTTCAGCGATAGCTTCTTCTGTAATTTGCTTTACAATATCTTTTCGCAGTTTGTTCAGCTCATCAATTTCTTCGGCCAACTCTTTCGCTTCCTCTGGATCATCTGATAATAAAAGGTGTACAGCCGGCGCAGCATCTTCTAAACGCCCAACCGCATTAATACGAGGTGCAATTGAGAAGCCAATACTCTCTTCTGTAATTTCACTTTGCGAAACGTTAGCAACTTTAAACAATGCCTTCAAACCAATATTTCTCGTCATACGCATATGTTTTAAACCGCGTTTCACTAGCAACCTATTTTCACCATGAAGTGATACTAAATCGGCTACTGTACCGATTACTGCAATCTCTAATAAATGTTCTGGTACACGGCCTAATAGTGCATGCGCAACTTTAAACGCAACACCTACACCAGCTAAATAGTGAAACGGATATACGCCACCTTCTAATTTCGGATGTATAATCGCAAGCGCTTCTGGCAATTCTGGCGGTGGCTCATGGTGATCTGTAATAATTAGATCTATTCCAAGCTCTTTCGCTACATTCGCTTCATGTACTGCTGCGATGCCAGTGTCGACAGTAATAATCAGTGAGAAACCTGCACTATGCGCCCAACGAAATGCTTCTTCGTTCGGTCCATACCCTTCTGTAAAACGATTTGGAATGTAAAATTCTACTTCTGCACCTAATTCTTGAAGAGCAAGATATAAAACCGTCGTACTACTTACTCCGTCCGCATCGTAATCACCAAATATTAATATTTGCTCTCCATTTTGAATCGCCTTATTTACACGTTCTACCGTTCTATCCATTCCTTCTAATAAAAATGGATCATGAAATTCTTGATTTTCTGTATTTAAAAAATCTAAAATCTTATCTTCTGTATCTAGTCCTCTACCGAGGAATAATGAAACGACAAGTGGCGATAACTGTAATTTACTTGCTAATTCACTCACTCGCTCGTCATTATATTCTTTTTCTTTCCAACGCGTCTTCGGTTGTAACACGAAATCACCCCTTAACCTGTTCATTATACAAGACAGATTAAGGGGTGACAATATAATGCAAACTACGATGCAATATCTATATACTAAAATGTTAATGATGTTTAATTTGGAGAATACGGATTTATATGTACGAATACATTTTGTACATTATCTTGTTTCATAAGTATTTCTTTCACATGTTTTCCAATACGGTGTCCTTCTTCTACGGTAATGTATGGATCTACAGACACTTTAATATCGACAATAACATAATGACCATGCTCCCGTGCATATAAAGAACCAATTTTTTTCACACCATCTACTTGAAGAACGGCCTCTCTAAGCGGAATAACATCCTCCTCATGAAGAACATGGTCAAGCGTTGCATGAATTGCTTCCGCTCCAATGCTCCATGCCATTTTTACAACAAGAAGCGAAACAACTAATCCTGCAATCGGATCAGCATATACAAGCCAGTCTATACCAAGCTTACCACCGAGTATAGCTGCACAAATACCGATTAAAGCTGCAATTGAAGAAAACACATCCGAACGGTGCTCATATGCATTTGCAATAATTGCATCACTATTTACCCTTTTCCCTAATCGGAATTTATATTGAAACATTCCTTCTTTCACGACGATTGAAAGAACAACAGCAAATATCGTAATTCCTTTCGGCGGTTCTAGTTCTTGCGAAAAAGCTTTTATAGATGAAATCGCGATTTCAAGTCCCACAATAAATAATAATACCGCAACAATAATCGCTGAAATCGATTCCGCTTTACCATGACCATACGGATGATCTTCATCAGGTGGCTGCTTTGCCGCTCGCAATCCAAAAAGTACAGCTAGCGAACCAATTACATCTGATGCAGAATGCACGGCATCCGCTAATAGCGCTTTACTGTTCCCAATATAACCAATTACCGCCTTTACAATCGCTAATATAATATTACCAACGATCCCGACAATGGCACCAAACTCGGCCTGTTTAAAACGTTCATCTTTTTCCATAATTAAAATCCCTTCTTTTCTTAACCTATCTTTTTATTTTAACAAAAACAGCGATAACACCACCACTTTCTTCCATCTTCTTTCTGTTAAAAAGTTGCTATCTTATTGTATCCACAAACGAAAAAAGAGATGCCTCATAAAGAGACATCATCTTTTCTATACTTGCGGTTCAGATTCTACTTTCTCAACCTTCTTCTTGTTTTTTCCCTTTTTCAAACGACGGTTTTCAAGCATTAACCAAATTTGAGAGGCAACGAAAACAGAAGAGTACGTACCTACAATTAATCCAACAAGTAACGCAAACGAGAAGTTACGTAGTGACTCACTACCGAAGATAAGCAGTGCAATTACTGGGAATAACACTGTTAATACGGTATTAATCGAGCGACCAAGCGTTTGGCGAATACTTGCATTTACGATTTCTTCTAGATCTTTTATATCGCGCACTCGTTTTTTCTGTTTGTATAATTCACGGTTTCTATCAAATGTAACAATCGAGTCATTAATAGAATAACCGATGATTGTTAGTACTGCAGCGATAAACGTTAAGTCTACCTCTAGTTGGAAAATACTAAACATAACAACCATAACGAAAGCGTCATGTAATAATGCAAGTACTGCAGATAACGCATACGTAAATCGGAATCGAATACTTACGTATAAAATGATAACCGCAGAAGCAATCAGTACAGCGATAAATGCATTTCGTGCAATTTCTTTACCGATTGTCGGTGAAACTGTACTTATGTTTGGATCTGTACCATATTTATCGTGGAAGAATGTTTTTGTTTTCGCAATTTCATCTTTTGATAAAACACCTAATGTACGAACTGCGAAACCTTTATTGTCATCTCCAGTCGGTACAATATTTTCTTCCTTCACATCAATGTTCAGTTCTTTAAAATCTTTATGAACATCAGACACCGTAACGGCTTGTTTTGATTGCAAGTCAATACGTGTACCACTTGCAAAGTCAATACCAAGATTCAATTTGAAAATTGGTAAGATAATTGCACCCGCAATTACAACTACAATCGAGAAGATAAGGAATTTATGACCGATATTTACGAAGTTAATACGATCAAATCTCGTTGGCGGATGTACTACACCTTTTGTTAATGGAATAATATCCTTTTGTTTCACACCAAAATATCCTGGTTTTTTATCAAAGTAACGGCTCTTTACAAGTAAACCTAGTAAGAAACGAGTACCGAATACGTTCGTAATAAAACCAACTAAAATACTTACGATTAAACTTGTTGCGAATCCTTTTACAGAGCTATTACCATAAACGAATAACACACCAGCTGCCGCAAGAGTTGTAACGTTTGCATCTAGAATTGTTGCTAATGAACGATGGTTACCAGCGCGGAATGCCGACATCATGGACTTACCAATTTTCAACTCTTCTTTCAGTCTCTCGTACGTAATAATATTCGCATCAACTGCGATACCTACTCCGAGCACTAACGCCGCAATACCTGGCAACGTAAGAACTGCATGCATCCAGTTAAAGACAAGTAATGTAACGAAAATGTATAAACCTAACATAATAACCGCTACAAGTCCTGGTAAACGGTAGAATACAAGCATAAATAAGAAAATAAGAGCGATACCAATCGCACTAGCGAAAATCGTTTGCTCTAACGCTTGTTGACCAAACTTCGCTCCAACAGATGTTGAATACATTTCTTTTAAATCAACAGGAAGTGCACCTGCATTTAATAAAGATGAAAGTTGTTTCGCACTTTCAACTGTGAAGTTTCCACCTACGATAGATACTTCAGCTTGGTTAAATACTTGGTTTACTGTTGCTGCTGATAAGAACTTCGGATTCGGTTTTGCAGATTCTGCTTTGTACGAATCTTTTCCTTCTTCAAAATCAAGCCAAATTACCATTAAATTCGTTGGTGGTGGCATTTTTGAAATTTTTTCAGTTACTTCACGGAATTTTTCAGCGCTCTTTAGTGTAAGACCTACGCTCGCACGGCCTTGCTCATCAAATGTTTGCTTCGCTCCGCCGCCTTTTAAATCCGTTCCGTCCATAAGAAGATTATCATCTACATCACGGAATGTTAATTTCGCTTGTGTTGATAACATTTCACGTGCTTTTTGCTGATCTTGTACACCAGCAAGCTGTACACGAATTCGATCTTGCCCTTCGATTTGAATGTTCGGCTCACTTACACCGAGAACATTGACACGATTCTCAAGAGCACCTACTGTACTTACAAGTACGTCTCGATCGATTTTGTCCCCTTTTTTGGCTGGTTTTACTTCATACAGAATTTCAAAACCACCGCGAAGGTCTAGTCCTAGACTAATTCCTTTTGCTATGTCTTTTCCTGCCGCACCAATTACTCCACCGATTAATAAAACGATGAGGAAAAAGGCGGCAATTCTCGTACCACGCTTTGCCATATGTACCCTCTTTCCGCTACTAACACTTTAAATAAATCTCTTACGATTCACTTTTACACGTGTGCATACGTCTAGTTAGTAGACTTCCTTTCTATAATTTTGCTAGCTCATCACTAGCTGTGCCGGTACGTTTTCACGATACCTGCACTTTCATTATTTGTTTTCTCTCTTCACTACCTCCTTTATATATGATCTTAGACATAATTATTTCCTGATTATCAATACCTATCATTATACTGCAAAAGGAAGAACAAACCAATTGCAGTCGGTTATTTATTTTCATATTCATCAAATGACCAAAGTGGCGCTTGATATGCTTCAACAGTTAAATATGTCATATATTCATTAGCACTTACTGTTAATACGTCATTAACTAATTCATACAATCTAACATCGCTGTCTATCTTCTTCCACTTTTTCACTTTAAGAAACTTCCAAATGTCATCATCTGTCACTCTGTCGTAGCCGAACATTTGAAACTCTTCTACTTTACTTTCTAAAACGACTTGTAACTGTCCGCGGTATGATTCTACCAAAGCCTCTCTATCTAACATCTATAACATCTCCTTCTTATTTCGCACGAAAAGTCGCTTTTATTCCCGCTCTAATGGACAGCAATAACTACTTTCAAGAGCACTATCATATTTCACTCTCTTAAATGCTTGTCATTCTTGTCTCGTACGTGCATATAAATTATTGTAAATCATTCCATTGATTTTGAGAAGGTAGGAGAAGAACATGACGAGACAAAGCTTTTTAAAAGGCGCATTTATTTTAATGATAGCCGGCTTTATTACAAAAATACTCGGCTTTATCAACCGCATAGTAATGGCACGTATTTTGGGAGAAGAAGGCGTTGGTCTTTATATGATGGCCGTTCCTACATTCATTTTAGCAATTACATTGACACAAATTGGTCTTCCTGTCGCAATCGCAAAATTTGTAGCAGAAGCGGAAGCTGTGAACGATAAACAAAGAGTTAAAAAAATATTAACCGTATCACTAGCTGTTACATCCGTTATTAGTATCATTTTAACAATCGGAATTATGTTCCTCACACCTATTTTAGCAAAAACATTATTAACCGACGAAAGAACGTACTATCCATTAATGGCCATTTTGCCCGTTGTTCCTGTTATTGCTGTTTCTTCTGTTTTGCGTGGTTATTTTCAAGGGAAACAAAACATGAAACCTAGCGCTTATGCGCAAGTTCTAGAACAAGTCGTCCGCATTACCATTATCGCTATATGCATTCAATTATTTTTACCTTACGGCATAGAATACGCTGCAGCCGGCGCTATGTTATCAGCTGTTCTCGGTGAAGTTGCATCGTTATTATTTTTACTCACGTTATTTCAGCGAGAAAAACATTTATCAATACGCTCTGGATTTTTCACTACTGTAAAGGAAAGCAAAGGGACATTTTATTCTCTGATGGATATTGCCCTTCCAACTACAGGAAGTCGTTTAATCGGCTCCGTTTCATATTTTTTTGAACCTATTGTCGTTATGCAAAGCTTAGCAATCGCTGGTGTCGCTGCTTCTGTTGCAACCCAGCAATACGGTATATTAAACGGTTATGCATTCCCGCTTCTATCACTACCCGCCTTTATTACATACGCTCTCTCTACAGCGCTCGTCCCTTCTATTAGTGAAGCAATGGCAAAAAGACAACATAAATTAGTGGAGCACCGTTTACAACAAGCACTTCGAATTTCATTAATTACCGGCGGATGGTCTGTCGTTATATTATACGTATTCGCTTCTCCTGTTTTAACTCTTATGTATGGATCAGACAGCGCAACAGCATTCATTCAACTTCTTGCGCCTTGCTTTTTATTTCATTATTTCCAAAGTCCACTTACCTCTGTTTTGCAAGCTTTAAACTTAGCAAGAGCTGCAATGATGAATACATTTATTGGAGCCATCGTGAAATTAATCGTTATTTTTGTACTAGCATCCAGGCCAGAATTTCAAATGATGGGGGTTGCTCTCGCTATTGCAGCAAATATTGTAACAGTAACATTTCTTCACTACGCTACTGTTTTAAAAAAGATTACATTTACCATTTACGCAAAAGACTATATTTTCGGCGGACTTGCCATCGGTATCGCAGGCGCCTTCGGTTTTTATCTTCATAAATATATTATTTTCTCTCATGCCCTTGGCATACAAACATTATGGGAAATCACTTTAACAACAATTGTTTATATCGTACTTCTCTTCACTTTCAAACTCATTCGAAAAGAAGAGTTAAGTCGTCTCCCTATCATTCGTAAACTTTCATTTTTGAAATAAGGTGAAACTTTAATCAGTGGGGTAATCTCCACTGATTATTAGTTACACTAATCATTCTTACTCTTTCAAAGAATAAGTCTCTAATTTTCTTTTACATCAACAAAAAATTTTCCGTTTTGAAAACTACAGTATAAAATTTGTGTTACATCGTTATAACCTAAGTTTTTTAATTTCTCAATAAGCCATGCATCTGTATGTTCAATCATTTGTAAATGACTAGATTGAATTTCTCCATCAATAATAAGAGGAAGCGTAAACTGCAATGTATCTTGTTTATTTTTTTGTTTTTGAAAGACAGATAACTTCCCAGACGGTTCCAAAATAGCATATTCTACATCCCGAATATCTCCAACTCCTTGTTCCCTTAATTGCATCATTAAATCATCTATATTATAACGTTGCTTTCTCATCTTCTTTTCATCAATCTTTCCCGCGTTTACAAGAATAGCCGGCTCACCTTCTATTAAATGCCGAAAGCGTTGATACTTTAGGGAAATGACTGACAAAATAATTTGGATGCACATAAGAAAAGTCATCGGAACTAATTGATGCCAAAGTGATTTATCGGTATTTTCAATTGCCACTACAGCCATTTCTCCAAGCATAATAAATACGACTAAATCTAATACACTTAGCTCTCCTATCTCACGTTTACCCATAAGACGAAAAATAATTAAGATGATGATATACAAAAGCATTGTCCGTCCAATTATTGATATCCATTCCATTTCTACATCTCCTCGTATATTATATTTAAGCTGTAATTCAAACTTAGGTTTTCTTCCTACTATGAGACTTATAAATAATCCTTGGACGTCTCAAGATATTTCTAGATAATGGTCTTAGGATCATTTGGGACAATTCTTTCTTCTCCTGTGGATTTACCACATAAAAAGAGTGTTTCTCAGTGAACGTGCGGGACTTCCTACTCGCAGGCTGAGCAGCCTGACCCTCGAACTTAGATGTTAGTAGCTCTAGGGCGGCTTTCGATTCAGGACTAGCTCTCATACACGAGGTTGTTGATCGGCGTGCACACTAGAGATATCTCGAGACGTCCAAGCAATGATTCTAAATCGAAAGGAGGTCTCTTACATGAGATTATTTGTTGGATTAGATGTAAGTTCGTTTGATATAAAAACTTGTATTCTAAATGGTGACGGAGAAAAGCTAGACTCCTTTTCAGTCAATAATGATTTACCAGGTGCCATAGCGCTAAAAGAGCGATTATTACAGCGTATAGCCAATCAAAAAGTAGAAATTTTTAAAATCGGTTTAGAATCTACATCTGTTTATAGTTTTCATCCATCTATGTTTCTTCATTATGATAAAGAGTTACAAAGTTTTGGAGCAAAAGTATTTCTAATGAATCCAAAACAAATTACGAACTTCAAGAAAAGCTATTCTGACATGGATAAAACAGATGAGATTGATGCCTTCGTCATCGCTGACTATTTACGGTTCGGACGAAATCAAATGTCTATCGTAAAAGAAAGCCAGTACGTAGCACTACAACAATTGACAAGATCTCGTTATCAGCTCGTTAGAATGTTGACAAAGGAAAAGCAACATTTTCTACAACACCTAAGTTATAAGTGTAATACGTTCTCACAAGAGGTGGATTCTTCTATATTCGGCAACGCCATGATGGAGCTATTCCTTGAAAAACTTAGTCTAGAGGAATTAGCTGACATGCCTTTAAACGAACTCGCTGAGTTCCTACAAGCAAAAGGAAAGAATCGGTTCGGTGATCCAAAATGTGTTGCGTCAACCATTCAAAAGGCTGTTCGCTCTTCCTATCGTTTAGATAAGGTAGTGGAAGATTCAATCGATGTCCTTCTCGGAACATCAATTGCGGTCATTCGTACCTATCAACAACAAATTAAGGAAATAGAAAAGTCCATTAAGCAAATCATGGCTGGATTACCTCAAACACTTGAATCCATTCCTGGAGTGGGTCCCGTATTCGCTGCTGGTATTATCGCTGAAATTGGTCAAATCGAAAGATTTGATGATGAAACTAAGATTGCAAAATATGCCGGATTATATTGGCGCAAACATCAATCTGGTCGTTTCATTGCAGAAAACACTTCATTATCTCGTAATGGAAATCACTACTTACGTTATTACCTAGTTGAAGCCGCCAACTCTGTAAGAAAGTATGTATCTGATTACCAAGAATATTACGTAAAAAAATATAATGAAGTACCAAAGCATCAACACAAACGTGCACTCGTTCTAACCGCAAGAAAATTTGTGCGATTGGTGGATGCGCTACTACGCAATCACCAACTCTTTACGCCAGAAAGGTGCGTGAAAGTGTGACATAAAACCTGTCATCGCTACCTTTCAAATATTTTCCAGTAAATTACATACATTACTGGTCTAGTTTCGTAATGTCTTTTTTCAACAAAATGTCCTTTGATAACTTTGATTTCTGTTGTTTTTCCGTTGACATACTACCGCAGGTCTTTTTTACGTATAGACTCCCCTATAAAAAAGAAACTAGTCTAACTTAGACAAAAGGAAAATATGCTTGTATTAAAAAGGGGGAATGCATAAATGGATGGAACGAAAAAATTATCAACTGCAATTGGCTTCGGTATTGTTACACTACTAATTCTCGCATCTATTACTAGTATGATTATGGCTCTTTTATTAAAGTTTACGAATATAAACGAAGGGACATTAACCGTTACTATTTTTATACTCGCTCTTTTATCTATGCTTATGTCTGGATTTACTGCCGGCAAAAAGGCTCAAGGAAAAGGTTGGCTAGTAGGTCTCACAACAGGTCTCACGTTCACTATACTCGTTTTTCTAGTTAACTATTTAGGCTTTTCTCAAACTTTATCGAACTCACAATTACTTTATCAATTAGCATTAATGGGGGCGAGTACACTCGGTGGTATTTTCGGTGTAAATATGTCAAAGCAAAGTAACTAAAAAAGGCCCTGCATATTTCATGCAGGGCCTTCCAAATTAGTTTTTCACAACTTCACGAATCGCATTGCGATCGAACGTTAAGTGTGAACCACCAGATTTAATAACAATTTTCGTCTCATCTACTGATTCGATTGTACCGTGTAAACCACCGATTGTTACGATAGCATCACCTTTTGCTAACTCACTTTGCATTTGAGCAACTGCTTTTTGACGTTTTTGTTGCGGGCGAATTAATAAGAAATAGAAAATCGCAAACATCGCAACGATCATAACGATATTCATCATACCTGCATTCATCTTTTGTTCCTCCTTTTAAATTATGTATTAGAAGTTTTTAGCATTCGGTTTATTAAAGCCATACTGTTCAAAGAACTCTTCGCGGAAATCGCCAAGACGGTCTTCACGAATAGCTTGTCTCACCTGCTCCATTAAGTTTAACAGAAAATGAAGGTTGTGATAAGACGTTAAACGAATTCCGAACGTTTCATCACATTTCATTAAGTGACGAATGTACGCACGAGAGTAGTTTTTACATGTGTAGCAATCACAGTTTGGATCAAGCGGACCGAAGTCTCTTGCGAATTTCGCATTTTTTACAACGAGGCGACCTTCACTTGTCATACATGTACCATTTCGAGCGATACGAGTTGGAAGTACGCAGTCAAACATATCAATACCACGAATTGCGCCATCGATTAACGAGTCAGGAGAACCTACACCCATTAAGTAACGAGGCTTATTATCTGGAAGAAGTGGTGTTGTAAACTCAAGTACACGGTTCATAATATCTTTCGGTTCGCCTACAGATAAACCACCTACAGCGTAACCAGGGAAGTCCATTGAAACAAGATCTTTCGCACTTTGACGACGAAGCTCTTCGTACTCTCCCCCCTGTACAATACCGAATAAACCTTGATCTTGCGGACGTTCATGCGCTTTTAAGCAACGTTCTGCCCAGCGGCTCGTACGCTCTACAGATTTCTTCATATATTCAAAAGTAGCTGGGAATGGTGGACACTCATCAAATGCCATCATAATATCTGAACCTAATGCATTTTGGATTTCCATCGCTTTTTCTGGTGATAAGAATAATTTATCTCCATTTAAGTGATTGCGGAAGTGAACGCCTTCCTCTTCAATACGACGGAAGTCACTTAAACTGAATACTTGGAAACCACCAGAGTCTGTTAAGATTGCACGATCCCAGTTCATAAATTTATGCAAGCCGCCTGCTTCACGAATAATTTCATGACCTGGACGTAGCCATAAATGATACGTATTACTTAAAATAATGCCAGAATCCATTGCTTTTAATTCTTCTGGTGACATTGTCTTAACTGTTGCAAGTGTACCAACTGGCATAAATGTTGGTGTATCAAATGAACCGTGCGGCGTATGCACACGACCTAAACGGGCACCCGTTTGTTTACATGTCTTAATAAATTCATAACGAATTGCTGTCATAACTTACTCCTTTTATTTGTTTCTCATTTTAGCGTGAGATGCAACAAACATTGCATCACCGAAGCTAAAGAAACGATATTTTTCTTTTACTGCTTCATTATAAGCATGAAGTACATTATCTCTATTTGCAAATGCACTTACAAGCATAATTAATGTTGATTTCGGTAAATGGAAGTTTGTAATTAAACCATCAATTGCTTTAAATTCATATCCCGGATACATGAAAATATCTGTCCATCCAGAAGCGGCGCAAAGCTTACCTTCATGATCTGTTGCAATTGTTTCTAACGTACGAGTTGATGTCGTACCTACAGTAATAATACGTCCACCATTCTCTTTCACACGATTTAATAATGCCGCTGTCTCTTCAGACATATGATAATATTCTGCGTGCATATGGTGTTCTTCAATCGTGTCTGCAGAAACTGGTCTAAATGTTCCAAGTCCTACGTGAAGTGTAATGAATGCTAACTGAACGCCTTTTTGCTTTAACTTCTCAAGTAACTCTTCTGTAAAGTGAAGTCCCGCAGTCGGCGCTGCTGCTGAACCGATTTCTTTCGCATATACTGTTTGATAGCGATCGCGATCTTCTAGCGTCTCTTTAATATATGGAGGAAGTGGCATTTCCCCAAGTTCATCTAAAATTTCATAGAAGATGCCGTCATATGAAAATTCAAGCTGACGTCCACCTTGATCTGCAGTTCCTGTGCAAGTTGCTTTTAATTTCCCTTCGCCAAAAGAGATAACAGTTCCTTCTTTTACACGTTTCGCTGGCTTTACAAGCGTTTCCCACTTATCACCTTCTTCTTGTTTTAAAAGAAGTACTTCAATGTGCGCGCCTGTATCTTCTTTCACACCGTGCAAACGAGCAGGCATAACTTTCGTTTCATTTAAAACTAAGCAATCCCCCTCATGTAAGTAAGAAAGAATGTCCGTAAAATGTTTATGCTCAATATCACCTGTTTCACGGTCTAACACCATTAATCTTGATGTTTCACGCTCTTCTAACGGGACTTGTGCAATAAGTTCTTCTGGTAAATGAAAATCAAACAGATTTATATCCATAGCTATATCCACCTATTTCTTATTTAAATCGATTTATTATATACATAATAAAAGATAATACAATACTTAACACAATACATGTAATGATAGGAAAATAAAAGGTAACGTTTCCTTTTTTCACAAAAATATCGCCTGGAAGCCTTCCAATGAACTTCCAAGCTAATCCAACAACGATGAGTAAGATCCCGGCTGTAATAAGCAGCTTTGGCATCTCCGTCATACTTTTGGTATCTCCATTCCGAAATGTTCATACGCAAGCGGCGTTACAATTCGGCCCCTCGGCGTTCGTTGTAAAAAGCCAATTTGTAATAAATACGGCTCATACACATCTTCAATCGTATGAGATTCTTCTCCAATTGTTGCTGAAACCGTTTCTAATCCAACTGGACCGCCACGGAATTTCTCAATAATACCAAGCAGTAATTTATGATCAATATGATCTAGACCTAATTTATCTACTTGCAGTAGCTCTAATGCCATTTGTGTAATTTCCATCGTAACCGTTCCATTACCACGAACTTGTGCGAAATCACGTACACGTCTTAAAAGACGATTCGCAATACGAGGTGTACCACGAGCACGTCTTGCAATTTCTAATGCAGCTAACGAATCGATTTCAACTTCAAATACTTCTGCTGTACGTTCAACAATCGCAGAAAGCTGATCTACTGTGTAGTACTCTAACCTTGAAAGTACACCGAAGCGGTCACGAAGCGGTGCCGATAATGCTCCAGCACGTGTCGTTGCTCCAACTAATGTAAATGGCGGTAAATCTAGGCGTACAGAACGTGCTGAAGGCCCTTTTCCAATTACAATATCAAGGCAAAAGTCTTCCATCGCAGGATACAATACTTCTTCAATTGATCTATGCAAACGATGAATTTCATCAATAAATAATACATCACCTGGCTGAAGCGCTGTTAATACAGCAGCTAAATCTCCTGGTCTTTCAATTGCGGGACCTGAAGTTGTTCTAACATTAACGCCCATCTCATTGGCAATAATATTCGCAAGCGTCGTTTTACCAAGACCTGGTGGTCCATATAAAAGCACGTGATCTAACGTTTCTTCACGCATTTTCGCCGCTTCAATAAATACTTCTAAATTATGTTTCGCTTTATCTTGGCCAATATACTGACGGAGCGTCTGTGGCCGTAATGAATATTCTAAATCCGCATCTTCATATGCAGATTCCCCTGAAAGGAGACGTTCGTCCATTATACTCACCTCTTACCATTTAGTAAAAGACTAAGTGCCTTTTTAATATACTGATCCGTCGTTAATGCTTCTTTTAATAACTCTGGTACAACACGAGAAACTTCGCGTTCTGCGTATCCAAGTGCGCGCAGAGCTTCCAGTGCCTCATCAAGCTCAGCTGATGAACCTTTATTCTCATCAAAACGTTCTGTGTCTGAGAATAAATCAACAAATGCATCTGGTACGACATCTGCTAGTTTTCCTTTTAAATCTAAAATCATTTGGCGTGCTGTTTTCTTTCCGACGCCTGGGAATTTCACTAAAAACTTCTCATCTTCATGCTCAATCGCTTGAACGACCTGTCCTGTTTGACCAGAAGCTAAAATTGCAAGAGCGCCTTTTGGCCCAATGCCAGACACGCCTAACAACTTTGTAAATAATAAACGCTCTTCACGTGTTTTAAAACCGTAAAGTGCCATAATATCTTCTCTCACATAATGATATGTATAGACACGGATTTCTTGCTTACTTCTTTGAAATACATACGGATTTGGTGTGAAAATTTGATAACCAATTCCATTATGATCAATTACGACATATTCCGGCCCTACATACTCCACGTAACCTGTAACATATTCAAACAAAATACGATCTCTCCCTCTTAAATCATGTATTCCATTTTAACATATTTAATGATAGAAAAGCGAGACTGCCCCAACAAATGTTCTCCACTTGAAACTTCTGTTATTTTCCATTGACAGAAAGGTTAAAGCACCTTAATATACAGAAGTCGATAATGATTATCAATACTAATTAAAGGGGTTACATCAGGATGAAACGTAAGCTATTTATTTTATTTACTATTATGCTTGTTGTTCTTTCTATCGTTGGCTGTTCTTCTCAAAAAGAAGAATCGAAAGCAAAAGAACAACCGAAAACAAAAGTTGTAAAACATGCTAAAGGTGAAGCTACAATTCCAGTAAATCCAAAGAGAATTGTTGACTTATCTGGATCAACAGAAGAACTATTACTTCTTGGACATAAACCTGTTGGTACAGCAAATACATATAAAGATAAAATCCAAAATCACTTAACAGACAAGTTAGATGGAGTAAAAGCAGTAGGTTGGTACTGGGCACCTAAAGTTGATTTAGAAGCTGTTACTGCTTTAAAACCAGACTTAATTATTTTAAACAACCGTCAATTAAAAATTTATGATCAACTAGAAAAGGTTGCACCTACAGTTGTTCTAGAAACAAACTTAGAAGACTGGCGTGGTAAGTTTAAAGAAGTAGGTAAGCTATTTGACGAAGAGAAGAAAGCAGACAAATGGATTGCAGACTACGATAAGAAAGCAGACTCTTTATCTAAAAAAATTAAAGAGAAAACAAAAGATGAGAACTTTATGTTCGTTGCAGTTACACCACAAAACTTCCGTGTATACGGTAGCTTCGGATACGGTGACATCATCTTTAATGACTTAAAACTTCCAGCAACAAAAGGTACGGATTTAAAACAAACGATGGCGCAAGTATCACTAGAAGGTCTAGTTGCATTCCAGCCTGACCAAATGTTTATTGTAAACTTCGGCGGCGAAGCTGATAAAGTTTACGAAGACTACAAAAACAGTGCCGTTTGGAAAGACAATAAAGCAGTTAAAAATAATCACGTATATGAAGTATTAAATGAAGTCTTCAATACGAAAGCATTCAATCCAATCGGAAAAGATATGCTAATTGATGAAATCGCAAAAGAAATTTTAGCTAAAAATAAATAAGAAAAAAAGCAGCTCACCATGAGCTGCTTTTTTTCTTACTTTGAACTGCGTATTGCTTCATTTTTTCAATCGTCTTCACAAAACCTTCTTTTGATTTAATACGAATGCCACGTTTCAATTTCGCACGTTCATAGCTCTCAAGCTTTTTCATATCAATTTGAAAGAAAGAATGGATCGCATTATCATTTTTTGGCACACCTTTGAAAATTTGTAATATCCCTTCCTCTGAAACACCAAAATACCCGCTCGTTTTCAATAACGGGGAAATATCATCAACTTTCTTTTGCAATACAATTTGTACATCATCACGATCAACGAGCTGCCATTCTTTATACTGCTGTAAAAACTTTTCTAAATCCGTCACTTTTTCTGTAAGTATTTCTTCGCTTACTTCGCCATCAACATACATACGCTCTAATAAAATTGTAACCTCAGGTTCTTTTTTCGTCACTTCTGGTACTGGCCCTTCCGCCTTCACATTCGTTTCATAAACGAAACAAAACATTATAACGAAAGCTTGCATCGCAATCAGTATCCATTTCATTTCCGTTCACCTCTTTTAGGCAAGATCATACTTTCATTAGTAGTTTTTCCGGAAATGGGGGTTTTATCCATATTATATTTCTTTCGAAAATATAAAAAATGCAGATAAGGATTCACCTCATCTGCATGTATCATTTACTTTTATATAAAATGAAAGACGCCTGCAAAGCAGGCGTCTTGATGCGTTTACGGCGAGAGACCAGGCGACCACATTCGCGTGTTTAGCACTTAAGCATATCTCTCGTCTTACGTAAATTAGCTCATCGCTTTGCTAATATAACATTAATAAAGTATAAGTGCAACATGTTTATAAAAATATTTTATTTCCTCTTTCATCTAAACAAATTATATGTAAATTATAAATTGATAAATGTAATGTATATGTTACAATTAATGTAACAGCGAAATCATAATAAACAGGAGATGGGTAGTGTGAAAAAAATAAAGGATGAACGTCTCATTCTGCAAACGTTAAAAAACGTACGTATTGCTTTTCTTTTTCAATCACTTGGTATAATCGGTATTTTAGGCTATATCGGATTCACTGAAGGAATAGATCAAATTACGAAATCTCCATTATGGCTAGTATTTATTCTTACGAGTATAATCCTTAGTTATTTACAGTTAAGTGTTTCAATTGATGTAGAAGAAAGTGAAAAGGAGATAAAATTAACTCCTTATTACAAAATTGTTTTACGCTCTCTTATTGTAGGAATCGTTATGGCTATTATTTATATCATTTTCAGTCCAGAAAGCCCCCTATTTGAAGCTATTTTAACAGGTGGTATTCTCTTCATATGCTTTTTAGGTTCTTATTCCGTTAGTTATTTTATTAAAAAACGTCGTTTACAAGACGAAAATGAATAAAGAGGAAGGGCTCCCCCTTCCTCTTTTGTTTTGCTATCGCACTGTACCAGTTAAACCGTAACGAATGTCTCTGAACATATTTCCTATATCACGATTAAAATCGTTTGTAACTGTACCGTTACGTAGACGCGTACTCATTGCATCGACACGAGTAAACATATCATTTCTTACAGAAACATATACGTTTCTGTTTCCAACTTCATTTGCAACAGCTTGACGAATTTCGTTCGCCATCGCCGTTTCATTTGTCACTGTGTTACGTGGTTTTACCGCAATCGCTACATCGTTTCCATATACAACTGTAGACACACGGTCTACGTTATTCATACGTTTCACACGATTTGTTATTCTTTCAGCTGTTTTACCATCATTGTTAATGTATGAATTGTTCATTGTAATATTACGAGTTGGATGCGGATTAGCAATTTGTCCATTGTAATTTACATCACGGTAATAATTGTATCCTGTATCGTTACGACCATTTCTATATGTTACATAATCTGTATAACGATCATTACGCGTCACATTATCACGATACTGGTGTGTATCATTATAAGATGTACGCTCGTAATTGTAGTTACGTCCATCCATTGCATTGTTTTTTGGTGTACCACATGCAGCTAATGCACTAGTAACTAACAAAGAAGCAGCAATCACTTTTACTTTCGTATTCAATACAAAAACCCCCTCTGTTAGAATGAGCTTCTCTACTGAAAAGCTCCCTCTTATGATGAGTAACAGAGAAGGTTTTTACACTGTTAATATTTCACTGGGAATTTTCTAGCACTTCATAAAAAAACTGCCTTTTCTTAATTAACAGGAATGCAAAAAAGGCGGGAATACTCCCGCCTTTTTAAACTTCTTCTTCGTCCTCTTCTTCTGAAACGGGCTCTCCAAATACATTTGGTGGATCTGGTTGATAATACATCGTTCCTGGCTGTGGTGCATATGCAGACTGAGTTGGTTGATAATATAAAGGATTCGCATATTGCGGACCGCCTGGTTGTGGACTATATAGTCTACTTTCTCCTCCGCATCCACAATCTTCCTCACCCTGCACAAGCGGCGGCATGTTATTATCCATTGGCATCATATTCGGGTTTGGCATAGACGTATGTTGCGGTCCAAACGGCGCTCCTTGCTGATATGGCATTTGATATGGATTTGGTTGTTGATAATACGGATTCGGCGGCATCATGGGCATTTGATAGGGCATCATATTTGGTGGTTGATTGTTATCCATACTCGGCATCATATTCGGCATTTGATTGTTATCCATAATTGGCATTATATTCGGCATTTGATTGTTATCCATGATTGGCATCATATTCGGCATTTGATTGTTATCCATAATTGGCATCATATTCGGCATTTGATTGTTATCCATAATTGGCATCATATTCGGCATTTGATTGTTATCCATGATTGGCATCATATTCGGCATTTGGTTATTATCCATAATTGGCATTATATTCGGCATTTGATTGTTATCCATAATTGGCATCATATTCGGCATTTGATTGTTATCCATGATTGGCATCATATTCGGTGGTTGATTGTTATCCATAATTGGCATCATATTCGGCATTTGATTGTTATCCATAATTGGCATTATATTCGGTGGTTGGTTGTTATCCATGATTGGCATTATATTTGGCATTTGAATATTTGGCGGTATGACTTGTGGAATAACTACATTTTCTTTCGATACATTTGGCGATACTATATTTCCTACATTCTCTTTCTTCACTTGTGGTGACACTATATTTCCTACATTCTCTTTCTTCACTTGTGGTGACACTATATTTCCTACATTCTCTTTCTTCACTTGTGGTGACACTATATTCCCTACATTTTCTTTTTTCACTTGCGGCGACACTATATTTCCTACATTTTCTTTTTTCACTTGCGGCGACACTATATTTCCTACATTTTCTTTTTTCACTTGTGGTGACACTATATTCCCTACATTCTCTTTCTTCACTTGCGGCGACACTATATTCCCTACATTTTCTTTTTTCACTTGCGGCGACACTATATTCCCTACATTTTCTTTTTTCACTTGCGGCGATATTATATTATTTTTTTTCGTTTGCGGAGAAATGATATTGTTAGGTTTCATTTTACTAATTTGAGGAGCAATTAACTCGCTTCCTTTTTTTATTACATCTGAAATTTTATATTCTTTTTTCGGTTTTATTGGTGGTTGTGGCGGCTGCGGTAATACATTTACCGAAAACTTCGTGTTTTCTTTTTCCGCCGGTTTTTGTTTTTCTATCACAGGTGGTTTTTGAATAACAGACGGTTTTTCTTTTTGAATTGGCTGTTCTTTTTGCACCTCTTTTTGCGGTTTCACCTGTACTTCTTTTTGCGGCTTTACCTGCATCTCCTTCTGTGGTTTCACCTGTACTTCTTTTTGTGGCTTTACTTGCAGCTCTTTCTGCGGTTTTACTTGCACTTCTTTTTGTGTTTGTTGCATAGCTGGCTGCTGTGTAATTGGTGCTGATTGATACGTAACTTCTTCCTCATCTTCTATTCCAAGCGGAGTTGGTGTTGCTGCAAATTCTTTTTGCTGCACTTCTTTTACGTATTGCTTTGGAGGCGCTGAACCTGCTCCAGCCTGTTGTTTCATGTGAACACTCTTTGATGGCACTTTAATTTTCATACCTGGCATGATTAAATCTGGATTACTAAGTTGTGTATTTGTTTTTTTCAACGTGTCAAAATCCACTCCGTACTTTTTCGCAATTTTCCAAAGGGTATCCCCTTTTTGCACGATATGAATTTTCAAATTTTCCCCCTCCTGTATAACTTATCTATAAGTAACAAATCTCTTGAAGTAACTCTTTCTAAATAACATTAACTTCTTTTCACTTTTATCACTTCTTCGATTTTCAATATCATTCGAAGTGGAATAAGCATAAAGAACCACAATGATTTCTTCAAAACAATGTATGCCCATTTCGTTCTCGTTATGATTATATGTATGAAAAAAAGCAACGGGAATACCGTTGCTTTACACACGCTCTAACATACGATTTAATGCAAGAACTGCTTCTGCCGTTACTTGTTTGTCTACGCTAATAACGTTAATTTCTTCTCCTCTTTCTATCGTTTCAAGTGTCCATAATAAGTGAGGCAGATCAATTCGATTCATCGTTAAGCACGGACACATAAATGGATTAAGCGAAACAATTTCTTTATCTGGATGTTGCTTAATAATTCGATTTACTAAATTCATTTCTGTACCAATCGCCCATTTGCTACTAGATGGCGCTGATTCAATCATATCAATAATATATTTCGTTGAGCCTGCATAATCTGAAGCAGCTACAACTTCATAGCAACATTCTGGATGTACAATAATATTCATATTAGAATGATTTTTTCGTACACTCTCAATATTCTTCACTGTAAAATTTTGATGAACAGAACAATGTCCTTTCCATAAAATCACTTGAATTTCTTCTATATCCCCATCGTACTCTAATGAATCTGTGTGTGGGTCCCATACTGCCATTTTATCTAACGGGATACCTAGATTGTGCGCTGTATTTCTCCCTAAATGTTGGTCTGGTAAAAAGACGAGACGTTCTTTTTGAGTAAACGCCCAAGATACCATTTGCTTTGCATTAGAAGAAGTTACTGTTGCTCCTCCGTTACGACCACAAAACGCTTTAATTGCAGCTGTAGAGTTCACATATGTTAACGGAATCATCGTATCTCCAAATAATTTCGTGAGCTCTTTCCATGCTCTTTCTGTTTGTTCAATATCTGCCATATCCGCCATCGAACAACCTGCACGCATATCTGGTAAGATGACAACTTGATCATCTGTAGTTAACATATCTGCTGTTTCCGCCATAAAGTGCACCCCGCAAAACACAATATATTTTGCATCTTTATTGCTCGCTGCAACTTGCGCAAGCTGAAGTGAATCCCCTGCTGCATCTGAAAATTGTACCACTTCATCTTTTTGATAATGATGCCCTGGAATGAATAACATTTTCCCCATTTTCTCTTTAATTTCACGAACACGCTTTTCCATATCTTCCGTTGACATCGTGTAATAACGCTCTGGTAACATCGTTTCAATTGACTGTACTTGTTCTAAAATACTCATATACGTTTCTCCCCCTCTAAGCCACTTTCCTTACTCTTCAATATTGAAACTAATATCAAGTGCTTTCACTGAATGTGTTAACGCTCCAAGTGAAATATAATCTACCCCTGTTTTTCCGTATTTTGATAAATCTTTAATTGTAATGCCCCCTGAAGCTTCTGTAACGATAGCGCTTGGTACAATTTTTGAAAACTCCCGGATTTCATCTGGCGTACGATTATCGAACATAATAATATCCGCACCAGCAGCAACAGCCTCTCTCACCTGTTCCTCAGTTTCTGTTTCTACTTCTACTTTCACCATATGTCCTAACTTTTCTTTCACTGATGTAACAGCTTTTGTAATAGAACCAGCAAACGCAATATGATTGTCTTTAATCATGACACCATCATATAAACCGAAGCGATGATTAAATCCACCGCCGCACACGACTCCATACTTATCAAACATACGTAGTCCTGGCATCGTTTTTCGTGTATCACAAATGCGAGTATGACTGCTATCTAAAGCAAGAACCGCTTTACGCGTCATCGTCGCTATTCCGCTCATACGCTGAATAACATTTAATATAACGCGCTCTGCTGTTAATAACGATGCGATTGGACCTTGCACTGTTGCAATAATTTCTCCTTTTTCTACAAGATCCCCATCTTTTTTATGAAGCTCTATTTCAATTCTCTCATCAATTAATTTAAATCCTGATTCAATTACTAAACATCCTGCAAAGACCCCTGTATCCTTCGCAAGAAACGTTCCTTTCGAAAGCAAGTTATCTGGAAAAATAAGCTGAGATGTTACATCTCTTTCTCCTATATCTTCTAAAAAAAATCGGTTTAATGCTTCTTTAACTTTTATCGTGTTCATAAAGCCTCTCTTCCCCTCATCACACAAGTTGTAATTTTCTCTTTACTCGAACAATCTCTTTCTTTCCTATATTTCTATCTGGATAATCACTCCGGTAATGCCCGCCAATACTTTCTTCTCTTTGCAAGGCTGACACAACTATAAGCTCACAAGCCGTTAACATATTAATAAGTGTTATCTCTTCATTCGTAAGAACATCATGTTGTAATATCATATTTCGAACACCATACTTACTAAACCATCTCTTCGCATAAGATAAACTTTGCTCTGTTCGCACAATCCCAACATATTTCATCATGCATTTTTGTATTTCTTCTTTCGTCGGTAAATGATTCAGAACGATGAACTTTGGTTCCTTTTCAGCTAGCATGTTCACCTTTTCTTTTGTCTCTCTAGATAAAATGTGTCGTCCGGTTCTTTTTCCAAACACAAGACCTTCTAATAATGAATTACTAGCTAATCTATTTGCACCATGAACTCCGTTACAAGCTACTTCACCGACTGCGTATAAGTTCGGAATAGACGTCTCTCCATCACAGTTCGTTTTCACGCCGCCCATGTGAAAATGAGTACCAGGCACGACTGGAATAAGTTTTTTATTTATATCGACTCCATTTGTTTTACATATCGATGACACGGTCGGAAAGCGTTGTTCAAAGTTTTGAATCATTTCGATGTTTAAGTACACTTTTTCACCCGCAAGTAGCTGTTCATGAATAGCCCGTGCGACTACATCACGAGGTGCTAGATCCTGTTCGGAATGTATATCCATCATAAAACGCTGCCCTTTTCCATTTATAAGGACAGCTCCTTCTCCGCGAACAGCTTCGGACACGAGGCCGGAACAACGCCCACCCGCGTATAACATCGTCGGATGAAATTGTATAAACTCTAAATCTACAAGCTCTCCGCCTGCACGGTACACCATTGCAAGTCCATCGCCTGTAATCGTCTCATCATTAGAAGTAAAGGCGTATAAACCGCCAATACCGCCTGAAGCTAACACCGTACAATCTGCATTGTAACGTTTCAATTCTCCTTTATTGTTGCGAGTTAAAGCCCCAACACATTTATCTTTTTCTATAATAAAATCGAGCACCATTTCCTGTTCCACTACCGTAACGTATGGAGCTACTTCTTGAATAAGATGCTCTAATAAATTCTTTCCTGTTGCATCGCCACCTGCATGTAAAATACGACGTTTTCGATGCGCTCCTTCTTTTCCAAGATGAGGACCTGTTTCATCTCCATCAAATTTCATTCCATTCTCAATAAGGTTATTAATTTCTTTCGGTCCTTCCTCGACTAAATAACGGACCACTTCTTCATTGTTATAATGACACCCTGCTACTAATGTATCTTCAAAATGATCATTAGGATTGTCATATGTAGCTACCGCTGCGGCAATTCCACCTTGAGCTAAATGTGTATTATTATTACGTTTCGTCTCCTTTGTGATAATAATCACATTCTTTTCGTGACAAATCTCTTTTGCAACACGAAGTGCCGCAACGCCACTTCCAATAATTAAGACATCTGCGCTTGGCATAATTGTTGCCTCCTACTTTACACTTTTCAACTGTCTTGACACCTATATTTACATAATTTTAAAATAATGACAAGAGTTTTTTTATAATTCTTATTTTCACTACCATTTAAAAAGTAAAAGAAATGTAACTCTTACTAGAGAGAGGAACTTACATGATGATATATCTTGACTATGCAGCTACTACACCTATGAGCGAGGAAGCGTTACAAACATATATGAAAGCAGCGTCGCAATACTTCGGAAATGAACAAAGCTTACATGATATTGGAGGAACGGCTTCTTCTTTATTACAAGTTTGCCGAAAAACATTTGCGGAAATGATTGGAGGAAAAGAACAAGGAGTATTTTTCACAAGTGGTGGATCGGAATCGAACTATCTTGCGATCCAATCACTTCTAAATGCCCAAAATAAGAAGCATATTATTACGACACCTATGGAACATGCATCCATTCGAAGTTATTTTCAATCTCTAAAATCAAAAGGCTATACGATCACTGAAATTCCTGTTGATAAAAATGGACTCATTTGTTTAGTAGATTTAGAGGCAGCTATTACAGAAGATACTGTGCTAGCAAGTATACAGCATGGAAACTCTGAAATCGGAACCGTTCAAAACATTACAGAAATTGGGGCACTTTTAAAAAAATATAATGTTTTATTTCATACGGATTGTGTGCAAACGTTTGGTAAACTGCCTATCCATGTTTTTGAGATGGGGATTGATAGTCTTTCTGTTTCAGCACATAAAATATACGGACCAAAAGGTGTCGGCGCTTGCTACATAAATCCGCAATCGCGCTGGGAGCAAGTATTTCCAGGAACTTCTCACGAAAAGGGATTTCGCCCAGGTACAGTGAACGTTCCCGGCATCGCATCTTTTTTAACAGCTGCTGAAAATATATTAAAAACTCAATGGGAAGAAAGTTTACGTTTTAAAGAGTTACGCTCCTACTTTTTAGGGCAAATACAAACACTTCCGCTAGAAATTGAAGTAGAAGGTCATTCTACTTCTTGTTTACCACATATTGTTGGGGTTACAATAAAAGGAATAGAAGGTCAATATACTATGTTAGAATGTAATCGCCATGGTATCGCCATTTCCACCGGAAGTGCTTGCCAAGTCGGTAAACAAGAACCTTCGAAAACTATGCTTGCAATTGGAAAAACGTATGAAGAGGCCAAACAATATGTCCGCTTCTCTTTCGGACAACAAACAACGAAAGATCAAATTGATACTACTATTCATGCACTACACACAATTGGAAATCAATTTTATAGAGGTGTTAAATCATAATGAAACAAAATGAACAAAAAAAGATTTTAGGCGAAGAAAGACGACAGCTTATCCTTCAGTGGCTTCTCGCTGCAAATGAGCCGTTATCTGGGAATGAACTATCGAAGAAGACAAACGTAAGTAGACAAGTTATCGTGCAAGATATTTCCTTGCTTAAAGCACGAAACGAACCAATTATTGCGACTGCCCAAGGCTATTTATATTTAAAACCACAAGAGAAACAACAAGCTTTTGAACGCGTAATCGTATGCCAGCACAAACCAGCAGAAGTACGTCAAGAACTTACAATGCTTGTTGACCATGGCGTTACAATTAAAGATGTAAAAGTTGAGCATCCTGTATACGGCGACTTAACAGCATCAATTATGGTAAGTAATCGATTTGATGTAGAGCAATATTTACAAAAAATCGAAAACACAAATGCTTCCTATCTATCGCAACTAACAGACGGTATTCACTTACATACAATTGAAGCAGATTCTAAAGAAAAGTTAGATGCTGCTTGTGAGGCGTTAGATAAAGCAGGATTTCTCGTTTATTAATGTAAAGCACAGAGTTTTTTATCATCCTCTGTGCTTTTTTAATGCTATAATATTGTAATCAATCGTAAAGGAGATCAAACATGGGAATTGAACTCGTTCACTTTAGCATTGGCAAACCGAAACAAATGAAATATGGCGAAGATAAAGAAATGATAACAGGTATATGTAAAGATCCTACAGAAGAGGCCTTTCTCTCAAAAGACGGATTTCTTGGTGATGACGTAGCGGATTTAAAACATCACGGCGGTCCTGATCGTGCTGTTTGTGTGTACCCACACGAGCATTACGCACTATGGGAAGAGGAATTTCAAACTACGCTTCCAGCTTCCACATTTGGCGAAAACATTACCGTAACAAATATGTTAGAGCGTGATGTTTGCATCGGAGATACATATCAACTAGGTGAAACAATCATTCAAGTGACACAAGCAAGAGTACCTTGTAGCACAATTTCAAAACGTCTTGGCATCCCTGGCATACTGCCACGCATTGTAGCAACTGGATTTACAGGCTACCTATGCCGCGTTCTTCAAGAAGGTACTGTACGTAAAGATTCTAAAATTACATTACTAGAACGTCAACCGAGCAATGTTTCTGTCTTGTTCTCTAACGAAATTTATTTTCATAATAGAAAAGATAAAGATGGCATTGAAAAAATTCTTGCTGTTCCAGAACTAGCTGATATTTGGCGTGGTCAGTTAGAAGATCGTCTTGCGAAGTTAAAATAAAGAATCCCACCTTCTGCAGGTGGGATTTTATTAATCTATTAAAAAATATATTAGGCAATGAAATGATATTGACGATTAGACAAATACCAACATTCCATCTACATCTTACAACCAATAAGAAGAATAACTCCCCAGCACAGTAACAGAAAAACCGAGTGCTTCAAGTTCCATCGTTACGCCTGGCAATAATACGTCATCGTATGCTTTATCAACATCAATTAAGAAAAAGTAATTTCCAAGACCTGTTTTCATCGGACGCGATTCGATTTTTGATAAGTTTAATTTTCTCCATGCGAAAGCTGATAACACTTGATATAGGGCACCTGCATAATCTGCAGGTAACGTTATCATAAGCGTCGTTTTCTCTCCGCGATTCTCTCCGTTATTCGGGAGTACTGCTTTCTTTTTCTTATGGAGTACCAAGAAACGTGTGTGATTATTTTTATGCGTATGAATACTACGTCTCACAATTGTTAATCCGTATTTTTCTGCAGCCGCTTCATTTGCAATAGCGGCAATTTTCTCTTCAGGATGTTCTTTCACATATTGCGCAGCAGCACTTGTAGATGTCATATCTCGAACAGTTACTCCTTTTAATTCTTCATTTAAAAATTTATGGCACTGTGCAATGGCATGCGGATGAGAATGCACTGCATATACTTCATCCCACACTTCTGCATACTGCGGATGTACAAGTAAATGCTGCTGAATTGGTACTGTAATTTCTCCTACAATGGAAAGCGGCTGCTCATGTACAAGGTAATCAACCGTTATATTCACTGAACCTTCTATTGCATTTTCTAACGGTACAACTGCGAAGTCTACATTTTCATTTGCAGCTGCATCTATACAATCTGGAATCATTCGATATGGTACATGCTCTGCTTCCGGAAAAAAACGACTCACCGCCATATTTGTAAATGTTGCTTCTGGTCCTAAATATCCTACTCGAATCATCGTCTTTTCCCCTCTTTTTCGTTTTCTTACTGTTATACCATACTTTTTTATATTCTTCTATGTAAATTTCGAATATTAAAAAAAGACTAGCGTTCGCTAGTCTAAATGTTTCTTATATTCTCTTTGAGCGAAGAAGAAATAAATGATACATGCTGCGATATAAAACAGAATGAACAAACCTACTTTTCTTAATGATCCATCCATAAAAAGCGTATTATGAAACGTATATAACGCAACTGCACTATGCATACTCCCTACTATAATTGGCGCAAAAAATAGCATACATAATTGCCAACGAGAAATTTTCCATACTTCTTCCTTCGTCATTCCAAGTTTAGAGAGTGCACCATACTGCTTTCGGTCCGATGCAATATTATGGAACCATTTAAAATAAACGATACTACATGAAGTAAGAAAGAATAATATACTAATAAATGAGCCTACAAATAGAGTAATATCGCCGCCTTCTTTCACATTTACATACAACTCCATATTGCTTCGAAATGCATTATTATTATCTTGTTTCATATGTTTCCGTAAATCTTCATTTAATTTCTTCGTCTTTTCGATATTTGGTAATGTGTAGCCTCTATATATCATTTTTTCAGAATCAGGAACCTGATTTGCTATACTATCAAAATCTTCATCATTCATAACGAAGAACAGACCATTAATGTACGAAGGGTGATGGTTAAATTGAACCCCTTCTTTCTGACCGTTAAATACGAATTGATATGGTTGATTCATTACTTGCAATTCAATCTCTTTTTGATTATATACATTCGAATTATTGTATTTATTATAATAAACAAGTGTCACTGTACCTTTTTTAGGACGATACATTTTTTGTTTTTGTTTCCTTGCTTCTTGGTTATATTCACTTTCTTTTATAAGCGGTACTATTGTTGTTTCTCCTTTACTAGACTGAAAGGATGCATACACTCCAACAAAACTCATATATTGAAAATCGTCATACCCATATTGATGCAGTAATTTTTCAACCGCACCTTCCTCAAAGACTTCATGAGTAGAAATACCTTTTTCTATGTACGAAAACGAGTGTACCCCTCCAGTTCGCCACATATCTTGCATGCTAGAAAAATATAAGAACACCGTACCTGTTGCTGTAACTACAAACGTCGTTGCCATAGACATCAGAAAGAAAAAGCGACCATTTTCCTTCATTCGATGTGACAATTGATTCACTATAAATAAATAAGGATATGTATACATAATCTTTTTATTTCTCTTTATTATTTCTAACACTTGGGTAGCTCCATGTGTAAAAGAAAAGTACGTTCCAAAAAAGACAAGTATAGACACAGGGAAAAAGTATATCGCTATCGTAGCCATCGTCACTTGTAGCGCCAATGCATACCCGCCCACTAAACAAGCAAAACCGAATAAACAGAGCCACTTTGATGTTTTCTTCTCTTTTTTATCTGTTCGAAATTCTTTCAATAACCGAATGATTTTTATATTCCATATACGTAAAGCACTTATAAAAGATAACAAAATAAAAACGACCATATATGTAATAAATGTTACACCAATCGCCCTTACGTCAAATATGACAGGGAGTTCTTTCGGAAGCCCCAGTAACATACTAAATACCATAAAAAAGAGCTTTAAAAATATCATACCAAGCCCAATACCGAAAATATTCGCGAAGACCCCGATTAAAATTTGCTCGGTCATAATCACTCCTATTACGTTAGACTTCGTTGCTCCCATTAACATATATAACCCTAATTCTTTCTTACGTGCTTCTATGAAAATAGAAGTAGAGTACAAAATAAATATGACGAAAAAAGAAATGATTATAACATTACATATGATAAGTCCCCAGCGTACGTTTTGATACCACATCGTCTCTTGCATATATGGATGCACAATGACAGACATATATGCGTAAGAAGCAAATATTGCAAAACAACTACTTAAGAAAAACACTTTATAATTACGCCAATTTCCTTTTATATTTTGCAGCGCTAGTTGCCGAATGTTCATCTATCGTCCTCCTGTAACTTACTACATAGGCAAAAAGCTAGAGGTTCCCCTAGCTTTTTACGTGTTTTAAATATCCTCTTTGCGCGATCATAAAGTAAATGGCAGAAGCTAAAATGTATGCTCCAATTACAAGCGCACCTGATTTCCATAAATTAATATAAAGCATTTTCCCTAACGTATGAAGAGCAAATCCACTATGAATGGAACCGATTAAAATTGGGATAAAGAAGATAACTCCCATTTGTCGAATCGCAATTTTGCGAATTTCTTTATCTGTCATACCAATTCTCTTTAACGATTTAAATTGAATACGATCTTGTTCTTTATCGTTAAACCATTTAAAGTATGTCATACTACAAGCGAAGAAGAAGAACAGTACCGCTACGAAGAAACCGATGAACATTGTAATTGCTCCACCTTCTCTTATATCCTTATACGCAAACACTGAATTTCTCAATTCCCCTTGCTTTTCTGGTACAATTTCATTTTTCAAATCTAATACAAGATTTTCTGTACTTTTCCAATCCTCAATATAATAACCGTAATATTTCGACTTTTCTTCATCTGGTACGAGTTTTGCATATTTCTCAAAATCTTGATCATTTACAATGAGATATTCACTATCATTAAAAACAGAATACTGCGTTGGATTATTTAATTGAACAGACTGCTTTTGTCCGTTAATTGTAAATTCATACGGTTTCGTACGATCTATCTTCATCAGTTCATTTGACATATCAACCATAACCATCGTTGCACTACCTGGTGCATTATGAACTTCTGTAGGTTGCTCTCTCTTTTGTTTGCGCACTTCTGCATTATATTCTTTTTCTGAAATAATCGTCATCGGTACTTCATGTTCACTATTAAACAACGTTATTTTCTGTGTTGCCGGTAGTTTAACGTATGTTACTTTTCGCGCATCTTCAAACCCGTGTCTCTTCACAAGCTCCTGTACCTTTTCTTCATTAATAAGGTTATGCGTATTTAACCCCTTTTCCTCATATGAAATAGCATGTGGTGTAAGTTCTACCGTTTTCGCACTCATATTTTCAAAATATACGTACAGTGTACCCACCGCTGAAGATACTACCGCCGTAATGATAGAAATTACAAATAGAAAACGAGCATTATCTTTCATTTTATAAATAAGGTTGCTAAGGACGAACATATTTGGGTACGTATAAAAAGATTGCTTTCTTTTTTGTAATGCTTTTAATACAACTGTACTACCTTGTGTAAATAGTAAATACGTTCCGCCAATTGTCAGTCCCACCACCGGTAAAAAAAGGATGAGGAAATTCAGAAACGTTACTTGGAAGCTAAGTACATATGCAACAATAATACATCCTATACCAACTACACATAACCATGTAAATGCAAACGGCTCTACTTTTTGCTTTCTTGCCTCTCTTAATAAATCAATAATTTGCAAGCGTCCTACTGTCCAAACACTAAACAATGATAGGATTAAAAATAGAATAAAGTATACACCAGCTGTAATAAGAACTGCTTTACTATTCCAAACAAGTGGAAGTGTCTTATCTATTTTTAATAATACGCTTAACGCTTGGAAAAATAATTTTGAACAAAGCATCCCAACCCCAATACCAACTACAATTGCAATACTACCTAACATCAGTTGCTCTAATATAATCATTCGGCCGAGCTGCGATTTCGTTCCGCCTATTAATGTTAGTAGACCAAACTCTTTTTTTCTTGCTCGTAAAAACGTTGAATTTGCATATAAAATAAAGAGTGCCGAGAAGATGACCACAATATAATTCATCGATTCTAATCCTTTTGTGATCATCTTTCTCATACTAATATTACCGCTTACGACATCTGGATGATAAATAAAAGAAGCATACATGAAAAATACGACAATCGATAAACAACTACTTATAAGAAACGCTTTATAGTTACGCCAATTTCCTTTTACGTTATTAAGCGCGAGCTGGCGAAAGTTCATGATATTCTCCTCCTAGCATCGCAAGTACGTCCAGGATTTCTTGGAAAAAGGCTTGTTTCGTTCTTCCTTTATGTATTTCCGAGAAAATTTCTCCATCGCGTATGAAAAGGATACGTTCACAATAACTAGCCGCTACTGGATCGTGCGTAACCATTGCAATCGTTACTTTCTTTTGCTCGTGTAAATCTTGCAGAGCGCCCATTAGCGATTTTGCTGACTTCGAGTCTAAGTTTCCAGTTGGCTCATCTGCTAAAATTAACGTCGGTTCATGAATGATTGCTCTCGCTGCTGCTGCACGTTGTTGTTGTCCCCCAGATACTTCGTATACTTTTTTATTTAAAATTTCTTCGATGTTTAAAAACTTCGCAATTTCTAGTACTTTCGCATCGATTTCATTTACAGATTTCTTCGCCATTACAAGTGGTAAAATAATGTTTTCTTTAATGGATAACGTATCAAGTAAATTAAAATCTTGGAAGATGAACCCTAAATGTGTACGGCGAAACTCCGCTAATTTTGCAGCACGCATTTGATTAATTTCTTCACCATTTACAAGCACATGACCTGAAGTTTGCTTATCAATTGTTGCTAATAAATTTAAAAGCGTCGTTTTCCCACTTCCTGAAGGACCCATAATCCCTACAAATTCGCCTTCTTCTATTTTAAAATTTATATCGTTTAAAGCAGTCGTCGCTACTGAACCTTTTGATTGGTACACCTTCGTTAATCCTTTTACTTCAAGAACACTCATTTCTAATCCCCCTACGTGTTTTCTTCTTACATTTACTATAAGAAAAATAAGAAAAAGAAACGAGTGATTTCCCTTACAAAACGTTTTGTTATCTTACAGTTTTGTCATTTTTCTCATCAATGTATGATATTCTTCATCTTTTGCAAATTGGAACGTGAATGTTGTCCCTTCTCCTTCAGCCGATTGGACATACATTCCATGATGTAAATTATCGCAAATTTCCTTCGTAATATATAAGCCCATCCCAGTCGCTTCTCTCGTTTTACGTCCATTTATTCCCGTAAAAAATGGATCAAATATGCGCTTTACGTCTTGCTCTGGAATACCAATTCCATTGTCCTTAATATGTAATAACACCTTTTGATTTTTCTCTTCAATTTGAAATTGAATTTCTTTTTTCTCTGCCGCTGAAATTTTTGTATACTTGATTGCGTTTACAACAATTTGACCTATAGCAATACTCAGCCATTTTCTATCAGATGCAACCATACAAGTATCTTCTTCAAACATCACTTTCGGAAATACAGACGATTGAATAAAGGATTTCCGATTTTCATTAATAATACCTCGCACGACATCTATAACATTTACTACTTCTATCTTATAATCTTTCGCAAACTGCTCTAGTCTTGCCATATGTAACGCTAAATCTAAACCATTTAGTATACGGTTATTTTCTTCACGAATACTTTCAACTGTTGCTCTTGCCTCACGATGCTCTTTGCCAAACTTTTGCAGCAATAATTCAATAACAGATACTGGTGTTTTCATTTGGTGAATCCATTGGTTCATAAATATCATTTGCTGTTGCTCTTTCGCATGCTGTTTATGAACTTCATTCATATATTGCTGTCTTAATAACGTAAAAGATTCAACGACCATTTCTTGCTCTGATGTATAAGATTCATCAATAAGTAAAGAGTCATGTAATGTATTTCCATCAGTAACATACTTTTCGATCCTCTTTAAAAACACACTCCGTTTTCGGTAATCGTAAATGAGGTATACAGTAAACACAACTGTTCCTAATAAAAGTCCATATAACCACGTACTCCAATCAATGGATTTCTTTTCTAAAAGACTTTGCAGCTGTAAAACGAGCCCAAATAAACAAAGGCTAACAATATAAGAAAGAATTAAAGAAAAGCGGCCCATAAGGTAATTTTTAACCTTCATGCCCTTCGCCCCACTCCGTAAAAAGCGCATAACCATATCCACGTTTCGTTACAATTGCATTTTTAATGCCTAACTCCTCTAGTTTCTTCCTTACACGTTTTACATTTACGGTTAATGTATTATCATCCACAAATGCTACTTCATCCCATAGAGCTTCTAACAGTTCTTCGCGCGTTACATATTGATTCACCTGTTTCATTAAACACTCTAATAAGTAAAACTCATTTTTTGTCAGTTCAGTTTGTTGTCCTTGCCACTCAACAATATGCTGAGACGGGAATAACAACAGTCCATTTACACCTAAACAATCACTCTCAGCGGCAGAAGCATACTCTCCGTAACCACGGCGAAGTGCACTCTTCACCTTTGCCATTACGATATCTAAATGGAATGGCTTCGTAATATAATCATCGCCGCCATTTTCAATCGCCATTACTTGATCCATTTCTCCTGTTCTTGCAGAAACAAAAATAATTGGTGCATTCGATACAGTACGAATTTGACGACACCAATAAAAACCGTCAAAGTACGGTAAATTAATATCAAGTAACACGAGATGAGGATTCACTTTTACAAACTCATCTTTTATTTGACGTAAATCACTTGCTCTAAATGATTGATAGCCATACCTTTCTAAATGCTCTTCTAATATTCCCGCGATTTTCTCATCATCTTCTACAATTAATATTTTATACATGTTCGTTTTCTCCCCATAAAAAAATTCTTCTAAAACCACTCCCCTTTTTATTATAAATTGAAAATTTAATTAGTGGGGATTTTTTCCTATATAAATCCGATTTTTACGATATAAAAAAAGACTGCCGTATTTCGGCAGTCTTAATCGATAAATTCAAATTCATATTCAAGAATTTTTACAATATCTCCGTCTTTTGCACCACGTGCACGAAGCGCTTCATCAATACCCATTCCGCGCATTTGACGAGCGAAACGACGTACAGATTCATCACGTGAGAAGTCTGTCATCTTGAATGTTTTCTCAATATCGTAACCAGAGATAACAAACGTGCCATCACTTTCACGTGTAATTTCAAATTTAACACCTTCAGTATCAAATTTGTACATTACACTTGTATCAGACTCATCCGCAACTTCATGTATTGGGAATTCTGGTGTTGTTTCTATTAAGTTCGCTACTTCAAACAATAAGTCACGAACACCTTGTCTTGTTACAGCTGAGATTGGGAAGATTTTTACTTCGTCTCCCACTTTCTCTTTAAATGCTTGTAAGTTTTCTTCTGCATCTGGCATATCCATTTTGTTTGCAACAACAACTTGTGGACGCTCAGTTAAGCGAAGATTGTATTCTTTTAATTCATTATTAATCGTTACGTAATCTTCATATGGATCACGGCCTTCTAAACCAGACATATCAATAACATGCACGATTACACGTGTACGCTCAATATGACGTAAGAATTGGTGTCCAAGTCCGACGCCAGCATGTGCGCCTTCAATTAGTCCTGGAAGGTCAGCCATAACGAAGCTGCGGTTATCACCAGTTTCAACAACACCAAGATTTGGAACGATTGTTGTGAAGTGATACTCTGCAATTTTCGGACGCGCTGATGATACAACAGATAATAATGTAGATTTACCTACACTTGGGAATCCAACAAGTCCAACGTCTGCTAGTACTTTAAGTTCTAGAATAACATCACGCTCTTGACCTGGTTCCCCGTTCTCAGCGATTTCTGGCGCTGGGTTCGTAGCTGTTGCAAAACGTGAGTTACCACGGCCACCGCGGCCACCTTTTGCAATTACAGCAGTTTGTCCATGCGTTACTAAATCGGCAAGAATTTGACCAGTTTTTTCATCTTTTACTACTGTTCCTGGTGGAACCTTTACAAGTAAATCTTCAGATTTACGTCCGTGCTGACCTTTACTCATTCCGTGCTGACCGCGATCAGCTTTGAAATGACGTTGGTAGCGGAAGTCCATTAATGTACGTAAGCCTTCCTCAACTACGAAAACAACATCTGCACCTTTACCGCCGTCGCCACCTGCTGGGCCACCTTTTGGTACATACTTCTCACGACGATACGCAACCATACCGTTACCACCGTCGCCGCCTTTTACATATATCTTGACCTGATCTACAAACATTATTTCACCACACTTTTTTCAATTGGTTGTAATATAACTGAGACTTCTTCGTCTCGCACTGTATAAGAAATGGAATACCATTTATTGTTTTGGGTCGCAAGCCAATTCTGTAGTTCTTCTACACTCGTTAGCTTACCACGAAAATCAAAAAAGAAACGAGCATTATCCGCGTCACATTCAATTGTGATACAAACATAATTTTCAACATATACGTCTAAACTATGCTGAAGCATCGAGAAAAATTGATTCGTCCATGTACATACAGTCTCATCTAAGTGAGATAAGTTATGTAATTTCCCTAATACTTCGTACTCCAATAAGCACGGCTGCTGTTTCCAATTATATGTTAAAATCCACTCTGAAAATAAAGGCATTGATAGCCCCATCAGATTGGATTCTTGTCTCGCTTCTTGGACAAAACGATCGATGAGACTATGAATTTCTTCCACTTTTCCAAGGGAAAGGTTTCCTTTCACCATCTGCATACGATTGAGCCAATCATGTCTTGAATGGCGCAATGCATCTATAATTGTCCATTTTTCATTCATTTAGATACCCCTTAATATAGAAAAACTCTAACCTGCACTCAGGTTAGAGTTTTCCGTGAGTTCTTATGCTTCTTGAGCAACAGGATATACGCTCACTTGTTTGCGGTCACGACCAAGACGCTCAAAGCGTACTACGCCGTCAACTTTCGCGTATAAAGTGTCATCGCCACCACGACCAACGTTAACACCTGGATAAATTTTTGTACCGCGTTGACGGTAAAGAATTGAACCACCTGTAACCGTTTGACCATCTGCGCGTTTAGCACCAAGACGTTTTGACTGAGAGTCACGACCGTTCTTTGTACTACCTACACCTTTCTTAGATGCGAAAAACTGAAGATCTAATCTTAACATACGTTACACCTCCTGCACTTTTTCTATTAAACGGATATACTTTCCGTAATCAAGTTCGATCGTCTTAAGCGAAACAACTAATCCTTCTAAAAGCGTTTGTGCTTTTTCTGCTGTATGAACGTCTAAATCATTAGGCAATTCATATGTTAAGAATCCGCCATCACTTCCGAGTTCAATAGTTGCTTGCACATTACAAAGTTCTTCCACTGCATTTATAGAACCAAACACAACCGCTGTAGTTCCAGCACAGACAAGGTCTTGTCCATGTGGCGCATAATCGGCATGTCCAGTCATTTTAAATGATTGGATACTTCCTAATTTCGTGCGACTTATCGTAATTTTAATCATGTTAACCAGAATTAAGCGTTGATAGCTTCAACAACTAGCTTAGTGTAAGGTTGACGATGACCTTGTTTCTTACGATTGTTCTTTTTCGCTTTGTATTTGAAAACGATAATTTTCTTAGCGCGACCTTGTTTTTCAACTTTCGCAGTAACTGTTGCACCTTCTACAACTGGGCTACCAACTTTAACGTTTTCGCCACCAACGAAAAGAACTTTGTCAAAAGTAACAGTTTCACCAGCTTCAACATCTAATTTTTCAATGTAGATTGCTTGACCAGCTTCAACTTTAATTTGTTTTCCACCTGTTTCGATAATTGCGTACATACTTGCACCTCCTCTTAATTACTAAGACTCGCCAAAAACGAGGTAGACATAAATGCCTTTAGGGAACCTGTCTTGTGCGGTTGTAGCATATAGCCGTTTAGGTGCTATAAACTATAACATAAAGATGTTATCATGAATCATAGACGGTTGTCAATAAATGTTCTGCTAACTATTTTTTCCGCTCTACAATTTCTTTTTTACTTCCAAAACGAACGATAGCATACTTTTCGATATTATCATCTTTGAAATAAATTTCAAATGGAATATTTTTTTGTAATTCTTTTTGCAAAAACTGTTTTTGCAGTTCTTTAGGCGCAGCGATTAATACCGCTTCATCTTCTATATTGCCATATGTGATTAGTTCTCTCTCTAACTCATACGCAATTGTTTCATGCGACATCACATAACCCGTCGCTTTGCAAGGTACACACTCTTTTAATAATACGTCCCGTAAAGAATGCTTTTTACGTTTACGTGTCATTTCCAAAATCCCTAGCTCCGTAAAGCCGAGCACCCTTGTATATGTGCGGTCATCTTGCATAGCAGCTATAAGACATTCTCTTACCTTTTCTTTATCTTCTCTTTTTTTCATATTAATAAAATCAATTAATATCATACCACCAATATCACGAAGTCTTAATTGGCGTGCAATTTCTTCAGCTGCCATCTCATTTGTGCGAAGTACTGTATCTTGTAAATTTTGTTTTCCCGTAAACTTGCCCGTATTCACATCAATTACAGTCATCGTCTCCATTTGTTCTACAATTAAATAAGCACCATTTGGAAGCCACACAATTTTTTGGAGTGCTTTCTCAATTTCACGCTCTATTCCAAAATGGTTAAACATCGAAGACTTTTCATTATAAAAAGATACTTTTTCTTTTCCAACTTTGTCTTCTAATTCTTTTACTATACTTCTTGTATCTACAACTACTTTTTCAATGGTTTCAATTGGATTCTCTTGAAATACACGATCTAAAAAGGTCGCCGGTCGATGAAGTAATAACGGCGCCTTTCCTTGGCCCTCTTTTCTTTTTAACTCTTCATACAACTGTTGTAACCCTTGCATTTCAGCTTGTATTTCTTCAATTGCTCCTTTTTCAGAAGCAGAGCGGAAAATGTATCCCCCCGTTCCCTCTATTTCAATTTGGAGTAACTGTTGTCTTCTTTTATTATTTTTTATTTTTCGAGAAACAGCGCGCATCTCATCAAACGGCATATAAACGACATATTTCCCGGTAAATTCTATATTCGCTGTCAATTTAGGCCCTTTCGTATCAATTGCCTCTTTCACAACTTGTACGAGTATCGCTTGCCCTTCATGTATACGATAAGAAGATGGTACATCATCGTATGAAAGGTAAGCATGTTTTTCTAAACCGATGTTTACAAAAGCTGCATTCATTCCAGCAATTGTTCTTACGACACGTCCAACATAAATATGCCCAACAATCTCTTGCTCTTCATTACGTTTCCATAAAAACTCAACAATTTTTTTCTTCTCTTCAATTGCAACGCGCTTTTCCGAACCAGCGTAATTCACATATAACGTTTTCAAAATTATTTCCTCACTTTATAATCTTCTTTGCTTTTACAATAATAAAAGGTTAGTGCTATCGTCAACACTAACCGATTAATTCTTCAACTGATGAAGTTGTTCGTTTTTCAGTAAAATATGCATAGAGCAATTCATTTTCATCCAATGTGTAATGCTCTTTATATTTTCCACGGACGATAATAGAATGCTTATATCCTCTACGAAATTTTGTAAAGATCGTATATAAACGATCTTCCGTTTGCACTTCAATAGGTGCAATCTTTTCGATTCCTCTTTTGTTTCCATAATAACGTTCTAATAAAAAACGCATAAATGCATACCGTCTTTGTTTCCACTCTTGATATAATGACACTGCTAAAAATATGAGTAGTATCCACATCATAATATTGTTACTATTCCAGAGTAACTGCCATCCTAATATTACACCAAAAAAAACACATGACAATTGCATCATCTTTTCATGTGCTTGTAAATAAGGGAAACGATATGATAATACATTAAACAATACTTTCCCGCCATCTAACGGCCAAATAGGGAGTAAATTAAATGCTAAAATAATTATATTATTCCACATAAAGAAATAATATAAATCTGTATTCAGCCAACCGACTTCGAACAACATATAACCTACCAGCATCATCCAAACATGTTGAATCGGTCCTGCAATTACGACAACAAGTTCCTCTTTCAATGACTTATTACCATGTTCCTCAAGCTCGGCCACGCCACCAAACGGCAAAAGTTGAATTCTTTTTATACGCCAATTATAGTGTGCTGCTGCAAAAGCATGCCCAAGTTCATGAATAAGAACAATACAAAATAACAGTAGTAACTCTTTAAAACGCGCAGTAAAAATACCAATGACAATAATAACCCAAAATAATGGATGCACGGAAATTTTCGTTAAAACGTCCCTATATTTAATCAAATGATATCACCTGGATCGGATCAATAAATTTTTCATTCTTTTTTATCGCGAAATAAAACTTTCCGTTTTTATCATTTGTATCATTACTCACCGTTCCAATTTTTTGTTTCTTTGAAACGTAATCATATAATTTCACTGACATATCGTTTAAGTTTGCATACCATGACTCCGTACCATCTGCATGTTGAATTTGAACTGTATTTCCAAGTTCCTCTTTCTTGCCTGCAAAAACAACTAACCCTTCATTTACTGACTCCACTTTTGCATTTGTAGCTGTTTGGACAAATACACCTTGGCCATTTTTTTGAAACCCTTGCATTACCTTTCCAGAAGCAGGAATTGCATAATCCTTTTGCTGAATACTTCCTTCTTTTTTCTCGTTCGGCGAATGGAATACGAGCGGTTTTCCAAATTGCTTTTCATACCATTTCGCTACAGTAGCAAACTGAAATTCCTCTTTCATCACTTTTTCTGTAACAGCTTTAGCTCCATTGAATGAAGAAGGAGCATTCTTATATAAAATAGCAACCGAAAGAACTAATATTGCTGATAATAAAACTTTGAAGAAAAAGACTTCCTTTCGAAATAAAGGATGCATTTCCTTTTCTCCATCTTCAATAAATACCGCTTCACTATCGAAATTCCCTCCGTTAAAATACTGCTCTTCCTCCATCCTTTCTTGCTCGGCCTTCCTTTTTGCAATCCGCTTTTTAATTTCTTCTACGCGTCTATTCTTCATACTGTCTCCTTTCTTTCGTTAAGCTAATTTCATTAGAAACAGTTGTATACAGTTTGTACATATGTATGAGCTAAGAAAGAAAGATATTCGTGTGAAGAAAAAAGAAAGCACCTCGCATATGTGCGAAGTGCTCTTAACGGATTCCAAAGAAGTTTTTCACCTTTGCAAATACCGATACCTTTTCTTGTTCAAATGCTTGTAATGGTACATTCTCACCTAACAAGCGTCTTGCAATATTACGATAAGCCAACGCTGCTTTTCCGCTTGGTTGCAACGCCACAGGTTCACCTGTATTTGTAGCTCGAATAACTTCATCGTCATCTTCGACAACACCAAGAAGCTCGATTGACAATGTACGTACAATTTCATCAACATCTAACATATCCTGTTCATGAAGCATATGACTACGTACACGGTTAATAACAAGTTTCGGTGGTTCAATATCCTCTTTTTCTAAAAGCCCAATAATACGATCCGCATCGCGCATTGAGGATACTTCTGGAGTCGTAACAACGATTGCTTTATCCGCACCAGCTACCGCATTTTTAAATCCCTGCTCAATCCCCGCAGGACAATCGATTAATATGTAATCATAATCTTGACGTAATACTTGTATTAATTCATCCATTTGTTCAGGTGTTACCGCTGATTTATCACTCGTTTGTGCTGCAGGTAATAAATAAAGATCATCAAAACGTTTGTCTTTAATAAGAGCCTGAGGTAAACGGCAACGCCCTTCAACGACATCAACAAGATCAAATACAATACGATTTTCCAGCCCCATTACTACGTCTAAATTTCGAAGACCGATATCTGTGTCAATTAAGCACACTTTCTTTCCAGATAACGCTAGGGCCGTACCAATGTTCGCAGATGTAGTAGTTTTACCTACTCCGCCTTTTCCAGATGTAATTACTATTGCCTCTCCCACAGCTATACAATTCCCCTTTCTAACTTTGTTAAATTAGGTCTGAGATGAGTGAGAAGTTGCAGGCGATCGACAACAATGTGATTGTTCTCATTAATATACGCACATTCTGCCGCCTCCGCTCCGTCTTCTTTCTCTTCCGGAGCCCGCATTGCCACATCACTAATTCGAAGTTGCATCGGGTTCATAACAGATGCAGCGATTACAGCATCCGAATCCCCATAATACCCAGCATGTGCAATTCCTCTTAATGATCCTACGACAAAAATATTCCCCCCAGCGATAACCGTTCCGCCTGGATTAACATCTCCAATTAACAACAAATTTCCTTTTACATGTAAAACTTGTCCAGAGCGAACAATTTTGGAAATAGGGACAATTTCTGTTTCTTCTTTCCAAGCTATTGCTTCTGCTTTAGTGATAACATCACTTTCAATTGAATCCACAACAAGATTCTTTTTATTACGAATTAACGTACGAATCTCTTCTTGTTGGACTTCTGTTAAATAACGATTTCCTACTTTCACATGCACTTCAATTAAAGAGCGCCCATCACCATCGTAGTAATGTGTAGAAAGTTTTTCGTCTAATTCCACCAATAATTCTGAGAATGAACAACAATCATCTAAATGAAGCGTTATCCCATCTTTTGTCCCTTTTATCGTTACATTTTGTTGCTTTTTTTCTTCCACTAAAGTTCACCCCACCGATTCAATTCGACATAAAATTAGAAAATCCTTTTTTCTTTTTCTTCCATCGCTTTTGAAAGACGCACTATATATCGTCTCAGTGGGAAACAAACTATCAATAAGAAAATAGCATTTAACAATAAAGTAGAAAGGAGACGATCTGTGAAAAAGACATACGCTGGCATATGAGTACGTCCTAATAAAGTTAAGAATCCATACACATAATACTCTAGTGCTACAACGCTAGCTAATATGATAGAAACAACAATAAATAAATTCAATTGTAGTACTTTCATCACACTATATACTAAATAAGCTAAAATCGGATAAGCAAAAATATATATCCCGACAAGTTCTGTGTATACGGTATCAAATAAGAAGCCAAATAATAGTCCGTAATAAATCCCTTGGACCGGACTATAATACACTGTAATAAAACATAAGACGATTATAAAGAAATGCGGTGCTGCTATGCTGTCTTTCCAAAACACATCCGTTGGAACAACAGTAGCAAACATATTTTCAAATAGAAACACAAAAAGGAGCAAAAGAGGAAGAGCTGCTCTTTTTAATATCTTCATCATCTCTTCTTCTCCTCCTATTCTAATGGCGCTGAAGGTGTTGCACGTTTAGCAACCGTAATATGCTCTACGTCATTTAAATCAGCGGCAGGTTTTACATAAGCTGTTTTTGTTAAGCCATATGCATCTGGCTGAACTTCAACGATTTTTCCAATTACAAGACCTTTCGGGAAAATATCACCCAGTCCAGATGTTACAACTAGTTGATCTTTCACTACCGGTGCATCAGAGCCAATCTTTGTGAAAAGAAGTAATTGCTTTTCTTTGTCATAACCTTCAATCAATCCAAAGATTTTCTCTTGCCCTTGTACAATAGCAGAAACACGATTTGTTCGGCTCATAGAACTTAGTAATTCTACTGATGATGTAAACTGAGATACACTTTTCACTCTTCCAACTAACCCTTGTGAAGTTACTACAGCCATATCTTTTTTAATTCCTTGCTGTGCCCCTTTATCAATTCCAATTAAATCGTACCATTTATCTGGATTACGAGAAACAACAGTAGCTGGAATTTCAGTATACCCGCTATTTAACTCTTTTTTACCAGTTAGCTCTTGTAGCTTCTTGTTATCATCTTCTAATTGTTTTACTTTCCCTGATAGACCTGCATAATTATCTAATTTTGCTTTTAATTCTTTATTCTCTTCATACGTGCGCTTTACATCCTCTACATTTTCGAAGAATCCAGCTACGTATTTCGCTGGCTTTTGGAATACACGTTCTACAACACCGACAGTATCTTTAACAAACTGCTCTGGCCATGTTAAACTGTTCCGTTCTTTCAATGAGATTCCAATCAATGCCACGAGAAGAATAATACTAACCAACAAAACAATTAATCTTTTGTTTAAGAAAAACTGTGGCACGTTCACACCCTCTTAATTTCACTGATTTTTATTTTGCAATATTATCGAGCAGCAGTTTTGAAAAGATCGATATTGTCTAATGCTTTACCTGTTCCAATTGCTACGCAATCTAATGGATCTTCTGCAACAAGAACTGGCATTTTCGTTTCTTCACTAATTACTTTATCTAAATTACGTAGTAATGCCCCGCCACCTGTTAATACGATACCGCGGTCCATAATATCAGCCGCTAATTCAGGTGGAGTTTTTTCTAACGTATTTTTAACTGATTCTACAATCGCATCTACTGTATCTTTTAATGCATCTGCAATTTCTTCTGGCTGAATTAGTACTGTTTTTGGTAAACCACTTACTAAATCACGACCGCGAATTTCCATAGGCTCGATACCTTCTGGCTCGCCTGCAGAACCAATTTCTAATTTTAATGCTTCAGCTGTTCTTTCACCGATCATTAAGTTATAGCTTTTCTTAATGTACTGAATGATTGAATCGTCCATATCATCACCAGCAACACGGACTGACTGGCTTGTTACAATACCACCTAGAGAAATAATTGCAACTTCTGTTGTACCACCACCGATATCAACAACCATACTACCAGTTGGTTCCCAAACAGGTAAGTTTGCACCAATCGCTGCTGCAAATGGCTCTTCGATAGGATAAGCATCACGAGCACCCGCTTGACGAGTCGCATCGATTACTGCACGTCTTTCTACAGCTGTAATACCAGATGGTACACATACCATTACATACGGCTTACGTGAGAAGAAACCGTTTGATTTTTGAGCTTGTTGAATGTAATATTTCATCATTGTTGCAGTTGTTTCGTAATCAGCAATTACACCGTCTTTCATCGGGCGAAGTGCCACAACGTTCCCTGGTGTACGACCAATCATTTGTTTTGCGTCGCTACCTACAGCAACGATTTGTTTCGTATCAGTTTGTAACGCCACTACTGAAGGTTCACGTAAAACTACACCTTTTCCTTTTACATATACAAGCGTGTTCGCAGTTCCTAAGTCTATTCCAAGATCGCGAGTAAATCCACCAAATCCAAACATATTATTTATCTTCCTTTCTTGTTTTCACGGACTCATTTTTTCTTAATTTATATTATAAAAACAGTACGTTTTTTATATCTTTATCCTTTTTGTAGATAAATTTCTACAAAAAACTCATAAATCACATTATAAAACAAAATAAGTAAAAAGCATAGTCTTAAATATGACCTTTTTCCTTTAAACTCACGAATTTATGGTCACCTATTATAATATGATCAAGCACTTCAATTCCGATAATCTGGCCGCATTCTACTAAGCGTTTTGTTACTTCAATATCTTCACGGCTCGGCGTAGCCCGTTATCAATAGTAAATTTCGAAATAATTATTAAAATCAACGTTCTTACGTTAAGTACATGTATTTAAAGTGGGCAATCATTAAATTCTCCTATATATCTTACTTACATTTAAATATACATTGGAAAGTTATATTTTCATCAAAAATATTATTCGAAAAATTCAACCACTAACCCCCCCCGAAAATATCCAATTCTAATAAAGTTTTGGTAAAGTCATCTCTATATATACCGGATTTTTATTCAAAACAATTTTGCTATGATAAAAGAAAATAGTTTTGAATACTGGGACTAATAATAGTTGCCTTTTAATCAAAACTTATTTTAAAGTTATAAAAAGGAAGTTATTTATCTACAAAAATCAAAGCCACATCCATGAATACAGCACCTGTGCTAACGATCAATATCTTTCTTAAGACTAACCTTTGTAAGGATGTATTTATATTATTTAAGGAGATGAAGTAATTGTATTCACCAAAAATCAAGGAATTTATAAGAACTTATGTAAAAGCCATTGAAGGTTCAAATGCAGCTGTATTTGCTGGAGCTGGCTTATCTCAGCCAGCAGGGCATGTGAATTGGAAAGAATTAATGCGCGAACTTGCTGATGATTTAGGCTTAAATGTAGATTTAGAAACAGATTTAGTAGCTTTAGCCCAATATCACGTTAATGAATTTGATGGTAGAGGAAAAATCAATCAAATACTAATAGAAGAGTTTACCAAAGGGGTCCAAACAACAGAAAATCATACACTACTTGCAGATTTACCGATTTCTACGTACTGGACCACCAACTATGATTCCTTAATTGAAACCACTTTAAAAAACATGGGAAAAAAGGTGGATACTAAGATAGTTCCTGAAAACCTTGCTCATACAACTCCTAAAACTGATGCTGTTATATATAAAATGCATGGTGACAGCTCCTTGCCTCATCAAGCAGTTTTAACTAAAGATGATTATGAAGGCTATAATATTACACGTCAATTATATAGTACGGCGTTACAAGGTGACCTAGTATCTAAAACTTTTTTATTTGTTGGTTTTAGTTTCGACGATCCGAACTTAACTTACATTCTTAGTAGAATAAGACTATTATTAGGTGAGAATTCCAGAACTCATTATTGTTTTATGAAACAAATAGAAAGAGAGGACTATGAGTCTGAGGGAGAATTTCACTATGCACAAATTAAACAACAATTAAGAATAAATGATTTGAAGAGATATAAAATAACTGTTTTATTAGTAGATTCCTATCAGCAAATAACTGAAATCTTAAAAAAAGTACACGATATTGTTAAACGTGGTGGCATTTTTATATCCGGAAGTGCTACTTTCTTTGATAATTGGGAAGAACAACAAGCACTTCAATTCAGTACAAATTTAAGTAAATCTATAATTCAATCCGATTATAATATTGTCTCTGGATTCGGATTAGGAATTGGTAGTTGTATCATTTCTGGAGCGCTTGAAGAATTATACAAAACCCCAAATAGAAAAGTGGAGGAGCGCTTAAAAGCTCGACCTTTCCCTCAACAAACTACGGGAGACTTATCTTTAGGAGAACTTTGGACTAAATATAGAAATGATATGCTCTCTTCCGTGGGTATCGCTATATTTATATTTGGAAATAAAAAAGGTGCATCCGGTGAAAAGATAGATGCAAATGGTATGATTGAAGAATTTGAAATTGCTCTTACAAAAGGCGTAATCCCTATACCTATAGGAGCTACAGGAGACGCCTCATTAACTATATGGACCAAAGTAATGGAAAACTTCGATGATTATGTAGGAATAACTGAATTAAAAGGTCTATACGAACAATTAGGAGATACAAACAAAACGCCAGAAGAATTGATAACCATTACTATACAAATAATTAAACATCTAAAAAAATAATATATCTTTCACAAATATACAAAGGAGAGTGGGGAAGTATGGGGAGAAAAATATTTGTCTCATATAAATACGCGGATAGCGATGTATATCCATTAGAAGGCTTGGATTATACAACAACGGTACGGAATTACGTAGATGAACTTCAAGGGAAATTAAAAGATGAAGATCATATTAATAAAGGTGAAGCTGATGGTGATGATTTAAGTGATTTCAAGGATGAAACGATATGGACCAAATTAAAAGATAAGATTTTTGATAGTACCCTTACAATTGTCTTGATTTCTCCAAATATGAAAGGAATTTTCACTAATGAAGAGGACCAGTGGATCCCCTGGGAAATTTCATATTCTTTAAAATCACAAACAAGAAACGGTAAAGTTAGCGGAACAAATGCAATGCTGGCTATAGTATTACCAGATCAAAATAATAGCTATACTTACTTTATTGAGGATAATTCTTGTCAAAGTTGCAATTGTAGAACTCTAAAGACTAATACTTTATTTACAATACTCAAAAAGAATATGTTTAATATAAAATCTCCCACTTTTAACGATTGTGATAATCACAGCGACGACAATAAAGTTTATTTAGGAGAAGCATCTTATATTCGTTCTGTTAAATGGGAGGATTTTATTAACAATGTCGAGGGAAATATTCAGTCAGCATACGATATCAAAGATAATATAGACAACTATGAAATACATAAAAAAGTTTTATAGGAATACCTCTTTTTAATTTTATCGAACCTTTTCCTAAAATACTAAGCCTGTATCTAAGGTTACTAGCTTTCTCTAGATACAGGCTATTATTGCGTATTAGAAATAATATACAATCATGTATTAAAATTTAATATCAAATTTTAATACGAATTCCCTTTTACTTCTTGCTAAATTTTTAAATATTAGCCTTAAAAGAGTATTCCTGATTAAACTTTATTCAAAATTAATCCTTTTCTTTTACTGTAAAATACGTATTTATAATACATTTTTATCAAACCTTTTTCAGCGAAACATTAAAAACAAATAATATTTCATTGTAATTCGATATAGATAGCTCCTATTTGATAGTATTCTTTAATTTAGCTAATTCAAATAGAATAGCGACGCGGTAATCAAATACAGGATATAACCTTTCCTTTGTGTGTACATTATACCAATATGCTCCATCGGAAAATAAATGAGGAAAAGCCTTACTTATGTCTACTTTTTTAGACATTATTTCCCCTTTCATATGTCCTATTCCAGCTGCGATAGAATGGTTTCCGCTTTCAATATGGCAAACATCTATAGGAGTATAGTATGTAGATTCATGATTATATGGATCGAAGATAAAATCTCTTATATATATTTCTTTCACAGCATCTTTCATACGTTTTCGATTCCATGGTATTGGTATTACACATTCATCTTGAAGGTTTATATTTATGGATTCTTTATTCGATGGATCATGAATTTTCAATTCCTCACCATTCTCATTGTAATAGGACATCGGAAAAAACATTCGACGATTATAATCTTTAAAGTGTTCCTCTCTATAAAAAATAGTAGTTATTACACTAGTTTTAAAATCTTTTCGGATAACATCCATCATATAGTTTAATATTATGTTTTTTTGTGATAAGTCATTTTCTTTTTCTAACCAAATATGAGCAATTTCCATCGTGTACAAGAATCGCTGCTGTGGAGTCGGTTCGAGGTTGGGACTATTTTTTTCTTTACATAGGATATTTTTAAACATGCTTACGCTCTCCTTGTAACAATTTATTTGTAAAAAATCTACGATATTTTACATCTTTCAATAAAACGATTCTAAGTGAGTTTTAATCAACCTTTATTCTAAAACTACAATTATTGCACACAATTTTTTACCCTAACTCCATTGTTAGCAAAATTACTAACACTGTTAACTTTATAATGATTATGTAAACTCACAAAATCATTTTATTAAATTTAGAAAGTGGTATTGTTCGAATATTCATCTGCTCTGCCTTTTCTAAAAGTACGTAGTCGCCTCCATCGGCATAAACAATTAAATCCACCTTGTATCCATTTGCACCTTTGTTTATTCCCCTAACTTCCATATCATTCAGAAGAATTTGTTCTACTTGAGATTGAATTCTAGTTGGCATACATGCAATATTAACAGTTGTATCTTTAAACTCTGGCAACTTCTGAAATGATGTATTTGAACTTTCAATAAAACTCTTTTGAACTGGAATTTGATTTCTTTCAATTGAAACGGTATTTAAGTTAATTTCCTCCGAGACAGCATCCAGAAACCAGACATCTGTCCGAACTTCAATATCTAATTCCCGCGCTTTCTCCAATTTACTTCCAGGATTTTCACCACAAATCAAAAAGTCTGTTTTTGAAGATACACTTCCAGTTACCTTTGCCCCGCACTTCAATGCAATTTCCTTCATAAGTGCTCTGGGAAATGGGCTGGCACCTGTGAAAACAATTGTTTTCCCTTGAAAAATAGTGCTAACTCCTTCTATTTTTGCAATAGATTCAACAAAATGATTTAACTGTTTCGGTTTCACTTTATATAGAGGTATCCAAGTGGTAGGGTTTGCTCTTTTAATAACTTCAAAAAGCGCTTTCACATCATCTAAAGCAATATGATTCAGTGGTTGATCTAATTCATAAAATGAGACTAAGTATCCTAAAGAATAAGAAAATAAATTAGAATTTGCATATTTAATAGCTCTTATTGAATCATAACATTCATACTCAGCATCCAACCACCCATAATAAACCAGAAATTTCCTGTCAAAAGATACGTTGTGCGCAACAATTGGATAATTATATTGAGCCAATACACTAATAAAGGATTCTTTTTTTGTTGAATCTTCAGAAATATCCAAGTATCCTTTCCCCATACCCAAATGTATAGAAGATAAATCCTCTATTTCAGCTAGATGCACTTCCTTAACAATTTTACCATTCTCCACAACAAGTAAGGCAACTTCCAAAATTCCTGAATCTACATCAAATCCCCCTGTTTCAATATCAACTAAAATCATATTTTCCATGTTTTAATCCCCCCTTACTCAAAAATTTAAACTTGCTCCAAATTCTTCTTTTAAGAAATTTGTAATCAATTCTTTACTTTCAAAAACTCGTGACATTTTTTCACTTAAAAAGTGATAATGCTTACTATATACACTTTTTCTAATAGTAAATGTCATAGAAGTACTTTTCCCATCTTGGTTATCGTATTTAATTACACTTTTATACACTGGGATATATTGATATTTCCCTATTTCTTTTCCATCCTTCATAACAATAATTAAAGCGCTATTTTTAATGTTATGAAAATTCATTTCATGAATATCATACAGACCCTTAAAACTCCAATTTTTTTTATTATTATTTAGAAAAGACAATAACATCTTTTCACTTTTAAAACCTGTTACATGAACTCTATCTCCATCAAGATTTAAAATGCCACTTTCCAATTCATTAATTCTTTCCTGTAACATTACAATTCCCCCTTACTTTCTTATTAGCAAAAACAATATTTATATTTAACTATTCTTTATTGTACAACTCTCCATATAATTTTTGAATTTGATTCTTTAATTTTGTATTTTCTTCTTCTACTTCCTTAATTCTCATTTTTAAAGTTTTAATTAATACTTCTTCAGATCGGGAACTTTTTTTGGTCACAGGTCTAGTGCTTAAGTGATTATATTGTTGCTTACGGAGCAATTCAATTCTTTTTCTAATATCTGTTTCCTTGTAAAGCCATGACTTAGAAACATTTGCTTCTTTAGCTACAGTATTAAAATTTATAATCCTCCCTTCAAGTGATAACTTAGAGATTGCTTTGTCTACACTTTCTCTAGTTTGAGTAGCCTTTAGCTTGGCCAAACACACAATTTTCTCGGTATTCCGCACTTTCTTCCCCATATTAATCACTTACTCCTTTAAGCTACCTATTATTTGTTCTAAGCGTTCTTTTACACGGCTATTAGTTTCTATTTGCCTTTGCCATTGTTTGTCCTTAGCAATAGCTAATAACTCCTTTGTATGCCTTAAATGTTCCTGGTGCTGTGGTAAGAATTGTTTACTAGTACAAAAATGTGTACAATCTAAACATGCATTAGCATGGGGACACGATCCCGCTATTACCGGTAACCTGCAATATCCATTAGGAAGTACTTGGGCATTTATATTTTTTTTGAACCATTGAAGGTCAACGTCATCAACTTCATTATCATTATTCAATTCTAGTACATCACCGTGATTAGTGACTAACTTCTCCTTAAATTTCGTAAATTCCACTTTGAGAGTTTCGTCAAAAATATGTGCGTACCTACTTGTCATTTCAGGGCTTTCATGACCTAAAAATTTTTGCACAATGTGTTGAGGAACTCCATTGTTTATCATTCTTGTTCCTACTGTATGACGAAAAGCATGAGCATGAAACCTAAAAATAGCTCCCTCTCTGTCAACAATCGTACATTCATAAGCCAATTTGTTTAAATCATCTCTAAATGTACTTTGTTTTAATGGTGATCCATCTTTTCTAGGAAATAGATATTCACTATTAGAAAAATCCTTTGAAACTTTATTTTCTTGAACCTTAATTAATAAAGCCACTTCTTTTGAAATAGGAACAACATGCTCCTTTTTCATTTTCCATTGATAGTACTTTAAAAAATAATCTCCTTCTTTGTCCTCTAATAAACAACCCTTTTTTAAAGTGCATAATTCACTTACTCTCATCCCACATTCTTGAATAATCATTGTCATCGTTGCGATGTAAGGCGGAAGTTTATCCAGATGACCATTTAATTGTTCTAGTATATATTCATCTATAAATCGTGGTTTTGCATTTGGCACTTTAGGATAATCCTCTGGATAAATTAATGCCTTTGAAGGGGCATCGCCCCATTCTACTCTTAAAAGAGTACTAAATAACCCCTCCAATGTAGAAACTCTTCCAGTTATAGTACTAGGTTTTAATCCCATTATGTTTATTCTACTTAAATATGCTTCAATCTCTATTCTTGTTACTTGATGTATTCTCTGAACATTTTTAAAATTCATGTCTAAAAAATTAAAAAACTCTTTAAGCTTCTGAGCAATATCATTAACATGGGAAAAACTATTTGTATTCAACTTTAATTTACAATACCTTTTTGCAAGGTTTTTAAAATACGGATTACGATAATCCTTAAAGGAGACTAGATATTCATACGAAGTAGGATTAACTTTATCCTCTGGGATTGATAATTTACGTCTATCCCAAACATCTTTATCCCACTCCTCACCATCAAAATAATAGTCCTCATAAAATTCCATAAACTACTTTAAGTTAGTAACATAATATGAATTAGCTTCCACGGCTATTTTCTCTTGATTGGCATTAATCTTATAATTAGTAATTGTAGCCTTAACCCCTTGTTCAATCAGATATGTTCTATATTCATTCATTGCTTTTTCGATTGGCACTTCAGTTATTGAGCTAATGTTGGGATATTTAAAATCTAAAAATCCTAACATTTTACTTATCACTGTACCTTTTCTTATCCATACTGTTTTAGCTCCCCAAATCCCCTGTATTATGTGATAGTAATAGAAATATTTCAGTTCTGTTTTTAGCCATAAATTCTGAACACGATCAAAATGGACATAGCGATTTCTTAATTTAGGACTTTTTGCTAATTCTATAGCTGAAGGTTCAGGACATTGATGAATATCCCATTTATCCTTCGCCCAAAATCCTTGTAATTCATTATTCATTTCTGCTATTTTCTTACTAATTTCACTACTACTAACAATTCTCCTTCCATGATAAGCAGTCATAACTTTCCTTCCTTTCTCTCAAGATATTTTTTAAACTCGTTCTTCATATCTTGATTTGAAAGATGAACATACGTATTTAATGTAGTTTGAACGTTCGCGTGCCCTAATCTCTTTTGAACATAGGCTACATCCCAACCATTTCTGATTAATTCTGTCGCATGAGTATGACGCAATACATGTGGTGTAAACTTTATCCCAGTCCTCTTAGTTATTCTTCTAATTAGATCAAGAACACTTTGGTATTTTAGGGGGATTCCATAAAAATTTTTTTTCAAAGAGATAAAAACATAATCGTGCTCAATCTCTTCACTATACTCGTATACTAAATATTCTGTATATAAAGCCATTAATTCTTTACTTACATGTATCGTTCTTGCTTTCCTCAATTTTATATAAGCTCCATTTTCATTTACATCTCTAGGAGTTAAACAAATTTGATTATCCCAAGTAACAATATCTTCAAGTCTCAATGATAATACTTCACCAATTCGAAGCCCACCTTCATACATAAGCATTATAATTAATTTATCCCTAGTAGTACGACAAGCATCCATAATCCGTTTGACTTGATCTAATTCTAAAGTTTGTATCTGTTTCTTTTTTGCTCTTAACTTTAATACATTTTTTTGATATTTTCCTTTATTTATATGATGTAAAAAACTCTTAAAATTTCTCCCTTTTGCTTCTTTAAAAACATTTAACTCTCTAAATTCCCCGACCCTGTTTAAATACTCAATGTAGCTCATCACCGCATTTAAGATAGCATTTACTGTTGTCTCCTCTCTAACAGCATCCTTTAACTTAATCTCAATTACCTTATTTACAGTGGGGTACCTTAACCACCCCACAAAATTAGCTAATTCTTCAAAACTAATTTCATTAAGATTAATCTCCCTTTGGTCCATAAACTCATAATAGAGTTTTAAATGATAACAATATGTCTTAATGGTATTTGGTGATTTCCCAGTATTGTCTAAGTATTTGACAAACCTCATAACCGGTTCCACTAATTGGTATTCTTTATTTAACAGTATATAGAGTGGATAGGGCTTATTATCCACTTTTATCTTTTGAACTTTCACCAATTCCCCCTCCTTAAATACTTTAACAACTTTAAATTAAACCTATAATTAATAATAATTTAAAGTAAAAAAATATCCTAGCTTTCTTTCTTTAATTACTTTCAATACTATAGTTTATTGTACTATGGATAAGGGATCTCCTGAGGGATGGTTATGAAGACATATGATAGAGGCTGCTGCACGACGGAAGGCTTCTTTAAAAACCTCCCTCGGGTGTACAATTGACGTGTTTAAACTTCCAATAAAGATCGTTTGCCTATGTATAACTTGATTTTTTGTATTTAAATATAAACATATAAAGTTCACGTAAATACGAAAAATTACAAAACAAAAGAGCACAGCGTGTATAAGTAGTGCTACCAACACTCTTATACCGTTCACCTGAGCTGACCAGGTAAACACTTGCTATACTCTCATGAGTTATTGTACATCATGCAGGGTCTATTAAGCAACGTTTACCAAATTATTGGTGACGTTGCTTTTTTGTTTCCTAGAAGGAGACTTATAATATGGAAAAGAAATGCATAGATGTTATAGCAAGTGAAGAATCATTCCGTAACTTATCACCATTTATAGAATTAGAAGAATTGAACAAAACTATACGTACATATAGAGACATTATCCGTATGTCTATTAAGCGTACCGACGTAAAATCTAAACTAATTGCATTACTTGAAATTTTAAAACGCCACAGCTGCAAATATGTAGGTGTTAGTTTCCTATGTAAAAATTCAATTGCTCACATGATGGAAGTTTCATATAAAACTGTACAACGTTTAATGAAGAAACTTGAGGGTTTAAAGATGATTAAGCAAGTAGCGATGAAACGTAAAAAAGATATGCTTCAAACTTCTAATGCTATTATCATTCAACCAATTGTGGAAGTGTCCAACAAGAAACCTGGTAAAATGTCCGAGAAGTGTCCTACCATTAAAACAAAACCTGTTTTATTAAAACAAAATATAAAAGATATAAACAAACGTAATAGTAATGAGAATAGCAATACTCCAGAAGAGAATATGGAACAAGCTGACTTTGTTGCTCATTGGGTACCAGAACGTTTTATTTCTTTAGTTAACTTTTTTTACAGTGAATCTAAAACAATTCAAGAACTGTGGAAGGTCGTAAGACAGTGCAATAAAATCGTTAACCATACAACAGGTGATACAGCATTTACTAAAGAACAAGAGTTAACTATTGGCTTAAAAGCTATTAAAGAATTTGTTATGAAAATTAAATCCGGAGTAAAAATGAAAAAAGGTAAATTCGCTTATTTCAACGGGATTGTAAACAACTTAATGGACAAGTTCTACTTCGATAAAGAATTTATGGCCATATAAAAAACACCTAGCTAAATTAACTAGGCGTTTCGATTTTCAAAATATCCATGAATTGAATTTTATGTATTGCATTCGGTCCATCACTCACTACAATTCTATTCAGTTGTTGTTCCAGTTTGATTATTTTACCTTGGATAACATCTGGTTCTTTATATTTTCGATACACAGTAAATACTAATTCTGTATCATCTTGTACTGCCAATTGAATTAATTCAGCAGCCTCTTGTTGTTCGAATTCATCCATGTATGGTCTAGGTTCTTTTTTAGTAGCCTTTTTCTTTGGTGGTTTTGGAATTGCTGTTGACATATGACCTCACCTCATTATTTATTTTTAAGCATATTGATAGTTATTTCTTACTTTATCAACAGAAAGTATATTAGCTAATTTCAGCATTCTAACTTGTTGTTTTTGCATGCAATACACTAATACACGATCTTCATATATCTTTCTAACAATCACAGTTCTTTGAGAGAAATCTCCTGAACCGTTTAAATAAATTAATTCAATTGGTAGTTTTTGATTGAACGAGCATTTAAGTAAATGATTCATAAGATGACCTCCAAAAGAACGTTTGTTTGTATAAATTATAGAACAAACGTTCTTTTTCGTCAATAAATTACAAACGAACATTTACAGTTGTTGCATGAAATTGGTATGATTTAGGTATTATTTTAAGGAGGTTATTCCATGAGTTATGACACGATTGCATCACTACAACGCATGCAGCAATTAGAACAAGCTCAGGCTGCTGCGGGAAAAAGATTAGTATTACAGAGAGATCATAAAACTGATAATATACTAGCTGCACTTGCAATTATCTTAGCTATTCCAACATTTTGTTTATCTCTTATATTAGGAGTGATTATTTACTATATAAGAGAATTCACATGCAAAACATACTTAGTTAAAAATGTAGCTACAGGTGAAAAATTTCATGTGGATAAGCAAGAATTTAAAGAATATAAAAGGAATTTTAAGAAGAAGAAAAAACAAGTTAGAAGAATTTCTGATTTATAATAAACCCTATCCTTATTAAAGTTGACGGTGATTATATTGCGACGTACAAGTTTACTCAAGGAAAATACTTATCAAAAGATTGTTTTAAGAGCTGACTCAGAAAAGAAATTAATTGAGATTAAACAAGAATATTTTAAAACACAAAGCATAAATGAAATTAAAATGACTTATGATGAATATATTGAAATGGATAAATTAGTAAAAGAATGCGTTGATAATTCTTTAAGGCAACAATACAAATCAAATCCTAATAATATTTTTTGGGGAATGGGACCACATCTAGTGGACGATGAAAAAAGAATTGTCACAGTGACAGATAATAAAAACCGAAATTTATCTGTACAAATAACTAATAAACATGTTGTAAATGTAATTGAGACCTTTAAACATGAAAATCAAAGTTTTGTTCTAAAAATAAACTTTGACGAACTTAGAGGTATTTTTAGAAGACTCCATTACTTTTTTAATATACTCAATAAAAAAAGCCGACTCAATTAAGAGCCGGCACTTTTTATGTTTACTATTTAATTTCTACATAATAAGAACTAGCTGTAATATAGTACACATTACCTCTACTATTCTTTACTTTATATTGTGAAGAGCCATTTACAGATACTTTATCAAGGATAGCAAATCCTAATCCTTTATCGACAGTCCCTACTACATCCCTATCTAACCAGGAAGGTTTTGAATAGAATCGTAAGTCATTCACTTTAGAAACAACACGTTTACCTTCCACAGATGAAGATTCCTCTTTATAGCGAATGTATGATGAATCATTATAAACCCACTGATTCCCTCCAAGATTCAACCAATTTCCTACTTTACCCCAGACTTTATATGCCTCACCTTTTTGTAATTTACGAATAACACTATTTGTTGTGGATGGACCAGAACGAAGGTTTACATTGTATCCATCAATATACGCTACTCCCACTTCATTAATAACACCAGGTACTTCATTTGGTTGCTGTGGCTTTGGTTTAACTGTAACTGTTTCGCCTTCATACGCCTTTTGTACATCCGCTCTAAATTGTGATTCTGATACACCATGACTGTGAAGATAGTCAATCGGATCTTCGTGATCTGTGCCACCAAGCTTATACGTAATATCTTTATGCGTCCACAATCCAATGCTTGGATGGATATTTCTATCTTTTAAAATTTTAGCAAGTAACTTTACATATCTTTCATATGATTTTTTAAATTTAATAGAGTCACTAGTTTCAGAGAGCTCTACATGAACAAATCGCTTATTGGCCGCTGGACCTGCTCCCCATGCTTGATACTTAGTAGAAGCAATTTGGATTGTTTCATCCCAATCTGTCGCATAATGTACAAATGCAGAGCGCCATGTTCTTGCCTCGTAGTTTCGGATATTAATAGCAGGCGCTTCAGGAGTTGCTGTAGAATGTGCTACTACACCTTCATACGCTCCATATCCATTGCGATATTCAACTTTAGGTAACCCTGGAATAATCATTTCTCGATCAGCAAAAACACTACCTGTTGAAGTAAATGCAATGATAGCTGCCGTAGAAATTGAGGCTAATAATTTAATAGATTTTTTCATTTGTCGTCACCATTCCCCATAATTTTTTGTTTAATGTCTGATACATCCTTTGCAAGTGAACCGAATGCTTTTGCTTGTTCTTCGATGACTGCCTGGTTTTTTTCGATTACTTTTTGATACTGTTCTTCACGCTGTTCATTCTTTTTTTGCGTAGTAAAAAGCATCCACACAAATAACGCTGCGAATGCTCCTTGTTGAATCATTGAATTGAAAATCTGTTCCTCCACCGTACTCATCTCCTTTTTAGCAAAATAAAAAAGACCAGCTTATATCTGCTGCTCTGGTTTTTTATTTCTTATTTATTATTTTTCTAACATTACATCAAATGTTGAATGTAGCTGACATGTGGACAGTAGCATTTGTAGATAACCCTTGCAATACCATTCCGCCATCACCTTTAATTGTCAACTCAACTGATTTCGACACTGATGCATCTTGGACAGGAAATACCATGTCTTGAATAGGACGGAAACCGACTGGTAAAGTAGCGAAGGTCGTTCCATTTGTAGCGTTTGCGACTGATCCGGTAATTGTAACTATACCGTTGACCTTTTTATAACGCATCGGACGGCCGCCAACACTACCAAATGATGTGGATAGAGTACTCCAGTCTGTATCTGTCGCTTGTTTGATAGTACCATCCGGCCTAATTTCAACTCGTTTGGACCAATCCCAACTATCTCCTTGCTCTTCTGTTGAAGGTGCAATAATAAGGGCCCCTTGTGCTCCCTTGTGAAGAACTGTTTTAAACGAGCGGCTACCTAATACAATTGCATTATCGCTCTTAAATTCAAGAACTCCACTTATGATGTCGCCAGCTTTCTTAACAAGGTTTGTATTAGCAGAAACGCTAAACGTTTTATTGTTACGATTATAGTCCCAAACACCTTGATCACCCTTAACATCCCTAATCCCGTAATATCCATCGCCAGTTTGGTAGAAGTTGAGCTCTTCCACTCCTGCCGTAGAGAATGCTATTTTATTCGTCTTGTCTGTACTTGACCTGTCAAACAAAAGATTGCCAGGCATGGTGTCTCCACTTTTCTTAACGACATCCATTGTATTTAATTTTCTCTGTAACTCGTCTATCGTTTTCTTAAGAATCTCAAAATCAGAAATGTAATTTTCGATTTTAATATTCCCTTCTTTCACATCACGTCTTAATGTAATACGAATGTCTGGTGTACTCATTCGTTCTGTACTTTTTTCCATCACAAAATAAGCTGTCCAATCATCCGATGTAGAAACAGCTTGAGATGTAAATGTATATGAAAACACACCATTCTTTGCATCAACTATTTGAGCATCATCTCGAATGAACACTCCTGTATGATTTGTCGCTTCATATTTAACCGCATATCCTGTTAAATCCACCTTCTGTCCTTTTTCTCTTACGTACACAGTAAGCTTCAATCCATTCTTGTCATTCTGCCGAGAGCGAATTGTTTTTGTAAACACAGGATCTGCCAAATCTATCATAATTTCCTCATTTCGCATGACTACACCCCTTTCTAGCTACCCCTTTTTACGTGTCTAGACGGTCTTCTCTGACGTTTCACCCTGTTCCTATGCTTTATATTCCCTTTAGGTTTTAATGGCTCTAATTCTTCCAATCTAGCATCCGTTTTTATCACATGCTCTTGAAATGCGCTTGTCAATTGTGAAAGCATCCCGTATAGGCCTACACCATTTTCTTCTGCTTCCTTTGGAATAACTAAACCATAATGTGTAGGAATTGCATCTGTAGTAATTGTGGGATCTCCTTCTTTACGATTCATACGCATCTCATATAGTTTTGGAATATCAGTTTTCAAATTGTACTGTTTAATTTCCCATTCCATTACCTTTTCAAGTGCACTGAATGCAATAGGACGGATATTGGTTTTATAGGTTTCTTTAGAAGAAACTTTAAAGTCTGAGGCAATTACTCCTTGATAATATGATCCAAGTGCTGTCTTTATTTGAATATAACCATTTTCGTAACTCGAATTTCGTATCATCGCATTTGGAAGTATGACATCTGTATCCCCTCCAGATGAAACCCCAATACTCGCAATCCAATTGTCATTACGATAAAAGCGGAACTGATCTTTGACTTTAAACCTCATATCACTTTGAGCATTTAGGACAATCATTTTGTCAGCATCAAGCATTGCATTCCCTGTTTGCGAAAAGTATAAAGAAGCTGCATTCAAGTATCCATTGCCATCGAGTCCTTTTGTAATTCCAATTCCACCAGATTTAACACTTGTATCTGAGAATTGGTATACCATAATAGCTCCATTTGCACCTGTGGAATCTGAATCCCCACCTAAAATAAGAGTAGGTTGTATTTCATTTCTACTATTTTTGTAATACCCTACAAACACCCTTGTTTTAGATGACTCATACAAGCGTATAAATTGCTTTGAGATATTTACATAGTTCACACTATCTGAAGTTCGTAATGTTGAACCTGTTATTTCTCCACCTTGAACAAAGTTCCCACTTAACGTACCTGCAGTAATAAAATCAGCAACAATTCTGCCGTCACTTGTAATTGCAGTTCCATATGGTCCATTCACACCTGTGGAAGAATACCCTAATCCATTCAAGTTCCATTGCCAAACCTTTTTAGCACTCTTTTCATCTTTCGTGTCCATAATTAAAATACGATCTGGATAAATACGGACATGTCCTCCGAATCCTGAATTAATAAGACTTGTAGCATTTGCTTTTGCTGCATCCAAAATAGAGCCTGGCATATTGGATAACTCTTCTTGTACCAGATCAACTCTACCGGAAACGTCCGTAAAGGATTCTTTGAAGTTACCAATGGTTATATCCAGATACTCTTTTTTTATTGGATCATATTTATAAGCAATTACCTTCGCCTTTATATCAATACCATCTTCTTGATGCTCAACCGTAACCGTATCTGCCATATAAACACTTTGTAAATGCTTATAATCCTTATACTCTTCCGTTTGTGATAACTCCTGAAACTTAACGTTATAATTTGCTTTAGGCTGATCAACCTTTTGAATAGCAAACATATCCTTAGCTGCCTGGCGTAATAACCTATATGCTTCTTCTAACGGAACTGCATCTTCATCATCTGCATTTTCACCAATAGCTGCTTTAATATGTTTAAATTCAACCACTTTGATTTTAGGATGAGGATACTTATTTATAAGTGGGCTATCCACATACTTTTCAGGAAGAAATAACCCATCAAAACCTTGTGGCATGATTCTAGTTATGGGACTTTTCCAATCCACATTACCTTCATATCCTAATAAATCTTTCTTATGGCGAATCACTACCCCACGATCCATACCACGATTTAGTAGCATCTTCACATCAAAATTATCTCGTTTTAATTCGCCGCCCCAACGATTAACAAATGAATTGTCTTGACTAGAATCCAATAGTGCTTCCACAGGATTTTTTCGGACAATACGTGCACTCGCTATCTTTGGTACATCTGAATAAAACTGAAAAGGATGCTTATATTGGCATCCTGCTGACATACGATTCATTGCACCATTCCCATTTGTTGTTTCAGCAAAAATATCTTCAATTAGATTTTCTGTTAAGTCATAAAAAATGTGATAACATTGCGCTGTAATCTCACCCATACTGACCTTAGGCGCTGCCACTCGAAACAGTTGTTCACCATCAGGAGTTGGAACTTTAATGATGCTCATTCCCTCTATTTCCAGACCACGTGGTGCAAACAATGGATAACTAAATGAAAATAAAAATAAACCATTGAGTTCTTCCTCAACAGTTGCGTTATAAATATTTTTATCTAAAGCCCCTATACCATTGTGTGTAAAATCAGTCTCATTTGGTTTATATAAAGTAATCATTTATATCTCCACCTAGGTCGAATTTCCATAAATTGAATTGCTCCTGACCACTCTATTGTATTTTCTCCTACGTTGAATATAGGGAACTGCCCAACCATTTTATGATTCATTGATATGGTATCGGTATATGATTCAAGTATTTCTGAGTCTATGACAACAGAACCATTCACATCTTTTATTTGAAAAGAGACATTATTGATTGTTATACGGAAAGTACCATTTCCCACAATCCAAAACTTAGGATCAGACTCAATTGTACCTGGATTATAAATTACACCAGGTTTGGTGAGCTTTAAATTTACATCCTCTGTATACTCAAAGGGATCTAACTTAAAATCCACTTCAAATTCACCGTGTTCTTCAATTTCATTTACAATATCACCTACTACAACATGTTTAATTTTTCGATACACATCATCATCAGTAAAATATAATGTCTTTCCATTCATCAACCAAGCCTTCATACGTCGCACTAACGGCTTAATATTTTCTTCTTCAAGCATATTAAACTTTATTTTTAAAGGAACGTCTTTAAACGCCCCTTTTTTTGTAAGTGAACCATGTCTACCAGACACTTCAATATGTTCTACTTCTTGTTCTGCTGTAGGAATAACAGGGCGCTCTACCATACATATTCCATAGTCACTTGCTAACTGATTATCGATACCTATGTCTAGCAATTTAAGTCCTCCCTATTCCTATTTTTGAATTACGCCCTTTTTGAGCAAGTGCATCATCTATTTTTCCGACCATACGGTCGATATCACGATCATCCCTCACTGAAGGATTATAAATATTAATTACAGTTGGTTCAGTAGACATCGTTGCTGCAATCCCTTCACCAATCTCACCTAATGTCTTTTTATTCAACGGTAAAACTGCTTCTCGCCCCGCTTCTCCTGCACCTTGTAACTGACCATTACTCATACCGAAAATGGTAGGTCTAGTAAAGATACCTCCTTTTGCACGCCATTGCACATCGATACCGGATGGGAAAGTAATGTCTTTACCCAAAATATTTTTCGTACTAGTTTGCAGGCTAAAGTGTGGCATTTTTGGCATTTCTGGTTTTGGAATCTTTAATTTCAAATCACTGAAAAACCCTTTGATTTTATCAATGAATCCCTTTACTTTATCTACCGCATCTTTTATCGGATCAACGATAAATCTCTTTGCTGCATCAAATTTTTCTTGCGCTGCATTCTTTACAGAATCAAATTTTTCCCGTGCCGTATTGTACATATCATTGAACTTCTCTTTTGCAGAATTATAAGCTGAAATCACTGGATCAATAATATATTTATAAACTAGATTCCATGCCGTAAGTGTATAAGATTGGATTTTGGCCCAATTACCTAGTATCCAATTCGCTAAATCATTCAATTTTTCTTTCGTTGCATTCCACAATTCCTGAACAGGCTGAATGACATATTGTTTTACTAGATTCCACGCTGCGGAAGTATATGATTTCAATGTCTCCCACTGTGAATTTAACCAAGAAACAAGCGTACCGATCTGTTCTTTAACCCAATCCCATGCTTCTTGAACAGGTTGAGTAATATATTGTTTAAATAAGCCCCAAGCAACTTGTGCAGCAGCCTTTATAAGTTCCCACTGCGTACTAAGCCATGTGACTAATTCGCCAATTTTTGCACTTATCCAATCATACGCTTCCTGGATGGGTTGTATAATATATTGAGATATTGCAGCCCATGCAATTTGTGCTCCAGCTTGTATTAATAACCATCCAGCCTCAAGAACTGTAGAGATTAAAGAAATAATTGGATCTAAAACCGTAACAATGGTATTCCAAGTTTCTTGCCAAGATTGTACGAGTGTCCCCCATAATGCAGAAGCTGTTTCAACAATACCCGTCCACAATCCACTAAAAAATTCACCTAAAGGCGACAATATACTATTTGCTAGTTCAATGAATGAAGACCACGATTCTGAAAAATAATCAGTAATACCTGTCCAAATTTCAGATGCCGTATCAGAAATTCCCGTCCATAGATCCGTAAAAAATTGACCAATAGGTTCAAAGAATTCATTTACCATATTTAAAAAATCTGACCAAGCTCCAGAAAAGTAATCAACTGTGGATGACCAACCATCTTCACAAGTTTGAACTATGCTATCCCACAATTCGCCAAACCAATCTTTAAATTCCGACCACTTTTTTGAAAGCCAATCGGTTATTTCTCCCCAGTTTTTCACGGCCCAAATAACACCTGCAATTACAGCTGAAAGACCCAAGATAATTCCCAAAACAGGCCATAATGATAAACTCAGTGCACCAAACGCAAAAGATAACACACCTATCGCAGCCCCTATAGCTGTAATAGCAATTGTCAAGCCTGCAGAAATGGCAACAAAATCTTTAACTGGCCCAGGTAACTTAGAAAACCATTCAGCAAGATCAGAGATTCCTTTTGCAGCTTTCGGAAGAACATCTGCAGCTAAATCGGCAAGTTGTTTTCCTAACGGTTCCAGTGCTGCTTGCGTTTCTCGCAATGCACTTTGAAACTTTTGTCCAAGTGATTCTTCTTGAAGTTTTTTCATTTCATCCATACGTCCATTTACATCACCAAGTCCACCGTTTACATCAGTAAGCCCTAATACCGCTTTCGCGCCCATATCTTCCCAACGAGTGGCGAACAATCCAACACCAATTTGATTTTGTTTGACTTTGTCGTCCATACTTCCTAAATCGCCTATTACAGCTTTGAACACATCAGCGGCTGTTGCTTTACCATTGTTAAAAGCTTCCCAAACACCTTGAGTCTCTTTTGAAAGCCCAGCAAAAGCATCTGCAGTTCCTTTTGAACCGTCTTGTACTTTCTTTCCAAATTCAGCAACTGTGTCATTGATATAATCCAAATTATAAGCGCCGTCACGTGTCCCGTTTGCTAAGATTGTAAACATTTCATCCGCAGTAAAACCTGCCTGCTTAAATAACGGTGCATATTCTGAAAGGTTATCAAACAACTCATCCGAATAATTTAGACCTGCTTGAGCACCGGCAGCAAGTAAATCAAAAGTATGTTGTGTTGATAAACCAAATTGACTCATTAATTGTCCTGCACCACGTGTCGCTTCGTTTAAATCAACATCATACACTTTAGCTAGGGTTAAGACATTCTCCGATGCACCTTTTAATTCTTCATGTGGAACATCCCGCATATTTTGATAGACTTTTATCAGTGAATTATCGACCTCTTCAAGACTTTCACCAAATCCCTTTTTCCACACTTCCTTTGAAATCTTACCCAGGTTTTCAGCACCTTTTTGGGTCAATCCTAATGAAGATTGTATTTTTCTTTGCGATCTATCAAAGTCTATCGCTATACCCACGGTCGCTTTTCCGAGCTCAATTAACTGTTGCGATACTCCTTGTAGCATTTGAGTAGCTTCCATCATATTGTGCAAATCTAATTTCTTTCCTAGTTGCTCCATACCATCTGCGGCTTGTGAACCACTTTGACCGACACTATGCAACGAATTCTCAAATTGCTTCAATGTCGTTTTCGCTTGATTTAATTTCGTTTCAAGTTGCTGTACTTCTGTGGAATTTTCACCATACACACGCTTTGCTGCACTCAATTGTTGTTCTAAGTTGTGGACGACCCTATCAGTCATTTCCATTTGCTGACGTAGTTGTTTCTGCGCTAATTCCAACTTATCCGCTTCACTAGCATTTTGACCTAATTCAGCATTTTGAAGTTTGAATGAGCTTGTTAGTTTCTTTTGTTCTGCTTCAAGTTTCTTAGAATTCTCTTGTAAATCCAGTAAAGTTCCGCGTGCTTCCCTGGCTTCAATTGCTTGCTCGGAAAGACCTTCATTCACTCTTTTCATTGCATTATCAAGAGAAGTTTCAGCACGTTCTGCATCAAGCAACCTCCCGTACATCTTATTGAGTTGTTCGGCGGTTGTACTTGTGTCCTTAGACATAGCTTGATATTCAGCACGTAACATAGCTGTACGTTTCTTGGCTGCTTCCATTTGAATTTCAAGCTTCTTCTTTTCAGCAAGAAGTTTATCAGTCATTGTCGCATCTTGTCCCATTGCTGCAATATGATTTTTATATTCTTTCGCTGCATTATTCATAACCATATTGATTTGTTTCAATGTATTTGCATACTGAACTTGGCCATCCATTTTAAAATTAAGAACAACGTTTCTTTCTTTACTATTCCCAGGCATTTTCTCACCTCATTTCTTATAGGAATGGTGTTTGATCTAGCGTGTAGATTTGTTTTGTTTTCTGCTCATGTAATGCATCCGGATTGTTGTATCTGAGATGCATAATGAATTGTTTCAAAAAATGTGCAGGTGTTATTTTCCAGAAGTCATTCATACTTAAACCAAGCAACGTATTACCAACATAAAAATAAAAATCCCAGTCCAATTCGGACTGAGATTCCTCGTTTTTAGTCAGTATGTTTTTTACTTTTTTTCTTGCTTCAACTTCTCCATATCAGAAGTTTGGAAAGTTTGGCCACTGAAAATTTCGTATACAACGATGAAGATATCAGGTAAATCATTCATAGGAATGGCACCTTTCAATTCAGCTAATGTACATTCTGTACCGCCGCTACGTACCATCGCATAAATTAATGCACGCATCAATTTCGCTTCATTTTCTCCCAGGCTAAATTGACCTTTTCCTAACATATCATTCATTTCTTTTTCAAATTCATGATAGGGTGTTCCATACGCCTCTTCCACATAAGGAAAAGATTCAAAAGTGAAAATAACAGGGATTGAAACATCCTGTATCTTAATGCTGTTTCTAGTTATATTTACATTCACTAAATCACTTAAACGTGCCATAATTGCCCTCCTTATTTACCTGTTTGAGTTGTTCCACCTAGCTGCGCTAGTTGAGATTCATCACAAATTACTTGTTTTAGGAAATCTTCAGCTTTAATTCCTTTTGCCTCTGGATCACCAGTATCTAATTCAGCTTGTGTTACATCATTAAATAACAATGGATCTGCTGTAATTGTGTAAGCAATGTCATCCACAGTCATTTCATCACCTTGTGTTTTCCAAGATTCTTCTACTGGAGCAACCGTACATTTTGGATACCAACGTAATATTTTTGTTCCATCATTTAAAGGAAATACAACACCTACTGCGAACTTGGGATACGCCTTTGCCTTCGCTGTTTCAAAAGACACACCTTTTTTACGTGTTTTGGCAAAGATTTTATCTTTTACTTCACGATTTAGACCAGCAAGATTAAAAGCTAATCCAAACGCTGTATTTTTGACAATGTTAATAATTTTTTTGTTAGATGCCCACTTTGTAAAATTAGTAGAAGTAGTGGAAATCGTTAAATCAGAAATATTCGTTTGTCTATAAACGATATCCTCATAAGTTGGTAGTGCACTAGAAGTTTCATTTCCCTTCATCAAGCACAGATATAAATCTTCTATCCCTACCGAATATTGAATTTCTTTATTTTCAACTGTCATGTATATCATCCTCACATTCTATCAATTATTTTTTGTGCCATAATATCAGCAATTTTGTCACCTTCCGCATCAAAGGTATTCTGGACAAAGTGTTTTCCTTTCACACGACCCTTACCATTTGCTTTTTTATGGCCATGTTCAACTAAATACCAATACCAAGCTTCATCTTTAAACTCCACAGATACACGATCATCTTTCACAACAACCTTTAGGCTATCTCTTAAATGTGTCCGCTTGTTTTTACTGGATGCTTTGATTTTCGGTTTTAATTTACTAGCAAAATACTTTGCTGCTTCATCTAACACATCCAAACTTACTTTTTTATTCACACGTAATAGCGTATTGATATCTTCTAAGGCTTCAGCAAAACCATTGTTATTTGAAGCCATTACTGGATACACCTCACATACGTTATAAACTGCGTGATAGTGTCGTCGTTCTCGTCATAACCCATTCCATCAAATTGAGAATAAGACACGCCTGCTTCGTTAAAGACATCCTTTAATGGCTCATAATCTTTTTCAGTTCCATTTGTGATAACTGCAATTTGATAAAGTGGCATATCCTTTATAACCTTATTAGAAGCTCTTTTCTGTTGCTCATTCACAAATTCATACACAATATAAGGGTAATCTACCCCTGTAGGAGCACTATCACGAGAAACTGGAATTCCAGATTTCTTCATAAGACTTCGCAACTGTTCAAAATTAATTTGCATACGATAGTGACACCTCCATCAATCGGTCTTCTTCCTTCACATAAATGCGCTCGATATTATAAATACGGCCACCAACTTTTACACGGTAATCCTTTTGATTGTTTTCAATCTCCCGATCAATACGAACTTCAATTTTCTTTACAATTTCATTCGTATCTTTCGTTGTAAATTTATCAGTGGCCGTAACTCCAATGTTGTTATAACGAATATTACGTTCTAACGGATATCCCATCACAACTCGATCTGTTTCTGGATCAATTGTTTCTCCTAATTTAAGTAGCTCTCCTATCCATTTGAGTTTATTCGTCTTTCTCTTCATCGGCATAAACCTCCTGGACAAACATCGGTGTTAAGGCATCAAGAGCTTGTTCTAATTCTTTTTCAGCGACCCTGTAATCATAGTAAATTCCAGCGACCATAATAATTAAATACTCGGTCTGTTTGCCTGTTGCATTCTTTACATAAGTCTTTGCTTGAGTGATATAAAAAGAGAGCATGGTTTCATCCATACCCTCTTCCCAATGAATATGAGATTTTAATTTCTCAATTAATTCATTCATAATCAATTAACCTTGAGTTGCTGCTTTTACTTCAAAACGGTAAACAGCGGGTTCAAATGGAGAATAAATCAATTGACCATCTAATAAATTATAGATTTGGAAACCAACTTTATTTGTACCAGCAAATTTTTCAATCAATTTTTGTAATTCCATTGCACCAATAACATCTTGGATATGGAACGCTGAAAAATCACCAAAATATAATACTGGAACATCTGGTTTTCCTTTTACATCAGCCGCATCAGTGAATTCTACAGGATAGCCGGCAAGCGAATTACCAATACCACCCTCTACTTGTGTCATTGGACGTAGTAATGGTAATCCATCAGTAGTTTTCATTTTTTCAATTACTGTTAATGCGGCACGGTTAATAATCCAGCGACCTTTCTTCATTACTTCAGTAACAGGTGTATTCTTCATCTCAACTAATGCATCATACATTTTTTGACCTACATCCGCTGCTTTTAAATCCACTGGAACAGAAGGTGTGAACGCTACTGCTTTTTTTGCTAACGCACCAGGGTTTTCATTTCCAACATCATCACCATTAAACATAAAATTAATTTCTTTACGTACATAAGCCTTTTTCAGCTCGTCCACAACGATTTGTTCAATAGGAGCACCTGTCATTTTTAATAATTTTTTAGTAACAGTAGCAAGTGCATCGAATTCAGCTGGATCAAGTAAAACTTCATCAAATTCAATATCTGTTGCTACGATTTCATCACTATCTTTACGTTCCTTCTTACGTACATTTGCATCTGCTTTCTTAACAAGAACAGGATATTTCATATCACCTGCTGTCTTATGAACTGAACCATATTTACGTAATAAGTTCTCTTCTTGAGCATACGTGATGATTTCAGAAGCAATTACTTCTGGAATAGTTACTGATCCATTCCCAGCTTCAATACCAAGCGAACGAGCTTCAGCTTCACTAATTCGACCAACTACAAAATTAGCAAACGCTGAACGAATTTCTTTTTCTTTCTTTTTAGTGGTTTTATGTCCTCGAGTAGAAAGACCTGTTGCAATAGCTGCCATTGCTGCACTTCTTTGTTCAGGCGTTAATCCATTTCTATTTTCTCCACCTTCAGTATTGCTAGCACGCCCTTCTCCGCCTTCTCCAGAACCTTCAGTACCAGATCCCTCATCACCTTCTTCATTATCTTCGTTTCCTTCTTCACCTCCACCATCATCTTCAAGATTTGCTAAAGCATCCGCAACTTCTTGTAATTGTTTGTTAATTTCATCAATTTCTTCTTGAATTGCTGGTAAGTCTTCAGCACGTAACTCAGGATTTTCAACCTGTGTACGTAATTCTACTAATCTTTCATTGCTTCTTTTTTGTAATGCTAATAATAATTGTTTGTTCATTTTACTTTTCCCCCAAGATTTGATTTATTTGTTTAATCATTTTCATTCGCTGTTCTACTTCTTTACCGATTTCTTTACCACGAACTAATGATGCTTCAGTATCATCATAAGCTGGTATTGAAACGACTGATATTTCATAAAGTTCTACTTCTTTAACAGTCCTTAATGCTGGCTCAACATTATAATCCCATTCTTCTTCAGTTACCCAAAATCCAAATGAACACTGATTAATATCACCTCTGGACATACTTTCTGCTAAATCACGACCAGTAGAAGTGTTAGGTAATTCAACTTCAAATTTCAATCCCTTTGCATCCTCTTCTAATCGTAAAGTTCCGCTTTTGGTTCTACCCAAAACGTTATCCCAATTGTGATTAAATAAGGCTCTAATATCCCCATTCTCAGAAAGAGCACGAGCAAATGCCCCAGGGGCAATAATTTCATCAAACCAGCCACCAATAGATGTTTTTGAATTAAAAACGGCTGCATAACCAGTTATCATAGAAGGTTGTTCTTCTGTAGCATCTCTAGTATTTAATTTGGTGATGTCAAATGTCCGTGTTTCCTTTGTCTTTGCCATTTCCATCACCTCCCTTCAATGAATCATCAGTTGCGTTTTTCTTACCAATTTCAGTTAAATCATTAGAAATATAGATTGCTTGTGATTCAGGTGTATTTTGTTTTGGGAATCCAAGCATATCTGCAACATTATCTGGTGATGTAATACCAGTTCGAACAATGTTGTAAGCAATATTTGTTTTCATGCTATAAGTAACAAAATCAAGAATATTAATCTTGAATTTAATACGTTTATCCGAATTTTTTCCGAAAAAAAGAAGACTCAAATGGTCTTCAAAATTTTTCATTATTGGTCTAACTGCCTTGTTATGCAAATACATCATAGATTTCTCAAGATCTTCTTTAATTAAAGCTGTATATGTGTCCACATTTATTCCTAAAAACTTACCTAAATCCTTTTTGTATACATTTAGATATGCAAGAGTCTTTTCATCGTCTAGTGGACTTTTAAGTGTTTCTATTGAATATCCTTTTCCAAGTGGAATCATCTTAACAGACCTTGATTCATCAATTGACTCCAATTGATCTAAAATAGCTTTGATTAATATAGACTGTGCACCATTCTTAGGATTAATATGCGCATCCATCTTTAACATAAAGGCTAATAAACCGCCTTTTTTATATTTATCCGTTAAAGTTTTCTCGGCTGACATAACCCCTTCAAGCGTATCCTTCCCTAAATCAAGAATGCCTTTTCCTTTTAAGTGATCTGCACCAATGTTTTTTACATGACGGATCATAAATGATGAAATTTCTTCTCCACCTACTTTAAAATGCTCTATCAATCTATCATCTAATTCCGTATAAACATTTGAAGCTAAATGTAATTGATCTCCATCCAGAACCGGAAACGTTTCACCCTGGAGCAAATAGGTATTAGTCATTAACTTAATGAATTCTGATTGCGTAAGATAGTTATTCGGATTCTTCAACACTTTAAGAGCAAAATCATCTTTAATTTCTTTGCCTTCTTTATCTTCCACAACTATCTCAGCTAACATCATTTGATTACTTATATCTTGTAGCAACTCATAAACATCGCTAGATTCTAAAATATTTTCACTGCTTACATATCTACCACCATAACGAATGCTATTACCTAAAATGGTATCAAACAAACCGCGATTCTCTAACTTTCGATACAAATAATTTGAAAACCGATCTCGTAAACCCAATTTCTCACCGCCTTCCTATCTATAAATCTCACCAATTAATTCATCCATTCCCTCTTCACTCACATCATCCATAATCATCATGGTTTCTTTATGAGCAACTAAAAAAGCAACAAATCCATCAATCTTCTTTTTGGACTGTCGCTTACTAGGGGCTTTCATCCCGTTAATATTTGTAACTACTACAACATTAAGAGCACAATAAACAAATAAAGGATTGTCAGTAATTAAACGCTTTTCATAAATTAGTATTTCTGAATCATCAAGCATTGCATTCATAACGTTTGGATACTGATTTACTGCAATACATTCTAAACCAAGATTTTCAAGCTTCTCTATTAACTTTTGAGACATAGCTGGGTCATAGTTTATTTGTTGCACATCGTATAAATCCATGCATTCAACGATATATTCCATAACTTGATCTTGGTCAATCATCTTCCCATCACAAAACGTAGCAAAACCACGTTCAACCATATCGGTATATGGGACATTATCCTCTTTTTCTTTAAAATCAATGTTTTCATTAGGAAGGAAATACATCTGTTTCACTTTTATAATTGACCTTCCTTCGTCATCGTGTGAAGGAAAGTTTAAACTTACACATGTTAAATCTGTTGTTTTAGATAAGTCTAATCCTAAATAACAAGTTTCACCTGTAAGATCACCCAAATCTTCTACAAGAACATGTTGTACTTGATCGTGCTCAAAATAATTATCAGCGCCATTTACGAAAACATTTAAATGCTTGGAAAGAAATTCAGCTTTTGAATGTGCAGACTGCTTCGCCTTTTTAAATTCAGTCTCAAGTTGTTCCATCGTAACGGAAACACCAATATTCGGGTTAACCATTTCCCAAACTTTACGATCTTCCCAATCATAATTTTTATTCGGTTCCCAGATTGCAACAAATAAGGAATCATCATCATCATTTTCAAGAACAAGTTTCGCATATTTATAAACACGCATACCAACAGATGAAGCACCCTTACCAGCCGTTGAAATATTAAGCATCATTGGTTGTTCACGAGAAATTTGAGCTGACTTTAAGTTATCATACATGTCCATATTTTCTTGTGCATGGAGCTCGTCATTCAACACAAAATAAGGGTTCTTTCCTTCAAGACCCTTCGTGTTTTTCGTTAATACTTTGAATTTATTTTGATATGCAATTCCATTGATGCTATATCGATACATAGCACCACTAACTGTTCCATTCACACCTTTATAAATTTGTGTATGTCGTGCTAGAGGTTCGGAGTTTTCTATTGCTTGTGCAATTGGTTCAGCTGCATTTTGCGCTTGTTCATAATCCGATGCCGCACAATAACAATCCGCTCCAAGTTCAAGTTCTCCATACATAGCATAGAGCAATGCACCTGCTGCAATAATTGTTTTTCCGTTCTTTTTTGGTACTTGAACATATGATTCACGAATAACACGGACTGTTTTTCCTTTTTCGTTTTTATGATACCAACCATACATATTCGCAAAAACAAACATTTCCCAAAGCTCTAATTCCATCAATTGACCTGCAAGTGGTCCTTTAACATGACGGATGAACGATTGAACGAAGTCTAACATTTCATTCGCTCGATCTACATCAAACCAAATATCTTTACGCTTTTTCCACTTCTTATAACGTTCTACAGCAAGAATGATCGATTTCGGGTATTTCTTTTTGTTACGCATGACGTTATTCGCGTACTTATCAGCATAATTAACGCCTGGTGTAATAATCATTTAGATTTCCGCCATTTATTCCGATGAGCTGCTAATTCATCTTTAGGCTCATTAGTTTTGATATTCTCTGCATTTTTAGGTGTTTTTTGTACACTTTTCCCCTTATTCGTCATTCCAAGAGATTCTAACATTTTATTCTTCTTATCATTCCAAGTTTCAACTTGTTGAGCAAGTGGATGTTTCATTTCATTTGTTGCTCCAGCTTTGTTCTTATGCGTTTTTGTGGCTGCAAATCCATCAGCTTCCCACTCATCAAACATAGTTTTATAAATGATAAAAGCATCTAAATAATTTTCGATTAATGGTTCGAGTGAAGGTGTGAAATTATCCTCATCAGTCAATAATTTTATGATTCTATTTCGTTCTTCATCCCTTGCAATATCTAGCATTTCTAACTTTTTCTTCTTTGACATTCGAGCCATTTCCACACCCCCCTTCATTTTTTAAAAACGGTGCAACTATTGATGTGCCCCCTACGCTACCTATCCTCCCCAGAGGACAAATTTTAATTTTTGATAGGGGGGCTTCCAAAATAACTCGGAAAAACTTTTTTCGGTTTATCTTCATTTTCTTCAATTGTATGGCAAACTGGACAAAGTAACCTTAAGTTATTCTCTTCTAATTTAAGAGTTGGGTCTTCCTTGATTGGTATTACATGATGAACATGAGCACGCCTACCAAAGACGAACCTTCCACATCTTTGACAGCAGCCATTCTCTCTTTCATATACCTTTGACCTGACATACTTCCATGCATCAGTACGATAGAATGGTTTGTTCTCATGGTGATAGATATTCTTCTTATCTTTCTTCTTCCTTGGTTTGTTACGCTTATGCTCTTCACAGTAACATCCTTTACTTATCTTGTTATGGCAGCCGTTAAAGTCACAGTACTTCATGATAGTAATTCAATGATATCTTCTTTCTTTTTAACATCAGCTGGAATCTCAACGCCTAGCTCATCAGCATACTCACGTAACTCTTTTATTGTCTTATTACTCAAGATAAGTTCTGTACCTGCTTCACCAATAGCCAACGTATCTTTAGTCAAATATCCTCCTGTTGCAAATCCTTTATCAGCAATCATACTCTCAGGATTAACAGTTACTTCAAATCCTGGTTCTTCACCTGTAGGAACAAATAGACTCTTCTTCTTTTCATTATCCCAATACTCTGTACCTGATATTGTTTTTCTTGTTTCAGTAATCAATTAGATTCACACTCCTTATAATTATTTTCTTTCTTCCAAGTCTCGAACTCTTCTTTAGCAAGACCCAGGCCTTTATCTAACCATTGCAACTGTATCTTGTTTTGTTCCACAATCTCAGAGCTAGTTTTAATTGTTACTACAATCTGTTCTCTTCTAGCCTCTTGTTCTTTAATCCACGCATCCATTTGCTTTACATACATCTCATCTGGACTCATCTACTTAACACCATCCTTTTTAAATGCAACACGTTTGCGCTTATCTTTACCTAGATAACCTCAAGAACTCTCTCATGCCATCTACAACCTCTTTATCGTTTTCAATAAGCTTGCCTTTGACATAGATATCTCCATTACTCTTCAAAGATACAATCTCTTGTTCACCAACTTTTAAAATAATACTGTCATGTGAAGTATCTCTTGCCAACTTATTTAAATCTCCATTATGAAATATAAGACTCATCTCTTCACCACCTATGTAAATTTTATATAATAAAAAGCACTCCCTAAGGAATGCTTTCAACAACTTCAATATTAACTTAAATTATAATCCTAGCTTTTCGCCAAATGCTTCACGTAGATAATCTTCCAAGATCTCTATCGTGAACTTTTCATTTCGATCTAAAGCAACTAATTCTCCATCTTGTACAATGATTGTATCAATAGGAGTACGCTCTCCATCAATCTCTTTCGTTACCTCAATTGTATTCTTTTCAGTATTCACATTTGTTTCAAAAGTAATATTTTCCACTGTAAACTTTGAACTATATACATGCGAAACTAAATAATAGTTAGGATTTTTGACTGAACCAATCTTTTCTTTTAGTGATGAAAAATAAGGATATATTTGATTTAAATGTCCCTCTTTTAGAATCTTTTCATCTAAATCTTCACCTAAATATTGTTTTGCTCTTTCAGCTAATTCTGTTTGAAAACTCATGCTCTCAGCACCCTTTCTACAATTAATATTGGAATTATAAACCAATATAATTATAGCATAGCAGGACTTGTATTTTGTCAAAACCTTTACTCTTCTTTGAACTGACACTATAGGTAGGCATGTATCAGCTCAAAGAAGAGCAAAAGCTCTCCTAGACCGTTTAGACTAATAATCTAGTAATTCTAATTACGAATTAAGAAATCAAGAACATTTTATTTGCATAAGGTTCGTAACATCTTATACAGGTAGATTTTTTCTAATGGTTGCCAATTGAACTGCTGAGGTGAAAAACAACGCTCATTCAATCCTTTACCATAGAAACTGGTTTCGGCTTTCATATATAGGTGGCATTATGATGACAAATTTAATCGTTTCAAAAAAGAAACTCCCATCAATTCATACAAAAGAGACTTCCATTTACTTGTTGTGCGATTTTTCTATCCGCCCTACGCAAATTCTGTTGAACTGTCGACCTTGTAACACCTCTCATTTTAGCGATTTCTTCCTGTGTAAACATTCCCGCTTTATACATTACAAATATTTCCTTTTCTGTTTTAGTCAAAGTAGACAGAGCATCATCTAACTGTATCTTTTCCCATGTTGTAATTGCATTCTCTTTTTGTTCTTTATCCCATTCATACTCTGTTTCTTTACTTCTTAAATATCGTTGTATTAACAAGGGATTTACTTTTACTTCTCTTTGATAAGAAGCTCTCCTCTCTATCCCTCGTTTTAATCCAGGTTCTTTTCCTATACGCATCCACTTTAGAGAGTCTTCAATATCACTTATCATTCCATTTATGATTTTCTCATCTCTTTCATTTTCTTGGGCTTTTGCTTTTTCTTTTGCAACTAATAATTGATTCAACGTTTCTTTGTATTGCTTGATTAAGTCTATCATGCAGTTTGTCCTCCTTAGAATAAAAAAAGGACGCTGATTAGTTGTAAGAAATATTTTTTCTTACAGTTAATCACCGTCCTTTAATGTGGACTATTTCCTTTTTATTTTTAACTCTTATTTCGGTATATGAAATTATTTATTTTAAACCTCTCTTTTTCATTTGTATATGTAAGTTACCTGTAGTTATACTATATTTCTTTGCTATTTCAACGTATGTAAGTCCTTTATTACTAAGTTTTACTGCATTCTTACATATTCTATTCCATTCTTTAGCTGTTTTTGGTTTCTTTTGTTCAGTCCCTATCCGACCACCTAATAGAACACCTAGTTCATTGATTCGTATTCCTGTTTCACAATTTGTCCAACAATGCGCTACATCCCTACTATATCTATAAGCGCACCCTACACAGTGTTGCTCTTGTAAATCTAAAATTTGAATACGAGCTTCTTTTTTATTCATATTACAGACCACTTCAACTTATCAACATAGTGTAGGTAATCTACTAACGCTCTATCACTCGGCTTTACTAAATAAGATCTATCATCAAATACTGCTCGTGGAATTGATTTTCGTCCACCTAATTTTGCATCATGAATGTATTCTTTGATTACTTCAAATGGAACCAAGAAAACAGAATGCTCTATACTAAATTCAATTAAGAAGAAACATATTGCTCCGAGTTTTTCGGCTTGCTCTAAGTATTCAATTTGATGTGGTGATATATTCTTTAATGCGAAGCTTGTCTTATTTATTGTTGCTTTTGCTTCAAATGCTATCATTCTACCTTTATATATTCCGTCATAATCAACAGTTGATTTCTTTTCAAAATAACCTTCTTTAATTCTTCCATCTTTAAATAATTTTGTAACAACTACAGGTGTTGCCCGTTTTGTAATTAATGCTATGTTTTTTCGTTTATACATCTCGTTTGAAAAATTAATCAAGGTTTCAAACGCAGCTCCATGATCTCCACTGTATGCCATTTTCATTAACCTCACTTTCTAATACAATAACTATTTTGTTTGGTTTTTTGACTTTTCAAATGCTTTTTTCTCACAATCTACACATGCTACAATGTCGCCATCCTCATCAAATTGATAAATAGACTTTTCTTCAATATCCTTATTTAAAAAGCAAATATCACAATTGAATTGTCTTTTCTTATCCACTGACTCATCATTGATTTTCTTAGTTAATTTAACCGTTCCGATATCCTCATAAGGCTGAGCGATATATCCTTTACCATGTAGAACTTTAACAACTTCTTGCATATCCTTCCAAGCTTCTGTACCTTGGCCAAATTTAATAGTGATTGTATTCATTTTCCATTCTCCTTTACGAATAATCTTTTTTACATTACAAATACTATCTACGAGTCAGCTACACTCTTTCAAAACGGAGCTTTACCCCTCCGGACTGTTTAGGTTTAGGCACATGGCAGGTGATTTGGTCAATTACCTGCCATTTCCGATTAAAATAACGCTTTTGTTTAGTTTCATTACCAACCAAAATTAGTAGGAACATACACTTGTTGTTGCGTTCTAATGATTTGTCTTAAATCAGTTTGCGGCGGCATATGATCCGTTTCTGTTACTCGAATTAAATATCTCCATTCATGTTTCGTTGCTTCAATTCCACGATGAATATCGAACCAATCAAATTCAATTGGCGTACATGTAGGAGCTGTAAATACTTCTAATTCCCCTGCTGATACTTTTCCCCTCACTTGCTGATTCACCATGCTATATAGCTTTGTATTTGGTTCTTCCGGCACATCTAGCTCTACAGGTTGTCCAATAAATTCCGTTAAGCATCCTTCACCTGTAACAAGTAAATGGAATCTGCTGTCAGTTAAGTAATCTTGCGAAAAAATATTAGGAACTGCTTTTGCTTCTGGTCGTAATTCTTTTCCTCTTGGAACACCATCACTATGCCAATTAGGAATCGCTGGACACATACCAGGCATTAACATATGCACTTTTGTATCTACTACAATGTACTTACGGTCATGTCGCAAATTCATAGATCCAATGGCTGCCTTTGTTAGTTCTCCCCCGTACTTCAGTGCATCATCTAATGAAGCGTTCCATAATGCTGGTGTATTCTTTAATACATCAATACTTGGCTGTTCAATTGATTTATCATTACCTATATGAATTGGATTTCTATTGAATTGAAATTTAACTGTTTTCATCTTTCATTCCCCATTTCTATACAAAATTCTAATTTGGTCTTAATATCCGCTAACAAGACGATTAAAGTTTTCCTGATTTTTTTCTTTATACATTCTCACAACGTCATCCCATGTAAAACCTGCAAATTCAATAATTTTATAGAATAAATCCATCATCATTATTAATGGTCTTTTTGCGCCAATAGAGTCTTTGTATTCGGCTTTTCCAATAAGATGATTTGCATTCTTATCCATATGGAAGAACGCTTTATTAAAACCGTTTATTTTAGTTTCTGTAATATAAATTGTTCGAAGTAGATTTTTGATTTTAAAGTCCATAGCAACCGACAACCAAAAATGCAAAATATCAACCATTTCTTCTAAAAATGTATTTTTAGGTTGCTCAAATTTCGTGGACCACATTTTAAAAGAATTTGTTGCATTCCAGGCTTCATTCACTTCATTTTTTAGTGCATAAACCTTGTTATACAGCATGTCATAGCGAGCATAATTTTCTTTATGCTTCGCTATGATATTCTTATCTAAAACCCTTTGCATTTGGAATAGTTCCGTTAAATCTATAAATCGATTTTCCATGTAATTTCTCTCCTACTCTTGAAATTTATTTATCTGAACGATTTCTTTTGTTAACCTTACCTACCAATCTGAAGACAATCATAACCACCAATACACAGAATATTGAAACTACAAATCCCATGATTTAACCAGCCATATCTTCAGCAAAGAATAGAATTTCTAAATTTTCTATCGCAACCTCATATATTTGATGCGAGTTCATGATTTGTACAGTCGCTCTATCGGCTATTACGTGTAAAACACGAGATGCATACACATCATCAGTTACCACATCACCAGAACGATACTCACTCGGCTTACGTCCCTTTTGAGCAAATACACGTCTTAAACTTTCTTTGTTGATTTCTTCTACTGTTGCATATCTACATTTATTTGCATGATTATAGCCCCAATCACCATGTATCGCTCCTTCACATCCCCATGTTCCCCATAACTCTACTTTGTTGTTAAATGTATCTTTAATCACTCGTTTCACTTGTGCAATAAATTTGTTATCCTTCAATTCGCATACAACCCATTGACCAGCAGTTACTTTCTTTTCATCAATCTGTAAATTCATTTTCTATCTCTCCTTAATTAAAGATTTATGAATTCAAACTAATTAGCCATATAAGTTAACTTCCTGCGCTGCATCATCTCTTCTCTTGATGGAATAACCAACTTTGACCAAGGTGAAGCTTCTTTTGCCTTCTTTCCACATTGTGATCGTGTTAACACTGGAGTTGTTATGGCTTCTTCTACAGTCCACTTCAAACGTTTAACTCTGTCACGTGCCGTACTATAACTAATACCATTTAATTCAGCTTGTTCCGCTTGTCCATCAGTTAACACTTTATTTTTACATTTTGAATTGGCTTGTTCCGCCAATTTTAATGCTTGATATTTATCTATAGGTGGCTTACTGATTGCATCAATCAATCTCCAACCTTTTTTTATTCTTGCTGTATAAGTTGAATGAGAGATACCATTTTTCAAAGCTATTTCTTTAATGTTTTTCCATCTATTTGCGTTATATCTTGATGGTTTTGTCATTGCAATTTCTTTGTCCCATCCCAAATTTCTAATCCTACGTGTCAGTAATTCATTACTAATTCCATTCTTTGCAGCCGCCTCATATTCTTCTGGAGTTATATAATAATCATATGGATTCCGCATGAGTATCTTCTCCTATTCAATTGTTAGTTAAGTTCTTGAATTTCTTTTAACGATCTATTCGAAACTTCAATACTACGAATCTTAAAACTATAATTCTTACGATATTTTTCACGAATTTTTAACGCCGCTTCTTCTTTCGTTTCAGCTTCACAAAATTCTAATTTAAATCCTGATTCTGTAACAATATCCACCATGTATGTATCTATAAGTGGCTCATAAATAAAATCATGATCTATTGTGATTTGTTCAGTCATTTGATTCACCTTCTATCGGTGAAAGCGTAATAATCATTTGTTGATCTAACACATTCCCTATCACCGCATTCATCCATAGATTAGGATTCATTTTTCTCATTAAAAATTCGATGACTGTAATTAACTCTTTGGTAGATAAGGAAACACATTCACCTAAAGGTTCTTGATTAAACTTGCCACCACGTTTTTCAATCATTAGATCTACTCCGTTGTCAATCACGTATCTTTTTGCAGTTACTAAATCAAATTGACGGACTTTCTCGCGGCCGAATCCTTTTATTAATTCCTTTAGAACATCATGAATGACACGAAAATCTAACACTTTTACTTTCTGTTCAAGCTGCTCTCTACACTGCTTGCATAAAGTCCTTTCCAAACCAGAAATATATATTTTACTCATATCAGACTCAGGAAAAGGATTTTCGCATTTATAACACTCTTCTCCAATTACATCTTCAAATGGATTTAACATGTAAATCGCTCCTATGATTTATATTTGTTTAGCATTTCTTGCAATCTCTCACGCTCTTCATCAATAGATTGCGAGTTTTGCTTTTCAATTTCTTTTTTAGTTGGCTCAACATCTTCACGTAACCAATCTGGAACAATTTCTTTTCTATTTGAATGACCTGGTCCCGAGCCATTCAATCGCTTGTTCTTACTCATTTCAAAGCGTCTGTCTAATGCAGCAACATCATCTAATGTTTTTACTTTTTGCTTTTCCCAGCTTTTCAAAATGGCCTTAATGTAATTCCATTTTGGCTTATTTTCATCAATAGCTTTGTGAGCAGCATGTTTAATTAATTCGCTACCAAACGAATCACAAAACTCTCCTAATTCCGTAATGGCAATTTCACTTAACGGAATTCCTTCACCTTTTAAAAAGTTATAACTGATCTTAAATTCTTCATCGACTAATACATGTGATTTCGATTCTTTATTATCATCATGATAATAATTAGTATTTTGTATATTAGTATTTAATTTATTAGTACTTAGTATATTAGTATTTAGTAGTGTCGGATTTTCCACATGTAGGTTTCCCACAAGTGGCTTTTCCACATGTGGTTTTTCCATAAGTGGCTCTTCCATATATGGCTTTCCCATATCTGGCGTTTCATAAATTTCAGTTTCCCAATTTGTTATCTTCTTGCTCTTTTCATCACGAACAGGGTAACGCTTTATATACCCTAGCGCTTTTAACTCTTTAAACCCTGAACGTAACGAGTCTTCCCCGTCCTTGGCGTGTTGAGATAACTCACTTATATGAAAAGTCCAATTATCAGGTAATGTAAGCGCATAAGCTAAAATCCCTTTTGCCTTCCAAGACAACCTTTCATCTTTTAAACCGGTATTATTTATGACAGAATAATTGCTGTCTTTTTTCACTCGGATAATTCCCATAAAAGCCACCTCATAAATTCTCAAGAACTATATTTAATGCTATACTTATCAAGTAAATTTTTTTCTAATAGGACCCGTTGCAGCGGGTTCTTTTTTATGAATTACGTCGAATACTATCGACAACTTCTTTTCTTCCTCCCACTTCTTCCAAACGATCTGCTACTTGTAAAACCTTTTTTCTTTCTTTAGAAGAATCGTTTTTTATTTTTTTGAAGTACATGGCTGATAACTCCTTTGATATTTCTAAATCTCTGCTATTTTGCTTTTGATATAAATCATGAAGTTCAACATAAGCAATTTTGTCGCCGTTTCTATTGGCTTGCTCCATTTGTTTATATAAAAGTTGTCGGTTCTGTATGCATTCCTTACGCTCTTTTTCTAACTCTGATGCCATCATCAAATGTTCTGGAAGCACTCTGCTTTCGGTTCCCATTGTTTAAACGCTCCCTTTCTAAACGATCACTTTCATCAAACTTTCGTTCAATGAAAGTACCGCCTTTATAAACTCCATACGCAAGTACCGCTATCCCTAATCCAAAGATACAGACATTCGTTGTACTTTCTACCGTTATAATGTCCATTAGGCTAAAATAAACACCTTTTTAGATTCCACTTCTTGCGATAATGCTTTATTTAAGTACTCTTTAATGTTATTCATTGCTTCTAATTTCCAAGCCCCACCATCAGCTTCAAACAAACCACAACGAGCACCTTCACGCATCCTGAATACAAACTTACTTTCTGGTTGTTCTACTTCAACAAACGTTCTATATGGACTTAATTGAACTGGATTTGGTACTTTTGCATTCCCTCTACTAGCAACCCCTGTTTTCACAGTTACAGCTTGTGATACACCGTCATCTCCAATTTCCTTTACATCTTCTTCTACAACGGTACCAACTACCTGTAAAACGATGTCGCGATGATTGTTTTGTACAAAACCTGATTGCAATGCAATATTAAATTCTTCTCTGTCATAAAAATTTCCAAAATTAAAACGTGGAATGGATGCTTGTGCTTCGATATAAGTACTTCTAGCCTTATCTCCATTAACCGCAGTAAAGCAACTTACCGTTGTTGGATTTACAATATGAATCATTACAGGTTCAGTTGTGTCAAATTCTGATTTCACGTAACCTACTAAACCAGATAAACTACGAACAATAATCTCTGCTGGTGTTGGTTCTTGCACAAGATGTAATCGTTGTGTTGAATAAGTTTGTTCCCCAATTTTATGTGTTTCAATCGTTCCAATCTCTAATACTTTTTCAATTGCTTCTCTTGTCATAGTCATTTTTATTTCCCCTTTTCTTAATTAGATTTACTTTTCATATAATCGATTACTACTGTTTGCTTCTCAGCAGCCTGATTTTGTTCTTTTTCTTCTACTTCTTCTACAGGTTGTCCAACATCTGTTTTCACATCACCCTGTAGATCCATATAAAACTGTCCCTGGATCCCGGAAGCTAACTCTTGACCAACTAAATTTCCGTTTTGGTCCATATCTAATAGAATCTTAGACTCTACCGCTTCTGTTGGTGCTAGTTTCGAAGTGGCTTGAACCTGACAATTCCATACATCACGCTTTTTATCACCAGCAAACGAAAGTGTTAAAACAATCTTTCTTGCTTTTTTAGGATCAGTATTTAAATCCGCCATATTTTCCATTACACGCTCAAACTCTTGATGAAATCTTTCAGCAAGTGCTCCATCAGCAAATGTATTTAAATCAATCATGACTTCCATATTAATTGCCTCCTACATTCTTTTAACAATCTAGATCAACATTGCATTTTATAAATGCTATATCGTTATTTTTACTGTAAAATATACCTTTGAAGGGTGGTGATACATATGATAATCATAAATATGCTTGACGGTGAGAAAATTAAAATCCATGAAGATACTATCTTAGTTGGAATTAATAACTCATCGAAAACTGAAAAACCTAGTGAAACACAGTTTTATCTTCAACAAGCCTACATAGGTAATAGGCAGGGCGATTTTGAAAAAGAAGGATCTGCATTAGAGACAGTAGATGAAAGATTGGGAATTGGTGGATTCCTACTTTCACATGATATGTTCGCAATCAGCGATAGCCTCGATGCTGATTTCTATTTCACATCCGCTGTTAAGTCAATTAGCGTAGTCTAAAATTGTATTTGTGTGCTAGTTTACGAGCTAGCACACTATTTTCTTTTTCTAGCCTTTCCAATAATTCCGTACAATTTCGCACAAACTCTTGATATAATTGCACTTCATCCTCTGGCACTAAAATAACTACCTGATAATCTTTTTCGTACTGATATTGAACTGCAGAATAAATATCTCTGAATTTATCGTTTGCTTCTGGAACTTGACCTGTTAAGGTTTTAAATCGAAAAACCTCAATCATCTTTTTCTCTTCCATTGTTTCTTCTCACCTAAACCTTTCTAAATCTCAACATCTACTTGTATTTCAATATTCATAGGGATTTCTTGCGTTACACGAATTGATTTGGGACTTACACCTTTTTGAATCAACTTTTTAACTTCTTCTTTTGCAGCTTCTTTTGTGTGAAATTCACTGATACCTGGAAAACCTGCGAAATTACTAGTAATTACTAAAATCTTTTGTTGCATGATTGCTCCTCCTACTGAACTTCCGCCATATTTATTTGTGCATTTGTAGCTGTAATTTCTTCTTCTAAAATAATTGGAAGTGAATATTCTTCATTAATGATTTGAATCGCTCTATCTAAATGATGACGTTTAATAGCTTTATAACTACTAATTCCAAACTCTCTATGTAATTGACTATAAATATCGCTATATACTTTTTTTCTAAGGCTAACATCCCTATAAGCATTAGATTCCTTACCACCTAATAGAAGAACCCCTAACTTTCTTACAACCTTTGATACTTCATCACATTCGATAGCATATAAAGGAGCGTTTTCTCTTAAATCCTTCACATCTGATTTAATATCTTGAATTTCTTGTTTTTGACCTTCTAAAACATTAAATGTGAGTTTCAGAATACTCATCGGATCTTTAGGAAGTTGTTGCTGATTTTGTATGTGTTGTTTCATTCGTTTAAACTCTTCAATAAACTTAATTTTCATTTGAACAGCTTCTTTTGTGTTGTAACTCATTGCAACTAGCGTGAAAGCTTCTTCTGTTAAGTTGTACTTAAGGTATTTTCGCCCACGCTCATTTTCATAATTTGACTCGTGAAAATTTACGAGTGAAAATTCAGGTCCCGCATATTCAATTTGTTTTCTAATATCTTTTAATACATTGTCATGTGTCTTTTCGAACATTTCAGCAATCATTAAACTATCTGTTACTACTCTTCCGTTGTTTTCAAATACTAATGCTTGTTCGTTTGCTGCTGTTAATTGATTCATGCTACGTTCCTCCTAATTAATATACTTTTGCAATTACTTTAGTTGTATTTGTATAACGATGTAATAAATGTAATTCGTTACTTACTTTTTTAAAGATTAACCAATGTTCAGGATTTAAATTGTATGATTCGATATGCATTTTTTCCTTTTTTGTTGGATTTTTACCGTTTTTCATGATTATTCACCTTCCTTATCTAGTTTTTCTTTACGTTCTTCTTCTAAAATACGAGGGATAGATGTTTTCATGAAAAATTCCACCATTCTTAACTTTGTTTCTTCACTTGGTGGATTATCCAATACAGTTCGTTCCATTAATAGCACCATCCGTCTCTGAAACTTCATGTTTCATGAAGTTTGTTGGTAAAAAAATTTCTTCAATACCTTTGCCTAGCTTTTGAGCGATCAAGAACATTTCATTGGCTTTAAATTGAGTAACTCCATGCTCTTTATTAACATATGTTCTTTTATCAGTTCCTATTAAATTAGCCATATCTTGTTGTGTTAACCTATTATACATACGCAATGATACTAGTTTGTTTTGCAAAATAATCCACCTCACTTTCGACAACTTCATATTACATGAAGTTGTGACATAATTCAACAATTATTTTCATATTTTATGAAATTTATTATTTATTTTCTTGTTATATGAAATTTTTAGTTTAAAACTTCATGAAATATGATATAATGAAATAAGACAGGAGGTGAAACTTCATGAAACAAGATGTTTCTAAATATGTTGGTCAACAAATTAAAAACTTTAGGAAACTAAAGAAAATGACACAAAAAGAATTAGGTTTACAAATAGGAAAAAAACATAATACAATTTCATCTTATGAAAATGGCACAAATGAACCTGAACAAGATGTGCTATTCGCAATTGCACAAGCATTAGATATATCAATTAATGATCTGTTTCCATCTACAAATGAGGTGTATAAGACTACTAATCAAATTATTTCTTTAGTAAATGAATCTGATTACACTTATTTCCCAACTTCAATTTCAGCTGGTTTACCTATACAAGTTGACGGAATGACAGAAATGGATTTGGAAACTATACGTATTCCTGATTCATTAATGGGGAAATGGGCAGGTAGAGAAGATATTTTTATGACTCGTGTTAATGGTGATTCAATGAATAAAGTCATACCTCATTCTTCTTTAATTGCTGTAAAAGAAGTGACATTAGAAGAACTTTATGATAATGACATGGTTGTTTTTAGTAACGGTTGTGATTATTGTGTAAAGCGTTTCTTTAATGACAAGGATAATAAACGTTTAATATTCCGACCAGATTCTTATGATAATTGTTTCTTTGATTACACAGTATCTTACGAAGATGCCACGAATATAAAAATACACGGTAAAGTAGTAATGTACTTCGTTTCATTAGACTAATACAAAAGTAATTAAATCCTTAGCGCTAGGAATTTAATGGACAGCCCGTACAGCTGTCCTATTTTTTAAAAGGAGAGATAATAGTGACTGTTGGGATTTATATAAGAGTAAGTACAGAGGAACAAGCACGAGATGGTTTTTCTATCTCAGCTCAACGCGAGAAATTAAAAGCATATTGTGTAGCACAAGACTGGGATAATTTTAAGTTTTATGTGGATGAAGGTGTATCAGCAAAGGATACCAATCGACCACAATTAAGTATTTTATTAAATCATATTCAGCAAGGCTTAATCACTACTGTTCTTGTTTATCGTTTAGATCGTTTAACTCGTTCTGTTATGGATTTGTACAAGTTACTTGATACATTTGATAAATATAACTGTGCTTTTAAATCTGCAACAGAGGTGTATGATACTTCTACAGCAATGGGACGAATGTTCATTACAATTGTTGCTGCACTTGCTCAATGGGAACGAGAAAATTTAGGCGAACGTGTACGAATGGGGCAATTAGAAAAAGCTAGACAAGGAGAATATTCAGCAAAAGCTCCTTTTGGATTCGATAAAAATAAACATAACAAACTTGTAATAAATGAGATTGAGAGTAAAGTGGTTTTAGATATGGTAAGAAAAATCGAAGAAGGTTACTCTATCAGACAGCTCGCCATCCATCTAGACAGCTATGTTAAGCCTATAAGGGGCTACAAATGGCATATACGTACCATATTAGATATTCTTTCTAATAACGCCATGTACGGGGCTATAAGGTGGTCTAACGAAATAATTGAAGGTGCACATGAAGGAATCCTTACTAAGGAGCGGTTTATACAATTACAAAAAATATTATCTAGCAGACAAAACATAAAAAAGAGACAAACGCATTCAATTTTTATATATCAAATGAAATTAATATGCCCTAATTGTGGGAATCGTTTAAGTAGTGAACGATCCAGATATTACAGAAAAAAAGATGAGCAACATGTGGAGTGTAATCAATATCGATGCCAGTCGTGCGCATTGAATAAACATACAACTAAACCTTTTGCTACTAGTGAAAGAAAGGTAGAATCTGCATTAATGAATTACATTTCAAATTTACAATTTGAACAAGTACCTAAAATAAATAATGAAAATAACGAATTAGAAATACTAAAGAAACAAGTTAAAAAAGTGGAAAAACAAAGAGAAAAATACCAAAAGGCTTGGTCAAACGACTTAATGACAGACGATGAATTTACAGAACGGATGAATGAAACAAAAATATTATTGAATTCTGCTAAAAAAAAGTTACAAACTTTAGAGGTGAATAACCATCAAGAGATAGATGTAGATGTGATAAAAGAAAAAGTGAATAATATCAAAAAGAATTGGTTTCATCTATCTCCTGATGAAAAGAAACAATTTATGAGTATGTTTATAGAGAATATCAAAATTGATAAAAAAGACGGAGTTACAGAAGTATTAGATATAGAATTTTATTAGTGTTTATGTTACATTTACACAAACAAAATGCTCTTGTTGTAAAAAACGCATTTCTTCCATCATGTATTTCGCACAATCTTCTGGACTTCGAATACTATATCTATTTTGATATTCTAAACGTACCATTCTTCTGCCTAGTTCAAAGGCTGCCATAAGTTGCGATGCCTTTGAAATCCCAATACCATGTATACTAATTAGCTCCTCTAATGTTGCATCTTTCAACATACGTAAGCCATCAAATTGGTGTAAAATTTTATCTGACAACTTTAAAACTGTTTCTTCTTTAGAACCTGTTCTGAGTAACACTGCGAGAAGCTCTCGATTTGATAAACTTCCAGCACCTTCTAACAATAAACGCTCCCGTGGCTGTTCTTCTCTTACAACATCACGAATACCGTTCATCTCTCCACCCCTTTATTTGTTCTCTCAAAGAAAACCCCATGCAATTTTACGCATGGGTTACATCAATATCAAATTGTTTTAATTCCCGAACGAGGCGTGCGATTGGTAAGCCAACTACACTATAGTAGTCCCCTTGAATATTTTGAACGAAAATAGATCCTTTACCTTGAATCCCATAACTACCGGCTTTATCAAGAGGTTCTTTCGACGCGACGTATGTATCAATTTCCTCTTCTGTTAACTCCCAAAATGTAACTTCTGTACGCTCATAAAAAGTAACCGTTTTTTCTTTTGCTATAATCGCAACACCTGTATACACTTCATGTGTTTTCCCTGATAGTAATTGTAACATCTCTTTCGCCTCATCCTCATTAGAAGGCTTACCAAGAATACGCGACTCATATGTAACAATTGTATCTGCACCTAACACAATGTGATCACTATTATTTTCTGCCACCGCTGATGCTTTTTGCAAGGCAAGCGACATTACAATATCAGAAGGCGATGAATATGCACCAATTGTTTCCTCTACTTCACTTACAACGATTTCAAATGGCACACTAGCTAACTCAAGCAATTCCTTCCTCCGAGGTGATCCTGAAGCTAAAATTATTTTTCTCATATTTTCTCCTTCCTTTCTCACATGAAGCAGAACAATTTATATTAATCGTATCAAAGGAATAGTTTGCCCACAAATGAAAGAAATATTAATTTCTCTAACTAAAATAACACTTCTTTATTGCATACGATTATATTCCCATCATAGAGAAAGCACTTTGCTCTAAATTCAAAAGAAAAGAAAGAAGTACATGTACTTCTTTCTTACTCATTTTATTATCCTATCATTTCACTTTCTACGAAACAATTTTTTCATACGAGAGTAAACCATCAATAATAACTTGATTTAATTTCGCCAAAGATTCCTTATCCATCTTCCCATCTTTTACTGTTTGTACAGCTACCGACGTATACATATACAGTTTCTTTGCTTCTTCTCGTTTCATACTTTCCCCTTCTTTTTCAACCTTTTTCCATTCTTTTTCAATTGCTTCTATATCTTTTGGGCTGCTTTTTCCACCAACTTGTACGCTAGAAGCATATTTTGCTAAATGAGTGTATAATGGCTGCACTTTTGTTAAAAATGTCCCTACTTCTTTATCATCTTTCAGCAATGCTTTATCTGTTATATCCCAGCTCTTTTTTAAAACGGAGACACCATCATTTTTATACTTAGTCATTAATTGATTTATAGACTGTTCATCGCTAGCAATACCAACAACTATTGCATACTTATCACCGCTCGGTCTCAAAGCACCAATGCCCCCATTGCCTTTCCATTCTTCAAGAGCTGCCTGTCCCTTTTCTTCAGAAGAATAAAGCCCCCCTTGAACAAAAAATAATTTCATCGGATCCAATGACGTTCCTGCCTGTGCTTTTTGTTTTTCTTCTTTCGGTGCTGGTGTTTGTTCTGCCGTTCCACCCACCCTTGATTCTCCATTTCCAGTCGGCCTTGAAGCTGTCACTTCACTTCCTCCTGTCGTTCCTTGTCCAGTAAGTAAATGAAGCATCCCCATTCCAAACGCCGTACCGATAATGATTGCAGTTGCAACGATTACAATTAATGTATTACTCCACTTCTTTCGGTATTTTTCCACAGACATTGATTTCGCTTTTTGAAACGGAACAACATTTTTCGGTCGTTCACTTTCTACTACCATCCATTCAAATTCATCTTTCTTTTTTTCCTCATACTTCGCTTCTGTTCCTTTCACTTTCACTGAGATCGTTCGTGATTGCTTGTCCATACACTCACACCTCACCTCTTATCGTTGTCCGCATCATATCATATTCATTTCATAAAAAAACGAGATATTTGTCAGAGGAATTCGCCAAATAACCCTATATATTTATCTTATATGTATGCATTTGACTTCATTTGTAGAACAAAAAAACTAGATAGCAAAGACTATCTAGTTTTTCTCGCGAATATATTTTCGTACTTCAGAAATGAAATAAAGAGAACCCGTTATGATAAAAACATCATTTTCTGCTATCATTTCAACTTTTGTATCAATTGCCTCTTTCCAATTTTCAAAAACTAATTTTGATTCTTTCTGTGAATATGATGCAAGCTTATCAGCAGAAATAGCACGATCAAAGGCGAATGTTGTAAAAATAATTTCATCTGCAATGGTTTCTAATTGGCCTACCATGTTATGTAATTGTTTATCACCAAGAGCAGTAAATAACACTATTACATTTTTATCTTTGTAATGCGCTTCTACTGTTTTCACAAGGCTTTCGATACCTTCTGGATTATGAGCACCATCTATAATAATATCCGGGTTACTTTGCAACTTTTCAAAGCGCCCAATCCAATATGCTTCCAGTAATCCCGTTCTTATTTCCTCTTCTTCAATTAAAAATGATAAATATGTTTTTACATACATTACTGCCATAAGTGCTAACGCTGCATTTCCTACTTGATGAATGCCTTTCATTGAGATTTGCAAATCTTCAAATGCGGAAAAAGGACAAGTAAAATCAAACTGTTCCCCATCTTCATTAGACTGTTTATGTAACGCTGTAAAATGCTTGCTAAGTTCGTATAAGTTTGCATGGTTTTCCTTTGCAACATTTTGAATGACTTGCAAAGCTTCTTCATCTTGTACACCAGTAATTACCGGCACGCCAGACTTAATAATCCCCGCCTTTTCATATGCAATTTCCCCTAGTGTATTTCCTAAAATATGCATATGATCGTGACCGATATTCGTAATAATCGTGAGGACAGGGTGTATAACATTGGTAGAGTCAAAACGTCCACCAAGCCCTGTTTCAAATAAAACAACATCACAGAAATTGACTTTACCGAAATAGCAAATCGCCATAACAGTAATAATTTCAAACTCTGTCGCTTCCCCTAAATCCGTTTCATCTAGTTTTTCAACGACTGGTTTTACCATCTTTACAAGTTCAGTAATCTCTTCGTCTGCAATTGGTGTTCCATTCACACTAATGCGTTCATTAAATGATTCGATGTAAGGAGAGGTAAACGTTCCTACCTTATATTTCGCGCCTTCTAACATGTAACGCATATATGTTAACGTTGAACCTTTTCCATTTGTACCAGCAAGATGAACACATTTTATATGACGCTCTGGATTTCCAAGTTCTTCTAACATCCATCTCATTCTTTCTAATCCTGGTTTAATTCCAAATTTCAATCGGCTATGGATCCACCCTATCGCTTCTTCGTATGTATGTATCACGTATGTTTTTCCCCTTTCAATAGACAACTTTCATAGTTCTATTATACGCAAAGAAAAGAGACTCACCAATATAGTGAGTCTCTAAAAACATTTTTACTTTTCAAGATCTGCTAGACGTTGACGAACTGCTTCGCGTTTTTCTAGGTAATCTTGCTCTTTCGCACGCTCTCCTTCAATAACCGCTGCAGGAGCTTTCGCTACGAAACCTTGGTTAGAAAGTTTCTTCTGTACACGTTCTACTTCTTTATCGAACTTCTCAAGTTCTTTCTCAAGACGAGCTCTCTCTTCATCAAGATTGATAAGATCAGCTAACGGTAAGAATAACTCTGCACCTGATACGATTGCAGTCATTGCCTTTTCTGGCGCTTGTAAGTCTGTTTGAATTGTTAATTCGCTTGGGTTACAGAAACGCTCAATGTAAGAGCTGTTTTTCGTAAGTTGAGCAAGTACAGCCTCATCTTTTGCTTTAATTTGCATTTGAACTTTTTTGCTCATTGGCGTATTTACTTCTGCACGGATGTTACGAACAGAGCGAATGATATCAACTAGAAGGTGCATTTCTGCCGCAGCTTCCGTATCTTGTAAATCTTCGCGAACTGTTGGCCACGCAGCTACTGTAATAGACTCGCCTTCATGCGGTAAATGTTGCCAAATTTTCTCTGTTACGAATGGCATGAATGGGTGTAATAGACGCATTGTTTGATCTAATACGTAAGCTAAAATAGAACGAGTTGTTTTCTTAGCTGCTTCATCTTCACCGTATAGTGGAAGTTTCGCCATTTCAATATACCAATCACAGAAATCGTCCCAAATGAAGTTGTATAATGAACGACCAGCTTCACCGAACTCATATTTATCCATGTTACGTGTTACGCTTTCGATTGTTTCGTTTAAGCGCGTTAAGATCCACTTATCTGCTACTGATTTTTCACCAGTTAAATCGATTTCTTCATACTTCATATCATCCATGTTCATTAATACGAAACGTGATGCGTTCCAAATTTTATTAATGAAGTTCCAAGTAGATTCTACTTTTTCCATGCTGAAACGTAAATCTTGACCTGGTGCACTTCCTGTTGATAAGAAGAAACGCATTGCATCTGCACCGTACTTCTCGATAACATCCATTGGGTCAATACCGTTACCAAGAGATTTACTCATCTTACGACCTTGCTCGTCACGAACTAAACCGTGAATTAATACATCTTTAAATGGACGCTCTCCTGTAAACTCTAAACCTTGGAAAATCATACGAGATACCCAGAAGAAGATGATATCATAACCCGTTACTAGTGCATCTGTTGAATAGTAACGTTTGAAATCTGCTGAATCTTCATTTGGCCAACCAAGTGTTGAGAATGGCCATAACGCTGAACTGAACCATGTATCAAGTACGTCGTTATCTTGATTCCAGTTTTCAATATCTGCTGGTGCTTCTGTACCTACGTATACTTCACCAGTTTCTTTATGGTACCAAGCTGGAATACGGTGTCCCCACCATAATTGACGAGAAATACACCAGTCATGAATATTTTCCATCCAACGTAAATATGTGTTTTCAAAACGCTCTGGTACGAACGTTACTTTTTCTTCTTCTTTTTGTTGAAGCGCTACTGCTTTTTCAGCAAGTGGAGCCATTTTTACGAACCACTGTGTTGATAAATAAGGCTCAACAACTGCACCGCTACGCTCACTATGACCTACTGAATGCATATGTGGCTCGATTTCTACTAATACGCCAGCTTCTTGTAAGTCTTTTACTAATTCTTTACGGCATTCGAAACGATCCATACCGTTATACTTACCAGCTTTTTCGTTCATTGTTCCATCTTCGTTCATTACTAATATGCGTGGTAAGTCATGACGGTTACCTACTTCAAAGTCATTCGGGTCATGAGCTGGTGTAATTTTTACAACGCCCGTTCCGAAATCTTTTTCTACGTACTCATCAGCAATAATCGGAATCTCACGGCCTACGATTGGAAGTGTAACTGTTTTTCCGATTAAATGTTTGTAACGATCGTCTTCTGGATGAACTGCTACTGCTGTATCACCAAGCATCGTTTCTGGACGAGTTGTCGCAAGACGAATGTGACCAGAACCATCTGTTAACGGATAGTTCATATGGTAGAATGCACCTTGAACTTCTTTATGAATTACTTCAATATCAGAAAGAGCTGTACGTGTTGCTGGATCCCAGTTGATGATATATTCACCACGGTAAATTAAGCCTTTTTCGTATAATTGAACGAATACTTTATTAACCGCATCTGATAAACCTTTGTCTAATGTGAATCGTTCACGAGAATAGTCTAGTCCTAAACCAACTTTCCCCCATTGTTGACGAATGTGAGAAGCGTACTCTTCTTTCCACTCCCAAGCTTTTTCAAGGAATTTTTCACGGCCAAGATCGTAACGTGAAATACCTTCTTCACGAAGTTTTCCTTCTACTTTCGCTTGTGTTGCGATACCAGCATGGTCCATTCCTGGAAGCCATAGTACATCGTATCCTTGCATACGCTTCGTACGAGTTAAAATATCTTGAAGAGTTGTATCCCAAGCATGACCTAGGTGTAACTTACCAGTTACGTTCGGAGGTGGAATTACAATTGTATACGGTTGTTTCTTCTCGTCTCCTGTTGCTTCAAAATATTTGCCTTCAAGCCACCATTGATAAAGGCCTTCTTCAACGGACATATGATCATATTTAGTTGGTAAATTCTTTTCCGTGTTTGACATTATTTTCCCTCCTTAAAATAAAAAATGTCCCTCATCCAAAAAGGACGAGGGACATCGCGGTACCACCTTTATTTACAAACAAATTCATAATTTGCTTATACTCTTAATTTGATAACGGACAAATCCGTCTTTTCCTAATAAGAACTATTCCGTTCAGAAAAGATGCTCCAGGGCTACCTTCTAACATAACTATCTAGAGAATCTCTCAGCTAATGATTCTCCTCTCTGAAGACGTTTCATGTTATACTCTTCCCCTTCAAGGCATTTATATGATTGTTAATAATTATATACAATAGTGTAAAAAACGAAACCTTATTCGTCAAGATAAATTTAAAACTACAGCTTTTCGTGCAAAAAAAAGAAGATAAGTAGAATCCTCTACTTATCTTCTTTCCCCCGCTATTTGCGGGCAGTAAGACCTTCACCTCAAAACTCAGCTGAAGCAAAGAAGTTAGATGGGAGCCCTGCTGCCCGTAAACGCCCAATTGGTGAAGGCTAATCATCAGCGGAGAATGCCTTTACTTTATCCGTTCCCTTGCTGGGCAGCTTGTAATTGCGACAGGAAATATTCTATATTGCTAACGAGCCAATGCGATTGTTGCAAACTCTTTACTCCGCGCAGTTCATTTTCCTCGTTGCGATTATCTCTTCTTTTCTTATAAGACTGGATTTGCCGAATAAATTGCGATGGATACGTCATATACGCAAACATAAGTAGTTGCTCTTCTTTCGTAAAAGGGAAATTTTTTTGATACATTTGAAACCATTCAAACCGATCACTTCTTGCGATTGGATATGTGTTTAAAGACCGTGAATAAAAACCTACTATATCTTGCACAGGCGTTGCAAACTTCGATTTTTCTAAACTAATAAAATAGCCATTCCGCTCATAGTCAAATAAAAAATGATTAAGTGACACATTACCATGCACAAAAGTAATACGCGTTTTCTCTTTTTCTTTCATCGCATCGTTCCACTCATTTAATTGCTTCGTTGCAAATTCACGCGCTCTCATTACATGATGATAGTACGTACAATATTGCAATTCAAACGGGGACATATACCATTTTGATTCAGATTCTACGAGAAACTCTTCTAACATCTCACCATCATTTTCCCAACGATCGGATATACTTGTATAATGTTTTTCTAAATCTTCTTCCGTATACGTTTCTTCCTTCACAGTTTTTTGATGCAACGTTCCAAGTGTCTGAAACATTTTATGGTATTGATCATTGTCATCACCGTTTCCTTCTGCACGTTCTAACCAAGGCATTAAATAATAATTATACGTCCCGTCACTTAAAATATAACTTCCATCCGTCGCATGATATATAGGTACATAATTTGAAAAACCTTTCTCCTTCAAATATTGAATATGATGCAGAAAGTTATTCCGCTCTAACTTTCTGCCTTCTATTTTCTTGAGTGCATATGGACCTTGATTCGTATAAATTTTCATTACATTTCCGTGCTCTTCCATATGCTGCGTATCCAATCTATATTGCCTCACGATAGGTTCATAGTGATTTCGCAACTCAATATCCATACGAATAACCCTTTCTATTCAAAACATAGCCTCTAAGAAAGGAAGTGAGTGAAAACACTCACTTCCTTATTTCGTCTTTACCCTTGAAACGGGAATATAAATAATTTGCCCCGTATTTAAAAATATATCTTCTGTTTGATTGACACGGTGTAAATTTTGTACAGACGTTTCATAACGGTCTGCAATAGATTCAATTGTATCCCCTTCTTGCACGAAATACATTCTTAACTTTGTAAATTCTTCTTCCGGTTCTTTCGTAAATAGTTTTGTTAAATAAAGCGCATTTTCATCTCGCTGTGAGTACTCTTCTTCTTGTTCTTCCTGCTTTTTTGCTTTTTCTTTCTTGAAATCTTTTCGTCCGAACAGTTCAAATTGCGGCGTTGTTTCTTGCTCCTCTTCACGTTCCACAAATTCATGTTCTTCTATTTTCTCTTCTTCTAATTCCTGCTCTTTTCTTTCCTCTAATTGGAACGGTTCAAATGCGTAATCTTCCCACTCATCTGATTCCTTATATGCTGGTTCTTCTACATGCGGCGCCGGTCTATTTTCATCCTCTTGCGCTGAATCTTCTTCTAACTCAGCATACACCGTTTCTTCCTCTTCAACTTCATCCTCGCTTCTCTCTTCATCACACAAACCGGTAATAGATATATCCGCTAATAATTGTAAGCAACCATTTTCCTTTAATTCATAATCAAATTCCTCGATTGATACATATAGCTCTTCAATTACTTTCACTCGATTTCTCGGAATTGATATTTCAAGTGGAAAGGAATGAACAAGTTCATTAACCCCATCTTCTCTTGTTTCTACATAATCAATTGACTTTGCTGGCGATAGTTCTCTTAATGAATACGCTGAATCATCTTTTCGTGCAACATACTCTCCCGTTAAATCTAATTGTCCTCTCACGATTACTTCATGATCAAGCTCTTCTATCTCAACGTCTGGATCTAACGAAATTGACAAAAGTTCTTCGACTTCCTGTCCTTTTTGGAACCACACAGATTCTTTTAATGAAAATCGTAATGAATGATCTGCAGCCACTTCTTTTCCCCCTCCCAAACTATATGTCATTACAGATTTATGTGCGGAAAGCTTACTTTATGAATAAAAAAAATCGCTCCCCTTATGGAGAGCGATTTTCTCTAATACATTACGCTTTTAATTTTGACATTGCAATTTCAGCTGCTGCAATCGTCGCTTCAATATCTGCATCACTATGTGCTGTCGATAAGAATAAACCTTCGAATTGAGATGGCGGTAAGAATACACCTTGTTCTACCATTTCACGATAGTAAGCCGCAAAGAATTCTAAGTTTGAAGATTTTGCTGCATCGTAATTAATAACGGGTTCATCTGTAAAGAAAATACCAATCATAGAGCCTGCACGGTTAATATGGTGAGGAATGCCATGTTTTTCAGCTGCTTTACGTAATCCAGCTTCTAACATTTCAGCTTTACGCTCAAATTCTACATATGATTCTGGCGTTAACTGTACTAACGTTTCATAACCTGCCGCCATTGCAAGTGGGTTACCTGATAAAGTACCAGCTTGGTAAATCGGTCCGCTTGGCGCAACTTGGCGCATAATTTCCGCTTTACCACCGTATGCTCCTACTGGTAAACCACCACCGATTACTTTACCTAAGCATGTTAAATCAGGCGTTACGCCATAATAACCTTGGCCACAATTATAAGCTACTCGGAACCCTGTCATTACTTCATCAAAAATAAGCAATGCACCGTTTTGTTCTGTTACTTCACGAAGACCTTCTAAAAATCCAGGCTGCGGAGGAACAACCCCCATATTTCCTGCTACTGGTTCTACAATTACACAAGCAATATCATCACCGAATTGTTCAAACGCGTATTTTACACTTTCTAAATCGTTATAAGCTACTGTAATCGTATTTTTCGCTACACCTTCTGGTACACCAGGACTATCTGGTAAACCTAAAGTCGCCACACCAGAACCAGCTTTAATTAATAACGAATCACCATGACCGTGGTAACAACCGATAAATTTCAAGATTTTATTACGACCTGTATAACCACGAGCTAAACGTAGTGCACTCATTGTTGCTTCCGTTCCAGAGTTAACCATACGCACAATCTCAATTGATGGCACGCGCTCAATAACAAGTTTTGCTAATTTATTTTCAATTTCTGTTGGTGCACCGAAGCTTGTACCTCTTTCAGCAACAGATTTTAACGCTTCTACAACACGATCATTTGCATGACCATGAATTAAAGGACCCCATGATAATACGTAGTCGATGTATTCATTCCCATCGATATCATATACTTTAGAGCCTTTTCCACGCTCCATAAACAACGGATTCATCCCAACAGACTTAAAGGCACGAACCGGGCTATTTACGCCACCAGGCATTAAGTCTTGCGCCTCTTCAAACGCTGCAATTGACTTATCAAACTTTTTCATTATTTAGCGCCTCCTTCTTGTAACCATCTTGCTGCATCTTTTGCATGATACGTAATAATTAAATCTGCTCCTGCACGTTTCATACTAATTAATTTTTCAAGAACAACTTCTTTTTCATTAATCCAACCATTTTGCGCTGCCGCTTTAATCATCGAATATTCACCACTTACATTATAAGCGACAACTGGTAAATTAAAGTTATTTTTCACATCACGAACGATATCTAAGTAAGAAAGCGCTGGTTTTACGATTAAGAAGTCTGCACCTTCCATTACATCTGATTCTGCTTCACGGAATGCTTCCATACGGTTTGCCGGATCCATTTGATATGTTTTACGGTCACCAAATTGCGGTGCACCGTGCGCAGCATCGCGGAATGGTCCATAAAATGCTGATGAATATTTCACAGCGTACGACATAACTGGCACGTGTCCAAAACCATTTTCGTCTAATGCATGGCGAATTGCTGTTACGAAGCCGTCCATCATGTTTGATGGCGCAATAATGTCCGCTCCTGCTTTCGCTTGACTTACAGCTGTTTTCGCAAGAACTGCAAGAGACTCGTCATTTAAAATAATACCATCTTCAATTACACCGCAATGACCATGGCTTGTAAATTGACATAAACATGTGTCTGCAACTACTACTAGCTCAGGGAAATCACCTTTAATTTGCTGAATAGCACGTTGTACAATTCCATGATCACAATATGCTGATGATCCAACTTCATCTTTTTCAGCAGGTAAACCAAATACAATAACAGAACGAATACCTAAATCAACAACTTCTTGCATTTCAGCTTGCAATAAATCTAAAGACATTTGATATACGCCTGGCATAGAAGGAACTTCATTACGAACATTTTCACCTTCTAATACAAAAATAGGGTAAATAAAATCTTCCGTATGTAAAAACGTTTCACGCACAAGCGCACGCATGCCCCCGCTTTGTCTTAAACGACGATGACGATTAAATTGTAAAGAGTTCATAGATTTCTATCCCCATTCTTTCATTTTATAGATTCACAAACACATTGTAGTAATGCTTCTACAGTGTACTCTTTCGGCACAATAACAGACGGAAAATAAAGACTTGCCTCTTTTTCCGTAATAGGTCCTATACAAGCAATTGTACATTTTTTTGTCCATTCTCTCCAGTTTGTACCCTTAAGTAAACGAACAAAACTAGTAACAGTTGAAGGGCTCGTAAATGTAATAATGTCTACTTTCCCTAACTTCAATGCCGCTATAAGCTCTTGCTTTTTTTCTATATTCACTTTCGTACCGTATACGGTTAGCTCATCTAGAGAAATACCAATTTCCCGTAGGGCAACCGGAATTACCTCTCTTGCTAAATTCCCTTTCGGAAATAAAATACGTTCATTTCCACTTAATTCTTTTAGAAACTCTTCTGCAAATGCTTCTGCAACAAATGAAGTGGGAACAAAATGAACTTGATAGCCCCTTTTTTCTAACTCTAATTTTGTTTTCACACCTACCGCAGCGATTTTAATGGTTAGTGGTAGTTTCTTTTTTAAACTATCTATAAAAAAAGCTACACCATTTCTGCTCGTAAAAATAACCCAGTCGTATGAATGTAGCTGCTCTTCAATATGTTGAATTTGCCTATGAGACATACCTTCCATACGCAAAAGCGGAATTTCCAATGGAATTCCGCTCTTTTCTTTCACTGCTACACTCATTTGTTTCGCTTGATGCTGGGCACGTGTAATCAATACCGTTTTTCCAGCGAGAGCGTTCATATTTATTGTTGCTCCTTATTTGCAGCAAGAATGAGTTCTTTGGCGCCTTGCTTAATTAAACGGTCCGCGGCCTCTAATCCTACTTCCTCAGGATTAGTACCCACTACTGTCTCTTTTAATAAAACAGAGCCATCCATAGAGCCGACAAGAGCTGTTAATTCGATTGCATCGTTTTCTGTAAGGGTTGCATATCCAGCAATTGGAACTTGGCATCCACCTTCAAGTTTATGAAGAAATACTCGCTCCGCTGCCACTGTTCTTTCTGTTATCGTATCATTAATATGCGCTAACAATTGCAATAAATCCTTATCATCCTCACGACACTCAATCGCTAATGCACCTTGTCCTACAGCAGGTACACATAACGCTTCATCTAAATGTTCTGTAATAACTTCATCATCCCAGCCCATTCTTTGTAATCCAGCTGTCGCTAAAATAATCGCATCGTAATCTTCTTCTTTTAATTTACGTAAACGTGTATCGATATTCCCGCGAATCCACTTAACTTGTAAATCTGGTCTCGCAGCGAGTAGCTGTGCACTACGTCTTAAACTACTCGTACCTAAAATAGCACCTTCCGCTAACTCTTTAAACGATGCTCCATTTTTTGAGATAAAAGCATCACGAGGGTCAACACGCTTTGGTGTACAGCCAATCATTAAACCTTCTGGAAGTACGGCTGGCATATCTTTCATACTATGTACAGCCATATCGATTTCTTTCGTAAGTAGCGCATGTTCAATCTCTTTTACAAACAAGCCTTTGCCGCCTACTTTTGAAAGAGTAACATCTAAAATAACATCACCTTTTGTGACAATTTCTTTCACTTCAAATTCATATGGTAGACCTAGGGCTTTTAACTGATCAATAAACCAGTTTGTTTGCGTTAATGCTAGTTTACTCTTTCGTGATCCTACAATAATTTTGCGCATAATTCTCTCTCCTCATTATAAATACCAAAAGTGGAAATTGGATAAACTGCTTAATAGAAAAATGTTTACTAGCATTACGAGAAACGATCCGATATTCCACTGTACAATTTTCTTACCTTGCAACACATCTGCCGCTCGTAAATATAAACCTGTGCAATACACAAATAGAACGACAAAAGATCCGATTACTTTCGTATCATACCAATGGAAATTATCCAATTTTGTATATCCCCATATACATCCTAATAAAATTGCTAGTAAGAAAAATGGAACAGAAAATAAATTTAATCCGTAAGACATAGATTCTAGCTTCGGTAAATTCCCTAACCTTCTTAATCTCGCATTCCATTTTTTCTTTTTTAATAGGCGATATTGTAATAAGTACATAATAGAAAAAATGAACGATACAGTAAACGTTGCGTAAGAAATAATTGCCATACCGACATGCACGTATACAAGTTCTGAAACTAATTGTTCCGCAAGTACTGGCGACATCTTTCCGAGCGGTGTAAAAATAGAAAAAGCGCTTACGCCAAATGCAACAACATTTGTAAAAAAGACTAAAAAGTCGATTCTCATAAATCGATTAATGACTAACGACATCGTAATCAATAACCAAACATAAAAATAAATCCCTGATAATAAAGTTAAAATAGGATTCGTTTCTGAATCTGTAGCCCTAAGCAACATAAAAATAGACTGCAGGACCCATACAATCGCAAGTAACCAAAAAGCAAATCGGTTCGCCTTTCGGTTACTTTGGAAATAATCTATAAAATATAAACTAATGCTACAAGCATATAAAATAATTGCAATATGATAAATAATACTGTTATTTAAAAAACTCATCCGATCATCCTTCCAAATTATAAAGATGGAACGGATGGTGTCCACACTTTTTTATGTTCTACTTCTTCCGCACAACTCTCTACGTCTTCCGTTTCTAAATCGAAAATCTTCGCAAATAACGCTAATTTTTCGCTCGCTCCCTCTTCAGCAGCTATTTCTTTCGCTACTAAAATTGGGTCTTTTAATAATTGATTAATAATACTTTTCGTATGCTTACTAATGACTTTTTTCTCACGATCACTAAGGTTTGGTATTTTTCGCTCTAGGCTTACCATCGTTTCACTTTGGATTGCAAGTGCCTTATCACGAAGAGCTGATATTAATGGAACAACACCAAGTGTACTTAACCACGTTTTAAATAGAACAATTTCCTCTTCAATCATAAATTGAATTTTCTCTGCTTCTTTCAAACGCTCAGCACGGTTTGCCTCCACTACTCCTTGTAAATCATCAATATCATACAAGAAAGAACCTTCTAGCTCATCAATCGCTGGATCAATATCACGTGGCACTGCAATGTCAACCATAAACAAAGGGCGACCAGAGCGCATTTTCTCTACCTTCGTCATCATCTCTTTCGTAATGACATACTCCGATGCACCAGTTGAACTAATTAAAATATCTGCTTCTAATAATGCACATTGTAATTCGCTTAACGATTTTGCATGTCCCATATATTTCTCAGCCATTACTTCTGCTTTCGAAAGCGTCCTATTCATAACTGTTACTTTACGAGCACCACTTCCATATAAGTTTTGCAGTGCAAGTTCGCCCATTTTACCAGCACCAAGAATAAGCACATGACAATCTGTTAACTCGCCAAATATTTTCTTTCCAAGCTCAACAGCAGCATAACTAACAGACATCGCACTTTCCCCGATTGTTGTTTCTGAGTGGGCACGTTTTGCTAATGTAATGACTTGCTTAAACAATTCATTAAAAATTGTGCCTGTTGCTTTAACTTGTTGCGCTTCTAAAAAGCTATCTTTTATTTGACCTAAAATCTGCGTTTCTCCGACTACCATAGAATCTAAACCGCACGTTACGCGGAATAAATGATCTATTGCACCATCTTGTTCAAAAATAGTTAAATATGGCGCGACTTCTTCTATTTCAAGCTGAAACCAATCAGCTAAAAACTTCTTAATATAATACCGTCCCGTGTGTAATTGATCGACAACAGCATAAATCTCAGTGCGATTACAAGTTGATACAATGACATTCTCTAACACGCTCTTTTGATTTTGTAATGTAGTCATCGCTCGCTCTAGTTCTGCTGCCTGAAATGTGAGTTTCTCACGAAATTCTACAGGGGCTGTTCGATAATTTACACTAACAACAAGAATATGCACGCAGCATGTCCCCCTTCACCCGTTTTATCACTTTATCTACTATCATAATACAACTTTCCTCTTATGAATCTGACAATCGTGTGAACAACCGATTATTTTTTAATTATTCTCCGTATGTAATAAAGGAGATTCAGTAACACTAATAAAAAAACTTCTACTTTATAATGATTATAAATTAATAACTCTATTTGTACGTTACCAAAAAAAGCCCTCATAATCAAGTGATGGAAACTATTCCATATAAATTATAACATCATCTTCCCTATCTTCTTTCATCATGAAGGAAAATATGTATGATTGTTCCAAAATGCAACAAAGACTTTCTCAATACAATGTATTTGACATTGTATTTCTTTTTCGTTATATTGGTTTTACAAAATTAAATTGTGCACAACTTAATTGGAAGGGAGTTATTTATGACAGAGGACTCTTTGCATCTAGATAACCAACTTTGTTTTTCTATTTACGCCTGCTCTAGAGAGGTTACTCGTTTTTATCGACCTTATTTAGAAGAAATGGGTATTACGTATCCCCAGTACATTACTTTACTCGTACTATGGGAGCAAGATGGACTAACAGTAAAAGAAATTGGAGAACGTCTATTTTTAGATTCTGGTACGTTAACACCTATGTTAAAACGCATGGAATCATTAAAACTTGTAAAACGTGTTCGTTCCAAAGAAGACGAGCGAAAAGTTTGTATTGAATTAACAGAACAAGGCAACGATTTAAAGGAAAAGGCTTGTTCATTACCGACAACGATGGCTACAAACTTAGGAATTACAGAGCAAGAATATCGCTCTTTATTAATTCAACTAAATAAACTAATTGACACAATGAAAACAATTAATGATGGAAAAGGGGAATAAATATGGATAAATTATATACTGCTTCAGTAACAGCAACAGGTGGAAGAAATGGGAAAGTAGTTTCAGATGATGGCATATTAAATCTTGATGTAAAAATGCCGAAAGCACTAGGTGGTGCAGGCGGAGAAGCAACAAATCCAGAACAACTATTTGCAGCTGGTTATGCAGCTTGTTTCGATAGTGCATTACAACTTGTCATTCGTACAAAACGTGTGAAAGTAGAAAGTACAGAAGTAACTGCTCACGTTTCTATCGGAAAAGATACAGATGGTGGTTTCGGTCTATCTGCTGTACTTGATGTACATGTGGCTGGCGTTTCACATAGCGAAGCACAAGAACTTGTAGAAGCGGCTCACGGTGTATGTCCTTACTCGAAAGCAACACGAGGAAATATTGAAGTTACATTAAACGTACGCTAAAAAATTTAGCAAAACAAAAACGCGCGACATTCGTCACGCGTTTTTTGTTTTTGTAAATTTATGAATTGCTTTCCACGCTTCTTCTTTTCCAAGTCCTGTTTCAGAAGAGAATAGAACAATTTCATCGCCAATTTCAACAGCAAGCGTTTCTTTTACAACTTTTAAATGCTTTTGCCATTTCCCTTTCGGAATTTTATCGGCTTTCGTCGCAATAATAATTGTTGGGATTTCATAATGCTTTAAGAAATCATACATCATCACGTCATCACTTGTTGGTTGGTGACGTAAATCAACTACTAATACAGCTGCGTCTAATTGCTCACGAGTTGTAAAGTACGTTTCAATCATTTTCCCCCATGCAGCGCGCTCTGATTTAGATACTTTTGCATATCCATAACCTGGAACGTCAACAAAGTGCATCATCTCATTGATTAAGAAAAAGTTCAGCGTTTGCGTTTTTCCTGGTTTAGAAGAAATACGCACTAACTTTTTACGATTTAAAATTTTATTAATAAAGGAAGACTTCCCCACATTTGAACGACCTGCTAATGCAATTTCTGGTAAATCACTGTCTGGATATTGTTCTGGTTTAACAGCACTAATTACAATATCTGCTTTTGTTACTTTCATTGTTTCACTCCTACTAATGCGTGCTCCAATACTTCATCTAAATGAGATGCAAGCACAAACGTAAGGTTTTCTTTTACGCTCTCTGGAATATCATCTAAATCTTTCTCGTTTTCTGCTGGCAAAATAATTTTTGTTAAGCCTGCGCGGTGAGCACTTAATGTTTTTTCTTTTAAACCACCAATTGGTAATACACGACCACGAAGTGTAATTTCACCTGTCATACCCACTTCTTTACTTACAGGAATACCTGTTAGCGCAGAAATAAGTGCCGTTGCCATCGTAATACCTGCTGACGGTCCGTCTTTTGGAACTGCTCCTTCTGGAACGTGAATATGAATATCATTTTTCTCATGGAAATTCGGATCGATCTGAAGCTCTTCTGCACGAGAACGTATATAACTAAACGCAGCTTGTGCTGATTCTTTCATAACATCCCCAAGTTTCCCTGTTAAAATTAGTTTCCCTTTTCCTGGCGCTACAGAAACTTCAATGGCAAGTGTATCGCCGCCTGCTGCTGTGTAAGCTAGACCTGTTGCCATACCAACTTGGTCTGTTTTTTCAGCTTGCCCATAACGGAATATGTGTTTACCAAGTAAATCAACAATCTTTTTCTCTGTCACAACGATACGTTTACGTTCTGCTGTAACGATAATCTTCGCTACTTTACGGCAAACTTTTGCAATTTGGCGCTCTAGCGTACGAACACCAGCCTCACGTGTATAATAACGAATAATCTCAAGCAGCGCTTCATCACGCACTTGTAAATTACCTTTTCGTAAGCCATGTTCTTTTAATTGTTTCGGCAATAAATGCTCACGAGCAATGTGTACTTTTTCAAGTTCTGTATAGCCAGCAATCGAAATGATTTCCATACGGTCAAGTAATGGACCTGGAATACTTGAAAGTGTATTAGCAGTTGCTACAAACATAACTTTTGATAGATCATATGGTTCTTCAATGTAATGATCACTGAAGTTATGGTTTTGTTCTGGATCTAATACTTCAAGTAATGCCGCTGATGGATCTCCACGGAAATCGTTAGACATTTTATCAATCTCATCTAATAAGAAGACTGGATTAACTGTTTTCGCCTTTTTCATACCTTGAATAATGCGTCCTGGCATTGCTCCAACATATGTACGACGGTGACCACGAATTTCAGATTCATCACGCACACCACCAAGAGATACACGGACGAAGTTACGATTCAATGATGTTGCAATTGAACGCGCTAACGAAGTTTTGCCGACCCCAGGAGGGCCTACTAAACAAAGGATAGGTCCTTTTAATGAATTCGTTAACTTCTGTACAGCTAAATATTCAAGTACACGCTCTTTCACTTTTTCAAGACCGTAATGATCATTATTTAAAATCTCTTCCGAATGAGCAAGATCAATTATATCTTCTGTTGCCTCTGTCCACGGAAGCGCTAATAACCAATCAATATAATTGCGAATAACACCACTCTCCGCAGAACTTGCTGGTAACTTTTCATAACGATCTAATTCTTTCAGGGCAGCCTTCATTGTTTCTTCCGGCATTCCCGACTGTTCAATTTTCTCACGAAGTTCTTCTACTTCTCCGCCCTTGCCTTCTTTGTCGCCAAGTTCAGTTTGAATCGCCTTCATTTGCTCACGTAAGAAATATTCTTTTTGCGTGCGCTCCATGGAACGTTTCACTTTTTGCCCAATTTTCTTTTCTAGGCTAAGTAACTCTTGTTCATCTTGAATAATTGAAATAAGTGTTTGTAATCGTTCTTTTACAGATACAATCTCTAAAATCTCTTGTTTCTGCTTCGTTTTAATCGGCAAGTGAGAAGCAATTAAATCAGCTAATCTCCCTGGTTCTTCCACATCAGCTACCGTTGCAAAAGTTTCATTTGAAACTTTTTTCGAAACTTTAATATATTGTTCGAAATGCTCCAGTAACGTACGCATAAAAGCTTTCTCTTCTAAATCATCTTCTACTTCTTCAGTTACCGTTTTAATAGACACTTGTACTACATTTTCTTCTTCGATAAACTCTATTACTTCTGCTCTATGTAAACCTTCCACAAGGACACGAAGCGTACCGTTCGGCAATTTTAACATTTGCTTCACTTTCGCCACTGTACCTACACTATATATGTCATCTTCTTTCGGATCATCGATATTCATTTCTTTTTGCATTGCTAAAAAGATGATATTTTCATCCATTGCCGCCTGCTCTAGTGCTTGTATCGATTTATCACGTCCTACATCAAGATGCAAAACCATCGTTGGATATACGAGAACGCCTCTTAATGGTAGGAGGGGCACGATTCTTTCGTTCGTATTCATACTAGACATAGCACCTCCATAATAAATTAAACTCCTGTTCAACTATTTTATATTACAATACACCTAGATGCAATTGCTGAGATTCCGCGCAATTGTAAATAGCTTGTTTTTCTACCTCACGAAAAGAAAAAGACTCCGATTAAGCATACAAACTTAAACGAAGTCTGGCAAATTTTATTATTGTTTATTTTTACATAGATTGTGCATCTGTTTCGTCTACGTTAGTATGTACATCTAGCTCTCTATGCATATTTCCTTGCATAAACGTTAACTCAAATACTTCTTTTAACTTACGGACAGGAATAATTTCAATTCCCTTGATCGTATACAAAAATGGTTGCATATTTTCAGCAGGAATAATGACTTTCTTAGCTCCCGCTTTTTTCGCAGCTTTTATTTTTGCGTATACACCACCAATAGGCTTTACTTCTCCGTGTATACTTATTTCACCTGTCATCGCTACTTCATTATTTACATACGTGCGATGCACCGCAGAATATACACCTGTTGCCATAGCGATTCCTGCAGAAGGGCCATCAATTGGGATACCCCCTGGAAAATTAATATGTATATCGTATCCTTCTGGCAACACATCTAAAGAACGAAGTACTGTTAATACATTATCAACAGAGCCTTTCGCCATACTTTTACGACGAATAGATTTCGTTTGACTACCAATACTTTCTTCTTCCACAATTCCGGTAACATTTACCGATCCTTTATCTTTCGCCGGAATTGCTGTTACTTCAATTTCTAATAACGCACCTGTATTTGGTCCGTATACAGCAAGACCATTTACAAGACCAATCCTTGGAATCGGATAAATGCGCTTTTCATATTTCGGTGTAAGCTGACTTGAGTGAACAACCCACTCTATATCTTCATCCTTAATGAAAGAACGTTCTTCATTTATCGCCATACCCGCAGAGATTTGCACGAGATTAATCGCTTCTCGTCCATTCCTTGCATACATCCCAATCATCTCAATACCATTTTCACCTATTTGCATTTCCACTTTTTCCGCGGCATTTTTCGCTACTTTTTGAATTTCTTCCGTATCTAATTCACGGAAAAATACTTCTAAGCAACGTGACCGAATAGCAGGAGGAATTTCCTCTGGCGAACGTGTCGTTGCTCCAACTAAGCGAAAATCTGCCGGTAAGCCTTTTTGGAAAATATCATGTATATATGTTGGGATCATTGTATTTTCTTCACTATAGTACGCACTTTCTAAAAATACTTTTCGATCTTCTAACACCTTTAACATTTTGTTCATTTGAATCGGATGGAGCTCGCCAATCTCATCAATAAACAAAATACCACCATGTGCATCTGTTACAGCACCTTTTTTCGGTTGCGGAATACCTGCTTGCCCCATCGCCCCAGCACCTTGATAAATCGGATCATGCACCGAACCAATTAAAGGGTCTGCGATACCACGTTCATCAAACCGAGCTGTTGTCGCATCAAGTTCAATAAATGTTGCATTCGTACGAAATGGAGATTTAGGATTTCGTTTCGCTTCTTCTAATACAAGACGTGCTGCCGCTGTTTTCCCAACACCGGGTGGGCCATATATGATTACATGTTGCGGATTCGGACCACAAAGAGCCGCTTTTAACGACTTAATCCCGTCCTCTTGCCCTACAATATCTAAAAAGGTTGTAGGACGCACCTTTTCTGCTAGCGGCTCTGTTAAAGAAATCTCACGCATTTTACGAAGCTGTTCTAATTCTTTTTTCGATTCTCGATCAATTGAAACTTTTTGTGTTCGTTGATTTCGAAGTAAATGCCAGAAATACAATCCGACAATTACACCAAAAACAAGTTGAACAACTAAAAATATATTTGTCCAGCTCATTATTTATTTCCTCCCGCAATATTTTATCTCTTAGTATTTCCGCGGAGGAACGTAGCTAAACATAAAGAAAAACAGCAATTATAAAAATTGCTGTTTCCCTTTCGCATTATGCAGATGTTTTTGTATCAAGTACAGTACCGTCTTGTAACACCAATTTTGGCGGCTCATTATCAGCTACTGTTTCTTTTGTAAGAATACACTTCTCGATATCTTTACGAGATGGAAGTTCGAACATTACATCAAGCATTAAGCCTTCAATAATAGAACGAAGTCCACGAGCACCCGTTTTACGTTCAATTGCTTTTTTCGCAATTTCGATTAGTGCACCTTCTTCAAACTCTAACTCAACATCGTCAAGCTCCAATAGTTTTTGGAATTGCTTAACAAGTGCATTTTTCGGTTTCGTTAAAATATCAACAAGAGCATCTTCATCAAGTGGCTCTAGGTTCGCAATAACTGGAAGACGACCGATAAACTCTGGAATTAAACCAAATCTTAAAAGATCCTCTGGTAATACGTGAGATAAAACATGCTTCTCATTTACATCAGCATTTTTCTTCTCAGAACCAAATCCAATTACTTTTTCACCAAGGCGACGTTTAATAATCGGCTCAATGCCATCAAACGCTCCACCACAAATGAATAAGATGTTCGTTGTATCAATTTGAATAAACTCTTGGTGCGGATGCTTACGACCACCTTGAGGTGGAACGCTTGCTACAGTACCTTCTAAAATTTTCAGAAGTGCTTGCTGCACACCTTCACCAGATACATCACGTGTAATTGATGGATTTTCGGACTTACGTGCCACTTTATCAATCTCATCAATATAAATGATTCCTTTTTCCGCTTTCTCTACATCATAATCAGCTGCTTGAATTAATTTTAGTAAGATATTTTCTACATCTTCTCCAACATATCCAGCTTCTGTTAAAGATGTTGCGTCCGCGATTGCAAATGGAACATTTAGAATACGCGCTAACGTTTGTGCAAGTAATGTTTTACCACTACCTGTTGGCCCGATAAGTGCGATATTACTCTTCGCTAATTCTACATCATCAATTTTGCTGTTAGAATTAATGCGTTTGTAATGGTTATATACCGCTACCGCTAGTGCTTTTTTCGCGCTATCTTGCCCGATGACATACTCATCTAAGATTTCACGAATTTCTACCGGTTTCGGTACATCTTTGAATTCTACTTCTTCGTCCTTCGCAAGCTCCTCTTGTACAATTTCAGTACAAAGTTCGATACACTCGTCACAAATGTAAACACCTGGACCTGCCACTAACTTTCGAACTTGCGTTTGTGTTTTACCACAGAAAGAACATTTTAATTGCCCTTTTTCATCATTAAATTTAAACATATTTTCACACCCCTTACAAAGTGCTAACCTCTTGCCTTCGTATGTACACGATAAATGTATCGTATGTAAATACATATTATGTCACTACGTGGCGAGAAATACAAATAATATGACTAGTTATGTACAAATAAAAAATTTTTAAAACTTTTGAAATATGTATATTCGACTTGTAAAGGAACTTTTCCTTCTCCATCGAAAAGTTTTATAAATATATTTCTATATTTATAAAACAAGGCACGATTTTAATCGTGCCTTGTTATTTTATTATGCAGCGTTTTCTACTAAGAAGTCTACAGCTTTACGCACTTTAAGATCTTCAGCTAAAGCGTCTACGCTTCCAAGAGCTTGCTTGATAGCGTCTACTGGCATACCGTACATTTCAGCCATTTTTTCAACTTCTGCAGTTACTTCTTCTTCAGTAACTTCGATGTTTTCAGCTTCAATGATAGCTTCAAGAACAAGATTGATTCTTACACGTTTTTGTGCATCTTCTTTCATTTGCTCTTTTAATTTGTCAGCATCAGTACCTGTGAATTGGTAGTAAAGCTCAAGGTTCATACCTTGTTGGCTTAAACGTTGCTCGAATTCACGAACCATACGATCTAACTCAGTGTTGATCATAGCTTCTGGAATTTCGATTTCAGCGTTAGCAGCAGCTAATTCTACTACTTCGTCACGTACTTTGTGCTCAGCTTCGTGCTTTTTGCCTTCTTCTAAGTTTGTGCGAAGTTTTGCTTTTAATTCATCAAGAGTTGCAACCGCTTCGTCTGCTTCTTTAGCGAACTCGTCGTTTAACTCAGGAAGTTCTTTTGTTTTGATTTCGTGAATTGTTACTTTGAATGTTGCTGGTTTGCCAGCTAATTCAGCAGCATGGTACTCTTCTGGGAATGATACTTCAACGTCTTTAGACTCACCAGATTTAAGACCGATTACTTGCTCTTCGAAACCTGGGATGAATGTACCAGAACCGATTGCTAGAGAGTAGTTTTCGCCTTTTCCGCCTTCAAATGCTTCGCCATCAACGAAACCTTCGAAGTCGATTACAGCTGTATCACCGTTTTCAACAGTTCCTTCTTCTTTAACAACTAGTTCAGCTTGACGCTCTTGTAAAGATTTTAATTCGTTCTCTACATCTTCGTCAGTTACAGTTGTTTCAACTTTTTCTACTGCCAAACCTTTGTACTCACCTAATTTAACTTCAGGTTTCACTGTAACTTTTGCAGTGAAGATAAGGTTAGCATTTTTTTCGAACTTCTCGATGTCGATTTCAGGATGATCAACTGGGAAGATACCAGCTTCTTCAATCGCTTCACCGTATGCTTTTGGTAAAATGATATCTAAAGCATCTTGGTATAAAGATTCAATACCAAAGCGTTGTTCGAATAATGGACGAGGCATTTTTCCTTTACGGAAACCTGGTACGTTAATTGTTTTTACTACTTTTTTGAACGCAGCGTCGATAGAGTTGTTTACTTCTTTAGCATCAACTTCGATTGTTAAAACGCCAACGTTACCTTCTAATTTTTCCCATTTTGTAGACATTTATTCTTTCCCTCCAACTATAATAATGTATGCACATACCTCTATAGATTAAGATCTTCATTATCTCTTTTTTGAAATAACAAATACACAAATAATCCTCTAGCAAAAGCTTTCAGATATAATGTTCCAATCTACTAATTGCCCAGAAGACAACTACGGTATATTTTGTTCGAGAATAATATGAAACATATTAAGTAAGAGAATTACACTTCTCTTCTCTTACAAACAGGCAGTTTTCTGCCTTTTGCAACCCTTACATTATAACATAGAATATGCTCGTTTCAAGAACTGAACGATTCTTTTTCATAATTATACGGGCAAATATCCTTCTCTTTCAACACGTAATAACCATTGATAGGCAATATGAAACTCTTCCAATTCGATATTGTATGCTGCCATAAGCTCTTCTTCATCAATAGCCAATCCGAAACGCTTTCTTCCAATTCTCTCTAAAACAGCTGACCAAATCTCTTCTTTATCCATTAATAGAGCGAATGGGAAAATGCTAATTTGCAATTCTTTCCAATATGTAACCATCGCTTCAAATATATCGGGATATTTTTGCTCTAATCGACTTGATAATTTATGTATAATGTTATTGGATTGCTCCTCATTATGACCTGTAAATGCCGGAATTACCTTAATTGCATTCCCAAACTTTTCCACCTCTATTTCCTCTTCTACCTGACTTTCTATCATTTTATACAAAATAGAAGTTTTCAAATAGGGGTGTTGCTCTTCATCTATTAAAAATTTCTTTAAAACAGGTAATGCAAGATCTAAGTCTTTTAATGAAAGTCGCTGAATCGCTCTTAGCTTCTGTCCAAAGTTTTCTCCAAAAATTTCATTAGTAAACTCATTCAACTCAAAATTTGAATCCACTAGCGATGCGTCTCCCTCATTTAGCATACCTTCTGCAAATAAAGCAAGCTGCGCTAATTTTTCCTTTTGATCAGGCATTATATCTTTCGTTTGTAAAACCTTTTCAACAGTTTCAATAACACCTTCATAATCATTTGTTTGAACTAAAATAGTCACGTACGTTTCAAGAATATCACCAAATAAGACAACTCCTGTTTTAAGCAACTGTTCACATTTGTCTTTCGCTTCTTCCATACGTTTTAATTCGAGTAAACAAATAACTGAAGCTAATTCCGTTTGTTCCGTTTCCGCATTATACTGACGTAATATTTCAAAGCAGCGCAATGCATCTTCGAACTTCCGCTCTTTCAACGCTAAAAAACCTTCATCAATATAGCGCTCTGATAGCTGCGGAAACAATACGACCGTATTTTCTTTTTTATCCATACGTCCGCCTCTTTTTCTTGATTTTAATTATGTTCAAAGTAAATATATCAAATGCGTAATGAGAACACAACATCCCCAAATTATTTGTTTGAAATATAAAAATATTTAATTTTTACATTCCAATACAAATAAATCTCTACTAAAAATTAAAATTGTACAAGTAAAAATCCCCAGCAACAAACGCAGAGGATTCATCATTAATGGAAAGCTTTTATAATTGTGGGGTATATTACAAGGGTAATAATTTGGAGAACAATAATTGCCATAACAATCATGCTAAAATAGAAGATTGGTTTACTTCGCTTCATTAAAAACATAATAATAAGCATCGTACAAGCAAACAAACTTAAGAAGAACAAACTTGTTGTCGAACTAAGTATACCACTTGGGACAAAGAACAATAACACTACACTACAAGTACCTATAATTCCAAATAACCATTCCATTCATTCACTCATTCCCTTTCCCTCTCATGGCTGTTTTCTCTAAGCAATCAAATGTTTCACAACATCAACTACATACGTTAATTTCTCATACGCTACAAATCCAAAAGCAACCGTCAAGCCCGTTACAACTAATCCTTTCATCATTTCTGCCTCCTCGTTTTATCGTTGTTATCTTCATTATAAAAGATTAGCAATTTCTTACCATCGAACTACCTTACAGTTACCTTACAGAATTGTAAGATTTCAAAAAGAGATTGAAAAACACCTCATATCGCTTGAGGTGCTTTCACGGAATTTATTTATAATCACTTGCAAAATTAACTTTTTTCTCTTGGTTATTTTTCGGAGAATCCACTCTTAAACTAATAGATTTACTAAATAATTTAGGATCAAAATAATTATTCATTACTTTTCTTAACTTACCTTCAGATATTTTCGTATTACAAGAAAACAAAGGATGAAGATCATGTTAATATATTTTTGTACAATTAAGACTTTAATTTACAAGGGGGATTATATATGTTTAAAAAAATGGCCGCAGATGTATTAGGACTAAGCGATGTAGGTTCTGTTATTACACCTAAAGACTATGATAAGGTCGATGCCGATGATTATGTAATGCATGAAGATGGGGAGAAAATTTACTTTCTAATTAAATCGAAATCAGATGAATATTGCTTCACAAACAAAGGGTTAATTCACTTAGACGGTACAAGCGCAACAAGTAAAAAACGTACACTACGCCGCTTTAGCTATAGTAAATATCAAATTAAAAACGTAGCGCTTGAAACTGCGGGAACGATTGATTTAGATGTAGAAATTAAGTTCCAAATGGGCGATGAACACTATTCAATTGATGTCCATAAAAAACATATTGAAGAATTAAAAGATTTATATAAAGCTTTACTTAAAATTGAAGAAATTTCATACGACAACGATATTACATTACAATATGCACACAAAAGTTTAGATATGGCATCTAACGCTTTCAGCCGTATTTCAAACGCACAAGTAAACTTAGCAGAGCAATTTAAAGAGATGAACGAGATTGCCTTTAACTGGCTCGTTGATACGAAGAAACAATATAATGTGAAAGATTATGGTTTTGTCTTTGACAAGTTTATTAACAACTAATTTAAAACAAACAAAAAACCTTGTTATCAAAAGATAACAAGGTTTTCTTGGCGCCCCAGGAGAGATTCGAACTCCCGCTCCGCCCATTTCCGTACTATTTTATATATTTTGATCGCAGTCTTAATATATCTTCTCCTTCGCGAATGCCTGCCGATCCTTTCCTCACATTTTTTACGACAGTCCAATTCGGGTTAGTTTCATCACCGATGTTCTGTACTGTAAAATTGCCATCACCATATTTCCGGTGACCTTCCGCCAATTTCTCCGTTAAATCATTCTCATTTGATCTCGCCATCTTTGCGCCATCTCCCTTTTTTATACGACCTTCTTAAACCATCTAACCAATCACAGGTCCAGTCAATTGGAGATTCTCGTTTTCCGCTTCTATTAATTGTAACACACTACCGGGAATAAGTTCCGATAACTGCTGCTGAATTGTACTAGAATGGTAAAGAGTTTTATAATATTGTAAGTAAACAATTAAGAGAATCTGGATATGGATTTGAGTTCCATCATAAACCTATTGATTCTTTAAATTAAATAAGAGGAATAGGGCGCATAAATGGCGCTCTTTTTATTTAAGAAAAAGAAGTACATATGCAACTACTTAATATCAAAGGAAAGGTCGCAAATATCAAGAATGAACTACACCTATAACCCAAACATCAAATTTTAGACAAACAAAAAACCTTGTTATCAAAAGATAACAAGGTTTTTTTAGCGTCCCAGGAGAGATTCGAACTCCCGACCCGTCAATTACCTATGATATATAAACGATTCTTTCATCGCTTGCTGAACGTTCATTTGTGCGGTCAACTGACCGTTTTTGTTAATTAATATTATACGCTATATAGTAGTTCTGCGTCAATGTTGAAAGCACTCTTATTCTATCGATTCCCTCTCGAAGACTCTGATGCATTTAGATGACAACTATATACACGAGAGAAAAGATAATCCGCTTAAAATGCGAATCTCGGCGAATCTTTACGCAATTACAGCCGAAAAAAGACGCAGATTATAAATCCCACGTCCCTTTCACCGCTATTACACCTTATATTTCTCAAAGAACTCACGAAGTGCAATCTCTATAATATCATCGCGATTGATTCGAAGCACATCTTCGGCTATACCTAATTTCGAACATGTCTCCTTACCGAGATACACCGTCCTACTAACCTTTTCTTTCGACCCACTTTCCCTAATACGCTCATTTAACGAATGAATCGAATTAGTATTCTTCTGTGCCAAAACCTTTTTCTTTTGTTGCATTTTCCGTAGCCCACTTACCTCTTTTTTCTTAAGAGTATTATCTGTATTTTCCGCCTGCGCATCGTCAGTGCCTGTTATAAATTCTCGGATATCCGCTTTTAAAGGTGGTTCGCCTGCACCCGCAAAATACCAACCTCTACCACTTTTTCGACTATATTCATAACCTGCGGCTTTTAATGCTTTACGCAACTTTTTGTCATTCATATCAATTTTTTCCGCCACTGCCACAGTCCCATTCGCTTTCAATTCATTCACTATATATTCCACATTCATATTTATTCCTCGTTTCTTTTTAGGATTATATTTAAGTATATAATTTCGCAAATTGCTAAATTATTATATTATTCAAATAATTAATTTCATTTTCTAAATATACCACATAAAAATATAAAATGTAACGAGTCTGCCGTCCCCTCAATTTCATCATTCTCCTAATCTATTTAAATCGCCATAGAGCGCATATAGGCGTATAAACTGTTCATCACATTAAATCTAATCGCCTAGAATTGCGTTTCTCGACATCGTAGTTTTTGAATGTAAGATATAAAAAGAAAGGCGATGCCATTAAACACCGCCATTCGTTTCACGCAAGTCTATTAATTCGAATTCAGATGCCTAGACGTCGCCATACCTCGAACAATAGTTTTCTCTCGTGGTGCGTCGTTCCCTTTCGGCTGAATATCTCTCGATGTCATTTGGGTCGTTACCTTTTGCGCATCTTGTTTCTTCATATTATCTCTCCCCTTCGCTTAGCCGTTTAACTTCTTTTTCTAACTCTAGCACTCGCCCAACCGCTTTTAGTAGTACAACATCTGAAAGCGATGCGCCTTCGTCCTCTTTTGTGATTCTATCTATTTCCGTGTGTGCCGATGGTACTAACTCTATCTTGCTTCGTAATGCTTCGCCGATATCCTCGACAATGTCCACATTATGTAATCTTAGCGTTGTTTTGTTTACTTTCGTCATGTTATCTCTCCCCTTCTTTTTCCAGCGATCCGTTTTAGATTTAGATTGCGAAACTTAATTCGTTGCTTGTATAAGCTCGGTGACGTCGTTCGTATTTGTCAATCCCCGCATTTCCTTTATTGACTCTCTTTACTATTTGCCACTCGTTAGTCTTTGCGCATCGAATTAAATTAAATCCATCACGCCCGTACAAATGCGCTCCTACTCGTAGCATTATGTTTACGTCTTCTTTATCTGATTTCGTTAGTTGGTGGAGATTATGTAGAATTGCTTCGCCTTTTCTTTTGCTCATTCCGTTTCCCTCCGATTAGTAGAATAGGTGGGGCGATATTGTCCGCCCCGTTACGTTTGTTATTTCGCATTAACTACGACTTCGTTTGCCGTACCACTCGCCGAGAATTTAACCGTAATATCATTACCGTACTTCTCGTTTAGTGCGTACATTTGACGCTTAATGTTGTCGTGATTGATTTGCTCGCCTTTTGTTGCTTCGATTTCGATGATAGTTTTCATAGTTTTGTTTCCTCCGATATGTTTATATTTTTTATATTGTAAGAGTCGAGGGCATAACGCCCCCTTCTCGCTTGTTACTTGATAATTTGACCGAAGCGTTGCGCTTGCTCGTATTCCTCTACTCGGTCGGCGTGGGCTGATACATAGCCTTCGATGTTGTTAGCGTATTTTCGTGTTTCTTTGCTGATTTCCATTAATGCATCACCTAGTACTGCCGTGTTAACGAATTCCATCGCAAGATGACCTTCAATCGACTCTAGTAGGCTACTCGCTTCTTTTTGGTCTTCGCTAAATGCATTCGCTTCTATTTTCGTGTTTAGTCGTCCTAGTGCGTGAGTTAGTTCCGAGCGGTCTTCGGGTCTTGATGCGTTTACCATCGCTTGTTGTGACATCGCAAGGAAATCACCTTGAATTTGTTGTGCATAGGCTTGTCCTTTTTCGCCTAGTTGCGCGAATTCTGTTAACGCCTTGATTTTCTCGCCCGTTGTAGGTGCAAACATAACCGCCGATTGTAGCTTGTTCTTTTGCATGTCGAATAGTTTCTGACTAGTTTCGTCAGGTTTCTCGATGTCTTTGATTAGGATCGCTTCAGCCGATGCCTTTGCGTCCTGTAATAGTGATGTATACGTTTCTTTAGCTTCTGAGATTTCACTAAATAGTTTCACTTCTTGTTGCTTAGTGAATTTATCTTTCTTCTCGGCTTGTCCTTTAGTCGTTAAATTCGCATCTTTTCCGATTTTATAGCGTGTGCTTCGTACTCGTGGCATTACCTCATGAGCCATATGTCCAGTAAGCGCGTTACGTACTTCTCTCGCATCTAGTAGTCTTTCCTTGATTTCTGATACCGTTAGTTTGTTGTTGATAGTTTTAGTCATTTGAATTCCCCCATTAGTTGGTTTGGTTTGGTTTGGTTTGGTTTGGTTTGGTTTGGTTTGGTTTACTTCGCTGCGGGCGATCCGTTTCGCCTTTTACATTCGTTAATGCGTTTCTTAATGTCCTCCGCCACTTCCAGTAACGGTAAATTATGAATAAGTGTCGATTGTACGACTTGTAGGTTTTTCGCACCCACTAGCGATTCAATCCGCTTAATGCTCATTCGTTTTGGTTGTACGTGACCGCCCTCCCATCGATTGACGGTTAATTCGGACACTCCGATTAGTTGGGCGAATTCACTTTGTGATAACCCTATGAGTTGGCGAAGTGCCTTTATATCATACGCTCTCATTTTCCATACCTCCTGGTGTTGTTAATTGCATATTGAGTATTTGTGTTTTCCATACTTAGCGAGTAAATAAAGGAGAATGGACGGGTTATAGGGACGCCCGCCTATGCCAGTATAATCGCACCCGCTCGATAGTCGCTTCTTCGTAGCCTTGTTACTGGGACTTCTATTTGTTTGTACCCCTACGTTCTATATACAGGGCTAACGGTATGTAAATTGCATACATGTCCGTATTTGTAACAATCCTGTAATAGTAGTTTCTGTATTTTGCATCTTATTGCGTTGTGTGAAATTATTTGCGAAGAAGGCTAGGTATCATTTTGATACTCAGCCTGCATTTTCGTGATTTTAGCCGTATTCATTATGACGGTGGCTAAATTATTCACACCTTCTCGCCCCTTTTCGGCTGATTTTACGCATTTATTTCCTGTGCTTGCATAACCTCGTTATATAATTCAGTGATTTCTTTACGCCCCTTTGTCGTGATGTACGTATGAGTGTATGTGAAGTCGCTCCACTTCGATTTCTTCGTCAGTGTGGTGAACCATTTCATACCTTTGTACTTTCCGATTGGTCGATATACTTCACCTCTCGACTTTTGAGCCAATACGCCGTGCGTTTGTAAGAAGTCTCGCAATGCTTGTGCGGAAAGTCCGTCGATTTCTTCTCCAACTTCGCCCATCGTGTAAGTCTCGTCGGATTCAATGAATGCCGATACGGTTTCGCTTAATTCATCTCTTTCCTTTGTCACTTCGTTTAGTTTCGCTTCTACCTTTTTGATATGGCGGTTTTTATATTCGACTAGCTTCGCATTAGCTATGGCAAGCCCTTGAACGTCACCAGCCATCATTGCCCGCACCGCTTCCGTAGTTAATTCCTCTTCTTTATTGATTTCGGCAATCTTCGTAGACGCTTCTGCCTTCTCTTCGAGGTTTAATAGTTGCGTTCGAACTTCCCTAGCAACTTCACTATCTCGCAATAACATGCCGATTCGTAAAATCGAGCGTTTCGGATATAGTCCCACGGTTGCGTATGGTAATTGCGTTTCATGTCCATCATATTTTAGTAAAAGATGTCCATTTCCTTTTGATACGGTGGTGTGTGAATTTACTTCACATACCAACTTTTCCGCCAAACTCTTTCCCGTCATTGTTATATGCCCGTCTTCCTTTAATTCTTGTAAGTGCCTAACGTGAATCTGTCGAATTACCTCGGGTTGCACTTCGTAATATTCTGCAACCTGCCTTGTCGTTGCGAATTCCATGTTAGGAAGTAATAGTAACTTTCTGACCTTCTCTAATACGCCGATACGCCCCGCCAGTTCGTCACGTTGCGCCTTTGATTCGATTAAGTCGATTACTTCTGCATTCGGCTTTGTAGTATCTTCGACCCCGCTCACCATTTGATTATTAATCTCTAATACTAGTGTTTGCCCTTTGTATTTACCTTGCATGATTGATTTCGTCATTTCTCATTCTCTCCTTTAGTTAGTTGAATTTAGTAGTTTGTTACTTTCATAATCCCAGTTACTCAGTGCCTTCCCACCGTTCCACTCGATATTTATTTCGAGTTTTTTCGATTTCCTATACAAACAATGCTTCGTTTGTTGCTGGGAAATCTCTTCGGTAACTTTGCGAGTATTTTTGTGATTCTTTGCGACTTTCTTTTTCGGCTCATTTGTCCTCTTGTTAACTCTCACCGTATTATTTCCTTCGATGATAGTCACGCCTTCCGATGAGTTTTCAGCGGTGCTTCTCGTATTACGACGCCGTCGGCGACGTTTCTTCCGCACCTTTTCCGATTCAGGTAAATCAAGATAACGATATTCTGACTTCGGTATCTCTACGTATCCGTACATACTGCGCATTGCGAATCATCCTTTCTCGGGCGACTGTTTTCGGGGCGATCTTGTGGCGTGGAATTATTGGAAGTGCATGTTTTCGTAGTCTGCACCATCTTCCTGTTGGCGTTCAGCCTTCTCCTCTTGGCGCTTCTTGTTCGACTCAATCGTTGAGCGGTCAATACCTTCGTATTTGTCGATAAGTGCTTCATGTTCCTCAGCGAATTGCTTCGCTAGTGGGAAGCGCTCGTACATCGCGTGTTTATCGAGTGGTTTTAATGGAAGATACAGATTACTACGACCGATACCACGTGATTGCACCGCAATAAGTCCTACACTTCTCAGCGCTGATATATGTTTCTTGACAGTGGCTACACTTTTTCGGATTCTACGAGCGATAACGTATTGAGAAGGATATGCCGAACCATCTTCACGGTTGTACCAATCGACAATTAACTGATACACCCACATTGCGTCGGTTGTGATTCCATACGGGTACAAGTCCGTGTAATGCTTTAGTTGGGCTGGCGTCTTAATAAAACCCTTTTCGTCCGTGAAGTCATTCTTGTCGTATATTGGTTGTTGGGGATTCTTTTCTGTTAATTCCCTAGCTAACTTCCCATTTGCTGATATTTGCTTTACTGTTAATTTCATTTCGATTCCTCCCAGTTTATTTTAGGTATATGGACCATAGTCATTATGTTAGCTACGTAATAGCTAGTATGTTGACTTTATCATCGCTAATATGTTGGCTCTAAGATGGCTAGCATACTATACGGAATTCAGCTTTACTTCATTCAGCTTTATATTATTCAGCTTTACTTAATCATTTGAGTTTCGAGTATGAAAAGACTACTCTCACTCTGTTACGCATTAGTAGTTGATAGAATAGATAAGAAGAAAGAGGGAAGGGCGACGGGAAAAGCGCCCTATCCAGTGTTAGTAATTGACGACGTACTGTATTGCATCGTCTACGTTTATATAGGGGCGTGGCACTCGCTAAAAAGGTTAATACGATATAAGTCGTTTTCCTTCATCCCCTTACGTATCTATTGGCGCAACGTATGAGCCTTTTTGGTACACGTACATAAACGCTGATAACATTGCGAATCGGTTAAAAGCGTTCTCGCAAACATAGGCACGAATAAAAGAGTTATCGGGTATTACATCGACAAACTCGAATATACTTTTTCGATATTGCGGTGATACCTACACGTACATAAGGGCGATACGGCTACGCAATAGAGCGTAATGTTTTGACTCGTACGAAGAGATAGGCGCTAGTGAGGTCGTTTATTGGTGTCATTATGCGAAATAAAATTAAGAGTCGTTATACGGGACGATAGGGGCATTAAAACTCACGATAGGACTTGATAGGATGCGGGATTAACACATTAACAACACCTAGAATGCGCGTGAGGACACTCAAATTCACTTGTAACGTGTTTCGCTGCCATTCAGGTGCAATTTTCATTGATAAGCGTCAGGAGGACGATATAACCCCCCTGAGTTCCGCAACAATGCGCAAATATTTTTCGGAATACAATCGGCTGGAAACGACTTGCCTTGGGTAGATGCGTCAAACACCCCGAGTCAAAAATGGTGCGCGCTATTTCTAGACTACTGCTGACGGTGGTATTGACCCCCGCTTGGAGGGTTTGGCTAAAATTTCGATTTGGAACGACGACTCGGCTTCGGTTCTTGCTTCGTTCTTGATTATCAGCGGACAAAAGTGAGTCACAAAAGAAAGAAGATTCTTTTCTCTCGCAGAAGAAGAAACAAAGAAAGATTAAAAGAAACAATTCATTCAATTCGATGCGAACAATTTAATAGAAGAAACTAATTTGATTCCCTTTCATTCTCTTGATTAAGTTAGATAAGAAAGAAGACAGCAACAATAACGAAGAGCAAAGACAACCAAAGAAGACAATCAGAAGAAGAACAACTGAAGAAGTTGCAAGACTTTCAATATCTTTTCTCTCGCAGATAATAAACAGAATGAACAACGAACAACTTACGCTTTCCTCATCGACTGCTCACAACACTCTCACGCTGTTACCATGTGACATAGTGTAGCTACTGCGATGTATGGTGCGCTGGCTTATGATCGCCTGTATCCCTATGACCTCTCGTCTTCATACGCTTAGTCTTCGAGTAGTTAAGATGAATAGATACTTAATGTATTACGAATTATGTAACGACTATGTATGCGCCTTGTATGATGGCATAGGCATGCCGTGGTGTACGGATTAGGTATCGGGCTGTTGGTAATATGTATCTGCCTGTTGGTCGAAGGATATAAGCGCTTGGTAAATACGAAACATATGGCGGGCTATCCGTGGATATAGTAGCGCCTTGGTCAATAGATGCGCTGTCATATGTCACCACACTTATGTCATAACTCTCGAGATTTGACACAGATTTTAAAGTGTAGTAATATAGCATCATCTTGTTGTGTCATAACTTTATATCAAAAGTGGTGACGCAGAAAGGACGGATTAATTATGAAATATGGATACGCTCGTGTCTCAACGGTAACTCAAGATTTAGAATCACAATTACAAACGTTAAAAGCAGAAGGGTGCGAGGTCATTTATTCGGAAAAGTTCACGGGAACGACGACAGACCGCCCCGAACTATCCAAGGTACTCACAGTATTAAGCAAAGGAGATACACTGACAGTAACGAAGCTAGATCGCCTTGCACGTAATACAAAGGAAGGTATCGAGATAATTGAAGCGCTATTCAAAAGAGGTATAAGGGTTCACGTTCTCAACGTAGGACTACTAGAAGATACGACAATGGGGCGATTCTTCTTACAAACGTTATTAGCAGTCGCAGAAATGGAACGTAACCTAATCTTAGAAAGAACGCAGGAAGGTAAAATAGTAGCTAGACAGAATCCGAATTACAAGGAAGGTCGCCCGAAGTCACATTCAGATAAAAAACTAGTCGAAGCTATGCGTATGAAAGAGAAAATGGGCTACTCATTCCGCCAGTTATCGGACGCAACTGGTATTAGCATGAGTACGCTACAACGATTCGCTAGAAAGCAACGTGACCAGCAAGAAGCATCGGCAGAATAGGTCGGTGTCTTTTTATTATGCGCCGATTTCTTCCCCCCCTGAGTTCCGAAGTCGACGCTCTTCCTACCCTTTCAGCAGATATATAAGCGAAATAAAATCGTTAACCTACCGTAATTCATGCACATATACCCTCGGATAATTCCCGAATCGCAAACAAATGCAAACAAATGCACACTCATTTATATGCGTCTGACGCCTACTCTCGCAAGGGTTTCGGTTACTTACCGTTAAATTATCGCATTGTTTACATTTCAATTCATTTCACTACACTTGGCTACACTTTTATACAAACTAATACCCTTATACGATTCATATTGCGGCTAAATCAATGGATAATCCTTCATTTCACTACAGATAAATTCATTTCAATTCATTCGGATACAAATAATCAATTTCACTTGGAAAAATTAAGCATATGCAGTTATTATAATACTAAGAAAAAATGTATAATAATCTTAAATGAGGAAAGCCAGTGAACTATTAAACTTATAATTAAAGGAGGTGAAATGAATTGAAGCAGTTCTTAACTTTTATTTTCACTATACTACCTGCGTTTGCTGGAGTTCTAGGCTTCATTAATCCTTCATGGAGCATTACTGCAAAGTTGCTCTTAACATTCATATTCTCCACTGTTTATTTACTGGGAATAATAATATATTTGCACATAAAACTAACTAAAGTTCAAAAAAGTTCAACTTCTGTAAATACTGAACTCACCCAACTAAAAAACGAAAAAAGAGATTCCGATGAATCAATTGATAAGTATAATAATTTTGTACATAAAAGAAAGTTATTTATACATCATGACTTACCCGAGTTAGGTGTATTAATCACTGAATTTGATGCGTATGTAAAAAATACATACAGAGGGCAGCAACATCAAGAAGTAAGAACTATTGCAACACAAGTAAAAAGCAAAACAAACGAGATAATAAATAAGGAAAAGAGGGATTTTGATGAACAGTTATATAACATTCAAGGTGATTAAGATTATTGATGAATATAGCCTTGTAATAAATAGTGGGCTAAAAGATGGTATTTCAATAGGAGATAGTATTGAAATATTTTTGGAAGGAGATGAAATAGTTGACCCATTTAATGAAGGTAAGGTGCTCGGGACACTTGACTTCATAAAAGATACACTAGAGGTAACTGAAGTGTATTCAGAATTTGCAGTTTGCAAAAAAATAATAACTAACGAAGTACATATCCCTTCCCCTCTTCAGAAGGCGCTTTCTCATAGTATGTCTGGACTTAGTGGAATTACAGGAACTACAGAAACAAGGATAACAGTAAAAAAAATTAAAATAGATGAAAGTGAGATTACAGGGAGAAGAAAAGGCGATAGAGTTATACGGATTGGTGATATAGCCCGAATCGCTCTTAGTAATTAAGTATTGATATAACACTATTAATTAAGATTAATACCGAGGGCGTTGTGTACAGCGCTCTCTCTTTTTAATAGACACACTATACCTCTACTCTACCACTTGCAAACCAATGTCTTTCCACTTCTATATTAAAACTTTAACAATTACTCATGCCCTTTTGCATATAAAATCGGCGATCATATCCGAAACAGGCAACGCCACAAGTACGTATGTTATTACGTGATAGCAAATATGTTCATATGCAACAGTTAAATATCGATAAGAAGACGAAGACAGACGTTAAAACTGCGTATATTAACGAAGAATTAACGCTACAGGCTAACATAGGCAAAGCATTATATCATGCGCTATATTATCAGCTAGTGTACAGTCGATTAGTGTACGATATCCCAACGATTAACATACGTATTTGCATCGCTTATCATATAAAATTATACATATACGAAGTCATAAAAAGACGCTAATGTGGTTAGCCCATTCGCCGTTTCACCGAAAATATTACACGAGTTTACATTGAGGTTAGTACCAACGAAATGCTGACGCTCCTTTGTGTATATTATAGCAAATAAAAAAAGTACTCTTACGAGTACCTTTTCTAAAATAGACCTTAATCAAACCAACTATCAAGGCGGTCTTTTATATCATAAGCATTAAGTTGAATTAAGCGATGTAATTTAGAAATTGCTAATGTAAAAGCAACTTTCTTAGAGACCTCATCATCTTCTGTAAAAGTTACAGGATTTTCAAAATTGGAATTAGTAATTGAAAGGAAGAAATAATCTTCTATATAATATTCATCCTCACTATAATAATGTCTAACTTGATACTTCCCAATAATAACTCTACCTTTCGGGCTATCCGCATAGAATGCACCTTTAATGTTACCATCTGTGATTGTGCGGTCGAAAATTTTCGAAAAATAATGAGAAGAGACAAGATTCCAAGATACTTCGTTCTTCTTTGTTTTTTCTTCTAAATTATCAATAAAACCTAGTATGTCAATATTATTCATTTTGAAACCTCCTCTATAAATCGTGTATGTTCATCTAACTCGTTTTCTAAACGTTTTATAACTTCATATAACAGCCTTCTGATTTCGTCTTTTTCATCAGACGTTTTACTATTAATTTTTTTATCAATCTTTTTTAGTTTACTTTTGGTTGTGCGAGTAAGAATATCTTCATAAATACTTAAAGAAATAATAGATTCCTCGATAGCATGTACGTCTAAACGTTCATCCTCTTTTAACAGACGGTACGAAGTATGTAGTTGAATAATAATACTTCTTTTGGATTTTCGATATTTTTCTTCAAGGTGTTTATCCATGAATTTCTTTTTTATTTTTGCTGTATTATTGCTAATCCATATTGTAAAGAAGAAACCAATTACACCGATAACCGTTCCAAAAACGGTTATCCAAAACCCCCATATTGTCATTGTATCAGCTGACATAAAACCATCCACCATTTTTTTTAGAATAAAATAATTTTATATCAATTTGATACTTACGGTCAATTGTTTGCGAAGCTATTATCATTTGTATAACAAAATAATATATACGATATACATACGTGAAGGGGGAGTTTCGGAGGATGGACGTGCGTCACGAGCGGTCGGCTGGTGATATGTAACGTAATGTATAACGGCGAGCATGCACTTATTTGTTAAGTTTCGTTAACTATTCTTCATTTATATCAACTTAGTGTTACTTAATTATTAGTTATATAATTCTATTATTGGTATAATTTAAAATACAATTCGATATCGCTATACATTAGGAGGATAAATTAATGAGATTTTCTGAACGTATGGGATTTACCCCAGTAAAAGAGTTAATTCAAGTCGATTCGATGGACGACGATCTAAGAGTCGGTCTATGGAACACATTTAACTCTGTAATTATCGACTCGTACACAGCACGTGTACCATTTCCTTATATACAAACATCCAACCACAGAGACTTTTTTGAAAAGTTTATTGTACATCAATGGGGCAATTACTTTAAATATCCTTTGACTCAATTACCAGGGGAATTTCACCGTTGGTTCGATAACATTCACGAATACTTTTTTAGTACAGAATGGTACAACGTTTATGATTTCATGGAATTCCTTGTTCAAAATTATGAAATTGAATATATCGTTGATGAATTTAAGACGGAGTGTAATAAAATTTTAGAGCGTGAGTTATCTGCATATAGATTTGTCCAGAATACACTTGTTAGAATAAATTCACAACAAGAAATGGATTCTATCGAAAACGCCATAAACTTTAACAGTAGTAAAACTTTCGTAGATATGCACATAGCGCAAGCTTTGCGCTTGATGGCGAATCGAGAGAATCCCGATTACATAAACTCAATTAAAGAGTCAATAAGTGCCGTTGAATCTATTTGCAAAGTTATCGCAAATGACGAAAAAGGAACTCTCGGACAAGCTTTAGGTAAACTAGAACAAAAAGGAGTAGTAATTCACGATACATTAAAAGAAGGATTTAAACGAATATATTGGTATACAAGTGATGGCGACGGTATTCGTCATGCCCACAAAGACGTACCTAATGTTTCTTTTGAGGACGCTCAATTTATGCTCGTAACTTGTTCGGCATTTTGTAATTATCTAATTGAAAAAGCAAACAAAGTCGGTATTGATTTATCATAAAAGTAACTTAACAACCTAAAGGACGCTCTTATACAGCGTTCTTTTTTATTTAAATCTACACTATTATTTACATGCGGTGAATGTTCAGTATTTAGTTATGATTTAATTTCGTTATATAGGCGAGTGGTGTCGTCAGTTTTCGTTCGATGCGCATTGGATGGTTAGTTCCTCCGCCACGGCTTTGTCTTCTGCTGATTTTAGATTACGAGCCATTATATCTGTCCTCCGTTTTATTTATTAAATCACTCTCGAGTATCTCTATCTCTTCTTCTCAGTATAATTTCGGTTAAACACGCCAAGCCTACCGATAACGCGAATACAACACCGAAAGCTGATACGTATAGATTACCGAATGCCTTCGTTGCCCACATAAATAAAAATGCGAATATAATTAAATACCTCTCTTTACGCTTCCTCATAGCATAATTCCTCCGTCTTTTCCGAACCTTTATACATCTTCATCTTCTTTCCTCTTCCGCATAAACTCTCCAATCCTAGCAGTAATAACCGATGCGAGTACAGCCATTGCAAATGCTACTGCTAGCCCACCTATAACGGCGTTTCCAATTATCTTCGTAACAACCAGCAATACAAATGCAACTATTAACAGGTTCACCCTTGTATTTTTCTCTTTCTTTCTATCCTTCACACCTTATCTTCCTTTCTACTATTTCTTTTTCGGATTCTCTGCTTAAATCCCCTCACCGTACTTCTAGCAGAATCAAATGATCGCCCTGTCTTCTTCGATAATGCTCTAGAAATCGCAACCTCCGTAACTTTTTCATTATTCTCTACCGTATGTATCATAGTATCTAGTACAATGAAATCTATTTTCTTCTTGCATATGTTTTCATATAGCTTTGCGTAAGTATCTCGGTTAGTCATTATATTGCAGATCGCTTTCTCTTCCGCAGTTTCTGCACAACCCTCTAGTGTTTCAAGTACGTTTATATCACTTATAAATTTTAATACCGTTCTTCCTTTTCCTCTTTCTCCGCAATATTTACGTAAAGCTTGATAAATAAAACACTTAACCCTCTTATCGAAATCGCCCTTATTTATATCAAACGTTCTAATCGCATACCTTATTCTCCGAAAACAATCATCAATAAAATGTACCTCGTTATTTATCTTATACCAGTTATCTTTAGCTAAGCGTTCAATCAACGGTATGTAATGCGCTTCAATTTTTTCTACATACTTATTATCGTATATTCCAGTGTAATAATCTTCCACTTCTTCTTTAGCTAGTATCGCTATTCTATTTAATGTTTCTTTTATGTCCTCGTCTTTATTTGCGTATCGTCTTATAGTAAGTCTGCTTTCCATACGTAAGTCTTCCACCTCTTATAGCACCTGCATCCTCCGATATTCAACCCACTTCCGCTAGTGGCATTCAATATCGAATTTATGCTATTGACGATTGGCGGACGACGACTAGCCGAGGTGAGCGAAGCTAGGTTGAGTTGGGCGCAGTTTTCACCCCTATTCACATCGATAAAAAACAACAAAGCGTTTAAACTTTTTCATAATTTCGTAGTATCTATGCAAATAAGGGGTAAGGCGTTTTACTAGCGTCGGATCGCTTGTAGTGTATCGTAGTAACGCCCCTTCCGTCCCTGCACTTTCGCACACACTATCTCATATCCATACGTCCCAATATGCGCCCAATCTTACGATTAAGCCCGATAGTACACCCTGTTCCTTAGAACAACGTATTGCCACTCCTTGCCGTTAATGGTCGCAATCACCTAGCCTATACGCATGCGAAAGGGGATACATGTTGGTTGTATAGCGCTGATTTATTTGCGTTGGCTCTCGCTCACCTTTTACGTTTTTTAAGCGGTACGGCTTCCGCTTTTTGACTTACCGCATCAGTACCTAAAAAAGACATTACTAAAGACGCCTTGCAATCTTCGAATTTTTTCGATAGAATGCAAAGTAGATGGTCGAACTGATACGGCTCGTCCGTTATTTAGTTTCGATGTGTATAGTTTTGAGTCTCCGATTGCCGTCGGGGACTTTTTATTTACAAGAAATTCCGTAGACTTTCCGCTACTTCATTTTTATCTAAATGCAGATAACGTGTTGTAACAGATATGTCGCTATGCCCTAGCGCTTTAGATATCAGCGCGACATTTGCACCCTTCTTTAAGAGATTCTTCGCAAAACCTCTACGTATGGCGTGTGGATTAATATTTTTAAGCCCGTATTCCTTCGCATGTTTAGTCATTCGTTTTGATATAATGTTATTCGTCGGACTAGTTAAAACACTTCCACCGCTCTTCGTAATAAAGAGATAATCATTATTCTCTTGGTACTCTCTGCGAATAATTTCGTTTTGTTTCATAAGAACGTCTAGCAATCGTGCGAGAGCGTCATCAAACGGTAGATATATCGATTCATGATTCTTAATAATACCACCATCGACACTTAATACTTTCGCTTCTAAATTGACGTGTTTATGTTCGAGTTGCGCTAATGTACCGACCCGTATTCCCGTCTGATACATAAGTAAGATAGCGGTAGCATCTCGTAAATCTAAAAATCGTGTTAAATCGAGCACCGATAACAAGATATTAATTTCACGGTCTGTCGCACCTTCTTTAACAGGCGTATCCACTTTTATCTTCACATTGCGCCAAAAGTTAATATCAATCCATCCATTATCATGGCAACGTCCTAGAAATGCCTTTAGACACTTCAAACGGGTTAATTTCGTTTGATTACTAACATTCATAGACGACAACCACTCGTAAATATGATTAACGTTCAACTCTTCTATATAGTGCGTGTCTGTTATTTTCGCAAAATGACTAACGTGTATGTAATAATCGTTTATCGTACGCTCGCGTAAGCCTGTCGCTTTCATTTGACGCACAATTATCTCGAGCGCTTTGTCGATTGTTAAATTGAACGTATAACGATTTTCTGCGGTCTCTTTCTTTCGCTGATCGCTTTTCAATCTATCGCCAAAAACATTCGATAAATCCTCACTAATCGTTAAAGAATCGCGTTTTTTTGACATAAAAAAAATAAGCCCCCTAACTCGTTAGCGACCGCACATTGTACGATTCAACTTACGAATTAGAGAGCTTATATATTGCGGACTTTGACGTCACCGCAAAAGGTTTTTTTAGCGTCCCAGGAGAGATTCGAACTCCCGACCGTACGCTTAGAAGGCGTATGCTCTATCCGGCTGAGCTACTGGGACATGGAGCGGGTGAAGAGAATCGAACTCTTGACCAGAGCTTGGAAGGCTCTTGTTTTACCACTAAACTACACCCGCATATGTTATTTTCTTTTCTTCGTTAGCGCCGTTTCCCTATCGACAATATTTATTATATGTATAACCACACATAAAGTCAACACCTTTTTTAAAAGAGGATAAATTTTCTTATCCTCTTTTAAAAACTGCTTGTTCAACTAGTTGTCCGTCTAACGTTTCAAAACGAACTTCCATTTGATTTCCATCCATTTCTAATAAAGCAAATGTCTTTTCTACACGCTGACGTGGTAATAAAATACTGCCTGGATTAATAAATAAAACGCCCTCGATTAATTCAGCACCTAATACGTGAGAATGTCCAAAGCATGCAACTTGCGCTCCCACTTCTTCAGCATGGTACGCTAGCGTTTGTAATGTCATTTTCACATTATGGCGATGTCCATGCACAACTAAGAAGCGAATTCCATCTACATCAGTTACAATTTCATCTTGAAAGTTAGCATAATCACAGTTTCCTTTTACAACACGGAAACCTTGCAGTTCTTCATGAGCAGGCGTTAGCTCTGAATCACCGCAATGAATCATGATATCTACTTTCCCTTCATATTTCTCTTTCAACTGCTGTAATTCCTTCACAGAGCTATGACTATCACTTACGATTAAAGCTTTCATCATTCTCTCTCCCTTATTCTCCTAAAAACCATTCCGGGATTTTTTCTTCTAATTTACGAAGAGCACGGCCACGATGGCTAATAGCATTTTTCTCATCTGAACTTAGTTCCGCCATCGCTTTTTTATATTCTTCCACATAAAAAATCGGATCATATCCAAAGCCGTTTTCCCCGCGGCGTTGTTCTAAAATAAATCCTTCACATGTCCCGTTTACAATGACAGGCTTTTTATCACCTTCAGGGAAAGCAACTGCTAATGCACAATAGAAACGAGCTTTACGCTTTTCAAACGCTACTTCATTTAATTCTTGTAACACTTTATCAATATTCGCTTGATCATCTTTCGGCTCTCCAGCAAAACGAGCTGAATACACGCCTGGTTTCCCGTTTAACGCATCTACAATAAGACCTGAATCATCCGCAATTACAATTGCATTCAACTGTCTACTCAAACTATCCGCTTTTAAGATCGCATTTTCTTCAAATGTTTCACCAGTTTCTTCGACTTCTTCAATATGAGGAAAATCGTGTAATGATTTCACTTCTAAATCAAATCGCTCAAATAACTCAGCAAATTCACGTACTTTCCCCATATTTTTTGTCGCTACAACAACTTGTTTCATTTTTTCCACCTCTACTCTATATGAGATACGATGTCACCTAACGCTTCTTTTTGCATATCAATCAGTTGGAAAATGCCTTGTTCTGCTGCATCAAGTAGTTCATTTAACTGCGCTCTACTAAACGTCGCTTCTTCTCCAGTTCCTTGCACTTCAACAAACTGGCCTTTTCCAGTCATAATCACGTTCATATCAACGTCTGCTTTAGAATCTTCTGCATAGTTTAAATCTAAAACAACACCTTGTTCTTCAACAATCCCTACTGACGTTGCTGCTAAATAATCTTTTACTGGAATTTTAGATACTTTTTCTACTTGTAATAACTTCTCAAACGCTAATACCATGGCTACATATGCACCTGTAATAGAAGCTGTTCTCGTTCCACCATCCGCTTGAATAACATCACAATCAATCCAAACCGTTCTCTCACCAAGCGCTTCTAAGTCAACTACCGCACGTAATGCTCGTCCAATTAAGCGCTGGATTTCCATTGTACGTCCTGTTACTTTCCCTTTACTTGACTCCCTAATTGTACGTTGTTCTGTCGCACGTGGAATCATCGCGTATTCAGCTGTTACCCATCCTTTTCCTTCTCCACGCATAAATGGCGGTACACGCTCTTCAATTGTTGCTGAGCAAATCACCTTTGTATCCCCAACTTCAATTAATACAGATCCCTCTGGATGTTTTAAATAATTCGTATGAATATGTATATGGCGTAATTCTGTTTTCTCTCTACCATCTACTCGCATAAAAATAACCTCCTCTTAATTACTACTCGTTAGTATAGCCAAATTTAAATGTATGATATGTATACAATAAAAGAAGGAGAACCCAAAAAGCAATTCTCCTTTCTTACTTAAGTATATCAAATTATTCAAGATTAAAAACTACCTGTATTCACGTTTTCTGGACGATCTACAGGTTTTATTAACTTTCCGCCCTTTTCATCTATAAGATTTGCTTTTCCATTTACTTCAATAGAAATATTTTTCACACCTTTCTTTTCTGTTAAAGATAAAACTAACGACTTCAATACGTAATTTGAAATCATATTTTTATCTGGGTTTACAAATATATTTTCATTAAAGTTTAATGTAAGGTTTCCGTCTTGTAATTTCGGATTCGTAATAAGCTTAACGCCTGGATTAAAATCATTTAGGAGCGATTGATGGATCGGACCTTTTACAAGCTCATCTATAATTGCTGCATAGTCATTTTCTTTACCTTCCGCAACGCGGCGTGTGACTGGTACGTAGTATTGCTGTTTATTATTATTTTGCGCCATAAAATACAGTGTGACTGGTTTTGTATTTGTTACATCTGTTACTTGTTCATCATCGAAGTTAATACCATTTGCACGGCTCACTCCTTCACCAAGCGGTGTACCACCAACCGGCATTTTTGCCAATTTCTCACCATTTATTTGGAACTGCACTTGTTTTATCTCTGTAAATTGCGTCAACGTCCAAGCTATAGATTCAACAATTTGACGCTCTTCTTCTTTCGCATAGTTTTTCATTTCTTTAGAGAAATCAATAACTGCCGTTCCGTCCTTTTTCAAATCTAAGGTCATCGTTGTATTCGCCGGAATGACTGCACGAAACCCATTTGGTAATAAATTCGTTACCGGTCCATCTTTCACAAGGTATTCTAACGTTTGCTTCACAGTCTCATTTGCTTTCGGAGTAGGTATAGCTAACGTTTGTGGTACAACATAACCATTTTTATCAACAAGGTATAGTTCTCTATTTACCATTTGCCCTTGCTTATCTTTTTTAGCTACTTCTTTCTTCCCACCCTCTGTATACGTAACTTGTTTTGGTGGATCAATTTGTTCAGTTGCTTTCTCTTGATTTATAAAGCCACACCCTGTTAGTAAAACAGCGCTCACAGTAGCACCAACAACCCATTTAAAAGTGGATTTAGGCATGCCATTCCCCCCTAAAATCTAAGTTTGTACTATTATGTATACGAGCTGTTTCACGTTTTAGAACAAGCTGTGCCTCTTATAAATTGAAACTTTAATCAGCAGGGGTCTTACTACCCAGCAAATAGCAAGATAAAACAAAAGCTCCTGATTTCTCAGGAGCTCACTTATATAAATTCTACTATTATTCTTTTTCTAAATGAATATGCTTCACATTTTCAATCGGTTGACCGAACCATTTTGATGCAATTTCTTTAAACAAGCCTATTTTTCCTGTTGTTAAGAAGAGATGATCGCTTTGTTCTTCTCCTTCATTCAACATTTTACTATGATATAAGATTGTACTTACTTCACGTGCTGTTTCATCACCAGAACTAATTAGTTGCACTTTATCTCCCATTACTTTTTTAATAACAGGTCCTAAAATCGGATAATGTGTACACCCTAATATAAGTGTATCAATATCGGTACTTTTCAGTGGTTGCAGCGTTTCTCTTACAACTTCATACGCCATTTCACTTTCGAAATTCCCACTCTCTACAAGTTCAACGAAAGGTGGACAAGCTAAACTTTCTACCATAACACGGTTATTAATAGACTTTAACGCCTCTTCGTATGCACCACTTTTCACCGTTCCAATCGTTCCAATAATCCCAACGTGATACGTGTTTGTCACTTTTAAAGCTGTACGTGATCCTGGGTGAATAACTCCTACTACTGGAATTGGTAATTGTTTTTGCATCTCTTCTAATACAACTGCAGTTGCTGTATTACACGCAATAACTAACATTTTAATATTTAAATTTAGTAAATGCTCCGTCATTTCCCACGTAAATCGACGTACTTCTTCTCGAGAACGTGGACCATAAGGACAACGTGCTGTATCTCCTAAATATATGATACGCTCTTTCGGCAACTGACGAATTAATTCCTTCGCTACTGTTAAACCGCCAACTCCTGAATCGATAACACCGATTGCTCTATTCAACTTCATCACCCGTTTTCTCATTCATCATCTTTTATGTTTATCATTATATTTTACACACTTTAAGTTCGCTCACTTCAAATGCTTCTGTATGAAAATTTTCATTTGCCCATGTATAGACTAGGACCTTTTTTATTTTGCTCCTTTTTTTCGTAATTTGCAAGATAGAAAAATAACCGACCTTCTATAAGAAAGTCGGTTTCTTCTATATAAAGTGCATATTCATTGCTCCATCTTTTTTTGAAAAGAAGACATTCCCGTTAATAAGAAGAAATGAGCAGAAATTAAAATGACGATAATTTATTTACAGCCCTTTTTATAGCCTTACCTATTTCCACGCTAGACTGTGGATTTTGTCCTGTAATTAAATGACCATCTACTACTACATGCGGCGTAAAATTGGGGGCTACATAAAACAAAGCTCCTTCTTCTTTCAACTTACTTTCTAACAAAAACGGAACGCGCTTTTCTAAATGTACAGCTCTTTCTTCATCGTTTGTATAACCTGTTATACGCTTACCCGCAACAAAAAACGAGCCATCCTTATTTTTCACACCGACTAAAGAGCTTACTCCGTGACAAACAGCCGCTACAATCCGGTTATTGTTATACATATTCTCAATCAAATTTGCTACATATGGATTACCTGGAAAATCTACAATCGCCCCGTGCCCACCACCAAATAAAACCGCATCATAATCCGAAAAATGAACATTTGAAATCGGCCTCGTATTTTGCAATAAAGAAGCTACATGCTTGAATTCGCGAGGTATACCATTCGGAATAGACACTCTATCTATAGGTACTCTCCCACCTTTTATTGACACAATATCAACATCAAACTTAGCCTTTTTAAATACATGATAAGGAGCTGCGAGCTCTTCCAGCCACAAACCAGTCGGGTGTCCATTCATATCATGAGCACTTGTTGAAACTAACAGTATCCTTTTCAACATATCCCCTCCTTATTACCTATTTATGTATGGAGTGTTCTTATCATTCATATAGCAAGTGAAGCAAACAAAAAATAGCCGACTTTTATATAAAAGTCGGCTGCTTTCTTATAATTCGAGCTCTCCCATACGAAGAAGCTCCACAACTGCTTGTGAACGTCCTTTAACCCCTAGCTTTTGCATTGCGTTTGAGATATGGTTGCGAACTGTCTTTTCACTTATAAAAAGTTCACCTGCAATTTCCTTCGTTGTTTTATCTTGAACCAGCAATTCAAATACTTCTCTCTCTCTCTTTGTGAGTAAAGGTTTAGATTGATACGCTTTTTCCTTCAACTGGTATAACCCTCCTTGCTTAAGCCAGAGCTGTGTATGTGTAAGTTGGGTGTTTATTTAGTCAAGATATTGTATGAACGAAATGTGCAGGTGGTGAATGAAAATGGGCTTTATTTCCTATGTTATTTTAGACTTTTATACAGTGCGTACACTCTTTTTATCCACTTACTTTCCAACGCGCCATATTTGTTCTAGCAATATACTTACAACCGTACCTACAAATAAACCATTACCGAATATATATTGCATAACAGACGGCAAGGATTGGAGTGCTCCAGACGGTAAAAACATAACGCCGCTGCCAAATAATACTGCAACGCCTAAGATCGTTACATTCCTTTCACTCATCGGCACTTGTTTTATATTATTAAATCCAATTCCAATTAACTGTACGAACGAAGCCATTAAAACAGCCGATGCGACAGCTGATGGTAAAGATGCTAAGTAACGAATAATACTTGGAAAAAGAGACATTACGACTAGTAACGCACATGCCATTAAGAACGATCGTATATACTTTTGTTTTGTTAAACGTATGAATCCTGCCGTTGCTGGTAACGGAACGACACCTACAGTTGAAAATACAGAAGAGATGAGATGCGAAATCCCCCCAACCCATGTTCCATCTTTCAACTGTTTTTGTTCAATAGTCGCTTTATGAATAGTTGCTTGATTAATTGCTATAATAGCTGCCACCGTATTCGAAACTAAAATACATACCATAACGAAACTTGATACAGCCATACCTGTATTCCATTTTGGAAGTCCCCAAGCAAATATATGTGGAAGTTGCACAAAATGAGTTACTTGAGATGGGATTGTCACTTTTCCTGCAATGAGAAAAATAATCCACCCACTAATTAATCCTATTAAAACTGCATAACTTTTGACAAAGCCTTTTCCAAAATTAGATAGTATAATAACGAACAGAAATATACTAAACGCGATCATTGCTGTAAATCCGTCGATTTGAGAAATAGTAGCTGTAATTCCTAACATTCCTTTTAAAAATACACCACTTAATTGTAAACATAATAAAAGTAAAAACGTCCCTGTCACAAGCGGCGTAAATAAAAATAAAATACGTCCTATAAAACCAGTTACTCCTAATCCTATTAAAATAACACCGGAGATTATCATTCCTAATTCTAAAATTTGCAGTGTACTATGTAATTGATCCTGTCCGGCCGTTGCATAAGCAAGTACGGTAAATACACCAACCCAAGATCCAGCCGGCCCATCCGCAATTGGCAGTCTATGCCCAAGCCACCCTTGTAAAAAAGAAGATATACCAACTACAAAAAACGTACGCTGCATTAAATAAAATATTTCTTCCGTCGTAAGATGAAATAATCCGCCAACGACAATTGGTAGTGCTATTGAATTTGCTAATAAAAATATAAACCATTGCAAAGTTCCCATAATATGATTTTGGTTATGTTGATTGTCCAATTTTTTCATCCCTTCTAGCTTTCCTATAAAAATATATTGTAAGAATAAAAAAGAAGAGTTCTATACTCACCATTAGAACCCTCCTCAAAATATTTAAACGATTCTTCTACACAAGATTATTTAATTCCACCTCATTTAAACTTCCAACAACAATATTTCCTTTATACACGACTAAACGTTTTTCTGTTTGACGCGCTACTGCTTCAGCAGCGCATGTCGCATTCGTCAAAACAAAGCTCGCTTCATCCCCTACATTCGGCCATACTCGCTTCCCTTCATTATTTAACGTTTCTTTTCCCCCTGTAATAAAGCGGAGTGCTTTTCCTAAAGACCTTTCGTCACTCCACCCAAAACGCTCTGCTAATCGATTCGCCTTTTGAAGCATATCACCTGTTCCAAACGGTGACCAATGATCTGTAATGCTATCATTGCCTAATGCAACCTTAACACCTTTTTTATCTAATAACGGAATTGGGATTACTTGTTTACCAATTGGCACTGTTGAAGTAATATCAATATTTACATTTGCGAGTCTTTCTGCCACTTCTTCAGCCTCTTTACCAGTAACACCACCAAGTCCAAGTGCATGACTAATCGTTACACGGCCTTGCCATCCTGCTTCTTCTGTTAAACTTGCCAATCTCTTCATCGTAAACGTTCCAAGATTATTCGCATCGTGCAAATGAATATCAACATCCGCATTAAATTCTACTGCGATATCCATAATTGTATGTAATGACTTTTCAATGTCATTATCTACTGTAGCTGGATCTACTCCTCCGACTAGATGAGCACCCATACGCATCGCATCTTTCACGAGTTGCACAGAATCACTGCGCAATAATCCATGTTGCGGAAACGCAACAATTCTACTAGACACTCGATTTTTATATGTTTCTAATGCCGCTAACGTCGCCTCCAGATTACCAAGCCCAATAATCGGATCGACATTACAATGCGTTCTAATATTCGTTGCACCATTTTGCAGTAGTAACTCTAGCATATTTTCCGCTCTATTTCGGGCAGTCGCTAATTGCTTTGGTAAAATTTTTTCTTCTTCATTAAAACGTGTAAAAATACTTTCTGCTGGCATACAAGCTTTCCATGGGCCACTATAATATGTTTTATCAATGTGAATGTGCATCTCTTTGAAAGCTGGCAACATTAATAAGTTCTTAGCATCAAAAGTTACTATATCTTCCTCTTGAACAATCCCTTTTATAATTTTTTTAATTCGACCATCTTCAATAAGTAAACTGCATAATTCTGTTTCTGTTTTTGAAATTCTCTCTTCTTCATATGTATATCCTGATTCAAGCATTACGTTAGCCAACCAATATACTGTCATCTCTATTTCCCCACCCTTTATTAAAAATCACCTCATAACTACAATTTTAATATCCACTGAAAATTAAGACAATTAATACGATCACTTCTCACAAAAAAATGTAATACAACCCCATAGTCTTCTCATAAATTTCCATATAGAATAAAAGTATGCAGTTTGATATAAAAAGGAGTTGATTGGAATATGTCAAAAAAGTTATGTAAATCCGAAACTGATAAAATGCTATTTGGTATATGTGGTGGTTTAGGAGAATATTTTGATATTAGCTCTACTCTTATTCGTATCATTTGGGTTATTGCTGTTTTATGTTTTGGGACAGGATTTTTAGTTTATTTCATTTGTTTATTACTTATGCCACGTTCGTACTAACGGCATTATTTCACATACTTAAGAAGAGCAAATCACCTATAGAATCCTATAGGTGATTTTTTCATGAAGAATATTTCATCGTTAAATGTAATACCGCTACTTCTTCTTCTTCATTTTTATAAATATGCTTCTTATTCGCTTCAAATTGAATGGAATCAAACTCATTTAATTCGTATACATCATTCTCCACTTGAATAGACACTTTCCCTTTCATTACCGTTACAAGCTCAATCGCACCTTCATGATGAGCTTCTGGCTCATATATACTATTTGATCGTAAACAAGCACGGTGCATTTCCATCCCTGTTTCTTTCGTATAACGGAACATCGTTTCTAAATGCCACGCTTGTCCTTCATCTACTGCAAATCCTTCTCCACAGCGCGCAACAGCTACAGGTTCTCCAACAACCATTAATCTGGATAAAGGAATTGATAACCCTTTCGTTATTTTCCAAATGACAGCTAGTGTCGGATTTGTTTCCCCTCTTTCGATCTTTCCTAATGTTAATTTACTAACTCCTGTTTTATGAGCTAATTCTTCTAAACTTAATTTCTGTTCATTTCGAATTTGTCTCAATAACTGTCCAACTTGTTGAATGACTTCTTTCGTTTGCATATCTTCATTTTCTTTCATATATAAAACCACCTTAAAGTATAAAATAGTTTACTTTTAATAATTAAAAGTATATCATACTATACATAATTATTTATTTTCGAAAGGAGTGTTATACTTCATGCGCGCAATTTTATTAGGTCTTTTATCATCGGCCTTTTTTTCTGCAACCTTTATTATTAATAGAGCAATGAATGTATCTGGAACGAGCTGGGCTTGGACAGCTTCCTTCCGTTTTTTATTTGCTCTTCCTATTTTATTCCTTATCGTTTTATTTCGCAAAAACTTTAGGGGATTATGGGAAGAGTTAAAAAAACATCCATTGGCATGGATCGGATGGGGTTCTGTTGCCGGTATTGGTTTTTATTCTTTATTAAGTTTCGCAGCTGTCTTTTCTCCAGCTTGGCTCGTTGCTGGAACTTGGCAAGTTACGATTTTAGCTGGTTTACTACTATCACCACTATTTTTCGTGAAAATAGAAACAAAATCAGGTACGAAACTTGTACGTGGAAAAATTCCACTTCGTAGCTTATATGTTGCATTATTTATTTTACTTGGTGTAATTTGTATGCAAACAACTGCCGCAGGCCATATTACAATGACTCAGTTCATTTCAGGTTTTTTACCTGTCGTATTAGCCGCTTTCTTATATCCGTTCGGTAACCGAAAAATGATGGAGCTTGTTGGTGGACGCCTTGATACGTTCCAACGTGTATTAGGAATGGCAATTGGAAGTCTTCCTATAACAATCTTGCTTGGTATATACGGATTTTCTACTACTGGCATTCCAACATCCAACCAAATGCTTCAAGGATTTCTGTTAGCATTATGTTCCGGTGTTATTGCAACGATGACATTTTTCTTTGCTACTGACTTAGCAAAAGATAACCTCTCTCTACTTGGAGCTGTTGAAGCAACACAAGCTGGAACGATGGTCTTTACCGTGCTTGGTGAAATCATTTTCTTAAATGGTTCACTCCCTGGAGGACTTTCTCTCATCGGAATGATTATTATCATGTTAGGAATGGTTGCAAATAGTATTTTAAACCGTTCTGTTCCAGTCGTTAAACAGAAAAAATCAGCATAAAAAAAGAGTATGGTTCTATAGAGATGAACCATACTCTTTTTTATTGTCCCCCTATTTCGCCTTATCAGAATAGTATTTCATTGGCTCTTTATACTAAAACTTATGTTATAATACGTTTCATGCGCATTAATAGGAGGTAAATTATGTTAAAAAAAGCAATCGCTGAATTTATTGGTACATTTGTACTTGTATTATTCGGAACTGGAGTAGCCGTCACTGGCGGCGGAATTGAAGGAATTGGAACATTAGGAATCGCTATGGCTTTCGGTCTATCTATTGTAGCTATGGCATATAGCATCGGAACAATTTCTGGATGTCACATTAACCCAGCAGTATCAGTAGCTATGTTCATCAACAAACGAATGAACGCTATGGAACTTTGTTATTATGTATTAGCTCAAATTTTAGGTGGTTTATTAGGAACTGCAACGTTAGTAACAATTTTAAAATCTGCTAAAACACCTTTAGATAATTTAGGACAAAATGGTTTCGGAACTCTTGGTTTATCTGGAGCATTTTTAGTTGAGTTCATTTTAACTTTCGTATTTATTTTAGTTATCGTTGCTGTAACAGGTAAAAAAGGAAGTTCTTCTTTAGCTGGACTAGTAATTGGTTTCACATTAGTTTTAATTCACTTATTAGGAATTCCGTTAACTGGAACATCTGTTAACCCAGCTCGTAGTATCGCACCAGCTTTATTTGTTGGTGGAGAAGCACTTTCTCAACTATGGGTATTCATCGTAGCACCAATTCTTGGTGGTATCTTCGCAGCTATCGTAGGTAAATTCATTTTAAATACTGAAAAATAGAATTTTCAATATTTCTGAATAAAAAAAGGCGAGCCCTCATTATGAGGAAGCTCGCTTTTTTTTATTCTTTCATTTTAGACTTTAAATTTGTAACTAATTGATCTACCGTTACATTTGCAAGTACGTTTTCCATCGCTTCTTGCGCTTGCATTAAAATAATTTCTAATACTGATTGAATATTAGCTCCTACTGGACATTCAATGTTGGGATTTTCATGGAAGGAAAATAGCTGTCCTTCTTCTACAACTTCCACTGCTTTATATACATCAAGTAATGTAATTTCTTCTAAATCTCGAGCAAGTGTCGTACCACCTTTACCAGCTTGTACATCAACAAGTCCTGCTCTCTTCAACATTCCTGTAATGCGACGAATCACAACTGGATTTGTATTCACACTACCGGCAATCCATTCAGAGGTACAGCGAGAGTTTCGATCTATCGCAAGTAATGTCAGCATATGAACACCTACTGTAAAACGACTACTAATCCCCATCTGCACACCCTCCTTTTTATTCATTCTATTAAAAGACGACTCTTATCATTATATACTATTTTTAATTTATACATAAAGAAAAAGCATGATTTCAATAGGAAATCATGCTTTTCTCTCATTATTGACGCTTTATAAATTTCGCTAAATCTTTAAATTTCACTTTATCTGAGTAATTCATTACGCCGTTTACGTAAATGCGGCTTGTAACAGCATTTAATACCGCAATTGTCGCCAATAAGACTGCTAATGTTATCGTAATTTCTAGCATACCTGCTTCACCAGCTACAATACGTGAGAAGGTAACCATCGGTGTAAAAAAGGGAACGTAAGAACTTACAACGACGATAGTACTATTCGGATCACTTAATGATTTAATACTAATAAAGAATGCAGCCATAATTAAAATCATTACCGGGAAAGATACAGCTTGTAAATCCTCCGTCTTAGACACGACAGCTCCAGCAGCAGCATACATCATCGCATAAAGTAAATATCCCGTAATGAAATAAACAAGAAACATGCTGATAACCTTTGCATCTAATTTCGTAAAGTCAATTGGAATACCAAGTAGTGAGGCACTTTCTAAATCGACCCAACCTAACAAATATGGAATAAGATAACCACACGCCAATATGACAAGTTGCAATAACGCCGTTGAAACAACCGCTAAAATTTTCGCATACATCATCGTAAGAGGCTTCACTTTCGGAAGCATTACTTCCATTACACGTGACGCCTTTTCAGATGCAATATTCATTGCGATTGTATTTCCGAACGCTACAATAAACATATATAAAGCAAATGTAAAGAAATAGGCAATTCCGAAAGAAGATGTACGATCTTTTATCGCTTCTTGCTTTACTTGAATTTCTGTTTGTAATTGCTGTGCAATTTCTGGTGAAACATTATTTTTGGCAATCGTCACCATCGTATATTGTTGCTTTAAATATCCTGCCATAATTGCAGAAGTTGCTTGGCTTGGAAATCCATTATACATATATGTAATCGATGGAGCCCCATCCTTTTCCGTCACATGGAATAGACCATCTAAATCGCCTTCTTCTACTTGCTTATGCAGTTTATCAAAATCATCCTTTGAACCAATTGTTATTTTTGCTGATGGCAATAGCTTATTTAGCTCATCTTTTTGTACTTTATATGTGGAACTCTCTACTACAACTGCAATTTTATCTTTATCCTTATTTTTATCATCGCCTGAAGTAAAATGATTAAATGCAAAAATCCCAAACACAACTAAAAATAAAATCGCACTCGTAATTAATGATTTTTTAGATAAAAATGCTTCCCTAAAATAAAATGAAAATACGTGAGAAAATTTACGCATCGTTATTTCGCCCTCTCTACAAAGATTTCGTTTAACGTCGGCTCTAACATTTTGAATTGTCGTAAGCTAACACCTTGCTCTTGCAACTGTTGCAAAATCTTGAGAGCTTCCGCATCGTCTTGTACTTTCACATAAAGAAGGCCTTGTTGTTTTTCATACGATACATGTATAGCTTCTAATCCCTTTTCATTCTCTACTGTATCTTCAATCGTTAAATTACGGAAACCGTATTCTTTCTTAATATCACTTAGCTGTCCTTTTACGACTGCTTCACCTTTTTTCAAAATACATACATGTTGGCAAAAAGCCTCTACTTGTTCCATACGATGACTTGATAAAATAATCGTCTTTCCGCTCTGTACTTGTTCTTCAATAATACTAGCTAACATCCCAGCATTAACTGGATCAAGGCCGCTGAATGGTTCATCTAAAATGAGAAGTTCCGGATTATGAAGAAGAGCAGCAATTAATTGGATTTTTTGCTGATTCCCTTTTGAAAGCTCTCCAGCCGTTTTAAATTTATATTCTGGTATCGCTAAACGCTCTAACCAGTGATCAATAGCGTGATCCACTTCTTTCTTCGACATTCCTTCTAATCTACCAAAATATCGCAGCTGATCTATTACTCTACTTTTTGTATATAAACCTCTTTCTTCTGGTAAATACCCAATTGTTACACCACTATTTCCAAATGCTTTTCCATCCCATGTAATCGAACCTTCATTAGGCGTTAATAATCCGAGAAGCATTTTGATTGTTGTTGTTTTCCCTGCACCATTTCGTCCAAGTAACCCTAGTACTTCACCTTTTGGTAACGAAATTTGCAAACCGTTAACTGCTTTTGATTCCCCAAATTGTTTCGTTAAGTTTTGAATTTGTAAACTCAAGTATAAAGCCTCCCCTTTAGTATCATTCGTACTCTCTTTCAAAGACTATGTTTATTCAAGACAAAATATAGCACCGCGCTTCATCCTCTTATATGTAAACATCGTCATTAATCCATCATTTGTTCTATTTAGTTAAAATTGTAAATAACAAAGTTCTTTTTGTCAATTATAATTGTCATTACGACAATAAAAATTGTCAAAACAACTATTATTATTTTGCTCATCTTTCTAATATAGGACATACTACTATATATACAAAAGACAATATGCAAATGTTCATATAAAAATATTATATTTTAATATATAATATAAAATGATTTTCTAACATCAAGGAGGATACATATGAAGATGAAGAGGGGCATTACCACTTTATTATCTGTAGCGGTTCTATCTACATCACTTGTAGCATGTTCAGGAACACCAGAGAAAACAGTGGCAAAAGAAGAGAAAGTAAAATTAACAGAACAACAATTAATGGCTGATTTATGGTATCAAACAGCCGGTGAAACGAAAGCACTTTACTACCAAGGGTACAACATTGGTCAATTAAAGCTTGATACAATTCTTGCAAAAGGGACAGAGAAAAAACCTGCTATCGTGCTTGATTTAGACGAAACTGTTTTAGATAACAGTCCTCATCAAGCAATGAGCGTAAAAACAGGCAAAGGCTATCCTTACAAATGGGATGATTGGATTAACAAAGCTGAGGCTGAAGCCCTTCCAGGCGCAATTGATTTCTTAAAATATACAGAGTCTAAAGGTGTAGATATTTACTACATCTCAAATCGTAAAACGAATCAACTAGATGCGACAATTAAAAATCTTGAGCGTGTAGGTGCTCCTCAAGCAACGAAAGAACATATATTACTACAAGATCCGAAAGAAAAAGGAAAAGAAAAACGCCGTGAACTCGTTTCTCAAACTCATGATATTGTCTTATTCTTCGGTGATAACTTATCTGATTTCATAGGTTTTGATGGAAAATCTGTAAAAGATCGTAACCAAACAGTAGCAGATTCAAAAGCACAATTTGGTGAGAAATTCATTATTTTCCCGAATCCAATGTATGGCGATTGGGAAGGCGCTTTATATGATTATGATTTCAAAAAATCAGATGCAGAAAAAGATAAAATCCGTCGCGACAACTTAAAATCATTTGAAGTAAAATAAAAGAGGATGGCATTCGCCATCCTCTTTTATTTTACTTTCTCTGTTAAAGGCAAGATAAATACTTCCACACGTCTATTCTTTGCCTTTCCTTCTTGTGTATCGTTTGGAGCAATTGAACGGTATTCTCCGTATCCAATCGCACTAAATTTTTCTGGTTGTAATTCTTTATTTTGCAGTAATACTTGCATAAAATTAACTGCCCGCTGCGTACTTAATTCCCAATTCGACGCAAACTGCGCATTGGCAATAGGGACATTATCCGTATGACCCGATACTGTAATTTCACGAGGTGACGCTGAAACAAGTAAGCTAGACATCTCTTTTGCAATCCCTAAAGATTCTAATTTCACATCTGCTTTCCCCGAATCAAACAGTATATTTTCTAATATTGTCACCATTAATCCCTTTTCAGTTAATTTAGTTTGAAAAGAAGAGGATAATTGTTTTTCATTAATATATTGATCAATCTTTTTTTGTAATGCTTTCAATTCATCCATCTCTTTTTTTTCTTTAGCTCTAGCTTCTTCTTGTTTTTTTGCTTGTTCTGCCTCAAGGCTACTTGCTGATAATTCTTTTTCATCATTTGGCTTTTGATCACTTAAAAATTCTTTGTTACCTGTTCCCCCAGCTAATTCACTTCGAAAAGCAACTGCCATCTGTTTAAACTTCGCAGCATCTATACTACTCATTGCGAATAAAACGATAAACAATGCAAATAACAACGTTAACATATCAGAATATGGGATTAACCACGTTTCATCGATATGCTCATCATGTTTTTTCTTTTTGCCTCTTCTATTTTTCTTACTCCGCATTTTTTTCTGCTCCTTTTTCTAGCTTTTTACGCTCAGTTGCAGAAAGTGCACCTAAAATGCGGTTCTTCATAATAAACGGATATGTACCTTCTTGTAACATTAATAAACAATCAATGATTAAACGTTTTTTCTCAATTTCAGCTGAAGATTTTTGCTTTAACTTATTTGCAAATGGATGCCATAATACATAACCTGAAAAAATACCAAAAATCGTTGCAATAAACGCACCCGAAATAGCATGACCTAACTTTTCAATATCAGTTAAGTTACCAAGCGCAGCTACAAGACCGATAACAGCACCTAAAACTCCTAATGTCGGTGCATACGTACCAGCTTGTGAAAAAATAGCAGCTCCCTTTGCATGTCTTTCTTCAATTGCCTCTAATTCAGATTCCAAAATCTGCTCCAAATCTTCTGCGGATACGCCATCAATCACAAATTTCATACCGCGCAAAAGAAATTCATCTTGAATTTTGTCTAATTGTTGCTCTAAAGACAAAATACCGTATTTTCTACTTTCAGATGTCCAATGAACAAATAATTCTAGCAACTGTTCATAACTTAAATCCTTTTTATTTGAACCAAAAAGAACTTTAAATAGTTTTGGAACCCTTTTTAGTTGATTCATCGGAAATGCAATACATACTGCAGCAAATGTACCGATAAAAATAATTAATGCTGCGGCAGGATTTAATAAGGCTGTTATGTCAGCGCCCTTGACGACCATCCCTACTACCACTGCTACAAATCCTAAAATAAGTCCAATAATTGTTGCAAAATCCATTCCCATTCACTCCCAGTCTATACAAGAAGTTCTCTATTCTCGATAATCGCTACATCTTCTTATGTATATATATTACATAAAAAATGCATTTCATGAAAGATAAGAAATGAATTATATAAAAAAATACTACAAATTCACACATTTTCTGACATTTTCTTTGCATTTCTATTACGTTATGACTCTTATATTCCTTTTCCAACAAACTAGATTTATAATAAAAAAACATTACACATTTTATTAAGAAGGGACTGTGATTACAAGGCATCATGAAAAAGATAATAATTATTTCTGCCACTACTATTGTAATCGGGATCACATCTTTCGCTTACTTTGGTTCTAAAACACCACTACATAATGAAGCAAAAGCTGTCGAAAGTCAAAAGCATAATAACCATAAAAAAGAAGAGATTCCTGCTTTTCCAAAAGCTGATCATAATGCAAAGAAAATAGACAATGACTTTTCAGTGGTAACAAATCCCAAATCTAATCTTGTCTTAATTAATAAACATCGAAAACTACCAGATGGATACATTCCTGAAGACTTAACGAGACCAAATGTACCATTTATTAGTCCAAAAGATAAAGAAAAAACATTGCTGCGAAAAGATGCTGCAGAGGCACTTGAAAACATGTTTAAAGCTGCGAAAAAAGAAGGGCTTGATCTTACAGCTGTATCTGGTTATCGTTCATACAAACGCCAAAAATCGTTGCATGATACATACGTTAGACGCCAGGGAAAAGCCGAAGCTAATTCGGTAAGCGCAATTCCTGGTACAAGTGAACACCAAACGGGTTTAGCAATGGATATTAGTTCAAAATCAGCTAAATTTCAATTAGAGCCTATCTTCGGGGAGACAGCAGAAGGAAAATGGGTCGCAGAACACGCTCATGAATTCGGCTTTGTCATTCGTTACTTAGAAGATAAAACAGATACAACAGAATATGCATATGAACCATGGCACTTACGCTACGTTGGTAATCCATACGCTACATACCTATATAAACATCACTTAACATTAGAAGAAGCGATGGAAGACAAAAAATAAGAGAGCAAATTGCTCTCTTATTTTTCTTTCACTCTATTATTGTAGTAATTTCTTCTTCCATTCTTCAGGCCATGGTTCGCCTCTTCCTGTTTTTTTCGACGCTTGAACCATCATTCCACGACCTACTAAACAAACCTCTCCTGCTGCATTCTTCACCATATAATGTAAATCTAAAGAAGAATTCCCGACCGATCCTGCCTTTACATACACCTTCAGCTGTTCATCAAAATATATTTGCTTAATAAAATTACATTGTAAATCCGCAACAACGATCATCGTTTCTGATGATGCATGTGTCCACTCTTGCATAAATCCAAGTTCTTTAAACAACGCAATACGAGCTTCTTCAAAATAAGTAAAAGCAACGACATTATTTACATGTCCAAACATATCTACTTCACCAAAACGAACCTTTACAGGGTTGTAAAACGAAAAACCACTTTCCCATTGCTCAAAGTCTTCAATATAAGAAATCCTCTTCATTGTTATCTCCCCTTTTCACCTTTAAATAAACAGAATAAACAGAAAAATAAAGTTATAAATATTGCCTCTTCGATATGAAGAGGCAATATTTATTAATAGTTATTATCGCTACCAAAGAAATCTTTGAACGATTGAATTGTTGTATCACGGTTTAATGCCGCAATTGAAGTTGTTAAAGGAATACCCTTCGGACATGATTGCACACAGTTTTGAGAGTTACCACAGTTTGCTAGTCCTCCATCTCCCATAATTGCACGTAAGCGATCTGCTTTATGCATTTCACCCGTTGGATGTGAGTTGAATAAGCGAGCTTGTGATAACGGTGCTGGTCCAATAAAGTCAGACTTACTGTTTACGTTTGGACATGATTCTAAGCAAACACCACATGTCATGCATTTTGAAAGCTCATAAGCCCATTGACGCTTTTTCTCAGGCATTCTTGGTCCTGGACCTAGGTCATACGTACCATCAATTGGAATCCACGCTTTAACGCGTTTTAGAGCATTAAACATGCGACTACGATCAACTTGCAAGTCACGTACAACCGGGAATGTCTTCATCGGTTTTAAGCGAATTGGTTGCTCTAATTGATCGATAAGTGCCGTACATGATTGACGTGGTTTTCCGTTAATCACCATCGAACATGCACCACATACTTCCTCTAAGCAGTTCATATCCCATGCAATCGGAGTTGTTTGGTTCCCTTTTGAATCAACAGGATTACGACGGATTTCCATAAGTGCTGAGATAATATTCATATTCGGACGATATGGAATTTCAAACTCTTGGTCAAACGCTTGCGCATCTGGCCCGTCTTGTCTCGTAATGATGAAGCGGATTGTTTTCTCAGACATGTTGTTTATCCCCCTTCTCTTCACCCTTAGCAGCTACATCGTGTTTTGAAGAATAATCACGTTTACGTGGTTTAATTAACGAAATATCAACGTCCTCGTAATGGAATGCTGGTGCATTTCCTTCTCCCTCAAATTTTGCCATCGTAGTTTTTAAGAAGTTTGCATCATCACGATTTGGGAATTCAGGTTTGTAATGCGCCCCACGGCTCTCATTACGGTTATATGCGCCAATTGTAATAACACGTGCTAACTCAAACATATTTGCAAGTTGGCGTGTAAATGAAGCACCTTGGTTACTCCATCTTGCTGTATCGTTAATGTTAATACGTTTGTAACGAGCCATTAATTCTTCAATTTTCGCATCTGTTTCTAATAATTTTTTATTTTCACGAACTACTGTAACGTTATCTGTCATCCATTCTCCAAGCTCTTTATGAAGAACATACGCATTTTCGTTACCATCCATCGTTAAAATATTGTTAAATTTCTCTGTTTCGATTAATTCATTTTGCTCATATACAGTAGATGAAACAGCATCAGATGATTTAGAAAGACCTTTCATATACTCAATTGCGTTTGGTCCTGCTACCATACCACCATAAATTGCTGATAATAGTGAGTTTGCACCAAGACGGTTACCACCGTGCATAGAATAATCACACTCACCTGCTGCAAATAAACCTGGAATATTTGTCATCTGTTTATAATCAACCCATAGTCCGCCCATTGAATAGTGAACAGCTGGGAAGATTTTCATCGGTAGTTTACGAGGATCATCCCCTGTAAATTTCTCATAGATTTCAATAATTCCACCTAGTTTAATATCTAGTTCTTTTGGATCTTTATGAGAAAGATCTAAGTACACCATGTTTTCACCGTTAATACCTAGTTTTTGCTCTACGCAAACATCAAAGATTTCACGCGTTGCGATGTCACGAGGTACAAGGTTTCCGTAAGCCGGATATTTTTCTTCTAAGAAGTACCATGGTTTACCATCTTTATATGTCCAAACACGTCCACCTTCACCACGTGCAGATTCACTCATAAGACGTAATTTATCGTCTCCAGGAATTGCCGTTGGGTGAATTTGAATGAACTCACCGTTTGCATAATATGCGCCTTGTTGATATACAGCAGAAGCTGCTGTACCTGTATTGATAATGGAGTTTGTTGATTTTCCGAAAATGATACCAGGGCCCCCTGTTGCCATAATCACGGCATCTGCTCCGAAACTTCTAATCTCCATAGTTTGTAAGTCTTGTGCAACGATTCCTCGGCACACACCTTCATCATCAACAACAGCTCGTAAGAAATCCCAACCTTCATATTTCGTTACAAGTCCTGCTACTTCGTGACGACGTACTTGCTCATCTAATGCGTAAAGTAATTGCTGTCCAGTTGTTGCACCAGCAAATGCTGTACGGTGATGTTGCGTTCCACCAAATCGACGGAAATCAAGAAGTCCTTCTTCCGTACGGTTGAACATAACACCCATACGGTCCATTAAATGAATGATACCAGGTGCTGCTTCACACATTGCTTTAACTGGTGGTTGGTTCGCTAAGAAGTCCCCACCATAAATTGTATCGTCAAAGTGGATCCATGGAGAATCCCCTTCACCTTTCGTATTTACGGCACCGTTAATTCCGCCCTGAGCACATACAGAATGTGAACGTTTTACTGGTACTAAAGAAAACAGTTCAACATTTACTCCTGCTTCTGCCGCTTTAATCGTTGCCATTAAGCCAGCCAAGCCACCGCCGACTACTATAAGTTTCCCTTTCATGCTCTCCCACTCCTTACTGGTTTGCTAGCTGTGGATCGATGAACGCTAATAATGCACTCACACCTACATAAGATAAACCTAAGAAAATAGCTAATGTTACATAAGTAGAGATTCTTTGTGAACGTGGAGATACTGTAATTCCCCAGCTGATGCAGAATGTCCATAGTCCATTTGCAAAGTGGAAAATTGTTGAAACAACACCAACTAAGTAGAATGCAAACATAGCTGGATTGTTTAAAATATCTGCCATCATATCATAGTTTACCTCTTTACCTAACATTGCTTGAATACGAGTTTCCCAGACGTGCCAAGAAATGAAGATCAGCGTAACGATACCTGAAATTCTTTGGAAAACGAACATCCAGTTACGGAAATAACCGTAAGAAACCGCATTGTTCTTAGCTGTAAATGCAATATATAAGCCATATATAGCATGGTACAGTATCGGTAAAAAGATGATGAAAATTTCTAGCGCATACCGGAATGGAAGGAGCTCCATAAAGCCTGCAGCTTTGTTAAAAGCCTCTGCTCCTCGTGTTGCAAAGTTGTTTACAATTAAATGTTGCGTCAAAAAGACACCAACCGGGATGACCCCCATTAATGAGTGCCACTTACGAAACGTATACTCGCGGCCTTTCATGTCCCCATTACCCCCCTTGAATGTTTGACTGCTGTTTTCAGATTAGTTTATGACAATAATGTTTTTTCACTATTGGCATAAGAAAAACTGAAAAAATTATTCGAAATATTTCAGCATAATTTGATACCAAGTTCATTTTACTCCTATTTTTGTCGAAGCGTCAAGAAAACGTATACATAATTTGCATATAATTTGCCAATTCTTTTTTTCTTCTTATATATTCAGATTTTCCTAAAGAAAAATCTGTTTTTATAAATGTGAAATGTTATATAATAATCCCTATAGAAAGAGGGGAATATTGTGAGTAAAAATACAATCGATACAACATCTTTAGAAGATGTTTCATTGAACGCCTTCGCTTATGAATTGCTACGTGAAGAATTACTACCTGATTTAATCGGCAACGATTTAGATGGTATTTTATACTGGTCTGGTAGAAACCTTGCAAGAAAATATCCGCTAGAAACAATTGAAGAAGTCATTCAGTTCTTTGAAAAGGCTGGCTGGGGCACTTTAAGCATTGTTGAACATAAGCGTCGTGAAATGCAGTTCCAACTTAAAGGCACACTCATCGCAGAACGTCAAAAACAAAAACGACATTCTTCTTATCAACTAGAAGCCGGATTCATCGCTGAACAAATCCAAAAGCAACGGAACGTCGTTGCAGAGTCATACGAAGAAAAGAAAAAACGTTCTGACTCTATTACATTTCTTGTAAAATGGGATATAAAAGATCTCATTGAAGTGTAAGCATTACCTACAGTCAACTAGACATATCAGTTTAGTTGACTTTTTTGTATTTTCATTCAGATGCATTTATTTTAAATCTTCAGAAATTATACCAAAAAACAGAAGACGTTGTAAACTACAACGTCTTCTTATCTGTTAAATACGTATAAATCGTCTCCGCGACATTTTTCGGCATACCCGCTTCGACAAATTCCTCTATAGAAGCTTCTTTCATCTTCTTTAATGAACCAAAATGTTTTAACAATACCTTTTTCCGTTTATCACCGATTCCTGGAATATCATCCAATGCTGATTGAATAACAGATTTCCCGTGTAATTGACGATGGAATGTAATCGCAAATCGATGCACCTCATCTTGAATACGCTGCAATAAATAAAATTCTTGGCTATTTCTCTCAAGCATCACAGGTTCCGGTGGATCCCCAATAATTAAATGGGAGGTTTTATGTTTATCATCTTTTACAAGACCTGCCATCGGAATATATAATCCGAGCTCATTCTCTAAAATATCACTTGCAGCCGCTAGATGGCCTTTTCCTCCATCAATAATAATCAAATCAGGTAAAGGTGAATTTTCTTTAAGCGCCCTTGTATAACGGCGCCTCACAACTTCTCTCATAGACTCATAATCATCTGGTCCTTGAACCGTTTTAATTTTATATTTTCGATACTCTTTCTTCGCCGGTTTCCCATCGATAAAAGCAATCATTGCAGAAACGGGATTTGTTCCTTGAATATTTGAGTTATCAAACGCTTCAATACGATATGGCGTTTCAATCCCAAGCTGCTTCCCTAAATGATCTACCGCTTTAATCGTTCGTTCTTCATCACGTTCAATTAAGTAAAACTTCTCTTCAAGAGCAATCTTCGCATTTTTATTTGCCAATTCTACAAGGTCTTTTTTCTTACCACGTTTCGGCTGCGTCGCTTCCACTTCTAAAAAGCGCTCTACTAATTCCGAGTCTATACTTCCTGGAACGACAATTTCCTTCGGCTTAAAATGACTACTGTTTTCATAAAATTGGCCGATAAACGTTAAAAAACCCTCTTCTGGTTCATCGTAAATTGGAAACATAGAAACATCACGTTCAATTAGCTTTCCTTTTCGAACGAAGAAAACTTGAACACACATCCATCCTTTATCCACTGCATATCCAAACACATCACGATCCACTAAGTCACTCATAATCATCTTTTGCTTTTCCATAATCGCATCAATATGAGCAATTTGATCACGCAACTCTTTTGCACGTTCAAACTCTAGTTTCTCTGAGGCCTCATACATTTTTATTTCTAGTTCTGAACGAACTTCTTTATGTCCACCATTTAAAAACTTAATAATTTCATCTACAATTTCTTTATTTTGTTCTTCCGTCACTTCTTTCACACAAGGCGCTAAACATTGACCCATATGATAATACAAACAAACTTTATCTGGCATATTCGTGCATTTCCGAAGTGGATACATACGATCTAGCAGTTTTTTCGTTTCATGAGCAGATTGTGCATTTGGATAAGGACCAAAATATTTCCCTTTATCTTTTTTTACGTTTCGAGTAATGAGTAAGCGAGGTTGCTTCTCCGCTGTAATTTTAATAAAAGGATATGTTTTATCATCTTTTAATTGAATATTATATTTCGGATCATATTTTTTAATTAGATTTAACTCTAAAATAAGTGCTTCTAAATTCGAAGAAGTTACAATATATTCAAAATCAACAATTTCTCCTACAAGCCGCAGTGTTTTCCCATCATGTGAACCAGTAAAGTACGAGCGCACACGATTTTTAAGCACTTTTGCCTTTCCGACATATATAACCGTTCCTTGCTTATCTTTCATCAAATAACAACCAGGTTGATCTGGTAAAATAGCCAACTTCTCTTTCAAATGTTCGTGCACTCGTCTCCCTCCATTTCTACATACTTAGCATTTTTATTTTCCCTTGAAAACATACTATGCCCAAACACCCAACATACGTTCTTTTATTGTAACGGAAAGACTGTAAAAAAGAAAATAAAAAAAGCTACCAAATGGTAGCTTTTTTTATTTTAGAAGTGTTTAGAAACTAATTCTACTAACGCTTCTTTCGGTTTGTAACCTAACGCTTGATCAACTACTTTACCGTCTTTTAATACGAAAAGAGCTGGAATGCTCATTACTTCGAATTGACGAGCAGTTTCTTGGTTTTCATCAACGTCTACTTTTACTACTTTTACTTTTTCGCCTAGTTCTGCATCGATTTCCTCTAATACAGGAGCGATCATTTTACAAGGTCCACACCAAGGTGCCCAGAAATCTAATAATACAACACCTTCGCTAGTTTCAGCTGCGAAGCTTTGGTCATTTGCGTTTACAATTGCCATTTTATTTCCTCCTTCAAGTATATTCTACCAAGAGTATATCATTAACTTATATACGTGGCGAATAATATGTATCGTTATGTATTGTAACAAAAAAATGTTCCTTTATACTATATAAAAATACGGATTAAATACTAAAAAGATGAGAGACAGGGGATCTCTCACCTTTTTCTATATATAGGGGTACTTCACTTGGAACTCAAGGGTACTAAAATCATGAATGTACTTTTAACTTTTTAAACTCTTCTGTTAAAAGAGGTACAACTTCGAATAAGTCACCGACAATACCGTAGTCAGCTACTTTAAAGATACTTGCTTCTGGATCTTTATTAATCGCAACGATTATTTTTGAGTTAGACATACCTGCTAAATGCTGAATCGCACCAGAAATACCACATGCAATGTATAAGTCTGGGGTAACAACTTTACCAGTTTGACCAATTTGTAATGAGTAATCACAGTATTCAGCGTCACAAGCACCACGAGATGCCCCAACAGCGCCGCCTAGTACGTCAGCCAACTCTTTTAATGGTTTAAAACCTTCTTCACTCTTCACACCGCGTCCACCAGCGATAATAACTTTCGCTTCAGAAAGATCCACACCTTCTGCCGTTTTACGGACAACATCTTGAATGATTGTACGTAAATCTTTCACATCAACTGTAATAGAAGATACGTCACCGCTGCGAGACTCATCTTTTTCCAGAGTTGCAATGTTATTTGGACGCACTGTCGCAAATAAGATGCCGTCTGTTACAATCTTCTTCTCGAATGCTTTACCAGAGTAAATTGGACGAGTGAAGATAACATTTCCACCTTCAACCTCTAAAGCAGTTACGTCAGAAATTAAACCAGCTTCAAGCTTCGCTGCTAATTTTGGTGATAAATCTTTGCCAAGTGCTGTATGTCCCAAGACAATACCTTCTGGATTTTCTTCAGCATGTACAGCTAAAAACGCTTGTGCATAACCATCAGATGTATATGATTTTAATTTATCATTTTCAACTGTCACAACGCGATCTGCACCGTAATGAATCAATTCATTTGCAAAAGAGGCAACGCTGTCTCCAATTAGAAGACCTACTACTTCACCGCCTTCTGCAATTGTTTTTGCTGCTGCTACCGCTTCAAAAGAAACGTTACGTAGCGATCCATCACGAACTTCACCCATTACTAATACTTTACGAGCCATAGATTTTCCCTCCTGCATATATAATTTCGTATTTTATTAGATTACTTTCGCTTCTGTATGGAGCAACGATACAAGTTCTTTTACTTGATCTTGCAGCTCGCCTTGTAACACTTTTCCTGCATCTTTCTTAGGAGGCAAATAGATTTCAATTGTTTTTGTCTTTGCTTCCACATCATCTTCTTCTAAATCTAAATCATCTAATTCTAATTCTTCTAGCGGCTTTTTCTTCGCTTTCATAATACCTGGAAGCGATGGGTAACGCGGTTCATTTAAACCTTGCTGTGCTGTTACTAAAACTGGTAATGAAGTTGCAATCACTTCTGTATCACCTTCAACATCACGCTCAATCTTCACATTTGTACCGTCAATTTCAAGTTTTGTAATTGTCGTTACATACGGAATATTTAACGCTTCAGCTACGCGTGGTCCTACTTGTCCAGATGCACCATCAATTGCAACGTTTCCGCCTAAAATTAAATCTGCATCTTTATCTTTTAAATATTCAGCAAGCACTTTTGCTGTCGTGAACTGGTCACCATTTTCTACGTCATCTTCAATATTAATTAATACAGCTTTATCACAGCCCATTGCTAATGCAGTACGAAGTTCTTTCTCACTATCTTCGCCACCGACTGTTACAACTGTAACTTCTCCACCTTGTGCGTCTCTTACTTGAATTGCTTCTTCAATTGCATATTCATCGTAAGGGTTGATGATGAATTCCGCTTCGCCATCGTAAATTGCACCGTTTTTAATTACGATTTTTTCTTCTGTATCAAATGTTCGTTTCATGAGTACGTAGATGTTCATTCCATTTACCCCCTTGTTTTTCAGAAAGATTCTATCAATTTTAATTTTCTGTTAATTTATATTAAAAAAATAATTGAACTACCTGCCACTAAATGAAGGTTTACGCTTTTCTAAAAATGCAGCTACACCTTCTCTTCCATCTTCACTCGTAAATACTTCACCAAAAATCTGTGATTCACGTTGTACACCTTCATAGTAATGAGACGATTTTGTCGTTTGCAATAACTCTAGTACAGCACGAGTTGTTGCTGGACTTTTTCCAGCAATTTGTTTTGCAACTTTAAGCGTATCATCTAAAAGAGATTCTTCAGAGAACAATCCGTTAACAAGTCCCCACTTTAATGCTTCTGCACCAGTAATTGGTGTGCTTGTTAACATCATTTCACAAGCTTTCGCTTTCCCAACATAACGTGGTAAGCGCTGTGTACCTGCAAAGCCAGGAATTAATCCAAGTGTTAATTCAGGTAAACCAAGTTTTGCACTTTCAGTTGCAAAGCGCATGTGGCAAGACATAGCAAACTCAAGGCCGCCGCCCAGTGCCGCTCCATGAATTGCCGCAATAACTGGTTTTGAACATTTTTCAACACGCTCAAACGTAACTTGTCCAAGCTGTGCTAATTCTGTTGCTTGCTTCGCTTCAGTAACAGATGTAAATTCTTTAATATCTGCTCCCGCTGAGAAGAAACGTCCTTCACCATGAATAACAACAACACGAATGTTATCATCCTTTTCCACTTGATCAATTAATTCAGTAACGTCATGCATAACTTGTGAAGACATCGCATTCGCTGGTGCGTGATTTAACGTCGCCACCGCGATATGATCTTCAACTCTTACAGATAGGAATTTCAACATGATCCCTCCCATTATTGACGATAACCACAAGCTGCAATAAGTAGCCCGTGTACCGTTTTTGAAAGTGCGACCAGATCATACTTATGATCGCTCATTACCCAATTGGTCACAACTTCATCCACTGTTCCAAAGATCATTTGTCTTGCCACGCGAACATTTAAATCTGCTTGAAATTCACCTTGTTTTATACCAGTCTCTAAAATCTCATCCATAACTTGTAAGTAGCCTTTTAATACTTCATTTATTTTAAGGCGCAAGTCTTGATTGGACTGCCTCAGCTCTAATTGCGTAACGATAGCAAGAGGATCATTTTGCGACAACAGCAAGAAGTGCGTTTCTACCAACATGAATAACTTCGATACAGCGCTTTCAATTCCTGCTGTTTTTTGACGAATTGTTTCGACAAATTCTCCCATCTTCTCTTGGAATAAGGATATTAATATATCTTCTTTATTTTTAAAATATAAATAAATCGTGCCATCAGCTACCCCAGCTTGCTTTGCGATTTTAGAAACTTGCGCTTGGTGGTACCCATTCTCCGCAATCACAATGACTGCCGCATCAATAATTTGATTGTATTTCGGTCTATTTTTCTTCACTTTACTGTCCCCTTCAAGAAGATGACTGAATGAATAGTCATTCATATTCTTATAATACTGACTATTTAGAAAAGTGTCAATCCTATTTTTTCAAAAAGAAAGGGCCTTAGCCCGTTTGCTCATCCTCATTCTTTCTCTTCTCTTCATCTATTAGAACACGGCGCAAAATTTTCCCTACTGTCGTTTTCGGCAATTCATCTCTAAACTCATATACTTTCGGCACTTTATAAGCCGCTAAATATTTACGTGCAAACTGATTTAATTCTTCCTCAGAGCACTCCGTACCTTCTTTTAACACAACAAATGCTTTAACTGTCTCTCCTCGGTACGGATCTGGAACTCCAATTGTCACTACTTCTTGCACTTTTTCATGCTCATATAATACTTCTTCAACTTCACGAGGATACACATTAAATCCACTCGCGACAATCATATCTTTCTTGCGATCTTTTACATAGAAAAATCCATCTTCATCCATGTAGCCAACATCACCTGTATGGAGCCAGCCATCTTGCAATACAGCCGCTGTTTCCTCTGGCTTATTCCAGTATCCTTTCATAATTTGAGGACCTTTCACTACAATTTCCCCTATTTCTCCTGGCGGTAATGCCTCACCAGTCTCAAGTGACATAATGATTGCTTCTGTATCTGGCCACGGAACTCCAATGCTACCTGGCACTCGCTTTTCCCATAAAAAATTACTATGTGTAACTGGAGAGGATTCTGTTAAACCATATCCCTCTACTAGTTTACCACCTGTAACTGTTTCGAACTTTTCCTGTACTTCTACTGGCAGTGGTGCTGATCCACTAATACAAGCACGAATAGAAGAAATATCGTATTCTTTTAAAAGTGGGCTATTTAAAAGAGCGATATAAATAGTTGGTGCCCCTGGAAATAGTGTCACTTTATGCTTCTTAATCGCTTCAAAAACCATTTTCATATCAAACTTTGGAATAAGGACCATTTTGTATCCTTGCATAACACTCAAATTCATAACAGCCGTCATGCCGTACACGTGGAAAAATGGAAGAACCCCAAGAACGACTTCTTCTCCTTCTTTGCAATTATATAACCATTGAACTCCCATTAACGTGTTAGAGACGAGGTTTTTATGCGTTAACATAACGCCTTTCGGAAATCCGGTTGTTCCTCCTGTGTACTGTAAAAGAGCTAGATCATTTTCAGGATCACAAGGCTCCTCAACATCCGTATTCACTTCTTTTTCTACTGAATTCCAAAGATGAATCGTTTCACTCTCTGATACTTTCACAACTAAATTTGACTGTTTTTTCTGCACAAATGGATACAATAGATTTTTAGGGAATGGTAAAAAGTCCGCAATACGAGTTACGATAATATGCTCAATTTTTGTAGCAGATTGAACATTCGTTACTCTTGGAAACACTAAATCGAGACAAAGAATTACTTTTGCTCCCGAGTCATGAAGCTGATATTCTAATTCTCTCTCTGTATACAGTGGATTTGTTTGTACTACGATACCTCCCGCAAGTAATGTGCCGTAATAACCAATTACAGCTTGCGGACAATTCGGCAACATAATAGCAACTCGATCACCCTTTTCCACACCGAGCTTTTGAAGATAATTTGCAAACCTCTTCACCTTATCATGGAAGTCCGAAAACGTAATATCCTTCCCTAAAAAGTGAAGCGCTTTCTTTTCTGGGTAGCGAGAAGCCATCTGTTCTACATATCTATGAAGCGGCTGAATATCATAAGAAATCGTACTCGGAATTTCCTCTGGATAACTTTTCAACCATGGTTTTTCCACCTTCATTCCCCCTTCAAATACATAAAAATAAATGAATGTTCATTCATGATGGTTATTTTCATTATATTATAGTCACCATAGCGTTACAATCATAATATTCTGACTTTTGTATAACTATGCTTTACTTCATTAACTTCTTATTATATGTAGAAACTCTCTTAATCTTAAAAGAGTAAGAGAGTTATAGTTTAACTTAATCTTATTATCGTTAACACTGCTCCTGGAGTAGTTGTTGATAATGTTGCGACAGCTAACAAACCAAATAATTGCAAGCTAATAGCATCTCCTGCTGCAAGAGTTGTAATGATTGTTGCACTAAATGATGTGGTTGCTACCGCAGGAGCATTAATCGTCCCAGCAAGTGCCCCTCCATTAATTGTAATCCGTGAACTGACTAATAATGAAGCCGTTATATTAATTGTATATGAAATATAATAATTACCAGCATTTGCAACCGTAAATACTGTGTTTCCACCAGAAACAGTAATTCCTGGACCGATGTTTTGATTATTTGGAAGCGGGACATTCGTTCCACCAAGAACTACAGATATCGCTGTTCCCGACGTATTATTTGCAAATGCATATGTCGCCGTGATACTTGTACCTGTTGCTCCGGTTGGACCTGTTGAACCCGTTGATCCCGTTGGACCTGTCGCTCCCGTCGGACCTGTTGATCCTGTTGAACCCGTTGATCCCGTTGGACCTGTTGATCCCGTCGGACCTGTTGATCCCGTTGATCCTGTTGGACCTGTTGAACCGGTTGAACCCGTTGCTCCCGTTGGACCTGTTGATCCCGTCGATCCTGTTGAACCTGTTGCTCCCGTTGATCCTGTTGGACCTGTTGCTCCCGTTGGACCTGTTGGACCTGTTGAACCGGTTGAACCCGTTGCTCCCGTCGGACCTGTTGAACCCGTCGGACCTGTTGCTCCCGTTGGACCTGTTGATCCCGTCGATCCTGTTGAACCTGTTGCTCCCGTTGATCCTGTTGGACCTGTTGCTCCCGTCGGACCTGTTGATCCTGTCGCTCCTGTTGGACCTGTTGAACCCGTCGGACCTGTTGCTCCCGTTGGACCTGTTGCTCCTATTGGACCGGTTGAACCCGTCGGACCTGTTGCTCCCGTTGGACCGGTTGAACCTGTTGAACCCGTTGAACCGGTTGAACCCGTTGATCCCGTTGGACCTGTTGCTCCCGTCGGACCTGTTGCTCCCGTTGGACCTGTTGAGCCTGTTGAACCCGTTGGACCTGTTGCTCCTGTTGATCCCGTTGATCCCGTTGGACCTGTTACTCCCGTTGAGCCTGTCGCTCCCGTTGGACCTGTTGAACCTGTTGAACCTGTTGAACCTGTCGCTCCCGTTGGACCTGTTGCTCCCGTTGATCCTGTTGGACCTGTTGCTCCCGTCGGACCTGTTGAACCTGTTGAACCTGTCGCTCCGGTTGAACCTGTTGAACCCGTCGGACCTGTTGAACCCGTTGGACCTGTTGATCCCGTCGATCCTGTTGGACCTGTTGAACCCGTTGGACCTGTTGATCCCGTCGGACCTGTTGAACCCGTCGGACCTGTTGCTCCCGTTGGACCTGTTGCTCCCGTTGGACCTGTTGATCCCGTTGGACCTGTTGGACCTGTTGGACCTGTTGAACCGGTTGAACCCGTTGCTCCCGTTGGACCTGTTGATCCCGTCGGACCTGTTGAACCCGTTGGACCTGTTGATCCCGTCGGACCTGTTGATCCCGTCGGACCTGTTGCTCCTGTTGAACCCGTTGCTCCTGTTGCTCCCATTGCTCCCGTCGGACCTGTTGAACCTGTCGCTCCGGTTGGACCTGTTGAACCCGTTGCTCCTGTTGAACCCGTTGCTCCCGTTGGACCTGTTGGACCAAGCTTAGGGACTGTCCCATCACAACTAAAACAACACGAATCAACATGTACACCATTTTGATTATTACAACTACAATATCCATTTGTATTATTGAGCCATGAAGACATGTTGATTCCTTCCTTCAAATTCAATCTTATAAGTACAAGTAAGAAATTAAAAAACATTTATCAAATCAGACCGAAAGCTTTATTCAGTGGAGATAAATATAGATTTATCCCGTACATTCTAATAATTATTACATGCGATACTATCTCCTTTTGCTTGTACTTTCGCCTCTCTAGTTAAATGAAATTCCTTTTCTAAATTCTTCATACACATATGGATTTTAATCTTACATAACGATATTCGTATAATTCGTTATTTTTCAGCAAAATTTTAAAAATATAATTACGAATAAAAAACTTATTTTGGGAAAGAAGATGAAGAAAATTCTTAGTATTTTCATGGTTGTTCTTCTATTCGCTGTTGAATGCGGACAGCAAAAAAGAGGAGAAAAAGGTAACAACGATAGAAGATAAAAAGCAAACTATAACAATTAAACATACTGAAGGGGAAACAAAATTAGATAAACCGGCGAAAAAAGTTGCTATACTTGGAACACCTTATTTCTTATGGTTGATGAGGAAAAGTGGGAAGAAAGTTAATTAAAAGACGGCTTCATATATGTGAAGCCGTCTTTTCCTATTATGGCAGAAAATTAATATAGGCTTTGTACATAATATATATAACAAGTAAATACATGATTATATTGAATACACTTCGTTTTAAAGTTAACTTTCTCTTTAATTTCTTATCTTGTAATCTCAATTCTATTCCATTTGCTATTTTCAACCTACCTACTATTTGAAATAACTCTCTGTAATCATCAGCATTTCCCAATAATACGTATTCCTTATCATTTTTATACTTTATATGCAGAAACTCGCTTCCACCTTTACGGTCTAATATTGTTTTCATATAAGCTACTTCATTCAATACACATACCTTTAAATCAACTTCATTATAATAACGATCCATAAAAAACACATACAACCGTTTATTTGTAACGATTAACACATTATTAATACCGAAGTTCATTGCAAGAACGCCTACCCCTAATGTCATGGCTGTGCCTGTCTGCCAATTTTTCACATGATGATTTTCGGCAAGCATACTATATAAAATCTCTTCGCTTCCCTGTAACTCTTCTTGTACAACCTCATAACAACGTTTCATTAAAATTGTTTTGGTTACAGTTTCTTTTGTACGATCTATTTTCGTTTTATCTATTTTCTCATCATTTCTATAATCATCTACAAAATTATCGCTATACTGTAAGTTATTTAATTCCTGAAGTAACTTTTCTTTATTCATTGCTTTTCCCCCCCAACAGCTTCTTCAATTTCTTTCTCCCTCTTGACAGCCTGCTATATACCGTATCTCGTGTCATACCGAATTCAAGCGCTATTTCTTGTACGCTATATTCATCTAAATACCTTTTTATAAAAATTTTCTTATCTTCTTCATTCAATTCTTTAATTAAAACGTAAAAATTATAATCTCTCTCTTCTTTTGTTAAATTGACATTTTTTCTATCTTCATATCTTTCTTGCTGAAACTCTTGTAATTGATAAGCCTTATTACTTTTTCGTTTATAATCAATGGCTTTAAACTTAGCGACAGATATAAGCCAGTTTCTAAACTTCCCACGATTTTCATCATAACTACTAATGTTGTACCAAACGATTAATAAAATATCGTCAACACATTCATCCACTAACACCTTACTATGTGCCGTATCTAAAATACTATGAACTACCTTATAAATTAAATCTCCATATCGATCAATCGCTGTATGTAATGCTAACATATCTTGTTTTCGAAGACCTTCTACTATTTCTATATCCTTCACCCTTATCACCACTCTTTATCCCATTCTTTATTCATTATATATACGAATGAGCACATTCGTTTCCTGACACTTTTACAAATATTTTCTAATTGTTTTCATATTGTAGCAATGCTTAATTAATTATTTCTTGTGGAACAGGGATTATATTATCTCTCACGAATTTAATCTATGAACAAAAATAGGAGGGATAACTATGTACCAAACAATTGAAGGCTTTTTACAATCATGGACATACGAGGCTGAGTCTACTCAGAAAATGCTTGATTCATTAACCGATGCATCTTTATCACAGGAAATTGCACCTGGGCACTGGACGTTAGGAAGAATTGCTTGGCACATCGTGACGGCAGTTCCTGTGATACTATCTGGCACAGGGCTAAAGTTTGAAGGAGAAACGAAAGATTATCCTGTTCCAACTTCTGCAAAAACAATTGCAGATGAATACCGTAAAGTAAACGCGGCTTTTGTTGAAACACTTCAAAGTAAATGGACTGATAAAGACTTAGCTACTATTAATGACTTCTTTGGTCGCCCTATGCCGAATTCTATATTTTTAATGACACTCATTAATCATCAAAATCACCACCGCGGACAAATGACGGTTTTAATGCGACAAGCTGGCTTAACAGTTCCTGGCGTATATGGCCCCGCAAAAGAAGAATGGGCTGCGGCTGGAATGGAAGCTCCTAAAATGTAACGACAAAAAAGACAAGATGTTTACATATCTTGTCTTTTTCTGTAACTTGTTTCATGTGAAACTATTTTTTCTTAATAGTTGTTTTATGGAAAAGATAGGTTAAAATGAATACATACTATGAAGAGGAGTAACCAAATTGAATACAAAGAATAAAAAAATAGCTATGGGCACTATTTTATTAACTTCTATTATTGGAGTTATTAGTGTATCTCTTTATTTCACCTATTATGGTACCCCTTGGGGAAAACAAGCAGCAATTACGGAATCAAAAGAATATATTACAAAATATTTTAATCTAGATGCAGAAGTCAAAAACACTTCTTACGATGCTAAAATGAATAGCTATGCAATCGCCTTTGAAACAAGTGGAGACGGAGAGTTTACTATCGAATATAAAAGTCCTAATAACTTTAACATTTCTCCAGGAGTGCAAGAGTATTTAAGTAAACACTATAAATTTACAGAGTAGTACCGAAGCATACATATACAAAAAAAGAGTTGGTGTAACGCCAACTCTTTTTTTATTTATTCTTGTCAAACTGTTATATCTTCCTTCTCTATATTTTTAATTCCGTAATATGCAATCACAGCTCCAATTGCTGCGAGTGCTAGTTGAAGGGGAAGTAAAGTTGCTGTAGGAAACTCTGGGTTGGTATTCATTGCAATTGCTACAACGATAAGAGATGAAACAATTGTAGTTGGCACTGAACGTTTACGCATTCCGAAATATAATGGGATTAAACTCATCCCCGCAGTTGCAATGGCTAAAGGAACTAGTTTTATTCCTTCTTGCACCAATTGATCTACTGTGAATGAATGAGGAAGAATTGAAAAACAACTATCTATCCCAAAGAAAATTCCTACTACTAAAATGTTAGATACAATAACTGTTATAAATGTTACTATCGCTGTAATAGCCAACTTACTAGCCATCATTTTCTTTCGATTAATGGGATAAGAAAACATGAGTAGTATTGTTTTATTTTTATATTCGTCAATTATTAACCTTGCTATTAATACACTACCAAAAATAATAAATGTTGCTCTTACTACTGTACTAGCCATTAACAAAATCATCTGCGGATCTCTTATTTCTGGATCTCCTTCTATTTGTGCAATGAAACTAACAAAGATTAATAATGCCAGTATAATAATATTTGCAATAACTGCTCCCCTCACATACCATCCAAACTTAAATTTCTTCAATTCTAACTTCATAAGACGTAGCATGATATTCCTCCTTCCTCCTTGGACTTAATCAATATAAATGACTCCTGTTTCACTTAAAATCTTCGCTTCATTTTTTGCATCACCAATCGTTCCTACTTTTATTTTGTCTGTATTTTTATCTTTCTTAAGTCCTTTTAAATCCACTATTACGTCAGCCGAATTACTTTTAGCCATAAGCTTCAATGATGCAGGGACACCTTTATACCGTACGCCAATATCACCTGATTTTGTTTCTATAAATAATGATTTTCCTTCTGTCATATCTTTCAGTAATACTTCCCCAGATGTTGATGTGATGTTCATATTTGAGTTACTTACATTTGTTATATAGTTATCACCAGTCGTAGACTTTATATTTAATTCTTGTACTGAACTACCTTTTAAAACTAACTCTCCACTTTGCGATATAAATTCACCTTTCTCGGCTGATAGTCCTGTAATCATTTCATCTCCAGACTTGCCTTTTGTCATGATATTTTTTACTACTATATCTCTTATTTTCACATCACCCGATTTATTATTTACTACAATTTTATCTATTTCTTTCTTCGGAATAGCTATAGATATACTATTTTTCTTCCTAAACGTGAAACCATTAAAAAATCTGTTCATCTTTTGTTTTTGCTTAATCACAATTTTATTTTCATCATTTTCTATTTTGACAGGATCTATCTCTTTATCTGCTTGTTCACCTTGAGCGAAAATTACTATTTTATTAGCGTCTGTACTTTTAAATTCAAGATTCCAGTTTTCATTATCTACTTCTATTTCTTTTATATTATTTATCTCAAAAGACTTTTCTTTCTTAAAATCTTTCCCCTGAAATACCTTAATACCAAAAACTACACTAGCAATTGTAATGAATAATATTGCAATTACTATTATCTTTTTCACCATTCATACCCCAGTTCATTGTTGTTTTAAGCTTGCTTCACACCACATCAATCTTATCGATTTTACGATATGAAAGATAACTGATGAAAATTCCTAATAAACAGAGCACTATTGGGATAGCTATAAAATTAAACAGACTTACTTGACCGTTTCCAGGACCAAAGTTACTACTAATTAGCATTCCGATTATTACTGCAGAAGTAATTGTTGTGGGTGTCGATTTCTTTCTCATCCCAAAAAATAAAGGAATTAAACTTATACCAGATATCATAAATGCACTTATAAAAGTAGTTGGAACGATAGATATTATTTCACCTATCGTAGCTGGTGTTTCAATCAGTCCCATCATTGGACTCACAAAATATACAAGCAAACTGATACTGAAAGTAGCGATAATCGTGCTCACAAAACAAAAACAAAAAACAATTGTTAATTTCGCCCTCATTAGCATTTTCCTTTGCAGCGGGTACATAAACGATAATTGCATCGTTTTGTTCTTATACTCATCAATTACTAAACGTGATAAAATGACCGAACTAAAAATAATGAATGTTATCCTAATAAAAGTGTTTATTAAAACCATTTGTTGCGTGAAGTCAAAGAAGAGCACGTCTCCCTCGGCTTTCATTCCCAACGCCATAAGGCTTACTGCAGCGAAAATTGCTATAATACAAATTGCTACCCCTTTAAAGTAACTAGATAATTTATGTTTCTTCCATTCGAGCTTCATTAATCTAAGCATACAAACCACTCCTCCATTCTTTATATAACTGTCTTTATGCTGCTAACATTCTAATTCCAGCAGTAACGAAGCTTAACATTCCTATTACTATTAGAATTAACAACCATTTCCGCTCAGGTTTTCTATAATATAAAATCCCACTTATGAACATTACGATCAATCCACTTAGTAGATTCACTAACAATCCATTAAGCATGAATGCCCTCTCCATCCATTACATTTAAGAAATATTCTTCTAAGGAACTATGTTTCTTATTAATACTTTCAATTTCCACATCGTTCATAATAAGTGCTTTTGAAATGGCCTGCTGAGACGCTAACGTATCATACACACGAATCATGGTTCCACTCATTATTTTGTAGTTTTTTATACCAAGTTTATCTTCTAAAATATAAGCTGCACGTTTCACATCAGGAACAGTGATTTCAATGTACTCTGTTTGTTTTCCGTTAATACTCTTCATTGAAACTTCTTTTATTAGTTTTCCATTTTGAATCACACCAATTGTATCGGCCATTAGTTCCATTTCACCTAAAATATGACTAGAAACTAATAATGTAATGCCATATTCTTTGCAGAGCATTTTAAATAAGTCTCGTAACTCTTTAATACCAATTGGATCTAAACCGTTAATTGGTTCATCTAAAATGAGCAATTCTGGCTTTGTCACGATTGCTCTTGCAATACCGAGTCGTTGTTTCATTCCTAATGAAAAATCTTTTACTTTTTTATTATCTACCCCTTGTAGTTTCACTAAATGTAAAGCATGGTCAATTGCATTTTTATCGTAGTAGCCCATGTATTCACAATGTAGGTCTAAGTTTTCTTTCGCCGTTAATTTATCATAAAAGATTGGGTATTCAATAATTGTCCCCATTCTTTTTAATACTTCATAAGATGTATCTGTTAATTTCTCACCGAAGATTTCAATATCACCACTCGTCGGTTTTATTAAATTTGTAATCATTTTCATAATCGTTGTTTTACCAGCACCGTTTGGTCCTAAAAAACCGTAAATTTCTCCTTTTTTCACATGCATGTTAACACCGGAAATAACTTCTTTCCCTTTAAACACCTTCGTTAACTGGTTTGTTTTTAATATATATGTCATGTTACTTTCCCCTTTCGCAATACTCTATATTTCTATAATAGACAACGGAAATCTCTTTTTTCTTACCCGTTTCTTACAAATTCCTTACGCTGAAAAAAAGCTTGTAGAATCTACTGCTCTACAAGCTAAAACTGTATCTTTATTAATGCAATTGTAAAAATTGTTTTTTCATACGGTTTACTAGAAAGATGAATTTTTCCGTCCATCGCTTCCACAAGCCGTTTCGTAATCGTTAATCCTAGACCGCTTCCTTGGTACAATCTATTTCTTGAATCTTCAAGTGTGTACATACGCTCAAACACTTTATCAATATGAGATTCATCAATCCCTTTTCCTTTATCCCATACATCTATATACACGCCCGTGTCATCATCTCTTAACGTCATACCGAGTGCCTTTCCATCGTCTCCATATGTAATTGCATTTGATATTAAATTATTCAATACCCTACCTAATACTTCTACATTTCCAAGTGCATATATATTTCTTTCTGGTATATCAATATGAACCTGAAAACCTTTCGTCGTCACTAAATCATAAAATGATAAAATCTTCTCGCGGCAAACTTCATTCATATTTATTTTTGTCATTTCAATTGCTTTGTCACCAGATTCTAATTTCGCTAAATCAAAAAACTTATGAATTAATTCCATCACTTCTAGTGTTTTCGTATGCACTTTCTCAAGTAATATTTGTTGTTCTTCTTTGTTTATCGTTTTATCCTTATTTAACATTTCTGTATATCCAAGAATAACTGTTAGTGGTGTTTTCAAGTCATGCGAAATATTTGAAAGCATTTTTCTCATCGAAATTTCTACTTTTGCATGATCTGCATTCGTTTTCTGTTTTGCATCTAATAATTGATTAATCGCCACTAATAATTTTTGCAATTCTAGATCATCTGTCATAACGAGTAACGTCTCACCTGTTTTTTCATTTACAATACTTTCTAACTTTTCATATGTGTATCGTAAATTTTTACTACTATTTTTTCTCATTTTATATTGCATATAAATAACACATAACAATATAAAAATAATACCTATTAACAAATTGATCATATTACATCACTTCCAGCTTATAGCCGATGCCCCATAGCGTTTTAATATATTCTGGATTAGATGGATCACTTTCGATTTTCTCACGCAATCTTCTCATATGAACATTAATAACGTTATCGTCACCGTAATACTCTTCATTCCAAACTAACGTATATATTTGCGCTTTCGTAAATACACGATTTTGGTTCTTTACGAATAGCTTTAAAATCTCAAATTCTTTTAAAGTAAGTTTGAGAGGCTTCCCGTTTTTTTCTACAGTAAAATTAATTGGATCAATTGTTAAATCACCAATTTGAATCATTTTTTCTATTGTTTCTGTAGCCGAGTATTTCGTAGACCTCCGAATACCTGCTTTTACACGTGCAGCCAATTCAATCATAGAAAACGGCTTACAAATGTAATCATCTGCTCCAAGTCCTAATCCAACAGCTTTATCAACATCTGTATCTTTTGCCGACATCATTAAAATCGGAACTGCACTTTTTTCTCGAATGATTCGTACAACCTCTAAGCCATCTAGCTTTGGCATCATAATGTCAAGGATAATCAAATCAAATGAACCTTTTAAATATGTGTTCACGCCTTCTTCTCCATCAGACGCAATCGTAACTTGAAAGCCTTCCTTTATTAAATACTTTTCCACCATCTCTTGAATTGAGATATCATCTTCAACTAATAAAATATGATGTGACATATGTCTATCCCCTTTTTACAAACGTTAACAATCCAATTGTATCGTAACTACTACAGACTGGAAACAATTATATGAATTTTCAAACCAACTTCCCTTCCTTCCTTAACAATGATATGATGAAATTCACTACGATTGTTCATAATTAACTTTATATAAAGGAGACTTATCATGTCAGAAAACAAAAAAGTAAGCTTAGCTGATTTAATGCGTGAACAACTTGCTAAGAAAAAGCAAGGAAATGGAAATGGTCAAAATGCAAAAAATCAAAGCCAAGAAACAAAAAAATTACAAAACCAACAAACAAAGAAAACAAACAACCAACGTAGACGTACAGGTGTATAAATGAACGGACAAAAACGTTCTAATATCGCCCCCGGTCTTGAAGTTGATATTGTATTAAAACAAGATCAACGAACAGGCAAATTAACACGTGGAATTGTAAAAGATATTTTAACAAACTCCCCTTCCCATCCGCATGGCATTAAAGTGCGATTGCAGGACGGGCAAGTCGGTAGAGTACAAAATATCGTTCAATAAGAAAAGGAGCTCAAGTAAACTCGAGCTCCTTTTCTTTATTAACCTTTAATTTTCTCGATGAAAACTACTTTTAAGTAGTCTCCTTCTTTAAATTGATCAATGGTACGGAAATCTTCTGGTAAAGAATGTTCTTCTAATATTTTATATTTGCCATTCATTTCTTTAAAGGCTGTATCGATAAAGCCTTTAAACTTTTTCATATCGAATGCGCTACAATTTGTAGAAGCAACGATAATACCGTTATTTTCTGTAATAGCAATTGTTTCTTTTAATAAATTTTTATAATCTTTTGCTGCACTAAATGTATATTTTTTTGAGCGTGCAAAGCTTGGAGGGTCAAGTACGACCATATCAAATTTCATTTTTTTCTTCGCTGCATATTTGAAGTAAAGAAATACATCTTCTACAATAATATCTTGCGCTTCATAATCAACTTCATTTACACTAAACTGCTCAATCGTTTTACTTAAACTACGATTTGCAAGGTCAACACTCGTCGTTTTACTCGCTCCGCCAAGCGCTGCAAATACAGAGAAAGCACCTGTATAAGAGAACATATTTAACACTGTTCTTCCTTTTGCATATTTATCACGAATTTGTTTTCGAACGTTACGTTGATCTAAAAATACCCCAACCATTGCCCCATCATTTAAATAAACCGCAAAGTTTACACCATTTTCTTTTACGATAAGTGGGAACTCGCCGCGCTCTCCTGCTACGAAATCATCCCCCTCAATATATTTCCCTTTCGTATCAAAACGCTTTTTCTCATAAATACCTTTAAAGTTTGCTACTTTTTGAAGAGCGGCTATAATCTCATCTCTGAAAGTATAAATCCCTTCACTATACCAACTTACTACATAATAGCCATCATAATAATCGATAATTAGTCCTCCAAGACCATCACCTTCACCATTCACCACACGGAATGCTGTCGTATCACTTGATTTGTAAAATTGCTTTCGTTTATGTAAGGCAGATTTGATTTTACTTTCAAAGAAAGATTGATTAATTTGTTCACTCTCTTTTCTCGTTAAAATCCAGCCGTACCCTTTATTTTGTTTTCCATAATAGCCTTTTCCGATAAATTGGTTCTTCTCATCTACTACTTTAATGATTGTTCCTTCTTCACGAACATCATTTAAATTTTGAATCGCATCTTTTAAAATAAGCGGATATCCACTTTTAATTTCTTTTATAAATTTCGGTTTTATTTTTACAGTTACTTCTGATCGCATATAATAACTTCCTTTCCATTTGCATGCTTTCTCTACAGGAAGCATTTAAAAAACGAGACTGAAAAAACAGCCTCGTTTCACTATACCATATTATTGCTTTGCTAGTACAACTCGCTCATTCTCTCGCTTAACTGCCACATATTTACTACATTTTGAACTGGAAATCTTACTGTCCAATATAATATAAAAAACTTTTATATTTCACATTTAGCATTGACAATGATAATGATTTTCATTATCATTTAATGTATATGAGTTCTCGAAAATAAAGGCTATATTTATAGGAGGAATAAACATGATTATCGTTACAAATACAGCTAAAATTACAAAGGGAAATGGATATAAATTAATTGAGCGTTTTAATAAAGTAGGTAAAGTTGAAACGATGCCAGGCTTTTTAGGTCTAGAAGTTCTTTTAACGCAAAATACAGTTGATTATGATGAAGTAACAATTAGCACTCGCTGGAATGCAAAAGAAGATTTCCAAGGTTGGACAAAGAGCGCTGCATTTAAAGATGCTCACTCACATCAAGGCGGAATGCCAGAATATATTCTTGATAATAAAATTGCTTACTATGATGTAAAAGTTGTACGTATGCCAATGGCTGCAGCACAGTAAAAACAGTCCTTTTTTAAAGTATAGAATATGAGAAGCGTTATCTATCACTTCTCATATTCTATACTTTTTTCTTTAATTTCTTTTTATTAATTTTGCGTGTACAACTAGCCTTCCAGCCTCTGGATCAAGCGCATAGTCACAAGTAGAAAGTGTTACGATTTCATCATTAGCCGTCAATTCCGTATCCGTTTTGTACAGTGATTTTTCTTGAATTTCCTTTAAGAACGATGTATATGCTGCATCATTTTCAAAATCCGTTTCAATGTAATAAAAGTCCGTTGTTGTCGTGTATACTGAAAAAACTTCCACGTCGTATCCTTCAAATAATGTATCGTAATATAATTTACGATGAGACATAAAAAAGTCTTCATCCAACATCTTTTTTAAACTACCAAACATAGAACCGTCTTTCATACGATGGCCATATAAAATCGTATTTCGATTTTGAGATTTCACATCATTACGATGGTCCATAAAAATGCTTCCCGCTCTCATATCTTCACCTTTATAATTACGAAATAAATAGTAATCATTATCTTTTGCTTGAACGATTGGATAATTAATTTGTGTATCATCCATCGTAATCCATCCGACTATCTCTGGATTAATTTTCTGGAGATCCTGAAACTGTTTACGTACCTCTCCATCTTCTGATTTTTCTTCCATTGGACTTCTTTTATAAATATGTTGTGCCTCAGCCATTACTTTACGATTTTCATAATAATCCATGAAAATCCCGCCCAACTCATACATTGAATAGAAAAAGATTCCTAAAAACACAATTGTAAGTATGCGTTGAAAAAAAGAATTCTTTTTCCGTCCTTTCTTACTATTCAAATTATCACCTCAAAACGGATTATGCTCAGCCTTTAGATTCCCATAGGTACCATGTACAATCCGGTATCTTCATCCTGCTTTACAATGACATCTACACCATATATTGCTTTAATCATTTCTTCTGTTATTACATCATTAGGATTACCTTTCGTAATGATTTCTCCATCTTTCATAACGATAATATGGTCGCTATAACGAATGGCTTGATTAATATCATGTAATACCATTACAATCGTTAGTCCATGCACTTCATTTAACTCTTTCACTAACTCTAATATTTCTAGCTGATAGTAAATATCTAAATATGTGGTCGGCTCATCTAAGAAGAGCATTGGTGTATTTTGAGCTAATGTCATTGCGATCCAAACTCGCTGCCTCTCTCCACCAGATAAAGCATAAATTGGCTTATCACGCTTACTTTGTAAATTCGTACATACTAGCGCACGCTCAATCGCTTCTCTATCTTCATCTGTTTGCGGAGAGAATATATTTTTATATGGCATACGCCCGAAGCTTATTAGCTTTTCCACTGTAATATCTGCTGGAGCCTCATTTTGTTGATGGACAACCGCTAGTTTTCTAGCAAACTCTTTCGGTTTATATTCACTAATCGCTTTCCCATCAAGTATTACTTCTCCACTGCTAGGAGCGTGGTTTCTAGACATGACACTAAGTAATGTTGATTTCCCACATCCATTCGGTCCAATGATTGTTGTAATTTTCCCAATTTCTATTTCACTACTAACAGACTTTAATCGATTTGTTACGTTATCGTATGAAAAGGTTACATTTTTAATTTCCATGAACTTTATCACTCTTTCCAAGCAAGAATATTAAGAATGGACCACCAATAACCGCCATAATTGTTGCTGCTGGAATTTCGTTAGGTGGCACAATTAACCTTCCAATCGTATCTGCCGTCAAAATTAATAACGCCCCTGCAAGAGCAGAAAATGGAATTAATACTTTATGGTCTGAACCGACTAATTGTCTTGAAATATGCGGAACTAGTAATCCTACAAAAGCAATAACACCTGCAATCGCTGTTGATACTGCCGCTAAGAGTACTGCAATGGCAGAAATAATAAGACGAACTCTCGTCACGTGCAAGCCTAAGTTTTTCGCAGTCTTATCTTGTAGCGATAATAAGTTACACCAAGCTCCTACGAACAGAGCAAGAATAAGACCAATCGTTCCATAAGTCACCATTATTTCTACATCGCCCCACGTCTTCATTGTTATGTTAGAAGTCGTCGTTTGCTTAATACTCTTAATAAAATATCCACAAATCGTAACGAATGATTCATTTAATCCAGTAAACATTGCATTAATGGCAATACCAATTAAAATAATGCGAAGCGGGCTTAATCCTGATTTCCATGAAAACGAATAAACGAGATAACATGCAAGCGCACCACCTAAAAAGGCGAATACGGGTGTCCAGAAAAAGAATTGCGGGAACAACGTAATAATAACGAGTGTCATAAAACTTGCTCCTGAAGATATACCGATTACCCCAGCATCAGCGAGTGGATTTTTCATAACAGCTTGAAAAAGCACACCTGAAACAGCGAGAGCCGCTCCAGTGAACAACGCAATAATAATACGCGGAAAACGTAAATCTTTAATGACTTCAACATCTTCATTTCCACCTGTAAATATCCCTTGTACAAGTTCAACAATACCTACTTCTAAACTACCTTTCATCGCTGACAATGATGTCATAACAATAAGCAATGCAGTAACAATGAGGAAACTCCAAGTTTTTTTATTCATTCTACTCTTCCTTTATATTAAAATGCATCACGGATACATCATTTTTTTCAATTCATCTAATGCTTCAATTGCTGCTAAATTACCTGTCGTTCCAAATAAACGCTCTTCTAAATCGTAAACACGGTTATTTTTAACCGCAGCAAAGTGTTTCCAAATATCATTTGTTTTAAATTCTTTATCAAACATTTTTACAACTTCATCAGGCATACCATGAGCTGCTCGTAAAATAATATCTGGATCAGCTTTCTTTAAATACTCTGTATTAGAAGCTAAATATTCTACTTGTTCACCTTGCACAATATTTTTACCACCTAGTTGTTTCACTAAATCTCCAATATAAGAATGCTCTGTTGCTACTAAATAACTTCCCGGCACACCTAATAAAATAAGCACTGTCGGTTCTTTCTTTCCTTTTACTTCTTTTTGAATGCTAGCAACCTTTTTATCTAATTTAGTTACTACTGCTTCGGCCTGTTTTTCACGCCCATATTTCTTACCTAAATCGCTAATAGAACTTTGCATATTTTTCAAACTCGTTAAATCTAAAAAGTTTGCTTTCATACCCACACCATCAAAAACTGGCTTTAATTCATATTCAAGTGTTGTCACAGATAACACTTCTGAAGGCTTTAATGACTTTACCTTTTCCATATCTGGACTCATTGGATTCCCAACTTCAGGTAAACCTTTATATCGCTTCGGTAAAGTTTTAGAACTTGTTGGAACGCCGACTAAATCTACTTCTAACGCATCCATAATTTCAGTAACAGCCACTGTTGTTGCAACAACGTGCTCTTTACTTTCACTCTTTACCTGCTTTGCTGATTCTTTTTTTGGTGATGAGCACCCGGCTATACCCATTAACAAAATGATAGCCATTAGTACACTTGCAATTTTCTTCACTCTCAATCACCACTCCTTTCCATACAATATGAAACAAGTCTTGATGCACGCGAACATGCATCAAGACTCCAAAAATTACAATCTACCTGCTCTATATTTACGAACTAGTAAAGCAAGTGAACCTAGCAGTAACACCATGTATAAACCAAGTTGTGCTGTATCTGCAGTTTTTGAGTTTTTCTCTTTTTTTGAATCATTTTTTGTATCTTCTTTTTTCTTCTGACCATCTGCATTTCGGTTAAAATCAGGAGTACCTACTGTTTTTACATTATCTACTTTCGGTGTAGTCACTGGATTTTTCGGTTCATTTTTCGGTTCCTCTTTAATAGTTCCTAACGCGCCGATATTATTTGTATCAAATTGAATTTGTACATCGTAGAAATGATGGTAGTTCATCTCATCGATGTCTACCTTTACTTTTGCGTTTAATTTTTTAAATAGATCTTCTACTTCAAACTGTACTACTCGCGTATTTGCATTTTTATCTTCGCTTACTACTTTCGCATCAGCGAATAGTTCATTGTTTTCCGCTTGGAATTTCGTAATCCACGCACTATTTTTCAGCGTCATCTCAATATATTTTTTACCATCTTTTACGATTAATTTCGCTGGATTTACAACATAGTCATGCATCTTTGAAATCTCATCTGTTTTATCTTTTAATACTTTAAATGTAATATCATATTGGCCATCTACTAAATTTTTCGAATCAACTATTACTCTCGGTTTATTATTTTCATCTTGGTTGTTGTTTCCACCTTGGTTGTCGTTTCCGCCTTGGTTGTTGTTTCCGCCTTGGTTGTCGTTTCCGCCTTGGTTGTCGTTTCCGCCTTGGTTGTCGTTTCCGCCTTGGTTGTCGTTTCCGCCTTGGTTGTCGTTTCCGCCTTGGTTGTTGTTTCCGCCTTGGTTGTCGTTTCCGCCTTGGTTGTCGTTTCCGCCTTGGTTGTTGTTTCCGCCTTGGTTGTCGTTTCCGCCTTGGTTGTTGTTTCCGCCTTGGCTATCTAACGGCTTAATGCTACCTTTATCAAATGCAAATTGAATATCGTAAAAATGGTGATAATTCATTGAATCGATATCTACTTTTACTTTTGCATTTAACTTTTTTGATAAATCTGGTACTTCTACTTCCACTACGCGTGTATCAGCTTTTTTATCTTCACTTATTACATGTGCATCAACAAACGAACCATTTTTCTCAAATTCAAATTTTGTAATCCAAGAACTGTTCGTTAACGTAAATGATACATACTTCTTACCATCTTTTACTTTTAGCACACCTGGACTTTTTGTATATGTGTTCATCATTGAAATTTCGTCTGTTTGATCTTTTAATGCTTTGAAATTGATGCTGTATTCACCATCTTTAATTGTTTCAGCATCTGGTTTTTTATTTTCATCTGGTTTTTCTACTTCCGGTTTTTCTGCTTCCGGTTTTTCTGCTTCTGGTTGTTTCTCTTCATTTTTAATTTGTTCAAGTTTATCTTGTTCAAATAAAAGTTGTACATCATGCGTTTGCTTATAATTTCTTGATGCCATTTCGATAAATACTTTTGTATTTAGTTTTTTAGATAAATCGTTTACTTCAAACTCTACTACTCTTGTATCTTTTTCCTTATCCTCACTCACTACTTTTGCATCAACAAATGCGCCATCTTTTTCCGTTTGGAAATTTTTAATTAATGAGCTACTTTTTAGTGTTACAATTGCTTTTTTCTTACCGTTTTCTACTTTTAATACTCCTGGATTTACCATGTAAGTATTCATCTTAGATTCTTCATCTGTTTGATCTTTTAATACTTTAAATGGAATGCTGTACGTACCATCTGTAATTGTGTTAGAATTTGGTTGTTGATCTGGGTCAGGCTTTTGGTCGGGCTTCTGACCTGGATCGGTAGTTTCATTTGGATCTGGCTTATTAGCTGGGTCCTCTTTTTCATTTGGTTTTTCTACATGAATTGGTGTAATGCTATTTTGATCAAATGCAATACGAACGTCGTACTCATGATGATAATTTAAAAAATCAATATCTACTTTTACTTTTGCATTTAATACCTTCTCTATATCTTCTACATCAAATTCTACTACTCTTGTATCTTTTTCTTTATCTTCACTAATTACATTTGTCGCAACTAGCTTACCTGCTTTTTCTGTTTCAAACTTCGTAATCCATGAACTATTCGTTAATGTAAAGGATACTTTCTTTTTCCCATCCTTCACTTTTAAAGTTCCCGGACTTACTGAATATTGATTCATCATTGATTCTTCATCTGATGTATCTTTTAAAACTTTGAACCCAATTGAATATTCACCGTCAGCCAACTTGGTAGCTGCTTGAACTGCAAGTGGTTGTAATGTTGATACGAATGTAAATATCATTAAAAACATAGCAACAATAATTTTTGTATACCTGTTCAATGGAACGACTCTCCCTTTTGAAAATTATTTAATACTGCTCCCATCAAATACAAAGCGAATATCATATGAAGCATTATAATTAATAATTGGAATATTAATTTCCACCTTTCCATTTAGTTTTTTTGACAAGTCAGCAACTTCAAATTCTACTACTCTAGTATTATCTTTTTTGTTTTCACTTAACACGTTTGTTTCTACAAATTGACCATCTTTTTCTACTTGGAAACTTTTAATAGAAGCACTATCTTTCACTTTAAATGAAACATATTGTTTTCCATTTTTAACTGTTAATGTTGCTGGGCTTTCAAAATAACTATTCATTCTAGACGATTCATCTTTATCGCCTTTCCATACAGTAAAAGCAATATTATATTTTCCATCAGCTAGTTTTGTAGCAGCCTTTGCATCTTGTAAACCTAGTGTTGCGATAAACGTAAATAAAACAGCAAATACAGCAATAATCATTTTAAATTGTTTAAACATATATTCATCCCCCTTCAAAAGATTTATTTACTCAACTTCACTTTACGAATTAAGAAAGCACCTGAAATAAGAATTAACGCTACAAACAATCCAATACGTGCTTCATCGCCTGTTTTTGGGTTATCTGTTTTTTCAGCTTTTCCATTTTCATTTTTTGTTTCTTTGTTCACTTCTTTAGCTGTTTCCTTACTCTCTACTTTTGTTTTCTCTTCTTTTACTTGTGTATCTGTTTTCGCTTGATCATTATTTTTTGTTGTAGCAGCTACGCCGTTATCGCCACCTACAGCTTTTACATTTGCATCAAAAGCAAAACGAATTGTGTAGTGGTGGTCATAGTTTGCATTTGGTACAACAACATGAATTTTTACAGCTGCCGGTTTGGATAAATCATCTACTTTAAACTCTACTGTTCTTTTATCTGCCGATTCATCTTTACTAACAACTTTCGCATCAACAAAATCCCCATTCTCTGGTGCTTTAAATTCTGTAATCCAAGCACTATGATTCATCGGAACTTGTACTCTCATCTCACCGTTTTTCACTATTAATTTTGCCGGCTTTTCAAAATAGTCATTTGCCATTGAAGCTGAATCATTTTCCGCTTTTTGAATTACGTAATTAATATCGTAAGTACCATCAGCTAGTTTTGCTGAAGCATTCCCGTATGGCATTACAAGAAAAGCTAGCATACATACGAACGTTATAATAAAAGCGGGTAATACAGAAACCTTTTTCATTTTTCTTGTTTCCTCCTTGGTTATCTTTCATTTCACTTTTTGAAAATGATAATTATTCTCAATTTATAAGAAAAAAAATAATCTCTTCTACCTATTATTTAATTAGCATTCTTTTATGTAACATAAGTATTATTGATTATCATTCTCATTGAATATTAAAAATAATATCTCACCCTATTCCTTATACGAAGGCATAGAAACTGAGAAAAAATGATAAAACGCATTTATTGATTATCATTCTCAATGTAAATCAAAAAAAAAAAAAATAAACTATCTCTTCTCCTCTTCTTTCACCTCTTCCCACAACAACACTATAGTTATAGAAACCCCTTTTCCCTCACTTCCCTTCCAATATTTCCACAACTAAGTCAATCTTAGCCTACTCATAAATTTTTTGTCAACTATATTACGTATAAAATTTTTAATATCTGAATTTCTCTATATACGGCTTTTTTTACAAAAAAAGAGACTTTCTATAATAGAAAGCCTCTTTTCTCTATTTTTCTACAGCAATTTCCTGCTTTTGAAACTTAGAAACTATATAACCAAATCCTATACCGATTATGCCTGGAACTAACCAACCAATTCCTACACTATATAATGGAATCTTATCTAAAATAGGTGCTAGCGCTGCAATTTGAAGGTTTGCATTGTGTAATCCATCAAAGAAACTTATTGCAAATGCTCCTACAATCCCGCCCACATACATCGCTAATGGAAGACGAACGTAGTTTTCAACAAGTGATAATACGATAAGTACGATTCCAATTGGATAAATTGCGATTAAGATTGGTAATGCTAATGCATTTAACTGAGTTAACCCAAGGTTTGCTACCATAAATGCTAATACACAGAAAATGAAAACGACTTTTTGATAAGAAAGCTTTGGTAATAAGGAAGAGAAGTAATCACCACAAGCTGCAACAATACCTACAGAAGTTGTTAAACATGCTGCTGTAATTGCGATCCCTAGTAATAAAGTTCCGTAGCTACCAAATAAATGATTCACGACATTTGTTAAAATAATTCCTCCGTTTGCGCCCATTCCAAGTGACACACTAGAAGCTCCAAGATAAGCAAGTGCTAAATACACAAGTAGTAGACCAAGTGCTGCAATAAATCCTGCAAAGATTGTTACTTTTGCAATACTGTTTTTATTTGTAATTCCTTTTTCTTTTAACGCATGAATTACAACATTTCCGAATACCAGTGCTGCAAGTCCATCTAAAGTTAAATATCCATCAATAAATCCTTTAAAGAGAGGAGCACTATACGCTTCTGTCGGTGCACCAAATTCTCCAATTGGTGTAATAAGTGCTTTACCTACGATAATTGCAATAACAGCTAATAATATTGGAGTTAGCACCTTACCAATACGACCCACTAATTTCGAAGGATTTAAAGCTAAATAGAAAGTGACTGCAAAGAAAATAAGTGTAAAGATAACAAGTGGATATGACTGACCAGCTATCTCACTTGGTAAAAACGGTGCAACACTCATCTCATAAGCTACTGTTCCTGTACGCGGTACACTTACGAATACGCCTAAACATAAATAAATTGCAGTGATAAAAACAAGTGCGAATATAGGATGTACACGTCCTGCTAGCTCATTAATATCTCCCTTTAAAGCTATAACAATTACTCCTAATAAAGGTAGTCCAACGCCTGTTACGATAAAACCAAACAGCGCGATCCATACGTCCGTTCCAGCACCTTGCCCTAACGCTGGTGGAAAAATCATATTACCTGCACCAAAAAACAGTGCAAATAACATTAAACTTATTGCAAACATCTCCGAAAACTTTAAAGATGATTTCATTCCTACTAACCTCCTAAAATAATTAATTAACAAAATATTCTGAATTAAAATCCGTCACATATCCTCTTTCAAGCATACTTCCCCGTAAAAGAACGCAAAAAACACCCGTCCCTAACAAAGGGACGAGTGTTGAAATCGTGGTTCCACCCTTATTCTAATAAAATGAATTCATAACGAAATAAGCTCATTTTATAGCTCGTGTAAATTGATAACGGTTTTATCCGCCAAGAATTACAATGCATCATGTATGCAGTTCACTCTTGAAGTTTAGAGGTGGTAAGCTTGTCTTTTCGTATTAGGAAGCTCACAGCCTAAGGCTTCCCTCTCTGAGAATCGTAAAATACAACTCATGTCCTCATCATTACTTTTATAAAATATCTTGTCGAAACTTGTTGTTTTTTATTATATGGGCTATTTTTTAAAAAATCAATAGTTTTATTTTTTCTGACAAAAAAATATAGGGAGAAAATTTTCCCTCCCTATAACTGCCCTATTAAAATTTCTAACTCTTCAGCTGTAACGCTCCGCCACTTTCCAACTTCAAGCTCATTTAGCTCTATATTCATAATGCGTACTCGCTTTAGCTTTATTACAGTAAATCCGAAAGCACGACTCATTCTACGAATTTGCCTGTTCATTCCTTGCGTTAAAACGATACGAAATGTTGATTGATCGACTCTTGTCACTTTGCACGGCTTCGTCATTCCATCTTTAATCTTTACACCGCTGGACATCTCATTAATAAACCAGTCCGTAAAAGGTTTATCGACTGTGACAACATATTCCTTCTCGTGCTCATGATCACCATGTAAAATTCGATTCGCAATGCCGCCGTCATTCGTTAATAAGATAAGTCCTTCCGATACTTTATCTAATCGTCCAACTGGAAAGATTCGCTCTGGATAATTGATATAATCAATAATATTATCTTCAATATGATCAGCTGCTGTACAAGTAATTCCGACTGGTTTATGAAAGGCTATGTACACCTTTTCTTTCTCTTCTTTTACAATAACTTGCCCATCAATCGTTACAACATCACCATCGCTCACAAGTTCACCGTGCGTACATATTTCACCATTAATAGCCACGCGTCCAGCTTTAATGAGGCGATCTGTTTCACGTCTGGAGCATGATTTTGCTTCGCTTATGTATTGGTTGATTTTCATGTTCTATTCCTTTTCACATATATTAAAAGCGTCAATCTATGGCAATATCATTCTGCCACGATTGACGCTTTTTCACTTCGCAAAAACAACTAAATAAATAACCCCAATCACCAAAAATATTCCGCAACAAGCTAACAATACTTTTGCAAGTTTGTCCATAAACATATAATGGTTTCCCCTTTGTTTCGTTGTTTTCTATTTTAATTCGACAACTGTTACGCCTAGGCCTCCCTCGCCCATGTCACCGTAACGGAAGGTTTTTACACCGCGATGCTTCTTCAAGTAATCTTGTACACCTTGGCGAAGTGCTCCTGTCCCTTTACCGTGAATAATTGATACGCGAGGATAGCTTGCAAGCTGGGCATCGTCTAAGTATTTCTCAACGCGCGCCATTGCATTTTCAAATCGCTCACCACGAAGGTCAAGTTCTAATGAAACGTGATAGTCTCTACCTTTTACCGTTGCAACTGCTTTTTTCTCTGTTTGCTTCGGTGTGTTAATGTATTCCATGTTAGATTCTTTTACTTTCATCTTCAGAATACCGATTTGTACGCTCCACTCAGTATCGCTTACTTTTTCAAGTAATTGACCTTTTTGACCGAACGTTAATACTTTTACTTCATCACCTGCACGTAACTGTTGTTTCGGCGCAGTGTTTTTCACGTTTACTTTTTGTTTCTTAACAAGCTCTGGTGCTGCGCCTTCTAGACGGCTCTTCGCTTCAATTAACTCGTGGTCTTTCACGTTTGCAAGCTGTGCTTTACGCAATTGACGAAGTTCTTGAATAATGCCTTCTGCTTCTTTCTTTGCAGCTTCAACTTTTTCTTCCCCTTCTTTTTGCGCTTTTAATAATCGTTCATCGCGATCTTCGTTAAATTCAATAATTTGACGTTGTAATTCACGATGAAGTTTTTCAGATTGTTTGCGAAGTGCTTCTGCTTCGTTCCAGTCACGCTCTGCGTTCTTCTGGCTTTCTTCTAACTTCGCAATCATATTTTCAATTTTATTCGTATCTGTACTAATGTGGTTGCGTGCTTGGTCAATAACGCGATCAGATAATCCAAGACGTTTCGAAATTTCAAAGGCATTACTACGGCCTGGTACACCGATTAATAATTTATAAGTTGGACTTAATGTATTTACATCAAACTCAACACTCGCATTAATAACTTGCTCACGGTTATATCCGTATGCTTTTAATTCTGGATAATGCGTCGTTGCAACAACGCGAGCACCGCGATTACATACTTCATCTAAAATCGAAATTGCTAGTGCAGCCCCTTCTTGTGGGTCTGTTCCAGCACCTAATTCATCGAATAAAACTAAGCTTTCAAAATCAGCTTTTTCTAAAATATCAACGATGTTCACCATATGTGAGGAGAACGTACTTAAACTTTGTTCAATCGATTGCTCATCACCGATATCAGCAAATATATTTTTAAACACACAAATCTCTGACTCATCCATTACTGGAATGTGAAGACCAGATTGCGCCATTAAAACACAAATACCAACTGTTTTCAGCGTAACTGTTTTACCACCTGTATTCGGTCCTGTAATAACAATTGTCGTGAAATCTTTACCTAACATAATGTTATTTGGCACAATAATTTCTGGATCGATTAGCGGATGGCGAGCTTGTCTTAAATCCATATAACGCTCGTTATTTACGATTGGTTTCGTTGCTTTAATTCGCTTTGCATAAAAAGCTTTCGCAAAAATGAAATCAAGATTCGCAACTACTTCTACGTTTGATAAAACGATATCGGCTTCTACTGCCACTTCTTCTGTTAACATCAATAAGATGCGTTCGATTTCTTGTTTCTCTTTCACACGAGCTTCTTGCAGTGCGTTATTTAATTCTACAATGACTTGCGGTTCAATAAATAACGTTTGTCCAGAAGCTGATTGATCGTGAACAATACCACCATATACGCCGCGGTATTCTTGTTTTACTGGGATTACGTAACGTTCGTTACGAATCGTTACAATCGAGTCAGACAGCATCTTTTGCGCATTTGAAGAGCGCGTCATATTTTCTAATTTTTCACGAATACGGCTTTCCGCAGTACGAATTTGAGTACGAATACCACGCAGTTTATCACTTGCGCTATCGACTACTTCACCGCCGTCACCGATACAATTTGTAATTTTCTTTTCTAAATCATATAAAGATACAATTTGAGCGACGTGAGTTTCTAAAATCGGAAGCTCGACACCGTTATCAGCCATATCTTCAATGAAACGTTTCATATTACGACTACCATACATCGTATTCGCAATATCAAGTAATTCATTTGGACTTAACATACTCCCAATTTTTGCACGCTTCACATTTGAGCGAATATCCGTAATACCACCTAATGGTGCACTACCTTTTAAACGAATAACTTTCGCTGCTTCATCCGTTGTATCTTGCATTTCTACAATTTCTTCAAAATCAGTGCTCGGCACTAAATGCTTCACTTTGTCACGGCCAAGTGAAGAGGCTGTATGTTCAAGTAATTGTTCTTTTACTTTATTGTATTCTAATACACGCAACGTTCTTTCTAACATGTTGCAGGTCCCCCTTGCGTTACTTATTACGTTTAATATAGTCTAATAAACGTTCAATATCCCATGTGTTAATCACGTTATCTTTTTGAATCCAACCTTTACGTGCTGCTGCTACACCTGTTTCCATATCTTCTAACATTTCAAGTGTATGAGCATCTGTATTAATCGCTACTTTTACACCAGCATCTTGTGCTTGTTTTAATAATTTAGCGCTTAAATCTAGACGGTTCGGATTCGCATTTAATTCTAAAACTGTATTTGTCTCTTTTGCGAGTTCAATTAATAAATCTGTATCTACATCATAACCCTCACGGCGCCCGAGAAGACGTCCTGTCGGATGAGCAATCATTGTGACATGTTTATTCTCAAGTGCAGTACGCAGACGCTTCATGATCGTTTCACGGTCTTGTGAGAAGCTAGAGTGAATCGCTCCAATAACATAGTCTAATTCTTCTAATACTTCATCATCAAAATCAAGCGAGGCATCTGGTAAAATGTCCATTTCAATTCCGCGTAAAATTGTAATGTCTGGATACTTTTCATTCATACGTTCAATTTCTTTCGCTTGCTCACGAAGACGCTCTTTCGTTAAACCATTCGCTACTTTTAAGTATTGCGAGTGATCAGTAATCGCCATAAACTTATATCCACGAGCACGGCACGCTTGTACCATTTCTTCAATAGAAAAAGCACCGTCACTCCAAGTTGTATGCATATGTAAATCACCTTGTATATCGGAAAACTGAATTAAGTTCGGATACTCTTTAATTAATTCAATTTCTTTTCCATCTTCACGCACTTCTGGCGGAATAAATGGTAGACCGAAATGAGCAAAGAAGTCTTCTTCAGTCTCAAATGTTTTCACTTCACCTGTTTCTAAGTTCTCTACACCGTACTCACTAATTTTCTCGCCTTTATCTTTTGCGATTTGACGCATTTTTACGTTATGGTCTTTTGATCCTGTGAAATGGTGAAGTGTTGTAATAAACTCTTCTGGTTTTACTAAGCGGAAATCGATTGAAATATCATATTCATATTGAAGACGAACAGAAACTTTCGTATCCCCACTTGCGATTACCTCAATCATATTATCGAATTGTAGTAAATGCTCACGTACCGTTGCTGGTTCTGTCGTTGCAATGATAAAATCTAAATCTTTCACTGTTTCACGAACACGGCGCAAACTACCAGCGCGAGAGAAACGAATTACTTCAGCAATATTCGACAATTTCTCCTCTATTTCCCCGGCAATAGGCAATACCATCGCAATTGGTAAACGCTCTGGACGAGAGCCTACTTGATCGATTGCTTCTAATATTTTCTCTTCTGTCTTCTTACCGAAACCAGCTAAAGCTTGTACTTTATTTTCCTCACAAGCAGCTTTTAACGTCTCCATATCAATAACGCCTAGCTCTTTATATAACTTAGCCACCTTTTTACCACCAAGACCTGGTAGTTTTAATAACGGCAATAAGCTACTCGGTACTTCTTTTTCAAGTTCTTGTAATACTTCAGATGTTCCCGATTCTATATATTCTTGAATAACGGCTGCTGTTCCTTTTCCGATGCCCGGAATCTTTGTGAAATCTTCAATCTCAGAAAGACTACGATCGTCACTTTCTAATGCTGCTGCCGCTTTACGAAATGCAGATATTTTAAATGGATTCGCACCCTTTAGTTCCATAAAAAGCCCGATTGTCTCTAATAATTTGATAACTTGTTTTTTATTTACTTTCATCATTACCCCGCCTTTCTTTCATAGAAAAAAACTTCTCTTTCCGAAAAAAGAGAAGTTATACTCTGCTACCTGTCTGCCATAGTTCCTTCACCTTTTCAGATAGAATCGGTGTATCGTCTACAATTATTTTGCTAATTGATGATTTTTGTAATGGTGTTTGTACTTGTTCAATCGGAAGAATGTTTCCAATGATAATTAAGACAAACAAAACAATATATACTTCTAAAAATCCGAGGATTGCCCCCGCAAACGCATTTACTTGCTTTAAAACCGGTATTTCTGCAAACATATTTAACAAATTACCAAGTAATGAAAGTGCTATTTTTGTAATAATAAACAATATGATAAACGCAAGCGCTTGATAAAATACTGTCTCAATATTATTTGCATCAATCCATTCTGGAACAGATACGTTTTTATCAAATGGATACGGAATAAATTTCGCAAGTGCTGGCGCTAAATCTTTACAGTACCAGTATGCAACAAGGTATGCGATAATAAAGCTTGTTAACTTTACAAGTTGCAGAATAAACCCTCTGCGTAAGCCGAGGAAAAATCCCATAACAAGCAGTAAAATGATAATAATATCAATCATGTTATTCCATTCCTTTTTTTGTCATACTTTCTTTCAATTTCTCATGTTCTTCTTTTAATTTTATGTAATCGTGTATGACGTTTACCGCCGTCAATACCGCTAGTCTACTCGTGTCAAGCGAAGGATTCTTGGCATTGAGTTCGCGCATTTTATCATCCACAATCGCTGCTACCATGCGGATATGACTTGTACTTTCATCGCCAACAACTGAATATTGCTGACCATAGATTTCTACATTAATTCGACTTTTCTTTCCCTTTTGTTGTGACAACTCACCGGCCTCCAATCACGTACAGAATCCTAAAGTTTATCATACCATGAACCTTCATAATATGGAAACAGAAAGAACAATCCGATATGATAAAAATAACAATATAAAAAAAGGGGCGACCATTATGTCAAATTCTATCGTAATTCAAACAAATTCTACAGTAATTGAAGACATGAAACAACAATATAAACATTCACTTAGCCCGAAAATTCCGCAAGGCGGTATCTTTATGGCTAAGGTGCCATCTTGCACGATTACAGCGTATAAATCTGGAAAAGTAATGTTCCAAGGAGGCCGCGCTGAAGCAGAAGCTTCTCGTTGGCAAACTGTCTCTCACGCGCCGAAAACAGCTGTAAAAAAATCTGTCGATTCCCATCGTTATGCGCCGCCTACTTCCATCAGTACAATGTCTATTGTAGGGTCTGATGAAGTTGGTACGGGAGATTTCTTTGGACCGATGACAGTCGTTGCTGTATATGTGGATGCGAAGCAAATTCCACTACTAAAAGAACTTGGTGTAAAAGACTCTAAAAACTTAAATGACGATCAAATTATTGCCATTGCGAAACAACTTCTACACGTTGTTCCTTATAGCTCTCTTGTCCTTCATAATGAAAAATATAACGAGCTATTTGATAAAGGAAACAACCAAGGTAAGTTAAAAGCCTTGCTACATAATAAAGCTATTACAAACTTATTAGCGAAAATGGCACCTACAAAACCTGAAGGCGTCTTAATCGACCAATTCACACAACCTGATACATACTACAAATATTTAGCAAAACAAAAACAGGTACAGCGTGAAAATGTTTATTTTGCTACGAAAGGTGAAAGCGTCCATTTAGCAGTAGCCGCTGCTTCTATTTTAGCTCGCTACTCATTCGTAAAACAGTTTGACGAACTAAGTAAAAAAGCTGGTATGCCACTTCCGAAAGGTGCTGGTAAACAAGTTGATATCGCTGCTGCTAAATTAATTCAAAAGCTTGGTAAAGAACGATTACCCGAGTTTGTGAAACTGCATTTCGCTAATACGGAGAAGGCGCTTCGCTTATTAAAATAGTATCGACAAAAACAGGAGCCTACAAACTCCTGTTTTTTGTTTCATCCTACTATTGTCCTTATAGTTTTGTTATAATTATAATATACAGATTATTCTAACATAGGAGGAGATCTACATTGCTACTTCTACAAATGATTCTAAATATTTTACTAGGCGATCCACACGAAAGACAGTTCGAAATTAGAGAAAACATTCAGCTACTAAGTGGACAACCAGCGTTCAACGATTTAATAGAACGTTATGGTCGATCTTTCTTATTAAACTTTCGGATTCGAAGATTTATCGGGAAACACGATGCACGCTTGTTAATACATAATCCAGCAAAACTACAACACTTCTGTGAAGAACTTGAATGTATGATTAGAAAAAGGAGGTTTTTCATATGAACGCTGTAAAAGTTAAAAAGGTACGATATGCTTTCGTACACCTCGTAGGTCCACTTTCTTACCTCACTATTTCTATCATTTGGGGAGCTTTTTTCACTACTAAATCCACATTCGAAAATATATATGATAATCTTGGCGTGATGGCCATCTATTACGTGTTCATGAGTTTACTGTGGTTTTTCTATTTAGATCGATTAGACAAAGACATAAATAAGATTACAAAAGAAATTAACGATAATAAGATGTAACACATAACAAAGGAGAGCCCTTAAGACTCTCCTTTGTTATGTTAGCTTCGTTTCTGCTTCTTATTTGATGAAGATACTTTATGAGAACCTGTTTCATGTGTCGTCGTTCCTTGTCCTTCAACTTCTGGAGAACCTAGGCCCGATCTTGAATGATCTTTTTTCACTTTTTTACTCATTTATATTCACCCCTTCGCGTTACTTTTTGCTACGAGGGAATAAACTATACAATATGTAAAATAAAAAGCGAGAGGAAATCCTCTCGCCTTTTTTCATATTTTAGAATTCAGAAGAACCTGGAGTTCTTGGGAATGGAATTACGTCACGGATGTTAGCCATACCAGTGATGTACATTAGGAAGCGCTCGAAACCTAGACCGAATCCAGCGTGTTTTGTACCGCCGTATTTTCTAAGTTCTAAGTACCACCAGTAGTCCTCTTCGTTCATACCTAATTCTTTAATTCTGTCTACTAAAACGTCCATTCTTTCTTCACGTTGGCTTCCGCCGATTAATTCGCCGATGCCAGGAACTAGAAGGTCAGTAGCAGCTACTGTTTTACCGTCTTCATTTAAACGCATGTAGAATGCTTTAATGTCTTTCGGATAGTCAGTTACGAATACAGGGCGTTTGAAGATTTCTTCTGATAAGTATCTTTCGTGCTCTGTTTGTAAGTCAATTCCCCATTCTACTGGGTATTTGAAGTCAGCACCTGATTCTTGAAGCACTTTAATTGCTTCTGTATAAGTGATGCGACCGAAGTCAGAGTTAATTACGTTGTTCATGCGCTCAAGAACTGTTTTATCAACGAAGCTGTTGAAGAATTCCATTTCTTCTGGTGCATGCTCTAATACGTATTTCATTGCATATTTCAGCATATCTTCTGTAAGGTTCATTACGTCCCCTAGTTCAGCGAATGCAATCTCAGGCTCAACCATCCAGAACTCAGCAGCGTGGCGAGTTGTGTTTGAGTTTTCTGCACGGAATGTAGGTCCGAATGTGTATACGTCACGGAATGCTAATGCATAAGCTTCAGCGTTCAGCTGTCCACTTACTGTTAAGTTTGTTTCTTTACCGAAGAAGTCTTTTGACTCATCAACTTTTCCGTCTTCACCTTTTGGTAGGTTATTTAAATCTTGCGTTGTTACGCGGAACATTTCGCCAGCACCTTCTGTATCACTACCAGTGATGATTGGTGTGTGAACATGTACGAATCCACGCTCTTGGAAGAATTGGTGAATCGCAAATGCTGCGATAGAACGTACGCGGAACGTTGCAGAGAATGCATTTGTTCTTGGACGTAAGTGAGCGATTGTACGTAAGTATTCAAACGTATGACGTTTCTTTTGAAGTGGGTAATCAGAATCTGATAAACCCTCGATATCAATTTTTTCTGCTTTAATTTCAAATGGTTGCTTCGCTCCCGGCGTTGCAATTACTTTACCTTCTACTTTAACTGAAGAGCTAAGTGGAAGTTTTGCAATTTCTTTGAAGTTCTCTAATTCTGTATCGAAAACGATTTGAACGCTTTTAAAGAAGCTACCGTCGTTTAATTCGATGAAACCAAATGCTTTTGAATCACGTAAGTTACGAATCCACCCTGATACTTGTACTGTTTGATCTGCATACTTTTCTGTATCTCTATACAGACTTTTTACTAATGTGTTTTCCATAGTGAAATTCTCCTTTGCTCATATATTTAAATACAAAAAAACCTTTCATCCATAAAGGGACGAAAGGTTAAACTTCGCGGTACCACCCAATTTGTCATAAAGACCAACTTTAACTCGTATGTAATACATACTTCCCGGTTTGTAACAGGCCGGATTCCCGTCTAAGTCTACTCTTGAATACAAAATTCAATTTCGGTTAGCAACTCCAAGGTGTTCTTCACATATACCGCCTCATCAGGCTCTCACCGTCCCTGACTCGCTTTGGATTATAGTATATACTACTTTTCCTTATCATCGTCTTTCATTTTGTTAAACTAAAATTAATGTACTACATTCGAGAGAAAGATGCAAGGTGTCGGAAAATATATGAGCGATTTTTGTAATATATCGACTTACCGACAGTGTCCGACAACCAATCCAATAAAAAAATTGCCGGAATGAATCCGGCAATTTTCTAATTACTTACGTAACTCCGCACCGAATTTCTCTTCTACCGTTGTTAGTACACGGTTATGTGCTTCTGTTACTTCTTCGTCTGTTAATGTACGTTCTGCATCGAAGTAAGTCATAGAGAATGCAAGTGATTTCTTGCCTTCTTCCATTTTTTCACCTTCGTATAAGTCGAATAGTGTTACGTCTTTCAGAAGTTCTCCGCCAGCTTCAGCAATGACTTGCTTCATTTCACCAGCTTTTGTTTCTTTTGTTACTACAACAGCCATGTCACGTGTCATAGATGGGAAACGTGGAATTGCTGAGTAGTAAGTTTCCTCAGCGTCTGCACCGAATACTTTTACAAGAGATAATTCAAATACGAATGTATTTTTCACATCTAATTGTTTTTCTGCTTCTGGGTGCAATTGACCGATGAAACCAATTACTTCGCCATCTAATACGATGTCAGCTGTACGGCCTGGGTGCATACCTTCACGTTTTGCTGGTGCATATGTGATTTGATTTGAAACGCCAAGCACGTCGAATAGTCCTTCTAGTACACCTTTCACAACGAAGAAGTCTACTACTTTCTTCTCACCTTGCCATGCATGGTGAACAGCAAGACCTGTCATAACACCTGCAAGATGTTGTTCTTCTTTCGGAAGTTCTCCTTCTTCTGTCGGTAAGAAGATAGAACCTACTTCGTATAAAGCAACGCTGTCGTTTTTACGAGCGACATTGTATGAAACTGCTTCTAGTAATTGCGGTACTAAGCTTAAACGAAGTTGGCTACGTTCTTCACTCATTGGAAGTGCAAGACCTACAGGCGCCTTTTCGTTTGGCTCAACCATATATTGTTTCGCTTTGTCAGCGCTTGTTAATGAATACGTAATTGCTTCATATAAACCAGCACCCTCTAAGAAGCGGCGTACTTTACGACGTTTCGTTTGTGCTGATGTTAATTTACCACGAGTCATCGTTCCAGAAGGTAATGTAACTGGAATGTGGTCATAACCGTATAGACGGCCCACTTCTTCTACTAAGTCTTCTGAAATTGTAATATCAGGACGACGTGCTGGTACATTTACATGGAATGTTCCTTCTACTTCTGTAAATGGGAATTTCAAGTTTGTGAACATTGTACCCATTTCACTCGCAGAAATATTTGTACCTAATACACGGTTTACTTTTTCAGCAGTAACAGATACTGTACGCTCTTGTACTTGTAAGTTGTCAGCTTCTACTACACCTTCAAGTGCTTCACCGCCAGCATATTTCGCCATTAAAGCAGCTGCGTGTTGAATTGCTTCAAATGTACGTGTTGGATCGATTCCTTTTTCGAAACGTGCACTTGATTCACTACGAAGACCTAAGTCTTTTGATGTACGACGTACTGTTTGACCTGCAAAGTATGCAGACTCAATTAGAACGTTTACTGTCTCATTTGTAACTTCAGAATCCGCCCCGCCCATTACACCAGCAACAGCTAAAGCTTTCGTGCCGTTTGTAATTACAAGATGGTGGCTTTGTAATGTACGCTCTTGATCATCTAACGTTTCAATTTTTTCGCCTTCTTTTGCAAGACGAACAACGATTTCTTTTGAACCTAATTTATCGTAATCGAATGCATGTAACGGTTGACCGTATTCCATTAAAATGTAGTTTGTAATATCAACTACGTTGCTAATTGGACGAATGCCAGCTGCCATAAGACGAGTTTGCATCCACATTGGTGATGGACCAATCTTTACGTTTTTAACCATTTTTGCAATGTATAACGGGTTTTCTTCTTTCGCTTCTACACTTACAGAAATATAATCAGAAGTTTTTTCTGCTGTTTCTTGTAAGTCGATAGCTGGAAGTTTTACTTCGCGGCCATAAATAGCAGCTACTTCATATGCAACACCTAACATGTTTAGGCAATCTGCACGGTTTGGTGTTAAACCAAGCTCAAGTACTTCATCGTGTAAGTTTAAAATTTCAAGTGCATCTGCACCAACTTCAGCGTCACTTGGGAAGATGAAGATACCATCTGCATATTCTTTTGAAACTAACTTTCCATCAATGCCAAGCTCTTGAAGAGCACAAACCATACCGTGAGAAGCTTCACCACGTAGTTTTGCTTTTTTAATTTTGAAGTTACCAGGAAGTACAGCACCAACTTTTGCAACTGGTACTTTTAAACCTTTTGCAATGTTAGCAGCTCCACAAATAATTTGAACTGGCTCTTCTTCACCGATATCGATTAAGCATTTGCTTAATTTATCAGCTTCTGGGTGTTTTTCACATTCTAATACGTGACCAACTACAACACCTTTTACACCTTTATTTAATACTTCAACGCCTTCTACTTCAATACCACTTTTCGTGATTTTGTCTGCTAGTTCTTGTGCTGTTACATCTTTAATATCTACATACTCTTGTAACCAACGATATGATACGAACATATTTATCCTCTCCTTCCCTTACGCTCGTTTGAATTGTTGTAAGAAACGTACATCATTTGTATAGAAATGACGAATGTCATCTACTCCGTATTTCAACATTGCGATACGCTCTGCGCCCATACCGAATGCGAAACCTTGATATTCTTTTGAATCATAACCAGCCATTTCAAGTACGTTCGGGTGAACCATACCTGCGCCTAGAATTTCAATCCAGCCAGTTCCTTTACAAGTGCCGCAACCTTTGCCATGACACATCATACAAGAAATATCCATCTCTACAGATGGCTCTGTGAATGGGAAGAAACTTGGACGAAGACGGATTTCACGATCTTCACCGAACATCTTTTTCACGAATACTTGCAGTGTACCTTTTAAGTCACTCATACGAATGTTTTTATCAATTACAAGACCTTCAATTTGCATGAACTGATGCGAATGCGTCGCATCGTCGTCATCACGGCGATACACTTTACCAGGACAAATAATTTTGATTGGGCCTTTTTCTTTATTATTTTCCATCGTACGTGCTTGCACAGAAGATGTATGTGTACGTAGTAACGTTTCTTCTGTAATGTAGAATGTATCTTGCATATCACGCGCTGGGTGATCTTTCGGTAAGTTTAGTGCTTCGAAGTTGTAGTAGTCTTTTTCTACTTCTGTTCCTTCAGCTACTTCATAACCCATACCGATGAATACATCTTCAATTTGCTCAACAACAGCTGTTAACGGATGGTGACAACCTGTTTCAACAGGACGACCTGGCAGTGTAACATCGATTGTTTCAGTAGCTAATTTCGCTTCGATTACTGCTTTTTCTAAGTTACTAATTTTGTCATCTAAACGCGTTTGAATCGCTTCACGCACTTCATTTACTAATGCTCCCATACGTGGACGCTCTTCTGCTGACAATTTTCCCATGCCGCGTAATACTTCTGTAATTGGGCCTTTTTTTCCTAAATACGCTACGCGTACGTCGTTTAAGCCCTTTAGCTCTTTCGCTTCTTCAATAAGCTCTAACGCTTTTTGCTTTAGCTCTTTTAAACGTGCTTCCATTTTGGAACCCTCCTAATTTTAAAAATAAAAAAACCTCGCTCCCAAAAAGGGACGAGGTAAATTCGCGGTACCACCCTAAATTGACAGAACAAGTCTGCCCACTCATTAGTTATAACGATCAATTCTGACCGGAACGCCTTTACATATACATGGTCCTGGCGTCAACTCCAGAGGTGAATTCACTTCCGTCTACCATAAGAATGCTTTCAGTCTACGGCACTCTCTCCCTATATGGCGATTTTGTAAGTTACTCTTCTCTATCAACGTTTTTCGTTATTTAACTTTTAATATAATGTACTTCAACTTATTATAAGAAGTTTTTTATTTGTTCGCAACCGGGCTTTGCAAATAATACGTTAAAATCCCTGCTGCAACCGCAACATTTAATGATTCTGCCCCGCCGTAAATCGGAATATACAAGTTTTGATCCGTTTTTGCAAGAATTTCTTGGCGTACGCCATTTCCTTCATTTCCTACAATTAATGCAAAACTGCCAGCCGGCGTTACTTCACCATACGGAACTCCATTTTCAAGAGCTGTTCCATATACAGGAACGTTGTTTTCTTTTAACTTGTCTACCCATTCTTCTAAGTTCCCTTTTACAATTGGTAAGTGGAAAATAGAGCCTTGTGTAGAGCGGAGTACTTTACTATTGTAAACATCAACACAACCTTCTCCAAGCACAACGGCGTGAATACCAGCTGCATCAGCTGTACGAATAATTGTTCCTAAATTACCTGGGTCTTGCAGGCCATCTAATAAAAGGAATTTCCCATCAGTAAGAGCTACTTCTTTCTCATGCTTCTCACAAACAGCAAATACACCTTGTGTCGTTTCTGTTTCACGAAGTATTTTGACAATCGCCTCAGGTACGATATACATTTCCACATCATTAACTGTCCAATCTTTCGGAAGGTCTGTCTGATCTGAAACGATAAGTTCTGTTACAATTCCTGCCTTCAAAGCTTCCTCGACTAAGTGGAATCCTTCTACAAAAAATAAACCTTTTTTATCGCGTTCTTTTTTCGTTTGCAGCTTTTTCCACTGCTTTACACGCGGATTTTGTACTGAATCAATGTTTTTCATAATATGTATTTCCCTCTCTTCTTGTCTTATCATTATAGCCTATTTTTCATACATATTTACATAAAAAAGAACAAAAACTAACGTCAGTTTCAATTCTGAAGAAGAGGTGAAAGCAATGAGTTTTAATTTACGCGGTGCTGTATTAGCGAATGTATCTGGAAATTCACAAGATCAATTACAAGAAACAATCGTCGATGCAATTCAAAGCGGTGAAGAAAAAATGCTTCCAGGTCTTGGCGTTTTATTTGAAGTCATTTGGAAAAACGCTGATGAAAATGAAAAGCACGAAATGTTAGAAACACTAGAGCAAGGATTAAAAAAATAAGCAATTTGAAAATCACCTTTGCATAAGCTAAGGTGATTTTTTTGCAGAAAAATTTTTTCTTCTCCTAAACATTTCTACTTTACTAACGAACTATGATGGAGTACAATGTTCAAAATACATTTAAACCGATCGATTTTTCTTCATATACACCATAAGATAAAAGGAGTGAATGTTTTATGCACCGTATTACGCTTGAACAAATTTTTAAACACCACATTACACAAAAATACGTAAACCGTTCTGGAATGGTCCACGCGATCGCTGTCGCTTACCATGCGTTTCACCTAGCCAAAAAGCATCACGCCTCAGTCGATGCTGCCACAAAAGCTGGCTTCCTTCATGATATCGGACATCATACGTGGTACACAGGCGGTGAATGGGATTATGACTTATATAAAAAGAATGATATACACGCAATTAAAGGCGCTGAAAGAGCACATAAATTACTTATTAGATTAGGAGAACATCCAAAACTAGCAAAAGAAATTTCTATTGCAATTCTTCTTCATACAGATTCTTTCTTAGTGGAACAAGAAATTGAAAGAACATCTCTTCAAAATATTATTAAATGGGCAGACGAAGCAGATGAAGAACCGGGCGGAGCGCATCATTATCGAACAATTTCTTATGAAAAAGCACTTAAAGCAATTCAGCAATTAGATCGATTGGTAGAGCGTGAATTGCAAATAGAGCAAGCAAAATTGAATAACAAGACAGAACATAGTTATCAATGAGAAAGAGGCATCACTACAGGGTGATACCTCTTTTATTATTTTATGGAAAATACACCTTTATATGTAATATTTAAATATTACGCCTGAAAACAAAATGCCTTATAATTAAATATACAAATATAAAGAGGTGATTCTACATATGCAACCCGCTACACAACTTTCTAATGAACAGAAATACTCTATGTCATGGGGACAATTTATTAGCTCCGTTGTATTCGCTTTTTTCGGAACCGGACTTATTACTGTGTTCCTCGCAATGCCCTTAACAATTTATACAGCCAGTCTTACAGATAAAAAACAAATTGCCCTGTATGAATCTATCGTAAATACTGCAAGTATTGTATTACAGCTAGCCTTGTTGTTATTCTTCATTTTTAAATTCGAACCCGCAAAAAAATTACTACTACAATCATTTAACTTTAAAGCACTGAAAGAATGGCGTACATACGTATACTTACTTCTTTTCTTCGCTATAAACATTTTACTCAATTACATCTTGTTAAATTATGTGTTCCAAGACGCTACAAAGCAGCAATCTTCCGCACTAAACTTAGATGTCTTTAAGCAGTATCAAATATTATTACTTCTCGGCTTTGCAATACTCACACCAATTTTTGAAGAGCTTATTTTCCGTGGCTTTATACTTCGCTTTTTCTCAGAACGCTTTCCATTTTGGATTGCAGCGATTATAACAAGCTTCTTCTTCGGTATCGCTCATACATACTCACTTGGCGTAATGGTCATTACTTTCTTCATGGGATTATTAATGGCTATTTTATGTAAAAAAACAAAATCCATTATTCCAGCTATGTTATTTCATATTATGAATAATATGTTGGCATTCTTGAATTAGAAAGAGGTATCCTCACGATACCTCTTTTATTAATTCGTATAATCACTTCTCATTTCCATCAATTTATACATATTTATTAATATTATCCAAAATAAACTTCATGTAGTAAAATATAACTTAATTCATATAAAGGAGTTTACATATGTTTAGTGTTATTTGGATGCTTTTCACGCCACTTCTCTTACTATGCGGGATTGCTGGTGGTATTTTTTTAATAGTAACAGGAATTAAATATCGGAAATTACTCGTTGGTTTAATGGGGCTACTTAGCCTATCCTTTGTCACACTACCTTTTGTTTTTTTAAGTATAGGAATTAATATGGATACAATATTCCCCATTCCAACTGCTCTTTACTGGACCCTATTTTCTTTAACTGGATTATTAGCAGGGATAAGTGGATTCCAAGCAAAAATTAAAAGTATACGTAATATGGGGTTCATTATTTTTACCATTGGAATATTAGGGGTTATCTTCTGGGTACTCATGTCTGTAGGTGATTGATTCTATATAACTTTTTTCGAAACCCACAAATCGGAGGTAATACAGAAATGTTCGGAATATTAATTTGGATGATTTTAGCTTTTACTTTAATGTTATGCGAATTCATCGTCGGCATTTTTTTAATTATTGCTGGTATGAAATGTCGTAAATCATTTACTATTATAGCTGGTTTAATTAGCATATCTCTTATCGTTGTTCCTATCATTTGTATAGGTTATGGAATAGACTTAGAGGGGATGATTCCAATTTCAGGAACTTTATATTGGGGTCTCTTCTCTTTAGCTGGACTATTAGCTATAGTAAACGGAAGACACATATCGAGTATTCGTTCTATGGGGACGATTTTATTTATAACAGGATTATGCTCTGTAAGTGGTTATTACCTTTTATTTCTTACTCTTTAAAAAGACAAAAAAAGCAGGGAAATTAATTCCCTGCTTTTCTATTTGGTTTATTGCCTGATGGTAAGAAGAACGATAACACCCAAGCGATACCTGCTAGTATCGTTGCGATTAAGAAGGCATCGTTAATACCGTTAATTGCAGATAGCTTTGAAATTTGTCCATATAATAGTTGTGTGCTCATCGCGTCTCCTGCTTGAGCTGATCCAGCTAAGGCCGCTAAACTTTGCCCCATGCCATGTATTTTATCAACTAAAATTGGGTTTGATGTTGTTAACATGTTGCCGTAATCTGCTACGTGAGCAGTCGTTTGTTGCGTCATAAGTGTAATTAAAATCGCTGTTCCGATTGAACCCGCTACTTGTCTTGACGTATTTTGCGTTGCTGTACCGTGAGAAATTAATTTCATCGGCAGCGCGTTCATACCAGCCGTCATAATTGGCATCATAATGAATGACATACCAATTGAACGTATAATATAATCCGTCATAATAACGCTATACGGTGTATCCATCGATAATTTTGTAAATTCATATGTCGCATACGTCGTAATTGCCAATCCAATTATCGCTAATGGACGAATGCCATATTTATCGAATAATTTACCCGCTACTGGTCCCATGATCCCCATAATTAATGATCCTGGAAGAAGTAGTAAACCAGATTCAATTGGCGTAAAGCCACGAATGTTTTGCAGATATACTGGAAGCAATAACATACCTCCGAATAATGCCATCGTAACGATTGCGTTAATTACTAAAGTGAAAGTAAATACTGGATATTTAAATACTTGTAAATCAAGCATTTTATTGTCCGTTGTTAACTCTCTCCAAATAAATAACGCTAAACCAATTACACCAATGATAAGTGAAATAACAACTTCTGCACTAGTCCAACTATTATTTCCAGCCTCACTAAATCCGTACAGCAAGCTTCCTAGCCCAATACTTGAACTAACAACACCAAATACATCTAATTTTGTTTTAGACACTGGCTGAGCTAGTGTAAAGAATTTTAAAGATAGGAACGTAATAATTAAACCGATAATAAACATCGCATAGAACATTAAGTTCCAGCTGTAATTTTCAATTACCCAACCTGTTACAGTCGGTCCGATAGCTGGAGCTAAAATCATCGCTACACCTAGTAACCCCATCGCTGCTCCGCGCTTATGAGGCGGGAACAATGTCATAAAGATATTCATACCAACCGGCATTAAAATACCCGCACCAACTGCTTGAATTACGCGGCCCGTCATCATCATCGTAAAGTTTCCGGAAGTAGCACAAATGATAGATCCTACCGTGAAGAATAACATTGCTGCTACGAATAATTTACGATACGTAAATCGTGAAACTAAAAATGCACTAATCGGTACTAAAATACCATTTACAAGCATGAAGCCTGTAATTAACCATTGTGCTGTTGAAGTTGATACGTTAAATTCATTCATTAACGGAGGTAATGCAACGTTAATGATTGTTTGGTTTAAAATAGAAACGAACATGCCGAGAATTAATACAGCTACAACTGCTTTTACGTTCACATTCTCTACAGGCGTAGACATTTGTTTTTTCGGCACTTCTTTTTCTTGTTTTACTTCTTCTTGCTTTCCTGTTTCTAACTCAACTACATTAGAAATTTCCGATTCTTGCTTTCGTTCAATTTCTTTCTCTTCTGTTTCAACTTTACTTATTTCTATTTTACTTACGGCTGGGACTTGTTCTTCTCCCATTTTCGTTTTTTTCTTTCGTAAAAGACGATTTACAAGGAAGAAGACGATTATACAAAATAGTGCATATCCTGCAATTACAATTGAGGACATCTCATCTCCCCCTTACTTATGAATACGAACTGTCACATTCATGCCAGGAACAATATTTACTGATTTGCTATGATCTAAAGAAATTTTAACTGGTACTACTTGTGTTACTTTCGTATAGTTCGCTGTTGCGTTGCTTGATGGCAACATAGAGAATGTATTCGCTGTTGTTAAGCCAACTTGTTCTACTTTTCCTGTTAACGTTGTATCTGGGTATGCATCTACATACACATCTACATTTTGACCTTTTTGAACATCATCAACATCTGTTTCTTCAATGTTTGCTGTTACCCATAAATTGTTCATATCAAATGCATAAGCAATCGGGCTACCTGCTCCAACGAAAGCATTTGTTGTCGCGTTTGATTGTACAACTGTTGCATTTTGTGGAATTGTTACATCTACTGTTTGTTCTCCATTAGCTGCCGCTACAGTAACAGTACCTAATTTATCGTTCTCATTATAATTTTTTCCTACTTCAGCTTTCCATTCAGTTAGTTTACCTGCTACTGGTGAAGCAACCGGAATTACCTTTCCATCAATCTTTGCATTGTCTGTTTTTAAGTAATTTTCCGTTTGATTGTAATAGTAATAACCGCCAATACCGCCGCCAACTAGTACAATTAATGTGATAATGTTGATAATTACCCTTCTTCGAAACTGATTCATTGCATTCCTCTCCTTATATCGCATATAATTTTTTTCTAAACTATTTATGTCCTTATTGTTTAGATTGTTTAATTGTTAATTATATTAACCTTTTAACAAAAAAATCACACCATTTGCAGCGTAAATCGAAATTTATCTACCTGCGAGCGGTGCTGATTTCTGAAGGACTATCGTTTATAATTATAAATAATTATTTTGAATCTACAACCGACAATTTATGTATGAAATGTCGGTTAAACAACAATATAATACCAATATGTTGTTTAAGTATAGAAAATTAAACGAGGGGAAATAAAAATGTCTATTAAAAATACAAATGATCCACGTGTAAAACGGACGAGACAACTCATACAGGATGCTTTTGTCGCTTTAGTAGGCGAAAAAGGTTTTGAAAATGTAACTGTTCAACATATTGCAGAACGCGCTCCTGTAAACCGCGCTACATTTTATAGCCATTACCACGATAAATATGACTTACTAGACAAAAGCATTGAAGAAATGTTAGAAAAGCTAACTGAAGTAATTAAACCAAGAAATAGAAATAAAGAAGATTTCCAACTAACATTTGATTCGCCACATCCAAGTTTTTTGGCCTTGTTCGAACATATTGCAGAAAACACTAACTTCTATAACGTCATGCTTGGTGATAAAGCGGCCGGAAACTATACGTATAAGATGATGAAAGCAATTCAAACGCATTTAACATTAAGCCTCTCTATTTCACAACCTAACGATGAAAAACTAATGGTTCCACGCGATATTCTCATTAGTTATGTTACTGGTGCCCATCTAGGGATGATTATGTCATGGCTAAAAAGAGGGATGATATATACCCCGCATTTTATGGCGATGCAATTAACTCGTTTAATTATTTTAGGTGCTCATACTGCAGCGGGATTAGAACGGCCTTTTTAAAACATAAAAAAGCGAAGGAGAATGTCCTTCGCTTTTTCTATTAATTAAATGTAATGTTATGTACAGCCTCTTTATCAAGACGTTTAATAACTTCTACAATTAACTTTACTGCATTTTCATAATCATCACGGTGTAACATTGCCGCATGAGAATGGATATAGCGCGTTGCAATTGTAATTGCCATAGAAGGAATACCATTTACAGCAATGTGAATCGCACCCGCATCCGTTCCTCCGCCCGCTACTGAATCATATTGATACGGGATTTGTAATTCATCAGCAACATCAACTACGAAATCACGTAAACCTGTATGTCCAATAACAGAAGCATCATATAAAATGATTTGTGGTCCATCGCCCATTTTACTTTGCGCTTCTTTTGACGTTACACCCGGTGTATCTCCAGCGATACCAACATCTACTGCGAACGCGATATCTGGTTTAATATAATTCGCAGATGTTTTTGCGCCACGAAGACCAACTTCTTCTTGTACAGTTCCAACGCCGTATACAACGTTTGGATGCTTTTCATCTTTTAATTGTTTTAATACGTCAATTGCAATTGCACAACCGATTCGGTTATCCCATGCTTTTGCAAGTAACATTTTTTCATTCTTCATCACTTGGAATTCAAAGTAAGGTACAACTTGATCTCCTGGTCGTACGCCCCACTCCATTGCTTCTTCTTGGCTAGAAGCACCGATATCGATGAACATGTCTTTAATTTCAACTGGCTTTTTACGAGCTTCTGGAGGTAAAATGTGCGGTGGTTTTGAACCAATTACACCTGTTACATCTCCTTTACGCGTTACAATCGTCACGCGCTGCGCAAGCATAACTTGTGACCACCAGCCACCAACCGTTTGGAAGCGAAGGAAACCTTTGTCATCGATTTGTGTAATCATAAATCCAACTTCATCTAAATGACCTGCAACCATAATTTTCGGACCGTTTTCTTCCCCTACTTTTTTCGCAACTAAACTCCCTAAATTATCAGTAGAAAGTTCGTCCGCAAACGGCTCGATATATTTCTTCATTACTTCACGTGGTTCACGCTCGTTACCGGCAATACCACGTGCATCTGTTAATTCTTTTAGCATTGTCAATGTCGCGTCTAATTTTGTCATTGCCAACACCCTCCTTTTTCTTCAGTCAATTTATTATACAATAATTAAATTGAAATATTCAAAAATTAAATTAGTATCCTTGTGTTTGACGCTGATGATTTACTTCATTTTTATCTAAATATGCTTTTTCAATCTCTTCTTGCTCAAATTCAAGTGCTTGTCCAAGTCGAAGATAGCTCGTAAATAATTCAATATAGTTTGTAATAGATGGTTGATCTGTAAAACGAATTACTTTCGCATATGTGTCTAAGAAAATTTCCACTTGTGTTTTATTCGTTTGTGCACATTTATAGAATAGGAAGTTTTTATCAATACCTAAATCAATTCCGATTGATAAAATAAAATGCAAACCATCTACGTACTCTTCTAATATTACTTCACGTTCCGAAGCTGGTTTGTTGCTCCAATATTTAAAACAACGTGTTTCATTTGCAAGTTCTCCAATTTCTACAAGAAGAGCTAACATTTTTTCTTTTAACAATTTTTTCGGTTGTAAGTCATGTTCTTTTGCAATACGGTCATCTAATTCTTTTTGTAATTTAAATAGTTGTAGTAAGTCCATTCTATTGTCCTCCTCCAACATCGCATTTTTCGCAACAATGTTGTTTCATCTCAAAGTTCATTATTATGTTTCAGTTCTTATGAATAAGTCAGCTATCTACCTCTTTATAAAATAGCTTGTCCTTAATTTACAAATACGTTTCAGTCATCGCTCTTAAATTGTTCATCTGATGAAAGTTCCATATCATCTTTCCATTATAGCAGTGTCGTTTCGGCTAGGAAAGATACTCTTCTTTCCAAAAGAGCAGAATTAAAAAAAGCCAGGAGTATTCTCCTGACTTCATATATATATTCTTCTATACTGCTATAACTTTTATATTGATTTTGTCATATTGATAATGACATAGTCGTTAATCTTTAGAATTTCTTTTCACTTCTAACTTCTCTTTGAATACAAATAAAAAACCTTAGAAGAAAATTCTTCTAAGGTTTTAACTAATTAATTAGTTAATGTTGTTTTTTGCAACTGTTGCTAATTCAGCGAAAGCTTTTTCGTCATGAACAGCTAAGTCAGCAAGCATCTTGCGGTTAACTTCGATGCCAGCATTTTTAAGACCGTGCATTAAGCGGCTGTAAGAAAGACCATTCATACGAGCTGCTGCGTTGATACGTGTAATCCATAATTTACGGAAGTCACGTTTCTTTTGACGGCGGTCACGGAATGCATACATTAGAGATTTCATAACCTGTTGGTTAGCAACCTTGAATAATGTATTTTTTGAACCGTAGTAACCTTTTGCTAATTTAATTACTTTTTTACGACGTTGACGAGTAACTGTACCACCTTTTACTCTTGGCATAATATTACCTCCTAATTGTTCTATATATCAGCCGAACTTATTTTAAGTTGTCAAGCATTTGACGAATGCGTTTGAAGTCACCAGCGCTTACTACACCAGCTTTACGTAGTTTACGTTTAGCTTTTGTAGATTTGTTAGCGAATAAATGGCTTGTGTAAGCGTGAGAACGTTTCAGTTTACCTGATCCAGTCTTTTTGAAACGCTTTGCAGCGCCGCGATGAGTTTTTTGTTTAGGCATAGGTATTTCCTCCTCTATCTATTACTTATCGTTTTTCGGTGCTAAAACTAAGAACATACTGCGTCCTTCCATTTTAGGCTTAGATTCAACTGTACTAACTTCAGCACAAGCTTCTGAGAAGCGATCTAAAACACGTTGACCGATTTCTTTATGAGTAATGGCACGTCCTTTAAAGCGAATTGACGCTTTAACCTTGTCGCCTTTCTCTAAAAACTTGATAGCATTACGAAGTTTTGTGTTAAAGTCGTGTTCATCAATTGTTGGACTTAAACGAACTTCTTTCATGCTAATTACTTTTTGATTTTTGCGCTGCTCTTTTTCTTTCTTCTGTTGCTCAAAGCGGAATTTACCGTAGTCCATAATGCGGCATACTGGCGGTTTCGCATTTGGAGCAACTAATACTAAATCAAGATTAAGATTTGCAGCTAAGTCTAAAGCGTCATTACGAGACTTGATTCCAAGTTGATCGCCATTTGCGCCAACTAAACGTACTTCACGTGCACGAATTTGCTCGTTAATCATCATATCCTTGCTAATAGTAAGCCACCTCCAAGGTTTTCTCAGAACATATTTTGTAGTCATAGAACCCGAACAAAAAAAGTGCGGGCATACGACACCCACACTTGTAAAATCTTAAGTAAGAAATACATTTACCTGTTAACTGCGAATGCGTCCATCAGGTGAGAAGCGGGTGCTTCTACTTGTTCCACAAAACAATATTCTATTATCCTTGATGAGTTTATCATAGGACATGACGTCTGTCAAGAAGACGCGATGTGTTTTACTAACAACAAGAAATATTGTAACAAACAACTAACATACTTGCAATACTTTTTTATGATAAGTGTCACATGGTTATTTTTTCTAATTTCTCTCGAGTATATTACATAAAAAAGCCGCGGTATACCGCGGCTTTTTCTTATCGTTTTCCTTCTACTTTAATCATGTCAACAAAAGCATCTAATGCGATTGTTTCTGATTTTTGTTCACCATATTTACGTACGTTTACGCCGTTTTCAGTTACTTCATTGTCACCTACTACAAGCATGTACGGAATTTTTTGCATTTGTGCTTCACGGATTTTGTAACCGATCTTCTCTTCACGAGTGTCTAATTCAACACGGATACCAGCACGACGCAATTCGTCTTGTACTTTCTTCGCATAGTCTAAATGTACTTGCGGAGAAACTGGAATTACTTGTACTTGAACTGGAGCTAACCATGTTGGGAATGCACCTTTGTATTCTTCAATTAAGAAGGCTACAAAACGTTCCATAGTTGATACAACACCACGGTGAATTACAACTGGACGATGTTGTTTACCGTCTTCACCAACGTATGATAATTCAAAGCGTTCTGGAAGTAAGAAGTCTAATTGTACAGTTGAAAGTGTTTCGTCTTTTCCAAGAGCAGTACGAACTTGAACATCAAGTTTTGGACCGTAGAATGCCGCTTCACCTTCAGCTTCATAGTAATCAAGACCCATTTCATCCATAGCTTCTTTTAACATACCTTGTGCTTTTTCCCACATCTCATCATCCGCATAATACTTTTTAGTATCTGCTGGGTCGCGGTAAGATAGACGGAATGAGTAGTTCTCTAAACCGAAATCTTTGTACACTTCTAGAGTTAAGTTTACAACACGTTTTAACTCTTCTTTAATTTGATCTGGACGAACGAAAATGTGCGCATCGTTTAAAGTCATTCCGCGTACACGTTGTAATCCAGATAACGCACCTGACATTTCATAACGGTGCATTGTTCCAAGTTCTGCAATACGGATTGGTAATTCACGGTAGCTGTGAATATCATTTTTATAAACCATCATATGATGAGGACAGTTCATTGGACGAAGAACTAATTCTTCGTTATCCATTTCCATTGATGGGAACATGCCATCACGGTAGTGGTTCCAGTGACCAGAAGTTTCATAAAGCTCTCTGCTCCCTAGTACTGGAGTATATACGTGATCATAGCCTAAGCTTGCTTCTTTATCAACGATGTAACGCTCGATAATGCGGCGGATTGTTGCACCTTTTGGTAACCAAAGTGGTAAACCTTGTCCTACTTTTTGGCTATTAGTAAATAGTTTTAATTCTTTACCTAATTTACGGTGATCGCGCTCTTTCGCTTCTTCAAGCATACGTAAGTGCTCATCTAATTCTGCTTTCTTAACGAATGCAGTACCGTAAATACGTTGTAGCATTTTATTATTGCTATCGCCGCGCCAGTAAGCACCTGCAACGCTTAATAATTTAAACACTTTAATTTTCCCTGTAGATGGAAGGTGAACACCACGACAAAGGTCGAAAAATTCGCCTTGCTCATAGATTGAAATAACTGCATCTTCTGGAAGATCGTTAATTAAATCTAATTTTAACTCATCGCCGATTTCTTCAAAGCGACGAATTGCTTCTGCACGTGGTACTTCATGACGAACGATTTCTAAGTTCTCGTTCACGATTTTTTGCATTTCTTTTTCGATTTTCTTGAAGTCTTCAACTGTAATTGCTTCTTCCATATCAATATCGTAGTAGAAGCCATTTTCAATTACTGGACCAATGCCAAGCTCAACCTTAACATCTTTATATAAACGTTTTAACGCTTGTGCTAAAAGGTGGGCTGTTGAATGGCGTAAAATATATAGGCCATCTTCAGAATCTAATGTAATGATAGAAACTGCACCATCTTCTTCGATTGGTGTAACAAGATCGATCATCTCATCGTTTAATTTTCCAGCTACAGCTTTTTTCTTTAAGCCTGGGCTAATAGAAGCTGCGATTTCTTCAGTTGTTACGCCTTTTGGAAACTCCTTCACAGCTCCATCAGGGAAAGTAATTTTAACTACATCTGCCATCACTGTTCACTCCTCTTTTTCTCAAAATAAAAAACACTCATCCCGTAAAAAGGGACGAGTGTTGAATTCGTGGTTCCACCCTTGTTCCAATTAACATAATTGTTAATTGCTCAAGTTCAACATAACGGTGTTGTCCGTTAGCAATTACTAGAAAAACCGTTCACTGCTAAAGTTTAGAGGTGGTAAGTAATAATCCCGTACTAGGAAGCTCACACCCTAAGGCTTCCCTCTCTGAAAATCGTAGAAAACTACTCATGTCCTCATCATGACATTTCAATATATTTCATTTATGTAGGTAATTATATGCTCAAAAACTTAGAAAATCAAGGGCGTTACCTTTATTTTTTAAATTTTTCACATTGCGCTCAAAATCATGTAATCCATGTAATTGGACCCGTTCTTGGAACACATTTCGCAAAGTAATAATCATATTATGGTCTTGTTCTTTCGTATATAAATAAATCTTTTTAGGCGAAATAGAAAGAAGCGGCGCAATTACTTTCGTATCAATATATACATCATTTTGCTTTAATAATTCCTCATCTATATATTGGACCAACTTCTCCTGTTTTAAACGTCTACCTTTATCATCATAAAAGATAAAGCTTTCATCAAAAATAAGATGCACGCAAGACAAACGTGATTTACGGCTACTTACTTGTTGCCGAAGCGTCTCAATGAACATTTGGTATTCTTGCTCCATCTTATATTCATCAATTGCCACTTCCGCAAGTTTAGTCACCATTTCCCTATATGTACGAAGACGAAAACGGATATATGATGAAAACGAGAATGAGAGCGGATCACAAAGCCAATTATTTAAAGAAGACTTAATATATGACTCAAATGCGTTACGCGTTAAATCCTGAGCTACACCTTTTCTTCTTCCCTTTAAAATCTCATGTGCCATGTGCAATATTTGATGACACTCTTCTTGTTCTTCATAAAAAAACTTTTCTTTTAAAATCGTATAAATCCACTCATTTTGTTTCACATTCACAATGAAATACACCATTACTGGCAATAAGATTTTTTCAATATAATTCGATTCACGTACTGGTATGTGAATCACCACTTTTTGTTCCTGTAAATACACACTCGTTTCCTTATATAACACTTCCGCTCTTTTCAGCAATTGTCTATATACGTGCATAGCATCATTTTTTTCTTCGAAGCAAATTTCAATCACTTTTGTCCCCCCTTTTATCCCCGCTCTAAAGGACTGTATCTATACGTTACAAATCCTATAAGAGTCCGTCCCGCGTGAATTTCACTCTTAGTAGAATCACATTTCCTATCGTTAGAAAATCCACTCAATATGGCTTGCTAATTTTATATATATTAAGGGAGGGAGAAAAAAATGATACAAGCTACTATGAATTTTTATTGTATACTTTACTTATCAATAAAAGGGGGTATCTGAATGTTTGAATATAAATTCGTAAAAGTCGAATTACATTGGGGGTTCACTCGCTCAAAACCAGCTGAAGACTACCAAGAAATTATTCAAGAACATGCTAGAGATGGCTGGAGGTTCGTACAGATTGTTGCCCCTACGTTTGGCAGTTCTGGACAACCTGAATATTTCGATCTCATATTCGAAAAGAAAATATCACTATAATACAAAAAAAGAGCAAGCTGAGAAGCTTACTCTTTTACTTATGACGACGGTTTTTCCCACCAATTGGAACTGGTTTCGCTAAATATTTAATTCTTTCCATAATACGTGCTGCTTTCATTTCTTCAGCCTCACCACGCTGCGTATACGTTAAATGGTGTTCCAGTTGTTTAAAATCAAAATTAGACGTAAAGAACGTCGGTAAGTTTTCTAACATACGGAATTGCAAGATTGCACCAAGCACATCGTCACGCACAAAGCTTGACATCGCTTCTGCCCCGATATCGTCTAACATTAAAACTTGTACGCGTTTAACCGCATCAATCTTTTCACCAATCGAATTATCTTGAATTGAACTTTTAATTTCACGTAAAAATTCCGGGAAGTATACGAGCATCGAACTTATTTTCTTTCGAGCAAGCTCGTTCGCTATTGCTCCTAAAAGGTACGTTTTTCCTACACCAAATTTACCGTACAAATATAAACCTTGTGCTTTTTTACCTGGTTCATATGTACTTAAAAATTCATTCGCTGCACCAATTGCATCGATACGTGCATTTAAATCAGAAGGGTCTAAGTTTTCCATAGTTGCCTGCAAAATATCCGTTGGCATATATACACTTTGAACGAGTTTTTCATATTTCTTTCTCTCGTCATGCGCTACTTTTCTAACGCAGCGATCGTATTGAATATCAATCATCTTCCCTTGAATAACAAGCTTTGGCTCATAACCTTGTAGCATATTTTTACATGAACCTAAATCCGGACAATCCACGCAACCTACACTTTGTCCAATATATTCATATAACTTCACAAGACTGCGCTCAATCATAGAAGTCGTTACTTCACCCTTATGTTCGTCTATAAATTCTTTCACCCGCGGATGCGCCATTACTTCTGCCTTTAGTACTTCATATCTATTTTTAAAGTTTTCATTTTCCATTAATTTTGCAAATGAATTTTGAATATGCTCCATTTTCTCACCTCAAAGAGCGTTCATTCTCTTCTATTAATCACGCTTATATTTTTTTAACACTTCTTCTAGTCGTTTTCTTTCATCTTCTAGCGTACTTGCATCTTTTTCTACACTTGTATCTTTCTTCTCTGTTTCTTTCTCTTGTTCTTTCGGCTCTTCTTCCTTAAGCCAATCTGGCACCATTTCTTTCCGCACCGTTTTCTTCGCCGTACGGCCTTTTTTCTTCGTCTCAGCCCACTCTTGATATTGACGGTTCTCTTCTTTCGCTAACGCCATCGCGTCCGCTACTGTACCGACCTTTTTACGTGCCCAATGCCCAGCAATCTTCTCGACATACGTTTTCGCAAGTTTCATATCTGAGCGTAGCATAACGTAATAAATAAGTACATTCACAACTCCTGGTGTCAATTTTTGATTAATCATGACATCTTCAACGATCTGCAAGTCCGCTTTCGTTGCCTCTGCACCACCAGAAATCTCTTTCAATAGTTGTTTTGGCGAGATTTCCTCTAGCTGCTTTATTAACATCTCCTCTTGCGATGAAGGCTCTTTCTCTTTCATCGTACGTGCAGCATGAGGCTGTACTCTTTCACTTAATACCGGTAATGCTTGACCATTTTCAAATTGATACCAATCGCGCGCTCCTTTTCTAAGCCTTTCCGTATCAATTGTTTGCATCTCTGTCACTGCACCAAGAACGATATTTTGCATCGATAACACATCTACACCATACACGTAAGCAAGTGTTATAACGCAGTCTCTCACTTGATCTGTAATCGCCTTTTTAGGAACAAGAGCGGACAATCCATCTACAAATAAAGAGAAATCAAAGAAATCATTCCAAACTTTCGGAGCGTCTCCCTTCTCGTTACTTGGCATAGTTGTCGTTTTTGGAATACGAAGGTCTTCTTGCGCATGCTCAAGCTGTCCTGGATTAAACGAACCAAACACATCATTGAAAGAACGCGTAACATTTTCATAAGAAGCAAAATCAAATTCTTCTTCTAAGAAATATTGCTTTACTTGATTATATTTTGTCCGGCTCAATCGATTGTATAAAAAGATACTTAAAACAATATCATCAAAAAACTGCTTCGGAGATAAAGGTGGTTGCAACTCATATATGAACATTCGAATATCTTTTTCTTTCTTAATATATACCTTCAATAGCCCAATTGCCTCTAACTTTACTCGTTCCTCATATATTTCAGGAAGTTGCATTTGCATAGTCACCATAAGGGAATGATGCGTATTCTCTTTTCCAAATACACGATCTTGCTCTAGCTCTCCCCATAGTGTCATGTATAAGCTAAAAGCTCTACTACCTATTAACGGCTGATACAACATCGTTAACACTTTTCGGTCGTAATTGTGCAGTAGCCCTTTCGCACTTACTTTATAACGATCAATCGGCAATAGCTCCATCCATGACTGTTTTTCCATTCTTGCTTTTCCTTTCTCTCATCCAATCTATCCTCTACTTCATTCGTTCTATCTTCATTATATAAATTCTTAGTGAAAAAGAGCTATTAGCTTGCGCTTCTAGCTCTCTTATCCTATTATTTACGGTATGTAAAGAGAATAAAATACAACTTCTACTCTCTTTCTTTTTGCAGTATATCTTTTAATTCTTCAATAAATACATTTAAATCTTTAAATTGACGATATACAGAAGCAAAACGTACGTAAGCAACATCATCAATATCGCGAAGTTCTTCCATGACAATTTCACCAATCATATCACTTTTCACTTCTGATATACCTAAATTACGCAGTTCACGTTCCACGCTTTGTGTTACTTCTTCTAATTGTCTTAAAGATACTGGTCTTTTTTCACACGCTTTAATTAAACCACGTAAAATCTTTTCTTTATTAAACTCTTCTCGTGTGCCTTCTTTTTTTACAACGATAAGAGGTGACTCTTCTACCCTTTCAAAGGTCGTAAAGCGACTTAAGCAGCTTTCACACTCTCTCCTTCTTCGAATAGAGCGCCCCTCGTCTACCGGACGCGAATCTAACACTCTTGTACCATTATGAGAACAGGATGGACAACGCAATACATTCACTCCTTTACACTATACTCTTTATTTTTCTCTACTCACTTCACCTAAAATATATATACAATATTATATAACTCATTCTAACTCTCTTACCACTTTAAGTTTCAGCGCATCACTTTATCATCTCATCCTTAAAAATAAGATGGTATATAGAGCACTACCTCATTTGCAAGAATCCAATTTATTCAACTAACGAGTACGTTATATTTTTCCTTTTTTATAAACTAAAAAAGAGGTGCATTATACACCTCTTTACATTTTAAATCAATTATGTTCTTTTTTAAAGAGCTTTTGTTTCTCTCTGCTTAATTTCGAAGCTACCAGTTCCTCGAGGAAGCTCGATGCTCTCACGCGTTTTCGCGTTTAAACCTTCTGCAATATATTCTGCAGCAACATTTGGATCAATACGATCCCCACAAGTATAAACATCAATACTTGCGTAACCGTGCTCCGGAAAGCTATGAATTGTTAAATGTGATTCCGAGATAATTACTACTCCACTTACACCTTGTGGTGCAAATCTATGGAAAGCAACCTCACGCACTTCAGCACCAGCTTTTAGTGCTGCATCCACAAATAATTGTTCAATATACGGCATGTCATTCAGTTTGTCGAAATCGCAATCCCAAAGTTCAGCAATCACGTGACGACCCATCGTATCCATAGTATCCATTCTACAGTTCCCCCTTGTAAATTTATTCTAACTGTTCGAATTGAAAACTAATTTGCAATTTGGCTTGCTCCACTACCACGGGGGAAAGTTAGTCCAGAGAGGTCCTAACCCTTTAAGTAGTGACTACGTACCTCAGCTCTTAAGTTTACGAGTGTTAGTATACTTTGTTTATTTTCATTTTGCAACAACAGTTTTTTCGATTTTCTGTCATATTTTCCTCTTTACTTTTCCCTAAAAAAAATAAACGATTCACAAATGCAGTAATCACAACGCTTCGTGGTATGTCCACTTTTTTAAATATACTTATATAATTTTTTTCCTTTTCAGAAAAAATTAAAAAAAGAGGGCAAATGTTGCCTTGCCCTCTCCTCCCTTATTCACTTAAATGTGTTGCACATTTTCTTGTTTCGCTAACTCTTCAACAACTAACGTTACAAGATCTACAACACGACGAGAGTAGCCCCACTCGTTATCATACCAAGCAAGTACTTTCACTTTACGATCACCCATTACCATTGTAGATAAACCATCAATAATAGCTGAGTGTGTATTTGTATTAAAGTCGATAGATACTAAAGGCTCTTCGCTGAATTCTACAATACCTTTTAACGCACCGTTTGCAACAGTTTTGAATGCATCGTTAATGGCTTCAACTGTCACATCGCGTTTTACATCTACTACTAAATCAACAAGAGACACGTTTGGTGTTGGTACACGAAGTGCCATACCATGAAGTTTTCCGTTTAAATGTGGAAGAACTTTTGCTAGCGCTTTCGCAGCACCTGTCGTTGTCGGAATGATTGATTGTCCGCAAGCACGTGCTCTTCTTAAATCTTTATGTGGGTTATCAATATTTTTTTGGTCATTTGTATAGGCGTGAACTGTCGTCATTAAACCGTTTTCAATTCCAAACTGCTCATCTAACACCTTCACAACAGGCGCTAAACAGTTTGTTGTACAAGATGCATTTGAAATAACAGTATGTTTTGTAATATCTAATTGGTCTTCGTTCACACCAACTACAATTGTTACATCTTCATTTTTACCAGGCGCTGTTAAAATTACTTTTTTCGCTCCAGCTTCAACGTGAAGAATTGCTTTTTCTTTTGAATTAAATTTACCAGTTGCTTCAATTACAACTTCAACACCTAAATCTGTCCAAGGCAATTCCTTTGGATCGCGGTTGTTTAAAAGGCGAATCATTTTCCCATCAACTAATAAGTGATCTTCAAATGCTTCTACTGTTCCGTCAAACTTGCCATGAACTGTATCATATTTAATTAAGTGTGCTAACGTTTCAGATGGATAGCTTGCATTGATTGCTACAATTTCGAATGCGCTTTCTTTTATTGCTTGACGAAATACCATTCTCCCAATACGTCCAAATCCATTAATTGCCACACGAGTCATAATATGTTATCCCCCTTGAATGCGTTATACTATTTATCTCCAATCCCAATAATAGTATAACACAAAAAGGGGATATGTCACTAAGCATTTTCATTAATTTCACAATTTTTTAGTCAATAATGTTCCACTTCTTTAAAATTACCTGCAATTGTGTTTTCGTTCCCATAATTGTGCCATCATTATTTATCACTTCATCTGCATTTTTCACTTTTTCTTCTAACGGCATTTGAGATTGAATACGAGCTGTTGCTTCTTCTTCTGAAAAGTTATTTCGTTTCATTAAACGTTCTAATTGCGTATGCGGCTTAACCGCTACAACTAAAATTCGGTCAACGAGACTTGTTAATTTGCTTTCAAATAAGAGAGGAATATCTAACACAACCGCTTGCATACCTTCTTTTATGTACATTTCCTTTTGCCTATTCATTTCCTCACGCACTGCAGGATGAACAATTTTATTTAACTCCAATCGTTTTTCTTCATTATAGAAAACGACACTTCCTAGTTTTGGACGATCTAGTTCTCCATCTTCTTGTAACACTTCCGTTCCAAATACTTCTACTATTTTGTTATATGCTGGTTTTCCTCGCTCTACAACTTCTCGTGCAATAATATCTGCATCAATAACTGGTATGCTCAGTTCACGAAACATTTGAGACACTGTACTTTTTCCACTTGCAATGCCTCCTGTTAATCCAATTACTACTGTCATCATAATCCTCCTCATAATAAAAGGCGCGAAACTAATGTTCCACGCCCATACTTACATTTTCCAAATTCCAATAATAATGAGTAATACTCCAGGCAGGAATGTAAATTTTTGTAACCACTTCATATTCGATAAAACCGTTCCAAGTTTCATTCCAATAAATAAAAACAAAGAACTCATAATTGCAACTAATATCGCCATCATAGCGGGTACATACCCTAATAAAGATGCACCAATTCCGGCACCAAATGAGTCTACAGAAAGAGCGATACCAAGAAGCAATGCTTCTCCTGCAGAAATGGTTCCTGATTTATCAAAATCTGCTACAGTCGGTTTCCGTAAAATTTGAATCACTAGCCCTAGCGAGGCAATCTCTAATTTCCAGACCTTCTCCTCTTGCTTCGGTTCTTCTTTTTTCTCACTTCGAAAAAATTGATATAATACCCAAATCCCTATTCCAATAAGAACAAGCCCACCGATACGCGTTGCGATAACAGGTGAAAATACTTTCGCGATCATATGTCCAATTCCCATTGAAACAAGCATAACAGCCGCTGAACACATTCCGATAATTATAATTGATCTTAGTGGAATTCTTACGCTTCTTAAACCATATGTTAGCCCTACACTACAGCTATCCAAGCTTAATGTAAAAGCTAATAAAATAAGAGATAAATAAAGGTACATCGGTAAGCTCCTCCCTTATACATAGCTCTGCTGTATGTATATGACAAATGCCTATCCGATGTTATCTCTTTTCTATATTCTAGGCTGACAAATTGGGCAGTAATGCGTTCCTCGCCCGCCAACAACTGTTTTTTCTAATATCGTGCCACAAGTTACGCACGGCTCTCCTTTTTTCCCATATACATTTAGGAGTTCTTGGAACGAACCAATTTGCCCTTGTGAGTTGATATACGTCCGAATTGTACTTCCGCCACGCTTTACTGCTTCGCCTAGCGTTGTAACGGTAGCCTCATAAATTCGCTCAATTTCTTCTACTGTTAAAGACGAAGCTTCTCGTTCCGGATGAATTTGAGAACGGAATAAAACTTCATCTACATATATATTTCCAAGCCCTACTAAAAGACGCTGATCCAGTAGCACAACTTTTATTTTACGATTTGTCTTTTGTAATCTTTCTTGTAAATACTGCGGTGTCATTTCAGGATCAAATGGCTCCGGACCTAAGTCCGCAAGAGGCATTTGGTTCATTTCTTCACCTTTCTTAAAGAGATGCATCGTACCAAACTTTCTCACATCTTTATAATGTAATTCCGTTCCATCTGTAAATAAGAAACGGACGTGCGTATGTTTATCAATCGGCTCATCCTCTTGATGTAGTAAAAACTTACCTTCCATACGCAAATGTGAAACAATAACATAATTCGTTACATATAAAAGCAAAAACTTTCCTCTTCGCTTTATATTTTCAATCTTCTCGCCTTTTAGCATTTCTTTAAAGATTTCTGCATCATCCGGTCGTTTCACTATTTTTGGATAAGTAACAATAACATCTTCAATCGTTTTTCCTGTTACAAGATTTTCAAGTGTCCGTCTGACGTTTTCAACCTCTGGTAATTCAGGCATTTCATCACTTCCTTATTTTGCGTCGTACCAAGTTGGACCGTAAGAATAATCAACTTTCAGCGGAACTGCAAGTTCAATTGCATGCTCCATTACTTCAGGTACAAGCTTCTCTAATTTTTCAATTTCTTCTTTTGGCGCTTCAAATATCAATTCATCGTGTACTTGCAGAAGAAGACGTGCTTGTAATCCTTCTTCTTCTAAACGATCCGCCATAATAATCATCGCTTTTTTAATAATATCTGCGGCAGTACCTTGAATTGGTGTATTCATCGCTGTACGCTCAGCGAAGCTACGTAAATTGAAATTACGACTCGTAATTTCTGGAATATAACGGCGACGATTTAATAATGTAGCCACATATCCTTTTTGTTTCGCATCTTTTACGATGTCCTCCATGTATTCTTGTACACCAGGGAAACTTTCTAAATACTTTTCAATAAATTCCGCTGCTGCTTTTCTTGTAATTCCTAAGTTTTGTGAAAGACCATAATCACTAATACCATATACAATTCCGAAATTAACAGCTTTCGCTTGTCGTCTCATATTTGAAGTTACTTCATCTTTTTTAACGCCAAATACATCCATAGCTGTTTTCGTATGAATATCCATATCATGTTGGAATGCTTCAACTAGCCCTTTATCATTTGCAATATGAGCTAATACACGCAGTTCGATTTGTGAGTAATCAGCCGCATACATAATCCATCCTTCTTCTGACGGAACAAATGCCTGACGAATCTTTCTTCCTTCTTCTAATCGAATTGGGATATTTTGCAAGTTCGGATCCGTTGAACTTAATCGACCTGTTTGCGTTAACACTTGATTAAAGCGAGTATGAATTTTAGATGAATCTTCATGTACAACTTTCAGCAAACCTTCAATGTAAGTTGAATTTAGTTTCCCTAATTGACGATAATGTAAAATATTTGGAATAATTTCATGGTGATTCATAAGCTTATCTAGTACATCAGCTGACGTAGAATAACCTGTTTTCGTCTTTTTAATAACCGGCAAGTTTAAGTTCTCAAACAGAATAACACCAAGCTGCTTCGGTGAATTAATATTAAATTCTGTTCCCGCAAGCTTATAAATTTCCTGTTCCATTTCCTTTAATCTACCCGCAAGTTCTTCTCCCATATTACGAAGACGCTCTGTATCAACTTTTACACCCTTTACTTCCATATCAGCTAATACACGTGCAAGCGGCAATTCTAACTCTGTAAACAGTTCATATTGCTCATTCTTCTTTAACTCTTCAACGAATGTTTGCTTTACATCATATAATACATGCACTTTACGAGCCACATGCTCCGCTACTACCTCTAACTTTGGAACAGCACGCTTCGCACCTTTTCCGTAAACTTCTTCATCAGATTTCACAGCATGCGTTTCTTTCATTTTCGCTACAGTACGGAAGTCTTTATCCGTATCAGCTGGATCAAGTAAATAAGCAGCGATTAATAGATCAAAGTCAATCCCTTGCATATCTATCCCATTCCATTTCAGTGCAACGATTGCACGCTTCGCATCAAATGTATGCTTTCTCATTTCTCCATCTGCAAGCCACTCTTTAAAAGCATCTGACTTAAGAGCAATGTCTGTCTGAATAAAGTAACATCCATTTTCATTTTGAATACCGAAACCTTGAATGTCTGCTTTATGATAGTTATCTTCTTGTACTTCAACGATAAGCGCACTATCTTGCTGAAGCATTTCTTCTGTAACTTCTTCCACAATATCAAATGTAATATCATCTAATTCAGCTGGAGCAGTTTCTTCTGGCGTAACGCCTAATTTATTTAAAAGGGATGTAAATCCTAAACTCTCGAACATTGGAATGACATCACTTGCTTCATATCCTTTATACGCCATATCATCCACACGAACTGTAATCGGCGCATCTGTAATAATAGTTGCAAGATCCTTACTCATAAGAGCTTGTTCTTTATTTTCTTCCAGTTTTTCTTTTAATTTCTTCCCACTTACTTGATCTATATTTTCATACACCGCTTCAACCGTTCCAAACTGTGTTAACAATTTAATTGCCGTTTTTTCACCAACTCCTGGTACACCCGGTATATTATCTGACTGGTCTCCCATTAAACCTTTCATATCGATAATTTGCTTTGGTGATAAGCTGTATTTTTCAAATAAAGCTTCTTTCGTATATTCATCCACTTCTGTAATCCCTTTTCGCGGAATACATACAAGCGTGTTATCAGAAACAAGTTGAAGTAAATCTTTATCTCCTGAAATAACTTTTACACTTGCCCCTTGCTCACTCGCTTCTTTCGCTAACGTTCCCATGATGTCATCCGCTTCATAATTTTCTAATTCATAACGCGGTACATTGAACGCATCCAGCATCTCACGAATAAACGGGAACTGCTCTGATAATTCAGGTGGAGTCTTTTGACGCCCTCCTTTATACTCACTATACGTTTTATGACGGAACGTTGTTTTGCCTGCATCAAACGCCACTAACATATGAGTTGGCTTTTCTTCCTCTAATATTCTCATTAACATCATTGTAAAACCGTAAATTGCGTTCGTATGTATACCTTTGTCGTTATTTAAAAGCGGTAGTGCAAAGAATGCACGATACGCGATATTATTACCATCTACTAATACGACCTTTTTTTCCAAAATTGAAACCTCCCCATACAAATTTGAAATGATTTTTTTCACAGAAAAAAACCGTTCCTTTCCTCTCTCTATATTAACATGACTAATAGAGAGAAGAAAAATAACGGCTATTTTCTTTCATATATAAAACAGACTTATATTGGCATAAAGGGAAGTGACGAGAACAGCTTAACTATTCTCGTCCAAAATTACTCCTTGGATGAAGGGGTTTTCATGTATTATATTAACAGAGCTTTATTAATATTTAATTAAGCCATTGTTAATATATTGTAAACATCCTTCATCCTATTTTTCAGTTGCTGATTTCGGTAAAACAACTGTAAACGTTGTTCCTTCTCCAACTTCACTATCTACTGTAATCGTACCTTGATGCGCCTCAACTAAATGCTTTACGATCGACAATCCAAGGCCGGTACCACCAGTATTTCTACTTCTTGCTTTATCCACCCGGTAGAAACGTTCAAAAATACGCGGAATTTCCTCTTTACTAATACCAATTCCAGTATCCGATACTTTTATATAAGCATTATATTTATCTTCCGCTAACTCTACTGAAACAACGCCTCCAGCCGGTGTATATACGATTGCGTTATTAATTAAATTAATAAAGATTTGTTTCAAACGACTTGGATCTCCAATAACAGAGGCACGTTTTAATACATTCACTTGTAAAGAGATTTCTTTTTCTCCTGCTTTATTATCAAGCACCATATGAATATCTTCAAGCAGCCCCTTCATGTCAACGGTTCCCATATTTAATTTAAATCCTTGTTGTTCGATCTTCGACAAATCTAATAAATCTTCAATTAATCCTTGCATGCGCTCACTTTCTTTTAAAATAATGTGCAAGAAATGTTCGCAGAATTTTTTATTATCCATCGCTCCGTCTAAGAGTGTTTCTGAAAAACCTTTAATAGAAGTAATCGGTGTCTTTAATTCATGAGAAACATTCGCTAAAAAGTCTTTTCTCATTTGTTCTAATTTCTTTAACTCTGTTATGTCATGGAATACGAGAACAATCCCTTTCCATTCATGGTTTGTCCCGATAATAGGCGCTCCATATACTTCGAAATGCTTCCGTTCAATTCCAAGTGGTAATAACATTTGTTTACGCACTTTCACTTCTGTCATAAAGATTTCTTCTACAAGCTCAATAATTTCTGTATGATGAAACGATTCATAATATAAGCGATCTAAATATTCTTCATCTGTTACGTGGAAAGTTTCCTTATAAGAGCGGTTTACAAGGTTTATATATCCTCGGCTATCAATTAAAATCATTCCGCTTCCCATATTTTCAATTAACGTATGCAGACGATCTTGCTGCATTTCTTGTTCAAGTGTCATCTCTTGTAAATTTCGTGCTAAAATATTAATCGCTTTACTCAGCATTCCTATTTCATCCGAATGACTTTCGTATGCACGTGCTTTATAATTACCCTTTGCCAATTCAATTGCAACTTTCGTAACCGATTCAATTGGCCTAATATATTGCCCTGTAATTTTCATACCTAAAAATACAACTACGAGACAAGCAATGACAAATCCGATAATTAATAATCCCCACGTTTTTTGATGTACGTCTCTTAAAGGATCAATTATACTTTTCACCAAAATGTATCCTTGTTTTCCTTCTACATCTTGAACGAACACCGCATGATAAAATTCATTCTTTCGATCCGTTTCTTTCGTAATTACTTTACTTCGTTGTTTTGCCACTTCCGAAGAAAGTTCTTTAATCGTCTCTGGACTAAATGCCAATTCTTGTCCTTTTCTATATTGAACTTTCTTTTTTTCATCCAAAAATACGATAGAAGCTGGTATTTTTTCTTCTAACTTTTCAAATACGTATGGATTTTTTAAGACATTATCAAAACCTTGCTCTTCTGCTAACGTCGCAACATACTCCGTCTCTTTTACCATTCTCTCTTTAGCATGATCTATATAGTAGTTTTCAAACACAGTTTCTAGTAATAAACCTAGTCCAACTAAAATAAATACAATAAGAGAAACAAATGTAAAAAGAAGCCTGGAACGAAATTTATTCATTCCCTTTTGGCTCCTCTAATTTATATCCTAAACCACGTATCGTTTTAATGTACGTCGGTTTTTTCGTATTTTGTTCAATTTTATCGCGCAAATGGCTAATATGAACATCAACAATTCGTGTATCACCAGCAAAATCATAATTCCATACAGCACTTAATAATTGATCACGTGTCAACACGCGACTTTTATTTTTCGCAAGATACACAAGTAGTTCAAATTCTTTTGGTGTTAATTCAAGCTTTCTTCCTTGGAAATAAGCCTCATAAAACTCCGGTAAAATTTTAAGTTCTGCAATTGTGATGCTATCTTCATCTGGCGCTTCTGCAACTTGTTCTTCTTGTTGTAATTTCGTACGGCGCAAAATCGCCTTCACACGAGCAACTACTTCTCTTGGACTAAATGGCTTTGTCATATAATCATCTGCCCCAAGTTCAAGGCCTAGCACCTTATCAAACTCATCATCTTTTGCCGTTAACATTAAAATCGGCGTCATAACGCGCTGCAATCGTAATTCTTTACACACTTCCATACCATCCATTTTCGGAAGCATTAAATCTAATATAATTAAATCTGGGCGTTCTGTTGTCGCTTTTTGAAGCGCCATTTCTCCATCCATCGCTGTTATAACTTCAAACCCAGCTTGTTGTAAATTAAATTCGATTAAAGTTAAGATAAATTCCTCATCATCAACTACTAAAATACGATTGTTCATTCTTTTCCTCCAAGTTATAGACTTGAAACCTTCTTCATCCTAGTATTTTCCCCGTTATTCTCATCATACTAGAAAACAAGGTCCCTCTCAATATAATTGTCTATTCATGGATTCGGATTGTGCTATTGTTATTCCTAAAAACAATTACGTTCGCCTCAATTATGTTTTGTTATCCATACTTTATATACTTCCATATCGTTATTAAATTCTACTTCCGTATGAATATTGAGTTCTCGATTTTGCGCTAAGAGAAAAGATAAAGCATACGCTATTTTATAATCTGGTGTTTCATATCCATCAAATACTCTCCCGTACATTTCATTCACAAACCCGTCTGCCCACACTTCAGCTTCTCTTACCGTTTCAAAGATCGCGTCTTCTCTTTTCCACCTCACCTAAAAAATCACTCCTTTAATTGACTTCAATTACCGATAATAATATTATTAATCTTAATATATAAATTAATAATATTCGGAGGTCTATTATGCGACTAATACTATCCATTCTATCTTTAGCAATCACATGTATCCTTGCTTTTAACGCTCCTAGCTGGGATACGATTAAAACGGGTTGCTCAGAATTTGCTGAAGGGTTCAAAGAAGGGTTTTTCAACTAAAAATAGCGCTAGCATCCTTATTAAAGGTATGCTAGCGCTATTTTTATTTTCATCTTTTAAAAGTTATCTAATGCTTTTTCCATAATGGAAACAGATTTATAAGGTGGCGTTACTGTTAATGAACCCTTTACAACAGTTTCTCCTTTTTCATCATGAGCAGATACAAGCATATCAATTGTATGTTCCTCCTCAGAAACAGCCACAACTTCAAAGTGGATTTGTAACGTTTCATAATGGTGAACATGTTTCACGAATGTAAGGTCCTTTCTCGTAATATGACTTCCTGGACCCGGTAAATATTTCGTAACCGCCGTTGTAATCATTCCCGTTAGCATAATGCTTGGTACAATCGGCTTTTCATACGGAGTTTGGGATGCGTAATCATGCTGAATATATAATGGATTGGCATCATTCGTTAACCCTAAGTACAATAACAAATCTTTATCCTCAATTTTTTCAGTGATAGATAATTTCTCTCCTACTGTAATTTCATCCATTTTACGACCAATTTGAACTTTTTTCTTTAACATGTTACAACCCCCTCCGATTTTTTCACCTTATTATCCTACTAAAAGCGATACCTTATCCGAAATTTACTATGATGAGGGCAATGTATAGTATAAATCTACAGTTTCATTATAGGATATTACAAATGATAGCGTTTTCATATTATTTCAAAAAAACAATTCGGTAAATAGTAGAAAAAGATTCGGAATCCCGAATCTTTTTCACTACTATTCAATTATTAAACAAGAACTTTCATTACGTTACGTACAGATTCTACAGAGCGATCTAACGCTTCTTTTTCATCTGCAAGAAGTTCTAATTCAATAATTTTTTCAATTCCGTTACCACCTAGAATTACTGGTACCCCTAAGTAAAGGTCACTATAACCATACTCACCTTCAAGGTACGCAATAGCCGGTAATACACGGCGTTGATCTTTTAAGATTGCTTCTGTCATTTCAACTAAAGAAGCTGCTGGTGCGTAATATGCACTACCGTTTCCTAATAAGCCTACAATCTCACCGCCACCTTTACGTGTACGTTCTACGATTGCTTCTAAACGCTCTTTCGGAATTAACGTTTCTAACGGAATACCGCCTGCATATGAATAACGCACAAGAGGTACCATGTCGTCACCGTGTCCACCAAGAACAAATCCTGTAATATCTTTTACAGAAAGATTTAATTCTTGTGCGATGAATGTACGGAAACGAGCTGTATCTAATACACCCGATTGACCGATAACACGCTCTTTCGGGAATCCTGCTTCTTTAAATACAGAATATGTCATTGCATCAACTGGATTTGTTAACACAACAATAATTGCATTTGGTGAATGTTTTGCAATGTCGCGCGTAATACTTTTCATAATTTTAGAGTTTGTTGCTACTAAGTCATCACGGCTCATACCAGGCTTACGTGCAATACCTGCTGTAATAACGACAACGTCAGAATCAGCAGTATCTGCGTAATCAGATGTTCCAATAATGTTAGCATCAAAACCTTGTACTGGGCTCGCTTCTAACATATCTAACGCTTTCCCTTTTGTTGGATTTTCCAGTTGTGGAATGTCCACTAATACAACATCTGCCAGTTCTTTTTGTGCTAATAAGAATGCCGTTGTTGCTCCTGTAAATCCTGCACCGATGACTGAAACCTTCTTGCGTTTGATTGTCATAATTTACCCCCCGCTTTAATTATGCGTTTTTGATTATCGCTACATCCATGTTTTTAATAAGTTCATTAGCGAACTCAGAACATTTCACTTCTGTTGCACCTTCCATTAAGCGTGCGAAATCATAAGTTACTACTTTTGAAGCAATTGTTTTCTCAACAGAAGCAGTTACTAATTTCGCAGCTTCGTTCCATCCTAAGTGTTCTAATAATAATACACCTGAAAGAAGAACAGAAGATGGGTTTACTTTATCTAAACCTGCATATTTTGGAGCTGTACCGTGTGTAGCTTCAAAGATAGCATGTCCAGTCACATAGTTAATGTTTGCACCAGGTGCAATACCAATTCCACCTACTTGTGCAGCAAGTGCATCAGAGATATAGTCACCATTTAAGTTCATTGTTGCAACAACATCGAACTCACGTGGACGAGTTAAAATTTGTTGTAAGAAGATGTCTGCAATAGAATCTTTTACGATGATTTTTCCAGCCACTTCAGCGTCTGCCATCGCTTTATTCGCTGCATCTTTACCATCTTTTTCAACGATACGATCGTATTCAGCCCAAGTAAATACTTTGTCGCCGAATTCTTGTTCCGCTACTTCGTAACCCCAGTTTTTGAAAGCACCTTCTGTAAATTTCATAATGTTTCCTTTATGAACTAATGTAACAGAAGAGCGTTTTTCGTTAATTGCATATTGAATTGCAGCACGAACAAGACGCTTTGTCCCTTCTTCTGAAATCGGCTTAATACCAATACCAGATGTTTCTGGGAAGCGGATTTTATTAACACCCATTGCTTCTTTTAAGAAAGCAAGAACTTTTTCTGCTTCTGGAGATCCTTGTGCATATTCAATTCCAGCATAAATGTCTTCTGTATTTTCACGGAAAATAACCATATCAGTATCTTCCGGACGTTTTACAGGTGAAGGAACACCTTCAAAATAACGAACTGGACGTAGACATACATATAAATCTAATTCTTGACGAAGTGCTACGTTTAGAGAACGAATACCACCGCCAACTGGAGTTGTAAGTGGACCTTTAATCGCGATTAAATATTCACGAATTAAGTTTAAAGTTTCTTCTGGTAACCACTCGCCTGTTTGGTTGAATGCTTTTTCCCCTGCAAGCACTTCTTTCCAAACGATTTTCTTCTCACCATCATAAGCTTTTTCAACTGCTGCTTCTAGTACGCGAGATGCAGCCGCCCAAATATCAGGACCAATTCCATCTCCCTCGATAAATGGAATAATCGGATTGTTTGGTACATTCATAACACCATTAGTTACAGTAATTTTTTCACCTGTCGTCAATGTGATAACCCCCATGTTTGAAATTTCATATGTATGAAACTGAGGGAATAACCCCTCAGTTCAAACCGTTAGTCAAATTAAAATATTCTAATCATTACATCTTTCCGAAAAAATCAGACTTTTGAAAGCGTATTTTCACTATCAAAATAGTGTTATTCGCTTATCGTTGTGCAATTGGAACATACACTTGATGCGTTGGTCCATTATAATCAGCACGCGGACGAATTAAACGGTTGTTTTCATATTGTTCTAGAATATGAGCTAACCAGCCTGACATACGGCTAATTGCAAAAATAGGTGTAAATAAGTCATGGTCAATTCCTAAACAATGGTATACAGAAGCTGAATAGAAATCAACATTTGGTGGAAGACCTTTTTCTTTTGTTACAATGTCTTCAATTTTGATAGACATATTATACCATTTCTCTTCTCCTAAAAGCACGCATAATCTCTTAGACATTTCACGTAAGTGTTTTGCACGTGGATCACCCTGCTCATACACACGGTGGCCAAAGCCCATGATTTTCACTTTATTTTGAAGAGCATTATGAATATATGACTCTACATTTTCTTCTTCACCAATCTCAGTTAACATCTTCATTACATTTTCATTTGCCCCACCGTGAAGAGGACCTTTTAATGCACCGATTGCTGCTGTAATACCAGAATATACATCTGAAAGTGTAGCTACGCAAACACGTGCAGTAAATGTAGAAGCGTTTAACTCATGATCTGCATGAAGTACAAGCGCCTTATCAAAAGCTTCAATTTCAACTTCATTTGGCTCGCGATCATTTAACATGTACAAGAAGTTTGCAGCTAATGATAAATCCTTTCTTGGCTCAACAACATCTAAACCTTTACGGATTCTCGCGTAAGCAGCAACTAAAGTTCCGACTTGCGCCTGTAATTTAACCGCTTTCAAATAATTGGACTTTTCATCCATAATTTCAGCGCTCTCATCGTATAATGATAGCATGGAAATTGCAGTTCGTAAAACAGACATCGGATGTGCAATTTTTAAATCTACTTGTTTCAAATATGTTAAAATCTCACCTGGAACTTTATAGTATTCAGATACAATTTCATTAAATTCCGCTAGTTCTTTTTCATTAGGAAGCTTGCGGTGCCATAATAAGTACACTACTTCTTCAAACGTAGCATTCTCAGCTAAATCATCAATATTATACCCAACATAAGTTAATGTATCATCAATAATAGAGCTCACAGATGATGTTGTTGCTACTACCCCTTCTAAACCTCGAATAACAGTCATGACATTCTCTCCTTTTCCTGAAAATTCTCCCAATCTTGCTCCTTATATCTATTTGCTCCCCTTATGAATTATGAACGCCCGTTCACTCTTTAGGCAAGCAAAATGCACGATCATGCAAATTTGTTGCGATGTTCCCCTCTTATTGTCCATTGTTTACATGGAAAGCATGAGCGTGAATGTCTCCCCGAATCCTCACGCTCAAAACAACAAGTTAGTGAGGAAAATACATTCCGAAGAGTTTTATGATAAAAACAACATAAAACAATATCATTATAAAATTGTTTTATGTTGTTTTTATTTTATCTGGTGTAAAGTCTCTGCTGTTATGTAACTTTTCAAAGTTTCTAATCCTATTATAAACAATTATCTGACTTTTGTGAACAGAAAGAATTCAAAAATTTTATATTACTATAAAATTCCTTATTTAAACATCTGTATAATACTCATAACCGCATAGGCAATTCCAGCCCCAATTAACGGACCAACAGCAACCCCATTAAATAGCGCAACCGCTATAATTGTCCCAAAAACAAGCGCAGTTGTAATGTGAGGATCCGTCGTCAACAATTGTACGCCGCCTTTCGCTAACAAAGCGACCGCTACACCTGAAGCTAAAGCAATCCACGCATAATAAGATTTCGCCGCTTCTCCAAGTTGTTTAAAACCTATTTCCCCTGTCGCAATCGGTACGAGCACCGCTATTGTAATGACCGTTACACCTAGGTTAATTCCTTTCGTTTGTAAATAAGGAAAGACCTTATCTCCTAAAAACGTAAACTTCAATAAAAATAACACACCAATAGCTACAGTAAGCGATTGGTTTTTAGCAATAAGTCCTATAATAAGTAGTATGAATAAAAATAACGTTGACTGACTAATCATGTTTGCACTTCCTTTCTGAAAATAATGAACTCATTTCCAAACAAAAATACCTTTAAACCTATCGTTATACATGCTATATCGATGCCTATTCAACATGAATCACTTCATTTTTTATGTATTTTAAAATGACAAACTGAGACTTTCACCATCAAAATTTAAGCATGTATACATTTTAAAAAACGGGCGTCTCTTCTTTCTTTTCTAATTAGAAACAGGTAAAATAAAAAGAAGAGAAAATGAAGTTTTTACCATATAGTAGAAGCATCAACACCAAGCTTTCACAGTCACTCATATACTGAAAAAGCAGGAAAAATCCATCATTCCACTATAACATAAAGTGAAACTTTAATCAGTGGGGCATTTTCCACTGATTATTAGCCTTCACCAATCGGGCTTTTACGGGCAGTTTATCTCCAGCTAACTCCTTTGATCCAGCCGCACTTCGGGTAGGAGATTTACTGCCCGTTAATGCGGGGTAAAGTGAAACTTTAATCAGTGGAGCACACTCGTTATAAGTTGAACGAATTAGGATAATCCAAATTGGAATGGGAGGTATACATCTTTGAACCGAAACTTACTATATATGATATTGCGACTCATATTTGTCATTGTAGCAACGGTAGCTGGGTTCTATGTATTACTATACATGTCAGGGCTTATCTATCCTTTTATTATCGCTTTTGCATTTGCTTATTTGATTAATCCTGTCGTCAATTTCCTTAATCAAAAACTACAATTTCCTCGCGCACTAGCAGTACTCGTTAGCTTAATTCTCGTATTTGGAGCTATCGTTGGACTTGTTACATATCTTGTGACTGAAGCAATATCTGCCACAACATACTTACTACAACTTGTTACAGTAAAGTTTCCAGATATCGTTACATTCGCTCAGCAATTTGCACTTAATCATATTATGCCTCTCTACGATGATTTAATCTCTAAATTTAATCATCTTGGAGAACCACAGCGCTATACAATTACACAAAACATTCAAAACTTAGGAACAGAAGCAACAACACAAATGAAAGAACTTTTAACCGCCATTATAAGCGGGTTAACGAATTTCATTAGTGCACTGCCAACAACTTTAACTGTTCTTGTATTCATTTTATTAGCCACTTTCTTCATTAGTTACGATTGGCACCGTCTTGCTCAGAAAGCAAGAAAATTGCTACCGAATCGTGTACATGGCTATGGAAAAACTATTTTTGTCGACTTAAGAAAAGCTTTGTTTGGTTTTGTGAAAGCACAACTTACACTCGTATCTATGACAACCGTCATTGTACTAATCGGACTTTTAATATTACGCGTACCATACGCCATTACTATTGCGATTATTACAGGAGTTGTAGATTTACTACCATACTTAGGAACAGGCGCAGTCTTCGTTCCATGGGTTATATACGTATTTTTCACTGGCGATACCGCATTCGCCATTGGTCTTCTCATTTTATACATCGTCGTGATTGTCCAAAGACAAATTATGGAGCCGAAAGTACTTTCATCTAACATCGGTCTCGATCCATTAGCAACACTCGTCGCTCTATTTGTCGGCTTTAAACTTTTTGGCTTTTTAGGATTAATCATCGGCCCAGTCACCTTAGTACTACTTAATACATTACACAAAGCTAATGTCTTCCATGACTTGTGGAAATATATTAAAGGTTCACCTTCAAAATAATAGTTTCTAATTCATACACAACAAAAAACTTACATGTAATCAGTGGGAATTTCCCACTGATTATTCCTTGTACTTATTTTTCATACTCATTACATAAAACAAGAGAATTGCACTCAAAAAAGATAATTCTCTTGTTTTTTTGCATGAAAAACGCATATTTCGTGGTGTTTTTACATATTTATTCTATTTATTTTATAATTATCATTTACATTTATTACTTTTTATGTAAATGAATAAATATACAAAATAGCATAAAACAAGACTTCAACTAACAATCTCCGCCTTTTTATATGAATTTTTTACACCAATCGTTCCTTTATATGAGAAAGCAAAAATTTAATTCAGCAGCGTTCCCTCCATCTTATTCATCTAAATTAATAGCACTAAAAAATCACAAGTTTAATCGAAGTACACACAAGAATTCAAACGAAAATTATATAGCACATATAATAAGCGAACGTTTTGTTCATCCCCACTCATCATTCGCCCCACACCAGACACTTACGAGCAGCCCAGCTTTGAGATAGAAATTCCACCCCACAAATAGCGCGGCAAAGCAAAGCTTCAACCAGAAAGTTCCTCTCCTCTTACAACACAAAAAATAGCACTTAGATTTCTACAATCTAAGTGCTATTTCTGAATAATAATAGTAGAGTTCTTTCTAAATTTCCATTCCATCCACTTCATAACAAACGGCTTCAATAAAGCTCTCGTAATAGGGATCACGCAGATAAACCCTAGCACATCTGTCACATACCCAGGAAGCACTAAGAGAATACCTCCTACAAATACAAAAATACCATCTAGTACCGCCTCACCTGGCATTTCCCCTCTATTCAACTTAGATTGAATCTCTCCAAGCACTTTAAACCCTTGTCTTTTCGCCAAATACACACCTACAACACCTGTAAATACAATCATAGCGAACGTAGACCATAAACCTATTACATGACTTGATCCAATTAAGACCGTAATCTCAATCGCCGGTATTAAAATAAACAAGAATAGTAACCACTTCATAGTTCTACACCTCTCTCACAACTCACTTTTAACGTCCTCACAACGCCTATATACATCATATGAAATATAGATACTCTTTCATATTAAAACACATAACAAACAGCTTTTAAAAGCAATTCTAGGCGCTTTAAGCTAATTCTATCTCGTTTTTGTGTAAAAAAAAGAGAAGGACTCCGATCCTTCTCTCCGTATTACTTATAGCACTTCCGCATGTCCATTATAAACAATTCCGCGTGCTGCATCAACTGTTACTTCTTGGCCATTTTTTAAAGTTGCTGTTACGCAGTTTACACCAACGATAACAGGAATACCGATTGATACGCCTACAACAGCTGCATGGCTTGTTAAGCCACCTTCTTCTACAACTAAAGCCGCAGCTTTTTCGATTGCAGGAATCATATCTTTATCAGTGCTTGTTGTAACAAGGATATCACCTTCGTTTACGTTCGCTACAGCTTCAGCAGCTGTTTTTGCTACAACTACTTTACCTTTTGCAGCTTTACGACCAATTCCTTGTCCTTTAGCAATTTCTTCACCAACAACGTGGATTTTCATTAAGTTTGTTGTACCAGTTTCAGCAACTGGTACACCCGCAGTAATCACTACAGTATCTCCAAGTCCAATTAGACCCGCATCCATGCCTGTTTGAATTGCTGTATCTAACATTTCGTCAGTTGAAGCTGCGCGCTTCTCAGCCATAAATGCTTGTACACCCCAAACAAGTGCAAGACGACGTCCTACTTGCTCGTCAGATGTTACAGCTACGATTGGAGATTTTGGACGGTATTTAGAGATCATTTTCGCAGTATATCCACTTTCTGTTGGAGCTACGATTGCAGCTACATCAAGAGCAAGTGCTGTATGCGCAACAGATTGGCTAATTGCATCTGTAATTGTTGGAGTGAACTCTTTAATACGTTTTTTGAACATATCTTCATATTGTAATGATTTTTCAACACGTACCGCAATGTTAGCCATCATTGTTACTGCTTCTACCGGATATTGTCCAGCAGCTGTTTCACCTGAAAGCATGATTGCATCTGTACCATCGAAGATTGCGTTAGCTACGTCACTTGCTTCCGCACGAGTTGGACGTGGGTTACGTTGCATAGAATCTAACATTTGTGTTGCAGTAATAACCGGTTTACCTAACACGTTACATTTTTTAATTAGACGTTTTTGTACTAACGGTACTTCTTCTGGTGGAATTTCTACACCCATATCACCACGAGCTACCATTAAACCGTCAGAAACTTCTAAGATTGAATCGATGTTGTCGATACCTTCTTGGTTTTCGATTTTTGGTACGATTTGGATGTATTGAGCGTTATGCTCTTCTAATAATTCACGGATTTCTAATACGTCAGACGCTTTACGTACGAATGAAGCTGCAATGAAATCAACTTTTTGCTCGATACCGAAGATGATATCTTTTACGTCTTTTTCAGTGATACCAGGAAGCTTAATGCTTACGTTTGGTACGTTAACACCTTTTTTATTTTTTACAGTTCCGCTGTTAAGAACTTTTGTACGGATGTTTCCATCAGCTTTTTCGATTACTTCTAGTTCGATAAGACCGTCATCGATTAGAATACGAGAACCTGGGTCTACATCGTCATAAAGACCAGCATAAGATACAGAGAACTTCTCTGCAGTACCTAATACTTGCTCAGTAGAAAGAACTACCTCTGCACCTGTTACAAGCTCAGCTTGTCCGTCTACGAAGTCGTGAGTACGGATTTCTGGACCTTTTGTATCAAGTAAGATACCAACTGTTTTACCAGTTTTCTTTGAAGCTTCACGAATGTTTTTAATACGAGCTCCGTGCTCTTCATGGCTACCATGAGAGAAGTTTAAACGAGCAACGTTCATACCTGCTTCGATTAATTGCTCTAATTTTTCAATACTTTCACTAGCAGGACCTATAGTACATACAATTTTAGTTTTACGCATATTGCACCTCCGAAAATTATGAAACCGTTCCCAAATATCTGACATTACGCCGATTAGATGGATAATTCTTTAGATAATTGATACATATCTTTATCGATTGTATGCTTTTGAGCTAACGCTTCGATAATGTCATGATCAACAAGTTTATTATCTTGAATACCTACACAACGTCCACCTTTACCAGCAATTAACAACTCAACTGCTCTTGCACCAAGACGACTTGCTAATACACGGTCTTGTGCACTTGGTGATCCACCACGTTGTACGTGACCTAATACAGTTACACGAGTATCAAAGTTTGTTGCTTCTTCAATGTGCTTACCGATGTCAATTGCACTTCCAACACCTTCAGCTACAATGATAATACTGTGTTTTTTACCACGTTCGCTACCACGTTTTAGACGAGCGATTACATCATCCATGTCATACTCTTCTTCTGGAATTAAGATTGTTTCTGCACCATCAGCTAAACCAGCCCATAATGCGATATCTCCAGCATGACGTCCCATTACTTCGATAACATATGTACGTTCATGAGATGTAGCTGTATCACGGATTTTATCAATTGCATCAATAACAGTGTTTAAAGCTGTATCGAAACCAATTGTGAAGTCTGTTCCAGGGATATCATTGTCGATTGTACCTGGTACACCAACACATGGGAATCCTTGTTCAGTTAATTTTTTAGCGCCTTGGTAAGAACCATCTCCACCAATAACAACAAGTCCTTCGATACCATGTTTCTTTAATTGCTCGATACCTTTTAGTCGTACTTCTGGGTCTTTAAACTCAGGACATCTTGCTGTATATAATTTCGTACCACCGCGGTGGATAATATCGCCAACAGAACCAAGTTCTAATTTTTCAATGTGACCAGAAATTAATCCAGCGTATCCATGGTAAATACCATATACTTCAATATCATGGAAAATCGCTTTACGAACAACTGCACGAATGGCAGCATTCATACCAGGTGAATCTCCACCACTTGTTAATACACCAATACGTTTCATTTGTACTCACCTCATAAAGATTATTTGCCTTATAATAAAATAACACGAAAAAATATAAAAACACAATGGAGAAGATGTGTCTTTTCATAATAAAAACGTGCATTCGCGAAGAGGAACGCACGCTTTTCTTATTTTATCCCAATGGAAGCGTTTGAAAACGAAACTTGCCCAATTTTCATATATTTTTCATAACGTTTTTCGATTAATTCATCTTTCGAAATTCCGTTTAATTGTTCAAAAGTTTTTCTAATTATTAAGTCTATATTTTCTGACTGTTTCAAAATATTACGGTGAGCTCCACCTTTTGTCTCTGGAATAATTTCATCAATTACACCTAATTCTTTCAAATCTGCTGCTGTAATTTTCATTGCCTCTGCAGCTTCCTTTGCTTTTCCTGCATCTTTCCAAAGAATTGCCGCTGCACCCTCTGGTGTAATAACAGAATAAGTGGAATTTTCTAGCATATGAATGTAATCTCCTACTCCAAGGCCTAGCGCACCACCACTACCGCCTTCACCGATAACGATACAAATAACTGGTACCGTTAAACCTGCCATCTCAAATAGGTTGCGGGCAATAGCTTCACTTTGTCCACGTTCTTCAGCTGCTTTACCAGGATAAGCTCCCTTCGTATCGATGAAACAAATAATAGGACGATTAAACTTTTCCGCTTGTTTCATGAGACGCAGTGCTTTTCGATATCCTTCTGGATGAGGCATTCCAAAGTTACGGCGAATATTTTCTTTCGTATCTTTTCCGCGCTGATGCCCAATTACAGTTACAGGCATCCCTTTATATTTCGCAATGCCGCCGACAATCGCTGCATCATCGCCAAATAGACGATCTCCATGACATTCGAAAAAATCAGTAAATAAGTGCTCAATATAATCGAGCGTTGTCGGTCGTTCTGCATGACGAGCAATTTGAACACGGTCCCATACTTTTAGATTGCCGTATATATCTTCCTCTAAATTTTCTAGCTTTTCTTCCAAAATACGAATCTCCTCACTGAAGTCCATCTGGCTGTTTTTCGTATAGTCTTTCAGTTCACGAATCTTATTTCTTAGCTCAACAACTGGTTTTTCAAATTCTAGCTCTGCCATACAGCCACTTCCCCTCCTTGATGAACTTCTAAAATCTTACGAAGCGATTCTCTCATATCATCACGATGCACCACCGCATCTAATTGACCATGATCTAGTAAGAATTCTGCCGTTTGGAAATCTTCCGGTAGTTTCTCACGCACCGTTTGTTCAATTACACGTCTACCAGCAAATCCGATAAGTGCACCTGGTTCTGCAAGATTATAATCACCAAGTGAAGCGAAACTCGCTGAAACCCCGCCCGTCGTTGGGTGAGTCATAACAGAAATAAATAATCCTCCTGCATTACTATGCTTTTTCAAAGCTACGCTTGTTTTTGCCATTTGCATTAAACTTAATATACCTTCTTGCATACGGGCACCACCCGAAGCAGTAAAGATAATAAATGGAACTTGTAAGTCGTACGCCTTTTCAACCGCACGGGCGATTTTTTCTCCTACTACAGAGCCCATGCTCCCCATTCGAAAACGAGAATCCATTACTGCAACAACAACAAGCATGTCATCAATTGTTCCTTCACCAGTTACAACCGCTTCGTTCAATTCAGTCTTCTTACGATCGCTCTCTAGTTTCTCTTCATAACCTGGAAACTCGAGTGGATTTAATGAAACCATTTCTTTGTCATACTCACGGAATGACCCTTCGTCCAATATACTATCAAGACGTTCCCATGCATTCATAGGATGATGATATCCACAATTCACACATACTTTTAAATTTTTTAGAAGTTCTTTCGTATACATGATTTTTTTACATTCCGGACATTTTGTCATAACGCCATCTGGCACATCTTTTCGTACTTGTTCTGAAGGTATTGCAGCGTACTTTTTCTTTTTCACGAATAAATCTCTTAGCACAATTTGACCCCCTTCGTTGAGAGCTAAGGTTAGCGTAAGAAGAAAATGGGGCTAACACCAAAGTTTGATGTTAGCCTTATCTTCTCAATCTGTCTAATAACCTCACTCTTTACGTTTAACTTTAACCGCTACGCGGTAGAATGTTTGTCATAACGTGTCATGGTCATTTCGACAAATTTTATACATTACGAGTGAAACTGTATATTCTCTACTAATTCATCGTAAATTTTTAGTGCATCATTTTCTTGTTTTTCTTCCAAAGTAGCGTAAAGCTTTCTATACATATCGATAGAATCTCTTGAAACTTTACAAGAAAGCGTTGATACGTAATCATTTACGATCATCCAAATGCGATATAGTAAATAATTATCGACTTGTTCAATAAGTGTTTTAAAGAACGTTTGATGAAGCGTTGGGATTGAGTTTTCATTTCCTTCAAGTACTTGGTGTAATTTACTTAGCACTTTAGAAAACGTTTCTTTCGGTAAATTACATACAATTCGAATCATATCTTTCTCGAGTAATCGTTTCGTTTGTAATAAATCACGAATTGTTTTCTCATCTTGCAATAAGAACGGAGCAATTAATTGTACAAGACCGTTATCATAAAAGTTTCGAATAAACGTCCCTTCACCACGTCTCGTTTCAATCAATCCTACCAGTTCTAAAGCACGCAATGCTTCTCTTACAGAGGAACGTCCTACGTTTAAGCGTGAACTTAACTCACGCTCAGACGGCAAACGATCTCCCGCCACCAATCCATCCTCTTCCATAATGGAACGGATTTTTTTTACAATTTCGAGATATACTTTTGTATTTGATGATGTCAATGGAATTTCCTCGCTTATTCTTTACCAATCAGCGCTAATTGTTTTGTTTTTTCAGCGATCTCATTTGGATCTACTTGACGGCGAGCTACTCCTGTCTCCATTGCTGCTTTTGCAACGTAAGCCGCTACTTGAGGCGCTACACGCGCGTCAAATGGTGCCGGAATGATATAGTCTGCATTTAACTCATCTTCTGCTACAAGCTCAGCAATAGCCTGTACAGCTGCCATCTTCATTTCTTCGTTAATTTGTGTCGCATGTACGTCAAGTGCACCGCGGAAAATACCAGGGAACGCCAGTACATTATTTACTTGGTTCGGGAAGTCAGAACGACCTGTTCCAACAACAGCTGCGCCCGCTGCTTTTGCCAATTCTGGCATAATTTCTGGAACTGGATTCGCCATTGCAAAAATAATCGCATCGTCATTCATTGTACGAACCATCTCTTCTGTTAATGCACCTTCTGCAGATACACCAATGAATACGTCTGCACCTTGTACAACATCAGCTAAAGAACCTTCTATACGATTCTTATTTGTATATTTTGCAACTTCATCCTTCACCGGATTCATACCTGTAGGACGACCATCATAGATTGCCCCTTTACGGTCACACATAATAATGTCGCGTACACCATAGCGATATAAAAGTTTAATAATTGCAATACCTGCTGCACCTGCGCCATTTGCGACAACTTTAATGTCAGACATTTTCTTTCCAACTAATTTCAGTGCATTTACAAGACCTGCTACTGTTACAATAGCTGTTCCGTGTTGATCATCATGGAAGATAGGAATATTTGTTTCTTTTTTCAAACGCTCTTCAATAATGAAGCAGTTTGGTGCTGCGATATCTTCTAAGTTAACGCCGCCAAAAGTTGGCTCCATTAATTTTACAGTTTCAACAATTTTATCTACATCGTTTGTATTTAAGGCAATTGGGAATGCATCTACACCAGCAAAGCTCTTGAATAATACAGCTTTACCTTCCATTACTGGAAGAGATGCTTCAGGTCCAATGTTACCAAGACCAAGTACAGCTGTTCCATCTGTCACAACTGCTACCATATTTCCCTTCATCGTATATTCATATACCTTACTTTTATCGTCATAAATTTCTTTACAAGGTTCTGCAACCCCTGGAGAATATGCAAGACTTAAATCTTTTGCATTTTCTACTTTTACTTTTGATACAGTTTCTAATTTTCCTTGATGCACTTTATGCATGTGAAGTGCTTCTTCACGAAGTGTTGACAAACTATCCACTCTCCTCAAATTATTCTTGCTGATATCAATTTCTCCAAGTGGTCTGACCACGAACACTACTACTATAATAATCGAAGTGTAGGGAAATTGTCCATTATATTTTCACAACTACATTTTCTTCCCCGACAATTTCACGAAGTGCTCCTAAACATTCTTCACTTGGATGAATCGATAAACTCCGAGATAATTGTACCATTTTATGTTCCTTTTCATAATAAATTAGTACTTTCGCAAAACCTGAATAGTCGAACAATATTTTCGTAACCCGATTTAAAAGCTTTTTCTCATACTGAGATGGCAATTTCACGTAAACAGATGCGTCTTTCTTTTCTTCATAAACATCCATTTCCTCTAGCGGATATAGTCCATTTACAATCCATTGCAGCTTATGATTTCTTAGCTCAATCGTACCGTCAACTAAAACAATTGCTCCTTCTTGCAACTTATCCGAGAAATGTATATACGTTTCCGGGAAGAGGACCGCTTCCATTTCATCATTTTGATCACAGAATGTAATAAATGCCATCTTTTGAAACTTTTTCGTACGAATCACTCTAACACTTGTTATATACACAATAGCTCTTTGTACTTTTTTCTTGTGTCGCATCGCCTGAGCGAGAGATGGAATTTCTAATTCTTTTGCTAACTTCACATATTGCGCTGTCGGATAACTTGATAAATAAAAGCCAAGTACTTCTTTCTCTTTATTTAGTTGTTCAATAAAAGATAGCTCTTCTCCTTGTACATATTTTGATTTTGGAACAGCATCTCCTAAATCACGTGCGAGATTCGCGTACTCTAACGCCCCTTTAATACTTTTCCATAAATTCGTTCTCGAAACACCAAAATCATCAAAACATCCCGACCAGACGAAAGCTTCTAAATTACGCTCCGTTACGAACTTTGACGGCATACGGAGACAAAATTCAAATAAATCTTCGAACATTTTTTTCTCTCGTTCTTCTAATAATGCCGTCACTGTAGCCATTCCAATATTTCGGATCGAAAGTAAACTGTAACGTATCGCATTCCCTTCTATTTGGAAGTTATAACCACTTCTCTGAAGAGACGGCGGCAAAACGTGAAAACCTTTCCGCTTCGTTTCTCGTATATACTGTACAATTTTATCTTCATTTCCAATTGCGCTTGATAATAATGCCGTCATAAATTCCAGCGTATAGTTCGCTTTCAAATAGGCAAGCTGATATCCGATCATACTGTAAGCTACAGCGTGACTTCGGTTAAAACCGTAATTCGCAAATCTTACAATTAAATCATAAATTTTTTCAGCAGACGTCTCATCATATCCATTTCGCAAACATCCCTGGACGAAATGCTTACGTTCCTGATCTAAAATATCACGATTTTTTTTACTCACTGCACGGCGCAGTAAATCTGCTTCTCCAAGCGAAAACCCTGCTAACTTCGATGCAATTTGCATAATTTGTTCTTGGTATACAATGACGCCGTATGTTCTTTCTAAAATTGGCTTTAAATCCGGATGTAAATATTCGATTTTTCTTTTTCCATGTTTCGATTCAATAAAAGTCGGTATCTGTTCCATCGGTCCTGGTCTGTATAACGAGTTAACAGCTACGATATCTTCAAACTCATTCGGTTTTAACCCGCAAAGTACATTTCGCATACCGCCTGACTCAAGCTGGAATACACCTGTTGTATCTCCTCTCCCTAATAATTGGAATGTCTTTTCATCTTGAAGAGGTAAGTTTCTTATATCGATTTCTTTCCCAGTTTTGTTCGCGATAAATTTTATAATATTTTCAAGTAACGTTAAATTACGTAATCCTAAAAAGTCCATCTTAAGCAACCCAAGTTCTTCTAGCGCATCGGCTGGATATTGCGTAACATAAACATCGTTATGTCCTTCTTGAATTGCTACACTGCCTGTTAGCGGTTCTTGACTCATAATAACACCAGCCGCATGAATAGACGTATGACGTGGTAAACCTTCTACACGTTTTGCGATTTCAAACACACGCTCATGCAAAAGATTCCCTTGTATAAACTCACGAAGTGATTGTGATTCTTCATATGCATCTTTTAACGTTATACCAAGCTTTGATGGGATAAGTTTTGAAAATATATCAATATCTCGCGGCGGAAGCCCCATTACGCGGGCAATGTCTCTAATTGCCGCTTTTGCTGCAAGCGTACCAAACGTTACAATTTGCGCAACACGGAGCTGACCGTATTTATCTTTCACATAGCGAATCATCTCATCACGTCTTACGTCTGGAAAATCAATATCAATATCAGGAAGCGTCACACGTTCAGGATTTAAAAACCTTTCAAATAATAGATCGTATTCAATTGGATCAATATCTGTAATTTCTAATACGTATGAAACGAGTGAACCAGCTGCCGATCCACGACCTGGTCCTGTTAGAATATGATTTTCATGTGCATACTTCATAAAATCCCATACGATGAGGAAATAATCACTAAATCCCATACGAGAAATAACATTTAATTCATGATCCAAACGCTTTATATGCACTTCTTTCGGTTCACCATATCGTTTCCGCAAACCTTCTTCACAAACACGACGCAAGTATATATCACTCGTTTCATTAGACGGAACAGGAAACTTCGGAAGTTGATTTACATGGAACGGTATTTCTACTTGGCAACGCTCTGCAATTTTTATTGTATTTTGGATTGCTTCCGGCGCATGGGAAAATAGTGCTTCCATTTCATCCGATGACTTTAAATAATACTGATCTGTTTTCAGCCTCGGCCTATCTGGATCAGTCATTTTCGTTCCACTTTCAACAGATAGTAAACATTCGTGAACAAGCGCGTCACTTTGATTGATATAGCGCACATCATTTGTTGCAACGACTGGAATATTAACCCTACTAATAAATTCAGGTAGTTTCTCTTGTAAAAGCAACTCATCTTGAATTGCATGATGCTGCAAACTCATATAAAAATGGCCGAACATATTTTGATACGTGCGAGCTACTTCTTCAGCCTGACTCTCATTGTCTTCTAGTAATAATTGCTCAATTTCGCCATCTTTACCTGGCGAAATAGCAATTAATCCTTTCGCATAATGCGCAAGCCACTTCTTAGGAATACCTTCTTTGGACTTTGTCATAATACTGCTAGAAATCTTTAATAAATTTTGGTAGCCTATTTCATTCTCAGCAAGTAATACAAGCGGATAAGACCTTTCTTCTTCTTCACTAAAAATAGAAGCGGTTAATCCAATAACAGGCTGTATACCATGTTTCTTACATGCTTTATAAAACGGAATAACACCATACATAACATTTTCATCCGTAATAGCTAGCGATGAAAAACCAAGTTCTTTCGCCCTGACTACAAGCTCATCAATTTTACAAGCACTTTTTAATAAACTAAAAACGGTTTGACATTGTAAATGCACAAACTTCACTGTTGTACCCTCTCTTTACCTATTTGACTACTTTTATTATAGGTGATGAGGAAAGCGGAAATCAAAACATACTTCTTATACTTTGTCCATATATATGAAGAAGAAAGGGGAATGACGATGGATGTAAGAGAACATACTTTTTTCTCTCTGCTTATTATTAGTTATTTTATTGCCTTTGGGGTTATACTTGGCGGTTCATTAATTGGTGGATTTGGTGCGTTTCTTATCGGAAAACCAGCTCTAACTTACATTAATCAATTCGCCCAAAATTTAAGGATTTGGGCACTCGTTGCAGCAATCGGCGGAACATTCGATACCTTTTATAGCTTTGAAAGAAGTTTCTTTGGCGGAGATATGAAAGATATCGTAAAACAAATTCTCCTTATTTTTTTCGCAACTGGTGGTATGCAAACAGGTCTCATTATTATTAAATGGCTAACGCAGGAACATGTATGAGAGTACCAAGTGCCAATACAGCAAAAAGATGGTACTTAGTATTAGCTGGTGCTGCTGTTGGAGGCGTGTTGAGCTGGTTTATTTTTTTGTACATATACGGTGTTTTTCAACAAGAACAAGCTAGTAAAATAGCAGAACAAAGAGAAATTATAGAAAAACAAGAAGCAAAGCTCCACGTCCTTCTCGAAGATCAAGAAAAATTGAACACTGAAAATAAACGGCTCTTAACCATTCAAGAGATTAAAATAAAACTTATCAATCGAGAAAAATACGATTTAGACAATCTTACACTCGAAAATATGACTACATCTATTCATAATGATCTCCAGCATCTTTTAACGAAAAACATTCAAAGTATCGCAAAAAATAAAGACCTACTAAAAAAGGTAATCGAAAATAAAACATACAAACATTACGATCGCCTATACCGTTTTAAAGTCGATACAATATCTTTTGATACAGTGCTTGAAATTAGCATTACTATAGAGAAAGAAAAATAAAGAAGGAGGGCTTTAGCGCCGCTCCTTCTTTTCGTTCTAACATATAGTCTTTTATTTACAAATCTCACGTAAATCAGCAAAAAGACGATCCGCTTCTTCCCAAGAAGATGCCTTGGCACCAGAAGCCATCGGATGCCCTCCGCCGTTATATTGCATTGCCAATTTGTTTATAACTGGTCCTTTTGAACGAAGACGAACACGAATTACGTCATCTTCCTCTAAAAATAGAACCCACGCCTTTAATCCATCAATATTGCCAAGCGCTCCAACAACACCAGATGCTTCAGAAGGAAGTACATCAAACTCTTCTAATACTTCTTTCGTTAATTTAATGTAAGCTGCTCCTTCTTCTACCATCGTAAAGTTTTGTAAAATATAACCGTTTAAACGAGCAATTTTTTCTTTTGTCTTATACATTTCATTGTATAAATCTGTGAATTTCACACCCATATCAACAAGCTCACTTACGTAACGAAGTGTTTTTGCTGTCGTATTTGGGAATAAGAAACGACCTGTATCTCCAACAATTCCTGCTAAAATAAGGCGAGCTGCTTCTTTTGTTATTTTTAATCCTTTATCTTTTCCATAGTTATAAAACTCATAAATCATTTCACTTGTAGAACTCGCTGTCGTGTCTACCCACGTAATATCTCCATATGGATCTTCATTTGGATGATGATCAATTTTAATTAACATCTTCCCTTTTGTATAGCGTTGATCGTCAACCCGTTCTTGATTCGCAGTATCACAAACAATAACAAGCGCATTTTCGTATACACTATCTTCAATATCATCCATTACTCGTAAGTATGCTAGTGACGGTTCATTGTACCCAACCGTATAAATATTTTTCTCTGGAAACGATTCTTGTAGAATTGTACCAAGACCACCCTGTGAACCTAACGCATCTGGGTCCGGACGCACGTGGCGATGAATAATAATTGTATCAAACTCTTTAATTGCTCCTAAAATTTGCTCATGCATATGTATAATCTCCTTTTTAATCAACTTCTTCACTTTATCCTCCATTATAACGGAAAGTATTTCATTCATGCGAACAATTGCTTTATAATAAAAGTTAGAAAGTTTAGATATTTCTTTTTCTTTTCTATTATTTTTCACAAAGCGATGGGAGTGTTCACTATGCCAGTATTAGTCTTCTGTATTATCATCTCATTTATGTTGTACCTCTTTTACAAAACAAAATACTTTCGTACAAACCGCCCAATGGAGAAAGGTTGGCTCTCAGGAAAATCCGCAATGGCACTCGGTTCATTCGTTTTATTTTTCGGGATAAACCAATTCTTTTTAGAACTTTCAACCGCTCGTATTATCGTTGGTGTTTTATTCGTTCTATTTGGTAGTGCAAGTGTATTTAACGGGTTTCGCCAATACAAACATTTCTTGCCATTAGCAGTTAAAGAAGCCGAAGTCTATGAAGCAACATAAAAAAGCATCAATATTGTGATGCTTTTTTACGTCCCTTAACTTTCAAAATCATATATGCAACAAACGCAGATGGTATATTAAATGGGTTACCTTGTACATGAAAATGTAGTTGTTCTTCTCCAAAAGACATTTTTTCATATAGCTCTCGCTGAGATAATCCTGTCTTTTCCTTTTTTTCATGTAAACCTTGTAAATATAAATATTGGATCGGTATCATTACAAGAAAGTAAAATAGTGCGATACTACCAAAAAAGAGTACGGCTGACGACATAATGCATACCACCTTTCAGAATTCCATTTTCTTACAATATAATCATAACACAATATACAACTAAATTGAATTACTATTCTGTCTTTTCTTACGTTACTTTTCCACTCCACTCCATACATATTTCACTAAAACTCCCATCTAAAATCATGCCTTTCAAATTTAAAACAACAAAAAAAGATGGAACAAATCAAAACGATTTGTTCCATCTTTTTATTTATCGATTAACTGCACCATAAGTAATGCCTTTCCAACAACATTACCTTCATGATGCACCTCTACATCGACCTTACCAAATTTACGCCCAATTTCTAATACTTTCGGATGAACAGATACAACATTATCAATTTGAACCGGCTTTACGAAATAAATCGTTAAGTTTTCAACAATTAAATCGCTTTTCTTTTGCGCACGAATGACGCGATTTGTCGCTTCTGTCACAATTGTTGCAAATACACCGTACGATAACGTTCCGATTGAGTTCGTCATTTGCGGCGTCACCGAAAATTGATATAGATGCTCATTCTTCGCTTCTTTCGGCGTCATAAATTGATTCGTTACAATATCATCAATGGTTTCTCCAACTTGTGGCTGCCGTTGAATCATTTGCAGTGCCTGAAGTACATCTTGACGGCTAATAATACCTTGTAGTTTATTTCCTTCATCAACAACAGGAAGTAACTCAATACCTTCCCACACCATCATACGTGCCGCAGCTGCGACAGACATTTTACCGTTCACTGTAATTGGGTGTTTTGTCATCACTTTATCAATTGGTGTTTCTTTCGCTACACCGATCATATCTTTTGAAGTCACGATTCCTAGCACTTTGTTACTTTCATCAACAATCGGATACCTTCCGTGCATCGTCTCTTCATTATAGGCATGCCATTGCTGCACTGTATCATTTGGCTTTAAATATAACGTTTCTTCAATTGGCGTTAAAATATCTTCAACGAGTACAATTTCTTTCTTAATAAGCTGATCGTAAATCGCACGGTTAATTAACGTTGCAACTGTAAAGGTATCGTAACTACTTGAAATAATCGGCAGTTTTAATTCATCTGCTAATTTCTTCACATGATCTTCCGTATCAAATCCGCCCGTAATTAATACAGCGGCTCCAGTTTCTAACGCTAATTGATGTGCGTTCGTACGGTTACCGACAATAAGTAAGTTCCCAGCTTCTGTATAGCGCATCATCGCTTCTAATTTCATTGCCCCGATTACGAATTTATTTAACGTTTTATGTAGTCCTTCTCTGCCTCCAAGTACTTGACCGTCGACAATGTTAACGACTTCTGCATATGTCAGTTTTTCGATATTCTCTTTCTTCTTTTGTTCAATTCGAATTGTTCCGACACGTTCAATTGTACTAACATACCCTTTATTTTCTGCATCTTTAATTGCACGGTAAGCGGTCCCTTCACTTACACTCAAATCTTTCGCAATTTGTCTTACAGAAATTTTATGGCCTACTGGCAGGCTATTAATATGTTCTAAAATTTGGTTATGCTTGGTAGCCAAATGGTTTCACCATACTTTCTTTTCCCTAAATTCTTCATGTGTTGTACTTTCAGTATACTATATTTTCAAAACTGTTACACTCTCTCTTTGCATACCTGTACTATTTTTTTTATAACAAAATGACTCTTACATTCCACCAGTCATTCTATTACAACAATGTAATGCTATTGTCATCTCATTCGATAGTTCGCACACTTGATTACCTATACAATTAAGACAAGAAATAAAACAAAGGAGCGAACACATGATGAAAAAACTTTTAGAGGTTGTAGGTGCTGTATTTTTAGCTTTCGTAGATGGGAAAAAAGTTACAATGGAATTGAATGAAACACCTGAGCAGCCACGTACCAAAAGAAAAGAATCACCAAAACAAATACAAGTATTAAAAGCTGTCCTACACACGTAAAAACCCTTCACTTTTCTTTTCAAATGAAGGGTTTCTTTTCTATAGTGTAATACTTTCTCCAGCTTCTAATACTTTCCCTGTACAATTTTGTAGCTTTTCTACAAATTGATATGGATCTTGTTCAATAACTGGGAACGTATTGTAATGCATCGGTACAACAGTTTTCGCATTAATCCATTTTGCCGCTAGTACAGCATCTTCTGGTCCCATTGTGAAATTATCACCAATTGGTAAAAATGCTAGATCAACTTTATTTAATTCCCCAATTAACTTCATATCAGAGAATAGTGCAGTATCTCCTGCGTGGTATACAGTTCTCTCTTCTGCTGTAAATAAAATACCTGCTGGCATACCTGTATATGTAATCGTCTTATTTTCTTCATCAATATAACTAGAGCCGTGGAATGCTTGTGTAAACTTCACTTTTCCGAAGTCAAATTCATGTGAACCACCAATATGCATCGGGTGTGTATTTACACCTTGCCAACTTAAAAATGTTGCTAGTTCAAATGGCGCTACAACAACTGCATTATTTTTCTTCGCAAGCTCTACTGTATCTCCAACATGATCACCGTGTCCATGCGATAAAAGGATTGCATCCACTTTTACATCTTCAGCTTTTAAATCTGTTTTCGGATTACCTGTTAAAAACGGGTCAATTAAAATAACTTTTTCATTCGCCTCAATTTTCACAACTGAATGTCCATGATAAGATACTTTCATTATTACATTCCTCCCCTATTCACATTCTCACTTTTTATTCTACATGATTTTTCAATTCCCTGTCTTTTCTAACATCTATTTACTTGTCATAACACTTTCTTCCGAGTTAAAGTTATATTTGTAATTAAATATCTCGGGGGTGCCAATCGATGAATGCTAGATTAGAAAATTTAATGCAATGGCTAAAAGAAAAAAACGTAGAAGCTGCGTTCTTAACTTCTACACCGAACGTCTTCTACATGACAAACTTCCACTGTGAACCACACGAAAGATTACTTGGTATGTTTGTATTCCAAGAAAAAGAACCTATTTTAATTTGCCCTAAAATGGAAGAAGGTCAAGCGCGTAACGCTGGCTGGGCACATGAAATTATCGGATTTACTGATACTGACAGACCATGGGATATGATTGCAAAAGCAATTAAAGACCGCGGCATCAATGCAAATGCAGTTGCAATTGAAAAAGAACATTTAAACGTAGAGCGCTACGAAGAATTAACGAAATTATTCCCAAATGCAGCTTTCAAATCAGCTGAGGAGAAAGTTCGCGAACTTCGTTTAATTAAAGATGAAAAAGAACTTTCTATTTTACGCGAAGCAGCTAAAATGGCGGACTATGCTGTTGAAGTTGGTGTAAATGCAATTAAAGAAAACCGCAGCGAGCTACAAGTATTAGCAATTATTGAACACGAATTAAAAACAAAAGGCATACATAAAATGTCATTTGATACGATGGTATTAGCAGGTGCGAACTCTGCTCTTCCACACGGTATTCCTGGCGCAAACAAAATGAAACGCGGCGATTTCGTACTATTTGATTTAGGCGTAATCATTGATGGTTATTGCTCTGATATTACACGTACAGTAGCATTCGGTGAAATTTCTGAAGAGCAAACTCGCATTTACAACACTGTACTTGCTGGACAACTACAAGCAGTTGAAGCATGTAAACCAGGTGTTACACTTGGCGCAATCGACAACGCTGCTCGTTCTGTTATCGCAGATGCAGGTTACGGTGACTTCTTCCCACACCGCCTGGGTCACGGACTTGGAATTAGCGTACACGAATATCCAGATGTAAAAGCTGGCAACGAGTCTCCATTAAAAGAAGGTATGGTCTTCACAATCGAGCCAGGTATTTACGTACCAAACGTAGGTGGCGTTCGTATTGAAGATGATATTTACATCACAAAAGACGGATCAGAAATTTTAACGAAATTCCCGAAAGAATTACAATTTGTAAAATAATAAAAAAGGCAGCGGGATTGCTGCCTTTTTCTATTTCTCTACTATTTCAAATTTAGCACCATCTTCTCCTCATACTTATCATCCCATTTAATCACAACTTCTATAGGTTCATCTTTAGAGATAGGCGCGCAACTTACACAAGAAGACTTCATTTCAATCTTTGCTCCTCTATGAACTTCTGACGTTTGTGTCATTGTACTAAAGGCTCCATTAATAGCAATCTCTAAGTTTTTAAATTCTGTCTTTCCATCCCCGCCCTTATATTGAAACGTAAACATCCCATCTTCACTGTCATCCTTAATATGCCCTTTATATTGTCCAGTCCAACTTTTGCTCTCGCTAGAAAAAGTAACATACGAAATGGAACAGCTTCCTAAAAAGAAAATACTAATGAAAAAGAATAATGCTCTCTTCATAATGCCCCCCTCCATTCAAAAGCATTTATTTATTGTCTATTTCTTCCTCTTATTATACTATTAAAATACAGAATTTTCTAAAATAGGTGGTTTATATGTTACAACAACAGTTAGAAGAAATTCGTAATAATCATTACGTAATGGATACAATTAACATGGATTCTTTAATTTCCAATATGCTTAAACATATCGGTGTTACCGATAGCTATTTAAGGGACAAACTTATTTGCTCTACTTTTTACCATCTCATCAAAAAGGACTACCTTTCACACACACAATTACAGAAACTATTATTAGAAAGCATCAGTGACAAATATTTATTGTATAAGATTCATTCGGATGACGAAGATGCGGTATTTACCCGTGCATTTACAACATTATTAATTGCACTCATTATTGATGCCGATACAAATCATAATTTCTTATCACAGGCTGATCTTTTACATGTAAAAGATCGATTAGTGTTATATATGAACAACGAGCATGATTTCCGCGGATATGTGCAAGACCACGGCTGGGCACATAGTATCGCTCACGCTTCTGATACATTTGAGGCGCTTGTTCGTAGTCCTAAACTGGAAACTTTATATTACGAAGAAATATTACAAACTTTATTAAACAAAGTTTGTGTCCATTCTATTTACTACAAATATGAAGAAGACGAACGTCTCGTTTATCCGATTGTCGCAATGCTACAAAATGGTCTAAAGGAAGAGGTACTCCTATTAGCCCTTCATGAATTAGTAGCTCAATTACCCGTCAAAAAACAGACATTACATACTGAATCGTACGAGTACCTATACGGAAATATAAAATCTTTCTTACGTAGTTTGTTTTTCCGACTACGCACACTGTCTATATGTGAAGAAACCGAATGCAAAATTGAAAAATTGCTGCAAGACCTTCCAAAATATTATTAAAAAAAGAAGGCCACTTAGAAAGTGCCTTCTTCTATTTCACTAATATTTAATTGAAATTTCACGATCCAAACTGAGAAAAGGTGGACAAGAAGCGCAAACGCCATACATGCTCCGCTTAAAAAAGTTAGTATAGGATGCGAATACACGTGCCCCAATCCATAGGATATCGCCACGAAAAACATTGTTATGTAAATATAAATTGCTCCATGTATTTGCCTCATATAAACCTCCTTTTCCCATATTATAACATAAGTTTTCTGATTATTCACATTAATTACTCGTAATCAATATTTCTCAACTGTTACACCTCTTACAGCAGCCTTAATATACGGTGACCCTTGTAAACTTTGTAAATCCTCTGTTTTCCTGTTACGACTACACCGTATATTGGTAAGTCTTTTGTTTTGGTGTTTTTTATTTCTTTATCCCGCATTAACAGGCAGTAAGACCCCCACATCAAAATTCAGCGGAAGCAAAGAAGTTAGGGGGGGGCGGACTGCTCGTAAAAGCCCGATTGGTGAGGGCTGATAATCAGTAGGGGATGCCCCCCCCACTGATTAAAGTTTCACTTTATAGTTTATCCTAAAATATTCTCGATATCCCTCTTTATTTTCACTTAAAGATATCCAAATACAGCTTTTATAAATTTTTCCATAATAAAAAGCACATTTATTTTGATGTGCTCTTCACATATAATTTAGTAAAATATGAACCATTTTTTTGAAACAAAAACTCCCACTCATCTCTCCCCATACTATCGTTATGACTTAGTTGCCATAATAATTGAACGAGGATAAAATCCCAGCTTTTCATAAAATGATACAGCTTCATTTCCATACACTACTGTTAATTCAATTTCATCTATCTTTTTCACTTTAAACCATTCCACTGCACTATTCATTAATTTCAAACCAAATCCGTTTCTTCGGTATTTTTCATCAACAAATAAAACTTCAATCTTTCCGCTTACGCTTTTACTATACGCTATACAAAATCCTAATATATTATCTGTTTCTGACTCAATCAATAATTCAATTCTATATTCTCCGTACTTTGAGTTCTTTTTATAATTTTCAATACGTTCCTCAAATGTCATTCTTGGGTAATCGCCAGAAAAATATTTTGATTTATTATTATGATATTCATGCAATTTATTTAAGGATTCTCTTATTATCTCTATTTCATCGAGAGTGATATATTTATTACTAATTCTCATCCTATAGCATCTCCAATAATATATATTTCAGCAAAAAAATAAGACTGTTTTTTGTTCACAAAATATTACTCTATTACTCCATCGCTTCCCTCACAACATCTTGAATCATAACAACTTCTGTTTTCATATCAATAGACATTGCTTCTTCATCAATACATTCATACCAAAACGCTAAGTGCTTTTTATCGATTTCATAATGAGAATTTTCGACAAGAGCCCCGCCTTCTCCTTGCACAGAATACCAATATAAGTACTCTTCTCCATCTCTTATTTCCCGGAAAATTGTCTCAACGTACATCTTTTCGTCGTTTAATGTCAAAAGGACTTCTTTCATATTGTCATTAAGAAGCTGCATCCATTCATCTACTCGATGACTCTTACCAGGCTTAACTTTAAATCTCGTTAATTCCACATTCATTTTTATTCCCCCGTTTTCTTACTTACAAACAATCTATATTCTATCGGATTATGAAAACTTAATTTACTAGCTAGTTTTTGCGAAGGAATATTGTCTACATAACAATCCCAGCACGGTGTAATATCATTTTGCATGCAATGCTCAACGAACCGTGTCGCAACAGCTTGAGCTAATCCTTTTCCTTGATATGCTTCATGTGTTGCGATATCTATTTCAGCATAACCATTCCCGCTAAATATTGAGACACATTCAGCTACAATTATCCCATCTTGTTCTATACAAAATCCAAAACCACTATTCAAAAACGTTTCTTTTGATCCCCAATATCCTTTGTAGTACTCCTCTGTAAATTCACTGCTTCGTTCTATATCACTTTTATCAATACGCTTCACTGCATATGTATTTTTATTTGCATCTTGTGTTCGCTCTTCAAAGATTTCTCTTTGGAATTTCATTCGTGGCATATTCCGAAGTACATTACTAAAACACCCTTCAATCATCATTTCCCACTCTTCACTTGAAGCGAATAGTGTAAATCTCTTCTCTGTTTTTTCAATAGCCATTTTTAAATACATCAATAAATCTTCATTATAATTTTGATCATCCGTATGACCAAATAAATAATAGATACCGTTAACTGTACGAATTAATCCTGCTGTTAACTTCTCGTTGGCAAAAACCTCACCATCTACCATTTGATCACATACCGCATAAGCAAATGTCGTCGTTCTTGTATTACTTTCCAAAATCGGAATGATTTTTCTATACTCGGCTACAGATAATTTTTTCATAATTGCTCCACTATAATCGTATCAGCCTCTATATGTTCAAAACAAAGATTTACCGTCCTCTTTAATGCTCTCGTTCTATGAATCGTACATGCTGGAATTAAAATAGAATCATTTGGCTTTAAAACCGCCGTTTCTCCATCTTCAAAATCAATAAGTAACTCTCCCTCTAGCACAATAAATAATTCATCCGAATTAGAATGATAGTGCCAATCATATTCACCAGTAAATACAGCGATGCGTAAGCAATGACTGTTTATGTTTGAAACGACGAAGTTTTTATGTTGATCTTGAATGTCTTTTGTTAATTCTATTAAGTTCACAGTTTCCATATTTCATCCCATCCTTCCATTAGTCGTTCTTCTGAAAAACCAACTTAGTCTCCACCACCTCCGCAATCTCCTCCGCCATCACTTGAGCTGCTACAATCGTTGCTACTGTAGTCACCGAATCCACTTGATGAGCTTGAATTGGATGAAGATTTTTTGCTTCTTTTTCTATCTTTTTTACTTTCATGACTAGGCCAAACCTTATCAAATAATATAAAGAATAAGATTCCTTCTACCATAACAAGCATAACGCCAAAAATACCTTCAATAACATTAGGTGTTATCCCCAAACATTTAACCATCCCACATAAAAACACACAAAAAATCACATACAAGAACATACAAATATATCGAAATACTTTTTCTATCATAAGGACTACTTTTTGTGAAAAAGGTATGTTCTGCTCCTGTTTTTTCTTTATGTACTTTTGTCTCTTTGCTTGCTTTTTCTTCCTCTTTTTACTCCCCATTGAATCCCCTCTTTTTATTATATAATTCTAAATTATCATAATAAAAAATGATTTACACCAATAAATAACAATTATTCACATGTTATTTCTCCATAAAAAAAGACCCTCCTCATAAAGGAAGGTCTCGAATGTATTTCTATTATGATAAAGCAGGAGCTTTTTCAAGAAGCTCTTTCGCATCAGCGTATTGTAAGCCGTGCGCTTCTGCAACTGCTTCGAATGTTACATAGCCATCTAATGTGTTAATACCTTTTAGTAATGCAGTGTTGCCTAAGCAAGCATCTTTGTAACCTTTGTTCGCAATTTGTACTGCATATGGTACTGTTACGTTTGTTAATGCAAGAGTTGACGTACGTGGAACTGCACCTGGCATATTAGCAACTGCATAATGAACAACGCCGTGTTTTTCGTAAGTTGGGTTGTCATGAGTTGTAATACGATCAGTTGTTTCGAAAATACCACCTTGGTCAATCGCGATATCTACAACGACAGAACCTGGTTCCATTGATTGAATCATTTCTTCAGTTACAAGTTTTGGCGCTTTTGCACCTGGAATTAATACTGCTCCAATAACAAGGTCAGATTCTTTAACAGCTTCTGCAATGTTGTATGGATTAGACATTAATGTTTTTACTTGGTTACCGAAAATATCATCTAATTGACGAAGACGTTCTGCACTTAAGTCAATGATTGTTACATCTGCACCTAAACCTACTGCAATCTTAGCTGCGTTTGTACCAGCTTGACCACCGCCGATGATTGTTACTTTGCCGCGTTTTACCCCTGGAACGCCTGCAAGTAAAATACCTTTACCACCTTTGTTTTTCTCAAGGAATTGTGCACCGATTTGTGCAGACATACGACCAGCTACTTCACTCATAGGTGCAAGTAATGGTAAAGAACGATTGTCTAATTGTACTGTTTCGTATGCGATTGATGCAACTTTGTTATCGATTAATGCTTTCGTTAATTCTGGTTCTGGAGCTAAGTGTAAGTATGTGAATAAAATTAAACCTTCACGGAAATAGCCGTATTCACTTGCTACTGGCTCTTTTACCTTCATAACCATATCTTGATTCCATGCTTCTTCAGCAGTTTCTACAAGTTTCGCACCAGCTTGTACGTATTCTTCATCCGTAAAGCCAGATCCTAAACCTGCTCCTTTTTGAACAAAAACTTCATGACCATTTTGTACTAAATGTACTGCTCCCGCTGGCGTCATTGCCACACGGTTTTCATTGTTTTTAATTTCTGTTGGAATACCGATACGCATGATTAGTTCCCCCTTGAGTTATGAAATGACCCCTGAATCATTTTTTTAAAGCGCTTTCTACGCTCTTATATTTTAACATAATATCTCAATATTTGACAAAAAAATAACACGAGTTTTCCGATAGATTTAATTTTATATTAAAGGACAGTATTATCCGCACCTCTCAGCACAATGGATAAACTGTCCAATTATTCGAAACTTCATCTTATTTTATTCTATCGATGTCTATGAATAACATCCACTGCACCAGTCACTTCAATAATTGTACCGGTAATCATATCGGAATCGTCCTCACATAAAAACGAAATGGTTCTTGCAATATCTTCACCTGTTCCAGATCTACCAATCGGTGTGTTATGCTCTTTCAGCTGACGTGCTTCTTGAATAGTTGCCTCTTTCATCTCGCCTATAATATCACCAGGACATACCATGTTCGCAGTAATACCATACTCCGCTTCTTCATAAGCAACTGTTTTCGTTAATGAAACAAGTCCTACTTTCGCTGCGGCAAAAGCTGAACGATAAATCCATCCCGGTGCACTATCCGCCCCTTGAAATCCGTAATTAATAATACGGCCAAAGTTCTGTTTTCTCATGACCGGGACGACAAGTTTTAATAAATGAAATACCGCTGTTAAATTCCCCTGAATCATTTCATTCCATTCATCTTCTTCATAATCAACTAACTTTTTTCGTTCAAATACATATGGACCAGCATTATTAATTAAAAAGTCAATTTTGCCAAAATGGCTCATCGCTTCTTCTACTATTTTATGTAAATCTTCCTTTTTCGTGACATCCGCTTGCACGAATTGTAGACGCTCTTCCACATCTTTATATGTTTCTTTCATCGTTTCCATAGCCGTGGTATCGCTATGGTACGTTACTGTTACTGAATAGCCTTTAGCCAATAACTTTTCTGTTACTTGCTTTCCTAAACCTTTCGTACCGGCTGTAATGAGCGCATGTCTCACAAAACTGCCCCCTTTTAAATTGCTATACTTCATATGTAACAAGTTCTCGCTCCAATTACAACTAAAATGAATTGAAACAGAGTTTTCAAAATTCTGTAACGTTTCTGGCAAGCACGTTACCAAAATTTGTTTTATAATTAAGTTGTAAACAGTTATAAAACAGATTGGGAGGAATTTACTATGAATAATACATATACAAATATTTTAATCGCGGTGGATGGTTCTAAAGAAGCAGAAAAAGCCTTTAAAAAAGCAATTCAAGTCGCAAAGCGCAACAATGCAACATTAACAATTGCTCATATCGTTGATGTAAAAGCATACTCAGCAGTAGAAGCTTATAGCCGTGCAATTGCTGAACGGGCAAATCTATTTGCAGAAGACTTATTAGAAGACTACAAAAAAACTGCGCTTGAAGCTGGTCTTGAAAAAATTGAAACTGTATTAGAATTCGGTAATCCTAAATCAAAAATTTCAAAAGAAATCGCTCCAAACCATAAAGTAGATTTAATTATGTGTGGTGCGACTGGTTTAAATGCTGTTGAGCGTTTCCTAATTGGTAGCGTCTCTGAACATATTATTCGCTATGCGAAATGCGATGTCCTTGTTGTTCGTGGTGATGAAGAGCAAGGTGAGCTTTAATTTATAGATAAAACACCAAGTCCACATAGGCTTGGTGTTTTTCATTTCATAAACTTCACTATAAACACAAGACATGCTACGACAACAACGGTAATTGCCAACACATAAGGCGGAAGAAACTTCAAAGACCATAACGCCATCATGATTGTCGCGATCGTTAAGTACGTTTGCTTTGCACCCTCTGTCATTTTTTTACGAAGTAAGAAGACGTACAAATAGCCGATTGGCGGCGTAATGAAGCAAAGAACATATATGATTTTTGATTTTAAATACCATTTTTGTTCTCCAAGTTTCTTTATATCTCCTTCAATTCTCTTACTCTCTTGTTCTTTCGCTTCTTCTACAAGCGGATTTTCCTCTTCTCCTCGCTTTTCTTTCATATAAGGAAGAAAGTGCATAAAAAAAATAGTATGCGAATACGAACGCTCCAAATCCAATATTTAATCTTTCTAATGGAATATGTTCACTAAAAAAAGCAGCAGTAAGCACTAAAGACAAACAGTATGTCATCATCCAAAATGAATGTTTTCTCTTTTTCCGTTCCATTTCTTTTTCACCTTGTATATCTTTTCTTTTCGAAATCCATATAGAAATAAAGCAATCTACTACAAATAGAGCAAAAATAAATATCGCAACGTGTACTGTTTCTAAATCCTCAAATGAAAAGATATTTGGGAATGCAACGTGTAATACAATTAGCGTGTACAAAATTAACCCTATAAAATAAATACGTCTCATTTTTCATCCCTTTCTTATTTCCTAACATTACGTTAACATACATTTTTTAGAAATAGACGGACAAAATATATATGTGTAAAAAAGGAGGATGCAACATGGATGATTCTGAACGTATTATTTTAGATGTGAATGGGAAAGAACTCGAAATGCTAGATACGATTCGTACTCATTTTAAAGAGAAACATGGCGTTGAACTAAGTAACGGTGCATTACTTAGAGATTTGATGGATATTGAGTATATTCGAATTACGGAAGAACGACATAAGTATGATTAAAAGAAAAACGACTGCAGGCGAATGCCATCAGTCGTTTTCTTTCTTTATTTAAGCTCTTGATGCTTCCCGCCCATACCACCTTGCTCATTGCTATCTTGGTGTACAGTTAGTTTATTTGTTTTCGTATCTTTTAAAACTCTATATGTATATGATTCATTTGGTTCATCTTTAAACTGCACATTCATTCCATACGAATCCATTTTGCTATAAAAGGCCGGTTTTATATATAAAATATCACTTTCTTTATATCCTTTATCTTGCAAATGCCACATCGTTGCGATAATCGCTTCTTCTCGCTTTTCTTTTTCACCAACATACATATATTTGTCCAAAAGAAACACTTTAGCATTTGCAATTAAACTAATTACCAGTACAATGATAAACACTATTTTTTTCATAGACTTCCCCTAAATTGTTATTTTTTACTATATTGTAACTTAAATATTATTAAAAAACAAAGTACGCCAGACTTTACTAGACTGGCGTACTTCCCAACTCAATTCTTAATAAATTCTTTCGTTAACCCCTTCGCCTTCTCCAAAGCGTTTTTGATTTGTTCAAATCCTGTTCCACCCGAACTATTACGACGCTTTACAGCCGCATATGGTGAAAGAACTTCATACAAATCCTCTTCAAATAAAGAGCTCATTTCTTTATATGTTTCAAGCGAGACATCTAATAAATAAATTCCTTTTTGTGTGCAATATAGCACTAACTTCCCAACAATTTCATGAGCTTGACGGAATGGTAGTCCTTTGTTTGCTAAATAGTCGGCAATTTCTGTTGCATTGGAGAAATCTTGCGTCACAGCTTGCCCCATTTTTTCTTTGTTTACAGTCATCGTTTCAAGCATGCCCGCCATAATATGAAGGCATCCTTCTACTGTTTTTACTGTATCAAACATTCCTTCTTTATCTTCTTGCAAGTCTTTATTGTAAGCGAGCGGTAATCCTTTCATTACTGTAAGTAAACTGAATAAATTACCGTATACTCTGCCTGTTTTACCACGGATTAGTTCCGCCATATCCGGGTTTTTCTTTTGCGGCATAATGCTGCTTCCAGTTGCGTATTGATCGCTCATTTCAATAAATTGAAACTCTTGGCTACTCCATAAAATAAGTTCTTCACAAAAGCGCGATAAGTGCATCATAAGCATAGATGAGTTACTTAAAAACTCCAAGATGAAATCACGATCGCTTACTGCATCTAAACTATTTTCATATATTCCATTAAATCCAAGAAGCTCCGCACTATATTCTCGGTCAATCGGGAATGTCGTCCCAGCTAGCGCTCCTGCTCCTAATGGGGAGATATTAATACGCTTTAACGAATCTTCATAACGATTTACATCACGCTCTAACATCCAAAAGTAAGCGAGAATATGATGAGCAAATGAAATCGGCTGAGCACGTTGCAAATGCGTATAGCCAGGCATAATCGTTTCAATATTATTTTCTGCTTGATGAACAAGAACAGTTTGCAATTGTTTTGTAGCTTTTATAATATGTTCTACCTTTTCTTTTAAATACAAATGCATATCTGTCGCTACTTGATCATTACGACTTCGGCCAGTGTGAAGTTTTCCTCCTACTTCGCCAATTTGTTCAATTAACATTTTTTCGATGTTTAAATGAATATCCTCTGCTTCTACTAAAAATTGTAGCTTATTCTCTTTTGCTTCTTTCAATAAATATTGAAGACCTACCTTTATTTTCTCTGCTTCTTCTTTCGTAACGATGCCTTGCTTTGCTAGCATCGTTACGTGTGCAATACTCCCGTTTATATCTTGATTTACTAATTGTTGATCGAAAGAGATGGATGCTCCAAACTCTTCAACCCACGCTTCCGCTTCTTCAGTAAAACGTCCGCCCCAAAGTTTGCTCACGCTTCCACCTTCTTTTGATTCACTTGGCTGTATACTTTCGTCGGTAAACCAAATAATGAAATGAATCCAACTGCTGCATCATGATTAAATTCGTCCTGGGCAGTATATGTTGCTAATTTTTCATCGTATAAAGAGTATTCAGATTTACGTCCTTCTACAATCGCATGACCTTTAAATAATTTCACACGCACTGTACCTGTTACATTCTTTTGCGTTTCTTGTAAAAATGCATGAAGCGCTTGTTTTAAAGGTGAGAACCATAAACCGTTATAAATAAGTTCTGTTATTTTCTGTTCAATCACTGGTTTAAAATGCGCTACTTCTTTTACGTGTGTTAAATCTTCCAACTCTTTATGCGCAGTGATTAACGTCATTGCTGCTGGGCATTCGTATACTTCACGAGATTTAATACCGACAAGACGATTTTCTACGTGATCAATACGTCCAACGCCGTGTTTTCCAGCAAGCGCATTTAACGTTTTAATTAATTCTGCAAGTGAATATGCAGTGCCATTTAAAGTAGTCGGTACGCCCGCTTCAAATCCGATTTCTACAAACTCTGGTTTATTCGGTGTATCTTCTAACGCTAATGTCATCTCATATGCATCTTCTGGCGGCGCTGCCCATGGATCTTCTAAAATTCCACATTCGTTGCTGCGTCCCCATAAGTTTTGATCGATTGAAAACGGGCTATCTAAATTAATCGGAATTGGTACATCGTTTTCTTTTGCATATGCAATTTCTTCTTCACGTGACCATTTCCATTCACGTACAGGCGCAATCACTTCTAAGTAAGGATTTAATGCTTGGATAGAAACTTCAAAACGAACTTGGTCATTTCCTTTTCCTGTACATCCGTGTGCAACTGCAGTTGCGCCTTCTTGTTCTGCGATTTCTACTAATTTCTTCGCAATAAGCGGACGAGATAATGCAGAGACAAGAGGGTATTTTCCTTCGTATAATGTGTGTGCTTGCATCGCCATCAATGCATATTCGTTTGCAAATTCTTCTTGAACGTCAATCATATATGATTTAATTGCACCTACTGAAAGTGCCTTTTCTTTTACAAATGCTAAGTCTTTACCTTCCCCTAAGTCTAAACAAAGCGCGATAATATCATAATTCTTCTCTTGTAACCATTTAATTGCAACGGAAGTATCAAGACCTCCGGAATATGCTAATACAACTTTTTTCTTCTCCATTTTGCATCCCCCTAAAGAATAAATATTCATTTTCTTTTATAATAATTCACACTTTAACACCTTTCACAAAATGTATCAAGAGTCATTTTCAAATTTTTTCAAACAATTTCGTCGAACTTCTTTCTGTTTTTCTGTACAATATAAGCAGGAAAACGGGGGTGAACTTATGGAAAAGTATTTCTTATACGATGAACATCTAGGAATTGAAATTCCACATTTACAAGAAGACTGGGAAGAAATCCCCGAAAAAATGCAACATGCTATTTTACTAAAATGGGAACAAGTTCGCGGGAAAATTCCTGATCGTATAAAAGAACTTGAGCACTATATTAATAAAAAACAACATTATTTAAATAACGAAGAAGACTTCGAAGTTTCTTGTAAACTAAATTCAGAAATTGCCGATCTTGCTTCCATCATTAATGACCTTTGGCTTTGGTATCGACTCACTCAAAATGTATCTGAGGGGAAAGCACACCAATGAAAAAAGCATGTCCCTCAATTACTTTGGGTCATGCTTTTTTTGTCGTAACATGATTTACAATATATCTCTTGTGCTGTTTTTGCCAAACACACATCAAAAGGGCCAACTAATATACTTCTTTCTTTCGGCAACTTTACAAAAGCAACAAGCTCTTCTTCATATTGAATTTTTTTCTGACATGAAATACATATTAATTCTTTTCTTTTGAACATTTCTTTTAGCATACCTTCACTCTCCCCTTCATCTATCTATATTAATATACTCTCATAATAGTTAAGACTTGTAAAAAAATGACACATTCCGAATCGAATGATTCATATACTATGTACAAAAGGAGGTCTACAGCTTATGCGTGCTTTCGTTATTATCGCTTTAACTTTTTTAAGTGTGATTAGTTGGGATGCGTTTTTCAAAGATAAAAGTGATGAAAAGAATACAACGGAATAAAACCTTTTTTTCTTACTTATTGGACAAACCGTTACAAACTGTCCAATCCTCCGAAATAACTTAGGCTTTTCTACAAAAATATTTAAACATAACATTTTTTGTAGATTCCCTCCGTTTATTGTCGGTTTCCATCCGCATACATTTTTTAAAAGTATGATATAATAGTATAAATCTTGAAGGAAGGGATTTTGATATCATGATCGCTCGAAGGAGCATGTGGCATCGTATTGACGAATCATACACGTAGCGTATTTTTCAGCTCAGATACTTTAGTCTAGCGAAAAAAATACGAGAGTGGGGAAATTATGATTGCCCGAAGGATAATTTGGCAAAAAAAAGACTCTTCTTACACATAGCGTTTTGTTTAGGACTTAATTGTTACTAACTAAACAAAACAAAGAAGAGCAGGATTGCTAAATGAAGAATCCTACTCCACGTTTTGTTTAGTCGTTTTAAGACTTAAACTAAAACGAAGGTAGGGAGAATTGATGGACGAGAGGATTATTCGTTATTTCTTCAGCGACATATAGCGTAGTTAGTTTTTTCGTAAACTAACTGAAAGCTACATGTGAGCTCGTAGTTAGTTTACAACACAAAAAGGACTACTAACTACGGAAAGAAGGAATAACGATGAGGAACATCCAAAGTCGGCAAATTATTAAAGAAATTTTTATGGTTTTAATCGGTTCATTTATTTTAGCAGCAGCGCTATATCACATTCACTTCCAAAACCACTTAACAGAAGGTGGCTTTGTAGGAATTGCACTATTCATTCAAAACTTTTATGATATTTCACCATCTATTTCAACTGTATTAATGGATATCCCAATTATTTTACTGTGTGCTTCATTTTTAGGTAGAAAAATGGTTGGCTATTCATTCCTAGGTTCAATTTCATTCGGAGTATTTTATTCCTTTATGGAAAATTATTCTCCATTTACGGTAGATTTATCAAATAACTTATTTATAGCTGCAGTAGTTGGCGGTGCGTTAGCTGGTATTGGACTCGGTTTTATATTGCGATTTGGCGGTGCAACCGGTGGAGACGATATTTTAACAATTGTATTAAGTAAACGAACTCGTTTTACAATTGGGCAAATTTTCTTCGTCTTTGACGCGATTGTTCTTGCGCTTTCATTATATTATTTAAATTGGACAGAAATTGCTTTTACTATTCTTTCGATTGCCGTACAGGCAAAAACATTGGATTTAATTTATTATCCAAAAACAGAAAAAACAGCAGAAAAGCAGCCAGTATCTGTTCCAATGTCTAAAAAACATGCAACAAATTAAAAAAGCGAAAGGCTTCGGCCTCTCGCTTTTTTTATGCTCTTTTTTCTTTCTCGACTATATGGCGCACTTGATAAAATCTATTTGCAAATTCAGTAACGTTTCTTGTTAAACGATAATTCACTGTAGATCCAATTGCCATTCCAATTACCGGTATACCTTGGAATAATTTACGACGAAGAGCATAAATCGAAAATGTCTTCAAAATTTGTTTTAACACAACCTCAGTAGAAGCTGTTTGTAGCACTGCTTCGTCTCCTTCGTAGAAGAACGAATCTTCTTGCTCCAGCTCTTGCAATAAATTGTACCATGCGTATTGCTGAAGTCTTCCTGGTAGTAATGACGCATGAAACACCTTTAACGCAAGCATCATTTCATACGGCTTGTTCACATCATGTCCAAATGATGTTGCAATAAGTTGGACTGCCTTCACATTTAATGCGATCATAACCGGAAAATCCGCCGTTAATAATAATAAACCTCCAGCACCTGTTGCCCCGCCTTGTACAAATGAATATAGACGATGACGTGCTGTTTGCTGCTCTGCTATGTATGTTAATTGATCAATAGATAATGCTTTCAAATCTTCAAGCTGTTCAATCGATTCATCAAATAATCTTGATGTTCCTAAAATCCGATTACGTGCATCTAACTGTGCTTGTGAACTTTGAATAAATGCATGCAAATGAAAGAGCCATCCATCTGCTTTCGTGAAGAATTCTTTTCGCTTTTTCTCAGGTAATTTCGCAACTGTAGTATGTAACCATTTATCAAACACTTTTTGAAAATCGGTCGCTTCTTGCTCAACTAATTGCGCTTCCCATTCTTTTATATTGTCTAAAATGGCTTGTTCTCGCTTCGATCGCATCGTAACAACCACCTCGTTCGATTTTTTTCTATTGTAACATATTTCTGCTTATTCTTTGCAAATATGCTTGTCTATCTTTATTCACATACCATTTTTGAATGGCATAAAATATTAACAAAAAGGATGAGATAAATCACATGAATCTATCCGATATAAAAAAAGAATATAATGCGGTATTCAGCTTAGGACAAAACTGCTGGCCTGCTTGGGCATTATATCAATTAGAATTATCACCATTTTTTGGCGTTATTGATTTTATGCTAAGCCCCTCATTAGAAAAAGTGAATGTATTATTACAAAATCGATTTGACCGCTTTTTAAATTTCGAAAATTTATCCTTCATCTCATTTTGGGATGATGATGCAAAATTAAGATTAAGGGACAACCTTTATGAAATTGACTCCTGTCATGACTTTAAAACAGATGTAAACACACCAACTTCTTGGCCTTCTTATACAGAAATTAAGTTAAATTATGAACATCGTATTAATCGTTTTCTAGCTACAATTGAAACGGCCGAATCCATATTATTTATTCGAACTGGAGGAACATATGAAGAAGCATGTTCCCTAGAACAAATTTTATCTCAAATCGTTACACATACATTCTCTGTCCTGTTACTAATTCCTGCCGATATACCAACTATCACCCAAGAAGATTGGGGATTACAACGTGTTTGCGTTATGAAATGTCCTATTATGGATGTATACCAATACAATGAAGCATTTTGGAAAGACTTATTTGATGGAATTACGATTAGACCACATTCTTAAATACATGACACCTTTACTACAAAACATATTATAATCTTCCTTATACAAAAAAATAAGGAGTGATTGTATATGTATCCACGTGCAAAGGCTTTTGGCATTGCTATACATCACGGGCGTCTTCTCGTACAAGAATATCATTCAGCCGATGAAACATTTTACCGACCTCTTGGTGGTTCAATTGAACTTGGTGAACAATCAGCACATACCGTTATTCGTGAATTTAGGGAAGAGCTTCATACAGAAGTGGAAATCACCAATTATTTAGGCTGTTTAGAAAATGTCTTTCATCTAGATGGAGACATTGGTCATGAAATTATTCAACTATATTCTTTGCGTTTATTAGACACGTCACTATATGAAATGAAAATATTAAATATACAAGATGAGGAAACAGTAGCATATGCGAAATGGATTCCTATTACGGCATTCATTCAGAAAGAAAAAATATTATATCCGGATGGAGTTTTAAAATACATCTAAAAGAAAAAAGACGAAATCCTATAGGATCTCGTCTTTTTTTTCATATATTAACCAATATCTCCAAGACGTAGTACGTCACGAGCAATCATAACTTCTTCGTCAGTTGGAATTACGATAATTTTTACTGGAGAGTGTGGGAAGCTGATGAATGCTTCTTCACCGAATACGTTATTACGTTTTGCATCGAAGTATACGCCCATGTACTCAAGGCCTTCTAATACGCGCTCACGAATAATCGCACTGTTTTCACCTACACCAGCTGTGAAGATGATTGCGTCTACACCTTTCATACGAGCAGTGTAAGAACCGATGTATTTGTGGATACGGCTTACGAATACATCAAGTGCTACTTTCGCACGGTGGTCGCCTTCTTCTTCTTTCGCAATGATGTCACGTAGGTCACTAGAGTAACCAGTAAGACCTAACATACCACTCTTCTTGTTTAATACGTTAACTACTTCTTCTACTGTTTGGCCTGTTTTTTCCATGATGTATGGAATTAACGCAGGGTCAAGGTTACCAGAACGTGTACCCATTGTTACACCAGCAAGTGGAGTGAAGCCCATAGAAGTATCAATAGATTTACCGCCTTCTACTGCTGCGATACTTGCACCGTTACCTAAGTGACAAGAAAGTAAGCTTAAGCTTTCAATTGGACGACCTAATAATTCAGCCGCACGCTCAGTTACATATTTATGAGAAGTTCCGTGGAAACCGTATTTACGGATGCCGAATTTTTCATAGTACTCATATGGTAAGCTGTATAGGAATGCAGATTCCGGCATTGTTTGGTGGAATGCTGTATCGAATACTGCTACTGCTGGTACGTTTGGTAATACTTCTTGGAATGCTTTAATACCAACAACGTTTGCTGGGTTATGAAGTGGTGCTAAATCGCTTAATTCTTCGATATCAGCTAATACTTCATCAGTAATTAAAACAGAGTCAGCAAATTTTTCGCCGCCGTGAACAACACGGTGACCGATACCGCCAATCTCATCTAGAGATTTAACGATTCCGTTTTCAGTTAACTTTTTAAGAAGCATATTAACTGCTACTGCGTGATCTGGAATGTTTGTAATTTCTTTTTGTTTTTCGCCATCTACAGTAATAGTGAAGATACTATCTTCTAAACCGATACGTTCTACTAAACCTTTTGTTAATACTGTTTCACTTGGCATTTCAAATAATTGGAATTTTAAGGAAGAGCTTCCTGCGTTAATCGCGATGATTTTTGACATCTAGTCTTTCGCCCCTTTTTCTCTTGGTAGTTGTGTGGATGTTTCCACAAACCGCTCGATTTTATCTGATCAAATTCACTAAATATGAAAACGTTTCATCATTAGCAAATTTTATACTCACGATTTTAATTTAAACATCGTCCGACATATATTTCAAGTAAAAAAATTGTAACACCAAGAAAAAATATATATTACAGATTTCAAAAAAATTCAGTTAAATCTTGTATATATTTAAAAATATGACATATTATATAAAACTGTACTACATAAATCACTAATGCTGTTACATATACCTAGCTTTATTTATGTGTTGCAAACCAAGTATTTAATTGATCCATAATGTCTTCCATCGCCTTCATATTAGAGAATTTAGGCAACTCCACTAATAACGCCTGTTTTGGCATTGTTACATTAGCGCCTTTCTTTTGGAGAACAAATATACTTTTTGCATTTTTCTCGTTTTTAAACATGGAAACAGGAAGCTGTAATAACCCTTGAATAAAGCATGTTTCTTTAATAAATGCATGTAATTTCGGTGCTTGGTCACTTTCAAAAATGAAGTTTGGTACTAAGAAGAATAAGTAACCGCCCTCTTTCGTATGTTTCACACTTTGTTCAATAAATAAGTGATGGGCATACGACATTCCTTCATCTGCTTTTAATTTATATTCACTTGCACCGATTTCGTTTGGATAATAACCAACCGGTAAGTCTGAAACGACTGCATCAACTGGATCGATATAAAGTGGTGCTAGTCCATCTTGATGGAAGAATTCGATTGCATGCTTTTGTAAATTTGCATTTACTAAAGCAAGTTTAATTAGCACTTCATCCACTTCTACACCAAATCCACTCATTGTTAGTCCTTCTTTAGCGCTATTAAACACTGTAGTCATTAAGTTACCTGTTCCAATTGCAGGATCTAAAACTGTAATTTCATTTTGACCTTGCATAAATTTATGGAATAAGTAACTCATGAACATCCCAACTGCATCAGGTGTCATTTCGTGATTCGCTTGTACGCCTTCTTTCATTCCTTTTAAGATGGCTAACTGAAATGCTTTACGAATTTCTTCACCTTTATATGTTTCTTCATTAAACGTACTATATTCACGATTCAGCCTTTCAATTGCTGATTCGGATAATTCCTCTTGTAAAATCGCTCCCTCAAACAAGTTATCACCTGTTTCTACAAGCGCCTCTAAATATGTTACATCTAATTCTTTACGTAAAACTACCGCAGAAGAATCAAAAATAGAAAATAATGTTTCTACTGTCTGACTCACGTACATTCCTCCTTCTCTCTTTTACACATAACTTATATCATACCACAAAGTGATTTTTTCCAAAAAGAAAAAGCGACCTCCTGTAAAGAGCTCCCCTTTAGTTATATATGATATAACGTTTTTTCTCATATATCGATGCCGTTACAGAGCAATATATGAGAAAAAACGACCTCTTTATAAGAGGTCATTTTCTTCACATTACTTCGCAGATTTAGCTGCTTCTAATGCTGCTTCATAGTTTGGATGGCTTGTACCTTCGCTTACGTATTCTACGTAAACTACTTTGTCATTGCTATCTACTACGAATACTGCACGAGCAAGTAAACGAAGTTCTTTCATTACTAAGCCGTAAGCTTCACCGAATGAAAGGTCGCGGTGGTCAGAAAGTGTTACAACATTTTCTAAACCGTTTGCTGCACACCAGCGTTTTTGAGCGAATGGTAAATCAGCGCTAATTGTTAATACTTTCGCGTTTTCAATACCTGCTGCATCTTGGTTAAAACGACGTGTTTGTGCATCACACACACCTGTGTCGATTGAAGGTACAACACTAATTAATTTCACTTCGCCTTTGTATGTTTCTAAACTTACTGGAGATAAGTCGTTTGCTAATACTTGGAAGTTTGGCGCTTGATCGCCAACTTTAACTTCTGTTCCAACTAAAGTCATTGGATTACCTTTAAAAGTTACGTTTGCCACTTGAAAATCCTCCCTTATTTAAACAAAATATGTACAATGTAAATGATAGTTTGTCCCTATCGATAATGCAAATAAAATCGCTTTATTTACAAAAAAATTAAAGAAGCTAACCTATTGATTAGCTTCTTTATTCGTTAAATTTGAAATTCAGGATCATCTTCTTTTCGTTTATCCATCATTTCTTTCACTTTATCAACAGCTTGTGGCGCTAATTCAATTATTTTATCGATGACATGTGTTTGTTTATCTAAGTGCAATACTTTCACACCATCTCCATTTATAACAAGAAAGGCAACAGGATTAATAGAAACTCCTCCACCACTTCCCCCGCCAAATGGATGGCGGCCTGAATGTTCTACTTTACCAAATTCACTTCCACCAGCAGCAAACCCGAAACTTACTTTCGAAACAGTAAGAATTACACTTCCATCTGCCGCTTTAATTGGGTCACCAACAATTGTATTTACATCAGTCATTTGTTTTAAATGCTGCATTGCTGTTGTCATTAAACCTTGAATTGGATGTTCCATTCTATATCCCCCCTATGCTTGAACAGATTTTTCTGTCATACCAGATCTTTGCTTCCTCATAAATATGAGCAATTTCACCGCTGTTTTTATAGTGCGGAATATACGAAAAGATGCTGTTAACTCACATCTTGATGCAAATCCTTTTCCTTGAAAAACTGGGGTAATTTCAAATTCTGGTACGTCGACAATATGCATATATTGTCCGACAACTCCAGCAGCCATACCTTTTGTCCCCCATGCATATCCAGTGACAATTCCAGTACTAGCTGCGTCGCCTGCTCCAATTTGTGTATGCCATTTCCAACCATTGATTTTCACTCGTTTGAGAAAATCTTTAACAATAGTATGAACTTCTTGAAGCTTTTTTATCAGTTCACCAATGCTGTCAAGTTGCGCCATAATTTTATTATCGAGTCCGCCGTCCTCTTCAGCTTTTTCGATTTTCTGTCCTGTCTTTTTCTGCTGTTTTTCAATTCTTTCCAACACATCAAATGTATATCGAATCATCCATATTTTCACTTGAAGCAAACATTTCTTTTCCATTTCTGAATATAAAAATGTCACCTTAAGCTTTATTTTTGACAATAGTATAAACAAAATAAAAAGAAGAAGAATTATTATTCCAATTACGAGCCACTTCATACGTATCATCCTTTCACTCCGTACCCATTATCGACAACTTTATTCATCATTAAACAGAGTTCTATAAGATTGAATATAAAAATTTTTCTAAAAATAAAAAGGTGTTTTGACATTTTATATCGAAATATATTATTTGAACATATCATCAGGGAACGGACTCTAATGATATGTAGCACGAAAAACAGAAAATTTAACTGCAGTGGAGGGATACATAATGGCAGATCGTCGCAATTTATTTTTCTTTTATGGTGATGACAAAGCAACGCTCGTTGAAAAAATGAAACCAATCTATCGTATTTTAGAAGAGAATGGATTTACCATATTAGATCATCCAAAAAATGCAAACGCTATCGTCAGTGTTGGAGATGATGCAACCTTCTTACAAACCGTTCGTAAAACTGGTTTTAGGGAAGATTGCTTATACGCAGGGATTTCTACGAAAGATGAAACTTCGTTCTACTGCGATTTCCATATTGATCACGTTGATACAGCCCTTCAAGAAATTACAAAAAATGAAATTGAAGTGCGTAAATATCCAACAATTCAGGTAGATGTAGATCACAGTACATCTTTCCATTGTTTAAATGAGTTCTCATTACGTTCTAGTATTATAAAAACATTCGTTGTAGATGTTCACGTTGATGATTTATATTTCGAAACATTTAGAGGTGACGGTTTAGTAGTTTCTACCCCAACAGGAAGTACTGCTTACAATAAATCATTGCATGGCGCAGTTGTTGACCCACTTATTCCATGTTTCCAAGTAAGCGAACTAGCATCTTTAAACAACAACACTTACCGTACGCTCGGTTCACCTTTCATTTTAAATCACGAACGTACATTAACTTTAAAACTAAGACCAGACGGTAACGATTATCCTGTTATCGGCATGGATAACGAAGCGCTTAGCATTAAACAAGTGGAAAAAGCTGTTGTACGCTTAAGCGATAAACAAATTAAAACAGTTAAATTAAAAAACAATTCTTTCTGGGAAAAAGTACAGAGAACGTTTTTATAGGATTAAAATAACCGCAGAATTATGGAATTCCATAATTCTGCGGTTATTTATTTACCCCGATTGGCGCGGACAATACTCTCTTACTATCCACCCGTTATTCTTGTCAGTTTTTGTCGGTAAGTCGATATATTTTAATAATCGCTCATATATTTCGAGTTACGATAGATATATTTCAATAATCGCTTATATATTTCGAGTTACAGTCGATATATTCCGAAAATCGCTGATATATTTTTACGCATTTTTTCTATAGACAACTTGGCCATCTATTACGGTCATTTCTGCTTCTACTTCTTTTATTTCTTCTGCCTCAATTTCAAAAATATTGCGGTCTAATATTGTAAAGTCTGCTTCATATCCTTTTGTAATTTGCCCTCGCTTCGCTTCTTTTCCGATTGCATAGGAACTTCCTGTTGTAAATAAAGAAACAGCCTCATATACCGTTAATCTTTCCTCAGGCATATAGCATACACCGTCAATAAAACTTCTACGTGTAACAGCGCTATATATACCTAGAAACGGATTTACTTGTTCAATGGGGGCATCTGAGCCACCATTACAATGTAGCCCTGCTTCCAGTAATGTCTTCCAAGCATACGCATAACGAAGACGGCGCTCTCCTAGTTTTTCAATGACTGACGGAAAATCTGATGAAAGAAAGACTGGCTGTATATCTATAATGACTTGCAAGTTTTTCATTCTTTCAATTAACTCCTCACGAGCAAGCTGACAATGAATAATGCGGTCACGTAACCCTTTTGCTGGTGGATATAATTCGAGTGCATCAATGACATATTCAAGCGATAAATCACCGATAGTATGAATCGCAACTGGCATATGTAAATCTCGTGCTTTCTTCACTAATTCTGCAAGTTCTTCACATGAGAAAATCGCAACCCCATTCGTTTCCTTCGCATCTTCATACGGTTCACTTAATAATGCTGTTCTTCCGCCAAAAGAACCGTCAGAAAAAATTTTCATTGCCCCAAATTCAATATAATGTTCATTTTCATATTCTTTTCGTTCATGTGCTACTTCATGGTGAACGAGCAAATGGGCTTTAAATGGCATTTCTTTTATCACATGAGAAAACGCATTATGCGTTTTTCTAAAACCACCATAATAATTTAAATCTTCCGTATGCCCGCCAACAAGTCCGTATTTCCAGCAATCTTTAATCGCTGTTTGCAGAGCTCTTTGTAAATAAGCTTCATCAATTTCTGGCTGAACATGTTTAATTAATTCTTGCCCTTGTTCATATAAAAGTCCTGTTAACTTATTTGATGAATCTCTGCCAATTTTCCCGCCTTTTGGATCTTCTGTCGCTTCTGTTATATTCGCTTCTTGCAGTATGTATGAATTCACCCATGTAACGTGACGACAAACTCTCTTTAATAAAATAGGATGGTCTTTCGAAATTTCATCTAAATCACGCGCGTGAACATCTTTCGTATCTGTAAAGTTATTTTCATTCCATCCTTCTCCAATAATCCAAGAGCCCTTTGGAGCTTCTTCCACTCGCTTCTGAACAAGAGTCAGTACTTCGCTATAAGATGTACAATTTGATAAATCTAGACGGAGTAATCTCTCTCCATGCCCAATAAGATGCATATGGCTATCAACGAGACCTGGGATCATTGTTTTTCCTTTTAGGTCATGTAACTTTACGTTTGAATATCTGCTTTCTAATTCTCCCTTATTACCAGCATCAACAATTATGCCGTTTTCAACGTAAACAGCGTCCACTTTTTCATTTTCTTCTCTCATTGTGTAAATGGTGCCGCCATACCAAATTTCTCCCATATATCCCATCTCCTTTATTTTTTATTGTATAAAAAAAAGCACCATTTCAAAACATGGTGCTTTTCTAAAAATTACTTTTGTTCAGTAGTAGACGTTGTAACTTGCCATTCAATATTAAATTTATCTTTTACTTGTCCGTATGCTGGGCTCCAGAATGTTTCTTGAAGTGGCATGATAACTTCTCCACCTTCTTGTAACTTATCGAATACTTCTTTTGCTTTTTCTGCATTACTAATTTGAATTGCGATTGTTACTTGAGATCCGTTTGCATGTCCTTGACCTGGGAATGTATCAGAAATCATAAGATCCGTATTACCAACTTTTAAAGTAGCGTGTAAAACGCGCTCTTTCGCTTCAGCTGGAATCGGGTATTCTGGATTTTCAGGCATGTCACCAAAAGTTTGCATGACTTCTACTTTTGCATCTAAAGCCTCTTTATAAAACTGTACAGCTTCTTGCCCACTACCATCTAAAACTAAGTACGGATTAATACCTAAAATCATACGGACACCTCTTTTTTAAGTTTATAAAATCGAACTTGTGTTCGTTTTTATATTATCATTGTTTTGCATTTCATTCAACTATTTACTTCACTGTTTTCAAAATTATTTTGACGGAATCTCCATCTCTTGTTTTCTAAGTTCAATACGGCGAATTTTTCCAGAAATCGTTTTTGGTAGTTCATCTACAAATTCAATTTTGCGAGGGTATTTATATGGTGCAGTGAGTTCTTTGACGTGTTGTTGGAGTGTTGGAATTAATGTTTCTTCGTTCTTTTCTATATTCTCTCTTAATACGATAAATGCCTTCACGACACTTCCACGAATTTCATCAGGACTTGCGACAACTGCACATTCTCTTACGTAAGGATGTTTTACAAGTGCATCCTCTACTTCAAACGGCCCGATTGTATAACCAGAGCTAATAATGATATCATCACCGCGCCCTTCAAACCAGAAGTAGCCGTCTTCATCTTTCTTCGCTTTATCACCTGTAATATAATAATCACCGCGGAATTGCATCGCTGTACGTTCATCGTCTTTGTAATATTGTTTAAAGAGGGCCGGCGTTTCAATGTGAACTGCAATATCACCAACTTCGCCTACTTTAACTGGAGTACCTTCCTCATTTACGATATCGACGTGGTTACCTGGCGTTGGTTTCCCCATTGAACCTGGTCTAATATCCATCCCTTTCATTACACCAACAAGTAATGTATTTTCCGTTTGCCCATAGCCGTCTCTCACTGTAATATGAAAGTGCTTTTGGAACGTTCCAATGACTTCTCTATTTAACGGCTCACCTGCTGATACAGCGCTATGTAATGCCTCTAAATTGTACTGACTTAAATCTTCTACCTTTGCCATTAATCTATACTCAGTCGGTGTACAACAAAGTACATTCACCTTATTATCGTCTAATAAGTTTAGGTACGTTTCCGGTTCAAACTTACCGTGATATACAAACCCTGTTGCCCCTGATCCTAGCGTTGCTAAAAACGGGCTCCAAATCCACTTTTGCCAGCCTGGACTAGCTGTTGCCCATACAATATCATTCTCTTCAATTCCGAGCCAATTTGGAGCGCTCGTACGTAAATGAGCGTATGCCCAAGCATGTGTATGAACGACACCTTTTGGATTTCCTGTCGTTCCTGACGTGTAAGATAAAAAGACCATATCTTCTTTATCTGTCTTCGCCATTTCTAACATGTCACTCTCTGTTTCTAACGCTGTTTTTAAATTAATCCATCCATCTACTGACTGCTCGCTCAGGACAAATTTCCGAAGAGATTCCATCGCTTCTATATCATCAAACTGCCTAATATACGGCTCATAGCTTACTATCGCTTTTACTTCTCCATGTCCAATTCGATATTCTATATCTTTTTTACGTAACATTTCCGAGCTTGGAATTACGACAAATCCTGCTTTAATAGCAGCAATATACGTCATGTACGCTTCAATTAAACGCGGCATCATAATGAGAAGCTTGTCCCCTTTTTGCAAACCACTTTTTATAAAAGCGTTTCCAATTTTATTCGCACCTTGCATTAATTCAGCGTATGTAACTTCCCTTCGATTCCCTTTATCATCTTGCCAAATTAAAGCTAATTTCCCTTTATCACCCGTATATTTCTCTATTTCAGAAACTAAATTATAAGACGGTGGCGCCAACAATTCTTCTCTCTTCATAAAATATCCTCCCTTTTCTTTATGCCTCCTTTATATAATAAAGAATTTTCTGTTAATTTTGAACCCTCTTCTTTTGACAAATTTTTCAGTTCTGTCGAATTACTAAATGAAATTACATCAACTTACCGACAAATGGCAACACAAAAAAGAAAGAGCGGGAGAACCCGCTCTTTCTAAGCCATCATATGGGATTATTTTTGGTAACCGCCTAATTGTTGCTCAGCTAGTGAAACTAGACGTTTAGTGATTTCACCACCAACAGAACCGTTAGCGCGAGCTGTTGCATCAGCTCCAAGTTGAACACCAAACTCTTGAGCGATTTCGTATTTCATTTGGTCTAATGCTGATTCAGCACCAGGAACCGCTAATTTATTTGTGCTACGTGACATGTTATATCACCTCCTTGTGAGTATAGAGTGTGATAAATAACATGACTTCATACACGTTTTAAATATGGTAATTTATGGTTTTAGAAAAGTTCTTCAAATTTTTCTTCTTCCGCCACTACTTCTACCGTTTGTAATACCATTGTTTCTTTGTTCGCTACAGCTTCATCGATTAATGGTGTGAAATCGTATTTCGCTTCAAAACGATTTGCTTTTTCACGTTTCGGCTTCGTCGCTGGGCTTGCTGGTGTAAATACAGTACAGCAATCTTCATATGGACGAATTGAAATATCATACGTGCCGATTTCTTCAGAGATTTTAATAATCTCTAATTTATCCATCGTAATAAGCGGACGAATAACTGGGTAGTTTGTTACTTCGTTAATCGTATGCATACTATCTAACGTTTGGCTTGCTACTTGTCCAAGACTTTCACCAGTCGTAATTGCAAGTGCGTTACGCTCCTCAGCAATACGTTCTGTAATACGCATCATCATACGGCGCATAACCGTCATTGAATAGCTAGATGGAATTTCTTTATTAATCGTTTTTTGCACTTCTGTAAACGGAACAAGGTGAAGCGTTACTCGTTTACAATACTTCGTTAACTCTTGCGCTAAATCGATTACTTTTTGTTTTGCACGCTCACTTGTGAAAGGTGGACTATGGAAGTGAACTGCTTCCACAGATACGCCGCGTTTCATCGTTAAGTAAGCTGCTACTGGGCTATCAATACCACCAGAAAGAAGTACCATTACTTTTCCGCCAACGCCAACTGGTAAACCGCCAGCTCCCATACGCTCATCACACATAATGTAGCTATAACCACTGCGAATTTCTACGCGTACATTTACATCTGGATTATGAACATCTACTGTAATATCTTCTGTGTTTTCTAGAATGTGTCCGCCAATCTCAGGTAATAATTCCATCGTTCTCATTGGGAAATGCTTATAAGAACGGTGTACAGTAATTTTAAATGTTTTCACATCACCTTTTACTTGTAAGAAAGCTGCTAATGCACCTTCTTTAATGTCTTCTAATTCTGATGGTACTTTCATCGCTAAGTTAAATTTATGAATACCGAATACATCTTTCAATCTTTCAGAGACTGCTTCATGATCTTCACCATTTAACTGGATGTACATACGATCATGTGTTGCATCGATTTTAATATTTGGGAATTTTTTCAGTTTGAACTTCACGTTATCTTTTAATGTGCTTACAAACTTAGAACGGTTCTTACCTTTTGTCGTCATTTCTCCGTAACGCACTAAAATATATTCATATTTCAACATAATTTCTTTACCTCATCACTTCATATAATTTTGGCATCGTCTCTTTTACAATACCTTCAAATTGTTTTACTTCTTCCATTGTGTTTTCTGGTGCTAAACTAATACGAATAGCGCTTGCAGCTGCTGCATGCGGCACTCCCATTGACACTAACACTCTGCTCACTTCATTTGCTTTTGAAGAACAAGCAGATTTCGTTGACACATATACACCGTGTTCTTCTAAAGCATGAACGACTACTTCTGGTTTTAAACCAACAAATGATACATTTAAAATGTGCGGTGCTGCATATGCAAGCGACGTGTTAATCGTTACATCTTCCATCTCTTTAAAGAAACGAACAAGCTCTGCTTGTAAACTTTGCAAATGAGCTACCTTTTCTTTCACTTGTTCCATTGTCATGCGAAGTGCTTTCACCATCGCTACAATGCCAGGTAAATTTTCTGTACCAGAGCGATACTTAAGCTCTTGTTGACCACCTGATAAAATCGGATCTAATCTTACGCCATCGCGTACATAAAGAAGACCTGTTCCTTTTACACTGTGGAATTTATGTCCAGATATTGAGCAAAGATCAATATGAGAAGCATATAAATCAAGCGGTACTTTTCCTATCCCTTGTACATGATCTACATGGAATCTTATTTTCGGATGATTCGATAATAACGTTCCAATTTCAGCAACAGGCTGAATTGCTCCAGTTTCGTTGTTCACATGAATAATTGACACAAGAATCGTATCTTCACGAAGCGCTCGTTTCACATCTTCTACCGATACAACACCATGCTCGTTAACCGGTAAGTATGTTACATCAAACCCGAGTTCTTCTAATTGCTTATATGCTTCAAACACAGACGCGTGTTCAATATTTGTTGTAATGATATGTTTACCACGCGAACGATTCCTCATCGCTATCCCTTTAATCGCAAGGTTATTCCCTTCCGTTCCACCTGATGTAAAAATAATTTCAGAAGGTTTAACACGAAGAAGCTGCGCTGCAATCGTTCTTGATTGTGTTAATAGACGCTCTGCCTCTCCTCCAAGCGAATGAATAGAAGAAGGATTACCAAAATATTTCCCAGCAACCGTCACGTACGATTGAAGAGCTTCTGGATATGGCTTAGTCGTCGCACTATTATCAAAATAGATCATCGTTCTTCCCCTTTCAGCGCTATCACATCGTATAATCATATCATAAATACGTGTCATTACGCTAAGACTACGCAAAGGTTCCGTTTTATCTCGATTGGTGAAGGCTAATAATTGGCGAGGATGCCCTCCTATTACAGTTTCACTTTATCCCGCGTTAACGGGCAATAAGACTCTCACCTCAAAATCCAGTTAGAGCAAAGAAGTTAGATGGGAGATTAACTGCCCGTAAATGCCCGATTGGTGAAGGCTAGTAATCAGTGGGGATGAATCTTCCCACCGATTACAGTTTCACTTTATTTTGAAACGAATAACCTTGCTGTATTCCGCTATTCATTATAGCAACATCGCCTGCAAAATTACATAAAAAAACAAACCCTTTTATGAAAGGGTTTGTTCATTGTCTACATATTCAGCTATTTTTTGAACAACGCCAGGTTCAAGTTGCTCTAACACTGAAGCCGCTTGTTCTAAAGCTGCATCGTATTGGTATTCACGGAATAATTTCTCAGCATAATTTAAACTTTCTGCTAGGTTTTCATCATGACTACGGTAACGGTTACCGTACTGAATTAATTTTTCCACTAAATATGCTTGTCCAATTAACTCTTCTGTCATTTCAGCTACACCGTTCACAGTTGTGTATGCTTCTTCTAAACTGCTATTTACAGCGTTCATATTTAACGGCTTCACTTCTAATTGTTCATATACAGCTTGCATTGCCATTTGCCCTCTTTTTAAATCTTCCATAATACTCTCTGGAAGACCTGGCAAATTCGACTTTTGCATAAAGCGTTTCGTTTCGAAAATAATATTTCGCATTTCTTGTAACTTCTCACGTGCTTCAAATTCTTCTTTGCGCATCGCTTGCAGCATTTCTTTATATTCTGCATGAAGTACTTTTAACGTTTCACATTGCTCATAAACCTCTTCTAGTTCCTCACGAATAATAGAGAAGGCAATATCTTGTTCTGCAACGCGTAATTGCAGCATTTCAAAACGTTTCGTTAAAATGTGCATTTGCTTTTCAATTACTTTTTGAGACTCAATGTCTTTATCTTGTAACTGATAGCTTTGTTTCACAAGTTGTGTTTCTGTTTTCGTTTCAATCGTTTCGATACGCATTTCTTCTAAGTCATCGTAAACAGAAAGTGTTTTTTGCTCCACATAATGTCTCGCATGTACTTCTTGTTCCAATTGATCGTAGAAGCCATCTAAACGTGTTTTTAAGTTTTCTACTTTTTCAGCCGCTTCTGTTATATGAAGCTCCTGTATATCCATTAAACATGTTTGTAGTTGTTTCGTCATATCGCGAACTTCTTTAGGGACTTCCAAATAATCTAATACATAACCTTGTCTTACCATATCATTATGTCCGTGTAATAAATCTTCCAGCTGAACTGGTAACGTCGCTTGGCACTCTACCAATAAATCTGGAATTTGGTGAATAATGATTTCTAAATCTGCTAAACCTTCTTCCAAACTAATAACAATTTCTCTCGCTTTTAAATAGTCGCCATTGTTTGTTGCTTCTTCAAAGGTTTTAAATTTCTCAGATTCAGCGTCTAGCATCTCTTCGATTTTCTGCTCTGCTGCTCCATACATATGTCTATGAGCAAGAACACTCTTTTTCATACTACGATATGTATCACGTAACCCTTCAATTTCCGAGCTATTTTTCTCATGGCTTTCTAACAATTGCTGTAATTCATTTAAAATGTCCGTAATACGATTATCAGCGTCATCTAAACCACTTATGGATTCGTTCATCGCATGCTTTGCTTTTCGGAAGGAGAATTGCGAGGCGAATTTTCGCGCTTGCGCTAAATCTTTGTCAGCTTTCGGAAGGGTTGTTGATACAATTTCATCCCATTCTTCACGCCATTTACCAAACAGTTCTTCTGTTTGACCCGTCATGTTTAAATCTTTTACCCGTTTTAATTCATCTGCCACAGGTTTATCTTTTATCTCTTGTTTCCACTGCTCCAGTGCTTCAATATCTTTATATGAACGATTTCTTATCACAAGCTCTATCATGAGCAGCACTAGAATAGAGCTTACTACAATGATAACGATCGTCAGGATAGAATCCATGCAAAAAAGCCTCCTAGTTATATCTCTTTTTTTGTCCGTTCCGTTTATGAAATGGAAGGCATTATGTATAAAAAGGGAATTCCCCTATATTTAACAACTAACAATGTACTAATCATACCATGTAATGGTTTGTTTTTGACCTAGTTTTTTTAAAAATTTCATGTTCCTTTCAATGTGATTGTAATCTTTCTCAATATTCCGCCTACCTCACTACCTATCCTCAAATGATTGTAATAACAAACAATCTTTCGTATGGGATACGAAATAAATTTTCCGCATGAGTGGTGGTTCAACAGAGATTACATGTACATTTCCTTGCCTTACAGACTGCTCTACTGCCCTTTCTGGAAGTAACGTGATACCAAGGCCAGCTTTTACCATTGCAAGCATCGGTTCTGCGTAAGATGTTTCCACAGCTATAGTTGGTTTTACACCTATTTCATGAAACATGTTCATAATCATTTTCCTTACATCACATATTTCTGGATATACAATTAATTTTTCATTGTGCAGCTCTTCTATTTGAATGACTACCTTCTCTTTGTACGGATGATTATTTGAAACGGCACAAACAATTTTCTCTTGTTGCACTTCTTTTATATACGTAACACCTTCTACTACTGAATCGATGAACATCGCGTCAATCTCCCGCGCTTTAAATAAATCTCTTAATACTTCCGTATGACCGATTTGCCATTCCACTTCGAACTCATCACCTAATATATCTTTACATTCTGATATGTAATGCTCCGCTAAACTCGGTAGTATACCAATTGAAAACTTCCGGTTCTCTTGATACCCCCTCATTTCTGTTTTCACTTCATTTATTTGCTCCAAAATCGGTAACATTCTTTTTATAAATAACTCTCCTGCCTCCGTTAACTCTACTCCTTGCGCCGAACGCTTAAGTAAAGTAACCTCTAAATCCGCTTCTAACTTTTGAATTTGTTTACTAAGCGCTGGTTGAGATATATGTAAAATCTTACTTGCCTTTGATAAACTTCGCGTATGCTTCACTTCAATAAACGATCGTACTGCCTCCAAATCCATCGTACACACCTCTAACAAAAAGTTATAACCGTTATAAGAAATCGATATTTCCTCCTATAAACAATTACTCTTTATACTTATTTCATCAACTTACTATAACGAAATGTAAAGGGGAAAGATACTCTTGAACAAAAAACAAATGCTACTCGGATCCTTTCTATGCTTACTCGCCGTCACTGCCTGGGGATTTATGTTTCCTGTAATGGCAAATGCTCTGCAATTTATCGATCCATTCTTCTTCACAACGCTTCGCTATGGATCAGCAGCTATTATTTTTCTTATTTTGCTATTAATTACTGAAGGAAAGACTTCACTCCGCTTAGAAAAAAGAACACTTTCTCTATTCTTTTACGGGACAGTCGGTTTCGCGGGGTATGGTTTTCTCGTTTTCTACGGACAACAACTTGCCGGACCTTCCGGAGCAATCCATGCAGCTATGATTCAATCCCTTATGCCACTGATTGCCTTATCACTGCAATGGATAACGAAAAATCGCCGCCCACAAAACTATACATTCCTTTGTATGTTCGTTGCATTACTTGGTGTTATGCTTGTCATTTCAAAAGGAAATATTGAATTACTATTTGGAGCTGCAAGCCACTTATCAACAAATATATTGATGCTATGCGGCGTTACTTGCTGGGTCATTTATACAAACGGGGGTGCTCGTTTTCAATCTTGGTCACCACTTAGGTACACGACATTAACTTGTTTATTTGGCTCCATTTCACTCATCGTTATTGTTACTTTCTTAACGTACACAAATATAGTTACTATGCCGTCACTGCGTACAGTTGTGAGCGTTCGTTTTGAACTCTTTTATATGTCGATTATCGCAGGCGTTATCGCTGTATTTTGCTGGAATATGGGAAATCGCTATATTTCATCTATTAACGGCATATTATTTATGAATTTAGTTCCTATCCTTGCACTGATTGGTTCTATCTTTCGAGGTTATACAGTCGATAAAATTGAAATCGCTGGAGCTGCATTAACAATTATCGCGCTATTATGTAACAATTTATGGCAAAGAAAAGTAAACATAAAAATCCCCACCTCAGTTCGTTAGGTGGGGATTCTTCACATATGAACAGCTCTTGGCCATTCATGGTACATATTCGCTTTACATAATGCTTGTTCCATCCATTGCTCAATCTCTTTCGTGTACATCTCTATAAAAAATGTCTCAGACGGGAAAGAATGGAGTACTTCTGATATATATTGTGGATATAAAAACGGCATATTTATCATACCTTTTAATTGCGTCATAAACATTGTAAATGATACTTTCTGAAATTCTTGTTTCATTTGTCCTTGTCTAATCATTTGTTCTATATAATATCTTTCTTTAGAAAAATAAACGGTCATCACTTCACGAATTAATGTCGTATCAAGCGAAAGCTCTCGGTAGAAGAAACGTGTTAGTTCTCTATTTTCAAATTGATATCGTAAAATCCCTCGCACCATTTGCACCATCACATCTTTAGCCGACAAATACTCTCTCTGTTCAAACGACATTTCAATCACATGAATATATCCTTCTAAAAAATCAGTAATAAGCTGTTCTAATAAACCTTGCTTCCCAGCAAAATAATATGAAATATTCGCTACATTCACATCCGCTCGCTTTGCAATGTCTCGCACCGACGTTCCATCATAACCTTTCGTATTAAACAACGATATTGCCGCATCAATTACTTTTTGTTTCGTCTGCTTCATGCGCTCACTTCCCTTCAATGAACAGCTATAGTTTAAATTTCTTGACTTTTAAGACAAATTCCTTTAATTTTCTATCGACAAAGTCATGTGAAATACATCGTATTTTGCTAATATTTTACACATCTCGATAAAAAAGGAGCTGTTTCCATGTTTACTAAAGAAAGTTATGCAGGATCTCGCGTGCAGCAATATGAGACAGTAATTAAACAACTGGATGCGTTATTAACTGGCGAATCAAACGTAGTCGCAAACTTATCAAATGCGTCCGCATTATTAAACCAATTTTTAGATCGCGTTAATTGGGTTGGCTTTTACGTAACAGAAGGAAATCAGCTTGTCCTTGGACCGTTCCAAGGAATGCCTGCTTGCGTACGCATTCCATTTGGACGAGGCGTTTGCGGCGTAGCAGCTGAAACGAAAACAACGCAGCTTGTAGCGGACGTTCACCAATTCCCAGGTCACATCGCTTGCGATAGTGCTTCTAATTCGGAAATCGTTGTACCGATTGTGAAAGAAGGAGCTGTCATTGGTGTACTGGACATTGATAGTCCTGAAAAAAATCGTTTTGATGAATTAGATCAGCGCTATTTAGAAAAGTTTGTGGAAACACTCCTAAAACATATGTAAAAAGAAAAGAGCGAGTTATCGATTTAGTACGTCCTGTACAAAACCGATAGCTCACTCTTTTTTCATTGATTAACAGTAGATATTTTCTTTAATGCCTGCTCTAAATCAGAAACGATATCCTCCCACGATTCTAAACCGACCGATAAGCGTATTAAATTATCGAAAATGCCCATTTCTTTTCTTAGTTCCGCTGGAATCGCAGCGTGCGTCATCGTTGCTGGATGCTGAATTAACGTTTCTGTATCTCCTAAACTCACCGCAATTGTAATAAAGTGAAGATCATTAATAAACGCTTGCGTCTCTTCTTTTCCGCCTTTTACTGAAAAAGAAATAACACCGCCCCCGCGTTTCATTTGACGAGATGCTAACTCCCCTTCTGGATACCAAACACCTTCTACCGCATCATGTTTTCTTAAGAACGATACAATTTTTTCTGCATTATCACAATGACGATCCATTCTTACTGCTAACGTCTTTAACCCACGTAATAATAACCACGCATCAAACGGCGCCATAATACCGCCGATATCCTTTCGCATCGGGCGAATCTTTTCAGCTAATGCTTTCGTTTTACAAATTGTTACACCTGCTACAACGTCACCGTGACCACCAATATATTTTGTCGCACTATGCACAACAGCGTCACAGCCAAGCTCAAGCGGCCTTTGTAAATAAGGTGAACAAAACGTATTATCAACAATAACAAGTAAGCCTTTTCGCTTCGCAACCCGAATCACTTGTTTTAAATCAATTAATTTCATTGTCGGATTAATTGGTGTTTCAACGAAAATAAGCTTTGTATTTGGGCGAATTTTATTTTCAATATCAACCTCTGTCTCCATATCACAAAACGAATGCGTAATCATAAATTTTTCTTCTAACACTTCTAAAAAACCGTACGTGCATCCGTATAATCCATTTGAACAAATAATATGATCTCCAGCCTTTAAAAAACCGATTAAAGTCGCTGAAATAGCTGCCATACCAGATCCGAAGGCAAGTGCCTCTTCTCCTCCTTCTAACACCGCCATACGTTCTTCAAATAATTTCACAGTTGGATTTCCAAGCCGTGAGTAAATATAAGATGGATCCACTCCCGCAAAACTCGCCTCTCCTTGCTGCGCAGTCTCAAATGTAAATGTAGAAGTTTGAAATAAAGGTGGTGTTAAACTTCCTTTATGTTCCTCAGATGTATAACCGTGATGAATTAACGCTGTCTCCATATGCTTCTTTTTCATAAAAACATCCCCCTTATGTTTTTATTGCCGCATATTCATCCATAAAAATTTGATGAACATTTTCCTTCATTTTATGTAAGCGCTTTATTTGTGTTTCTATCTCTTCTTCTATATTGTTTTAAATTCCTTCTTATATTAATTTCCAAAATTTATATGCATAAAACAAAAACGTACTCGCTTGACGAAACTCTGGGTAAAAGATATAATAGCGTTTGTGTAAAATAAAAAGGCAGCCTTGTAATGTGAGTTTATCGTTTGTATTTTGTTCCTCTACGGAGGTGTATCTCGTAACTCCCTGCTGCTGGAGCGAAGGTACATGAAAACAAAATGCCCGTAAATATCGATTACGTCTGTTTTTATTTTACGTAAATAAAAACATTTTTAAAGGAGGAGTCAACTATGGCTCGTTATACAGGTCCAGCTTGGAAACTGTCTCGTCGTCTTGGAATCTCTCTAAGCGGCACAGGAAAAGAATTAGAAAAACGCCCTTACGCACCAGGTCCTCACGGTCCTAACCAACGTAAGAAACTTTCAGAATACGGTTTACAATTACAAGAGAAACAAAAACTTCGTCACATGTACGGCATGACTGAGCGTCAATTCCGTCGCACATTTGACCAAGCAGGTAAAATGCCTGGTAAGCACGGCGAAAACTTCATGATCCTTCTTGAAGCTCGTCTTGACAACTTAGTTTACCGTATGGGCTTAGCTCGCACTCGTCGTGCAGCTCGCCAATTAGTAAACCACGGTCACATCATGGTTGATGGCGCTCGCGTAGATATCCCATCTTACCGTGTAAAACCTGGTCAAACTATCAGCGTTCGCGAAAAATCTAACAGCCTTGTTGTTGTTAAAGAAGCGATCGAAGTTAACAACTTCGTACCAGAATACTTAACTTTCGATGCTGACAAATTAGAAGCTACTTACACTCGTCACGCTGAGCGTTCTGAGTTACCAGCTGAAATCAACGAAGCATTAATCGTAGAGTTCTACTCTCGTTAATCTCGGTACTCTGAAAAGAGTCGTATTAAAAGCCTTAGGAACCTTGTTAATTCAAGGTTCCTGGGCTTTTTTTATTTATATAAAGCATAAAAAAGAATGTACTGGGGGCAAAAAATAATATGGCTGGCGTGTGTATAGAAATGGATAAGTGTAAGTAAAATAATAAAACCTCTGTAGGTCCGTAGTACATTCATCTTATTAGTAATTAATAATTATTAGCCCTTCTTTCTTTAAAATTGTTCATTGTTCTTTTATCTACATAAGAAGAAACTTTTCCACTTCTAACGCTGAAAAATACCACTTTCCATCTATTTTAAATTTCGGGAAACGTTCATCATAAAAGCAATTTTCTCTGATGGAATTTCCACTCATACATGTTTGTCTACACAATTCTTTCATATCCCAAAACATTTTTCTATGTTCAATATGATCTAGCCGTTTTCGTAACTCTTCTAAGAAAAGTTCTTCAATCTTTTGTTCATCTATTTTAATATCAAGAATGTTGTTATTCACCTTCTTTCATACTTTCATTTTGCTTATTTCGTTGTTCTACTTTCCTTTTTATAATTAGCTCCCGTACAGCTGGTATTAACGGTGTTAAAAATTTCTTCCGCTGTTCCTTTGTAAGGATTACTTTCACCACATACTCATATTCATCACGAATAATTTGTTCTTCACTCATCCTCTATCACATCTTTTCTTTTTATTCCCTTTGTAAGTGAGTATCGTACACAATTTTCCATCTTCCAGAAAAACCTTTCTGTCATAATCCGCCAGAATTTCCTCACGATTTATTCTTTCTACTTTTTCACCAACTTCCCAATATCCAGCACGAAGCAGAAACTCAGAATCCCCTTCTGGAATCGGTAATTCATACCATCTAAAGTTATTCTAGTTACTTCAATACCTTCTCTAATAATCATTTCATCACCCTTTCATTATGAATATGGATAAGTTCGCTTTGAGTTTTATTAATACCCTTACAAAAATAATCAGTTACGTAAACAACTTCTTTGATAAAGAGTTTATGAAAGCATAAAAAAGCCCCCAAACGCTAAGGAATTTATAAAGGAATTTTTTAAAAGTATACGGAGTGGGATTCTCCACAACCGTAATACATGTTTTCATATTGTTAAAACCCTCTTAAGGATGAAATATCTATATATCTTATTTATGTAACTTATGTTATAGTTTCATATGTTAATTAATTACAATTCTTTTTAAAAGGAGTATACGCAATGAAAGCAAAGAAACTAATATGTTTTTTAGCATTACCACTTATGTTAGTAGCGTGGGTAGGATGTTCTAAGAACAATACAGAAGAGAATAAGACTGATAGCTTAAAGATTTCAGAGTCAGAAAAGAAGAAAGACGAGTCAATAGACAAAGAAGCAGATAAGCTAAACAAGGAAAAAGAAGAATTGCTTGCTAAAAAGGAAGAATTGCTTGCTGAAAAGGAAAAATTGCTTGCTGAAAAGAAAGCTAAGGAAGAAAAAGAGGTAACGAAAAAGAAAGAGGATACAGATAAAAATGAAGTCTCAAACGATAAAACAGTAAAAGAAGCTGTAATTGGAGAAGGTAGAACACTAGCTGAGGAAAGAGAGTATAGAGATAAGCAGTTAACTAAAGGTTCTAGTGCATCTTCTCCTTTAGAGAAGTATCAAGAAGATATTAAGGATACTTCTAATGACTTAAAGACGGCAGTTCAATCTATTAAATCCTTAGCTGAAAAAGATGGAACGTGGAAAACAACTCAAACAGGATTAAAGGGAGAATTAAGTAGAGTAAGTGGGAGAGCTAATAGACTAGCAAGTATAGAACCTCCTAAGGAGTATGATTACTTCAAAGTTCAATTAAGAGACGATGCAAGAGCAATTAAACAAATGGTAGACCAAGCATTTATAGCTTTAAATGAAAATGATACTGAAACAGCCAAGTTAAACATAGGTGCTATGATAGATTATGTAGATATAATGTCTTCAACATTGAATGAAATACAAAATGTACAAAATGGAGTTTAAAGGGGTATGTGCCAAAGAAGCAAAATATTGAGATCGGCAAATTACTAGACTCAGAATCAATAACAAGTATTTTAGCTAACTTTGTAGGTGGAAAAACAAAATCAGTTGATTATGATGACGAAAAAGATAAAGATAAAGATGTAGTTATAATTAATAAACTTACATTAGTTGTTTTAGTCACCTAATGCTTCCAAAATGAGGATGAATAAAACATTTCAATAGAAAAGCTGCCAAAGAAACTAAAACCTTTCTCTGGCAGCCTTTATTTATATATATTAAAGTTATTTATTTTCCTCTTTCTGAACATATACATAAGCATCTTTCTGCTCTTTATGTACATCCACCTTCGAATTCTCTGCAAGCTGACCCGCATTTAGCAAAGAAAAAATAATGAGCGCTTCTAGTGACATTTCGTTTTACCACTCCTTTCTAGTTGTTATACATTTATCATACCGCTTACATGTGATTTCCGTATGAACTCGAAAAGGAGATTACAACAAAATGGTTACAAGCATATGAATGCACGTTATAATAACCATAAAATGGGAGGTGGATTCTTTTTGACAATAAATCAAATGGTTCAACTCGGAAGTTCATTTATGCTATTTATTACTTCCGCACTGATGAGTTGGTATCAGGGGAGTAATTTAATAGATAATCCTGATGAATGGAAATATAGCGCTAAGTTTACAAATTACTTTAAAGGCACCGTTTCAAATTACCAAGATATTTATCAAATCGATTTCTTTATATATGCGGCAAAATTTTATCCAACAGCATTTATCGTTATGCTAGTTAGTTTACTTTATATGCTCATATTAATTCTTTATATTCTATTTAAAAGAAAAGATCCGGCGATTTAAATCCATACATAAAAACCCCGAATCATAGACTTTTCAGCCTACAATTCGGGGTACTATTTGTTTACATTCGTTTCTAATTAGTAACGAATTAAGAAATATTTCTTCTTACCGCGGCGAATGATTGTGAATTTACCTTCGATGCGGTCGTTTTCTGTTACAACGTAGTCTAATGCTTGTGTACGCTCACCGTTTACGTAGATTGCGCCATTCGTTACATCTTCACGTGCTTGACGTTTTGATGGAGAGATTTTGCTTTCTACAAGTAAGTCGATTAATACTGTATCTTCTGCAGTACGTTCTACAGATGGTACGTCTTTGAATCCTTGCTCGATTTCGCTTGCAGTCAGTTCTGCTACAGAACCGCTGAATAATGCAGCTGAAATTTTAATCGCTTGCTCTAATGCTTCTTCACCATGAACAAGTTTTGTCATTTCAGAACCTAATGCTTTTTGTGCTGCACGTTTTTCTGGCGCTTCAGCTACTTGCTTTTCAAGCTCAAGAATTTCTTCATGAGATAAGAATGTGAAGTATTTTAAGTATTTAACAACGTCGCGGTCATCTGTGTTAATCCAGAATTGGTAGAACTCGTAAGGAGTTGTTTTCTCTGGGTCTAACCAAATTGCGCCGCCTTCGGTTTTACCAAACTTCGTACCGTCAGATTTAGTAACTAGTGGAATTGTTAAACCGAATGCTTTCGCATCTTCTTCTGATTTACGGATTAATTCAAGACCAGCTGTAATGTTACCCCATTGGTCACTACCACCGATTTGTAGACGGCAATTATGTTGCTGATATAAGTTTAAGAAGTCGTATGATTGTAAAATCATGTAACTAAACTCAGTGAATGAAATACCAGTTTCTAAACGAGATGCTACTGTATCTTTTGCTAACATATAGTTTAAACCGAAGTTTTTACCGATATCGCGTAAGAATGAAATTACATCTAAGCTACCAAGCCAGTCGTAGTTGTTAGCCATCGTTGCTGGGTTGTCCACGTTTTCAAACTCTAAGAAGTTTGAAAGTTGGTTTTTAATGCTTTCTGTGTAGTAAGCAACTGTATCTTTCGTATTTAATGTACGTTCTGCTTTTTTACCACTCGGGTCACCGATCATACCAGTACCACCGCCAACAAGTGCGATTGGTTGGTGACCAGCTAATTGGAAACGACGTAACATTAATACTGGTAACATATGACCAATGTGTAAGCTATCCGCTGTCGGGTCGAAACCACAGTATAATTTAACGCTTTCTTTTTCTAATAATTGCTCAAGGCCCTCAGCATCTGTTTGCTGATTAATTAGACCGCGAAATTCAAGATCTTGTAAAATACCCATATCCTACATACTCTCCTTTAAGTTCATTACTGGCGTGAAGGTTGAAAACATAAAAAAATCGCCCCTTCAAATAAGGGACGATTTTGATTATCGCGTTACCACCCTAGTTGCAGGCAAAAAAGCCTACCACCTTATTTACATAACGGCTTAGCACCGTCTTTTCCCTTTTGAATAAAATTCAATCGAAAAAAGATGCTCTAGGGGCGTAATTCGCGATCATCTATGTGCTGATTTTCACCGGCCATCAGCTCTCTAAAACAGGGAAATGATCACTACTTCTCCCTTTCCACGCTCAATTATTCATATACTTTTCTTTATACCATCATTTATATAGGCATGTCAAATAGAGGTCAGGTTTCCCTTCTTGTCAATCCTTTACAACACCATAAAGAGTATCGTAATAAGAGAAAGAATTGGAACCCCAACTAATAACGATACATGAAACACAATCGATAAATCATTCCCAATGGTCGCCTCCACAGGATCTTTCGCTGGGGAACCAAGAAACCCGATTAATCGATCGAATCGACTTACCGTTTTTGGAAAGTCTGGTATTTCTACATGATCACTATCTAAATGTTGCTTTAACTTATATTCACTCTTAAAGGGATTTTCGCTCAATTTCGTCCACCTCCAGCAATTGTTTCAATTTCTTTATCCCGTTATGAAGTCTCGATTTCACCGTTCCAATCGGAATGTTTAATATCTCTGCAATTTCTTTTTGCTGCATGTCATGATAATAAGAAAGGATTAGGACCGCTCTTTGCTCTTCTGGAACTTTCAAAATTGCTTCTCTTACTGTGAGCCGATCTTCGTGAGAAAATTCTTTTTCCGGAATCGGCACTAAAAATGGCAAAAGCGTACGCCACTTTTTTCTCCTATTTAATTTATTAATCATAAGACGATAACCAATTTGAAATAAATACGTTTTTATTTTACCTTTTTCAAGTTCATACATATGTTTCTTACGCTCTAGCGTCAAAAACGTATCTTGCACAAGATCGATACTTAATTGTTCATCTCGGTTAAATCGATATAAAAATGTGTATAGCGCTGGTTTGATTAAAACATATAGTCTTTCTCCCGCTTGTTTATCTCCACTTTGATACGCAAGCATGAGCTCCTCCTCAATCCCAATCTGCGCCATGATTTTTGATCTCCTTTATTCCTTTTAACGTTAATGAAATACGGGAAATTAAATATGCAATCGCAATAAAAATCCACAATTGTGATTGATTTGTAAAAAATTGCACATATGGGTTTTGAATCGTAAATCCCATAGTAACTAAAGTATTTAACGCTTGCACACATATGCATGCATACAACGCAAGGCAGATAGAAATAGTGTCAAATACATTCCAGCGAAAATACACTTTTGTTTTTGTAAAATCAATTTTATATCCATTTTTCCGTACTATATGTTTTCTATCAAATGGAATAATGATTGAAAACATAACACCCATTATAACTCCAGCTGTAAGCATTGATACTCTATATCCAATTGGTATCGGTAAGAAAAGACCACAAGAAAATACAACTATAATTCCAATTACAGCAAAAGTAAGAAGTAATTTATTAGACATATAAAAGCCTCCCTCATCTATTCTTTCATAAATGTATACAGACGAGGAAGGCACTTCGTTCAAATATTATTTTAGTTTTTTTATAATCTTTGCAGGATTCCCGCCAACTACTACATTATTAGGCACATCTTTCGTTACGACAGCACCAGATGCGATCACCGCATTGTCTCCAATTGTTACACCTGGATTAATAATTGCTCTTCCGCCAATCCATACGTTATCGCCAATTGTAACTGGTTTTCCGTATTCTGATCCGCTTATGCGCTCTACCGGATCAAGCGGGTGCGTTGCTGTATAAATGTGAACACCTGGAGCTAACATACAGTTCACTCCGATTGTTACTGGACATACATCTAAAATGGTACAGTCAAAGTTCGCGTAAAAATTTTCACCCACATGAATGTTATAGCCGTAATCACATCTGAAAGAAGATTCAAGATGAATGTTATCTCCAGTCGTTCCGAATAGTTCTTTTACGATTTCGCTACGCTCTTTTAATTGTACTTCTGGCGTTTCATTTAATTTTCTCGTTAATATACGAGCTTGCTCCCTCTCTTGAACTAAAACTGGATCAGCTGGTATGTACATTTCACCTAGTATCATCTTTTCTTTTTCTGTTTTCATCATACTATCCCCTTTAACTTATATATATAAGTTCATGATATCATAAAAAAGAAAGGCCTGAACATTTTTCGTTCAGACCTTTCTCTCTTAATCTTCCATCGTTGATAAGTCACCTGTTGGTAAGTTTAACTCCCACGCTTTTAATACGCGGCGCATAATTTTACCACTTCTCGTTTTCGGTAATTTATCTCTAAATTCAATTTGTCGTGGCGCTGCATGAGCTGCTAGGCCTTTCTTTACAAATTGACGAATTTCTTCTTTTAATTCATCAGATGGTTCGTATCCTGCTCGAAGTGCGATAAATGCTTTAATAATTTCGCCGCGCACCGGATCAGGAATACCAATTACACCAGCTTCTGCAACAGCAGCGTGCTCAATTAATTTACTTTCTACTTCAAACGGACCAACGCGCTCACCTGACGTCATAATTACATCGTCAATACGCCCTTGGAACCAGAAGTATCCATCTTCATCCATATAGGCAGAGTCACCTGATACGTACCAATCTCCCGGCATGAAATAAGATTCATATTTTTGCTCGTTATTCCAGATCCCACGCATCATAGATGGCCAACCTTTCGCAATTGCTAAGTTACCCATTGTGTAAGGAGGCACTTCATTTCCTTCATTATCAACAATCGCTGCTTTCACACCTGGAATTGGTTTACCCATTGAGCCTGGACGGATTTCCATACAAGGGTAGTTACAAATAACTTGTCCACCTGTTTCTGTCATCCACCACGTATCATGAATACGAAGTCCAAATGCGTTCATACCCCAGCGAATTACTTCTGGATTTAACGGCTCACCAACGCTTAATACGTGGCGCACTTGTGATAAGTCATATTTTTTAATTGCGTCTTGTCCAGCTCCCATTAACATACGGAATGCTGTTGGTGCGCTGTACCAAACCGTCACACCGTAATCTTGCAGTGCTTCATACCAAGCTTCTGGACTAAAGCGTCCACCTAAAATAACGTTTGACGCTCCAACTAACCACGGTGCGAAAATACCGTAAGCTGTTCCAGTTACCCAGCCCGGGTCAGCAGTACACCAATATACATCGTCTTCTTTTAAATCTAATACCCACTTCGCCGTTTGATAGTGCTGAACCATTGCGTTTTGCGCATGAAGCACACCTTTTGGCTTACCAGTAGAACCAGACGTGTAATGTAGAATCAAGCCGTCTTCACGGCCTAACCATTCAATATGTAATTCTTTTGAAGCTTGTTCAAATAAAGGATTGAACGCTACCGTTTTACCGCCTTCTTCTACATTATCTCCAACAAGGAAAACTGTTTTTAAAGCCGGTAAATCATTTAATGGTACGCGCTCTAACAATTCAGGCGTTGTAATTAACACCTTTGCTTCGCTATCTTCTAAGCGATCGCGAACTGCGCCTTCCATAAATGCTTCAAATAGCGGTCCAACAATTGCTCCTAATTTCACTGCACCTAAAAGTGCGAAATATAACTCTGGAGAACGTGGCATAAAAATAAAAACGCGATCGCCTTTTTCTACATCGCCATAATTCTTAAGGACGTTTCCTGCTTTATTAGAAAAATCCTTCATTTCCTTAAATGTATATTTCTCTTTTCGCGATCCATCTTGATAATAAAGAGCTACTTTATTCTTTCGATCGGATTTCGCATGCTTATCAATTGCCTCATACGCCATATTTACTCGGCCTGTTTCATTCCAAGTAAAGTTTTTATTAACCTCTTCCCAGTTAAAATTCGCGTATGCCTCATCATAATTCGGCAAATTATTTTCTCCTTTAATGACAGGAAGCGTTTCTACTTTCATACTTTACATCCCCCTCCTATGTATTCTATTATCTATTATAATGACATTATTTAAAATTTTCAGTATATTTGTTGATTTTTAGACAAATTTTTAATGACAAATTTCGATTCACATCGCATATATTATAAAGTACGATATTAATAGATTCACAAACCCTCAAGGTGGTGAGCAATACATTGATTCATAAAAAAATATATAATGCTAGAAACTTAAAAACGGCGAAAGGCACTTTAATTATTGAAGGTCCTGTCTCTACACATAACTTAGAAATGTATGAGTTTCATCCAGACTTAATTGCGTTTCGTCCTGCCGAGCAACAATATAAAGCAATTGTCGAAATTTCTAAATTACCAGAAGCTCGTCTCATTATTGCTAGACATGACCAAACAATTGTTGGATATGTTACATACTTGTATCCTGATCCACTTGAACGATGGTCAGAAGGAAAAATGGAAAACTTAATTGAGCTTGGGGCAATTGAAGTAGTCCCAGCCTTCCGCGGGAGTTCTGTCGGAAAGAACTTACTAGAGGTTTCTATGATGGACGATTATATGGAAGATTACATTATATTGACGACTGAATATTATTGGCACTGGGATTTGAAACAAACAGGATTGAATGTGTGGGAATACCGAAAAGTAATGGAGAAGATGATGAATGCTGGCGGGTTACAATGGATGGCTACAGACGATCCTGAAATTTGTTCACATCCTGCCAACTGTTTAATGGTCCGCATCGGTAAACGCGTTGATACGGATTCTATTCAAGCTTTTGATCGTCTACGTTTTCACAATCGTTTTATGTATTAATAAAGGGGGCAACTGGAATGATTGTAGAAGAAATTATGAATCAAAATGTAGTTACATTGCATCCAAACGATACAATCGAAACAGCAATCCGAACGATACGCACGAAAGGCATTCGGCACATTCCAATTGTCGATCAAAATAATCACGTCGTAGGCATTATTTCTGATCGGGATGTAAGAGATGCAAGTCCGTCTATTCTAGATGAACAAGTTTCAATCGATATGCTACAGCAACCGCTCGAACTTATTATGAAACATCCTGTTATGACTTGCCATCCTCTCGATTTCGTTGAGGAAATTGCTACTTTATTTTTTGAAAATAAAATTGGCTGTCTTCCTGTTACAAAGGCCGGGAAGTTAGTTGGAATCATTTCTGAATCTACAGTACTGCACACATTAGTAAAATTAACAGGAGCACATCAACCAAGTTCGCAAATTGAAATTCAAGTAAAAAACGAACCTGGTATTCTTGGAAAAGTCGTTGCTATTTTTAGTGATTTACAAATAAATATCGTGAGCGTTCTCGTCTACCCAGCAAAAGACGAGAATGATAAAGTACTCGTTTTCCGCATTCAAACGATGAATCCTCTAAAAGTGATTGATGCACTTGAAGCAGAAGGTTACCGCGTATTATGGCCAAACATCATGGGGATGCAAGCATGAGTAGCGCGTTTATTTATTCGGATGACTTTCGGGGCTATTCATTTAGCCCTGATCATCCTTTTAACCAACTGCGCGTCACACTTACGTATGATTTATTACAAAAGGGCGGTTTCATCTCTCCCTCTCAAATCATCTCACCACGGATGGCTACAGATGAAGAGATCGCCTACGTTCATACAGAGGAGTACATAAATGCGGTAAAACGTGCTGGAGAAGGAAAGTTAGAAAAATCAATTGCAATGACATATGGACTCGGAACAGAAGATACACCGATGTTCCCAAATATGCACGAAGCAAGCGCATTGCTCGTTGGCGGTACGTTAACAGCTGTCGATGCTGTTCTTTCCGGAAAAGTAAAACACGCACTTAATTTGGGCGGCGGCTTACATCACGGCTTTCGCGGCAAAGCATCTGGCTTTTGTATTTATAACGACAGTTCTATCGCAATAAAATATATTCAAAAGAAATACGGTTTACGCGTCTTATATATTGATACAGATGCTCATCACGGTGATGGCGTACAGTGGTCGTTTTATGATGACCCTAACGTATGCACCATTTCACTGCATGAAACTGGTCGTTATTTATTCCCTGGAACTGGCGCTGTAAACGAACGTGGCCAAGGTAATGGTTATAGTTATTCTTTTAATGTTCCACTCGATGCTTTTACAGAAGATGAATCGTTCTTAGAATCATATCGAACTGTTGTAACAGAAGTTGCAGCGTACTTTAAACCGGATATTATTTTAACGCAAAATGGTGCTGACGCACATTATTATGACCCACTTACACATCTTTGTGCGACAATGAATATTTACCGCGAAATACCGAAGCTCGCTCGTGAAATTGCTAATGAATATTGCGAAGGTCGCTGGATCGCTGTCGGCGGTGGCGGCTATGACCATTGGCGTGTCGTACCAAGAGCATGGGCACTCATTTGGCTCGAAATGAACAACATCCAAAACATCTCAGGTTATCTCCCTCCAGAATGGATTGAAGCTTGGAAAGGACAAGCAGAAACAGAACTTCCCCTCACATGGGAAGATCCAGACAACATGTATAAACCTATCCCCCGTAAACCAGAAATTGAAGAAAAAAACGCATTAACTGTAGCGAAATCCCTTGAAATTATTCGGAATAATATGACAAAATCTTTATACTAAACGAAAAGGAGGCTCGTTTTTGAATAGCCTCCTTTTATTTAAAGCTTGCTATTATTGTCGTTTTCTGTCGGTAAGTCGATATATTTTAATAATCGCTGATATATTCCGAGTTACGCCGATATATTTTGATAATCGCTGATATATTCCGAGTTGCGCCGATATATTCTAATAATCGCTGATATATTTTCATTTTATAACAGTCTGGCCCAACTTTTATGAGAAAAGGTCGTGATATTATGTGGACACAACAAATAATCAACACGAAACGCGGTACATTTGAACTCTTTACAAAAGGAAATGGCGAATCGCTTTGTATTACACATCACTATTCACAATTTAATGAAACTGGTGATTACTTTGCGGATGTTTTTACTGCTACGCATCGTGTATTTCTCATTAATTTACGAGATACTGGTCGCTCTGTAACCGCCCAGTCAGAAAACGAATTAAGCATGATTGAAACAATCCACGACTTAGAAGCAATACGAGAAGCATTACAACTTCCAACATGGCATTTCGCCGGTCATTCAACAGGTGGTATGCTTGGACTTTTATATGCGATTACATATCCAAATTCCTTACAATCATTAGTCGTAGCAGGAGCTGCAGCAAGTAACTATACCGAAACACCATTTTGCATTTATCACCCAGCACATCCACAGTTTCATTATATGCAAAAACACATCGAAAACTTAAAAAGCCCTCACCTTACAAGTGAAGAACGAAAAGAACTATCTACTGAGAGAACAAAATTATCATTGTATAAACCAGAAAACTACAACTCTTATTTTTGTAAACCAATCAATAAAACAATGTCCGTTAGCCGGATGAACGCTTTCGCCAATGAATATCCTTCATTTGATTTAAGAGAGTATTTACCTTTCATCCAAACAAAGACACTTATTATATGCGGAAGATATGATGTGCAGTGTCCAGTTCAATATTCTATCGAGATACATGATGGGATACGTAACTCTATCTTCATTCCATTCGAAAACAGCAACCATTATCCTTTTTTAGAAGAAGCGACCCTGTTTACTTCTACTACTCAAATATTTTATAAATCGTTACGCCAGTACCGTTATTATTAAGGAAAGCTCACAGTCTCTATAAGACTATGAGCTAAATTTTCAGAAGAAATATTTCGTACTATATAAAAATAAAAGATAAAAGGAAAAGAGCACCAAACCTACATCAAACAACACTGACTTTTTATCTCCTTCTTTTAAACCTATCGTAATATTAAAAATGCTTCTAACTATCCAACCTAATACTAAAAATAACCAGCCGAAATGATCATTTGTATAATCTTTATCATAAAACATTTGTATTGCACCAATAATTAATAAAATAATTATAATATTAGTTCCAATCCTTAAGACCTTGTTTGATTTATTATCTTGTAATGTATCTCCCAAAATGTAGCACACCCTCTCATGCTCTACTATGTTTTATCTCTCTTTATATCTTAACACAAATTACCTATTATTTCCTTTTGACAAATAACATAAAAAACCTGCCAATTACTCGGCAGGTATATTACACGTTAAAACGATAACCAGCTCCCCATACTGTTTCAATATATTGCGGGTGAGCAGGATCTCTTTCAATTTTTTCACGTAGCTTTCTAATGTGGACGACAACAGTGGCTAAATCACCAGCGGAATCTAATCCCCAAATGCGTTCAAATAACTGTTCTTTATTTAATACTTGGTTTGGATGTGTAACAAAGAATGTTAATAAATCAAATTCCTTCGTTGTAAACGCAACTTCTTCATTGTTTATAAAAACTTTTCTCGCTCGTTGATCGATAGAAATTCCGTGAATATATAACGTATCACGTTGCTTACTTACATTTCCTAATAATCTTTCATAACGGGCAATATGTGCTTTTACTCTTGCGACTAATTCACTCGGGCTAAACGGTTTCGTTATATAATCATCCGCTCCTAATCCGAGTCCGCGAATTTTATCTATATCTTCTTTTTTTGCTGAAACAAGTAGAATCGGAATATCTTTTACAGCACGTATTTGTTTACAAATTTCGAATCCGTTCATTTTCGGAAGCATAATATCTAAAATAATTAAATCATAGTCTTCTTGCAGAGCTGTTTGTAAACCTATTTCTCCTGAATGCTCTACATCAACTTGGAAATCATTAATTTCTAAATAATCTCGCTGTAATTCTGCAATACTTACTTCATCTTCTATTAATAAAATTCTTTTCAATTTACTCACCACATTCCTCTACTTTTTCCAATGAGAAGAAAATGCTTGTGCCTTTACCAAGCTCGCTTTCCGCCCAAATTTCCCCGCCATGTTCTTCAACAATTTGCTTCGCTATTGCTAAACCAAGTCCACTTCCACCTGTGCTAGAATTCCGCGATTGCTCTGCACGATAAAAACGTTCAAAGATATACGGCAATGTATCAGCTTCTATACCTGATCCGTTGTCCATCACTTTCACAATAACTTTATTATTATCACTCGATACTGTTACAGTAATTTTCTTCTCTTCTTTATCCATGTATTTCACACTATTATGAACTAAATTTGATATCACTCTATTTATTTTTTCACAATCAGCCGTTACATATAGTGTTGATGCATGTAATTGTAAGTTAACTTCTATACCTTCTTTACTTAAATCCATCTGCATCTCTTCTATTAATTCTTGCATAAACGTATTTAATTCAACTGTTTCAAACTGGAATGGAACTCGATTCAAATCGAGCTTCGAAAACAAAAAGAGTTCATCAATGAGTGTGTCCATATGTTTTGCCTTCGTATGGATAGTTGTTAAATACTTATCCATTTTTTCTGGCGTATTTGCTACCCCGTCCTTTATTCCTTCTACATATCCTATAATTGATGTAATCGGTGTTTTTAAGTCATGAGAGATGTTTGAAATAAGCTCTTTTCGATTTTCTTCATACTGTGTTTGCATCTCTATCGATTCTTTTAATCTCTTCCTCATTTCCTCAAACCCTTGATTTAATTGCCCTATTTCGTCGTGTGATGTAATTGGTATTTGAAAATCTAAATTTCCTTCTTTAATTTTCTCCGTTGCGCCTTTCAATACAAAAATTGGTTTTATTACACTTCTTGAAACGAGGTAACTTAATAATCCAATGAGTAAAATGGCTAGTAGTAAAAGCGATACGAATAAGATTGGAAATAATTTTTGTGTAAGATCTACAAATGAACTTTGCTTTTTTAATACAAATATACTTCCCTCTTCTTCCTGAGGAAAATAAAAATCAAACTTTACATATCGATAAAATGTATCGCCTAGTTCCGTTGTACCACGACTATTAATATTTGCTGATTCAAATTTCGGAAGGGCTTCTTTTAAAGATACACTTTCAAATACGTTTGAAGCATATGAAAGTGTTTCTCCTTTTCTTACTACTATTTTCACACCCTCTTTTTCTATTGCTGAGACAAACGACTCATCTAGCAATTGAGATTGATGCTGTTTGGCTGCTGACTTCAACTCAAGATAGGCATTCTCTTCTTCTGGTGTAAGCGGCTTTTGAATGTAAGAACTTTTATAGAAATTTTTCACTGCTTCCAAGTCACCTGTTATCGAAAAAACGATTAAAAATCCCGCGACTAATATAAGCGTAATGGAAACGAGGATAACAGCAATATAAGAAAATAAAAACCTTGTTTTAATAGACATATCTTAAATCCTCACTTTATCAAACCTTATTATTTATAAGCATAAAAATATATGTTCAATTACTCAAGCGATTTTATAGTAATTTTAGCGTCAGTTTATAAAAATTTAATGTTCCTATTTTACAGTTGAAATTAGGAGGTTGAAATTCCATGTTCAAAAAAACATTCAGTATGATATGTTGCGTAATTTTTTTACAAGGATGCTCGCAAGAACAAGAAGTAAAAAAGGAGATGATAAACATGGAGACTGCACTACTAGCAGCCACTGAAAAAAATGAAACGAATACTGTTATATCTTTACTAAAACAAGGCGCAAATATAAATGCGACGGATAGTCAAGGACGCACTCCGCTTATGATTGCTACATACAAAAATGATGTAAAAACCGCAAAGGCACTTATCGAAGCTGGTGCTGACGTAAATATCCAAGATGACATGAAAAATAATCCCTTTCTATACGCCGGTGCGGAAGGTTACTTAGACATTTTAAAATTAACAATTGATGCTGGTGCAGATCCTACGATTACAAATCGTTACGGCGGAACAGCTCTTATCCCAGCCTCAGAACATGGCTATATTGACGTTATAAAAGAACTCCTCACTCGAACAAATATTGATGTAAATCATGTAAATAACCTGGGATGGACAGCTTTAATGGAAGCCATAGTACTAAGTAACGGAAACGAAACACAGCAACAAGTCATTCGCCTTCTTATTGAGCACGGTGCAGATGTAAATATTCCAGACAATGATGGTGTTACCCCGCTAGAGCATGCTCGCACTCATCACTTTGAGGAGATAGAGAAGATTTTGTTAGAGGGGAATAAGTAAAAAATGTACTAAAAAATCCGAAGCGCTCATCACTTCGGATTTTTTAACAACCTTATTTATCCATAACAACAGGAAGCTGGAATGAAACAATCGTTCCTTTTCCAAGTTCACTTTTTATTTCTAATCCAGTTCCGTATAACTGTTTTAATCGTGCATCCGTATTCAATAAACCTATTCCCTGTTTTTGATTCGGTTTTTTCACTAATATTTCTTTTATTTTTTCATCTGACATGCCTATCCCATCATCCGCAATCGAAATGTTTATAAATCCACTCACACTCTCTATTTTTATATGAATGCTTCCACCCTTTGCTTTTTTTAATATACCATGACGCACAGCATTCTCTACTAATGTTTGAATAGAAAACGGTGGTACTACACATTCTATTCCATCTTCGACTTCCAGCACGCTCTGTATTCTCTTTCCAAATCGCTCTCTTTCAATATAAAGGTATGATTGAAGTAAATCTAATTCATGCTGTATAGGTACGGTTTCCGCTAACACTTCTTCACCAAAACTGGCTCTTAAATACGTTCCAAACTCAACAATTAATTTCTCCATCCTAACAATATCAATTTCACCTAATGCAGCAATCGTATTTAGTGTATTAAACAGAAAATGCGGCTGAATTTGCGCCTGAAGCCAAGCACCTTCCATTCTTATTCGCTCATGAATTGATTGCTTTAACTCTGTTAATGCATTAATTCTCACTTTTAATTCCAGTGCATCTATAGGCTTTACAATGTAATCATTCGCCCCAGCAAGAAATCCTGTATAAATATCTTCTGGCTGCGACCTAGCGGTTAACAGTACAATAGGCAACTCTGCAATAGAGTATTGGGTACGAATCATTTTTGTTAATTCATAACCTGACATTTTCGGCATCATCACATCTACTAATATCATATCCCACTCCATATTTAACCGCTCCAAAACCTCTCTTCCGGTTGTTACCGTTTCAAGTTCATATTCATCTTGTGGTAATATACTCTTTAATACTTTTAAATTTATAGGATCATCATCAACAGCAAGAATTCTCCTTCTATTACCGACTCGATTATCCTTCATTTCAACTTGTTTTAATTCCACTACTTTTTCAATTGTTTCTTTTGACACAATTAGCATCTCTTCTCTTTCAGCAAGTGGTAATGTGAATGTAAAAGTAGAGCCTTTGTGTAAAACGGATGTAACAGTAAGTGTTCCCCCGTGCATTTCCACTAATTGTTTACAAATACTTAGCCCAAGTCCAAATCCTCCACTTTCACCATATGAATCACTACCTTGTTCATATGGAAGGAAGATTCGCTTTTGCGCTTCTTTATCAATTCCAATACCAGTATCTGTAACCTGAATAGCCGCGTAATTTTTTCGTTTTTCAACATCAATTGTAATAGCCCCTTCATCCGTAAATTTAACTGCATTATGAAGTAGGTTAAATAAAATTTGAATAAGACGATTTTGGTCAGCTAATACAAATGGAAACCGTTCAGGGATATTCGCGATAATTTGTAATTTCTTTTCTTCTCCAATAAACTTTTGCATATCAATCACCATTGTAATAATTGGTTGCAAATCAACCGGTCTCTTATGAATCGGTATCCCTTTCTGCTCCATTCTTGTAACATCTATTAAATCGTTCAACAAATACGACATACGCCTTCCTATTGTCATTAATAGTTTTAGATGTTGTTTACTTTCACCATTTATCGCTTTCTCTTCATCCATTACACTTTGTGCAATATTCATCATCCCATGTAACGGATTTCTAAGTTCGTGCGCTGTATTTGCTAAAAATTGATCTTTCTTATGATGCTCTTCTTTTAATTTTCCAACCAGTTCACTATTCTCATCACTCGTGCGAAAGAATCGGATAAACCAAAAAGTCGAAAATGATACCATTGCTAAAAAAATATCAAATGGATAAAAATCCGCATCAAATATCCTCGCAAACCCTATGCTATACATGAACGCAAACTCTTTAAAACTCGCACACAATACTCCAGAAGTAGCACTAATCACTGTAAAAAGTAAAAAGATTAAATCATACTTTCCACTTTCCACCACTCGTAAAACAATAATTGCTGTTAAAATGAATGGAATAATAATTGTAAAAAATAATATAAATCCAAAATCTTGCACTAGTCTAGGTGAAGAAAACAATACTACGAAAACATAAATTCCACATAATACGATGGTAAATAAAATAAATTTATTGTCCCCATAACCTCGTAAAAACCTTTTCATATACAGTAAAATAAATAAAGCGAAACCTACAAACGATGTATATATAATTTTCATATATGTTGAAAATTCAAATTCATACAAAGAGAACAAAAAACGTTCATCCGTAATTAAAAATATAATACCTGCAAATATACTACCAAGTGAAAAATATAGAATCTCAACATTTTTCGGCTTCATCACAAAAATGATAAATGCATATATACCATGTAAAAACACTATTGTCGTTGCAATAATTTGCATCATAAGATTGTTAAAGCTATCCTGTACAATAGCATTTTCACTGCCAAAACGCACTCCACCTGTAATCCCGCCATGTTTCGATTCTTGTGTCGTTTTCGTAACAGGAATAAGAAGATTAATTACCCCTTGTTCATTCGCTTTTACCTTTATGACAGTTGGTGTAAGTGAAGTTTTATGTACATCATTCGGTTTAAAAATACTTCCTCTTTCCTGTACAAGTTCTCCATTTACATACAAATCGAACTGATTATGAACACGCTGTATTTTTAAGCCGTAATTTTCATTCGAATTCTTCACTTTGATAGATAGCGCATATGTGCCATATTCTTTTTGATGAGTACGATCAACTCTTTCTTTCCAGTTCCCCGGAACATTAATATATTCATAATCTTTATTATTTTCCTTCATTTGATCCGGGGTAAGTAAAACATTCGGATAAAATTTCCATTCACCATTTAACGTAACTAAATTTTTTTCGCCAAATGTTATATCTGATAAATTTACTATCCCTTCTTCAGCATGTGGTTGATTTATATAAAGAGATTGTTTAAACCAAATGGAACGAAAACCGACAATACAAAGGATAAATAAGAATACTACTATCAATATTTTTCTTTTAGACATACTTATTCCCTCTTTATAAAATTACGGAATCTTTTCAAATATTTACCATAACATATCACACTTTCTTTATCGAGTGAATAATAACTATATTCTAAAAATATTTCCATCACTCGTACTTTAACGTTTTTTCACTTTAAAATAAAGAAACATTCCAATGAAAAATAATAGAACGATTACTATTCCAATCATCCACTTTTCTACTACAAATGGATTCACTTGAGCCACAACTGCTTCCTTTTCTTCCACTTCAAAAGGAACCCGTTCCCCTCGAACTATCAATCTATGTGTATTTACTCCATAAGGTGTGCATGTAACTAACGTAACGTAATCTTTATTTTTCACAACTAATAAATCATTTGTTTCATTTGGTAATACAACTTTTATTTGATCCACCTTATAAGCAAGCACTTTATTTAATGAATGTATGTAAAAAGTATCTCCCTTCTTCACCTTATCCAAGTCCGTAAATAATAAAGCAGAAGGCAAACCACGATGCCCCGTTAAAACAGCATGCGTACTTTCTCCCCCTACTGGCAAAGAAGAAGCATTAATATGTCCTACTCCTCGGCTCAAAACATTTTCAGATGTGCCAGCATAAATTGGAAGCTTTACATCAATTGTAGGAATTTCAATATACCCCATACTCTCACCTACATTTAATACATCTGCATATGAACGTCCACTCTCGTCGCCCCCTTTTTCATTAAATGGATCCGAAAATGACTGTGACGTCGTCTGGACATTTTTATTATATTCATTCGCTTCTTTCTTCCTACGTTCAATTTCTTTTTGCTGTAACTCTTTTACTTTTTTATCATACGAACTAACCGCTGAATAATGAGCTCGTGTTGCTAACCAATTACTAACTGTTGGATATAAGAAAATACAAAGTCCCAATAAAAAAATAGCACCAAATATAATGTTACGTTTCATCATATCCTCCTATAAAGTGAAACTTTAATCAGTGTAGGTTTTGTTCACCCCACTGATTGTTAGCCCTCAAATAACGGGCTAAAATGCCGAAAAAGAGGAAAGGCCTCCCTCTCCTCTTTTCATTACCGTTTAAATCGCTTATTAATTATTTGTTGCTTTTTTTCTAAAGAAAACAAATGCTGCTATTATCATTAATACAAGACCTACTACAGTAAATAAGATTGTACCGATACCACCTGTTGAAGGTAAAATCCATCCACTCTTATTATTTTCTACAGTAAGTGTAACTGTTTTATGATCAGCATCAATCTTTACATGAATTGGCTCTCTTAATTGTTGATAACTACCTGTTGTACCATCTTCTTTTTCATAAGTTGGAGCTTTCGTTTCCACAACTTGATACTCACCGTAAGGTAGCTTATTCCATGTAATTACACCATTTTTATCAGATGTACCTACTACTTTCTTTCCATCGATTTCTACTGGATTTCCTTTTGTATCTTGCAGCGCAAATTCTGCACCTTCTAATTTCTTACCATCCTTCCCATCAACTTTCGTTAATGTAATACCACCAGTCGTTGGAGTAACGATAACTGGTTTTGTTGCCTTCTCACCTGTTACATCATCTTTGTTTTTAAATGTAATTGTTGCCGTATTCGGAATCTCTACTCCTGTTTCTACGCCATCTCTAATTTGTGCTTTAATTTGCAAATGAAACTCTTTTTTGTTATCTAATTTAGAGAAATCTTTTACAGTAGCCGTTACTTTTTGACCGTCTACAACTACTTCTACAACACTTGCATCTACTACTTTACCATCAATTTTTACAACTGGTTGATCTTGAATTTCTAATCGACTATCTAATACATCTGTTACGACATAATATTTATAATCCTTAATATCTTCTGGAATTAGTGTTTTAATATCATAGTTATAATCCGTCTTCGTATTAATTGGTAAATTGTTTAAATCTCCATTAATCTTCTTATCAATTGTTGGTTCTTCATAGTTTTTCACATCAACTTTAACTACTTCACCAGAAGTAACTGTACCATCTTTATTAATTACACCAGATTCTTTAATGAAGAATTCATATTTTTTCGGATCCAACACATAACCATCTAGCGCTTTCGTTTCTAAAAAGTAATACTTCCCGTACGATAAGTTACCGACACGAATTTTACCATTTCCATCTGTCTCCAAACCTTTTTCTAACTCTGTTCCATCTTCTTTATATAAAGAGAATTGAACACCCTTTAACGCTTTATTTTCCACACCAATTTTTGTTAATTCTACTGCACCACGTTTCGTTTCATTTTTCGGATAAATTTTAACATCATATGTTAATACTTTCCCATCTTCACTTGTCATCGGGATATCAACTTTGTATGTTTTTGTGTCTATATTTACATGTGGTGGTCCAGAAATTTCTTTCACTTCGTAACGACCTAGTGGTAAATCGCCAAAAAATGCAATCCCATCCGCATTCGTTTCAACTTCAATTGGAACTCCATTTACTGGTTTGATGTCTTCTTTAACAATTTTCCCATCGTTTGAAATTGTTCCAAATGATTCAACTTGTTTAATTTGATACACAACTCCTGCTAAAGGCTTCGCATCTTTAGGAATTTCTACTCCTTTAGAGCTACTTTCTTTTAAAGCTGGATTATTAAGCGGCTCTTGTTCAAATTTATGGATTGTTAACGTGCCTTTTTTTTCACTTTTCGATTCCGCTTTTATTAACATACTTGGCAATGAAGCAAATGCTAGCAAAAAGATTAAAAACATACTTAAAAATTTTTTCATTTCTCGTTCTCCTCTTCTACCAATTTAATATTCTAGTAATTACTATTTCTCTTATGGAAAAACAAAAATACAACTACAATCATTAAAAAAGTACCAATTAAATAAAATACATTTGTTCCAGCACCGCCTGTGTTTGGAATTTCCCACTCGCTTGTTTTGTTTTCTACTTTTAACGTTTGTGTAGGTGTCGCTGCCGTTACCTCGACCTCAATTGGATCACGGAGCAACATATATCCATTCGGCGCTTTCACTTCTTTAATCGTATATTTTCCAAACGGTAGTTTCTCTAAGCTAGCCTTGCCATTTTCATCTGTAATTAACTTTCCAACTTCTTTTCCTTCTTGGTTAAAAACTTGAAATTCCGCATGTTGCAACTTAATATTTTCATCAGCTGCATCTACCTTTTCAATTTCGATCTTACCTATAGATGGCGGAATAACAACTACTTTATTCGAACTAATTGGCGTATTATCAAATATGAGCTCTGCTATATTTGGCACGCCGCCATTTGCAATATATTTCGCTAACACCTCTACTGGTGTACCTTCTGCTATTTTGCTTTTAATATGCATCGTGTACTTTAAACCAGCTAAATACGCATATGAACCATCTTTCTTCTCTAACTCAATTGTCACTTTCTTTGTTTGCTTATCAATGTTCGGTGTTACTTTTACAACTTCACCTTTTTCATTCATAAGCTTCACATCTAAAATATCTAGAATATCCTCTAAGTCATCTTGTAAGGTAACCTTCTCTAAATTTGCTGTATCATTACCAAATTGATATGCTACATTCCAAGTAAACTCTTCATTTCTCTCTTGCAATGTACCCTTTTCCACTTCTTTCTCATTTTGAGTAGAAACGGTTTTTGTTACTTTCGGTTTTTCCTTCGGAGGAACCACATACACTTCGTTAGATTTCACTGACTTATTATTTAGTACTAACTCTGCTGTATTTGGGATTCCACCTTTTACTATATAACGTGCTAATTCTGATTGATTTACACCATCAGCAATTTTAGATGTAATTTGCACCGTATATACTTCACCTGTTAAATACACATAACTTCCTTCTTGCTTCGGTACTTCAATCATTACCTGTTTCTTAGCAGTATCAATTTTGGGTTTTATATTTACGACTTCACCTTTTTTATTGATGACCTTCACATCTAATATGTCTAAAACATCTTCTAAATCATCTTGTAATACGATAGAATCGTATCCACTTGGTGAACTTCCAAATTCATACTGCACATTCCAAACAAACTTCTCTTTTACATTGGATAATGTAGCCTTTTCCACGTTCTTTTCATCATCATCCGATACAGTCTTGCGTAATTTCGGTTCTTCAATTGGTGGCTTCACAATGACTTTATTAGAAACAACTGGATTGTTATCTATAATGAGCTTTGCCGTATTCGGAACGCCACCTTTATCTAGGTACCCTTTGATCACATCGATATTTGTACCAATCTTTATCTTCGCTTTAATCGTTAATCGATATTGTCCACCAGCTAAATACGCGTACGAATCATTTTGCTTTGGCAACTTATACGTTACAATTGACTTTTCTTTATCTATAACTGGCGCTATATTTACAACTTCGCCTTTTTCATTTACTAATTTCGTCTCTAAAACTTCTAAAATATCTTCCAAATCATCTTGTATAACGATTTCTTGTTTTGACTCCATATCAAATCCAAAGTTGTAATTGACATCATATACAAATTCTTCATGCAATGAATTTAACAATGCCTCATCGACCAGTTTTTGATCTGAATCAGAAACTTTTTTCGTTACCGCCGTATTACACTTAGTAGCATTTTCATTCGGAAGTGCCTTGACGGCTTGAATATCAAACTTTTGATCAAAGAACATAAAATATCCATCCGCAACATTAAATTCTTTCGATTGCGGTGTTTTTTCCTTCACCTTATAAGTGACTTTATACGTTCCTTCTGGCTGTCCGTCTAAATCCCAAATGATCTGATTCCCTTGTATAACAGGCTTTGTATTAACACCATTTGGACCAGACCCTTGCACACCTGTTACGAGCAAATCATTATTAATATTTAAAATCAACTTATCTTTTTCTTTTTTTGTCACTTTTGTAACGGTTTCAATTAAATTTTTTGTAAACTCTTCAATATCATTTGCCAGTACAAACCATTCCGGTTTTGTTGCCATCTTTTTTAACTCTTGCCTTGCATATGGACCTACTTCTTTATCGTACTTAGTATAATATTGGTCAGATGCTGCTAGTATACTTTTATCTTCCCAAAAAGCTGTAACAAGTTTATATCCCGCGTTTTTTATATTTTGAGCCTCTGTAGTTACTTCCTTCAAAGCACCTACATAATCTTGCCCATATTCATTCGACCTATAACCTGTGCCCTGATCCGTTAGTTGATTTGTTAATTTGTAAATATAGCCATCCTTTCGAATGTTAGCAACACCATCTGTAACAAGCAGAAAAACTGTTTCTCGGTCTGGATCATTTTGTCCCTTCGCTTTCTCATACTCAGCTAACGCAAACTGAAGACCACTGGCAGTTGGTGTACCGCTATCTGGAGTTATTTTATTGATGCCATTCTTTGCTGAGGTAAAGTTATTAGTTAATCCTGCTTGCAAGGTTGTTTTAATCCCATTACCTCTACTTTCAAGTACACGACCGTCACTAGCTTTATATCCCTTATAATCTTGATAACTCGTTACCATAATCCGATCCGTCGCAGGATTTAGTTCATCTACGATATTGCTCAATGCTTTTTTCACATTTGGCATTGTGCCTTTGAAACTTCCACTTGCATCTTGCACAATAACAAAATCAACTTTCTTTTGTTTTGGTGCTGGCCACTTAAAACTTAGCTCCCCTTCATGCTCCCTTAAACACATATTCCCTGTCGATTTAGTTGTTACCTTATGCTGCACCGCTTCCACCGTATTAGCAGCAACCGCTATTATCCCTGGGCTAATCACTTGAAATACGAGTAGAAGCAACATAAATAATGTGACGTTCTTCTTCATCGTTCCATCCTCTCACTTAACATAAATTTATCTCGCCTCATTTCCCCCTTTTTCGCTAAATTACTTTTACGCTCAAAGTATAAATTGGGACACTGAACAAAAACTGAACAAAAAATCAAAAAATATAAATATTTAAATAATTTATCGTATATAACAATTAATAAGAATCATTTATAATAGTAATTACAAATAATTACCATGTAATATTTATGGTTATTTATGGAGGAATGAAAAATGTCCTATTTTGTCTAAATATTTATTGGTGATATGACTTGAGTTAAATCATTAAACAAGATTGTAAGAAAGAGGTAATGAACTATGAGGGCAATTATTGTTGATGATGAACCATTAATACTCCAAAGACTTGAAAAGATGTTAAAAGAACTTCAAATTTTTAAAGATATCGTTTGCTTTGATGATTGTGAATCTCTTAGTTTTTATAGTAAAGATCATACAATTGATGTCGCATTTCTTGATATTGAGATACCTGAAAAAAATGGCGTTATGTTAGCCCGCGAACTACAATCAAAACATAAAAATATAAAAATAGTTTTCATTACAGGACACGACCGTTATGCGGTTGAAGCATTTGAAATTTATGCATTGGATTACATTATGAAACCTATTACGAGGGAAAGATTGCATAACACTATTCAACGTCTTATGCAAAGCATGACGATTGAAACAACTAATTCCTCTACAATAGAAACTTCGATACTCAATTGCCTTGGTGAGTTATATTATGTAGATCATGAAAAAGACAAAAAAATCCCCCTAGAAAAATGGCGCACAAAAAAAGCGAAAGAACTATTTTTATTTTTAGTTCATAATCGAAATAAAGTTATTAATAGAGATACTTTAATTGAATTACTCTGGTCAAATACTGATTTAGAACAAGCAAGAGTAAATCTACATTCAGCCATATATCAAATTCGAAGAACCATCCATGCTTACGAAATGAATGTAAACATTACTCGAGTGAATGACGGATATAAACTCGATTTACAAAACATTTTGATTGATGTTGATCTATTCGAACAAGCAGCAGCCGCTCTTCCAAAAGAAATATGTAGCGATACATTAGATAAATACATTGCATGCCTCTCTTTATATACTGGAGATTACCTTATTGATATGGACTATTGGTGGAGCGAAGGAGAAAGAACAAGATTACAAAACTTATATTTTCAACACGCCTTTTCCCTTATTCGTTTTTATATAGAAGGCGCGAGTTACACTGAAGCAATTGATATTTGCATGCGTATGCAATCTATGAATCCATTTGAAGAAAATACGTATCACCATTTAATTTCCTTATACGCTAAAACAGGGAATAAAACAGCTAAACAAAATCAAGAAAAAATGCTACACAAATTATTAAGCGACAGCGAACTTACTATGATATAAAGAATCTCTCAATATAGATTCTTCATTTTTGCCATTCTCAGCTATCCTATGCTACATTTATTCCGGCATATAAATATTGAATAATAAGGCGGAGATAAAATGAATATACCTAAAATCGGAATGATTGGACTTGGAAGTATTGCGCAAAAGGCCTATCTTCCAACACTTACAAAAGAAACTGATTGGAATTTTGTAGGGGCGTTTACACCTAATGCAGAGAAAAGAAAACAAGTTTGCCAGCAATACCGAATTCAAGACTTTCATTCTATTGAAATGTTAGCTTCGGAATGCGATGCAATCTTCGTTCATAGTTCAACTGCATCGCATTATGAAATCGTTTCTGAACTTCTAAAAAAAGGGATCGACGTTTATGTTGATAAACCGCTAGCAGCTACAGTGGAACAAGCTGAGCAACTAGTCGAGTTGAGCGAGAAGTATAACCGAAAATTAATGGTCGGATTTAATCGCAGATTCGTTCCTATGTATGTCGCTGCCAAAGAACAGGCTAATGATATTTCATGGATTCGAATTGAAAAGCATCGTACAAATAAAGTCGGGCCATATACGTACGACTTCACTATGTTAGATGATTATTTACACATTGTAGATACCGCTCGCTGGTTAGCTAATGATGACCTTAACGCCGTTCACAATATGATGCAAATCAATGAAAAGAATGAACTTCTTTACGGACATCATACATATACAACTCCAAGTGGACTGTTACTTTCTACTGCAATGCATCGCCATGCCGGTACTAATTTAGAACAAATTGAACTTGTAACGCCAGGGAAAATCATTCGCGTAAAAAATATGAATACATTTGAAATTGAACAGGAAAACTCAGTTTCACAAAGTGGTTCCCCATCATGGGATACGACGTTAAAACAACGTGGTTTTGAAGATGCTGTTCATCATTTTATTGAGTGTGTACAAGGCGATACAAAGCCCGTTGTAGATGGATTAGAAGGATTAAAAACACAGCAAATGCTACAATCTTTACTAGATGATGTAAACAAAAATTAAAACAGATACATTTTTCAGAATTTACTTTCATTCCCATTCCCTCTTTATTTCTCTCGTAAATTTCTATAGAATATGTTGATAGGAATTATAAATTTCATAATGAATCGTGGAAAGGATGGGATTAACACATGTGGAACGAGTTTAAAAAATTCGCTTTCAAAGGGAATGTCGTTGATTTAGCTGTCGGGGTTGTAATCGGTGCTGCATTCGGTAAAATCGTTAGTTCTTTAGTAAAAGATATCATCACACCATTACTTGGTATGGTATTAGGTGGCGTTGACTTTACAGATTTACACTTTGGATACGGTAAATCTGCTGTTATGTATGGTAACTTCATCCAAACAATTTTTGACTTCTTAATTATCGCAGCTTCTATCTTTATGTTTGTTAAAGTTTTCAACAAACTAACATCTAAAAAAGAAGAAGAAGAAAAAGAGGAAGAAATTCCAGAACCAACAAAAGAAGAAGTTCTTCTTGGCGAAATTCGCGACTTACTAAAACAGCAAAACTCTTCTAAAGATAGAGCATAATTGAACGGATAAAAAGGCATGTCCCTCGGGACATGCCTTTTCTATATGCTATAACGTTTCCGAATTCATATGAATAAATAAAATAATACCAGCAACCATAAGTACCATAATGCTACCTGCAAATAGTGTAATACCAATAAACATTAAACTTGTGCTCATATCTACTGATACACTTTCAATAAAAATAGAAATTACATACGTGATAAGGGCAATTCCTGCAAGAATACTTCCTGGAACAAATCGCTTTAAACCATTTTGTTTTAACGTCATATATGCAAAAATAGCAGTCATACAAAGCGTAATTATCCAAAGAACGATCATCTCTTTTCCCCCCTCACAAGCCTTTTCTTTCTATTATACATGACATTGCCCTATAATAGTTAAATTTGCACTTATGTGACATATAACAAGGAATAGCCCCATCTATAGCGAAGGCATTATAACATACACTTATACAATAAGGAGGCTTTCATTTGGACTATACTACTACATGTAAATTAGAGCTATCCGAACGATTCGATTATGTTACGATTGACTTAGACAAACAGTTTTTTTACATAGAAGTTGTAAATTTACAAAGTAATATAACTGTACTAAAAATATCAATTAACTTGCAAAAAGACGAAACGATGGTAGAGGGAAATATAATTCATTATGATACTTTGCACGTAGATGCATTATTACAAGGATTGAAATATGTTGCTCGAACATGTATTGATCGCAATTTAAAAAACCAAAAGGAACTGTTCGCATTTTTAGAAGAAAATTAGCCCCACTAAAAATGGTTATTTTTTCTTTTTATTGATATAATTGTTATAGAGAAATATTCTTTGTAAGGGAGTGTTCATAATGATTTGGATTTCACTAATCGTATTAGCTTATTTCATCATTCTCGTCCCAATACAGTACAACTACATTAAAATGCTCAAAGAAAAACAGAAAAAATTGAGTGTCTCACAAAACGAACTATATGATAACATGTCTTATGAAGAATCCCAAGTACATTACCATTATCAAAGTAACGTATTTACAATACCTGCTTCGCTTGTCGCAAGTATTATTTATAAAGTGAAACATGCAGCATAATATGTACGCTGTAAAATTATTGTTTGAATCTGTTCATTGTAGTGAGCCTGATCCTACGAAAATTGATGAGCATTATGAAGAGAATCACGATACACTTTTTGAAGAAAGTATTATTCTTGTTAAAGCAAACAATTTAGAAGATGCTCACGAACTTGGTAAAAAAATTGCTATGCAATCTGAAGATACGTACGATAATATGTACGGTAAGCAAATAACGTGGAAGTTCCGAAAAGTGTTGCATGTGTTTGAATTAGACGATACACCATTTGAAACCGGAAAAGAACTGTACGCAAGATTTTTACACGTTAAGAAAGACGAAATGGTAAATGCAGTCGTACAAAAATACTATCCTGAATACGAATAAAAGCTCACAGCAATCGCTGTGAGCTTTTTTATACTTACTTCGTTGAATCTCTAAATTGGATACGGTGAGGTAAGATAACAGTGTGATCTTCCACTTTTTCTTTGTTCATATACTTTGTTAATAGACGCATTGCTACTGCACCGATATCATACATCGGTTGAACAACTGTTGAAAGCTGCGGACGAACCATTAATGCAAGACGTGTGTTATCGAAACCAAGTACTTCTACGTCAGTTGGTACGTTTAATCCAGCGTCTTGTGCTGCATGGATTACACCTAGTGCCATTTCATCAGAAGATACGAAGATTGCTGTTGGCTTTTCATCATTGCTCCAAAGCTTTTCGAATGCTTCGATACCTGAGTCATATGTGTAATCTCCATCGATTACAAGATTTTCATCATATGAAATACCAGCTTCTTCTAAAGCTTTTTTATAACCTTGTAACTTCTTCGCACTTCCCGCTTTATCAATGAAAGGACCAGAGACGAAACCGATACGTTTATGTCCTTGCTCGATAAAGTGCTTCATTGCATCATAAGCTGCTTGTGTATAATCAATATTTACTGATGGCGTTTCATTTTGCTCATCAAATGACGCTGCTAATACAATTGGTACTGGAGATTTTTTAAATTCTTCAATGTGAATGTCTGTAATATCTTCACCCATGAAAACAATTCCGTCCACTTGTTTTCCAAGCATCGTATTTAATAAATGGAACTCTTTCTCTTTGTTTTGATCAGAGTTACTTAAAATGATGTTATATTTGTACATTGTTGCGATATCTTCAATTCCACGTGCAAGTTCTGCATAAAACGTATTTGAGATATCAGGAATAATAACACCTACTGTAGTTGTCTTCTTACTTGCTAGTCCACGTGCTACCGCATTCGGGCGGTATCCTAAACGATCAATTGCTTCTAATACTTTCTTTCTTGTTGTAGGCTTTACATTTGGGTTACCGTTCACAACACGAGATACGGTAGCCATTGAAACGTTTGCTTCGCGCGCTACATCATAGATTGTTACGTTCATCTCATCGCACACTCCTTCTATTTTTGTTATCTATTTTTATGTATCGGTTACTTGAATGAAAAAAAGACATCAACTCTATTTGCAGATGCCACCAATCGTCCCGAGTTCTTCCTTTTACTAATGATACGATAAAAACGCAGGCTCATACAATATTTTCCCGCAAAAGTTTCGAAAAAATTCGCTTCTTTTCTCGTATTTTCGTATTTTTTATGAAAAAAGGGCATTTTTTGTAAAAAAATAGATGTTTCCTAAGTAGAAATCTTATTTTAAGCAGTACGATAGTAAATGAAATTTATATCGGCGATTTTTCGAATATATCGACTGTAACTCGAAATATATCAGCGATTTTCCAAATATATCGACCGCAACTCTAATTATAGCAGCGATTTTTTAAATATATCAACTTACCAACAAAAATCGACAATGACAGTCGCTATACAATAAGAGAAAGCTGTTCCAAAATCCCTTTTTGGAACAGCTCATTAAAAGTTTTTATAATTTACTTCCAAATGATTTTAATTCATTCATAAAATCATTGAACTGCGGTATATTCATTTGCTGCGCCGCATCTGATAAAGCTACAGCTGGATCTGGATGTACTTCAGCCATAATTGCATCTGCACCAATTGCCATCGCTGCTTTTGCAGTTGGTAAGAGAAGGTCACGTCGCCCTGTAGAATGCGTTACATCGACAACGACAGGTAAATGTGTTTCTTTCTTTAAAATCGGCACAGCGGAAATATCAAGCGTATTACGCGTCGCTCTTTCATACGTGCGAATACCTCGTTCACATAAAATAATGTTCCCATTTCCCTTTGCCATAATATATTCTGCCGCATTAATGAATTCTTCAATCGTTGCTGATAGACCACGTTTTAATAATACTGGTTTATTTACAGCACCAGCTGCCCTTAGCAAATCAAAGTTTTGCATATTGCGAGCACCAATTTGAATAACATCAACGTAATCTAATGACATCTCAATATCATTCGGATTTAAAATTTCACTAATAACAGCCAAATCATATTCATCTGCTACCTGGCGCAAAATTTGTAATCCCTCTAACCCAAGACCTTGAAAATCATACGGTGAAGTACGTGGTTTGAACGCACCACCACGCATTAATTTCAGACCTTGCTCTTTCATTGCTTCAGCAACTTGACGTACTTGTTCATAACTTTCCACTGCACACGGTCCCATAATAAAATGCTGATTTCCGTCACCAATTTTTTCACCTTTAATTTCAACAATCGTATCTTCTGTTTTTTTCTTACGAGAAACAAGTAATGCTTTACGATGATCATCTTCTTGTAATTCTAAACCAGCTTGAAAAATTTGTTTGAAAATATGTTGTAAAGTCGAAGTTTCAAATGGACCATTATTATTCTCTGCAATTAAATCCAGCATATTTCTTTCACGTACAGGATCAAAACGTTTCACACCTTGTACTTCTTTTAAATTACCAACTTCTTGTACGAGACGACCTCTTTCGTTTAGTAACTCTAATATTTGTAAATTAAGTTGATCAATTTCAGAACGTAAACGACCTAATTGTTGTGATGCCATAAGAAAGCCACCTCTTTCAAATTCCTATATGTTACTTTTTTAAGATAACTTATTATAGCTGATACATATACGATTGTCACACGATATACAGCAATGAATTACCATCAAAAAACGTTGTATATTTTCATTTAAAATAAAAAAAGACAGTTTACATACTGTCTTTTTTACAAGAAGGAAACAAACGGTTTATCACTGTTTTTCTCTTTTATAATCACAGCCTCGATTTTACTTTCGGACTTGATCTGTAATTGTACTTTCGCATCTTTAGGCAATTTGTCTAACATACCTTGCGCAGCCAATTGGGTAAGAGCCATTAATTCTGTTTTACCGTTATATTTAATAACAATATTCATATTTAATGTATCCATTTGATCTTTCTTATAAGAAACTTTAGCGTTGACTGGAATAAAATCTCCATTAGAAAAACCTTTTATTTCCTTAGCAAAGTTATTTATTTTTGTATTATCTTCTCCATGTGCTTGTGTAAATTCATCAGAAGGATATGAATACGACTTTTCATCAATTGTACTCCAATTTCCAAGGTTCGTATCATTCTTTTGAACAGTAGCACTAGCAATATACGTACCATTTTTTAAAGAACTAGTACTTTCTTGCTTAAAGATAGCAAACGTAATTGGAGATTTGTTATACTTATCATTTTTGTTAATAGCTTCAATAAGTTGTTTAGCAACTTCAGACCCTTTAGACATAGCTTCTTCATTCGATACACTTGAAGACATAGCTAAGCCAATCATAACACCAGATAAACTTAGTTCATTTGAATTCTGTTTTCCGAAATAGTCTTGTTCTATAATATTCGTCAAAACTGGCGCTTCTACTTTCGCAACTAGTTCATCAATTAGTTTCTCTGGAATATACTGGTTTAATTGCAGTACGTGACTCTCTGTATCAAATTGCTGCTTTGCAATATTTATTAAACCATTTTCATACTCTGCTAAATCTAATTTAGAATTTGTTTTTATATTAGCTGTATTAATAACCTTTTGTTCTTTTAAAGGAATAACAGTTCTATAATAATCTTTAGAAACAGCAGTTCTCGGAATCATACTTTTTTCTTTTGTATCTTTTTGTATAACTTCATCCTTCTTACTAATCGTATTACTATTGTTACTACAAGCTCCCAGTAATAAACTTACGACTGCGAAGGATAATGCCATTTTCTTCATTACTTAAAACCTACTTTCAACAATCTAGTTATTTAGTTTGAACTATTAATAGTGTACCACTAAATATATTTCAACAAAAACAAAAAAAAGAAGCAAGCACCTTTAGCTTGCTTCTTTTTACTTTATATTCTCTTCTAAAGCATCTTTTTTAATATTCCAATGAGATGTATTCCATACTACCATCCCATCTTTTATGTATAGCACTTGCGGTGATTCATGTCTAATACTGTATTGTTCTGCAACACGATTTGACACATCTCTCGCATCTTGTACGTATAAGTAATACGCTGGCACTTCTCTTTCTTCGCTGCAATACGCTTGAAATTCTGTGTATGCACCGTGACTAATCGGGCATGTCGTACTATGTTTAAAAAGAACATACGGCTCGTTCTTTTCTACTAAGACTTCAAGCTCTTCAATTGTTTCAAGTTTTGTCATATTCATCACGATTCACCTCTCATACGAAATCTAGAGCGCTTCTCTTTCTTTTCAGCTTTTTTCTCAATTCTTTCTAATTTACGCTCTTCTTTTTCAACCTTCTTCTCTTGTCTCGACGCACGGTAATGATTGTATACTTCAATCGCCGCACTGCTCCACTGTACAACTTGCGCTACTTTATCAGCGTTATTTTCAATTTCGTCCGTTACAGAGTCCGATACATTACGAAGCTTCGTATTTAAAGATTGGATTGTCGTTCCAATCCCATCTACACCCGCTACCACTTTATTTAATGACTGTGACTTCTGTTGAATATCATCAGCTAACGCATTCGTTTTATGTAATAATTGCTCTGTCTCTACGCTAATTCCTTGCATTTGCTTTTCTAAACCTTCTAACGTGCTTGCAACGTTTTCCAACGTCTTCTGAACCGATAACAACGTTCTGCATACATACACTACTAATACTGCGAAAGCAACCGCGATAATAGCCGCACTTACATATAAAAGAACTTGCATTTCATCACTTCCTTTATCTTTTTCATACTTTCCCCTATTATACAATCATTTTCCGTTTCATTCTAATCCCTATCTCATCATTAGAATTTTCATACTTATTCGTTAACTGTAACATAAATCATTCAACAAATTCCACTAAGTAGGTTACAATAGGAGAGGATACATAATTAGTAGGGAGGCTTTACATATGAAAGATCCACGTATTGAAAAGTTAGCATACAATTTAATTAACTACTCTATCCGCTTACAAAAAGGTGAAAAAGTATTAATTGAAAACTTTGGCTTACAAAAAGAACTTGTAACTGCACTTGTAAAAGAAGCATATGCAGCTGGTGGTTTCCCATTCGTCTCTTTAAAAGATCATCAAGTAGATCGCTCTTTATTAATGGGTGCTACTGAAGAACATTTCGAACAAATCGCTGCATATGAAGCAAGCGTAATGAAAGACATGGACGCTTATATCGGCCTTCGCTCTGGTGATAATATTAATGAACAAGCTGATGTTCCAAGTGAGCGTATGAAAGTTCATGGCCAAACAGTTGGTAAAAAAGTTCATAGAGACATTCGCGTTCCAAAAACACGCTGGGTTGTTCTTCGCTACCCAAATGCTTCTATGGCACAGCTTGCTAAAATGAGTACAGAAGCTTTCGAAGACTTCTACTTCGAAGTATGTAACTTAGACTACGGTAAAATGGATAAGGCAATGGATAGCCTTGTTACATTAATGAATAAAACAGATAAAGTTCGTTTAACTGGTCCTGGAACTGACTTAACATTCTCTATTAAAGACATTCCAGCAATTAAATGCTCAGGTCATTTAAACATTCCAGACGGTGAAGTATACTCTGCACCAGTTCGTGATTCTGTTAACGGTACAGTTTCTTACAACACACCATCTCCTTACAACGGTTATACATTTGAAAATGTACAACTTAAGTTTGAGAACGGTCAAATCGTTGAAGCAACTGCAAACGATACAGAGCGCATTAACAAAATCTTCGATACAGACGAAGGCGCACGCTACGTTGGTGAGTTCGCAATTGGCGTAAACCCATACATCTTACATCCAATGGGAGACATCCTATTCGATGAAAAAATCGATGGCAGCTTCCACTTCACTCCTGGACAAGCTTACGACGATGCATGGAACGGCAACAACTCGAACATCCACTGGGATTTAGTATGCATCCAACGCCCTGAATACGGCGGCGGCGAAATTTACTTCGACGACGTACTAATCCGTAAAGACGGACGCTTCGTTGTACCTGAACTAGAAGCTTTAAACCCAGAGAACTTAAAATAATAATAAAAACGCTCGGAATTTTCGCCGAGCGTTTTTATTTCTTTCCTACCATTTCTATTTTCACATGTGGATTTTCTTTCTCTATAAGCCCCAAGAATTCATCCATATTTTGCGGCATCGCAACCATATGTACTTTATATGCATTCGTCGTAATTTCAAGAGACTTTCCGACCTGACGTATAATTCTCACATCTTTTAATACAATATCATCATTTAAAATACCGTACTTTAATACGCCATTTTCTACTTTATGTTTTTTAATAAATACTTCCCAAACGAGTGGTACATTTACAATGAAGCATAAACCCATCCCAATCAACGCTGACATCCAATGCGCTTTATTGGTGAAAAGCATGACAATTGGATATATAAACATAAACGCTAACGTAAGACAAACGAAAATGACTACTGACTTACTTCTTTGAATTGGAAAGTTCATACCTACACCCCCTAACCCAAATTATACCACTATTTCCATTTTGCTTCATAGAAAAAGGCCATTTCTAAATGACCTTTTTCACAATGTACCTATAAAATTTCTTATCTACCTGTAGCACCGGAAAGTTTTTCGGCAACTCGTCTATACTCACACTTTCAAAACCATTCTTTTCATAAAAACGATGTGCCGCTAAAAATTTTACTGTTGTTCCTAAGTAAATATCTTTCAATTTTTTATCCTCAGCCCATGAAATTGCTGTTTGAAGCAACATATGTGATGCGCCCCATTCTTTTCCGCGAAACTCTTTCTTCACGAACATTTTTCTTAACGCTACTTGATGATTCTCAATATCTAATAAAGCTACTGTTCCAACTACTTTACCATCATAAATTGCTATCCAAAAGTTTCCGTAATCCTTTTGATAGAATGTTTCTATTTCAAGTAAATCAGGTTGCTCTTCTTTCGTAATTGAAACATTATACTCTTTTTGCTGAATATGAACGATAAGATCTACTACTTCCTCTTGAAACGTACTTTCATACGGAATAATGCGTATCTTCTCGTTCATCGAATCTCCTTCCACTCTGAAGCTAGTAAACTATATACAGCGATATCGTGAAAATGATCATATAGCCATTCATCATCTCTTAAAATGCCATCTAACTTAAATCCTAAACGTTCTGGAATAGCGCGGCTTTTCACATTTTCAACACCGCATCTAATTTCCATTTTATTTAATTTTAAATTCTCAAATGCATAGTGAAGTACAGCCTTCACACTACGCGTCATAATACCTTTCCCGCCAGCATCTTCTGCAAGATAATACCCAAGACTCGTCGCTTTCTTCCCCCAGCTCACTGGATGAATACCTACCATCCCAACGAGCTTTCCTTTGTAACGTATGCCACTTTCAAAACCATCTCCCTCTGCAAATTTCTTTAACCACATCGGAAAAATCTCATCATAAGCATCAGCAGATTTCGTCCCATCTACCCAAGGGAGCCATTTTCGTAAATGATTACGGTTTTGATCTAATAATTGATATAATTCCTCTTTATGATGTTTTTCTAGTAATTGTAGTTCGATTTCGTCATCTACTCGGAGTGTGAACATGTTTTTTAGTCCCCTTTTTAGTTTTCTTATTATTCTAACACTTATATTTCAAAACGCGTACCAATATATCAACGATTTTTGAAATATATCGAACACAACTCCATATATATAGACGTTTCAACATTAATGCATAACCACGACAACATAAAAAAGACGCACAGCTAAGCTATGCGTCTTTTCTATTACTTCTCTGCAACTTGAACTTCTTTTACGTAAGCTGCTTCGAATTTTTGGATGTCACCTGCGCCCATGAAAATTAGAACGCCGTTTTTATGTTTCTTTAATACATCCGTTGTTGTATCTGTAATTAGCTCTGCACCGTCAATACGCTTTTGCAGATCTTCGATTGTTAATTCACCTTTATTTTCGCGCGCTGATCCGAAAATATCACATAAGTATACTTGATCAGCTTTGCTTAGGCTTTCTGCGAACTCATCTAAGAACTTTTCTGTACGTGAGAATGTGTGTGGCTGGAATACAGCGACAATTTCACGCTCTGGATGTTTTTGACGAGCAGCTTCAATCGTTGCATTAATCTCTGTCGGATGGTGTGCGTAGTCATCGATGATTACTTGCTCTCCCATCGGCTTTTCATTAAAGCGACGTTTTACGCCTTCAAAAGTTGTTAATTGATGTTTTACTGCTTCTACATCAACATTTTCATAATGGCAAAGCGCGATTACTGCTAACGCATTTAATACGCTGTGATTGCCGTATCCTGTAATTTTGAACGTATCATAGTACGTGTTACGAACGAATACATCGAATATCGTGCCATCTGTTCTCTTTTGGATGTTGCGTGCTTGGAAATCATTATCTTCTCCAAATCCATAGAAAATAACAGGTACTTTCGCTTGAATTTTTTGAAGTTCTTCATCATCTCCACATGCAATAATGCCTTTTTTCACTTGCAATGCCATCTCTTGGAATGCACTGAATACATCATTGATGTCTGCAAAATAATCTGGATGATCAAAATCAATATTCGTCATAATTGCATAGTCTGGATTATAAGACAAGAAATGACGACGATACTCACAAGCTTCAAATACAAAATACTTACTATTTTCTACCCCATGCCCTGTTCCATCTCCAATAAGGTAAGATGTCGGGTGTGCACCTTGCATTACATGGGCTAACAAACCTGTTGTTGATGTTTTTCCGTGTGCACCAGTTACAGCAACACTTGTGTATTGGCTCATCAGGTCACCTAAGAAATGATGGTAACGATGGACTGGGATGTTTAATTCTTTTGCTGCTACGATTTCTTCATGCGTATCAGGAAATGCATTTCCTGCAATAATCACTTGTCCTTCTTCTACATTATTCTTATCAAAAGGAAGGATCGAGATACTACGCTTTTCCAACGCTGTTTGTGTAAAGAAACGCTTTTCATAATCAGACCCTTGAACAGTATGCTTCATATCATGAAGAATTTGCGCTAATGAACTCATTCCTGTTCCTTTAATTCCTACAAAATGGTAAACTGTCATCTTAAAGAACCTCCAACATTTCGAACTAATACAACGGCCTATCTATAAGACAGTATATGAATCTTTTCTTATTTTGGTAATCATCATACATTTTTGATGTAGTGAAGTTATTTTTTCCCTTCACTTATCAGGATAAACTCGTACGTACTTCTTTATATGTCCATAACAAGTCCATTATAGCAAAAAAGAAGCCGCTATACTATGATAACAGAAAAACTGATAGGGTCAATCACCTATCAGTTTTTCTCTCTTTTACATCTCTTCTCTTTTTTCTAATTGAACACGCTCTAAACGTGGGTTTGGACGATATTTACGACCAGCTTTTGCTTCTGGTTTCCCATTTAATTCTACATTATCACCAGTAAAGCCAATATTCATTTTTAATAAGCTACTTCCTACCCCGTATATGTCAACAGGTACGTTTTGAGCTTCAAATTCACGAATACGCTTCTCATCAAATCCACCAGTTACAACGATGTCTACATGCTGGAATCCTTCTTCATCAAGTGCTTTACGAAGTGCGAATACAAGCGATGGGTTTACACCACGTGGATCGAATGTTCCAAGTACTTCTGGGTGGCGAATGAAGTATTGATCAATCATCGTGCGGGACGTATCTACACGTACACCTTTTAATGTTGATCCAAATTCACGCGCTACGCGAAGTGCATCTGTAATGACATCATTGTTGTAATCAATTAATACAACTAATTCATCTTCTGGGAATTTCTTATGATATGCTTTTGCCGCTTCCACAACATCACCATTAAACATTTGAATTAATGCGTGAGGCATCGTCCCCATACCACTTTTGCCCCACCATTCATTCATCGCATGCGTCGCTTGTGCGCTCATACCTCCGATGTATGCTGCATAACCGTCACCAGCTTGTTGTGTATAATGATCGTCACGATCTCCCATGAAAATAACTGGTTTTTCTTTATCTACGCTACGCGCAGCTTGGACAACGTTATATACGTTTGTCGCAACCGATGTACGACGAGCTAAAATCCCATCAATGACACCTTCTAAAAATCCGAAATTTTCATAAGGACCATGAATTGTTAACACTGTTTCAAATGGACTAATTTTATCGCCATCTTTTAAAGAATTAATCTCAAGTTCCTCAGGATTTTTAGCGAATGTTTGTAGCAATGCAATTACTTCATCCGTTCCGCAAAGAACTGCATTTTCCTTTTGGAAAAATTGCATCGTTACAACACTTTTCGGGCGAAATTCTTCGATGATTTCTCTAGTCTTTAAAAAGTAAACGGCAGAGAACCACCCTTCTCCAACACGTTCGTCAAATTTAAATGTTTTATTTGTTAGTCTATTTATTTCACCTTTTAATTTTAATTCAATTTCTTTCATGTCGCTTTACTCCCTACTTTACTATCCAACATTTTCTCTTAGTATACAGCAAAACCGTTTACTATACATTCGTTTCCTGCATAGCGGCAAATTCGTCCTCAGAAATAAGGACATCTCTCGGTTTCGTTCCTCTACCTTCAGAAATAATTCCTTGCGATTCCATCTCTTCAATGAGACGTGCCGCGCGATTATAACCGATGCGGAATTTTCGCTGTACAGAAGATGTGGACGCTCCCCCTTGTTCTACAACAAATTGACATGCATCAAGGAACAATTCGTCTTCCGACTCAGCTTGTTCTGTTTTCGCTAATAAATCCTCTTGCTTAAATAAATAATTCGGCTTCATTTGCTTTTTCACATGATCAACTGTTTTTTCAATCTCATCATCCGATACATATACACCTTGTACACGAACTGGCTTAGATGTACCGTTCCCTAAGAATAACATATCACCACGGCCAAGTAATTTCTCCGCGCCCCCAATATCAATAATCGTACGCGAATCAACTTGAGATGATACAGTAAACGCAATACGCGTTGGAATATTTGACTTAATTAAACCTGTAATAACATCTACAGATGGACGCTGCGTTGCTACTAATAAATGAATACCACAAGCACGTGCTTTTTGCGCAATACGACAAATCGCTTCCTCAACATCACCAGGTGCTACCATCATTAAATCGGCTAACTCGTCAATGACAATAACGATATAAGGTAATGTCTCTCCTGGAATTTCTCGCTCACTTACAATCGTATTGTAGCGAGTTAAATCACGAGCACCAGCATGCGCAAACAATTCATAACGGCGTTCCATTTCCTCAACTGCCCATTTTAATGCAGCTGTCGCTGCTTTTACATCCGTAATAACAGGTGCTACAAGATGTGGAACAGAATTGTATGGTGCAAGCTCAACCATCTTCGGATCGATTAACATTAACTTCACTTCATGTGGTTTCGCTTTATATAAAATACTCGTTAAAATCGCGTTAATACACACACTTTTACCTGAACCCGTCGCCCCCGCAATAAGTCCGTGCGGCATTTTTCGAATATCCGTTACAATTGGATCCCCTGAAATATCAAGCCCCAGCGCAACAGTAAGCGGTGATTCACTCTTTGTGAATACAGGACTTCTTAAAATTTCACGAAGAAATACTGGCTTACTTTCTTTATTTGGAACTTCAATTCCAATCGCACTCTTCCCTGGAATCGGTGCTTCAATACGAATATCTTTCGCAGCTAAGCTTAACTTAATATCATCACTTAAATTTGTAATTTTATTTACTTTCACACCTGGGTCTGGCTGCACCTCAAAACGAGTGACTGCCGGACCTTGCGATACATTAATAACATGTGCTCCAACGTGAAAATTATTAAACGTTGTATCTAATAATTCTTTCTGCTCCTCTAACCATTCAGTATTATCTAACGCTGATTGCTGTGGAATCGACAACAGCGCTAATGGCGGAACAGTGTATGTCGGTGGTGTGTGCAATACATTTCGCATATCGTTCTCTCTTTGATTTACAACATATGCTTTCTCTTGTACTTCCGTACTTGAAATTGGCTTTTGTACTTGCTCTACCACTACTTGCTGTATTGGTTGTTCTTCCACTTGTGGCTCTGCTACTACTTGCTGCACTGGGTGCTCTTCCACTTGTGGTTCTGCTACTACTTGCTGCACTGGGCGTTCTTCCACTTGTGGCTCTGCTACTACTTGCTTCATTGTTTGCTCTTCCACTTGTGGTTTTGCTACTACTTGCTGCACTGGGTGCTCTTCCATTTGTGGTTCTGCTGCTACTTGCTGCACTGGGCGTTCTTCCACTTGTGGTTCTGCTACCTCTTGTTGCACTGGCTTATTCTCTACTCGTACATTAGCAGAAGGCTGCATTGCATTTGCTCTAGCTGCATGTCTTTCCATTAATCGTGTTCTATCTTGTTTCAACATAACAACATTAAATGGTACATGACGCTTTTTCTCACGTTTTGGTTCTTCTTTTTGTACAACTGGTTGTTCTTCTGCGACTGGTGTTTCCTCGGCAACTGGTTGTTCTTCTACGACTGGCGCTTCTTCTACAACTGATTGCTCTTCTACGACCGGTGCTTCTTCTACAACTTGTTGCTCTTCTGCGACTGGCGCTTCTTCTACAACTCGTTGCTCTTCTGCGACTAGTGTTTCCTCGGCAACTGGTTGTTTTTCTACGACTGGCGCTTCTTCTACAACTGGTTGTTCTTCTGCAATTAAAACATCCGCAAAGCTTTGAACATCTTTCTTCGTTTGTTCATCAGCCTCAGCAACATGTATGAATTCACTCTTTTGTTCAATTGCTTCATCTTCTTGCTGAATTTCCTCAAGTGCTACAAATGTCTCTACTACAGGCGCGTTTATTTCTGCAATTACTTCAGCTTCTTCTGACTCTTCTGCTTCCGCAATTACTTCCACTTCTTCTGACTCTTCTACTTCCGCAATTACTTCAGCTTCTTCTGACTCTTCTGTTTCTGTGATTACTTCCACTTCTTCTGACTCTTCTGTTTCTGTAATTACTTCCACTTCTTCTAGCTCTTCTGTTTCCGCAATTACTTCTACTTCTTCTAGCTCTTCTGTTTCTGTAATTACTTCTACTTCTTCTGACTCTTCCGCTTCCGCAATTACTTCTACTTCTTCTAGCTCTTCTGTTTCTGTAATTACTTCTACTTCTTCTGACTCTTCTGCTTCCGCAATTACTTCAGCTTCTTCTGACTCTTCTGTTTCTGTAATTACTTCCACTTCTTCAGGTGCCTCTGTTTCCATAACTACTTCTTCAAACTCTTCCGTTTCTGCAATTACTTCTACTTTTGACACTTCTTCTGGTATTTCCACAATGATTGTTTCTTCAAGTTTTTCTTCTGCTTTGACAATCACTGATTCTTCTGGAGCTTGCTTTTCTACTTCAATAGTAGGTTGTTTTATTTCTGTATTACGTTTAATTTCTTCTGATAATATTGTATCCTCGTGCTCTACTTTAGAAGCTACTAATTCTTCTTGTAGATTGTTTTCGTTTAACACCACTACATCTTTTTCTAGCTTAGCACTTTCCATCTGCTCAGCTACTGTTTTATGAAGTAATTCATCCGCTGAAACTTCCTGCGGTGTACTCATTTCTTGAATCACTTCTTTTTCTTCTACTAAAGGCACTTGGCGTTCAATTTCATAACCGTTTTTCTCTAGCCATTGATCAACTACTGACTTTTCTTCCTTTTTATTCTCTTTATATTGTTGCTCTCCTTGCTGGTTAGCAGCTCTATGACTAGAAGAAGTTGGTGCTTGTCCTTCTGAGAAATCAGATAATGTATATCCTTTTTTCTCTAACCATGCATCAACGACTGATTTACCCTCTACAGATATTTCAAGGTCTTCTCTTTCCTTTACTTCCTCCTGCTTTTCTTCCTTTTTCTCTACTGAAGGACGATTATATCCATAAATTGGCGAAATCATTTCTGTTGGCCGAAATGGTCTACGGTTACTCTCTTGCGCTGGTGTAGATGCTTTCTTTACGACAGACTCCCGCACCGGTTCATATTGCACTTCCGGCTCTTCATATGTAGAAACTACCTTTTCCACATACGGTCGTCTGCTTCTTTCCACCTTTATTCCTCTTTGGGCAGTCGGTTCTTCATATGTTACTCCTTGAACAGGTTGTTCTTCGAAGCGATTTACTTCGCTTTCATCCTCTTCATCGAACCCATTATCCGGTACTAAAGGAAAACGGCATTTACCTGCATTCCTACTTGCCATTTGTGCTTCTCTTGCTTCAGTGTAGTGGTTTACACGAGGAATTTTCGGCTGACTTTCAATTTGCTTTGGTACTTCTTTATTCATCGCTGTTTGTTCTTCCTCTTTGTTAAACAGCTTTTTCATCCAATCTAACATGCTTACCACTCTTTCTACTAAATAGTAACATCCTTTATTGTATCAGCATTCGGCAAAAAGTGCAGGTAAAATTAAGCATGTCATATTTATCCATAATATTCTAATTTACGAGTGTTTTCATATAAAAAAACGCAGTCTTTCATGTAAGACTGCGTTTAAGCTTTACTCTTCCGATATTCATCTACACTATCCGTTACACTTTGCAACAAGGAATTTACATACTGCGAGTCAGATAATTTTTTATCTTCTTCAGGATTTGACATAAACCCAAGTTCTAATAGTACACCAGGTACTTTGGACCAATTAAATCCAGAAAGATCATCCCTGAATTTAATTCCATTCACTTTCACTTGTTGATTCTCTCTCATTTTATTTACAATCGTTTGAGAGATTTGAAGACTTTCCGCATAAATCTCTTTCGTATACGGACTTCCTTCTGCCGGCGTCAATACAGCGAATCCACTTTGGTTTGGATTTTCAGAACCATCTGCATGAAGACGTAAAAATAAATTAGCCTTATGATTATTTGCGAATGTCGCCCTTTCTTTATTACTTATATCAACGTCTTGTGATGTTCTCGTCATTAATACTTGTATCCCTTTTGCTTCAAGCTTTTCTTTTAATAAAAAAGCCATTTCTAATACAAGTACAGCCTCTCTCTTTTTCGTCACAACACCTGTTGTACCGTCTGTCACTTTATATTTTTGCGTTGTTGCCCCTGGTCCAATCGGCTCTAAATTTAAATTCGCTTTTTGTTGATGCCCTGGATCAATAACGACGAGAAACTTCTCTTGTTTTTCATTACTCTCTACTTTTTGTTCATTATTTTGCACTGGTTGCTCAGTCGGCTGCACTGGCGTAGTTTCTTCTTTCTTTTCATCAGATGATACTTCCTCTTGCTTATGTTCTACTTGCTCATTCGTTTGAATTGCTTGCGATTCTTCGTTCTTTTCTTGTTGCTTTTCTACCGGTGCGTCTTCTTTGGTATCTTTGTTTTTCTCTTGTATAGAAGATGTAGTTTCTTTTTTCGGCTGCCCTTGTGAACAACCGGCCATATATATTCCAATGAATGCAATCATGCTCATTATTTTTATATACTTCATACTTCTCTCCCATCACTTTGCACCGGATTCAAAGTTTTTCTTATAATTGCCCTATAATCTCATCTATATTTCCAATATAAACTGGTTGCCATTTTTCTGTACCACGTTCTGCAGTATAAAGCGGATAAGCGGCATCATCTATATTTACGAAAACTGGATCGCCCATATCCGTTTCATATCCAATTGTAATCCATTCTTCTTTCCATTTTCCGTGTTCTTCACTTATTAATGAATTTTTATGTTTATCGTATCGGTAACCGATTTGTCCTTTTTCCAATTCACTTTCACTAAACAAATATATTTCATAAGTACCTAGCTCAACATCTTGCTGTTTTGAAGTTTCAATTCGTTTTAGAAGTTCTGCGATTTTTGGTTGCTGTTTCATACTTCTATCCCCTTCTACTTTTCTAAATTTTAACTAGATTGTTTATAAAATACAATATAGATTTTAAGAAAAAAAGTGACATCCTTATCATATTAACGATTTTTTAAATATATCTATCACAACTCTCAATATATCAACGATTTAACACGAAATTTCGATTTACCGACAAAGAATGACAAAAAAAGAGAGGCTGTCCAAAAGGACAACCTCTCTTTTCTTATATCAATTAAAATTTAAACTCTTGTCCAACTTCAAAGCTATCTTCTAATACAAGAATACCTTTTTCTTGTGGAGCATCTGGAAGCTCTAATTCACGTGCAGAGCAGATCATTCCAGAAGAAGGAACACCGCGAAGCTCAGCTGGCTTGATTAACATACCGCTTGGCATTACAGCGCCGATTTTTGCAACGACAACTTTTTGTCCTGCATCAACGTTTGGTGCACCACATACGATTTGTAATGTTTCTGTACCGATTTCTACTTTACAGATGTTTAACTTATCAGCATTTGGATGTTTTTCTTTTTCAGCTACATAGCCTACAACAAATTTCGGAGAAAGATCTGCTTCTACTGTTTCTTCAAAGCCATTCTTCGCTAAAATTTCGTTGATTTTCTCTACAAGCTCTTTCGTTAATGTAAGGTTGCCTGTTTCTTTTACTTCTAAGTAAGAAGATGCATTAAAGATGTTGAATCCTGCTGTCTCGTTGCTTTCACGATCGTATACGCGTGCAACATCTCCTTTGCGATCAAAAGTACGGTTCTCTAAAGTAATATCTTGTAAGGCAACAATTAAAGTGTCACCAATTCCTTCAAGGTTGTAAAAAACGTTCACTTCGTTCATCCTTTCTCTTTTCCATCTGTCTTCTTCCGATTTTTCGCTAAAATAAAGATTGGTTCAAATTCTCCATCTTCATATACGAATGAAAGTGATGTAATCGGAACATGCCCTTCGGCAAAAAATTTCATTGTCATTTGTGCAATAATATCATAACCGATTTCGTTGACGATATCAGCAATAATTAATACATCTTGGTGAGGAACAGCAACAACCATGTCACCAGAAATCTTTTCACGCATCGATTGTAGTAACGATTCGTTTAAAATACGAGTCGCGTCATACCCATCATTTGTGTTTAAAAAGTAGAATGTATTACCCGCTACTGTGTCTTGTTTAAATTCATAACCTAATGAGCGTGCGTTGAATAATGCCATTTCACGCACTTGCTGTTCTGTAAGTTCTAATTTTTGTAATAGACGCTCGTCAATTAGTCGATACGTTTTATTCGAATCTAACGCATAGTAAATACGTGTTTCCGCCGTATGATCCGTCATAATAAACGGATTTCCTTCTTCTGCTTGTTTCGGGAAAGAAGTAGAGCGAATAACAGGTAAAATTTTCGCTCCGCTATTTTCTTCTTTATGCATCGCAATTAGCGCTTCTTGTACGTAATAAGCAACTTCTTCAATTGCCTTTTCTTTGTTCACTTCCCATTTTGCCACAACTCCTGGAAGCGATACGTTAATACCTTTTTTGGAGTCTTTTTGTTCAATACGTAAAACTTCTTTCTCACTATCATACTGAAAGTCCCATTCTGGGCGAGATAATTTCTTTATTAGCTCATCTTTCATCTTTTTACTTGTCATCTTCATCTCTTTTTCCTCCCTTCCAAAAAAATAACCTCCCCCGCGAAGGTAGAGGTTGTTTTACAATTCAATTGGCAAATTGCCTTATTTTAAACCTTCAATGAACTCTTCGATTTGTTCTTGTGTTTTACGATCTTTGTTTACATAGCGACCAGTTTCTTCACCTTTATTGTACGCTACAAAGCTCGGAATGCCAAATACGTCTAATTTTACGCATAGATCAATAAACTCATCGCGATCTACATAGTAAAATGAGAAATCACTATATTTCTCTTCTACTTCTGGCATAAATGGGTCTACAAAGCGGCAGTCTGGGCACCATTCTGCTGAGAACATAAAGACTACATTCTCTTCATTTTTTAACTGTTGGAATTGCTCCATGCTTTCTAATGACTTCATCTATATTTCCTCCTCTAACGGGTACATTTTTCATGTTATAATCTTTCTTTTATACTACCATACATCGCGCACGGTGCAAGGTTTATGCTTGCTTTTTGTCATACTTATATTGCCCAACTAACAACTTAACAACGTGTACAAATAATTCCGTACGGTCGACATAATCATCTGTAAAAATACCGATCGCACCTTCGTGACTACGAATATCTTTTCGCTGCACAAACTCTTCCATCACTTCGCTTAATTCCTTACCATCTTCAAGAGGTGCTAAAAAATCGTCTGGTAACGTAATACGCGCTCCTCCGGCCACAAATACTTTCCCATCACTTGTTGCTAGCGCGCCCCAGTTACACATAAATAAACCGTGCTCCGTTTTCATTACGCCGCCTTCTAGCCCAATCCCAATTGGAGCTTCTCCGTCCTCTAGCGCTCGCTTCGCTCTATTGATCGCTCCTTGCATCGTCTCTTCATCTGAGAAAGGCTGAGCTGATACTCCTGACGGAACAGAAAGAGATGTAATTTCAGCATCTTTCCAAACCTTCTCCACAGCGCCAACCTTCGTTTTATTCTTCGATCCAACTACTACTTTCATTTCGTTCACCTCTATAAAAATTCATCATTCTATTCTAATATCCGCTTCGGCACAAATTAAGTACCAACCACTACCACACACCATCAGGGAATTCCTTCTCCCCATAAAAGAAGGTCGCTTTCTAAAATATTACTGGTCCTAAACACAAAAACAGGCTTCTTCTTTCTTCCTACCCGCGGTCTTAATACATCATTCGAGCACCCATTAGGCACTAACCGCCACCACTCATCGCTGGGTCATCTATTCAACCTAAAAAAAGAAGGGTTTTTCGCCCTTCTTCTCTACGCGTTATTCTTAATTGTCTCTAACGTCGTTTTATCTGTTGTTCTTACAAGCTTCGTAATTAATTCTTTCGCCGCTGCATAATCATCAACATGTAAAATTGAAGCATGTGTATGAACGTAGCGTGCACAAACACCAATTACTGCTGATGGGATACCAGAGTTACTTGTATGTACACGGCCCGCATCTGTACCACCTTGTGAAATAAAGTATTGGTACGGAATGTTGTTTGTTTCTGCTGTATCTAAAATAAATTCGCGTATTCCTCTATGTGTTACCATCGTGCGATCGTAGATACGAAGAAGAGCACCTTTTCCTAATTGACCGAACTGTGTTTTGTCACCAGATGCATCGTTTGCTGGACTTGCATCAAGCGCATAGAAAATGTCTGGTTGAATCATATTTGCAGCTGTTTGCGCTCCGCGGAGGCCTACTTCTTCTTGTACAGTAGCACCAGAATATAATGTATTTGGTAATGTTTCATCTTTTAATTCTTTTAACAATTCGATTGCAAGACCACATCCGTAACGGTTGTCCCAAGCTTTCGCCATAATTTTCTTTTCGTTTGCCATCGGCGTGAATGGGCAAATCGGCACGATTTGTTGTCCTGGTTTTACACCAATTTCAATCGCGTCTTCATAACTATCTGCACCTATATCAATTAACATATTTTTTATATCCATCGGTTTTGCACGTTGCGCGTCACTTAATAAATGAGGAGGAATAGAACCAACAACCCCAATAACAGGACCATTCTTCGTCATAACTTGTACACGCTGTGCTAATAAAACTTGACTCCACCATCCGCCTAACGTTTGAAAACGAAGCATTCCGTTTTTCGTAATTTGCGTAATCATGAAACCTACTTCATCCATATGACCTGCTACAAGAACACGCGGACCAGTTTCGTCCCCTTTTTTCAGACCAAATACGCTACCTAAACCGTCTTGTACAATTTCATCCGCATATTTGCTTAATTCTTGTTTCATAAAACGGCGTACATCATGTTCAAAACCTGATGCACCTTGTAATTCTGTTAACGTACGAAATAATTGTAATGTCTCTTTATTCACGAAGTCCCCTTCTTTCAAACCTTAGTAGAATACCTCTTTTATTGTAACGAAATTTTCGAAATGTTTCTAGTTTCTTCTTTTTTAGCTGTATTTGCTTTATAATTATTATCGGTACACTATTTTTATTTTATAGAATTGAGGTGAATATATGAGCTGGAAAGGTTTAGTAGCAGGTCTTGGCGTTGGGTTCGCAGCTGGTTATCTCGTTGCAAACAAAGTACAAGAACAATCCCATATTTCTTCAGAAAAAGCATTGAAAATGGTGAAACAAGCATTAAGTCATAAAGGTGAAATTACTGGCTCTTGGGTACATATGGTTCCAGAGACATTTGAAAAATATGATGTCGCATATGAAGTTTATCGCGGCGGTCTTACAACAATGTTAAATGATATACAAGAACGATTTGAATTTTTAGTTGATGCTAAAACAGGTACTGTTTTAGAGGTTATAGCAGCATAAAAAGGAGGGTTCCCATTAGGTGAACCTCTTATTTTTTTGAAATTGCGGGTATTGATTAAAATTATATCAGCGATTTTCCGAATATATCGGCGCAACTCAATTTATATCAGCGATTTCCCAATTATATCGGCGCAACTCAATTTATATCAGCGTTTGTTTAAATATATCGACTTACCGACAAAACCCGACAATAAAAAAGAGGCTGCTCCAATAAATATGATGGAACAACCTCCTATTTTTATGCTTCTATACTCGTTTTCCGTTCTACTTTTTCTACGATATGCCCTTCCTCATTCCACTTCACAGCGCGATAATATGCGTCATGGTAAAACGTAAACCATGCCTCTTTTTCAGCACCATACTTCATCCACTTTTGTTTATTTTCAATCGAGGTCATCGGATAATCGTCGTATGCCATTACCCATAATACATTTTGATGTGCGTGCGTCGGTAATAGGTCTGCTAAATGAAGCATCGTTTCCCCATGGCTTTCTAAAGCAATAACTGCATGTCCATCACTATGACCACCTGTATGCACCATTTTTATTTCATCTGTAATTTCTATTTCTTGCTGGAACGTAACAACTTGATCTACAATCGGCTCCCAATTTTCCTTCCAATATGTATTACGGGATCTAATATTTGGGTTCCTCATTTCATTCCACTCTGTTTCACTTACGTAAACTTTCGCGTTCGGAAACGCTGGTACAAGGTGATCACCTTCCCATTTTGTTAAACCAGATGCATGATCAAAATGAAGGTGCGTCATTAAAACATAGTGAATATCTTCTGGCTTTAATCCTAGTTTTTCTAATGATTCATAAACCGATGATTCTTCTGTTACACCTTGATTCCGCTTCATCTTCTCATTCAATTTACCGTTTCCTATTCCGGAATCAATGAGCATATTTCCGTCTTTCGTTTGCAAAAGTAACGGATCTGTTCGTAAATAAATATGATTTGTATCATTATGTTTATACTTACGTGACCAAAGTACTTTCGGCACAACACCAAACATCGCTCCCCCGTCTAAATGTGTATTCCCGCCTTTTAACCACGTTACTTTTATATCTCCAATTTGTAACTGTTCCATTACACATCCCCCTTTCAATTAATCTTAACATAAAATTCTGATTATTTTAGATGTAAAAAAACCTATGCATTACTGCATAGGCTCTGTACGATATTTTGCTTCAACTCGGTAAATACGATGACCTTTACTAGAGAATTTCTCTTCGTATTCAGTCATGATGTTACCTTCAAAGTCGCTGTTATGAAGATCTAAGCTTAAGTACGTTAGTAACATACCATACTCAGCCATACTCATAAGAGAATATTCAAATAGACCTTGGTTATCTGTTTTGAAATGAATTTCTCCGCCTTCTACTAACACTTCTTCGTAATTACGTAAAAATGTTTTATACGTTAAACGACGCTTCGTATGACGTTTCTTTGGCCATGGATCTGAGAAGTTTAAATAAACGCGATCAATTTCACCTTTCGCAAAGAAAACTGTTAAATCTTCAGCATCTTTATTAATTAACTTTAAGTTTGGTAATTCTTCTTCAATTAATTTATCAAGTGCATCTACAACAACACTTGTGAATTTTTCAATTCCAATATAATTAATATGTGGATTCGCTTTTGCCATATCATACATGAAGCGGCCACGACCTGTACCTACTTCAATGTGAATTGGTTGTTCGTTTCCAAATACTTCTTTCCAGCTACCAGCGCGCTCCTCTGGGTTTCCGATTACGATATGTGAATATTCATTAATTCGATCCATTGCATACGGTTTATGTCTTAAACGCATAGATGTTTCCCTCTCTTTACATAGCTATTTTAAAGGAATAATTCCTTCTTTCTTTTTTAATCAATCTACCAAACAAAAAACCAAGTACGTACGAGCACTCGGTCCGTTTCTTTCAAGTATAAGATGTACCATTTTGATAAAAACTACATACAGCATTAAACATTCCATGACGAAACAGCTTTTTCTCTTACATTTGAAGAGAAAAACAATCGAAAGGATGATCCGTTCATGCCAATTAATCAACAACATCAATTAGAAGTGCTGAAAGATATTTTAGTCAACCACCAAAGTGATTGCTGCGGGACAGTTTCAGAATGCGAGCAATTAGAGCGCCTCATTCAATCGTTACTCGCAAACGATAATATAAGTAGTGACGCTAAAACAATGCTAAACGATGTATATTCTTATAGTCAATCGGGTAAATCTTCCTCTAATTTGGACAACCATATTTCCAATAATCAAGAACAACTTACTCAGTGGATTGCTGGAATGGACAATTTTTCTTAAGTATTATTCTGAAGCAAGTAGTTGCTGTAAATATTGATGCCAATATTCAGCTTCTGCTTGCTGTTTTTTTGTTGTATGCCATTGAATAGACAAAATCGTTTGTGCTATCACATACCATCTCATACGCCTAAGCAGCGATTCATCCATTTCAATATCATAATAACCGAGCCACTCACTCCACTCCTGGCGCGGAATGTACCAATATAATAACATACCGAGGTCTAGAGCTGGGTCAGCAATTACAGCTCCATCCCAATCAATTAAAAACAATTCATCTTCATCCGACAATAGCCAGTTGTTATGGTTTACATCACAATGGCATACAACGAATTCATTGTATTCAATAGCTTTTAATGAATCCATTAAATATTGAAGGCCTTGCTGAATTGTTTCATCATCCCTTATATCTCCTCTTAAAACGAGTTGCAGTTGTTGTAATAACTCTTGTGCGTGAAGCGGCTGCTTCCCAAGTCTTTGAATCATCTGTACAAGCGCTTTAGAGGAGTGTATTTTCTTTAAAAGTTTCGCAACACGTTCTAGTTTCATATCCTCTGGCTCTAGCTTCTGTCCCGGAAGCCATTTTTGAGCAGAAATTACATCACCATTCGTTACCCTTCTTGTCCAAAGTAATTTTGGAACAATTCCTTCTGCTGACAATACCGCTAAAAAGGGCGATGTATTCCGCTTTAAAAATAACTTCTGTTGTCCGTTTTGCGCAATATATGCATCGCCCGTTACTCCACCAGCCGGTACAAGACTCCACTCTTTTCCTAATAATTGTTCCAACCATTCCATATTCATTACCCGTTAACAAATCCTTATCTTTTATAGTTATGAAAAGAAAAACCGCAACATTTCTACACATGTTGTGGATTCATATATTTTACTGTAAATGAAAAGAAAAATTAGCCTAAGCCAAAAATCCTCTATTTTATTTTACAAAACCTGTCATAGAATGACAACTTATCAAAATCGTCACCTTTGTCAATTCTACATTTATTACATTCTCATCGTCAAGTAGCGATTTGTCACATTATCGTCAATATATACGTGCTAATTGGAGCGAGCCTAAGTTCCTTTCCTCTAAATGAAGAAATTGGCTCTATTTTCGCTTCGTTTTCGTTTACTAACACATGCCACGTTGCTTCTTTCGGAAGTTGCACAGTTTTAGCTTCTAAACCGCTATTAAATAAGACGATAATCTCTTTCCACGGCCCAAACGATTCTGCATGCTCTAGGTGATATGCAAGTACTTCTGTAGATGTTTGTAAAAAAGTCATATGTTTTTTTATAAGGTCTGCATTTTGTAATCGGAATGCCCCATGCTCTTTACGAATCGCAATTAAACCTTTTATATAGTTAACGGTCTCTATCTCTTTCTCTTTTTGATCCCAATCTAATTGATTGATCTCATCATTTGCATTATAACTATTTTCATTTCCTTTCTTCGTACGATAAAACTCTTGCCCTGCGTGTAAGAAAGGAATGCCTTGTGAAAGAATAACCATTGCGCTCGCTAATAGGTGACGTTTTTTCAAAATCGTTTCTGATTCTTCATTACTGCGCACTAGTTTATCCCACATCGTCATATTATCATGACATTCTACATAGTTAATGCTTTGCGCCGGCTCTAAAAACAGCCCTGTTTCTTTCATACTTAAAAGACTTCCTGCTGCAATATACTGCAAATGATTACAGTCTACATGCCCACCAAATGCAAAACCACGCTTATTTATATGAAATGTACTCCCTTTTATCCCATCACGAAATTGATCATTAAACTGCGCGATATGTGGCATTTTCTTCGCATTATTTAACGTTGCTTTTTCCTCAAGAGGAAGCGGTGTTTGTAAATCCCATCCTTCTCCTAATAACAAAGCATCTCGTTTTATGTTTCGCACTTCTTTCTCTATCATATTCATTGTATCAACATCTAAAATTCCCATTAAGTCGAATCGGAATCCATCGACATTGTATTCAGTAAGCCAATATAAAATAGACTCTACAATGAATTTCCTCATCATTTTCCGTTCAGACGCTACATCATTTCCGACTCCCGTCCCATTAGAAGGCATACCATCTTCACCATGACGAAAATAATATCCTGGAACAAGCTTCTCAAATGATGATAGCTCTCTTTCATAAACATGATTATATACAACATCTATAATCACCCTAATACCTTGTTCATGAAATGTTTCAATTAGTTGTTTGCACTCAACTATCCTGTTATACGGATCAGAGGGGTTTGTAGCATAAAATCCTGTTGGTGCATTGTAATATAATGGATTATATCCCCAATTATAGGCGGACGAAGGATTCGCCTCATCTACACCACCGAAACAATATAAAGGTAATAATTCAACATGCGTAACGCCTAAATCTTTTATATGAGACAAACCTGTCAATGTCCCATTTCGTCCTGTTGTTCCTTCTTCCATTAGCCCTTTATACGTCCCTTTTTTACTCACTCCACTGTTCGGATGAATAGTAGCATCACGAATATGCAATTCATACAATATGGCATCTGTCATTGCTTGTAATGGTGGTAATTGCTCTCGTTTCGTTACAGTCGTCTTTTCTAAATCGATAACAATGCCATACTTTCCATTTACAGTCACTGACTTTGCGTAAGGATCCACCGCTTCGTTCCATATTAAATTAATACAAACAAGAAATGTATAGCGTGCTCCGTCTAAATCACCTTGTAATGTTTGAATCCAAACTCCGTTTTCTCCCCTGTACATTTCATGATCGGTATATTCTTTATCACTCTTATAAATTCTTACTTTCGCAAGCCTTGCAGTTGGGGCCCATACTTTAAATGTCGTTTCTTGTTTTTGATACACAGCACCTAAATCTGTACCTTCGTAATAATACTTTTCATCGAAAATTTTTGTTCGAATAACAGCACCTATTTGTAAATCAGTTTCTTCATTCCGTTCATCTCGTACTGTATAATACTTCCCCACATCTAGCGGCTCTTCTATAAAGCACTCATACTTCGTTGCATCTGGAAGCGCAATAGTATGAGCAATCGGTAAATCTTTCACATTACTTCCTTCTTGCAAACGAAATGTCCGACTTGTTCCATACGCATGTGGGAGCAAAATTGTAATTTTATTCATTTCATCTAAATAGGCATCAAATGGACGTTTTACTTTCAACATAAAAAAATCACCATCATTCTCAAAGTTAAAATAAAGTGAAACTTTAATGAGCGAGAAAATTTTTCCATCCTCACTTATTATTAGCCTTCACCAATTAGGCGAGATAAAATGAGCTGCAAATGATAAGGCTTTTCTTATCAACAAGACTCTATACAGTAACTCCATTCTTCTCTATAGTATATTCACCTGCATAAAAAACGTTTTCAACATTCTATTTTTGTAATTTTATTTCAGCAATCGATTTATACTTCGGGGTTTCTTTCACGTGGGATTCGTATAAAGTAATTGTATCTGCTTGAAATGATATTTCAGGCACTTCTTTTATACTTTCTAAACGAAACTTTTCTTCTCCTATCCATTTACGAGCAACGGTAATATGCAGGTGATACGGGCGTATTTCTAGAGAAAATCCATTTTCTTCACAAATGGCATGTACTTGCTTTTGCAACTGAAACAAATCGTGATTCTCACTTACCTTCGCCCAAAAAATACGGGGCTGATTTTCCCTACCAAACGTTGAAAAACCTTGTAACGTGAACGATAGTTCTTTTGTTTCTGCAACTGTTTGTAATCCATTTTTTATTCCCTCTAATTGTTCCTCCGTTGCACTCCCTAAAAATGAAAGGGTAATATGATAGTCTTCTTTATGTACCCATGAACGAAATTGTAATTCCTCTTGCATGTCCTTTTTATAGTTATACAGCATTTCTTTTATATGATTCGGTAACGTAATTGCGACAAAATAATGCAGTTCCATGTACATCTTCTCCTTCTTTCTATTGTTGCTTTTCTTTCTTATCTCATTCAGGTAAAAAGAAGCCGCTCTCCAAAATAGAGAGCGGACATTATTTATATATCCATTACTTCGCTAATTCATGAATTGCTTGCGCGTAAATTGCTGTTGCTTTTAATAAGTCTTCAATTTCGATATACTCATCTTTTTGATGTGCAAGTTCTTCTTTTCCAGGGAATAGCGGGCCAAATGCCACACCAGCTTTTAATGAACGAGCATAAGTACCGCCGCCGATTGCTAATAGTTCTGCTTTTTCACCTGTTTGTTCTTCATACACACGTTGTAACGTACGGATTAATACGTGATCTTTATCGACGTGATGTGGGCGAGAATTAGAATAGTCAGCCACTTCAAAACCATGCGTACCAACATATTCTTTCAACTTCACAATTGTTTCTTCAAAGTTAGTTGTAACTGGGTAACGTACGTTTAGCCCTAAGTTACCACCGTTTTCTTTCGTATAAGAAATGCGACCGACATTCACTGTTAACGGACCGCTAATTTCATCTTTATAAGCAATAGTAGCTTTTTCACCAAAAATATCACCAGTAAATGTTTCTGTTGCAAATGTCGCAAATGCAGTTGCTTTTCCATCAAGTGAAACTGTAGTTAAGAAGTTTGCTAATAATAAACCTGCATTTTCTCCTTTTTCAGGAGTAGATCCGTGCGCTGAAATTCCTTCTATTTGCAACGTCACTGCATTTCCTTCTATAGTCGATTTCCCTATTTTTTTAGCAGTTTGTAAATACTCTTCATATGCTACTGTAAGTGCATTTACATCTTCTCCTGTAATAACCGCTTCTGCAAAATCAGGAACCATATTTAAACGGCGCCCTGAATCAAATGAAACAAGTTCATATGTACCTTTTTTCTCTTCACTACCATTTTGCACAACTTGTATGTCAGAAATTCCTTTTTCTGCATTAATAATTGGAAAGTCTGCATCTGGTGCAAAACCGATTGTTGGCATTTCTTCATTTTTAAAGTAGTGATCTACACATTTCCAATTACTTTCCTCATCTGTTCCTATAATCATACGAACACGTTTGGAAAGAGGTAAGCCTAATTCTTTCACAATTTTCATCGCATAATATGCTGCCATCGTTGGGCCTTTATCGTCAATTGCACCACGTGCAAAAATCTTTCCATCGCGAATATCCGCACTATATGCAGGAGTCGTCCAGCCATCTCCTTCTGGTACAACATCAACGTGACAAAGAATGCCTACTAACTCTTCTCCTTGTCCCATTTCAAGATGACCTGCATATCCTTCTAAATTTTTAGAAGCAAAACCTTCAGTTTCTCCTTTATGTAACATGAAAGATAAAGCTTTTTCTACACCTTCACCGAATGGTGCGCCCTCTTTCGCCGATTCTTCTTCCCATACACTTTTAATTTGTAAAAATTGTTGTGTATCACGAATTAAATCATCTTTTCGTTTCGCAACTTCTTCTGTCCAATTAATTGCTGACATCACGCATCCATCCTTCACTATATTGTTTCTTTCATCATAACAAACCGAAATCTCTTATGCCATACACGAAAACTAAATACCGAACAATTGTAATATTTCAGATATTTCTTATTAGTTTTTCTTTTATTTTTTCAAAAAAATTTGCAGGAATTTGGCGTTTTACGTAGAATTTTATGTGTTAGTTGACTGACCATATATACAATGTCAACTACCAATATTTTTCTATATGAATATTTGTTAAATTTCTGTAAAATTTAAGTAGATTAAAGCATGAATTTTATCATGTAGAGTACAATGGTAGTAACGACCTTCTTTCCTGAATGGGGTCAAAAAAACTAGTAGAGGAGTGGTTTTCTCTTGAAACCTACAACTACTCGTATGCTAACACGCATTAAATCAATTTATATGTACATCAATGAAAACGGAACGGTAACGACGAAAGACCTTGTAGATGAGTTCGGGATCACACCGCGAACGATACAACGTGATCTAAATGTGTTGCAGTTTAATGAACTCGTGTATAGCCCTTGCCGCGGTAAGTGGACAACAACAGGAAAGAAAGTGAGAATGACCTCATAATGAAAAATAATTGTATGTAAATAAATACATACCCCTTTCTAATAATTAGAAAGGGGTCTTTTCTGCGCCTATAAAGGTACTACTTTTCAGTATCTACTTGATATGTTTTTAACATTTCTACTTCTTCATCTGTTAGCTCTCGGTATTGTCCAAGTTCTAGTTCTTCATCTAATACTAACGGACCCATCTCTGTTCTCTTTAGGTAGACTACTTTTTTCCCTACCGCTTCAAACATACGCTTCACTTGATGGAATTTCCCTTCCGTAATCACAAGCTCAATTTCAGAAATATCATCGCTTTTCAATATTGTAAGTGCACCTGGCTTCGTTTCATAGCCATCATCTAAAATAACACCTTTAGCAAACTCTTTTACATCCTCTTCTGTTACTACTCCTGCAACGTGTGCATAATATTTTTTCGGCACATGCTTTTTCGGAGATAATAATTGATGTGATAACTTCCCATCATTTGTTATCAATAAGAAACCTTCCGTATCGATATCAAGTCGTCCAACTGGGAACGGATCAAAGATTGCATCTTCTAATTCTAATAAATCTATTACTGTTTCATGATTATCATCTTCCGTCGCTGAAATAACACCTTGTGGTTTATGCATCATTAAGTAAACAAATTCTTTGTATTCCACAACTTCACCGTGAATCATAACTTCTTGCTCTTCTACATTTACATGAACTTTCGCATCTTTTACTGGCGTTCCATCAATTTTCACAACGCCGTCTTTCAATAATTTCTTTACTTCTTTTCTACTTCCATATCCCATATTTGCTAATAATTTATCTAATCTCACGTTTTTCACCTTCTTTATTTATCATAGAAAAGGGGACGTAATTACGCCCCTCTTGATTTCAACTTTATTTTAAATCTACTACCAAGTTTACGTTGAATTTTATCTAATGCTTCTCCGCCAAATACTCTTTCAAGTACTCCTGTGCGAATTGCTAACAATCCGTAAACAAGACCGCCAATACCTGCACAAATTGCAACTGTTATAAGAGCACCAATACGGCCATCAGGCGAAATCATGAAGGATAGAAGCCATTGTGATAGTTTTACAGCAACGACCATTATAAGTGTTAGTACTGCAATTTGGAATGTTCTTTTATATACAACACCGAATGAATAGTGTGCGTATTTTTTAATTTGTTGATTTGTGTACCAAACAGAAGCTAAGAAACCAACTGCTGTTGCTAGAATTGCTCCTACTGTACCGAAATAACGAATAAAGATTACGTTACATACAAATTTCAAAATAACGCCCATTATAAGCGCAATAATCGCATGCTTCTGCTGGTTAATACCTTGCAGGATTGCCGCTGTTACTGTAAATAAAGCGAATAACAACGCAACTGGTGCATACCACATTAATACTTGTCCACCTAGTGGATCTGAATCGTAAAACGCAGTATAAATTGGATATGCCAGTGAAGAAATACCGACAACTGCTGGCAATGTTAAAAACATATTCGCCTGGAATGTTTGTGTAATTTGCAATTTCAAATAGCGGTATTGTTTTTCAGTAAATGATTTTGTAATTGCTGGTACAAGCGTTAAACTAAACGCTGTTGCAAGTGATACAGGAATCATAATTAACTTATGCGTCCACATTGTGAAAATACCGAGAGCTCGCTCTGCGATATCACCTTGACCAATCGCCTGCATAATTGAGTTAAATGTCAATGTATCAATTTGTTGATATAAAGGAATTGTTAACCCAATTACAACGTAAGGAATCGCATATGCAAATAACTCTTTAAACAATTGAACGGTGCTTACTGTTGATTCTGGTACAGTTTGTTCAATTAGATATTGATCCAAATATTTTTTACGTTTTAACCAGTACCAAATTAACACACCGAGTGCTCCAACCGCTGAAACGAACGCAGCAAATGTCGCTACTCCAACTGCTGTTGCAACTGTACCGCCAAGTACTTTAATAACGATAAAACTACCTGCTAATAAAAAGACGATACGAATAATTTGTTCAATAATTTGTGAAACGGTAGTTGGTCCCATAGACTGGTGACCTTGGAAATAACCACGAATTAAACTCGCTGCTGGTACAACAATAAGTGCGAAACTTACAAGACGAATAATCGTCGTAACTTCTCCTACATTATTGTGTATACTTTGTTTACCAAGCATCGCTTCTGCAAACAATGGCGCCGTCATGTACAGTACTAGGAACGAAAGAACTCCTGTTACTATCATCATAACCATTCCCGAGCGGAACATTCTCCGGCTCGTTTTATAATCGCCAAGCGCATTATATTTGGAAACAAATTTTGAAACAGCAAGTGGCACACCTGCCGTTGCGATACTTAAAAAGATCGTATATGGAATGTATCCATATGTATAGAGCGTTCCGCCTTCTGTTCCTACTAATGCATGAAACGGAAAGACGTAAATCATGCCTAAGAACTTTACTAAAAATGTCCCTAGCGTAACAATAAGCGTTCCGCGCAGAAATTTCGAATCGGACATACAAAAATCCTCCTACATCTACATAAAGTGAAACTATAATTAGTTGGAGACTTCTCTCCTACTCCTTATTAGTTGAACCATTCGAGCATTTACAGGCTAACAGACTCCCTATTTACTTCTCCTAAATCTTGAGGTTTTAGTCTTATCGCCTACAAATGGCAGGATAGTGCTGAACTCTAACTTTTGTATTGTACCACAATTCTCTCATTAAGCAGTACTTCACTCTATTTTTCTTTTAAGGGAAAACATGCTATTCTTTTAGGCAGGAAATGTAGAAAATGAGGTCGATATATTATGCATTATGATGTTATTGTCATCGGCGGCGGTCCTTCTGGGCTAATGGCTGCAATTGGTGCTGCAGAAGAAGGCGCAAATGTCTTACTTCTTGATAAAGGAAATAAACTTGGGCGTAAACTTGCAATTTCTGGTGGCGGACGCTGTAACGTAACGAACCGTCTACCACTTGATGAAATTGTTAAACATATACCAGGAAACGGTCGCTTCTTATACAGCGCTTTTTCTATTTTTAATAATGAAGATATTATTACATTCTTCGAAAATCTTGGTGTTAAATTGAAAGAAGAAGACCACGGTCGCATGTTCCCTGTGTCAAACAAAGCACAATCTGTTGTAGACGCACTTTTAACACGATTAAAAGACTTAGGTGTAAAAATTCGTACAAATACGCCTGTTGAAACGATTGAATATGAAAATGGTCAAACGAAAGCAGTTATACTGCAAACAGGTGAAGTGTTAGAAACAAATCACGTCGTTATCGCTGTTGGCGGAAAATCAGTTCCTCAAACTGGATCTACTGGAGACGGATATGCTTGGGCTGAAAAAGCGGGTCATACAATCACAGAATTATTCCCAACAGAAGTACCTATCCTTTCAAACGAGCCGTTTATACGTGACCGCTCATTACAAGGCCTTGCTTTACGTGATATAAACTTAAGTGTATTAAACCCGAAAGGAAAAGCTATCATTTCTCACAAAATGGACATGCTCTTCACTCATTTCGGCCTATCCGGACCCGCTGCTCTTCGCTGTAGTCAATTCGTCGTGAAAGCACTGAAAAAGTTTAAAACGAATACAATACAAATGAGTATTGATGCATTGCCAGAGGAAAATAGTGAGCAACTATTTCAGCGCATGCTGAAACAAATGAAAGAAGATCCGAAAAAAGGAATTAAAAACGTTTTAAAAGGTTATGTTCCTGAACGTTACTTCCTATTCTTATTAGAAAAAAATGAAATTGACGGTAGCGAACAAGCTGGACAAGTTTCTCACGAAAAGATTCGTGCACTTGTGAAAGACTTTAAAGAGTTTACTGTGAATGTAAATGGTACGCAGTCAATTGAAAAAGCATTCGTTACTGGCGGCGGTGTATCCGTGAAAGAAATTAACCCGAAAGAAATGTCTTCTAAATTTACGAACGGCTTATATTTCTGCGGAGAAGTTCTTGATATTCACGGTTATACTGGTGGCTATAATATTACATCAGCCCTTGTTACTGGTAGAATTGCCGGAACGACAGCTGGAGAAAACGCGAAAATGCAGTATTAAAAAAAGAAACAGGGATTCCTGTTTCTTTTTTTATAGGTACATGAAATTATATGAGCAATTCCACAAATATATCAGCGATTCCGCAACTTATATCGGCGATTCCCCAAATTTATCAGCGATTCTGCAACTTATATCGGCGATTTTCCAAATTTATCGACTTACCGAGAAGAAACGACAAATATCTGCTCCATGTAACTTTCCATTGCTTTTTTGTTGCTTTATTTACCTTAGTACCTTTATATTTTATATTGTTGAATATTTAAAAAAGGGTAAGGGGAAAACAAATGAGAAAAAAAGTCATGATGTCTTTAATGTTAATGACGTTTCTTTCTGCGGTAGAAGGAACGATTGTTAGTACAGCAATCCCTCGTATAACGAGTGATTTGTCAGGCGTCGAACTTGTTAGTTGGGTATATGCAATTTATATGCTTGCAACAGCTGTTTCGACTCCAATATACGGAAAGCTCGCTGATTTATTTGGCCGTAAAAAAGTTTTACTGATCGGAGCTACAATCTTTTTAGTCGGTTCTGCACTTTGCGGAGTCGTTACATCGATGGAACAATTAATCTTTTTCCGCGCGCTTCAAGGTATCGGTGCTGGTGCTGTTATGCCAATCACAATGACGATTATTGGAGACTTATATAGCGAAGCGAAAGACCGCGCGAAAGCACAAGGTTGGATGAGTGCCGTTTGGGGTGTATCCGGTGTTATCGGACCGTTAGTAGGTGGATTTTTAGTTGATTCCCTTTCTTGGCGCTATATTTTCTTCCTAAACGTTCCATTCGGAATTATCGCTTGCTTAATGATTGCAATTTACTACAAAGAATCTATTAAAGCTGCTAAGCATCATATCGATTATCTTGGTGCAACAGTCTTCTCATTAAGTACAATCGCTCTACTATATGCATTATTAACAGGTAGCAGTAAGCAAAACTGGGGAGACATGACAATTATCGGCCTATTAATCTTTGCCGCGATTTCATTTATTATTTTCTTATTCATCGAGAAAAAATCTCCAGAACCATTAATTCCGCTAGCACTTTTCTCTAACCGCACATTATCTACGATAAATATATTAACTCTTATTGCTGGCGCAATGATTATTAGTATTACAATGTACCTTCCAATTTGGAGCCAAGGTGTATTAGGGAAAAATGCTACAGAAGCTGGACTTATTTTAATGCCAATCCCTGTTATGTGGACATTTGGCGCTATTTTCTCTGGTAACTTAGTAGGCAAATTAAAAACGAAACAAATCATTTTACTTGGAGCTAGCATTTTATCAGTCGCTACGTTCTTATTATTTACACTATCAACAAATTCACCATCGTTCCTTATTTATGTAGCAGTCGGATTATTCGGCTTAGGAATGGGGCTTGTGACACCGATTTACATGGTAACAATTCAAGCAGCCGTACCAGCTCATACACGCGGAACAGCCGTTGGTTTAAACACATTTATTAATACATTCAGTCAAACGTTAGGTGCTGCAATCTTTGGAACAATCTTTAATACGATGATTCATGCACGCGGCATTAAAAACCTTGATCTTGTATCTGGTGGACACGGCGGGACTACAGCAAGTGTAGCCACTGAATCACAATCCGCATTAGCTGCAAGTGTACACGTTATTTATATGAGCACTTTCGTATTAGCAGTATGTACATTAATTATCGGTTGGCTTTTATTAAAGCCAGCTACACAAACAAGTGAGCAACAATAAAAAGGATGACCATTTTGGTCATCCTTTTTTTATTCTTCATTCTCCACAATATGTTTCAGCATGGATAATTTATTATCCCAAAAACGTTCATAATATGAGAGCCACTGTTGTAATTCTTCTAATGGTTCTGGATGCAAACGATATATCTTCTCTCTTCCGCTTTTTCTTCCACTTACTAAATTCGCTTCCGAAAGAATATGAAGGTGCTTTACAACCGCAGTACGACTCATCGGAAAATGATCCGTTATTTTGGAAATCGGTAACTCTTTGTCACTTAATAACCGTATTACTTCTCGGCGGGTTGGATCAGCAATTGCTTGAAATACATCATATTTCGCTGCTGACGAGGACACTTAGCCTTCGACAACCTTTTTCAGTTTTTCATTTACAATTGCTACCCAACCACCGCTCATTCTATCGCGAATAATAGAGCTCTTCGCATTTGCTTTCGGAAGAATTTCATCAGGATGTTTCCAGCCGCCGTGAATTAACGTAAATTCTGTTTTGTTATCTCCTAAGTCTTTCAAAATAAATGAAACAACCCAGCCATCTGTATCCCATGAGAAAGACAAATGGTTTGGCTCATCAATTTCTAACACTTTACATGGTGATGGCCCAAATGGTGATTGCACATGAAATTCATGTCCTACCTCTAATACAAAATCATTTGGCATAAACCATGACGCAATCCCTTCTGCAGTTGATACTACACTCCATACCTTTTGAATAGACGCGTTAAAAACGATTGTTTGTTTAATATCATTTAATGTATTTTGTTGTTCCATTTTCATTCTCCTTTACTCGGCGTTACAACATAACACCTTTTGGTTATACTTCGATAATATAACACCTTTTAGTTTCATGTCAACGCCAATTCTTTTACTGTTGAGAAATTCTCAACATTTTTTCAACAGGACAAACACCCTCTTAGCATTCCCTCATAATATACTCACAAAGGCAATACAAAATAAAAACTTCTCTCAACATGAAACTCCATCATTCATATTGAAAGAAGCGCCTTACTTATATCATGCGTACTTCGTCTCTCCTCCTTCCCTCAAGGGACAATACGCGAGATATGACAAATCAGAAGGAATATGCCCACCATTTGAGTAGGTAGTTATTTCTCTTCTCCTCAACATTTCCTCAGGAGCGAAATGACTACCGACTCACTTTTTTCAAACAAAAATAAAAAGGGGATGAAAGCTATGTTCTATTGCATTAACTGTTCTGATATTCATCATGAAAAACATCCGAATGATAAAGTATTCAAAAACGGTTTTTATATTGATCCATTTTTAGGTGATCGTTATCACCTTGGTATGTGTAAAGATGCCCAAAATCATGAAACAGGGGAGCCTCTTTTAACGACAAAGAAATTAGGCACACCCCAATCTATTATGAACGTATTACCGACACATGTTGTCCCAACATAAAACATAAAAAAGAGCTGGGTGAGCCAGCTCTTTTTTATGCTTTATAAACGATCATTGCTGAAAAACAATAAATTTGGTTTTCATCGTCGTTAATGGAAACACCAACTTGATACTTAATATCTACAAAGTTGCTATCATCAATCTTTTTCAAAAACACATTCACAGCGTCTTCTAAGTCTTTTTCGTGACTTTCATCAAACACTTTCACACGAATCATGTTAACACCATCCTAGATCGCAGCCCTCCGCCGCTTGATTATTGCCACGGTGCGTATCTATGATGCGATAAAACTTTCCATTCTCATATATATATCCGTCTTCTAACACATATTTTTTATCTTCAGTATAGACATAAAACTTACCTATCATAAATTTACTCGTATATAATTCCAAATAATTTGGTCTAAATTTAGCTACAACTTTATTTGTAATATCAATTTTTATTGTGCGCCCCACCTTCTCTCCCTCCTTTGCAAAGAACGGATTTAGGTATATTGTATTAGCGCTTTTACATTTTATGCTTAAAAATAAGTGGATATGCCCTCTTTCTCACCTGTACTATTTTTCTAAAAAAATCACTATAAAGTGAAACTTTAATCAGCCCGACCACCCACCTAACTTCTTTGCTTTCGCTGAATTTTGAGGTGGGGGTCTTATTGCCCGTTAATGCGGGATAAATAAGTTCAAAAAAAAACATAAAAAAGCACTTTATCTTATTGACTCGAATATAAATATTATGTTACCATATAAAATTTGACATTTTTACATACGTATGCTATCATTAAAAGTGGTTACCACATATGGAGGTGGATGATTTGTTTCAAATTGGTGATAAAATCGTTTATCCAATGCACGGTGCAGGAATCATCGAAGCAATTGAAGAGAAAGAAATATTAGGTACTTCACGTCAATATTGTGTGATACGCATCATTAGTAAAGATATGCAAGTAATGCTTCCGATGGATCAATTAAAAAAATCAGGTATTCGTTATATCGTTGATCGAGGTACGTTAGATGATATACTTCTTGAATTTCAAAACGGGGAGTCAGACCCATCACTCTCATGGAAACAAAGATATACAATGAATATGGAAAAAATGAAAAATGGCAATTTACAAGATAGCGCAGAAGTGGTTCGGGATTTACTTCGCCGTAATAAAGAGAGAACATTAAATGCGAGCGAAAAACAAATGCTAGATAATGCACGAAAAATGATGATCAGCGAAGTCGCGCTCGTACAAAATGTTACTGAACATCAAGCAACAGAATTTCTTCAAGATACAATTAATCACTAAATTTAAAATAGCTGGCCGCTATTTTTTTTTGTAAAAAAAGGACGAAGAGTTTTATCTCTTCGTCCTTTTATATTACCCACGCCCAGCTTGAAACGATGGATATAACGTCATTCCACCATCTGCAAATAGCGTAATTCCCGTTACGTAACTCGCCTCTGATGAAGCAAGCCAAGTTGCTACTGCTGCGATTTCTTCAGGTTTTCCAATATAGCCCATAGGTATCATACTTTCTACGTCAGCACGTTTTTTAGGATCAGCAAACTTTTCTGCATTGATTGGCGTATTAATTGCACCTGGTCCTATATTATTTACTCGAATACCTTTTGGCGCATATTCTAGCGCTAACGTTTCTGTCATCAGTTTAATGCCACCCTTACTTGCTGCATAGTGCACAAATAGTGGCCACGGAATTTTCTCATGAACACTAGACATATTAATGACAGACCCTTTAATATCATGTTCTACAAAATATTTAATCGCTTCACGACTTCCTAAAAAAGCACCTGTTAAATTTGTATTAATTACCCTATTCCAATCTTCAAGCGGCATTTCATGCGACGGTACCGCGTTTTCTATCCCTGCATTATTAATCATAACGTCAAGCGTACCAAACTCTTTCACAGCAGATTGAATGAGATTCACAACATCTGATTCGACGGTTACATCACCTTTTACAGCAATCGCTTCGCCGCCTACCTTTTTAATTTCTTCTAACACATCATTCGCTTCTGATTCTCGTGAGCGATAATTAATAACCACTTTCGCTTTTTCCTTAGCAAACCTCACTCCCATCGCTCTTCCGAGACCAGTTGCTGATCCTGTAATAACGACAACTTTCCCTGCTAAATCACTATACATTTCCATACCTCCTTTAACTTTTGGCTATACCTAACATAATTCCGGCTGCGATAATAAAAACGATACCGACAACGATACCCGTTAATTGACGTTTCGTTTTCTTTTCACCTAATATAAGGATCCCACCAAGCGTGGAAATAATAATTCCCATTTGCGATAGCGAGAAACTTGTTGCAACTCCAACACGCGGCTGTGAAATGAATAAAAACATATTTCCAGCTGCCCAAATTAATCCTGGAATAATATTGCGAATTGCATATTTATTAAATGGATGATGTTTAAAGGTAAGCAAAATCCCACCTAACACCATACCAACTGCTTGTGGCAACAAAGCCGACCAGCCATCTACGTTAAATAACCTAATTACTACTACGTAAACTAAATAACCGACTGTTGAAATTAATAAAATTACGATACCTCTTTTAAAGTTTGCTGCTTGCTCTGCATTCTTTTCTTCTTCACTTTGAAGCGATGTTAAAATAACACCGATAATAATACAAACGAGCGCTAAAATCCCAAGGACGACCGATATTGTCGTGGACCATTCATGAAATACGATAACGCCAAATAAAGTCGTCGCGACTAATTGAAGTCCTGTTGAAATTGGCATCGTCCTCGAAACACCCATTAAATCAATACTTTTCAATTGATTTGCCTGACCAAGCGCCCAAAATAAACCTGACACAACTCCAACTCCGATAACGGTAGGTGTTAATACTGGCTTCATAAAAATATAAACAACAATTGAGAAAATAAGTGCTCCAAACGTTGTTCCGAGCGTTTGACTATACGGGCCCCCGCCCAGTTTTACGTTAAATAGCACAATACTTCCCCAAAATATAGCTGGTAAAATCGCTAAAAATATATCCATCACTCATTACCTTTCTTTACTAAATGCCATAGATTATCACTCTAAGTCGTTAGAGTGAGCTTTTATTTTTTCTTTTTCCCGTTCACAAACTTTTTCTGCAATAACGTCAGAAACATTCTTTTCTCGCTCCACTTTCTTTATCTTTACGTGATCTAAATGGTCTTCCAAAGTAAGCGTAACTTTATCGTTCGGCGGATTATGCGCTCCTTGAAATGTAAGAAATTGTAGCTTCACTTCGTATCTAGGAACAAATTCATCTTTCTTGCCGAGACGCTTTATATCTATAACTGAAGCACATTCATATTGATCTTCTGTCACTTGTCTAATAACTGAATAGTACCTATTTGATAATGCACTCTCTAAAAGCTGTTCTCTTGATTCTTTCGCGAAAGAATCGCTTGGAGAAGAGAAAAAGGCCACACATAGCATTGTGATAACTACACATATTTTTTTCATAGTTCCCTCCTTGTTCTATAGATTAGTGTTCTCAAAACTGCCATAAAAAAACGACTTTCCCTATGTAGGAAAGTCGTTTTAATGAATCCAATATTAACCACCGCTCACTGGTGGAATTAGTGCAACAACATCACCAGATTGGACCCTGTCATCTTCATTTGCGTATTCTTCATTAATCGCAACCATAATTGGCTCTGAAACTGGTACATTATATTCGTTCGCAACAACATCTTTTAACTGTGCAACCGTAATATTTTCTTTCTCTATTTGTAATTCACTTGTCCCTGCTTCTTCTTGCAAGTGCGCAAATAACAATACTCTAATCATACTTATAGCTCCTTCCCAGGCTCTCCCGCCGGATATGGTGTTTTTTCTAATTGATCACCAATCCATGAGTCACCATCTTCCCAAAACTCCTTTTTCCAAATCGGAACAATTTGTTTTATGCGTTCCATAATATATTCGTTCGCTTCATAAGCCGCTTTACGGTGTGGTGTTGAAACAGCAACAACAACCGCTATATCAGAAATTTGCAACGTACCGATGCGATGTGTAATCGCAACATATGTACCTGGCCATTTCTCTTTCACTTCCAAGCCAATTTTCTCTAGCATCTTTTCTGCCATCGTCTTATAAGCAACATACTCTAAGTATAATGTACGACGCCCTTTCGTAAACTCTCTAACCGTTCCAATAAATGTTGTAACAGCACCGCATTCACGTCGAATTACTTTCTTCGTTACTTCTTCAATTGAGATTTCTGTATCAATTACTTCATAATATGTATTTATCATTTCGCACTCCTAACCGTTTGTAAAAACCAGTCTATGTACAACTCTTCTTCTGTTATATGAAATACTTTATATTCTTCTCGTATATTTGCCGGAACATCATACCACGTAATAACCGCCACAATATTTTCTACTTTATGTAAAAGCTCAATGTCTTCCGCAGAACGAAGTAACACTACTTTCGAGTAATTCTCTTTTTTATAGCCTTCTATTAAAATTGTATCCACTTCAAAAAACTCATATAAGCGAATAATTTCTTGCAAGGACCATTTCTTTCTTAGTGAAGAAAGTGAAAGCAATCCAGCACCTTCTACACTACTTACGACAGCACCAGCTTTACGGTGTCTTTCGCTATCTTTTTGCGCTACTTCTGGAAAGCCTCCGTGCCCGTGATGTTTAATTGTAGCAACTTTCATTTTTCGTTCAGCTAATGCATGCACCACTTTCTCAACAAGTGTTGTTTTCCCGCTATTTTGATATCCTACTATTTGTAAGATTGAAGTGGCTTTGCCCATGGCCAATCACATCCCTCAGAGTGCTCTAACAATAATACGGATACTTTCATTCCGGTCTCAAATCCTCTCGTTCCTCCAGGTAACACGATAAAAGCATTCGCATCTGCAAGTGAAGATACCGCACTCGATTTATCTAAACCAACTGGCATCGCTTGTAACGCCCCGTCCACAATTGTTACGTTCGCTCTTACGAAACGAGTAAATGGATTTGGCTTTGGAAAATCTTTTTGTAAAATAGCATCCGCTCTATATACGTGAGGTTCCTTCGCATACAAATACGTTTTTATAATTGGATGCACAAATAATTCAAAGCCTACATAACAAGCAGACGGATTTCCTGATAAACCAAAGAGTAACTTTCCATCAACTTCAGCTACTGTCGTTACACTTCCGGGCCTCATGGCTATCTTATTAAAGAGTACATTTGCCTGTAACCTTTCATAAATAGCTGGTAAGTAGTCATAATCTCCTACTGATACACCGCCTGTTGTAATTAAAATGTCGACCTCATCCACCGCTGATTGAACAGCTGTAAAACATGCATCTAACTCATCCGCGAGTTGACCATAATAACGAACTTTCCCGCCAGCTTTCATAATTTGAGCTGCGATCATATACGAGTTACTATTTCTAATTTTCCCCGGTTCTAACGGCTCATGTACTTCTAATAATTCACTTCCTGTCGTTACAATACCGACAACAGGCTGTTTTACAACTTTCACAGTGCTATATCCAAACGTTGCTAATAAGGCGGCAACACCTGGATTAATTGCAACGCCTTTCTGAACGAGAACTTGATTTTGTTTTATATCTTCTCCTTTAAACGACACATTGTCACCGTTATTAAAAGGGCGTTTTAACTTCATATATGTTTTCCCGTTCTTCTCAAACCCTTCTGTCAGCTCTAGCATTACGACTGCATTGCAATCTTTTGGAATAGCTGCTCCTGTCATAATACGAACCACCTGAAAAGATCCTACTTCTTCTGTAAAAACAGAACCTGCCCCGATTTCTCCTATTACTTCAAATTCAACTGGATTCTCTTGAGTTGCTTCTTTCGTATCTTCTGCTCGAATGGCGAAACCATCGTAAGGGGAACGATCAAAATGAGGAACGTCATGATCTGAGACAACATCTTCCCCGAGAATTCTCCCGTAACTTTCCGTAATAGAAATTTCTTCTACTTCACCATGCTTTGCATATTTCATTACCCGTTCTACTGCCTCAGCAACTTGAATTGGAATTCGTTTTTCTACCATCGTTTCTCACCTCATATTTGCAATTTTTTTTATCTCGATTAAACTTTATATATTCAATAGAAATTACTTCAAGGAGGAATTCCATGTCTTCATTTACACACTTTAATGACCAAGGACGCGCGAAGATGGTTGATATAAGTGACAAAAAAGCAACCGTTCGAACAGCAATTGCGTGCTCTAGCATTGTCGTTACGAAAGAAATTTACGATAAAATCTCTCACAATGAAATTGGGAAAGGTGACGTATTAGCAGTTGCGCAAATCGCAGGCATTATGGCTGCGAAACGAACTTCTGATATTATCCCAATGTGCCATCCTTTACTATTAAAAGGTGTTGACGTTTCTTTCGATTGGAAACAATCAGAAGAACAATATCGTTTACTCATTGAAGTAAAAGTTAAAACAGAAGGTAGCACCGGTGTTGAAATGGAAGCTTTAACAGCTGCTTCGGCTACCGCTCTTACTGTGTATGATATGTGTAAAGCTGTCGATAAAGGTATGATTATCGGCGAAACGTACTTACTTGAAAAAACAGGCGGAAAAAGTGGAGATTATACGAGAAATTCATAATCCTTTCTCCGTTGAACCTAAAGGATTCCCTTTAGGTTCAACCTATATATCTTGCATATAAACTTTTCGCTACATTTATATCATTCGTCCCATGAATGAAAGCTCTGCCATCTGTAAATAAAACAAAACGATATTCTTCTACTGGAAACGACAATAAATAAGGTGTCGCCTTTATCTCTACGCTTCTTTGTAAGCGCTTTTTAATTTCTTCCAAATTAAAATTCTTCCGCACACCTGGACGAATTTGCACTGTATTTCGCCCACATAACACTTCTGTTTTCGTTTGTGCTTCAAATGTTAAACTCGGATATGTACGTAACCTTCCGCAAGATAAACAAGTATCTTTTTTCTGCCTATTCACTTTAAATGCCATCTGTTGATTATTCCAAAGATCAAATGATAACATCGTTTCACGAAGCGCTCCGTAGTCTTCTACTAATATTTTCAGCGCTTCCGTAGTTTGATGCGCAACTACTAATTGTACTGCCGGTTGTATAATACCAGCTGTGTCACATGTTGCTCCGCTCGCCGGATGCTCCATTAAACAGCGAAAACACGGTGTTTTCCCTGGTAAAATTGTATACGTTACTCCATAGCTTCCAACGCACCCACCATATATCCACGGAATATTATACTTTTGTGAAATATCATTAATGAGAAGACGCGTTTCAAAATTATCTGTCGCATCTAATATTAAATCTACATCATTCACTAATTCTTCCATTTCTTGCACCGTTACATCTGTCACAACCGGAGTTATTTCCACCTCAGAATTAATCGCTCTTAAATGCTCTGCTGCCGCTACCGCCTTCGGTTTATACTGCTTTGCATCTTCTTCTGTATATAGTTGTTGTCTTTGTAAATTACTCCATTCTACATAATCACGATCAGCAATCGTTACTTTTCCAACACCCGCTCTAACAATCGCTTCTGCATTTGCCGCACCGAGAGCACCAGCACCAATAATAAGCACATGCTTCTCTCTTATTTTTCTCTGCCCTTCTTCTCCAACACCAGAAAATAATATTTGTCTTGAATATCGCTCCTGCATGCGATAGCCCCCTTTCTTATCCTCCTATATAAGACATTTCGATTTTTGGACGATTTTTTGCACTTTCTTCTGTTCGTTCATCCGAATACCTATCTTTTCTATTCATCCATACATCTTGTATAACACTTAATAACTCCTCATCCGAAAGATTTCCTCTAAGAAGTTCTCTTACATCCAAACCCTCTGTCGCAAATAAGCACGTATAAAACTTTCCATCTGCCGAAATTCTCGCCCTCGTACAAGAGACACAAAATGACTCAGAAACAGATGTAATAAAACCAACTTCAACATTTGTTCCAACATACCGATATCGCTTCGCAACTTCACCAAAGTAATGCGCTTCAGCTGGCTCAAGCGGATACACCTTATGAATCATCTCAATCAATTCTCGTTTTGTAACGACTTGATCAAAATTCCACCCATTTGTACTACCAACATCCATAAACTCAATAAACCGAAGCGTGATTCCTTGCTCTTTAAAATACGCAGCCATCGGTAGTACTTGATGATCGTTCATCCCTTTTTTCACAACCATATTTACCTTTACTTCCAAGCCCGCCTCTTTAGCTGCTATAATTCCCTTAATTACCGGTTTCGTATTAATATTTCGACCATTAATATTCTTAAATATGTCATCATCTATCGCATCTAAACTAACATTCACTCTATGTAATCCAGCTTCTTTTAATGCCTTCGCTTGTTTCGTTAAATGAATAGCATTTGTCGTTAACCCTATATCTATTAGCCCATCAATTTTCACAAGACGTGCAATAGGTTTTGTTAAATCTTTACGAAGCAGTGGCTCACCGCCAGTAAGTCTAATTTTCCGTACACCGATGCTAACAAATAATTTTGCCAAACGCTCAATTTCATCAAAAGTTAGTAAAAACTCGTCTTTCAAAAAAGCATATTCTGGCCCAAATATTTCCGCTGGCATACAATATGTACATCTAAAATTGCAACGATCAATGACAGATATACGTAAATCTTGAAGTGGGCGTCCAAAAAAATCTTTAACCATCTCCTGCATCGCCACCCTCCCTTTCTGCCAAATTTCTTTCTTTTCATTCTATTATAATATATTTTCGAACTGCGATGTTTTTGCTCAAGTGAATAAAGTGAAACTTTAAATAATTAGAGGGGATTCACTCCCCCTGGTTAACGAGGTTTACTTACAAATACAAAGATAAAAAAACCTTGAAACATAAAAGCTTCAAGGTTCTCTGCTTATTAACTTAATCTAATAATAGTCAGGGTAGCCCCTGGCGTTGCTGTAGATAATGTAGCTATTGCAACTACTCCAAATAACTGTAAGCTAACAGCAGCTCCAGCAGGCAAGTTAGCAATTATTGTTGCACTAAATGAACCAGTAGCCACTGTCGGGGCGTTTATCGTTCCCGCAAGCGGACTGCCATTTACAGTTATACGAGAACTTACAAGTAATCCTGCCGTTAAATTAATTGTATAAGCTATATAATAATTTCCTGCATTCGCAACTGTAAATACAGTATTTCCACCACTAACGGTTATTCCTGGACCAATATTTTGATTGTTCGGTAATGGTACATTCGTACCACCTAATAAAACGGAAATAGCGGTTCCTGATGTATTATTCGCAAATGCATACGTTGCAGTTGTACTAACTCCAGTCACCCCGGTCGCTCCTGTGGCTCCAGCTCCGGTTGGACCTGTATCTCCAGTTGGACCTTGTGAACCGGTTGCTCCTGTAGCCCCCGTTGGACCTTGGATTCCTTGCGGGCCTTGAATTCCTTGGGGACCTGTCGCTCCGGTTGCTCCTGTAGCTCCCGTTGGACCTTGAATTCCTTGCGGGCCTTGGATTCCTTGGGGACCTTGAATTCCTTGGGGACCTGTCGCTCCGGTTGCTCCTGTAGCTCCCGTTGGACCTTGAATTCCTTGCGGGCCTTGGATTCCTTGTGGACCTTGAATTCCTTGGAGACCTGTCGCTCCGGTTGCTCCTGTAGCTCCCGTTGGACCTTGAATTCCTTGCGGGCCTTGGATTCCTTGTGGGCCTTGAATTCCTTGGAGACCTGTCGCTCCGGTTGCTCCTGTAGCTCCCGTTGGACCTTGAATTCCTTGCGGGCCTTGAATTCCTTGGGGGCCTTGTGGGCCGGTCGGGCCTATATCACCTTGCGGGCCTTGGATTCCCTGTGGGCCTTGTGCCCCGGTTGCCCCTGTCACTCCTTGGATTCCTTGAGGACCTTGTGGACCTTGAATTCCTTGGGGGCCGGTTGGACCTATCTCTCCTTGTGGGCCTTGAATTCCTTGTGGACCTTGTGCTCCTGTTGCCCCCGTTACTCCTTGGATTCCTTGGGGACCTTGAATACCCTGTGGGCCGGTTGGACCTATCTCTCCTTGAACACCTTGGATTCCTTGCGGGCCCTGTAAACCCGTCACTCCTGTTGCTCCCGTTGCTCCTGTCGCTCCAGTTGAGCCTGTCGCCCCGGTATCTCCTGTTACTCCTGTCGCACCTGTTACTCCTGTCGGGCCAGGTGGTCCACCTGATGGACCTGTCACTCCTGCCGGACCTGATGGCCCCGTCGGGCCGGTCGGTCCTGCTGGTCCTCCTGACGGGCCAGTCACCCCTGTTGGACCAGTTACTCCTGTTGGGCCGGTAGTTCCTTCTCCCGTCGCTCCGGTTGCCCCCGTATCTCCTGTTGCTCCCGTCGGACCTTGTATCCCTTGAATTCCTTGTGGTCCTTGCACTCCTTGTGCACCTGTTGCTCCTTGAACCCCTTGTATTCCTTGCACTCCTTGTGCGCCCATCGGACCGGTTGGACCAATCGCCCCTTGTATACCTTGCACTCCTTGGGGGCCCTCTGGACCCGTTGCTCCAACTGGCCCTGGAACACCTTGTATTCCTTGCGGGCCCTGAAGTCCCTCTGGGCCTTCTGGACCTGTTGGTCCTATCTCTCCTTGTATCCCTTGGATTCCAGTTGGACCTTGTGACCCAGTCGGACCTATGTCACCTTGCGGACCTTGGATTCCCTGTGGGCCTTGTGCTCCTGTTCCCCCTGTCGCTCCTTGGATTCCTTGAGAACCTTGTGGGCCTTGAATTCCTTGGGGGCCAGTTGGACCTATGTCGCCTTGTGGGCCTTGAATCCCTTGCGGACCTTGATCTCCAGTGGCCCCCGTTACTCCTTGAATTCCTTGGGGACCTTGAACACCTTGGGGACCCGTCGGACCTATCTCTCCCTGCACTCCTTGGATTCCTTGCGGACCTTGTAAACCCGTCACTCCGGTTGCTCCCGTTTCTCCTGTCGCTCCTGTTGCTCCCGTTATCCCTTGCACACCTTGTATTCCCTGAATCCCTTGTGGACCTTGTGGGCCTGTTGCTCCTACCGGTCCTTGAATACCTTGTATCCCCTGAGGACCCTCTGGACCCGTCGCTCCAACTGGCCCTTGAACACCTTGTATTCCTTGCGGGCCCTGAAGTCCCTCTGGGCCTTCTGGACCTGTTGGTCCTATATCACCCATCGGACCTTGTATCCCTTCAACTCCCTGTGGCCCTGTTGCTCCTGATGGCCCTGGTACTCCTTGTATTCCTTGTGGACCTTGATCTCCTGTTACCCCTGTTGCCCCTTGTGGTCCTATAGCCCCTTGTATACCTTGCGGACCTTGATCTCCTGTTGCTCCCGTTACCCCTTGAATACCTTGAACTCCTTGTATTCCTTGTTCACCAGTTACTCCCGTCGGACCAGGAATACCTTGAATACCCTGCGGACCTTCTGGACCTGTTGGCCCAATTGGCCCTTGAATCCCTTGAATCCCTTGGATTCCTTGCAAGCCCTGTGCTCCCGTGCTTCCAGTAGGACCTGTACTTCCCGTTGCTCCTGTTACCCCTGTACTTCCTGTAGCTCCAGTATTCCCAGTTGCTCCAGTCGCACCTGTACTTCCACTCGGTCCACCGCCCGGACCTGTCGGACCAGGAGGTCCTCCAGATGGTCCAGTTATCCCAGTTGGACCTGTTATTCCAGTCGGGCCTGTTATCCCCTGACCAGTTGCTCCCGTTAACCCCGTACTTCCAGTTAGTCCTTGTGCCCCTTGAATTCCTTGAGCTCCTTGAATTCCTTGAGGACCAGTTACCCCTGGCACTCCTTGCACACCTTGGATTCCTCGAGGTCCCTCAGGTCCAGTAGCTCCAATCGGACCTTGTAATCCCTGTACGCCCTGTATCCCCTGCGCTCCAGTTGCTCCTGTCGAACCAATCGGACCTTGAATTCCTTGCACCCCTTGTAAACCTGTCGCTCCTGTTGCTCCTTGTGGCCCCCTTAACCCTTGTGGTCCCTGCTGTCCTTCTGGTCCAGTTGCACCTATTGAACCAACTGGTCCTTGTATCCCTTGCACACCTTGAGGTCCTGTCGGGCCCATCTCCCCCATCGGACCTTGTAACCCTCTCGGTCCTTGAGGACCAGTTGGACCCCGTGGACCTGTTGGGCCAGTAATCCCTATACCTGTAAATCCAGTTGGAACAGGAGGGAAAGTAGGTCCAATAAGTTCGGGTGGAATTCTAAAATTAGAGCTTAACGAATTTTGCTTCCCATTATTATCACGTTTCTTCACACTTTCACCACCTACAAACCTTCTTTTTCATAATAAATAAACCTCTTCTTAATCTATTTTCAAAAATAATTTCCAAGACTATTTTTATTTTAAATAATAAAAACTCCCTTAATTCCTTAAGGGAGTCCAGCAACTGAATCCATATTATCTATATTTGGCACCGCCTGCATAGTACTCGACACATTTGCACCTTGCCCAGTATTCGTTCCTGTTACAGTACCAGCAGGAGTACCTCTCGTATACGTTGTTGTGACAGAATCTCCTGGCTGTAAACAAAGCTTTGTCTCCGTCCCTATTACAGTAACAACATCAATCCAAGTACACCCCATTGAACCACTATACGATTTCGAAGCAGTAAATGAAGTGTCTCTTAAATTATCGCCCGTAAATATATTTCCTGTATTATTAACGATAACAAACTCTTTTATATGTGCCGGCATACTTACACACTACCTTTCCTTTACGAACCTAACGTACGTGTACTTGTTGCTAATGGTGGAAGAAATACTGATGTTCTAATTACCGCTTCTGGCTGCCTTTTCCCATTTAAAAAAATAGCCGCACTCGCCCCTCCGGCACCCGCATACGCTTTTGATACAGCAAAAGGTGAGAGATCATAACAATCGCCAACATTAACAGCTCCTGTATTATTTATAATTTTTACTTTACGCATGTTAATTCCCATCTTCTCCATCCTCCTTTTATATACTGTATGCAAAAGAAAAAAAACTTGAAACATACTCGTTTCAAGTTTTTAACTATTTACTATTTCGTTTCACCTTCATATTGAAGCATACCGCCGACCATGTTCACTGTTTTAAATCCTTGCTCATTTAAATAATGACATACATTTTCACTGCGCATTCCTGAACGACAAATAAAGATATATTCATTCTCTTTATTAAAGAAATCTACTTTATGTGGGATATCACCCATTTTAATATGTACAGCTTCTGGAATTTTCCCTGCCGCTACTTCTTCATCTTCTCTTACGTCCACTAAAAATAACGTTTCTCCATTTTCTAAACGCTCTTGCACTTCTTCTGTAGTAATTGTTTTAACTTCTGTCATATGTAGTTCCTCCTTATATACAATAAAACCTTTAGTTTCTTTTTCACAAACATTCTCTACCAATTTTAGCATGCAAAAGAAAGAACGCAAAGAATCGAAAAACTATTTCTCAATTTTCCCGCAAAACTTATTCTTTACAAACATAACTCTTGCATTGTATCCTCAATATACTTGTTTTATGAAAGGAGCCAATGAAAATGACACTTTCCCTTTTCATTATGGGCATCATTTTCTTAATCGCTGCAATTATTACTCTCAGTATGAAAAATAATAAAAAAATAAAATCCTCACAAGAAATGTCATTCTTATTTCTATTGCTTAGCATAGCGTTCTTTGGTATAGCAATAGCTACATATATTTTCCGTCTACAAATCATGTGAAAAAAGGTGCCTACTACAAACATTGCACCTTTTCCCCATCATTTTTCTTCTACACAAAACTAGATACTTTCCGATTCAAAAATTCATAAACTTTTTTTTCAAATAAATAAATATCAAGTGCTCCTGCCATATGCCCATTTATACTTTCTATCTCATATACTTCCGCATATTTCCCTTGTTTTTGCAAAATATCTACCATTTTATAATTATAACGAGACGGCTGAAGCAAATCTTGTTTACACGGAATCATAAGCACATTCGCTTCTATGTTAGAAAGAGATTCTTCTAGTGAAGAAAACCCATGTGCAATATCATGCAATAAAACTGCCTTCGCAGTATACATCCATGAATTTGCATCTACTAGCTCTAAACTTGTATATGTCGCTTTATTTATCTCTTTTTCAAATGATGTTAGTGTAGAAAACTTTTCATAAGGTTCTACCTCTATACTATTACGAGGAAATGTCATTTCATAAAAATGCTCATCAAACGCGTTCATAAACATCATTCTATTTGCTAAATGAAGCCCCTTTATCGGTTGCTGTTCTCCATATTTTCCATCTTTCCAACTTGGATCCAGTTGAATTGCTTCAATCGCATTTTGCGCTACGTTTACTGACGTAATAATTGGATTTTGTGGGTTCGTAATAACGCCAATCATCCGCTCTACCATATGTGGATAGTGAACCGCCCATTGTTGTGCAATCATTCCCCCCGCCGACGGTCCGATTACAGCGTGTAACCTTGAAATTCCCATACCTTTTATTAACTCATATTGCATACAAGCTACATCAAGAAATGTAAAAACCGGAAACTCCATAGCATATTCTTCTCCAGTTTCTGGATTAATTGATTTCGGTCCTGTTGTAATCACATATGGATTCCTCACCTGCACATTACAAAGATTATCCGTACATATAACAAAATACTTATTTGTATCAATTGCTTTCCCAGGTCCAATGAGCCCATCCCACCAACCAGACTCCTCATCATGCACTGTATATTTTCCCGCCGCATGACTTGTTGCACTAAAATAATGACAAACCAAAATCACATTTGACCTTTCTCTATTTAACGTACCATATGTCTCGTATCCCATTTGAACAGGAATTTCCCTGCCATTTTCAAACGTAAACTCTTTTAAAACAAACTTCTCTTTTTTTACAATTTGCACAGACTCTCCCTCTCCCCGTTATAGTATGAACTGCTTACTAAAGATTTTTTTCCATGCAACTAATCTCCTTCTTCTTTTCATAAATAAATGAATAATATACAAAATTAGCCACAAAATAGCACTATATTACAAGATTAAAGAGGGCATACATATGATTTGGAATTGGTTACGTAAGAAAAAAAAATTAAATAAACCAGAAGCAAACGAAAGAGATAACCAGGAGCAGCATTCTAACAATGAAGAGGATGATAACAAAGAACAGACTAGAAGTATAAAACATAATAAAGGTAAAAATAACGAGCAAAAAGATTCTTCTCAGGATAAACAACAAAGCGCTAAACAAGATGAATCTTCTCAGGATAAGCAACAAAGTTCTAAGCAAGATGAATCTTCACAGGATAAACAACAAAGCTCTAAACAGAATGATTCATTTCAAGATAGGCAACAAAGTGCTAAACAAGATGATTCATCTCAAGATAAACAACAAAGTGCTAAACAAGATGATTCATCTCAAGATAAACAACAAAAATCTAAACGAGATGAATCTTCACAGGATAAACAACAAAGCTCTAAACAGAATGATTCATCTCAAGATAGGCAACAAAGTGCTAAACAAGATGATTCATTTCAGGATAAGCAACAAAGCGCTAAACAAGATGATTCGTTTCAGGATAAGCAACAAAGCTCTAAACAAGATGATTCGTTTCAGGATAAGCAACAAAGCTCTAAACAGGATGATTCGTCTCAAGATAGGCAACAAAGTGCTAAACAAGATGATTCATCTCAAGATAAACAACAAAGTGCTAAACAAGGTGATTCGTCTCAAGATAAACAACAAAACGCTAAGCAAGATGAACCTTCTCAAAGTAAGCAACAAAGCTCTGGAGGTAATAGTATTTATGACTTTACAAAACCAGAAAAAGACCGTATTCATTCTCTACAAGATTTAATAGAGAAACTTAAAAAGTCTAGTGATTTTATTAATTACCATACATCTGACGATGAAACGATGCCTTATTGGATTTCTTACTATCGCCCTTCACTTGATGGGGAGAAATTACAAAAATATTTAATGCCTACTCTTTTAGAGAGACCTTGTACTTCGCTAGAAGAACTAAAAGAACATATTCCGATGAGTGGCATTACAATTACGAACGACTTGCAAAAAATTGAAGACATGGTTTTAAAGGGACATGCGATCATTCAATTGAATCAGCAAGATCAAAAATGTATGCTTGCAAACATTGCAATTGATAATTATCGTGCACCAACCCCTCCTTTAAACGAATCAACTGTTATTGGTCCGCAAGAAGGTTTCGTAGAGGCTATTGATACAAACATTAATTTAGTTCGAAAACGTCTGCCTGTTTTAGATTTACAAACAAAAGAAATGATTATCGGCGAGTTTTCCAAAACGAAAGTTGTCATGATGTATTTAGACAACCTCGCTGAAAAAGATAATGTAGATTTTCTCGAGGAATCATTACGCGCTCTTGAATATGATCAAATTAATGATAGTGCTTATATACAAGAATTGATGGGTGAAAAATCAATTTTCCCTCTATATATCAATACAGAACGTACTGATAGAGTTACAAAAGCGCTTATTGATGGGAAAATTGCTATTTTTGTTGATGGTTCTCCGAGTGTTTTACTAACACCGGTATCCTATTTCGATTTTTTCATTTCACCAGAAGACTATAACGTCTCCTGGATGTACGCTACATTTTCAAGGGTTTTAAGATTAATTGCCGTTCTATTTTCAATTTGCGCTACACCGTTATACGTTGCAGTTTTAAATTATCATTATGAACTTATTCCGAGTGATTTACTTGAAACTTTAATTTTATCAAGAGCACAAGTACCGTTCCCGCCTTTAATTGAAGCTCTCTTTTTAGAACTTGCAATTGATTTATTAAGAGAAGCCGGCGCAAGGTTACCGATGAAAGTTGGTCAAACGCTCGGTATCGTAGGGGGTATCGTAATCGGGCAAGCATCTGTACAAGCAGGTTTAACGAGTAATATTTTATTAATTATCGTTGCCTTATCAGCACTCGCTTCCTTTATTACACCTATTTATAAAATGGGTAATGCGGTTCGATTACTACGTTTCCCGTTTCTCATATTTGCAGAAATAGGAGGACTTTTCGGTATTTCACTTGGATTTATCTTTTTATTCACCCATCTGTTTAGACTTACTTCTTTACGCAAGCCGTACGCTTTGTTCTATCCAACAAGACAACAATCTGTTAAAGATTCTTGGATCCGTTTTCCTTTAACAATGATTGATACAAGAGATGTACAAGCAAGACCACAACATGTAAAAAAAGCTGCGAAAGGAATTTCAACAAAACATAGATCGGATTTTGATGATTAAGAAATGAGGTGCATTGATGAGTAAAGTTCAAGAAAAATATCAAATATCTCCTGTCTTTGTTTTCTTCTTAATTCACGGTGCACAGTTTGGTGCTGGCGTTCTCGGCTTCGCTCGAATCATCGCAAAGGCCGCTGGATACGACGGATGGATGGGCGTTCTAATCACGGGACTCTGTATCCATCTCCTTATATGGATGATGTATTTTTTATTAAAAGAAACAAATGGAAATTTAATTGATTTACAAAGGCAAACGTTCGGAAAGTGGATAGGGAATATCTTTAATATCATCTTTGCAGCTTATTTTTTAAACGTCAGCATTTCGGTTATTCGAACATATGTTGAAATTATTCAAGTATGGATGTTTCCTACCGCTTCCACCTTTATGTTAACACTCTTTTTATGCTTAGTTAGCTATTACATTATCTCTTCTGGATTTCGTGTCATTACTGGCATTTGTGTCATCTCTGTTGGTGGTACATTAGGATATTTATTTCTAAGCTTATTCGTTTTGAAATATTCACATTGGGATAATTTACTACCTATATTCACACATTCTTTTTCAGACATTTTAAAATCCGCTCAACTGTCAATCTACAGTATGACCGGTTTTGAGATTTACCTCATGGTATATCCATTTGTGAAAAAGCCTATGCAATCTCATAAATACGCTCAGCTTGGAGCACTATTTTCAAATCTTCTATATTTATTTAGCACCCTTTTAGCCTTTGCATTTTTTAGTGAAAAACAATTATTAAAAACGATATGGGCACAACTTTCTATGACCCAAGTCATTCAATTACCATTTATAGAAAGACTCGAATATATTGCAATTTCAGGCTACGCACTCGTTATTATTTCAAGTTTTATCCTCCCTTTATGGGCGTCAATGAGAGCAACTCATGAAATATTCCGTGTAAAACAAAGAGGGGTTTTAATCGCTTTTATCCTTATCACCCTCATTGTTTCACAACTTTTAACAAACAGACACGATATTAATAACTTTATTAGTAATGTATCAAAGGTTAGTTTTTGGCTCATTTATGTATACATCCCAATCCTATTTATTATTGTGTGGGTGAAAAGAAAATGGAAAAAATCAAAAGCACAAGCAAATTAATACTTATTTCTTGTATAACATTCTTCAGTCTAATTGGATGTTTACAAAAAAATATTATCGACGATGTACAACTTATTCAAGGATCCGTATTTGACGTTGCAAAAGGCAACAAAGTAAAAGTGACATTCGTTTGCCCCATTCAGAAAAAAGGAAATAAAGTTCAAGTTTTTGAAGGAACTGCAAATGCGGTAAAACAAGTAAAAGCAGATACATCATTAGAATCTTCTCAACCTTTTGCTAGTGGACAAATGCGTGTCGCTCTATATACGATAAGACTTGCCAAAACAGGAATGTCTACTTCATTCGATACATTACTTCGAGATGTGAATATAGGGAACGCTTTATATGCCGCTTTATTAGAGGGGAATGGTACTGAACTTTTAAAAGGCAAATATTCCACTTCATACAACGTTGCAATTTATATAAAAAAGTTGTTAGAACATAATATGGAGACCGGTCCTTTACCAACGGATAATCTGCATGTAGGAGCATTTCGTTATTATCAAGAAGGGCAAGACTACTATATTCCCATTCTAAAGAAGCATGGTGATAAAATAAAAATCACTGGAATTGGTCTTTTTAAAAAGGATAAATATATCGGTAAAATTGCGGAAAAAGATATGTTCATATTTAAAGGACTATTAGAGAAACATAAATTAGATTCACATGAATTTAAAACAGATTCTGCGTACGTAATGATTAATAATATTCGTTCTGTTCCAACTTACGATATAAAAATTAAAAACGGAAAGCCTTCTTTTTTCATTCACGTTCGTCTTGACGCACGTATTCAAGAACTATCAAAGCAAATTAACTTAGAAAATAACAAGAACACAAAAAACATTGAAAAAGATGTCCAAAAACAATTAGATAAACAAGCTGCTAAGTTAATTAAGCAATTTAAATCTTTAGGCGTCGATCCTCTCGGGCTAGGTGCAAAGTATAAGCAACATTATCGCCCATTCAAATTAGAAGAATGGAGACAAATGTATAAAGATGTTCCAGTTCATATAAAATACACCGTGAATATTACAAATTCTGGTGTAATTGAATGAGAAATGATTGAACTCCTCTCTCCAGCATGATACAACGGAGAGAGGAGTTTTTATTTTAGATAGAGAGAGAAGATATTTATGGGGGAGCTTATGTCTAAAAAATTAGTAAAGCCTATTTTAAATGGTATTTTATTTCTCGGCGTCTTTTTATTTGCTCATACATACTTAAAAAATGTTTCCTTCACACGTTACTTGCTTGTCGTTATACCAATGTTACTCGTCGGTATTTTTGGCATCGATCTTATTTCATCGCTTTTAATAAAAAAAGAAGAATAACGAGCGAACATCTTATTTCAATAAGATGTTCTTTTCATTTCATAATCACCTTATGTTACAATAAACTTCGGCATAACGTAAGAAAGGATGAAACAACATGACAAACGAAAAAGGTTTAGATAAAGGATACGAACTTGTTGCGAAAATGCATGAAGTATTCGGACATCCTGTGACAAATACTCCAACAAAATTAACAGAAGAGCGTGCAAAAATCCGTGCAAGTTTTATGCAGGAAGAACTAGAAGAATTTCTAGAGGCAACGACTGTTGAAGATCAATACGATGCACTAATTGACCTTATTTACTTTGCATTCGGAACGTTTGCCGAAATGGGTGTACGTCCAGATAAAGGATTCGAAATTGTAAACAACGCCAACATGGCAAAACTATTCCCTGATGGGAAACCTCGATTCCGTGAAGGCGACGGTAAGATTCTAAAGCCAGAAGACTGGCAAGCACCGGAACCACAACTTCGTGCTGAAATTGAACGTCAGCGTCAAGAAGCTGAAAAAAACTGCTAGGATTTCCTAGCAGTTTTTTATTATGGCTTTTTTTCTGCCAATCATTAATGACCCACGTGCCCTGCGTGTCCTGCTGCTCCACTAATACTAGCTGCTCCTGCTGCTGCCCCTGCTCCTCCTGCTCCAATTCCACCTGTCCAAGGAGAAGATTGTTGTTGTTGTTGATATTGCTGATATTGTTGGTGCTGTTGGTGCTGTTGACCTTGGTATCCATGATGTTGACCTTGGTGTCCATGATGTTGACCTTGGTGTCCATGATGTTGACCTTGGTGTCCATGATGTTGACCTTGGTGTCCATGATGTTGACCTTGGTGTCCATGATGTTGGCCTTGTTGCCCATGATGACCGTGTTGGCCTTGATGACCTTGGTGATGGTGGTGACCTTGGTGTCCATGATGTTGGCCTTGGTGGTGATGTCCATGGTGACCATGTTGGCCTTGGTGAGTTTGATAAAGAACAGCTTGCGGATGAATGTGGTGGTGACCGTGGTGATGTACTTGTTGCCCCTGATGACCATGTTGACCTTGATGATAGTGATGACCATGATGGCCGTGTTGACCTTGATGGTGGTGATGACCTTGATGGCCGTGTTGACCTTGATGGTGGTGATGTCCATGATGGCCGTGTTGACCTTGATGGTGGTGATGTCCATGATGGCCGTGTTGACCTTGATGGTGGTGATGTCCATGATGGCCATGTTGACCTTGATGGTGGTGATGATGACCATGGTAGCCGTGAACTACTTGCGGATATCCACCTACTCCTCCTGCTACAACACCTACTCCCGGTACAGGAAATCCTGTCTGTACTCCTCCAACGAAAGATGGAAATGCAGTTGGTACGCCTACTGGTACTCCTCCCGCTGCTCCGCCAACAAATGTTGGGATTCCAGTTTGCACTCCGGCTACCGATGATGGAAATCCTCCTGTTAATGTTGGAATTCCAGTTTGTACACCCGCTACTGATGTAGAAAACCCTCCAGGTGTTCCGCCCATCCAGCTCGGAATTCCACCGTATCCTTGTTGTCCTCCTCCCATTAACATCATTTGTTCATAACTATCCGATCCACTCCCGAAGAAACCATGTGGTGCATTATTGTCCATCCCTTTCATTCCTTTCACCTCTTCTACTCAATTTAGCCTACCTTTTTTATCATATTTCCTATAGAAGAATAGGTGTTTGTCTGCACTAGAATTCCGCTTCTTTTTCTTCATTCATGATAAAATTAATTAACTGAATATTTTTTCTAGGAGGTATTTATATTGAAGAATGTAACAAAGGCTTCTATCAATGATTTAGATTCAATCGTCCATATAGATATTGACGTAATTGGAAACGATAGTAGACGAAATTATATTAAGCACACTATCCGTGAAGGCAGATGCATCATTGTAACAGAAGAAAATTCTATCTCTGGCTTTCTAACATACGATACAAATTTCTTTGGTTGTACTTTCCTCTCATTAATCATTGTTTCACCAACTAAAAGAAGGCAAGGCTATGCAAGCTCGTTAATCTCATATATGTTAAGTCATTCTCCTACTCAAAAAATATTTTCTTCAACGAACGAATCGAATGAAAGTATGCAGAAAGTATTTAACTCGAATGGTTTTATACGTAGCGGAATAGTTGAAAACTTAGATGAAGGTGACCCTGAGATTATTTTCTATACAAAAAAGCTCAGAACATAAACGCTCTGAGCTTTTTCAAATGATTTAGTTTGCAACAACGTTAACAAGTTTTCCAGGAACAACAATTACTTTACGAACTGTTTTCCCTTCAATTTGGTCTTGAATTGCTTCAAGTGCAAGTTGTTCCATTTCTTCTTTTGATGCGTCTTTACTCATTGTTAGTTTTGCGCGAACTTTACCCATAACTTGAACAACGATTTCAACTTCATCTTCTACAAGTTTAGACTCATCAAATGTTGGCCAGCTTGCATATGTGATTGTTTCATTGTATCCAAGTTTGCTCCATAGCTCTTCCCCGATATGAGGTGCAACTGGTGCAATCATTTTTACGAAACCTTCTACATATTCTCTTGGAAGTGTTTCAGCTTTGTATGCATCATTGATGAATACCATCATTTGAGAAATCGCTGTGTTGAAGCGAAGCTCTGCATAGTCTTCTGTTACTTTCTTCACTGTTTGATGGTAAGCTTTTTCAAGCTCTTTATTTGGTGCGTCAGTAATTTTCTCACTTAATTCACCGTTATCTTGAACGAATAGACGCCATACGCGGTCTAGGAAACGACGAGCTCCGTCAAGACCATTTTCAGACCAAGCGATTGAAGCATCTAATGGTCCCATGAACATTTCGTATAGACGAAGTGTATCTGCACCGTGGCTTGCTACGATATCATCAGGGTTTACAACGTTACCTTTTGATTTACTCATTTTCTCGTTGTTTTCACCTAGAATCATACCTTGGTTGAATAATTGTTGGAACGGTTCTTTCGTTGGAACTACACCGATATCGTATAATACTTTATGCCAGAAACGAGCATATAGTAAGTGAAGTACAGCGTGCTCTGCACCACCGATATAAATATCAACTGGAAGCCATTGTTTTACTTTTTCAGGATCTACAAGTGCTTCGCTATTGTTTGGATCGATGTAACGTAGGTAATACCAACAGCTACCAGCCCATTGCGGCATTGTATTTGTTTCACGACGACCTTTTTTACCAGTCTCAGGATCAACAACATTTACCCACTCGTCAATGTTAGCAAGTGGTGATTCACCTGTACCTGAAGGACGGATGTTTTCTGTTTTCGGAAGAACTAATGGTAATTCCTCTTCTTTCACAGCTGTCATTGTACCATCTTCCCAGTGAATTACTGGAATTGGCTCACCCCAGTAACGTTGACGGCTGAATAACCAGTCACGTAGACGGTACGTTACTTTTTGATTTCCTGCGCTCGTTACTTCAAGCCATTCAATCATTTTTGCGATTGCTTCTTCTTTATTTAAACCATCAAGGAATGCTGAGTTTACGTGTGCACCATCACCTGTGTACACTTCTTTCGTAATATCTCCGCCTTTTACAACTTCCTTCATTGGAAGATTAAATACTGATGCGAATTCATAGTCACGCTCATCGTGAGCTGGAACTGCCATTACAGCACCTGTTCCGTAAGTTGCAAGAACATAGTCAGCAATCCAGATTGGTAATTTCTCACCGTTTACTGGGTTAATTGCGTAAGCACCAGTGAATACACCAGTTTTTTCTTTCGCAAGTTCTGTACGCTCTAGATCACTCTTCATTTTTACAGCGTTAATGTAAGCTTCTACCGCTTCTTTTTGTTCTGCTGTTGTAATTTCTGCAACAAGTGCATGTTCTGGAGCTAGTACACAGTATGTTGCACCAAATAATGTATCAGGGCGTGTTGTGAAAACTGTGAATTTCTCGTCTGTACCATCGATGTTGAAGTGTACTTCTGCACCTTCAGAACGACCGATCCAGTTACGTTGCATATCTTTTAAGCTTTCAGGCCAATCAAGCTCATCTAGATCTTCTAATAGACGATCTCCGTAAGCTGTAATTTTTAACATCCACTGTCTCATCGGACGACGCTCAACTGGATGTCCACCACGCTCACTCTTACCGTCAATGATTTCTTCGTTTGCAAGTACTGTACCAAGTGCTGGGCACCAGTTTACAGGTACTTCATCAACGTAAGCTAAGCCTTTTTCAAATAGTTTTAGGAAGATCCATTGCGTCCACTTATAGTAGTTTGGATCTGTTGTATTTACTTCACGGTCCCAATCGTAAGAGAAACCTAATGATTTAATTTGGTTACGGAACGTATTAATATTATGCTCTGTAAATTCAGCTGGGCTGTTTCCAGTATCAAGTGCATATTGCTCTGCTGGAAGACCAAATGCATCCCATCCCATTGGATGAAGAACGTTATATCCTTGCATACGCTTCATACGAGATAAAATATCTGTCGCTGTATAACCTTCTGGATGTCCTACGTGTAAGCCTGCACCTGATGGATATGGGAACATATCTAGTGCATAAAATTTTGGTTTTTCTGTCTCATCTGGCGTACGGAATGTTTTATTCTCTTCCCAGTACCCTTGCCACTTCTTCTCAATTTCTTGATGATTAAAGCTCATGAGATACCCTCCTTGAAATTCTATTTATTTTCACCGCCCAAAATACAAAAAACCTCTCATCCCTAAAAAGGGACGAGAGGTTATAGATTCCCGCGGTACCACCCTAAATTAATGTACAAATATACATTCGCTTAGATCCGTAACGTGGATTAACGGCAATTGCTACTATTAGTTTCACAACTGCAACTCAAAGGCGAGTTCATAACGAAACGTGGATTGACTTGCACCGACCGTCAACTCTCTAAACCAGCTTCTATTACTACTACTCCTTCTCACTGTTATTACACATATAAGTTACGTGAACTATCCTTCACCTAGTATCTCTTAAGAGCTTACTTAAAGCGAGGACTTCTCGGTTAATCGTTACTCTTAATAACTAACGAATTCATCTTAAGACAGCCGAGCTATCTCCCTTGTTCTAAAGGTTGTTTTATTTAAATATATTCTAAAACATGTTACATGTTCCGTCAAACTAAACTGCAATTTTTTCTTCAACTGTTTCTTCTACTTTTACTCGTTTATCATAAATGCTCGTTGCTATAAGCGCTACTACAAGCATTACCATGATTGCTATAAACAATACTTCCATATTGTATAAATCCACAATTGCTCCGCCAACGACTGGCCCGAACATTTTCCCTACAGTCGCCGCACTATTTACAACCCCTTGATAAAAACCTAATTTATCTTTTGGTGCAAGTATATTTGCAATCGTTGGAACCGCAGGCCATACAAATAACTCACCTATTGTTAATGTTACCATCGCAACGAGGAACATCGTAAATTGTTGCGCTTGACTTAACACAATGAATGAAGCTGCAAAAATGAAGATTCCAATCATAATTTGCTGTTTTAAAGAACGCTTCATCCAGCGAATTAGCATACTAACAAGTGGCTGCGCACAAACAATCATCGCTCCGTTTATCGTCCATAATAAACTATAGTGACGAAGGCTAATATTCAATTCTTGCATATGTGTTGCAATCGCTCCTTGCCACTGTACGTATGTAACCCAGCATAAAGCATATGCTACACACACGATAAGAAGTGCTTTAAATCCAGGTGTAAGTGACCACCCTTTTTTCGTTTCGACTTCTTTTTGCACTCCTGGCTCTTTCTTGTCTTCCATACCGCGGAATCCAATAAAAGCAATTAAGAAGAAAACAAAGTATAAAATAAAGTTCGCTAAGAAAATATAATCAAAACGATACGATGCAACTAATCCACCACATGCTGTTCCGATCGCAATACCAACATTTTGTCCAACGTACATCGCATTAAATGCCCGTCTTCCGCCTTCTGGCCAAACCGTACCAACCATCGCATACATCGATGGGAAGACCATTCCAGAACCGAAGCCGATTAACGCTAGCCATACAACATATAACGGCCAACCGTGGAAGAACACAAGACCTAAAATTGATACAAGTGTAATCACAATCCCTACTAAAGTTGATTTATAACCGCCCCATTTATCAAATAAAACACCGCCGAGCAAGTTTCCGATTACACCAGTAAGCGAGTTGATCATTAATACCATTCCGGCCACAGATAAAGATTTTCCCAAGTGATCATGTAAATAAATTGTATTAAAAGGCCATAAAAAAGAAGCACCCGTGACATTAATAATCATCCCAGCTACTAATAGCCATACTTTCCTTGGCATAGCTTCCCCTCCTATTCTATTTTTTTCGTTCATATATATAACAGTAAAATTGTAGTCGTTTTTAAATAGGAAGGCAACTGATTAATAGTTGATGAAATTCAGATAATAGTTCGTCGGTAAATGAATTTATATTGGTTGCTTCTTGGATTATATCAGCGATTATCAGAATATATCGGCGCAACTACAAATATATCAGCGATTATTAAAATATATCGACTTACCGACAAAAAACGACAACAGTAACAATATATAAAAGGGTAGACTGCATGAAATTTTCATGCAGTCTACCCTTATTTGTACTATCCAACTTCCTTTTCTCGCTTCACACGTTCTTTAGCACTCCATTTAAACACCTTATCTAGTAGCGAGTATATTCTCCCAGATTCTTTCGTTAACAAAGGTCCTAACGATGCTAATATTAAAACATACAAAGCTGAGAACGGTTTAATCGCTGCCATTAAGCCACCCGCAATTCCAATATTCGCGACGATAATAGAAAATTCTCCGCGTGATACAAGTGTTAAACCGATATTCGTAGAAGCCTTATGCGATAACCCAGCTTTACGCCCCGCAACCATTCCAGCAGTAAAATTACCGATAAGAGTAATGAAAACTGCTCCTAATGCCAACCACACTGCTCCGCCAAGTGAAAATGGGTCTATACTTAAACCGAAGCTGAAAAAGAATATAGCTCCAAAGAAATCACGAAACGGAACGACAAGCTGTTCAATTCGATCACTATGCTCTGTTTCAGAAAAAACGAGTCCTAGTAATAATGCTCCAATTGCCTCTGCAACATGAATCGTTTCTGAAAATCCTGCTACAAAGAACAAAATAGCGAATATTACAATAATAAAAATTTCATTGGACGAAATATCTAACATTTTATTTAAAAACCGTGTAGCTTTCCTAGCAACTACAAAGAATAGTAGCATATAACCTACTGCGATTAAAATAGATGTAAGAGCACCTACAAATGATGTTGCCCCTCCAAGTACTAATCCTGAAACGACTGATAAATATACCGCTAAAAAGATATCATCAAACATAATGATTCCTAAAATTAGCTCCGTCTCTTTATTACCAGATCTTCTTAAATCAACAATTACTTTCGCAACAATTGCACTCGATGAAATTGTTATGATCCCAGCAATAATTAATGTTTCTAATAAGGGGAAACCCATTATATATCCGTAAAGTAAACCTAATATAAAATTAAGCGATATATGAACAGTTCCCCCAAAAGCAATTGATTTTCCTGATTTAATTAATTTTTTAATTGAGAATTCTAAACCTAAGTAAAATAGGAGGAATATGACGCCAACACGGCCGAGGAAGGAAATAACTTCTCCACTTTCAATAAATCTTAAATCGATAAGCCCTAAATCTGGGGCATGAGGCCCCACTAGCATACCGAGTATAATAAGAAACGGAATAATCGAGAACTTTAACTTTGCAGCGAGAATAGCTGCAAAAGCGACTAATACTAACGCAGTTCCAACTTCAAAGATTAAAGTATCCATCGATTATGAATCCCCTCCTACTGAAAGCAACTCATTAATAATTCTTTTCACTTCATGTCTTTCACCTGATAATACGAGCATATCGCCAGCTTCAATGATAGAATCTGGGCCTGGATTAAAGAACTTCTTCATATTCTTTTTCAAAATGGCAATAATCGTTACGTTATATGTGTTTCGAACATGTAAACTACCAATTGTTTTTTGTACAACTGGTGCATTATTTTCCACCTTAAACCACTCAATTGATAATCCCTCAAAAGCCATTTCAATCGTATCTAAAGCTTGTGGCCTATATACCATTCCGCCCAATATAGCTGCAATTTGTCTCGCTTCAGAATCACGAAGAGAGACGCTTGAAATACTCTCTTCATGATCAGCATCAAAATGGTACATTTCTCTTCGGCCATCATCATGAATAACGATAACCATCTTTTCATTACCTTTTGTAATCACTTCAAACTTACATCCAATACCCGGCAGTTCACTCTCTCTAATATTCATATTTTCCGCCTCCTAATTTTTTAGTTACGGCTTTTATAAATCGACATCAATCTCCGTTTTAAAGCTCTCATCCTTTGAGATACCTAAATACTTTAGTGTCTCTGATGGAGTCGCGTGATGAAAATGTTTTTGCAATAGCGCAATCGCTATCCCTCTTTTGTACGCATGAAATCCGAACGTTTTTCGCATTGAATTCGTTCCGATTTTACCAACAACTCCAACTGCTTCTGCAGCATTATGAATTACACGATACGCTTGTTGGCGCGTAATTGAATTTGGCGTTTTATTAGATTGAAATACGTAATTTTCTCTTTTAACGCCAATAGATTGTACGTAATCTAAAAGCGCTTCTTTTACTTTTGTATTTAAATAAATATCTTGTTTAAATTTTTCATCTTTCACAGGAAGAGCATAAAACTCTTTAACAGTCCCGTCTTCATTTAATACATCTTCAAATTTCATGCTAAGTAGTTCTGTAATTTTTAATCCTGTGTTAATTCCAATAACAAATAAAAGATAATCTCGCTGGGAGTGCTCTTTTAAATATTTTTTCATAGCCTCAATTTGGCTTATATCTTTTAATGCCTCTACAACTTCCATACATGTATTCTCCTCATCTTATGAACGGTAATTTTCTCATTATGTTGTCCATTTTACCTTATCATGCTATGAGATTTCCATGTGTTATCCATTATTTTCACAATATACTCAGGTGGTTCTGAAAACTTTCAATGTGGAAACTTACGATTGTATAAATACGTTGCGGTAAAAAAATGTGGGGATAAAAGTTCAGCTTCTTTCTACAGATTGGATTCCTCCTTTCCTTATACAGCTACTTCTACTTTTATATTACGTTACTTACTTACATTATATTATACATTTCAGTAACATTAAAGTATTTTTTCTGAAAATAATAAAAACCGAGCGTTTTTGCTCGGTTTTTATTATTAATCTTCTTTCGGAAGAACAATTCCTTTATACAATTGAACTGTAATGAAGTAATAAATCGCATAAATAACTACGAAAATTACAATTGGTACCCAAATACGGAAGTACGGATCGATTAAAATAAATCCGAAAATATTCATACCAACTAATACGTGAGCGATACCCACAATTGCTGGGAATAAGAATACTAAGAATAGCTCTTTATAAATCGATTTCGTTAGTAACTCACGGCGCACACCGATTTTACGCAGCATTTGATAACGCGTAATATCTTTTGATGCACCAGAAAGAATTTTAAACATAAGGCAGCTTGCCATCATTGCTAAGAACGCAATTCCAAGGAAGAACCCCATAAATACTGTTCCACTCGCAATGCCATAGAACCCACTATAAGCTTGATATTTACTATCCATTTGTTCAACTTTTACATTTTTATATTTATCTAGCTGCAACTCGTCAAGTTTTTTCCATTCTTTTTTATATGTTAAAAAATCATCTGTTTTTCCGATAAATGCTATACCTTCTTTACCATTTATCCCATCGTACATTTTTTGATCTACAATTTTAATTGCATGATCATTGTATAAATAATATGGATGGATTGTACTAAAAGCATCTGTCCATTCCGCTGAAAGTTCTTTAGTATTCGCATCTTTTTGATTCATCTCTCTAGAAACTGCACCTACCGGTAGTTCCTCTGAAACTTTTTTCGTATTTACTAAATCCTTCATAGACTTCATCTTTGCCATATCTTTTACGAAAGGACGATTTTTCTCTAAATCTTCTTTTACATAGTAAACGTATTTATCATCAACTTTATAACGATATTCGCTTTTCTCTTTAAATGTAATACCATCTAAAATTTTCTTTTCTTCAGCTGTTGGATTATGAACTACTGAATCATATATTACTAAACCATCTACCATTTTTATAACGTTATTTTTGAACGCCATACCGCCCGAAATTGCACCAGCTCCAAGTGCAACTAACATTGCCACTGTTGCAAGTACTTTTGTTAAACTATTAATTCGGAAGTTTAATTGTGCAAATGTAAAAGCATTAAGTCCTTTTTCACTACGCTTTTTATTACTTTTTAACTTTTTAATAATGACTGGAAGAAGTGAGCCAAATAGCATGTAAGTACCAGCTGTCGTTGTAATTAATGCAATAAGGATTCCCATCTCTTTTAGTTTTTCCATATAGATCATAGATGCATAACCTATACCTAATAAAATAACAGCAAGGAATGCCACTACAACTGTCTTTTTACCTTTTACTGCAACACGCTCTGTTTGTGCATCTGCATGTACTAGTTGCAATACAGAAATACGTGACAATTTAATACTGTTCATAATTGCTGATAATACAAATAGTGCAAAGAAGAAGATGCAAGTAACAGTCATAGATGGTAGATAAAATGCTTTATACCCTTCACCAGCAAATTCAAGCTGTTTCATTAATAACTGTCCAATACCTTCTGCAAGTCCTACTCCAACTGCAATCCCAATTGCAAGAGACGCAGCACCTAATACGATTGTTTCAATAAACATAAGTAATGTAACTTTATGTTTTTTCGCACCTAACATCATATACATACCGAACTCTTTTTGACGAAGAGATAATAAGAAAGAGTTTGCATATAAAATGTAGAAGAACGTTATAATTGCTAATAAAAATGATCCTGCTTGGAATACGAATCCAATAGATTTAATCACTGAATTAGATTCTAAAAATGCTTTATTCAGTGCTAACGTTTGGAACATGTAAAAAATTGAAATCGACATGACAAGACCGACAAGTAAGACGATATAATCTTTCAGCTTACTTTTCAGCCCCGACATGGAAAGTTTAAATAACATACTGGAACCTCCTTTCTTACGCCTTTTGTGTACCTAAATCTGCAAGTACATCTAAAATTTCTTTGTAGAACTCTTCACGCGTACCACCGCGATGAATTTCTTTATATAGCTCACCATCTTGAATGAATAAAATACGCTGACAGTAACTTGCGCTATATGGATCATGCGTAACCATCATAATCGATACGCCTTGATCTTTATTTAAGTTTGTCATCGCATCAAGTAAACTCGTTGCATTTTTAGAATCAAGCGCTCCTGTTGGCTCGTCCCCTAAAATAATTGCCGGCTCATGCACTAAAGCACGCGCTGCTGCCGAACGTTGCTTTTGCCCACCAGATACTTCAGATGGGTACTTTTGAAGTATTTCTGTAATTCCTAACATATCCGCTACTTTCTCGACTTTTGGTCCAATGTTACGTGATGCGACACCTTGAAGAGAAAGTGGAAGTGCAATGTTTTCATAAATAGATAAGTTCTCTAATAAGTTAAAATCTTGGAAGATAAATCCTAATTTTTGCGAACGGAAATCTGAAAGCTCACCTTGCTTCATTTTTGTAATATCCGTTCCCGCAATTTCAACAACGCCGCCCGTTGCCTTATCTAACGTTGAAATTACATTTAATAATGTCGTTTTACCAGAACCAGATGGTCCCATAATTCCAACAAACTCACCCTCTTGAATTGAGAATGACACACCTTTTAACGCGTGTGATTGGTTCTCACCTTTTTTACCGTACACTTTTTGAACGTTTTTCACGTCTACAACTGGTTTCGTCATATATATCCTCCTACGCTTGTTTTTCCATTACCTATTTTGCGCTTTTTAGAAGTGAACTGCTATTTGTTAACATTACAATTACCTTACACTTTTGTAAGATAGAAAATGGATGCGTGTAAGGTTGGCTTTTCATACTAGTTCACATTTCGACATAGTAAATCGGTAAATGAAATTATATCGGCGATTGTTAAAATATATCAGCGGTTCTTACACTTTTATCAGCGATTTTTCAAATATATCGGCGATTCTTACACTTTTATCAGCGATTACCAAAATATATCGACTTATCGACAAAAGATGACAATAAAAATAGGCTGTTCCGCGAAAGGAACAGCCCACTGATTAAAGTTTCACTTTATTTCTTTAAAGGTGTTACCGTCCAGTACGTAATAACACGCCAAACCCATTCTAATGGACCCATTTTAAAGATTTTCATCCAAATTACACTAAACACAATTTGAATTGCATAAATTGCGATACATACATATAGCGTCTGCATGTATGTTAAGTTACCTGCAAAGTTAAATACACTACCAGCAATTAAAATCATTGCCGTTTGTCCGATATAATTTGTTAAAGCCATACGACCGTAGTATTTCAATGGTGCTAATAATGTTTGAACTGGTTTTAACTGAAGTAATAAAATTAATGCTCCTACATAGAAAGCTGAAATAATTGGCCCAACATTAATACCAATTTTTAGAAACTGGCTTGCAGCATCCATTGTTCCATCTTCATTCATCAATATCATATTTACAAATGGGCCAGCAGGCACGTGTCCATATTGATACCATACAGCTGCCACACTTAAAACAAACATAATGCCTGTAAAAATAGCGACTTGCTTTATGTTTTTTGAAAGATTTTCAAATACACGATATTGTCCTGCAGCAAGTCCTAATAAAATTAAGCCAAGTGGTAATAGTTCTTTAACTCCCATTACACTGAAGGCAATTGTCAAAATAAGTCCTAGTGCTAGGTTCACTTCTTTTTTCGCTTTATAAAACGGCAAAACGATTAACCCACAAATTGCGTATAACGCTAGTGCTTCTCCAGGCTGAAACATTTGATGAATTAAACCAAAAATAAATAATGCAACTACGCGGTGGAAAAATAGAACATATCCATTTTTCCCTTTCGCAATCGCTCTTGTAATGAAGATATAGAATCCCACTCCAAATAAGAATGAGAAAATCGAGAAGAAACGACCTTCTACAAATAAGTATAGAAACCTTTGATAGCTAGCATCTACTGTATTAGGATCTGGAGTTTTAATATTAAGTAGTGCTAAAATATTTACTAAAATAATCCCCAGTAATGCGAAGCCACGAATGTAATCTAACTCATCAATTCGTTTGTTTGTAATATTGTTCCCCATAAAGCAGCTCCTTGTCCAAAATTTAATCCTCCCTTACTCTACTGGAAAAGGACAATTACAACTATCGGCAAACCTTACAGAAATCTTACACTATTGTCATATAGCAAAATAAAACCAGGTCATATTTCGACCTGGTTTACTCTGATTGTTTTGATTTTTGAGGTTGTCCTTTTTTACTATTACGCTGTTTTACTTGAACAATGGGATCAAGTTCATTCGAAAACTCAGCGTTATGTCCATTTTGTGTTTTTTGCTCTGGGTTATTTTGATCTGAACGTTTCGCCATTACATTCACTCCTTATTAGTGCGGTGTAATAATCATTTGATGTTGCAATTGGCGAATTGCCATACGTGCTCTATTTAATTGCTCACGTTGCTCATCATTCGCATGTTGTTGCATCGTTTGTAAATCGTTATACGCTTGTTCTAATTGTAACTGTGCATCTGAATACTCCATCGTATTGTAATGCTCTTGTCTCATGCCTTGTTCTAATTGTTCTTTTGCATATTCCACCGCTTGTTCCGCTTGTGTAATATACGATTCAAGTGATTGACGCTCTGCCATAATTGTCCCTCCTTGCTTCAATTCCCCTTTAGTGTGTCCCTTCCATCTCTACCTTATGAGTATGTTATAATGGATTTTGTTTCATTTTGACTCGGCTTAGGAGGGAAAATAATGAAGGTTCAAAACCCTTTTCCATATACAAACGACAATAAACGTTATCATACATGGAATTACCATTTACGAAATGAATTTGGTGAAAAAATCTTTAAAGTTTCATTAGATGCTGGCTTCGATTGTCCGAACCGTGATGGTACAGTTGCTTACGGTGGTTGTACATTTTGCAGCGCTGCCGGATCTGGCGACTTCGCTGGTGATCGCCGCGATGATGTTATAACACAATATCATGAAATGAAAGAAAAAATGCGCTCAAAGTGGAAAGATGGAAAATGTATCGCTTATTTCCAAGCGTACACAAATACACACGCACCACTTGAAGTGTTAAAAGAAAAATTCGAACCGCTTCTAGCAGAAAAAGATGTTGTCGGTCTTTCTATCGCAACTCGTCCAGATTGTTTACCAGACGATGTCGTTGAATATTTAGCGGACTTAAATAAACGTACGTATCTTTGGGTTGAACTTGGACTACAAACCGTTCATGAACGCACTGCAAACCTTATTAATCGCGCTCACGATTATCCGTCTTACGTGGAAGGCGTAAATAAATTACGTAAGCACGGCATTAGAGTTTGCTCTCATATTATTAACGGTCTTCCACTTGAAGATTACGACATGATGATGGAAACAGCTCGTGAAGTAGCGAAACTTGATGTACAAGGAATTAAAATCCACTTACTTCACTTATTAAAAGGAACGCCAATGGTGAAGCAATATGAAAAAGGACAACTCGAATTCCTTTCTCTTGAGGATTACGTAAGTCTTGTTGTTGACCAACTTGAAATTATTCCAGAAGACGTAATTGTGCACCGTATCACAGGTGACGGCCCACCTGATTTAATGATTGGTCCAATGTGGAGCTTAAATAAATGGGAAGTATTAAATTCCATCGATGCAGAATTTGTACGCCGCGGAAGCTGGCAAGGAAAATATGCAAATGAGGAGAAACAACAATGAAATTAGAACGTGTATTACCGTTTGCTCGCACACTGCTGCAAACGGCTGTTAAAGAAGGCGACTACGCTGTAGATGCAACACTTGGAAATGGTCATGACACTTGCTTCCTAGCTGAAATTGTTGGGGATAGCGGAAAAGTATTTGGATTTGATATTCAAAAAGAAGCGATTGAAAGCTCAACAACTCGTCTAAAAGAAAAAGAACTTTTTGAACGTACTGTTTTAGTTCACGATAGTCACGATACACTTCTATCCGTACTACCAGAAGACGCAAAAGGAAAAGTAACAGGCGCTATCTTCAACTTAGGTTACCTTCCTGGCGGTGACAAGCATATCGTTACAAAACCGAACTCAACAATTTCGGCAATTGAACAATTACTAGAAGTAATGGCACCTGAAGGTATCATCGTCCTCGTCATTTACCACGGACACCCAGAAGGACAAGTAGAACGCGACGCTGTTCTCAAATTTGCAGAAGAGCTAGACCAAAAACAAGCTCACGTACTGCGATATGGCTTCATTAACCAACAAAACAACCCGCCATTTATTGTGGCGATTGAGAAACGATAAAGTGAAACTTTAATCAGTGGGGGGAATCCCCACTGATTATTAGTTGAACCAATCGGGCATTTATGGGCAGTTTATTTCCCAACTAACTTCTTTGCTCCAGGCGAATTTTAAGGTGGGAGTTTTACTGCCCGTTAATGCGGGGTAATATATCAACGATTTTTCAATTATATCTATCGTAACTCGGGATATATAAACGATTTTTTCGATATATCTATCATAACTTACAATATATCAACGATTTCTCGGATATATCGACGATTCGACAAAACATAACAAAAAAAGACGTGCACTCACTGCACGTCTTTTTGTTATTCTCCTATATAATGGATATAAACATTCTTAAAGGAGACGAGACAATGATCGGAATACTAGCAGGAATGGGGCCAAAATCAACTGGACCATTCGTCGATACAGTTGTAGCAGGGTGCCAAACAATATACGGAGCAAAGCATGATATGGACTTTCCTCATATGATGATTTATTCGTGCCCAACACCGTTTTACATGGATCGCCCTATTGATCACGAAGCGATGAAAAAAGCGATTATTGAAGGAGCACAAAAACTTGAAAGTACTGGCGCAAGCTTTATCGCTATGCCGTGCAATACGGCGCATCTTTATTTTGAAGAATTACAGCGTTCTCTTTCTATCCCGATTTTAAATATAGTTGACGAAACGTTACAAGCAATTCCTGAAACTGCAAAAAGAGTCGCTCTTCTTGCAACGGAAGCGACAGTTCAAGCTGGTATTTATCAAGACGGGATTGCAAAACGGAATATAGAATACATTCATTATGAAAAATGGCAAACGATGATTAATCAAATTATTATGTATATTAAAAGCGGAGAAGTTGAAGAAGCTCGCAAATTATGGAGCGCGCTCATTGTGCAGTTGAAGGATGAAGTAGATACCGCAATTATCGCATGTACTGATTTGAATGTTGTGGCTAGTGAGGATTTTGTTGATTCTTCTCAATGTCTTGCGAAAGCGGTTGTTAGGATGTACTTATCAAATATAAAGAGATCTTCATAAACATAGAAAACACTCCTTCTAAAATGTGTTTTATGTTTAATAAAAATCCCACAAACTTTTAACTTTCTTCACAATTCTTTCAAAGTAATCACACTTAATCTCGCTATATTAAATAAGTAGTTATTCATATAGGGAAGGTTAGGGGAACTGAAAGTATGAAAGTAAATCGTTCGCTTCATTACATTTTTTGGCGTTGGCATTTTTATGCTGGGCTTTTTATTACGCCACTTCTTATTACGTTGTCACTGAGCGGAATTGGGTATTTATTTCGAGAGGAAGTTGAAGATTTCATCTATAAAGATTTATATTTTGGGAAGAGCGCTCAAACAGAATCTATTTCGATGGCTGATTCTATTTCGTTAACAGAGAAAAAATATCCACATTATAGTGTGGCGAAAATTAGTGAGTTTAATGGGGATTATAATACGAGACTTACCATTGCAAATGAGTATACTGGACAACAAAAATATGTGTATTTAGATAGTAATAATCAAATTGTTGGGGATCAAAATGCAAGTGAAACGTTTGCCAATATAATGAGGGAATTACATAGTTCTCTTTTAGTTGGTGGCACTGTCGTCAACTATACTGTAGAACTTGCGGCATGCTGGACTATCTTTTTAATCGTGACTGGGTTGTACATGAGTATACGCCAGTTCAAAAACAAACCGGCATCCAATAAGCGAGAAAAAGCAAAACGACGTCATTCTATTATCGGTATTATATTTACAATTCCACTCGTTCTGCTAGTCGCATCTGGATTGCCATGGTCAGGATTTATGGGTAACCAAATTTATAAAATTGCGTCGTCGAATGAATCGCTCGGATATCCGAAATTGTATATGGCGCCGCCTGAATCAAAGGTAAAAGAATTGCCGTGGGCAACAAGAAAAGAAGCTCCGCCTGAATCGAATTCAAATGAACCGAAAGCAATTTCTGTCGATGAATTACAAAAAGGAATTGAAATAAAGAAGCCATATGTTATTTCACTACCAGCTGATCCAAAAGGTGTATTCACCGTTTCGAAATCGAGCGGTTCTGGTATTACAGGTATGCATGTTGCACCAAATGAAGAGATAACAGCTTACTTTGATCAATATAGCGGGGAATTCATTTCAAAAACGGACTATCGTGATTATGGATTACTTGCACAATGGTTCACTTACGGCATCCCGCTTCATGAAGGACATTTATTCGGATGGCCAAATAAAATATTATGCTTACTAACGACATTATCTCTACTACTTCTTATTTATTACGGAGTAAAAATGTGGTTAGCAAGAAAGCCGAAAGGAAAATTAGCAGCACCACCAAAGCAAAGAGATAAGAAAAGCATAATCGTTTTCTTTATCATGATGGTTATACTAGGCGCTGCCATGCCTTTATTCGGACTATCTGTATTAGTGATTTTTGCGATTGAACTTCTTATATATGTATTTTCAAAAATACGATCATAATAAAAAGCATTTGTACACGCGTTGTACAAATGCTTTTTATTTCTCTCTAGATCACTTATCTATCTTCAATGGCATTTTCTTTTTTATTAATAACTTTTTTATCTTTCCAGCCAATAACACACTTCCCACCATTAAAATTAAATCCCCCCAATGTATTCACCACAATTTGTACTTAAAACAAATTGTGTACAGCGATTAATAATAATATAAATCCACTTAAAGCTGTGCTAAATTGTCCTAATGTCCAAGATCCAATTTTTACATTTGCAACTTTTTTTCCTAATTTAACTCCTAACCAAACAGTGAAAAAACTGAATACAGCTGCTGATAATGAAATAGCAAATGGAGATAATTTTAATAAACCTGCACCTAGTCCATTCGTTAGAGCATTCATCGATATAGCAATACCAAGAACAATAGATTCAAAAAAACTAATATTCCCTGATCTATCAAGGTCAGCTTTTTCAGGAGATTTTAAATATCCAGTAATAACATTCGAAACAGATTCATCTTCATCAAGTACTTCTTGATTAGCCTTCTTTTTTTGTGGAATTGTCATTAAAATAATTCGTAAACCAATTACAAACAAAAACAATGTACCAATAACGTCAGATAATGTACCTGGAAAAACTTTTGAAATATATTGCCCAAACAAAATACCCATTTCACTAAAAATAAAAGCAATAATTGCAATTATAAAGTTAGCTAAAAAACCTATTCGAATATTACGAATCCCATAAGATAGCCCTACTCCAAAATTATCTATACTAGAAGATAACGAAAGTAATAAAATGGTAATTAAAGCTACTATAGTCATAATTGTCATACTCCTTTTCACAAAAAACAGCAAGTTATTTTCTGGGTTATTGTATGATAGGTGAAAAAAAGTGTTCCTACTTAAGATGAGGCTACTGAAAAAGCCCACCACCTACTATATACAACAGATCGTGGACCCTTTTTATTTTCTGTATACTGATAAAATACGCCATTTTCAAAATAACAAAAAAGACACTCATAAGAGTGTCTTTAACTAAATTAGTGGTTTTCTTCATCACTGCGCTGTTTTCTTTCGGTACATCTTCCCGTTCCAATAGAAGAATCGTGAAGTGAGGCCTCCGTACTTTACAATGCGCCGTGCCATTTTGTGCATATTCTTTTGTGCTGATACTTTTTGATCTGATAAATAAATACCAAGTAACCCTCTGCTTATGAGACGATGAAACTTCGCATGAGGCAAATCACCAATGCTCTTCTCTGCTTCTTCTACAAAGTGTTTCATCCGATCTAATATCGCTTGCTCGTTTTCGTAATAACTACAGAAATTCAAATCTCCGCCTATACGGTCTTCTTCTTGATCAATGAAATAATCAAGCAAAATATGAAGTCCTTGTACGTAAGGGAAGTATCCTTGTCTAATTTTCGCAATATCTTCATCATGTAATTCATCATGAAATGCATATGCAACAAGACAGAAAATTCCAAGTGTAGAACCGGCACATGCTGAAAATTCAAACCAACTCATCTCAGGTAAGTTTTCTTTATGTGCTTCAAACCAATTTTTCAGTCGCGGCTCTCTTTCTTCTAATTTCACGTGTTTATGAATTTGCAAATCACAATAATAACAAGCAAGTTCATGAAGAACAGGAGCAATTTTGTCATAGTGCTTCGTTTTCTTTAAAACATCTTGGCATGTTTCAACAAGTTCATCTAAATAACCACCATCATCTTGATCATCACGATAACGATAATAATTACCGCCACCTTCTACTTCAGGTGATAATGCCATTAACATCGATTCATGCAGTGCGGCAAAATCATTTGGATCAAGTGATGTACTGCGATCACATAAATTATCTAAATAGTCGCTGATCGTTTGATACGCTACGATAAAACGAATACATTCTTCTCGGTGTTCATTTGCTAGCAGAGCTAAAATGCCACCGCCCTCACAATGAAACGTTTTATGCTCAATACTTGCGATTGCCTGACTATGAAGCTCATCATTCGGAATATGGTAGGCACGCTCTTTCCACATCGCTAGCTCATGGTGTACAACCGGAAACACATCACGGTATACTTTCGCCATGAGCGTTATGGGATTACTCGGTACGTTCACTTCTTCCTTCATCTCCTCTATTAAATGTACAAATAATGATTTATTTGTTTGTTTTTACTATATTATTGACATGCATTTCAGTAAATGACTGAATATAACTCAAAATTTCATCACGCTCATACTCATTTAATAGCTCGTGATAACAATTCGGCCATTCTTTAAAAGCCTTATCACTTATTTTAACATTATCAAACCAAGTGCGGACACGTATTTTATCTACAAGTTTATCCTCACAAGCTTGCATTAGCAAGAGCGGAACATCTGGAAAATCATCTATTTTTTTATGAGCAATTTCGATAGACTTAATCAATTCACTATACCAACGTACTGATACTTTGCGCAAGAACAAAGAATCATTCTCCATTGCATCTCTCACTTCATGGTTACGTGTTGACATTTCCACCGTAAGATTCGTTGCAAATTGCAATTTTGGAGCCACAACATTTAATATTCTTGAAGCAAATTGAAGCGGAGCAGAGGGTCCAGTCACTACCCCTAAACAAGGCGAACTCAAAATAATACCCTCTACATCTTCTCTCTTCGTTTCTTGCATCATACGAATGACAATAAGACCACCCATACTATGACCGAATAGAAAAATAGGTAACCTATACTTTCTTGCTTCTTTCACCCATAATTTAACTTCCTCTATGTATTCATCAAATGAATCAATATGTCCCCTATTTCTTGAAGTCGTTCCATGTGACGGAAGATCCCCCATCACGACGTGGTAGCCGATATGATTCCACATTTCCGCAACGGCTTCGTAACGTCCGTGATATTCCATTGCGCCGTGCACAATAACAATGACAGCTTTTGCTTCCTCCGCTTCATAATTCCACATACGGCTCTCCTCCATTTCACTCTTTCTCATAATTTGATACACTAAAACTAGTCTCTAGGAAAGGAAGACTTTACATGATATATCCTTACAAAGAAAAAAAACCGAAAATTGCGAGTAGTGCTTTTATCGCTGACTATGTTACGATTACAGGCGATGTTTCCGTTGGCGAGGAATCAAGTATTTGGTTTAATACAGTCATCCGTGGTGATGTGTCACCGACAATCATTGGAGACCGAGTAAATGTACAAGACCAATGTACACTTCACCAAAGCCCGCAGTATCCTCTTATTTTAGAAAACGACGTAACAATTGGGCATCAAGTCATTTTACATAGTTGCCATATTAAGAAAGATGCTTTAATTGGAATGGGATCTATTATATTAGATGGTGCTGAAATTGGCGAAGGAGCTTTTATCGGCGCTGGAAGCCTCGTTTCACAAGGAAAGAAAATTCCGCCGAACACGTTAGCTTTCGGTCGTCCCGCGAAAGTCATTCGTGAATTAACAGAAGAAGACCGTAAAGATATGGAGCGTATTCGCACGCAATACGTTGAAAAAGGTCAATATTATAAATCATTACAGAAGTAAATTTCCGCTGCCATAAGATGGGCAGCTTTTTTTATATAAAATCTAACTTTTTCTTTACAAAACATTATTACTCCCTCAACAAAATCTTATTAAAATAAAAGCTAATATCTCCATATATATGTAGATGAGGGAGGAGAATTTTCATGAAGGTCAGTGGATTATATAAAATAGAATGTTACATTTTCAGAGGAATTAACCGCTACTTTGATCAAAAAACATTAAATATCTTTTTCAGCAATATTACTCATATCGGTGGCGCGACTTTCTCCATCGGACTCACACTTTTCTTTTTAATTTTCGCAAAGGGAACTTTGCATCAAGCTGCAATTGCAACTGCTATTTCGTTAGCAATTAGCCATATTCCTGTGCAAATATTAAAAAGGTGGTATCCGCGAAAACGTCCTTATTTAACAATTCAGGATGCAAAATATCCAGTCCATCCATTAAAAGACCACTCTTTCCCGTCTGGTCATACAACAGCCGTTTTCTCTGTCTTCATTCCATTTATTTGCTATAATCCAAGCTTACTTGCTTTCCTATTACCGTTAGCGTTATGCGTCGGTATTTCACGTATTTATTTAGGCCTTCACTATCCGTCAGATGTATTCGTCGGTATGTGCCTTGGCACTTGTTCTGGCATCATCTCTTTTTATCAATTCATCCCACTTTTCACATAAAGGAGTGATATGATGAGAGTCGCCATTTTTACCGATACTTTTACGCCACAAGTTAACGGGGTTGCGAAAACGTTAGAGCGATTAACACAATATTTTCAGAAAGAACAGATCGCCTATTCTGTTTTCGCCCCTCAGCATACAGCTGAAGATAATTTTGTAGCGAATGTGAATAAGATGAGAAGTATCCCGTTAACAATATTATATCCAGAATGTCGTTTTTCTTTTCCTACTCCGCGCATTAAACGGGAACTACTTTCCTTTAAACCTGACATTATTCACATTGCCACACCTTTCAACATGGGACTTTGTGGATTGTATTATGCAAAAAAGTTAAACATCCCAGTTGTCGGTTCTTATCATACTGATTTCGATGCCTATTTACGTTATTACAAAATCGAATTCCTCTCCAATATGCTGTGGAACTATTTAAAATGGTTTCATAGTCATATGCAAAAAAATTTTGTACCTTCCTTTGAAACATTACATCAATTAAAAAACAAAGGCTTTCAGACCCTCTCTATATGGGGACGTGGTGTAGATTGCACACTCTTTCATCCTGCTTACAATACAGACCTATTCCGAAAAAAATATAATATTACAGCGAAGTATGTCCTTTCCTATGTTGGACGAATTGCTCCTGAAAAAGATATTGATACGCTGCAACACCTTATCGTTAAAACAGCACATACTCGAAACGATATTCATTGGCTCATTGCAGGAGACGGTCCTCTAGCAACAAGTTTACGTGAAGCTGTTCCGAAAACAAATATCACTTTTACTGGCTATTTACAAAGTGCAGATTTAGCTGAAGCATATGCTTGTTCTAACATAATGGTGTTTCCATCAGCTACTGAAACATTCGGAAATGTCGTACTTGAATCACTCGCATGCGGTACACCTGTCATTGGTGCAAATAGTGGCGGGGTTAAAAATATTATTACAGATGGAAAAACGGGAGTTCTTTGTCCGCCTAAAAATGAAGATGCATTTCTATCATCCATTTATTTTTTATTACAAAATGAAGAAAAACTTGAGCAGATGGGAATATCAGCTTCATCTTTTGCGAAATCAAAGAGCTGGGATGAGATCTTTCGCGGTTTGCTTAACCATTATGAAGAAGTCCTGCAGCATAACGCATCAGAGTTGCTTGCTTAAATAGAAAAACTCCCTTCAAAAAAACGAAGGGAGTTTATTACATGGTCATAAATTTTAGTTTAATAAATGATACATAAGGTTAAACATTGTTTTATTTCTATATTAATTATATCAAAAATAAACATAACTAAACAGACTTGTAATAAAAACCCATAAAAATTAATATATGGTTATACAGTATTTTAAACTGTATAATGATTTTAAGAATTCCCCTTAAAATCAACTTACTCACATACCTTTATACAGTAATTGTTCCCCAATTCTGTATATCAAAAAACCTTTCATTCATTTGAAAGGTCTTTTTGAGCCTGCACATATTCTTCTTTCGTATTTACATTTATAAACCAATCCGCATTCGCTTGTACATCTTCTCCAGAAACATACTTCACATTACATTGTGATAAAAGCTGGCCCATACTTCTTTTTTCTTCCTGAAGTAAAGCATAAATCTTTTCTTTCACGCGGTTATGATACGCCGCAAGTAGCGGTTGTTTTCTTCCATTAATAATAGGTACAACCGCATCATATTCATTGCTCGTTTGCTCTAGTAAAATGGCAAACCATTGATGCGAAACGTTTGGTGCATCGCAAGGCATAATAGCGTACCAATCTGCTTCTATGTATTCCATACCTGATACAATGCCCGCAAGCGGTCCATTTCCTTTATAGTGCGGAATGTCTTCTATAACAGGAACTTGTACGAATTGCTCTACTCGCTCTTTTATATCAGTATGGCTAATTACTACAATGTCTTGCAAAGTAGTTCCCATCACTTTCACAATATGCTCAACAAAAGTAGTTCCCTTCCAAATTGCTAACGCCTTCGGCTCACCAAATCTACTCGACATACCGCCCGCTAATACAATTCCAGCATACTTACTCATTGGCGATGCAGCTCAAATGTAATATGGCCTAATTCCGGTAAAATTAATTTATTCATCGCAAGTCGAACCGCTCCGCTAGACCCTGGCATCGAGAAGACTACTTTGCGCCCAATTGTACCACCAATCGCTCTACTTAACATTGCGCTGCTTCCGATATCTTCTAAATAACTAATCATACGGAACAGCTCACCAAATCCAACAATTTCTTTATCTAATAACGCTGATACTGCTTCAATTGTGACATCGCGTTTCGTAATACCAGTACCGCCATTTGTTAATACAACATCTACATCTTCCTTATGATAACCAGCTAACACCGCTTGCTGAATACTTTCTTTATCATCTTTTACAATTTCATAAGAAGTTACTTTATGTCCCGCTTCTTTTAACAATTCATGTAATAGTTGTCCGCTCTTATCTGTTTCTTCCGTACGTGTATCGGAAATTGTAACAATCTTGCAACGCACTTCTTTTGGAGCTTGTTTTTTATGTTCAGTTACACTCATTTTTTATCTTTCCTTTCTTAAAGACTTTTCTTCATTTTATCATACATACCTTTACACAATTATGTATGAAGCCAATCATGCGCCATGATACAATATAAGTATAATAACCCACAAAAAGGAAAGTGTACTTTCTTATACTCCTAGACTACACATCTTTAGCTACTCTTTATATTTTCTACATAATAGAATTCAATTTTAAAACTTGTACTAAAAAATAAATTGGAGGTCTACATTGTATGGAACTTTATAAAAAATTAACAACAACATTTATCCTCTTATTCATCGCTTCAATCACTGTCGGCTTTTCCTTAAAAGGCGCAATTCCATACGCTACATTAGTAAGCATTATATTCGCGACACTATTTTTACTAAGTAGTGCCTTTTGCGCAAGTAAAGCACGTCAAATGAAAGGTTGATCACATATGTTCAAAAAGAAATCAATCTTTTGTAAATCATGTAAAACAGAAATACAAACGTATGAAAAAGCGTGGATTCATATGCCCTTTCCGGCGAATGACATGACGAATATGAAAAAGTATATTGAATTAGAAGGACAAATTTATTGTAGTTCGTGTGTTGAGATAATGAACAAAAACCAGTAAATACAAAAGGGGTGTTTACATTGTTTGAATCCAACCGTATCCAGTTACGAAAGTTTTCCGAAGATGATATTCTAACATATTATAAATGGCATAATGATATAGACGTTATGAGTTCAACTACACTCACTCTTGATAAATATTCCTTTCAAGACACAGAAAAACTTTGCCGGCAATTTATTCATTCTTCGAACTCTAAGACCTATATCATTGAAGAAAAAGCTACGCATCTTCCAATTGGTATTACTTCTTTAATTCATATTGATTCGTATAATCGAAACGCTGAATGCATTATTGATATTGGTAAAAAGGATTACTGGGGGCAAGGTTATGGGCAGGAAGCTTTAACCCTATTATTGGATTATGCATTTTTAGAATTAAATTTACATCGCCTTTCTTTACGAGTATTTTCTTTTAACGATAGAGCAGTTAAATTATATAAATCACTTGGTTTTCAACATGAAGGAACTTGTAAAGAAGCTATATTCCGCAACGGCACTTGGCATGACATTGAACTCTTCGCTTTATTCCAACGTAATTATAAATAAAAAAAGCTTTGCGCTCACCGCGCAAAGCTTTTTTTCATATATTATAGACCAGCTTGCTCTTTTAAAGCTGCAGCTTTGTCTGTACGTTCCCATGATAGATCTACATCAGTACGTCCGAAGTGGCCGTAAGCTGCTGTTTGTTTGTAAATTGGGCGACGTAAGTCTAACATTTTAATAATACCAGCCGGGCGAAGATCGAAGTTGTTACGAACTAGTTCTACTAGTACGTCTTCAGATACTTTACCAGTGCCGAATGTATCAACTGAAATTGATACTGGTTGTGCTACACCGATTGCGTATGCAAGTTGTACTTCTGCTTTTTCAGCAAGACCAGCTGCTACGATGTTTTTCGCAACATAACGAGCTGCATATGCTGCAGAACGGTCAACTTTCGTTGCATCTTTACCAGAGAATGCACCGCCACCGTGGCGAGCGTATCCACCGTAAGTATCAACGATGATTTTACGTCCTGTTAAACCAGCATCACCTTGTGGTCCACCAATTACGAAGCGGCCAGTTGGATTAATGAAGAATTTCGTTTCTCCATCCATTAATTCTGCTGGTACTACAGCTTTAATTACGTGCTCTTTTAAGTCGCGATCGATTTCTTCCCATGTAACATCTGGATGATGTTGTGTAGAAATTACGATAGTATCAACACGTACTGGTTTACCATTTTCATCATACTCAACTGTAACTTGCGTTTTTCCATCTGGACGTAAGTATGATAATGTATCATCTTTACGTACTTCAGTTAAACGGCGAGCTAATTTGTGAGCAAGCGAGATTGGAAGTGGCATTAATTCTTGTGTTTCATTACATGCAAAACCAAACATTAAACCTTGGTCTCCTGCACCAATTGCCTCAATCTCAGCGTCAGTCATTTGACCTTCGCGTGCTTCTAGCGCTTGGTCAACACCCATAGCGATGTCAGCAGACTGCTCATCGATAGATGTTAAAACAGCACAAGTTTCTGCATCGAATCCGTATTTTGCGCGTGTGTAACCAATGCCTTGAATTGTTTCACGAACGATTTTCGGAATATCTACGTAAGTAGAAGTCGTAATTTCCCCCGCTACCAATACTAAACCAGTTGTTACAGTTGTTTCACAAGCTACACGTGCATTTGCGTCTTTTGATAAGATCGCATCTAAAATTGAATCAGAAATTTGGTCACAAATTTTATCTGGATGTCCTTCAGTTACAGACTCAGATGTGAACAGATGACGTTTTTTTGTCATGTGGTAAACCTCCCTACAGTAATTGTATATATTGTACGGAACTCATCCTTAATTTGCCACAAACTGCGACATACATTTATTCTCCCACACAAGCATACAGAAAAACCTTTCCTACTTTACATAGAGGAAAGGTTTAATTTGCTACTTGCATACTGCTTTTTGCCCTTCGCTCTTATCGTTCGAGACCTGTAGCCTCGCACAGGTTTTAGCACCTATTCACCTGCATTTATCAATACAAGTGAGGTTGCTGGGCTTCATCGGGCCTGTCCCTCCGCCAGCTCGGGATAAGAGAGTATCCGTCCCAACCTATACTAAAGAAATGATATTCATTTGTCAATTAATATTCACATTTTCCTGAAAGTTTTTCTCAATACGCCTGAAATGAAATATTAATAAGGAAATAATGCATTCACACAAACAAAAAGAAATAAATAGTATACATTATTTATATAATTGTGTTATACTCTTGTTGGGGATTACGAGAAATATTTCATTAAATGAAAAGGATGGTATATAAATATGAGTACTGTGAATGTCCAAATTGGTTTACACGAATTATTGAACGGAAGCAATGCACAGATTCAACTAAGTGTTCCGCAATTAGTGGAAAAAGTATTAATGCGAAATGAAGGGAAATTAACTTCTACTGGTGCCGTTTCTGCTTCAACAGGAAAATATACAGGACGTTCTCCTAAAGATAAATTTATTGTGAAAGAAGCATCGGTTGCTGACAAAATTGCTTGGGGAGCTGTGAACCAACCGATTTCTGAAGAACATTTTAATAAATTATATACTAAAGTTTTAGAATACTTAAAAGAAAAAGAAGAGTTATTCGTCTTCAAAGGATTTGCAGGCGCTGACCGCAATTACCGCCTACCAATTCAAGTTATTAACGAATATGCATGGCACAATTTATTTGTACATCAATTATTCATTCGTCCAACTGAAGAAGAATTAACGACTCATGAATCAGAGTTCACAATTGTTTCTGCACCGAATTTCAAAGCTGATCCAGCTGTTGACGGTACAAACTCTGAAGCATTCATTATGGTTTCATTCGAAAAACGCATCGTATTAATTGGTGGTACAGAATACGCTGGAGAAATGAAAAAATCAATCTTCTCTATTATGAACTTCTTATTACCTGAACAAGATATTCTTTCTATGCACTGTTCTGCAAACGTAGGTGAAGAAGGCGATGTAGCATTATTCTTCGGTTTATCTGGAACAGGTAAAACAACATTATCTGCTGATCCAAACCGTAAATTAATTGGTGATGATGAGCACGGTTGGTCTGATAACGGTGTATTCAATATTGAAGGCGGTTGCTACGCGAAATGTGTAAACCTTTCTCACGAGAAAGAACCACAAATTTTCGATGCAATCACATTTGGATCTGTTTTAGAAAACGTTATCATTAATGACCAAACGCGTATCGCAGACTATAACGATACTACTTTAACAGAAAATACTCGTGCTGCATACCCTATGCATGCGATCGACAATATCGTACTGCCAAGTGTTGCTGGACACCCAAATACAATCATTTTCTTAACTGCTGATGCATCTGGCGTATTGCCTCCAATCAGTAAGTTATCAAAAGAACAAGCTATGTATCATTTCTTAAGTGGTTACACTAGTAAACTAGCAGGAACAGAGCGCGGTGTTACATCTCCGCAAGCAACATTCTCAACTTGCTTCGGTTCACCATTCTTACCACTTGATGCATCTCGCTATGCTGAAATGCTTGGTGAAAAAATTGAGAAACACGATGCGAAAGTATTCTTAGTAAACACTGGCTGGACTGGTGGCGAATACGGCGTTGGTAAACGTATGAACTTAGGTTACACTCGTGCAATGATTCAAGCTGCATTAAACGGTGAACTTGCGAAAACTGAAACAGCTAAACATGACATCTTCGGTCTTGAAGTTCCACTTCACGTACCAGGTGTACCTGACGAAGTGTTAATGCCTGAACAAACTTGGGCTGATAAAGCTGCTTACAAAGCAAAAGCAATCGAACTTGCAAATGAATTCAAAGCTAACTTCAAAAAGTTCGACAGCGTATCTGAAGACATTATTAACTTAGGCGGTCCAATCGCTTAAATTAAAACTTTCTGTTGGAATAACCCTTTACTCATATGAATAAGTGTCGTGTAACCGTAAAGTTTCGCGTACTCACCGACAAAACCCAATGCGGCTTAACGGTTACACACACTTACATAAAAAAGAAGCTTACGTGAAAACGTAAGCTTCTTTCTATATCTTATATAAAGTGAAACGCTAATCTCTTCATCTATGACCTAGATTATAAAATTACAGCTTCGAATATATACATTATATCCCTACTGGGTTTCACATCGTATGGGGCTAAAAAAGGCCCTGACCGCTTCTATCCGTGGCTGGATCATCTATTCCATCTAAAAAGAAGTCTTTTATCTTTTTTAGCTCTTTGTTAGTTCTTTCTCATCTTTCATGCTATAGTATCCTAAATTAACAACAATTAAGAAATACCCACCCAAAATCCCTACTGCAAATGCCCACATAACCATGTGGTGCTCAATTTCGTACATAATAATAGCACCCAAAATTGCAGCTGCAAAACGGTTAAACATACCGAGTGTCGGTGCTTTCGTCTTCTTTACAATACTATCTCCAAGCTTCTCAATTCGTCTCCCTAAAAGCCAAACGCAATACATACTTACAATAAGCCCAATTCCAGCACCTAGAAAATGAGCTGAAAACGGCGTTAACATCCAGCCTAGTAAAAGAAAACCTAGTAAATAATACGATTGAATTTTAAACGATCTTAATGACATACTAATCATGCTGTTCTCCTCTTCAGTAATTTTTATCTATCCAACAAAAAATTTCTTTCAAATTCATATTCCTTACATCCATTTCACTCAAATTAAAAACAACATAAACAGTATGTTTATGTTGTTTAAATATTTTTAGGAAATAATATTATACAAGATTTAAAACATCATATTCTCATATTTTGTGACGGTTTTTCAAACTTTTTTCGTCCATTTATGAAAAAAATGATATCAATCTATGAACATACGGATATGATGTAATAAGCACACAAATAAAGGGGGCGTCTAATGATTTATTTTTTAATGGCTCTCATTCACCTCATTATCCCTGCACTTATTGGACTTTCATTGTATTGGTACACGAAAAACCATAGCATTTTTTACGCTGTCCTCGGTGTTCTTCTTCCAGGTATTATTCTTATTACACTCTTCCGTATTCCATTTTTAAACTTAATTCCACTTATTACTGCTATCTTATTTCTCATCTTCTTACCAAAAATAAAAAAATAGGAAAGCAGATCATAGGTGATCTGTTTTCCTATTTTGATATAGGTTCCCCTGCAATAGAATGAACTTTTACTTTCTCCGATTTCACAAACCATAGACCGACAAAAATGATAATTCCACCGATGATTTGTTGAAACGATACATATTCATTTGCCCAGACAGCTGCAAATAAAACAGCTACAAGCGGCGTTATATACATATATACCATCGTATGTGACGCCCCAATTTTTTGAACACCAACATACCACATTACTAGACCAAATACTGTTACAAAGAAAATAGAATATAGTAAAGCAAATAGTGTCATTCCGTGAGTAATGTGAAATGGCATGACAAACACATGTGGACCACTTAACAATAATAGCGGAATCGCACCCACTAATGCAGACCATGCTGTAACACGTAATGCTGAATATTTTTTAATTAATGGTCCTGCTAAAACAGGATAAAGCCCCCAGCATATTGATGTAATAAGTCCAATTCCATTGCCATAAAAAGAACTAGTAAGCGAATGTCCTGCTACTAAAACTAATGCTGCACCAACAAAGGCAGTCATAGAACCGATTAACTTTCGAGAAGAAAACTTTTCTTGTTTCAAGAAAATCGCAAATACAGTTGTAAAAATAGGTGAAATAGAAATGAGTAAAGAGGCATTTGTAGCAGATGTATATTTGACAGTTTCCATAAATAACGTTTGATACAGTACAATACCTACAATGCTAACGATAATTAATCTAGGTATATCCTTTCGCTCCATATAAACCGACTTTTCAATAAAAAAGGTAAGGAGTAACAGAAGCGGTGCCGCCGCCATCATGCGAAGTGCAGTAAACTCAATTGCTGTAAATTCTAAAAGTCCATACTTCGCAATTGTATAGTTAATCCCCCAAATAATAACAACACTTAAAATTAACAACTCAATTCCCCATCTTCTCATGCGTATCCCCTCCGCAAAGAAGATTATACAGAAAATTCAATCACATGTACATTTCATTATGTGAAAAAATCTTTTTACTTTTGAAACGTTTTGGTAAATGAAATTATATCGGCGATTTTCTGAATATATCGGTGCAACTCCATTTATATCGGCGATTTCCCAAATATATCAGCGCAACTCCATTTATATCAGCGATTTTTTCAATATATCGACTTATCAACAAAAATCGACAATAATAGCGACTTATAAAATAAAAAAGGTGATTCCAAAATACATTTTGGAATCACCTTTCCTTTACTATATTCGAACGTGTAACTTCATATTTGGATTATAAAACTGGCTTGGGCTCTTCAACTGAAAAGTTCCTCCACCTTCATGCCAATCAACCGTTAACTTATCGTCCATAAATACAAGCTTTGTACGATCAGCGATAAAGTTCATTGTGCTTGATTCAATATCCACATCGCGCTCATCTTTCTCTGCTACAGCTACTAAATCGATGATTCCGCTCATGACACAACCGCAACCCTCATTATCGTAAAATAACTTTATATATTTCGCTTCACTTGGAATCGTATCCATAATCTTTTTATATGCTGCTTCTGTTACAGTAACGTACATATGTTAATCTTCATCCTCTCTTCTCTTATCATTCATATATTGTATCATCATTTTTCTTAAAAGTTATATACAGAAAATTAAGACTAATATACAATGTATGTGATAAAGTTTCAGTAATCGAGCTTTTATGAGTAGTTCATGCAGGAGAAAGGATGTTTACTATCCGTGTTCAAACTACAACGATATCCCATGTTATTAGGTCTATTTAGTAGTTTCTTCATTTCTAGCGGAATGCTATTACAGCATGTACTTCCCTATTCTCCTTCTATTAGCTGGATCCTAGGTTTTATTTGTTTCCTATCCGCTTCTTATTTTGCTACGAAGAATACAAACAACTCATAAAGCAAGAATCATCTTAAGGAGGATTATCAAACATGCCAGCCTTAAAAAAAATAGAGCAATCACTCGATCACTTATTCCAAATTGAAAAATACGGAAAAGATAGTGCCTTTAGTCGATTTATCCCAGCCATATATGATCCTATCAAATTTCCTTGGCAACAATTTTTCGAAGCAAATTTTGTAGATTTATTTAACGGCCTTATGATGCACGGATCTGAAAATGTAAACAAAGTATTTTTAGCTGTATTCCCTACAGATGACATTCTTGAAACATTCATTTCACAATCCACACCTGGTGATTTACTCTTTATGCACCATCCCCTTGTAATGGAGTGTGGTGATCCGCTTGGAAGATCAGGTCGCGGTTTCATACCAATTCCTGAAAAATATTTGCAAGGAATAAAAGAAAAACAACTTTCTATATATACATGTCATGTACCAATGGATTTTCATCAAACGCATGGAACGAGTATTTCAATTGCAAAAGCATTAAACGCTACTGTAGTGGACGACTTTGCATATGGAGGTCCAGAACAAGAACCAATTGGCCTTATTTGTGAAATAGATGAAACATCAACAGAAGCACTCCAAAAACATCTAAAACAACTCTTCCAGATTCCTTACACAGACTTCGAAGGTAAACGACATGATTCCATTAAAAAAATCGCAATTATCGCTGGGTGTGGCGATGTTGTATCTTTAATGAAGGAAGCAGAAGAAAAAGGTGCTGAAGCATATATTACAGGAGAAATCCACTGCCATATCGACAATGATTACGGCCGACATAAATACTCGCTCATTATGGATTATGTAAAAGAAACGAATATGTCTCTAATTGGTGTGTCACACTCTGCCTCTGAATATTTAGTGAAAGAGACATTGATGTATGATTGGTTTAAAGAAAATTTTGATGTGGATATTATTTTGCTTCCGCAGGAGAAATGGTGGTTATAAATTTTTAAAGAGATAGCCAATTTAGCTATCTCTTTTTACTAAACTTAAAATTTCATGAGGCGTTTGAAAAATATAATCAGCCACCTCGAATCCTTTCCTTGTTTTCGCTCCCCACAGGGCTAAACCAAATTTTGCTCCCGCTTGTTTTGCGCATTGTAAGTCATATACTGAATCACCTATGTATATCGCTTCTTGTGCATCTATATTCAATCTTTTTAGACATGTCACAAGTGGCTCTGGATGTGGTTTATGTTTTATTGTATCTTCTACACAAATAGAGTGTTCAAAATATGAATGTAATCCAAATGGCTTGAAATCATTGATAAACTCTTGGCGTGTTTTTGAAGTAACAATACCTGTTCGAATCTTATATGAAGATACTATTTCAATCACTTCCGCAATTCCTTTAAATACTGTAATTTCATTCTTAAAATCTGCCATATTACGTATCCATTTCTCATGAACTGCTTTCATATTTTCCACACCAATTTCTTGTAACGCAGCCATACCAGGAATACCTAATGCAAAATGTAGCTTTTCTAATGAATAATTCATCCCTTCATCTCGCAACGTTCTCTGTAATGAATATAAAACTGCTTTTTCCGTATCTAACATTGTTCCGTCAATATCAAATATAATTCCCTTCATTTTTGCGTCCCCCTTTACTTCACTCCAGTGATTAGCTCAATTCCATATTCTTTCACTACTCTTTCTAAATTGCCGGGAATAACATCATTCGTAATAATTGTATCTATTGATTCTAATGACAGTGCCTTAAAGTTTTGACGTTGATTCATTTTTGTCTCATCGGCAAGTAAAAACACTCCATTCGTTTGTTTAACAATTTGACGCTTAAAATGAATATCTTCCTCATACGCATAATAAACACCATCTTCTGTAAGGCCGGGTGATCCAATAAAAACTTTATCAAAATGATAATCTTTTAGTTTCTCCATTGCAGAAAAACCCGCCATATAACGTGAGTGTTTATTTAATTCTCCACCCAAAATATGAATATTTACATTCTCCATATCCATTAAATGATTTACTGTATCAATTGAATTTGTAACAACCGTTATATTACTTGCTGTCAAAAATGAAGCCATACAGTTAACAGTTGTTGAAACATCAAGATAAATAATTTCATTATCTCCTACAAAAGAAGCAGCTTGCTTTCCAATAGATATCTTATATTCAATTTCTTTTTCCTCACGATTTACATAATCCGATATTTTACGGTGGAAAGATGATAAAGCTACACCACCATGAGTTCGTATTATTGTTGTTTCATTTGTTAACTTTACAATATCTCTTCTTGCTGTATCTCTGGAAACTTGAAATAGCTCACACATCATCTTCAAACTCATCGTCCTATGTTCATTCAAATAATCCATTATTTTTATTAAACGTTCCTCTTGATTCATACTCTCACCCATTTTCATTTACTTTTAAGTACTTTTAAGTTATTTTAAGTATATCACAACAAAATCTCTTAAATAAACCTTAAAATAACTTAAAACGGAAGTGAGAAAATGCTACGTACAATTATTTTTGATTTTGATGGCACACTAGCTGATACTTTACCTTTATGTTATTACTCGTTTCAAAACGTTTTTTGGCAATTTGATAATAAAGAAATTACTGAAGCAGAGATTCTTTCTATGTTTGGTCCAAGTGAAGTTGGTATTATTCATGAGAACTTACTTTCTGAAGAAAAAGAAGTAGCAGTTGAAAGATACTATGAATGTTATGAAGAAAAGCATCATGATTACGTAAAGCGAAATCATGAAATAGTAGACCTTTTAATACATTTAAAAAAACAAGGGTTTCAGTTAGCTATCGTAACTGGAAAAGCAAAAAGAAGCCTGGATATTTCTCTAAAAGCATTAGGATTAGTTTCTTTCTTCGACTGTATAGTAGCTGGAGATGATGTAATGAAGCCAAAACCTGACCCTGAAGGTATTCTTCTTGTATTAAATACATTAAATGTAAATGCAAACGAAGCAATTTTTATTGGGGATAGTGATGCTGACATACTTGCTGGAAAACAGGCAGATGTACGAACGATTGGCGTACAATGGTTACCAAACTATCAATCTGCTACATTTACTGTGCAACCAGATGATTTTATTAAGAAAACAGATGATTTTCTCATCTCATTAAATACTAGATTTTCAAAATAAGTAATGGATATTTTATAACTACTTATTATTCTGTATTTATAGAAAAAAATTCGATATACAATACACTCTCACCCTATTTTTGAAATCTAGACACAAAATACGATCCGCCACACAAAAATATAGAATTCATAATATATATATTAAGTTATATTTTAAATACTAGATTTTCAAAATATAGAAAGGAGAACGTATATGTACCACTTAATTGCTTTAGTTGCGACGGCAGACGCAACAGCAGTTCTAACGGAAACACCAGAACTATGGTATTTTCCATTAAACCAACGGATAGCGGAGTAGGACAAATTCAAGTATTTAATCCTACTCCGGCAGTAGGTTCCGCTACTGTAACTTGGACTAGTATTACAACTGGAAACCCAGTTGCAAGAGGAGATGCTATATCCCTTTATATTACCCCTGGAATTACTGCAAGTGCTGTATATTCTATTTTTCTAATCACTGACATATAGCAATTCATTTCATAAAAAAAAGACCCGAGATTCGGGTCAACAAATAGAAATATAAATGAACTACAACAAATAACAGACAAAGCCATTATATATTTTTCATAGTAAAACATCCATTATTTTCTTTTTACACTATCAATATATTATTTTTCGTTATCGTCCTCTTTTTTAGAACGTCTACCTAAGAAGAACACAAAAGCATTACTTCCAAATAAGTGATGTTTTTTCTATTTAATGCAGTGGTAACATAACCTCAACCGTTGTTCCAACCCCAACTTCACTTTCAAAACTCATTTTACCATTGTGGTCTTTAATAATTTTTTCTGTAACTACTAAACCTAGACCAGTTCCTGTTTCTTTCGTTGTATAAAAGGCTTCATTTAACTTTGGAATTTTATCTTTTGGAATACCACATCCCTCATCTTTCACTTGAACGATGATTCCATCTTTTACAGTAACTTTAATCGTAATTTTTCCCCCAACTGACATTGCTTCAATTGCATTTTTGATTAAATTAAAAAAGACCTGTTTTAATCGTTTTTCATCACATGTAATGGACGGTAAGTCTTTACTGTAAATACCTTGTATGTGGACTCCTTGTTTTAAAGCAGGCTTTTCCATAACTCGAATAACATAAGAGATAATTTCTTGTATGTTATGAGTTTCTGATTCTAGTGATTTAGATTTCTCAAATCCACTAAGTTCTGTAGCAATTATATGAATCCGATCTACTTCTTGTTTCATAATATCACTATAAATTTTATCCTCTGGATGCTTGTCGGCTTGTTTATTCACAAGTTTTTTTAAGTTTGCTAAAGGTCTTCTAATCTTATAACCAATAACCGTTGCCATTTTTCCAACAGCTGCTAGTTTTTCTGTCTGTTTTATTTCTTTGTCCATCATCTCAAGCGTACGAACGTAAGACTGAACCCTCAAAAATATAATCCAACATATAATAGTAAATACACTATATAATGCCATTGGGATTAAAACGAGAGAAGATTGAATAATGATTCCTGTAAGAGCGTACTTCCCGACAAGTATCGCTGGAACTAACCAGAAATATCTTTTGTTCACAAAGATTGGTGCAAACAAAATAAAAAATACTTCTACTATATTTCCACCGTCAAATTCCGCATCGCTACCATAATAAATCATAATGTTATGGATACAATCTAATACATTATAGCCAATTAGAATAATATACTTTACCACAAAAACATTCTTCCATTTCATAAAGTATATTCCACTGCAAAACAATACTACCGTCAAAAAGTAAAGCCATAAACCTAAACCATCTTCAAACTTTCCTACGCCTTCTTGCTCTCCCGCGATTAAAGGTACGATAAATTCATAGGCAAGATCATACACAAAAAATATAATAAAAAATAAACTTAAAAATACTTTCAATGCCTTTATTTCTTCATTTTTAAATATATAGCCTTTATTCATATGGTAACTCCTAGCTTTTCTTCCACTTGGATTTCAGTATTTCCACACTTCCTTGGGAGAATGATGTCTATTCTCGTTCCAGTATCTCTTTCACTTGAAATATGCAGCTCACCAAGGTGCTCGGCGACAATTCGATTCGCTACCGTAAGTCCCAGACCAATTTTATCTTGTTTCGTTGTATAAAAGGCTTCTGTAACACGGGTTAAGTTTTCTTGCTTAATACCATGACCATTATCGATTACGCTGATTATTATATATTCTTTCCCTTTATTCTCTAATTGCAAATGTAATATGCCACCTTGTTCCATTGCCTCTAAAGCATTTTTTATCGTATATAAAAAGACTCCTCTTATTTTTCGTTCATCACATTCAACTTCTATTGTTTTTTCTTCCACATTAGAAATAAACTGCACGTTTAATTCATTCATTTTTCCGCGAAGACTTGTTATTACTTGTAATACAATTTTTCCTACATCATGTTTCTTATAAATAGAAGGTTTGCATGTAGCAACTTCCATCAACTCACTTATCATATTATTCATATTTTCTATTTCAAAAATCATACGTTTATAAATAGGATCCTCTTCATGCTTCTCTCGTTGTAATTGCGTAAATCCTTTTAATGAAGCCAGTGGATTTTTAATTTCATGTCCAACAGTCGCTGCCATTTTTCCGATTACTGCTAATTTTTGTGATTCACTAGCAATCGCAATACTTTCCTTTACGGCTGAAAGATATTGTAAAAATCGATTTAAAATGATATATACAACTATTAACATAAGTGTACACATAATAAGGAACATAAATGCTTTTATTTCCTCTAATACAAATAAATAAATTAAATATTTTCCTACAATAGAGGAAAGCAAAAACACATAAAATTTTTTATTTAAAAATATGGGTACAAAGAAAATGAGAATAATTTCTATTATATTTGTCGCATCAAACGCCGCCTTATTATAAAAAATATACGAAACTATATTAGCGATTTCTATCCCTATGTATGCAAATATCCATGCATATTTAACAAGGTTTGCCTTCTCTTTTTTCAGTAAATATATATTCACGCATAGTATTGCTACTCCGCAAATAACTTGCCATATTATGTTGTATCCCTTATCCATTATTGATTTATCTTCTAATACGATTGCATAGAAAATTTGATATACAATAACAATGACATATAACACCCATAAAAGGAGTTTTGCATTCCTTTCTTCTTCTTTATATGATAGAAAACTTTCTTTCACTTCAACACCCCTTCAAAATAACATCTCAAAGAATACCATTTATTATAATAAATGATTTTCATAGACAAACAAAGATAAATCGAACATTTGAGGAAAATCGTACCAAAAACGCAATATATTTAGACTATATACAGAGCATAAAATCTATGATCATTAATACGTATATTATGGAGGATGTTTTATATAGACGGCCTAAAAAGTAAAACAAAGCTTTTAGAATGGAGCCTATTGATAGAACAGGGGGAGTTTTATGTTTGTTACTGTCGAGAAAGATGTGCATATTTTTGTGCAAGACGTTAATCCTGGTCCAGGTAGTAAGACTGTTTTCTTCGTTCACGGATGGCCTTTAAATCATCAAATGTATCAATATCAACTCAATGTTTTACCAGAGCATGGCTTTCGTTGTATCGCCATGGATATACGAGGGAATGGGCAATCTGATAAGCCATGGACTGGTTACACGTATGATCGATTAGCCGATGATATCGCAATTGTTCTAGAAGCACTCCAAGTAGAGAACGCTACATTAGTCGGTTTCTCAGTTGGTGGTGCTCTTTCTATTCGCTATATGTCTCGCTATCATGGGCGCCGCATTTCTAAGCTCGCATTAATTGACGCTGTCTCCCCCTCTTTCGTTAAAAATCAAGAGTCCCCTTACGGTGTACCGAAAGAACAAGCAGATGCTCTCATTAATCAAATGTATGCTAATTTACCAAAATTTTTAAATGACGTATCTTTATCCTTTTTCAATAGAAACTTAGGGGCTGCAACCCTTGAATGGTTTTCTTATCTCGGTATGCAGTCCGCTTCTTATGCCCTTATCAAAATTTTACAAGCAGCTGCAAATGAAGATGTAACGAAAGATTTAAATAAAATTAACGTCCCAACAAAAATCTTCCACGGCGTTCACGACCAACTAATTCCTTACAAAAGTGCTGAGCTTACGCAACAACGAATTAAAAATTCTCAGTTACATGCTCTTACAAATAGTGGTCATGGTTCACCAATCGATCAAGCGGATGAATTAAATAAAGAACTGATAAAATTTTTACATGCATAACAACTGCAATACAAGAACGAAAGTTAATATAATAGATTTTTCACAAAACATAAAATTCACATATTTCTCACAAATACACAAATAAAACGATTACATTTTCATATATACTAAATGTACAGGTAATACTCCCTAAACCCAGCTTGTCTGGTTACCCCGTTAAATACTATGAAAAAAGAACTTGTATCGTTATACAAGTTCTTTTTGTTTCTTTTATTTAAAGAGGATATCTGTACTATATTGATTTCCAACGAGTAAATCATATTGGAGCATTTTATATTGCTCTAACATTTCTTTTTGTTTCTTTGTTAAATCATTGATTACTTCTCCATTTTTATCAACTTTTAATTCATCTCTAAGCACTGGTATTTCCTTGTAAAGTTCCGATAAAAATTGATAAAATAAGGATTTATTTAATCCTGCATAATCAAAAATAAGATTAGAAAAATGAATTGGGCTTACTAAACCTAAATTATCATTTGGCATATCAAAGTTTGCATACATTAATAGCGGCGTTTGCGCCATCGCTAAACGTTCACTCGGTGTTTTTTCATTCGTTATATACCCGTTTTCTTTATAAAAAGATTTATTTGTTCCTAGTGATGGAAGATGATCTCCAAAGAATACTAATAATGTAGGTCTATCTAAATTATCTAGTTGCTCTATTAAATATTGAAGTGCCTCATCTGAACGTCTTAACCCTTCTGTATACGTCTCTAATTCTCCCTTTGATTCTTCATTTTCTAGCCCGCTAATTTCTATTAGGTTTTCACCAAATCGGCCCTCTGTAAATGGAAAATGATTTTGCATCGTAACTGCATGAATAAATGTAGGCTGTTTTTGTTCCTCTAACTCAGCAATTATCTCTTTACTCATCGCTAAATCACTAATATAATCTCCATCAATATCCACATTTTTCATCGTGTCCTCTGCATTAAACTTATCAAATCCTAACACCTTATATACATCATCACGTTTAAAGAATGTGCGACCAAATGAATGAATTGCACTTGTGTAATACCCTTCTTTTTTCAACGCCGTAGGGATTGATGGAATTTCTTTCTTATTTGTAATAACCTGCTGATATGGTATAGAACCTGGCTTTAACAAACTCATTGAATAACTTGTTAATGCCTCAAATTCAACGTTCGCCGTATTTCCCCCAAATGTAGGAGAAATAGTTTGTCCCCCAGGAAAGTTTTCTATATAATGATGTAAATTTGGTACAGGATCTTCACTAAAAGAAAGGTTGGTTACTTTCGTCGGATCCCAAAACGATTCACTCATTACAAAAATAATATTCGGTTTCTCTTTTTTCTTTTGACTCCCTATATTTCCACTATATTGTTTTTTTATATCGTTTGCTATTTGAAGCATATTTTCTTTAGAATAATTTTTTGGTTTTTCCATAACTGTTGTATCTAAATTGCTAATAAACCCAAGTATAAAACCATTTGAAGCGTAGTTCTCATTTTGATTCCACAAAACAAAATCTACACCTGATTTTTGAAATACTTTATTCATAAATGTATTCGCAAAATTGCCATACGCATATAGAACAAAAATAGATCCTACTACTAATAAGGCTCTTATTCCTAGATGAATCTTTACATTTTGAATATACCTTCTCATATATATCCCTGCTACAATACAAGCTACGATACTTAAGATAATGACAAAAATATAACTCCAACTAAAATAGTCCATCACCATCGGTATAACAGATTGCATATGAGTAATTTGTGTGAAATCAGAAGGATATAACGGATCACCTCTAAAAATAAGCTTCAAATAATTCACAATACATAAAATGACTAACGTACAGCTCGTTAAAACCATACTTAGAAAAACCTTACCTATTAAATTATATACAAGAATATATATCGCATAAATTACTACAAAACTTAATATAAACTGCATATTATAAAAGTAAATCCAATTCATTGCCTCTATGAAACTCATATTAACTTGCATGACAATATAAAATAACGCTACTGTATGAGCTAATAAAAGTAATATAAAATGCACTCGCAGGGATGCTCTAAGTATAGACATCTCTTTTTTAATGAAATGCGTAATATAAAACGTTATGCCCCATATGAACATCATCATAACACTTAAAACAAGCTTTTGATTTAAATGATCTTTCATCATGTCTAAATTAAAAACCTTTAAAATCATAAACAGCATAGTTATTACTAATAAAGTCACCATACTACTTATAATGCTAGAAATTAATATATTTCTTTTTGGAAGATGAAAAAGTGTAGAACCATACTTCAATTCATTCCCTCGTTTCTATGTCTTAATTTCCCCGCATCGAAAGAACTATTTCTATTAAAATAACATATATTACATATTTCGTCAGCATACTTGCTTCTACCATAAATGTATTGTCTTAATCTTCCCTTAATCAACAGTTAAATTGTGGTATACAAATTACTCATTCTTGAAAAACTTAATTTCAGCATTCCACTTTATGATATAATAACTATGTTTTGGAAATCCTTAATACTATTAAAGATTTCACATAAAATTACGAAAGAATTAATAAAAAAGGAGTTGCTCATTTTTGCTTACTAAGTTTAAGAGTTTGCCTAAAGCGGTATATGCAATTTTGGCGCTTTCTTTCCTGTTGCACGTTTTTTGTTTAGTAAAACAGCCAGGATTAGATGGAGAGTTAGTCAAAGTAACATATGGTGCAAATGATGCCTTTAACTATTCGTTAACAGCTGAACAACTATTAAAACATGGTGTATTTGGTTATGTGTATTTAGAACCTAGTGAAGTTCCAGGGAAAAATGCATATATTACACCAGGTCAGCCATTACTATTAGCTGGCGCTATGATTATTTCTGATATTACATCAATTCCTTACTATTACGTAGCAACTGTTATTAACATGATCATGAACCTTTGCACAGTGCTATTAGTATTCTTAATAGGAAAAGAATTGTTCGAAAAAAACATTTATGGAATTGTTGCAAGTATTTTATATGCTATTTATCCAAGTAACTATACATACTTCCGTACATTGCTAACAGAAGTTCCATCCATATTCTTATTGGCGTTATGTGTATATGTATTTGTTCTCGCATGGAAATACAATAAAGTGAAATTCCATATATGGTTTGGAATTGTCGTTTCAATTTTACTTATGTTCCGTCCAAATCCAGCTCCAATGATGCTCATTCCTGTTCTTGTTGTGTTATTTACATATGGATTTAAAGAATCCATTCGAATCGGATTGTTATGGTTTATCGGACCTTTCTTTATTATTGGCGCATGGGTTGTTCGTAACTACTTAGCACTCAACCAATTTATTTTATTCTCAACCCAAGGTGCAGATCCACTAATTGCCGGTGCAGATCCATTTAATAAAATTGGATATGAAAATATAGTAAATGAAATGAGAGCTAAAGGCTTAGATGACAAAGGTGCATACGCAAAAGAATTAATTAAGAACGGATTTAAGACGGACTTCACTTATTGGTTCTCTTGGTTCACTGTCGGTAAAACAATTGAATTATTCAAAACAGCTCCTGCTGTAGACCAATATCGTATTCACAACTTTATGCAACTATGTCATAGAGTGTTTATCATCGGTACATTCTTGAGCAGCTTCTGCTTCATGCTAAATTCATTTAAACATAAACGCGTTATGATGCTAGTAGCAAGTTCAATTATTTACATTATCTTCTCAAACTTATTCTTAGCAATTAATCGCTATGGATTTTTCATTAATCCTCTTATGTGCTTAATTCTTGCATACGGATTAATTCACATTGTGCAGAAGCTTCCATTCTTCCGCACTAATCAAGCATAATAAGAAAGAGGTCGTCCACCGTTGGACGACCTCTTTCTTATTCCCCCACACTTTACACACGGCCAATTTGTCCATTCTGTAATCACACTTTAATTCCGTATGTATGTGTGTCTGTATTTGTCAAAATATCTTTCACAACACCACTCACTGTTTTACGTATAAATGCAAGTTTTTTACAACTATTACTATAACGAAAAGAGAAAATGATTAGTATGTGTATTATATAAAAGGGAGCAGCCATATTTTCCATACGATACATACGAGCACTATAACTACAAAATCAAAAAAATCTAATCTCGGTCCTTTTTTCATATTCATATGTAGCCACATATGAAACCATTTTATTTTTGTATATTTATGGATGTTTTTCTTTGCAAATCGGTAAATAAGCATTTGCATAATAAAAAATCCGGCCACAAAAATAAATAATAAGATGAGAAATCCAATCACAAAATTCCTCCTATTTTTGTAGCGTTTTTTCTACTATCCGATTTTTCAAAACCCACTCTTCAAACTGGGCACTTCCAAATTCCCAACTAAGATCGCGAGCATGTACAGAAAAAACGTAATAACCGGCATATTCGTCCATAAACCTACCTAACTCTACATCGTCTTTCTGAATACCGTATACTCCAAAATTAAAATACACATCCCATACGTCTTCATTCTTCCTCTTATAAGCGATCGATTCCATATCACATTCTGTCCCGAAATAATCAAGATGTAAATGTACGCTATCATCGTATTCGTACTCCATTTTATCACCCCTTATATTTGTACTTCTTTACCACCCAAAAAATTCCTGCTATCTACACTCACATATGGGCACTTACCTACATATCATGCTTGTAGAGTGACTTCTAGGAGGTGTTATATAGTGAAAAAATTAATCGCGATTTTTTGCATCATGTTACTAGCTGTTTTTACTTTTGCTGCTTGTAGTAGTAAAAAAGAAAGTACGAAAGAACAAACTCAAAACATTCGCGTTGGCGAAGTTACCCATTCTCTCTTCTATGCCCCATTATATGTCGGGATTGAAAAAGGATTTTTTAAAGATGAAGGACTAAATATTGACCTACAAACAACAGCTGGTGGCGATAAAACGATGACCGCCCTATTATCTGGCGGAATTGATATTGCTCTCGTCGGTTCTGAAACGTCTATTTACGTTCATCAACAAGGAGCGAAAGACCCTGTCATTAACTTTGCACAGCTTACACAAACAGATGGGACATTTTTAGTTTCACGTAAAAAACTAGACTCTTTTAATTGGAATGACGTAAAAGGTGTTACATTTTTAGGACAGCGTAAAGGCGGCATGCCGCAAATGGTTGGGGAATACGTTTTAAAGAAAAATGGCATTGATCCTCGGAAAGATACGAACTTAATTCAAAATATCGAATTTGCTAATATTGCAAATGCCTTTGCATCTGGTACAGGAGAGTTTGTGCAGCTCTTTGAACCGACTGCAAGCATATTCGAAAAAGAAGGTAAAGGTTATATCGTCGCTTCATTCGGAAATGAATCTGGTACTGTTCCTTATACAACGTTCATGGCAAAAGAAAGTTTCTTAAAGAAAGATAAAGCTGCTGCTGAAAAGTTCACACGTGCGCTCTATAAAGCACAGCAATGGGTTGATACACATAGTCCAGAAGAGATTGCTGATGCTGTTTCTCCGCTATTTAAAGACACTTCGAAAGACATTACAGTAAAAGTAATTGAACGGTATAAAAAACAACATTCTTATGCGACAAATCCACTACTAGATGCGGAAGAATGGAAACAGCTCCAAACGATTATGAAAGATGCTGGTGAATTACAAAAAGAAGTCCCACATGAAGCGCTCGTCAATACAAAAATTGCCGAAAGCGTTATTAAGAAATAGAGGCGAAGTGTATGAGTTTTTTACAAATACGTAACGTTTCTCACTGTTTTTTCGCAAAAGAGAATGCCAAACTTATTCTCGAAGATATGAGCTTACAAGTGGAAGAAGGCGAATTTATTTCTATACTCGGCCCAAGTGGTTGCGGTAAAACAACGCTCCTCTCAATCATTGCTGGACTACTTGATCCAATTGATGGTATCGTCTTTTTAGATGGTGAACCAATTACAACGAAAACTTCATCTATGGGATATATGTTGCAGCAAGATTACTTATTCCCGTGGAAAACAATTGAAGAAAATATTATGCTTGGACTTCATATTCGAAAGATTTATGATGAACAGATGAAAGAACATACTTTAAATCTTTTAAAACAAGTCGGTCTACATGGGGTAGAAGGACAATATCCTCGTGAACTATCCGGCGGTATGCGTCAACGTGCTGCTCTCGTTCGAACGTTAGCAACTGATCCGAAAATTTTATTACTAGATGAACCATTCTCCGCACTCGATTATCAAACGAAATTAAAACTAGAAGAACTCGTTTTCAACTTACTAAATAAATATAAGAAAACATCACTACTTGTTACTCACGATATTGAAGAGGCGATTGCGATGAGTGATCGTATTTATTTACTGCAAGCGAATCCTGGAAAAATCGCAAAAACCTTTATCGTCCCGGAAAGTATCCGTTCTTTATCACCGTTAGAAGCACGCCATCACTACGATTTCCCAGCCCTCTTTCAAGATATATGGAAGGAGCTGGAACGACTTGGATAATATAAAACAACTACATGAACAATTTCGAAAGAAAGAACGCAGGCGTGCTTGGATTGCTCGCTCATTACAGCTTTTACTACTTATTCTTTTCTTTGCACTATGGGAAATAGCTAGCAAAAAAGAATGGATCGATCCTTTACTCTTTAGTTCTCCTTCGAGTATTTGGGATCTCTTCTTAACGAAATGGATCGACGGTTCACTTTGGGTCCACATATGGACGACATTGCTGGAAACAGGAGTAGGCTTCATTCTCGGAACGGTACTCGGTGCTATTATTGCCACATTTCTTTGGTGGATGCCACTTCTAGCCCGCGTACTTGATCCTTACCTCGTCGTCCTAAATGCAATGCCAAAAGTTGCACTCGGTCCAATCATCATCGTTATTTTCGGTCCAAACATTTCATCTTCTATCGCAATGGGAGTAATCATTTCCATCATCATTACCATTCTCGTTATTTACAGTGCATTTCAAGAAGTCGATTCTAACTATATAAAAGTGATGGACACATTTGGCGCAAATAAATGGCAATGTTATAAGCAAGTCGTTCTCCCTGCATCCTTTCCAGCAATTATCTCAACGTTAAAAGTAAATGTTGGTTTATCCTGGGTCGGTGTTATTTTCGGAGAACTTCTCGTTTCCAAACAAGGACTTGGCTACTTAATTAGCTACGGATTCCAAGTCTTTAACTTCACACTCGTCTTACTTAGCGTACTACTCACATGTGTTCTTGCAACTCTTATGTATGTATTTGTTGAGGCATTTGAAAAAATTCTAATTGGAAAAAGAAAAAGAAGCTGACTCAAAACAGTGCGCTATAGTCAGCTTCTTTCTTTTACCTTTTATCACACATTTTCGTTTCATTTGTAATGTTTCCATCCGCAACCGTAACTGTATGGAAACAGTCTTTCACACGTACTGTAACGACATTATCTTTTCGATCTATCACATGATAATCATTAAACTTTTCATTCAAAGCACTACGAATTTGCTCCCCTTCAAAAATCGGAAAACCGTGAGACATTACCCAAATGAGACCAGCAACAGCAAGAATCGTTTTCATACGTTTCATTACCTCCTCGAGAGTAAACTTATAGTCCCTACAACACGCGCATTATAATTGTGTCTAAATTGTGACATTTTTATACTAATTCTATTTTATACCGAAAGTTCCTTCTTCTTTTTAATAAAAATACAGAATTTTCAATTTTATCAACATAAAAAAACGCAAAGAATTAAAAATTCTTCACGCTTTTCTTTAACGAAACTATATCGAAAGCATACCTCACATTAGTCTCCACTTTGTTGTTCTATCGTTTTTGAAACATCATATAATCCCGACAGCACTTCCGCTCTCATTTTTACAAGCTCAGGGAACTGATAGAAGAAAGCAATTTTTTTATATTTTAACTCTGTTCCTTCTTTCACCTTTTTTGAATCTTGTAAAATGAACGCTGTAAATGTATCTGCGATATCCTCCGTTACATTTGTTATTCCATACAGCGATACAAAATCATCATGCTTTTCTTTATAAAATTCAATTTGTGCCTCTTCACTTTCTTCTACTTTCTTTTCTGTCCACTCTTGCTCAATTGGTTTCCAAAATTCATTATAAAATTGGTTAATATACGAAGTTTTTCTCGCACATCCATTTTTCAAGAACACCGTTTTACATTTATTTCGATATGATGAAATGTCTTTCTCTTCATCAAACGCCTCTAAATATTTCCTATCCACTGGTACTTGTTTATGCCCAATCGTTAATACGTGAGCCGTTTCATGAATTAATGTTTTCATCACTTCATCTATATTCACCCCAGAATCGAGCACGTCTAAACTAAGCAACCAATCTCTCGGGTCATCCATACTTGGCATGACATGGGCAACAACGCCGTCATAACCATCCGTTATTAAATCCAACCCTGTTATATTCTCACGATATTTCACTGGAATGAGAGTGCGGTACATGTCCCATAACGTTTCATGATACTCTCTATCTTGCCGCTGGCTTAACAAATCATCTTTTGCTACTTTGTCATCTGCAAAAACTTTATTCAATCTCTTACGATCCAATTTCTCAAAATAAGGATCTACAATTTCATCATCATCGATATAATAAGAAGCTAAAAAGAAGTAATTGTCATCCTCTTCTTTTTTCTGTTCCGCCTCTTTCATATTCATACTTTCATACTCTTCTATGTCATAATCCTCTACTTTTTCAAGTTCTGAAAGTCCCTCTATCTTTTTATATACTTTTTGTAATGTTTTATCTCCTATTTGCGTGCACTCTTCTTCTGTTTTACAAATTTCTTTTTCTTTCGTAACCTCGATAGCACTCTCGCATCCTGCAACTAAACTGCTTGCTATAATACAACACACTAACTTGCCATACAGTTTCTTCATACAATCCCCCATTATTCCATTCTACAAAATATCATAATCATTTTTTTACGAATATGCGATAATTAATTATAAAAACTGCAAGGAGGCTTCCCATGATTCGTGCAATCTTATTCGACTTAGATGGAACACTATTAGATCGGCGCCAATCTTTAGAACAATTTATTTGTGAGCAATATAATCGCTTCGCCTCACATTTGAAGAGCATAGAGAAATCAAAGTATTGTTCTCGATTTCTTGAACTCGATAATAATGGCTATACGTGGAAGGATAAAGTATATGCTACTCTCCTTTCCGAATACAACATTACTACTTTAACGCAAGAACAACTACTACACGACTATATTACAAACTTCCAACATCATTGTATTCCTTTCAAAAACACGCATGAACTACTTCAACAGTTAAAACAGCGAAACATTAAAATTGGTATTATTACAAATGGTTTTACTGAATTTCAGATGAGCAACCTTCGAGCACTACATATACATACGTATACAAACACCATTCTCGTTTCAGAAGCTGAAGGAATTAAAAAACCTCATCCTGAAATTTTCGAACGTGCTTTGCAAAGACTAGATGTGAAGGCAGAAGAATGTCTTTATGTTGGAGATCATCCAGAAAACGATGTGCTTGGTTCTGAACAAGTAGGGATTCTTGGTGTTTGGAAAAAAGATTCGTTTTGGGGGAATTTTAAGCATTCACGTATCGTAGATGATTTGTTGGAGGTGCTTTCGTTTTTAGAGGTGGAGATAAAGTGAAACTTTAATCCGCCCCCACCCGAAAGAAATATATGCAAATAACCAATTCCAAACGACAAAGCAATTATTATAAAAAATAAAGAAAAGTTTAATTTAACCATCGAAACAGTAACAGTCGTTTCTTTTCTTTTATCCATCTTTCCCCTCCTAAAATGTAAATATATCTTTACAAAATTGTATAATATACCCAAAATAATATAAAGATATATTTACATTTATTCTTACATACAAAAAAAAGAAACCGGCTACTTTACTTCGTAAAACAGCCGATTTCTTCTATATGTTTCATCGTACGCGCTAATACGTCATCGCGCATTATAAAGCTAAATTTTCTATTCGTTTTAATGTTGTCAGGAATGTCTTTTAATAAAACAGACCCTTTCGTTTCTTCGTAATGCGTATGTTCTTCTACCGCACTAATTGTTGCAAAATAAATGTTTTTAATGATTATTTTGTCTTTTCCAGATACTTTGTATTGTCCTAAGTAAGTTAAATCAGAAACTATGCCGCCGGTTTCTTCATGAACCTCTCGAACTGCCGCTTCTTCCGGTGTTTCCCCTAGTTCTACTTTACCACCTGGAAATTCAAGACCGCGACGTAAATGATGCGTTAATAACCATTGATCCCCGTACCGGCATACAACCCAAACATGCTTTGGCTCAGGAGAAAATGGATAACGTTCAAACGATAATTGTACAGTGTTGTGGTAATAATCTTTAAATTTGTACATGCCATTACTCCCCTATTGATGGTTACAAGTTTTTCCTACCACAAATTGTAGCATATTCTCGCTTTTCTGCATAATATTATCCAATTACAATCCATTGATTATTCCCATTTGCGCGACTAATTCTTTCGTCTCATGATTTCCTAAATCGTAAATCATTTTATATGCTTTTTGTAGTTGTTCATCATATCGGTCATTATTTGAATCGTGATGATACTCAACAAATGGAACGTGGGAGCGTACAAATGACCCTAAATCTTCTACATATGCTTGATCAAAGTGCTCTCTTAATTCCGTAATTTCCTCATCATTTGCGGAAATCTCAAAATTATACGTATCCGCCGTCTTCACTTGTGAAATTTGACCATTTCCTATTGATATATAATATGTTTTTTTCGTCTCCATGTAACACCCTTCTTTCATCCTTTTATTTTCTATTGTTTTCATCAATTACAAAATTATGTAAAATAAAGAAAAGGAGGGAGTTTATGTTCAAAATATTAATTATCGGTATTATCATCGTCGTACTCTCCATCATGACAATTAATAAAGGCTATGCTTATAAACATTCCGTCGATAAACTAGAAGACAATCCTTATACAAAAAAGAATAAGGAGAATTCCTAATATGCTTCGTATACTTCGCATCATAGTAGCACTCACTGTGATCGTTATGTCGGCAATTGGATTATATACAGGTCAAAATAATTTTTTACCTCTTTCACAATTTCTATTAGGGGCTTTAATGTTTCTCATCGCATTTGAACAAATAAAGAAAAAGGAATTAGCAACTGGATTTATTTGTATTATTGCCGGTGCTTTCATTTGGATAGTTCTCATTATTACCTACATAAAATAGAGGAGGTCTTTTATGCTAAAAGGGGGTCGGATTACTTTATCACTTATTGCCTTATCTATAGCAATCTATGGATTTTTTACTGGTAGTAGAGAAATAATGCCTTATATGTTCATCTTTTTAGGAGGTATGGCCCTCACCATAAGTTTAGAGGAAATATTAAAACGACAAACAGGAGGTAGTCTGCTCGCTCTACTAGCAGGGGCCGCTGCTTTATTTATTGGTTTCACAGAAATATTCTAGTAAATGGTCTAAAGGAGGCTATACAATGCTAACTCTAACTATATTACGGAGTTTTTTAGCATTTCTCATGCTTCTCTTACTCATTCTAAGCACTTATATCCATGTTACCGATAATTTTTCACTTCTCCCATACGTACAATTTATTCTCAGTTGTTTCTTTATTCTTCTAGGAATTAATGAATTGAAATCCGGACGAAAATCAATGAGTATCCCGTATTTTTTCGTTTCCAGTCTCATATTCTTCTTTTTAATATCAAACTACTTTCGTTATATGTAGAATGAAATTTTGACCAATTTAGCATTTATAATTATTTTCTCTCAGTAACTATTTCTTTCTACTTAAGGGGGATTCCATGTTAAAAAACATTCAAATTATAATCGCCACTATCGCTCTTTCTCTCGCCCTATTTAGCTTCTTTGCAAACTTCACTATTCTTTTACCTTACGTGTCTATCCTTTTAAGTATTATGTGTATCCTTTTTGGAATCGATGAAATAAAGAAGCAGCAAAAAGCGAAAGCATTTGTTTATTTTCTCTGTTCTGCCTTTATTTTATATGTTGGAGTATCTAATATATTTTCATACAAAAGAAGAGTATAGTCGCTCTTAGCACAATAAAAAAACTGCCCTTTCACAGGCAGTTTTTCTTTTTATCCAAAAACTTTCTCAAGTTCATCTTTATCTTGGCTTAACCAGAAGTTCATTAAGCGTTGTGCTCCTTCTAAGTCGTGAAGCTTCGCTTGACCACATTGCGTTTCATTTGCAGCCGGAATTTCTGTAATTTGAACCGCATCTTTTAATGTTAGTTCTAATAAATCAATGATTTCTCGTACTGTCGGTGTTCCGCTTACTACAAGATAATATCCTGTTTGGCAGCCCATCGGTGAAATATCGATAATATCAAAGTGCGGATAACGATCAATATATTTACGTAAATTAAATGCTAATAAATGCTCTAACGTATGAATAACATCTGGTTTCATTGCTTGTTTATTCGGTTGGCAGAAACGAATATCGAATTTATTTACAATACCGTCACTACCTACATTGTGAACTCCGCAATGTCTTACATAAGGTGCCTTTACAATCGTATGATCTAATTCAAAGCTTTCTACTGATGGCATACAACATCTCTCCCGCTTTTAATTTAATTCCGTTATATCCAATATGATATAACGGAAATGCACATTAGTAAAGTATTATGTACAGTCGTGCTATAATACTTTAAGAATATGCTGAAAAGGAGACCGTTATGAAACAGATTTTTATTGGGATTATACGCTTTTATCAAAAGTTCATTTCTCCGATGACACCACCAACATGCCGTTTTTATCCAACTTGTTCTCATTATGGATTAGAAGCGTTTCAAAAACATGGTGCATTCAAAGGCTTTTGGCTTACTTGTAAGCGTATATTAAAATGTCACCCTTTCCACCCGGGAGGATTTGATCCTGTCCCAGATAAAAAGGATGACAAAGTAAATTCTTAATTGTCGTAACCATTCACAACTAAATCTAATTTTCCTGTATCAGGATCTATAACAAGACCGTGAACAGGTACTTCTTCCGGAAGTAATGGGTGGTTGCGAAGTACTGATACGCTATGTTCTACACTTTCTTCCACACTAGAGAAACCGCGCAAGAATTGTTCTAAATCGATTCCAGAATAACGAAGCATATCTAATTTCTCTTCTGTTATACCGCGTTCTTTCATTCTCTCAATCGTACTACTTGCTTGAATTTTTGCCATACCACAATCATGGTGACCAACTACACATACTTCATCAGCGCCAAGTTCGTATACAGCGACTAAAATACTACGCATAATACTTCCAAATGGATGTGAAATAACAGCGCCTGCTACTTTAATAATTTTCACATCACCGTTACGCATATTCATCGCTTTTGGTAATAGTTCAACAAGTCGTGTATCCATACAAGAAATAATTACCATTTTTTGTTTGGAAATTTCCCCGCTACAAACTCTTCATATTTTTTCTCTTCAACAAATTTCTCATTGTACTGCAAAATCTCTTCTAATGACTTCATAGTAAAGGACCCTCTTTTCTCTCGTTTACACTACATAAATAGTGTACCAAAATATGAAAAACTCAAAAAGGATATCGCTTTATAGTAAAAATAAGATATTTTCAGATAATCGACATAATTCTTTCAAAATATACACACATCTTTGTAACAAGTTTCACATACTTTAAACGTATTTTCACTATAAACTGATTGTAGATAATGTAAAAAAGGAGTGAATATTTATTATGTCCGACGTTCTGTTACTGAGTCGTTTTCAATTTGCAATTACTATTTTTTATCACTTTTTATTTGTACCTTTGACAATCGGACTTGTCATTTTAGTAGCATGTATGGAAACTCAATACGCCCGCACATTGAATCCAACATACCGTAAAATGGCAAATTTCTGGGGTAAATTATTTACAATTAACTTCGTAATGGGGATTATAACCGGGATTACGATGGAATTCCAATTTGGAACAAACTGGTCTGAGTACTCCAAATATATGGGAGACATTTTCGGATCCCCTCTCGCAATCGAAGCACTCGTTGCCTTCTTCTTAGAATCTACTTTCATGGGAATATGGTTATTCGGTAAAGACAAAATTTCACCAAAGTTCCGTGCCTTCTGTATGTGGATGGTTGCACTTGGAACAAACATTTCCGCCCTTTGGATTATTACAGCAAACGGCTTTATGCAAAACCCTGTTGGATACGTCGTGCGTAACGGCCGCGCTGAATTAAATGATTTCTGGGCACTCGTTACGAATCCATACGCTTGGAACATGTTCTTCCATACTGTAGTTGGTTGTTATATCGTAGGTGCTTTCTTCGTTATGGCAATTAGTGCTTATCACTTATTACGTAAAAATGAAGTAGAATTCTTCAAAAAATCATTTAAGTTTGGTTTAATGTTAGGCTTATTCGCCGCAACAATTACACCGTTTATGGGACATCAATCTGGTGTATCAGCAGCTAAATATCAACCCGCAAAAGGTGCTGCGATGGAAGCAGTTTGGGAAACTGGAAAAGGACAAGGCTTCTCAATTGTTCAAATTCCTGATGTAAAAAATGAGAAGAACTTTGAATTCCTTACGATTCCAAAACTCGGAAGCTTCTTCTACACAAATTCATTTAATGGCGAAATTGTTGGTTTAAAAGATATTCCGAAAGATGAACGTCCAAATGTTAACCTCGTGTATTATAGCTTCCGCTTAATGGTTGCACTCGGCATGTTCTTTATGGCATTAACTTGGTATGGCTTCTATTTAAACCGAAAAGGAAAACTAGAAAACTCAAAACGTTATTTGAAAATTACAATATGGTCTGTCTTACTTCCTTATATCGCAATTAACGCAGGATGGATTGTCGCTGAAGTAGGTCGTCAACCATGGACAGTATATAAACTAATGCGTACAGCAGAATCTGTATCACCTATATCTGTCCCGCAAATTTGGTTCTCATTAATTAGTTTAATTTTATTCTACACTTTACTTTTAATCGCAGACGTATACTTAATGCTGAAGTTCGCGAAAAAAGGACCTGCCGCATTAGAAGAACCTGCTACTGAGGGAGGTGTAGCTCATGTCTCATGATATGCTTGCAATCATCTGGTTCGGTTTATGGGGCGTGATTTGGACAGTTTACTTCATTCTTGACGGGTATGCACTTGGTAACGGAATGATTTTTCCTTTCGTTACGAAAGATCGACAAGAACGAAATCAATTACAAGAAGCAATTGGCCCGTTCTGGGGCGGTAATGAAGTATGGTTAATTACAGCTGGTGGCGCAACATTTGCTGCCTTCCCAGTCACATATGCTAATATGTTTAGTTATTTATATACACCGTTATTCTTAGTATTACTTGCACTATTTGCTCGTGCCGCTGGACTGGAATTCATGCATAAAGATGATTCACCAATTTGGCAAAAAACTTGTAAATGGGCATTTGCAATTGGCAGTTTCCTAATCGCCTTCTTATTCGGTGTTACATTCGCTAATCTTTATTACGGACTACAAATCGAAAAAAATGGCTATGAAGGAAATTTACTTAGCTTACTAAACCATTACGGTATATTAGGTGGTCTTTTCTTCACTGCTATATTTGTCGTATCCGGTGCCCTTTGGGTCATGATTAAAACGACTGGTGAAGTATCTGATCGTGCTTATAAAATCGCAAGACCATTTTCAATGGCAGCTGCTATTATTTTAGCTATCTTCTATGTAGCAACTGCTAATCGGACAAACTTATTCCAAAACTTTACGGAATATCCGGTACTATTCATTCTTCCAGTACTTGCAATGCTAATGAGTGTACTCGCACTTATTATGGTGTACAAACATAAAATTGGCCTTGCATTCACATTCGTTTGCCTAACAATCGCAATGTTTATGACAACTGGCTTTGCAGGTATGTTCCCAAGAATGTTACCATCTCGTATTAACGATGCATACAGTACAACGTTATATAACGCAGCTGGTAGTCAATTAAACTTAAAAATTATGTTCTTCGTTGCAATGGTTATGGTACCAATCGTTATTGGATATCAGCTTTGGAGCTACAGTATTTTTAAAAATAAAATTCATAAAGACTCTGCTAAAGGGTATCACTAAAGTAAAAAAAGACACTTCGTTTTGATATGATCCCCTTATAGTAGACAGTAAAAAGAAAGCACATTAATCTGTTTACTATGGAGGGGATTTTTCTATGGGCAAAATTAGAGTAACTTATGATATAGAATTTAAGAAAAAAGCAGTAAATTTATACTTGAAAGAAGGAATGGGATACAAAACGGTTGCTAAAGAATTAGGAATTGATCACTCGGTAGTAAGACGTTGGGTGAAACACTTTGAAGCTGAAGGTATCAAAGGACTAGAAGAAAAACGTGGTAAAACGAAAGGTCCAGGTATAGGTAGACCAAAAAACAATCCAGAAGATCCAGAAGCTAAAATGAAACGATTAGAAGCGGAGAATGCAATGTTAAAAAAGCTCTTAGGGATGTAAAAGGAGGAGTGGAATCTGTACCAAAAACGAGGAAGTTTGAAGCCATCAAAGGGCTATCAGAAAAAGGTTATGCAGTTACCATTCTATGTGATATCGCTGGAGTAACTAGAGGTGGGTACTACAAATGGATTAAGCGACAGTTGACGCCTTCTGAAAAACAATTGGAAGATACCGAAATAAAAAAGAAGATATTGGAGTGTCATAAAAAACTTAAAGGGATTTATGGATACAGGAGAGTACAAGTTTGGCTGAAAGCCACTTATAACCTTCATTTTAATCACAAACGTATACAAAGGTTGATGGGTGAACTAGGTATCAAAGCTATTATTAGGAGAAAACGACCTTATTACGGGAAGAAAGAAGCTTATGTGATTTCAGATAACCATCTGAACAGGGATTTTCAAGCTTCCAAACCAAACGAAAAATGGGTAACAGATATTACCTATTTGATTTTCAATGGACAGAGATTGTACTTATCCGCTATTAAAGACCTATACAACAATGAAATTGTTGCCTATGAAATTAGCCGTAGAAATGACCTAAAACTAGTACTAGACACACTTAAAAAAGCAAGAAAAAAACGAAACGTGAAAGGGATTCTCCTGCATAGTGATCAGGGGTTCCAGTACACATCTCGTCAATATAATCAACTACTCAAAAAATATCAGATGAAGGCTAGTATGTCCAGAAAGGGAAACTGTTGGGACAATGCTTGTATAGAAAGCTTCTTCAGTCACTTTAAGTCAGAGTGTTTTCATTTATACTCTTTCCGCACAGCTGATGAGGTTAAGTTTGCTGTGCGCAAATATATACACTTTTATAATCACCAAAGGTTCCAAAAGAAACTAAATAACCTGAGTCCATATAAATATAGAACTCAGGTTGCTTAGTTGTGTTTTTTGAATACTGTCTACTTGACAGGGGTCACTTCAGTTTGAAGTGTCTTTTTTTTGTACGTATGATTTTCGATAAGATGTTATATTTCTAATCTAACAACTATAATACAGAAGAATCATTAACAGCTCACAGCTAGAGTGTAACATACAACAAACATGTTACTTTATGCAATTTTGCATTTTAAAATTATAACGTTGATTGAATAACTTGATCATACGCATCATTATCCCTTACATCCGCCGTACTAATCCCGCTAAACGTTTGTACTTTCATTCCTGTATTTGATGATCCCGATCCATTATAAGCTTTCGTCTTTTCAATCGGCTGTACGTTATATTTATCCCCTACATTAATTGTTCCATTGCAGTTTTCAATAATAACACCTTCCACAACTGCCGGCATTTTGTCACCCACTTTCATTTCTTTACTTTTATTTTATGAAAATCGCCTAGAAAAATAGCATGTTTCAATAAGAAAAAGCACTCAATTTGAGTGCTTTTTCTTTAAGCATAAAGACAAGTTTGGAGACAGTTGACTTCTTCAAAATTTTATTAGGGGTAATATTTTGAAAAAGAAAGCCTTTCATATGTAGGTTAACACCACTGGAATATATAGTAAATTGATAATATTTATACGGAAGATTGCTAATGTTTAGTATAGATAGTTTACACTATGCTAACAGTGAAAACTATCTATACTAATAAAAAAAGGTGCCTTCAAAAAAGACACCTTTCAAAAACAGACACTATAAAACAGAATTATTTATTGTTATACGATTGTTAGATACAAAAAGTAGAGGGAAATGTTTGTATTAAATTCTGCTTTATAAAGTCTGTCTACAAATTATATTGTAATCCTCTTCATTTGAAAAAAAATATAATATGCACAATTGCATACAAAAAGAAAAAGCACTCTATTGAGTGCCTTTTCAACCATTTTACTTTTAATATATCGCTTTGAATATATTGTAACATATGTATCCATATATTTTATTGAGAAAATTCAAAATCCTTTTTCTTTCATTTTCACTTATAAAATCATGTAATATAAAAGGTATGTCAAATTCTTATACAAATTGAGGTGTACTATATTTATGATGTATTTCGGAATTATTCCTCTTATATTATTTATTATTTTTCTTATCTCATATTTAAAAGATCCGCGAAAAATAATAAACGGCTTTTTATTTAATTCCTTTGTCTGTTTTTTCCTTCTTTTTTGTGTGATTATATCTGTAAATTCAAGTAGTGATGTCCTACGCTATATTATAATTTTACCTATTTTAGCACTTCTTATTATGCTTCCTTTCGGTATTGTTGCTTTAATGTTTGGGCTATTTCTTAATGCTAGAATTTTAATGAAGCGAGAAGGAAGACGGTTCACTAACTGTTTAACACTCCTTGCTGCTTTAGGGATGTTATTCTTTATGTTACTCCCTATTATAAACCCAGCAAGTTTGGTCTCATCGCATTTAGAGCCTATTTTTGCAGCTATTTCTCTTATAAGCTTCTATTTCTTTATACACTTATCTAACTTCTTAAGCGCATATTTTTTATACCAATTCAACAGACCAAGACGTAATCAAGATTTCATTATCGTTCTTGGTAGCGGCTTAATTAATGATAAAGTACCACCATTACTTGCAAGCCGCATTAATAAAGCTATCGACTTCTATTGGAAACAAGCAGCTGTAAATACACCACCAACAATTATTTTCTCTGGTGGTCAAGGTCCAGATGAAGGTCTTCCAGAGGCAGAAGCAATGCAAAATTATGCTGTTGAAAAAGGAATTCCTCTTGAACATACGGTGCAAGAAAATCGCTCTGTAAACACATATCAAAATATGTTGTTCTCTAAAGAAATTATGGATTCTTTAAAACCTGAAGGTAAATATAAAAGTATTTTTACCACAAATAATTTCCACCTTTTCCGCGCTGGCATATACGCTAGACAAGCTGGTCTTAATAGCCAAGGAATCGGGTCAAAAACTGCATTTTATTACTGGCCTAACGCAATGATTCGCGAATATGTTGCGATTGTCGTAATGGGACGTAAGCGCCATATGAAAATATGTGGAACTATTTTAGGTTTCGCTTTATTCGTATCAGTACTTAGTTTTATATTTTCTTAATAGCATCCCATCCTTTGAAAGGATGGGATTTCTTATACTGATTTCAAAAATATTTTAAAGATAATATGGTGATAATATTCCCTGCATACATCCATTAAAGGAGAATTTTTTCAAATTAAATGTTAAAATAAAATTTAGGTGTGAATTACGTAACAAATAAGAAACTAGTTTGAAACGAGGAAATTATATGGAGAAAATTATCAAAAACAAGCCCAATAAGCTAAAAATTGCTTCAAAAGCTTTGATGATTATTATTGGGGCATTTATCACAGCGTACGGATTAGAAGCAGTATTAATTCCAAATAACGTATCAGACGGTGGTGTGACTGGTTTAAGTATCGTTAGTTCAAGATTATTTGGATTGCCATTAGGAGCTCTAATCGCAGTTATTAACATTCCTTTCGTTTGGTTAGGGTATAAGCAAATCGGTAAAAGCTTTGCGATTTATTCTATTATCGGAATTGCTTCATTAGCAGTAGGTACCGTTGTCATGCACGGAATACCAGCTATTATTGAAGGCGATACATTATTAGTTACAGTTGTTGGTGGTATTATCATCGGTTTTGGTATGGGACTAGCATTACGTAACGGTGGGGCATTAGATGGGATCGATATGCTTGCTGTATTGCTTTCTCGTAAGTTACCATTTGGAACGAGTGACCTTATTTTATTCTTAAACATGTTCGTATTTATTTTCGTATCAACGGTATTCGGTCTTCAAGGAGCTATCCTTTCGGCAATTGCTTACTTTATCGCTTCGAAAGTGATTCATATCGTTGAAGTTGGTTTAAGTGGTTCAAAAGCATTTAAAATTATTACAAAAGAGCCTGAATTAATGGTAGAAACAATTCGCGATCGTTTAGGCCGAAGTGCAACATATAACGAAGTATACGGTGGTTATTCAAGAGAGAAATTCAAAGAAATTTCTTGCGTAATTAACCGTTTAGAAGAAAGTAAAATGAAAGAACTTATTAATGAAATCGATCCACACGCCTTTATTACAGTTTATGACGTAGCAGAAGTAAAAGGCGGTAATTTCAAGAAACGTGATATTCATTAATCGTTATATAAAAGAGGGTGTGCCAAAATTTTGGCACACCCTCTTTTTATTATTAAGTTGCTATCGTTGTCAGTTTTTGTCGGTAAGTCGATATATTTCAATAATCGCTGATATATTTTGAGTTGTGGTCGATATATTCTAATAATCGCTGATATATTTTTACTCGCCCCCTTATGCCTAAATCGTACCAACTGAAAGGGATTAATTCCCATAACACGAAAAAAGACCAAAAAGCAAATTCCACTTTTTGGCCTCTACACTATCTTCTCTTCGTAATCTTTCCTGAACCACCGACCCTCGTTTTCGGAGGAGATGTATTCCTTGGCGGCGTTTTAATAGATGATTTTGGCTTCACATCTGATCCGCTTGAACCGCCTGGTGTTTTCGTAATTTTCCCCTTGCTTCCAGTAGAAGGTGGGGGCGTCGTATTACTTCCTTTTTCAGTAATACTTCCCTTATCACCTACTGATGGTTTCGAATCTACATTATCGCCTCGCTTAATGATAGACCCTTTCCCTTCCTTCGTAATTGGAGGTGGGGTTTTCTTTTCTTCTTTTGTAGGTGGTCTTTCTGGAATAACTGGTTGATGATTTTGTCTGTCATTATATCCTCGGTAATCACCGGATGATGATCTTTTTGAACCGAATATATCGTTTAATATGCTACCCATAATATATCCTTGCAAGAAGGACGGTTGGTAATTTTGACGGACAAATTCTTTATTACTTATTTCAATTAACGTATCAGATGGTTTCTCTTTATCCTTTTGCAGGTTATAAATCTTATCAGAATAAACGAGGAACATTTGATTTTCGTCTTCTTTAGATGCTTGCTTCGGTTCTCTTTCGTTAATGAGTTCCTTCGCTACTTCAGGAACTGACCGATTGGCGGCCCTATACACGTAAGATTCTTGTTTACCTTCCTTGGCAACAGATTCAAGTGGATAACGGTCTTGAATCGACTTTGTCTGCCCGCCTTGACAACCTGATAAGGCATAACCAGCAACAACAAGTAATATAACGATAGCAAGTATAGGGATTACAAACGATTTAATCATGGTAAACAATCGGTTTGACATGATTACGCCCCCTTACGTTGCTCTTATAATTTGTACATCAGCAGGAATGATTGCTTCTCCCTCATACATCATTGTGCGACCATTTTGCCATTCAATACGCAATAATTTTCGATTGTCTGATTGGAATTCCCATACGTACTGTTCTTCTGAAGCTGAGAATGGAGTTTTTCCCATCACAACAACACGTCCGTTATATTGTTCTTCCATATGGTACTCGGTATCATCCATTTCAATTGTCGTCGGAATTTCATCAATTGAATCTAAGCGACCATCAATTGGTGTATATAATTTGTAATACGTATTTTCACGATCTTCAATTTTTAAATAACGAATGTCTTTTCCATCTTGCAATGTCAAAACAATTTCCTTACGCGAATGCATACTCGTTTTCCCAATTAATTCATACATAACTAATGACACTTCAATCATATCGCCAGGAGCTAACGTTAAAAGACTCTTTTCCGGCTTCGGTGGCTCTGGGCTTTTCATTATATTTTTAATTCGTTTAAATAAACTCATGATTTACCCCTCCTTTTCTCTTTATAAACAAGCACCTAAAATAAGTGCACCAACAATATGTAATGATCCAGCTAACATCGCATGTGCAACGCTGCCTTCTTTCGTACCTTCTTCTAAATCAAGACCAGACATTTTCTTTAATACGAATTCGATAAACATTTCTACCACTAATAAAATAACGAAAGAAACTGCTGATGCAAGAAGTGCTTGCCATAAGTCATTTGCTTTCGTAATTGATTGAGATAAAATGTACCCTTGTGCAAATAATTTCATAATAAAACGAGTTGTTACAGCTGTATTTCCATTTTTGATTTCTTTTAAATCATTGTATTTTGTAAAAATTGAATCAACCCACATAATTGCAAATAAAAGTACTGCACTCGCTCCAGTCCATACAAGCATGGCTAATACATTTGTCCATGTCATTGCAAAACCTCCTCTAAATATAATAGAAAACCGACATGAATATATTTAGACATGTCGGTTCATTTGTCTCTATTCTATATTATTTCTCATACTGCTTCATAATACGAGCTAATTCATCGTCAACAGCAGAATTTTTGTTTAAGCTTGCGAATTCATCATCTAATGATTTTTCTTTCTTATAAACTTCACCGCTCGCTTCTGCTTCAGCCTCTAATTGAAGAGCTTTCTCTTCCATACGGCTTAAACCAGCTTTTGCTGAGTTTGAATCAAATCCAGACATCGCCTGATTAATATTCTTTTGTGCTTTCGCCGCATTTACACGCGCTACAAGTGTCTCACGTTTATTTTTCAGCTCATTTAATTGCTTACGCATTTCTTCTAGCTTTAGGCGCAGGTTATCAGCAGCAGCTTTATTTTGCTCATAGCTTGCTTTATACTCATTCATCTTTTGCTCCGCATTTTGTTTTTCTTCTAGTGCACGGCGCGCAAGATCTAAGTTATTAGCTTGAACAGCCATATGAGCTTGCTCTTCACGTTTTTTCACAAGTGCTTCTTGCTCTTCAAATAATATTTTGAATTTCTTCTCAAGCGCGATTTGAGCTGCTACACTTTTCTCAGCTTCTTGTACATCCGCTTGCATATCGCGTAAATATTGATCCGTCATCTTAACTGGATCTTCCGCTTTCTCAATTAACGAATACACATTTGACATTGTTAAATCTCTTAATCGTTTAAATACAGACATCTAAATTCCTCCTATGATATACCTCATATTTCAAATTCACTACTTGGAAAACTGAAAAATCTCCCTTTACAGTAAAGAATATTCATTTTTACAGCCTATGTGTTTATTATAACAAAACTAATATGTCCTTACATGTTATTTCCAAAATACATCCATTATAATATGACATTCTATATACGATATTGTATTTCTAATATATTCTCATTATTCCTCTTTGAAATTAACTTACTTTTGTGCAATTTCACTAAATTACATAAGTGTAATGTTACTGTAAGCTAACTCGATAGTTGCATTCTAATATTTCTTATACACTAATACCAGAAGCAACAAACAAGCTTCTTCACTTGTAAGCAATAATACAAAAATTGTATTTAATATAAAACATATAAAAGGAGAAATCATCATGAAAAAATTAGTAGGAATCGGATTAGCAGCAGCAATTTCACTTGGAGCATTATCAGGTTGTTCTTTATTAGGAGAGAAAGCGAACGGTTTTGTACTGTACGGCTCAGAAGAACAAGTTCAGCAAATTACAGATAAAAACAAAAAAGAAGTGAAAGAAAAAGACTTCTATAAAATGAAAATGACAACATTAGATGGTAAAAAAGTTCTTGTAATGGATAAGAAAACTGGTGAGGAACTAGTGAAAAAAGAGTTACTTAGCAAAGTTGATGAAAAAGACAACACGAAACCACTTGATAAATTACCAGCTATAACAACAGAACAAGGTGTATTATTTGCAAAAGAAAAAGTAAAAAATGCTACACTTGATGGAGCGAAATTAAAATATGAAGGCAACACAATTATCGGAAGTGGCCGTGCATATACAGATATGTATGCGATTGTCGATGACGCAACTTACAACAATGTAAAAGGTGATGAAAAATCTGTAGGTGTATTAAAATTTGATAAAGACCCAAGTAAAGAATTCCCTGGTTACAACGGCGTCGAAGCTTCTCAACTTGTAAAAATTAAAAAGTAAAACAAAAAAGCTTTGCGACATTCGCAAAGCTTTTTTCTATTTATTATGAGCAACTTGTTCCATATCTGGACTACAAGTTTTCGACTGACATGACTTATTTAAAGAACATGCTGCGCATTTTCCCTTTTTACTTCTCTTTACAAAATTAACTAACGTGTATGCTGCATAACCAAAAATGATAGCTCCAATTATAATATTGACCATCATCGTAATACATCTCCTTCTAGAATCCGAGTAAGGATCCAACTTGATATATAATGAGCGTTAATACATAAGCAACTACGAGTGGATAAACGACTGAGAAAATCGTCCATTTCGCTGATCCTGTTTCACGTTTAATAACAGCTACCGTCGCTAAACACGGAACATATAATAAAATAAAGAACATAAATGCATAAGCTGATAATGCTGTATAATGTACTCCCATTACATTTCCAAGCACATCTTCTTTAACTGCATAAATAATTGCCATTGTAGAAACGACAACTTCCTTCGCTAAAAATCCTGTTAAAAGGGATGCTGCAGCTTGCCACGTTCCAAAGCCGAGCGGTGCGAATAGCGGTGCGATAAATCCACCAATCATCGCTAAGTAACTGTCTCCCATATCAACACCAAATCCTGATGGACCTGCATAGTTTAATAACCAAATGACAACCGAACCACCAAAGATGAATGTACCAGCTTTACGAACAAATCCTTTTCCTTTCTCCCACGTGCTCAGCCATAATGTTTTCGCTTGTGGCACACGGTAAGGCGGTAATTCAATTACGAAAATAGACTTTTCCGCTTTCAAAATCGTAAGAGACATAATTTTTGTAACTAATAACGCAAGAACAATCCCTGCAACATATAAAGAAAATACAACAGTCGCCTGACTATGCGGGAAGAATACGCCCGCAAATAATGCATATACAGGTAATCGTGCTGAACAAGACATAAATGGTGTTACTAAAATGGTAAGTAAACGTTCTTTCTCCTGTTCAATCGTTCTCGCAGCCATAATACCTGGAACGTTACATCCAAAACCGATAATCATCGGAATAAAAGCTTTTCCGTTTAAGCCGAAAAACTCCATAATTCTATCCATAACAACTGCAATTCGCGCCATATACCCTGAGTCTTCTAATAATGAAATGAAAAAGAATAGTGCAAAGATTTGTGGTACGAATACTAATACAGCACCAACACCGGCAATAATACCTTCTGTAACGAGTGCTTGAATAAAATGAGAAGCTCCAATACTTGTAAGTCCAGCCGTCACCCAATCCGTAAGCTGGCCACCAAAAAACTCATCTAACATATCAGATAAAGGTGTACCAATCCACGTAAACGTAACCTGAAAAATAAAAAACATAACTGCTAAAAAGATTGGAAGTCCTAAAATTTTATGTGTAATTAATCTATCAATTTTTTCTGAAAAAGGAATTTTTCCTTCTTTCTCATGCTTCATAACATTTGTTTTTAACTTTTCAATATACGCTTCACGAGTTTTGTAAATGTGCTCTTCTAACGTACAATCAAGTTTTCCTTCTAAGCGAGATCGAATGGCTATGAGTTCCTTATAAATTGGTAATGCTTTCATTTCTTTTTCTACTACTTCGTTATTGCTTAAAAATTGAAGTGCTAACCATCTCGGATGCTCGTAATTCACTGTCTCTAAAAGAGCAATTACTTCTCCAATTCCTTCATCCATTTGTACACCATATGAAATAAGGAATGGCTTTTTCTCTTTTTTGTCATTTTCTTTAAGAGTCGTAAGCAGTTCTTCACAGCCTTTTCCACTCCTTGCAACAACAGGAACGACTGTTACACCTAATAGTTCTGATAATCGTTTTACATCAATGACAATTCCTCTTTGCTTCGCCACATCAACCATGTTTAAACCAATTGAGACTGGCTTACCAAATTCAAGTAACTGCAACGTTAAATGCATATTTCTTTCAAACTGCGAGGAATCTACGATATTTAACATATGATTAAATTCTTCTGTTAATAGAAAGTTTGTTACAACACCTTCATCACGTGAAACTGGATTTAAATCATAAACACCTGGTAAATCAATTAATGTTCCTTGTCTATCTTTTAATTTACCAACCTTCTTTTCTACTGTTACACCGCTCCAGTTTCCTACATACTCATAAGAACCAGTAAGTGCATTAAATAATGATGTCTTCCCTGTATTCGGATTCCCTAGCAAAGCTACCTTATTCACGCTAATTCCACCTTTATCATTTTCGCGTCACAATGACGAATACTAATTAACTGTCCACGACACTCCAATGTACAAGGACCTTTAAACATCGCTTTCTGTTTCAGGCGAAGTTCGCTTCCTTCAGCAAGACCGAAAGCAGCTAGTCTACGCTTTAATAGCTGATCTAAAGACTGAATACTTTTTACTAACACTTTCTCTCCAATTTTAATATCTACTAAACTCATAACCTTCCCCCTCAGAAGAGAATGATAATTATTTTCAAAAAAATTATACCACACCCAATTTCTCTTGTACTATACCCTTTTGCTTCATATTTATTAACATTTCGCTACAATTCTATTTCAATTATTGTCATACTGTATTCGTTTGCCATTCTCATCCATTTCGCTTACAATAAACAATAGCAAATAAAGAATCTCGTTATCACTGGGGGAGCCATGCCGCTGAGAGGGAACACTTCGTTCCGACCCTTCGAACCTGTTAGTTAATGCTAACGCAGGGATTGTGCAAACGTCCGAAATACATACCTCATTTTTATTTACGTATTTCGTATCCTCCTATGATATCTATTCTTTTTTGTACAACTTGGATTTAGGGGGAGACAACATGCGTAACACTAATTTACAAGCGATGATCGAATCTGCTATTCTTGCAGCCTTCGCCATGATTATCGATATTTTACCATTATCACTTAAACTTCCAACAGGCGGTTCTATCTCATTCGCTATGATTCCTATTTTTATTATCGCTTACCGCTGGGGCTTTAAATCAGCTTTCTTAGGTGGTTTAGTTTGGGGACTATTACAAATAGTCGTGGGGGATGCTTATATTTTAACACCTGTTCAAGCATTCATTGAGTACTTCATTGCCTTTGCTTTTATCGGATTTGCTGGCTTATTCTATCGTCCAATTCAAAAAGCACTTTTAACGTCTAATGAAAATAGTGAAGAACATTCAAGTTTAGGTAGTCGCAATGAAAAACCTTCAGCAAAACAAAACCATGGTAAGAAAATCCTTGTTTACATTATCCTTGCTACATTTGTCGGTAGCTTTGCTCGCTATTTCTGTCACTTTATTGCCGGTATTATTTTCTGGGGACAATATGCGCCGAAAGGTCAATCAGCTGTGTTATATTCATTAATCGTAAATGGAAGTACAATGCTTGGTTCTTTTATTTTATGTACAGTTTTACTTATATTTTTATTCCTCACTTCCCCACGCTTATTCAAAAGCATCAGTGCTTATCAAATGAATACACAAAAAAAGGGCGCTTAATGAGCGCTCTTTTTTCATATCGTAATATTAATTAAAAATACAATAAATGCGCAAAAGAAAATAAATACCATTATACTTAGCCAATTGCTATGCACGGTTCATCGACTCCTTACATAACCTCATTTTCTAACCAGATTATATCGCTTAAAAATAAAGATTAGGTAAAGATAATATGAAAATAAATTAAAAAAAGCGTAGCATGCTAAAATGTACCCTATAGAATAGACACTTGAAAAAAGTCTATTCTATAGGGTATTTCTTGTATAATAAAAGGAAAATTGGGATCGGAGAATGTTGAAAATGACAAAAAAACTATTTACAGAAAGAGAAATTCAAATTCTATCAAATAACCTATACGTAAAATCTGTAAGTCAGAAAGGTATCACTTATACAGAGGAATTTAAGCATATTTTTATTGAGGAAAATGAAAAAGGAAAGCTACCTCGAAATATTTTTGAAGAATGTGGTTTTGATATAGATATGATTGGAATGAAACGAGTTATGTCATCGGGAAGTAGATGGCGTGCTGCTTATAGAAAAAATGGTGTATTGGGTTTAAGGGATACACGTATCGAAAACGCTGGAAGAACTCTTGAGAGAGAGCTTACGTTAGAAGAAAAGTATGCCCGTTTAGAAGCCGAACGAAACTTACTAAAGGCGGAAAACGAATTGCTAAAAAAAATCAAACTTATGGAAGGGAGGATGAGAAGGAAATAACACTACCACCTAGTCAGAAATTCATCTTGATTCGTTCTGTCATCATGAAATACAACTTAAGGAATATGGTCAGTCATTTGTGTAAAGTAGCTGGTGTATCCCGTTCGGGATACTATAATTACTTTTCAGTTTCATCTCAAGAACAACGGAAACAAAAGAGTGATCGAGATGAAATCTTGAAGGAAACCATATTAAAAGCACTTCGATTTAGAAATAGAAACAAAGGGGCTCGTCAGATAAAGATGACATTGGCGGGTCAGTTTCAAGTTGTCTACAATTTAAAGCGTATCCGTAGAATTATGAAGAAATACGAGATTATCTGTCCGGTTCGCAAAGCGAATCCTTATAAAAGAATGCTTAAAGCTACAAAAGAACATCGAATAGTACCAAATCAATTAAATCGGGAATTTAAACAAAATACCCCAGGGAAAACACTTCTTACAGATATCACCTATTTAGTTTACGGTAAGAATCAAAGGGCCTATTTATCTACAATTTTAGACGGCTCAACTAATGAAATTTTAGCTTACCATGTTTCAGAACAGATGACATTAGAGCTCGTAACGACAACTCTCCATAAACTAAAAAGGAATCCGCGGATTCGATTGACTGAAGGTGCTTATATTCATTCAGATCAAGGATCCCACTACACAAGCCCTACCTATCAAAAGCTAGTTAAAAAGCTAAACCTAGGACAATCCATGTCAAGAAGAGGAAACTGTTGGGATAACGCCCCACAAGAATCATTTTTTGGTCATCTGAAAGATGAAGCTCATATAAAACCTTGCGTGTCCTTTAATGAATTGAAACAAGAGATTAAGAAATATATGACGTATTATAATCATTATAGATATCAATGGAATTTAAAAAAGATGACTCCTGTTGGATACAGAAACCATCTTCTTGATGTTGCCTAACTTTTTTCAAAATGTCCTTTACAAAGGGTACAGATTATGCATTATCTACGCTTTTTTCGGTAAGTAAAAGTAAAATAATACACCGTCTTCTGTATTTTTCACTCCATATTCAGCATCGTGTAATTCTAAAATATTTTTAGAAATAGCAAGCCCCAGTCCCGTCCCACCTTGTGAACGCTGACGAGCTGTATCCACGCGATAAAAACGATCCCAAATTTTATCTAATTGTTCTTCTTCAATGTGAGTACCTTTATTTTCAATACAAACTTTTATACGATCCTTCTCATCTATTGCAGAAATAATAATATCTTCTTTATTTGGTGTATAACGTATGGCATTCGTAATGAAGTTAACGATGACTTGTTCAATCCGGCCTTGATTTGCAATCACTTCAAATGAATGTATATTTTTATGAACATGAAGTTCTTTTTTCTCTATTTCCACAGATAGATGTTCACATATATCTTCAATTACTGTATCAATATAAAACGCAGACTTTTTCATTTTATATGTACCAGATTCAAATTTAGCTAGCTCAAGCATATCCAAAATTAAAGTATCCATTTTGTCTACTTCTCTCTCCATCGCTTGAAAATAATACTCTTTTTTATGCTCAGCTACCCCGTCTTTTAAAATGGAAATACAACTTTTCATAATACTTAGCGGTGTTTTTAATTCATGCGAAACACCAGAAATGAATTCTTTCCGTGTATTTTCTAACTTTCTTTCCTTTTCAATATCTTCTTCTAACTGTCCAATATGTGAATGGAGTTTATTTGATAGCACATTAATATTTTTCGACAAATCTCCAATTTCATCTTTTGAAGTAATCGGTATTTTTTCTGTAAAATCTAATTGTGCTATTTTCTTCGTCGTATCATTTATTTTTAATAACGGTTTGGCAATTTGTTTTGAGTAATAGAACGAAGCTAAAAAAATAAGAACGACTACAAATGCAATGATATAGATGTAATAATCTTGCACCATTTGTACAGCTTCATCTACGGGCTGTAAAGAAGCCATCGCATAAATATATGTTACTGATCCGTCTTTTTCTATTGGCTTGATTAATAATTTATATTTAATATCATTTTTTTCATAGTCCATTGTTTGTGTTGTATATTGTATGGGCTTGCTCTCTTTTAATAATAAATTAGTTTGAAATTCTTTTATGCTATCTAAGAAGATGCCATTTTTATAAATTGGATTCACAGGACCTTTTACATCTGGTAACTGTACTTTTGTAACACGTCCTCCTATGTAAACGCCTAATTCCTGAGCAGCTTGCTCCTGAACAGCTGGTTTCTTTTCCTTAACAAGTTGTTCCTCAACTGCTCTCTTTTTCTCCTCATTTAATTTGCTCATTTTCTCATTAAATGCTTTTTCTAACGGTTTATTAGATCCACTTAAATTCTGCTTAGATAAAGAAAAAGAGAATGGAATAAAACTATCTTCTTTTCTCACTCCAGAAAAATAAATTTCTTGCCCTAAAAACTGCTCTGATAATTTATTATCAATTTCCTCTATATTGACGAGATTACCTAAGGGAATTTTAAATATTTGTTGTCCAAAGCTCTTTTGTTGCCTACGATCTATCGTTACTTCAAAATAAAAATCATCTGCATGTTTTAAATTCCCGTTCTTATCTAATGTCGTAATCCACGTATTATTTTCTCTTAAAAAGTCTTGCTCTAGTTTCTGAATTTCTTCTGCATTTCCTGCATAATTTAAATAATTCTTCTCAAAAGAATTTAAATTCACTTTAATATCTTCCACTTTTCGATTCGCATAATATTGTTTAAAAAATATCGTTTGTCCAATAAATATCGTCGCTAAAATCAACATACATAATGCTGTTGTAAGAGTAAATAATTTTAGTACAATTCCTTTCTTCATACATTCCCCTCAAATTTATAACCAGTTCGTACTACAGTTGTAATATACTTTGCTTTCTCTCCTAATTTATTTCTTAAATTACGAATATGGCTATTCACCGTTCGATCATCGCCAGCAAATTCATATCCCCAAATTCTTGAAATGAGTTGCTCTCGCGTTAAAACGATTCCTTGATTTTTCATGAAATACACCAATATTTCAAACTCCGTATGCGTTAAACTAACATCTGCCTCATCAACAGTAACAGTACGCGACGGAAAATGGACATGGATGCCATGAATCGATAACGTATCATCTTCGTTCTCTAAAGGTTTCTTCGATGCTTTTCTACTTTCTAATAATCGTTTCGCTCTTGCTAATAAAATTGGAGGACTATACGGCTTCGTCACATAGTCATCTGCTCCAAGTTCAAAACCAAGTAACGTATCGTCTTCATCTACACGCGCCGTCAGCATAATAATAGGCACCTCGGACGTCTTCCTAATCCTTCGGCAAACAGACCATCCATCGAGTTCTGGCAACATGATATCTAAAATAACTAAATCAACCTCTTCTTCTTCAAATACAACTAAAGCCTCTTTCCCGTCCCTCGCTTCAAACACTACATATTGTTCACTTAAAAAATAATCTTTTAATATTTCGCGTAATATGTCTTCATCTTCAACAATTAAAATGTTTTTTGACATAACTTATATATCCCCCTCTCGCTTTCAGAAACTATAATTTCACTTTGAATAACTGCCAGTTAACTTCGCCTCGATAATATATCTATCTGGTGCATCCCCTATATAATCAAATGGGTAACAAGTTGTCAGTGTTAATATCGGTTCTTCTTTTTTTATAATAACAGTACGATCATCCGCATGAGTAATCCATGTCTTTTGAATTTCATATGTGTACGTTTTATTATCATACTCTAAAACAAGGGTATCCTTTTCTTTCAACTCTTCTAAATCTGTAAATACAGTATCTCGATGTCCACTCAGTACAGTATGTCCCCCTCCAGATGGAGTTGTCGTTAAATCACTAACGAACATACCCACTCCTTTTTTCAAAGTCGTATCATCTGCTCCCCAATATATAGAAAACTTCTTCTTTATTTTCGGTATGTTTAACATCGCTACCTTTTCTCCTTCTTTATGTTCTGTTTGAGAAGAAGGCACTTGAGAAGTTACAGGTGTTTCATGAGAAAGTTGAGTATCTTGTATATTTTTAAGGCTCTTTATTTCTTCTGCCGTTAATTGCCCGGCAGAGCTTCTTCCTTTATACCATTCCACAGCATAATAGGATCCCATGAATAGCCCTATAGCCATCAATATGATACCGATATAATTGAGTAACTTCATTCTTCATTCCTCCATGCCAAAAATGGTAGGAGTAACCTACCATTTTTAATATATGAAATTATCCCATTCTTTATAGGAAAATATTTTATTTACGCTTTAATCTTATTGCGACGATTCAAACCAAATAATGTACCTACCGCTACAAGACATGCACTTAATCCCATCATTGCTACATTATTTGATGCTGTATTTGGTAATTTTTCACCTTGTACAACTGGCTTTGCTTCTTCTTTTTTAGCTACTTCATTCTTTTGCTCGGCTTTTATCGCTGCTTCTTTTTTAGCCATATCGTTTTTTAACTGTTCTTGCGCTATTCTCTTTTTCTCTTCTTCACTTTTTTTCTCAGCTTTTATTGTTTCCTCTTTTTTAGCCATATCATTTTTTTCTTGTACTTGTGCTGCTTGCTTTTTCTCTATTTCACTTTTTTGCTGTTCCTTGATTGCTTCTTCTTTTTTAGCTTTATCCTGTTGTACTTGCGCTTCTTCTTCCTTTGTTACTGTTCCAGTATCCGCACTCGCTACTGAAGAATATCCTACTGTTAAAAGTGCCATTGCACAAATTGGTAATAGTTTCTTTTTCATTTTCACTCTCTCCTTATATTTTATTCACATCTACTCGCATCGGATGTATTACTAGAATAAGCAAGAGATATAAATATAAGATGCAGATGAAATATATTTCATTTAAAGATTTCATTGTAGAAAAAGAAAAAAACATCGCAATATGTACGATGTTTTTTTCGGGTGTGTGTCTCAATTATTTACATGTTACTTTCGCGTGATTTGGAAGTAGAACGGGCCGGAGCGATAACTAATTGTCTCGGCTCAGTTTTCTTGAAGTGATTTTTGACGTTACACTTACGACGTTGAACAACCCACGCTTTAATAGGGTTTGTTAAAATAATCTTTTGCTCTTCGTTAGGGGCCTCTTCTTCAAACCTACAACTCTCGCTCCATTTATTCCATTTCATTGTAAATTTAGAAGAAGAATGATCATCTTCACGATCAAACAAGTGCAAAAAATCCATTTTTCCATCTAGCATTACGGTGTTACTAGTCGCTAAAAAAGAAAAGGTCGTCCAACGTTTCTCCATGCCCTCCTACTCCTTTTTCACATATAGAGTGCCTAAAACTTAATTTACCTAAAATATGCTTGCCTTTTACCTTACACCCATAGTTTATCCAAAATGCTCTTATGCAACTATCGATTTGCCTTACAACTACCTTACATTTTTGTAAGAAACAAAAAAACCTTCACTCTATATAATGAAGGTTTCTCACTTTTTATCTATATGATCTCTCATATCATCAAGTCCAGCTTCTTTTAGCTGCGACATCATACCATGCGAAATTGCTCCTAACACTAAAGTCATTCCAATTAATGAAATACGAATCACAGGTACATCAATTACGTAAGCCAACAGGCCAAGAACAATTGTTAAAAGTAATGCTTTTATAAATGTTACACTTGTGTACTGTTTCTTCTTCATCATATTCACCCTTTATGGAAGCGTTTTCTTAATATACTTAGTATATCATATCATCAGATGATTTTGTCGTTATCTTTGTAAAAAATTACTATCTCCTTTGACTTTTTCTATTCTATCCTTTACAGTCGAAATGTTCGTAAGTTTTACACTGTAGGAGGATTACAATGAATATTGAAATAAAAGACACTTTAATTTCTGAAGAACAATTACAAGCAAAAGTTAAAGAATTAGCACTTCAAATCGAACGTGACTTTGAAGGAGAAGAAATCGTAGTTATCGCAGTATTAAAAGGTTCATTCGTATTTGCTGCTGATTTAATTCGTAACATCAAAAATGATGTAACAATTGACTTTATTTCTGCATCTAGCTACGGAAATCAAACAGAAACAACAGGAAAAGTGAAACTACTAAAAGATATCGACGTAAACATTACTGGGAAAAACGTAATTGTTGTAGAAGATATTATCGATTCTGGTTTAACACTTCATTTCCTAAAAGACCACTTCTTTATGCATAAACCAAAAGCACTCAAGTTCTGTACATTACTTGATAAGCCAGAACGTCGTAAAGTAGACTTAACAGCTGAATATGTTGGCTTCCAAATTCCAGACGAATTCATCGTTGGATACGGTATCGACTGTGCGGAAAAATATCGTAACTTACCATTCATTGCTTCAGTTGTAACGGAATAATCGTATAACTTAAAAAATCGATAGTACATAAAATGTATATCGGCGATTTTTTTAATATATCGACTTACCGACAATAACTGACAATCTTAGCACCCAATTAATAGGGAGAAGCTGTTCTAAAATACATGGGAACAGCTCCTTTCTTTCCATTACAAACTACAGGGAGAGATGAAATATGACAAAGACAAAATTTGAAAAAGTACTCCTCATCGTAAATCCGAAAGCTGGTCAAGGTGACTTACATACAAATTTAACGAAAATCGTACCACCTCTTGCCGCAGCTTTTCCTGATCTACATATCCTTCATACGAAAAAACAAGGTGATGCAACAAAATATTGCCAAGAGTTTGCTAGTAAAGTAGATTTAATTATCGTCTTTGGTGGTGATGGAACAGTATTTGAATGCACAAATGGCTTAGCACCTCTCGAAACTAGACCTACACTTGCAATCATTCCAGGTGGAACTTGCAACGACTTCTCTCGCACACTTGGTGTTCCGCAAAACATTGCAGAAGCGGCAAAACTTATTACAAAAGAACATATAAAACCAGTTGACGTTGCAAAAGCAAATGAACAACATTTCTTAAACTTCTGGGGCATTGGACTCGTATCTGAAGTATCAAACAATATCGATGCAGAAGAAAAAGCAAAGCTTGGTAAAATCGGTTACTATTTAAGCACAATTCGAACTGTAAAAAATGCTGAAACATTCCCAGTAAAAATTACTTATGACGGACAAGTATATGAAGACGAAGCTGTCCTTGTCATGGTTGGAAATGGTGAATATCTTGGTGGTATTCCATCCTTTATTCCGAACGTAAAATGTGATGACGGAACACTTGATATTTTCGTAGTCAAATCAACAGGTATTCAAGCATTTAAAGATTACATCGGAAAGAAACTATTTGAAGACTCAAATGAAAATGACATCTTCCACGTAAAAGCGAAATCCATTCATATTGAAACGAAAGAAGAAAAAGAAGTAGATACAGATGGAGAAAACTCGCTTCATACACCTTGTCACATTGAATTATTACCAGGACACTTTACGATGATTTATAATCCTGCGGTTGTGTAATAAAAAAACGAGTGCTAGCACTCGTTTTTTCTCTTCTAATCTAGTTATATTGTTGGATCATTTCCTCTATTTCTTTAACTCTCTCTAAAGTAATTCCATTTCTTTGTTCGATCGCTAAAGGATGGTCGGTTGGCTCTAATTCAACATACGGTGCCGTTCCTACTTCTCTTATATGTACATTTGTTTTTAAATTTAATGTTTCTGGATAAACTGGTATCTCTACAGATAACCATCCAAAATAAAGATCACTATTTTCCCTGCCTCTTTCATCCCACTTTTCTAATACTTCATCACAACTTTCTTTACTAAGTGATACCCACACAGTCCATATGAAATTTTTGTGGTAGTCAATTATAGGAATCTCTAAACATCCTCTAATAAAATAATGTTCACCATCCATTACACAAAGATCTGATGTTAAATGGAAGCGTTCCTCTCTTTCATGGGGCGCTACCTCGTAATAATAATATGGTGCTTCACTTCCGTAGCATAGAGGTAGTGCAAAACGATGCATTTGTACTTTTTCTCCGGATTTTCTTCTTCTTTTCATTTGTCATTCTTTCTCCTATCCTTTTCAGTCACAATCAAACTCTACCCAATTTCTCCAATGCGTATTAGCATTTTCATTCACAATAACACTTGGATCTTTCTTCTCTATTGCAGCGGCTACTGATTGGAAGAATTCATTTTCACTTACTTTTTCGTCTTCAACATGTTTCCATTCTTCCGTTTCATACGCTACTTCCCAGTCGCCTTCTAAACCGAACTCTTCTAAAATTTCTCCTTTATCCCACCACAATAATTTTTGAGCTTCCTCATTAGTAGCGAGCATACGCATAAAGTATGTTGGATAATGCTCTGTCGTTTGTACTTCTATTCCATTATTTATATAATCCTCTTCTGTAAATTCATATTCAAAATGATGCTCGCGAATTTTTAAACTGCCGTTATAAATATTCGGTATAAATTCACCTTCATCATCAAACAACTCATAATCGCCATTATTTAATTGTAAAATGCAATCATCACCCATTGAATGAGTAATTCTATCGCCATATACTTGAATATCATTACATACACCTAATGAACCTACACCCACAATTTGAAACACCATTAGCCAATCCTTAGCATCTTTAAAGAAAAGAGAGAATTTCACTTGTGAAATATCCATATATTCATTATCAAAGGCAGGAAATTCATAGTTACTTTGCTTTTTATCTAATAACCTTAAAATCTCTTTTTGCACATGTATCACCTTTTCATTAATATTATCTAACGTTTACCGTGCTCTCATGTAGCTAGAAAAATTCCTCTTTCATCACTATTCGTATACTCAATCTATCTTAACAAAAATGCTTTTCCTACTTCCATCATATATAGGCCGTACACCGATTCCATTTCTCTTACTTACGCATATATTGGAATATTGTTGCTTCTAATGCAGTGTGTTTTATTTTTGCTCGGAGGTGTTATAAATCGTGTTCGAATGTAAGAACGAACTAAGTCTCTCTAATATAGAAAACTTAAAATATAATTCAAACATTCCTATAATAGTAATAGCCTTCAATAACCTTACTTATGTGAAAAATATGTTAAAACAATTAGAAAACAAAAAGATAAAAAGTGAAGATATATGGATTTGGGACAATAATTCAACCGCTCCCGCTTTGCTTGCTTTTTATGAGCAAATATCAACTAAATATAATTTAGTGAAAAATAATGCCAACTATGGACCACGTTTTTTTGCCGTTCCTTATATTTTCGATTTACTTCCAGATTTTTTTGCTGTAACTGATCCTGATTTATCTTTTAATGAAAAAATGTCAGATAACTTTTTAGAGTATTTAAAGCAGTTAACAATCGAGCTTTCACTCTTTAAAGCCGGCCTTGCTTTAGACATTATACCTACTTCTAATTTCAACAGAGAGCTCATGTCAAATGAAAAATGTACAGTAACAGAATGGGAAATGCAGTATTGGCTTTTTCCTATAACTAAATACAATAACCCTAAAGTTTTCAACGCTGGAATTGATACAACTTTTGCTGTTTACAATAAAAAATTTATTAGTAACGGTTTTTATAATGCCGTAAGGGTAGCTGATAATTTCACCTGTAAACATTTACCCTGGTATAAAGACAATATAATTTCAGAAGAAGAAAAAAATATGCTAAATACGAAATGGGCTAACTGGCACTAATAAAACGAAGCGTTATTCAGTAGCAGATATTACTACAAATCGAAAACCTACTTTACAGCATATGTAATAATTCAAAAATAGCTTAAATGGTTTCAAGCTATTTTTTATCAAATTTCCTCAATACTATCCAATTGAGTCTTATAACATTCATCACACTCTGGCCTAGTAGGAAGAATCCCCCTGTCATCAGGTAATAAAACCCTCAAAACTTCTCAATCCATCTCTACGAAAGACTTCATAATAATGGGATATCCTTCAATAATATTCGTATACTCAATCCCTTGTTCATATATATCAATTTCAAAGCCAATCTCTTTCTCCTTATGGTGCATAACATTTCCCGCTAATATATAGTTACTTTTATTCACAACTTCTTGTATTAATTCTGTTCTATCTTTCCATAAACCAGGTACTCCAATAACGATTTGTGTCTCCATCATATGCACTCCACTTCTCATCTATTTTCAATCTATTCTTTCAATCTTCCAAACTAAATTAGCTGGGATATCTTTCTCTAAAAAGGTTAACATCCATACAGTTTAGGCATCCTACTATGATTAAAATCTCCAAATATAACACTCCATGTGTACATTTATATTTATTTTCGTTTACATACTATTGTTATTCATAATCCATTTTAGCTAATAAGCAAACGAAAGAGAACTAGGTGGATTAATGTTTACTTAAAAATATTAAATTACATTTCGAACAAAAAGGAGCTGAATTTCCTCTTCTAATTTTTGTATCACATTTTGGACAATATACATATCATTCCTCTACCTTTTGTCGTTCTATCATGTGTAAAGATACTATTTTCATACTGCACATAATTCCAATTAAGATAAGGCTAAAAATGAGTAGCACAACGCTCTTCCTCCCTTAACTACTTACCTATATTTTACCATTAAATAAAGATAATTTTATACTTATAATCCTATCTTTTCCTTCATACTGGAAGAAACTTTCTTTACTTCTATTTACTCATCAGTGTGATTCTTTTTTGTCTATATAAATAAAGAATACCTGTAACAATAAAAACAATCACGCCAAAATACAAGCCATATTCTATCGCAATCGCTACAATACTTTCAATGTGTTGTCCAAATAAAGCACCGAGCACAAAGTAAACGAGTGTCCAAACAAATCCTGTCGTATAAGAATACAAAGCATACGTCTTAAATGGCATGTTATTCATTCCAACTAAATACGGTACGATATGTCTTACAACTGGTATGAAGTAACTTGTGACTAACGCATAATGACCATACTTCTCTACCATTTGTTGAGATTTCAAAAGATATTTCGCCTTTTTCTTTTTCATTAGCTTATCAAGTACTTTCGTACCAAATATTTTCCCTAATATATAACCTAAAGAAAGCCCAGATACAACACCTAAATATGTTAATAAAAATGCAGGAATGACACTTAATATCCCTAGTGAAGATACAAAGCCACCACTCATTACGATCATTTCGTCTGGAATTGGCATACCAATAATACCTAACCATAAACAGAAAAATAATGCCCAATAACCGTATTGTTCAATATAAGATAATAATTCATGTAATTCCATTATGCATATGCTCTCCTTAGCTCTTTTTTACAGCTAAAGACATACGCTGGTGGGAAATTGAGCCACACTTTCTCTAGCGTAATTTCAGGAAAGAAGTGCTGTATAAATCCTTTTTTCACAAGTGAATATTGAAATGTAATAAATTCACCATTCTCATGTATCCCTTCCATTACATTGTTTAAAATACGCTTTGAAACTTCTTCTGGTAAAGAGGTAAAAGGTAATCCCGATAAAACGTAATCCACGCATTCTATATTGAGATCTTCTATATACTTTTTTATATTTTCGGCTGAACCGTGTACAACAATGACGTTCTGCTCATCTTTAAATTTTCTCTTTAGTTCCTTGCAAAACACTTCATTAATTTCAATAAGAAGAAATATTGTTTCCTTCTTCTTTCTCTTCATAATTTCTTTCGTAAAGACTCCCGTACCAGGACCTAACTCTACAATGCATTTCGCTTTATTAAAATCAATTACATCTACCATTTTCTTTGCTAATATTTTTGAACTTGGCGCAATTGCACCAGTATGTTTCGGATGTTTAATAAATTCATGTAAGAATGTTATGAGTTGCATATAAACCTCTCCTCATTCGTTCAATAGTTTTTAACTTGTTTCTAAGTATAACTATTATTTCTTAACAAAAATTGAGGAGATTTCTTAAGATTTTATGAAGAATAAAAAAACAGCTATCGCCTCTAGCGATAGCTGTCCCTTATTACTTCGCACTCACGATCTTATAATAAGAACGAACTGTTAAGAAGTAATATCCAATATAAATCGCGCCGTATACTCCGATACTAATTAGAAGCGGAATCATAATTTCAAATGGTAATATATTTGATAAACCTTTTAGTGCAAATAGGCTGTGTAAAATACCAATTACTAACGGAATAGCAAAGATAAAGCTCACTTGTTTTGCGATAGCTCTCTTCATCTCTTGCTTCGTTACACCAATTTTATGAAGAACAACGTAGCGATCACGGTCAGCACTTGCTTCTGTTAATTGTTTAAAGTAAATGATTGAGCCTGTTGCTAATAGGAATACTAATCCTAAGAATAACCCAATAAACATCATTAAGCCTGTTGTTTCAAGCCCCATTTGGAATCCTGTATAGAAATCGTTAAATGGTTTTAAAACTTCTGATTCTCCAGCTGGCATAATGCTTGCTAATTTTGCTGTTAACTCTTTACTATTTCGCTCACCTTTTACATCAATATTTTTTACAGTACGCGTTTCATTTACTTGTTTCACTTGCTCATATGTTTTATCAGGAACGATTACAAATAGTTCATTTAAATTTGTAAGGCTTCTATTATTTACACCTTTAATTTTTAATTCTTTTGACTCGTTTCCAACAGGGAATACAGCTGTATTTCCTGTATAAAGAGGACCAAAATCAAGTTTCTCAATATATAAGCTATCATATACGAAAGCTTCATTCGCACTTAAATTTACAGGTTCTACATCTAAATGTTTCACAAGTGTATTAAAGCTTGATTGAGAAATAAGCTGGTACTGATTCGTAACATTATAGTGTGTGTTCAGAACTTGATCAGCTCTTTCACCTTTAAATGTTCCCTTCACAGGAATCATTTCAACTTCTGATTCATATGTGACTGGGTGATTATTCTTCTCTCCAGCAAGTATTTCATTTACTTTTTTATCTAATGCTGCATCTTTTTTCTCATAGGAATAACTATACGGCGCAGCAACTTTTGATTGCGTAAATGTGTTGTAATACATCGTAACTGACGTACCAACCGCTGTTAATGTTACCGCACTTAAAATAGCGATTGTCGCCAGTGATTTCGCATTTCCTTTAATACGATATAGTAACTGTGATGTCGTTACCATATTCATACCATTATAAAATGCTGACTTATTATTTCTTGCACGTTTCAATACAAATACTGTGAAGAACATGAACAGTAAATAAGTCCCTGCTACTGTCGCTAATAAAATATATAATGCAACGACCATAAAGTCTGCATACATAACTGCTTTCATGTACATTAATGCTAAAAAATAACCTGAACCGATTAAGAAAACTGAAATTAATGCCATAATGACAGATCCTTTTGGCATTGCTTCTCCTTCACGTTCTGCACGGAAAAGTTCAATTAACTTAAAGCGATAAATTAAACGATATCCTTGAAGTGATGTATATAAAATAATCACAAAGAAAATAATTGCTGTATCAATAATGGCAGCCATCGGTACTTCAAAATGAACGTTTAAATTTAATCCCATCATATTTACTAATAACTCAAGGAATAATTTTGAAAGGACACTACCGATCGCAATCCCAATTACTAATGACATTAATCCCATTAACATATTTTCATAAAAGAGCATTTTACCAATTTGTCTTTTACGGATACCTAATAACGAATATAAGCCAACTTCTTTTTTACGTTTACGTGTAAAGAATCCGTTCGAATATATAATGAACACTGCTACGAAAATGATAAGCATCACACTTGAAACTTGGAACGCTCCGCTAATTTTTTTTGAAGCTTCTGCTGCTTTTTCCATTTGTGAATTATATTGCAGTGCTTTAAATGTAAAATAAATAACGATACTAAAAATCATAGATGCAAAATATACAAAGTAGTCTTTAAAGTTCCGCTGTATGTTGCGGAGGGCAATGCTAGATAAGGTCATCAGCCATACCTCCAGAAATAGAAGACATTACGTCAACAATTTTTTGGAAGAACTGTTTACGCGTCGATTCACCGCGATGTAATTCTTTATATAGTTCACCATCTTTAATGAAAATAACTCGTTTACAATAACTTGCTGCAAACGCATCGTGCGTTACCATTAAAATTGTTGAGTTATCATATTCATTTAACGACTTCATACTTTCAAGTAAATCTGTTGCAGATTTAGAATCAAGTGCTCCAGTTGGCTCGTCTCCGAAAATCATACTTGGATTCGTAACAATTGCACGCGATGCTGCACAGCGCTGCTTCTGTCCACCAGATACTTGATATGGGAACTGACTTAAAATATGATCAATACCGAATTTCTTTGAGATTTCAAGAACGCGGCGATCAATCTCACTCGCTTTCACCTTTGATAACGCAAGTGGTAAAGCGATATTCTCTTTCACCGTTAACGTATCTAATAAGTTATAATCTTGGAAAATGAAACCTAAATGATCACGGCGGAATAACGCTAACTTATCATCATTCATCTTTACAATATCTTTTCCATCAATTAAAATTTCACCGTTCGTCGCATTATCAATTGTAGAAAGAACATTTAGTAAAGTCGTCTTACCAGAACCAGAAGGTCCCATAATTCCAACGAACTCACCTTCTTTTACTTGTAAGTTAATACCTTTTAACGCTGCAAATTTATTCCCACCCGTGTCGTACACTTTTTCAATATTTTTTGCTTCTAACACTGTTTTCATCTCGACATCCCTCATTTCTTCTATTCTCTATTTTCAACTATATACACTCTCTACTCTTGCCACTATCGATGTTTCTTACACAAACATGACAGTTATGTAAGACGCATAAGTAAAGATATAAAAATTTAACCTACTGAACAAAAGTACTTTGTTACTATAACATTGGGATATCATACCATCCATTCATTCTCCTTACAGGAACATTACAATTTTGTAAGGTTAAAAATGTCCCCTACAAAGTTGTGCACGAAATGTCGGATGGAGCTATTTCGTTCCTGCTATTCTATGTACAGAGGAGGTCATAATATGGATTCACTTAAAAATATGAATACTGCAATGCGCTATATTGAAGATAACCTTACGAATGAAATTGATTTTAAAGAAGTTGCGAGGCTAGCTCTCTGTTCTGAGTATCACTTTAAAAGAATGTTTTCGTTTTTAGCAGGTATATCACTGTCTGATTATATTCGCTGTAGACGTCTTACTCTCGCTGCCTTTGAACTAAAAAATAGCGATGCAAAAGTCATTGATGTCGCTATAAAATATGGGTACAACTCACCAGATTCATTCGCTCGTGCATTTCAAAACTTGCACGGTATAACACCTTCTGAAGCCCGAAATAGTAGCCATTCTTTGAAGGCTTATTCACCAATGACCTTCCAATTATCCATTCAAGGAGGAAATGAAATGAACTATCGAATTGAAGAAAAAGAGCCATTTCGAATTATAGGTATTACAAAACGAGTACCAATCGTTTTTAACGGTGTAAATGAAGAAATTGCTTCTATGTGGAAAAGTTTAAACCCAGATTCTATTCAAACATTAAAGTCCCTTTCAAACATTGAACCTACTGGAATCATTAGTGCTTCTACTAACTTTTCTGAAGGAAGAATGGAGGAAAAGGGAGAACTCGATCACTACATTGGAGTAGCCACAACAAAGGATTGTCCAGAGCAGTTTAAACAGCTTGAAGTTACTGCTTCAACATGGGCTATATTCGAAGCTGTCGGTCCATTTCCTGATGCATTACAAAATGTATGGGGACGTATTTACTCTGAATGGTTCCCTTCTTCGAACTATGAACTAGCGGAAGGACCGGAGATATTGTGGAATAAACAGAAAGATATATCTTCTCCAAACTTTAAAAGTGAAATTTGGATACCGGTTTTGAAGAAGTGATAAAAAACAAAGCTGCTCTTCCCTAAAAGGAAAAGCAGCTTTATTTACATTTTCAACTCTTCTTTATAAATACTATATGACTTTATTGTTGATACGATAATGCATATTAATATGATTCCAATCCCTATAAAAATATTAAATGGATCTGGAAGCAAAGCCCCGGCATATATACAAAGTGAACCTATTACAAATACCCTCGAAGCAAATCTATGTGTTTTCCTCCAAACTACAGGATTTTCTAATGTCCAGTCCATTCGAATGCCTACTAACCCGTTTGGCTTCGTTTGTTGCATGTAATTACCTAGTACAAGAAACAATGTTCCAAGTCCAAAATTAAATGCAATTGAGCCCGATGCAATATAATTAGACGCTGCTAATAGCGCAAATAAGTTACAGCCGAATCCTATCAAAAGAATAGCATAACGGATTGCGGAAAGGACTTTAGCATGCTGTTTATACTTATCTTTCGTTACGTCAATATACCCAAGAGCTAGCCATATCAAATACAGCAACATCATGCTTCCTATTGAAACAGAACTTGCTTCTACTTTAGAAAAATATCCATCTACTACTCCTGCTGCATTATAATGGCGTGGAATTTGTTCTGGTAAATGTGGCCATACAATATACCATCCAATTACAATGCCAATAATTAAACTCCATGGTAATACGTGTCTTTTCATCCTCTCTCCCCCATAATTTTTTATTAAGCCCCTATTTCTTTTTTATAAGCAATATATGAATATCCCATTGTTAATCCTACTGCACCGGTAATAATGCCAATGATTAGGAAACCTTTCCACGCTGCCGGAGCAAAAATACTTAAAATCATAATAACTCCTAATACAACAAACACCTTCCCACTAAAACGGTGTGTCTTTCTCCATACTTCCTCGTTACTTAATGTCCACGGTGTTTTTATACCTACAAAGTAATTTGGTTTACATTGTGGTAAATAGTTTCCGATGATTATAAATAAAAGACCAACAAGAATATATGGTGTACTCTTCATTGGAATGTCATAACCTAATCCAGCTCCAATTCCAATGATACTTACTAAAAATAATAGGAATAATACGCTATAATTTATTACATTATACCCTTTAGAAAATTTCTCATAATTCTCATGCTTAGGATCTATCTTAGGCAATAAAGTCAATAAAGCATATATAAAAACCATAACTGCAACATCCAAAATCATCATGCCCATTTTTGACATACGCCCATCTACCTCACCAGACACATTCCAATGACTCGGAACCTCTCCCGGTAAATGCGGCCACGCGATGCACCATGCAATAATCGTTAAAGCTATTAATAGTAACGGAAATATATGCTTTCTCATTTCCCCTCTTCCCCCTTATTCGTAAATGTAAACACCCAAGTCAACAAATCTTGAAAGACCGTTGTGTTTAAAGAGTACACAACGAATTGCCCTTTCTTTTCATCTTGAATAAGTTCAGCATTTTTAAGTGCGTTTAAGTGGTGTGAAATACTTGGTTTTGTCATATTGAAATGTTCAGCGATCTCACCAGCGGTTAGATCACCTTCTTTTAATAAGTCTAAAATTTTTCGCCTTGTTGGATCTGCTAATGCTTTGAATGCTTGATTCAATGTCTTTCTTCCTTTCGATAATTAGACATTTAGATACTTATCTAAATGTTAAAATGATTTCAGTTGATTGTCAATTATATACGAGGCCCTTTTTACTTTTCTCACTTTTAACCTATACTGTTTACTAGCTTATCTTTCAACATAATGAAAAGACTTGAAACACATGATACACTATAGCTACAATTGTTTTTCTGAGGAGGAATATACATATGTATAAAATTTTAATCGTTGAAGACGATCCAAATATTTCATCATTACTGCAATCTCACATTCAGAAGTACGGTTATGAAGCTGTTGTTGCAGAGAATTTCGATGATATTATGGAATCGTTTAACGCTGTGAAACCACATCTTGTTTTACTTGATGTAAACTTACCGAAATTCGATGGTTTCTACTGGTGCCGTCAAATTCGTCATGAATCTACTTGTCCAATTATTTTCATTTCAGCGCGTGCTGGTGAGATGGAACAAATTATGGCAATTGAAAGCGGTGCGGATGATTACATTACAAAACCATTCCACTACGACGTTGTAATGGCAAAAATTAAAGGACAATTACGCCGTATTTACGGTGATTATGCACCAAATATTTCTGAACGTATCGTTGAAGTAGAAGGTTTAAAACTATTCCCAGAACGTCCTGAAATTCACTTCGGATCTGAACAAGTTCTTTTAACGAAAAAAGAAGCTATTTTAGCTGAAATGTTATTATCTAAATTCCCTCGTACAGCAAGCCGTGAAGATTTATTAGCTGCGCTTTGGGATGACGAAAGCTTCGTTGAAGAAAATACATTAAACGTAAACATTACGCGTCTTCGTAAAAAGTTTAATGAGCTTGGTATTGAGAACTCTATTGAAACAGTACGTGGACTTGGATATCGCTTTAACGCAACTTGGAGTGAATAAGCATGAAGCTATTTTTACGTGATCATTTTGCATTTTTCCTACTGTACGTTTTAAACTTCGGTATCATTTTCGTTCTTTATGATGCAGTAGATGGATTTCAAAACAATAAATTTTATTTCGTCGTTTTAAGTTTATATTTATTTATTTGTTTCCTCGCTTACCGTTACGTTCGCAATCGTAGAATGTACCATAGATTAAGCGAGCAACCAGAAAAAATGGAAGATGCGTTTATTGAAAGAGCAACTGCTCCGATGCCTCACGGTGTCAATGAACTCGTGCGTACGCAGTACCGCCTCTTCCAAAAAGAACTACAATCGTATGAAGTAAAACAACAAGAACATCAATTATTCATTAACCACTGGGTACATCAAATGAAGACACCTGTTTCTGTTATGCAGCTTATGGTGCTAGAAATGGAAGACGAGCATTTAATTCCAAAGTTTAAAAAAGAATTAGAGCGTCTAAACCAAGGGCTTGATATGGCTTTATACATGGCTAGGTTAAATAACTTCCATGAAGATTTCCATGTTGAGACGATTTCATTAAAAGATACGGTAACAAAAAATATTAACGGATTAAAAGAACTATTCATTCGTAATGGTGTCTTCCCTGTTTTAGAAGTCCATTCTGATTTAAAAGTTGCTTCTGATGCGAAATGGCTAAAATTTATCATCTATCAGTTAATGACAAATGCTGTTCGTTACTCTGGTGAGCGCGGAAAGAAAGTTTTCTTATCTGCTTACCGAAACGGAAAGGATATTATTTTAGAAGTTCGTGATGAAGGTGTTGGTATTCCGCAAGAAGATATTCGAAGAGTATTTGAACCATTTTACACTGGGAAAAACGGTCGCGCATTCGGAGAATCTACTGGTATGGGGCTTTATATTGTAAGTAAAATTTGTGATTATTTAGGTCACTCTGTCAAACTAGATTCTGAAGTTGGTAAAGGAACGACGATTAAAATCATCTTCCACAACGCTGCAAATAATCAAGCAGAACATACGGAGAAGGTGACCGAAGCATGATCGTAACATATGCAAGCAAAATGTATGAGAACACACTCTCATACATTTTTTGCAATACAACTACTTCTATATCTTCTAGCCGGAGGTATAATCTATGACATTTTGGCAATTTGCATTTAAAAACGTCACGCGCAACTCGAGAGCTTATTTTGCTTACTTTGTAAGTAGTTCCTTTTCCATTGCTGTGTTCTTTTCGTTTGCTGTTTACTTATTCCATCCGAAATTACAAAACTTTGACATGACCTCTGAAATTTCAGGATTAATGATATTTTCAGAAGTAGTAATTGTATTTTTCTCTTTCTTCTTTTTACTATATTCCATTGGTACTTTTTTTAAAGTTAGAAAAAAACAATTTGGTGTTTTGACCATTTTAGGAATATCAAGAAAACAATTACATCGTCTTGTTTTTATGGAGAATATGTTAATCGGGATTTTATCTATCTTTTTCGGCATGCAGTTTGGAGTTGTTTTTTCTCAATTTTTTTTATTAGTAACAGCCAAACTTACGCATGTTCCAGGAATATATTTATACGGTCCTACTAACGCGTTTATTTTAACAACCATTGTTTTCCTTAGTCTTTTTATCATTGTATCTGCATTCACACCAATGCTTATTCGTACAAAAAAAGCGGTACACCTTTTAAAAACAAATGGTGGAAAACAAAAAGAAAGAAAACCATCCATACTTGTTTCATTATTTGGTGCGATTTGTTTATTTGGTGGTTATGCGTTAGCTGGAAATCCTAAATATTTCGTATCAGTAAGCCCGCAAATCGGTGTTATATATATGGTTTCGAGTATTTTCGTTATCCCAATGCTTGTTACAATAGGAACATATTTTTTCTTTTCTCAAATTAGTTTCTTACTGATTTATATTTTAAAGAAAAGAAGAAGATTTTATATGAAACGGATTAATATGCTTCGGATTTCAGATTTAGCAAACCGTATTCGGACGAATATTAATATGCTTTTTATTGTAGCGATGCTCTCTACAATTGCTTTCACAATGATCACGTTCCTATATGGATTCGGGAAATTTATTAAGCTAGAGGTGAATAGAACTTCCCCTTTCCCAATTTCTTATTTCTCGTATGATGCGAACCCTTTTGTTACAGAGCATTTAAATTGGCTTGAGCAACAATTACAAAAAGAGCATTTCCCTTATCAAAAAATAAAAGCTGATATATATGAAACACCACTAAAAGAAGATAAAGATATAGCTATTTATAATGACGTATACGCAATTAAGCAAAGTGACTATAACAAACTTGCGAATTCTTTACGAATGAAACAACTATTTATGGATGATAACGAAGCATATGTGTTAACAGGGACATCTTATATCACCATATTCAACGAATTTGAGCAAAGCTACAATAGAGATTACATTACACTCTCTAGTACAAATACGAAATTAAGAGTTAAAGGCTATGAGCATGTAAACGCAATCCCATCTGACTTTTCATATCAAACGATAGTGTTGCCTGATGTTATCGTAAATAACTTACCTAACACCGTAAAACATATATCAGCATACAATTACAAAATTCAAAACTGGGAACAGACATATGAAATTGCTGATAATTTTATAGAAAAGGTACAAAAAGATCGAAATAAATACCAGTATGAAGGGCCTCTTATTCGTTCCTTTGAATCAGCAGGATCGTTATACAAAATAACATCAGGTAGTGCCGCGTACTTCCTAATCGGGACATTTTTAGGAGTTATTTTCTTCATTGGAGCTGGTAGCGTTCTTTACTTTAGAATGTATACGGATTTGACGAACGAACAAGAGAAATATATAACGATTTCTAAAATCGGTGTAACAGATACAGAGATGAAACGATCTGCAACCATTCAACTTAGTATTTTATTTTTCATTCCGTACATTATGGCATCCATTCATACAATGTTCGCAACAAAAATGCTACAAGATGTAATTGGTTTATCTCTGTTCAAAGAAGTTTCAGCCGTTCTTATTATTTTTGGATTCGTTGAAATCGTATTTTTCTTATTCATTCGTTCACTTTATATGCAAAAATTATCACATTACACGAGTGGACAAAATATTTAAAACAAACTTGATGAAAAGAGTATCTCTCATACTCTTTTCATCTTCACCCTATTAGGAGGTTTAGGTGAATGACATTTTGGCAGTTTGCATTTAAAAACGTCACAAGAAACGCCAGAGCTTATTTCGCCTATTTTGTAAGCAGTGCGTTCTCCATCGCAATCTTTTTCTCATTTGCAGTTTATTTATTTCATCCTAAATTGCATATGACAGACGTGAATTTTTCTCTGAACATATTAATGACAATTTCAGAAGTTGTCATTGTGTTCTTTTCATTTTTCTTTTTACTGTATTCAATCGGGACGTTTTTAAAAGTACGAAAAAAACAGTTCGGGATTTTAACAGTGCTTGGCATATCTCAAAAACAATTAAAGCGACTCATATTTATAGAAAATATGTTAATTGGTGCTCTTTCTATATTTTTTGGCATTCAACTTGGACTTGTCTTTTCACAGTTCTTTTTGTTAGTTACCGCCAAAATTACACACGTACCTGGTTTATATTTATATCCGCCTACAAGTGCTATCGTTTTAACTATCATCATCTTTCTCGGCCTCTTCATTCTCGTATCATCTTTTACACCGATGCTCATTCGCACGAGAAAAGCCGTACGTCTTTTAAAAGAAGGAAAACAACAAAAAGAAAGAAAAGCATCCGTGCTCATCTCTCTATTTGGTGCGACCTGTTTAATATGTGGATATGCGTTAGCTGATGAACATTTAAACTGGTTAGAGCAGAAATTTAATGAAGAGCACTTTACTTATACAAAATTTAAAACGGATATATATGAAGTATCTTCGGCTGAAGATAACACGCAGCTCTATTATGCCATTAAACAAAGTGACTATAATGTACTTGCTAAGGCTTTAAATTGGGAAACGCTCACGGTCAATAAGAATGAATCTTATATTCTTATGAAAGACTTAGATGATCAAGTTATTGGAACGCTTCATAATAAAGACAACAAAAATACTCTTACACTTACTCAAAACAATTTACAACTACAAGTGAAAGAATATAAAAGTTATAACCCATTCCCAAATCGCTTAATATACCAATTGCTCATACTATCTGATGAAAATGTAGAAGCATTATCCAACGTTTCAAAACAAATGAGTGTATATAGCTTTAAAGTTACAGATTGGGAAAAAGCACATAATATCGGTTCATCGTTTATAACAAAAATCCATAACGATAATGCAGCAATTCAAGCAGAGCATCCACCTTTCCATGCAAGTGAAGCGAGCGATTCTCTATATAAGACAAAACTAAATGTCGCTTCGTTCTTCTTAATTGGTACTTTCCTAGGAGTTATTTTCTTTATCGGTGCTGGCAGTGTTCTTTACTTCCGGATGTATACAGATTTAACAAATGAGCAAGAAAAATATATAACGATTACGAAAATCGGCTTAACTGAGACTGAAATGAAACGTTCAGCGACAATTCAGCTTGCGATTCTTTTCTTCGTACCTTACATTATGGCATCAATCCATACGATGTTTGCGACAAAGATGCTACAAGAAATATTACATCTCTCGTTCTTCGCTGAAATTACAGTCGTACTGTTGATTTTTGGAACAGTTGAAATTTTATTTTTCCTTTTAATTCGTTCCTTTTATATGCAAAAATTATCACAACACATTAAGTTTTAAAAAGTAGAAAGGTGATTACTATGGAAGAAGTATTACACATAAAAAACGTCTCAAAAGTATATGAGGGGAAAGTCCCTCATACTGCTTTAAAAAATATAAATTTACACGTGGATAAAGGGGAATTCGTTGCCATTATGGGACCATCTGGTAGCGGAAAATCTACATTTTTAAACGTTATCTCTACAATCGATTCTCCGACTTCTGGTGATGTCGTGATTAACGGAAAAAAACCGCACACATTTCGTAGAGAGAAGTTAGCTATTTTCCGAAGACAAGAGTTAGGATTTGTTTTCCAAAACTTTAACCTACTAGATACACTAACAATCGGTGAAAATATCGTACTACCTTTAACATTAGATAATGTTCCATTAAAAGAAATGGATGAAAAGCTTGATAACATTTCAAAAAAGCTTGGAATTGATCATATTTTGGACAAGCGTATTTTTGAAGTTTCTGGGGGACAAGCACAGCGTACCGCAGTAGCACGTGCTGTTATTCATCACCCTTCTCTCTTACTAGCCGATGAACCGACAGGAAACTTAGATTCAAAAGCGGCAATTGACGTAATGGAGTTATTTACGAAATTAAATAAAGAAGAAGATGCAACGATTTTAATGGTTACGCACGATCCGTTTGCAGCAAGTTATTGTAACCGTGTTATTTTCATTAAAGATGGAGAGCTTTACAATGAACTACACCGCGGATTATATCGCGAGAAATTTTATCAAGAAATATTAGATGTTCTAGCGTTATTAGGAGGAAGACGTGGATGACATTTTGGCAATTCGCATTTAAAAATGTCTCACGTAATTCGAAAGCATATTTCGCCTACTTTGTAAGTAGTGCTTTTTCTATCATGGTTTTCTTTTCATTTACTGTATACGCGTATCATCCGCGCTTACAGAGTGTACAAAGCTTTCAAGAACGTGATCCTCTAATGAACTTAGCTAGTACAGCACAACTTGTGATCGTTATGTTCTCGTTCTTCTTTCTCTTATATTCAATTGGAACATTTTTAAATGTTCGGAAGCAGCAATTCGGGATACTCACTATTCTTGGTATCTCACAGAGACAATTAAAAAGATTGTTATTTACCGAAAACATGATAATTGGGATATTATCTATCTTTATCGGCATTCAAGGTGGACTTGTATTTTCTAACTTTTTCTTATTAGTCACTTCGAAATTAACAAGTGCGAAAGGTCTCTATTTATATTGGCCAACAGAAGCGATTATCGTTACAACCGTAACGTTTATCATTTTATTTTTAATCGTTTCTACATTTACACCAATGTTTATTCGTACTCGAAAGACAGCCCACCTCATTAAAGGGAACAAGAAAATGCCAGCTGAAAAAAGACCATCTATACTCATCTCTTTATTCGCTTTAATTTGTTTAGGGCTATGCTATTATATCGCTGGTTATCCGCGAGGCTACGTAACGGAAAAAAATGTGCAAAATGGATCTGTCTTTTTTATTATGTTATCTATTTTACCGCTCGTAATAGTCGGGACATATTTATTCTTTTCACAAACATTCCTTCTTTTCATCTATATTTTAAAGAAGCGCAGAAAGTTTTATTTGAAACAAATAAATATGTTATGGATTTCAGATTTAGTTTCTCGTACACGCAGTAATATTAATGTACTCTTTATTGTTTCTATGCTATCTGCACTTGCATTTACGATTATTATTGGATTATTCGCCGCTAATAACAATACGAAGGCATCAGTATTAGAGCGATATCCCGTTCCCTTCACGTATACATCAGAAGGTGACAATTCCCTTGAACAAAAGCATATTTCTACAATTGAAACGGAGCTTACAACTAATAATTTTCTTTACAAAAAATATAAGTTTACAGTATTAAAAGATACAGCTTCCAAAGAAGATATTATGCTTATGAAGATGAGTGATTATAACGCAATTGCTAAACAATTGAAAAGACCGGAAATAACAATCGATTCTACAGAAGTTTATATTATTTCTCGGCACTCACCAGAACTTCTCGATCTCGTATCTAATCCATTTGCAAAGCAAAATACGATTACACTCGGGTCTAATAAAAAAGAATTTCATATTAAAGGGTTTATTAATAAGGGAATCGAACCATCCTTTGCATTCCCACATTTAGCTGTCGTACAAGATTATGTATTTGATAATATGATTCCTCATATTGAAACAACTGTAATCTATAACTACTTCGTAGAAAACTGGGAAAATGCAATCGTTCCAACCAAAAATATGTTACGTGTTATTAGTGGCGATGCGCGTGAGTTCTACGAAAAGCATACAGAAGAGAACGCTCAAGTTCCTTTCTTCATACATACGGCTACGGATGAACTCATTTACGGTAAAGGAAATGCAGTTGCTCAATTCTTTATTTGGGCATTTCTCGGCTTTATTTTCTTTATCGGTGCGGCTAGTGTTCTATACTTCCGTATGTATAATGACTTAACAACTGAAAGACAAAAGTATATTACGATTACAAAGCTTGGCTTAACTGAATCAGAAATGTTTCGCTCTGCAACGATTCAATTAGGAATTTTATTTTTCGTTCCTTACATCGTTGCTGGTGTTCACACATTATTTGCGGTTAAGTTTTTACAAAGCATGTTTTCTTTCTCCTTACTAAAAGAGACATGTATCGTACTCACCTTTTTCGGGATTATCGAGATCATTTTCTTCTTCTTAATCCGTTCTCTGTACATTAATAAATTATCACAGCATATAAAAATATGAATAAAATGGCCTTGTGCGTATTGCACAAGGCCATTTTCAATAGTTTTTAATAATTAGCAGCAATATCCGCCGTAGCCACCATATCCGTAGCCGCCGTAACCTCCATAACCACAACCGCCGCCTCCGCCGAAGCAGCTAGCACCGATGATAATTAATAAAATAAACAATACGATTAGAAGCGCAAAACCGCCTCCGCAACCATGTCTGCGGTTACAATCATCATGTCTGTGTTCACACTTTTCGCTCATTACCCTATTCCTCCTTTAGTATCATTCATAACAAGTTCCTCTTGTTCTAAATGAGGGGATTCCATTTATAGTATGTTTTCAGGGCGAATAGGAAGCTTGGCTTTCTTAAAAACGGGCTTGTTTCAGAAAATGAGCCTTATCAAGATGTAGGTATAAAACATTTGACATACTAATAATTTCTTACTAATATTTAATTGAACGATCAATCAATTTTTTGATTATACATTCAAATTATATAAATCAGGAGTTGAATAGCGTGACTGATTCTTTTATTGCAGAGGCTAGGCGTGAACAAATTATTCTTGCATGTATTGATACATTAGAAGAGGTTGGATATAACAACTTGAGCTTAACGAAGGTGGCAAAAAAGGCTAAGATTAGTACCGGACTTATTTCTTATCATTTTAATGATAAGCTTTACCTTATGAACCGTACATTACAATTTTTAGTTGCCAAACAACATGAATTTATTAGTAATCGAGTACTATTAGCTCAATCTGAAATAAATAAACTAGAGGCTTTTATTGAAGCACACTTGGCTTATCAAGAAACTCATTACAAAAATAATATTGCCTTAATTGAGATTGTCTTTAATGCAAGAAATGAAGAGAACATTCCTTATTACAGAATCGAAGACGACGAAGAGGATGCTCTTAGAACGATGTTATTAGATATTTTGAAGACTGGACAACAAAATGGCGTGTTTTCTAACTCTTTTCAAACCGACACATTAGCTTCATTTATTTTAGGAGCAATCGAAGAAAGAATGTTGAAGGCAAATTCATCTATATCCATAGAAAATTACTCAGATGAGCTCATAAAAATGGTGAAAAAACTCACTATTTAAAACATGCCCTGGTTAAAAAATATATATAAGAAAGGATGAACTACACATGAAAAAGGCATCTGTCATTGGATTAGGTTTTTTAGAAAAGTTACTTGCTATAGTAAGTCCAATCCTTTTAGGCGTTATTGGATATTTTTCACATAAATTAATAGAGATTATAAAAAAGATTCCTCTCTTTTCTGATTCAAAAATTATAGAACTTTTAAATTTTATTAATCCCTTCTGGCTTCCTATTATCCTCATGCTAATTGGTGTTATTGCAGGAATTTTATTTTCTTTAATTATTTATAGTGAAGCTTTAAAAATGAACATTACTTCGGAAAGCATTCACGTGAATAAGGACGATCAAAAGAAACAAATCACCAGATCAAATGTAAAAGCCGTTTTTGTAGATAAGCGTCAAGTGGTTATCATTGATCAAGAAGACCGAGAATGGTTACGTGAAACATCTGACATTACCCCAAGCAAAATTAAAGATACTTTCTTAATGCACGACTTCCCCTGGGTGGAACAAGATCCTTATAAACATGAGTATAGCTTATGGAAATTAGAGGATGCGCGATTTAATAAAAGCATAAATACTATTTTGTATGAAAGACGAAATGCCCTTCGAGAAGGAAACTCGAAAAAAAAGAAGCATTTACGCAAAGATTTGAATGAGCTAGGAGTCTTTGTCAAAGACGATGGAGAAAATCAGTATGTCCGTTCTATTAAATAATAGGACAATAGAAAAAAGATATAAAAAGCACCTTGCCCTGTATATTTGTAAGTAACTACGATTAAAAAATAGCAAAACCCACAGAGAAATTGAATTTCTCCTGTGGGTTTTATTAATTAAAATGGGCTTTTCTCCCTAAAGAAACATATTCAACAAAAGAGCAAAACCAAATGCAATAAATGATAACAATGTCTCGAGTACCGTCCACGTTTTAAATGTTTCCTTCACCGTCAAACCTAAATACTCTTTTACAAGCCAGAACCCTGCATCATTTACGTGAGAAAACATTAATGATCCTGCACCGGTTGCAATAACTAGCAACTCTAAATTCACACCAGACATGTGCTGAATAACTGGTGAAACAATCCCTGCTGCTGTCGTTAATGCTACTGTAGCTGAACCTGTTGCAATTCGAATTAAACCAGCTACCATGAAAGCTAATACAATTGGTGATAACGAAATATGTTCTGCCATTTGTGCAATAGCTGTTCCAACGCCGCTTTCAATTAATATTTGTTTAAATCCACCGCCTGCACCAATTATTAAAATAATAGAACCGACAGGCAATAAACTTTCATCTGTTAATTTTTTAATCATCTTTTTATTAATACCTTGTTTGATACCAAGTAAATAAAATGCTGCGAAACATGAAATAAGTAAGGCGATTACTGGACTCCCTATAAACACAAAAAATTCAGTCATTTTTTTCGGTAATGAAATATATGGTGCAACTACTGATAAAATCATCAATACAACTGGTAATAAAATAATAAAGAATGAAACTTTACGACTTGGCAAATCAGTTGATACTGTCGTAACTCGAACAAGCTCCGGTTCATTTTCAGGTATAATCCTCTTATGTACCCACTTTGCAAATATTGGGCCTGCGATAATGGCTGTTGGTAACGCGATAATTAATGAATATAAAAGTACCTTTCCTAAGTTCGAGTTATAAATACCGATTGCTGTCATCGCCCCTGGATGTGGTGGTACGAGCCCGTGAACAATAGATAATCCTGCAATGACAGGTAACGCAATTAATAATATATTTTGCTTCGTCGTTTTTCGAATTGAAATAACGAGTGGTAATAAAATGACAATCCCCACTTCAAAAAATACGGGAATCCCTATAACAAACCCTGCAAATAACATAGCCCAAGGTAATTTTTTTACACCGAAAAATCGAATAAAGAAATCTGCAACTTGCATGCCTGCCCCTGAATCGGACATCATTTTTCCTAAAATTGTTCCAAGTGCTAAAATACCAACTAAATGCCCTAGTACACTACCAACACCAGTTTCATAGGCAGCCACTATTTTCGTTACATTCAGTCCAGACATAATAGCTAAAAATAAACTCGCAACTGTTAAACTAATAAATGCATGCCATTTCCACCATGATACCCCTAAAATAACAATTGTGATCGCAAGTAACGTGACGATTAATAAGTATATATCCATCTCTCATTCCCCTTACTTTTATCCCGATTGGTGTGAGCTAATAATTAGTGGATGATGCCCTCCTCCACTAATTAAAGTTTTACTTTATAAAAAAAGAGGGAACATTGGTCATCTCCCTGTCAAGTAGACAGAAATAAAAAGAGTATTATGCCACGGCCTTTTCCCGATATTCTATCGGGGAAAGGCCGTGAAGTTTTTCTTGGAATCTTTCTGTATTATAAAATTGAATATATTCTTGAATTGCTCGGTAGGCCATTTCATATGTTTTTGGGCACACTAAATACAACTTCTCTGTTTTTAAATGTGAGAAGAATGATTCGATACACGCATTATCAAAACAGTTTCCACGTCTAGAATGACTACCGACAAATCCTAATTTCTCTAACTGTTTTGCGTAGGATTTAGATGTATATTGAAACCCTTGATCTGAATGGAAAAGGGGCTTAGTAGTTAATGACTTCCCTTCTAATTGACGTAATGTAGTTAAAACCAAATCTAAATCATTTCTTGAAGATAGCTTCCAGGCAACAATTTCATTGTTGTATAAATCTAACACAGCCGACAAATAGGCAAATTGTTCTCCGATTCGTACATAAGTAATATCTGTTACGAATTTTTGATTTTGCTTTTCAGCTTGAAACTCTCGATTCAAATGATTTTTAAATACCACAGATGTTTTTCTTCCATAAAACGGACGTTTTTTTCGAATGATAGATTGAATACCCAGCTCTCTCATAAGACGACGAACACGTTTATGATTCATTACCATTCCTTCTCGAGCCAAAGCACGAGTCATACGTTTATACCCATAGTAAGGGTGCTGACGATGAATAGATAAAATATGTTCTTTATGCCACATATCCCTTTTCTGACGTAAACGCTGCACGTTATGATATTTCCGCCATTTATAGTAGCCAGCCTTAGAAACTTCCGCGATTTGAAGCAACCATCGGAGTGGATAGGCTTGGCGTAATGAATCGATAAGAGAAAATCGTTCTTTCTTTAGGACCATTCCTTCCCGTGTAGATTTGGATTGCGCTTTTTTAAATACTCAACCTGTGCCTTCAAATAAGCATTTTCTTCTTCTAGACTATTAAAATTCTTTCGATTCCAGACACCACGTTGATCATCAAAGGACTCCCCTTGTTGCGCACGTTTTACCCACTCAATAATCTGGGCATCGCTCTTCACACCGAGTTGTTCACGAATTTCTCGCAATGATTTTCTCTCTTCTAATCGAAGACGAACTGCTTCTCGCTTTAGTTCTTCTGTATATTTTTGAAATGATTGTCCTTTTCTTGCCATAAAAAAATCCCCTCCAGATAAAACAGTATTGAGTCCATCATATCAGATGGACTCTTTTTTTACTGTCTACCTATAGGGGATAATACCACATCCCCTCTTTTTTATACGTCATAATTCACTACATAATGCTGCATTTCTGTATTGTAGTAGCCTTCGCTATATTCAATTACTTCGCCAACTTCATCATAAGAATAGCGCATACGTTTTAATAACGCTGTCCCCTCTTTTTCACCTAGCGCTTCTGCAACGAAACTAGGCGCGAGTCCAACAGCGAATTCATCTCTGAAGTTTTCTAAGTGAATGCCTCGGTCTTCAACTAAATCATAAAGCGATTGCAAGTCAAAGTCCGATAAATCTGTACTTGCCATTCCTGCTGAGAAATAGTGCGTATAATGAATGTAAGGTGCATCATTTAACGTATATAAACGTTCAATACGAAAACTCTCCTTGCCGAATAATCGAAATGGCACCGTTCCTTCTTCATTATGAACGATTTCTGCTTTTAGCAATTTCTTTTGTACTTTATATCCTTCTTCCACTAACACTTCTGTAAATTTCTTACCTTTTGACAACTTTGTCGCAGAAGTACTACGGATAACTTTCGTTCCTTTACCGCTTTTCTTTTCTAAATATCCTTCTTGAGCGAGTTCTTTAATTGCATTACGCACTGTAATTTTGCTCACTTTGAACTCTTCTTCTAACTGCGGTTCAGAAGGAATATTCGTATGAATCGCATATACACCATGCAATATTCGATCACGAATAATATTTTTTATTTGTAAATATAATGGTCCTTTTTTCCTCGTTACGTTCACCGTTACACCCACTACCTTTCTACATCACCTACTGATGCCGTCATTGCCCGAAGTATATCCTTCTCTGATGACATGGGCGTATCACCGACGATTGTATGTGCAAGCATTCCAGCTGCTGACGCAAATGAAACAGCTTTCTCTGGTGCAAACTCTTCTATCTCGCCATGAATAATCCCGCTCGTATAAGCATCTCCAGCACCTATTCTATCATATACAGAAAACGCAAGTGTTTTTGCAAAAGTGAACGCACCATCTTTACATATAAACCCGCGTAGCGAGTGTGTATTATCACTATTAATAGAGCGATGTGTACCAGCGATTGTAGCGATATGATATGTTTCAGCAACCTTTGGAATAAGATCAACAAGTTGCGCCTCTCGCTCTGTCTCTTCTGTTTTCATTCCAAGAACGAACATTGCATCTTTTTCGTTCATCATAACGATATCAGCAAGTCCCAGCATTTCTTCATAATGCGGTTTTGCCTGTTCATATCCGTCTTCTCCCCAAAGTGATGGACGATAATTACAATCAAAAACGACGGTTCCTCCGTTTTCTTTAACTGCTCTCGCTAAAGACTTCATATGATGGCGCACCGTATCATTCATCGCAAGTGTAATACCGCAAAAATGAACGATATCAATTTCCTTAGCAATTTCTTCAAATTGGTACATCTCTTCAGACGCCGTATTGAAGCTACTTTCTAGTCGATTCGAATACGTAACGCGGCTTGCACGTGCACCGAATCCATTTTCTAAAAAATACATACCTACATATTTACCGCCTCTTGAAACAAGAGAAGTTTGAATCCCTAACTTTTGAATGTAAGATACAGCTGCCTCTCCAACCGAATTTTCCGGTAAAGTTGAAATAAGAAGCCCTTCATGCCCTAAGTGAGAAAGTGCCGCTGCAACGTTCACACCTGTACCTGAAAATGAGTAATTTAACGTGTTAGCTTGCGACAACAATTCATATCCAGGTACTTGCATGCGCATCATTACTTCGCCAAACGCTGCAATTTTCTTACGCATATTGATCAACTAGCTTCTTCACGACTGCTAATAATTCACGAACATCTTCTACTTTCGTGTTACCAGTTTCTTTATCAATAATAGAAGAGTACACGTGCGGGATAACTTGCTCTACGTTTGCTTCAAGCGCAATACGTACAATTGTTTCGAAGTTTTCTTTATCAATTCCGCCTGTTGGCTCTAATGCAAATCCTTCTTCTGCACAAGCCTTCGCAACTGCGCGATATTCTTCCTCATGAGCTAAACCTTTCATTGGGAAGTATTTCAATGAATTTCCGCCCATATCACGTACAAGTGCAATTGCTGTTTTAATTGGAACGATTGCTTTTTCTTCTCCAGCTGCGCTAATTGGACCAGTAGAAATATTTACGTAACCCACTTTTCCTGTTGGGGATACTAAACTATTAATCCAGCTATCTTTTTCGCCAAGATTTGCACGTGTCGCTCCAACTGAAGGGAACACTTGGTTAATATGGCTGCCAGGATAATGCTTCGCAATTTCAGCTACAACTGCCGCTTGGCGATTATCTCCTGCTCCTAGTCCGATTGATACAGCGTCATCAATTTCTTTTCCGTATGCTTTCATTGCTGTAACGGCTTCTTCTACTGTTGGGTAGTCTTTTGATAATACCCCCACTACTACATACCCTTCTGCTGCTTCAAAAATATCTTTCGCATTTCGGGTATTGTTCGCTAATACATTTAATGCTACGCGGCCTTTATAAAAACGTTTTTGAATATTTGTCATTTTAGTTTCCCCCTACAATTTCTCTCAATTTTTCTTCAATTACATGTATGTCATCACCTTGAAGTGGACGTGGATCAATATCAAAGAATCCTTGTCTTACTCCGTAATCACGTGTATAGATTGCGATTTCCCCTTCGCGTAATGATGTCACAACGTCTTTTGCCGATTTATTTAACTCTTTTTCGCTAATATGAATACGTGCTCTAAAGATTGCTCTTCCAGCTTCATCTTGAACGATCGTTACATTTACACCTTTTAATTCTTTTAGCGGCATAAGTACTTGTAGCAATTCTTTTTCTTGCTCACTTTTATCTTCTTTTACGCCGTACTCATCAAGCGCTTGAAGTAAGGCGAAAGTTGTTTCTTTCCCAACTTTCATACTTCTTCCGATGCAATGTAATTGCACTTTCAGCCATTCGATATATTTTCGTTTACCGCCAACAATACCAGAAGTAGGTCCTTCAATTGCCTTTGAACCACTATAAATGGCAAGGTCTGAATACTTCACATATTTTTGAATGTCTTCTTCAGCTGCCGCATCAACGATAAGTGGTACGTTATTTCGCTGCGCTACTTCCCATGCTTCTTCAACAGAAATCATATTTTTTTGCACTGCATGATGTGATTTCACATACAGAATCGCTGCTGTATTTTCACCAATTGCATCTTCAATATGCTCTGCTTTCCCTTCATTTGCGTAACCCACTTCAACAAGCTTACCGCCGCCTAAATAAATCATCGTTTCAACTGGAGCACCGTATTGAACGTTATGACCTTTTAACATAATTACTTCGTTTTTCGCGATTACTTCTTGATGAAGTCTTTCACTTTTACGGCGATTTCCTTCCGTCACGATACCAGCGATAGAAAGCGCAATGCCACTCGATGCTGAGTTCACAACGACCGCTGCCTCTGAATCTAGAATTCTCGCAATATGGTCTCCCGCTTTATCTACTAAATCAGCAATTTCCACATAATTTTGTCCACCATGTTTCATCGCATCCATAACTGTATCTGTAGGAGCGGATACACCTAAAATACTCATTCTACCGCTCGCATTAATTACTCTTTTTAATCCGTACTTAGCATTCAATGAATGACCCATTGATTACAACCCCTTTCGTATCAATCCTTCTTTCAGCAATGTGCTGATCCCCTTCTGAATCAATTAACGTAACCTTCTCATCTTTCACTGTAAATAAAGTTAAGTTTGCAATATCTCCTTCTTGAATGCGGCCAAGCTCTGGTTTTTTCAGCCACTCTGCTGCATTTTTCGTAACCGCGTCAATTACTTCTTCTAGCGGATAACCTAAGTAAAGGAATTTCGAAAGAACGTGAGCCATACTATACACGGGACCGTGTATACGATTCTTCCGGTAAATATCTGTACTAATTGTATTAAAAGCAATACCGTGATGCTTCGCCGCCTCTGCTACTTTAAAAGAAAAACTAGCATTACCGTGACCAACATCTAAATGAACACCACGATTCACTGCATCTAGTAATACAGGTAGCGGTTTGCCTTCTTCATCGAATAAATTATTTTCTTTCCCGTTTAAGTAATGTGTAATGACATCATCTTTTTCTAAAAGAGGTACAACTTCCTCAATGCGAGGAGGCGCTGAACCGATATGTACCATAATTGGTAATGATGTTTCACGAGATAAAGAGCGTGCAACATGAAGCGGTTCAATTCCGCTATCACAAACGACACTTTTACTCATTCTCGCCTTTAACCCAACGATTACATCTTTATACTTTTCTACTGCTTCTATTACTTTCTCTTTATCTATCCATTCCATATTGGATAATTCATCGATTCGTTTCAAACCGATACGAGAAATATTTAAAAAGGCAAATAAATTCGTTTTTACCTGCTCTCTACTTTTTACTAAATCTGCAATACGATCAGCACCGCAGCTACCCGCATCAACAATTGTCGTTACCCCTTGCTTAACGCCAATTTCATCCACCTCATCGCCATACGGATCAAACTCCGGAAAAGCATGAACATGTAAATCAATCCAACCACTCGATACGTAAGTACCAGAGTAATCAAGAACCTTTCCACCCTCGCCAGCACCAGCTTTCGTCACCTGTGCGATTTTATTATTTTCAATTACAATGTCAATCTCTTCCCCGTTCACACGTTTTACATTACGTAGTACGAATCGTTCTGTCATTGTACTTCCACCCTTTTCTATAAGAAGCCATAAGAATACGCTTACATTAAAGTTTCATTTTATATGTCTTTCACACGTTTAGCGTAACACAAAAAAAGGGAGAAGTAAATATAACGTTATAATGTTTGAAAGTGAATAAAAAGATGCTCCTCCAAAATGGTAATAGTATAGGAAATTATATCAACGATTTTTCAATTATATCTATCATAACTTACAATATATCAACGATTCGACAAGGAATATCGATTTACCGACAAAAAAACTTCAATTCCTTTCTTATATAAGAAAAGGCTGTCCCAAATGGCACAGCCTTTTTTCTCTATTCCTGAACCGTCACAATAACCCCATCCATATTGTTCCCGGAAATTTCATACTGCTTGTTTGCTGGAACGTTCACTTTCGTATTCTCAGAAACTTTATAATAAGAAACAGTATATTTCTTACCTTCTACTTCAGTTGAAACCTCTTTTTCCTCTTTTAAAAACTCTAAATATTCCTCTAGTGTGAAATTCTTTTTTTGCATAATTGCGCTATGAGGTAGGCCAACATAACGGATATGCCATGGCTCATATTGAATTCCAGTAATGTTACTTTTATTTTTCGGATAACGTAATACAAAGCCATGCTTCCATACGTTCTCTTCGATCCATTTTCCTTCAGGCGCTTTCTCCATCTTCTTTTGCGTTGATCCAACGTCTAGTGATAATCCTAAATTATGTTCACTATATCCTGCTGGAAGCGCGTAATCAGATCCCATTTCTTTATATAATTTACTTTGTTCTTTAAAATCTCGATACCCACTACTCATTAAGAAATGCTGTACGCCATCTTTTCCAGCCGCATCGACAACGTTCAAAAACTTTTTTACAACATACTTTGATAAACGAAGATTTCTATCAAATATTACGTAGCCTCTTACTAATTCACTATTATGATTTACATTTATAATATCAGACCTAATACTATCTTTTTTTACTGGATAATCCCTATTAACTAATAATAAATCACCCTTATAAATTTGTTCCTTCGTAATCTCTTTCCTCTCGGTATTTGCCGCCTTTACTAGCTCATCTTTTCCGACAATTTTAACATCGATTTCCTTTTGAAATAACGGTGATATATAAAAGCCTACACATACTGTGCATGCTATAAAAAAAGAAATAAATACCCACTTTTTCATTTCTAGTTCCTCCTTAACGTAACTTACGTATAGAATAGAAAAAACTATTAAAATAAAAAGTGGGGTAAAGTTTAAATTTTTATTAAATTGTTAAGTTCTCGTCTTTTGGCAATCGCACTTCAAACATTGTTCTAACTACATTACTTTCAGCAGAAATTGTACCGTTATGCTGCTCAACAATATTTTTCGCAATAAACAGTCCAAGGCCTGTCCCGCCACGGTTCTCAGTTCTCGATTTATCACCTGTATAAAACATATCAAAAAGATACGGTAAATCTTCTTCTGGAATGCTGTCTCCATAATTCATAACTTGTACGACAACTTCTCCATTATCGATATACCCATTCAGATCAACAAATTGCCCATCATATCCGTATCGAACGGCATTTGTTAACAAGTTTTCAAATACTCTAGCTAACAATTTTCCATCACCGTTAATTGGCAAATGAGGATCAATATTCAACCTAGCTTGTAAATGATGTTTCTCTAATAAAGGATACAATTCCTCATCTAACTGTATAAGTAGTTCACTTATATCAATCGGCTTTTTATCTAGCTTTAGCATGCCATAATTCATACGTGTAATTTCAAATAACTCATCAATTAAACTTTCGAGCCTTTGCGATTTCGTATATGCAATTGTGGAGAAATGTTTAATTTGTTCTTTTGTTAAATTCTCATCTTTAAGAATTAAATCTAAATACCCTAACACGGATGTTAATGGAGTTCTTAAATCATGAGCTAAGTTTACAACGAGCTGATCTTTACTACTTTCAGCAAAGTCTCCTCTTTCCACCGCTTCTTTTAACTTTTCACTCGCAACATTTATTTCACGTGCGATATCTCCAAACTCATCGTTTGATGAAACTTGAACTTTATTCGTAAAGTTACCGTTCGCAAGATGATGAATCCCGTTAGAAATCTCACTAAAATACTTTAAATACGGTTTTGTCAAAAAGAAGAAAAAGATAATAGATAACGGAATAAAGAAAATTAAAAAGAAGTTAATGTCTCCAACTTCCCTTACCACTGACCTAAATTGCGCTAAAGGCTCTTCATAGCGAACCATCGTTTTATAATACAGCTGCAATCCTTTATAAATTATATAAGTTACAGTTGCTGCAAGCACCATACTTAACGCAAATAAGGCAATCATTTTAAATCGAAAACTTTTCATCATATTAGCCATTGAAAGTATACCCTACTCCCCACACTGTTTTTATTAGCTTATCTTTTCTTTTATCTTCCCCAAGCTTTTTCCGCAACGTACGAATATGTACCATAACTGTATTTCCGCCTTCATAATAATCATCTGCCCATACTTGCTGAAAAATATTTTCCACATTATACACTTTCTTCGGATGGCTCGCTAATAAATATAAAATATCAAACTCTTTCGGCGTTAACTCAATTTGCTCTCCATAGACGTTCACTGTTCTTTGCTCAGGATCAATAATAACTCCGCCTACCTCTAAAGCAGATTTATTCCCCGCTACTTTCGGCTGATTTAATGTAAGAAACCTACGTAATTGTGCATTTACACGCGCAACTAATTCAATCGGTGTAAAAGGTTTCGTCATATAATCATCTGCACCTAATACAAGACCTGTCACCTTATCAAAATCAGACGTTTTCGCACTTAAGAAAATGATTGGCATATGGTGCTTCGCGCGAATTTGACGCGTCACTTCATACCCATCCATTTTCGGCATCATAATATCTAAAACCACTAAGTCGATTGGCTGCGTTTCAATAATATGAACAGCCTCTTCCCCGTCTGCTGCCTTCACGACGTGGTACCCTTCTTTTTCTAAATGTATCTCAATTAAATCAGCAATTTCTGCCTCATCATCCACTATTAAAATTGAAATGCGCTTCATTTTACTCCCCCTTTTATACGCTCGATTGTAAACTAGTCTATCCAATTTGTACAATACGAAAAGGTTACCCGTTAGAGTAACCTTTGTAAATAAAATTATATCAGCGATTTTCCAAATATATCGACCATAACTTGAATTATATCGGCGATTTCTCAATTATATCGACCGTAACTCGCATTATATCAGCGATTATTGAAATATATCGACTTACCGACAATTAACAACGAAATTCGCCCGCTACTTTAAAGACTCAAGTTACCGCTCCAAAACAATTCGCTGTTTCGTGATCTCCGCCAACCTTCCGCGGTCTACTTCATACTCAGCTTCAACACTTTGCGGCACCATAACTTTTCCGCCCTTAAGCGTCACTTCCGGCGAAATAATATCCTGCTCCCAATGTCTGCTAGAAGCAGATATATCGCCTGGAATCGTAAAGTTCGGCAATGAGGCAAGCGCAACATTTTGTGCTCTTGAAATCCCCATCTCCACCATACCGCCGCACCAAACGGGTATGTTGTGCTCCATGCAATAATTATGGATTTGAACCGATTCTGTTAATCCGCCCACTCGCCCTGGTTTAACGTTCACAATTTGGCAGCTACCAAGGGTAATCGCAACGCGTGCATCTTCTAAACTATGAATACTTTCATCTAAACAAATCGGCGTTTCAATTTTCTTTTGCAACTCCGCGTGATCAAGAAAATCATAATCGGCTAACGGTTGTTCAATCATCATTAATTGGAATTCATCTAGTCGTTTCAGCCTCTCCGTATCCCCTAATGTATATGCTGAATTTGCATCTGCCATTAGCGGGATATGCGGAAACTCTTTTCGAATCTCTTTCAATAATTCGTAATCATGCTCTGGCTTTATTTTCACTTTAAAACGCTCGTATCCTTCTTCTGCGTACTTCTCGATTTGTTTTAACATAACCGGAATCGTATTGATCCCAATTACAACGCCGACTTCAATTTCAGACTTCGTTCCGCCAAGCACTGTCGCTAACGATTTCTTTTGACACTTCGCATATAAATCCCAAACAGCCCCTTCAATTCCGGCCTTTGCCATTCGGTTTCTTTTTATATGTTGAAATAGACCCGGTACCTCATTCGGATGAGAAATTTCAGCCTTTAATAAATCAGGTATTAAAAAGTCTTGCAGTACATGCAGCGCCGTCTTCACCGTTTCTTCCGTATACCACGGTTCAGAGAACGCAACGACTTCGCCAAATCCAATGTACCCATCTTCATCTTCTAATTCAATAACGATACTCTCACGCTTTTCGTAAGTCCCGTAGCTTGCAGCAAACGGGATTACGAGTGGCATTTCTGTTATATGAAGTGTCGCTTTTTTTATTTCCACCTACATCTGCTACTAAAAATATAGACAAATGTATATTCTTAGAGTATTCCTGCTTCTACGTGCCCTGCCTCGCTAATCACTTGCTACTACAGTTTGCTGTGACACTCCACAGGCGTAAATTCCGATGTAGCCCACCGTACATATATACAATCTATTTACGTTAGTATTGTATATTTTTTTGCTTGTAAAAGGTTGATAGATGCATTTAAATCTCTATCCATTACATTTCCACAATCACATGTATATACTCGGTCAGACAGCTTTAAATCCGACTTTTTTTGACCGCAACATGAACATATTTTAGAAGATGGATAGAATCTGTCCACTTGCCGTAGTTCAATTCCATATTCCCTACATTTCGTTGATAACCATGTTTTAAAAGCATAAAAACATGGTTGCGCTACAGCTTTAGATAGATGTTTGTTCTTCATCATACCTTTCACATTCAAATCTTCTACTGTAATAAACATTGGCTTGGTTTTCACCACATCATTTACAATAGACTTTACATACGCTAATCGAATATTTGCTAGCCTAGCATGTAGCTGTTGCACCCTAAGAATATTTTTGTTTATATTCGCTCTTTTATTAGTAACAGGTTGTTCACCTCTCTTTCTTATATTTTCAAATTTGCGTGATAAAGAGCGTTGTTCACGTTTTAACCGTTTTTCTATCTTTTTTACTTGTACTGTTTTATTTATATTTTTGTGAGTTTTTCCATCGCTACGTACAGCGAAGTCTTTAATTCCCAAATCAATTCCTATACCTACTGCATTGAGAATTGAATTTGGTTTTACCTCTTTCACTTCACAGAGTATAGACACATAGTATCTTCCTGCTCTTTGATATACTGTACCACTTTTTACAGTTGTATTTTTTGAAATATATCCATACTCTTTTAACCTTATCCAACCAATTGTAGGGACTTTTACTCTATGTCTTTCTACTGTCCAATCTGTTTTGTTGTTTTTCGGAAAGTAGCACTTCACATCTTGCTTCTTCTTTTTTTATATCGTGGAAACTTAGATAAACCTTTAAAAAATCGCTTAAAAGCTTTATCTCCATTCATAATCGCTTGTTTTACCGCTTTGCTCGACACTTCTTTAATCCACTGGTCACACTCTTTTGTATGAATGTTGTTTAACCATTTAGAAAAGTCATAGCCACTAAGAAATTTCCCATCCGACTCATATGCCTCTTTATTTTTAGAGATATACAGGTTATATACATATCGACACACCCCAATAGTTTGACGGATTTTACTAACTTGTTCAGTTGTCGGTTTGATTTCTATTAAATATGCTCTTTTCATAAATCTTCATCCTCCGACATTTTCTTTTTGTATTTTCTCAACCCATATATTCTACCGCTAAATACATGAATGATAGATATTAAATCCTGCACAAGTTCTTCTTGAGGAGATAGTTTTTCATTGTTAACAATCATAATTTCCACTCCCATTTTACGAAGAAACTTTTCAAACCACTCATATCCAAAACGTACAAATCTATCTTTGTGTGCAATGATGATAGTCGAAATATTTCTTTCCATACAACTGTCAATCAGGTTATTCCACTGTTTTCTTTTGTAGTTTAATCCGCTACCAATATCTTTGATAACTTCATCTACAATCATCCCTCGTGCATTTGCGAATGTTTTTAAAAACTCAACCTGATTTTCTAAATCATCTTTCTGACCTGGATTTGATACTCTTGTGTAAATAACTACTTTGCCTACTTTATTTTCTTCTTGAATACCCATATATTCCTTATACTGTTCTTCTGTATAGTATCATCTTCCTTTTTGGTTTCGGTAAGCAGTTAAAACACCTTGATTGTCCCACCTTTGCAATGTCTTAACAGAGACATTAAGCATTTCTGAAAATTCTTTTGGTTTATATTGTTTCATAATTACTTTTTATTATATATGCCTACTTTTGTCTATGTTTTTGTTTACTGTTTCTTTCTCCTCCACTAATTCTCTTAACTCTCGTCTTAACAATTTTTTCGAAGCGTTACGTGGTAATTCCTCTAAGAAACATGCTTTCTTCGGCACTTTATATTTCGCTAATTTCTCCTCGCAAAAGTGAAGAATTTCTTCTTCTGTTACCGCCCCGCTTTTCACAACAAAAGCAGCGGGTACTTGTCCCCATTTATCATCAGTCATACCTACAACACCAGCTTCCGCTATCGCTGGATGGGACAGCAACACTTCTTCAATTTGAGCCGGATATATATTCTCTCCGCCAGAAATAATTAAATCACTGCGGCGATCTAATACGTATAAAAATCCTTCTTCATCTAAATAACCGAGGTCGCCAGTATGAAGCCATCCGTTTTGAATTGTCTCACGCGTCGCATCTTCACGGTTAAAATAACCGCCTGTTACGTTCGGCCCTTTTACTACAATTTCGCCTTCCGCATGTGGCGGCACTACTACGCCGTCTTTTTCAATACGAAGTTGGCACTGAAATAGTGGCTTTCCAGCTGATCCTACTTTCGTTAACATGTAATCTGCGGACAACGTACAAATTTGCGAAGACGTTTCTGTCATACCGTACGTTTGATACACAGGAATTCCTTTATCTACACATGTTTCGAGTAACGGTTTTGGCGCTGGTCCTCCGCCAAGTAACATACATCGTAAAGAAGAAGGATATGTTTCTTCTCCAAGTCTCTCTAATAAATCAGTTAACATTTTTGATACGACTGAAATAATCGTTACGCCTCTCGTTTGAAGTGCTGTATGAATAAAATCAGCATCATATTTCGGAACGAGTAAAATGCGCATGCCGTACATAATATTTTTCATTAGAAGAGATAACCCGCCAACATGGAACATCGGCATACACGCTAACCAGCAATCATCATCACGAAGTCCTAAATTAAGCGAAGAGCCAACCGCGCTGGCCCAGTGATTTCCATATGTTAAAATAACGCCTTTCGGTTTCCCTGTCGTCCCTGACGTATAAATAATCGTCATCGCTTCTTCTAAAGAGAATTCTTCTTGTATAGAGGCTTCCTCTTTTGGTCCATTCATCACTTCGGCGAATGAATAGACAGGAACATCTTTAGCATCAAATTCTTGATCGGTCACTAAACAAATAACTTCAGCATCATCCATTTGCCAAAGTAGCTCTTCTCTTGAAAGACGCGTATTTAAAAGCACAGCTACTGCTCCTACGTACGATAGGGCGTGAATAACTGTAATCATCTCCATACCATTTTTCATCAGAACAGCCACCTTTTCCCCTCGCTTCACTCCTACATGCGTGAGGTGTTCACAAACAGATACTACCTTTTCATGCAGCTGCATAAAAGTAACTTCCTTTTCCTCTATTTCAATTGCAGTACGATCTGGTGTTAAAAATGCACGTTGCTTTAACCAATTTGGCATCGTCTCCATCATACATTCTCCTTTCATGAAAGAAAGAGACTTGATGTGACATCAAGTCTCTTAGTTGTTTTGTTTCCGGTTTGATCATTTGGTTGCGACTCACTTTGTGGGCGAGCCGCTTCCGTCTAAGAACCTTAGTCAACGGGGCTAAACAGTCGGCTCCGCTTTTGATTTGATCAAGGGAAACGAGGGAATTGACCGAAGTCCGGACTGCGTTTTTCTTTGAATGCGTCGCGACCTTCTTTTGCTTCGTCAGTTGTGTAGTACAATAACGTTGCATCTCCAGCTAGTTGTTGAATACCAGCTAGACCGTCTGTGTCTGCGTTGAATGCAGCTTTTAGGAAACGAAGTGCCATTGGGCTGTTTGCTAAGATCTCTTGTGCCCATTGTACTGTTTCTGCTTCAAGTTGTTCTAATGGTACTACTGTATTTACTAAGCCCATATCAAGCGCTTCCCCAGCACTGTATTGACGGCATAGGTACCAAATTTCGCGAGCTTTCTTGTGGCCTACCATACGAGCTAAGTAACCAGCTCCGTATCCACCGTCAAAGCTTCCTACTTTAGGACCTGTTTGTCCGAATACAGCGTTGTCTGCAGCGATTGTTAAGTCACATACGATATGAAGTACGTGTCCTCCACCGATTGCATAACCTGCTACCATTGCGATAACTGGTTTAGGAATTGCACGAATTAGACGTTGTAAGTCTAATACGTTTAGACGTGGGATTTGGTCGTCACCTACATATCCACCATGACCACGAACTTTTTGGTCGCCGCCAGAACAGAATGCACGTCCACCTTCACCTGTTAAAATGATAACGCCAACATTTGCATCATCACGAGCTTGTGCAAAAGCGTCGATTAACTCCATTACCGTTTTTGGACGGAATGCGTTATGTACTTCAGGACGGTTAATCGAAATTTTTGCGATACCATTGTATGTTGAATAAATAATATCTTCGTAATTGCCTTCTTTTACCCATTCAATAGCCATTACAACTACCTCCTTGTATATTTCTGATCTCATCTATAAGTGTAACTTCATTCTTAACTGAAAAAAGCATCACTGCATAGTTTTTAGAAATCCCTTTACTATTGTATCAAACTTTTCCGGTTGTTCCACATGAATTGCATGGCCAGCACCATCAATTTTGACAAATTTCGCGTCAGAGACGCATTTTTCGATGTTTTTTAATATGCGAAAGAACTTTTCATCATGCTCTCCGTTCATTAAAAGAACAGGCATTTTCAAGTTGTGTAGCTCATCCCACCATGAAGGCTGAGCCCCTGTTCCCATGCCGCGCAAGCTATTTGCAAGTCCTTTTGGATTGTTAGCAAGTCGTTCTTTTCGCACCGCTTCTTGTACGTTTTTTGCTAAACGTTTTTGCGTTTCAAACAGCGGAATATTTTCCCACATCGATACAAAACTTTCTATGCCTTCTCGCTCAATTTTATCGGCAAGTCGCTCATCTTTTTCACAGCGTTCTTTTCGCTCATCTTCACTTTTGAGTCCAGCTGTACAATTTTCTAATAAAAGAGAACGTACATATTCTGGATATAGACACGCCATCGTAATCGCCAGTCTACCGCCCATTGAATAGCCAAGTATATGTGCTTTTTCAATATGAAGGTAATCTAATAGTTCTTTCATTTGCAATGCCACATTTCGAATGTCATAATGCGCAACATCTTCAGGACTCTCGGTCTTTCCGTGTCCAACAAGATCCACTACAATAACTTGAAACTGCCCACTCCATGAAGAGATAAAAGAACGCCACGTTTCCATGCTTCCCGTAAAACCATGAAGAAGTAGAAGTGGTTCCCCGCTTCCGACTACTTCATATTCATACGATACACCTTGCAGCGTTACTTTCATTTTGATTCACCTTGCAATGATGTAGTAATTACGTCCTGTGTTTTTGCCCATAACGTACGGTGCAACGTTAAGTTTTCATCACGGTTCGTACAAATTTCTACAACGTGTAAACCTTCTGTCGTTGCTCCCTTTTGTACTTCCTCCCGGAATTGCTCCCAACCATTTACACGGCTAAATGAACCACCGTACATTTTAACAACATGCTCATAGTCAAGCCCAATCGGCGTTCCAAATAACGATTCGAAGTGTTCCTTTTTCTCATATTGTGGTAAGAATGAGAAAATACCCCCACCATCATTATTTACAACGACAATCGTTATATTTAATTCATGTAATTTTGCAGCTAATAGTCCATTTAAATCGTGATAGAATGATAAGTCACCGATGACTAATACGAGCGGATCGCAAATCATGCTCGCTCCTAAAGCTGTCGAAATGATGCCATCAATCCCATTTACACCGCGGTTTGCCATCACTTGAATATTTTTATCTGATGTGAAGAAGAATGAATCTGTATCACGAATTGGCATACTATTACTCGCAAATAACGTTGCTCCTTCTGGTAATACGCGTACAATATCTGTAATGACTTTTCCTTCAAATGCAGTTTCATATGTTTCCATTTCACGAAGCGTTTCCTTCGTTTTTTCGTTTATATGTTGCCACATTTGGGACCAATCATTCTTTTTCATAACTGGCATTTTTTCTATTAATGTACTGCAAAATGCAATATCACTTGCCTGTACAACTTCTGTCGCAACAAGAGCTGGATCTCTCCATTGTCCAGATTCGTCAACAACGATATGAACAGCTTTCGTTTGTTTTTTAATGAACTGCGTTAATGCTTTCGAAACAGGCATACCACCAAAACGAATTAAAACGTCCGGCTTCCACGTCTCTTTTAACAATTCATTTCGTAAAAATGTATCATAACAGTCGATTACCATCGTTTTATCGTGGTGTCCGCTACGAATATTAGAAAGTGGGTCTGCTAATATTGGGTATCCCGTTTTTTCAGCTAGTTGCGTTGCAAACGTTGCGATTTCTGAATGACTATCATCTCCACAAATAATAAGCCCCTTTTCCATATGTGAAAGGCGCCCTACAAGAGAATCTACATATTCACTCGGCATCACCACGTTCCCTTGCTGAACTACTTCTGTATATTCCCCGCGTCCTTTATCCCATAAACTTTCTAATGAAAAGTCCGGGATAAGCGGTTCACGAACTGGAAAATTAAGATGAACAGGTCCTTGCGGCGCTAAACAAGCACTTGCTATCATGCGCTGCGTTGTCATGCGAGCGTAGTGGTACATCGCTTCACTCGCTTCTGGAAGTGCCATCTCTGTAAATTGCTTCACAAACGTACCGTATAAATTAAATTGATTCATCGCTTGTGGTGCACCGACATCTCTTAATTCATGCGGTCTATCTGCTGTTAAGACGATAAGCGGCACTCGTGAATGGAAAGCTTCACATACAGCTGGATAGTAGTTCGCTGCTGCCGTTCCTGACGTACATAATAATGCAACCGGACGTTTTTTCGCTTTTGCGATACCGAGCGCAAAAAATCCTGCAGATCTTTCATCTACATGTAAATATGTGTTCATTCCTTCGTGTTGTTCCATTAGTAGAGCAATCGGCGTTGACCGTGAGCCTGGACTAATGACAACATCACATACATTTAGACGCGTCAGTTCATCCACGAACGCGCCTAAATAATATGATAATGCTTCTATATGATTGTTCATTTCATTAATTCCTCCAAAGCACCAAGCATCGGTCTAAACTTCAAACTTGTCTCTTCATATTCAAGTTGCGGTACTGAATCAATTACAATCCCGCAACCGGCAAATAAGGATGCTTTCTCGCCATTTAATAATCCGCAGCGAAGTGCAACCGCAAATTCACCATTTCCTTCATCATCTATCCAGCCAATCGGTGCACCATATAATCCTCTGTCTAACAATTCAACATCACGAATCAGTTTCATCGCTTCCAAACGAGGTGTCCCGCCAAGAGCTGGTGTTGGATGTAATTCTTCTACCATCGTTAAAAGACTCGCAGTGCCTTTTGCCTCTACAGGCGTATATAAATGAATTAAGTTTTTCGTTGTTAATAGACCTGGACTCTCCGGAATATTAACGTATTCGCAGTGCTCATTTAATACCGACCTGATCATGTTCACAACATAACCGTGTTCAGCTAAATTCTTTTCATCATGAAGAAGCGCATTACTATTTCGCTTACTTTCTTCTATAGATTGACCATGACCAGTTGAACCAGCAAGACACATCGAAGTAAACTTCTCATCTTCTTTACGAATTAACCTCTCTGGCGTCGCTCCTAAGAAGCATGCTCCTTTATAATCAAAAGAAAATACGTAACAATCCGGTTGCCCAATGCGAAGTGCTTCTAAAACAAGAGCAGAATCAATATGATGATCCATTTCTACTTTTAGCTCCCTCGCTAATACAACCTTCTGCACGTTACCCTGCTTCATCTCATCTTGCACTTTCTTAATGGCTTTCATCCAGCCTTTCGGATCCACTTCCACTTTAGAAGTAACTGTTAATTTCAATCCTTCTAATGCACATTTACTCTCCCCAAAAATTTTCTCTTCTAAAGAAACAATTTCGTTATAAAGAGTTTCTGCACAATCTGTTGCTGAAACGAATGTATTCATCGTTAACCATGCTTTTTCATTTTTTACAGTTAATAAAAATGCTGGTAGTGAAAATGTCGTATCATCGAATTCTTTCCATAAGTCCGTTTTCTCTTTTTCTTGGTCAAATGAAAATCCACCAAATAAAAGAGGACCTGTTCCAAATTCATATTTTTCTCTTTGTACAAATGCTTTCTCTTTTACTTTATCCCACTCGTCACGAGCCGCTTGAAAGCGTTTGTGAGAAGAATTTGCTATAGTGAAAACAGAGCCAATTCCAGCAAATATTACATGCTGAGCTGGATCTGCAAAATAACATCTATTTTCCAATGCAATCCTTTTTCCTGCTGCATAAAACAGAAGCGGATCCATCCAGTCTATTTGTTTTACAAAACTAACCAATATTTTTTCATCAGTTGCATGCTTAATGGCTGCACTAAGAACTTCTTGCAAGCCTTTTTGTTTCGTTTGAATCACAATTGTCTCCCCCCTATGGGCGAAAAATAGTCATAATTACGCTTGATTTTAAGATACACCTCAAACGAAAGGCCTGTCAACGTTTAGCATTTCTGAGAAATTCACCTTCTCTTCCTAGAAAATAAACGTTGACACTAAATGATGCTTTTTCTACACTTAGTTGTGTACAATATGTGACCAAAGGAGGATTCAACATGGAAATGAACGTCGAAACGAATTCCTCTCCTACGGCGCCAAAACCAAGCAAGCAAACAGGCTGGCGCATTTGGTGGAGTTTACTACGTCCCCATACATTAACAGCAGCTTTCGTTCCTGTTTTCATCGGAACAGCCTATGCAATGCAGGTCGGAGGTATAAATCAAATCCATCTCCCTCTTTTCCTTATAATGCTTCTTGCTTGTCTTCTCATTCAGGCAGCAACAAACATGTTTAATGAATACTTTGATTATAAAAGAGGACTCGATCACGAAGGTTCAGTTGGTATCGGCGGCGCTATCGTTCGCGATGGCATTCAGCCAAAAACAGTGCTTAACTTAGCATTTGGATTTTTCGGCATCGCAATACTATTAGGTGTTTATATTTGTATGAATTCTAGCTGGTGGCTTGCTGCAATCGGTCTTGTTTGTATGGCCGTTGCTTACCTTTACACGGGTGGCCCACTTCCCATTGCCTATACACCATTTGGAGAGTTAACAGCCGGATTATTTATGGGTGTTATCATTATTGGAATTTCATTCTTTATTCAAACTGGAACTGTAACATCAGAAGTCATTTTACTATCTATTCCAAGCTCCATTTTAATTGGTGCCATTTTACTAGCTAATAATATTCGTGACTTAGATGGCGATAAAGAAAACGGTCGTAAAACGTTAGCAATTCTCGTTGGACGTGAAAGAGCGGTTGGTGTACTTGCTTCTATGTTCATCGTTTCCTACATTTGGACAATTGCTTTAATTATCGTGGGCATCGTATCACCATGGATGCTTATCGTATTTTTAAGTGCACCGAAAGCATTTAAAGCGACGAAAGGCTTTATCGGCAAAAGCATTCCAATGGAAATGGTACCTGCGATGATTGCAACAGCAAAAACAAATACGATCTTCGGTCTCCTCATGGGAATCGGATTATTACTTGGATACTTTCTATAAAAGGAGCTGCTTATGCGGCTCCTTTTTCATATCTGAAATTCATCTCATAATTCCTACTCGCAACGCTCATACTATGTAAAGAAACTGAATTGTAGGAAGGTGGACGACTATGTTAACTCCACAACAAATAAATCAATTTAAATCCGTTTTAGAAAAACAAAAACACGAACTAGAGCAAACGATACAAACACACGAAAATGAAGATCGTGCATCTGAACGTGAGTCTGTTGGAGAATTATCTAGCTATGATAACCATCCAGCTGATATGGCAACAGAGCTATATGAACGTGAAAAAGACTTCGGGCTTATTGAACTTTGGCATAAACAGCTAGCGGATACGAAACATGCCTTGCAAAAAATAGAAGCGGGTACGTACGGCATTTGCGAAGTGTCTGGCGAAGAAATTCCATTTGAAAGATTAGAAGCAATGCCGACTGCTACAACATGCATCCAGCACGCGACAAATAAGCTAAATATGAATACACGACCAGTCGAAGAAGAAGTGTTATCTCCTTCTTTCCACAAACATGATGAAGATCGTTCTGTTGAATATGATGCAGAAGATGCATGGCAAGATGTTGCTAATTACGGAACATCTGAAACACCATCTGATTTAGAAAGACAAGATTCGAAAAACTATAATGGCATGTACGTAAATAGTGAAGAAAACGTAGGCTACGTAGAGGATTTCGAAAACTTTATTGGTACAGATATGTATGGAAAAAATCCGCAAGTTTTCGCTACGGAAGAACATGAAGAATATGAGCAAATGCTTGATGACTTTGAAGAGCGTACCTTTAAGGGCGAATTATCTTCAAATGAGTCGAGTTCCAAAGAATAAAAAAAAAGCATTCCGAAAATCGGAATGCTTTTTATCGCTAGCTAATTAGTTTTTTGTAACGTTAGCAGCTTGTGGTCCACGGTTACCTTCAACGATTTCGAAAGAAACTTCTTGACCTTCTTCTAAAGTTTTGAATCCGTCACCTTGGATAGCTGAGAAGTGAACGAATACATCGTCTCCACCTTCAACTTCGATGAAACCGAAACCTTTTTCGCTGTTGAACCATTTAACTTTACCTGTTTGCATGTCATGTACCTCCTAAATAAAAATGAAACTATGAATCCACATGAAAAGGTGGATATAAAGGACATGAATGTATAACAAGCTTACAGCCTTTAATTCAACGTGCTTTATTTCCGTACCACATTATGTAGCTCAATAGTGATTTCACTATATCACGCTATATCCAAAACGTCAAATGAGAACACTTTCATTCCACCATTTTTTTATAATTTTAATATAATGTTGAATTTCCATATTCATATTTTAGCCCGGTATTTGCGGACAGCTTGATTGGCGGGAGCTGATAATCAGTTTTGGTTTGTTCCACTTTATTTGAAAATTAACAAAACTAAAGTATTCTAATCCTATTAAATTCTGTACAATATAAGTATCTATTACATACGAGGTGAAAAAAATGCAAGCACATGAAATCGAGTATAAATTATACGGCGATGATATGCAGTTTGTTGAAATTGAGTTAGATCCAGAAGAAAGCGTTATCGCAGAAGCTGGCGCAATGATGATGATGGAAGATTACATCGAAATGGAAACAATCTTCGGTGATGGTTCTGGCCCATCTGGAGGTTTATTCGGAAAATTAATGGGCGCTGGTAAGCGTCTCGTTACAGGCGAAAGCATGTTTATGACTGTATTTACAAATACAGGTCACGGTAAGCGTCACGTATCCTTTGCTGCTCCTTATCCGGGTAAAATTATTCCTGTAGATTTAACAGAATATCAAGGAAAAGTAGTTTGTCAAAAAGATGCATTTCTTTGTGCTGCAAAAGGCGTTTCTATCGGAATCGAGTTTACGAAAAAAATCGGAACTGGTTTCTTCGGCGGTGAAGGTTTCATCATGCAGAAACTTGAAGGTGACGGTCTTGCTTTCATGCACGCAGGTGGAACTGTATATAAACGTGAATTAAAACCTGGTGAGAAACTTCGCATTGATACAGGTTGTCTCGTTGCTATGACAAAAGACATTAACTATGATGTCGAGTTCGTTGGAAAAGTAAAAACAGCTCTATTTGGCGGCGAAGGTTTATTCTTCGCAACGTTAGAAGGACCTGGAACAGTTTGGATTCAGTCCTTAACACTTAGCCGATTAGCAGCACGCCTTACAAGCCCAGCAGCGCAAAGTACTGGCGAAGGTAGTGTATTAGGTGGCCTTGGTCGTTTATTAGATGGGAAAGAGTAAACTGTGCCCTTATGTGGGCATGGCCATCAACTAATAAAATAATAAAATTAAAACACCCTTGCTTGCAGTAATAAAGTGAAAGGGTGTTTTAATTTACGTCTACAAACGAGAAAAAGCAGTTAAAATAAAGTAATAAGGTTTACTTCAGGAAAATAAGGTATATTATATTTGTTGAGTAGATTCTCTTTAGAGACAAGAAAAGTAGGTGAACAAAGTGGGAAAATATCAATTGGATTCCAAAAGTCAGGTAGCTGTGGCAAAGTTCCATGAAAAACAGAAGCCTGCCAAATTTGATAAAAAGCAGCAACTTGAAAAATTGCGTACGGAGTATTTGAAAAAGAAGCAAAAACAAACAGATAAATAATATGTTTTATTTTCCGAATTTTTTCTGTATGTAACGCAAACAAACACAAGAAAATAGGTAAGTTATTCATCATTCAAATATATACAGGCTATTTTTTCAAACCTCTTACTTATGCAACTAACGCATGCGTCAGTTCATTAAGAATAACTAAAAAAGTCGATTCCTTGAGATGAAAAAGAGTAAACAGTGCCCTTATCAGGCACTGTTTTATTTTGCCATTATAATTTCCTCCACTGATTTAGGTAAGCGATACAAGCTATTCCCCACCTCCAAAAGAATGAATCAAGTTCCTCACCGCATATATTAAACTATACCTTTTCTTAAGGAGGGCTACCTTAATGCGTACTCCTTTATCCTTTGATAAAGAAACTGCCATACTGTTAGCTTCTTGTTGTGAGTTAACGTATGAACAATATAAACAAAATGGTATTTTCGAAATACCAGATGGTTTTCAATATGTACAAGGTTTTCAAGGAAAGGCCATTCAAACAACAGAATGGTTCGGATTTATATTAGAATCTGAGGATACAATTATCGTTGCCTTCAGAGGCACTCAAACAGATCCAGATTGGATTATTGATTCTCTCGTCAATCAAAAACCTTATCCTTATGCTTTAAATGGCGGAAATGTCCATAACGGTTTTCTCTCTATTTATGAGTCTTGTCGTGATTCTATTATGGATATGCTCGTATCATTGCCAGCACATAAAAAACTGCTAGCTACTGGGCATAGTCTAGGTGGCGCGCTTGCCACATTACACATATTAGATGCACGTATAAATACTGCCTTCGCACAGTATGGACTTTATACATTCGCTTCTCCAAAAGTAGGAGATATCGCTTTTCGAAATTATTATAAACTACAAGTAGCTAGTAGCTTTCGTTTCGTCAACTTATTCGATGTCGTCCCACTTCTCCCTCCCCGAAACATAAATTTTAATGATCATGATTGGGAGTATGCACACGTCCATCACAACATGACATTTACAAAAAACACAAAATCCATTACAAATAATCATTCCATTACAACATACAAAACATGTCTGACTTCTCATTTTTAACCAGTAAACAATTGGAAATAAAATATTCGTATACTATAATAATCTATGAAGTTATTTTTGGATGAGGGGACCTTACATGTTAAAATTTATCTTCGCATTTTTCCTTATTGTAATTTTTACGGTTACAGGTTTCTTTACATTTTCATACTTTGCGACAGGAGAGTATGATGGGGCAGGTATCATATATACCACTGTTCCATTTCTTTCTTAAGCAAAATAAATAAAACGAGCTTAATTTTATTAAGCACGTTTTATTTATTAATATCCATTTCTGTTGGTAAATCGATAATATATCTCCCAATATAGCAACCTCTTTAAAACTGTTTAACTGCATTACCAATACCCCAAATTTCATTACTGTACTGCAAAATCGTTCGATCGCTCGCAAAATGACCAGACTGTGCAATATTTAAAATCGACATTTCTAGCCACTTCGTTCGGTTCTCATAAGCTCTACCGACAGCTTCTTGTCTTTCAGCATATGGACCAAAATCTCGCAGAACGAAATATTCATCATTTTGAATAACGAGAGAATCGTAAATTGCTTCAAATTCGGCTCCCGACTGTGCAAAGAAACCATTCGTTAACTGATCTACTACCTTTTTAATGTGCCCATTGTGGTGATAATAATCACTTGCACGATATCCACCATTTTGATAGTAATGAAGAACCTCTTCGGCTGTTAAACCGAAAATGAAACAGTTATCATCACCGACCCGGTCTTTTATTTCAACGTTAGCACCGTCTAGCGTTCCGAGTGTAATCGCACCATTCATCATAAATTTCATATTACCTGTTCCCGATGCTTCTTTACTCGCCGTTGAAATTTGTTCACTTACATCCGCTGCCGGGAATATATCTTCTGCTAAAGAAACTCGATAGTTTTCTAGAAAGATAACTTTCATATATTGACTGACATACGGGTCATTATTTACTTTTCTTGCGAGTTCATTTATTAATTTAATAATTTTTTTCGCGTAATAATAGCCAGGTGATGCTTTCGCTCCAAAAATAAAAGTACGCGGATAAAATGTAAAACTAGCATCCTCTTTCAAACGGTTATACAAATATAAAATATGAAGAACATTTAATAATTGTCGTTTGTAAGCATGTAATCTTTTCACTTGCACATCAAAAATAGAATTTGGATCAATGGTAATCCCCATTGTATTATGAATACGCTCCGCTAAAATCTCTTTACGCTCTTGTTTTACCTCTGCAAATTTCTCTTGGAAACTCGCATCATATTGAACTAATTGTAGCTCTTGAAGCTTAATCGGTTCTTTCTTCCACTCTGTTCCAATCGCCTCTGAAATGAGATTTGTTAACTGTGGATTTGCTTTCATAAGCCAGCGCCTATGAGCAATTCCATTCGTCTTATTATTAAACTTATCTGGATAAAATTCATAAAACAATCGCATTTCCCGCTGCTTTAATATTTCCGTATGAATTTTCGCTACACCGTTTACGCTATGGCTACCGACAATCGCTAAATGAGCCATTTTCACAAGGTCATGTGCAATAATCGCCATTGCTTCAATACGATCCCACTCATACGGATACTGTTCCCACAGTTCATGACAGAAACGTTCATTAATCTCTTCAATAATCATATAAATTCTCGGTAATAACGGTTTAAAAATGTGAATTGGCCACTTTTCGAGCGCTTCTGATAACGTCGTATGATTCGTATAAGAAATCGTCTGCGTCGTTATGTGCCAAGCTTCTTCCCATGCTAACTTTTCTTCGTCTAGTAAAATACGCATCAGTTCCGGAATTGCTAAAACCGGATGTGTATCGTTAATGTGGATCGCAATTTTTTCATGTAGTTGACGAAGGTCACCATATCTTTCTCTATGCATTCGAACGATATTTTGCAAACTTGCTGATACGAGGAAATACTGTTGTTTTAAACGAAGTATTTTTCCCTCATCATGCGTATCATCTGGATATAAAAACTCCGATACAGCCTCTGTTTCACGCTTATATTTCAAAATATCTTTGCAGTTTTGCGGGAAAGGAACTGGTTCAGCATTCCAAAGTCTAAGTGTATTTACAGTACTCGTCTCATAGCCAACTACCGGCACATCATATGGCACGGCCATAATGACTTCTGCATTTGTATGCCTAAACTCTAAACGCCCGTCAATTTCTAGCGGTTCAACATTGCCGAAATAACTTACTTCTACAGCTTGATCATGCCTTCTTACTTCCCATACGTTTTCATGAAGAAGCCACTGTTCTGGAAATTCGACTTGATAACCATCAACAATTTTCTGATCAAACAAACCATGTTTATAACGAATTCCACAGCCGTGTCCTGGCAAGTTTAAAGATGCAAGTGAATCGAGAAAACAGGCTGCTAAGCGTCCAAGCCCACCATTACCAAGGCCTGCATCTGCTTCCACTTCTTCTAACTCTTGTAACGAAATCCCTAGTTCAGATAACCCTTGCTCGCATACATCTCTAATACCTAAATTCAAGATGTTACTTCCAAGCAAACGTCCAAGCAAAAACTCAATAGACAAGTAATACATTTGCTTTTGCTCTCCGGATCGATAACTCTCATTCGTTGCAATCCATTGACTATTCATATACTCACGTACCATATGGCCGAGTGTATTATATTGATCACGAGTTGTAGAATCTTTAAAACTTTTACCATACATCGTCTCTAACTTTTCTAGAAAAGTTGATTTAAAACTTTCAACATGAGTAAACATTTTTTCACCACCTACATGTTATTCCATGAGACTTTTATACAATTCCTTATAAGCAAGAGCCGATTGCTCCCAGCTATAATCTTCAGTCATCGCTTGTTTTACAAGCTGCTCCCATACCGGTTTATCGTGATAGAATTCAATTGCACGATGAATCGTATGCAGCATGTCATGTGCATTAAAATTCGTGAAACTAAAACCATTTCCTTCTCCAGTTTCTTCATCATAAGAATGTACCGTATCGTTTAATCCACCTGTTTCTCTTACAATTGGAATCGTACCGTATGCTAATGCGATAAGTTGTCCAAGTCCACACGGTTCAAACAGCGATGGCATTAAGAATAAATCACTTCCTGCATACACTTGATGAGCTAATTCTTCATTAAATCCGATATAAACTTTTACCTTCTCCGGATACTCATATGCCATCCATTCAAAGAATTGCTCATATTCCGAATCACCTGATCCTAAAATAATACATTGTACATCTTCTTCCATTATTTCGCGGAATACAGTACGTACTAAATCAAGACCTTTTTGCTTCGTTAATCTCGTTACCATTGAAATAATTGGTGTATCCTCTTTTTCTGGCAAACCAAAATAACGCTGCAAGGCGCGTTTATTTTCACTCTTTTCATATAATGACTCTGCATCATACTGAGCCTTAATATACGAATCCGTTTCTGGATTATATACGCTCGTATCAATACCATTTACAATGCCGCTAAGCTTATCATTATATTTTCGCAGTAATCCATCTAACTTCTCACCGAAAAATTCATATTGAATTTCTTCTTTATATGTCGGGCTCACCGCTGTAATTTGATCCGAAGCGATAATACCGCCCTTCATAAAGTTCACATTCCCATAAAACTCTAACTGCTCACTGTGGAAATATTCATCACCAAGTTCTAACAAGTCGTACATTACTTCAGGAGGAAATACACCTTGGAACTGTAAGTTATGAATTGTATATACCGTTTTAATACGCTCATATAACGGGTTATCTTGATACTTTTCACGAAGTAAGAAATTAACCATAGCCGTATGCCAATCGTGGCTATGAAGAACATCCACTTCAAAATCAAGGTGCGGAATACACTCTAACACCGCTTTTGAGAAATAAGAAAAACGCTCTCCGTCATCATAATGACCATACAGAGAATCTCTCTTAAAATAATATTCATTATCTATTAAGTAATACGTAATTCCGTCTTGCTCACCTTTTAAAATTCCACAATATTGATTTCTCCACCCAAGCGGGACGTTAATTACTTTATGTAACGTACATCCATCTCTTAACTTTTGCGGAATGAGGCTATAATTCGGAAGTATAATACGAACGTCCACTCCTAATTTTTTCAGCTCTTTTGGGAGCGCACCCGCTACATCAGCTAATCCTCCCGATTTCACAAACGGTACACATTCTGATACTGCAAATAAAATATTCACTTGTTGTCCCACTGCGCGAAAAGTTTTTATTACTCCTCTTGCAGCTTCCTCCCTTCGAGTTTTCATTTGAATTAAAACTTTAATCAGTGGAGGAAAAAGCCCCCACTGATTCTTTTAAGAATAACTATTAATCGTACTGTTTTGTACGCTTCCTTTTTCTACAACATACGGCCCATCGGCGTTTCCTTTTAATACGACACCGTCACCAATTTTCACATCTTTATCAATAATAACACCATCTATTATACAGTTATCTCCAATTTGGCTCTTTTGCATAATAATACTGTTACGAATAATTGAACCTTTTCCAATTTTAACTGAACGAGAAACAACACTGTTTTCGACTTCCCCTTCAATAATACTACCGTTTGCAATCATTGTATTTTTCACGACTGCACCCTTTAAATAACGAGTTGGTGGCTCATCTTTTACTTTCGTAAAGATCGGTGCTTCTTTCTTAAATAATTGCTTCCAAATAGCAGGTTGCAAAATTTCTAAGCTATGTTTATAGTAACTTTCAATCGAGTCAATAATTGCTACATATCCAGTATGTTCATATGTAGCAATGTGTAATGATTTCCCGCGCTTTTCTCTCACTACATCAAATAAACTGTATTGTTCCAGATCTTTATATGACTCAAATAAGTCTAACAATAATTGTTTCTTTAACACATATGTTTGAAGTGAAACCCCTTCATGGCAAACTTCCGTAATATCAGCTGCCGTATGTATATGTCGCTCTAACACCGCTTGAAAATTTAATGCTGTTACGAGATGGCTATTCGTAATAACAACGTACTCTTCTCTGCTTCTTAGAAAATAATCAATATGTCTTCTAAAGTGTGCAAAAGACCCAAATTCATCTTGGTCACATTGGCAGTTTGGCGGGAATAAAAATAGTCCGTCTCGTTTTCTATCTAAATCCCACTGTTTTCCTGAACCAACATGGTCCATTAACGAACGATTTTTATGGCTTGTAAAAACTGCCACACTATGAATACTAGAATTCACCATATTTGAAAGCATGAAATCAATGAGTCGATAACGGCCCCCAAACGGTAACGCCGCTAGTGAACGATGCCCTGTTACTTTCTTTAAGGAAGGAAAACTTCCCGTTGCATTAATAATTCCTAACATTTTTTCTCCCATTCATTTCATCCCCCTTTTCTATTTCCCTTCAGCAATTAATACTACATCGTCAACATTCTTTTCTGGACGAATGATTGTTCCATCCTCGATAACCATTTCTGATCCAACAATCGCTCTTTCAATCACAACATTTTTACCAATCTTAGCCCCTGGCATAACGACAGAATCAATCACCATACTTCCTTCTTCCACCGTCACTCCTTGGAATAACACAGAATGCTTCACGTCCCCTTCAATGACGCACCCTTCGTTAATAAGCGATTCTTCTACTTTCGCCTTTTCAGCAATATATTGAGGCGGTTCGTTTGGATTGACAGAGTAAATACGCCAATTACGATCGTTTAAATTCAGTGATGTTTCATCGCGAAGCAAATCCATATTCGCTTCCCATAAGCTCTTCACCGTTCCAACATCTTTCCAATATCCTTCAAACGGATACGCCATTAGCTTCTTCCCTTCATCCAATAAAAGGGGAAGTACGTCTTTTCCAAAATCGTTACTAGATTCAGGGTTTCTTGCATCCATCTCTAAATACTCTTTCAAAATTGACCAATTAAAAATATAGATTCCCATTGATGCAAGATTACTTCTTGGAAATTGTGGTTTCTCTTCAAACTCAACAATCTCCATTTCTTCATTTGTATTCATAATGCCAAAGCGACTCGCTTCATCCCAAGGTACTTCAATAACAGAAATGGATACGTCCGATTCTTTCTGAATATGGTAATCTAGCATCTTACTGTAATCCATTTTATAAATATGGTCGCCTGATAAAATGAGAACATACTCCGGTTCATACTGACTTAAATAGTTTAAGTTTTGATAAATGGCACTTGCCGTACCTGTATACCACTTAACCCCTGAAGACTCCGCATAAGGAGGTAAGACTGTGACCCCACCGTTTACTCGGTCTAAATCCCACGCATTTCCGATTCCGATATAATTATGAAGTTCGAGTGGTTGATATTGCGTTAAAATCCCAACCGTTTCAATACCAGAATTCGCACAGTTACTTAGCGTAAAATCAATAATGCGATATTTACCACCAAATGGAACAGCTGGCTTGGCTAAATTCTTTGTTAATGCACTTAAACGACTACCTTTTCCCCCTGCTAGTAACATTGCTACGCACTTTTGTTTTTGAGCCATCTTGTTTTTTGCTCCCCTTTCTCGTCTTCACTGGTCGTAATATGGATACGCCAAATGGTGGAATTGTAATCTCTACATGTGCTGCTTGATTATGGTACGGTTCTAGAATCGTCTTAAGACGTTTCTTATTCACTTGTCCCGAACCGCCATATTGCTGTGCATCACTGTTTAAAATCTCGTTATAATACTCGAAATCTGGTACACCTACTTTATAGTTTTCATATGTAGCTTTCGTAAAATTACATACGATAACTAACGCATCTTCTTGTTTATCCCCTTGGCGGATAAACGAGAAAATACTTTGCTCGTTATTATTAGCATCAATCCACTGAAAACCTTCAGGCGAATGATCAAGCTGCCAAAGTGGTTTTGAGCGCTTATACAATGCTATGAGCTCTTTAAAGTAATCATGCATATAACGATGCATTTCAAAATCATGTAAATTCCAATCTAAATCTTCAAGGTCTTTCCACTCATCAAACTGCCCGAATTCTCCTCCCATGAAAAGTAATTTCTTTCCTGGGTGAGTAAAGAAATATCCATATAATAAACGAAGCTGAGCAAACTTATCCCAGTAATCACCTGGCATTTTATTTAATAACGACTTTTTCCCATGAACGACTTCATCATGAGAAAGGGGTAATATGAAGTTTTCAGAGTAAGCATATAGTAAAGAGAACGTCATTTTCTCATGAATATATTTTCTGTACTCTGGCGCACACTCCATATATTTCAGCACGTCATTCATCCAGCCCATATTCCATTTGTAATTGAATCCAAGCCCACCTTCATACGTTGGTGCTGTTACAAGTGGCCAAGCTGTTGAATCCTCTGCCGTCATAAGAAAATCTTCATCCTCTGCAAACACTGCTTCATTTAACTCCCTTAAAAATGACACAGCGTACTCATTACTTTGCTCTTGTCCTTCTTTATTCCAGTACAACATGTTCGCAACTGCATCTACTCTGAAACCATCAATATGGAAATATCTCATCCAAAATAACGCATTTGAAATTAAGAAATTACGTACCTCTCTCTTTCCTAAATCAAAATTGACAGTTCCCCATACTAGATTTTCTTGTACATCTTTATCTTTATATTCATAGGTCGGTGTGCCATCAAACAAATATAAACCGTGAGCATCTTTACAAAAATGCCCCGGTACCCAATCTAAAATGACACCGATTCCATATTTATGACATTCGTCGACAAAATACATTAAATCATGCGGTGTACCAAATCTACTCGTCGCTGCATAATATCCCGTTCCTTGATATCCCCAAGAACGATCATATGGATGCTCAACAAGCGGCATAATTTCAATATGTGTAAATTGATGTTCCACCACATACGGAATGAGTTCTTCTGCCATTTCCCTGTAAGAATATAGTGTTCCATCTTCTTTCTTTTTCCAAGAACCAAAATGTAATTCATAAACTGTCATCGCTTCTTTATAAATCGGTTTTTTCTTTTTCTTACGATTCCAGTTTTTATCATTCCATTCATATCCTTTTATATCAAAAACTACAGATGCCGTATTCGGTCTTACTTCTGCATATATAGCATACGGATCTGCCTTTAAAATGACGTCACCAGCCAACGTTTCAATCGCATATTTATATATTTCTCCTTCTTCAATATGCGGTATAAATAAGGACCAAATCCCTTCTTCTGTCACTTGTAGCATCTTATGTTGCTCATAATCCCACTCATTAAAATCTCCAACAACACTCATTGCTTTCGCATGAGGAGCCCAGACTGTAAATCGTACCCCTTGAATCTCATCTTCCGTCACAACATGTGCGCCAAAGATGTTATAACTTTCATAGTACTTTTCTGTATGAAACTCATCTCGTTTCACTTCTTCACAATTTATTACACTCAATATGCTCACCTCACTTAGATGACAGAATTTTTTATACTTTAACTATTTCTGCGAAAAACTGCAATATCCTTGTTAATTTATAAAAAACATTCGTTTTTTTCTTAAAAATGTTAGTTTTTCTTCACATTTCCGTGTAAAATATCGAATTTTGACGAATATTCATTGAAAACGCTTTATTATTCTTCTATATTTTTACCAATTATTTTTTCTCAACCTTTATTTTATTATGTTTATCCTATTTTTCATGCTATTTTCCACTCAAAATCAAAACAAAATAATCTGTCATAAAAAAATGTTTCTCAATATTTTTTGTCACAATGTTATTGAAATGCGAAATTTAATCCTGCTTTTGAAAAGCTACTTTCCGAAAAAGGAGTAACTGCAAAAGTAAATGAACCGAAATTAGAGGCAGGTTCTGTTACAGTTGGCGGCGCTATCGATGACAAAAACTTTGCTGGATTAGATGGTGATTTCCCGTTCATTGATGTAACTTTCAAAGTAGAAAATGATGAATTTTATGAAGCAAACGCTCAATTAGAGTCACCAATTTTTGTTTACTGGAAACAAGGTGAATCAGAACCAAATAGAATGCGTGTACTTCAAGATCAAACATTCTCAGTTATGTCCTTAAACTCACTAGTAGAAGGAAATATTAAACCTGGTGCGTTCTTAAATGAACGCGAATATTTAGATGAAAAGTTCGATTATACAAAGCTTGGCGTAAAAGTATATGCGACTGATTCTTACCGTCATAAGTTTGAAGGCTCACTAGATAAATACGGATACTTCAAACTAAATGGACTTCCAGTTAATAAACGCGACTATAACTTATATGTAGAGGTGACAGGACATTTAACAAACCGCCTAACAACGAAACTTGGTACTGAAAAAGACGGTAAGCTGCTTGGCCAATATTATTATGCAAGACCTGACGAAAACCTTGCCGGCGATGTAAATGCTGATAAAGTAATCGATATTAAAGATGCTGAAATTATCGCTAGCAACTATGGTAAAAAAGGACTAACTGTAAAAGACGGAGACCTTAATAAAGATGGTATTGTCGACGAAAAAGATATTCGCTTCGTTGAAAGGAACTTCTTGAAAAAAGGTCCAGATGCATCTAAATCACAAACACCTGTAGAAAAATCCAAAAGCGGTACACTGGCAGATATTTTAAAGAAATTAGGATTAACACCTAAAAAATAATAAAATGAAACTTTAATCAGTGGGTTTTTACTGCCCGGCAAATAGCGGAATAATAAAGAGCACTCTACGTAAAATAGAGTGCTCTTTTCTATAAACGACCCTTATCCAGCAAAAGGGGTATATTGGGGATATACAAGGGAAACCGGAAAAGGAATTTATATTAAATTATATAAGTTCAGAGGTAAGAAGCAGTTTCCCACCTCTGAATTATTTAGCAATTATTATAGTACTGGTGCCATTGTTTCTTTTAATACTTTTACAGAATGAGCGAACTTCACTTTTTCCTCTTCATTTAGCTCAAGTTCTACGATTTCACGTACACCTTCGCGGTTAATTACAGCTGGAACACCTACGTAAGCATCTTTCTCGCCGTATTGACCTTCAAGGTATGCAGATACAGTTAATACGCTGTTCTCGTTGTTTAAGATTGCTTTAGTTACACGAAGTAGTGACATACCGATTCCGTAGTAAGTTGCACCTTTACGCTCGATGATATGGTAAGCTGCATCACGTACGTTTTCGAAGATTTTGTCTAAGTCTTCTTGTTTGTACTGTTCGTTGTTAGCTAAGATTGTTTCTAATTTTTGTACACCGATAGTAGCGTGGCTCCATACTGGAAGTTCAGTGTCACCGTGTTCACCAACGATGTAAGCATGAACGTTACGTGGATCTACATCTAAGTAGTCACCTAACATGTAACGGAAACGAGCAGAGTCTAAAGTAGTACCAGAACCGATTACGCGCTCTTTCGGTAAACCAGATTCTTTCCAAGTTACGTAAGTTAAAATATCAACTGGATTAGTTGCGATTAAGAAGATTCCATCGAATCCGCTATCCATAATGCCGCGAACGATTTGTTTAAAGATCTTTGTATTTTTCTCAACTAAGTCTAAACGAGTTTCACCTGGCTTTTGTGGTAACCCAGCAGTGATAACAACTAAATCTGCATCTTTACAATCTGCATAGCTACCGCTCCAAACTTTTGTTGGTGATGGAGAGAATGGTACCGCATGGCTTAAGTCCATTGCTTCCCCTTCTGCTTTTGCTTCATTAACATCTACTAATACGAATTCTTCAGCTACACCTTGGTTAATCATTGAGTAAGCGTAACTACAACCTACAGCTCCTGTTCCTACTAATACTACACGATTGATACCTTTTTTCATGGTAATTTCCCCTCTCTATTGTTCACATATATTTTTTTATGATTGTTTAAGTAATTAATTAAAATACTAATTTAATGTTGTTTAACTTCTTTACATTCATATTGTAGCACGTATTATTGTGAATTACTTCACAAATTATGACCTATTTGTGAACTTTTTCACATAGAGTGTAAAGTTATTGGAATAGGTGTGGAATCCATTTCAATGGAGGCGTTTTCTTTAGATTGTGAAAGGGTTTTTCTTGTGGTTTTCATCGGTAAGTGAAATTATATCGGCGATTTTTAGAATATATCGACCGTAACTCCAAATATATCAGCGATTATTAAAATTTATCGATCGTAACTCAAATTATATCAGCGATTTTTGCAATATATCGATTTACCGACAAAACTCGACAATACTGACAACATAAAAAAGCTGTCTTCAGTAGATCACACCTGTTGAGAGAAAGCAGCTTCTTCTATATATTATTTATTTTCATCCGTTTCTCCAAGTGTAGGAGGCTACAGCCATACAGCTGGGGTAAAAGTTCAACTTGAGGTATCATTTTAGATAGATAATTCCTTCATATCCATACAGGTCCAAATAAATAACATGATTGTATTTACCGCTCTATATACCCAACTGCAACAGCCCATACTTCATATTTCTTCTATGCATAAAAAAGCAGACTATCCAAAGTTCACTTTTATACAACAAAAAAGAGATAGCAGATTATGCTATCTCTTTTAGTATGACCCGTACGGGATTCGAACCCGTGTTACCGCCGTGAAAGGGCGGTGTCTTAACCACTTGACCAACGGGCCAGTTCTGGCAGAGAAGAAGGGATTCGAACCCTCGCACCGCGTTCGCGATCTACTCCCTTAGCAGGGGAGCCCCTTGAGCCACTTGGGTACTTCTCTATAAATATGGCTCCGCAGGTAGGACTCGAACCTACGACCGATCGGTTAACAGCCGATAGCTCTACCACTGAGCTACTGCGGAACAATTATGGTGGGCCTAAATGGACTCGAACCATCGACCTCACGCTTATCAGGCGTGCGCTCTAACCAGCTGAGCTATAGGCCCATAATTAAAAAGCGGGTGAAGAGAATCGAACTCTCGACCAGAGCTTGGAAGGCTCTTGTTTTACCACTAAACTACACCCGCATTAAATTGTAAATGGTGAGCCATGAAGGACTCGAACCTTCGACCCTCTGATTAAAAGTCAGATGCTCTACCAACTGAGCTAATGGCTCATTTTGAAAGTGGTGCCGACTAGAGGACTTGAACCCCCAACCTACTGATTACAAGTCAGTTGCTCTACCAATTGAGCTAAGTCGGCTCGTGATTTCAAAATGGTGGCTCGGGACGGAATCGAACCGCCGACACGAGGATTTTCAGTCCTCTGCTCTACCGACTGAGCTACCGAGCCTTTATGTAAAAAATGGCGGTCCCGACCGGGGTCGAACCGGCGATCTCCTGCGTGACAGGCAGGCATGTTAACCACTACACCACGGGACCATTTGGTTGCGGGGACAGGATTTGAACCTGCGACCTTCGGGTTATGAGCCCGACGAGCTACCGTGCTGCTCCACCCCGCGATGATAAAATATTCACTTTAGAAAAAATGGAGGAGGTAGAGGGATTCGAACCCCCGCGCGACTCTCGCCGCCTGTCGGTTTTCAAGACCGATCCCTTCAGCCGAACTTGGGTATACCTCCGAGATATATACGTCTAATGGTGGACCTTGTAGGACTCGAACCTACGACCGGACGGTTATGAGCCGTCTGCTCTAACCAGCTGAGCTAAAGGTCCTTTATGGTAGCGGCGGAGGGGATCGAACCCCCGACCTCACGGGTATGAACCGTACGCTCTAGCCAGCTGAGCTACACCGCCATAAATGATATTAATATAAGTGGAGCCTAGCGGGATCGAACCGCTGACCTCCTGCGTGCAAGGCAGGCGCTCTCCCAGCTGAGCTAAGGCCCCATGTTTTTAGGAATATCGGGAAGACAGGATTTGAACCTGCGACCCCCTGGTCCCAAACCAGGTGCTCTACCAAGCTGAGCCACTTCCCGTTAATAAAAGCGCGCCCGAGAGGAGTCGAACCCCTAACCTCTTGATCCGTAGTCAAACGCTCTATCCAATTGAGCTACGGGCGCATATGGTGCCGAGGGCGGGGGTCGAACCCGCACGGTGGTCACCCACCGCAGGATTTTAAGTCCTGTGCGTCTGCCTGTTCCGCCACCCCGGCATGTCATATTGAAAATTGGAGCGGAAGACGGGATTCGAACCCGCGACCCCAACCTTGGCAAGGTTGTATTCTACCACTGAACTACTTCCGCAAGACATGTATGAGTTATTTAATTAAAAGTGCGGGTGAAGGGAGTCGAACCCCCACGCCAAAGGCGCCAGATCCTAAGTCTGGTGCGTCTGCCAATTCCGCCACACCCGCATATTAATTTATTTAAGAAAAATGGGGCGACTGATGGGAATCGAACCCACGAATGCCGGAGCCACAATCCGGTGCGTTAACCACTTCGCCACAACCGCCATGATTTCTGGTGCCGACTAGAGGACTTGAACCCCCAACCTACTGATTACAAGTCAGTTGCTCTACCAATTGAGCTAAGTCGGCTAAATGGTGGATGATGACGGGATCGAACCGCCGACCCCCTGCTTGTAAGGCAGGTGCTCTCCCAGCTGAGCTAATCCTCCATTTGCCTGGCAACGTCCTACTCTCACAGGGACAAGGTCCCAACTACCATCGGCGCTAGAGAGCTTAACTTCCGTGTTCGGTATGGGAACGGGTGTGACCTCTCTGCCATCATTACCAGACTGTATTCATTTAAGACAAGAATTATTGTAACTCATTCACTTTTGAAAGTCAACAAGTTTTTTATATTCTTTCAAAACTAGATAACATTGCTTCATATTATATGGTTAAGTCCTCGATCTATTAGTATTCGTCAGCTCCACATGTCACCATGCTTCCACCTCGAACCTATCAACCTGATCATCTTTCAGGGATCTTACTAGCTTACGCTATGGGAAATCTCATCTTGAGGGGGGCTTCATGCTTAGATGCTTTCAGCACTTATCCCTTCCGCACATAGCTACCCAGCTATGCCCTTGGCAGAACAACTGGTACACCAGCGGTGCGTCCATCCCGGTCCTCTCGTACTAAGGACAGCTCCTCTCAAATTTCCTACGCCCACGACGGATAGGGACCGAACTGTCTCACGACGTTCTGAACCCAGCTCGCGTACCGCTTTAATGGGCGAACAGCCCAACCCTTGGGACCGACTACAGCCCCAGGATGCGATGAGCCGACATCGAGGTGCCAAACCTCCCCGTCGATGTGGACTCTTGGGGGAGATAAGCCTGTTATCCCCGGGGTAGCTTTTATCCGTTGAGCGATGGCCCTTCCATGCGGAACCACCGGATCACTAAGCCCGACTTTCGTCCCTGCTCGACTTGTAGGTCTCGCAGTCAAGCTCCCTTATGCCTTTGCACTCTACGAATGATTTCCAACCATTCTGAGGGAACCTTTGGGCGCCTCCGTTACACTTTAGGAGGCGACCGCCCCAGTCAAACTGCCCACCTGACACTGTCTCCCGGGTCGATAAGACCCGTAGGTTAGAATTTCAATACAGTCAGGGCGGTATCCCACCAGCGCCTCCACCGAAGCTAGCGCTCCGGTTTCAATGGCTCCCGCCTATCCTGTACAAACTGTACCAAAATTCAATATCAGGCTACAGTAAAGCTCCACGGGGTCTTTCCGTCCTGTCGCGGGTAACCTGCATCTTCACAGGTACTATAATTTCACCGAGTCTCTGGTTGAGACAGTGCCCAAATCGTTACACCTTTCGTGCGGGTCGGAACTTACCCGACAAGGAATTTCGCTACCTTAGGACCGTTATAGTTACGGCCGCCGTTTACTGGGGCTTCAGTTCAGAGCTTCGCTTACGCTAACCCCTCTCCTTAACCTTCCAGCACCGGGCAGGTGTCACCCCCTATACTTCGCCTTACGGCTTCGCAGAGAGCTGTGTTTTTGCTAAACAGTCGCTTGGGCCTATTCACTGCGGCTTTCCGTTAAGAAAGCACCCCTTCTCCCGAAGTTACGGGGTCATTTTGCCGAGTTCCTTAACCAGAGTTCTCTCGCACACCTTAGGATTCTCTCCTCGCCTACCTGTGTCGGTTTGCGGTACAGGCACCTTTTATCTCGCTAGAAGCTTTTCTTGGCAGCGGGGAATCAAAGACTTCGCTCCATAAGGAGCTTCCCCATCACAGCTCAGCCTTTATGATAAGC
>NZ_JARVGY010000001.1:2570000-3280000 GCF_040460035.1 Bacillus cereus group sp. MG1 | reverse complement strand
GAAAGCTTAGCGGATACACAGTCCATTTTAAATATTTTAACTGCAAAAGGGCTCAACCCAAACATTCACTGCATCGCTGAACTTCTTACTTCTGAACAAATACAAAATGCAACGAGAGCTGGCGCGTCAGAAATTATAGAAGGAAATAAATTAACGAGCTATGTATTTACCGCTTCTCTTTTATTCCCTTCCATTTCAGGTGTACTATTTTCACTTTACGACGAAATCTCTGATAATAAATTACAACTGATGAAGCTTCCATCGTCCTGCACCGGACAAACTTTTGCCAATTGTAGCTATACTCTTTTAAAGCAAAACATTCTCTTACTAGGTATAAAGCGCGACGAACAATATATGATTAATCCAGTTCATTCCTTTGTTCTCATTGAAAGCGACATACTCATTGTTATTCACCATTAGTAAAATGACGCTCTAATTCTTGCATGAGCACTTTCCCAATATTGATATATTTTCTTTTCACATCTCCATCTGGATCTTTCGGCTCAGCAAATTGATCCATTCCACTTGTTCCAGCTGTTAAAGTATTCACATTATCATCTAGTTCGTCTTGATATACGTGCGAAAGAATATACGGCGTTCCAAGACGAACTATTACGCCTGGTACATCTAGTTCTCCATCAATGGCTGTAAATGGCACTCGTAAAAATTGATACCCATCTTCTTCATCGATTTTGTAATCGAAGCATCCTTTATCATAATCCCAATTACCACCAATGCTATATCCAAGTGGTTTCATAATCTCTTCTAATTTATATAACGCATATGTACGTCCTTCTAAATTTGATTGAATCGGAATCAAGCCCATCCCTCCTAGACTTTTCCTTTAGCATACCCACTTTAGTTTGAATATACTGATGGACTTTTCGATAAAATAATAAAAAGCGACCGGAATCCGGTCGCTTTTTATTATTTTAAACGCTCTTCTAATTCTGCTTTTAATTCTTCAAATCCTGGTTTACCAAGTAAAGCAAACATGTTTTTCTTATATGCTTCTACTCCAGGTTGGTCAAATGGATTCACGCCTAATAAGTAGCCGCTCATCGCACATGCTTTTTCGAAGAAGTATACAAGGTAACCGAATGTGTACTCATTTAATTCAGGAATATTGACGATTAAGTTTGGTACTCCCCCGTCGCTATGTGCAAGTAATGTACCTTCGTATGCTTTTGTGTTTACGAAGTCTACAGTTTCACCAGCAAGGTAGTTTAATCCGTCTAAATCGTTTTCTTCTGATTCGATTGTTAGTTCATGTGTAGATTTGCCTACTTTAAGGACTGTTTCAAATAAGTCACGACGACCTTCTTGAACGTATTGACCTAATGAGTGTAAATCAGTTGAGAAGTTTGCTGAAGATGGGAAAATACCTTTTTGATCTTTTCCTTCACTTTCACCAAATAACTGTTTCCACCACTCAGCGAAGTATTGAAGTGCTGGTTCATAGTTAACAAGCATTTCAATTGTTTTTCCTTTATTGTATAAAGCGTTACGAACTACTGCATATTGGTAAGCTGGATTTTCTTCTAGTTCTGATGTTCCGAAGTCATCACGACCAGCAGCTGCACCTTTCATCATCTCTTCAATATTTAAGCCACTTACTGCGATTGGTAATAAACCAACTGGCGTTAATACAGAGAAACGACCTCCAACATCATCTGGAATAACAAATGTTTCGTAACCTTCGTTATCAGCTAATGTTTTTAATGCACCACGCGCTTTATCTGTAGTTGCATAAATACGTTTGCGAGCTTCTTCTTTTCCATACTTTTCTTCTAATAACTTACGGAAGATACGGAATGCTAGTGCTGGCTCTGTTGTTGTACCTGATTTGGAAATAACGTTAATAGAGAAGTCTTTACCTTCTAATACGTCCATTAAATCTTTCATGTAAGTGGAGCTAATGTTTTGTCCAACAAATAGCACTTGTGGAGTTTTACGTTGTTCTTTAGAAAGCGTGTTGTAGAAAGAATGGTTTAACATTTCGATTGCTGCACGTGCTCCTAAGTAAGAACCACCGATACCTACAACAAGTAAAATGTCAGAGTCATTTTTAATTTTTTCTGCGCATTTTTGAATGCGAGCAAATTCTTCTTTGTCATATTGAAGCGGAAGGTCTACCCACCCAAGGAAATCGTTCCCAGCTCCAGTTTTTTCGTGGATTGCGTGATGTGTTACTTTCACTGCATCACGTAAATAAGTGATTTCATGTTCACCGATGAAGGATAACGCTTTAGAATAGTCGAACGTTACATGTGTACTCATCTTTTTCCCTCCAATTATGGATATGTATTTCTGTATTCACTTTAGCGAAACTGAAGTTGTAAATCAAGCGATTCAAACATTGTAAACGTAACCAATATATATTTTTTAGAAAAAGTTCATTTTTTGCATAAAAATTCGCATTTTTCGGTATAGATGTATATACATCTTCTTTCAAACATTTTTTATGTATAAAAACAACATAACTACCCCATTCTATAAAAGAGTTAATTAACTCATCGCTTGCTCATGCTTCACAATTAAGGGGGGCTTTTTCATGAGTACTTTACAACGTATCGCATTAGTCTTTACTGTAATTGGCGCTGTGAACTGGGGACTAATCGGGTTTTTCCAGTTTGACTTAGTAGCAGCCATTTTCGGTGGACAAAATTCAGCTCTTGCACGTATTATTTACGGCATCGTTGGTATATCTGGGCTTATCAACCTTGGTTTACTGTTTAAACCATCTGAAAATCTTGGTACGCACCCAGAAACAAACGAAATTCGATAATCAGTATGTCCTTTCACCTCCGACATACGAATATGATTGCATGCAATCATATTTGCAAATATATATCATAAGATAAAGTAAAAGAGGAACGCTCATATGCGTTCCTCTTTTACTTTGTTAACTCGGACTCTTCAATCCATTCTGCCAACTTTTCTCGCAGCGTATTAAATCCGTTTTCAGATGGGTTCGGTATAAGAATCCTTCCTTGTTTTCTTTTCGCCGCTTTTAACGATAAACTCATTTTTCTGTGCTCTTCATCAATTGAAAGTACCTTTACTTCTACTGTATCGCCGACCTTTAAAAAGTCATGAATATCCTTTACATATCCATTTGTAATTTCAGATATATGCACAAGCCCTTGTGTTTCTGCATCTAACGCTACAAACGCACCGTAATCTTGAATTCCAGTCACTTTCCCTGTTACAACCACTCCTGTTGTATATTGTTCTGACATATGAAACACTCCCATACGTTTACCATTCTCTCTACAATTATAGAGAGCAAAGCAGATATATTTATTTTAAATATCCGATTGGTTAGTACGCATTCTAGATAACGTTATCTAGAATGCGTATACCTTATATTAGTAAATTATACCACTATGACAGAACTCATTCAAAATTCATGAAAAATTTCCCTTAAAGAAGTATAATTATCCAATATTGGGATAGACTACTAACACATGGCTTTCTAGTATTCCCCCCCTTTTATGGACAAAACGTATTACGTTTTGTCCTTTTTTTATTCTCTACAAACCGTTCCATTCTCTTCATTGCTTCCATAAGTTGTTCAAGCGATGTTGCATAAGAACAACGAATAAAACCTTCACCACTTTCGCCAAATACGGTACCAGGGACAACAGCCACTTTTTCTTCCAGCAATAACTGTTCTGCAAATTCCGCTGAAGATAATCCTGTTGAAGATATAGAAGGGAAAACATAAAATGCTCCGCCTGGCACATGACACGTTAAGCCCATTTCATTGAAAGATTTCGTCATGAAGTTACGACGCTTCTTATAACTATCTCTCATTCGAATCACTTCATCGTTCCCTGCGCGTAACGCCTCAAGTGCTGCAAACTGAGACATCGTCGGTGCACACATCATTGAATACTGATGGATTTTGAGCATTAATTCTGAAAATTGAACAGGAGCTGCAATCATACCGAGACGCCATCCTGTCATCGCAAACCCTTTTGAAAATCCCGAAATTAAAATCGTATGCTCACGCATATTTTTAATACTCGCGAAACTTGTATATACTTCGTCGTATACAAGCTCTGCATAAATTTCATCAGATAATACAATTAGATTGTACTTCTCAACAATCACTGCTATTTCTTCAAGCTCGGATTTATTTAGCATTGCACCTGTCGGGTTATTTGGTGAACAAAGCAAAATCGCCTTTGTTTTCGCTGTAATAACTGCTTCAATCTGTTCTGGTAGTACTTTAAACTCGTTTTCTAAAGTAGTCGCCACAGGAACCGGAACTCCTCCAGCTAATGTCACAAGTGGTGCATAAGAAACGAAGCTTGGTTCAATAATGAGCACTTCATCATCAGGATTTATAATGGCGCGCATCGCTACATCTAACGCCTGGCTCGCTCCAACTGTAACAATGATTTCATCACTTGGGTCATAAGATACTGCAAATTGTTTTTTTAGATACTTTGCTATTTCTTGACGGAGCTCTAATAATCCTGCATTTGCTGTATATGACGTATACCCTTGTTCCAAAGAACGAATACATGCTTGCCTTACATTCCAAGGGGTAACAAAATCTGGCTCTCCTACCCCGAGGGAGATAACACCTTTCATATTTGCTGCTAAATCAAAAAATTTTCGAATACCAGATGGTTTTAAAGATTCTGCTGATCTAGATAGTTCAAATTGCTTCATGGTGTCACCACAATTCGCTTATCATCATCGTCTTTTTCATAAATAACACCCTCATGTTTATACTTCTTCAAAATGAAATGAGTAGTTGTAGAAACGACAGATTCAATTGTTGCTAATTTCTAAGAAACAAACATCGCTACTTCCCCCATCGTTTTCCCTTCTAATGTAATAGAAAGATCATATGTCCCTGACATTAAATAAACGGATTTCACTTCTGAATAACGATAAATTTGCTCAGCAACCGCATCAAATCCAACGCCATGCTTTGGCGTAACTTTCACATCGATCATTGCCGTTAAACCTGTATGTTCTTTCACTTTCGTCCAATCGATATGTGTTACATAATCCACAATAATCTTTTCATTTTCTAATCTCGCAACCATCTTCTTTACTTCTTCTACTTCTATATTTAACAGCTTCGCTAATGTATCTACAGATAATCGACTACTCTTTTCAAGACAAGCTAATAATTCTAATTCTTTTTCTGTCACCATATAAATCATCCTTCCTTTTCGTTTGTGTCTAAATTATACAAATACCCTTTCAAGTTTGAAAAGAAGATTTTTCTATTGAATTATGTCAAAATAAAGTGAAACTTTAATCAGCGGAAAAATGCGGGATAAAGCGAAAGGGGATGGAACCGTGAAACCAAAAGTTTATATTGCTGAACCAGTTCCAACATTTGTAGAAAACTATTTATCAGAACACTGTGATTATGAAAAATGGGATCAAAATGAGAAAGTACCTCGTGATATTCTATTAGAGAAAATACAAGATAAAGATGGGTTATTAAATTTCGGATCTGCTATTAATGAAGAATTACTGACAGTAGCTCCTAACTTAAAAGTAGTGAGCAACATTTCTGTCGGTTACGATAATTTTGATTTACAAGCGATGAAAAACCGAAATGTTATCGGAACAAATACACCATACGTATTAGATGATACAGTAGCTGATCTCGTTTTCGCCCTTATGCTATCAGCTGGGCGCCGCGTTTGCGAACTCGATTCTTACGTGAAAAATGGTGAATGGAACGCTGAAATCGGAAAAGAACACTTCGGACTAGATGTACACCATAGCACAATTGGTATTATCGGTATGGGCCGAATTGGAGAAGCCGTTGCAAAACGAGCAAAATTCGGATTTGATATGAATGTTCTTTACTATAACCGCCGTCGTAAAGAAGAAGCTGAACAAAAATTCGATGCTACATATTGTGATTTACAGACGCTACTGAATCAGTCTGACTTTATTGTTCTTCTTACTCCATTAACAGATGAAACATATCACCTTATCGGAGAAAAGGAATTTTCATTAATGAAAGACACAGCAATCTTCATTAATGCTTCTCGCGGCAAAACAGTAGATGAAAAAGCGTTAATCCATGCTTTAACAGAAAAGAAAATCTTTGCAGCAGGTATCGATACATTTACACAAGAGCCGATTCAAAAAGATAATCCACTCTTATCATTACAAAATGTTGTGACTTTACCACATATCGGATCTGCAACATTAAAAACTCGTCAGCAAATGGCCATGACCGCCGCTGAAAATTTAGTTGCAGGGTTACAAGGAAAAACACCGCCTAATATTGTTCGCGGGTAATACTGAATAAACGAAAGGCAAGATGACATCGTCATCTTGCCTTTTTTTGTTAACATATTTTCTTCTTCCTTGGAGATGATATGAACAAAAATCAATGGAGTGACAAAAAATGAATCATAAATATACTTGTCCTTATTTCACTTTTTCCACTCGCGGCACTACTGTTCATTACGAATTGTATGAACATGATAATAAAACAGAACGTCCTACTTTCATACTCGTTCACGGCTTTTTATCTTCCTCATTCAGTTACCGCCGTCTAATTCCTTTACTATCGAAGGAAGGAACAGTCATTGCTCTTGATTTGCCACCGTTCGGAAAAAGTGATAAGTCTCATCTGTTTAAGTATTCTTATCACAATTTAGCAACGATTATTATTGATTTAATTGAACATTTATCTCTCTCAAACATTGTATTAGTTGGGCATTCTATGGGTGGGCAAATTTCTCTCTATGTAAACCGTATACGTCCTGAACTCATTTCAAAGACGATTTTACTATGTAGCTCGAGCTATTTAGCGCGCGCAACCTTACCTTTACTATACTCTTCTTATTTACCGTTCTTTCATTTATACGTAAAGAACTGGATTATAAGGCGCGGCATTGTTCATAACTTAATGAATGTCGTTCATGATCACTCATTAATTGACGATGAAATGAAAAAAGGTTACTCCGCTCCTTTTTATGACGACCGTATATTTCCCGCTTTAACTCGCATGATACGAGACCGTGAAGGTGACTTATCTTCAACTGAATTACAAAAAATCGAAACACCTATCCTACTCATTTGGGGTGAAAAAGACCGCGTCGTCCCTGTACATGTAGGTCATCGTCTACACAAAGATTTACCGAATTCAAAATTTATTTCTTACGAAAATACAGGACATTTACTACCTGAAGAAAAGCCTGAACATGTTTATGAAGAAATTATCGCTTTTTCCGCGCAATAAAATGAAACTTTAATCAGCCTCCACCTAACTTCTTTGCTTCCGCTAAATTTTGAGGTGAAGGTCTTACTACCCAGCAGATAGCGGGATAATATAAAAAAGGCTGTCGGAAATCCCGACAGCCTATAATGAACAGCTTCCGCCTTCTTTTATTACAAGTAATTCCACAGCTAATTTCTCACATTTTTCAAGCGCAGGTACTTCCTCAAAAGACATAAAGTATATATGTTGAATCTTCTTTGCGATATATTTTGGATCGTCAAACACACTTATGACGCTCACAACATCGCTCGCTTCTGTTTCATAAAACTCCGGTCCCATTTGAAACGGATCCCAATTCTTCACAACCTCTATCATCTTTTCATATGTACCCATTCGCTTCCCGCCTTTTCACTTTTTAATACTTTTCTTTATCCTATCACATCAGCTATTCTATAAGAAGAGAGAGAACTTTCATAACTTATTGGTTTTACAGAAGAAGGGAGCAAACTTATGCAACTATTTCATAAAGCAATCAATCGACGTGGAACGCATAGTATAAAATGGGATACATATAAAAACGAAGAACTTATCCATGCTTGGATTGCTGATATGGATTTTGAAGTACCAAAACCAATTCAAACTGCCTTAAAACAACGAATCGAACATCCGATTTTTGGCTATACACTTCCTCCCGAAAATATTGGAGATATTATTTGTAACTGGACAAAACAACAATACAACTGGGATATTCAAAAAGAATGGATTGTCTTTAGCGCCGGAATCGTTCCAGCTCTTAGTACGAGCATACAGGCTTTCATCAAAGAAAACGAATCTGTTCTCGTACAACCACCTATTTATCCTCCATTTTTCGAAATGGTCACAACAAACAACAGGCAGTTATGCGTGAGTCCATTACAGAAACAAAATGATACATATGTGATAGACTTCAAGCATTTAGAAAAGCAGTTTCAGCAAGGCATCAAACTCTTGCTTCTTTGTAGCCCTCATAACCCAATCGGACGCGTTTGGACGAAAGAGGAACTTGTGCAGCTCGGATCGTTATGTACTAAATATGACGTAATCGTTGTGGCAGATGAAATTCATTCCGATATCATTTATGCAGACCATACACATACACCGTTCGCTTCCTTATCTGAAGAATTAGCAGAGCGCACTATCACTTGCATGGCTCCAAGTAAAACATTTAATATCGCTGGATTACAAGCGTCGATCATTATCATTCCAAACGAAAAGCTCCGTCATGCCTTTACAGCCATCCAGTATAGACAAGGCTTCCACGGGTTAAATATCTTCGCTTATACAGCGATGCAAAGCGCCTATACAGAATGTAATGATTGGCTAAACGAAATTCGATTATATATAGAAGATAATGCTCAATTTGCTTGTGAATATATTAAAACTCACATACCTGCTCTTTCCGTAACGAAGCCAGAAGGTAGCTTTTTATTATGGATTGATTGTTCTCGTCTAAAGCTTTCTCAAAACGAGCGTACCGCACTACTTGAGGAAAAAGGAAAAATCATCGTTGAACCTGGTGAGAAATACGGGTTAGGTGGCGAAGAACATATTCGAATTAACATCGGCTGTCCACGATCTGTTTTAGAAGAAATTTTAAACAGACTGCGTCATACGTTTTCATAATAAGAAAGGAGTCTGTCCCGAATCATTCTTGGGGCAGACTCCTTTGTCATATTTTGTCGGTAAATCGATATATTTCAAGTTACAGTCGATATATTCCAATAATCGCCGATATAATTTGAGTTACAGTCGATATATTCCAATAATCGCTGATATATTTTCAATTACATTTCACAAAGAAAGCTACCATTCACGGTAGCTTTTACTTTTTCTTCATATCCGATGCTTTTTTTACAATTACGCCACAAGCAATTCGATCCCCTGATTTACCTGTCGGTTGTGTCATACCATCATCAGGGTTTTCTGTAATAATAATAGACGCTCCATCTTTTCTATGAATCGTCGTTTTCCCTTCTTCAAGTGTAATGTGAGGTGCATCGATTTCTGCTTTAATCTTTCCAGAACCATCTGCAACTACGTTCGGTAAATCACCGTTTTCTGCACCCTTCGGATTAAGGAGTCCATGCTTTTTATTATCAGGATTAAAATGATTCCCAGATGATTCAAATCGTGGTGCTTTACACTCACCAATTTCGTGCACATGTATGCCGTGCGGGCCTGGCGTGAAACCTTCCCCTTTAATCTTAATTTTCACTCCGCTTGTTTGCTGAGTTACTTTCGCAGTCCCCACTTCATCACCTGAAGCATTATGTAATTTCACGTCAATTTCTTTCGGCTTTCCTTGGTCACAACCTGCCATCAGAAATAGTAAACAACAACTGAAAAAAAGCCGTTTTTTCATTTTATTCCCTCCAAAATATATTCTGCCCTTAGATTGTCCGAGCATAGAAGGAAACATACAAAAATGAGTTACTGTTTCTTTTCAGCTAATAGTTTTTCTTCAACTTTCTGTAATCGGTCTGCTTCTCTTTTTGATATACGAATAAACATGCGCCACGTGGCAATAGCACCGATAATAAATAGAACGCAAACAATCCCCGGAATAATATATTCTGTTTTATCTTCCGGAAAATATAAAGGCATCATATAGAACACTCCTTATTATAGGATTTATAAAACATCAGAATTTTCTGTTATATTTTTTTAAATTATAGTGCAACCTCCCCATATTCTCAAGGGGCGTTCTGAAAACGAAGGATTTCTTTGACTCCTTCCCTCACTTTCCTTACTATAAACTTGAGGTGAAAAATATGAGAGAAACATTTGAAATTGGTGAAATCGTTACTGGTATTTATAAAACAGGAAAATACATTGGTGAGGTTACAAATAGCCGCCCTGGCAGTTACGTCGTAAAAGTATTAGCTGTTTTAAAGCATCCGGTGCAAGGTGACTTACATAACGTAAAACAAGCTGACGTACCATTTTTCCACGAAAGACGTGCTTTAGCTTTTCGTGAGCAAACGAACATTCCAGAACAAATGGTGAAGAAATATGAAGGAGAAATTCCGGATTATACAGATTCACTAAAATTAGCATTAGAAACTCAAATGAATTCATTTTCTGAAGATGATTCACCTTTTGCAGAGCGTAGTCTAGAAACATTAGAACAGTTAAAGAAAGACTACAAACTCTAAAAAACAAAACGACCAAATTACATAATGTGCAATTTGGTCGTTACTGTGTGCTCACTTTCTTTAACACTTTTGAAAAATCAACAAGTTCTCCTAATGTTGGAGGTGCTGGTTTTACTAAATACTCTTTATCTTTTTCTACTAGTTTAAAAATGTTGTACGTCGTCATTGCATCATCAAGCGCACAATGATGCTTCCCTGTCCCTACTTTTCCATACGCCTCAATTGCTTTCCATAATCCTGTTTGATTTCTTTCTCCAAAAAACTTCTTATACTCAAGAGATAAATCACGACACTGTCCGAAGAATGGAAAAGCTATCCCTGCCATTTCACAATTATGCTTCAGCACTTTCATATCCATATTTCCCCACGTTACAATTGTCGGTTTACATTTCGTTTCGTATTCTGAAAGCTTCTTAACGAGTTCAGGAAATGAAATCCCTTTATCCACGACTTCTTGTTTTATTCCTAAAAACTTCTTACATCGATCCGTTAAAGAGGGAAATGTTTTCGGCCTAACATGTGATGAATACGTATCTTCTACCTTACAGCCAGCAACTGAAACGAGTCCTACCTCAATAATCTCTGGAAAAAATCCTTTCGGTTTCTTTCTATGCTGGGGCATCGTAAACTCAAAGTCTAAAAATAAAAATCGTTGTTCATCCATACGATCCCTTCCTTATCATTTTTGTCATTCCTTTCTATTTGACACTCCTACACGAACAAGCTCGAATGCTAATTCCATTTTAAATATTCAGATTGGATGTATCTTATATATATGTCAAATGCCCACAAATATTTTAAAAAATAAGAAAAAATGACCTATGCAGAAAATATGACAAAATCTCTCCTTTCATTTACATCCGCCATTTTCCTACTTTATAATGACGTTATGTGTGTTTCTTCTAGAGCATTTTTGACACACTAAGAAAAAGTGAATGAAAGGAGATGAGATTTTTGCACGAAACAACGCAAGAACTCGCTAACTGGCAGTATTATTTTGCTATCGCAGTCTTTTTAATTACATATGCCATTATTATTTCTGAAAAAATTAATCGCGCTGTCATCGCACTTCTTGGTGCAGCACTCATGGTAATTGTGGGGGTCGTCGATTTACATAACGCCTTTACGAAACATATTGAATGGGGAACGATTACGCTACTCATCGGTATGATGATTTTGGTGAACATTACGAGTAAATCAGGTGTCTTCCAATACGTTGCCATTAAAGCAGCAAAAGGGGCACAAGGAAATCCAATTAAAATTTTAATTTCACTTTCCTTACTTACCGCGCTTGGCTCCGCATTTTTAGATAACGTTACAACTGTACTTCTTGTTGTTCCAGTTACTTTATCTATTACGCGCATACTGCAAGTAAATCCTGTTCCTTATTTACTTTCTGAAATTATTTTTTCAAACATTGGAGGAACAGCAACATTAATTGGTGATCCACCTAACATTATGATTGGTTCTGCAAATAAGCATTTAGACTTCAATGCTTTCCTATTGAATCTAGCACCTATTGTAATTATTATTATTGCAGTTACAGCGATAATACTTTACTTCATGTATCGCAAACAATTAATTGCCGATCCTGTACAAGTTAAAAAATTAATGAGCTTAGATGAAAAACAATACATTAAAGACCCAGTATTAATGAAAAAATCTTTAACGGTACTTGGACTTACAATTGTAGGTTTCATGACTCATTCTATTTTCCATATCGATGCCGCTATTATCGCCTTAACTGGTGCTACTGTACTTATGTTAATTGGTGTGAAAGAGCATGAAATTGAAGAAGTATTTGCAAGCGTAGAGTGGGTAACAATCTTCTTCTTCGCAGGGTTATTCGTACTTGTTGGAGGACTTATCGATATCGGTCTTATCAAAATGTTAGCTCAAAAAGTAATTGGTATAACAGGCGGAGATATTTCTTACGCATCCATCCTTATTTTATGGGTATCTGGTATCGCCTCTGCAACAATTGATAACATCCCATTCGTCGCAACAATGATTCCACTTATTAACGATATGGCAGTTGGGCTAGGCTTATCACCATCTGACGCACAAATCGATGTATTATGGTGGGCATTAGCACTAGGTGCTTGTCTGGGCGGAAACGGAACATTAATCGGAGCTTCTGCTAACGTAATCGTTGCAGGTATCGCGAGCCGCGAAGGACATAAATTTAGTTACATGGACTTCCTAAAAGTCGGTTTCCCAATTATGATCGTTTCATTAATCATTTCTCACATTTATATTTATTTACGCTACCTTATGTAGTAGAAAAAGCGCTCTGATAATCAGGGCGCTTTTTTACTTATAGCTACTTATCAACAAAAATGAAAAATCTACTCTTTATATCTCACCGGTTCATTTCGAATAATAAATAAGTGAATCGGTAAGAACACCGAAAATGTGATTACATGAATAATCGTAAATAATATAGAGTTCGTTCCGTATCTGTCTAAAATAGCGTAGATAAGATAAATGGACAATACAATCGATACAGCTGTTGCTAGTAAACTTATAATTGGTACGAAATTAAAAATGAAACATGCAACATATATGCCGAATACTTTCCACCCTGCTTCTTCTTTCAAAAAATCTGGTAATTTATCTTTCGCTAAGTCCCCCCACGTCTTACTATTCAAAAACGGAATAAACGCAAGCACCCCGTCCGTTGCACCATCATTTTTCGCCATCGAATAAAGTGCAAAAGCCGTTAACAAATATGAAATAATTGCCCAAATCAATATAACAAGAATAAACGCAAAACTAAGAGCAAAGAAACCTGCTAGTACGCCTTGATCCTCCATCTTATCCTCTCCTCTCTACTTTCAACATATTTCATTACATTGCAAGTTATGTTTTAAAATTTATCCAAACTCTTTGTATAATAAGAGAAGAAAGAGAATAAGAGAGGAGAAACACGTATGCATCCATTTGTAAAAGCATTACAAGAGCATTTTACAGCTCATCAAAATCTTGAAAAAGCAGAACCTATGGCTCGTTATATGAAAAATCACTTCCCATTTCTAGGTATTCAAACACCGGAAAGACACCAATTATTAAAAGACATCATTCAAATACATACTCTCCCAGATAAAAGAGACTTCCAAATTATCGTACGTGAACTTTGGGACTTACCAGAACGTGAATTCCAAGCGGCTGCACTTGATATTATGCAAAAATATAAAAAGCATATAAACGAAACACATATCCCCTTCTTAGAAGAATTGATTGTAACAAAATCTTGGTGGGACACTGTCGATAGCATCGTACCTACATTTTTAGGTAATATCTTTTTACAACATCCAGAATTGATTTCTGCCTATATCCCAAAATGGATTGCATCAGATAACATTTGGTTACAACGTGCCACTATTTTATTCCAACTCAAATATAAACAAAAGATGGATGAAGAACTTCTTTTCTGGATTATTGGACAACTACATTCTTCAAAAGAATTTTTCATTCAAAAAGCAATTGGCTGGGTCCTTCGTGAATATGCAAAAACAAATCCGGATGTAGTTTGGGAATACGTGCAAAACAATGAGCTCGCTCCATTAAGTAAGCGCGAAGCAATTAAGCATATTAAACAAAATTACCGAATAAATAACGAAAAAATAGGCGAGACTCTATCATAGATAGACGCGTTCCTCTATTGAGATTTAAAAAAGAACGTGTTAGAATATGTTCATTATTATTAATATAAGTAGCGATGACGGACTTATAAGTACTTGCATAAAAAGCGATTCAGGGATAGTGAAAGCCTGAAGCCGCAAGGAAACGGCAGTCCTGAGCAATACATGATAAAGTGGATGCACCTTTTGTGTATCAACTAGGGTGGAACCGCGGGCAAACGCTCGTCCCTAGGCAAATAAGCCTTGGGATGAGCGTTTTTTTATGTTCTTTTTAACATATACTGCCCGTTTCCAAAGTATCAGAGTATGTCATCGCCAATACGTTAACTTTCAAAAGGAGGATTTTCTTATGTATTCAATGGAACAAGTTGTAAACTTAGCGAAACATCGCGGTTTTGTTTTCCCTGGTTCTGAAATTTACGGTGGTCTTGCAAACACTTGGGATTACGGTCCACTTGGAATCGAATTAAAAAATAATGTTAAAAAAGCTTGGTGGAAAAAATTCATTCAAGAATCTCCACACAACGTTGGTTTAGACGCAGCTATTTTAATGAACCCTAAAACTTGGATCGCTTCTGGTCACGTTGGTAACTTCAACGATCCAATGATCGACTGTAAAAAATGTAAAGCTCGTCACCGTGCTGACAAATTAATTGAGGATGCTTTAGATGCAAAAGGCATCGAAATGGTTGTTGACGGTCTTACTTTCGACCAAATGGCTGACTTAATGAAAGAACATGAAGTAAAATGTCCTGATTGCGGTAGTGAAGAATTTACTGAAATCCGTCAGTTCAACTTAATGTTCAAAACATTCCAAGGTGTTACAGAGTCTAGCACAAACGAAATCTTCCTTCGTCCTGAAACAGCACAAGGTATTTTCGTAAACTTCAAAAACGTTCAACGCTCTATGCGTAAAAAGCTTCCATTTGGTATCGGCCAAATCGGTAAGAGTTTCCGTAACGAAATCACACCTGGTAACTTCACATTCCGTACACGTGAATTTGAACAAATGGAACTTGAATTCTTCTGTAAGCCTGGTGAAGATTTAGAGTGGTTCGCATTCTGGCGTGAAACTTGTAAAAACTGGTTACTTTCACTTGGTATGTCTGAAGAGAGCATGCGTCTTCGTGACCACGGTGAAGAAGAGTTATCTCACTACAGTAATGCAACAACTGACATTGAATTCAAATTCCCATTCGGTTGGGGCGAACTTTGGGGCGTTGCATCTCGTACAGACTTCGACTTAAAACGTCACATGGAACACTCAAACGAAGACTTTAACTATATCGATCCACAAACGAATGAGCGTTACGTACCATACTGCATCGAGCCATCTTTAGGCGCAGACCGCGTAACATTAGCATTCTTATGTGATGCATATGAAGAAGAGCAATTAGAAAACGATTCTCGTACAGTTCTTCGTTTCCACCCTGCTTTAGCACCATACAAAGCAGCTATCTTACCATTATCTAAAAAGCTATCTGAAGGTGCTACTGAAGTATTCGCAGAATTAGCTAAAGACTTCATGGTAGACTTTGATGAAACTGGTTCTATCGGTAAACGTTACCGTCGTCAAGACGAAATCGGTACACCATTCTGTATCACATACGACTTCGACTCAGTTGAAGACAAAGCTGTTACAGTACGTGACCGTGACACAATGGAACAAGTTCGTATGCCAATTAGCGAACTAAAAGGTTTCTTAGAGAAGAAAATCCAGTTCTAATTATAAGAAAAAGAGGCTGCTCATATAAAATGTACCCTATAGAATAGACACTTGAAAAAAGTCTATTCTATAGGGTATTTCTTGTATAATAAAAGGAAAATTGGGATCGGAGAATGTTGAAAATGACAAAAAAACTATTTACAGAAAGAGAAATTCAAATTCTATCAAATAACCTATACGTAAAATCTGTAAGTCAGAAAGGTATCACTTATACAGAGGAATTTAAGCATATTTTTATTGAGGAAAATGAAAAAGGAAAGCTACCTCGAAATATTTTTGAAGAATGTGGTTTTGATATAGATATGATTGGAATGAAACGAGTTATGTCATCGGGAAGTAGATGGCGTGCTGCTTATAGAAAAAATGGTGTATTGGGTTTAAGGGATACACGTATCGAAAACGCTGGAAGAACTCTTGAGAGAGAGCTTACGTTAGAAGAAAAGTATGCCCGTTTAGAAGCCGAACGAAACTTACTAAAGGCGGAAAACGAATTGCTAAAAAAAATCAAACTTATGGAAGGGAGGATGAGAAGGAAATAACACTACCACCTAGTCAGAAATTCATCTTGATTCGTTCTGTCATCATGAAATACAACTTAAGGAATATGGTCAGTCATTTGTGTAAAGTAGCTGGTGTATCCCGTTCGGGATACTATAATTACTTTTCAGTTTCATCTCAAGAACAACGGAAACAAAAGAGTGATCGAGATGAAATCTTGAAGGAAACCATATTAAAAGCACTTCGATTTAGAAATAGAAACAAAGGGGCTCGTCAGATAAAGATGACATTGGCGGGTCAGTTTCAAGTTGTCTACAATTTAAAGCGTATCCGTAGAATTATGAAGAAATACGAGATTATCTGTCCGGTTCGCAAAGCGAATCCTTATAAAAGAATGCTTAAAGCTACAAAAGAACATCGAATAGTACCAAATCAATTAAATCGGGAATTTAAACAAAATACCCCAGGGAAAACACTTCTTACAGATATCACCTATTTAGTTTACGGTAAGAATCAAAGGGCCTATTTATCTACAATTTTAGACGGCTCAACTAATGAAATTTTAGCTTACCATGTTTCAGAACAGATGACATTAGAGCTCGTAACGACAACTCTCCATAAACTAAAAAGGAATCCGCGGATTCGATTGACTGAAGGTGCTTATATTCATTCAGATCAAGGATCCCACTACACAAGCCCTACCTATCAAAAGCTAGTTAAAAAGCTAAACCTAGGACAATCCATGTCAAGAAGAGGAAACTGTTGGGATAACGCCCCACAAGAATCATTTTTTGGTCATCTGAAAGATGAAGCTCATATAAAACCTTGCGTGTCCTTTAATGAATTGAAACAAGAGATTAAGAAATATATGACGTATTATAATCATTATAGATATCAATGGAATTTAAAAAAGATGACTCCTGTTGGATACAGAAACCATCTTCTTGATGTTGCCTAACTTTTTTCAAAATGTCCTTTACAAAGGGTACAGATTAATAAGAGCGCCTCTTTTTTATTTTTCACGTTTTTCTTTAATTGCTACTGTACATCTTGATATACATAGTAAATCATCATTTTCATCAATAATGCGAACATCCCAAACCATTGTCGATTGTCCTCTATGTATTGGTGTTCCAATCGCTGTTACAATTCCATCTTTCTTTGAGCGAATGTGGTTCGCATTAATTTCTAATCCGAAACAAATACATTTTTCTTGATCAATTAAATTATATGAACCAACACTTGCCACTGTTTCTGCTAATGCAACCGATGCACCACCATGTAAAAATCCAAATGGCTGATGCGTACGCTCATCAACAGGCATCGTAGCAACCACCTTATCTTCTGTCATCTCTAACAACTCAATTCCAAGTGAATCCATTAAAGTTTTTGCCATATCGCTTCCCCCTTCTCTTACTTTAATTAAATGTATAATTTTACCTATTTATTTTCAAACTACTTATAACACTTATATAAGGAGGCTTCACCTAAATGAAACAGAAATTTTGTATATTACTGCTTATGTTCTCCTTGCTGACTATTGTACCAAATTGTGCAATAACAGCCAAAGCATCTAACCTGACAATCGATGTTAAGACTGTAACGCAAAAAGGTAAGAAACCTTATATAGAATATCAAATAAACAGGCCTTATTTTCACGAATTTTCTGACTCTAAATTTCAAAATAAACTCAATTTATACTACAAAAAATCCACTGACAAATTTAAAACCAAATTAGAAAAAGAAGCAAAAAAATATTATAAAGAGACAGAAGGATCTAGTACACCATTTCATCCGTACGTAGCAAATGTTGATTATAAAGTCTCTTTAAACAAACCACCTTTTCTTAGCCTATATGTGAATTACTATCAATATACTGGTGGAGCACACGGTCTTTATACGTGGAAGGCAAATACATTCGATTTAAACGAAAAAAAGGTACTGCACTTAGACGATTTATTTCAACAAAAGGATAAATATAAAGATGTAATCCGTGCGGAGATTGTACGACAAATTAAACAAAATGAAAGCATTTATTTTCCTGATGCAACTGAAAAAGTAATGAGTATGAAAAAATTCCACTTCTTTTTAGAGCCAGACAATCTCGTCATTTATTTCCCTTTATATGAGATTGCTCCCTATTCAAGTGGAATTCCGCAATTTCGTATTCCATATACGTTGCTAAGAGACTATTTAAAGCCTTCTTATCAAAATATTTTGATTGACAACAAGTAAATATTTTCGCTACGATAATGTTAACCTAAAAACAACAGGAGGTTAACATTATGAGAAGATTTCATGTTTTAGATTTAGCATTAGCTGCCATGTTCGTTGCTCTTATGGCAATCGGTGCAAATATTGTATCTTGGGCACCATTCCTTCAAGTAGCAGGCATCCCATTATCTATGCAACCATTTTTCGCAATTTTAGCAGGTCTTCTTCTTGGAAGTAGACTTGGTGCCTTATCCATGACTGTATATATGCTCGTTGGCGTAGTCGGCGCACCAATCTTCGCTAACTTCAAAGCTGGATTTGGAGCACTTTTAGATCCTACTGGTGGTTTTATTATCGCATTTATTATCGTTGCTTACGTATCCGGAAAACTAGTAGAACAAAAAGAAAGACCAACATTCATTACATTTGCAATTGCCTCTTTCACAGGAATTATTTTAACTTATATAATCGGTACTACTTACATGTACGGGGCAGTCAATCTCTTTATGGGCGGTAATATGAGCTATAAAGCTGCTTGGATGATTATGATGTGGTTTGCAGTAAAAGATATTGCATTTACAATTATCGGTGCTATTATCGCACCTCGCATATATTATGCTGTGCGTCGTTCTGCTTATCAGCATTCTCATTCGACGATTTCATAATAAAAAAATGAGTTATTTCAGTATACTGAAATAACTCATTTTTTATTATGACTCTTGATTCGCTTGTTCTTCTAAAATTTTCTTCATCATTGCAACCATGTCATCACGTAATTCTGGGTGTTGCAGGGCCATTTCAATTGTCGTTTGAACGAATCCTAGCTTTTCACCTACGTCGTAGCGCTTTCCTTCGAAATCGTAGGCAAATACACGTTGGATTTCATTTAAGCTTTGGATTGCATCTGTTAACTGAATTTCACCACCAGCACCGACATGTTGCTGTTCTAAGAACATAAAGATTTCAGGCGTTAAAATGTAGCGCCCCATAATCGCTAAGTTTGAAGGAGCTGTACCTTGTGCTGGTTTTTCAACGAAATTGCGAACTTGGTAACGACGACCTTCTTGTTCTAATGGATCGATAATTCCATAGCGATGTGTTTCCGACTCCGGAACAGTTTGTACACCAATAACAGAAGAAAGTGTTTTTTCATACTCATCCATTAATTGACGTAAACACGGTTTCTCAGCTTGGACAATATCATCACCTAGTAACACTGCAAATGGCTCATCACCAATGAATTTACGTGCACACCAAACAGCATGTCCTAGTCCCTTCGGCTCTTTTTGACGGATGTAATGAATATCTACCATTTTTGAAGAAGCTTGTACTTTTTCAAGCAACTCATATTTTTTCTTCTCTAATAAGTTTTGTTCTAGTTCAAATGCGTTATCAAAATGATCTTCGATAGAGCGCTTTGTTTTACCAGTAACAATAATAATATCTTCGATTCCCGATTTCACTGCTTCTTCTACAATGTATTGAATCGTTGGTTTATCTACTATCGGTAACATTTCTTTCGGCATTGCTTTCGTTGCTGGTAAAAAACGTGTTCCTAATCCAGCTGCTGGGATTATCGCTTTTCTTACTTTTTTCATCACAAAATACCCTCTCTCCTGTCGGAATCAATAGCAAGCATTTCCTACATAAAACAAAAGGGAGATTTCGCTCCCTTTTGTTCCTTACTACTTAAAATTACTTTGTATTATAAACGATTCATAATGTCTTCTTTAATAGTAAGTAACTTTTGTTCACTATTTTGTAAAGAACTATCTTTTACACCAAAGTAAAACTTAATCTTCGGCTCAGTTCCAGATGGGCGTAGGCAGAACCATGAACCATCCTCTAATTGATATTTTAACACATTTGATTTCGGTAAGTGAATCTCTTCTTTATGTCCATCTTGTAAAGATGTAACGATGCTTGCTTTATAGTCTTCCACTGCTACGACTGTTAAGCCCGCTACTTCTTTCGGCGGATTCTCACGGAACGTTGCCATCATCTCTTGGATTTTTTCCGCTCCATCTTTTCCTTTTAACGTTAACGATACAAGGTCTTCACGGAAGAAGCCGTATTTCTCAAATACTTCTAATAGACCGTCATATAACGTTTTCCCTTGTGATTTGTAGTATGCAGCTACTTCACATGCAAATAGAACAGATTGTACTGCATCTTTATCACGGCAGAATGGGCGGATTAAATAACCATAGCTTTCCTCATAACCGAATTGGAATTCATATTGTCCGCTTTCTTCATACTGTCTAATTTTCTCACCGATAAATTTAAATCCAGTTAACGTATCAACTGTATCTAAACCGTATGCTTTTGCAATTGTACGACCAATTTCAGACGTTACGATTGTTTTTAATACGACACCGTTCTCTGGAAGCGTTCCGTTTTCTTTCTTTTGAGATAGTAAGTAATCAAGCATTAATGCACCTGTTTGGTTTCCGGTTAATACTTGGAACTCACCATTATGATTACGCACTGCTACACCAAGACGGTCTGCGTCAGGATCAGTTGCGATTAATACATCTGCGCCTACCTTTTCACCGTCACGAATTGCATACTCAAACGCTGCGTGCTCCTCTGGGTTCGGTGATTTTACTGTAGAGAAGTTTGGATCTGGTAACTCTTGTTCTTTTACAACTGTTACATCTGTAAATCCAACTTCTTTTAAACCACGGCGTACAGAAATATTTGATGTTCCGTGTAATGGTGTAAAGACGATTTTTAAGTCTTTACCAACCTTTTGTACCATTTCTTTATTAATGATGACATTGTTCAATTCTGCAGCATATGCATCATCTACTTCTTGTCCAATAATATGTAATAAACCGTCAGCTTTTAATTGCTCTACATCAGCGACTTCAACTGTTAATTCATCTTCTACTGCATTTACGTAGCTAATTAACTCATCTGCTTCTTTTGGAGGTAACTGTCCACCATCTTCACCGTATACTTTGTATCCGTTATATTCAGGTGGATTATGGCTTGCCGTAAGAACGATTCCACTTACTGTATGTAAATGACGAACTGCGAAAGAAAGTACTGGCGTTGGACGTAAGCTTTCAAACACATATGTTGTGATACCGCGTGCACCAAGTGTAGCAGCAACTTCCATTGCAAACTCAGGTGATTTATGACGAGAATCATAGGCTACAACAACACCGCGTTTTTTCGCTTCCTCACCTAACTTTTCGATAAAGCTTGCTAATCCTTTTGTTGCTTTACGAACTGTATATATATTTAAACGGTTCGTACCAGCACCAAGTTCACCACGCATACCACCTGTGCCAAACTCTAGATTTTTATAAAAGCTATCCTCGATTTTCTTCTCATCTTGCTTCATATTTTCTAGCTGTTCTTTTAATTCTGCATCTAATTGTGCGTAAGAAAGCCAGCGACTAAATTCTTGTTTCCAATTCATTCTTCTCTCTCCTCTCGCTCGTCATACCTTTATTATATGAAAAAAACATGCTGTATCTCAATATTTTATAAAATCTAACAGGATTTTACTAGGAATATTTGTATACACTATTGTTAAATACTCCACTAAAGGGAATGAGGATTATGCACGAATGGGGCTTGTCAGAAGAGCTCAAAATACAAACAAAGCAAATGATTGAAATTGCTGAAAAAGAACTATCGATTATGAGGAACGCAATCGATAAAGAAGACGAATGTATTTTATGCAAAATGGAAGATATTCATCATATGTTAGCAAATGTACAAACATTGGCAGCTACATACTATATTCAGGCATATTTATCACCTTATACGGAAAGTTCATCTTTTATTACGACAGCTATCCAACATTTAAGCGCCAGAAAACATGGTGCTCTTATCGTCGTGGAACGAAACGAGACGCTTGAAGCTCTCATTCAAACTGGAACGACATTAAACGCTCATTTAACTGCGCCATTACTCGAATCAATATTTTATCCAGGTAACCCTCTTCATGACGGTGCCGTTCTCGTAAAAAATAATCATATTGTCTCAGCTGCTAATATTCTTCCTTTAACGAAAAGTACAGAAGTTGATCCTGAGCTAGGAACACGTCACAGAGCTGCAATTGGCTTATCTGAAAAGAGTGATGCACTTATATTAGTTGTCTCTGAAGAAACGGGCCGTACTTCTTTTGCTTTAAATGGGGTTTTGTATACGATTTCTTTATAAAGTGAAACTTTAATCAGCCCTCACCAATCGAGCGTTTACCGGCAATCCGACCTAACTGCTTTCCTTTCGCTGAATTTTGAGTTATGGGTCTTACTACCCGGCAAATAGTGGGATAAACAAACCTATAAAAAAGAAGACTGTTCCAAAATATCGGAACAGTCTTCACTTATACTCTTATTCTTCTCCAAAACGCTCCACAAGTGTTGCAAGTGTACGTACCATTGCGCCAGTTGCTCCAGCTGGACCTAAGTCGTGCGCACCTTTTGTTTCTGATGTTCCAGCGATATCTAAGTGTACCCATGGTGTATCTTCAGCGAATTCGCCTAAGAATGTACCTGCCATAACCGCATGTCCTTCACGGCCTGGTGAGTTATTTAAATCAGCAAACTTACTGTTTCTCACACGTTCTTTATCACGATCAAAAATCGGTAGTTGCCAAATTGGCTCATCTGTTTCCATAGAAGCCTCTAGCACTTGCTCAAATAACTCTTCATTATTTGTCATTGCGCCTGTCGTATAGTTTCCAAGTGCAACAATTACACCGCCTGTTAATGTTGCAACATCAACAAGGTAGTTTGCACCAAGTTTTTTCGCATACGTAATACCGTCAGCTAAAGCTAGACGACCTTCTGCATCCGTATTTAATACTTCAATTGTTTTTCCGCTCATAGATGTGATTACATCGTCTGGCTTAAATGCCGTACCACTTACAACGTTATCAGTTGAAGGAATAACAGCGATCACATTTTGTTCTGGGCGAAGTTCACCGATAATTTCCATCGCACCTAATACAGCAGCTGCACCGCCCATATCACCTTTCATACCAACCATGCCTTCACGTGGTTTTAAAGAATAACCACCAGTATCGTATGTAATACCTTTTCCAACGAACCCAATGACATCTGTCCACTCTTCTTTTCCTTTATAAATAAGAGCAATCATTTTTGGTGGCTCTACACTACCTTGGTTTACTGCAAGTAACGCACCCATACCAAGGTCTTCCATCTCTTCTTTCTCAAGAACTTTATAGTCCATATCATATTTCTCCGCTAATTCAACAGCATACTCAGCAAGCTTTGTCGCTGTTAATACGTTTGGCGGCATATTTACAAGTGTACGAGCTGAATTTGTTGCACGTCCATGTACGTAGCCAACTGTTAATGCTGCTTCAATTTCTTGTGCATCTTCCGCTGTAATAGCCGTGAACTTCTCTAACTCTACACGATCCTTTTTATCTGATTTATACGTTTGTAACTCATATGTACCAAGGCCTTGTACCTCTGCCGCAATATGAGCGACATCAATCGCGTCTAATTTCTCTGTTACGAAAGAATCAAGTAAGATTGCTGCATCTCGTACTTTTGCTGCTTGCAGTGTTTTAAACGCCTTACCAAGAGCCGCACGTAACGTTTCTGTCGTGTAAGATTCTTTCTTTCCTAAACCAACAAAGTAATAACGTTTCACATTTATTTTCCCTAAGCTATGTACTTTCGAAATGGCCTTTTTCTTCGTAGATAATTCTTTCTCTTCTAGTAAAACTTGTAATTGCCCTTCAAACGCTTTGTCCAGTTCTTGTACAAAACTACTCATTTTCTCTTCTTCAAATAAAGCAACAATTACCGCTTCATGACCTGCTAATTCTTTTTGTACTTGAAACATGTTCAGACCCCCTAAATTTCTCTACCACCATTATAACTTTATTTTCGATAAAATGCGATAATTCTAACTACAGTTATATGGCGTGTAAAATCGCAGATCCAAAATCTCCTCTATCATGAAATAAGCCAAGAAAAAAAGTCTAGCGTAATTACGACTAGACTATCTTTGTTTTAAATATTGACCACGAAACACTTGCATCGTTTCGTCTTGATTTAACATCGTTAACTCTTCTTCTGTAAATTTACCATTTCCTACTTTTACTACGTACACATTTACTTTTTTCTTACCCCATTGGCTATAAACATCTTTCACCGTATCATAATATAGATCAAGACGGTTTCCTTTTATTGCACCGCCCTTATCAGCTACTACACCATACCCGTAACCTGGCACGAAGAGAATCGTTCCAATCGGGAATACGCGTAAGTCCGCAGCAATTGTGGAATATAAATCCCTTTTCACTTTGACACCTGAATATGTAATACCATACTCTGGATGCCCTGGCCTCTTACCAGTTGACTCAATCCCCGATGTATAACCTGTTGCAGTCATTTCAATTGAACGATATTTAGACCAGTCGTTTGCCTGCTCTAAAGCATTTATCACTTCTTTACTCGGAGCAACATTTCTCTTAACTTCTGCTGCATGTACTTCTTTTGCACTCATTCCTTCATATATCTTTACAATCTCTAATAAAGAAACTCCTGTGAAAGCATTCCATGTTACGCATAATGCAATTGCAAGTAAACAAGTCATCATAATGCGAATACAATATCGTTTTAACATTTTTATATTCCACACTCCTTCATCGTTAATCATTCCCTATACGATGAAGGAATATGCAAAAAAATAATCTCCAACTTAATTGGAGATTAAAACATTTGATATCCGCTTTTCCGAAGTTTCTTGATTACGACTCCTGCTAAAGCAGCCCCTACTAATCCAGTAGATAGAATAAATACGTCTGCTTGTCCTAAGTGCGATACACTTGTCCCAAATGAAGAAAATGTTTCTTTCGGTTTTGAAAAATAATCCCACATACTCGCTTTATTAATAATAAGCATACAAACAATCGGATACACAATAACCATTACCCAAGTAGCTCGCAAAATCATGTTGAGTAAAAATCCAATTCCAAAGAACAAAATAAAGAATAACATCATTGAAATAAGTAGTACCGGTATACTCACTCTTTTCCCCTCTCCTTCGCACGTGCCGTAAATACGTGATAAGCTGTATAACCAAATGGTTCACCTGGATTTAATGTTTTGTCCACTTCAAGATGTAGTTCTGATCTTCCTTCTAACAAATATTTAATAAGCACAGACGTATTCGGATCGTCTACAATCTTATCCGGATGTAAGAACGCCACTTCAGACAATTCTTTCTCCTGTACAATAATATTTTCTCCTTCAGGTTCCAAAAGGAAAATAATCATATTATCACTAATCTCATTACGAATAACACCCGATCGAACACCAATAATCCCCTTCACATGAGCGACAATGCCTGTCTCTTCTAACACTTCGCGTTTCACAGCTTCATCAACCGTCTCACCTTCATTTACAAAACCAGCCGGTAAAGACCATTTCCCTTTTAATCCACTGTATTTCTTCTTAACAAATAGCCACCTACCATCTTTTGTAGCTACTAAACCACTAACAGCTAGCCATACCTTCCCTCGTTTCTCCATGATGTAATAACCTCCTCCATCAGAACGGACAGAATATTCTTTCTTTTTTATATATTATACTATATTTTTAATATAAAAAAAGCAGAAACAGCTCTTAGCCGTTTCTGCTTTTTCTACTATATATTAAAAGAACTTTAATTTACCTTTTTTAAGAACTAATAAAGGTCCACCTAATAAGAATAGGTAACGGTTATCGATTACTTTCTTCATGAAGGAAGCTTTCCAACCTGTTAACTTTTTACCCATAACAACGCCCATTGCATCGTCATGACCTAAAGAACATACAGATCCTTTATTATCGAATGCGAATTTCTTCATCTCGCCCTTGCCACGAACTAATACAGTTAAGTTGTGTGCAATATTGTAACCTTGTTGAATTGCAATTTGTGCTGTTGGTGGGTAAGGACGGTTAATTTCTTCATTAATAATTAACGCTGCGTCACCAACCATGAATACATCTTCGTATCCTGGAGCGTGCATGTACTCATCAACTTTTACACGTCCGCGCATTGCTTCAAAGCCAGACTCTTCCACAATACCATTACCACGAACACCTGCAGCCCAAACTACTGTTTCAGACTTAATTAATTCAGTGTCATCGCCATTCGCAACGATAATACCTTCTTCAGTTGCTTCTTTAATTGCTGTACCGATGCGGAATTCTACACCTTTTTTCTCAAGCTGTTTTACAGCGTATTCTACTAACGCTGGATCAAAACCTGGAAGTGCTGTTGGAGCAGCTTCTACACAGATGATACGTGCTTTTTCACGTGGTACATTATACTCTTTGCAAAGTTCAGGAACACGGTTTGCAAGCTCACCTACGTACTCGATACCAGTAAATCCAGCACCACCAACAACGATTGTTACTAACTCATCGCGTTGTTCAGTTGCATATTTAGAGAAACTAGCTTCCATATGCTCACGAATTTCACGAGTTGCATTAATGTTAGCGATTGAGAATGCATGCTCTTTTAATCCTGTAATTCCGAATGTTTCTGATTCGAAACCAAGACCAATTACTAAGTAATCATACTCTAACTCGCCATCTTTTAAGATAATGCGTTTTTCAGCAGCTTTAATTTCTACTACTGTGTCTTGTACAAAGTTCACTTTATTTGTATCAATAACGTCTTGAATATCTAGACAGATTTTTTCATCTTGTAATGTACCAGCTGCGCTCTCATGTAACCAAGTCGCTTGGTAGTGATAGCTGTTGTTGTTTACTAGCGTAATTTCAGCTTCATTTACAGATAATGCTTTTTGCAGACGAACAGTCGTAATCATCCCGCCATAACCTGCACCTAAAACTACGATTTTTGGAGTCTTCACCAAATCACAACCCTTTTCTTTATATAATAGTAATAAAAAATAATACCAAGTACTAAAAACTCTATTTGTCAAGAATGTGGAATTTATCACATTCTATATCATAACAAAACGCAGTCAAAAAATCGTACGAATTTTGTCATAGAAATTTAACATAATACTTCCCTATATTAGTCGGTTTTATTCCAGAATTCAAGCGTCTGGAGAATTATCAATATTTTAAAATAACATAGCGTTTTCAAGGGTTTTTTAGCCTTTTTTTCATGTATTTTCCTTTCTGTATATTTTATACAATAAAAAAGAACCTATGCGAAAACTTACACACAATTCAGTCGTTTTCAGAAGTATTATGAACTCAAATATGCTATCATTTATTTGAAAGTGTCATCATTTGCAGGATTTTCGTGTACATATGAACAATATATGAAATCAATATCAAAATTCCATCTATAGGGGGAATGAAAGTGGCAGAAAATCAAAAAGTTTACGACATAACAATTATTGGTGGTGGTCCAACGGGACTGTTCACAGCATTTTATGGCGGTATGAGACAAGCAAGTGTAAAAATCATTGAAAGCTTACCTCAACTTGGCGGACAATTATCCGCACTCTACCCTGAAAAATACATTTATGATGTGGCTGGATTTCCAAAAGTGCGCGCACAAGAATTAGTTGATAACTTAAAAGAGCAAATGAAGAAATTTGACCCAACTGTTTGTTTAGAAGAAGCTGTCGATACGCTTGAGAAACAAGCTGACGGTATATTTAAACTTGTTACGAATAAGCAAACTCACTATTCTAAATCAGTTATTATTACTGCTGGCAATGGTGCTTTCCAACCACGCCGCTTAGAATTAGAAGGTACAGCGAAATACGAAAAGAAAAACTTACATTATTTCGTTGATGATATGAATAAATTTGCTGGTAAGCGCGTCGTAGTATTTGGCGGTGGCGACTCAGCAGTAGACTGGACAATGATGTTAGAACCGATTGCTGAAAAAGTTACAATCGTTCATCGTCGTGATAAATTCCGTGCGCATGAACATAGCGTAGAAAGCTTAATGAATTCTCGTGCAGAAGTAAGTACACCATACGTTCCAGTAGAACTCATTGGTGATGACAAGATTGAACAAGTCGTTCTTCAACATGTAAAAACGGAGGAAAAAATTATCATCGATGTTGATGACGTAATCGTAAACTACGGCTTCGTTTCTTCTCTTGGCCCAATTAAAAACTGGGGCTTAGATATACAAAAAAACAGCATCCTTGTAAATTCAAAAATGGAAACAAATATTCCTGGCATTTACGCTGCTGGTGACATTTGTACATATGAAGGAAAAGTAAAACTTATCGCTTGTGGATTTGGCGAAGCACCGACAGCAGTAAACAATGCAAAAGCTTACTTCGATCCAAATGCAAAACTTCAACCGATGCATAGCTCAAGTATGTTTTAATATGCAAAAATAAAGCTCCTTCCATACGTGGAAGGAGCTTTCCTTTTATATAACATAAAAGCACACTGAGTCCAATAAACTATCGAACTCAGTGTGCTTTTCGTCTAAAAAATTATTGTTTTCTTCTTCTACCTAATACGAATAATACTCCGCCAACTAAGAATGAAATTCCCGCACCAACTGACATCATCCATGAATGTGCTCCCCCTGTTTTCGGTAATTCTTTTTCTACTTTTACTTGCGGTTCTTTAATTAACTTTTCCAGTCTTACTTCCGGTTTCTCCGGTTTCACTTCTGGTTTCTTCAGATCTTTCGGTTCCTCCGGTTTCACTTCTGGTTCCTTCGGCTCTTTCGGATCTTCTGGCTTCACTTCTGGTTCTTTTGGTTCTTTCGGTTCCTCCGGTTTCACTTCTGGTTCCTTCGGCTCTTTCGGATCCTCCGGTTTCACTTCTGGTTCCTTCGGTTCTTTCGGCCCTTCTGGCTTCACTTCTGGTTCTTTCGGTTCTTTCGGTTCTTTCGGTTCTTTCGGTTCTTTCGGTTCTTTCGGTTCTTTCGGTTCTTTCGGCTCTTCCGGCTTCACTTCTGGTTCCTTCGGTTCTTTCGGCTCTTCCGGCTTCACTTCTGGTTCCTTCGGCTCTTCTGGTATCTTAAGATCTTCTTTTGTTTTCGGTAAAATTGTAACTGTAGGCTCAAGTGGTGGATTTATTTTATCGTCCACTACCGCTCTATTTGTTATCCCTTTACTTGGTGCTGCTTTTACCTTCACTTTAAAAATAATACTACGTTCTTTCGTATCTGTAATTTCTAGATACTTTGCTATTACTTTTCCAAACTCCATTTTTAACTCTATTGGATTTGGTTCAGCCCCTTCAAATCTAATGCTATCTTGCACGTACTCTAAACCGGCTGGAATTTCATCTTCTACCTTTACCTCTGCTAGTTTGCCGTTTTCTACCGTATTTTTGAAACTAATTCGGTATTCTACTTCTTCTCCTAGCTTCGGTTCTTTATTATTTACTGTCTTCGTCGCTTTTAACTTACCATCTTTATATTCTGGCTTTATTGTCGCTGTCGGTTCCATAACTGGATGATCTGGATCATCTACATGAATGATCGCTTTATTTGTTATTTCCTCTCCAACTTTTACCGATTCTTTTACCTTTACTTTAAAGATGATACTTCTTTCTTTCGTATCCGTAATTTCTGGATACTTCACTGTTACTTTTCCATTCTCGACTTTAAGTTCTGTTGGCACAGGCTTATCACCTACGGCCTCCAGACTTTCTTTCACATACTCTAAACCAGACGGAATTTCATCTTCAATCTTTACATCAACTAACTTCCCGCCATCTACTGTGCCGTTAAAAGTAATTCGATATTCGATTTCTTCCCCTAGCTTTGGTTCATGGTTACTTACTTCTTTCCTTGCCTCTAGTTTCCCATCTTTATATTGAGGTGTAATTGGTATAAGTGACTCAACTGGTGGATTTGTCGGATTATTATCATCCACAACCGCCTTGTTTATAATTTCTTTTCCTACTTGTACCGTTTCTTGTACTTTCACTTTAAAGATGATACTTCTTTTTTTCGTATCCGTAATTTCTGGATACTTTGCTGTTACTTTTCCATTCTCAACTTTAAGTTCTACTGGATTTGGTTCCGGCCCATCAGACTTTATACTATCCTGTACGTATTCTAAACCAGCTGGAATTTCGTCCTCTACTTTTACCTCAGTTAGTTTGCCGTTTTCTACTGTATTTTCAAAACTAATTCGATATTCTACTTCTTCTCCTAACTTCGGTTCATGGTTACTCACTGTCTTTTCAGCTTGTAATACACCCTCTTTATGTTGAGGTTGTATCGCGACATTCGGTTTCTCTGGTGGATTTATAGTATCTTCCACAACCGCCGTATTCACAATCGCTTCGCCAATTTTAGCTTTTTCTTTCACTTTTGCTTTAAAGACGATACTTCTTTCTTTCGTATCCGTAATTTCTGGATATTCTGCGAGTACTATGCCGTTTTTCACTTTTACATGCAACGGTTTTGGATTATCCCCCTCAGCTCTTCCGCTACCTTCTACAAACTCTAAACTGTTTGGTAATTCATCCTTAATTTTCACCTTCGCTAATTTTCCGTGCTCAACTACGTTACGGAACGTAATTCGATACTCTACTTCTTCTCCTAATTTTGGAGCTGGGTTATTTACTGTTTTCTCAGCTTTTATTTTTCCATTCTTATACTCCGGTGTAATAATCGCTTCTGGTTTTTGCGGAGGATTCTTCGGATTATCATCATCCACAATTGCCGTATTCACGATTTTCTTCCCGACTTTTACTGCTTCTGTTACTTTTACCTTAAAGATAATGCTACGCTCAGCTGTATCAGTAATATTTTCATACTTCGCTGTAATTTTTCCAGCTTCTTCTTTTAACTCTACCGGATTTGATTCATTACCTTCTGCTTTTAAACTATCCTTCACATACTCTAATCCATTTGGTAGTTGATCCTCAATTTTCACTTCTGCTAGTTTTCCGTTTTCTACCGTATTTTTAAAACTAATTCGGTACTCTACTTCTTCTCCTAGCTTTGGATCTTTTTTACTTACCTTTTTATTAGCTTTAAATTTACCAGCTTTATGCTGCGGTGTAATATCTACTTCTGGTCGCTCTGGTGGATTTTTTGTATCATCAACAATTGCTTTATTTACAATTGCCTTGTCCACTTCAACGGAATCTTTCACCTTCACTTTAAAGATAATGCTTCTTTCTTTCATGTCAGTGATATTTTCATACTTCGCACTAACCTTACCAGCTTCTTCTTTCAACTCTACTGGGGCCGGCTTATCACCTTCTGCTTTTAGACTATCTTTCACATACTCTAAACCAAACGGAATTTCATCCTCAATTTTAACCTCTGCCAGTTTTCCATCTTTCACCGTATTATTAAATGAAATTCGATATTCGATTTCTTCACCTAGCTTCGGTTTATGATTATTCACCTTTTTATGAGCAGCAATTTTACCATCTTTATATTGTGGTGTAATTTTTGCTGTCGGATCAATTACTGGATGGTTCGGATCATCAACATGGATAATCGCTTTATTTGTAATGTCCTTCCCTATTGTAACCGAATCTTTTACCTTCACTTTAAAGACAATACTTCTTTCTTGCGTATCCATAATCTCTGAATACTTTGCCATTACCTTACCATTTTCTACTTTCAACTCCACTGGTTTTGGCTCTTCACCTTCAGCTTTTTCGCTTCCTTCTACAAACTCTAATCCAGCTGGAATTTTATCTTCTATTTTTACCTCTGCTAGTTTTCCATCTTTCACCGTATTATTAAAAATAATTCGATATTCGATTTCCTCACCTAACTTCGGTTCATGGTTACTTACTTCTTTTCTTGCCTCAATTTTCCCATCTTTATATTGTGGTGTAATCGGTACATAAGGCTCTTCTGGCAGATTCTTTGTATCATCTACAATTGCCTCATTTACGATTTCTTCTCCCACTTTTACGCTTTCTTTTACCTTCGCTTTAAAGACAATGCTTCTTTCCTCTGTATCTGTAATTTCTGGATACTTTGCCATTACCTTATTATTTTTCACATGTAGCTCTACTGGTTTCGGTTTAGAACCTTCTGCCGTGATACTGCCCTCCACATACTCTAAACCATTTGGTAATGCATCCTTTATATTTACCTCTGCTAGTTTTCCGTTTTCTACCGTGTTTTTAAAACTAATTCGGTATTCTACTTCTTCTCCTAGTTTCGGTTTATGATTATTCGCCACTTTCTGCGCAGCAATTTTACCATCTTTATATTGCGGAGTAATTTCCACATGAGGCTCTTCGGGCTCATTTTTTGTATCTACTACGATTGCTTTATTAACAATCTCCTTGCCTACTTCTGCCTCTTCTTTTACTCTCACTTTAAAGATAATACTTCTTTCTTTTGTATCCGTAATTTCTAGATACTTTGCCATTACCTTGCCGTTTTCAAATTTCAATTCTACCGGACTTGGTTTAGAACCTTCTGCTTGTAAACTGTTCTCCACGTACTCTAATCCAGCTGGAATTTCATCTTCTACTGTAACCTCTACTAGTTTTCCGTTTTCTACCGTGTTTTTAAAACTAATTCGGTATTCTACTTCTTCTCCTAATTTCGGTTTTTTATTGTTTACAAATTTCTCTGCTTTAAGCTTACCGTCTTTATATTCTGGCGTAATTGTTACTTCTGAAGTTGTTGGATCTTTTGTATCATCAACAACTACTTTATTGACAAGGCCTTCACCAACTTTAAATTCTTCTTTTACTTTCGCTTTAAAGACGATACTTCTTTCTTCTGTATCCGTAATCTCTGGATATTTGGCGATTACTTTTCCATCTTTCACTTTCAGTTCTACTGGATCCGGCTTAGTACCTTCCGCTCGTAAACTATCTTTCACATACTCTAATCCATTTGGTAAATTGTCTTCTATTTTTACCTCTGCTAGCTTTCCGTTTTCTACCGTGTTTTTAAAACTAATTCGGTATTCTACTTCTTCTCCTAACTTCGGCGTTTCATTATTTACCGTCTTCTTCGCTTCCACTTTTCCGTCTTTATGCTGCGGAGTAATTTCTGCCGTCGGTGTTTCTGGTTCATTTTTCGTATCATCAACAATTGCTTTGTTAACGATTTTTTTACCGACTTTCACTTCTTCCTTTACTTTCACTTTAAAAGTGATACTTCTTTCTTCTGTGTCCGTAATCTCTGGATACTTCGCCATTACCTTACCATTTTCCATTTTCAATTCTACTGGATCCGGCTTAGTATCTTCTGCTTTCACACTGTTTTCTACATACTCTAAACCTTCTGGTAAAGTATCTTCTATTTTTACCTCTGCTAGTTTTCCGTCTTCTACCGTGTTTTTAAAACTAATTCGGTATTCTACTTCTTCTCCTAACTTCGGCGTTTCATTATTTACCGTCTTCTTCGCTTTCACTTTTCCGTCTTTATGTTGCGGAATAATTTCTGCTGTCGGTGTTTCTGGCGGATGTTTCGTATCGCTCACAATCGCTTCATTAACAATTGAATCGCTCACTTTACCTTTTACTTTCACTTTAAAGGTAATACTTCTCTCTTTTGTATCTGTAATCTCAGGATACTTTGCCATTACCTTACCGTTTTCAAATTTTAATTCCACTGGATCTGGCTTAGAACCTTCTACTTTTAAACTATCTTTCACATACTCTAATCCATTTGGTAAATCATCTTCTATTTTCACCTCTGTTAGCTTTCCATGTTCTACCGTATTTTTAAAGCTAATTCGGTATTCCACTTCTTCTCTTAACTTCGGCGTTTCATTATTTACTATCTTTTTTGCTTCAAGTTTTCCATCTTTATACTGAGGAGTAATTTCCGCTGTCGGATTAACTGGCTTATTTTGCGAATCATCAATAGTTGCTTTATTAATGATTTTTTTACCGACTTTTACTTCTTCTTTTACTTTCACTTTAAAAACGATACTTCTTTCTTCTGTATCCGTAATTTCTGGATATTTTGCCATTACTTTACCGTTTTCAAATTTCAGCTCTACTGAATCTATTCCGGCACCTTTTGCTTTCAAACTATTTTCTACATACTCTAAACCTTCTGGTAAAGTATCCTCTACTGTCACGTCTGTTAGCTTTCCGTTCTTTACCGTATTTTTCATACTAATTCGGTATTCTACTTCTTCTCCTAACTTCGGTGTTTCATTATTTACGATTTTCTTCGCTTTAATTTTTCCATCTTTGTGTAATGGTGTAATTTTCGCTTCTGGTTCTTTCGGATCTTTCATATCATCAACAATTGCCTTATTGATGATTTCCTTCCCCACTTCCGCTTCTTCCTTCACCTTTACCTTAAAGACAATACTTCTTTCTTTCATATCCGTAATATTGTCGTATTCAGCAATAACTTTTCCATCTTTTACACTTAACTTTAATGGAGCTGGTTTATCACCTTCAGCCTTTTCACTGCCTTTTACATACTCTAAACCGTTAGGAATTGTATCCTCTATTATTACCTTTTCTAGTTTTCCGTTTTCTACCGTGTTCTTAAAGCTAATTCGGTATTCTACTTCTTCTCCTAGTTTTGGTGATGGATTATCTACTGTCTTCTTCGAATCAATTATTCCATCCTTATGTTGCGGAGTAATTCTTTCCTCCGGTTCAATCGGTGGATTTTTCGTATCATCAACAATTGCTTTATTGACAATCTCTTTATCTACTTTTACTTCTTCCTTCACCTTTACTTTAAAGACGATACTTCTTTCTTTCATATCCATAATATCGATATACTTAGCTTTGACTATCCCATTTTCAACAGCTAATTCTACTGGTTCAGGTGCTTCTCCTTCGGCCTTGATGCTATTTTCTACATATTCAAGACCTTTTGGAATTGTATCTTCCACTCGCACCTTTTCTAGTTTTCCGTTCTCAACCGTATTATGAAAACTAATGCGGTACTCGATTTCTTCGCCTAACTTTGGCTTCTTATTATTAACTACCTTTGTAGCAGCAATTTCACCTTTTTTACTTTGCGGTGTAATAACAACCTTTGATTCAACAGGCTCATTTTTCGGATCTTTTGCAATTGCTTTATTTACGATTGCCTCCCCTACTTTTGCCGAATCTTTTACTTTCACTTTAAAAACAATACTTCTTTTTTCTGTATCCGTAATTTCTGGATACTTGGCCATTACTTTGCCATCTTCCACTTTTAGTTCTACTGGCTCTGGTTTTATACCTTCAGCTTTCAAACTATCTTTCACGTATTCAACACCTTTAGGTAGTGTATCTTCTACTAGCACCTTTTCTAGTTTTCCGTTTTCTACCGTATTATAAAATGTAATTCGGTATTCCACTTCTTCTCCTAGTTTTGGTGTTTGATTCGTTACGCTTTTTTCTACATCCACTTTACCGTATTTATAATCCGGCGTAATCTTTTCCTCTGGATGCTCAGTTTGTCCATTTGGCTCACTCACAACCGCTTTATTAACAATCGTTTCTCCCGCTTTTGCCTCTTCTTTTACTTTCACTTTAAAGGCAATGCTTCGCTCTTTTGTATCCGTAATCTCTGGATATTTTGCGATTATCTTACCATTTTCTACTTTTAACTCTACTGGATTTGGTGCAGCACCTTCAGCTCTCACACTGCCTTGAACAAATTCTAAGTTAGCTGGAATTTCATCTTCTATTGTAACTGCATCTAGTTTTCCGTTTTCCACCGTATTTTTGAAGCTAATTTGATATTCAACTTCTTCTCCTAGCCTCGGCTTCTTATTTGTTGCTTTTTTCTTTGCAGCAATTTTACCGGCCTTATGCTGTGGTGTAATCTTCTCTTCTAGATTCTTTGGTGGATTTGTTTTATCTCTAACGGTTGCTTTATTAACAATTTCTTCACCAATTTTTGCAGTTTCTTTTACTTTTGTTTTAAAGACGATACTTCTTTCTTCCATATCCATAATTTCTGGATACTTTGCAATTACTTTTCCATTTTCAAACTTCAGCTCTACTGGCTCTGGTTTTGCACCTTCGGCTTTCAAACTATCTTTCACGTATTCAAGACTACTTGGTAATTCATCTTCAATGGTCAATACATCTAGACGTCCATCTTTTGTCTTATTTTTAAATGTAATACGATACTCTACCTCTTCACCTAACTTCGGTGTTTTATTAGAAGCTATTTTTCTCGCCTCTATTTCCCCTGGAACTTCTTTTGGGGTAGTAACCGTAACATTTGCATCGTCCTCAGTTTCATACTTTATCTCGGCACTATCTTGTCCCTTTACAACAACGACATTTTTTACTGTTGTATCTGATTGTACAGAATCTTTCACTTTTACTTTGAATGTAATAACGGTACTTTCACCCGGCTTTAAAACACCGCCGTCTTTAGCATTAGCACCTTCACCAACACGGAAATCAATTTGATTATTTACAAACTCCGCTTCATCATCGCTTGCATCATCTGTTTTATTTCCTTTATTACTTCCAGAAACATATTGAATAGACCCTGGAACATACTCTAAACGGTCATCTAATTTATCAAAACCTTTTACATTCGATACCGGCGCTTGATTATTTTTCGTATCATTTTTCACTTCAATTTGATACGTAAACTCTTCACCAGCTTTAATTTCCTTAACTTCTTTACCGGTACTATCTAATGCCTTTTTATCAACTTGTAAGTTTGGAGCATTATGTTCTGTAACGAATGTGGCGTTATTTAATACGTAAATATCACCGCCACCACCATATGCTCTAAAACGTATTTTTCCTTCTTTCAAATCATTCTTTACTTGAGTGGGTCCTTCAAGGTGATACGTATGAATATCTGTACTGAAAGAATTTGTCCAATCTGGATTATATCCTGGGTATTTTTTCGTAACAAATTCGTTAGTGCCATCTACTTGTACTTCTGTCATAGATGAGTCATTAACATCATTATCTTTACTTTTAATATTTTTAAACTTTTGATACCCTAACCCAAAATCATACTCTCCATAATCATAGGCATATCCATCATTATCAGCTGGATCACCTTGCGATGAAAAATAACTAAATTTCGCCTTGAAAGCGCCTTCTTTTGGTGTGTTTATTTTATTAACACTAATATCTGTCCAGGCTGTACTTTTTTGAGAGACTAGCCCTTCCCAAATCTTCATGTCTTTTACTGTTTCTTTATAGTTTTCATAAACTAATATAAGATTCCAGTTACCCCAGTAATAGCCGCCACCTGTTACATCTTTAATTTGTGGCACATTTGCAACTGTCAACGTTTGAGAAATACCTTGCTGTGCAATTATATTTGTTACATCTGCATACGCTACATATCCTGCGCCACTACCTGAGTAATTAGAAATATAAGGTAGATAATCAGCTTTTCTTATGCTATCAGCAGTTACCTCTGCATATTCTTTATTTCCCATTCTCATTTTGACTGGTTGCCTTACTTGATCCTCGGTAACCTTTCTATCAGCGATATTTCCTGGTAACCCCATTGCTGCTGTCCAGAATAAGTAAGCCTTTTTCACTTTACTTCCAGCAGGAATGTTAGGAAATGCACCTGTTGACGAATTAAAAGTACTATCATCGTTATCAACATCAACCGTCATTTTATTCGTTTTATAACCCATACTTTGTCTGCCATAATGATCAGATGTCAAACCAAGCGTCACATTACCAGTCTGTACTAAATTACCAGGAGCAATTGTAGAATACAACGGGTCTCCAAATCCTTGTTTATCTCCTGTTTGGATTTGAACCTTCGAAGCATTTTCTGATGCAGCTTGTACTTCTGCATCACTCTGCTTTACTGCTAAAGGTGATTGCTTTTTCTCTTTTTCTAGTTGCTTCTCAGCCTCAGGTTGTTTTATCTTCTCTATTTCTGTTTTTTGTGCAGATGTATTTTTATCTTCTACAGATACTTTTAATTTTCCATCCACTTCTTTAGTTTTTGAATCAGTTGTTGATCCGATAGCTTTCTTACTACTGTCAGCCTCATCATCGGTATTAGCTTCTAACTTCTCTTCAGAAGGAAGCCCTTCAACATCTACAGACATGTTTCCTATTTGTAGTTGATCCTTTTGCACACTAATTTTTTGCTTATACTCTTTATTAAAATGTTGCGCACGACGAGCTTTTATTAATACAGTCATTTTTTCATGTGATTTTAAATCTTGAATTTTAAGATTAGAAGAAAGAACCTTTCCTCCATTATCTTTTTCCTCTACATAGAAATCCGCTACCTTATTTTCAAGTAACTTCTCTCCGTTTACTTTCACAGATTGCGAAAGAAACTCAATTCCATTGTCATTATTTTGTTTAATTACTAATTCTCGGATTGGTGTATCTCCCGTATTTTCAATCTTATATTGAAATACGTGCTCCCTCTCCGCTACTTCTCCCTTATACATTTCAGCATTCACTTGATCTGCCTTAATTTTCACATCATTTCCTTGTAACTCATCCCAGCTTTTTTTATTTATCTCTGTAGCAAAAGCACTGGGCGAAGGCAATATGATGGATAGAAGAAGTGTGATCATTGTTACGACATTAAAACACTTCAATACTTGCTTCATATTTTCTACCTTTCTCCTTTCTATATACTTGCTATCCGCCTACTTCATTTCAGTAACCCTTTCATTTAGTAGCCGAATACATAGCAATATATATCCACTCGCAACAATCCGACCTACGAAAATGTATCGTTGAAATCCCAATGTCAACAATATAAATCTCATAGAATATTACTATTTTAATTTATCAAAAATAGCATATATACCGGACACTTATACAAACCTTTACCATACTTTTAATATAGTAAAAACATCGTGCTGTATAGGTTTATATAACAGTTAAAGGATACTTAAAAATTTTAACATACTCCTCATCCTATTTATACATACAATAGAAAATTTACCATTTTTTAGTTATTTTCAGTTTGTTTTTTATGATTAAAATTTTCTAAAAATAACAACCGTTACATGTAAAAATATGTTATATTAAACAAGAACAAACGTTCTTTTTTTTAAAAAAGGAGGAATTTTTTATGCTACACGAACCTATTATCGTAAAAAAAGAAGCTTTCCACGCAATCGGCGTTTCGGTTACGACGACTAATGAAAAAGAGGCATCTACTGAAGGAAACATTCCACAACTTTGGAACCGATACTTTCAAGAACAAATGATGCATCACATCCCAAATCAACAAACGAAAGAAACATTCGCTTTCTACTCAAACTACGAATCAGATGAAACCGGTACATATCAATTTACAATCGGTATGCCTGTTTCTTCATTAGAAGACGTTCCTGAAAATATGACAACTTTAACAATACCTGCCGCTACATATGCGGTATTTACAACAAGAAAGGGACCAGTAGCTGTAGTCGTTTGTGAAGCTTGGGAATATATTTGGAAATGGTCGAAAGAAAATAAACGTGCCTTCACAACAGACTTTGAGCTTTACGATGAAAGAGCGTTAGATCCAAACAACGTTCAATTGGATATTTATATTGCGTTAGCCTAAAAAAAGATGCCCATTCGGCATCTTTTTTTGTCGTTAAATAGCTACTGGGCAAATTCATTATTATTGTCTACAATGAGAAAGTGCAGTATAGAAATATTAGAAACTGTATAAAACGATTGTTAATAGGTTTTTTAGTTTAAATTCGTCACATAGAAAGGAAGCAATATGGAGGAACTACAACAAAATAAAACTGCTTTAGAAGGAAGCGGAAAACCGTTATTAAAAAATACGAATTTCCTTTTTCTTTGGGCAGCTACTCTTTTTTCAAGCTTTGCTTTAGCCTTTTTTACTTTTTCACAAACGTGGTACATAGCAAAAACATTAAACCTTGAAGCTTCACTCGGTGTTGTTTTCGTAGCCCTTAGTGTTCCAAGGCTTATTTTTATGATTGTCGGCGGCGCTGTAGCTGATAAATTCCCGAAAAAAAACATTATGTTTTACTCCAATATCATTCGAGCGATTCTTGTCGCAACCATTCTCACATGGTTCATTGTCGGTGATGTAACACTATATACATTTGCTTTATTCGCTTTATTCTTTGGACTTGCTGATGCTTTCTTCTGGTCAGCGGATGGATCTATCTTACCGGAATTGGTAGAAAAAAGCCGGTTAACACAAGCAAATTCACTTACACAAATGACGAACCAAGCATCGGTCATCTTAGGCCCTGTACTTGGTGGTATTCTCATTAAATTTACGAACTATGAGACAATCTTTTCCATTACGATTTTATTACTGATTGTCGCTGCCATACTCGTTCAAAAAATACAATTTACGATGCCAGAACAAAAAGATACAGATAAAGGTATGTTCACTTCCATTAAAGAAGGAATCTTATATGTAAAGGAATCGCCATTCCTTTCAACTTTCCTTATTTGTAGCGCTTTTTTAAACTTATTTTTAATCGGCCCGATGCAAGTTGGTTTCCCTCTTTTTGTTAAAAACGTTCTGCATGGTGATTCGCTCCAGTTTAGTTACTTAGAAGCATCTGTAGGCGGCGGAATGGCAATCGGTGCTATCATTGTAGGTTTAAAAAATATTAATCGTAGACGCGGTCTATTTTGTATTATCATGATGCTATTGTCTGGTGTATTCTTCTTAGCCATCAACTTTAGCACCGTACTTTGGCAAGCACTATTAGCCGGCATGTTTTATGGTATTACAATCGCAATGGCGATTGTACCGCTTATGGCAATGATTCAATCGACAGTAAAAGAAGAAATGATGGGACGCGTAATGAGTTTACTTATGCTATCATCAATGGGCTTTATCCCGCTCTCTTATGCATTCACATCACTTGCACTTGCAATGGGAATTCCAATCGTAACCGTTATGAAAAGTGGTGCAATAGCTGTTATCGTCTTCGTACTATTTGTAGCGATTCGTGTTCCAGTTGTAAGGAAGTTCGATTAGCCACTTAGAGTCATGTATTATACGCATGGCTCTTTTTTGAATGGATCAAATAGTGATATTCCCTTACTTCTCCTTAATGCTGCTCCCCATTCTAATCCAACCTCTAAAAATAAATCTCGCACTGTACTGTATAAAAGTGCCCCAATGTCTTTACAAATTTCCCCATATTTATATGCTCTTACAACACTTTTCACGCGCCAAATTAAATTTCCATACACTTCTTCGTCAGCTAATATTTGCTCTAGTAAAACACCTTGTTCTAGTAACCCACTCTTTTTATACGCAAGCTCGACCTTACTCCAAAATATATTAATTTTCTTCGGATTACTCGTCATCGGCACCAGTGCGTATATAAAAGGCTTCGGTATATCATGACGGCAATACGTCTCATCAAGCTCATACGTTCCTTTTCTTTTCTCTTTTATTTGTGAAATGTTTTTAGAAAGAATTGTTTCCCCAGCAATTTTTTGCTCATTTTTACTACAGCCAGTTGCATTATCCTCAGTTTTACAAGCGGACATTTTCATACGGTCATCCATGCGGTCAATCGCAGATGTAAGAAATACATATAAGTTCGCACTATACCCGCCGCGTTTATGCCTTTCTTTTGTTGCAACACGCTTTATAATTCCTAGTTCCTCTAACTTTGCAATTGAACGGCGTACTGTACGAATACTCTTTCCAACATTCGTCGCAATCGTCCCCATTAATGGACAAGCAACCCCTACTGTTTTTTGTTTCTCATTCACCGCATATTTTCCTAAAAAATGAATAATGATAGAATCAGTTTTATTCAATTGAAATCGGTAGCACTTCAAAACTTGTTTTTGATATGTATTAAACTCTTCTTTACTTCGAAATTCACTATATGGTTTCATTAAATTATATAAGCTTCCCATTTATATCACCTCATTTATAAGTAAGAGGCAGGAAGCGAAATTGGCGTGATAGTTAATATTTTTTAATGGAGATGAAAATATGATCGTAATTAGCGCTTGTTTAGGTGGGATTGCTTGCCGTTATGACGGGAATGACAATCTCGTTTCAAAAATAGAGGAGCTTCTGCAAAAAGAAGATACAGTCCTCATTTGCCCTGAAGTATTAGGAGGACTACCAACACCTCGTCCTTCCGCTGAAATTATTGGCGGGAATGGCGACGACGTTTTAGACGGAAAAGCGAAAGTGATAACAAAAAATGGTGAAGATGTCACAGCAGCTTTCGTAAATGGTGCTTATAAAGCATTAGAACAAATTAAAGATTTACACCCAGAATATATTATTTTAAAAGAACGCAGCCCATCTTGTGGTAGTTCTACGATTTACACTGGAGAATTTAACGGTAATAAGCAAACTGGTTTCGGAGTGACAACTGCTTTATTTAAAAGACACGGATTTAAAGTCATTTCAGAAGAAGAATTTGAAAACAAAAAAAGGAATTGACCCTGTTCGTCAATAAAGGTTATTTACGTTCGTTTTAAAAATAGTAATAAACCCTTATATATCAACGGTTTGTGTAACGTTAAAAATCATGAATAAATTTTAAATTTTATTCATTCGTTACCAAAATGTGACCATAAAAACAAAAGAGCACAGCGTGTATATATGGTGTTGGACCACCGTATATACCGTCCACCTGAGCTGACCAGGTAAACACTTGCTATACTCTCATGAGTTATTTTACCTCATACAAGGGGTATTAAGCAACGTTTACCAATAAATCGGTGACGTTGCTTTTTTGTTTCCAAAAAGGAGACAAACCGTTATGAAAAAGTGTATTGATGTATTAGCTCAACCAGAGTCCTATCATAATTTATCAACATTTTCAAATGTACAGGAATTAAATCAAACGATTAGAGTATACAGAGATGTAATTAAAACGTCTATTAAACGTGCAGATGTACAATCTAAATTAATTGCATTACTTGAAATTTTAAAGCGTCATAGCTGCAAATACGTAGGTGTTAGTTTCCTATGTAAAAATAGAATAGCTGAGATAATGAGCGTATCATATAAAACTGTACAACGTTTAATGACGAAACTTGTGACTTTAAGAATAATTAAGCAAATAGCTATGAAGCGAAAAAAAGATATGCGCCAAACTTCTAATGCAATTATTATCCAACCAATTGTAAATGAAGTGTCCCACAAGCACCCTACTGAAACTACTAAGAAGTGTCCTACCGTTAAAACAAATACTAAAATCTTAAAACAAAAGAGTAAAGATATAAATAAACGTAATGGTAATGACAATAATGCTGTACCTAAAGAAAACATTAAATGTGCTGAATTTGTAGCCCATTGGGTTCCGAAACGTTTCGTTTCCCTAACTTCAGCATTTTATTCAAAAGCTAAAACAATTCAAGAATTTTGGAAGGTCGTAAAACAATGCAATTGTGTAATAAATCATACAACAGGCCAAACGGCGTTTGACAAAGAACAAGAACTACAAATTGGTGTACAAGCTATGAAAGAATTTGCGATGAAGGTAAAAGATGGAGTCAAAATGAAAAAGGGTAAGTTTGCGTATTTCAACGGTATCGTAAACAATTTGATGAACAAATATTATTTTGACCCTGAATTTGGTATGTGATGCTCTCTTTTACACTTCAGGTATCACATATACCTTTGCATATACACCTTGCTGCACAGCAAATTGTTCTAGCGTCTTTTGCCTAAATGGTGTGAGTGTAAAGAAATGAAGGATAGGGACTTTCCCGTTATATTTGTTTTTATAATACACCGTGAATTCACCATACTTATTCATTTTTTCACTGTTCACATTCATCATTTGTGTACGATCTATTTCGACTGCATTGAGAATCCCGTCACTATCACGGTACTTTACATCCGGAATAATGGTTCGCTTCTTGTCATCTACTTTATAACGGATAGGGGCTTCTATCTGCCAATCTTCAGGGCAAAACAGATATAGCCACGCTTCGTTTCTCATGAGGCTGTGTGCTAATCGAATGGTAGGCACAACCTTTTCTGTATCATCGAATAGCGCACGTCCTTGTTTATTGAGGTAGTATACATGCTCTTTTTTATAAACGGTACTATTCACATATGGGCTTAAATCTTTTAGAATCCGATTCGCATTCCGTATTCCTCCCATATCGTGAATGGCCATCAAATGTCTTCTGGTGGCGAATTTCAACTTTCTAATCGAGGTCAAAATCATCATCTGACGATTCATTTTGATATGTGTCTGCATATGCATCCTTTTTCACCTCGTATTGTTTTAATATGTCCCACATCTGTTCATTTGAGATATAAGGGACTTGAATTTCTGTTAAGCGATCCGTTTTAAAAAGCGCGCGCCCTGGTATACTTTCAATCGATTCAAGACCAGTTTCATCAATGACAACTTGAGAAGCTGTTTGAGTTGGTAACCGAAATCCTAATTTTGCATCACTGTTCTGTTTCACTTGACGTGGTAAAGTATCACCAGTAGGGTATTGTGTACAAAATATCAATCGAAATCCTAATGCTCCACCAATTCGTGCTATATGAGAAAGCATCTGCTGACAAGCTCCTAGTAATTTTTGTTGTTTTTTACTCATGCTCTTATCTGGACAAAGTTCCGCACCTTCATCCACGATAATAAAATAACGTTCTCTTATGTAGAGTAGGAAGCGAGCGCCTTGTCATATTGCTATGATAGGTTTCTCAAAACCCCTCACCGAACCGTACGTACTCCTCTCAGAGTATACGGCTCTCCATCAATTGCTTGTCAAAGTTATTTTTTTCTGTTTTTCGCTATAAGTTCTACTCTCATATCATAGTGAATTTCATTATGGCAATCCTCACATACGGCTAATGTTTTGCGTCTACGGGCAATCATTAATTTTTGCCATTTGGCTTTGCCTTTCTCAACATCTTTCATTTTTCGGACATGGTGCATTACTAAGTTAGAATCGGTTTTACCACAATGTTCACATTTGTTGGCTGACAACCTATCCATAAGACTAGTTGTTGACATATGAACTCTTGAGGCTAACAAGTTGTCGATGTTATTTTCTTGTGTTTTCATCTTAGTTATATCAACCGTTCTAAATCCTTCCCTGTAGAAAGAATGAGAGTGTTGTTTGCCTTTTTTATCTTTGTAATTGACTATGAATACACCGTTTTTGCAATATTTCCCCTTAATTTTTCCGATTGAGCTTTTATATTTATTGGCGAATGTTTTATACATGCTGTATTCTAGAACGTAACTGAATTTTTGGAGTACCGTTGAATTAACTGCATATTTGTAGTAGTTGTACATCCCTCTGATCTGTAATACATAATTATGTAGTATTTCCAAATCATCTAGGTGTGCCATTTCCGGTCTATGCTTTGGTTTCCAAGTTTCTTTCCCATTCACATACTTCATTTCTAAAACATTCAGGGCAAGTAATTTATTTCGCCATGTTTCATGGGGGATTTCAAGTCTTACTTTTAGATTGTGATGTCTTCTTTTTGCACCTTTCACCGAGTATTTGGTAAATAACTCGTTTCTAGTGATATTGACGTTGTACCCAAGAAATGTTGCTTTCTTGCTAGAGTGGGTGATAAGTGTTTTTTCTTCTGATAAAGTTAATTTTAATTCTTCATTGAGAAATTGAGCTATATCAGATTTAATGGCTTTGGCATCATCTTTACTGCCGATTATCATTACAATAAAGTCATCAGCATATCTAACATATTTTAGTGACTTAAATTTATCCGACATTGGATTGTAGTAGGGACGTTGTCCCCTTTCCTTAACCCATTCGTTGACTTGCTCGATTAATTCCTGAGCTTCATTGTGTTTACCTTGTTCTCTTAGTAAGTCTGCTTTCTTACGCCCTCTTTTTATTTTGAGGTGTAAGTATTGATATCTTTTATCAACTTCTCTGTCTTTTGGTTGACCTTTTCCGAACTTTTCAGCGTATTTTTCCATGTATATATCTAGTTCGTTTAGATATATGTTGGCAAGAAGAGGACTGAGAATCCCTCCTTGTGGTGTTCCACTGAATGTTTTGTGGAATTGCCAATCCTCCATGTACCCAGCTCTTAGGAACTTCCATATTAATCCGATGAGTGTTTCGTCATTGATACGTTTTCTTAGTAGGTTAATTAGGATATGGTGGTCGATATTGTCAAAGAAACCTTGAATATCACCTTCAATAAACCATTTAGTTCCATTACCACTCTTTTTAATTTGTTTCAAAGCTGTATGACAACCCCTATTTTTCCTGAATCCATGTGAGTTCTCAGAGAAGTTTGGTTCATAAATTGCTTCTAAGATATACTTTATTACTAATTGGACAAGTTTATCGTCAAATGTCGGTACCCCAAGAGGACGTTTTTTCTTACTCCCTTTTTTATCAATATATACTCGCTTAACAGGAGTAGGTTTATAGTTACCATTTTTAATGTTGTTGATGATTTTAGATACTCTATTTTTTGAGAAGCCATCAACAGTTTTATTTATGGTTCCTCTGGTCATATTACCTGGATTGGCATATATTTCTTGATAACCTTTATAGTAGAATTCTGGATTATAAAGATTTCTATATAATCTTTTGAACTTATAGTTTTCTTTAATAGTATTCTTCGACAAGGTGTTCAATACATAAACTGGATTTCTCATCAGCATCTCGCTTCCTTCCTGTTTATTATCATCATGAACTAATTGACTACCTTCCTTCGCCATCCTGATTTCACAACCATGACCTAACGTAATTTGTCATACGTTAGTGTGATAGGCTTTCCCTATCTCTGACTACTACGAAGGCTCCGTTACCATATGGAATATTCAAGAGCCACATTTCTTGGTTTTTACCTTGAAATCATCCTCTATAGCCATAAATGGCGCTTCCACTTAGGTAATCCCCATTTAGTACCTTGTAAATAGTTTGTAGTAATGTCGGTTGGGACTTTCAATCTTTACTAATGTACTTTAGTTGGTTCTCTAGTGTGAAACACACCTCTCTCCACAAAAAATAGATGAGCTGAACTAGAGACATATCGTTTCAATGTCTATTTCGATATGGTCGTCGATAAGACCCCTTGATTTATCCTTCACGCAGTTTAGCATTCAACCTTGTTTACCACGGTACACCTAGAAATTCAGTCGCACTCATGACATTAGAGTGACTTATCCCGTTGCAGCCATGCTACACTCCCCGCTCACTTTCGATTACGGATAAGGCTACCGGTGTCGGGTTGTTATCTTGTTTCACTTCACCCGCTGATTTACTAAATCAGAGTTTACAAGGCCCTTATGGGCGCACATTTGTTTCTACCACATTGGTATAATGACGTTCTTTCATAAAAAGCATTTTTTCTTCCATCTTTTTTAGAATCACGCTCAGTAGCTGAAACGCTTCCATTGGCTTTTCTGCAATCGAGTCAACTTGCTTTACATTTTGGTATGGACCGAACTCTAATCCTCCCTTTAAATCAATAATAAACAGGTGCGTATAATCGGCTTGTGCAATAATAAGAGATGTCATCACATTCTTTAGGAATACAGTCTTTCCCATACGTGTTAAACCACCTAATGTCATATGTGGTGTTTTATCAAAATCGTGATAAATTAATTGTTCTAAACTTTGACCGATTGGCACAAGCCATTTTCCAGCTTGCATTAAATTTGTTGACCATTCCCACTTCTTCGGTATCTCTTGATCGAATACACGAATGTTCAATTTATAGTTGTCATAATGAATTCGAACAGGTTTATTTAATCCTTCACTCACAACATCTTCCACCTTCTGAATGATTTTACTTGGCATACCAACAGGTAATTCATACACATATGTTGTACTTCGATCATCCTGAGTTTGCATCTTAAATGTTGGATAATGAATCCTATCATCTTTTTTAATTGCAATTCCTGACACTTCAAAAAATACTTGTATCTTCTTTTTATCATCTATTTTACTTTTAAACCGATCACTTACGAATGCAATAGTTAAAGCTGTCGTCGGAACCAATAGTAATTCCAGCATAAACATTTCTCCTTTAGATATCCTATAAGGATATCATTGCACTTTTTTTGAAGGTAACAGGACGAACATTTTTGCTTATGAGTCCTACTGTCCCTCTCTTCCACATCGTATTCCTTTATAGAAACATAACGAGAACATAACGTAGAAGATATAGGAACGAGCCCGTAAGCGTCGTATACAAGGTTATACGTGGAAGCCAATGTGGAACACTCTTCCCCATTTTTTCAGCTACACTCATCGCAATTACAGACAAACCTGTTGCCGTCCAAATAATGACTGCTTCTCCTGCAAGTGTCATAGCCATTCCTCCTCAACCAGTTCCTCTTTCTCACGAAATTTGATCCCTGATTTGGTAGCTACAATTTGATACCGCTCCATTAAATCTTGCCAATTCAATATATCTTCCTCTTCTCCATATAAATCTTCTTCAATAACTTGTGATAAGCTGAAATACCCTTTGTACTCTTTGTTATCAAATACTTCATGGTTCCTCATGTGAGTAAGAATTGATTCCGTCTCTTTTCTGGATCTTGACTCGTTATACATGTGGCGTAATTCTTTTGATGAATATAAATACGGAGTTACATTGAGATAACTATAATGAGAACGCATGTAACCCTCTCCTCTCTTGATATCTACAGTGCCATACGGAATTCCAAGTAGAATTCTTCGTGGGCTTCCGTATGGAAGTAATATAGGTATATGAACGAGAAGAAGGATTATTGCCTGTCCATAGAAAAATATTAATAAAGACAAGCGAAAATTTATAAGTGGGTGTGTAAATTATGAAGAGTGAATTGAAGCAAATATTAGATAAAAGGGGAGTTAAATACTCTCATGTTGCAAAACAAGCGAAAATTAGCAATTCTGCAATGACAAATTTATTAAAAGGTGGACTCCCTACCTTACCTGTGGCATATCGAATAGCTAGGGTGTTAGAGATGAAATTAGAGGATATTTGGGTTGAAGAAGGTGAGGATTTTTGAATAAAAAATTAAATATAAAGGCTTCACTATCAGAGAAACTTTTGGAGAACAAAAAATTTTATGGGATAGAAATTAAGGTTAGAAGGAAAACACCAAGAGAAAAAATATAACCAGGAGTAATTACAATGTCAAAACAACCACCATTTAAAACATTAAATCAAATTATCGAAAATTATTATGACCCTAAAACTGGATTAATTGAAGTTGAAAATTTCATCAAAAGTTTTGAGAAAGAATCACTATTTGTATTAGATTACAAAGGCATTATGTATCAAAAAACATCTGCTCTAAAATATGATCAAGGTTATGAAATACTATTGCTTCCTTATACAGAACTACATTCAAATTCTAAACAAGATTTACTACAACTATTAAAGCGTAAAATAATTGTTTATTTCACGTATACAGATAGTGATCAAAAACAAGAAGATTTCTTCCCGGATATGGGAAAACGAATTTTTTCATTTATGAGTCATATGTTAAAAGGTGCACAGCAAAATAAAAGAGCAATTCCAGTACGTTTTATTTTGATGGATATTGAAGCAGTCGGATTTATTCCCAAACTCCCGAAATTCATGGCCGGATGCCGAGGTTTCAGTGTGGGCACCTGCTTATTTGTAGATGATAAATTAACACTTACATATGGCTATAACAAAGAACAAGTAGACAAAATGTACAAAAATAGTGTAGTTACATCAAAATAAAATACTATGAATATGTATTAATTTAATGCAACTTAAAACAGGAGGTTGAACACATGAGTTATGATACCGTCGCATCACTACAACGTATGCAACAATTAGAGCAGGCTCAAGCTGCAACTGGAAAACGATTGATTTTAAAGCGCATAAACCCTACACTAGACATTTGGTTAATTGTTATCGGATTTATTTTATTTATCCCTACATTAGGATGGTCTCTTATACTCTATGCCCTTTTCTTCGGCATCAGAGAATTTTTTTCTAAAACATATTTAGTTAAAAACGTTGCTACTGGGGAGAAATTCAGAGTCGATAAACAAGACTTCAAACAGTATAAGAAGAGTTTTAAGAAGAAAGAAAAACAAGTTAGAAGAATATCTGATTTATAAAAATATATTTAACATATACATTTATCGGTCAATAATAAGTTCTATTCTTCACTAATATTGGATATATTATTTATACATCTAGAGAATCACCACATGAGGCACCTTCAGCTGGGGAAGGTGCCTTTTTATTTTGATAGAACATCACGTACTTTAGAAGCATATATTAAATTGCTCCTGGCATGATGCCTTTCTATATACAGAAAAAGCATTCGGGCCTCACCACCCTGGATTGCTTTTTCTCATATTTCAGCATGTTGCTACATACAATGCAATTAACACGTTCCCTTTTTATATAGCATCCTATGTAATCAGAGCACTCCACAAGAGTACTCTGATTTTTATTGTTCATATTTATTCCTTTCGTTACATATGATTACTATCGACAAACCAAATGAGAGATATATCTTTATAATGTTAAAAAAGAGCGTTCCTCACTCGCCAGAGGAATGCTCTTTTTCCGTTCATTTCACATACACATAGGTCTTATTCGTAGTCTCAGAGTATGAACGATCTCAAAAATGGTGTCATCCTAACCCTCAAACCTCACATACTCCCCAGAAACCCATTGATTTCCACCAACGTTGTACCAGCCATTTTGAATGCCCCAAGATTGATAGCGTTCCCCTCGGTACACATTCTTTACAATGCCATAATTTGTTCCTGGTCCTGTACGAACGCGTAAGACATCCGCTGTAATCGTAACAATACCTACACCATTGTTAGATGGTTTTGTAGAACCTGCATTCCCACCACCGTTATATGCGTTTTGCACCCTTTCTATAAAAGAATTCCAGCGCCCTTCCGCTAACATACGATGCGGGCAGTATTTTCCACTCCACGATTGGTGTGTGCGAACTTTACTGATTGGAATGTTGTATTGTTTCATGAGCCCAGCTACAACAATAGTTGCATTATTTTCTGCTTTATAATATCTATCTCCGCCGCTTAAAGAATAGCAGATTTCCACACTAATCGACTTTCTGTTTCCTGAACCATTCCCATCTCCACAAGCCCATGCATTCCGTTCTAAAGGTAAGCCTTGTATAGCTTCTTTATCATCTACTGCAACGTGGAATGACACCTCGTTATTATTTCGTATCATATAAGCAATTTCATTCTCAGCTGGCGCATCATTATACGTATTGTGAACTGTGATAAATTCTGGATTCATTGTATAAGGGCACTTTGTACCATATTTACTTGGATCAACTAATTTTTTTCTGATTTCCATTATTGAACATCTCCCTTTTTCTCTTCTTGTTTTTGTTTACCACCTAAAATTTCAACTGCATTTGTTAATGCTGAAGGTAAGGGGATTCCCATACGACCAGCGTTTTCTAAAAGTGAAAGTAACTCATTGCCCATGAAGAAGAAAATAGTCGCTTCACGAATTGCGCTGTTACTTCCCAGTGCTGCATCTAATTGTGCTGCTGCCCCAACTAAAAGAAAAAGCACCACCTTTTTGGCGATGCCTTTGAAACCAACTTTACTTTTTAATTCTCCGTTATATCCTGCTGCTATCATGCCAGTTACATAATCAATAACTGCCATTGTTACTAAGATTTTCAATGTTGCATCCCATCCTCCCAAGAAATACCCACAAAAGCCACCGAATGTAGCTATAAATGCTTTCATTAATACATCAATTCGTTCCATTTTCCCACTCCTTTATTCAGCCTGCTTATGCACGCTTAACGTTTACACTCTAAATTAAAAAACTCATTGCAATATGAATTGTATTACCGCTCTGAACACCATTTACGAAAATCCCACCATCACTTTTAACTGTAACTTCACAAACTGTTGGTCCATTGCCATAAGCAAGTGCTGGGAAAGCAATGTTTTGTACAGGGCGAAATCCAGCCGGAAGGGTTGCAAATACTGTCGTATTTGTCGGATTTCTAACTGATCCAATGACAGATATCTGCTCACCATTTTTTTTATATTTCATATTTCTATCAGTAACACTTTCTGCTCCAGTTATTGCAAGATTAGTCCACCCTGTATCTGTTGCTTGCCTAATAGTACCATCTGCTCGAAATTCTACTCGTTTGGACCAATCCCAAGAATCACCTTGTTCTTTTGTAGAAGGAGCAAATATCAACTCTCCTTGCGCCCCTTTATGAATAACTGTCTTATAAGAACGACTTCCTAATACAATTGCATTATCACTCTTAAATTCAAGTAATCCATTTATGATGTCGCCAGCTTTTTTCAGAAGATTATCAGCAAAAACATTGAATGCCCCAGTAGGCGATTTTTCAAACAATACTTTATTATTTTTCCAGTCTTTTAAATATAATTGACCATCCGAGACTCCTACAAGACCGATATCTAATACCTTATCCTCACTATTGAATCCAACTCCAATATTGGAACCGATTGTCGGTCTCATTGTTAGATAACCTGTCATCATCCCGCCTGAACGCTTTACGACGTCCATTTTATCAACCGCTTGCTGCAAAGCATCTATCTGTTTCTTGAGATTATCAAAATCAGAAATATAATTTTCAATTTTAATATTTCCTTCTTTCACATCACGTCTTAATGTAATCCGAATATCTGGTGTACTCATTCGTTCTGTACTTTTTTCCATCACAAAATAAGCTGTCCAATCATCCGATGTGGAAACAGCTTGAGATGTAAACGTATAGGAAAACACACCATTTTTTGAATCAACTATTTGAGCATCATCTCGAATGAATACTCCTGTATGATTTGTCGCTTCATATTTAACCGCATATCCTGTTAAATCCACATTCTGCCCTTTTTCTCTTACGTACACAGTGAGCCTCAATCCATTCTTGTCATTCTGCCGAGAACGAATTGTTTTTGTGAACACAGGATCTGCTAAGTCTATAATAATTTCCTCGTTTCGCATGACTACACCTCTCTCTAACTATTCCTTTTCACGCGTCTAGGCGGTCTTCTTTGGCGCTTTACTTTGTTCCTATGTTTTATATTCCCTTTAGACTTTATCGGCTCTAATTCTTCAAATTTAACCTCTGTTTTGATTACATGCTCCTGAAATGCGCTTGTCAATTGTGAAAGCATCCCATATAACCCCACACCATTTTCCTCTGATTCTTTTGGAATAACTAAACCATAATGTGTAGGAATTGCCTCTGTAGTAATTGTCGGCTCTCCTTCTTTACGATTCATACGCATCTCATAAAGTTTTGGAATATCTGTTTTCAAATTGTACTGTTTAATTTCCCATTCCATTACCTTTTCAAGTAAGCTGGATGTAATAGGACGGATATTGGTTTTATATGTTTCTTTTGAAGAAACTTTGAAGTCTGAAGCAATTACTCCTTGATAATATGTCCCAAGGGCGGTTTTCACTTGGATATACCCATTGTCCCAATTCGAATTGCGTATTATTGCATTTGGGAGCATGATATCTGTATCCCCTCCAGATGCAACCCCGATACTTGCAATCCAATTGTCATTACGATAAAAGCGGAATTGATCTTTAACCTTAAATCTCATCTCACTTTGGGCATCTAGGACAATCATTTTATCAGCATCGAGCATTGCATTCCCTGTTTGTGAAAAGTATAAAGAAGTTGCATTCAAGTACCCATTACCATCGAGTCCCTTTGTGATTCCAATTCCACCAGACTTAACACTTACATCTGAGAATTGATACAACATGATGGCGCCGTTTGCACCTGTTTGATCTGAGTCACCACCTAGAATAAAAGTGGGCTGTATTTCACCTCTACTATTTTTGTAATACCCAATAAAGGCTCTTACTTTCGAGGATTCATAGAGACGAATAAATTGTTTAGATATATTTACAAAATTAGCCGAATTAGATGTTTTCAAAGTTGAACCTGTTATTTCTCCGCCTTGCACCAGATTCCCACTTAACGTACCTGCAGTAATAAAATCAGCAACAATTCTTCCATCACTTGTAATAGCAGTTCCATATGGTCCATTCACACCTGTGGAAGAATACCCTAATCCATTCAAGTTCCATTGCCAAACCTTTTTAGCACTCCTTTCATCTTTCGTATCCATAATTAAAATACGATCTGGATAAACACGGACATGCCCTCCGAATCCTGAATTAATAAGGCTTGTAGCATTTGCTTTTGCTGCATCCAAAATCGAACTTGGCATATTTGATAACTCTTCTTGTACCAGGTCAACCCTACCAGAAACATCCGTAAAAGATTCTTTGAAATTACCAATAGTTATATCTAGATACTCTTTTTTTATCGGGTCATACTTATAAGCAATTACCTTCGCTTTTATATCAATTCCATCTTCTTGATGTTCAACCGTAACAGTATCTGCCATATAAACACTTTGTAAATGCTTATAATCCTTATACTCTTCCGTTTGTGATAACTCCTGAAACTTAACGTTATAAGTTGCTTTAGGCTGATCAACCTTTTGAATAGCAAACATATCCTTGGCTGCCTGGCGTAATAACCTATATGCTTCTTCTAACGGAACTGCATCTTCATCGTCAGCATTTTCACCAATAGCTGCTTTGATATGTTTAAACTCAACCACTTTAATTTTAGGATGAGGATACTTATTTATAAGTGGACTATCCACATATTTTTCAGGAAGAAATAACCCATCAAAACCTTGTGGCATGATTCTAGTTATGGGACTTTTCCAATCCACATTACCCTCATATCCTAGTAAATCTTTCTTATGACGAATCACTATCCCACGATCCATACCACGATTTTGTAGCATCTTCACATCAAAATTATCTCTTTTTAATTCGCCACCCCAACGATTAACAAATGAATTGTCTTGACTAGAATCCAATAATGCTTCCACAGGATTTTTTCTGACAATACGTGCACTTGCTATCTTTGGTACATCTGAATAAAACTGAAAAGGATGCTTGTATTGGCATCCTGCTGACATACGATTCATAGCCCCATTCCCATTTGTTGTTTCAGCGAAAATGTCTTCAATTAGATTCTCTGTTAAGTCATAAAAAATGTGATAACATTGCGCTGTAATCTCACCCATACTGACTTTAGGAGCTGCCACTCGAAATAGTTGTTCACCATCAGGAGTTAGAACTTTAATAATACTCATTCCCTCTATTTCCAGACCATGCGGCGCAAACAATGGATAACTAAATGAAAATAAAAATAAACCATTGAGTTCTTCCTCAACAGTTGCGTTATAAATGTTTTTATCTAAAGCTCCTATACCATTGTGTGTAAAATCATTCTCATTTGGTTTATATAAAGTAATCATTTATATCTCCACCTAGGTCGAATTTCCATAAATTGAATTGCTCCTGACCACTCTATTTTATTTTCACCTACGTTGAATATAGGGAACTTCCCGACCATTTTATTATTCATTGATATGGTATCGGTATATGCTTCAAGTACTTCTGAGTCTATAACAACAGAACCATTCACATCTTTTATTTGAAAAGAGACGTCATTGATTGTTATACGGAAAGTACCGTTTCCCACAATCCAAAACTTAGGATCAGATTCAATTGTACCTGGATTATAAATTACACCAGGTTTGGTGAGCTTTAGATTGACATCCTCTGTATATTCAAAGGGATCTAGCTTGAAATCCACTTCAAATTCACCGTGTTCTTCAATTTCATTTACAATATCACCTACTACAACATGTTTAATTTTTCGATACACATCATCATCAGTAAAATATAATGTTTTTCCATTCATCAACCACGACTTCATACGTCGCACCAACGGCTTAATATTCTCTTCTTCAAGCATATTGAACTTTATTTTTAAAGGAACGTCTTTAAACGCCCCTTTTTTTGTAAGTGAACCATGTCTACCAGACACTTCAATATGTTCTACTTCTTGTTCTGCTGTAGGAATAACAGGGCGTCCTACTATACATATTCCGTAGTCACTTGCCAACTGATTATCGATACCTATGTCTAGCAATTTAAGTCCTCCCTATTCCTATTTTTGAATTACGCCCTTTTTGAGCAAGTGCATCATCTATTTTTCCGACCATGCGGTCGATATCACGATCATCCCTCACTGAAGGATTATAAATATTAATTACAGTTGGTTCAGTAGACATTGTTGCTGCAATCCCTTCACCAATCTCACCCAATGTCTTTTTGTTCAACGGTAAAACTGCTTCTCGCCCCGCTTCTCCCGCACCTTGCAACTGACCATTACTCATGCCGAAAATTGTAGGTCTAGTAAAGATACCGCCTTTTGCACGCCATTGCACATCGATACCGGATGGGAAAGTAATGTCTTTACCCAAAATATTTTTCGTACTAGTTTGCAGGCTAAAGTGTGGCATTTTTGGCATTTCTGGTTTTGGAATCTTTAATTTCAAATCACTGAAAAACCCTTTGATTTTATCAATGAATCCCTTTACTTTATCTACCGCATCTTTTATCGGATCAACGATAAATCTCTTTGCTGCATCAAATTTTTCTTGCGCTGCATTCTTTACAGAATCAAATTTTTCCCGTGCCGTATTGTACATATCATTGAACTTCTCTTTTGCAGAATTATAAGCTGAAATCACTGGATCAATAATATATTTATAAACTAGATTCCATGCCGTAAGTGTATAAGATTGGATTTTGGCCCAATTACCTAGTATCCAATTCGCTAAATCATTCAATTTTTCTTTCGTTGCATTCCACAATTCCTGAACAGGCTGAATGACATATTGTTTTACTAAATTCCATGCTGCGGAAGTATATGATTTCACTGTCTCCCACTGTGAATTTAACCAAGAAACAAGCTCACCGATTTGTCCTTTAACCCAGTTCCATGCTTCTTGAATAGGTTGAGTAATATATTGTTTAAATAAGCCCCAAGCAACTTGTGCAGCAGCCTTTATAAGTTCCCACTGCGTACTAAGCCATGTGACCAATTCACCAATTTGTGCACTTATCCAATCATACGCTTCCTGGATCGGCTGTATAATATATTGAGATATTGCCGCCCAAGCAATTTGTGCACCTGCCTGTATTAATAGCCATCCTGCTTCAAGAACCGTCGAAATTAGTGAAATAATTGGGTCTAAAACTGTCAGTATTGTATTCCAAGTATCTTGCCAAGCTTGAGTCAATGTTCCCCACAATTCAGATGCTGTTTCGACAATCCCCGTCCACAATCCACTGAAAAATTCACCTAAAGGAGACAATATACTATCTGCTAATTCAATGAATGAAGACCACGATTCTGAAAAATAATCAGTAATACCTGTCCAAATTTCCGATGCCGTATCAGAAATACCCGTCCATAGATCAGTGAAAAATTGACCTATAGGTTCAAAGAATTCATTTACCATATTTAAAAAATTTGACCAGGCTCCAGAAAAGTAATCAACTGTGGCAGACCAACCATCACTGCATGCCTGAACTAAACTAGACCACAATTCACCAAACCAATCTTTAAATTGGGACCATTTTTCAGAAAGCCAATCGGTTATTGCCCCCCAATTTTGAATTACTGCTATAACCACTGTAATTACAGCAGCTATACCAGCAATAACAAGCATAACTGTACCAATCGTTGTCCCTAGTGCTATGCATGATACAACTACAGCCGCAATAATAGGAGCTAAAAGACCTACTACAGCCGTTAATCCTAGAAAAATAAAAGTAAAATTTTGAATCGGCTCTGGTAATTTAGTAAATCCATCAACTAAAATCTTTATTCCCTCTACTACTGGAGGTAAAATATCTTTAGCCAATTCAGCAAGCTTTTTTCCAAGGGGTTCAAATGCTGCTTGCGTTTCCCTTAAAGCGCTCTGAAATTGTTGACCGAACGATTCTTCTTGAAGTTTCTTCATTTCATCCATACGTCCAGTTACATCACCAAGACCACCATGTACATTATTTAAACTAAGTACAGCTTCAGCGCCCATGTCTTCCCATTTCACGCCAAATAAAGCAACACCAATCTGGTTTGCTTTTACTTTGTCATCCATCTTTTGAAGATCACCTAACACAGCATTAAAAACATCGGCTGCAGTTCCCTTACCTTCATTGAATGACTTCCATACTTTTTGCGTCTCTTCAGATAAATCGCCGAATCCTTCTGATACACCTTTCGAACCATCTTGTACACGGATACCAAATTCTTTCACTAGGTCATTGATATAGTCTAAGTTATACGAACCACTTTTTGTTCCATTTGCTAAAATCGTAAACATTTCTTGAGCACTAAAACCACCTTGTTTAAATAAAGGCGCATATTCAGATAAATTATCAAATAATTCATCCGAATAATTTAAACCTTCTTGAGCACCGGCAGCAAGTAAATCAAATGTTTCTTGTGTAGATAAACCAAATTGACTCATCAACTGCCCTGCACCACGAGTCGCTTCGTTTAAATCAACATCGTAAACTTTAGCTAATGTTAAAACGTTTTCCGATGCACCTTGTAATTCTTCATGTGGAACATCGCGCATATTTTGATAGACTTTTATAAGCGCATTATCTACCTCTTCAAGATTTTCACCAAAACCTTTTTTCCAAGTATCAACAGCAATCTTTTGAAGATTTTCGGCACCTTTTCCAGTCAACCCTAACGAAGCTTGAATTTTCCTCTGTGATCCATCAAACTCTATTGCTGTATTTACAATTGACTTTCCCATTTCAATCAATTTTTCGGATATTCCTTGTAGAACTTCAGCGGCTTCCATTAAATTGTTCATATCAAGTTTCTTATTGATTTCCGCCATACCATCCGCCGCTTGTGAACCACTCCGCCCAACACTCTGTAATGAGTTTTCAAATTGCTTTAATGTAGTTTTTGCTTGGTTTAATTTAGCCTCAAGTTGCTGCACTTCGGTAGAATTCTCACCATACACACGCTTTGCTGCACTTAATTGTTGTTCTAAGTTATGAACGACCCTATCAGTCATTTCCATTTGCTGACGTAGTTGTTTCTGTGCTAATTCCAACTTATCAGCTTCACTAGCGTTTGCTCCTAATTCAGCATTCTGAAGTTTAAAAGAGCTTGTGAGTTTCTTTTGTTCTGCCTCAAGTTTCTTAGAATTCTCTTGTAAATCAAGTAAAGTTCCACGTGCTTCCCTAGCTTCAATTGCTTGCTCGGAAAGACCTTCATTCACTCTTTTCATTGCATTATCAAGAGAAGTTTCAGCACGTTCTGCATCAAGCAACTTCCCGTACATTTTATTGAGTTGTTGGGCGGTTGTACTTGTGTCCTTGGACATAGCTTGATATTCAGCACGTAACATAGCTGTACGTTTCTTGGCTGCTTCCATTTGAATTTCAAGCTTCTTTTTTTCAGCAAGAAGCTTATCAGTCATTGTCGCATCTTGGCCCATTGCTGCAATATGATTTTTATATTCTTTCGCTGCATTATTCATAACCATATTGATTTGTTTCAATGTATTTGCATACTGAACTTGGCCATCCATTTTAAAATTAAGAACAACGTTTCTTTCTTTACTATTCCCAGGCATTTTCTCACCTCATTTCTTATAGGAATGGTGTTTGATCTAGCGTGTAAATTTGTTTCGGTTTCTGCTCATGTAATGCATCTGGATTGTTGTATCTGAGATGCATAATGAATTGTTTTAGAAAATGTGCAGGTGTGATTTTCCAGAAATCATCCATGCTTAAACCAAGCAACGTATTACCGACATAAAAATAAAAATCCCAGTCCAATTCGGACTGAGATTCCTCGTTTTTAGTCAGTATGTTTTTTACTTTTTTTCTTGCTTCAACTTCTCCATATCAGAATATTGGAAAGTTTGACCACTGAAAATTTCATATACAACGATGAAAATATCAGGTAAATCATTCATAGGAATAGCACCTTTCAATTCATCTAATGTACATTCTGTACCACCACTACGTACCATCGCATAAATTAATGCACGCATCAATTTCGCTTCATTTTCTCCCAGGCTAAATTGTCCTTTTCTTAACATATCATTCATTTCTTTTTCAAATTCATGATAGGGTGTTCCATACGCCTCTTCCACATAAGGAAAAGATTCAAAAGTAAAAACAACAGGGATTGAAACCCCCTGTATCTTAATGCTATTTCTAGTTATATTAACGTTAACTAAATCACTTAAACGTGCCATAGTTACCCTCCTTATTTACCTGTTTGCGTCGTTCCACCTAGCTGCGCCAGTTGAGATTCATCACAAATTACTTGTTTCAGGAAATCTTCAGCTTTAATTCCTTTTGCCTCTGGATCACCCGTATCTAATTCAGCTTGTGTTACATCATTAAATAACAATGGATCTGCTGTAATTGTGTAAGCAATATCATCCACAGTCATTTCATCACCTTGTGTTTTCCAAGATTCTTCTACTGGAGCAACCGTACATTTTGGATACCAACGTAATATTTTTGTTCCATCATTTAAAGGGAATACAACACCTACTGCGAACTTTGGATACTCCTTCGCCTTCGCTGTTTCAAAAGACACGCCTTTTTTACGTGTTTTAGCAAAGATTTTATCTTTCACTTCACGATTTAGACCAGCAAGATTAAAAGCTAATCCAAACGCTGTATTTTTGACAATGTTAATAATTTTTTTGTTAGATGCCCACTTTGTAAAATTAGTAGAAGTAGTGGAAATCGTTAAATCAGAAATATTCGTTTGTCTATAAACAATATCCTCATAAGTTGGTAGTGCACTAGAAGTTTCATTTCCCTTCATCAAGCATAGATATAAATCTTCAATCCCTACGGAATATTGAATTTCTTTATTTTCAATTGTCATGTATATCATCCTCACATTCTATTCATTATTTTTTGTGCCATAATATCAGCAATTTTATCCCCTTCTGCATCGAAGGTATTCTGAACAAAGTGTTTTCCTTTCACACGCCCCTTACCTTTTACTTTTTTGTGGCCATGTTCAACTAAATACCAATACCAAGCTTCATCTTTAAATTCCACAGATACACGATCATCTTTCACAACAACCTTTAGGCTATCCCTTAAATGTGTCCGCTTGTTTTTATTGGATGCTTTGATTTTTGGTTTTAATTTACTAGCAAAATACTTGGCTGCTTCATCTAACACATCCAAACTTACTTTTTTATTCACCCGTAATAGCGTATTGATATCTTCTAAAGCTTCAGCAAAGCCATTGTTGTTTGAAGCCATTACTGGATACACCTCACATACGTTATAAACTGCGTGATAGTGTCGTCATTCTCGTCATAGCCCATTCCATCAAATTGAGAATAAGACACGCCTGCTTCGTTAAAAACAGCCTTTAATGGCTCGTAATCTTTTTCAGTTCCGTTTGTAATAACTGCAATTTGATAAAGTGGCATATCTTTTAGGACCTTATTAGAAGCCCTCTTATGTTGCTCATTCACAAATTCATACACAATATAAGGGTAATCTATCCCTGTAGGAGCACTATCACGAGAAACTGGAATACCAGATTTCTTCATAAGGCTTCGCAACTGTTCAAAACTAATTTGCATACGATAGTGACACCTCCATCAATCGGTCTTCTTCTTTTACATAAATGCGCTCAATGTTATAAATACGGCCACCAACTTTTACACGATAATTCTTTTGATCGTTTTCAATATCTCGATCAATACGAACTTCAATTTTCTTTACAATTTCATTCGTATCTTTCGTTGTAAATTTGTCAGTGGCCGTAACTCCAATGTTGTTATAACGAATTTTACGTTCTAACGGATATCCCATCACAACACGGTCTGTTTCTGGATCAATCGTTTCTCCTAATTTAAGTAGCTCACCCATCCATTTGAGTTTATTCGTCTTTCTCTTCATCGACATAAACCTCCTGGACAAAGAATGGTGTTAAAGCATTGAGAGCATGTTCTAATTCTTTTTCAGCGACTCTGTAATCATAGAAAATACCGGCGACCATAACAATTAAATACTCAGTCTGTTTGCCTGTCGCATTTTTTACATAAGTCTTTGCTTGTTCAATATAAAAAGAGAGCATGGTTTCATCCATACCCTCTTCCCAATGAATATGAGATTTTAATTTCTCAATTAAATCATCCATATTAAGCTCCAGTTACCGCTTTTACTTCAAAACGATAAACAGCTGGTTCAAATGGGGAATAAATTAATTGACCATCTAATAAGTTATAGATTTGGAATCCAACTTTGTTTGTACCAGCGAATTTTTCAATTAATTTTTGTAATTCCATAGCTCCAATAACATCTTGAATATGGAATGCTGAAAAATCACCAAAATATAAAACTGGTACATCTGGTTTTCCTTTTACATCAGCTGCATCAGTAAATTCCACAGGATACCCAACAAGCGTATTACCAATACCGCCCTCTGCTTGTGTCATTGGACGTAATAACGGAAATCCATCAGCAGTTTTCATTTTCTCAATTGCCGTTAATGCTGCACGGTTAATAATAAATCTTCCTTTTTTCATTACTTCTGTAACTGGTGTATTTTTAAATTCAATTAATGCATCATACATTTTTTGACCTGCATCAGTTGCCTTTAAATCTACCGGTACAGAAGGTGTAAATGCTACTGCTTTCTTCGCTAACGCACCAGGATTTTCATTTCCGGCATCATCGCCGTTAAACATGAAATTAATTTCTTTACGTACATAAGCCTTTTTCAGCTCGTCCACAACGATTTGTTCAATTGGAGCACCTGTCATTTTCAATAATTTTTTAGTAACAGTAGCAAGCGCATCAAACTCAGCTGGATCAAGTAACACTTCATCAAATTCAATATCTGTTGCTACGATTTCATCACTATCTTTACGTTCCTTCTTACGTACATTTGCATCTGCTTTCTTAACAAGAACAGGATATTTCATATCACCTGCTGTTTTATGAACTGAACCATATTTACGTAGTAAGTTCTCTTCTTGAGCATACGTAATAATTTCAGAAGCAATGACTTCTGGAATAGTTACTGATCCATTCCCAGCTTCAATACCAAGTGAACGAGCTTCAGCTTCACTAATTCGACCAACTACAAAATTAGCAAACGCTGAACGAATTTCTTTTTCTTTCTTTTTAGTAGTTTTATGACCTCGAGTAGAAAGACCTGTTGCAATAGCTGCCATTGCTGATTGACGTTGTTCTGCTGTTAAACCAGTTCTATTTTCGCCGCCCTCAGGATTTCCAGTACGACCTTCTCCACCTTCACCAGAACCTTCAGTACCAGATTCCCCAGCACCTTCTTCATCATCTTCGTTTCCGTCTTCACCTTCACCATCATCTTCAAGATTTGCTAAAGCATCTGCAACTTCTTGTAATTGTTTGTTAATTTCATCAATTTCTTCTTGAATTGCTGGTAAGTCTTCAGCACGTAATTCAGGATTCTCAACCTTTGTACGTAATTCCACTAATCTTTCATTGCTTCGTTTTTGTAATGCTAATAATAATTGTTTGTTCATTTACTTTCCCTCCAGGATTTGATTTATTTGTTTAATCATTTTCATTCGTTGTTCTATTTCTTTTCCGATTTCTTTACTGCGAACTAAAGATACTTCCGTATCGTCATAAGCTGGTATTGAAACAACCGATATTTCATAAAGTTCTACTTCTTTAATGGTCCTTAATGCTGGTTCAACATTATAATCCCAATTCTCTTCTGTTATCCAAAATCCAAATGAGCATTGGTTAATATCACCCCTGGACATACTTTCCGCTAAATCTCGCCCAACAGATGTATTAGGTAATTCAATTTCGAATTTCAAACCTTTTTCATCTTCTTCTAGTCGCAATGTACCACTTTTTGTTCTTCCCAGGACATTATCCCAGTTATGATTGAATAGCGCTCTAATATCACCATTCTCAGAAAGAGAACGTGCAAATGCACCAGGTTCAATAACTTCATCGAACCAGCCACCAATAGTTGTCTTTGAATTAAATACAGCTGCATAACCCGTTATCTTTGAAGGGTGTTCTTCCGTAGCATCTCTGGTACTTAATTTGGTGATGTCAAATGTCCGTGTTTCCTTTGTCTTTGCCATTTCCATCACCTCCCTTCAGTGAATCATCTGTAGCTTGTTTTTCACCAATTTTTGATAAATCATTTGAAATATAGATAGCTTGTGACTCAGGTGTATTTTGCATAGGAAATCCAAGCATATCTGCCACATTATCTGGTGATGTAATACCCGTTCGAACAATGTTATATGCAATATTTGTTTTCATGCTATACGTAACGAAATCAAGGATATTAATCTTGAATTTAATACGTTTTCCCGAATTTTTCCCGAAAAAAAGAAGACTCAAATGGTCTTCAAAATTTTTCATTATCGGTCTAACTGCCTTGTTATGCAAATACATCATAGCTTTCTCAAGGTCTTCCTTAATTAAAGCTGTGTAAGTATCCACATTTATACCTAAAAACTTACCTAAATCCTTTTTATATACATTTAAATAGGCCAGAGTTTTTTCATCATCTAATGGGCTCTTAAGTGTTTCTATTGAATACCCTTTACCAAGAGGAATCATTTTAACGGACCTTGATTCATCAATCGATTCCAATTGATCTAAAATTGCTTTGATTAACATAGACTGCGCACCATTCTTAGGATTAATATGCGCATCCATCTTTAACATAAAGGCTAACAAACCACCTTTTTTATATTTATCCGTTAAAGTTTTCTCAGCTGACATAACCCCTTCAAGCGTATCCTTTCCTAAATCAAGAATACCTTTTCCTTTTAAGTGGTCCGCACCAATATTTTTCACATGACGAATCATAAAGGATGAAATTTCTTCTCCACCAACTCTAAAATGCTCTATCAACCTATTATCTAATTCCGTATAAACATTTGATGCTAAATGTAATTGATCACCATCCAGGACTGGGAAAGTTTCACCCTGGAGTAAATAGGTATTAGTCATTAACTTAATGAATTCCGATTGTGTAAGATAGTTATTTGGATTCCTTAATACTTTAAGAGCAAAATCATCTTTAATTTCTTTGCCTTCTTTATCTTCCACAACTATCTCAGCTAACATCATTTGATTACTTATATCTTGTAGCAACTCATAAACATCGCTAGATTCTAAAATATTGTCACTGCTTACATACCTACCACCATAACGAATGCTATTACCTAAAATGTCATCAAACAAACCACGCTTCTCTAACTTTCGATACAAATAATTTGAAAAACGATCGCGTAAACCCAATTTCTCACCGCCTTTCTATCTATAAATCTCACCAATTAATTCATCCATGCCCTCTTCACTCACATCATCCATAATCATCATGGTTTCTTTGTGAGCAACTAAAAAAGCAACAAATCCATCGATTTTCTTTTTGGACTGTCGCTTACTTGGTGCCTTCATTCCATTAATATTTGTTACTACTACAACATTAAGAGCGCAATAAACAAATAAAGGATTGTCTGTAAATAAACGCTTTTCATAAATTAGTATTTCTGAATCATCAAGCATTGCATTCATAACATTTGGATACTGATTTACCGCAATACATTCTAAACCAAGATTTTCAAGTTTCTCTATTAACTTTTGAGACATCGCTGGATCATAATTTATTTGTTGTACATCGTATAAATCCATACATTCAACTATATATTCCATAACTTGATCCTGATCAATCATCTTTCCATCACAAAACGTAGCAAAACCACGTTCAACCATATCAGTATATGGAACATTATCCTCTTTTTCTTTAAAATCTATGTTTTCATTAGGAAGGAAATACATTTGTTTCACTTTTATAATCGACCTTCCTTCATCATCATGTGAAGGGAAGTTTAAACTCACACATGTTAAATCTGTTGTTTTAGATAAGTCTAATCCTAAATAACAAATTTCACCTGTAAGATCACCCAAATCTTCCACAAGAACATGCTGTACTTGATCATGTTCAAAATAATTATCCGCACCATTTACGAAAACATTTAAGTGTTTTGAAAGGAACTCAGCTTTTGAATGTGCGGACTGCTTCGCTTTTTTGAATTCAATCTCAAGTTGTTCCATCGTAACGGAAACACCAATATTGGGGTTAACCATTTCCCAAACTTTACGATCTTCCCAATCATAATTTTTATTAGGTTCCCAGATTGCAACAAATAAAGAATCATCATCATCATTTTCAAGAACAAGTTTCGCATATTTATAAACACGCATACCAACAGATGAAGCACCCTTACCAGCCGTTGAAATATTAAGCATCATTGGTTGTTCACGAGAAATTTGAGCTGACTTTAAGTTATCATACATGTCCATATTTTCTTGTGCATGGAGCTCGTCATTCAACACAAAATAAGGGTTCTTTCCTTCAAGACCCTTCGTGTTTTTCGTTAATACTTTGAATTTATTTTGATATGCAATTCCATTGATGCTATATCGATACATAGCACCACTAACTGTTCCATTCACACCTTTATAAATTTGTGTATGTCGTGCTAGAGGTTCGGAGTTTTCTATTGCTTGTGCAATTGGTTCAGCTGCATTTTGCGCTTGTTCATAATCCGATGCCGCACAATAACAATCCGCTCCAAGTTCAAGTTCTCCATACATAGCATAGAGCAATGCACCTGCTGCAATAATTGTTTTTCCATTCTTTTTTGGTACTTGAACATATGATTCACGAATAACACGGACTGTTTTTCCTTTTTCGTTTTTATGATACCAACCATACATATTCGCAAAAACAAACATTTCCCAAAGCTCTAATTCCATCAATTGACCTGCAAGTGGTCCTTTAACATGACGGATGAACGATTGAACGAAGTCTAACATTTCATTCGCTCGATCTACATCAAACCAAATATCTTTACGCTTTTTCCACTTCTTATAACGTTCTACAGCAAGAATGATCGACTTCGGGTACTTCTTTTTATTACGCATGACGTTATTCGCATACTTATCAGCATAGTTAACGCCTGGTGTAATAATCATTGGGTTTTCCGCCATTTATTCCGATGAGCTGCTAATTCGTCTTTAGGCTCATTAGATTGAATATTCCCTGCATTTTTGGGTGTCTTTTGTACACTTTTCCCCTTATTCGTCATTCCTAGAGCTTCTAACATTTTATTCTTCTTATCATTCCAAGTTTCAACTTGTTGAGCGAGCGGATGTTTCATTTCATTTACTGCACCAGCCTTGTTTTTATGCATTTTTGTAGGAGCAAAACCATCGGCTTTCCATTCTTCAAACATCGTTTTATAAATGATAAAAGCATCTAAATAATTATCAATTAATGGTTCTAAGGAAGGTGTGAAATTATCATCTTCAGTCAATAATTTTATGATTCTATTTCGTTCTTCATCCCTTGCAACATCTAGCATTTCCAACTTTTTCTTCTTTGACATTCGAGCCATTTTCACACCCCCCTTCATTTTTAAAAAATGGCGCAACTATTGATATGCCCCCTACGCTACCTATCCTCCCCAGAGGACAAATTTTAATTTTTGATAGGGGGGCTTCCGAAATAACTCGGAAAAACTTTTTTCGGTTTATCTTCATTTTCTTCAATTGTATGACAAACTGGACAAAGTAATCTTAGGTTATTCTCTTCTAATTTAAGAGTTGGATCTTCCTTGATTGGTATTACATGATGAACATGAGCACGCCTACCAAAGACGAACCTTCCACATCGTTGACAGCATCCATTCTCTCTTTCATATACCTTTGACCTAACATACTTCCATACATCAGTACGATAGAATGGTTTGTTCTCATGATGATAGATGTTCTTCTTATCTTTCTTCTTCCTTGGTTTGTTACGCTTATGTTCTTCACAGTAACGTCCTTTGCTTATCTTGTTATGGCAGCCGTTAAAGTCACAGTACTTCATGATAGTAATTCAATGATATCTTCTTTCTTTTTAACATCAGCTGGAATCTCAATGCCTAGCTCATCAGCATACTCACGTAACTCTTTTATTGTCTTATTACTCAAGATAAGTTCTGTACCTGCTTTACCAATAGCCAACGTATCTTTAGTCAAATATCCTCCTGTTGCAAATCCTTTATCAGCAATCATACTCTCAGGATTAACAGTTACTTCAAATCCTGGTTCTTCACCTGTAGGAACAAATAGACTCTTCTTCTTTTCATTATCCCAATACTCTGTACCTGATATTGTTTTTCTTGTTTCAGTAATCAATTAGATTCACACTCCTTATAATTATTTTCTTTCTTCCAAGTCTCGAACTCTTCTTTAGCAAGACCGAAACCTTTATCTAACCATTGCAACTGTATCTTGTTTTGTTCCACAATCTCAGAGCTAGTTTTAATTGTTACTACAATCTGTTCTCTTCTAGCCTCTTGTTCTTTAATCCACGCATCCATTTGCTTTACATATATCTCATCTGGACTCATTTACTTAACACCATCCTTTTTAAATGCAACACGTTTGCGCTTATCTTTACCTAGATAACCTCAAGAACTCTCTCATGCCATCTACAACCTCTTTATCGTTTTCAATAAGCCTACCTTTGACATAGATATCTCCATTACTTTTCAAAGATACAATCTCTTGTTCACCAACTTTTAAAATGATACTGTCATGTGAAGTATCTCTTGCCAACTTATTTAAATCTCCATTATGAAATATAAGACTCATCTCTACACCACCTATGTAATTTTTTGCATAATAAAAAGCACCCGTTTTGGATGCTTTTTATAGTTTGAATTTTTCTACTGTATCTGTTAGCTCAACTGCTATTCCTAATAAGCTTTTTTTCGTTCCTGTTTCTGCTTCTTTCTTTTTAATAAGCCACTCTGGATAATTTAATTCTTCCAGTAGATTTCTGAAATGTTTTGGATTTACTTGTAGGATATCAGGATTTTTCCCGTTAAACCTTCGATATTTCATTAGTGCTTCTAATAATTCTTCATTTAACATGAATTATAGTTCCTCCCCTTATATTCTACGTTTATAACTATTCATTACTGTCTACAATGATTCCTGTAAATGATTCCATTTCTTATATAGTTTAAAAGGAGGCTGTTATGAAATTCTTAAAAATACTACTTATTCTCTTTGTTTTTATCATTCTTACATGGTTTTGGTTTCCTAAATAAAAAAGAGCAACCATGCACCAGTTGCCCTTTCATCAATTCTTTATGTTATTACTATAAACTCTTTTTGCAATAGTTAACATGAACTGAAGTGAACTTAACATTTTGTTAACTTAACTTCTGAGCATATTCAATCATACGCTTTATTTGCGCGTGTTTATTATAGATATAGCGCGGACTATAATGTAACTCTTCAGCAAGCTTTTCCAATGTTTTGCCCTCCACATACTTACCATACATGATCTTGTGTTCCAAACCATGGAATGTACTAATTACCTTTTTGAAATCAAACATGTCATTCATTTTTAAAGCTAATTCATGTTCACGAGTAGCAATACGATCTTCTAGTTTCGCTCCTTCTGATTCAGCTGTTAAACGTACTTCCCACAAATCACCACCAGCCCAGCGTTTTAATTCTCGTTTACTTCTATATAAGTCATTTTCCAAATAAATGATTTCATCTTCTAATTTTTGATAATCCTTTAGCCACTCTAACATTATGTGTGCCACCTCACTTATTTTAAGATGTCAGCTTGCACAAAAATATTTCTCCATGCATTTGTAACTCTCTCCTTATCCATTGCTCTTGCGCGACGGTCAATGGCTTTTTTTATCTTCTTTTTCTTTAAGTTAGCCACATCAACACTTCCTTCTCTCTATTGTTTTAATCGAATCTTATTAAACACTATTTACAGCCTGAATGAGCGGTTTTAGCACTTCCTAGACTTATTGTATTCTCAATTAAAAACAAGCCTTTTCTTACGTGATTTTAGCATCCCATTCATTCGAACTGTTGTTCTTTGACTAGCACCTCACGCAAGTCATTAATCGTTATATCCTTCTCAATTAAATCTTCCTCTTGTACATGGCAATTACGAACTTTTTCAACTGCTTTTTCCATTGTTTCCGCTTCAACAACTGCTTCATACATTTTCATTTGAGTAAAGGTAATATTGAATGTTTTCATTTCGTTCTCCCTTTCTATTCAAATATCTATTTTGTTTGGCTTTTCGACTGTTCAAATGCCTGTTTCTCACACTCTTTACACGCTACAATGTCACCAGACTCATCAAATTGATAAATAGACTTTTCTTCAATATCCTTATTTAAAAAGCAAATGTCACAATTGAATTGCTGTTTCTTATCCACTAATTCGTCATTGATTTTCTTAGTTAGTTTTACAGTTCCAATTTCTTCATACGGTTCAACGGAATACCCTTTCTCTTGTAACATTTTCGCAATATCTTGCATATCTTTCCATGCTTCTGTACCTTGGCCAAATTTAATTGTGATTGTATTCATTTTCCATTCTCCTTTCAATATCCCGTGTGATATATGAATAATCTTTTTTATATTACAAATACTATCTACGAGTCAGCTACACTCTTTCAAAACGGAGCTTTACCCCTCCGAACTGTTTAGGCACTTGGCAGGTGATTTGGTCAATTACCTGCCATTCCGATTAAAATAGCACTTTTGTTTAGTTTTACTCTTCAAAACTTCATCATACAAACTCATAAAAGTAGTTTATTTATTGCTTGTCTGCAACTTAATATCTGGAATAATTTCTTCCGGTCTAAATAGTACTTTGTAATGGTATGCATCTTCGTATTTAGCATCTGTTTGTTCAATGAAGTAACTTACATTATCACTTAATCCAAGGTAATGTTTCTTATATTTACCATCACCAGTCTTGCAAGTTACAGTTATCTTCTTCCCATCACCAGCGTCTAAAGCGCATAATCCCTCAATACTTAAAAGGTATTTATCAGTTATACCATTGAAGAACACTACTCTTCGTTGAACCTCAAACGAATCAGCTGATTTAGATAAATTTTGTGAAACTGTATCTGCTTCTGTACTACAACCTGCTAAACCCGTTATTGCCATAATAGACATTAAACCTGCAATTATTTTCTTTTTCATTTCCCGCTCCCCATTTCTTATAAAATTCAAATTGTATTACATTAAAAGAAGGCACGTGGTCCATACATACTCCCTTTGTTTCACTCAATCCTGTAGACCCCCATCTTTACCAAACTGAGCAGCATTTTTATTAATTTTTGTTAAGATACGGCTAATTTGAACTTGGCTACACCCTACTTCATTTGCAATGTTTTGTTGTGTCCTGTTCTGTAGACTCATATCTAATACGATGTGTTCTTTATGTGATAATTGAGATTTAAATGCCTGTATCACCATTCTATTAATCGATACATCCTCGACGTTTTCTGCTTTTTTATCTTCTAGCATGCTTTCCAAGGTTAATTCTTCATTCCCGTTAGACTGGTGTACAACTTTATTCAAGGACTGTGTACCTGGTTGATAATGTAATGCGTTGTTTACTACGGATACATCTTCATTTAGGATACTTGCTATTTCTTCTGGAATTTCATCTTCTAGGTTTTGTCTCAGAATTTTCCCCTTTATACTGTATACACTCCGTTGCACTTTCACCTTTTGATGATCTCGAATGGCTCGGCCAATTTCACCTATGATTTTAGGAACAGCATACGTTGAAAATTTACAACCATACTCAAGATCAAAATTATCCCTTGCTTTAATAAGACCTATCATCCCAAATTGAGTTAAATCCTCTATATCTAAACCCGTATCATGTTCTATACTCTTCATTTTTTTCGCATATCGTTTCCAAACACAATGATGAACAAGCCTTCCATACTTCTTCATAAATTCAGTGTCTGACATTTCTCTAACGTTAACTCCAGCTTTTACTTGGTCTCTTTCTTTAGTCATTTTTTGGATTCTCCTTCTTCAAAGTTAGGAAAGTGTTTTTCTTGTAACCTTGCAAAAGCTACCGAAAGTTCTTCTTTAGCTGAATGTTTATTGTCTTCTAACACTTTTTTAAAATCATCCAAAAAATCCCGTACTCTTTCATCAGTTTTCGCTTTAACTATTAATTTCCACAGCAACTCTTTAATACCATCAAGTATTTCTCCACTCTTATTATTTGCCATTACCTCGCACTCCCTGCCGTAATTGGAATTTTATAACACCCTTCTCTTAACCGATCTAAAATACGTCCACCCTGTAAATGGCCCAGACGTTCCTTTAGTTCCTCATCACTACAGTTACTCGTAATAATCATTCGTCTCCACGTACTGTATCGATAATCTACAATCGTATATAAAAACTCTGCTGCAAACTCTGAAGGCTTTTCTGCTCCTAAATCATCTAGGACTAATACATCGCACTTCATGAGTAATGCCATAATTTCCGCCTTACTTTCCTTATCACTGCTAAATGTAGAGCGTATCCTATCTAACAGTTGTGTCACGTTATATACAATTACTTTAGGGCCCATACTCTCTAAAGTGTGTTTAATCGAATAACAAATTCTTGTTTTTCCAGATCCGAATCCACCTTGTAAAAACAGCCCTTTTTCTTTCTTTTTTGAGATATTTTCAATAAAATATATTGCACCTTTAACTGCCTTCTCGACGCCCGCTCTCATTTCAAAGTTCTCAAGTGTAGCATCGATATATCTTTCTGGTGTTGGCATTAAATATCGATTTTTTTCTCCTCGTTGCATTCTCTTTTGTGCTGCCTCTACAACATCCTGATATCTAATTTCATCTTGTTCCGCAGATGGTTTCCTTAAGCATTTAGGGCATACTGGCTGCACTTTCCCCGTGGAATTAACACCCGGTACTTTTGCGCCTTTTAAATGTTTTAATAAGTAAATGGGTAACTGCATCATTGGAATGAATATTTTACAAGTTTTACACCATGCACCCTCTTCAAGTGACATAGCCTTCATTAATTCCTCTACACTGACTGAGTTTCTCACTTCTCGATCACTACTGAACACTCTTTGAAAAAGTTCTTCTCTCCCCATTTAGCACACCCCTAGAATGGCAAATCATCTTGTTCCTCTGCTTCTTTTTGGAAATGTTCCAACCGTTCCTCAGCAGACATTTCCGAATGTTGCTTTGTTTTTGGTTTGCTATTTAAGTAGCTTTCAAACTTTGTTCCAAATAGTGTTTCAGGTCTTAAATATTCATCCCATTTTGCATCTCCAAACCAATGAGATTTCTTTATGTCAATTACTTTCTTGAACTGTTCAACTTTATAGCCTTCAGCTAGTCTTGCTTTTATTAATGTTTGAGTTTTCTTAGTTGAGGTACGATAACTTTTATTACATGTAGTGTTGAGATAGTTTACTATCTCGACTATATATTCTGTAATCTCTGTAGATAGTCTCTGTGTATTCTCTGGTATTGGTCTGGTCAAATTGTCCGGTAGCACATGGTCACTTTTACCACTTCTTCTAGTCAAATTGTCCACATCGTTTACCGTTTCGAGCGAACATAATTTATCATAATCAATGGTGTACCATTTAGTTTTATCGAATTTCATCTTGTTGTAATTACCAGTCAATAAAATCTTGGTTTCTTCTAAATTTTTCAAAATACGTCTAATTGTCTTTTCACTCCAAAACGGAAATTGTTTAGACCATTCAACAGCACTGTTATATATCCAACGTCTTTCATCATAAAAATGGTTAGAACGATTTAACCAGTAATGTATTTGTTGCAAAAAGACGGCTTCATTTAATCCGATACTCTTTGCTAATGATGGAAGAACTAGTAACGGTTCTTCGTTTATGATTAATTTGCTCATATAGGCACCTCTTATATTTAAGGGGCATAATCATGCCCCTCTTTTCATAAACTGGACATGTATGTTATATTTCTAATAAGTAATTTTTTTAAGTATTTTTATTTAGTAACTTGTTGGCGCAAGTTACTTTTTTAATCACTTTCACCATCCTCTATAACTCCTAAAATATTGCCTTCTAAATCTTCAACTGTTCTATACATAGTTAATCCCAAATCATTTTTAAGGAAATCGTTTATCTTTTCTTTCGCTTTTGGTGAATTGTCTATAAAATCCAAAATCACGTTATTTACCGCCCAGTAGAAAGGCATTTCATAAGATGGGCAATCATATATACCTCTCATTCGCCCTTTTAGATGTCTATATTCCAGTCCTCTATGCAAGGCATATTCCATAAATGTTTTAAAAGTTTTTTGCTGTTCTTTGTCTTCTCGATATTCTTTATATAGCCGTTGACCTTCTATTGCATTCCCTCCAAGAAGAGCACACACCTCATTGACACTAAAATCCCAAACATGAATAATATCTATAATCTGCTTACCTATACTTAAAGTTTGCTCCTTCACTCTATTTAACACATTGTTAACCTCATTAATGAAAAGTAGTTTTTCACTGGCACGTTGTATTTCCATAATCTCCATTAACCATTCATGCTGTTTTTGTAAACTTCTCTTTCGGTCATACAATTCGTCCATATCTTTGAAATTCGATTTTAACCATCGCTTGTACCAAGCAATTGCATTAAAGACAATCATTTTATAAGGATATTCATTCCACTCTGCACCAAAAACTTTAAAAAACTCGACTTGATTGGTCATTTTACCTTTTCCAAATGTTTCAGAAACAAAATGAATTTGATTATCACGCGAATACACACAGATGTATTCACCCCTATATTCTTTAAAAAGAAATACATTTTGTAATTGCTCCAACTGTAATTGATCAGGAACTAACCTAAGTTGTTTTGCTTTCTTTTCAATACTTCTAAACACTTCTTTGTTTGTTATCATCTCCACGTAATGGTCCTCCTTTTAGATAATTAGATCATTGGTCTCCAGCCCTCAATAAACTTTAAAGCCTCATCAAAATCTTTCTTTAAAATATCTCGATAGCTATTCACATCAAATGCATCTTTTAAATTCTTACCTAACAAACCAAACAACTTACGTGTAGTGCCATGAACCTCTTTATCAATATGGCCGTGCTCCCATAGAAAATAGATACGTCTACCTTTTGCCTTCTCTATTACTCGTTGTTGTCCAAAATCAATAGTTAATTGCTCTTCAATAACATGTTCTAACTTGCTAACTCGATTGTTTAAATTAGTTGCTCCTGCTGCAATTATTTCAATTTGTTTGAATGGGTCAGTAGGGATTTCATTTTGTTTTTTTATATGTTGTTCCATTTGGTGAAATCGTTCTATGTAAGAAGCGGAAAACAATGTCCCTTTCTTACCTGTCATTTTATGAGCGATTAATTCGCAGCCTTTTTTCGTGATGTTATAGCAAAGTTTTTTTCGATTCAATGAATCTTTGTACGAACTTTCAATGAAATAATTAGTTGGGCGCAATTTTGCGCTCATCTCTTCACCATCCAAATAGCTAATGTATGTTCTGATATCTCGCAATAATTCCTTATGTTCCTTCCCTACCATCTTTGCTACTTCCAAACTTGATAATGTCAGTTGTTCGTTTATTGGTGTTAATTGGTCCATATAAACCCCTCCTCATTTTTAATAATGCTTGTCCACCCTACACACTTGGAATGACTCGTATTGAGTTCGTATGACGATGAACTAAATGTAATTCGCCATCTACCTTCTTAAAGATTAACCAGCTCTCAGGATTCAATTTGTATGATTTAAGGTGGATCTTTTCACGCTTGGTTAATTTTTTACCGTTTTTCATTTAAATTCCCCTCCAGTTACTTCGCAAATAGGTCGTCTACCGTTGTTTTAAAATGTCGTGCGAGTAATTTTGCTTCCGTAAGAGTAAAATCACGTTTTCCTTTTTCCTTTAGGTAATACGTTTGCTGGCATATGTTTACTAACTTCCCAGCATCCTCTTGCGTCATACGATGTTCTCTTCGAACAATAAATAGGTTTTTATACATCGCTATCATCATCCTTTATAAACTTTTCAATTGGCTTGTCCAAAAAATAAACTGTTAAAGAGACTATACAAATTACGAGTGCAACTATCATTAACGAAAACTGGCTTTCCTCAATCATTATTCACCCTCCCTAAAGTACATTTTAAGTGAACTTAAATGTTAAAAAAACAATCTAAAAGTTCACTCATTCCTACCCTCTCTAAAATAGTCCACACTTACGCCTAATACATCTGCTATCTTACATATAACAGAAAAAGGCGGTTGTATAGTACCATTGACATATCCAGACACTGTAGCTTTTGCTTTACCTAATTCCTTTGACAGCTGACGTTGACTGACTCCATGTTCAAGAAGAATCCAAGTAAGTTTTTTGTTGTCAAAATCCACTATTGCTCACCTCACTTATGAAATCATCATAGCATAAGTTCACTAAAAATGTACATTATATTTTAAGTTTTTTAAAAATAAAACAAAAAAGTTTGTTTAGAGTGAACTTTTATATTACAATGTGTATGAGAACTCTTTATAGAATGGAGGGATAAATATGTTAGGGACTAGGGTTAAAACACTTAGAAAAGAGATAAAGTTAACACAGCAAGCATTAGGAGATAAAGTAGGTTTGAAAAAGTCTTCCATCTCGGAAATTGAAAACGGAAGAAATGCTCCAAGTAATGAAGTGTTAAATAAACTGGCAGGAGCCTTTGGTGTTACAGCTGATTACTTATTGGGACGCTCAGATCATAAACAATTAACAATGGATGAATCTTCTGAGATCAAAAAAGAAATGCTTGAAATGGCTGGTAAAATCGAAAAGCTTGATAGCTCCAAACAAGAAACCATTTTAAACATGATGAAGAATATCTTAGAACAAGCATCTAAATTATAGTAAAAGAGATTGACAGCTCATTTGCCATCAATCTCCTTTTTTAATTCTCCAATCGCTTGGAAGATCACTTCGCATTCTGTTTCTTTCTCCAATAATAAGATTTTTTCAATTAACTCCAACTTTTTAATATCTACGCCTACAGTGTTTAACATCAAAATTCCTCCTATTTCATTTTACTCAAAAATCAGGTGACACAGTTTTACGATGCGTAATTTTATTTGTGTCACTCCTTAAACGCACTGAAAGCCGCTACCGAAGTAGCGACTTTCTTTTTTATAGCAACTATATTAACTTCCGCCAGGATCAGTCATCATATACTGAACTGGATTTGTTTTTTCTATCTGATTAACTTCTCCAAATAATCCGAATCCTAATACCCCTACGCACATTAAAAGTGCAATTAAATTCTTTTTCATTGTAGCACTTCCCCTTTGTTCATTAAAATATCCTTACATAACTGTCCATAAAAACTTAACCCTGCTAATTCAAACTCGAGTAGAGCTTGTTTAATTCCTTCCATATCACCAATACATTTTGAATAAGAAAGACGTTGAAAAGGAGTAAATCCTTTTCTTTTCATCTGTTCAAACATTAAAACTCCTAACTCTCGATCACCATAGTTATATTCATAATTAGCCTGTTCATTTTCATGAATTACCGTAACATCAATCTTATCAATGTTTAAATTGTTAGTTATCCTTACATGCGCCAATGTAGATTGAAAAGCTATATACTTTTGAGTTTTTACAGGGACATTAACTTCTTCTAATTTTTTAATAGATTGTTCTATGAACTTTTCAGACATAACCGGCGACTCGAACTGGTAAGATTCACCAACGCAACATAATGATGTCGCTTTGACAATTGGAATATCTAGGGAAGAGTTAATTATTTTATAACATGTTTCCCTACATTCATCAAGTTGCACTCTCCAAAGATACATGTATGCCTTTCTTTCATTTGCTAGCATACTAAGATAATCTTTAATTTGACCTTTTTTTATTTTTTTTAAATTTTCTTCTACAGCGTCTACATATTCAATAATAGCGTTATTATTCGGCTTATCAGCTAATGCTAGCATATACAGTATATTAACCATCACCTGGCAATGTGGATTCGAAGAAAAACGCCTCTTATTCAATTCATCGTGCAGTGCCTGTCCTTTTAACTCATTTCTATTCCTCTTATTAAAAAGTTTATATATACTAAAAAAAATTCCTAAATTCGTTTTATTTTCATGCTTTGTTATTAAATGTTGCATCAGATTATATTCACCTTGAACCTGACAATATATTAAAGCCACTTCAATGTTAGAGATACTTTCACACATATTGAAAAATTCTCTTATGATTTTTCTTTTTTCAGTTGGATGCTCAAATAAAATCTCAATGGATTGAAAAAATACTGCTACATCCATTTCATATTCACAAATAAGTCCTCTCCTGAATGTTTCACGACTTACTTTGATTTTCTCAGCAAAATTTCTTCTTGAATATCCACAAAATTCTATTCTTTTCAACAACTGATCCATTACATGTTGCAAATTCACTTCCCCCTTCTCCGAACATAAACTCTCCATCCTAACAATTTTTTCAATAAGGAACATTGTATAAGTGTGATATAATAAGATGGACTCATACGAGGCAAGTGTTTCCTAAGTGCTAGTTAGGGAACGGTTCGAGAGGAGGTGTGAGAGTCCCTCTCAAACACGCTTCTATGGGTCTCTATTTATGTTCAATAATATTATTTTGTTAATTTCATAAACTTTCGAAACTGCAAATTCTCTTCCATAATTGGATATACGCACCCAATATAACACAATTATCTTTAAAATAATTATCTTTTTTGATTTTTTCAACAATTGTTTCTCTAAAATGACAATTGTTTCCCATTCCCCCATTGTTTTGCTATTATATTTTAATTTTAAGGGTAAAAAACCAACCATTATGAAAAATTCAAACCCATCCAATCATTGATTTCTGTCTATTCCCCAAAAATCCCCTTCTATTTTTTATCAATATTAATGGATAGCACTATATGATAATATAAAAGTATCCTTTCTGTTTTAATCAATATGATGGTTTAATAATAATTGAGTTCCCTTACTCTTCTGTTATTAAAAGTAAGATGGTTTAATTTCGTAGACATCCTTATTTGGATGTCTTTTTTTGTGTTTTATAGAAATTGCAATAATGCAATTTTGCATAATCACCAAAAAATATACCATGTACATAATAGAAGTAGTACAATAAAGAACGTGGATACATTCTATAAAGCAGATTCTCTTATTATTAAGAGCGTAATATGTCAATCGCACTAGTGACATAGCGTTTATCTAAATATTTACCTCGCTTCTTTTTTATTGTGTGTGCTAACAATCTGGATTTAAAGATGATTCTGTTTTATAGGGTGTGTTTACATCCCAATAAAAGAGGTACACCTCTATTTATTTAAAGAAATATTAAGCTGAAAGAAAAAGCCCTTTCATATTGATTGTGCCTTTTCTTTTTTTATACACGCTGATATACTATCCATACAAGGACCTTTAGCTCAGTTGGTCAGAGCAGACGGCTCATAACCGTCCGGTCATAGGTTCAAATCCTATAAGGTCCATTTGGTTTTTAACCGTCATATGTTATAATCGAATTTCCATCACAAAACGTCTTAGTTGCTTCAAACTTCTAAGACTAGAATCCGTTGCAGATTGTAGCGGATTCTTTTTATTGGACTGACTCCTTTTATTAACAAATGGCATAACATAAAATTAGCCGTTTACCAATTGTTATTTCTTCAAACTTAAATCCATTATTAAGATGTTCTCATTGGGACATCTTTTCTTTTGGTAACAAACAAGCTATAATCTATTCAATAAATTGAATTATCACTCTTTATATAAAGGAGGAACCCCTATGGTGATCTATAAGGATGACAAACGAGGTACATATTTCTTCGTAGTAAGAGTCCGTCAGTTTGATGGGACAACCAAGCAAGTAAAACGTCGTGGGTTTAAAACAAAAAAAGAAGCACGTGAAGCAGAAGCTAAAATGTTAGTTGAAAAAGAATCAAACTCCAATCTAACATTTGAGCACGTTGCAGATAGTTATTTTAATTGGTATACGCAGAGGAGGAAACAATCTTCAATAAATACCATAAAAAATGCCATCTACAATCATTTAATGAAAGAATTTGGAAAAATGAAAATTGACTGTATCACACCTAGACATGTAATGGACTATCAAAACAAAATGATCAATGAATACTCTGCGGAATATTTAAAAAAATTCCACACTACACTCTCAGCAATATTTAATTTTGGAATAAAATTTCATGGTTTAACAACCAATCCAGCAAGAATTGCTGGGAATTTTCAAAAAGAATCAAAGAAAAGAATTAACTTTTGGGAATTCGAAGAATTTAAACAGTTTATCAGTGTGGTAGATGAGCCCATGTATAAAGCATTCTTTTCAACTCTTTATTATAGTGGAGCAAGAAAAGGCGAACTACTAGCTTTAACTTGGGAAGATATAAATTTCGAAGAAAAGACCATTAACATTCACAAAACTAAATACAATCGTCAAGTTACAGAACCAAAAACTAAAGCTTCTAATCGAATTATTATGTTACCTAACTTTGTAATGAATTTATTAAGAGGTATAAAAAAAGATGCTGCACTAACAGCACCAGTTAAAAATGATTATGTTGTTTTTGGTGAATTCTATGATAGTCTCGCCACAACTTCATTACATAAAAAATTCAACAACTATCTAAAGATTGCTATGGTTAAAGAGATTGTAATGCATGAGTTTAGACATTCTCATGCTTCTTATCTAATAAATAAAGGTGTTAGCCCGCTGGTTGTAGCCCAGCGATTAGGGCATTCTGATGTAGCAACAACTTTAAATACTTATAGCCATTTGTATCCTTCGAAGCAAGCAGAAGTAGTTGCGTTTATGGAAAAAGATTTGCTATAATTGTTACCAAACCGTTACCGATTAACTATAAACCGTTGATATTATAACTTTAGAAAAGACCCTGTTCGTCAATTCCTTTTTATCTGTCTTATTTCACACTTAGTTTTTCTTTCACTTTCGCTGGAAGCTCGTCTTTTTTCACTTCTTCCCAAGCTGTTACACCTTTTTTATCTGAGTGGTATACGCGTAGGAATGCTTCTTTACGAAGATTTTTTTGAGCTATGAATTCTAATTCTTTCTCTTTACCGTCTTTATCAAAGCCAGTCAGCTTATATTCATAATCTTTAAATTTCTGCCCATTACTAGCTTTACTATCAAATTCTTTTCCATCTACTGTAATTTGAACATAATACTCATCTTTACCCATACGGTTTAAATCACAACCAACTAACAAACTTGCAAATACAACTAAAATACTAAATAGTGCAATGTATCTTTTCATTTCCTTCACCTCATATGTTTTTTCTTATATTCTTATCTTAAAGCCCGGAGCTTAAAGAAGAAATTCAAAAACATGACATGAACATTACACTTTTGTAAGATAATAATTATTTCTTCACTTTAGAAATTGTCATTCCATTAAGCTTCTGTATAACGTTTTTGTTTCTCACGCTCATCAGCTACACTACCGCCAATAACGTCTTTCACGCCAATTTCGCCACTTATCACGTAATTTCCTTATACCGTTTATTACGCCTTCTATTATGCCCTCAATTATAATCTCTATTACAAGATATCTCACTAAACTAATAATAGGTTTAATTACGTATCTCCCTATAAATTCAAGAATATCCTCCATCATATTTTCCTCCTTCTTTTAAAAGGAAGCTGCTACTCCTCCGCGTCCAGTTACAATTTCTGCCCTACTGCGGTATATATCAACAAAGATAATACGACAACAACATCCACGATAACGCTATTGAATTTGGAAGAAACTTCGGTAAATACTAATACTGTAGTTAACATGGCTAAGAGAATTATTTTTTCACCTATATTCGGAGATGCTCCCAAAAACTTTATAAAATCAAAGACAACTTTACTACAATTCTTCCCGTAACTAATTTATTATCGTGGTAAACTGTCTTCCACTATATCCGTAACAGTTCCATTCGGTTCAAAGATTACACGTAATGATCCTTCTCCACCATAACCAGTATAGTCATATACTGAATAAGATTTATATTTCTCAATCACATGTGGCTGTCCAATTGCAGCTTTTACCTGATTCGCGGGCATACCTTTTTTGATTTTCAAATAATGATTGTAACTTACTGCTGCCGAATTGTTATTTACATCTTTATACCACGGTACACGATCGTTTTTTTCTTCATATTCCTTTACAGGCTCTTCACTACGTTTCGTAAATACCTGATTCTCTTTATCTTTATCTTTATCTTTATCCTTTATAGCAGTACGTTCAATATTTACAACGTAACCATATGTATTTAATTCAACCATAATTTCATATGTACCATCCGTATCTTTTTCAGTATAAAATACGCGTTTTTCATGGTTATTATAATGTTTTATGTTCTCACCACCATAGTCAATCGTATTAAGAATATCCGTATACGTCATACCTTCCTCAATCTTTTGAGATTCATCATGAGAAATATAACGCTTTTGTGATGATGGTGCATCCTCATTTTTAATACTTTCACGTTTGCTCGTAGTCATAGGTGTTTTCTTCTGATCTTTTAGTACTTCACCTTCCGCCTTCGCTGGTTGCTTTGCTCCTGCTTTTGTTAATACGTCTGTATCGCTAGAACAAGCTCCCAAAATCGATACTGTAGTCAACGCCATCCCTACTATAAGTACTCTCTTAAATGACTTCACTCTAATCTCCCCCGGTGGTTTTTAATATCTAGTAATCAATGTATTTTAATTAATACGGAAGTATTCAGTTCTATACAATTGGCTATAACCTTCTCCCTCATGCCCCTTTTTTGTATAAAGTGAAACTTTAATCAGCCCTCGCCAATCATCCTCGTTACAAATATTAACATTAAATATAACTAATAAATAGTATATTTTTGCTAATTATTTACATTTTTTCTACATAATCTTATCTTAAAATGAACAATATGAATCTCGAATTCACAGCGTTAATCATATATACCATATATAATAACATTTAAATTAAAATCTAAAGTAAATTTACATGCATTTTCTGTTTTAACGCAAAAAGAAAAGGCCTTTCTAACGATTTGAAGTGCACCCCAATTGTTAGACACAGTCTAACAATTGGAGGTGCATTTTTTATGGCTAAATTTTCTTCAAAAGAAAAAATCCAAGCGGTGAAACGATATTTAGATGGTACAGAAAGTGGAAAAACAATTGCTAAATCTATAGGAGTTAACCCTAGCGTACTTCGTGAGTGGATTAGACGATATGAGTCTTCAGGTGAAAAGGCCTTTGAAAAGTGCTATACATTCTACCCAGCCCAGTATAAACTAGATGTACTTTATTATATGAATGAACACGGGACATCTATCAGAGAAACAGCGGCACTTTTCAATATACCGTCTTATGAAACACTTCGGAAATGGAAAATAGCTTATGAAACAGGAGGATTGGATGCCCTACAATCAAAGAAAAAGGGGCGTCCAACCATGAAAGATAAAAAAATAAAGCCAGTAGATGAAGGATCAATCGAAGCCTTACAAGCGGAAAATGAGCGTTTACGTATGGAAAATGCATATTTAAAAAAGTTGAATGCCTTAGTTCAAAACAAAGAAAAATCACCAAACAAGACAAAGCGCAAGTAATCTACGAGTTAAGGCATGAATTTCCTATCAAGGAGTTACTTCAACTCGCAAACATTCCACGTAGTACGTACTATTACTGGATGAAACGTTTTAATCGTCCTGATCCAAATGCGGAGGTAAAAGAACTGATTCAAGCTATTTATAATGAACACGATGGGTGTTATGGTTATCGTCGTATTCGTGATGAACTTATGAATCGTGGACACAAAGTAAATCATAAAAAAGTGTATCGCCTTATGAAAGAATTAGGGTTAAAATGTCTGGTTCGTATGAAAAAATACCGCTCTTACAAAGGGACAGTTGGGAAAATTGCGCCAAATATTTTAAATCGCAACTTCCAAGCTGAAAAACCAAATGAAAAGTGGGTTACAGATATTACGGAGTTTAAGTTATTTGGGGAGAAGTTATACCTATCACCAATGTTGGATTTATTTAATGGTGAAATTATCACGTATACAATTGGTTCAAGACCGACCTATTCCCTTGTTTCAACGATGTTGGACCAAGCCCTTTATTGTGTAACCAATCCGGATAAACTCCTCATTCACTCTGATCAAGGTTGGCACTATCAAATGAAACAATACCGTCATTCTCTTAAGAATTGTGGCATAACTCAAAGTATGTCTCGCAAAGGAAACTGTTATGACAATGCCGTTATTGAAAATTTCTTCGGTATCATGAAATCGGAATTTCTGTATCGAAAAGAATTTGAAAGTATAACACATTTCAAACAAGAATTAGCAAAGTATATAGAATACTATAATCATAAAAGAATTAAGGCAAAATTAAAGGGTATGAGCCCAGTACAATACCGGGCTCATACCCTAGAGGCTGCCTAATGAAACGACCTGTCTAACTTTCGGGGGTCACTTCAATTTTATTCCATCGCTAAAAAGGCCTTTTCTATTTTGGCTAAAAACTTAGCACTCTTCTGGCTTACCAGCATTCGATGCTGTACGGAAAGATGATCCACATCCGCATGATGCGATCGCGTTTGGATTGTCGATTGTGAATCCGCCGCCAAGCATAGATTGTTTATAGTCAATTTTTACTCCTTTAACAATTGGAGCACTTTCTGTATCGATAACAAATTCAACACCGAAAAACTCAAGAACTGTGTCGTCTTCTTTTGGTTCTACTTCAAATCCTAAGCCGTAAGAAAGACCGCTACATCCGCCGCCGTGTACAGCAAGGCGCACATACTTCTCTCCATCTTCAGCATCTTTTAACATATCTTTAATTTGAAAAGCTGCTTGTTCTGTTACTTCAATCATGAAATACACCTTCCTTTCTGTTCTTAGTCCATTATACATCTTTACGCTTCTATCTTGTACTCATACACTCCGCGGCAAATTACTTCCGCAGGTCCTTTCATCAACACGTTTCCTTCTTCAGTCCACGCAATCATTAAATCGCCGCCAGCTAAATGGACTGTAATTTCCTTACCACGTTCCATCTTTCCATTTAAAATAGCAGCTACAACTGCAGCGCACGCTCCTGTTCCGCAAGCTTGCGTTACACCAGATCCACGTTCCCAAACGCGGAAGTTCATCTCGTCATTATTCAAAATTTCGATAAACTCAACATTTACTCGCTCTGGGAACATTTCATGTGTCTCGAGAACTGGTCCAAGTGTTGTAAGAGGTGCTTTTTCTACATCATCAACAAAAATAACCGCATGCGGATTTCCCATTGAAACAGCTGTAAATGCATAACGATGATTATTGTATAAGAAGTTTTCACGAATAAATGGTGTTTCACCTTCACCAAGCATTGGTATTTCTGCACGTGTTAGACGAGGTGCTCCCATATCGATTTTTGCTAATGTCACGACACCATCTTCTACTGTTACTTCAGCCGTTACAATACCAGCTAACGTTTCAATTGTGAAAACTGTTTCTTCTACTAGTTTATGCTCATACGCATATTTCGCTACGCAGCGTAAACCGTTACCACAGCTCTTTCCTTCAGAACCATCATTATTAAACATACGCATCTTCACCGGAGCTACGTCTGAAGGGCAAATTAAAATCATCCCGTCTGCTCCAATACCAGTATTAATATTTGAAACCTTTTCGGCCACAAGGGCTAAATCTTCTTCAGGAATTTGCTCTTCAAACATATTTACATATATATAACTATTGCCAAGACCATGCATTTTTGTAAAAGAAAATTGGCTCATTTATATTCACTCCAAAAATAATTTGTTATGTTAAGTATAAAATGCATGCTTTTAGAACACAATATGAATGTCCCCCGTTTCTCATATTTGACAACGTTTGGCGATGAGCCACTCTTACACAATTTGTGTAAGAAAAAAGCCCTTCTAAAAAGGGCCTTTTTTTATTTATCCTACTATTTTCGATTGGGGAAGACTAATACTCAGTATTAGTCTTCCCCACGAAATAAAGTTTTATCTAATGAAAAAGGTGCTGCTAATTCGCAACACCTTAAAACATTGGATTTTCATCCAAATACTCATATACATTATTAACAAGCTCTTCTACTGTTGCACCTTGTACAACTTCACCATTTACAAGTGCAAATGGTCCTTCAAAACAAATGCCACAATATCCTAAACAACCATACTCCATTACATCTAAATTCGGATCTTTTTCTAATTTTTCTAGAGCTGCTTGTGAACCACTTGCAAGGTTACCTACACAAAATTCAATTAATGGTTTAATCAAAATTCTCCCCCCTGTACTACAAAACAAATTACCTTTTCACTTTATCTATAAGAAGAAAACTAAGCTGTTTCTTGTTGTTTTCGTTACACAGTCTAAACTATTTAGTTACTTCATTACTTCACTTCAAAGTAGATGATTTCTTCTATATAACATGCTACTTACAATGAAAGAGTAACTTAAAAAGAAAAACAGTTTACTTTTCTTCTTATTGTACAACAGAGTATTCATTCATGCATTGTTATTTGTTCACAAATTCGATATAATTTGATTGAGTAAAGTCAAAATATTTTATTAATATAAAATTTTATGATTAGGGGATATTTCAACAGAAAAGGGGTAATCCATCATGAAACACCTCGTAATACTAGGTGGGGGCTACGGTGGAATGAGAATTCTGCAAAGGCTACTTCCAAGCAACCAACTTCCAGATGATGTACAAGTGACATTAATCGACAAAGTACCATATCATTGCTTCAAAACTGAATATTATGCATTAGTTGCGGGTACTATTTCAGAAACGCATATTCGTATACCGTTTCCTGAACACCCACGCCTCAATATTCAATACGGCACAGTAACAAATATTGACCTCGAAGAAAAAGCTGTTCATCTTGATGGCGGCGAAGCGATCCAATATGATGATTTAATTATCGGACTTGGCTGTGAAGATAAATATCATAACGTTCCTGGAGCTAGAGAATATACACATAGTCTACAATCAATTGAACAAACACGTAAGACATATGAACAATTAAATAGTCTAGAACCAAATGCAACAGTAGCTGTCGTTGGTGCTGGCTTAAGTGGCGTTGAAGTAGCAAGTGAACTTCGTGAAAGCCGTTCTGATTTAAAAATCTATTTATTTGATCGAAAAGATAGAATTTTATTCCCATATCCAGAGAAATTAAGTAGATACGTAGAAGAATGGTTTGTAAAGCATAAAGTTAACATTATACGAAACTCTAACATTACAAAAGTAGAACCAAATATTGTGTACAACCACGATGAACCACTTGAATGTGATGCAATCGTCTGGACAGCTGGTATTCAAGCAAATGAAGTTGTTCGAAACCTTCCAGTTGAACAAGATGGTAGCGGACGGGTTGTCTTAACTAAATATCATAATATTCCAAATAACGATCATGTTTACGTTGTAGGAGATTGCGCAGCACTTCCACATGCACCATCTGCCCAACTGGCTGAAGGTCAAGGAGAACAAATTGTCCAAATATTATTAAAACGTTGGAATAATGAACCACTCCCGGATGAACTACCTGTTATTAAATTAAAAGGTGTTCTAGGATCTCTTGGTAAGAAGCACGGCTTTGGTTTACTAGCAAACCAACCATTAATGGGACGTGTACCGAGATTATTAAAATCTGGTCTTCTTTGGATGTACAAATATCATAAAGGTTAATACTTTACAGGCTGTCTACTATGTAGGCAGCCTCTTTGCATCAGTTTTTAAAAATTATCAGACACATCTTTCTCAATATTTATAATGATTTATTTTTCATTTTTATATTAAAAAATATTGATAAACATTGTATGCTATTTGTAAGTTGTTTTATTACTTCCTTTAAGACCGAGTTCATTCGGTCTTATTTTTCATGTGATAAATACTTTTGTAGGAGGCATTACATTCCACTTATGAACTTATCGAAACTAAACAATCGAATAGAAGCGAAAAAGAAAGAGCTAATCTATCTCGTTGAACGATACGGATTCACTCATGATAAAGTGATTTCTTTCAGCCAAGAATTAGATCGTTTACTTAACTTATTAATAAAACTCAAGACGAAGAAAAAACGTTGTTCGTTATAACCATTTTCCCCTCTTTTTTTGATACGATATAACTAGAATCAGAAAGGAGCGATTTATGTTTATATTAAAAGACGTTATATATAAAGATATACTACACATTCCTTATTTACAGATTTAAAAAGAAAAGATTACTTGTATTATCGGTGAAAGCGGAAGCGGAAAAAGCACATTACTTCGCATGTTAAATGATTTACAATCCCCAACATCCGGTACAATTGAATATAACGGAAAGTTAATTTCTGATTATTACCCTATTCAATTACGTCGTGACGTAGTTATGCTTGGGCAAACTCCACCTATTTTTGATGGAACCGTTAAAGACAACCTATTAATGGGACTTCGTCTTTCTGAAAAACCATTTCCAAATGATGATGCCCTGCGGAGTGCATTACAAACCGTTAGCTTAGACAAGCAATTAGAAGATAGCACCTCCTCATTATCCGGCGGTGAAAAACAAAGACTTGCCTTTGCACGTATCGTACTTATGGATCCGCCTGTCTATTTATTAGATGAACCCACTTCAGCATTAGACAGTGATACAGAACGCCGCGTTATGAAACAATTTACTGAACTAGCACGAAAAAAGAAAAAAACAGTTATCTTCATCACACACTCGCAACAACTTCCAGAAGAAATTGCAGACGATATTATTGAAATTAGCAAAACAAAGGGTGCAACTAGAAAGGAAGTGCTCTCAGTTGAAGGGCGTTATTGAACTCCAAATTTGGCAACTTGCAGCTGCCTATATTTTCATTCTTATTTTAATTGGACTTGTAAAATTAAAAGGAATACCTCGCGAAAAACAAATCGCGCTCGCAACATTCCGTATGACGATTCAGCTCGTACTTGTTGCATATGTCCTTACATACATATTTGAAAACAGTAATCCATTTTATACAATCGCTCTCATCACTTCTATTACTACCTTTGCAATTTTTAATATTTATAAACGGGTTAACATCCCAATGTCTAAAGAATTAAAACGAGTAGCCGCCCTTTCCATGATCGCCGGATCAATTGGACCACTTCTACTATTTATCTTTGTTATTATCGGTCATGACCCTTGGTATGCTCCGCAATATATCGTCCCTATTACAGGAATGTTAGTTGGGAATGCCATGACTGGTGTTTCTCTTGGTGCAAATACGTTCTTAAACAATATGAAATCGCAAAGAGGTCAAATTGAAGGTGCACTTATGCTCGGCGCAACACCGAAAGAAGCAGCTGCTCCGCTCATTCGAGACGCTTTTGACTCTGCTATTTTACCAACAATTAATTCTATGGTCGGAATGGGAATTATAAGCTTACCAGGCATGATGACTGGTCAAATATTATCCGGTGTATCACCATTCACAGCCATTCAATATCAAATCGCCATCATACTCGGTATTTCTGGAAGTACTGCCTTTGCTGTCATTATCTTTTTACAGCTTGGATATAAAACGTTCTTTAATAAGCGATGTCAGTTGAAAGAGGTTGACTATGATGCGAGGTAAATCGTAACTTTCGCTCAGTAAATGATGCATCGTTCTCGGTGAGTGAAATTATATTAACGATTTTTTCAATATATCTATCATAACTTGCAATATATCAACGATTTTGCAAATATATCTATCATAACTCAGAATATATCAACGATTTTGTACGAAATATCGATTTACCGACAAAAAGTGACATAATAAAAAGAGGGGGCTATTCGCCTCCTCTTCTATTTACTTACGCCTTCTTAACGAACTGTGATTTTAACTTCATAGCTCCGAAACCGTCGATTTTGCAATCGATATCGTGATCGCCATCAACTAGACGGATACTCTTTACTTTCGTACCGATCTTCACAACTGAAGAAGTTCCTTTTACTTTTAAATCTTTAATAACAGTAACAGCATCGCCATCTTGAAGAACGTTTCCGTTCGCATCTTTTACAACTTTTGCACCATCATTATTTTCAGCTTCTGCTTCTTGGCCCCACTCATGAGCACATTCTGGACATACGAAAAGAACGCCATCCTCATACGTATATTCTGAATTACATTTTGGACAATTTGGTAAAGTAGCCATAAATTCATTTCCTCCGTTCATTATTTATACGTAAAAATCAAAATTGATGTTTACATCTCGATAAATAAAATTTGTATAGCATTTCTTTATAGTGCCATAGTCTCACGTTATTGACAACCCTACCTCAAATTCTCATTTTTTATTGTATTTTACAAAATTTCAATTTGTATGCCGTTTTTCTATTTGCTCTTCTACTAATTTTAAAAATCTTCGTTGTGCATTTTTATTTTTTACGAGCAATCGAACTCTTAGCTTACTTTGTAAATATGAGCGAACTTTGTAGTTCGTAATAAATAACTTTTGATACTTCTCGTCTTCATATATCATTCGAAACCATTCATACTGCTGCAAGTAACGTATGTTAACATCAATCTTTTTCGTGTGTAAACCCGTACTTAAACTAATAGATCCTATTAGAGCTTCTATTAATGCTGAAATCATTTCTCTCCCCCTAATAAACAAAAGAAGAACCTTCACAAGATTCTTCTTTTCAAAATGAACGAGTTCTCTCTAGAAACCCAAATTATTTTCTTCAATGTAAATTTGATATTCTTCCACTTCTTCTTCACTTAACTTCTTATTATTTTCATATACCTCTTGCCACTCGAAATAATCTTCATCGAAATAAACAGCAAATTTAATTTTCACGTTTTTCTTCTCTGTATAATCATAACCAGTAAACTCTACTACGTCATAATCTTTTTCTTTCTTAACAAACTTCCAAGTTGGATTATCAGTCATAATCTCTAAAGTAACCCCTTCACCACTTGAACGAACAACGTTTTTAATATTCGGTTCAGTTGGTAAAAAGGACAGCCCGAGCGCAGCTAACCCAAACACAATCCCGACTATAACCTGTAAACCAATCATACCAGCAATACTTACGCCACCCTTTGATTGTAAGAAATACGCCTTCTCATGATCAGACGAATCTTCTCCCTTACGAAAAACACGAACAGCATGCTTATAATATAAACGGTTTCCTTGCCATCCAGTAAATATCATCATTCCTAATTGAAGAGCTAAACTAAATGTTACATAAATCCCATCTGGAATATCTATAAAAGGGGGTATAAATATACTAGGTATAGCCAATAACGCAAATATAATAAATAACTTATACATTTTTCGATAAGCTAACCAAAAAGTTGGGAAGAAAAAGGCTACCCAATTCCATGTATTCCCTTGCGCTGGATTTTCTACTTTCCCCCACTTAAAGTCATAATAAGCTGTATTCTTTTGAACAACTTTATGTAATTCTTGTGGAGAAATCGTTTCTTGTAAAACAGTGTCCTTCACGTACATCATCCTTTTCTTATTTCTATATACATTTATTGTATATGCACAAAATGAAGGAATCTAACAAAAAGTACACATATTTCATAAAAATGAACGGAAATCGAATATATTCCGACAATTATCCGTTTCTTATTTCATTTTACTTTTAAATATATTAAAATAATCATGTATCATATATTTAATACACTAAGTTAATTATTTTATATATTCACTAAAAAGGATGCATCAAAATCATTTTTATACATCTTTTTTAGTGAATATATACTACATTTCCTCCCTCTTAATCACATTGAAATACTATTTTATTTCTCGCACATTCCCCTTCACTTTCTCAATAATATCTTCTATACGCTCCGCTATACATTCCGGCTCCCATTCTCCCTCACCGTGCATAGCTGTATAAACTGGACAGTTCTCATCGTTACTATCTACAAAAATCGGGTCTCCAAGATATGAATCTATCCCTATTACAATCCATCCTTCTTTCCAATCTCCTTCTTCATTCCCGACTAAGCTTTGACCTTCTTCATCAAAACTATAACCAAGTTGCCCTTCTTCTATTTCTTCACTATTAAACAATTCTATCGTCATAGGTTCAGATTCATACTCTAGCTCAATTTCATTATCATCAGCACGATCTACATGTGCTAAAAGTTGTTTAATTTTATTATGGTTAATCAAGATATCTTCTCCATTCTATCTTTTAAAAATCTAATTTTATTCATAATGAGCTGCCGCAAGTAACATTTGAGCAATAAACTTCCATGAAATATTTTCTGGAAACTTCTCTCCTTGATTTATATAAACCGATTCACAAGAACCTAACCAACTATTTAATGCCTCTAAATAAGTCTCTACCTCTACATTCTCCCATTCATCTCTATTCACTTTAAAATCCTTTTGGAGGTATACAAGAAATTTTAATAAATCTTCTTTAGAATTTACGTGATCGAGGTATTCATACACATCCATACTCCGTCCCTCCCTCTATTGCATGTTATCTAAACTAACTATAATATATGACATAAGATTCTTAAAACTATTATTTGAGGTGATCGAATATGAAGAGTACAATTTGGGCAGACGATGACTATTTAAAACTAGCACCCATTAACGATGAACTAATCAAAAAAGCAGAAGAAGTACTGAACGTAAAGCTTCCAGAATCATATATAAACCTTCTAAAAGAACAAAATGGGGGAACTCTTCGTCTCGATGTTCACCCTACTTCAAAGCCAAATTCTTGGGCAGACGATCACGTTAATGTATCTGGTTTATATGGTATTTCTTTTGATGAAAATGAATCTAGTATTTTAGAGAGCCGCTATTTAATTCGAGAATGGGAAATGCCTGAGAATATCATACTTTTATCTGGTGATGGACATACATGGATTGCATTAGACTATCGAAATGTAGCTGAAAATCCTCCAGTTATATTTATCGATAATGAGTTTGAGGAAATTATTGAATTAGCACCTAACTTTGAAAGTTTCTTACAAAACTTAACTACTTATGAATATGACGAAGAATAAGCCTGGCTCTAAAAAGGAGCAAGATTTTATTACAAATTTACACGCCACTTTAAAACCACTCGGCTTTAAGACAAAAAGACATACATTTTTCAAAGCTGAAAACGGATTTTATAAGCTCATTAACATACAAAAAAGCCAGTTTGGAGATGACTTTTATATAAATATAGGAGTCCACCCTATCGGTCTCCCGCAGCTTATTACGCACCAATTACAAATAAAAGAAAACATTTCAATATTCGATTGCATTCTACAAACGAGAATAGAGCCTATACATATCAAACAGAACCAGCTATTGCATAATGTTTCACATGAAACTATCAACATTCCGGGTTACCTTTCTACTATTTTCGACTGGTTTCAAACGTGGACATCTTATGAAAATTTAGTGGAAATAAATATACATTCCATTACTCCGGTACTAGCTGTCGTTCCAATATTAGAAGAAAAAGCGTTTCTACTTCTTACTTGTTTTTCTTTCTACAAATTAAAACAGTACGAACAAGCTAATCGCTACTTACAGCAATATTTACATTGCACCGTGCATCTGAATACTAAGGAAAAAGAGCCCATATTCTTTCACGAAGTTGATATGTATATGAAAAAACTAGTAGAAAGTGCAATGTAATTTCACATTGTTCTTTCTACTAGTCCTTTATCACAATTTTATATCCTATCCTACAACTCCCAAGTAATATTCATTTCTGCAAATGACTCCTTATTAGCTTCCAATCCTTCGCTATCTTCCGTTCCAATCATTGCTACTTCTTCTTTAGACAACTTAATTTCCTCATTTGGCCTTTGGATTTTTTTCTCATACACGAGTTGTAAAAGCTCTATTTGTTCCTCTGTCAGTTCATACTCTTCTTCCAGTCTTTCCATTGCTGATTCTGTATCAAGTAATGGAATTTCTAATAAGAATCCACCGTGCTCTTCCATCTCTTCAAATGAATCAATTGAATACGCACCACTATCCTCAATCCAAAATGCAGTTGTAATAAAAGGAACTGTTTCGCCTTCTACTTCTTCTAATACGTATTGAAGTGCTTCTTCTTTCGCAATATCTATTACTTCCGAAGGTGCCCCTTCAAAATAACTTTTCGCATCAATCCACTCATCCATTCTCTCACTATTCACATCTTGAAGACATACAATCGTATAATTCGGATGAAACGTAATTACCCCTTGTCCGCCTTGGCTATCTTGCATACTATAGTTAAATCCATCCCATGAACTTTCATGTGAGAAATCTGGACAATGCGCTACATTAATTGCATGGGCAATCGAATTTAAAACGCATCCTTTCCATAATTGTTCTCTATCTATATGTAATTTATATTTACTCATCATCTTCCCCCATGCACATATTTTTTCTATTATCTTTCCTCTACACAATACTTGTAAATACTTTTCTATCTACTACAAAATAAAAAAGACAATACACCCCACTGTATTGTCCATTTTCTTCCCTACCATTTCTCTCTACACATCTCAATTAAATGTAGTAAGTACCTCTTCGTCATATCTGCCCTTCTCCACCTTGAGAGCATTCGCTTTTCTTTTGGATTCTGCCGTATTCTCTCTACTTCTTTTAATAAAGGTCCCCATTCTTCCGATGAATGTTCTAACAAGTATTGTAGTCCTCTATCTTTTGAAACGATTGTTTTATGGTCTAGTGTATATAAAATACGCCCCATCGTAACAACCGCTGATTCTACCCATTCTTCTATAAAGAATAAATATGGCTTCTTCGCCTTCCCACTCCAGTACTGTTCTACGTTGTATTTCATCGTATTTACTACATCATTCCATTGTATTTGCAGCGGAAGATCTTCTGCTTCTTTTCCGGTAACTGTAATGCCTTGATTTTTCAACGTCCACCATGTGACCGCATTAATGTCCCAATGACCAACATTAGCTTTACCATCTGCACAATACACATACTCGTTCATTTCATCATTGTATTTCCCTAAGTCAGCAAGCGGAATATACATACCGTCCATTCTTTTACCTAGCATATTATCACTAAGTTTCTTATGTAGTTCCACAAGCTGCTGTTTTTCAGCTTCATTCACGGAATCATTTATCACTGTAACAAAATCAACATCGCTCGTTTCCTTATGAAATGCACCTAGTGCGATGGATCCGTAAATATATACCCCGACTATTTTTTCATCCAAAAAAATTTCTTTTAATTCTACTGTGTACCGCTCCATTAACTGCTCTACTTCCGTTGGTAACGCATGCTTCACTCCATTTTTCATATCTATCCCTCCAATAAAAAAAGCCTTTGCAAATTCGCAAAGACTTCTTGTTTTATAAATATTTCTCGATTTCTTCGTAAACATCCTTCAAACGAGGATTTCCTTCTCCAACAATTTCTCCATTTACAAGAACGACCGGATAAAATAAATCTTCTTCCACTACGCGCTCTGCGAATGCTTTTTTATCCGCATCTTCTTGTTCTTCTTGGAAATCAATATACTCGAAATTAAATTTATTTTCTTGTCCTTCATATTTACGACCAATTGCCGCTTGTAACCACTCAAACGTTTCTGTTGAAGATGGCATTCCAACGCAGCTCGCACAAATTACTTTCGTCCCATACACTTGAACATTAACCATTTCTTCTCCCCCACTTCTTGTCCCAACAGTATATTCAGATGTCTTATTACATAAGCACATCATTTTACAAACTTATTCCATACCCCTATACTGAAAAAACACGATACAAAATTTCGACAATAAAACAAGAAGAGAAAAAATAGATTTTCCCCTCTATCTTGATTATAATAAAACTGATGAAAGGAGTCGATAAAAATGGAAAACCCACATATGCAAGAACAAGTATTAGAAGTATTAGATAAATTACGTCCATTCTTACTTCGCGATGGCGGAGACGTTGAATTAGTAGACATTGAAGAAGGTATCGTAAAACTACGCCTTATGGGTGCATGCGGAAGCTGCCCAAGTTCTACAATCACACTAAAAGCTGGTATCGAGCGCGCGTTACTTGAAGAAGTACCAGGCGTTATCGAAGTAGAACAAGTATTTTAATTAAAAGCGGAAGCGGCTCGTTCAAAGTCACTTGCTAAAAGGAGACCAAATTTGGTCTCCTTTTTTTATTCAAATCACATTTATCCGTTAACATCATAAAACAAAATTGGAAATCCCTCTCAAAAAATGCGATAATTAATACTATATAGTGAATCGTTCACACATATAAAGTAAAAAACATAGGGGGACGACACATGCCAAAAATGGGGAACACTTTTTTAACAATTCAAGAACTAGAAAAGAAAAAAAAGTATTTATTAGGCCTTTCATCCGCTATACCAACGTGGAATACAAGCTATCAATTTTTATTTAAAGAAATCCAGCAAGAATTATTGGGTAAAGTAAATGAAAAGCTCGAAAAGCATCAATTCGTTTTAAATATATGTACAGATCAGCAGGTAGGGGCATAATGTATTACATAAAATTGTGGTATATAAAAAAGAGACCTCACTCGGTCTCTTTTTTATATTTTTAAGATAACCAATCTAATTTTCTAATCCCAAGCTTATCTACTGGTAAACGAAGCGAACCATAAAAATGCTTCATAAATTGCTCTGAGCGGTTCACATCGTGTAAAATGGCTTCTAAGCGATCTCTATATATGCTTTTTTGTTCTTCGTTTCCAGTTTGGTAATATCGTTCGACCGTTTCAAAATAGTGCAGCGGGAACAGGAGCCTTGCAAATAATAAGCGCCAGCCAAATGAGGATAGCGAATAATTCCGTTCATAATCCGTAACAAATTGAACGATTGTTTGCTCCCAGTCTTTCTTTTTTTCTATCGTCATATGGCGGATCCATTCTGCAATATCTCGACTCGGGTGATCATACACCCAATCAAAAGGAAGTTTGAGACGCTTCGTTTGATGCCATAATAAAGGTGTGAATCGTTCTTGGCAAATTGTTGCTGCATCCGTTAGTTGCGGCGTATCATCCATTTCTGTATCGACAACATATTGAATGGCATTTTCTGCAACTCCTAAGTAATACGGGAAGGATTCAATAAACAATTGATCGAATACATCTGAAGGGTGGTTCATCACTTGTGATTGCCAAAACTTTTCTAATTGATCGAGCCTTTTTTCCCATAACGCTTTCCATTCACCAATTCGGCTTAATTGCTCAATTTCTTCTGGAAAGAATGCACCTCGTTTATGGAATATAGAAAGCTCACTTCCTAATGACATAGCATGTCGTTCTAACGTGCGCATACCTTTTAATAAGCAATAATTTTGTTCTTCTATCTCACTTACATAGTAGCCGTGTATAGTCGGAACGAAAGTCGCTACAGTTATATCCCCTTGCTGGTTCATATAATCACTGAGCTTTTTCATCTCTACAAGTACTTCTTCCTCCATTTCTCCAATTGGAACAAGTACATAAATTTTGTTGCGAATCCAAAAGCTTTTATAGGGGCCAAGGGGGATTAATTCTTTAACATGCATGTGATAATGCTCATAAATATGCTGAATCATCGCAGTCGCCACCTATGGTTTTTCTTTATATATATGAGCTTGTGCTCGCCTTTCATTCCTATGCACATGATAAAGCAACGAAACGTATACAAATACTAAAAAGAAAAAAAGGTGATAAACATGAAAGAATCAAATCAACTACAAGAAAGAGCATTAAAACTATTACAAGAACGCGGTGTAACAATTGACGATATTGCTGAACTTGTTCATTTTCTTCAAAAAAAATATCATCCAAATTTAGAGATGTCAGAATGCCGTTACAATGTAGAACGTGTACTATCAAAACGTGAAGTACAAAACGCACTGATTACTGGTATCGAGCTTGATGTCCTTGCTGAAAAGGGAATGCTAAGTGAACCGTTACAAGATATTGTAAAACGTGATGAAGGCTTATACGGAATTGATGAAGTTATCGCACTTTCTATCGTGAATGTGTACGGCTCTATCGGTTTCACGAACTTTGGATATATTGATAAATTAAAACCTGGTATTTTAGAATACTTAAATGATAAATCAACTGGAAAGGTGCACACGTTCCTTGATGATATCGTTGGCGGAATCGCTGCCGCTGCTTCAAGCCGTTTAGCGCACCGAGCTGAGCACTCAGAATAATAGTGTTTTCTAGGCCGTCAGGTTCATGCTGACGGTCTTTCATATTCCATCAGCATAAATTCTCTTCCGCGACTCAAAAAAATAGGCCCTTGCTTAAATCCGATATTTTTATATAACGTAATCGCTCTTGTATTAAATGTCGCTACGCTTAATCGAAACATTTTTGCATTAAACTCTTTCGTGGCAAACGCTATTCCAGCTTGGAAGAATTCTTTCCCCATTCCTTTCCCGGTTAACGCCGGCTTCATGCCAAGTCCAATATCAATCACATCTTCTCCACCATATAAATGAGCATCTCTTCCACCTGGTACTTGTGCATTTGCTCCAAAACAAAAATAACCGATGAGGTCTCCTTGATCATCACAACAGCCATAATACGTTCCATCTAATAGCTCTTCCATTACTTCTTTCTCGCCTGAAAAACTATATAAATTATATGGTTCCTCGTACGTCCAAGTATTTATCTCATTTGCTTCTTCCTCTGTTAATTTATGTATATCCACTTTCTCTTTCCCCCTATTATATTTCTATTAACAATATTCGATATTCATCTTATAATTCATCTTTCTCAATATATTTTTTTAATTTCTTGCTTAATTTTTATGGAAGATTTTTCTTATTATGTTACGATTAAACAGAATCATTATAAATAAGGTGGTGACAATTTGAATTACTTTTCTTATCTCTCCTCAGAAGAACGGCAAAATTTTTTCTATAAAGAACCTCTTAGTTTTTCAAAAAATATAGGAAAAGAACAACTAGCTTACGCACTAGGCGCTACACTATATACTCCTGGCACGAAAGAAACGATTGCGGAAGATATAATTAGAAGGAAACATGTGGATGCTATCTCAATTATTCTTTGTCTAGAGGACGCTATAAGCGATGAGGAAGTAAAACTTGCAGAGCAAAACATCGTCGTTCAAATACAGCAAATCGCTAACTTAGTCAGTGCCAACATACTAAATCAAGCAGACATCCCACTTCTTTTTATTAGAGTTCGACAGCCAAGTCAAATGAAGAAAATTGTTACTGAATTAGGTAGTGCTGTTCATTGTTTATGTGGTTTTGTCTTTCCAAAATTCACACCGATTAACGGAAAGACTTATATCGATCAGCTTGCATATATAAACGAGTTATACTCATTATCGCTATATGGCATGCCGATTTTAGAATCACCCGAAATTATGTATAAGGAAACACGGGCAGAATCATTATTACAAATAAAGGATTTACTAGATTCTTATCACGATTACATCTTAAATGTACGTATTGGTGCTACTGATTTTTCAAGTATATTTAGTATTCGGCGCAATAAATACACACCTATCTATCATATTACTGTTGTCCGTGATTGTATTTCAGACATTATTAACGTTTTCTCAAGGGCAACAAATGAATATATTATTTCAGGATGTGTATGGGAATATTTTTCTAATGATCATGAAGAAGGGCTTATTCAAGAGGTATCACTTGACCATGCAAATGGCTTAATCGGAAAGACAGTTATTCACCCATCTCATATTAAAGTTGTACAGGCAATGCACATTGTCACAATGGAAGATTATTTAGATGCGAGATTAATTTTACAAAATGCAGATACGTATAATGGAGTGCTAAAAAGCAGTTTTTCTAACAAAATGAATGAAGCAAAACCTCATTATGGCTGGGCTCGCAAAACCATTTTAAAATCTAATATTTACGGGGTGCTACATGAAAACAAACAATTCACCGATCTCCTTATTACAAACGCAAAGCAACACGTATAACGTTTTAAATAATATACAAGTTCATGTAGAAGTACGTGATAATCCATATAATTTAGCGCTAGACAATCTTTTTCAAATGGCTGCGAGAATAAATAAGAAACGTAGTTTTTTATTTGTGAGTACAATCCTTGGAAAGCATCTTCCTATTAAACCTGCAGTCTCTCTATCAAGTGGAGTTGCTCTCGCTGCAAGATATATGGAAATACTACATAATATTTCTCATCCATTTCAAAAAGAAATTTTAAATCTCATTTCATTAGAAATTGATGAAATCCCAGAGGAAGTATTTCGTTATCAATATCCTCTGCAAGAAGAAGTTTTGTTCATCGGATTCGCTGAAACAGCGACATCACTTGGTCATTCTATGTTTCAATGCTTTCAAAATGCAAAGTATGTACATACAACTAGGGAATCGATACCCCACCTAGAATCTGTCATTACATTTGAGGAAGAACATTCTCATGCAACATCACACCGTTGTTATGTAGATGAAAGCTTTTTTCAAAACAACAATCCAATTGTTCTCGTAGATGATGAGATGACAACAGGAAAAACAGCATTAAATATTATTAGATCTATTCAAAATAAATTCCCACGAGAAGAATATATAATTGCTTCTTTGTTAGACTGGCGTTCTCATACTAATAGAAAACAATTTAAACAATTAGAAGAAGAACTTCAAATTAAGGTTCATGTTATTTCTTTATTAGAAGGCAGTATTCATACAACTGGCCAACCATTAAATATTGCAAAAAAAGAGATTCAAATTGAAGAAACAAAACCTGATTTCAAAAAACATACCCTTACCTGCCTAAAATCACCCTATACATCAAATTATATAAAATATACTGGGCGATTTGGCATTTCAGCATATGAACAAAAGCACATTCATTCTTTCGCCCAAGAAGCAGGAAAAACTTTAAAAAGAGAAAGAATTGGAAAACGAACACTCTGTCTCGGAACGGGTGAATTTATGTATATCCCAATGAAAATTGCTGCTGAAATGGGTGAAAATATTTTATATCAATCTACAACAAGAAGCCCTATCCATTCTGTTTCAAATGATGTGAACTACGCCATTCATAATCATTTCTCATATCCAAGTCCTGAAGATTCTACTATTACAAATTACTTTTATAATATTTCACCTCATGATTACGATGAAGTATTTGTTTTCATTGAGCGTGATTTAGGGGAAGAAGCCCTATCTCCTCTTCTACAGCAGTTACAAACAGTTATTCCTTTTATTCATATCGTCTCATTTTCAAATAGCATAGAAAAGGAAGGTTGATAATTATGGTAAAAGTAAATTCTCATATTAGTAGTTACAATCCAAATGATGCTATTTTTCTATTAAAAGATATTAGTGATTTAATGAAAGAAAGTTCCACGGAAACTAGAGAACAAGCAATTCAAGCTGGCACACATTATTCCGAAATGTTACCAATGGAATATAAACCCTCTAAAGCGTATATGGATTTATTCTTTTCTTCCCTGCAACAATACAAACACAAACTAGCCATCGCTGTTGGAGTTGTCGCCGAACAGATTATACAAACTAAAGGAACTAACCTTGTCCTCGTTTCATTAGCTCGTGCTGGTACACCTATTGGCATTCTTATCAAACGCTACATACGCTATCAATACAACCTTGATGTACCTCACTATTGTATTTCTATTGTTCGCGGACGCGGTATTGATGAAAATGCACTCCATTATATTTTGGAACATCACCCTAAAGAAACAATTCAATTCATTGATGGGTGGACTGGAAAAGGTGCAATAAAAAAAGAATTAGAATATGCAGTACACACATTTAACGAACGAAATAATACACACATTTCTCATTGTATGGCTGTGCTTGCTGATCCCGGTTACTGTACTTCAATTTACGGTACACGTGAAGATTTTCTTATTCCTAGCGCTTGCTTAAATGCAACAGTCTCTGGACTCATTAGCCGCACTGTACTAAATGACACCTATATCGGTCCAAATGATTTTCATGGTGTTAAATATTATAAAGAGCTAGAGCAAGAAGACTTATCAAATTTCTTCGTTGATGAGGTAACAGATTTATTCCCTTCTGTTCATTCTCATATAGATAATCAATTACGTTATATTACTTCAACTTACACTGATCCCTCTTGGCAAGGATTAAAAGATATACAGTCTATCCAAAATCACTTTGAAATTGACGATATTAACTTAATTAAACCAGGAGTCGGTGAAACAACTCGCGTATTACTCCGGAGAATACCGTGGAAAATTTTAATACGTAAGCAAAACAATCCCGATTTAAAGCATATTTTACTTCTTGCTAAAGAAAAGAATGTCTCTATTGAAATCTATGAGAATATGGCTTATTCATGTTGCGGGCTCATTAAGCCCCTTAGGAGGAAAACGATATGATTTTCGCCAGTGATCTTGATCAGACGCTTATTTATTCCCGGAAATCGTTTCGTGCCCCTATAGAAGATGAATCAATTCAACTCATTGAAACTTTAGATGGGAAAGAAATTTCTTTTATATCACATAAAACCATTTCACTACTAAAAAAATTACAACTGCACTCACATTTCATCCCAGTTACAACAAGAACTATTGAGCAGTTTCAGCGGATTGCTTTATTCCAAGACGAAATCATTCCCGAATACGCCATTACAAGTAATGGCGGTAATATCCTTCATAACGGGAAACAAGATGGTACTTGGAACAGGACAGTAAAAGAAAGACTATCGGTTGAATGTATAGAGAGAAACGACATACTAAAGGAATTTGGACAAATAGCTCATAAAGATTGGGTTATATCACAAAAAACAGCCGATGATCTATTCCATTATTGCATTATTAAACGGGAGAACATTCCTTATGATGAATTATCATCTTTCACTTCCTGGTTAGACAAACAAGGCTGGAATCATTCACTTCAAGGTAGAAAGCTATACTTTGTACCAAAACCAATTAACAAATGGGACGCTGTGCAATATATAAAAGAAATTTTGCAAATAGATACGATTATTACAGCTGGGGATTCTTTACTTGATTTATGCATGCTTGAAAAGGCGAACCATGCCTTCGCACCACTTCATGGTGAGTTAGGGGCAATGCATGATAACTTACAACCCCATATTTTAAAAACAGACGCAATTGGCATATATGCTGCAGAAGAAATCGTAAATAAATCACTTCAAATTATTCACAGTTCATTACCTACCCCATGATCATAATATGCACAATTGCATACGCACCATAATTAAACAAGTGGTACAATTTATTTGAATCGCTGTTGCTACACTTCTTGATTAAAGAAAAGGCGTTAACACGGAAATTAGCGTCTTATCAACCTCAAGCAATTGGCACATTTTGTCATCTTAAAAGACACTCCAACGAGTGTCTTTTTTTCTATATCCAACAAGGACTTACTCATTTCAAAGTATAAATACATAAAATAATGTAAATCATTACACGCATGAATCACTTTCTAAAAGTTATAAAGTAGATTCAAAATAAAAAAGCACTCTTAACTAGAGTGCTTTTTACTTTCAAACAAGGAGGCTACATATATGGATAGCACTCTCGTATTTAATTTCGGCATCGGGCTTGTCATTATTTTATTTGTCTTCTTTGTACTTTGTATGAGCGGGGTATAAAAAGGCGATTTTCGGGCGTCTTTTTATACATACATATGTATTACTTGACTTCTACAAAAACAGTAACCATAATAGTTACAGATATACAAATAACTATTCACATATCCACAAATAGGAGGAAGAAAAATGAAACATGTAATCGTTTATGCACACCCGAATACAGAAAGCTTCAACCATGCGATTTTAGAAACGGTAAAAAGTGAATTAGAAGGAAAAGGTCACGAAGTACGCGTTCGCGATCTATACGAATTAAACTTTAATCCAGTATTAGGCGCTTCCGATTTCATCTCATTTTCTAAAGGAAATACACCAGAAGATATTAAAGAAGAACAAGAGCATATCTCTTGGGCTGATAGCATTACATTTATTTATCCAGTTTGGTGGGCGGGACTTCCTGCTATTTTAAAAGGATACGTTGACCGTGTGTTTAGCCATGGATTTGCTTATGCTTACGGTGAAAACGGTATTGAAAAGTTATTAAGCGGTAAAAAAGGATTGTTATTATCTACAATGGGCAATACGAAAGAAGCATACACAGCAGGCGGCATGTTTGATGCGATGAAGAAAACAGCGGATGTTGGTATTTTTGAATTTACAGGCATTGAAACAATTGAGCATACATTCTATACAAGTGTTCCTTCTGTGGATGACAGTGTGCGTAAACAATATCTTGAAGAGGTTAAAGACGTTGTGAATCGTGCTTTTTAATAAAATTATATCAGTGATTTTCTAAATATATCAGCGCAACTCATATTATATCAGCGATTTTCTAAATATATCAGCGCAACTCATATTATATCAGCGATTTTCTAAATATATCGGCGCAACTCATATTATATCGGCGATTTTTCAAATATATCGACTTACCGACAAAAATCGACACTAGTCACAACTGAATGTTAGCCCACACCAATCGGGCTGCCCGCAAATATTAGAAAAAAAGCTGTTCCAAAGTTTGGAACAGCTTTCTTCATTACATCTTCTCAATCCACTCCGTCAAGTTATGCACAACTTGCGTTGGTTGTACTTCATATTCTGTTAACTTCTCCACAGTTGTGACTCCAGTGTGGACAAGAAGGGTATGCATGCCAGCATTTACTCCCGCTAAAATGTCTGTATCGTAGTTATCCCCAACCATTAATGCTTCATTTTTTTCTATGCCAAGCACTTTTAAAGCTTGTTCCATAATGATTGATTCTGGTTTTCCGATAAAGATTGGATCCACACCTGTCGATACTGCTACAACTGATGTTAATGAACCGTTACCTGGTAATAATCCGCGCTCAGTTGGAATGGCAATGTCCCCATTTGTAGAAATAAACGTTGCGCCGTTACGCACAGCAAGACACGCTTTTGCTAATTTTTCATATGTGATGTCACGATCTAAACCAACAACAACGAAATCAGGATTTTCATCCGCAAGTTCAAATCCTTTTTCCACAAGTGCATCATGCAAGCCTTCTTCACCAATCATATATACAGTTGCGTCTTGTTTACGTTCATAAATGAAGTTCGCAGTCGCCATACTCGTTGTGAATACTTGCTCTGCTTTCGCTGGAATATCGAAACGAACAAGTTTTTCTGCCACTTGTTCTGGTTTACGCGTTGAGTTATTCGTAACGAATAAATAAGGAATGCCGCGCTCTCCTAATGCTTTTACGAAGTCGCTTGCCTCTTCAATTTGTTCTTCCCCGCGATACATCGTACCGTCTAAGTCAATTAAGTAACCTTTATACATCGATTATGTCTCTCCTTCTATGCTAACGTTCTCACCTTATCATACCACTCTTATATTACCCGCTTTTTCCAAAGAAAAAAACGCTTTACCTAAAAGCGCCCCATAACGTTCATTTTTTCTCTTTTACTTGGTAAGAACAACTACAATCGCCCTCACACATATTTGCTAACGTCTTTACATCTGCTCCTGCAAATAAACGCTTATACATCTCTTTTTCATCTTTACATACTTGCGGGAATCTCTCTGCAATTTCCTTTAACGGACAGTTTTGTTTTTCAATTACGAAAGAATTCTCTCCATCTCTCTTTATTTGAACCATATAACCGTTTTTCTCTTGCATAGCTGCTATCTCTTGCACTTTATATGCTAAATTCTTTTGATTACTCACTCTCTTTTGTAACTGTTCTTCCATTCGCTTCGTTCTCTCTTTTAAAACGTAACGAAGTATTTTTTCATCACCCATTCGAGCTAAATCTTCTAGCATATCAATCGCAAATTGCTTATACTCTTTCGGGAATGTATCTTCTCCCTTTTCACTTAATCCATACAAATAAGTTGGTCTTCCGACATGTTGCCTTACCATCTTAGAATAAATGAGTCCGTCTTTCTCAAGATTACTTAAATGTCTTCGGATCGCCATTTCTGTAATCTCTAAAACGTCAGCTAGTTCAGCTACCGTGTGCTCTCCCTTTACTTTCAACAATTGTACAATTTCGTCTTTCGTCGTACGTGCTTCCCCCATACTTCACCCTTCTCCCTTTTCTTTCTCACATACAATATAAGATCCCCAAAAGGCATTCTCTGGGGATCTTATAAGCATAATTATTCTGGTACAAATGCAGATACAGGTCCTAATTCCTTTTCTAAATAACTGCGAATATTTGCTGGGTATTTCTCTACCACTGCAATATGTTTTTGAATCGTCTTATATAATTCATCATGATTCATTTGAATATAGTCTTGCGTAAGCATTTTTCGAAGAAGGATAATTTCTTTCATCCCTTGTCCATCTTCTTCACTTATCACTCGCTCGTCCATTAAAATATCAATAATATCTTCATAGCTTCCTGGATCGCGCATAATAAATCCATCAATCATCGCATTCCCGGCATCTAATACACAATCAATAATAAGATGGGCTATGCGCTCTAATGCGTAAAATTCAAACTCGGTTTCATATATCTTTTTCTCTTGAAATGTACTTGTTGCTCGTTCTAAACATACTAGCATTTGTTCTATTTTCTTTCTGTCTACAAAATACATGAATGTCACCTACCTGGAAATTAAAGCATTTACATTTTAATTGTAACGCTTTCTTCTGAAAAAATCGACAATTTTTCGAATTCACCTTTTCTCCGTTATTTGTTATAGTTATATTTGTATGATTTTTGAAATTGGAGGAATGGAATCTTGGAACGTGAACTCGCACTAGAAATTGTCCGTGTAACAGAAGCAGCAGCCTTAGCATCCGCACAGTGGATGGGCCGCGGAAAGAAAAATGAAGCAGATGATGCAGCAACTACAGCAATGCGTGATATGTTCGATTCAGTAAACATGGCAGGTACAGTTGTAATTGGTGAAGGAGAACTTGATGAAGCACCGATGTTGTATATTGGTGAAGAACTAGGAACAGGTAACGGTCCAGAAGTAGACATCGCCGTTGATCCATTAGAAGGTACAAACATCGTTGCAAAAGGTCTTGCAAATGCAATGGCAGCTATTGCAATCGCAGACAAAGGGAACCTTCTTCATGCTCCTGATATGTACATGGAAAAAATCGCGGTTGGTCCAAAAGCAGCTGGTAAAATTAGCTTAGATGATCCAATTGAAAAAACAATTGAAATTGTAGCAGAAGCTAACAATAAAAAGATTCGCGATCTAACAGTTATCGTTCAAGAACGTGAACGTCATCAAGATATTATTGACCGTGTTCGTGCAAAAGGTGCACGCGTAAAATTATTTGGTGACGGTGATGTTGGTGCGTCAATCGCAACAGCACTACCTGGAACGGGTATCGACTTATTCGTAGGTATTGGCGGAGCTCCAGAAGGTGTTATTTCTGCAGCAGCATTAAAATGCCTTGAAGGTGAAATGCAAGCTCGTTTAGTTCCAATGAACGAAGAAGAAGAAGCTCGTTGTCGTGAAATGGGATTAGAAGATCCTCGTCAACTTCTTATGTTAGATGACTTAGTATCTGGGGATGATGCAATCTTCTCAGCAACTGGTGTATCTGCTGGTGAGTTATTAGACGGTGTTAAATTCCTTGGTGGAGATTTAGCTGAAACATACTCTATCGTAATGCGTTACAAAACAAGAACAGTACGATTCATTAAAACGCATCACCATTTAGATCATAAACCACACTTAAACTTAGATATTTAATAAAGGAGCCATGTGTATGGAAGAACGTTTCTTTCTGTACGACGATACTGTCGCTACAAAAACTCGTTTCGTTAGCTTTATGGGAGAAAATGAGCGTCACGATTTAGCGCTATTATACTCCGATCGTCATTACGGTAAAACAATTGTCCTTGATATGCAACGCAATAAATTTGCAATCATCGGTGCTGACGATTTAAACGAACCAGGCTACTTAGAGCACGCATTTTCTATGACTGAAGAAATTGCAGAAGAATTACGCTCATTTTTATTTGAACTTATATAATTTATCGTATGCACCAGCTATTTTAGCTGGTGTTTTTTTATTGTAATTATTTTTAATTTTCAAACTAATATGTTATAATTAAGAATAAATCTATTTGGATAGAAAGGACGTTATCTACGTATGCCAACATTTACTTTGTAATGGACCAGCAATTGGATAGCATTACTCTCAAAAAAGCACCACGCTTTTTCAAGGGAGTAGTCTGCCCATTCCCATTACAAAGGAACGTAACGCATCTGTAGTATGATGTTTACGGAGGTTCCTAAGGGAACCTCCTTTTATTTTTGTCTTTTTCTCATGTCTTCATACTACAAGACATCCAAATAGCTGTATTACGTTTCTTTGCCACTACTATAAGAGGTGAAGAAAAATGCAGAAAGTACAACTTTCTTGGAGTTTATATGAAAATGAGCAAAACACAATCGAAAAGTATTGTAAAAATTGCAGACGCACTACCTTATTTACTGACACGAATATTCGTAGGCATAACGCCAACGGAAAAAACATATACCGCTTTGCCATTTATAAATGTCCGAAAGATCATACGTGGAATCAAAAACTGCGTATTTATAAATCATTTACTGATCACGTTGAAACAGTCGATATGACGCAGCAAGATCAAGCCGAAACAACTACTACTATTTCCATTATGCAACATAAAGAAAACGGCATAGCTAAAATCACGATCGTATTAGACATCGTTTTCGGTTCCCACCGCATCGATAAAGCCTTATCCACATATATTTCCGACTGGAGCCGTACACTCATTGTGGATAAAATTAAAAATGGGGATATTCAATTGAATGGACAACAAATGAAGCCAAATACAATACTATCTGAAGGAGATTCTATTTCAATTTGTTTATAAGGGGGAGTCTCATGCTAAATGTGAGAAAAGGTACGATGAATTTATTAGACGAATTAGATGCAATGTATACAGAATGTAAAAAAGCGCTCTTACAAAAGAAAATTTATCAATGGGATGATTCATATCCGACTCGAGAACATATTGCCTATCACTTAGAACAAGGTGAACTCTACTGCCTATTTGAGCATGATTCGCTCGTTGGTGCTGTTGTGTTGAATGAGTGGCAATCTCCAGAATATGAGCTAATTGATTGGTCAGAAACACACGGTCGCTTTCTTATCGTCCATTCTTTCGTCATCCATCCTTTCGCCCAAGGAAAAGGATATAGCAAAGTACTTTTATCCTTTTGGGAAAATGAAGCAAAACGAAAAGACTATACGGGCATACGATTAGATGCTTTCACTGGCAATCCCGTTTCATTGCGCTTGTATGAAAAGAATCATTATATTTGTCGAGGTGCTGTTTATTTTTCAAGTAAACAGCCTCCTCACAATTGGTATAACTGCTACGAAAAAAAACTCTTACAATCACTTCTTCACTTTTCGTAATACAAAATGTGCGCAACCGAAGTTACAGTACTCGTATAAATACTCCGTTAACGTACTAATTTTCGTATCATATGTCGCACGCTGGTTACTATCATCAAAGAATCCGCGCAGTCTAAGTTGCTCATATCCCCAGTCTCCAACGATATAATCATATTTATTTAAAATTTCTGCATAGCGCTCTTTAAATGCTTCTTCACTAAAACCGTCACGAAAGTTTTTAATTACTTCGTACTGCACATTATTAATGCTCACCGTAGCATGAATCTCTTGCTTTTGCTCCATCATTAACTTCCTCTCTAAGCATTCTTCTTTTTATCGTATCACAAAGCATAACAACCAACAATTTCAAATACAAAAAATTGAAAATTAGTGCATGCTATGGAGAAGGAGGTGATACATCGTGAAAAAACAAATTATACTCTCTCTCCTCACTCTTTCCTTATTTGCAGGCTGCCAATCAACGAATAAAGCCGAAATGGAACGTGAAGAAGGAAGCCGTGTTCTTGTTTCCAACAAAAACGACATGTATCATACGGAAAATACAAATACACGATTAACGAGAGTCGGTTATTCATCTAAACAAAAGCATGAAGTGTCTAACAAACAAGTAGGGGCCATTAACCGTGAGAAAGTCGCTGAAATGATTACAAGCATGACAGTCAAACTTCCTGACGTTACAAACGCTGCTACGCTCGTTACCGATGATGAAGTATTTGTTGTATACCGTGCAAACACAACGGATCCAAAACTCGTAGCGGATCAAGTATATAGAGCTGCTTTGTCCATCGTCCCTCGCTATTATAAAGGATATGTATCAACAGACCAAAAGTTGATTTCCCAAATTCAAGGTCTTCAATCTGGCGCATTAAATGATACAGAATATACGCAAAGCCTCGATATGCTAAAACGTGAAATGAGTAAAAATCCTCATTTGAACAATACGGGAGATCAGACTTTGAATGATATGATTAAAAAGTAAAACAGGTGGAGAAAATCTCCACCTGTTTTACTTTTTATTTTTTATTACGATTCGCATAAACCTCCATCGCATCACACATAAATTGCGCTAACCCCTCACCAAACTTATCGATATTTTTCGTGAAGCGCTCATCAGCGACGTACATTTGACCGAGTCCTTTAAAAGCATCTAATGAATATGCACCGAAGTTTTGCAAGTAATCGTACCACACTCCAATTGCTTCTTGTGCCTCTTTAGAATCTGGTGCTCCGTGTCTAAGCGCTGCTAAATTTCTATAAATAGCATTAAACTCCTCTTGGTTCTCTTTTGACATACCTTTTGCATATTCGTTCGCTTTATCTACAGCTGCATCTCCCCATTTTTCACGTGCTTCTTCTTCATATGGGTTATGGCTGAAATCGAATCCTTCAAATTTCTCTTTGTTCGTCATTTCAATCTCTCCTTTTGTATGCTGAATTGTTTTATCAATCGTCGCAATCACTTTATCTAATCTAGCACGCTTTTCAAGAAGCATTTTCTTATGAAGCTCTAGTGCCTCTTCGCGATCAAATGATGGACTCATGATAATCTCTTTAATTTTTTTCAAAGGGAAGCCAAGCTCTTTAAAAAACAAAATTTGCTGCAATGTCTCTAAATTTTCATTGGAATACAGACGATATCCAGACTCTGTCGTCTCGTCTGGGGTTAACAACCCAATTTCATCGTAATGATGCAGTGTGCGCACACTAATTCCAACTAAATCAGCTACTTCTTTTACTCTCATTGTCATTTGTATCTCCCCCTTAGTACATACGATAAAGTATGACGCAACGTTAGAGTCAATAAGTAAATTCATTTTATCTTAAAAAGTTTCATCTCTCCTATATTTGATGCATAATAGTTATGTACATATATTAGAAAGCGGTGAAAGTATGGTTTCAAATACTGTAATTGCCAGCATCATCTTTCAACTCATTGTCTCGATTCTGGTCCCAATTATTGTACTCGTTTATTTCCGTAAAAAATATAATATGAATTGGAAAGTAGTCGGCATTGGTGTTCTTATCTTTATCGGATTTACTCAAATTCTTGAAACACCATTCCACCTATTTATGCGCGGTAATCCAACAATCGCTCCATTTTTAGAAAATCCGTTTGTCTTCGCAATTTATGGCGGATTGACTGCTGGTATTTTTGAAGAATTAGGACGCTTCGTTGCCTTCTTCTTCTTACTAAAAAAATATCTAGAATATAAAGATGGCTTCGCTTATGGAATTGGTCACGGCGGAATTGAATCTATTTTAATTGGCGGTTTTTCTGCATTACAAGCATTAATCTTTGCTAATTCTATTAACGATGGTAGCTTCGCTCGACTGATTGAACAAAAACCCGAGCTGAGCATTTTACAGGACATGTTAATTCAGCAACCTGCCTACTTATACTTCCTTGGTAGCTTAGAAAGAATTATGGCACTCGTGCTTCAAATTGCCTTTACAATGCTTGTTTTATACGCAGTAAAACAGAAGAAATATATCTTCCTAGTATACGCTATACTATTCCACGCATTTGTAGACTTTTTCGCGGCCCTTTACCAAACAAAAACAATCAATATCTTCGTTGCAGAAGGAATTACACTTCTTTGTACAATTGGCGCTGTCGTTCTTATTCGCAAAATGAAAGCGAAATTAATGAGTGTACCGGAGTAAAAAATAAACCACCGATTGGTGGTTTATTTTTTATGGATTGTCGCAATGATGATAGCTTTTTCCTTCTTGCAGCTCCCTCTTTGTTTCTGCATCTATAACGATATATTTATGAAACTCTTCTACTTCATTTTGAGAAAAGGAAGCAAAAAAATAAACTTGGCGATCAGGATGAACAAAAAAATCTTGAAGCATCACACTACTCCGACAACCCACGGCTGTTTTTTGTAGGAAAGAAAATTCTTCATCGGGCACTTCTTTAAATAAGATTTTTTTCGAACACTATATGCTGCATTATTGTATTCTTTATAAATTTTCTTATCTAACTGTTTATAAAAAATATCCTCACTCACAAATGACTTATTTCGATTGCTTGGATAATTTACTTTTTGATTCGACTCTGCATAAGTTGTGGACAAGTGTATAAAAAAAACAAAGACTAACTACAATACATATCATTTTATTCATGATTGCACCTCAAATGTTCATTATCCACATTACTTTTCCACATATTTAAATCCATATGCCGTTTTACAAGAAAAAGGAATTATTTCCACATTTGTCGAAGTATATAGCGTCAACTTGAAAGATGGGGATGAATTATGAAGAAAATTATTGTAATACGACATTGTTCAGCAACTGGGCAAAAACGTGATGCTGAATTAACGACCGATGGAAAAGACCAAGCAAATACCCTTGCTACATTTCTCTTAGAAAATCATCTACAAATCGATCATATTATTTCAAGCCCATTTGTCCGAGCTATCGATTCCATTCGGCCCTATGCGCTCCAAGCTAACTTATCTATCCAAGAAGATGAACGATTAACTGAACGCATATTGAGCAACGTTCCAATGGATGATTGGATGCAAAAACTAGAATCTACTTTTACAAATATAGATATTGCCTTTTCAGGCGGAGAGTCAACAAAACAAGCAACAGACCGTGCCATATCGCTTATTCAAGACGTTTTACAATTAAACCATACAACAACACTACTTGTTACACATGGCAATTTACTTACGCTCATTTTAAAGCATTTTAATCATACGATTGGCTTTAATGAATGGAGAACTTTAACGAATCCTGATATTTACGAAATTACAATCGACGAACAATGTATCATAAAACGCTTATGGGAAGCATCGTCTAAGTAATATCCCTTTCCAAAACATTCAGTTGACGCCACGAGAAGAAACTGTACTAATAATAGAAAGGGGTATCACTCCATATGTACGAAGATGTACTTGCTCTACTACATAAAACAAATGTTTCTTATGAAAAATTTGAACACGAACCAGTACTCGATTATGAGACAGATCGGATTGTACGTGAGAGACTCGGCTTACAAGGCACTCCAAGTAAAAGCTTATTTTTAAAATCAAAGTCTGGAGATTATTACGTATTTTTTACGTTAGAGGGCACAAGGCTCAACCGGGGAGAGATGAAAGAACTAACAGGAGAACGCTTATCTCTCTGTTCTCCTGATGAACTGCGAGACAAAACTGGTTGTACGCCGGGATGTGTGGCTCCTTTCGGATATTCACACGATGTAACAATTATTGTGGATAACGCTATTTATACGTACGATAAAATTTTAATTACACCTGGTGTACCTGAATTTACAATTGAATTATCCACAGAAGAATTAAAAAAGATTTTATTAACATGTCCAAATACCGTTTTAGAGTATAAACAAAAAGAGAGCTAATCGTTAGCTCTCTTTTTTCATTATTTAGCTTCTGCTGTTTTTTCTTTTGCAGAACGTACTTGCTCATCCGCATGGTAAGAAGAACGCACAAGTGGGCCAGCTTCACAGTGGCTAAATCCTTTGCTAAGTGCAATTTCTTTAAGCTCTGCAAATTCTGCTGGTGGGTAATATTTAAGAACTGGTAAGTGCTTCTTAGATGGTTGTAGGTATTGCCCAAGAGTTAAAATATCCACATTGTTTGCACGTAAGTCATCCATTGCTTCAATTAAATCTTCTCTCGTTTCACCTAAGCCCACCATAATGCTCGATTTAGTTGGAATATCAGGCTGCATTTCTTTCGCTCGACGTAAAAACTCTAATGAACGTTCATATTTTGCTCTAGCGCGAACTCGGTCAGATAATCGACGTACTGTTTCAATGTTATGGTTTAAAATATCTGGTTTTGCATCCATTAACATTTTTAAGTTTTCTTCTACTCCACCCATATCAGATGGTAATACTTCGATAGACGTGAATGGGTTTTTACGACGTACTGCTCGTACTGTTTCAGCAAAAACAGCTGCTCCCCCGTCCTTTAAATCATCACGTGCAACCGCTGTTATAACAACGTGCTTTAAGCCCATTTGTACTACTGAATCTGCCACGCGTTCTGGTTCTTGTAAATCAAGCTCAGTTGGTAAGCCTGTTTTAACCGCACAAAAACGACAAGCACGTGTACAAACCGCACCTAAAATCATAAATGTTGCTGTTTTTCTTACAGCCCAGCATTCATGAATATTCGGACATTTTGCTTCCTCACAAACTGTATGAAGATTTTTAGAACGCATCATTTTCTTTAAGCCTGTATAGTTTTCATTCGTGTTTAACTTAATTTTCAACCATTCGGGCTTGCGCTTATATTCTGTTTGTTTTGTCATGGTTATCAACTCCGCACAATATGAAATAGTTTACCGTGTTCGCTTCTTTCAATGTAACATATCTATTCTAACGTATGAAAGCGATTTGCTCAAATGAAGATTCTAAGATTTTTTCCAATCGTTCCCTATAATGAAATACTCCGTATATCCCACACTAAAAAGAGTGATGTTGTGAAAGGAGTCTATTTCATGCTTCGAAAAATTTCTCTTTTGCTTTCTATTTGTTTTCTTCTCCACCAAAACATCGCTTACGGTGAAGATAATCAGCAAAGCATATACGAAAAGCGCATGGCACTATATAAAGAAACCGAGCAGTCTTCAGGCATTCCATGGTATTACTTAGCTGCAATGGATCAATATGAAAGAAATATACGGAGCGTAAGAAAAGATATTCCGAAAAAACCAGATGCCATCATTTCCCTTTATTTCAAACCAGAAATATGGGCTGGACCTATTAATAGTAACGATACTCTTCCCCATACAATTTCTCTATTTGGCGGAATAGGTTTAGATGGTGACAAAGATGGATTTGCAAATGCAAATAGCGACCGTGATCTTCTGCATACCGCAGCGACTATTTTAAGGAAACAAGGAACATCAGAAGACCGTATTAAAATTATGCTCTGGGAATATTATAGACGTGCCAAAACAGTTGATTTAATTAGCGAATACGCCCAAATTTATAAACATTATGGACGTATTAATTTAGAAGGAAATGCTTTTCCTCTTCCGATCCGTAGTGACCATAGCTACCGTAGTACTTTCGGCGCTGGAAGAAGTTTTGGCGGCAGAAGGATTCATGAAGGAACCGATATTTTTGCCGGATATGGCGTGCCAGTAAGATCGACTTGCTATGGCATTATTGAAACGAAAGGTTGGAACCGCCTTGGTGGATGGCGCATTGGTATTCGCGACCTTCATAACAATTACCATTATTACGCTCATTTAGGCGGGTTTTCAAAAGAAATACAGCTTGGACAAATTGTTGAGCCAGGGAAAGTAATCGGATTTGTTGGTAGCACTGGTTATGGACCTCCTGGTACAGCCGGAAAATTTCCGCCCCACTTACATTTTGGCATGTATAAAGACAATGGCTATACAGAATGGGCCTTCGATCCATACATGCATTTAAGCCTTTGGGAGCGCAAAGAACGAGCAAATACAAAACGATAACCGTAGCTGCATTGCTACGGTTATTTTTTATCCAGTAAAAGCCTGACTGAGCCGAGTTTCACTTTATTTACAACTAACTATCTGTTTTCTTTTTATCAGGTACAGCAACACTTCCGCTTCCATAATACGTAGGCACTTCCCCTTGAACGATACGCGTCGCAATCGGAACATTTTGTTTCACCTTTATCTCTTTCGTATGAAATGGAATAATCACTTGCAATGTTACTTCCATTTCCATAACAATTTGAATCGCTGTAGTATTAATCCCATGCGGCTCAATTTTTTGTTTAATATCTGTATTCACATGTCCAACTGGCGTGAAATGAATCGGAATATCTGGTCCTATATTACCAAGAAGTGCATTATCAGTTACACGCCCAAAAGGAACTGCCATAGTCGCGCCGTTTTTTTCAGCAATACCTAGCTCCTTCAACTTCCCTTGTTCTACTTGCTGCAAATATTTTTCTATGTATGTGGTCGTTGATGTTACGATTTCATTTACTTGCTTTGTATTTAAATTAATTGTGGATACTTTTCCGTTTTTATCATTCTGTACTTTCATTAATGAATCTACATCGAATCCTTCATTAATTCGATCCTTTACTGCCTTCGTCATAATTGCCGTCGCCATTTTATGTGTCTCTACTTCCCCATATTTAATTAAGGTCGGCTGAATATTATTATTCACAATCCACAACCCTTGCGTAAGTAATATAACAAAAAGAATAAACGACATAAGCAGTATATACCGAAAGGCAATAGGTCCCCTTCGAAACCGCGAGTTTTTCGAGCGAAATATACTCATAAAAAAACCTCCTTCTTATATCATTTCTATGCAAGAAGGAGGGACGATATATGCTTATCTCATTTTTAATAATGCTTCTTTTCCAATCGTACCTGCTGGAATGCCTAATGCTTCAGCTCCAGTCGTTACCGATTCTAGTGGCGCTTCAAGAAGTTGTTCAATCGTTCTTACACCAACCGCACGGCCAGCAATAATTCCTCGATCACCTAATTTCTCATTTAAAAGACCTACATCTAATGCACCACACATAATATATCCTTTATCGCTCATTACAGCTAGCAAATTCGTCTTTGGAAGTTTCACGCTAACTGCAATAAACGTATAATTATCAATTATAATTGGCTCCACATTAACCATAGTTCACACTCCTCTCTTTCTTATCTGTATGACAAGAGAAAAATGAGTGTTACAAGTTAACTAGCCTATAGTTTAACGGAAGATGTATAAGTTATTAACATATCTGTTAACACATCTCTAAGTAGTTCTGGCATATAATATTGTTTGTCAGAAAGTGTGGATAGCTCTGGGTATAAGTAGCCAAATGTAAACATATCAATCGTTCCTACTGTATATATACGATCTAATTCCAGCGATTCCCCGTTAATTAATACATCTTCGAGTAAAATTTTATTCCCGGGAATCGTATCTGGAATGACTTCTACACCAGCGTAAATCATTTTCCCCATCACTTTTCCCCGAAATCCGAATCCTTTCACCTCAAGATTCTCCATATTCGGCTTACGTGCTTTCAAAATAACTTCTCTTAATATCTTTCCTGGAACTTTCAAAGCACACGGATTAATTGGATGTGGACAAATTCTGTGAATATCTCCGCGCGTTACAACACCCTCTTCTAACCCTTCAAGAAGTACACCAGCGTTCACCATGCCAATCTCTGCATTGCACCATGTTTTCAGCGCACTTGCTAACATGTGAGAAAACGGCGTCTCATGAAACCAATCAACCGGTAATGACTCTTTTAAATGAACGACAGACTCTGCCATTATATGCTCACTTTCTTCCTGCAGTATTTCAATTGTGGATAACGGCTCGCTATAAGCACCTAACCGTTCCGTCTTAATCGCCCTACCGTCTTTTTTCAGCAATTTCTTCATCTCTATATCCACAGTAAGCTGCACGTGACCAACGTAACGCCCCCACTTTTCACAACAACAAAGTAAAGTATTATTCAGTAGAATACCACGCTCAAATAAATGATGCGTATGTGCTCCTAAAATAACATCTATATCATAATGCTCTGCCATATACTCATCCATACTTTTTCCAAGGTGAGAAAGGACAACCGTAATATGAGCCTCATCTTTCACTTCTTCTAAAATAGACTCTAAATGAATAATGGGATCTTCAATATGCCAATCGAGCATCTGATAAAACTCTGGATAAGCTACCGTTAATCCGATAAAAGCAATGGTAATCCCATCCGTCGTTGTATGCAATTTATAAGGCCTTGCCCATGACGGACGTACCCCTTCTTTTTCAAATAAATTTGCGACAAGTATTTCAAATCCAGCATCATCATAGAGCCGATTCAAATGCTCCTTCGCTAACGTAATTCCTTCATTATTTCCGATCGTTACATAATCATATAACGCCTCATTCAAAAGCTTCGTATTCCCAAGTCCATTCGTCGCTTCCGAAATACTATGAAAACGATCCACATGATCGCCGATATCAACCGTCAAAACAGTCTCTCCCGCTTCCTGTCTTCGCTTTTTCTCCCCTAGAACAAACCGAGAAATTTGCGGCCAATTTTCAAAATGACTATGTATATCGTTTGTATGATAAAGGTGGATGATTGTTTCTTTATTTGTATTCAGAGAAAAAACCTCCTCTCAGTTCCTTACTGCCATTTACGCTATGCGCACACAATAATCCTGTAAATACTTTTCGTCTTTTCTTGCTATTTTACATTGTACTCGCATTGTGAGAAAAAGCAAAAGATTGTCCTTTTTATATGAGAAACTTTATTTTTGCCAGTGTGGGGATTTGTTGGTAGAGCGGGGATTTGTCAGAAAGTTAGCCGTGGGGATTTTCCCATAAGTTCTTTGCTGCATTTGTCAGTATTTTAATCTAAATTACTTTCAGTTGCCCTCTTTATGTATAAATGCTCCTTTCCTTTTTGAAGGGTACGGGGTATTCGTTCCTCTTGCTATGTCGTAATTTGTTGATAAGTCGATATCCCTTGTCGAATCGTCGATATATTGAAATAATCGCTGATATATTTCGAGTTATGGACGATATATTTGAAAAATCGCTGATATATTTAACTGAACACCCACCCGGGTATCCTCTCCCAAGCCAAGACAAATCCGCAAAACAAAAAAGCGCCCTGCACTGAAGTGACCCCTGTCAAGTAGACAGTATTCAAAAAACACAACTAAGCAACCTGAGTTCTATATTTATATGGACTCAGGTTATTTAGTTTCTTTTGGAACCTTTGGTGATTATAAAAGTGTATATATTTGCGCACAGCAAACTTAACCTCATCAGCTGTGCGGAAAGAGTATAAATGAAAACACTCTGACTTAAAGTGACTGAAGAAGCTTTCTATACAAGCATTGTCCCAACAGTTTCCCTTTCTGGACATACTAGCCTTCATCTGATATTTTTTGAGTAGTTGATTATATTGACGAGATGTGTACTGGAACCCCTGATCACTATGCAGGAGAATCCCTTTCACGTTTCGTTTTTTTCTTGCTTTTTTAAGTGTGTCTAGTACTAGTTTTAGGTCATTTCTACGGCTAATTTCATAGGCAACAATTTCATTGTTGTATAGGTCTTTAATAGCGGATAAGTACAATCTCTGTCCATTGAAAATCAAATAGGTAATATCTGTTACCCATTTTTCGTTTGGTTTGGAAGCTTGAAAATCCCTGTTCAGATGGTTATCTGAAATCACATAAGCTTCTTTCTTCCCGTAATAAGGTCGTTTTCTCCTAATAATAGCTTTGATACCTAGTTCACCCATCAACCTTTGTATACGTTTGTGATTAAAATGAAGGTTATAAGTGGCTTTCAGCCAAACTTGTACTCTCCTGTATCCATAAATCCCTTTAAGTTTTTTATGACACTCCAATATCTTCTTTTTTATTTCGGTATCTTCCAATTGTTTTTCAGAAGGCGTCAACTGTCGCTTAATCCATTTGTAGTACCCACCTCTAGTTACTCCAGCGATATCACATAGAATGGTAACTGCATAACCTTTTTCTGATAGCCCTTTGATGGCTTCAAACTTCCTCGTTTTTGGTACAGATTCCACTCCTCCTTTTACATCCCTAAGAGCTTTTTTAACATTGCATTCTCCGCTTCTAATCGTTTCATTTTAGCTTCTGGATCTTCTGGATTGTTTTTTGGTCTACCTATACCTGGACCTTTCGTTTTACCACGTTTTTCTTCTAGTCCTTTGATACCTTCAGCTTCAAAGTGTTTCACCCAACGTCTTACTACCGAGTGATCAATTCCTAATTCTTTAGCAACCGTTTTGTATCCCATTCCTTCTTTCAAGTATAAATTTACTGCTTTTTTCTTAAATTCTATATCATAAGTTACTCTAATTTTGCCCATAGAAAAATCCCCTCCATAGTAAACAGATTAATGTGCTTTCTTTTTACTGTCTACTATAAGGGGATCATATCACACAGCAGGGCGCTTTCTTCATACATATATTATCCAGCTTTGCCTCCTAGACCCTCATGTCTAAGAACCTTCCGCACGAGAAGATAAAAAGCATCTTCTGTGCGAAAGAACCTTAGCCAACGGGTCTGAACAGTCGGCTCCGCATTTCTATTTAACCAATAGAACCTTCCATCTCGACTATGTATAAAAGAACAGAACGTAAAAAACCGCATTAAATCAACATTTTTGAAGTTTAATGTAATTTGTTTTTTGATGTTTTTCTTTATTTATTTTACAAAACGGTATCACAAATGGTATCACGAAAAAAATTTTAAAACAAAAGAGCACAGCGTGTATAAGTAGTGCTACCAACACTCTTATACCGTCCGCCTACTCTAATTAGGCAAACACTTGCTGTACTCTTACGCACTATTTTACAGTACGTAAGGGCTCCTTAGCAACAGTTTGCTTACACTTGGCATTCTGTTGCTTTTTTGTTTACAAAAAGGAGACATATAATATGGAAAGAAAACGTATCGATGTTATCGCAACTAAAGAATCCTTCCACAACTTATCATCATTCAAAGATGTGGAAGAACTAAACAAAACTATACGTACATACAGAGATAATATCCGTATGTCTATTAAGCGTACGGATGTACAATCTAAACTCATTACATTACTTGAAATTTTAAAACGCCACAGTTGCAAATATGTAGGTGTTAGTTTCCTTTGCAAAAATAGAATAGCTGAAAAGATGGAAGTATCCTATAAAACTGTACAACGTTTAATGAAAAAGCTTGTGGATCTAGAGATGATTAAACAAGTAGCAATGAAACGTAAAAAAGATATGCTTCAAACATCTAACGCTATTATTATCAAACCAATTGTGGAAGAAGTGTCCAACAAGGTAGATGCAAAAAGTCCTACAAAGTGTCCTACCATTAAAACAAAACCTGTTTCCTTAAAACAAAATATAAAAGATATAAACAAACGTAATAGTAATGAGAATAGCAATACTCCTGAAGAGAACATTAAAGAAGCTGATTTCATTGCTCACTGGGTACCAGAACGTTTTGTTTCTTTAGTTAACTCTTTTTACAGTGAATCTAAAACAATTCAAGAACTGTGGAAGGTTGTAAGACAGTGTAATAAAATTGTTAACCATACAACAGGAGATAAAGCATTTAATAAGGACCAAGAGCTTACTATTGGCTTAAAAGCTATTAAAGAGTTTGTTATGAAAATTAAATCTGGGGTGAAAATGAAAAAAGGTAAATTTGCTTATTTCAACGGGATTGTAAACAACTTAATGGATAAGTTTTATTTTGATCGTGAGTTTATGAGTATATAAAAACACCCAGTTCTAATAACTAGGTGTTGCGGTTTTTAAAATATACATAGCATGAATTTTATTTTACCGTTTTCCTTATATAACTTTATTCCGACTCTTTTAAAGTAATGGGCTCATTTTCATTTATAAGCCCCTCTTTCACAACAACAGAATCTTCTTTTGGAGAATAGTATTCATAAATTTCATTTCGAACAGAATTACTTATGTTTTCATTCTCTTTCAGAAATTGTTTGGCATTGTCTCTACCCTGTCCAAGACGTTCTTCTTGATACGAGTACCATGCCCCACTTTTCTGAACAATATCTAAATCTACACCAATATCAATAAGCTCTCCCTCTAAGGAGATTCCTTCTCCGTATAAGATGTCAAAGTCAATGTTTTTAAATGGTGGAGCAACTTTATTTTTTACTACTTTCACTTTTGTTTTATTCCCTAAAACGTCACTCTCTTTTCCTTTCAACTGTTCTCCTCTACGTACATCTAGTCGAATTGTTGAATAGAATTTTAACGCCCTACCACCTGGTGTTGTCTCAGGACTCCCAAAAGAAACACCAACTTTTTCTCTGATTTGATTTAAAAATATTGCTACAACTCCATTTTTGGATATTGCTCCTGATATTTTTCTCATTGCCTGCCCCATCAATCTAGCCTGCAATCCCACATGTGAATCTCCCATGTCCCCATCAATTTCCGCTTTCGGGACTAAAGCAGCTACAGAATCTATCACAATGATATCTACAGCCCCACTTCTAACTAGAGCTTCTGCAATCTCTAGTGCTTGCTCTCCTGTATCTGGTTGTGACATGAGCAGTTCATCAATATTCACACCTAATTTCTGTGCATAACTAGGGTCAAGGGCATGCTCTGCATCAATAAATGCCGCTGTTCCACCTTCTTTTTGCGCTTCTGCAATTGCATGTAATGCTATAGTTGTCTTACCTGAAGATTCAGGACCAAAGATTTCAGTAATGCGTCCTTTTGGATATCCACCAACCCCTAAAGCATTATCTAATCCAACAGAACCACTTGATACGACAGATACTTTTTGATTAGGTCGCTCACCCAGTTTCATAATAGCCCCTGTACCAAATTCTTTTACGATTTTCTTCAGAGCCTCTTCTAATGCTTTCTCTTTTCCTTTAGTTGTATTTTCAGTTGCTGCCATATGAATTACCCCTTCCAAGAACATTTGTTTGTATCTGAATTGTAGAACAATCGTTCTGTTTTGTCAATGAATGAGAAACTAACATTTACATTTGTTACATGAAATTGGTATGATTTAGGTATTATTTCAAGGAGGGGGTTTCATGAGTTATGATACTGTAGCATCGCTACAACGTATGCAACAATTAGAACAAGCTCAGGCTGCATCTGGAAAACGTTTAGTGTTACAAAGAGATCATAAGAAAGATAATTTATTAGCCGTACTTGCTATTGTATTCGCTATTCCAACGTTCAGTTTTTCTCTTATACTATTTGCTATTTATTACATAGTTAAATCTCTTACATCTAAAACATATTTAGTTAAAAACGTTGCTACTGGTGAGAAATTCAGAGTGGATAAACAAGACTTCAAACAGTATAAGAAGAATTTTAAGAAGAAAGAAAAACAAGTAAGAAGAATATCTGATTTGTAATAAAAAAATCCCCCTCTAAATATAGAAGGGGATTTTTAAAAATATATGTTGGAGAACTCTTTTTTGATAACACTACATCACCTAAGCAACAATGCAGTAGAAAAATTAGAACAAACAGTGCGCTATCAAAAAACAACATGTAAAATATACAATATTTAAATGTAGAATGTCAATATACTCTTATTTAATTTCTACATAATAAGAACTAGCTGTAATATAGAATACGCTACCTCTACTATTCTTTACTTTATATTGTGAAGAGCCATTTACAGATACTTTATCAAGGATTGTAAATCCTAATCCTTCATCCACAGTTCCTGCTACATCCCTATCTAACCAGGAAGGTTTTGAATAGAATCGTAAGTCATTCACTTTAGAAACAACACGTTTACCTTCCACAGATGAAGATTCCTCTTTATAGCGAATGTATGATGAATCGTTATAAATCCACTGATTTCCTCCAAGATTCAACCAGTTTCCTACTTTACCCCAGACTTTATATGATTCACCTTTTTGCAATTTACGAATAACACTATTTGTTGTGGAGGGACCAGAACGAAGGTTTACATTGTATCCATCAATATACGCTACTCCCACTTCATTAATAACACCAGGTACTTCATTTGGTTGCTGTGGTTTCGCTTCAACTGAAATAGAATCTCCATTATATGCTTTTAATACATCAGCACGGAATTTTGATTCCGATACACCATGACTGCGAAGATAGTCAATTGGATCTTCATGATCTGTGCCACCAAGCTTATACGTAATGTCTTTATGCGTCCACAATCCAATGGATGGATGGATATTTCTATCTTTTAAAATTTTAGCAAGTAACTTTACATATCTTTCATATGATTTTTTAAATTTAATAGAGTCACTAGTTTCAGAGAGCTCTACATGAACAAATCGCTTATTGGCCGCTGGTCCTGCTCCCCATGCTTGATACTTAGTAGAAGCAATTTGAATTGTTTCATCCCAATCCGTTGCATAATGTACAAATGCAGAACGCCATGTTCTTGCTTCATAGTTTCGGATATTAATAGCAGGCGCTTCAGGAGTTGCTGTAGAATGTGCTACTACACCTTCATACGCTCCATATCCATTGCGATATTCAACTTTAGGTAACCCTGGAATAATCATTTCTCGATCAGCAAAGACACTACCTGTTGAAGTGAATGCAATGATAGCTGCAGTAGAAATTGAGGCTAATAATTTAATAGATTTTTTCATTTGTCGTCACCATTCCCCATAATTTTTTGTTTAATGTCTGATACATCCTTTGCAAGTGAACCAAATGCTTTTGCTTGTTCTTCGATGACTGCCTGGTTTTTTTCGATTACTTTTTGTTACTGTTCTTCACGCTGTTCATTCTTTTTTTGCGTAGTAAAAAGCATCCACACAAATAACGCTGCGAATGCTCCTTGTTGAATCATTGAATTAAAAATCTGTTCCTCCACTGTTCTCATCTCCTTTTTAACAAAATAAAAAAGCCTGCCTATGCACGCTTAATCTGTAATATCTAAATTAAAAAGTTAATTGCAATATGAATGACATTTCCATTTTGAACACCATTCAAGAAAATTCCACCATCACTTTTAACTGTAACTTCACAAGCAGTTGGTCCATTGCCATATGCAAGTGCTGGGAAAGCAATACTTTGTACAGGGCGAAATCCAGCCGGAAGGGTGGCAAATACTGCTGTATTTGCTAGATATTTAACTGATCCAATGACAGATATTTGTTCCCCACTTCTCTTGTACTTCAAAATTCTATCAGGAACATTCTCTACCCCAGTTGTAGGAAGGGTACTCCAACCTGTATCTGTTGCTTGTTTGATAGTACCATCTGGCTTGATTTCAACTCGCTTTGACCAATCCCAATTATCACTTTGCTCTTCTATAGAAGGAGCAATAACAAGTTGTCCTTGTGCGCCTTTATGAAGAACTGTTTTATACGAACGGCTACCGATTACAATAGCATTATCAGTATTAAAATAGGTCGTTCCCGTATACGAACCACCTGTTTTAGGTACAATCTCTTTCTCTAATACCAAACGAGACCACTCAGACCACTTACCACTGTTATTTAATCGAATATATGTCTCATTCAAATTCCCTAGCAATGTAGCTCTTTGAACAAACGCTAAACTTGTAGCTGTTTCTACAGATACAAACCATGTGTATACAGAATTATTCGGTGCATTTTTGAGTTGACTTCCTACATAGAATCCCGATTTTACAATTGTATTCAAATCTGTATTTGCAGCCAGATCAATGGATGTTCCATCATCGTCTGTAATCTTCCACAGTTGATACTTTTGCCCTGTAACTGCTGCTGTTAATTCATTTATGCGTTTATTTGCTTCATCAATTTGCTTTTGATATCCTTTAACCATTTCAAGAGCTTTATCAAACTCAGAAATATAGTTTTCGATTTTAATATTTCCTTCTTTCACATCACGTCTTAATGCAATACGAATGTCTGGTGTACTCATTCGTTCTGTACTTTTTTCCATAACAAAATAAGCTGTCCAATCATCCGATGTAGAAACAGCTTGAGATGTAAACGTGTATGAAAACACACCATTCTTTGCATCAACTATTTGAGCATCATCTCGAATGAATACTCCTGTATGATTTGTTGCTTCATATTTAACCGCATATCCTGTTAAATCCACCTTCTCCCCTTTTTCTCTTACGTACACCGTAAGCCTCAATCCATTCTTGTCATTCTGCCGAGAACGAATTGTTTTTGTAAACACAGGATCTGCTAAATCTATCATAATTTCCTCATTTCGCATAACTACACCTCTTTCTAGCTACTCCTTTTCACGTGTCTAGGCGGTCTTCTTTGACGTTTTACTTTGTTCCTATGCTTTATATTCCCTTTAGGTTTTAATGGCTCTAATTCTTCCACTCTAGCATCGGTTTTTGTCACATATTCTTGAAATGCGCTTGTCAATTGTGAAAGCATCCCATATAAACCCACACCATTTTCCTCTGATTCTTTTGGAATAACTAAACCATAATGTGTAGGAATTGCATCTGTAGTAATTGTCGGCTCTCCTTCTTTACGATTCATACGCATCTCATACAGTTTCGGAATATCCGTTTTCAGATTATACTGTTTAATATCCCAAGCCATTACAGTTTCCAATACACTACGTGTAATTGATCTAATATTGGTTTTATAGGTTTCTTTAGAAGAAACTTTGAAGTCCGAAGCAATTACGCCTTGATAATATGTCCCAAGAGCGGTTTTCACTTGAATATAGCCATTTTCCCAACTCGAATTCCGTATCATCGCACTTGGGAGCATAATGTCTGTATCTCCTCCAGATGAAGTCCCAATACTTGCAATCCAATTATTATTCCGATAAAAGCGGAACTGATCTTTGACTTTAAACCTCATTTCACTTTGAGCACCTAAGACAATCATTTTATCAGCGTCAAGCATTGCATTCCCTGTTTGTGAAAAGTATAAAGAAGCTGCATTCAAGTATCCATTGCCATCGAGTCCTTTTGTAATTCCAATTCCACCAGACTTCACACTTGCATCTGAGAATTGATACAACATAATAGCACCGTTTGCACCTGTTTGATCTGAGTCACCACCTAGAATAAAAGTAGGCTGTATTTCATTTCTGCTATTTTTGTAATACCCAATAAAGGCTCTTACTTTCGAGGACTCATAGAGACGAATAAATTGTTTAGAGATATTTACAAAATTAGCCGAATTAGATGTTTTCAAAGTTGATCCTGTTATTTCTCCACCTTGCACTAGATTTCCACTGAGCGTTCCCGCCGTAATAAAATCCGCAACAATCCTTCCATCATTTGTGATTGCTGTTCCGTACGGTCCATTCACCCCTGTGGAAGAATACCCTAATCCATTCAAATTCCATTGCCAAACCTTTTTAGCACTCTTTTCATCTTTCGTATCCATAATTAAAATACGATCTGGATAAATACGTACATGTCCTCCGAATCCTGAATTAATAAGGCTTGTAGCATTTGCTTTTGCTGCATCCAAAATAGAGCCTGGCATATTGGATAACTCTTCTTGTACCAGATCAACCCTACCGGAAACGTCCGTAAAGGATTCTTTGAAGTTACCAATGGTTATATCCAGATACTCTTTTTTTATTGGATCATATTTATAAGCAATTACCTTCGCCTTTATATCAATACCATCTTCTTGATGCTCAACCGTAACCGTATCTGCCATATAAACACTTTGTAAGTGCTTATAATCCTTATACTCTTCCGTTTGTGATAACTCCTGAAACTTAACGTTATAATTTGCTTTAGGCTGATCAACCTTTTGAATAGCAAACATATCCTTAGCTGCCTGGCGTAATAACCTATATGCTTCTTCTAACGGAACTGCATCTTCATCGTCAGCATTTTCCCCAATAGCTGCTTTAATATGTTTAAATTCAACCACTTTAATTTTAGGATGAGGATACTTATTTATAATTGGGCTATCCACATACTTTTCAGGAAGAAATAACCCATCAAAACCTTGTGGCATGATTCTCGTTATGGGACTTTTCCAATCCACATTACCTTCATATCCTAATAAATCTTTCTTATGGCGAATCACTACTCCACGATCCATACCGCGATTTAGTAGCATCTTCACATCAAAATTATCTCGTTTTAATTCGCCACCCCAACGATTAACAAATGAATTATCTTGACTAGAATCCAATAATGCTTCCACAGGATTTTTACGGACAATACGTGCACTGGCTATCTTTGGTACATCTGAATAAAACTGAAAAGGATGCTTGTATTGGCATCCTGCTGACATACGATTCATAGCTCCATTACCATTTGTTGTTTCAGCAAAAATGTCTTCAATTAGATTTTCTGTTAAGTCATAAAAAATGTGATAACATTGCGCTGTAATCTCACCCATACTGACCTTAGGAGCCGCCACTCGAAATAGTTGTTCACCATCCGGAGTTGGAACTTTAATGATACTCATTCCCTCTATTTCCAGACCACGCGGCGCAAACAATGGATAACTAAATGAAAATAAAAATAAACCATTGAGTTCTTCCTCAACAGTTGCGTTATAAATATTTTTATCTAAAGCCCCTATACCATTGTGTGTAAAATCAGTCTCATTTGGTTTATATAAAGTAATCATTTATATCTCCACCTAGGTCGAATTTCCATGAATTGAATTGCTCCTGACCACTCTATTGTATTTTCTCCTACGTTAAATATAGGGAACTGCCCAACCATTTTATTATTCATTGATATGGTATCGGTATATGCTTCAAGTATTTCTGAGTCTATGACAACAGAACCATTCACATCTTTTATTTGAAAAGAGACATCATTGATTGTTATACGGAAAGTACCATTTCCCACAATCCAAAACTTAGGATCAGATTCAATTGTACCTGGATTATAAATTACACCAGGTTTGGTGAGCTTTAGATTTACATCCTCTGTATATTCAAAGGGATCTAGCTTAAAATCCACTTCAAATTCACCGTGTTCTTCAATTTCATTTACAATATCACCTACTACAACATGTTTAATTTTTCGATACACATCATCATCAGTAAAATATAATGTCTTTCCATTCATCAACCAAGCCTTCATACGTCGCACTAACGGCTTAATATTCTCTTCTTCAAGCATATTGAACTTTATTTTTAAAGGGACGTCTTTAAACGCCCCTTTTTTTGTCAGTGAACCATGTCTACCAGACACTTCAATATGCTCTACTTCTTGTTCTGCTGTAGGAATAACAGGGCGTCCTACTATACATATTCCGTATTCACTTGCCAACTGATTATCGATACCTATGTCTAGCAATTTAAGTCCTCCCTATTCCTATTTTTGAATTACGCCCTTTTTGAGCAAGTGCATCATCTATTTTTCCGACCATGCGGTCGATATCACGATCATCCCTCACTGAAGGATTATAAATATTAATTACAGTTGGTTCAGTAGACATTGTCGCTGCAATCCCTTCACCAATCTCACCCAATGTCTTTTTGTTCAACGGTAAAACTGCTTCATTTCCAGCTTCTCCTGCACCTTGCAACTGACCATTACTCATACCGAAAATAGTAGGTCTAGTAAAGATACCGCCTTTTGCACGCCATTGTATACCAATACCAGATGGATAAGTAATGTCTTTACCCAAAACGTTTTTCGTACTAGTTTCTAAGCTAAAATGTGGCATTTTAGGCATTTCCGGTTTCGGGATTTTTAATGACAAATTATTAAAAAACCCTTTGATTTTATCTATGAATCCTTGCACCTTGTCTACAGCATCTTTTATCGGATCAATGATAAATCTCTTTGCTGCATCAAATTTCTCTTGAGCTGCATTTTTAACTGCGTCAAACTTCTCTCGTGCTGTGTTGTACATATCATTGAACTTCTCTTTTGCAGAATTATAAGCTGAAATAACTGGTTCAATAATATATTTATAAACTAAATTCCATGCCGTAAGTGTGTAAGATTGGATTTTAGCCCAATTACCTAGTATCCAATTCGCTAAATCATTCAATTTTTCTTTCGTTGCATTCCACAATTCCTGAACAGGCTGAATGACATATTGTTTTACTAGATTCCACGCTGCGGAAGTATATGATTTCACTGTCTCCCACTGTGAATTTAACCAAGAAACAAGCGTACCGATCTGTTCTTTAACCCAGTTCCATGCTTCTTGAACAGGTTGAGTAATATATTGTTTAAATAAGCCCCAAGCAACTTGTGCAGCAGCCTTGGCAATTTCCCACTGCGTACTAAGCCATGTGACCAATTCACCAATTTGTGTACTTACCCAATCATACGCTTCTTGAATTGGTTGAATAATATATTGAGATATGGCCGCCCAAGCAATTTGCGCTCCCGCTTGTATTAATAACCATCCAGCCTCAAGAACTGTAGAAATCAAAGAAATAATCGGATCTAAAACTGTAAGCATTGTATTCCAAGTTTCTTGCCAAGCCTGAGTCAATGTACTCCATAATTCAGACGCCGTTTCAACAATACCGGTCCACAATTCACTGAAAAATTCACCTAAAGGAGACAATATACTATCTGCTAATTCAATGAATGAAGACCACGATTCTGAAAAATAATCAGTAATACCGGTCCAAATTTCCGATGCCGTATCAGAAATTCCAGTCCATAGATCAGCAAAAAATTGACCGACGGGTTCAAAGAACTCATTTGCCATATTTAAAAAATCTGACCAGGCTCCAGAAAAGTAATCAACTGTGGATGACCAAGCATCTTCACAAGTTTGAACTATGCTACCCCACAATTCACCAAACCAATCTTTAAATTCCGACCATTTTTTTGAAAGCCAATCGGTTATTTCTCCCCAGTTTTTTACGGCCCAAATAACACCTGCAATTACAGCTGAAAGACCAATAATCCCCAATATAACAGGTCCTAACGCTAGGTTTAAAGCACCAACCGCAAGAGATAATACACCGATCGCAGCTCCGATAGCTGTAATAGTAATTGTTAAGCCTGCTCCAATGGCAACAAAGTTCCGTATCGGCTCTGGTAACTTAGAAAACCATTCAGCAAAATCTGATATTCCTTTTGCAGCTTTCGGAAGAACATCTGCAGCTAAATCAGCAAGTTGTTTTCCTAAAGGTTCAAGTGCTGTTTGAGTTTCCCTTAAAGTACTTTGAAACTTTTGTCCAAGTGATTCTTCTTGAAGCTTTTTCATTTCATCCATACGACCGTTTACATCGCCTATTGCATTTTTAACATCACCCATGCTCAAAATCGCTTCTTTCCCTTGTCCTTCCCACAAAGTGCGCATTAAGGTTTGTCCAATTGTATTCCGCTTAACTTGATCGTCCATACCTTGCAAGTCTGTTATTACTGATTTAAAGACATCCGAAGCTGATGCTTTACCATTTTTGAAATCCTTAAATAATCCTTGAGATTTTTCACTAAGTTCACCAAAGGCTTCACCAATATCTTTACCGCCGTATAATAACTGATTATTGAACTCAAGCATCCCGTCATTTAATCGGTCCAAGTTGTAGGATCCATTTTGAGTCCCAGCAATGAGCATACCAAACATATCTTGAGCACTAAACTGCATCTCTTTAAAGGTAGGCGAATATTCAGCTAAGTTATCAAACATTTCATCCGAGTAATTTAAACCTTCTTGCATCCCATATGCAAGTAAATCAAATGTTTCTTTTGAGCCTAGGCCAAATTGAGTCATTACTTGACCTGCACCACGCGTTGCTTCTCGCACATCAACATCAAACAAACTTGCAATTGTTAAAATATCCTCAGACACCGTTTGTAGCTCTCCATGTGGAACATCTCTCATATTTTGATAAACTTGAATTAAAGCTTGATCTACCTCTTCAAGATTTTCACCAAAGCCTTTTTTCCAAGTCTCTACAGCAATTTTTTGAAGGTTCTCAGCGCCTTTTGCTGATAAACCTAATGATGCTTGAATTTTCCTTTGTGATTTATCAAAATCTATCGCTATACCTACAGTCGCTTTACCAAGTTCAATCAGTTTTTCTGACATCCCCTGTAGCATCTGAGTGGCTTCCATCATGTTATGCAAATCTAATTTCTTACCTAGTTGTTCCATACCAGCTGCAGCTTGATCTCCACTCTGGCCAACACTATGCAACGAGTTTTCAAATTGCTTTAATGTAGTTTTTGCTTGATTTAGTTTCGTTTCAAGCTGCTGTACTTCTTTAGAATTTTCACCATATACTTTTTTAGTTGCACTCAATTGACGTTCGAGATTATCAACAACTCTCCCAGTCATTTCTGTTTGTTGACTTAACTGTCTTTGGGCTAGACCTAACTTATCAGCTTCACTAGCGTTTGCTCCTAATTCAGCATTTTGTAGTTTAAAAGCACTAGTCAATCGCTTTTGTTCAGCTTCTAAACCTTTTTCACTTTGCTGTAAAGAATCTAAATCACCTTTTGCTTTTCTGGACTCCGTTGCCTGTTGTGAAAGACCTTCATTCGTAGTTTTTAACGAATTCTCGAATTGTTTTAACGTTGTTTTAGCTTGGTTCAAACTCGTTTCAAGTTGTTTCACTTCTGTAGAATTCTCACCATATGCACTTTTTGCTGCACTTAATTGTTGTTCTAAATTTTGTACAACCTTCTCCGTCATATCCATTTGCTGACGTAACTGTTTTTGCGCTAATTCCAACTTATCTGACTCACTAGCATTTCGCCCCAACTCAGCTGTCTGAAGCTTAAAGGCACTCGCTAATTGTTTTTGTTCTACTTCAAGTTTTTTTGCATTCTCTTGTAAATCAACTAACTTCCCTCGAGCTTCCCTGGCTTCAATTGCTTGCTCGGAAAGACCTTCATTCACTCTTTTCATTGCATTATCAAGAGAAGTTTCAGCACGTTCTGCATCTAGCAATTTACCGTACATTTTATTGAGCTGTTCAGCGGTTGTACTTGTGTCCTTGGACATCGCTTGATATTCAGAACGCAACATAGCTGTACGTTTCTTGGCTGCTTCCATTTGAATTTCAAGCTTCTTCTTTTCAGCAAGGAGTTTATCAGTCATCGTCGCATCTTGGCCCATTGCTGCAATATGATTTTTATATTCTTTCGCTGCATTATTCATAACCATATTGATTTGTTTCAATGTATTTGCATACTGAACTTGACCATCCATTTTAAAATTAAGGACGACGTTTCTTTCTTTACTATTCCCTGGCATTTTCTCACCTCATTTCTTATAAGAATGGTGTTTGATCTAACGTGTAGATTTGTTTGGGTTTCTGCTCATGTAATGCATCCGGATTGTTATATCTAAGATGCATAATGAATTGTTTTAAAAAATGTGCCGGTGTGATTTTCCAAAAGTCATCCATACTTAAACCAAGCAACGTATTACCGACATAAAAATAAAAATCCCAGTCCAATTCGGACTGAGATTCCTCGTTTTTAGTCAGTATATTTTTTACTTTTTTTCTTGCTTCAGCTTCTCCATATCAGAATTCTGGAAAGTTTGGCCGCTGAAAATTTCGTATACAACAATGAAGATGTCAGGTAAATCATTCATAGGAATGGCACCTTTAATTTCATCTAATGTACATTCCGTACCACCACTACGTACCATCGCATAAATTAATGCACGCATCAATTTCGCTTCATTTTCCCCCAGGCTAAATTGACCTTTAGCTAACATATCATTCATTTCTTTTTCAAATTCATGATAAGGTGTTCCAAATGCTTCTTCCACATAAGGAAAAGATTCAAAAGTGAAAATAACAGGGATTGAGACACCCTGTATCTTAATGCTATTCCTAGTTATATTAACGTTAACTAAATCACTTAAACGTGCCATACTATCACTCCTTATTTCCCTGGTGTCGATGTTCCACCAAGTTGTGTTAATTGAGATTCATCACAAATGACTTGTTTTAAGAAATCTTCAGCTTTAATTCCTTTTGCCTCTGGATCACCAGTATCTAATTCAGCTTGTGTTACATCATTAAATAACAATGGATCTGCTGTAATTGTGTAAGCAATGTCATCCACAGTCATTTCATCACCTTGTGTTTTCCAAGATTCCTCTACTGGAGCAACTGTACATTTTGGGTACCAACGTAATATTTTTGTTCCATCATTTAAAGGGAATACAACACCTACTGCAAACTTTGGATACGCCTTTGCCTTCGCTGTTTCAAAAGACACGCCCTTTTTACGTATTTTGGCAAAGATTTTATCTTTTACTTCACGATTTAGACCAGCAAGATTAAAAGCTAATCCAAACGCTGTATTTTTGACAATGTTAATAATTTTTTTGTTAGATGCCCACTTTGTAAAATTAGTAGAAGTAGTGGAAATCGTTAAATCAGAAATGTTCGTTTGTCTATAAACGATATCCTCATAAGTTGGTAGTGCACTAGAAGTTTCATTTCCCTTCATCAAGCACAGATATAAATCTTCAATCCCTACCGAATATTGAATTTCTTTATTTTCAACTGTCATGTATATCATCCTCACATTCTATCCATTATTTTTTGTGCCATAATATCAGCAATTTTGTCACCTTCTGCATCAAAGGTATTCTGAACAAAGTGTTTTCCTTTCACACGTCCCTTACCATTTGCTTTTTTATGGCCATGTTCAACTAAGTACCAATACCAAGCTTCATCTTTAAATTCCACAGATACACGATCATCTTTCACAACAACCTTTAGGCTATCCCTTAAATGTGTCCGCTTGTTTTTACTGGATGCTTTAATTTTTGGTTTTAATTTACTCGCAAAATACTTCGCTGCTTCATCCAATACATGCAGTTCGACCTTTTTATTCACACGTAATAGCGTATTGATATCTTCTAAAGCTTCAGCAAAACCATTGTTATTTGAAGCCATTATTGGACACACCTCACATACGTTATAAACTGCGTGATAGTGTCGTCGTTCTCGTCATAATCCATTCCATCAAATTGAGAATAAGACACGCCTGCTTCGTTAAAAACAACCTTTAACGGCTCATAATCTTTTTCAGTTCCATTTGTGATAACTGCAATTTGATAAAGTGGCATATCCTTTATAACTTTATTAGAAGCTCTTTTCTGTTGCTCATTCACAAATTCATACACAATGTAAGGATAATTTGCTTTTGTGGGTGCACTATCACGATAAACTGGAATGCCTGACTTCTTCATAATGTCTCGTAACTCTTGAAAACTAATTTGCATAAGACAGTGACACCTCCATCAATCGGTCTTCTTCTTTTACGTAAATACGCTCAATATCATAAATACGGCCGCCAACTTTTACACGATAATCCTTTTGATTGTTTTCAATCTCCCGATCAATACGAACTTCAATTTTCTTTACAATTTCATTCATATCTTTTGTCGTGAATTTATCAGTGGCTGTAACTCCAATATTGTTATATCGAATTTTCCGTTCTAATGGATATCCCATAACAGGACGGTCTGTTTCTGGATCAATGGTCTCCCCTAGTTTAAGTAGCTCACCCATCCATTTGAGTTTATTCGTCTTCCTCTTCGGCATCATAAACCTCCTGGACAAAGAATGGTGTCAAAGCATCAAGTGCTTGTTCTAATTCCTTTTCTGATACACGATATTCATAAAAAATACCCGCGCACATAATGACCAGGTATTTCACTTCTCTTCCACATGCTTTTTTTACATATCGTTGACCTTGCTCAATATAAAAAGAGAGCAAAGAATCATCCATGCCCTCTTCCCAATGAATATGAGATTTTAATTTCTCAATTAATTCATCCATATTAAGCTCCAGTAGAAGCTTTTACTTCATAACGATAAACAGTTGGTTCAAATGGTGAATAGATTAGTTGAGCATCAAGTAATGAATACAACTTAAATCCTACTCGGTTTGTATTAGTGAATAATTCTCTTAATACTTCTAATTCTAATGAACCAGTAACATCTTGAATTTTGAATGAAGAGAAGTCACCAAAATAGAAAACAGGTGTATCTTCTTGTCCTTCTTTACTGATTTCTTCCTCTTCTTCCACCAGATAGCCTAACAATTTATAATCACAACCATCTTGAGCTTGTTCTAAAGGTTTTAATAATGGGAAACCATCTTTAGTTTTCATCTTCTCAATTTTTGTAATCGCTGCTGTATTAAGCACCCAACGGGCTTTTTTACGAACAACTTTTGGCACACTATTTTTCATTGAAACAAGTTGATCATATAATTCAACATCTTCTGCTGTCGGTTTATATTCTACTGCTTTTTTAGCTAGTGCCCCTGGATTGACATTATCAGTTTCGTCGCCATGAACCATATAACGGACTTCTTTACGAACATAAGCTTTCTTTAATTCATCCATGACAATTTGTTCAATTGGTAAACCTGATTGTTTTAATAATTTTTTCGTTACAGTTGCTAATGCATCAAATTCTGTAGGTTCAAGGTATACTTCATCGAATTCAATGTCTGTTTCAGGGATTGGATTTGAACCTGTACGTTCTTTCTTATGACCTTGCGCTGTAGCCTTCTTAACTAGAATTGGATATTTCATATTACCAGTTGTTTTTACACCTTGGCCAAGTCGACGCAAGAAGTTTTCTTCTTGAGCATAAGTAATAATTTCACTAGCAATGACTTCTGGAACTGTAACTGAGCCATTACCTGCTTCGATACCTAATGCACGTGCTTCCATTTCTGAAATATTACCAACAACAAAGTTAGCAAAAGCTGAACGTATTTCTTTTTCCTTCGCTTTATTTGATTTTGCATTACGAGTAGATAATGCCGATTTAATAGCTGCCATTGCTGCTTGACGTTGTTCCGGACTTACACCTGCATTCCCTTCTGGGTTTCCAGATCTTCCTTCTCCACCTTCTCCAGATCCGGATGAGCCCTCATCTCCAGAAGAACCATCTTCATCACCTTCACCAGAACCATCATCTTCAAGGTTAGCTAAAGCATCAGCAACTTCTTGTAATTGCTTGTTAATTTCATCGATTTCTTCTTGAATTGCTGGTAAGTCTTCAGCACGTAATTCAGGATTCTCAACCTGTGTACGTAATTCCACTAATCTTTCATTGCTTCGTTTTTGTAATGCTAATAATAATTGTTTGTTCATTTTACTTTTCCCCCAAGATTTGATTTATTTGTTTAATCATTTTCATTCGTTGTTCTATTTCTTTACCAATCTCTTTACTGCGAACTAAAGATACCTCCGTATCATCATAAGCAGGTATTGAAACAACCGATATTTCATAAAGTTCTACTTCTTTAATGGTCCTTAATGCTGGTTCAACACTGTAATCCCAATTCTCTTCTGTTATCCAAAATCCAAATGAGCACTGGTTAATATCTCCCCTAGACATACTTTCAGCTAAATCTCGACCAACAGATGTATTAGGTAATTCAATTTCGAATTTAAGTCCTTTTTCATCCTCTTCTAGTCTCAATGTGCCGCTTTTTGTTCTACCCAGGACATTATCCCAATTGTGATTGAATAACGCTCTAATATCACTATTCTCAGAAAGAGAACGAGCAAATGCACCAGGTTCAATAACTTCATCAAACCAGCCACCAATAGTTGTCTTTGAATTAAATACGGCTGCATAACCAGTTATCTTGGAAGGTTGTTCTTCCGTAGCATCCCTGGTACTTAATTTGGTGATGTCAAATGTCCGTGTTTCCTTTGTCTTTGCCATTTCCATCACCTCCCTTCAGTGAATCATCTGTAGCTTGTTTCTCACCAATTTTTGATAAGTCGTTTGAAATATAAATCGCTTGTGACTCAGGTGTATTTTGCATAGGGAATCCAAGCATATCCGCAACATTATCTGGTGAAGTAATACCAGTTCGAACAATATTGTAAGCAATGTTTGTTTTCATGCTATAAGTAACAAAATCAAGGATATTTATCTTGAATTTAATACGTTTATCCGAATTTTTCCCGAAAAAAAGAAGACTCAAATGGTCTTCAAAGTTTTTCATTATCGGTCTAACTGCCTTGTTATGCAAATACATCATTGCTTGCTCAAGGTCTTCCTTAATCAAGGCCGTATATGTGTCCACATTTACGCCTAAAAACTTACCTAAATCCTTTTTGTATACATTTAGATATGCTAAGGTCTTTTCATCGTCTAGCGGGCTTTTAAGCGTCTCTATTGAATATCCTTTTCCGAGTGGAATCATTTTAACTGACCTTGCATCATCGATGGATTCCAGTTGGTCTAAAATCTTTTTAATTAATTTGGACTGTGTACCGTTCTGTGGATTAATATGCGCATCTAACTTAAGTAAAAATGCTAGTAATCCACCTTTTTTATACTTGTCAGTTAAAGTTTTCTCGGCTGACATAACACCTTCGAGTGTATCTTTACCCAGATCAAGAATACCTTTTCCTTTTAGATGATCAGCACCAATATTTTTCACATGACGAATCATGAATGATGGAATTTCTTCTCCGTTTACTTTAAAATGTTCTATCAATTTATCATCCAATTCTGTATAAACATTAGATGCTAAATGTAATCGATCACCATCCAACACTGGGAAGACCTCACCTTGAAGCAAATAAGTATTAGTCATTAATTTAATGAACTCAGACTGTGTAAGATAATTGTTTGGATTTTTTAAAACTTTAAGAGCTGAATCATTTTTAATTTCCTTACCGTCTTTGTCTTCCACAATAATCTCAGCCAACATCATCTGATTACTTATATCTTGTAGCAATTCATAAACATCACTAGATTCCAAGATATGATCATCACCTGCATATCTACCACCATAACGAACAACGTTATTGAAAATATCTTCAAACAAACCGCGCTTTTCAGCCTGTCTAATTAAAAAATTTGAAAACCTATCCCTTAAACCCAATTTCTCACCGCCTTTCAATTAACGAACGTTAAAAGGATCCTAAACAAGTTTTCGTTCGCATTTTAACTCCATTTTTTCTTTGGCCAAAATTTTATAGTTCGTATTTATCTATAAATATCATCTAAATATTCATCGTACTCTTCATCTGGAATAGTATCTTCCATCATATTCAATGTTTCTTTATGACCAATCAACATGGCCACAAACCCATCTATATGCTCCGGTGATTTACGTTTAGATGGTGTTTTTAAATTATTAATGTTTGTAATTATTTTCGCATTACTTGCACAAAAAATAAGTAAAGGATTATCTGTTTTAATTCGATCCTGAAGTAATAATATTTCAAAGTCATCAAACGGTTCATTCATATGAGTTGGATACTGTGGAACTTCTACACATTGAATCCCTAGCATTTCCCACTTTTCAACGAGTTTTTCAGCAAGTGCTGGGTCATAGTTTATTTGACGTAAATCAAATTTCTCGAATACCCATTCCACATACTGATTTACCATTTCTTCATCAACTGTTTTTCCAGGACAAATTGTCACAAATTCTTTTTCAGCTAACGCCCGATAAGGAACATTTCTCTGCTGCTCTTTATCTTCAATTCCAAACTCCGGAATAAAGTACATTTGCTTAACGATTAATATCGTATTTCCTTCATCATCGTATGTTGGAATATTTATTGATACACAAGTTAAATCCGTGCGTCTTGATAAGTCCACACCGACAACACAAGTTAATCCTTCAATATCACCTAAATAGTCCACAAGCATTTTATCCAGTTGGTCTTTATCGAAATATGTTTCGGCATAATTAACGAATACATCCAAATGCTTTGATAAGAATTCCGCCTTATTAAAGCTATTGTTTTGAGCTTCTTTAAATGCATTCTCAAGAAACTCCATGTTAACCGATACATCCATATTTGGATTAACCATTCGCCAAACGTCACGGTCTGTCCAATCAAACTTTTTGTTCGGCTCATAGATCATCATGAACCAGGAATCATCTTTATCATCCTTCAAAACTTCTTTTGCATAGGTATAAATTTGGGTTCCAAGTGAACCTGTATTCTTTCCTGCTGTGGAAGTGATGATGTTGAGTGGTTCTTCTTGAGCAATTTGTGCTGAACGTAAGTTATCGTATTGTTCACGGTCCATTTGAGCATGAACTTCATCAAAATAATTAATATATGGGTTTTTACCTTCGTTCCCAGCGTTATCTTTTGTAAGAACCTTAATTACATTTGCATATTTAATATCATCTTCCACAAATGTATATTTAATTGACTTAATCGTATCCTCTTTACCTTTGTAGATACGTGTATCTGGACGTAAATCAGGACTATTTTCAATCGTTAAAGCAATTGGCCCTGCTGCATTTTGACATTGTTCAAAAGTATTAGCGGAAATATAACAATCAGCACCTTTTACACCTTCTCCGTACATCGCATAAATGACTGGTGAACCGCCCATAATTGTTTTTCCGTTTTTCTTTGGAACCTGCAAATAAGCCGTACGAATTACTCGCACCGCTTTACCATCTTCATTATATTTTTGCCATCCATAAATGTTAGCAAAGTAAAACTTTTGCCAGGACTCTAAAATTAATGGCTGCCCTGCCCATTTTCCTTTTGCATGTTTTAAGAATGTTTCAGTGAAATAAATCATTGCATTTGCTTTTTCAACATCAAACCAAATATCTTTTCGCTTCTTCCATTTCTTATATCGTTTGATTGCTAATTTAATAGAATCAGGATATAAGTGTGGGGCTGCATCTACTTCCGAAACGAATATATCAGCATAATTTGTTTCAAAATCAATCATCTGTTTAACCTCTGCCTAAATTGCAATAATTTGTTGTTATCAGTAGGCTCGGTGGATTCTTTCTCCGCTTTTCCTTTTTCGAGAAGAACCCCACTTTTTTTAAGTAATTCTTTGTTCTTTCCGTCCAGTCCTAATTGCCCCAAATACTTCGCTTTTTGTTTGGACCAAACTTCTACTTGCTGAGCTAACGGATGCTTTGATTCCTTCACATCACCATTTACATTCTTTGTTTTTTGGACTGTTGGAAAGTTTGAATTCTTCCACAATCCATATTTGACGCTGTATATCTCAACTGCATCAAGATAAACTTCAATCAATGGATCAAGCGCTGGCGAATAAGTTCCGGCTTCAACCAAAACATTCATAATACGCTGCGCTTCTAATTCTTTTTTCTTTTCAGCTTCAATTACGACCTTCGATTTTCTGGCCATTCCTTAAATCACCACCTAAAAAAACGAATTTTTTTCAAAAAACCATTTTGAGGTGCGCGTTTGCACCCCCACTCCCTATCCCCCCATAAGGCCAGCTTTTCTTTTTTTGATAGGGGGGCTTAAAGTTTCCAGTCGAACTTTTTCTTTTCCTGGTATTTTTCATTTGTTTCTCTTTCTACAATTGGATGACACTTAGAACAAAGTGTATCGATATTATCTGGATCTAATCTTAATGAAGGATTGATTTTAATTGGAACAACATGATGATGATGTGCTTGCTTACCAAACACGAACCTTCCACACCGTTGACACAATCCTTTGTCCCTTTGATAACAGAATGACTTTAAATCTTGCCAGGCTTTTGTACGATAGAATGATCTGTTCTTTGAATACACAACTGTCTTCTTCTGTTTACGTTTATGATTGAGACAGTATCGTCCTTTATCAATTAATGTCTTGCAGCCTTGCTCAGCACAGTACTTCATGATAGTAACTTAATAATGTCTTCTTTCTTTTTAACATCCGCTGGAATCTCAACGTTAATCGATGTAGCATGATCACGTAATTCTTTTACTGTCATATCATCTAATTCAATTACTTTAACATCAATCACTTTATCGTCAGCAAACTTAGCAATCATACTCTTTGGATTTTTAGTTACTTCGAATCCTGGTTCTTCACCAGTTGGAACAAATAGACTTCGCTTTTCTTTGTTATCCCAATACTCTGTACCTGATATTGTTTTTCTAATTTCAGTAATCATTTCCCCCACACCACCTATATAATTTTACATGATAAAAGAGCAACCGTGCACCAGTTGCCCTTTCGTCAAAATCTTATGTTATTACTATAATCGATATTTTCAAGAGTTAACATTCATAAAACTGGGTGTCAGTAAAGTGCAAGTTCTTCAGCGAACTTTATTCTCCTTATTATTTCAGCATGTTTCTTATAAATATAACTAGAACTGTAATTCATATCCTCGGCTATTTCTTCTAATGTCATTCCGTCCACATACTTCATTTTTAATAACTTATTTTCTAATCCTTTGAACTTACTAATCAATTTCAATAAATCACACATTGCATTCATCTTATGAGCTAACTCATATTCGATTGCTTCTATACGCTCTTCTACCTTTGCACCTTCAGATTCAGCAGTTAAACGCACTTCTCGCAAATCACCACTGACCCAGCGTTTTAATTCAGCTTTTGTTTTATCTAAGTTGTAATCTAAGTAATCAATATCTTCTTCTAATTTCTGATAGTCTTTCAGCCAGTCAAACAAATGATGATTCACCTACTTTCTATTAAAAACAACAAATCTCTTAAAACACGTTTATTTTCCTTTCTAAGACGTTTTAATGCTTGTACATCTATTTGTATTCAGAAAGAAATAAAACTTCAAATCACTACGATTCTGACATTCATTTCTATGTCGAAACTCGTCGAACACATTGGATTCTCCTAATGAGTTAAGCCTGGTTCACCTTTTGTCACTAAATCCAGTAATTCATTCAGATTGATACCTGTTTGCACTTCTATTGCAGTTTGATATAAAGCGAATATTGCTGTATTAAAAGCATTGTCGTCCACATCTAAAGCAGCCATAATTAATACAATCAATTTCGCTAAATCCTCTGAATCATATTGAGTGCCAACGAATTGTTTTACAGCTTCTATAAATTTTGTTCCTTCTTCCGTTAATTCACTATCATTCGTAATTGCTTCAAAGTCCTTATCAAATTTGTTAGACATTCGTTAATCTCCCTTTCGATTTATATGTGATATCCTGAGCCGAAGCCCAGGACAAATATTTATTCAGCAACGCTTTCTTCATCAACAATTTTTAATTGACCAGGTGCAACATCAGTTGTTCCATCAGGATTAACGTTATACTCGACACCTTCATGTTGTTCTTCGTAAAACTCATCAATCGACATTTGCGAAGGTTCTAGAGTAATAGAAACATTTTCACCAGCGAATGGATAAAGTTTATTAATTTTATCTTTCGTATCGCCTTTTACATTGAATTTAAGAACTGTTTTCTTGCTATCACGTTGAATAGAAACAAATTCAGCACCAATTGCTTCAACATCGCTTTTCTCCACAGTTAGATAGACAATTGTACCTGGCATTTTTAATAGATCATCAGCATGTGGAAGTTCATCACTTAATACATGAAACATTAAAACTTCCTTTTTATCGTCCTTTTGCATTTTCTTGAATAATACGTTCAAATTTACTTTTGTCATGGTTCTGGCTCCTTTTATATTAGATTGATATTACAACTAAAGTTTCTCTGTTATTTCTGTACGTTTCTGACCTTAGAAAGCTCCTGTTTTCAAGTAATGTTTTGCATGGTAATAAAGGACATGATATATCCAATTGCCAACAAACTTTTTATCTAAAAAGACAATTTCAAAGTCATATTTCACTTTAAAAGTATTGAGCCTACCGAGTAATGCTTTCGGGTTATATCTTGATTTATAATCACCTGTAAGTATTTTTTCATAACCACGTTGGTCCTCCACAATTAAAGTAAATGGAATGTCCTTGGAACGGATCAATTCATTTTCAAATCTTGTTTGTGTATCTTTTTGTAGGTTACTTGTAATTTCATCTATACTCGACTTTCTTTCTATCCGACGATCTAAATAGATATCACGAGGTATTCCAATCTCTTCATTTTTTGGAATCATACAGCCGTAATCACCCGTATCTAATTTTTGAACTTTTACTGGTATATCTTTTTGATGTAAGTAATCACGAATATGTTGGTTTTGTTGTTCTCTTGTATCAATCACGATTGTGAGTGTTTTAAGTATTTTATCTATTTCTTTATCCGTGTAATGGAAACGAATCATTTTGATTCCTCCAGTAACTCTGGGTTTTCGTATATGTTTCCGACTACTTCATGATTCGGGTAATCGTATTTCAATTTCCATAGTTCAGGTCCTTCTTTTAAAGCGAAGCAACCATTCTCAAAATCAACTTCCATTTGCCATCGGGTATCTCCTCGGACTGTAGTGACCTTCAAAATATCCCCTTCATAAATCTCCTTGCCATTCTTGTCTTTTAGACCTGTATATTGCTGTGGATCTAAACACGTCAACCAATTATCATCTTCATTATTTAATATCCACCAATTGATGCCATCTTTTGATATACACTCGCTATAAACCCAATCCGTTCCATCCCAAGCACGGAATTTTATCTCTCTCATTTTCATGCCCCTCTCTTCGCATATAAAACCGCACGTTCATATATCTTTCTTGCCATTGCATTTGATTCATCATTTTCAAATGATCGATAATCCTCATACATGTCTGTCCATCCGTTCTTTGCAAGAATGATTGTCCAGTCATAAAACATTTGTAATGAATCCTCATCAGCAAGCAGCCATTCATTTAATTTTTGATTATGCTGCCATCCGCAAAACTGATGAAAAGTCTTCATGATCGTAATCTTTTCATTACTCGCATCGTCCCAAGATTTAAACCACTCATAAATAGCTTGATAGTTTTGTTCAGCAGCCTTCATAACTTCCGTTGGAATTAAATTTTGTTTTTTTATCGCAACTTGATTATCTTTTTCATCAAGATAGATATTTGCACCTGATTTCCATATTTGGCTCAGGATCATTAATACTTGCATGGAAGTAATCTCACTCCCCATCTTCCAACTTTTCCTTCTCGAACTTTTCTTCTTCTTTTATCGTAAATACCTACATTAAATTTCTTTAATTGATTTCCGAATTTCAATCGAGTTAATGATTCTATTTTGTAAAAGCTGCAATACTTTAAATATCTTTTATATAAATCATCAGTTAATTCGAAACTATTAATATCTCGTTCGATATTTTCTGCTATGAATTTTCCCAACAGGTCCACCACCTTTACTAAACTTGTTACTAAAATGACTGTTTTTTAACTAAAAAAACACCAAAAATTACTCTTTTTTTCATTTAGTAACCCATCTTGAGCCTTACAGCACCAAGGGATTAACCTATATGGTGTTACTTTTGTTACCTAAAAAGTTCAAAGGGACTCCTAATAGAATACTTATATATATATTTATTTTTTGTTTATAGTATTTTTTAATAACAAAAGTAACAAAAAGAATATAAAAAGTACCTTGACCCCTTATGTACCAAGGGTTTCAGGACATTTTAAATGGGTTACTTTTAGTAACACTTTTGCTATTTTCATCGAAATTCAGTAACTTTTGCTGCTTAAAAGTATTTTTTCGGTCGGTTAAAGTAACACCTTTGATGTAATACTTGTTTTTACTGCCACGTTCTCTTTTGAATCCTTGGGATTCTAAAATTCGGTAAAAGGCTCTATTTTTTAATTGATGTTCACCATTTCTAAAACACCAATTCGCATAAACTTCATATAATTCTTTCGCTTCAATTTGGACATCTTCTCTTTTAAAACAACATTCGAACATGAATGGGCCGAGAATATCCATTTCTTCTTTATAATCACCTGTTGCCTTCATAACAATTGCTGGATCGTTTAGTCCCGACTTCTGCCACTTCAAGCAACCCTCAATCGCCCAATTTAGGATTCCTGGCATTTCCAAACTTATTTTTTCTGGTAATTTCTTATCACGTTTCTCTTTTGGTAGTTGTAGGTTAAATGGAACTAAACGGATACGTCTCCAAATCCCTTCATCGACACCTTTGATTACCGGCTTATGGTTTGTAGTAAAGAAAACCTTGAACTCAGGTATGAACTCAAAATATTCTTGTCTAAGGAAACGGGCCAACACTGGTTCTCCACCCGTTATTTGTTTTACAAAAGCTTCTGAGAGTTGTTCACCCTCTTCACTTTCAATTGCAGATACAAAGCGAGCTCCCACTAACCTAGCGATATCGTTATTGGCTCCTGTTTCTTTTTTCTTAATGAAAGTATCTGATTTTGCTTGTTTACCGTATTCCCCCATCAGGTCCTTGATTGTGTTAATAAAGGTCGATTTTCCGTTGGAACCTCCACCAATTAGGAAGACCATTATTTGCTCCGTAATTTCTCCTGTTAGTGAGTAACCAATTAACCGCTGCATGTATTCAGTTAGTTCCTTATCACCTTGGAAAATTTGATCTAAAAAATTAAGCCATTCAGGACACTTTGCATTTTCATCAAAAGCAATATTAGTAATTTTAGTTAAACCAAGTTCCCGATCATGTTGCTGCAGCTTCCCTGTTTTTAAATCAACAATGCCATTTTCAACATTGAACAAGTATTTATACTTATCAAAGTCCTCACGCTCACCTGGAACCAATGGCATAAGATCCTTAATGCTATTCATACGAATATTTCTCCGTTCACACATTCGAGCCCATTTTGTTTCTAATTCATCTTCTGATTTATAAAGACTTCTAAGTACTTTTGCTGTAATTCTTTCAATCTCTTTTTTCGTGTCCAACTTCCAGCGTTTACCGTCCCATATGTACCAGCCAATATCGCTAACATATTTGATTACATGGCCATATTCATATGCGATACGTTCAGCGTTTCCTAATTCAGTTAAACGGAATTTCTTTTTTGGCTTGTCCTCCACAACTTCAACCGCATCTTCATTCATGAAATCAAAAGAAAATTCTTCGAATTGCTGTTTGTTATCTAAAATAGTTGTGGAAGTAGATGAAATGGCTGTTGCTATCGTTCTTTCACCGTATGTTTCATTTGTATCGCTAAAATGAATAACGTCCCATTTATCACGTATAAGGCTTGACTCACGGAACATTGAGTCCATTCGAATTGCTGATTTCCCTGTCCAAAATGCTAAATGATTACATAGAGAAAGGTCACTTGCTGAATGATCATCATTTATTAAGCTGCCATTGTATAACGAGCGAATTTCATCACCATTCTTACTTCTAAACATTCTTTCCCATAGAGCATCATTTGAAATTTTGATTTCGTCTTTTTCAAATTCCGCTAGATTCACACGTCCCTGAATGTCGCTATCGTCAAAATATTTTTCGAATACCTCAGCTAGTTCATCCGTGCGCTCATATACATCATTAGAATTTTCACGGTTTCCAGTGAAGGTAAAGAAACGGCCGTATGAGTAAATTTCCAAACCATGCTTTGTATTTTTCCGTCCAGTACCTAACACAGATTGTGGAAGACCACCTCTAATAATGATGTGAATCCCATTTCCTGATGGCGAAAATTCTGTATAGCTATCTAATGTATCAATAATTTCCGTTGCAAAAACATTTGTTTTTCCGTCCGTGACACACTTATCAATATCGATTCCGATGTAATTGTCTTGCCTACTAAATACAAATCCTATTCCATCATAGTCACCTTCTAAATAGAATTTGACTGCTGTTGCAAACGTGGACCATGTACGTCTGTTATTTGCTTGCGCCATTTCTCCATCTACTTGATACGGTACTTTTGTTGGTTTGCCGTTTCTTTTTTCCTTACGCCATAATATCCATTGCGGAAGGGCCTTTAACTCAGTAGGAATTTCATTAAAATTGTATGGATTTTCTTTCATTGCACCCTCCGTTTATTTTTTATTCTTGTAAATAATCATCAATATCTGCACCTAATGAATTACAAGCTCTTCCGAGCGCTTCACGAAGCTTTTGATTTTCATTAACCAATTGAATAATGTCAGTGTCATCTAAAATTCCGGCTGATTTGTATAAATAAAGTTTTGAAACTCCCAAGCAACTCGATATTTTTGAAAGAGTTTCTGCTGATGGATTTCTTCTTCCCATTTCAACATGTGATAAATACGGTTGTGAAACATCAGTTATCTCTGCAACTTGCATCAAAGTTAATCCTTTGGATTTCCGTAAATTTTTAATTTCTTCACCAATATTTTCATTTTGCAATTTATTAATCTCTGAATATCTATACATTTCATTAATGATTTTCAATCTACGTGGACTCGGTTTTGTTTCGTCACGTTCCCACTTTGAGACAATTGATTTGTTAGCACCATCAATTTTTTCTCCGAACTCTTCTAAAGTAAGCCCTAAAGATAAACGGATTTCCTTTATTTCTTTTCCAGTCAGATCCATATTTTCACCTCATTCACTGTTTTTGAGTATAAAAAAGAGAAGTCGACAAAACCGACCTCTCTATTTAGTTATTTAGAATGGTAAATCATCATCGCCAATAGTAATTGGTTCACCTGTTTGCATTGGGGGATTCACCTTTGAAGTACTATAACTTGATACTTTAGGGAATACACGCCCATCATCTTTTTTATCGTGTGTAATATAGACATTTAAGTGTTTATTGAAAACATCTTTCGCCATTTGTGCAGGACCTTGCGGATTATAATTTTCAGGCATACCACAAGCTAATAAGAATGACTTAGCAATCCCCCTAGCTGTTGGATGCTCAAATGTAAATGTTGTATATTGGACCTTTTGACCTTGATGATCTTGCGGGACATCCGAACGAATTTCAAAATCCACTGTTAATTTGGCTTTTTTATTTTGCGTTAAACCCTCGACAGCATTTAATACAACCACTTCATAATTTCCTACTTCAATTAATGAAAATCCTTTTACTTCTTCTACTTCATCCATTTTGAAAAATGACATTATAATCTCTCCCTTGTATTCGTTATATTTAATTTTTGGATGGTGCTATTAATTCTTCTTGTATGCAACCGAGACGCGTATCTAAATGGTTCTTAGCAAACACGCTTTGATTGCCTTCTAACATAAATCCTCTTGTTCCATCAGCCTTTTTAACTAATTGACCGACAACATGAACGATTCCCATAATGTGATTAACAATCTTATCTCGAATGTCAGGAATGAATTGGTTATACTGTTGACCATCATCATGAGTGATGTTTCTTGTTGTCTCCCAAGCTGTGAAAATAACATTTGCATCTAATGAATTAAATGTTTCTACTAGCTTCAAAAGATGATTATCTAGCAAGCCATAGTCCTTTAATTCCGGCATACCACTTTTAGTCTTTTCAGCTTTTTTTAGTAGCCATAACTTTTGATAATGCGTTAGATTATCGATAAAGATGTTATCGTATTTACTGATGTTGGCTTTTGCGTGTGCGTAGAACTTTAGGATGCTATCATGTGGATTTTCACCATCAATTTTGGCTACGTCTACATTTTCATAACCGGATAACACTTGGCTTGTCCCATCGATATCCAGGACTAATGTTTTACCTGGCAATAATCCAGCAACCGTTGTTTTTCCGTTACCTGGCTTTGAATAGATAATGATTTTTGCTTTTTTACTTTTTGTAATTTGAGAACCATTTGTGATTTCCAATTAATTCACTCCTTCACCATATTTTTCAGAACAAAAATTGAAGCTTCAATGTCCTGGATCTTAATCTCAGTATCTTGAATATTTTGTTCAACGATTGGTTTCTTTTCTATTAACCTTTCTAAATTCCGTTTATAATCATTTAGCCTTTTTTGCTCCACGTCTAAAGTTTTTTCTAATTCTTCAATAGCGGCATTCATTCTACTCACCCGCAACTTTCTTTATGGAATGAGACTCTATATATTGTTTGATGCAATCTGTTTCATCGTGTATGTAATCACCATCAATATCCCGGTACTCTTCACCAAAATAGATTTCTTTCCCACAACTTTTACAATCACTCATAACATCACTTACAACTGAATCATGACAATTTCCAAGTACCATTGAGTTTTCTACTATTGGGTATCCCTCCAATTTTTTCTTCCATTCTTTCTAGAGTATAGAGAGAGTAATAGACAACATTTTCACTTATAAATGCCACTTCATATGGAACTTCTTCTGATTCACGACTCGCTATGATTGGTTTAATCCTGTTTTCACCTAAAATTGCTTCGAATGCTTCATTACTAAGGCGTACTTCATTACCACGAATACTAATGATTCCATCTTCATTTCTACCTTCTCGTATAGCTTGTACAGCTTTAGCAACTGATTTAATATCCATTACTGCCATTCCTCCCCTACAGCTTTTAATGCAGCTTTGCAAATAGCTAAAGGAGCCGATCTTTCATATCCCTGATATTTATCTTTTAGATGTCCACTTGGGAAATGTTCAGTTATAATCACATTTGTCATTCTGTCTTCAATAAATATTTCCACTGATTTAAATGAATCTTGTAATTTATCAACAACTAACCATGCATCTTCCATATTCATACTAAATTTAGGTAATTCACGATGAACCATACCTATTGGCTTAGAAACCCACATTGATTTAAGGATTGATGTTTCAGGTGGTTTAATCCATCCCATAACCTTTTCCGCGACTAATTCATCTATTGGTTTGTCGTTCATTTTTTAGCCTCCTTCTTCAATTCTGCTAACGCATGGAAACAATTATTTCCTGTGTAACGAGCGATACTTAATGCTTCATGTGGTGTATATCCCTCTTCCTCTACTAAGTGAGCAAGACCAGTAACAATTAGCTGTATGCCAAAACTTTTATCTGTTATATCAGCAACTAATTTAGGCGTGATTTCATTAGCCATTTATATCTTTCTCCTAATCTATAAATTTGGAATTATACGAGTTACACCAGTAGTCCGATGGACCAAATGCAATTCCTTATTTACTTTCTTAAAAATCAACCAATCATGTGGATTTAAATTATGTGATTGAATATGAATCTTTTCACGTTTGTTCGGCTTTTTACCGTTCTTCAAGATATAGTCTCTCCTTTACACGAAATCAATTCATGCTATAATAACTGTGAATATTTTTACTTAGATCACCTGTTGGCGCAGGTGGTTTTTTAATGTCCTTTTACCCCTGAAAAATGATGTTTGCTTCATCGGTTTATAATCAGGATTAATTTTTAGAAATGCTTTGTTTTTCTTTCCATTCACTGTGGATTGTCCCATCTCAAATTTCATTGCAATTTCTGCTGTGGTATACCCCTCACCGATGTGCAGAATGATTGACTTTTCTTTTTCTTCCAGCACACTCGTTACTTCTTCAAACTCAATGGATGATATTACTTCTTCTTCCACATCAATTGGAGACACTGCGTAGAATTCGTTTACTGTTTCCTCATCTCGATGTAAATCAATCGAATGAAAATTAATTTGGTTCCTTTCCTCATGACTAACTTTTCTACTTATCTTAAAAGGCATTCCTTTCATGTGAATTTCATCGCTCATTGCCCATTTCATACCTTTCATGACATATGCATTGAATGTTTTCACTCTCTCTGCATCATATTTCACGCAGCACTGCCATAAATGCATACGACCTACTTGAATTAAATCGTCCAACTCCATATTGTTCATTTCTGCAATTTGTGTAGCTCTTGCCATACTTCCAAACCTTTGTTTAATCGCCGCTATCACTAAATGTTGTTTCTCTTCAAACAACTCTTCAGGTGTCATTTTCTTTTACCATCCTTTCTTTAATTATTGAGCTTGATAGCATTGAACTTCGTATTCTTCTGTCAAATATTGTTTTAAATTCTGTTCAAGTACAACATCGCAATCAAACACAAAGTAAGTTTCATCTTTCATAATTTCATTACCATAAAAATCTTCAATTGGATGATCAGGTTCCTTAATGGATTCCTTTTCATCAATGTCTTCCACAAATATTGCATCGATATTGCTCACACTAATGTGGAAGGGAACCTTCGTAGCCGCACCTTCATATTCAATCCCCGATAAAAAACCAAAGCTATTTTTAAATGTTTTAAATTGCTCTACCGTAAAACTTGCTGTTCTACCTGATTTAAAAACTAAAGTTACTTCTTTCATTTAACTCAACTCCCTTTATTAATCTTGATACTTTTTACGACCAGTAATTACATTCGCAAGACCATCTTGATAAGGTACATTTCTTTCTTTTAATCTTCGAGATGCTTCGTTCCTTACTGCCGTCAACAGTTCTGAATGTTGTATCTCGTTTACATTGCATTCACGCATGCTATTTACCACTGCATATTGAACGGCTTCTTCAAAAGCTTGCTTTAAATTTGTAAATACATCGTTTCCATCCTTCAATTAACTCACCTCCTTCATTTTCTTTTCCATTTCAACCCACTCTTGCGGAAATACAATCTTTCCATCGAGTGCATGAACTACAGTAAAATCATCTTCATCGCAAATTCGAACTTCTGGAAAAATTCGTTTTTGTAAAATTACGTAGTTCCAAGTTTCTTGTGCATTCGCAAGATTAACCGCTGGACAAAATTCTCCGTCTTTTTCAATAAAGCAATAACCTTTGAACAATTAACTCACCTCCCTTCGATTTGACACCTTACGGTTCATTTCCCTTAACTGACACTTTGCTTCTAATTCAGTAATAAGTAATAGCGCGGGACTATGTCTCATTTCAGCGCATCTTTTTACAACTTCTGATGCTTTCATTAATTTACTTGCGGATAGTACTCCGTTCATGCGGATTTTCCCCCTTCTTGTTCAACATATGGGTACTTTTCATGGAAAAAGGAAACTGGTACTTTCCCACGTTCAATCCAGTATCCTCTTTCTTTTAATTCATCATTCATGGCTTTAATTCTTATTTGAGCGGTTCTTATACAACCAAGTCCCAGCATTGATTTAACTTCCTTTGAATTATAGAAAAGTTTTTTGTCCATCGTTTAACACCTCCGTTTTAGTACCTTTAAACGGTACTTTGTTTCAAAAAAAATTCATCATCATAAATACCATCATCCACTTGTGGTAATCGAATCATATCTGACGGTATGCCGTATACTAAAGATGCTTTTTTTAACACAGTACCAGGAATAGCAGTAACTCCTCGTTCATAATTACTAAGTGTTTTTGCAGTAACACCAATCTTTTCGGCTGCTGGCTCTTGCTTAAATCCAGCATTAACTCTTGCGGCAGCTAAGGTAATTTGAAACATCTTTTTCAACTCCTTTCGACAAGTTCTGAATTTAATTTACTACCGTTTTACCGAATTGTCAACGGTAATTACACAAAAAAATTCCTTTTAAAAGTAGTTTTACCATTTACAACACTACCGATTTTCGGTATCATAGTATTAGAAAGTGAGGTGAGCAAAGGAATATGAACGCTAATACTTTAAAAATAATTTTTTCAAATAACTTAAAAAAATATTTAAGTCGCAATGGAATTTCTCAAACCGATCTGGCTAACGAACTGAATATACCAGAAACTACTTTTTCTAATTGGATGCAAGCAAAAACTTATCCTAGACCAGATAAAATTCAGATGTTGGCAGATTACTTCAAAGTCACTCGATCTGACTTAACGGAAGAGGAGCAAAGTTACGAATCAGAATGTCCAACAAGTGTTAGAATCCCTGTGTTAGGTGCAATAGCTTGTGGTGTTCCTATACTAGCAGAACATAATTACGAAGAATACAGATGTGAAGCAACAGATCATCTTCCAGGTGGGAATTTAGTTTATCTTAAAGCTAAAGGTAATTCAATGGAACCGACAATACCTGACGGTGCCTATGTAATGGTCCGTGAGCAACCAGATGTAGAATCTGGTGAAATAGCTGCTGTTCTTGTAAACGGAGATACAGAAGCCACTTTAAAAAGGATTAAAAAGCAAGGAGATATAATTATGCTTATGCCAGATAACCCAACGCACAATCCAATGATTATAGATGAAAATAACCCAGCTAAGATAATCGGCAAAGCAATCAGATTTACTCAAGATTTGTAATTCTTTTGCGCAAGAGAATTAAACAGAAGGAGCAGCTAATCTATATACGTTTGCTGCTCTTAACTATATATAAAAGGAGTAACCTTAATGCCTGTTTATAAAGATAAAGAAAGAAAAACCTGGTATTTTAAAGTTAGATATAAAGATATGTACGGTAGAAATAAACAAAAATTAAAAAGAGGTTTTAAAAAACGCGGAGATGCTATTCTGGCTGAAGCTGAATTTGTTGCAAGTATTAAAGATGCATTCACAGATGAAGTGACCTTTGATGAAGTATTTGAACATAATATCAATTTCAAAACTTATAAGCCTAAGACTATTCGTCGTCGTACTAACGAGTATAATCTACATATCAAACCACGTTTTGGTCACATTAAAGTTAAAGATATTAGTACCCAACAAGTTCTAGATTTCCAAAAGTATTTAAGTAGTTCATTAAGTTCTCCTGAAAGCGCAAGAACAGTCTATAGCAATTTCAAAGTATTAATGAATCATGCTAAAAGATTCTATAACCTTCGGTATGATCCGACATTGCAAGTACCAACTATGCCTAGAGGTAAAAAACGAATTGATTTTATTAAAAGAGAAGAGTTTGATAAACGCGTACAAAAATTTAATATGCATTACTATAAAGAGTTAACGATCCTCATGTTTTATACAGGATTACGTGTAGGAGAAGCACTTGCTTTAAAGTGGAGTAATATTGAATTAGCTGAACATCAAATTAACGTTAATAAATCTTGGAGTTTAAATGAGAGAGTTTTAACATCAGTAAAAACAGCTGCAAGTGAAGCAATTGTTCCAATCCCCAAATTATTAGTAGGAATGTTAGGTGAGATAAAAAAAGAATCCGCAGAAAAAACATACGGATTCGATGAAAATCATTTTGTATTTGGTGGTATTACTCCATATCACTATAACCACTATCATAAAAAGTATAAGGAAGTGTTCCCAGAATTACGTATCCATTCATTACGTCACAGTTATGCAGCATATCTTATAAATAAAGGTGTAGATATTTATCTCGTTAAAGAATTAATGCGTCACGAAAATATCAAAGAAACTGCTGATACTTATGGACATTTGTATATTGAACGGAAACAAAAAGCTATGAGCGTATTCGACGACTAATCGGTATCATATCGGTATCATAAAAATAACGATTTGCAATTAGCCGTTGATACACTTATAATCTCTTTATCCTATAGAACCTTCCATCTCAAACTTGATTAGGCGGTTCATTTCAACTGCGTATTCCATTGGAAGTTCGCGAGTGAATGGTTCAATGAAGCCCATTACGATCATTTCTGTAGCTTCTTGCTCAGAAATACCACGGCTCATTAGGTAGAATAATTGTTCTTCTGATACTTTAGATACTTTCGCTTCGTGCTCAAGTGAAACGTAATCGTTTTTGATTTCGTTGTAAGGAATTGTATCAGATGTAGATTGGTTATCCATGATTAACGTGTCACACTCGATGTTAGAGCGAGAGTTTTTCGCTTTTGGTCCGAAGTGTACGATACCACGGTAAGTTACTTTACCACCATGCTTCGCAATCGATTTAGAAACGATTGTTGAAGACGTGTTTGGTGCTAAGTGAATCATTTTCGCACCAGCATCTTGGTGTTGGCCTTTACCAGCAATCGCGATAGATAATGTTAAACCACGAGCGCCTTCGCCTTTTAAGATAACTGCTGGGTATTTCATCGTTAATTTAGATCCGATGTTACCGTCAATCCATTCCATCGTTGCGTTTTCTTCACAAACCGCACGTTTTGTAACTAGGTTGTATACGTTGTTCGCCCAGTTTTGGATTGTTGTATAACGGCAATAAGCATCTTTTTTAATGATGATTTCTACTACCGCACTGTGAAGTGAGTTAGTAGTGTAAACAGGTGCTGTACAACCTTCTACGTAGTGTACGTGTGCGCCTTCGTCTACAATGATAAGCGTACGTTCGAATTGTCCCATATTTTCAGAGTTAATACGGAAATACGCTTGAAGTGGTGTATCAACTTTAACACCTTTTGGAACGTAGATGAATGATCCACCAGACCAAACTGCAGAGTTTAATGCAGAGAATTTGTTGTCTGTTGGTGGGATTACTTTTCCGAAATGTTCACGGAAAATATCTTCGTTCTCTTTTAATGCGCTATCTGTATCTTTGAAGACGATTCCTAGAGCTTCTAGGTCTTCTTTCATGTTGTGGTATACAACTTCAGATTCGTACTGTGCAGATACACCAGCTAAATATTTTTGCTCAGCTTCTGGAATACCTAATTTATCAAATGTTGCTTTAATTTCATCAGGTACTTCATCCCAAGACTTCTCAGATTTCTCAGATGGTTTTACGTAGTACGTAATTTCATCGAAATCTAAGTCGTTTAAGTCGCCGCCCCATTGTGGCATTGGCATTTCGTAGAACTTATCCAGTGATTTTAAACGGAAGTCTAACATCCACTGTGGTTCTTCTTTCATACGTGAAATTTCTTCAACGATTTCTTTTGTTAAACCGCGTCCAGCACGGAAAATCGAAACGTCTTTGTCTTTGAAACCATATTTATAATCGCCGATATCTGGCAGTTGCTTCGCCATGTTGGTGTGTCCCTCCTTAGATAACCTCGTTTTTAGGAACCTTTAACATTACTTATCTTCGTTTAAGCCCTTTTCTAACGCTTTCCACGCTAATGTTGCACATTTAATACGTGCAGGGAACTTGCATACGCCTTGTAATGCTTCAATATCTCCTAAATCGATGCTGTCATCGTACTCTTTTCCTAGCATCATGTCAGAGAAAATTTTCGAAAGCTGAAGTGCTTCTTCAATTTTCTTACCTTTTACTGCTTGTGTCATCATTGAAGCTGAAGACATTGAGATTGAACATCCTTCGCCTTCAAACTTCGCCTCTTGCACAATACCTTCTTCTACTTTCATCGTAAGTTGAATACGATCGCCGCAAGTTGGATTGTTCAAGTTAACGGTAACACTATCTTCTAATACGCCATGGTTACGAGGATTTTTATAATGATCCATAATAACTTGACGATATAACGTATCTAAATTATTAAATGACATTTGTGAAATACTCCTTTGTCTTGATTAGCGAGTCAACAAATGTATCAATTTCTTCTTTTGTATTATATAAATAGAAGCTCGCACGTGCTGTTGAAGAAGCTTTTAGCCACTTCATAAGCGGTTGTGCACAGTGATGTCCTGCGCGAACTGCAATGCCTTCTACATCTAATACAGTCGCTACATCGTGAGGATGTACGTCTTCAATATTAAATGTAACAAGACCAGCGCGATGCTTTGGACCATAAATTATAACGCCATCTACTTCTGATAGTCTTTCTAAAGCGTATTGCGCTAATTCATGCTCATGCTTTTCAATATTATCAAGACCGATTTCTTCTAGGAAATCAATTGCCGCACCAAGTCCGATTGCATTACCGATAATCGGTGTACCTGCTTCAAACTTCCACGGAAGCTCTTTCCAAGTAGATTCTTGTAAATCTACGAAATCAATCATTTCACCACCAAATTCAATTGGCTCCATATTGTTTAGCAATTCTTTTTTACCATATAATACGCCGATACCTGTAGGGCCACACATCTTATGAGCAGATAATGCGTAGAAATCACAGTTTAAATCTTGTACATCTACTTTCATGTGAGGTGTACTTTGTGCACCGTCAACGACCATAATTGCGCCATTTTCGTGTGCAATTGCTCCGATTTCTTTTACAGGGTTAATCGTTCCAAGTACGTTAGAAACATACATGATAGAAACGATTTTTGTATTCGGTGTAATTGTTTGACGAGCATCTTCTATTGAAATTGTCCCATCTGGTTGAAGCGGAAGATATTTTAAAGTTGCACCAGTTTTCTTCGCAACTTGTTGCCACGGAATGATATTACTATGGTGCTCCATGTAAGAAATAACGATTTCATCGCCCTCTTTTACATTTTCAAGACCATAGCTAGCCGCTACTGTATTTAATGCAGTTGTCGTTCCGCGCGTGAAAATAATCTCTTCCATTGATTTCGCATTGATAAACTTGCGAACTTTCTCACGTGCACCTTCATACGCGTCGGTAGCTTTCGTACCGAGCGTATGAACACCGCGATGCACGTTAGAATTATATTCTTTATAGTAACGTTCTAACGTTTCAATGACTTGAATTGGTTTTTGAGAAGTTGCTGCACTATCGAAATAAACAAGTTGTTTGCCGTTCACTTTTTGATCAAGAATTGGAAACTGTTTGCGTATTTCATGAATATTCATTAGCGAACTTTCCTTTCAATTACCTCAACAAGCTGTGCCTTTACTCCTTCAATTGGAAGCTCATTAACTACAGGTGCTAAGAATCCATGGATGACTAAACGTTCTGCTTCGCGTTTTGGAATACCACGGCTCATCAAGTAGTATAGTTGGACTGGATCTACGCGACCTACTGAAGCTGCGTGACCTGCCATTACATCATCTTCGTCGATTAAAAGAATTGGGTTTGCATCACCGCGAGCTTTTTCATCTAACATAAGAACGCGAGAAGATTGTTGTGCATTTGATTTAGATGCACCGTGTTCAATCTTACCAATTCCGTTAAAGATAGATGTTGCACTATCTTTTTGTACACCGTGTTTTAAAATCCAACCTTCAGAATGTTTACCGAAGTGAACAACTTTAGTTGTAAAGTTTTGTGTTTGGTTGCCACGGCCAATTGTTACTGTTTTCGTATCAGCATATGAACCGTCGCCCATTAAGTTCGTAACGTTCTCTGAAATTGTGTTTCCGTCATTCATAAGGCCTAGAGCCCAATCAATACGGCCGTCGCGTCCTACAACGCCGCGGCGGTTAACGTAAGTTGTTACGTCTTTTGCTAATAGATCAACTGCACCGAATTTCACTTGTGCGCCTTGTTCCACGATTACTTCTGCTACGATATTTGCAATACCTTTAGCATTTTCATTTGCAACATAGTTTTCTACATAAGTTGCAGTACTGTTCGCATCAGCTACGAATAGTACGTGGTTATATACGTTAGCTTCTTCGCCGTCTACTAAGAATACAGCTTGAAGTGGAGTTTCAAGAACAACGTTTTTCGGAACATATACGAATGCACCACCGTTGATTAATGCAGCATGAAGTGCAGTTAGACGATGCTCGTCTACTTTCACGCCGTCTTTCATTAAGTACTTTTGTACTAGTTCAGCATGCTCAGTTGCTGCTGTTACGATGTCTGTAAAAATAACACCTTTTTCTTTTGCTTCGTCTGCTAAAGAAACGAATGCAGTTGTACCAGTGCGTTGTACTAATACGCTGTTATTTTCATCGATTAAGTTTTTCACTGCTTCTGGAAGTTCAGTTAAAGAACTTACAGGCTCTTGCTTAGCAGCGTCGCCTTTTCCGATAAAGTCCCATTTGTCAATTTTCGTTTTATCAGGCGTTGGCATTGGAAGTTCAGTTGCTTGTGCAAGAGCTTGTAAGCGGAACTCAGTCAACCAAGCAGCTTCGTTTACTTCGCTTGCGCGTTGACGGATTGTTTCTTGATCGAAAGGTAATGTACCGATTGTCATGTTTATGCTCCTCTCTTACGCTTCTTGCTCTGTTGTTTCGTCTTCAATACCTAATTCTTTTTTAATCCAGTCGTAACCTTCAGCTTCTAGACGTTGTGCAAGCTCAGGGCCACCAGATTTAACGATACGACCGTTCATCATAACGTGAACGAAGTCTGGAGTGATGTAGTTTAATAAACGTTGATAATGCGTAATCATTAGGCAACCGAACTCTTCGCCGCGCATTTCGTTAATACCTTTAGATACAACTTTTAATGCATCGATATCAAGACCTGAGTCGATTTCATCTAAGATTGCGATTTTTGGCTCAATCATCATTAATTGAAGGATTTCATTACGTTTTTTCTCTCCACCAGAGAAACCTTCGTTTAAGTAACGTTGTGCCATTTCTGGATCCATTTCTAGGAATTCCATGTTTTTATCTAATGTACGGATAAATTTCATAAGAGAAATTTCATCGCCTTCTTCACGACGTGCGTTAATTGCAGAACGTAAGAAGTCAGCGTTTGTTACTCCGCTAATTTCACTTGGATATTGCATTGCTAGGAATAGACCTGCTTGTGCGCGCTCGTCTACTTCCATTTCTAATACATCTTCACCGTCGATGATGATGCTACCTTCTGTTACTTCATACTTTGGGTGACCCATAATTGCAGAAGATAAAGTTGATTTACCTGTTCCGTTAGGTCCCATAATTGCGTGGATTTCTCCACCTTTTACTTCAAGGTTTACACCCTTTAAAATTTCTTTGCCATCAATTGATACGTGTAAGTCTTTAACCGTTAATGTAGAACCAGCCATCTCAATACCTCCATTAATCCTATATATACATTTTAAAAATTCCTAAAACGTTCATATTCTCATTTTATTCTCATTCTAATTTTATATCAAATAAAATGATATCGCAAACGACGAAAAAAAGTAACCGTTTTTTCACAAATGTATATAAGTATTTCCTTCACATCTTTCTATGATACACCTTTCTTCTTATTTATATAAAGAAAAAAGGACTGATAATTTTCCAGCCCTTTCCTTATATTTATTCACTTACCGGAAGTACAGCACCTTTATATTCTTTATTAATAAAATCTTGAATTTCTTTTGAATGTAGCACTTCTACTAGCTCTTTAATTTCTTTTTTCTTCTCATCACCTTTACGAACTGCAATGATGTTTGCATACGGAGAGTCCGCTCCTTCAATCGCAATTGCATCCTTTGTTGGATTTAATTTTGCATCAATTGCATAGTTTGAATTAATAAATAAAGCATCACCTTCATTATTTTCATACAGCTTTGGTGACAATCCAGGCTCTACATCTGTTTTAAACTTTAAGTTTTTCGGATTTTCGACTACATCTTTTACTGTTGCCTTAACAACATCTACTCCGTCTTTTAATTTAATAACGCCGCCTTTTTGTAACAGTGCTAGCATACGGCCACGCTCCGCTACGTTATTACTCATAATCACTGTCCCGCCATCTGGTAAGTCTTTTAAGCTTTTATACTTCTTAGAATAAATACCCATCGGCTCTAAATGGATTTTTCCTGCGTTTACAATTTTATATCCCTTTTCTTGAATTTCTTTATCTAAGTACGGAATATGCTGGAAGTAGTTCGCATCAATTTCTTTATCCGCTAACGCTTTATTTGGCAGTACATAATCCTGAAACTTTTTAATCTCTAACTTAATGCCTTTTTTCTCTAATATCGGCTGTGCCTTTTCTAAAATAACAGCGTGCGGCACGTTAGAAGCTCCCACAACAAGCTTATTCTCTTCCTTCCCTCCGCAAGCAGCTAATGTAAATACAGATAATGCTGTAACAACTGACAATAGAATCTTTTTCATATGACGTCCCCTTCTCCCTATAGTTATGTAGTAAAAAAGGACCGGCATACACCAGCCCTTTTTCAGCAATTATTCTTTTACAGGAACAACTGCACCTTTATATTCTTTAGTAATAAAGTCTTCAATTTCTTTAGAATGTAATACTTCTACAAGCTCTTTAATCGCTTTTTTATCTTTATCACCTTTACGAACCACTAGTACGTTTGCGTATGGAGAATCATCGCCTTCAATTGCAATTGCATCTTTTTCTGGGTTTAATTTCGCATCAATTGCATAGTTCGAGTTAATTAAAACAGCGTCGCCTTCTTTATTGTTATACACTTGTGGCAACAAACCAGGCTCAATATCCGTTTTGAATTTTAAGTGTTTCGGATTATCTGCAATATCTTTTGGAGTTGCACTAACTGGATCTACTCCGTCTTTAATTTTTAAAATGCCTTCTTTTTGTAAAATTGCTAAACCACGTCCATGGTCAGTAACGGAATTACTCATAATAATTGTCGCCCCGTCTGGAAGTTCTTTTAAACTCTTATATTTTTGAGAATATACACCAATTGGTTCAATATGAATTTTCCCTGCTATTTCAAAATCATATTTTTTATCTTTAATTTCTTTTTCTAAATATGGAATGTGCTGGAAATAGTTTGCATCTAATTCCTTATCCGCTAACGATTTATTTGGCAACACGTAATCTTGGAATTTTTTCACTTCTAATTCAATTCCTTTTTTCTCAAGTAACGGTTTTGCTTTTTCTAAAATTTCAGCATGCGGTACGTTAGAAGCACCAACAACAAGTTTCTTTTCATCTTTATCTTTCCCGCCACAAGCAGCTAACCCAAAAATTGAAGTTGAAATAAGTGCCGTAAGTAATAATTTTTTCATTTAAAATATCCTCCCGTTTTTATTATCGTTTATCTATTCGAGTCGTTAAACTATCACCAATCCACTGGATTAAAAATACAACTAGTAATACACAAATTGTCGCAACGATTGTTACATCGTTATTCCCTCTCTGGAATCCTTCTAAGTAAGCAAGTGTTCCAAGGCCACCAGCACCAACAACTCCCGCCATTGCTGTATAGCCTACTAAAGCAATTGTCGTAACCGTAATACCAGATACTAATGCTGGTAATGATTCTGGAATTAACACTTTCAAAATAATTGTGCTTGTTTTTGCTCCCATTGCTTTTGAAGCTTCAATTACACCTTTATCAATTTCGCGAAGTGCAATTTCGACCATTCTCGCGTAGAATGGTGCGGCTCCAATAATTAAAGCCGGCAGAGCTGCACTTGCTCCAAGAATTGTTCCAAGAAGAATCTTTGTAAATGGGATTAATAAAATAATTAAAATGATGAACGGTATAGAGCGGAATATATTTACGAATGCTCCAATCACCGTATTAATTGATTTGTTTTCCCATAAATTATCTTTTGCTGTCATGAAGAGTAACAATCCTAAAATTAGTCCTAAAACAAATGTCGCAAGGGCTGCGATTGCCGTCATATATAACGTTTCACCAGTTGCTTCTAACATTTGATTCCAATCAACATTTGCGAGTAACTTATCCATGTGCAATCACCTCCAGCTCTACTTGATCTTGATGAATTCCTTCTATTGCTTGCTGGATCGCTGTTTCCTCACCATTTAAATGAACAACTAAACTACCGTAAGAACCGTTATTCGTTTGTGCAATATTTCCTTGCAAAATGCTAACTTCTATATCACTGCGTTGCATTAATCGTTGAAGCACTGGTCTTTCTACAGCCTCACCGATAAACTGCAAACGAATTACTTTTCCATCTGGATATTTTTCAATTAAATTTTCAATTGTTTCATTTGTATCTTCAGAATCTGTTAACTGCTGTACAAATCGTTTCGTAATATCTTGCTTCGGATTACGGAATACATCAAGTACTGGACCTGTTTCTACAATCTTTCCTCTCTCCATTACCGCCACTCGGTTACAAATCTTTCGAATCACGTGCATTTCATGTGTAATGAGTACAATTGTTAAACCAAGACGCTTATTAATGTCTAATAGTAAATCTAAAATTTGATCTGTCGTTTCCGGATCAAGAGCTGACGTTGCTTCATCACATAAAAGCACTTGTGGATTGTTAGCTAATGCTCTTGCAATCCCGACGCGTTGCTTTTGTCCTCCACTCAGCTGAGATGGGTACGCGTCTCCTCTTCCTTCTAATCCAACAAGATGAATTAATTCATCAACACGTTTTCTTCTCTTCGCTTTATCAACACCTGCAATTTCAAGTGGAAACTCAATATTTTCACGTACAGTTCGTGACCAAAGTAAGTTGAAGTGTTGAAAAATCATTCCGATTTCTTGTCTTGCCTTACGAAGTTCACTTCCTGTAATTGCTGATATAACACGATTCGCAATTGTAATTTGGCCAGAAGTCGGTTTCTCTAACTGATTAAACAATCTGATTAACGAACTTTTTCCAGCGCCGCTATATCCAATAACACCAAATATTTCGCCTTTTTCTATTTTTAAATTGGCGTTATCTACAGCAGTGACATCACCGCTTTTCGCCTTATATATTTTCTTTACGTTCTCTAATAGAATCATGATGTTCACCCCTTTTTTGTTTGGATCGACTCCGCAATTTTTTATTTTTAATGCGTGTAGTCCAATGTTATCATTACTTTTATTATTTGAATGTCCTCCACATTCAAACAATAAAAAAACCTTTCTGCTTTAGAGAAGCAGAAAGGTTTATATGCGTATATAACAACATTATCCCTCTCTCTCATCTCTCAAAGCATTCGCTTTGCAGGAATTGGCACCATTTCAACATAAGTTGACGGTTGCCGGGCTTCACAGGGCACAGTCCCTCCACCTCTCTTGATAAGAGAAATCAGATTCAATTTTCGTCTGAATTTTCGTCTGATTTGAAATTTATGAAATTGTCTATATTTTATGACTTGAATTGTATCAATATACACTCACCATGTCAACAGAAATTTTCGCAAAAAATGAAACTTCAGAATTTTAAGCACCTACTGACATCGGTTTACATATATGAAACATCGATTCCACTAATAACATCGTTCGGTACGTTCCTGAATATTGTACACGTCCATCGTTCATTAACATTTGCAATCGTACATTTCCATTCACCAATTGTTCTATATCCTTTTCATCTAAGCAAATGATTTGTTCCGTTCCTCTTTCCTCATGTACCAGCTCTATATAATCTCTTGAAATTTGTAACGAACAACTTTCATCTCCAAAGCGAAAATTAACAGTTTTTTCTTCTTGTCTTAAAAGCGGTTCTAAATGATATTGACCATTAGCGTAATTTACAAATGATTGAAGCAAAGAATATAATCTCACCCTAAATCACATCCTTCATATCACTTTCTATTACATACCATTCCCTCTCACTAAAGAGCAATCCTGTTATTTTCGCTCGACAAATACTGTATCCACCCTGCATCTCGACATATTTCCCAAGAAATATGTCGAGGCGGCAAAAATTTTGCCGCCTACTTTAATTCCGTATATAAATATTCAACCGAATGAAATGCGTATATCTTCTTCATCAGTGTCCCATTTTCAAAAACAAGTAAACAAGGTACACTTTCAATCCCATACTCTTTCGCTAAATACGGAGCATAATTTAAATCTAACATCCCAATTTTGAGGCCTTCAATTGTCATCTCAACAACTGTTAACATCTTTTTTGCTAATTGGCATGTTCCACACATTGGAGTATATACATATAATACTGTTTTTTCTTCGTTCTCTATTAGGGCTGTAGCTTCGGCTCCTGTCCAATCAATCACTTCTATCATTCCTTACCGTAAATATTCTGTATAAACGTCAATGTCGGCTCCCCATAATACATTTGCTAAGTGTGTAGATGGCGCAGTTGCCACTTCTCGGTACGAGCGATCAATATAGATATGCTCGGCTTGCGGAAATTCTTTTCGAAATTGTTTCCTTAACTTTTCTCCAGCATCATCAGCATCCACTAGCACATACACTTCCTTATCAAAAAACTGATCAACGAGCTCATCCATTTTCGACAAACCAATTGTACCATTTGTACAAACAATTTCCACCGGTTCACGAATAATAGATTCAATCTTTCTTCTATCTGATGTACCTTCTACAATAATGACTTTTTCTACATAAATCATATGTCATCACCCGATCACCATATACTATATAACCTTGAACTTAGTATATAGTATATTCGTTATTTTCATGTTGTTTCCTGTTTATTTTTGCAAAAGAAAAGCGGAAGCGGCTCGTTTAGAACAGGAGGGCATTGGAACTCCTGAACTAGAGGCGCCTTTTGCCTCAAGTGAAGGAGTGAAATGACCGACTGTTCTAGCCGCTGGAGCTAGACAACGAAAAGCGGAACCGACTGTTTAGCCCTGTTGGCTAAGGTTCTTTCGTACAGAAGACGCTTTTTGTCTTCTCGTACGGAAGGTTCTTAGACATGAAGGGCTAGGAGGTGGAGCTGGACAATGAAAAGCGCAAGCGGCTCGTTTAGATTGTGAAGACTTATGAAACCTTACCACAAAACAGTTTTTCTCATAATAGCTTATTTATTTACATATAACTTGAATTTCATTATTTCACACAAAATAAAAAAGGACAGCACAAAGGCTGTCCTTTAGTCGACTACAATTAGTCTTGGTTTGTCATTTCTGCATATTTTTCTGCAGTTAATAACTTCTCAACTTGGCTTGCATCAGAAAGTTCAACTTTAACCATCCATGCACCCTCGTATGGAGATTCGTTAACAAGTTCTGGTTGGTCACTTAATTCTTCGTTTACTGCTACAACTTTACCGCTTACAGGTGCGTATAACTCAGAAACTGTTTTAACAGATTCTACGCTTCCGAATGGCTCGTCAGCTTCGATTGTTGCACCTACTTCAGGAAGTTCAACGAATACGATATCGCCTAGCTCACCTTGTGCAAAGTGAGTGATACCGATAACAACTTCATTACCTTCAGTTTTTACCCATTCGTGTTCTTCAGAGTAACGTAAATTATTTGGAATGCTCATGACTGTACCTCCAGTGAATGTATTAATTATGTAAAAATACCTTATTGGTACTTTTTCCACACACTTTCAAACTGCTCTTCGTTAAAACCAAGTGTTACATTCGTTCCATCTGTTACAATTGGACGTTTAATCAACATGCCATCAGATGCTAAAAGCTCATACATTTCGTCTTCGCTTGCATCTTTCAACTTATCTTTTAGACCAAGTTCACGGTAACGTATTCCACTTGTATTAAAGAATTTTTTTAATGGTAATTCACTTTTTTCATGTAAATTACGTAAATCTTCTTTTGATGGTGGATTTTCAACAATATGAATCATCTCATATGCTACATCGTTTGCCTCAAACCATTTCTTTGCCTTTTGACATGTGCCACACTTTGGATATGAATAAAATGTTACTGTCATAAATTCACCTACTTTTTTACTAACCTTTACCTTTACCTTTACCTTTATCATATAGAAAACGTTTTGTTATTTCAAACCATTATTCGCTAAACTTTTACTTATTTCGTGATAATTTTTAATAATCCTGCGAATTTTTCTTATTTTTCCGCCATTTGTTAAGAAAAAATAAATATATAAATTTTTTAGATTCTGCACCAAACATATATCTTAAACAAGCGTTTGATTAATTCTCCATTTTTCTTTCTTAACCTTTGAACTACAGGAGTTTCTTCCTACCGAACATACAGCTTAAACAAACGTTTGATTAAAAAATAAGAAGCCTCGTTTACAGGCTCCCTCATCATCTATTCAAATAATCTGCGATGGTTTGAAATACGACGATATACATATTATGAATACTTTCTTCTGTATTTCCACCATTAGATAAACCAATTGCCCATTGTTGCCCTTCACCACTTCCGATATTTGCAAAGCCTTGCGTATACATAGCATTTACATCTTTTCGTGCACTGTTATACTCTATTCCTTTTGTAATAAAAATTGAATATGATTTATCTTGTAAACCGATAAAAAACACTGGTTTCTTTAGCGATGAAAATACATTTTTATACTGCTCTGTTGAGGCTTCTTGAAAGTGATCTTTCATTATTAGAAAACCATCCACTTCCTTAGATTTCTTTTCCAGTTCCTCTAACTTCATTTCTTCAAACTTTACATTCCTAAACGTATCTTTCGGCTTTTCTCCAACAACTCCAATTACGAGTGCTCTTCCGTTATATTCTAATTTCTCTCCTGCTTTATCCTTTGCACACCCAGCACCTACTAGGCATATCAATATAAAAAATAAGAAATACGATAAACGCTTCATTTAGCACCCTCTCCTTCTTTTTAGTCAAGTGACAAAAACGTAAGGTTAATTCAAGAAAATGTAAGTAAAATCGATAGCCCAATTCACGTTTCTATATTATAATCAATTGAATTTACTTACATTACTAAACATAGGAGATCAACATGAAGAAATTTAAACTTTCATCTTTTCTTCCGTTAAGTTATATACTTCTACTCGTGCTCGTAAGTCCCCTTTACGACGTATTAAATAAATCGACTGTTCACGCAGTAGACGTTACAACTGTAGTAGATGATTGGATTCCATTTGTAAAAGCATTTATTATTCCTTATTTACTTTGGTTTCCATACTTATACGGCGCACTTATTTATTACTGCTTTGCTGACCGAAAGCAATATTATGTCACTTTAAGTAGTGTTATTTTTGGAAAGCTTGCTTGTTTTTCTATTTATTATTTTTGGCAAACAACTGTACCGCGTCCGACTGTCGTTGGAACAGATGTATTTTCTGAACTAGTTCGCTATATTTATAGTATCGATCAACCTGTAAACTGTTTCCCTAGCATTCACGTTCTTACTACATTCGTAATTATGTTAGCTGCCTTTAAGCGTAGAGAACAGCATGCTTTTGAATATTACATCCTTACTTTCTTCGGTACACTTATTATTTTATCAACGCTATTTACGAAGCAGCATGCCTTTGTAGATGCCGTTTCTGGAATGACGCTTGCAAGCATACTTTACTTCGGCGTTCAGCTCTTATTGGCCAAAGAACCGATAAGAGTTCCAGTAAAACAAAATCATAGAATGTAGCATGACAAAAAAGCAGACTGTGGCTTCTCAGTCTGCTTTTATCTATTAGTAAGGAGATTTTCAACTTAATATTGCGGTACAGTCATATCACCAGAGTGAATACGACCTGCTTTTTTAAGAGCAATGTAAAGTATATAAGAAACAGCTACTGGAATGACGATATAAGTAATTACCATCGCCGGGAGAACTTCCCATCCTTGGCTGGAAATTAAATTAATTGGTGCGATAAGAGAACTTAATCCAAGACCTGCAATTTCCTTTCCTGCTTCCAGTTGGAAAATTAATGCGGATACTGGACCGACTATAGCACTGGCAACGACAGTTGGGACGAGAATCATTGGATTTTTAGTGATATTTGGTAACTGTACTTTCGGAGTACAAAGTGCTTGAGCTAATATGCCACCTAAATTATTTTCTTTCGCTGAGATGACAGAGAATCCGATAAACTGAGCGACGCATCCGGCAAGAGCAGCACCACCTGCAACACCGTCTAAGCTAAGTGCAATTGCTAACGCAGCTGATGAAGCTGGAGAGATAAGTAATAGTCCCCAAACGACTGCAATGACGATAGAAGCGATGAATGGGCTACCAGCTGAGCTATCTTTAATAAACGCTCCAACTGTATTTAAAACAGGAGTAATATTATGAGATAACCAAATACCAACTAAACCAGAACCTAATATGGCCGCAAATGGAACGAGCATCATATCTAACGCAGTTTTTCCACTTAAACGTTTACCAATATATACAGCTAAAGTTGCTGTTAATAATGCACCGATTGGCTCACCTGTTTTAATAATTAGACCAGCTTCAGTAATTGAAATGGATCCGGCACCAATTGCTCCGGCTACCATCGCTGAGAAGATTACAAGACCGTTTGCACCGAGCATAAAAGCAATTCCGGCACCAATTGCCGGTGCCATTAGTGATTTTGCAACAACTCCGATTGTAATAAGTAATGGTATATCAACAATTCTTCCTATATTTTCGATCAGTAAACCAATTCCGAGGGATACGAAAATACCTTGTGCGATTCCAGCAGATGCTTTAAATACACGAGACATTATATATTCCTTCATTTGTTTCACCTTCTTCTATAAGTTAGTAACCAATTGTTTTCATATAATCACGTAAAATATCGTTTGATTTTGCGAATCGAGATTCTTCATCCTCTGTTAAATTGAGTTCTACAACTTCTCTTATACCGTCTCTAGTAATAATAGCTGGTACTCCTGTACAAATATCATATTCACCATACTCACCATCTAAAATGGCTGATACAGCAATGACACGGTGATCATCATTAAAGATTGAACTCGCAATATATGCTAGAGAATTTCCAATTCCGTAATAAGTAGTTCCTTTACGTTTATAAATTTCCCAACCAGCTTTTGCAGTCTTCTCAACAATTTCATCTAAATCTATTTCACCAAATCGTTCTTTTTGTTCTTCTAAAATTTGCAGAATTGGCTTTCCACCAACAGTTACATGAGACCAAGCAACCATTTGAGAATCACCATGTTCTCCTAATGAATACCCATGAATACTACGAGGGTCTACATGTAGCATTTCAGATAAAATTGTTCTTAAGCGAGAAGAATCTAGTGATGTACCAGTACCGATTACGCGATTTCTAGGTAATCCAGATAATTTCCACACTTCATATGTAATAATATCAACTGGGTTCGATGCAAGTAAGAAAATACCATCAAATCCACTTTCCATTACGCCGCCAACAACACTTTCCATAATCTTCGCACTCGCTCCTAAAGTATCTAAGCGACTTTGCCCTGGTTTTGGTGCTGGCCCTGCTGTAATAATAACAATGTCCATATCTTTGCAGTCTTCATAGCTTCCTGCATATACTTTTGTTCTTGTATTTGTAAAGTTAATGCAATGTGATAAATCCATTGCTTCCCCAACTGCACGTTCATGATTTATATCAATTAATAATAGCTCTTCACAAATCCCTTGATTTACAATGGAATACGCACAACTTGATCCAACTAATCCAGTACCGATAATTGCAATTTTTCTTGTATGTCTTTTCATAGCAATCTCTCCTAATTGATCATATAATCTATTTCTTTTGCTCTTTACACTCCTAATTATAAAGGTTCTCACGATAGAAACCATGGATACTTTGTGAAATATTGAGCAAATCGTTTGTCCTTTTTGTGAATTGTTATATTCCATTTTCGTCATATTTGTTACAGCTGGAAAAATATTTATTATGTATTTATTGACATATAAAAAAGAAGACGAGCGAATAAATTCGCTCGTCTTCTTTTTCCTGTTATTCCGCACTTAATTGACTTTTTAATTGCTGCACAATCATCGGATTCGCAGGTGCTGCCGGTTTGTAATAACTTTTTTGCTTTGCGTACTCATACATATTACGTTGGCGCATTTCATCTTGATTACGAATTTGAATTAACGTTTGGTGTAACTGTTCATTATCAGACTGAGCAATATAATTTGCATAACTTGTTAAACTTGCATTTAATCCTGCTAAATAATCATTTACCATATCTTTTTCATTCATGTTCCGCTTCCTCCTATCCTAGGAAAGTCATTAATTGCTGTTTCGTATTTCGTGCATCTTGCGCATCCTTTTGTAACATTTGTTTCAATTGTGGATCTGTACACGTCTGTGCATACTGCTCCAACTTGTTAATAATTGTTGCGTGTCCACCAATTAAATGACGTAAGTTTTCTACTTCAAGCTCTGTTAAATTTTGCATGGAATACTCCTACCTTTCTTCTTTCATTCTCCTTTAGTATTCTGTTCTTTTTAAATCGTATTCATGAAAAAGCTTTCTTACATTTCAAATCAATCACATCTATTTATAAATACAAAAAAATGTTATAATTACAGAAAAATACAAATATTCAAAAGCTAACCTTATAATAACAGTATAATCCTCAAACAAACCATGGTAGGAAGGTGTGCTCATGCAAAAATATGTTAAAGTTATCTTCTTTATCATTTACGCAATCCTCTATGTAAAACTGTTGATTGATATATTAAATTTAAAGCCGTTATTCACTTCTATAGCTTTACATATGTTATTTCTCATTTGCTTTCTATTTATAGCACTTAACAATTATAAAAATCGTAACACTACATTTTTCCTATTGTTTATTAGTGCAACTCTATTAGTAAGTATTAGCTTCATTAAAAGTATTCTTATATAAAGGAGCAATAAACATGAAAACACATGACTTCCTTACAGAAATCCAGAAGGGCTCTGAGCCTAGTCCCTATCAAGACCCCATCGTATTCAGTTTCGTTTGCTTTTTCTTAGCGATATATACATTTTTCAAACCTGCAAAATAATATCATTTCATAAGAAAAAGCCTACCATTCTTTTCGAATCATATGCACAAAAAAACCTTAGAATCACTTCTAAGGTTTTTGTTTGCTTTGCTTCTTATTCACGTAATCCTTTAATAAACGTTTCCAACAATACATGTAAACTCGTATCTAAATCTAGCGGCAAACCAAATCCCCCTTGCTGTTCAATCGACGCAAATCCATGACAAATACTTCTGAATCCGCGTGTCGCATGAAGTGCATTCTCTCCTTCTAAGCCATACTGTTGTAATACTTGAAGACAAAGCTTTACAATTCCGTCACCTGCTTTTCTTACTTCTTCATCTCGTAAAAAAGTTGCTTCATATAGTCCAGGATGTTTTCGGACAAATGCTACATACGCTTCTCCTAATGCATGAATTGCTTCGTCCGTATATTTACCCTCAGTAGCTTCTTCTAGTCTGTTATGCAGCTGTTTGATTCCGTAAATACCAAGATTTTTCCGTACATCTTGTAACCCTTTTACATGATTATATAGTGAGGGCGAACGTATCCCTAACCTTTGCGCTAATGAAGCTAACGTTACTTCTTGTATTCCATTTGTATCTGCAATTTCTGCCGCTGTTTCTACAATTTTTTGTAATGTAAGTCCGATTCTCGGTGACATAAATTACCCCTCTTTCTTACTTTCTATATTCCGCTTAGCTTCCTTAATAGCAAGTTTTATGACAGTGTCTGGATTCTTTATCATTTTCCCATGTCCTGCCGCAAGTAAGGAAGGCTCATATTCGCTTAACTTCTCTGCACTTTGTAATGATATTTCTTTGCTCCACGTTGCCATCGCAGGAAACGGAAACCAAAATTTCATTTGTCCCGAAACAGCCATACCTCCTCTTGTTTGGAATGCATCCCCAACAATAAGAGCTTTATTCCGTACATCAAGAAACGACATGGATCCTGGTGTATGTCCCGGTGTCATAATTGCAAGAAGCGATCCAACTCGGTCGCCATCTTCTAATAAAACATCAGGTACCGTTTTTACTTTTTTAGGTACACCGCCTTTTATCGGTATATTCGGTTCATCCTTTTGTAACGTCGTATCTCCTTCTAACAGCTTTGCGTCCCGCTTAGAAATATAGACTGGAACATGAGGAAGTACTTCCTTTAATGCATCTAATGCACCGATGTGATCATCATGCGCATGTGTTAATACAATTTTAGTAATTGGTTTTCCTATTTTCTCAGCCGCCTGTAAAATACCTTTTGCGCTATATGGCAAAGCCGCATCAATTAAAGTTAAACCATCTTCTTCCTCTACAAAGTAACAATTTACAGGAAACGCTCTTGGCAAAAATGACAATTGATATAACGTTTTTTCATGTATCATCCTCATAGTCCCATCTCCCTTTTCACGAAAATTAATGCCATTAGTTTTATTATACTAATAGCATTAGTTTTATACCACTAAAAAATTTCTTTTTTTCAAAAAAAAGAACAGTAGCCGTATAAACGACTACTGTTCTTTAAAGATATTAAACTGTATAACGCTCATCTTCTAAAATTTTCGCAGCGATTTCACGTTTCTTCGGAATTACGTTAAGTGGTGTGTGGCGAGTTAATTTACGTAATGATGATAACATCATGCGCAGCATGTCGCCATTTTCAACTGCGATAAGTGTTTCTTTCGCATCTGCTTCGATTTCGTTGAATGCTTCTTGGCAGAATACTTCAGTGTATAACACTTTTTGTTTATTCTTTTCAAGACCAGTTGTTTTAATTGCTTTTTCTGTACGAAGAACAGCTGACTCCATTGCGTATAGGTTGCTTACGATGTCAGCGATATTCACAAGAATTTCTTGCTCTTTATCTAATGCTTTACCGTATTTTTGAGCCGCTAATCCAGCTACCATTAAGCCGATTTTCTTCGCATTAGTTACTAAATACTTTTGAAGTGCTAATGGCTCATCGCCTACTTCTTCTGGCATCATCATCATTAACTCTTCTTGTAATTTTTGTGCTTTTTGAAGAAGTGGTAATTCACCTTTCATCGCTTTACGTAAGAACGTACCTGGTACAATTAGGCGGTTAATTTCGTTCGTTCCTTCGAAAATACGGTTAATACGAGAATCACGGTACATTCTTTCAATCTCGTATTCTGCCATAAATCCGTAACCACCGTGAATTTGAACACCTTCATCTACTGTATAGTCTAATACTTCAGAACCAAATACTTTGTTTAAAGAGCACTCGATTGCATATTCAGCGATAGAAGCTGCTACTGCTTTACCATCTTTTACTTCTTCTTCAGATAATGTGCTCATGCGGCTTTCGAATAAACCTACTGTACGATATACAGAGCTTTCAGCTGCATATGTTTTTGCTGCCATATTCGCAAGTTTCTCTTGAATTAATGGGAAGCGAGCGATTTGTTGTTTGAACTGTTGACGTTGGTTTGCATATTGTGCTGAAATTTCTACTGCACGTTTCGCAGATCCAACTGTACCAACACCTAATTTATAACGACCGATATTTAAAATGTTGAATGCGATAATATGACCTTTACCGATTTCGCCAAGTAAGTTTTCTTTCGGTACTAACGCATCTTCTAAAATTAACGTACGAGTTGAAGAACATTTAATACCCATTTTCTTTTCTTCTGGGCTTGTAGATACGCCAGCGTAGTCTTTCTCTACGATAAATGCTGAGAAGTGCTCGCCATCTATTTTTGCATATACAACGAATACGTCAGCGAATGCAGAGTTTGTAATCCACTGTTTTTCACCGTTTAATACATAATGTGTACCTTCTGCATTTAAACGTGCAGTTGTTTTTGCGCCTAATGCGTCAGATCCTGAACCTGGCTCTGTTAATGCGTATGCAGCTAATTTTTCACCAGTTGCAAGTAATGGTAAATACTTTTTCTTTTGCTCTTCGTTACCGAATAATACGATTGGTAAAGATCCGATACCTACGTGAGCACCGTGAGTAATTGCAAAACCACCAGCGCGAGAGAATTTCTCTGCGATTAACGCTGAGCTTACTTTATCAAGACCAATTCCGCCGTACTCTTCTGGTACGTCAGCGCCTAATAAACCAAGTTCTCCAGCTTCTTTTAAAAGACGAACTGAACGATCAAACTCATGTTGCTCTAAATATTCAAGCTCTGGAAGAACTTCATTTACGATAAAGTCCTCTGTCGTTTTAGCAATCATTTTATGCTCAGATGAAAAATCTTCTGGCGTAAACACTTGATCAATCGTAATCTCATCTACTAAAAAGCTACCGCCTTTAACCGCATTTCCTACTGTTTTTTCCATGAAAATTTCCTCCTTCATATTTTCATGAGCCGCTTCTCTCTTTTTGAAAGAAGCTGGCTCTCCCTTTTGTTTTTATAAACCTTTGTTGCTTCCATTTTTTTTATAATCCAGTTCCAGCGGCTAGAATGTTCGGTGGCTTCGCTTCTTCCTACGAGGCAAAGAGCGCCTCTACGTCTGAAGCTCCATCCCCCTCACATTCTGAACAAGCCGCTTCCACTTTTTTTCATAATCCAGTTCCAGTGGCTAAAACAGTCGGTCGTTTCACCCCTTCCTGTGAGGCAAAAAGCGCCTCTTCGTCAAGGCTTCCAACGCCCTCCTGTTCTAAACGAGCCACCTGCACTTTTTAAAGTAATTCAAATACTCCCGCTGCTCCCATTCCGCCGCCGATACACATTGTTACGATACCAAATTGTTCGTTGCGGCGTTTCATTTCGTGAATAAGAGATAGTGTTAGTTTTGCTCCTGTACAGCCAAGTGGATGTCCAAGTGCGATTGCACCACCGTTTACGTTTACTTTTTCTTCATCTAAACCAAGTTCACGAATAACTTGAATGGATTGAGAAGCAAATGCTTCATTTAGTTCGAATAAGCCAATATCAGATAACTCTAAGCCAGCTAGTTTTAACGCTTTTGGAATTGCAGCGATTGGGCCGATTCCCATTACTTCTGGTGGTACGCCAGCTACTGCAAATGAACGGAATTTCGCAAGTGGCTTCATGCCATCGCTCACTGCTTTTTCGCGATCCATTAATAATACAGATGCTGCACCATCACTCATTTGTGAAGAGTTACCAGCCGTTACAGAACCGCGAACGTTAAATGCTGGACGTAATTTTCCTAAAATGTCTAGTGTCGTCTCTGCTCTTACACCTTCGTCTTGTGCGAAAGTGATTGTTTCTTCTTGAAGTTTATTGTTTGATCCAACCGAGCGTAACGTCACATCTACAGGTACTGTTTCATCAGCAAAGTTTCCTGCAGCTAATGCTTTCGCAGCACGTTGATGACTTCTTACTGCAAATGCATCTTGCTCTTCACGAGAAATTCCATATTTCACAGCAACTTGCTCTGCTGTATGTCCCATACCCATATAATATTCTGGAGCCGCTTCTACAAGGCGACTATTCGGACGAACAACGTGTCCCATCATTGGAACTAAACTCATTGATTCTGCTCCGCCTGATAATACAGCTTCAGAGTGACCAAGCATAATACGCTCAGCTCCGTAAGCGATACTTTGTAAACCTGAAGAACAGTAACGGTTAATCGTAATAGCTGGAACATCGTAAGAAAGTCCTGCTAATCCGCCGATATTACGAGCCATATTTAAACCTTGCTCTGCTTCTGGCATCGCACAACCGAAAATTAAATCATCGATTGGTCCTTCATAATTCGCACGCTTTAACGTTTCCTTTACTACTAACGCCCCTAGATCGTCAGGACGAACTGTTTTTAATGAACCCCTCTTTGCTTTTCCAATTGGTGTTCTTGCTCCCGCAACAATGACAGCTTCTCTCATGAACGATATCTCCCCTCGTTATTAGTTACGTAATGGCTTTCCTTTTACAAGCATGTGCTGCATTCTTGCTTGTGATTTCATCTCACTTACTAAGCTAATAAATGCTTCACGTTCTACATCTAATAAATATTGCTCATCAACCTCTGTTCCGTACGGCACTTTTCCGCCCGCAATGACATATGCAAGTTTCTTAGCAATGTGAAGATCGTACTCTGAAATGTAACCAGATAAATGCATTGCTTCCGCACCAAGTGCAAGAGTTGCATATCCTGTTTCCCCAACAACTGGTATCTTTTTACGGATCGGCGCTTTATAACCAGCTTCATATAAAGCAAGTGCTTTCTGTTTCGCATCGTATAGTAAGTGATCACCATTCACACTAATACCATCTTTATCACCTAAGAAGTTATGAGAAACTGCTTCTTGTCCTGAAGTTGAAACTTTCGCCATTGCGACTGTTTCGAACACTTTATTTGCAACTTTTTGCAGATCAAACTCTACACCGTTTGCCATTTTGTTTAAGTGTTTAATGTATAGCTCTTTATTACCGCCTCCGCCAGGGATTAAGCCAACACCAACTTCTACTAAGCCCATATACGTTTCACTAGAAGCTTGAATGCTCGCTGCTGGTAAGCAAACTTCTGTACCTCCGCCAAGCGTCATACCATATGGTGCTGCTACAACTGGCTTAGAAGAGTACTTAATTTTCGTCATTGCATCTTGGAAGTTTTTCACAACCCACTCAATTTCAAAGTAGTTGTCGTCTTGTGCTTCCATTAAGATCATTGCTAGGTTCGCACCAACGCAGAAGTTCTTCGATTGGTTACCGATAACAAGACCTTTATAATTCTTTTCTACTTCATCAACAGCGTAGTTAATCATTTGCGTAATATCCATACCGATTGCATTGCTCTTCGAATGGAACTCTAAGCAAAGGATGCCGTCGCCTAAATCAATTAAGCTCGCTCCGCTATTTTTCTTTAATACACCATTTTTTGCTTTTAATTGCTTAAGAGAAATTGCTTTTTTATTACGCTCGATTAGCTTATATTCGCCATTATCGTAATAGTAGCTATCGCCGTTATCATGTTTATAGAAAGTAGTGAAACCTTTCTCTAACATTTCTTTCACCCAAGTAGGAACAACTACGCCGTTTTCTTCCATCTTTTGAACAGATTTTTCAACGCCGATTGCATCCCACACTTCAAATGGCCCTTGCTCCCAGCCGAAGCCCCACTTCATCGCTTGGTCAATTGCAACGATATCGTCAGCAATTTCTTTATGAAGTTTTGCAGAGTATAAAAGAGTTGGTGTAATGATGTTCCATAATAACTCTCCTGCACGGTCTTTCGCGTATACAAGCGCTTTCAATTTATTCGCTAATCCTTTTTCTTGTTTACTTAACTCTACGGATGCAGCTTTTAATTTTTTACGCGCTTCGTATTCCATCGTTTCAGGATTTAATTCTAAAATTTCTTTTCCTTGTTTTAAGAAGAAGCCTTGCCCCGTTTTACTTCCAAGCCATTTTTTCTCAAGCATGTCATGCATGAAAGCTGGTACTTTAAATACATCACGCTCTTCTTCTTGCACATTTTCATATACGTTATTTGCAACGTGTACGAATGTATCTAAACCGACAACATCTAATGTGCGGAACGTTGCGCTCTTCGGACGACCAATAAGTGGGCCTGTTACAGAATCAACTTCCCCAATGCTATAGCCGCGTTTTACCATCTCTTGAAGAGTAACAAGTAAACCATACGTACCGATGCGGTTTCCAATAAAGTTTGGTGTATCTTTTGCGATAACAACGCCTTTTCCAAGAACGTCTTCGCCAAATAGTTTCATGAAGCTTAATACTTGTGGATCTGTTTCTTTCGTCGGTATTACCTCTAGAAGTTTTAAATATCGTGGTGGGTTAAAAAAGTGTGTGCCTAAGAAGTGTTTCTGGAAGTCGTCTGAACGACCTTCTGCCATTTTTTCAACTGAAATGCCTGACGTATTCGAGCTTACAATTGAGCCCGGTTTACGAACAGCGTCTACTTTTTCAAATAATTTCTTTTTAATATCTAAGTTTTCAACTACTACTTCAATAATCCAATCTACATCAGCTAGACGCTCAAGATCATCTTCTAAGTTACCTGCTTCAATCAGTGCTAGATTTCCTTTCACTGTCAGAGGAGCTGGTTTTTGCTTTAATAGTTTTTGCACAGCCGTATTACTAAAACGATTTCTCACACTTTTATGTTCTAATGTAAGTCCCTTCGCTTCTTCTTCTTTTGTAAGCGCAGGTGGTACAATATCAAGCAATAATGTCGGAATACCAATATTAGCTAAGTGTGCCGCAATTCCCGAACCCATTACGCCTGAACCTAGAACAGCAGCCTTTTTAATTTGGAACATCCAATTCTCCCCCTATTCTTGAATGAATGCTCATTCAATTTTTCGACATAAGTCGCAATCAATGAGTGAGCCTCTACTAATAAATATATGATACTGTTTAAATTTTCGCAATATATTTATTGATAAAATTTTCTGAAATAAATATTTTTCTTTCATTTGGCCATGCTATATATGTATTTTCTTCACTAAAATACACTTTCCCTTTTTATAATCTGACGAAACTGGAGGAATATATATGGCAAAACTTAAGAAGAACCCTTCAAAGGCTGGAATTAGTGCAGCTAGTGTAACTGGAAATGCAGGTCCGCATAACCACGGCGTGGAAAAAGGACGTCAAGGTAATAACCAACAATATAAAAAGCATAATATGGGCGAAAAATAACGCTATATTTTTGGGCAGAGAACGTGGCATAATGATTAATGGCTGCTTTTTCTGCCCAATTTATTTGTAACAAATGAGGGAATTATAATGAAACGAACAATAGTTATGATTGTAATGATTGCTACACTATTTACAGGGATGATTTTCTTCTCTTATGCACAAAGACAACAAGCTGTAAGAGCTGATCAACCCAACATTACTGGGCAATACGGAGTTACAATCGATGCAGACACAGGTGAAATTTTGTATGGGAAACGTGAAGACGAACGCTCTTATCCGGCTAGTATAGCCAAAATGATGACAACCCTTCTTTTACTAGAGAATGTAAAAGAAGATGAAGAAATTACAGTTACAGAAAACGCAATTAAAACAGAAAGTCAAAGCAAGAAAATTAAACTTCGTGCTGGAGAAAAATTAAAGCGTGATGAGGCATTAAAACTTATGCTTATCATTAGTGCAGATCCAATAGCTGAATCCATCGCAGAACATATTGCAGGATCAAAAAATGAATTTGTAAAAATGATGAATGCTAGAGCGAAGGAACTTGGTACAAAGCATGCGACTTTCAAAAACGCAAGTGGTGCTGATGCACTTGGAAATAAAGTATCGCCATATGACATTGCTATTATTACGAAAGAAGCATTAAAGTATCCAGTTGTTTTAGAATATATGAATTCAACGCGTACAACTCTACATACTTCAGAACGCTCTCCAAACATCGCAAACTACGGACGAGAAGAACTATATGACGATCCATATGCGATTGGAAGTAAAAGCGGTCTATCAGCACTTGGCAAATATACAGTCGTAACAGTGGATGAAAAAGACGGTAAACGTGTCATTAATGTTGTATTATCTTCTACCCGCAAGCAACTGTATCCTGATACGAAGAAAATGGCACATTATGCATTTCAGCAATTAAAATAACCAAGGAGTATTTTCTCCTTGGTTATTTTTTAACCATACCTTTTAATACGAACGCAACGTTTGCTGGACGCTCTGCTAGACGACGCATGAAATATCCATACCAGTCGTTTCCATAAGGTACGTAAACACGCATTTTGTAGCCTTCTTTTACTAGCTCAAGTTGACGCTCATTACGAATACCATATAACATTTGGAATTCAAATTGATCCCTTGGAATGTTGTGTTCTTCAGCAAGTTTTTTTGTATATTCAATAATCGCTTCGTCATGTGAAGCAATTGCAGTATAATTTCCATTTAATAAGTGCATTTTAATAATTTTTTTATAATTGTCATCTACATCTTTCTTGTCTGGGAACGCCACTTCTTCAGGTTCTTTATAAGCACCTTTTACAAGACGTAAATTCGGATTATAAGCATTTAAATCTTCAATATCTTTTTCTGTACGATATAGGTAAGCTTGAATAACAGTACCAATATTATCGTATTCAGATTTTAATTGTTTAAAGATATCAATTGTTTTACCACAGCGTGTATAGTCTTCCATATCAATGGTAACGAACACACCATTTTCTTTCGCCGCTTCTAAAATACGGCGCATATTGTTCATTACGATTTCATCAGAGATATCTAATCCCATAGAAGTCATCTTTAAAGAAAGCTGCGAATCAAGACCTTCTCTTCCAATTGCACGGATCGCTTCAATCGATTGGTTAGCCATTTCATTTGCTTCCGCTTCATTATCAACGAATTCCCCTAAATAATCGATTGTTACACAAAGTCCTTGCTTGTTCAATTGTTTAATAGCTGCTGTCGCTAATTCAATTGTCTCCCCTGCGACAAAGCGACCTGCACCAAAGCGTAAACCGTACTTTTTAGCCAGTTTTGTTAGCGCTTTATTTTTTGACAAGAAAAGAAACGAATTTCGCATTAATTGTTCCATGTAATTCACCCCTATGACTGTAATTTATCTGTTTTTTACCCCTCTTCAAAATTATATCATTATTTAAAATTATTGGATACAAATAATTATTTAGATAATTTATAAAATACTATAAAAACATTTAAAACCCTATATTTTCGCTTATAAATATAACTGAAATATTTTTCGACATTTAGAAAAGTGGAGTTTAATAGGCATAAAATAGGCATGTCGAAAATATTCGACATGCCTATAAAACCCTTTATATTCCATGTAAATTATATAAGGATATTAATACAGAAAACTTACGATTATATTTCCCTCAAGTTTTTTTATTGCTCATTTCGCTTCTCTTCATTCAGCCTTTTAATATCTGTAATTAACTGCACCATCTCTTCTTTCGCATCTGGATAAGTTTCATTCCAATGCTTTACTAAAGCTGGCATCGTCTTAGCTATGTAAGAATACAGTGCCCACTTCTGTACCTGTTCTTTTCTCTCTTCATTGCTCTCTCCAAGTAACAGCTCAGTGTATTTCTCCAGTAAACCATCAAACTGCTCGTTAAACTTTTCACTCATTTTATTTACCCCCTATATGAAAAAAGCAGCGAAAATCGCTGCTTTTCTTTATAATTTTGATCGAACAGAGTTTAATTTTTTCTCCATTGTGCTTACTTTATCACGACGATCATCAATACGAATAGTTGTTGCAACACGCTGTGCACCTTTCGTATATGGAACTTCATGCATTTGTTGAATTACTTCTAGAATGACAGGAAGATCTCCTTCAATAATTGTATTCATCGGTGTTAATTGATACTTCACGCGATCCGCATTTTTCTCTAGCACCTTTTGTACTTCTGCTACATATTCACTAACACTTGGATTACCTGTTCCTACTGGAATAATCGATACATCAACAATTGCCATAGTAGTCTTCCTCCTATAATCGTTTCTTATATATCCATTGTCTATTTTACCGAAATCCTCATCATTTTACTAATATGTTACTCTTCCACTTTAAACTGCTCGACTAATCTTTCTAAATCTCTCATATGTTCTGTCAAACTTTCCATCGTGTGAGCTACCTTTTCTAAATGATTCACCTGTGATTCCGTTGCAGCATGTACCTCTTCAGAAACAGCTGCACTTTCTTGACTCGTACCAGCAATTGTATGCATTACCGCTGTAATTTCCCCTTGCTCGTAACCTATGTTATGTACCTCTTCTACAATTTTTTCAACTGAAGTACTAATCGTATTTACAACTGACATAATTGTGCGGAACTCCATTTCCGCCTCTGTCGTCACTTTATTTTGTACATCTGCAATGTCTTTCAATTTACTTACAACTTCTACAACCCTTTTTACTTCTAATTGTACATCACCAATCATCGTTGTGATTTCTCCGGTTGCCTCTTTTGATTGTTCCGCTAATTTCCGAACCTCTTCAGCAACAACCGCAAATCCCTTACCTTGCTCACCTGCACGGGCAGCTTCAATCGATGCATTTAAAGCAAGTAAATTTGTTTGATCCGAAATGCCTTTTATAAGCTCAACAACATTTTGAATCGATCCAACTCTTTGTTCTAACTTATCCGATGCTTCTTCTGTATGAACAACAATCGAAGATGATTGTCCCCTCGTACGGATTAAATTCCTCATTGTATTTAATCCTTGCTTAGATGCCTCTTCCGCTTTGCCAGCTACTCCTTTTATTTCACCAACGGAGCTATTCATTTGTTCCACTGACTCCGCCATATTCTCGAGCTGAGCTGAAACTTCATCCACACCATTCGCAAGAGTAGAGGCTCCTCCACTCACATCATCCATTGCTCCTGAAACTTCTCTACTAGCCGCTACTGTTTCATTCGTTAAGTAATGTAAACTATTCGTTGATTGTTGCACCGTTGATACGCTGTTTTTAATTTTACTTACCATTTCATTCATTTGTTCAACCATATCATTAAAGTGCTTAGTCAACTCTCCAACTTCATCTTTACTTGTCACTTTCATTCGCAACGTTAAATCGCCTTCTGCTACTTTTTGCACGTGATTCTTTAATAGTTGCAGTGGTCTTGCTAATCTTCTTGAGAACAAGTAGGAAGCTACGATTCCAACTAATAAACTAATACATGCCATTATAATAACTGTATTTCTCGTACTATTTAATAGCCCATCGATTGTTTCTTTCGGATAAAAGATTCCTATCGTCCATTTCATCGTATCAAATGATTGACTGTAAACAACTACATCTTCACCTTTTATTGTACTGACCGCATATTTTGTTACCTCTTTATTTAAGCTCTTTATAAGCGGCTCTTTAGAAACATCTTTCCCTATCTTTTCTGGATAAACAAGAGCCATATTTTTATCATTTATAATAAACATTTCTCCGTCATTATTGTATTGAATATTGTGAAGCAACTTCTGAATCGTCCCAAGCGATACATCCATCGCAACAACGCCTAATACAGATCCATCTTGAGCTGTAATTGCTTTAGAAACACCTACACTTAACTTTCCTGTTGCAATTTCATAAGAAGGTTGTCCCCAGTGGACCTTTTTTACATCAGCCTCTGAATCTTTATACCATGGTCTTGTCGTTGGATCGTATCCTTCTGGCACTTGCCCACCTTCAGCAAGATTGGCACTTAATGTTTTTTTATCTTTCGTACCAATATATAAATCTAAAATACCAGGATGATTCTTTTTATACTCTGCAAACTCTTTCGTTAAAAACGCTTCCTCTTCTGGAGTAACCCCACCTTGAAGTATATTACGAATCATCTCACTGTTCGCGTAATACCCCATATCTTCATCCGTTCTTTGAACAAATGTCGTAAGTTGCTCTGTCACAAGATCCATCGCATTTTGAGAATACTCGTCTAAGGAACGCACTTCCTTTTCTTTCTGTAATTGATACACAGCTGTACCCAATATTACGAACATCATAGAAATAAGTACTGAAAACACTACCGCAATTTTTAAACGTAAACTTCTTAACATCTTCCCCCCAGCATCCCCTTCGCATTAAATTAAAATCTTATTAATCATTATATTAAGTATAATAGATAAAATTAAAAAATTGAAATTAATTCTCACCTTAATACAATTAGAAAACGGACTACCACTTGTGCAAAAACAAATAGTTCATTATCCTTAAAATATAATCTCATTCGTTCGGAGGGAACTATGTTACAAAAATTCGGTTTCTCACAATATGAAAGCCAAGCTTATGAAGTTGTCGTATCAAGCAATGAACCATTAGATGCTACAACGATTGTGAAGCATTCAGGTGTTCCAAAAGCAAAAATATATGAAGTGCTAGCACGCCTAATCGATAAAGGAATGGTAATGGATTCTGTTTCAGAAAAGAAAAAACTGTATACAGCATTACCACTAAAGCTAGCAATTGAAAAATTAACGACAGAATTCCAATCAAATATTAAAGAACTGGAAACAAATATATCAAAAAAATCATTTACAGATGACCGTGTGTGGAGCTTAAAAATGCAATCTTCTATTCGAGTTCAAAGTAAGGAACTCATTGAAAGTGCAAAAGAATCAATCCGTATTTCAGCTTGGAATGATACTCTTTTAGAATATCTTCCTTTACTAGAACAAAAAGCAAAACAAGGTGTTCAAATTGAATCCCTTATTGTTGGAGAAGTAGAAACAGACTTAGAAAACATGCATTTTCTAATCCCAGCTGAAGAACCTAATGCATTAGAGCGCTACTTGCTACTCATCGTTGACGATCGTGAAATTTTATTTGCTGGCGTAGAACAAGAGTCATGGCAAGCAATGAAAACAATGTCACAACCATTCGTAAAGTTCTTTACAGAATTTTTCTATCATGACGTTGCACTTGCAAAGATTACCCAGAAACACCATGACCTCTTTATGGAAGATGAGGAAATTAAGAGTTTGTTAATGAAATTAAGATACTAATTAAATAATAAAAAGGAGTCTAGTTTTTCACTTAGACTCCTTTTCGTTTTGTTCCTTTATCTCCATCAACAGCTCAATGATTTTCTCATTTTGCTCTACTTGTTTCTCTGAATTTTTATAGATGAAACGAACCCATCTAAGTGCAAGAATAATAAGAAACAAAGGGAGCATTGAAATTAGAAGACCAATAATTGAAAAATTCGTATACATATACATCACCTCGCTACATACAAATTCTCCACCTTTCTACTAAAACCTGCAATTTTTTACAAATAAAAAAAGAACCTATCAAACGATAGATTCTTCTTTCACGAACTGAGTAGAGCGTCCTCTCGTAATCGAGAAAATCGCGCAAAGCAGTGCTAATACAATAAAGCCACCGCCTACCCAAGCATTATATATAACAGATGATTTTTCGATAACAACTCCGCCTACTGTTGAACCAAGTGCAATTCCTAAGTGAAGGGCAGAGTTATTTAAACTTTGCTGAATACCAGCTGATTCTGGTGCAATTTCAATTAAATAGTTTTGTTGCGCTGGTGAAATCGCCCAGCTCAGCATACTCCAAAGTCCCATCATAATGATGAAGAGTGGGAATGAGAATGTCATTAATGGCAGTATGAAGATTGCACACGCAAATACGATAATGATGGAAATAATACTTTTCTTCGATCCCCATTTATCAGCAAGCCAGCCACCGAATCCGCCACCAATTACTGCTGCGATTCCGAAAATAAAGTAAAACACACTAATCCAGTTTGCTTCAACATACATGACATCTTTTAAAAACGGTGTTAAATATGCATACAATGTTAAATGCCCTGTTAAAAACAAAAATGATGTTAACTGTGCACTTACAATTTTTTTATCTTTTAAAGTAGCAAGTTGTTCTTTTATTGATAATACCGATGTCGGTGGTACTTTCGTTAAGAATAATGAAATACAAGCAATTGCCATAACTGTTAATACCGCAATTAATACAAATGGTGCACGCCATCCGTATGCATTTCCGAGCACAAGACCGAGCGGTACTCCAAGTACGAGTGATCCGCTAATTCCCATGAAAATGATTCCAATTGCACGCGCACGAAAATGCGGTTCTACAACACTAGAAGCAAGTGTTACCGATAGTGCAATAATTAATGAACCACTCGCCGCACAAATAACCCTTGAGAACATTAGCATTCCGTAATTCACACTAAATGCCGAAATAATATTTCCGATTAAGAAAATCGATAATGCTCCAACATACAATGTTTTTCTTTCAAACTTCCCTGTCAAAGCTAATAAAACTGGACCTGACAAAGCAAATACTACCGAAAATATTGTTATAAGCTGACCAGCTGCGCTAATAGATACTCCTAAATCATTGGCAACTAAATCGAGCGTTCCTCCTATAATTAGCTCAACCGTTCCGACTACAAAAGCCGCGATAGCTAAAATATAAACACGAAAATTCAAGTCTTTCCCCACGCTTTCTATTTTGGTTACTACGACTATAGTAACCAAAATAGAAAATGGAAGCAAGTACAATTTTTTTACAGTAAAAAAGGTAGGCGTATAATACGCCTACCTTTTCATCATTCTGTTTCTTTCTTCTTATTTAAATACCAATACACCGGAAGTCCCGTAAATACAATTCCAATCGATAAGAAACAACTTACTGGATCGTTAATAATCGCACTACCAATTACAAAAAACGAACCTAAAATCGCTACGATTGGTACGATTGGGAATAACGGTACACTATATGCACGCTCTTTATTCTTATTACGTTTTCTTAAAATGAAGACACCAATAAACGTCATTACATAGAAAATATAAATAATGAATACGGAAATCTCAGATAGCTTATTTGGATCACTAATAATCATTAAAATAATTCCTAAAATGATTTCAACAGTAATCGCATTTGCTGGTGTTTTAAATCTCGGACTTTCCTTTGCAATAAACTTAGAAAATGGAAGTTGTCCACGCTCTGCCATAGACATTGGGATACGTGGGAACGTTAAAATCTTTCCATTTAAACAGCCGAAAATAGAAACGATAATACCGATACTAATAATTTTTCCGCCATATTCTCCAAGTAACATGCCTGCAGCTGTCGCTGTTGCATTTTCTCCAAGGTCTACAATTTTCGCTGCTGGTAATACATTTAATAATGCCAAGTTAATTAATACGTAAGCAGCCGTTACGATTAAAATCCCTACTGTCATTGCTTTCGGTAATAACTTTGTTGGATTCTTCATTTCTCCACCAATCGAAGCAAGTAAAATCCAGCCGTCATAAGCAAATAACGTTGCTAAAATTGCCATACCGATACTTTGATTTTCCGATATCGGCACAACTACGTTAAAAATATCGCTATTCCCTTTCCAGAAACCTAGCACAACAATTAACACAATCGGAATCATCTTCCCAATTGTCGTGATTGTTTGAACGATACCTCCGTATTTTGTTCCCATACTATTTACAACGCCAAGGAACACAACCGTTCCAATTGCGATTGGTAAATTCCACACTTTATCTAAATAGAAAAAATTAATCACTAAAGAACTAAAGTATAAACCTAATGTTCCGATAATAGCAGGTCCATAAACAATTGTTTGCATCCAACCTGATAAATATCCCCAAAAACTTCCGTAAATCTCCTCTAAATACGTATACAACCCACCATTTTTCGGGATTTGCGCTCCAATTTCAGCTACTGTTAAACCACTTGCTAGCGTCAACAGACCACCAATTACCCAAGCAAAAATGGCCATATTAGAACTCCCCGAGTAATCTAATACGCTCCCTGGTTTCATAAACACACCAGATCCAATAATCGTTCCTACTACGATAGAAAGTGCTACTGTTAAACCAATTTTGTTCTTCTCATCATGATGCATGCTGCGTATCCTCCTTCCAATCCTAGTGTGATGCAAAAATGAAATAAAAAAACACTCCTCCCTAAAAAAGGGACGAGTGTTGTATTCGTGGTTCCACCCTTGTTTCAATTCGTAAAGTAACACACTTCACCAATTTCTCAAGTCTAAATAACGGTTTTTGCCGGCAAGCAATTACTAGATGCTCGTTCACTGCTGCAGTTCAGAGGTGGTAATCTATTTTTCCATATTAGGAAGCTCACAGCCAAAGGCTTCCCTCTCTGAGAATCGTAAAAAATTGATCGTGTCCTCATCATCACTTCTTGATGTCGAATTTTGTAGTTATTGTTCATTATATTGAATTGTTAGAAAAAATCAATATATTTTTTATATAACATAGGAAATATTTATCTTCTTATATTATAACAGAAGCTGTAATATTTCTCTAATTCCCTCGTATCTTTGGAGCAGTGTAGCTGTAAAAATTATATCAGCGATTTTTCAAATATATCGATTTACCAACAAAAAACGCCAACAATAAAAGGAGGTCTTTCAAAAGAAAGCCCCCACACGAAAGATACGACTTCATTCAATTATTTCTCATCTTTTTTCATAAAAAACTTATGGTGCGGTAAATCAACATTCAATGCCTCTAATTGTTTCTTTTCATTGTCTAAAATCGCTTTTGCTTTTGTTTTTGTTGCTTCATCTAATCCTGCAAAGATGTCTTCATGCTTCTCTTTCTCTGGAAGTTTCACACCTAATTTTGTTAATTCTTCTTTTGCTTGCTCATGCGTTAATTTTCCAGATTTCTTTTGCTCTAAAATTGACTTTGCTTTTGCTTTTGCCTGTTCATCTAAGTTAGCAAACATGTCTCCATGTTTACCTTTCTCCGGCATTTTCACGCCTAGCTTTGTTAATTCCTCTTTTGCTTGCTCATGCGTTAATTTTCCAGATTTCTTTTGCTCTAAAATCGACTTCGCTTTCTCTTTCGCCTGCTCATCTAAGTTAGCAAACATGTCTCCACGCTTACCTTTCTCCGGCATTTTTACGCCTAACTTTGTTAATTCCTCTTTTGCTTGTTCACGTGTTAGTTTTCCGGATTTCTCTTGCTCTAAAATTGACTTCGCTTTTTCTTTCGCCTGTTCATCTAATCCTGCAAACATGTCTTTACGCTTCTCTTTCTCCGGAAGCTTTACACCTAGTTCCTGTAACTGTTTCTTTGTATCGTCCATAATCGTTTTTACTTTTTGTTTTGTAGCGTCATCTAAATCTTTTTTCACTGTTTTTGTCGCTTGCTCAGCTGTTGGAGTATTTGTTGCCGCGAATGCCGGAACACCGACTCCTCCAATGATTCCGAATGATAAAGCACCTGCAATCGCTAAATAACCAACTGTTTTCTTCTTCATAGGAAATTTCCTCCTTCATATTTCTAAAGCATGTACACTTTCGTATACAACGCCAATAGTAATATTGGTTTCTTAAAATTTCCTTAACGATTCAAATAAAAAACACCGCTCGTAATGAGCGGTGTTTCTCTATGCTTTTTGTAATTGTAACTCTTCACGTTCCATTATTTTTCTTAATACAATTGTTTGTGTCATTGTAAATAAGTTACCTGTTATCCAGTACAACACAAGTCCTGATGGCGCCGCAAACCCCATAAATAGAATCATTGCTGGCATCATAATTTGCTGCATCTTTAGCATCTGTACTTGTTCTCCAGGTGTAATATTCGATTGGAAAACTTTCATCTGAATAAATGTCGTTAACGCTGCAATAATCGGTAATATATGATATGGATCTGCATGTCCTAGGTTCACCCATAAAAACGAAGATGTGCGAATCTCTTCCGTTCTGCTAATCGCATAATACAAAGCAGAGAAAATCGGCATTTGTATAAAAATTGGCCAGCAACCAGCAAGTGGATTCCAACCGCCTGATTTCATTAGTTCTGACATTTCTTTTTGATACTGCTTTTGTTTTTCAAGGTCTTTGCTTACATCACCGTATTTTTTCTTTAGCTTCTGCAATTCAGGTTGCATTTTCTTCATTTTCGCTTGGCTGCGATATTGCGAAACAGCTAATGGAATCATGGCTGAACGAATAACGAGCGTCATAATAATGATAGCAACCCCGAAGCTAGCTCCCGGTATATGATGAGCAACAAATTGAATCATATACGAGATTGGATATACGAAATAATGGTTCCATATTCCCGTACTATGTGAATCAATTGTGCCTGCATTACTGCAGCCGGATAAAACAAAAACAAGTACTACTGATAAACTAATGAGCGCAGCTCGGTATGATTTTAACATGTTCATTCCTCCAATGTTTCGTAATTATTTAGCGAAACATTGGTGTATACGGACCAACCTCATCATTCTCTTCACTTGATTCTTGTCTGCGTACGGAACGAATCATTCCATATTTATAAAAAATTGAAAATAGCGGTACATTTCCCGCACTATCTTCACATGTATCAACTAACGCAAAAGCTCTTTGTCTACCGCTTGATGCTTGTTGACGCACAAAGCGAGAAACATTAGCAAGGAAGAAAACTTCTAATAAGCAAAGTGCTGTCGTTACAAACGATATATATAGAATTGCATCCTGCAATAAAAATTCCATCGCTTCACATCCTTAATAAGGTCATTTTAGCACATCGGGCAAATATTCTCTATTTCCTTTTATTTTCAAAAAAAGTATTTTGCATATTTTCTCAAGAAAACAATAATTAAGAAACGTTGTATTCGCTTTCTTTAGCATATTCACACACATCAATGAATAGGCTTGATTTATTAGAAATTTATAAAATTTTTGCATTATAATAAAACTATTGCCAGTTTTTGAAAAAACCTTTATTCTCTTCTTGTAATCAAAAATGAATATGGAGATGAAACATACTATGGGTCAACTAGGAGACGCCGATTACGTTCCCGACACCGCCTTTTTATCCTTCCCAGCAGCTAAAACATTTCACTTAGAATTTATGATACAGTTGGTTGTTATTTTTATAGCTTCTATTTTGTATGCAATTTCTATGAATATGTTTTTTATCCCGCATAATATGATTAGCGGTGGATTCGCTGGTGTAGGGATGATTATCGGTTATTTAATGCACTACAATATCGGTGCACTTATCTTTTTACTAAACATTCCTCTTCTTATTTTAAGTCACTTTTACTTAGGAAAGAAGACAACCTTTTTAACAGCGTACTTTGTAGCTGTGTCATCGTTAGCGATGAACATTATCCCGGTACACCAAGTTTCAGACGATATTTTACTTTCTTCTGTATTCGGTGGTGTTATCTGCGGAGCAGCTTCAGGAATTATATTCCGATTTGCTTCTTCAACAGGTGGTTTTGATGTTGTCGGATTGATTGTAGCGAAATATCGAGATGTTTCAATTGGAGCAATCATATTTGTATTCAACTTAATCTTACTTGTAGCAGCAGGTTTTATTTTCGGATGGGATATTACACTTTATACGTTAATTAGTCGATTTGTAGTCAGCAAAGTTATCGACGCTGTGCATACGAAACATATTAAATTAACGATAATGACTATTACAGAAAAAGGCGAGGAAATAAAAAGCGCACTACTACATCACGGCATACGCGGGGTGACAATGGTAGACGCTGTCGGCGGCTATACAAACCATAAGAAAAAAATGATTTACACTGTCGTGACTCGCTATGAGTTAGGCGAAATGAAACGTATTATCCGTCAAGTGGATAACAAAGCATTTATGAACATTACTGAAACAGTTGAAATTGTCGGCCGTTTCAAACGCATATAAAACAGGTTAATAAATTAAAGGGCATAACATATTAGTCATATATAATATGTTATGCCCTTTGTTATTCAACTAACGTACCTTTTAGCATAATAAAATCACTAAGTTTATTACTACAAATCGGAGGATAGCATTCCATATACAATACTATCTGTCCATTCCTCTTTATTCCAAAAATCTTGTATGAAATGGGCTTCCTTTCTCATGCCTATTCGTTCACACAATTTTTGTGAAGCTGTATTACGTGCATCAAGATTAGCCTGTATACGATGTACATTACATTCATTAAATAATTTCAATACCAAACTACTTACTGCTTCTGTTGCCAAACCTCTCCCAGCTACTTCCTTTGCAAAACTATAACCAATCTCAACAGTGTCTTTCATATTTGTGTACCATACGGATAAATCACCAACTACTTTAGTTTTGTATATAACTGCCAAACTTAATATTGTTTCTTTAGTAAGTACATTATTTGCTAGCTTCTTATTAAATCTTTTCTGCATGTCTTCATGAGTCCACTTATTATGTAATAGGAACTTACATGTATCATCACTATTATAAATAGCAAATACATCCTGTAAATCAGTACTCTTAAAAGGTCTAATTATTAATCTTTCTGTTGTGAACTCCAAGTTAGCTCTCCTCCCTTACATTCATGCTATAAAACATTTTTTATAGTATTTAAGCCTCATTCTTAGATCTCACCTTGATTACATATTTCATCATAATAAATTAAAATCCTTCTTCCACTAAACTGCACCGTTAATGGTATTTCCTTACGCTTTTTATTTTTTACACTTATTACAAAATCAGATAATTCTATTATTATGTCCCTAAATGTGTTATAATGAAAGCAGACTCACAAAAAAAAGAGTATATAGACTTGGAAGTTTCTCTTATTTTACAAGCAAAAAGAAACGAGCAGTCGGGTATATTTCAGACACCATACACGTAACGGTTTAAACAACCGATCATCTTAGTTACTCTTCAATGATCTTTTTATAAAAAGATACGTACAATTAAAACTCACTTCAATATACTATACCTACCTTTTTGACTTCCAAATCATCGTATTACATAGGGAGATGAACATATGAATCAATATATACGATATACAATAGCTGTCCTGTTTGCTATTATCGGCGGAACAATCTGCTTCTGGACAAACACTCAGCTTGGAGAGAATATCATCTTTAATGGAATCGAAACGCTTGTAAGCGCTTCAATTTTAGGCGGATACATTTACTTCCTCTTCAATCCAGAAGAAAATGCTCAAAAAACAATGTTATTAACAATGATCGGAATCGTTGGTGGATGTATTTCCTACTCAATGACAAACTATACATTACCACTTCAATTAAGCTCAGCTTTCTTCCACGGTCTATGGACTTGGTTCATTGCATTCTGCCTAGCAGACGTATTCAACCTATTACAAGACACTGAAGAAGATAGCGGTCGTCAAATTGAAAGTAACTCTTAAGCTGGAAGATACTCTTCCAGCTTTTTTATGTTGGTTTGCATACCCCGCATCACGATAAAAAGAAGTTGCCCTCACGGCAACTTCTTTCTCACATACCCCATCCAGTACCAACCGGATTATATCAGCGATTCTCCATATATATCGGCGATTTCTCCACTTATATCAGCGATTTTTTCATTATATCGACCGTTCGACACAGGCTATCGACTTACCGGCAATTTTCGGCAACCTATTTATGCTCTATACCCTGCCACTACAATAAAAAGAAGCTACCCAACGGCAACTTCTTTTCCACATACCCCACTTCGTATTCACTAAAATATATCAACGATTTTTCAAATATATCGATCATTTCTCCACTTATATCAACGATTTTTTCATTATATCAACGGTTCAACACAAGATATCGATTTAACGACAACCTTCGACACTCGAAACGCACAACATACCCTATCCCCCAAGCAACTTACTGCCGAACTCTACGATTAAAAAGATAATTAATAGGATCGCGAGTATCTTTAATGCTACATATGCCACTTTAAAAACAACATAAATGAGCAAGACTATCAAAATAATTGATAAAATTTCCATATTTACTTCCTCCAAGCTTTGCTCTTCTTATCTCATTTTACTCGCCCCGGACTATTTATGGAACGGCATAAGATGACATAGAAAAAAGAGGATACCTCACCCATCGTAAGATACCCTCACCTTCAACTGCTCAAACCATTCTCTTTCTAATTGTAAATATCCCATCTCACTCTTCTCGGCGCTCTTTAATTCTTTATCAGCTTTCTTCATATAAGTATGGGAAGCTTCTAGATCATTCTCTAAATATTTGATAATTCCTTGTGTACGATAATATCCGTTTAAGTCCATTTTTGTAATAGCCTTTGCATGTTCCTTTGCTTCTTGCAAAGAAAGACTATCCATCTGATAAAGGGCTTTATATAAAAGATACCAACTATGAAAACTGCTAACGAAAAACTTATTTTCTTTCGTTACAGGTAGTTGAACAATTCTTTCTATATACGGTATCGCTCTTTCCATTCCCTCTTGATCTGCACGAGCAAAAAAGACAAGCATAAGTCTACTCATTATCTCTCTTATCCCTTTATTGTCTTTTATTTTCTCCTCACTCAATTCTACTAATCTTTCATCCCAATCTTTCGGTCTTTTATAACTAAATAACTCACTCGATATTTGAATCTCATATAAATGATTTCTAGCTCTTTCATCATCTTTAATTAAAATAAGAAATTGCATCCCATCACTCATAAGCGTTCCTTTTATCGGCACAATTGTAACCGCAAAGATTGCAAAATGGAAAAAGGAAAAATATAAAAGATATTGATAATAACTCACCATGTATATGTAACCGGAAGTAATACCAAACAGTAAACTCGTAATTGGTCCACCTAAAGTGAGCCACGCCCATTTTTTCGAAAGATTCGGTGTCTCTATAGAAGGTGGTACTAGTGTTGCAACGCCTCCAAAGTAAGCCCATAATTTATTTGCTCGAATGCGTAATTTTCCCTTTTCTTTTTGAATAGTAATGGGTCCTACTGTCATAAATTTAAATGTTAAACCACCTATTACACCAAATACTACATGTCCTAGCTCATGAATGGCTAACACTAATAATGAAATTCCAACTATTGCCCATAGGTTCAAAATTACTTCTAATTTCCCAGTTCGGATTACTCCGTATAAAATGGACAGCATTAACGCCACTGTCATTGAACCAGCTGGCCTTCTTAAAATATCCACCTTTTTCTCCCCTTAATAAATCATTTTCCTTTGCATTTCGTACATGAACTTCCCAAGATGCAATATCCAAATAAATGAGATTAAGCCAATTAATACAAAATCGATATTACTAGCAGCTGTATATATAACGGCAGCCCACCATACATATGCCAATATTGTATTCTTAAATTCATATGCTTTATATCCAGCCTCATGCACAATGTGCTTTAATCCTTCATCTGCGTTTTTCGTCCACATTTTCATAGATTCCATATACGTTACACCTTGTTCAGGATATAGCTTATTATAACGATTTTTTGTTATGAGTCCGATAATTACTACAGTAGTTAAACAAACAATAGAAGCTACTAAATTCCACACCGCAAATGAAACATTTGTATCCTGCAACAGTGCACGTCTACATGTAATAACTGCATATACAAACCATGCCTGCGTCACTATATCACCTACACGTAAATATATACTTATAATGCCTAATTTTCTGCCTTGTACGCTCTCTTCTTCATCGCGTGCCTCTGCTAACATACGTGTATTCTTCCAAGTATAGTACATCATTAAAATTCCAAAAATAGTACATATACCTATAAATGTATTGGATGATAATTTTCTCGGTTCATCCGAGAGTAAATTTAAAGCTATATAAGACGTTAAAAATCCTCCTATCATACTTAATGCTATTTTCCCCACAGAATCAAATTGTTTTTTTCTCTTACTCTTCATCGTCCTCTTCCCCCTCTACTAACGTAAATATTTCCTCCACCGGTACATTGAAAATTTGTGCGATTTTTAACGACAATACGATAGATGGTGCATAATCCCCACGCTCAATTAAACTAATCGTTTGCCGTGATGATCCAATCGCTTTCCCTAAATCCCCTTGTGATAAACGATGCTTTGCTCGCAATTCCCTCACTCGATTTTGAAGCTTCATGTCTTCCCTCTTTTTCATTTATTTAATTACAATTGTAAATAATATCCTTATATTTGTCAATTATAATTGTCATTACGACTATAATAATTGACAAAATACTTATTTCTTATCCTGTATCAAATTCCTATAAAGAATGTAAAATGTGCATTAAACATAGTCTTAAAAATAAAATAAAAAAGGCAGTGCTTTTGCACTGCCTTCCTAAATTCTGACATAGAATGGATTTCATATTAACTTGCGTTTTGTAGTAATACTCGTTTTAACTGCTTACGGAAACGAATACCCAACGTAACCGCTACAATCACAATAACTCCAAAAATGATTTTACCGATATGATCTTCTAGCACTCCAAAGATATCATGTAAGTTTCCACCTAACCAGTAACCACCGATTAAGAAGAATGATACCCAAAATAGAGCGCCTGAATAAATTGTAATGGCAAAACGACGGAATGGTAAATTAATAATTCCTGCAAAGTATCCTGTGAAATGACGTACACCAGGAATAAAGAAACCAATAAAAATTAGGAAGTACCCATACTTATCAAACCACATTCTCGTTAAGTCAATTTTTCTTTGTGTTAAAAATACGTATTTCCCATACTTTTGAATGAAAGGCATACCTAATTTATTTCCTAAAAAGTATTGAATCGTCATTCCTACACTTGTCCCAATAAAGGATAGAATAATTAAAATCGGTAAACTTAAATCACCCTTATGTGCTAAAAATCCCGCATATGCTAATGTTGGCTCTCCCGGAAACGGAAGTGCAATATATTCTAACAGCAAGCCGACAAGTACAACATAATACCCGTATTGCTGAAATAATTCATGAATCCATTCCATGTCATCTCTCCTTTCAATCACGTACAACTTCTTACTATTATTGTATAAAAAAATTGTCGAAATAACTATCACAATAGCTTACATTTTTATTACATTTTTGTAAGGGTCACACTAATGATTTTCGTTCTTTATTAAATAGTAAAAATTATTTTCCAAGTCGAAATAGCGAAAAGACGCATTAATAACATGCAGATTTTATCCATTTTTTAGCACTAAAAAAGCTTTCTTATTTTGTTCTCAATAAAAAACCATCACAAACTCATGCTAACTTCATATTAGCTTCATATACGTATTGTAAGATTATATCGGAATTTGTTGAAAAATTTAACCAATATATGACTAAGCATTAATTTGAATAAATATAAGTCGTTTTTCGAAATTGAAAAAAGGGTGAATACGAAATGGAAGCATATAAAATGCACGATTTTATTAATACAAATGTTGAATCTCATCAAAATGAAACCGTTTTTAATTTACAAATATGTGAAACAAGTGAATTTGACGTAAGTTTAACAAAATCTACAACACTATCTTTTATCGTTTCAAAAAAGAATATTAAAATTGTCACGAAAAAATGGATTAATTCAAATCAAGAAAGCATGATTGGCAAAAGCTACATCATTCCAACAAAAGCTTTTCACTATTTCTTACCAATCATTTCTGAAAATGAAGATGAGCTAAATATTCAAGTTCAAAGTTTTGGACTACGTGGTGAGCTTTTATTAAATGAAAGATTACTTATTGATAACAACAAACACAACAGCAAAATCACTACATTCTTTGAAACATTAGATGAAAATGTAAATAAAGCATTACGAGGATTACAACTTCATTGTATGTAAGACTATTACGATAGTAAAAGGAGAATAACAATGAAAAAATTATTATTAAGCGCACTATTATCATTAGGATTTTTAACTCTTCCATTCGCTAGTGCAGAGGCAGCTACAACGAAAGATCAATTAATCGTAGACACTCAGTTAAATAAAATGGATTATTATCAGGATGGAAAATTTATAAAAAGTTTTACTGTCGCTACTGGAAAAGCTGCAACACCTACACCTAAAGGCACTTTTCAAATCGTAAATAAAATTAAAAACCGCCCTTATTATACAGGAAAAATTAAAGGCGGCGATCCACGTAATCCACTTGGTGACCGTTGGCTCGGATTAAATATGGCAGGAACTTACGGAACAACTTATGCGATTCACGGAACTAACAATAATCAAGCAATCGGCAAATGGACAACACTTGGTTGTATTCGTATGTATAACAATGATATACACTGGTTATTTGAGCGCGTTCAGCAGCAAGCTACTGTCACTGTAAAATAGCCTAAAAACAAGACTTATGTGTAGCCAAGAATTTTATGTCTTGGCTTATTTTATTTATTCATTTACAGTAGCAAAACAACTGTATTTACATATATAATAGGAATAGATTTGATTAGCTAATATCTAAACATTGATAAACGTAGATATTAAAATTATACAGTTATAATATTTTATAAATTTTATAATACATACTATAATAGAACTACTGTAATTCTGAATTATTCAGTAACACTAAACTATTCCCCTTGCTACCTTCATGATTATTTTATAGCGGGGGCTTATTATATGTATAAACAATCTGAGTCACTCGAAAAATGATGAATTCGAATATTGCAGTAAAAAGCGTTATTTAGGAGGTGTTACTATGACGCATATACTGGTGATTGAAGACAACCCAGATATACAAGAACTGATTCGTGAATTTCTAATGGCACAAAACTTTACCGTTGATGTAGTTGGTGCCGGAACAGAAGGTATTCTTCTTTTCCAAAAAAATTCATACGATCTTGTCCTCCTCGATGTAATGTTACCAGATATAGATGGCTATAGTATTTGTAAAATTATGCGAGGACAATCTGATGTACCAATCATTATGTTAACAGGCTTACATAATGAAGAAAGTGAAATTAAAGGATTTGAGTTAGGTATTGATGACTATATTACGAAACCGTTCCATTACACTGTATTTATTAAGCGTGTAGAGGCTGTATTAAGAAGGGCAGCAACGAAGGAAGCAGAAGCTGCAACTATACTACAATTCCATGAATTGATGTTAAACTCTACAGCATATGCAGCTTATGTTCATGGTAATCAAATTGAATTGACAACAAAAGAATTTGAAATTATTTATACTTTACTGCAAAATCGAGGAAAAGTATTATCAAGAAGTGATTTGTTGAATAAGGTATGGGGCTATGAACATTATGGTGATGTAAGAGTTATAGATACACATATTAAAAACTTAAGAAAAAAATTAGGAATTCCTTATATTAAAACGGTGAAAGGCATTGGCTACAAAATCGAATCGTAGCAAAGACAACATCACCAAAAATATTTTCATCAAAACCTTATTATTTTGTATTCTTTTATCACTTTGTCTTTATCAAATTATTTACTTTCTAGCTTCAAACTACGATAAAGAACGTTTTGCGAAAGAAAATGGAACGCCGACTACAGAACAGGCCGATTCAGATAAGCAAAACGACGGAAGTAAAACGAAGCAAAATAAAGCTGTGTCAAAGGGGAGTATTTCTAATTTCCAATCTTCTATTATAGATTATAAATCTCTTTCTACAGCTATCAATCACCTTTTGCAGCCTAGCCAAACTGCAAAGGCAAAAGAACATACACAAAATCTTTCGGGGAAAAATAGCACTTCTAATCCGCCTACAGAAGCAGAAAAGAAAGCCGCTAATAATGATGCCTTACATACACAAAATGCAGCAAGTAAAACAAATGATACAAATGATAATCCAAAGTTAGCAGATGCGTTGCAGCAATTAGCTCCACATATTGGCGCGACAATGCTTGCATTATCACTACTCGGATCATTAATTTATACAAAACTAATTGCCAAACCTTTTCAATATATGAGTGATGCTTTAAAAGATATTATGAATCTTGATTTCTCCGATAAAAAGCTACTTAACAAAAATGCAGATCAAACAGATTTTAATTTGCAAGTAGCCGCTTCGCAAGTACCAAATATTGTAAAGAATTTACATGCAAGCAATCAAGATTTAAGAAACGAGCTCAAGAAGGAACAACAATTAGAACAATCTCGTAAAGAATTTATGTCTATGGTGTCCCATGAATTAAAAACACCAATCGCAGCCGTCATGGGACAACTAGATGGCATGATTCACGGAATTGGAGCTTATAAAGATAGAGATAAGTATTTGAAACGTTCCTACGAGATGATGCAAGACATTAACATATTAACGGAAAAAATGTCGGAATTATCCAAAATACAAAACCCTCAATTTAAACCGAATTTAGAAGTCATTTCTTTATCTAATATTATTGAGGATGTTATGAAGAAAGTAGATTACTTTGTATCTGTAAAACAATTAAATGTACAATCTAATATTAAACACGACGTACAAATTTTAGCTGATCCTAAATTTATTCAAACTGCTATTTTTAACATTATTTCAAATGCAATTCATTATACAATTGACCATCAGCACGTATATATAAAGCTTTATGAAAAACCAAATGGTTACGCATTAGAAGTATTAAATACAGGTTCACAAATTGATGAAGATAAACTTGCTCATTTATTTGAGCCTTTCTATCGCGCAAATCCTGATAAACACGGGTTAGTACAAGGTAGTGGTCTTGGATTATATATCGTGAAACAAATATTAGATAAACATCAGTTTCCTTACGGGATACAAAACACAGCTCAAGGTGTAAAATGCTCCATTGTATTCCCAAAAGCAATGTAACATTCACTATAATTACATACCCCAAACTCATACTTCATGTGTGAGTGGCGGAATTTTGTAGAGTGTCTTACTCTGTTTCGTTCGCCCGTTATCCTTATTTGGATAGCGGGCGTTTTTTATTACTTAAAAGGAGGATTTTTTATGGAAAAGTTTAAATATTCATTGCTCGTTTTATTCGGTGCTTGCAGCTACGGCATACTTTCAACTATTTTCAAACTCGGATTCATAAATGGATTTTCAGCACATCAACTCCTAGGGGGACAATATGTCTTCGGATGGATTGGACTATTTCTACTCGTTCTTTTCTTTTCACATCATAAAGTAACAAAAAAACAATTTTTTTCATTACTAACCGTCGGAACAACAATGAGTATGACTGGGATTTTTTACGCTATTTCTGTAGAAGAACTACCCGCATCTATCGCTGTCGTCCTACTCTTTCAGTTCACTTGGATTGGTGTCATTATCGAAGCCATTGCAAATCGAACATTTCCAAGCCACGATAAGATCATATCTATCCTTATTTTATTTGCTGGTACATTGTTTGCAGGTGGTGTATTTGAAGGCCTCGGACAAAGTTTTTCTACGAAAGGGATTATCTTTGGGCTATTAGCTGCTGTCTCTTTTTCATTCTATGTTTTTGCAAGCGGGCGCGTCGCTACGGATGTTCCGCCTTATACGAAAAGCTTTCTTATGACAACAAGTGCTACTCTTATCGTATGCCTATTCTTTCCGCCAACCTTTTTAACAGACGGTGCTTTGCAAGCTGGCCTATGGAAATATACTTTCTTCCTCGGCTTGTTCGGTGTTGTCGTACCTGTCATTTGTTTTTCAATCGGTGTACCAAAGGTTGGAACAGGGCTTAGTACGATATTAGGTGCAGCTGAATTACCAACTGCTATTATTGCTTCAATTACACTTGTACATGAAGTCGTAACGTTCATGCAGTGGATTGGAATTATTTTTATATTGGTTGGGATCTTCACTCCTCAGCTGCTTACGGCTAGGAAAGAAAGGAAACACAATCGCGTGCACAGCGCTTGAAAAAATACAGAATTTATATAAAAGATATAACTGCAATTAAAATAAGTAAATTTATCTGGAGGTATAAATGACTATTTTAAGCATCGTATTTTTTGCTATTATGTGTATCTTCTTCCTAATAAGATATATGAAAGAAAAGAAATTTTACGATTTACTTCTCGTTCCCGTTTGTATATATGCAGGAGCAGTGAAAACTCCTTTCGTAGAGTACTTAAACTTTAATACTACATTTAAAATAACGTATGATATTGCAGCTATTATTCTTGTAATCCTTGCTGTACTTTTCTTTTTGAAAGATAAGAAAGAGAATCATACTGCATAACAAAAGACCTTTCATTTACTTGAAAGGTCTTTTTCTCTATCTCATTTTACCGCTCCATACAGCTTCTCTATCTCATGCTCAATTTGTTTTACATCGATTCGCTCAAATAATGGCTGTACGCTATCAATTCTACTTGGCAACGTATTTTGCGGTTCCCAATTTCGGTTCACAATCGACAATGTGTTTCGAACTCTTTCACTTGAAAATGGTAAAAATGGTTCAAGGAGATGGGCAAAATTAGCGATAAGATACACACAGTTATAAATCGTTTCTTCACATGAAACTGGATCATCTTCTCTTTGTTTCCAAGGCTGCTTTTCATCAAAATATTTATTTGCAAAACGTACTGTATCAAATATTGTTTCTAGCGCCACCTTAAATTTAGTTTGCTCAATCGCCTCTCCTACACGCTTATATAATCCTTCTACTTTATCTTTCAGCTCTACCTCAATACTTCCCTTCGTCACGATACCACCATAATATTTTTCGATAAACTTTAATGTCCGGTTCACAAAGTTCCCGTATGCACCTAATAATTCACTATTATGACTGTAAATAAATTCCCGCCATGAAAAATCAGTATCGCGATTTTCTGGTGCGTTGACGGTTAAAAAGTAACGAATAGAATCTGGATCATAGCGTTCTAATATGTCAGGCACCCATACTGCCCAGTTTTTACTTGTAGATAATTTTCTTTTTTCAACTGTTAAATATTCATTCGAAACGATATGACGCGGGATTGCTTCCTCCCCTATTCCAAGTAATACCGCTGGCCAAATGACGGAATGAAACGGAATATTATCCTTTCCGTGCACATAATATGTTTTCGCTTCGCTATCCCAAAACTCTTGATCATCTTTCCCTGTTTCTTCAGCCCAATGTTTACTCGCTGAATAATAGCCTGTCACTGCTTCAATCCATACGTAAATTTTCTTATCTTCATACCCTTCTACTGGAATTGGTACCCCAATTGGTAAATCACGTGATACGGCCCTATCTATTAATCCTTCCTTTACATATCTCTCTGTTAGTTGAATCGCATTGTCGCGCCATGTCCCTGTTTGTTTGGCAATTTCTACAGCTCTTTTAATTTGCTGCTGAAATGTATGCAATGCAAAATAGAAATGCTCTGTTTCCTCTACAGATGGCGTACTACCACATAACTTACATTTCTTTTCTAACAAATCGAGAGGATCTAAAATAGCAGAACAAGCATCGCATTGATCTCCTCTTGCTGCTTCATGGCAATGTGGACATATTCCTTCTACATAACGATCCGGTAAAAACTGTGTACACGTTTCACAATACGCTTGTTCCACTGTTTTTTTATAAATATGTCCTTCTTCTAATAAACGTAAAAAAACATTTTGAACCGTTTCATGATGGTGCTCACTATCTGTACGTGTATAACAATCATAAGTAAAACCAAGGCTACGAAAACATCGCTGGAACTCTTCATGATACTTATCAGCAATTTCTTTCGCTGTCACACCTTCTTGTTTTGCTCTAATTGCAATCGGTGTTCCATTACAATCACTCCCTGAAACATACAGCACATTCTCACCTTTTGCCCTGTAATAACGCGCTAAAATATCTCCAGGTAACAAACTCGCAATATGGCCAAGGTGTAACGAACCATTTGCATACGGCCAAGCGCCTCCAATAAAAATACTCATCTTACATTCCTCCTTTTAAATATAAAAAGCCCCGCCCTTATCTTAAAAAAGATAAGGGCGGGGCTGTATAAACAGTCGCGGTACCACCTTATTTCGCTAATTACTCACATAATTAGCCTTAACAAGTACGGAGCAATATGCTCTTATACTGTGGTTTTGATAACGAGTACCAACTCTCGTCGCCGCCTACTATTATCATTTGATAAGTTCAGGACGAAGCTCAAAGGCCATTGTTCAAATGAATATTCTTGCTTCTTCTCAGCTACCGAAGCTCTCTGGAAAGAATGTGTTCATCCTACTTTTCCTTTTCAACGCTTTTACGTATAAAAAGTATTGTACGACTTAATCACGGAAAAATCAAACTTTTATCCAGAAAGAAAAGGAAATCCCATCCCCCTGCCGAATAACTATACGTTCACAAAAGGAGTGATAACATTGAATCAAAAACAACTAAGCACTATAAATGAAAAAAGCTGGAATGCAGCTGCTTATGAAGCTTGGACGAATCGCCACGGGGCACCAGCTGATTATGCGAAAAAAATCATGAAAGATCCCACGCGCGAAGTAGCACATTATTTACCTTACATAAAATCCCCAAAAGGAAAATGTATTATTAATTTACTCGGCTCAAAAGGAAATAAAGCTGTCGCACTCGCCCTTTTAGGCTCTGACGTAACAGTTGTTGATATTTCAGCAAGTAATGCAAAATATGCAAATGAACTTGCTGATGCCGCAGGCGTCTCTATTCATTACATCGTTTCTGATGTACTAGATGTAAATCTCTCCAAATCATTTGATATCGTATTACTGGAACTTGGTGTACTTCATTACTTTCTAGATTTAAAACCACTTTTCACAACAATCTCTCAACTACTAAAGCCCGGTGGAATACTTATCCTTCGCAATTACCATCCAATATACACAAAGCTATTAGGAGTAGACCATCCATCATTTCGAGCAAGTGGAAATTATTTCGATGAAGAATTAATTGAAGATGATGTTGCTTATAGCATCCTTCTTACAGAAGCACAGAAAGAATCGCTACCTAAAACAACCATCCGTCGCTGGACGTTAGGAGAAATCATTACAACACTCGCGGAAGAACATTTTAAAATTGAAAAACTAGTTGAAGAACACGGACCTCATCAAAGATGGCTCTTCCCTTCTACTGCACCGGAAAGAATCGAAGAACGTATCCCTGGTCTATATACAATAATTGCGACAGCATGCAAAAAAGGATCCCTTCACGGATAGGATCCTTTTTGCATGCTCACGCATATAAGTTGAGGTTGGAGATTACCATAATTCTGTAGAATAGGACACAAGATATTTCAACATTTCGTCTCTGACTTACGTCGTCAAAAAGGGGTATGACCAACATAACGAAGAGTAATGTTTTAGTTGATACTGATAATCGTTATCAACTAATTAGAAGTATACATGATGTCATTTCAAATTTCAATAGCATTTCTAATATTTATTTATGAATTTTATGATATGCAAATGTATACATTTTAAGAACTTTTTCTAATATCAATCTGACTCCTTCCATTATCTGCTATAATTTTCATTGAACAGATTAATAACTTCATAATAATGTTTTTATTAATTTCGTTTTAAATATCTATAAATCATAATAAACAGTTTAAACGAGGGTAGGGGTAACGATGAAATATGTTAGTATTCGAAAAAAACTACTGTTCACACTCTTAAGCATTTCTTCTTTATTTAGCATTGCTCTTATTGTTATTCTTTCATTCGCCATGAATCAAGCAAGTGAAATCGAAACGTTAAAAAATGATGTATCAAAAAGAGCGACGATTTTAAAAGAACGTGGCGATTGGTTCCAAGCACAAGTTGCTGGTTTACAAGAATATTTACTATCACATGATCAAAAAGGATTAGATAAGTTCAACCGAGAAGGGAAAAAATTAGCTGATACTAGAGAGAAAGTAACAAGTGACAAGAAGCTCCCAGAAGGAATGAAAGAAGCTATTTTAATGGGGGGAAAATGGCGTAGCGTCATAGATAATGAGGTACTACCTCTTGCTCGTGAAGGAAAATGGGACGAAGCATCCAAAATTGCTTTAGCACAAACAGATTATGTAAATGATCTTTTAGGTCGTTTTAATAAATATACAAATGAAGAGAATGAGAAACGTGACGCATTAATTGCTGACGTCGAGTCTTCTTCATCACTTATTCAATATATTATTTTCTTCTCACTCATTACATGTACATTAACGTCTATTTTATTAGCATGGTGGTTCTCTGGTAAACTCGTTAAACCAATTCGACAAATTGATGAGAAGTTAAAAGAATTAGCTTCTCAAGATGGAGATTTAACGGCTAGATTACACGTAACAAGTAAAGATGAAATAGGTGACATTGCAAATTCCTTTAATCAAATGCTCACTAACTTACAGCTTATAATAAAACAAGTTCAACAAACATCAACAAGTGTAAAAGAAGCTTCCGAAAATGTATTTATCGAAACGACTGCTTCTATGGAAAATACCGCAAGGACCCAAGAAACTATGAATGCTCTTGAACACAATATTCGTTCACAAGTTTCTAGCATTGAAGAAAGTTCAACTGCAATGGATGACATGGCAACGAGTGTTCAGCGTATCGCTGAGTCCGCCTCTTCTGTTACTAGTTTAGCTGTTACAACTTCAGAAAAAGCAGATGATGGGAATAAAGTCATTGAGAAATCTATTACACAAATGCACACAATTAACGAAGCTGTTAACGCTACATCACAAGTAGTTGAGCGACTCATTACACATACAAATCATATCGATACTGCACTTCAATCTATTTCGAATATCGCCGAGCAAACAAATTTACTCGCTTTAAATGCTTCTATTGAAGCAGCTCGTGCTGGTGAACATGGCAAAGGATTCGCTGTTGTTGCTGATGAAGTTCGAAAACTTGCTGAACAATCTCAACTAGCCGCAACTGACATTAACCATTTACTGCATCAAATTCAAGCCGATACTAAAATAGCAAATGACATGATGACACAAGGTCAAGCAGAAGCTTCTGAAGGAATTACTGTTATTCGTACTGCCGGATCTTCATTCTCAGAAATTGTTAACCACATTAACAAAGTCTCTACGCAAATGCAAGAAATGTCTGCAACTGCTGAAGAGATGGCTGCAAGCTCTGAAGAAATGAACGCAGCTTTAAATAATATCGCCTCTATTTCAAATGAAGTTGCTGCAGAAACATTACAAACAGCACATTCAGCTGGTGATCAAGTAAACAAAATGAGTATCGTGGCTAACAAATCATCTGAAATGAAAACAATCGTACAAGAACTTGAAGTTCTCGTCTCTCATTTCAAAACAAACGCTTAAAGTGAACCTTTCGCTTGTAATGACACAAGCCCAAAGGTATAGGAAAGAATATTTTACAGTCTCTCTTTTTTCAATTTAAAATATCTCTTTCTATCTCTCATTCCGTCTGCTATAATTCCTAAAGGAAATAAGAAAGCTTTATTCCAACTGGAGTAAAGCTTTCTTTCAATTTTTTACATTTATTAATTCTAATACTAAGATTTCACAAAGGAGGCTTTTAATCATATGAATTTTGTAAGTATCAGAAAAAAACTTATGTTCATGATGGGAACGATTTGCGCTTTATTTGGCATCGCCTTAGCTTTTATTTTATTTTTTGCTATTGACCAATCTCGTAAAGCTGAAACATTACAAAAAGAAATTTCTCCACTGGCAACAGAATTGAAAGAACGTGGAGACGCTTATCAAGTACAGCTATCTGCTTTAAGGGGTTATTTACTACAACATGATCAAGTCGAATTAGACAAGTTTAATGAGATGAGTAAACGTCTTGAGGATTCAAAAGATAAACTTCTTTCTAATCCAAATCTTTCTTCGTCCGTAAAAAGTACAATGGAATTAGGGTCTACTTGGAGAAAGTTCGTTGAAGAAAAAGTATTCACTCTTGCAAAAGAACAAAAATGGGAAGAAGCTTTACAAGTAGCTTCTTCAGAAAACGGAACGGTCTATAAAGTAATTGGTGACTTCACAAAGTACAGTAATGAACAAGCTAAATTACGTGAACAATCTATTGAACAAATTGATCAATCTTCACTAGGAATTGAATATGCAGTCTTTCTATCACTTGTTATTTGTATTGTCGTTGCAATTATTCTTGCATGGTGGTTCTCTGGTAAACTGGTGAAACCAATTCAACAAATTGACACGAAACTAAAAGAATTGGCCTCTCAAGAAGGTGACTTAACGGCACGTCTACAAGTAAATAGCAACGATGAAATAGGTGCTATCGCAACATCATTTAATAAAATGTTAGAAAACCTACAACATATCATTAATCGTGTTCAAAAAACATCAGTGGAAGTGCAAACCGCTTCTGAAAATATGCTAGAAAAAACAAATACATCACGTGAGGCGACATTAAGAGTCCAAAGCTCGATGTCCAACTTAAATGCAAGTATTCAATCACAAACTTCTAGTATGGAAGAAAGTTCAACTGCAATGGATGATATGGCAGTAAGTGTTCAGCGCATCGCTGAATCTGCTTCATCTGTAGCGGAACTTGCTGTTGCCACATCTGAACATGCTAGCGATGGAAGTACGGTTATCCAAAAATCTGTTTCACAAATGACAACAATACACGAAGCTGTAAATGCTACGTCAGAAGTGGTTGAACGTCTAATCACTCATACGAAATATATTGATACTGCTGTACAATCTATTTCTAATATTGCTGAGCAAACAAACTTACTTGCTTTAAATGCTTCTATTGAGGCTGCTCGTGCTGGCGAGCAAGGAAAAGGATTTGCTGTCGTAGCTGACGAAGTTCGAAAACTTGCTGAACAATCTAAAACAGCTGCAACAGACATTAATCAATTACTACATCAAATTCAAAATGATACAGAAACTGCTAGCTCTATGATGTCTCAAGGCCGTTCTGAAGCATTTGAAGGTATCAATGTTATTCGTGAAGCTGGTACTTCTTTCACAACAATTGTGGAACAAGTAAATAAAGTATCTACTCAAATGCAAGATATATCAGCAACTGCTGAAGAAATGGCTGCAAGTGCTGAAGAAATGAATGCTTCACTTAATAACATCGCTTCTATCTCTACTGAAGTATCCAGCGAAACTGCCGCAACGGCACAATCTGCTGAACAGAAAGTTATCGTTATGAATGAAATGACAGTAACTGCTAGAAAAATGAAACAAACAGTTGAAGAGTTAGATCAGCTCGTATCTCATTTTAAAACAGAATAGATGTTCAAAAAATATCCCTCTTGCGAAGAGGGATATTTTTTCGAGCTCATTTCCTGCACATTATGCTCATTTCCGTTATAATGAGAATCGATATCATTAAAGTGTAGGAGGGGCTGCTTATGTCACAAGAAGCATTTGAAAATAAATTACTTGCCAATTTAGAAGCTGTTATTGACCCTGAACTAGGTGTTGATATCGTTAATCTTGGATTAGTTTATGATGTTACAGCAGATGAAAATAATAATGCTGTCATTACGATGACTATGACTTCTATCGGTTGTCCAATGGCTGGGCAAATCGTATCAGACGTTAAAAAAGTATTATCAACAAACGTACCTGAAGTTAATGAAATAGAAGTAAATGTCGTTTGGAATCCACCGTGGTCGAAAGAACGTATGTCACGTATGGCGAAAATCGCATTAGGTATTCGCGACTAAATAAAGTGGAAATTTCATCATTTGCGGATAGCGGGATAAAGAAAAGACCTGACTAGGATTTTTACTGAAAGATAAGAAAAGTGAACTTTGAGGTTTGAATTAGCAATAAAGGTATGTTGTTAAACAATTGTAGGGAATAAAAAGAGGAGTGGGGGTGGTCATCACCCTGTCAAGTAGACAGAAATAAAAAGAGTATTATGCCACGGCCTTTTCCCGATATTCTATCGGGGAAAGGCCGTGAAGTTTTTCTTGGAATCTTTCTGTATTATAAAACTGAATATATTCTTGAATTGCTCGGTAGGCCATTTCATATGTTTTTGGGCACACTAAATACAACTTCTCTGTTTTTAAATGTGAGAAGAATGATTCGATACACGCATTATCAAAACAGTTTCCACGTCTAGAATGACTACCGACAAATCCTAATTTCTCTAACTGTTTTGCGTAGGATTTAGATGTATATTGAAACCCTTGATCTGAATGGAAAAGGGGCTTAGTAGTTAATGACTTCCCTTCTAATTGACGTAATGTAGTTAAAACCAAATCTAAATCATTTCTTGAAGATAGCTTCCAGGCAACAATTTCATTGTTGTATAAATCTAACACAGCTGACAAATAGGCAAATTGTTCTCCGATTCGTACATAAGTAATATCTGTTACGAATTTTTGATTTTGCTTTTCAGCTTGAAACTCTCGATTCAAATGATTTTTAAATACCACAGATGTTTTTCTTCCATAAAACGGACGTTTTTTTCGAATGATAGATTGAATACCCAGCTCTCTCATAAGACGACGAACACGTTTATGATTCATTACCATTCCTTCTCGAGCCAAAGCACGAGTCATACGTTTATACCCATAGTAAGGATGCTGACGATGAATAGATAAAATATGTTCTTTATGCCACATATCCCTTTTCTGACGTAAACGCTGCACGTTATGATATTTCCGCCATTTATAGTAGCCAGCCTTAGAAACTTCCGCGATTTGAAGCAACCATCGGAGTGGATAGGCTTGGCGTAATGAATCGATAAGAGAAAATCGTTCTTTCTTTAGGACCATTCCTTCCCGTGTAGATTTGGATTGCGCTTTTTTAAATACTCAACCTGTGCCTTCAAATAAGCATTTTCTTCTTCTAGACTATTAAAATTCTTTCGATTCCAGACACCACGTTGATCATCAAAGGACTCCCCTTGTTGCGCACGTTTTACCCACTCAATAATCTGGGCATCGCTCTTCACACCGAGTTGTTCACGAATTTCTCGCAATGATTTTCTCTCTTCTAATCGAAGACGAACTGCTTCTCGCTTTAGTTCTTCTGTATATTTTTGAAATGATTGTCCTTTTCTTGCCATAAAAAAATCCCCTCCAGATAAAACAGTATTGAGTCCATCATATCAGATGGACTCTTTTTTTACTGTCTACCTATAGGGGATAATACCAGGGAATCCACTCCTTTTATCACGACAATTTGTGGTTTAAATTCAGTTTTTATCCCTCATACGTCTCAAATAACTTTTTCAAATACTCCTGTTTTCCTTCTGCTATGTACTGCTCAGCTTCTATCAAACGAGTCGCTAATTCATTCTTTGTTAGACGCATATATTGTCTATAAACATTCTTTAAACTTCTGTCAAGTTTTAATTGCCCAAACTCATGAAAGGAATATTTTTTATTTTTACGATAAGGAAGATGCTTTTCCAGCTCTTTTTGCTTTTTCTTATAACTCTTACTTTTTTCTTTATAATATGCATAGAGTTCTTCATGATTTCTAATGGTGTTAAAATGAATCCCTTTGCCTTGTTCATCAAGTTCTTTTGTCTTTTTAGATACATTGTGTAAGGTAACTTCTTTGCCCTCCGTAAGGAGGACATCTATTGCTTTTTTACCTAGTTTAAAGGAGTTAACCCTTCGTTTTTCATAATCGTTCTCTAAACCGCTTTTATGTCTTTTTAATGATAAGTTTTGGCTCATTCTCCTTATCTCTCCTATACTCCTCAATTAATGCTATTTCTTTCAATTCAACTTTCGCATCGTGTATCGTTTTTTTAAATTTTGTTACTTCCAATTTGAACCCTTTTTCTTGGTGATACTCCATTGATTTTTGTGCCCATTCTAAATAAGAAATTAACTCGTGCTTTTGTTCTGGTTCAGGTATTTTAGTACCACATCCTACACATGCAAACTTTATTGGACAAATCTTATTAGTGACACATGTACCCCCAACAGTTTTACTAAAAGGTCCACTAATTTCTCTCTGACGTTTAAAAATTTCTTGTAGCTCTTTTGGGTTTCTTAATACTTCCTTCATAATGTCAATTTTAGTAGTCATAGAAGTATGAAAGTCGAACACCAAACCTGTTACTTGGCTTTGGGTAGGTTGAGAATAATATCCTGTAACTGATACATCCTTTTGGTTAAGAATCATTGCTACGACATCAATCGGGAGTTCCTCTGCCTGTACCGCATGTGTCGCAAAACTGTGGCGTAATAAGTGTGGTTTCAGCTTTACTAATTTCTTGTCTTGTGTCTCATAAACCAATCCGAAACAGATGAAGTTTAAAACACATGCAAAAGTTATATGTCCAAAATGCTTACCGTAAAACTGAAATAAATAGGGTTGGTCTGGGCGCGATACACCCGTACTTTTACGATATCTAAATTCCACAGTTGGAAGTGAACCTTTATAATGTACATCTCTAAGGTAAAAACCAATTTCCTTTATTAAATCAAAAGTATCTTTGACGACATAAAAGATTGCAGGCTCATCTCTTCCTTTCGGAATAGCTCTAAACATGTACGCTGTTATCTCTTGATTTGTTTCTGAATCGATGACAATTCCCTGATCTAAACACCCTGTGCCAAAATGAATTTGCACCATTTCCCCTAACCTTGAACCTGAAGACGTAAATATATCTAGTGCTGTCGCACCGAATAGAGCTGTAATGTACAATACCTCAATGTTCATTAAAATGCCATCGGCATGATTCTGGTTTTCAGATACAAAAATACCTTGTGATAGAATGCCTTTGTGATTAGAATAGAAAGGCGTAGTAAGACCCTCAGAACCTAGTTCGCTATATCCGTACATCTCAAGTATTTTCAATTTTCTTTTTATTTTCTCTTCGCTTAAAGATTGATGCCAAATTCCGATTAATTGATGTTCCAAAATGGGTAAAAACCAAAAACCTTCAGTTTCTTCTACTGGTTTACCAGTTTCATCATCTAATACTTCTGCTTTTAAAAACTCGACGAAGTATTCATTGTTTTTATCTGAATAAGTCAATTTTTGTGCTTTTGCATTACCAATGGTTACTGAAGAATAATTGTCACTATGATGAAGTACGAAAGACGGTTTATCCCATAATCGAAAGGAAAAAAGCTCCTTTGATACATCTCCACGTTCTCCGTTTTCAATATAAGAAAATTCAAAAGGAAGAGGATAACCGTGATCTTTTACTAATTTCACAACCTCAAGGTATTTCTGTCGCAAACGCCTAACTTGATTCAAACGGAATCCACCTTCAGCACGAATTTTTAAAAAGTCTTTCGAAATTGCGTCTGTTTCGGACTTCCGTTTATTCTTTGCATTTTCAATTGCAGATTTTGTAACTTTAAAATCCCTGGGCTCCAAGTATGTTTGAGGGAATAAAAAAGGGGCAAACACTTCTTGTTGCTCCTTTTTTAATTTAGTCTCGTACCATTTTTGTACATGTTTGACTTCACTTTTATAGAACCTAAAGAATTCACTTCTCTTATGATCTGAATGGGCGGGGAGAATCTCCCCGCGTAAATAATTGGACAGATGTATATCCACATCAAAATCATTAACACTCGCTAGTTTTAGTTCTTGAAAGAGGTTCTTGAGACCGATACTTACTGCTATATTTACCCCGTAAATAGTCATGGGGTCTAAATTTTCATTGGACATTACCATCAAACCTAATGCTAAGTGGTTTGTAAAAGGGTGATTACAACAGTTGCTTTTGAAGTAACGCAAATGCTCGGGATTAACCTTATCCCAAAAGTAGCCTCGTTTATCTTGATAGGCAAGAATGTTGTCATCAACCTTGCCTTTTAATTCTTGATACCATAGTTTACTTTCTAATTTATTAATCACATTCCCACATCCTTAGATTAATGGATTAACTATTCAATTCATTAATAAAGTCCATTAATTCATGTCGTTTTTCAGGAATTTGAACAACCTTATTTCTAGGTTCAACCGAAGGTTGTTTAGCCTTCTTACGAGGCTTTAACGGATTTAAATACTCCTCCTGATCCTGTTTCATCTTTTTCAATAATTTATCATGCACCTTTGCCACATAATCTCTTTCATCAATATAGTGCTCATAGATTTTCATGGTGTCTGCTTTTTCGCTCCAATTTATATAAATTCTTAATTGTTCGATTGCATTATCCTGTTCTACCTTTGTCTTGTAGTTTTCACGAATTTCACGAATGTTTCGGGTTACGAACCAATGACGAGTTTTATGAATGTTGATTTTAATTTCTGCTTTTCCCATGATAGTTAACCAATTTTTTAGAAAGGCATCATACGTGTAGGGATTTCCATATTGATTAAGAAATATTGGAGTTTCATCAGGTGTGTCATTCATGTTTAAAGCACTTTTATTAACTTTCTTTCTCTCACCATGGATATATTTATCAAGTAATTTTAATGTGTCATTATCTACTCTCAAAAACTTTGTCCTTTTTCCATTGCTTCCTTTGTTAAAGGTGGCAAACTCATTCTTGTCATTCCTAGAACGATAGTCACCAAATGTAAGTTCAATAACCTCTCTTGCTCTTGCTCCGGTTTGAAATAACATTCGTGTAATAATTTCGTCTCTAAGTTTCCATTTACTTTTCGCTCCAGCCTTATCAATCATAGCAGGGAGATGAGGAGTATCAATAATCTGAGGTTTCCACTCGCCATTTATGACCTTAAAAAAAGAGTCGGTTAACCTTCTGAATCTTTTTGGTAAAGGTTCTTCTGTCCCTGCCTCATTGGGCATTCTGGGTTTTCCCTCCCTAATACCCTCTTTTAGGGTTTGGTGCTCTTCTAAAATAGCGTGCGTATCAATTAAGGGATTGGGATAAAAATACATCCTTACATGAATCATGATTTTGTAAAAAGATTTTAAAGCACTTAACAATCGACTAACAGTATTAGGGCTTTTATTTGTTAACTTTACATTGTAATGTGTTTTGCTATCGTTAGTTGAAATCTTACAATGAGCTTCATACATCAAATAGTCCTCTATGGATGCCCGTACAATGTGAGGTTCATCATTCCAATTTACAATTCTCCCCTGATAATTACTACCGGTACGAAGCCATGTAAAGAAGGTATAGAGGGTTTTAAGGTAGGATTCCGCACTGCTGTCTGAAACCCTACCCAATGCCTCCTTATAAAAAACCGTGAGAGGTAAGAAAGGAGTATGATGTTTGTCCATTACGATTAATTTAAACTTTTTAGGTTTTACCCCTTCAGGGCATTTAATATGGTAGTAATAATTGCTTTTCATCTCACATTAACCACCTTTATTCCTACTCCAACCAATTGTACAAAGGGATTTTCCCCATGCTTTGTTCCTTCAATCCCCCTCCCTCAAAATCACGTTGTGTGAAATCGACTAAACTTTTTTTCTTCTCATCTGTAATCGGATCTGGTGTCCACTTCTTCGTTATCGCTGCTTTGACAAACTTGAATGGAGCATCAATTGGTCTACTTTGTTGCCGTAAAATTAGACAAATTTTAAGTGCTTGTTCTAATGGTAAAGAAGTGAGAGCTTTATGTACTCCTTCCGGAGGGGAAGTAAGGGTTGCTATTTGATATGCTAATTTGACCAGCTCAAATTTGTTGTAATCAGTAGACGATGATTTTTTGCTTTGGATTTTTTTTAGAGAAGAGCCAGCTAGAGTTGCTACATCGCTTGCTGGTATCTTCCAACCTTCTTTGCGGCTGTTTTGGAATGCATTTGGAAAAAGCCCATCTTTTAGTTTTCTTTTTATGGTTTCTTCGTTTTTATAGCCCAGAAGGGCTGCTACTTCTTTAACTGAAAACCATTTTTCCATATAAACTCCTCCTTAAAGTGTTATTTCCATTATGTTGTTAAACAGATTGTACGTTCTGCTATGATGCCCCGATAGGAGAGAATTTAAGCAATAATGGTTGTATTTGTTACTTCGATGGATGTGGTAATAAGTCGACTGTACAATTAATTTACCTTCTCTTGAACCGAAAGAAATAGCAAAAATGGTGATAAAAGTGAATGACCACGCCACAAACAAGTTTTATATGTGGGTTTGAAATAAAGTAGCGATCTTTCTATATAATAAGTGACTGAATCAGATTCAATAACACTTGACTGAATCGAATTCAGTCGTTTATGATTGAATCAGATTCAGTCGTAAAAATAATACGGTAGGAGATAAATTATGAAAAGAATATCAAAAGAACCTGATATAAGGCGTCAAGAGTTAATGGATATAGGTTTTGAACTTTATATGAAAAACGGTATGGGAGGATTTAGCATAAAGGATGTCGTTAATCATGCAGGTGTAGCGACAGGTTTATTTTATTATTACTTTAAATCTAAAGAAGATTTTGTTGATGAGATTTTAAATGATTTTATTGTGAAAAATATAGAAATAATTCAGCAAATACTTACTTCGAATGAATTGCTCGTTATGCAAAAAATGAAAAATTCTCTAGATATATTTTGGACATTTATTGAAAAACTAGCACCATACAAAGATTCGAGTTCATTTCAGACAGAACAACATTACCTACTTGAGCAGAAATTATTTATGCAATTACAACCACTCATTCAACAAGTGATTGAGGATGGAGTAAAAATAGGAGTATTCCATACTGACAACTTATCTTTAACTTCTGGATTTATTTTATATGGTCTTAGCAGTATTGCCCATTCGGAGCTAAATTTAAATCTTGATACGAAGAAAGAGATGATTAATCTCATATTCACCACATTAAAGTACGATCAAAAAGAAGATATCTAAAATAGCACTATGGAATTTCTATTCCTAGATATGTTTTTAAAAAATACTTTGGTTTTACTCAGTAAACTGACTAACAATAATTTAAAAAAACGATTGTTGGAATAATAATTGATGAAGAGTAAAGGAGAATTAATATGAAAATTTATATTGAAGGAAAAAACATTTCACAAGAAGAACTTACAAAATGGAAAAAAGAACGTATTAAGAAAGTTTTCAATACATTAGGACATAAAGAGCCTCAAATACATGATACAGATGACATGATAAAAAAACTAACGGAACTAAAGTTAAGATATTCATACAATGAAATGTACGATAAGTTGAGATTTAAACTTAGACTGAGTGAGATGGGCATGCGTATTGGTACGGCTTTATCTGGTGAGAGACGGAAATTTTCAAAAACAAGTATTTATTTAGATGGGATTACAGCAGAAGAAGCGATAAATGGAATTGATAGTCTTATGCTTGAACAATCACGCGAGAATAATCAAGTGAATTTATCAGCTTGTCCTGATCACTATGTACTAAGACCTTTTGGAGAAAATCAATTAGAAGTTATAGAAACTACTGGTAATTCTCCATTTCCAGTTCAATTCTTTATTGTTTTTGGTGACGAAACTAGATTGCAAACACCTAGAGATAAGTCTTATCAATACCAATCAACAGGTGTAGCACGTATGAAAGACGGTACTATTATTGGTGGAGTTCGACATCAATTTAAAGATACTGATACTGGGATAGAAGTAAGTCTAGTTGTTGAGTTCCCTGCACTTTGTCCTAACAGCCTTATTAAATCGCATCAAATGCATTTAGCATGTGAGTTTTCTTACTGGTTACAGTGGATAAAAAATCAAAAAAATTAATAATGCAGAGCCTTCTTGAAATAAAAAACATAAGTTTTTTAATGTAATTAATCCTGAATTTATTGTATTCATTACACCTGACGACGACTTTGATATAATCAATGCCGTCGTTTTAATTTTTTATTTTTTAGAAAGAGAATATTCCGGTGGAATAGACTGGATTTTAATTTGATAAAACGGGGGGAAATTTCTATGTTTGCAATACTTCTAGCTATAAGTTTTGGAGCTGTTTTTGCTGTGCAAACAGCCATTAATGCTCAATTAAGAAAATTTGTGATTTCTCCTTTTTTAGCTTCAATGATCTCATTTGCTGTAGGGGTAATCTTCTTAACTATTACAATATTAATTAGTGGTTCACCATTAGGTATTCCACTAGACTTATTCTTGAACCAACCTATCTTTATATGGCTGGGGGGGATTGGTGGAGCAATTGCTTTAACCACCAATATACTTTTGTTTCCTAAATTGGGTAGTGTACAAACAGCAATAATGCCAATCTTGGGAATGACTCTGATGAGTATGCTAATAGATAATTACGGTTGGTTTAATTCAGTACAGTATCCTTTGGGATTAAGCCGAATCTTCGGCGTATTACTAGTCTTAATAGGTGTCTTTTTAGCTATAGCTAAACAAGAGAAAAGTGAAAAATATTCTTCTCAAACAGACAAGGAGAGCATGTTAAATCAATGGATTTGGCGTATAGTAGGCATAATGGCTGGTATGTTAATGGCTATACAAATTGCTATCAATGGTCAATTAGGAAAGGTTCTTCATTCATCTTCGCACGCAGCCCTTGTTTCATTCTTTGTAGGTACTATTATCTTAATTATAATTGTCGGAATAATAGACCGTTCTTACACAAATATTAAAGAACCTATTAAGCAATCAGCCCCATGGTGGATATGGCTTGGAGGGATATTAGGTGGGTCTTATGTTCTAATAAATGTATACCTCGTTGATCAAATTGGAAATGGACAAACTGTAATCCTTACTTTATTCGGTCAAATCATTGGTAGTTTGATGGTAGAACAATTTGGATTGCTTAACTCTTTGAAAAATCGAGTCAAGCCCATACAAATTTTCGGTTTAATTGTTATGATAGCTGGTGTTTTTTTAATCAGGGTATTTTAAATTGTTCATCAATATGTTTTTTGGGATAACAAATAGATCGTTACTTTATTTTTACAAGCACAATTAAACATCTTTATTCTTTTTACACAAAAGTAGTAATAAAGAGATTGAATGTAGTGATAAATGGGCGATAAAAGCATAAAAAAATAGGTGTATCAACCAAATTGTTGATACACCTTTAAATTACGTTGTTAAACAACATACGTCGTCGTGTATTAATACTATATAATTAATAACAATCATTCATTCAGTATTACATATTAGTCAGGTCTTTTCTCTTATTATTTTACACCTACTGCATCATAAGCTTTCGTTACAGCTTGTACAGCTTTAGAGTTTTTACCGTATAAATCTTCAGCTGACTGAAGTGCCGCTTGACGCATCATTTTGAAGTCAGAGTTTGCAGTTAAATATTTCGTAAGAGCACGGTAGTAAATTTTTTCTGTCGCTTCACGGCCCACTCCAGTTACTTTCACACCGTAATGATCCCCGCCTTCAGATACTAAGTATGCAGCTTTATTGTTAATACTGCTGTTAATATGAACGCCGCCATTATCAGCTGTTCCAGTGTAACGTTTACTATAGTGATCTGGGTAACCTTCACTTGGTTTTAATGGGTTTGGAATAGACGCTGGGTCTTTAAGAGAGCGAAGCGCATCACCAGGTTTATCAGGTGTATAAATATCAGCACCTAAATCCCAGCTCTTCTTCTCAACCATAACACCCATAATATCAGATAACGATTCATTTAACGCCCCTGACTCATTTTTGTAAACAAGGTTTGCTGTATGTTCAGTTACAGCATGCGTTAATTCGTGACCGATAACATCAAGTCCAGCAGATAATGGAATGAAAGTTTTTCCATCTCCATCACCATACATCATTTGCACACCATTCCAAGCTGCGTTATTCCAAGCTGTACCTACGTGAACAGTTGAAATAAGCTTCGCACCTTTATCATCGAAAGAGTTACGATTAAATGTCTTTTTGTAGTAATCATATACTTTCCCTGCATTTACATGCGCATCAACTGCAGCTTTATCTTCGAAGAACTTAGATTTACTTTCAACTTCTTCTCCTGTATATCCAAGCCATTGTGAGAATAAATTAAACCAGTTCTCGTCCATATTTTCTGCATCAAATGTATGAATGCCTTGTCCTCGTTTACCATCAAACAAGTTGAATTGTCCTGTTTTCGTATCTTGAGCAATTTCAAATGATTGTCTAGCACCTAATACTCCGTAACCAAATCCAGTAATGTTATCTACAGCGTTATATTTCTCAATAACATTTCCATTCGTTGCATCAACAAAATAATGCCAATATCCTGGAGCTGGTTTTGAAATCGATGCCTTAACTAAGTATGCAAGGTAGTAATTACCGTCCTTTTCATATACAAACAAATCTTTTTTCACACCGTCATAACTCTTTACTTTACCAATTTCTTTCTCAATATCTGCCTTTGCAATCGTTTCTGCTTGTTCCGCAGTAATGCTTGCAGCTGCAGGAATATTTTTATCATCTAAATTCGGAATAACTTGTCCGAAGAATGCTTTTACATTATTCTCTTTATCAAGTGTAACAGTTTGATCAGAACCGTACACAGGAATGTTATTATGTTTCTCAACTAGCTTCACATGTGTCGTATCAGATTCAGCGTCTTTTTCTTCTCCAACGATATTAAAATGCTTTTCAATATTTCCTGCTAATTTAAACATATCTTTCTTACTCTCTAAGTATTGAAAGACCGTCTCTTTTTTATCTAGTCCTTCCGGTGCTTTCCATTCTTCACCTATGTATGCAGGTGTTTTAAATTCTTGATGATATTGAATTTTTTGTTCTTCCGCTTTCGTTGTCGTTGCCCCAAACGCTCCAAATCCCCCGACGATAACAGTTAACGCTAATGCTGATGAAATAACTTGCTTTTTCACTATAACATTCCCCATTCCCATAAAGATTTTTGACACTTTTATACAATTCTTATTTTCCCAGCCGATACCTCTACCGAAAATTTGAGAAACATTTTTCAGATAATTCCAATCCAAAAAAGAGGACATCTATCGGATGTCCTCTTTTCTATAAACCTTTTATTGTTTTTTCAATTCAATTGCTAAATAGTGTGATTGCTCTTTCGCTTGAATGTGAATATCTTCTTCTACAGATTCTGCCGCATCCCGCATAACAAACGTTTCACCATTGATTACACTGCTTCCTTCAATTTGTACAAGATACAATTGACGGCCTTCTTTCACTGGAAAATGAATTTTTTTCCAGCCTCTAATGATAAGGAATATAAATTCGCATCTTGGTGAATTTGAATTGGTGCATTTCCTTCTACTGAAGATACCATATGGAACCATTCATTTTCACGCTTGCTCCAATCAAATTTAAACTCACCATAGTTTGGTTTATGATCTGCACGGTCTGGTAAAATCCAAATTTGTAATAAACGCAGCGTTTCATCGCCTAAATTATGCTCGCTATGAAATACACCCGTGCCAGCACTCATATATTGAACATGTCCACGCTCAATCGTTCCGCGATTTCCCATGCTGTCTTCATGTGTTAAAGCACCATCTACAACGTAAGAAATAATCTCCATATCACGATGTGGATGCATATCAAAACCAGTTTGCGCCGCTACTAGATCATCATTAATAACACGTAACGCTCCGAAGTTCATGTTATTTGGATTGTAGTAATTGGCAAAAGAAAAATGAAAATGTGTATTTAACCAACCATGATTTGCTCTGCCCATATTTTTATGATCAACTTTTCTAAACATATCCTTCACCTCATACTATCTCGAATTCGAGATTTATTTTAAAATTTTTTCTTACTGTAACTTTTTTAATAGTGTTAATAACTGCTTTTGTTCCTCTATATTTAAATTATGAAACTTCTCTGCTTGGAACGTTTCTTGAGGTGGGACGATTTCCTCATATAAAGCTCTTCCCTTTTCTGTTAAAGAAATATATTTCGTAGTACCCTCTTGTTCACGCAAAATCCACTCAAGCTGCTCCATTTTATTTAAAAGCTGCGTTACATTTCCTTTCGTAACAAATAGCTTATTTCCAAGTTCTTGCTGCGTTAAACGATTATATCCTCCAACTTGAGCTAACACATCAAACTGGGCGGCAGATATATTCCATTTTTTCAAATGCTGATTCGTCTCACGAATACTCTTATTATAAAAGCGTGACAAACGAAACCATAATAGTAGCCCTAGTCTATCTTCTGTTTTCATTTCATCACCTCGCTCGTTTCATATCATTAGTTTAGAACTAAACTTAATAAAAGTCAAATACTTATTTTTAATAAGCATAAAAAGCACAGCGCTATTTCTCCACTATGCTTTACATTAACTTTCTACTCTTATATTCATCCAATTTCCTCTCCGCGAACTTCCTCGCATCTTTTTCAATCCACCGCTCTTCGTACCGTTCACTTCCCACATACAATATATCTCTCTTATGCTGCATCGCATGGCGGAATTCATGCAGTAGCGTTTTGAGAACTTGATCATACTCTTCCCACATACAAACGAAAATTAATTGCTTTTCTTTATGATAAAAACCACCTACTGGGAATAGGAACTCTTCTTCCTCTTCCCCTAATGATAGAAGCACATCATTTGCATCACACGTATCACAAAAAATAACGGGCGTTTTACATACTTCAATAAGAGAAAACAAATCCTCTCTCAACTTTTTGACATCCCAAGGAAGCTCCGAATCCAACACATACCAATTCTCTACCTGTTGATATACATTTTGAAACTGGAGTTCCATTTCTCTTTATTCCCCTTTCCAAGCACCCTTTTTCTATATGTATGCCACAATATAGTAAATATTAAACGTATTCTTTCATCCTTGAAAAAATGCCAATAAAAAAGGAATCTACGTCGACATAGATTCCTTTTCTGTAATCACTTTTTTTTCATCATTTTTTTTAATACAAAATAACCAATTGCACTAACAATAGCAACAAGTGCAAAGTATTTCACATATGGCCCCGCAACTTTATTAATACTTTCCCACTCTGTTCCTAATTTAAAACCTAAATATACAAACACAATTGACCACGGAATAACAGCTAATGTAGTTAGCGTAATAAACTTAGCATGTGACATTTTCGCAATACCCGCTGGTATCGAAATAGCATGACGCACAACCGGAATAAAACGTGCGGTAAAGATAACGCCAGTTCCATAACGATTAAACCAATCTTCAGCATAATCAATATGTTTCTTCTGAATTAAAATATATTTTCCATATCGCTCAAGAACAGGTCTTCCTCCATATCGACCAATCCAATAAATGAATAGTTGTGCAATTACACCACCAATTGTACCGAACGCGACAGCGCCCCAAAATGTAATGCTTCCTGTTGATACTAAATAGCCTGCATAAGACAATACGATTTCACTTGGAATAACCTCTAGCATTAATCCAAGCATAATTCCCCAATAACCAAGTCCTTCTAAAAAAACTAAAACCGAATGAATCAACTCTCCTAACATCATGTACCTCTCTTTACTGTTTTCATCACCAAAATAAAAGTACAAGCAGGAAATATCTTGTACTTTTATTTTTTTAATTTAGTTAGTCTTCGTATCCCACTTAAAGATTTTATTTAAGAATTTATATACATTCTTCGACTCTTTTGTCAGAAGTGGGCCTAAAATGGATAGTATAAGCACGTATAGTGCTGAGAATGGTTTCAGTACTGACATTAAACCACCGGCGATACCGATATTAGCCATAATGATGGAGAACTCTCCTCTGGAAACGATTGTTAATCCGATATTTGTTGATGCTTTATGAGATAATCCAGCTTGTCTTCCTGCAATCATTCCTGCTACAAAGTTACCGATTATCGTAAGAAGGACAGCACCTAACGTTAACCATATCGCTCCGCCTAATGAGAACGGATCAATACTTAACCCGAAGCTGAAGAAGAAAATAGCTCCGAAAAAGTCTCTAAATGGAACAACAAGATGTTCAATTCGGTCACTATGCTCTGTCTCAGAGAAAACTAATCCTAGAAGAAGTGCTCCAATTGCTTCTGCAACGTGAATTGTTTCTGAAAAACCAGCAATGAAGAATAACGAAGCAAATACTACAATAATAAAGATTTCATCTGAGCTAATATTGAGCAATTTATTTAATAACGGCGTAGCCTTTCTAGCTACTATAAAGAATAGAAGCATATATCCTAAAGCAATTCCAATTGAAGTAAGGGCACCTAAGAAGGAAGCGTGATCTCCAAGTACTAAACCAGAAACAACTGATAAATATACAGCAAGGAATATATCTTCAAACATAATAATTCCTAAAATTAATTCGGTTTCATTATTACCAGTTCTTCTTAAGTCCACTAACACTTTAGCAACGATAGCGCTAGAAGAAATCGTAATAATACCCGCAATAATTAAGATTTCTAGTAATGGGAATCCCATTATAAATCCGTATAACAAACCAAGTGAAAAGTTAATTAAAATATAAATCGTTCCGCCAATCGCAATAGAGCGTCCAGATTTAATTAGTTTTTTCATTGAAAATTCTAATCCTAGATAGAATAGAAGGAATAGAACCCCAATTCGTCCAAGGAAGGAAATTACACTTGCACTTTCAATAAATTTGAGATCGATAACACCTATTGTCGGTGCATGCGGTCCTACTAACATTCCAAGAACGATTAGAAAAGGAATTACTGAGAATTTAAATTTCCCAGCAATTACTGCTGCAATTGCCACTAAAACTAAAGCTGTACCAACTTCAAAAATTAACGTATCCATCTAATCAGTCCCCCCTATTTGAAAGTAATTCATTAATGATTTTTTTAATTTCTTCTCTCTCACCTGAAACTACAAGCATATCTCCTTCTTCAATTACTGTTTCTGGTCCTGGATTAAATAGCTTCTTCATGTTCTTCTTCATAACCGCGATTATTGTTACGCTATATGTTTTTCTTATTTCAAGATCGCCAATTGTTTTTCCGATTGCTGGAGCTGTATTCTCCACTTTGAACCACTCAATCGCTAAACCTTCAAAAACCATCTCAACATTTTCTAACGCCCTAGGCTTATATACCATTCCACCTAATATTGCAGCGATTTGTCTTGCCTCTGAGTCACGTAGTGAAATACTTGAGATGCTTTCTTCATGGTCTGAATCAAAATGATACATTTCTCTACGACCATCATCATGAATGACAATTACCATCTTTTCATTACCTTTCGTAACGATTTGAAACTTATAACCAATACCCGGAAGTTCACTTTCTCTAATATTCATTTTTAGCTCCTCCATAACTTGTTTATTTTAATTTTCTGTTTTTCTGTCTTTTATTCATCCAATCAACTTTAGAAATTCTAACCACTCAGGATATTTGTGATTTGGAAATCTTTTATTGTAATAATAAGTGGACCCTAAAAAGATACTTAAAGATGTAATGATAAAAAATATATTACTTCTCATTTTCAAACTCTCAAGGCTTACTTTCCATAAAGAATCTTCTTTCAAATTATCCCCACTTTCTCGCTTTAAATTTAGTTTTTTAAAATGTAAATAATTCTAAAAATATTACGATGTAACATAATCATAACACAAAAATGTTTTAAGTAACATAATTTTTTAGAAAAATTGATTCTCGTATATTTTTTGCATATAATTTTCTTATTACGAAAAAAAGGAAGTGTATTATATGGTTGATATCTTTAGCAGATTCCTTGAGGTAACGAATAATATTTTATGGTCATATATTCTTATTGCAATGCTAATCGGCTTCGGTCTTTACTTCTCTTTTAAATTAAAATTTGTCCAAATTACTCATTTCAGTGAGATGGTCAGCTTAATTAGTAAAGGGTTTAATCGAAAAGAAAAAAAGAAAGATAGCATCTCACCATTCCAAGCATTTTGCTTAAGTGCAGCAGCACGTATCGGTATCGGAAACTTAGCTGGTGTAGCATTAGCAATTTCAATGGGTGGACCTGGCGCAATATTTTGGATGTGGTTTATCGCAATTATCGGAGCAGCTACTAGTTTTGTAGAATGTACACTTGCGCAAATTTATAAAGTAAAAGATGGAAGTAGGTTCCGTGGTGGACCAGCATATTACATGGAAAAAGGGTTAAACAAACGCTGGATGGGCGTCTGGTTTTCACTTCTTATTACAGTTGCGTATGGATTAATTTTCAATTCAGTGCAAGCAAATACAGTAACAATAGCGTTTGAAAATGCTTTTGGACTAGAGCGAACAATCGTAGGAGCTCTATTAGCCTTATTAGTTGCAGTTATTATTTTTGGTGGCATTAAGAGCATTTCACGTATTACAGAAATGATTGTTCCGCCAATGGCAATCGTTTATATCGGCGTGGCTATTTTTGTCGTTATTAACAACTTCAGTATGTTACCAAGCATTTTCATGGAAATCTTTAACGGTGCATTCGGTTTAGACCAAGCCATCGCTGGTGGTATTGGAGCAGCAATCAAGTTCGGAATTCAGCGCGGTTTATTCGCTACAGAAGCGGGAATGGGTAGTTCTCCTAATGCAGCCGCAACATCTGATGTATCTCACCCTGTAAAACAAGGGCTTGTTCAAGCGTTAGGCGTTTTCGTAGATACATTCTTAGTATGTACATCAACAGCATTTATCGTATTATGTTCTGGACTTTACAAAGGATCAAATTTAGAAGGTATCGAATTAACACAAAACGCATTAAGTTCACAAATTGGACCGTGGGCAAGCACTTTCTTAGCGATTATTATTTTCCTATTCGCTTTCAGTTCACTTCTAGGAAACTACTATTATGGTGAAACAAATATCGCATTCATTAAAGAAAGTAAAACATGGTTAATGATTTATCGTGTTGCAGTTGTCGGAATGGTATTCTTCGGATCAATCGCTGCTCTTAAAACAGTTTGGAGTTTAGCTGATTTATTCATGGGACTAATGGTATTCACAAACTTAATTGCCATCTCATTCCTTAGCAAATTTGCTTACGCTGCATTAGTAGACTATTTGAAGCAAAAGAAACAAGGAAAAGATCCTGTCTTCGTTGCAAACTCTATCCCTGGCTTAAAGAATACAGAGTGCTGGGATGGGCAAGATGTAGAAGAAAAACAAAAGGCTGTTTAACAAATAAAAGCGGAAGCGGCTCGTTCAGAATCGCAGGACACTTCAAGCTCTCGACCTTGAAGCGCTTTTTGCTTCGAGCGAGAGAGCGAAATGACCGGAGATTCTAGCCGCTGGAGCTGGATATCAATTAAAAGCGGAGGTGACTTGCTCAGAACAGGAGGGCATTGGAGCTCCTGACGAAGAGGCGTTCTTTGCCTCACAGGAAGGCGCGAAATGACCGGAGATTCTAGTCACCGGAGCTGGATATCATTAAAAGCACAAGCGGCTCGTTCAGAACAAGAGCCATATCTCAAACAAAGGCCCTATTACTTCACCGTAATAGGGCCTTTTATTTACAACAGTTCATAATTTGTTCAAATTAATTCCAGCAAAAGGGTTGATTTATAGAGATTACTAGATTATAATTATTATAAATTAGTAATTGGTATCACATAACAACTCAAAAGGAGATTGATCATAATGAACAAACAAGTAATCGAAGTATTAAACAAACAAGTAGCAGACTGGAGCGTTTTATTCACAAAACTTCACAACTTCCATTGGTACGTAAAAGGACCTCAATTCTTCACATTACACGAGAAATTCGAAGAACTTTACACAGAATCAGCTACTCACATCGATGAAATTGCAGAACGTATTTTAGCAATTGGCGGCAAACCAGTAGCAACAATGAAAGAATACTTAGAACTATCTTCTATTCAAGAAGCAGCATACGGAGAAACTGCAGAAGGGATGGTCGAAGCAATCATGAAAGACTACGAAATGATGCTAGTCGAACTGAAAAAAGGCATGGAAATCGCTCAAGACTCTGACGATGAAATGACATCTGACCTACTACTAGGCATCTACACAGAACTAGAAAAACACGCTTGGATGCTACGTGCGTTCTTGAATCAATAATAGATTTAAAAGCGGAAGCGGCTTGCTCAAAATCGCAGGGCATTGGAGCTCTCGACCTTGAAGCGCTTTTTGCTTCGAGCGAGAGAGTGAAATGACCGGAGATTCTAGCCGCTGGAGCTGGATATCACCTAAAAGCGGAGGTAGCTTGCTCAGAATGTGAGGGAGATGGAGCTTTTGACGTAGAGGCGCTCTTTGCCTCGCAGGAAAAAGCGAAGCCACCGAACATTCTAGCTACCGGAGCTGAATATTACTTTAAAGCGGAAGCGGCTCGTTCAGAGTCGCTTTTTTCTATAGATTGATCGCGCATGCTGGTACATGAAATTTATATCAGCGATTTTTCCAACATATCGGCGATTCTCCCCAATATATCAGCGATTATCCAATTATATCGGCGATTCCATCCAATATATCAGCGATTTTTCAATTATATCGACTTATCGACAAATCACGACAATATTAACACGCCTCTCTCCCCTACTTTTATCAATATATTACAATCTCATCTATGTTAAAATATAGGAAACACCCTTTAGCTTTTCCAAATTCATCATTTACTACTTAAATGACGGGAGTGGTTCAGTTGAAAGACTACTTAATTAGAGCATTTTTTGCGTTAATAACAGTTGGGATTCTCTTACTTATAGCTAATATTTTCAATATACGTGTCGAGGTTAAGGACTATGCTTTCCTCGTTGTCGTAGCAATTGGTGGCGGCTGGGGTGGCTGGTACCTGTATAAAAAGCAAAGCAATCAAAATAATAAAGGCATTCCAAAGTAATACGGAATGCCTCTTTTTATTGCCTTCTGTAATAAATAATGAAATTCAGACCACTAATACAACCAATCGCAATAAACATACAAAACGATTGTGGATCTCCACCTAGATTATACTCATCAACGATAAACCCAGACATAAACAACGTTATCGCGGAAACACCGATACACAATACCGAGATAAACCAAAGCGAAAATTCATTAATCAACTCTTTCTTCTGTCTCAAAACAATTAGCATAACAAGAATAGATGCTGCTAAAATACTTTTAAAGACCGGTCTTAAATACACAAACTCCTCCATCTCTTTCTCCTTTTCCAAAAACATTACATCTAAAAATTAACATATTTAACCAAATTAAAAACACATGCCATCTTAAATTAAAACGACATGTGTTTCCGTATTTGCTATGATAGTTGCTTCCACTTCGTTCCCAAAACAGGACGCTCATAATTTTGGATTGCATGAATCAGTTTATCTGCTGTCTCTGCTGAAACGATCAATTCTTTATTTGATGGATTCATAAATCCTTCTTCTGCTGCACGTTCAACCATTTGCAAAATTGGTCCGTAAAAACCTTTTATGTTTAATAAACCAACCGGCTTATTATGTATACCAATTTGTGACCAACATACAACTTCAAATAGTTCTTCAAACGTTCCGTATCCGCCTGGAAGCGCAATAAAAGCATCTGCAAGCTCTGCCATTTTAGCTTTACGTTCGTGCATCGTCTCTACTTCAATTAATTCTGTTAATCCTGTATGCACAATTTCTCCTCGGAATAGACCGCGCGGCATAACACCTGTTACACGTCCACCTAAACGAAGAACTTCGTTTGCTACTTCTCCCATTAATCCGACACATGAACCACCGTATACGAGCTCATAGTCGTTCTCAACAAACATTTTACCTAACTGAATTGCCTGCTCTTTAAATTCTGGTCTCTCTCCTAAATTAGAACCTGCAAACACACAAATCTTTCTCATCCCTACACCCCGAAACTATATATTGTTATGATACAATGAACATTGTACAACATATTGAGGAGATGAGGAAGAAATGGATATCGTTGCATTTCAAAGATGGGTTGAGGAATTTTACGAAAAACGAAGCTGGTCACAGTATAATGCCTTTATTCGCTTAAATTTCTTAACCGAGGAAGTTGGGGAAGTTTCACGAGTCGTTCGTGCTATTGAAATTGGCCGCGATCGCCCTGATGAAGATGCGAAAACAGAAGAAGAGCTAAAACAAGAACTAAAAGAAGAACTTGGCGATGTACTATCTAACCTTATTATTCTTTCGCAAAAATATGATTTAGACTTACAAGACATTATGGATGCACACGTCACAAAGCTTTCGAAAAGGTTCGAAGTATCTAAATGAGAATATTATCAATTATGGTATAATATTATTGTCACAATACTAAGGGGGATTTTATGTTATCAAAAAAATTGCACGACGCATTAAATGAACAAATGAACTTTGAATTTTACTCTGCCCATGCTTATATGGCAATGGCTGCTTACTGTACAGCTGAGAGCTATGATGGATTCGCTAACTTTTTCCTTGTACAAGCTGAAGAAGAACGTTTCCACGCAATGAAGCTTTACAACTATATTAATGACCGCGGAGAACGCGCTATTATTACTGGATTTGATAATCCGAATAACGAATACAAATCTGTATTAAACGCTTTTGAAGTCGCACTTGAGCACGAGCGTGAAGTAACGAAACGTATTTACAACTTATCTGATATCGCTTGGGACGAGCGTGAACATGCAACAATTACATTCTTAAAATGGTTCGTTGACGAACAAGTTGAAGAAGAAGCTTCATTCGATAGCATCATTCAAAAATTAAAACGTATTACAAGCGATTCAAACGCACTGTTTATGCTAGATGCTGAATTAGAGAAACGTACATTTACGCCTCCAGCTGAATAATATTTCAATCACCTTAATACATGAATTAAGGTGATTTTTTTGTTTGCTCTCTATCTTAAAATCACCTTAAATTTCCTCATATTTGACATAGTGCCAGCTATAAAATGGTATTATTTTCAATATAAAAACGAATATACGAGGAGAGGAAAAATGAATCAACGTGTAGAAGCTGTTGATGCAATTCGTGGTTTCGCTTTGTTTGGCATTTTACTAGTCAATATGACATTAATTCAATTCGGGTTCTTCACCAGTGAAAAACCAACTTATCTATTCGGCGATCTTGATAAAGGCGCTAATTGGTTTATTCAATTCTTCGGCACACATAACTTTATATCCCTATTTTCTTTTCTATTTGGACTTAGCATTATTTTGTTACAAAAAAGTATTATCGCAAAAGGAAAAAAATTCTTCCCCACATACATAAGACGTATTATCATTCTTTTACTACTCGGCTACATTCACGGCACTTTTGTTTGGGAGGGAGATATTTTATTTGCATACGGAATAATTGGGATTTTCTTAATGATGTTCATCAATCGAAAACCGAAAACTTTGCTCATTTGGGCGATTATTCTACTCGCACTTATTACACTTATGTCTTATCAAACTGATCCATCTACAAATATAAATGATTTTGCACCTTATACTGAAAAAGAACATAAAGTCCATCAAACTGGAAGCTATATGGATCACGTCAACTTTAGATTGACTGAAAATCCTTTTGATTACATGGGAATTGACGGTGCATTCGGATTATTTTTCATATCAGTTTTCGCAATAATTTTTATGTCTCCACTGTTCCTACTCGGAATGTATGTAGGGAAAAAAGGCTGGCTATTTGAGGTCAATAAACATATACCTGGTGTCAAAAAAATATGGTTTGCCACCGGTCTCTTCTCTTTTACAATTAAAATCTTAGCTATGTTCGTAAAGCACCCGCTTTTAATTATGTTACAAGATGGCCTTACACCAGTAACTATGACCTTCTTTTACGGAAGCACAATCATTTTATTATTCCATTACAAAAAAGCAACCCGTCTACTAACATACATGGCGAACATGGGGAAAATGTCCGTTAGTAATTACTTAGCGCAATCTATTATCGCAACAACTATTTTTTACGCATATGGATTTGGCTTATACGGGAAAATCGGCTATTTCTTCGGTATTCTTTTAACCATCGGAATTTATACGATTCAATTATTCGTTAGCACCTATTGGCTCCAGAAATACCGAATGGGGCCAGTGGAATATGTGTGGAGACTGGGAACTTATTTAGAGAAACCACGTTTTAAAAGAAACTTGGATAAAGCAAGTTAAACAAAAAAAGCAATGAGCCTACGCTCATTGCTTTTCTTAATTTATTAAAGCATAACCCCAACGATAATCGCTGATAATATACTTACTAACGTTGCACCGTATACAAGTTTTAAACCGAATGATGATACAACGTTTGCTTGTTTGCCATCGATACTCTTCGTTGCACCTGCGATAATTCCAATAGATGAGAAGTTCGCAAATGATACAAGGAAGATAGATAAAATACCTACTGTACGAGCTGATAAATCACCAGCTACTTTACCAAGGTCAAGCATTGCAACGAATTCGTTCGTTACTAATTTTGTTGCCATAATTTGTCCTGCTTGTAGCATCTCTGATGTTGGAATACCCATTACGAATGCTAATGGTGAGAAGATATATCCTAAAATGCTTTGGAATGTGATTCCGAAAATTGAATCGAATACACCGTTAATTGCTGTAATTAATGCTACGAAACCGATTAACATCGCCGCTACTGTTACAGCGATTGAGAAACCAAGCATAATATATTCGCCTAACATTTCAAAGAATGTTTGTTTCTTGTCTTCTTGTAATTCTAAAATATCGTCTTCTTCTTTTACTTCATATGGATTAATGATATGAACGATAATGAATCCACTGAATAAGTTTAATACTAGTGCTGTTACTACATATTTTGGATCAATCATTTTCATATAAGAACCGACGATTGACATCGATACTGTAGACATTGAAGATGCACAAAGTGTGTATAAACGATTTTTCGGTAATTTGCTTAGTTGATCTTTTACTGTAATGAATACTTCCCCTTGACCAACGATTGCAGCTGCTACCGCATTATATGATTCTAGTTTTCCTAAACCGTTAACTTTACTTAATAGGAAACCGACTGCACGAATGATAATCGGTAAAACTTTAATATGTTGCAGAATCCCGATTAATACTGCTAAGAAAATAATCGGTAATAATACTGTTAAGAAGAATGGTGCTTGTCCATCGTTTGCTAGACCACCAAATACGAAATTAACCCCAGCTTCCGCAAATTTTAAAATAGCGCCAAATCCATCTGCGATCCCTTTTACTAATACGAATCCGACCTTTGTATTTAGTAAGAAATACGCAAGTACCAATTGAATGACAAGCATAAGTGCAATTGGTTTATATTTAATTTTCTTACGATCTGAACTGATAAGGAAACCTAGTACAAACACTACAAGTAAACCGACTAGAAACATTACGAACTTCATATGTGAATCCTCCACTTCTCCCACGAGTTATTGGTCGTATAACGTATAACGAATGACGTCTGACCATTGTTGTTAAAAAATTTAAAACCCCTAAAACTATTCAACTGTCATCTAAAATCAGTAAGCGTTTACATAAATTGCAATTTATAAAAGGTAGCTTCTTCTCTCCTACCATAATTGAAAGTCTGAAATTGATACCACCTACAAATCAAATTGTAAGCGTTATCTAGACGAAATGCAATATAAATTTTAAAAGATTTTTATATGTTAATATATTCCTAATTAATTGGTTTTTTCATGCAAATTTACCATAAAAATAGCCCTAGCTATGAGCTAGGACCATCTTTTTTTATAACATAACACCAACGATAATCGCTGATAGAATACTTACTAATGTCGCACCGTACACAAGGCGTAGACCAAATGATGATACAACATTTGATTGATTTTCATCGATACCTTTCGTTGCACCTGCGATAATTCCGATAGATGAGAAGTTCGCAAATGATACAAGGAATACAGAAAGGATACCAACTGTACGAGCCGATAAATCACCAGCTACTTTTCCAAGATCAAGCATCGCAACAAACTCGTTTGATACTAATTTTGTTGCCATAATTTGTCCCGCTGTTACCATCTCAGCTTGCGGGATACCCATTACGAATGCTAATGGTGAGAAAATATATCCTAAAATAGCTTGGAATGTAATACCGAACATTGAATCAAACAAGCTATTAATTGCTGTAATTAATGCTACAAAACCAAGTAACATAGCTGCTACTGTAATCGCAATCGTGAAACCAAGCATAATGTACTCGCTTAGCATTTCAAAGAATGATTGTTTTTTCTTATTTTCTAATTTCAGTGTATCTTCTTCTTCTGTAATATCGTACGGGTTAATAATATGAATGATAATGAAACCACTAAATAAATTTAATACAAGTGCTGTTACTACATATTTCGGTTCGATCATTTTCATATAAGAACCAACGATTGACATCGACACTGTCGACATAGAAGATGCACATAATGTATATAAACGATGTTTTGGGATTTTACTTAATTGATCTTTTACTGTAATAAATACTTCTGCTTGTCCAACAATGGCAGCTGCTACTGCATTATATGATTCTAGTTTTCCTAGACCATTTACTTTACTTAACAACGTACCAATAGCACGAATAAATATCGGTAAAATTTTAAAGTGTTGCAGAATTCCGATTAAAACCGCAAAGAATACGATTGGTAATAGCGCTGTTAAGAAGAATGAAACCTCTCCTTTATTAACAAGACCACCAAATACGAAAACGATTCCAGCTTCCGCATATCCAAGAAGTGCGCCAAATCCATCTGAAATTCCTTTTACTAAAATATAACCAACTTGCGTATTTAATAAGAAATAAGATAATGCTAGCTGAATAATAAGCATAATTGCGATTGGTTTATACTTAATCTTCTTTCGATCGGCACTTATAAGAAAACCGAGTACAAATACAACGAGTAATCCTACAAGGAACATAACAAACTTCATTAATAAAATCCTCCATTTAACTCTTCATTAACGTTGAACGTCTGACCATTCAAAACAAGAAATAATCCGAACTTTCCATTTCTCCTCCGTAACCTTCGATTGGATAGGAAATGTCATAAAAACTCTTGTTTCAAAGGCATTTTCCATTCTAACATAAATCACAACTCATATCCGCACTTTTCTTTAAAAAATTACATTTAATTATTAAATGCTCATAAATGTTCGTCTTTTACCATCTATAAACAACTGGATAAAACAAAAAATGAGCATCAAGTTTCACTTGATGCTCACCTCATTATACTGCTTTTTCTTTATCAGCTACTGCTGACTTATCCCAGCACTCTGTATTTTTCAAACCTGGAATAGAATCCGCATAGAATACCGGATCTTTCCCTTGTTTCTTTTGATTTACGTAATCTGATAATGCCGCAAAAGCATACTTAGAGAGGAATACAATCGCCACTAAGTTAATAACAGCCATAATACCCATGAATAAATCTGCTACATCCCAAACGATTTGAATTGTCGCTACAGATCCTAACATAACCATACCAAGTACAGCAATGCGGTACGCTGTTAATAGCACTTTACTTCCATTTAAGAATTCAATATTTGTTTCACCATAGTAGTAGTTACCTACTAATGAACTGAATGCAAACAAGAAGATTGCAACTGCTACAAATATAGAAGCCCATGGACCGATATGTTGACTTAACGCCTGCTGCGTTAATTGAATTCCATTTAAATCAGCTGCATTATGCACATCTGATAAAAGAATAATAAATGCTGTACAACTACAAATTAATAATGTATCTGTAAATACCCCTAAAGTTTGAATAAAACCTTGTTTAACTGGGTGCGTTACGTTCGCAGTCGCTGCTGCGTTCGGCGCACTCCCCATACCTGCTTCATTTGAGAATAATCCGCGTTTTACCCCTAGTAAAATCGCGGCTCCTAGTCCCCCACCTACTACTTCTTTAATTCCGAAAGCATGTAAGAAAATCTCTTTAAATACATACGGAATTGCCGTAATGTTTGTTACGACAACGAATAATGCCACTGCTACATAAATAATTGCCATTACTGGAACAATCATTTCAACCGCGCGTGCAATTCGTTTTACTCCACCGAAAATAATAACTGCAAGTAAACCAGCCATAACAAGACCGACTAATCTACTATCTGTTTTGAATGCCCCATCAAAAGCTGCCGCTACAGTATTAGACTGTACAGCATTAAAAATCAATCCGAAACTTACTGTTATTAGAACAGAGAACACAACACCTAACCAGCGTTTATTTAAACCCTTTTCCATATAATACGCTGGGCCCCCACGGAATGCATTCCCATCTTTCACTTTATAAATTTGCGCTAATGTGCTCTCTACAAATGCAGAAGCACCCCCAATTACCGCGATTAACCACATCCAAAATACTGCTCCTGGACCACCCGCTGAAATTGCGATAGCTACACCAGCTAAGTTACCAGTACCTACACGAGAAGCTGTACTCATACAAAATGCTTGGAATGATGATACGCCACTCTTCTCTTTTTGCGCTTTTCTCGTTTTCGAGCTTGCTCCATCCCCAAGTAATCGAATCATTTCACCGAAGTAACGAACTTGGACAAATTTCACACGAAATGAAAAATAGAGCCCTAACCCAATTAACATCGCAATAATGACATATGACCAAAGGATATTATTTACATCCCCAATTACCCTAGCTAAAAAATCCATATTTGCATTGCCCCCTCTTCCTAACAATAAGAAAATTATATTCTAAAAACTTTTAGTAATCAAGAACTTTATGTTAGGTTTCATGACATGAATACGTTAACTATATTAACATACTTGTTTTTTTCATAAAAATATAGCTATTACATGCATTTATCCAATACTCAATCTCTTATCCTCTTCGCCCAGCCATACTTTTAAAACAGTACGTTCCCCACAAATAACGAGAGGAACAAACAAAAAAGTTATATTAATAATTACCCCTCACCCTTTTCATCATTTACTACAACAAAAAAGGCGAGCATCAAATTTACCTCGATGCTCGCCTTTTCAATTACACTGCTTTTTCTTTATCTGTTACCACTGGCTTATCCCAGCACTCTGTATTCGTTAAACCAGGAATAGAATCTGCACTGAAGACTGGATCTTTCCCTTGTTTCTTTTGCCTTACATAGTCTGTTAATGCCGCGTACGCAAATCGGCCAAGAAGTGTAATCGCAATTAAGTTCGTTATTACCATTAGACCCATAAATAAGTCTGCCATATTCCATACAACTTGAAGCGTCGCAACAGAACCGAATAATACCATTCCAACTACCGCAATACGGTAAATTGTTAACCACGTTTTGCTTTGCTTAATAAATTCAATATTTGTTTCACCATAGTAGTAGTTTCCTAGAAGTGAACTGAAAGCGAATAAGAAAATAATAATCGCTAAGAAACTGCTCGCCCATGGGCCAATTTGTGAGCTTAATGCATTTTGTGTTAGTTCAATACCTTCTAAATTCGTTGCTTTATATGCACCAGAACATAGTACGATAAATGCTGTTGATGTACATACTAAGAATGTATCTACTAAAACCCCGATTGTTTGAATAAAACCTTGTTTGGCTGGATGCGTTACATCAGCTGTTGCTGCCGCGTTCGGCGCACTACCCATACCTGCTTCGTTCGCAAATAATCCGCGCTGAATACCATATTTCATCGCAGCACCGATACCACCGCCTACAGCTGAATCTAAACCAAATGCACCTTTAAAGATTTCTGTAAACACATCTGGTAGTAAATAGAAGTTTTTAATAACAACGAAAATCGCTACCGCAATATAAAGAATTGCCATTGGCGGAACAATCATTTCCGACATACGTGCAATACTTTTTACACCACCAAAAATAATAACCGCAACTAATACTGCTAATACAATCCCAACAACGTAACGCTCAATACCAAATGCATTTTTAAACGCTAATGTAACTGTGTTTGCTTGTACTGAGTTGAAAATTAAACCGTAACTAATTGTAATCAGAATAGAGAACCAAATCCCCATCCAACGTTTATTTAAACCTTTTTCCATATAATAAGCAGGACCACCACGGAAGCCACTGCCATCTTTTATTTTATAAATTTGTGCAAGCGTACTTTCTACGAAACTTGAAGAAGCCCCGATAATCGCAATAACCCACATCCAAAATACAGCTCCAGGTCCTCCCATAGAAATAGCTAACGCTACACCAGCTAAGTTCCCGATACCAATACGAGCTGCAGAACTCATACAAAATGCTTGGAACGATGACACGCTACCCTTTTTACGTGTCTTTCCAGTTAGTCCATCACTCATTAAACGAACCATTTCCCCTAAATGAGTAATTTGTACGAATTTCAATTTAATAGAAAAATAAAGACCTAAACCAATTAACATTGCAATAAGAATATATGACCAAAGAATTGTATTTGTTGATGAAATAAATTGCTCTAAAATATTCATACAATTAACCCCTCCTTTTCTCCATAAAACGAATTATATTTAAAAAACATTCAAAAATCAACATTTTTCGACAATTTGCAATTTCCAAATATTAGCCAGGTTCACAGTAACAATATCTTTATGACTGACTACCCTCCCTCTAACTGTACATACTAAAACAAAAAATAAATTCACAAACAACCCTATTGACAAAAATACCAACCCGTAACTATAATGATTACAACAGTTTGTAACAAACCTAATTACAACAAATTCATTTACTTTCAGATATACACTTTAACAAAACACTTTGGAGGGATTTATTATGAAAATCGGAATTATCGGAGCAACTGGTAAAGCAGGAAGTCGTATTTTAAAAGAAGCATTGAATCGCGGACATGAAGTAACTGCAATCGTAAGAAACGCTGCAAAAATTACAGAAGAAAACGTAAAAGTTTTAGAGAAAGATGTATTCTCTCTTACATCTAACGACCTGCAGGCATTTGACGTAGTTGTAAATGCATTCGGTGCTCCAGCAGGCGAAGAACACCTTCACGTAGATGCAGGAAACGTACTTATTGAAGCTATGAAAGGTGCACCAAATACAAAATTACTTGTAGTTGGAGGCGCTGGAAGCTTATTTGTAGACAAAGAGAAAACAACACGTGTATTTGAGACACCAGGTTTCCCGAAAGAATATCTTGCAACAGCTCAAAACCAAGGTAAAAACTTAGAAATTTTACAACAAACAAATGATATCACTTGGACATTCATCAGCCCTTCTGCACTATTCGCATTAGGAAAACGCACTGGTTCTTACAAAGCTGGCAAAGACAATCTTCTTGTTAACTCAAAAGGTGATAGCTACGTAAGTTACGAAGACTTCGCAGTTGCAGCACTTGATGAGATTGAAAACCCAAAACATGTAAACGAACGCTTCACAGTAGTTTCTGAAGCTGAATAATAAAAAAAGCTCGTAAAACATAATGTTTTACGAGCTTTTTCTTATTATTGCACTTGCTCTAAACCATTTGGAGTAATCTTAAAGGAAATTTCTTTAAACTTTTTCTTATCTCCTTTTCCAACTAACTCACTCTTTTTATACCAACTTAAACGATCTGACTCGGCATGATACACTTTCAATACGTCACCATACTCGAACGCCATACCATTTACTTGTTCTGCAAAATTCTGCGAAGTTTCTTGTCCTTCTGCGGTTACATGCTTTTTCTCAGTTCCATTTTGATCATAAATCGTAAGGCCTATATACTGTTCATTTACAAAGCGATAATGAATCTCATCATTTGTAAATGTTGCATGTAATTTCTTTTCAGCGTGGTTTAACGTAATAATTGAACGTGTAACATCGGACACACCTTGATAGACTAGACTATCCCCATATGTCACCTCTACAGGAACTTCCGTCACTTTCTTATTTCCAAATCGATCTTTCGTTTCTACTTTTACTGTTTGCTGACCAATTTTTGTCGTATCTATTTTCCCTACAAAACCTACTACTTCTCCACCCTGTACTTCAACAAAGTTCTTCGCGTCTAGCGTTTCGCTATTTGTTCCGATTACTACTTGCTGCGGATTTGCTTTTACTGTTTGCTCACCGTCTAATCTTTCAAATCCATTTTCAGTTATTTTGAAGACTAATTCCTTTATCTCTTTACTTTTTCCTTCGCCCACATATACATCTTTTTGATACCAATGTAAACGAGAAGATTCCGCATGATATACTTTCACTACATCTCCATACTCAAATGCAATTCCATTTACCTCCTTAGCAAATTCTTGCGTATTCTCTAAACCTTTTACTGCTATATTTTTCTTCACTCTTCCTTCTTTATCGTACAATGTGAATTCAAAATACTTTTCATCTTTAAAGTAATCATGAATTAGGTTCTTTGTATCTGTCGCACTCAGTTTTTTCGTATCATGATGTAAAGTTACAATTGATTTTAAGTCACCATCTCTATAGCTCAGCCCATATACAAGTAGGCTATCTCCATATGTTACTGTTAGAGGAACTTCTGTCACTTTCTTATTTCCAAATCGATCTTTCGTTTCTACTTTTACTTTTTGTTCTCCGATTTTTGATGTATTTGGTTTTTCTGCAAAACCAACCACTTCTCCATCTTTTACTTGTACAAATTCTTTCGGATCTAGTTTGTCTACATCCATTCCGACTACTACTTTTTGCGGTTTCGCCGTCACTTCTTGTAAACTCTCTTTTAATTCGAACCCTTGCTCAGTGATTTGGAATAATTTCTCTTTTTTATTTTTAGCCTTCCCTTGATCTACAAGTGTATTATTTTGGTACAACTTCAGACGATCCGGTTCTGCATGGAATACTTTTACTACATCACCATATTCAAAATCCAATTCATTTAGTTCCATCGCAAATCTTTTTCCCGTTTCTTGTCCTTCTGCAGATACACGTTTCTTTTCAATCCCATTTCGATCATATAGCGTTAAGCCCATATATTCTTCTTTTTCAAAACGGTAATGTATTTCATTATTAGTAAAGTTTACATTTAATTTCTTCTTATTGTGGTGAAGTGTCACTGTCGACATTACATCATCTGAAAGTCCTTGAAAAACTATACTGTCATCATAAAATCCGTTAACTTGGACAGGAATTGAATTTTTATTTCCTTTCTCATCCCCAATTTCTACTAACACTTCCTGTTTACCATTCTCTAGTTTAGGCCATACAATCTTTCCTGTTACTTTTACATTCTCACCTAAATTTCGAACAAGTTTACTTGCTTCATTCTCGTCAGAATCTGTACCAACTAAAAGATTTTGTACTTCATTAGCAGGTTCACCATATGGAACCTTATACGGTTCAACTTGCTTCTCACGAATATCATTACTATCTGTAGCTTTCCAGATTTCCTTTTCTAATTTAGGTAACTTTGATTTTTCTATTTTCTCTCTAATATCATCATTTGGTGTTAATCCCCATTCCTCAAAGAAAGGAATTAAATTTTGCCCTGCCACTTGCGATGTCATATAAATAAATAGCTGCTTTTTCTCTTCATCAGAATGAGGCATTTCACTCTGAGGTAACAAACGATAAGCTTGATGTAACCTAGGATAAAAATGTTCTCCATACACTACATTTAATTGCCAAAACATTGTAAGAGGATTAATGTCATCAATGAATCTTTCTGCTTTAGGCTTCTCTAAATACTCAAATGAGTTTTTATAGTGCTCATCCATTTCTAATTGATTCCCTAACGCCTTTTGAACAGCTAATGAGTAAATATTTACTGTTACTTCCCTTACTTTAGACCACTTCCACGGTTCTTGCTGATGTAAATGACCAACTTCATGCCACGGTCCCCATCCATCCTTCTCAAGTACCTCTATATCTAAAACTCTATTCATTGCAGTTGGAATATATCCTGTATGATAATGTTTTGCAAACATAAAGTCCCCTTTAGCAGGCTTCCGTTTTTCAACAAACTGAACATAATGAGTTGGAGATTTTGCAAACCCAACACTGTCCTCAGATAATCCTGCCACTGCGTTTTCTAAACGGATAATCTTATCATGCAATTTCATTAAATCTGTTGGATCCGTATTCTTCATATATTTCTGCACAGAATCGTAAGTAGTAGTAATTAAGCTTCTCTCACCTTTTAATTCAACTGCATAAGGATCCTTATATTTTTTTAACATTTCATCCCAATCTTTTTTTGTATGCTTACCTAAAATAAATAAAGGAAAGTGACTACCACCATTTGTAACGGAAGCTGTTACTTCTCCTTCGTTATTCATATTATAAAAATATAAAATACCGCCTCTTGAAGATGAAATAACATTTTTCCCTGGTTTTAAATTAAACTCCTCTGGGTCCTTTTCATCATAAGATCTCGTTCCAATAAAAGCTTGGATAGACTGCGTTCCTTTTATGTCAATTGTAATCTCTTCATTTGGCTCTGCATAAATTCCAGTCGGTTCATTAGCGGAAAGTTTCCAAGTAACTCTTAAACGATTATTTTCTTCTACGCTACCTTTCCCCGGCAACTGAAATACTCTCTGCTCAAACTTATTCTCTTTTACCTCTTCTAATTTCCCACCTTTATTTTCTTCCAAAGGTGCTGCATATCCTTTCGATGCTTCGAAAGCTACTGGCGATAATAATGTAGATATACATATTCCAGCTACTAATACCCTACTCGTCTTTTTCTTCGACATAATCTGTGTCCCCTGTTCCTTTATTTAGATAAACTACCCTATATATTCATCTAATAAGTAATCCTATTATTCCTATAAAAACATTTGATGAATGGACTAACACCTCGCGCACCTGTATATATTACTACCGCATTTCTCTCCATGCATTCGCTTTCTTACATTGTAAAATTTATATGTAATATGCCCTCCTCACTTCTCTCTATTTGTGATGAGTTCTCTTGCTACATAAAAAAGAGAATAGTAAAAGATATTTTTCAGTATTGTCATCTATACATCTAAAAATAACAATAAAAACTTACATTTTCTTCATATATGACCATCTATAGGTAGTTTTTCCAAATGAATTTTACACGCTTTACACTTTGTTTGATAGCCTCTCTAATTAGAATAATGTTACAATTTCGTGAATAAAATCTATTTATTGCAACGTTTAGATTTTGTCACATTTTATTATTTTTAAATACTTTTTAAAACGTTAAAATAGTGTTTCACTCGATTAATTATTATCTTGATATACCTTTAAAGAATTCATATAAAAAAGCATTGGCATACGCCAATGCTTTTTCATTATCTCTTTTGATTCGGTTTATGCGGTTCATTTGGAGTATATGGCTTATTTGGTTTATTTGGAGCCTCAGCCTTTTTCCAACTTACCGCTAACTCTGGACTTGTTTTTTCTTCACTACGCTCAAGTAATACTACTGCATTTTGAATAGTCGATGTACCTTTATGCGCAATCCCTTGTAATTTCGTTAAATTTCCTGATACTTTAAAGCTAAATCCACCAGCTGGTGTTTGTTTTGGAATTAAAATGCGGAACTTTTCTCCTACATTAAATTCTGTTTTTGTTTCGCCTTTTTCATTTGCAAATTTTACGCCCGCTGGTGCACCTGTTGCTTGTACTTTATACGTTCCGCTTTTTGCATTTGTTTCTACTGTATATAAACCTGTTTCAAAGAAATCATTTTTTAATACTGCTTCTTGTTCTTCTGTAGGAGTTACACTCATCGTAATTTCTTGTAACTCTTCACTAGCGCTTGCTTTTGCAACGATGTCTTTCGTTACTTTCTCTACATTTTTATTGCGGAAATCTAAATCATTAATATCGATTTGTTTTAACGCATTCCACACTGCAAGCTGCGTTGCGTAATGTGCTTCTCTCCAATCAGAAACACCTAATTCTTGTGGACTCTTTTGTGGATATCCATTCAATAGTACACGGTATACGTTAATATCCACTTTCCCCATTTCCGGTAAATCTTGACCGCTTGGAGATTTCAAATCTACATTTAAGCAAAAAGCAATTTTGCCATCTGCGGTTTTAATAAGCTCTGTTCGAATTGGTTTCTTCTTTGACTTACTATAACTCCAATTCATTTCATACTTTGTATGGTCCATAACTTCTGCAAATGCTTTTTGAAGCGGGAATAACACAAATAAAACACTTAAAAACATAGCTAAAATCTTGAACGATTGCTTTATATTCATGTTTACAGCCCCTTATCACAAACTTAATACTAAGTAGTATTTATTTAGAAACTATTTTTATGCACAAAAAAAGAGTGCTTTTACGCACTCTTCTTTCTTACTTTAATCTTAGAAATCGAAGTTATCAGGATCTGGACCAACGCGGTGATTTTGATTTAACGCATCGATTTTTTCCATATCTTCTTTCGTTAATTCGAAATTAAATATATCGGCATTTGCAATAATGCGGTGTTCTTTCGTTGATTTTGGAATAGTGATTACTCCATTTTGAAGATCCCAACGTAAAATAACTTGCGCTGTTGTTTTACCGTGTTTCTCAGCAATTTCTTGTAATTTTTCGTTATCTAATAATTGACCTTGCATAAGTGGTGACCATGCTTCCATTTGAATACCTTGTTCTTTACAGAAAGCTTGTAATTCTTTTTGTGTTAAACGAGGGTGGTATTCTACTTGGTTAATCATTGGTTTAATTTCTGCATCTTTCATTACATCTTGTAAGTGATGAATTTGGAAATTACTTACCCCAATTGCACGTACGCGTTTTTCGTTATAAAGTGTTTCTAACGCTCTCCACGTATCTTTATATTTCCCTTCTACAGGCCAATGAACAAGGTATAAATCTAAATAATCCAGCTCTAATTTTTTTAAGCTTTCTTCATATGCAGCAAGTGTCGTTTCATATCCTTGATCCGAATTCCACACTTTTGAAGTAATGAATAAATCTTCACGAGAAATGCCTGCTTCTTTTATACCCGCGCGAATTCCTTCACCTACAGCTTTTTCATTTCCGTAAATTGCAGCTGTATCAATGCTGCGGTATCCTGCTTTAATCGCCGATTTCACTGCTTCTACAAGTTCTGGTCCATCCTCTACTTTAAATACACCTAAACCGAACCAAGGCATTTCTACACCATTATTTAATACTGTTTTACTTTGTAAGTTTTTCATTTTATTTTCTCTCCTTTTATTTTACTTGATCTCTTTTTTCTAATGTCATACTCCACGCAGTTAAAACAACAGCACCTACTACCATAATTCCACCTACCCAAGCCGTATGAATTAATCCTAACGAGTTCGTTACAATACCGCCCAAGTAAGCACCAAGAGCAATTCCTGCGTTAAATGCTGCAATGTTAATCGCCGATGCTACATCAACAGCGCTAGGTACAAACCTCTCAGCTAATATAACAACATACACTTGTAGCCCTGGAACATTCATAAATGCGAATAGTCCCATGAAAATAATTGTGATGAATCCAGCGACTTTAAATGGCGCTGTAAATGTTAAAACAAATAATATAATCGCTTGAATAAAGAACATGTAAAATAACGCTCGAATCGGATTATGATTTGATAATTTTCCCCCGACCATATTCCCAATCGCAATTGCAATTCCGTATACTAACAAAATAATTGTAACGGTACTTGCTTTAAATCCTGTTACTTCTTGTAATAACGGAGATAAATACGTAAATGTTACGAACGTTCCCCCGTATCCTAATGCAGTAATAATAAATACAAGTAACAGTCTTCCATTCGTAATCAGCTTAAATTGATCGCGAAATGATACAGACGTACCTTTTTTTAAATTAGAAGGAATTAGCATACTATTGGCGATTAAAGCAACGATTCCAATGGCCACAATAACAATAAACGAGGCCCTCCAGCCAAATTGTTGACCGATAAATGTTCCAATTGGTACACCTGTAATAGTCGCAACAGTTAAACCAGTAAACATAAATGCTATTGCACTTGCACGTTTATTCTCAGGTACAAGCGCAGCCGCAATTGTAGATCCAATTGACATAAAAATACCATGCGCAAATGCAGATACAACCCTCGCAATAAGTAACACAGTAAAACTTGTTGCTACCGCCGCAATTCCATTACCAATAATGAAAATAATCATAATCCACATTAATAACGTCTTTCGCGACATACTAGCTGTTAATGACGTTAATACTGGAGCACCAAACGCTACTCCTAATGCATATAAAGAAACAGTTAACCCCGCTGTTGTAACAGAAACATGTAAATCCTCTGAGATAGATGGTAATAAGCCGACACTAATAAATTCAGTTGTACCAATTCCAAACGCACTAATTGCTAGTGCTAATAAAGCAAACATACTTCTCCGATTCGTCTGCATAACCGAAGAAGATACTGTATATGAATTCAATTGAACTCCTCCTTAATGCGAGAAATCCAATCATAATAGTATGATAAAAAGGCCTTTTTATCTTCTACAAAAATAACTTTACTGTTGATATACGCTATTATGAATGGCTTTACTCTTTTTTTGAAGAACGCACTTAAAAGTACGATAGGTACCTAAAAGTAACATAGGCACTTTTTAGTACCGTACTACTCATTTCCCTCTTACGTATGCTATTATGGAACATATTCAACATGATAAAAAGTACGTACTTTAAAGTGCTATAGGCACTTTTTAGTAACATTTAATTATTTAGCTTCTTTTGTTGGAGAACTTAAATCTACATTCATCAAAGGAGATTTTTATATGAAGAAATATAATATTCCCGTTGAAGCGACTTTAGAGGTTATCGGTGGAAAATGGAAGGTTGTTATCCTTTGTCATCTAACGAAAGGCACAAAAAGAACGAGTGAACTAAAACGTTTAATGCCTGGGATTACACAAAAAATGTTAACTCAGCAATTACGTGAATTAGAAGACGATGGGGTTATTCAAAGAAAGGTATACAATCAAGTACCACCAAAAGTAGAATATTCACTTACAGAATACGGTTGGTCTTTAGAGTCCATTCTTGATTCTCTTTGTACTTGGGGCGAATGCCATCTTGAAAAAAGCGGTAACACATCGATGCTAATTGTAGAAGGTGAATAATAGGAAAAAGGAAAAAACGAACATGAATTTGTTCATTTTTTCCTTTTTTTCTTTATATGTATATACATTTCTAACTGGAACAAAATATTTTATACGCTTTCATACCTTGTCAGCACTACGTTATACACTCAATATCAAATAATTAGGAATCATTTTTATGTTAACATAGGTGTATATAGTATATAATATAGGATATATATTATATACACTTTCCGGTAACGGAGCTTTTCCATTATGCGGACAAGCCATGTATCGGACAGTTCATAAATAATAAGTAAGACGTTATGGTTTTAGATTTATGTTTGCAGCTTACTTGCTGTCATAAATTTAAAGGCATTTTATTGTGTTTTGTGAAACTTTGTATAAAGTTTCGTAAACGTTTACTATCTTACTTATAAAAAATAAGAGTATTGCTATCGTAAAGGAGAATTGGAGATGCCAGAAACTATGACTCAAACAAAGCCAGAACAAGAAACTGTACAAATTTCTGCTAGCCAAGGACAACTTGATGTACTTGATCAGTTGTTAAAACCTGAGGTACAAGAATCATTAACAACACTAGTAGAACAGCTTCCAAAATTAACTGAGCTTGTTAACATTTTAACTAAGTCTTATGACTTCGCTCAAACTGTTGCTACTGATGAAGTATTAAAAAGCGACACTGTTGGTGCAATTACAGAGCTTGTAGAACCTGTAAAAGATACAGTGAAAAGCATGGCTGCAACTGCAATCGAAGCGAAAGATCGTGCTGAAGAAAGCAACGAAGTTATCGGCCTATTCGGCCTGTTAAAATTACTAAAAGATCCACAAGCACAAAAAATGTTCCGCTTTGTGAACGCATATCTTCAAATTAGTGCAGAACGTAACAATAAATAATTTAACTTATAACAACAATTAGTAAAGACGGGGGATATCATACTATGTCAAAACAAATTGTCATCTTAGGCGCTGGTTATGGCGGTCTTCTTGCCGCTTTAAACGTACGTAAATATTACAGCAAATCAGAAGCACAAGTTACAGTGATTAACCAATACCCAACACACCAAATCATCACTGAACTACACCGCCTTGCAGCTGGTAACGTGTCTGAGCAAGCAGTTGCAATGCCACTTACAAAGCTTTTCAAAGGGAAAGACATCGATCTTAAAATCGCAACAGTTGAGTCATTCTCAGTTGATAGCAAAGAAATCAAACTAGCTGGTGGCACTACTTTATCTTACGATGCACTTGTAGTTGCTTTAGGAAGTAAAACTGCTTACTTCGGTATTCCAGGACTAGAAGAAAACAGCATGGTATTAAAATCGGCTGCTGATGCAAACAAAATCTACAAACACGTTGAAGACCGTATTCGTGAATACGCGAAAACGAAAAACGAAGCTGATGCTACAATCGTAATCGGTGGTGGCGGATTAACTGGCGTTGAGCTAGTTGGTGAGCTTGCTGACATTATGCCTAAACTTGCAAAAAGCCACGGCGTAAATCCAAAAGAAGTGAAACTTCTTCTTGTTGAAGCAGGTCCAAAAATCCTTCCAGTATTACCAGACCACTTAATCGAACGTGCAACTACTAGCCTAGAAGCACGCGGTGTTACATTCTTAACTGGTCTTCCTGTAACAAACGTTGCTGGCAATGAAATCGACTTAAAAGACGGTCAAAAACTTGTTGCTAACACATTCGTTTGGACAGGCGGCGTACAAGGTAACCCATTAATCGGTGAATCAGGTCTTGAAGTTAACCGTGGACGTGCAACAGTTGATGCATACCTACAATCTACTTCTCACAAAGACGTATTCGTTGCTGGAGACAGCGCTGTTGTCTTCGCTCCAGACGGACGTCCATACCCACCAACTGCACAAATCGCTTGGCAAATGGGTGAGTTAATTGGATACAACTTATACGCAGCACTAGAAGGCAAAGCATTGGAAGAGTTCGCACCTGTAAACTCTGGAACACTTGCTAGTCTAGGACGTAAAGATGCGGTTGCTACAATTGGAGCAAGTAATACTCCACTTAAAGGCTTACCAGCATCATTAATGAAAGAAGCAAGTAACGTTCGTTACTTATCACACATTAAAGGTCTATTCAGCTTAGCTTACTAATCTGAATATAAGCCCGAATCATGCCCTGCATGGTTCGGGCTATTTTTTATCCGTAATTTTCTCTAACTTATTTATTCGTCAAAAAAATTATATACCCTTTAAATTTATCTAAATATACTGACTTTTTATAATGAAAGCTGTCCCGTTCGGAACAGTTCTTATTGTCGCTTTTTGTCGGTAAATCGATATATTGGGAAAATCGCTGATATATTCGGATTTGCGCTGATATATTTCGAAAATCGCCGATATAATTTGAGTTACGGTCGATATATTCGAAAAATCGCCGATATATTTTCCAGCCTTACTTATTATCCTAATTTCACAAGACTGTAGTTCTTCTTCCCTTTACGAATAATAATAAATCTTCCATCAAATGAATTTTCTACAGTAACATCTGTACCCACATCTGTTACTTTCTCACCATTCATAGAAATCGCACCATTATTAATGTCCTCGCGTGCTTGTCGTCTAGATGGTTCAATCCCTAAATCGACTAGCCACTCTACGATGTTTTTCGTCTCTTTTGAAGACTGGAATGTTGGCATTTCTTTAAAGCCTTGTTCAATTTCATCAGCTGTTAACGATTTAATATCTCCGCTAAATAACGCTGCTGTAATTTTCTCAGCTTGCAGGAACGCCTCTTCTCCATGAACAAATTTCGTCATTTCTTCCGCTAACACTTTTTGCGCTTCACGTTTATGAGGCTCTGTTTCTACCTTCGTTGCTAATTCATCAATACGCTCTTTCGTTAAGAACGTAAAGTATTTCAAGTATTTAATTACGTCACGGTCATCTGTATTTACCCAGAACTGGTAAAATTCAAACGGTGTCGTTTTTTCAGGATCAAGCCAAACCGCACCACCCGCTGATTTACCAAACTTCGTACCGTCCGATTTTAATAATAACGGAATCGTTAATCCGAATACTTTCGCCTCATGACCTTCTAACTTACGAATTAAATCTAAACCACTCGTAATATTTCCCCATTGGTCACTGCCACCAATTTGAAGTTGAACATCCTCTTTCGTGTATAAATGGTGGAAGTCCATCGCTTGCAAAATTTGGTACGTGAATTCTGTGAAAGAAATACCTGTATCTAAACGGCTTGCTACAATATCCTTCGCTAACATGCTATTGATGCTAAAGTTTTTCCCGTAATCACGTAAAAACTCAATAATATTTATTTCATGTGTCCAATCATAGTTATTTACCATCTTCACTTCGCTATTTCCACCAAAATCAAATAGCTTTTTCATTTGTGCTGTTAACGCATCTACATTATGCTGAACCACTTCTAACGTTTGAAGCTGACGCTCTGATTGTCGTCCACTCGGATCACCAATTGTTCCTGTTGCCCCGCCAATTAAAATAACAGGATGATGGCCAGCTAATTGGAATCTCTTCATCATCATAAACGGAATCAAATGTCCGATATGCATACTATCACCAGTTGGATCAACTCCGCAGTATAGTGAAATCTTTTTCTCTTCTACTAGCTTACGTAAGCCTTCTTCGTCAGTCTGCTGATTAACGGCGCCGCGCCATTCTAATTCATCAATAATATTCATCTTTTGTCATCCCCTTTATTTTTTAAAAACAAAAAAGCCCCTATGTCTACGATAGACATAGGGACGATTATTCACCGTGTTACCACCCAGTTTGCATAAATAGCATAGCTACTCATACCACTCTTAGCAATAATATCGATTGCTAGTCCGCTTAGCATTACCTAAGATACTCCAGAGTGTAATTCGCAAGTTTGTTTGTGCTAGGTTCCAGCAACCCCTAGCTCTCTCGTTAACAGTGACAAACTGCTACTGGGCTCTTTCAACGTATGTTACTTGTTAAATTATTAGCCATTATATTGAATTGAAAACAAATTGTCAACAATACCCAAATGTTATTTTAAAATAATTCATATCTTCATACGTATTTCGTTATTCTTTATCCTCTCCAATAATCCTTACTTCTCGCTCCAACTTCACGCCAAATTTCTCTTCAACTGTCTTTTGTACGAAGTGAATTAAATCGATGTAATCTTGTGCTGTTCCGTTATCAACATTCACCATAAATCCAGCGTGTTTTAAAGAAACTTCTACTCCACCAATTCGCTTACCTTGTAGTCCTGAGTCTTGAATTAACTTACCAGCAAAGTTATTTGGTGGGCGCTTAAATACGCTACCACATGAAGGATATTCTAGAGGCTGTTTTGACTCACGTTTAAACGTTAAATCATCCATTTTGGCTTTAATTTCTTCATGTACACCTTCTTCAAGTTCAAATCTCGCTTCAAGAATAATGTAATGGTTGTTCGCAAATACACTCTTACGATATCCAAATTCAAATGCTTCTTTCGTCAAAGTACGTAGCTCTCCATCACCTGTCATTACGACAGCTTCTGTTAATACAAACGAAATTTCACCGCCGTATGCACCAGCATTCATATATAATGCTCCGCCAACTGAACCTGGAATACCACAAGCAAACTCAAGACCCGTTAAGTTATGGTCTAAGGCAATACGTGATACGTCAATAATTGCTGCACCACACTGTGCTACAATCGTCGTTCCTGTTACAGTAACACCTGTAATATGAATTAAACTTACTGTAATCCCGCGAATTCCACCATCTTTAATAATGACATTCGATCCATTTCCTAAAAACGTAACTGGAATATTATATTCGTTCGCATATTTAATAACTTCTTGAATTTCATCATAATTTGTAGGCGCAACAAAAACATCTGCTTTTCCGCCAACTTTAATATGCGTATGATTCTTTAACATTTCATCTTGTTTAACATGTCCTTCAGGCAATACCGTACTTAAATATTTATAAACCTCTTGCATATTCATTTTACGATTCCTCTATTTCTATATTCATTTTATCCCGTTATACGGGCCCATAATATCCCCACGTACATGAAAAAACCTAAAGTGGTGGATACAGTGTACCCAAAATCAATTCGAGACACCTATAAACCTCTTAATTTATAAGAGGTGCCACTCATATTAAAATATATATTGCATAATAAAGCAACCCAAATGGACTACTAAACTTGACATGTCATCAGAAAGACAACAATTTGTAAAATATATGACTTTTTCAAAACACTATCCCTCAGTATCTTACTATACCACACAAAAAGAAAGTGGTATTTTTTTGTACTTTTTACTTTATTTACATCAATAAAAAAGAGCACATCCCACAGAATGTGCTCTTTCTATACTCTTTATATTACTTTTCGTTCTCTTCTTTTTCTTTATCAAACCATAACAGCTCATCGTTATCAACTTCACCATTATAATTGATTAAAATTTCTTCTCCTGCTTTTATATCTTTATAAGCATAGAAGTTAAATGTATGATTCTCAAAAACGATGTCATACGTTGCATTCGGTGTATATGAATGATTAAATAACATACCATATCCTAAAAGGATTGCCGTATGATTGATTCCATACTCAAATGCGTAATCAGCAAGTAACGTTTTCTCAATATGTTCATGCTGTTCATTCGGATAAGAGATAACTGGTGCTGCGTGTATCAACTCACCCTTTTTAATATCACGAGTTGCAAATACACCTCTATTAAATTCTCCATCACTAAGTTCAGAAGTCTTAACTTCGATCATATGCGTCACCTATATAATTCTTTCTTTGAAGTATTTTATTCCGCTATTTGCGGATAGCTTGATTGGTGAGGGCTAATAATCAGTATGTACTAGTCTCACTTTATCTCCTTAAGCTTGGCAGAAAACGCGCAGAAAAGCAATTAAATTCCTATCAAGTATTCGTTTCAATGAAAAAAGAGCACATCACTCGTGCTCTTTCTAAGCAATATTACTTTTCTAAAATATCTTCTAACAACTTCACTTGCTCGCTAACAGTTTGTAACGTCTTCACTGACGTATCATTTCGATGTTTTTCTTCTTCCACACTCGCTAGCACTTCTTCTGTAGCTGTAGAAGTTTGCTGAATTACGTTAGAAGCATGCGTAACATCCTTTACAATATTCGTCGTTTTAACTTGGAAACTTTCTTGATGAACAACAACCTCTCGCATTACTTTATTAATCGCATCAATAAACTTCCCTAAATCAGTTACATTTGTTAAAACACTTGCTAACATCTCGTTACATTCTTCTTGTACTCTTTCTGACTTCTCTACTTGCACTTCTACCTTACTTGCTTGATTACTAAACTCCTTCAAAATCCCTTGAATTCTTCCCGCAGAACGATTTGATTCTTCAGCAAGCTTTAACACTTCACTCGCTACAATAGCAAAACCTTTTCCATGCTCGCCTGCCCTCGCAGCTTCAATATTTGCATTTAAAGCTAGCAAACTCGTCTGACTTGAAATATTCGTTATTACATCTACAATTTCATTAATTTGTTTCGATTGCATCATTAAATCTCTAAATATAATTCCAGACTGTGAAACAACATCATTTAAACTTCTCATGTTAGTTTCAAAATTTCTTAGAGTATGTACACTACCTTTTGAAATTTCTAAGCTTTCATCCACATGAGCCGATGCAGTTCTTACTTGAGAGATGATTTGCTCAATATTTCCCTCCATATCATTCAATACTTCTACCGAACGATACATCATCTCTGATTGTGATTGCGTACCAACTGCCACCTCTTCAAAGGCAAAATTAATTTCACTCATCGATTCCATCGACGTGTTCATATTTTGTCTTAAATGATTGAAATTACTATCTAGTTTCACAACTGTTTCTTCAATAAGTCTTTGCGTCTCTTCTAACTCCTGAGCTTTTCTCATTACTTCTTGCTTCTCATCACTTAAACGAAGGAGCAGATTAGAACCGATTTTCGTGACGCCCCACATAGCGATTGTTACAATCGCTAACAAACTTGCGAAATTAGCAGCTTCAGATGAGGCTGTATAAGCAAAAAATTGCTCCGGCCAATAGCTACAAAGGATAAATGTGATCACAACAGCTACCCCGCCAATAATTAAAATGAGGCGCTCGCTTAAATAAATAAGTGAAACAGCTAATGTAAAATAGACCATTTGAAATACAGCCGGGCTTTCATTAAAAGCTTGTACCATAATGTAAGACATTGTAAGCAACATAAATGTCATGATATATTTATACGCTGATTCCATACTTTTTATAAAAGTAAAAAGCGTTCCAAATGCAACGACAGAAATACCACAAATCCAAAATGCTATGGCTCTCTCTGTAAAAATATATCCATAATACCCAATTGCGATTATCCCAAGGAAGAAACTACAAATCGTTATAAACAGTAATAAATGATTTTTCTGTGATTCTTTCTCAAGGTTAGAAAAACAAGTCCTCTTTAACCACTCCATATGAAGCCCCACCTTCTACTTATACATATCAATTACTTCAGTTTAAATACCGCACTTACTGGGTTATGATCGCTATTTTCAAACTTTAAATCTTTCCCTTGTACATTTACAATCTCTACATTCGGTGAAACGATAAAGCCATCAATAATAGTGACGAAATTTTCACCTTCTACATATTTCTTTACATCATCTCTTACAGTCATAACAGACGGATCTACAGCCCATTTAAAGCCACCGTCTGTAAAGTCCTTCGGTAACTCTACTAACCACTCAGGACGCTCTTTCACGAACTTCGGATCACTTAATTGAGCGTTCGAAACCAATTGATTCCAATCTCCACCCATTATTACGTAATCACCATTTTCATAATGCTTGTTCATATATTCTTTTAAATACTCTACTTGCTGTTTTCTAATTTTCCCGCCTTCATCATAAGCAGACAAATGTAAATTTACGAGTCTAACATGTTTTCCATTATTAACAGGAATTTTATATTCCACAATTGCTCGATCTAAATCAAACAAACGCTTTGGCCAAGGCTCCATTCCAGGCAGCTGGAACCTCTTCGCTTCTTGAACAGTGTATTTAGAAAACGTACTTAATCCAGCCTCCGCATATCCCATTGGATTTGTTATTGGCACTGGAACCCATTTCGTATCGTAGTTCTTGCCAAATGACGAAACATAATCAGGTAATCCTTTTTTCAAAAATTCATGTTCATTTACATCAAATGAACGAAGTGACTTTATATCAACTTCTTGTAATAGTGCAAAATCACTATTCTCATTTTGTAAAAACGAAAGCATATTCTTTAAATTAGTTTCCGTTTGCTCTTTACTACTTGAACCAGATCCCTTTCCACCATCCATAAAGAAATCTTGATCCTTATCTAACCCAGCATATCCAATATTAAATGTTGTAACTTTAAACTCATTTCCAGTCGCTAATACGCGCTCCTTATTATTCTCTACCTTCAAGCTTATAACATCAGCAGGCTGTTCTTTAGTAAGTGTCATATAAGCTAGAAATCCTCCTACAATGCCCGCTACTACTAAAACACATGTAAATACGATTTTTAAAAATTTCTTCAAATAAATGACTCCTTTTCACGCAAATTTATTTTTCTTTATTTTCAGTCAAATAAAACAAAACGACACACATAAGAAACATTTTATCATAATTAAAACCGTATATCACTATATTTAGTTGATAAGTAATCGATCCCATTTTAATTACTTAAAAAGCCTTCAGACATCAAAAAAAGAAAAGTTACACCCTCCTCCTCACTGGAAATTAAACGGTATATTTAGTACACTATATGTAATAATCATAGGCGATGGAGTTCGCCATAAACGCTGCTTAGCTAATGACTCCTACCAGTATGGATACTGGTAGGAGTCTATTTTTTTGAGCAAGCTATTTAAAGAGGTGAGAAAATTGATTTATATTATCGTTGGCATTGCTGGTATATTAGGAGCTCTTTCTCGTTATTATTTAGGTCTTAATATCAACACATTTTGGCATCATTCATTTCCATTGGCAACATTACTCATTAACTTAATCGGTTGCTTTTTCTTAGCGTGGCTAACTACTTATATCGCTCGGCTAAACATCTTACCTTCAGAGGTTATCACAGGCATCGGAACTGGATTCATCGGTTCCTTTACGACTTTTTCAACATTTAGTGTAGAAACTGTGCAATTGATCAATCATTCTGAGTGGAGCATAGCCTTCTTATATGTATCATGCAGCATACTTGGTGGCCTCATTATGTCTGGCCTTGGCTATACACTTGGAGATTTCTTAATTAAGAAATCTCTTACAGAAGGTGATTACTCATGATAGAAGCTTTATTAGTCGCAACAGGAGGATTTTTCGGTGCGATTACACGATTTGCAATTAGCAATTGGTTTAAGAAAAGAAATAAAACACAATTTCCAATTGCTACATTCCTTATTAATATAACAGGGGCATTTTTACTTGGGTATATAATTGGCAACGGAGTCACTACAGGCTGGCAACTATTATTAGGTACTGGATTTATGGGCGCATTCACTACATTTTCTACGTTTAAATTAGAATCTGTTCAGCTTCTCAATCGTAAAAAACTATACATCTTCCTTTTATATTTAAGTGCTACTTACATAATTGGTATCGCCTTTGCCTTCCTTGGAATGAAGTTAGGCGGAATATAAAAAAGCGACTCTATTGAGTCGCTTTCTTTCATAAGAAATATGTCCCGCCATATGGAATGGAAAATAAACCAGCTGGATGTACATCGTAATGTATAATTTGCATCGGAAGTTGTGAATACGGCATATACTGAATTTGCATCATTTGTGCAAAATATGCTTGTTGCTGCATTTGAATAGCTTGATTCACAGCATGAATTGTCCCTTGTGCCCCAGCCAGCGTAATAGCAGCTCCTACTTGTCTACCATTATAAAAATAATGATTCATCATGATTCATCTCACTTATTCTTTTTCTTCCATATGGTATGTTTCTATTTCATAGTGAGTGTTTTGTCCCTATCTATTGCCCTTTTTCAGCTTTGAAGTAATAAATCCAAATAGCAATATACCAATACCACTAAGGAACAATATATAACTTATCGGTACTAGGAAAAAGAAAGGTTCTTCAAGAAATCCATCCGCTCCTACTTTACTGTTTGAAGCATGTATCGTTAAAGAAATAATCGCTAAAATCATGAAAGAAATAGCTACTACGTATTTATTTTTCATTTCACATTCTCCTCTACTTATGTAATTCCCCTTAGATTCTTACCATCATATTATCTAAAAAAGAATTAACAGTCAATAATTATTTATTGTTAAACAATAAATAATTATTGACTAAACAAACAACAAAAAGGTTTGCAAAGCATCTTAAATCACTTCGCAAACCTTCTAAATTATAAATATTTACACTTCAAACCTCTTGCTTAATACAATATACATTGCGCAAAATAGCACGAATATCCCAGCATAAATTAACAAAATCTCTACACTAAACATATCCGACAACGGACCAAATATTATCATTCCTAAAGGAAGCGCGCATGAATTCGCAATTTGTACAAGGCTAAACATCCGTCCGTGCATTGATGGTTCTACTTTCTCCTGCAATAACACAGTAACTGGTGTATTGAAGCACGGCATTGTTATACCAATTAAAAAATTAAAGACTAAATACATAATAAATATCGGTGCTATTCCGAGTCCAATCATAAGCAGTCCATATAATGCACAAGCTAGCGCTGTTGTATGCATACGATTACGAAAACCACCCCACGCTGCAATCAATACGCCACCAGCTGCCGCACCCGCACTAAAGGTCATCTCACTAGCAGTAAGTCTCCACATTTCGGCCCCGAAAGAACGAGTTACCATTAAAGGTGTTAAAAAAGCAGCTGGACTTATTAAAATCATGACGATAATCAATAAAACGATTAGCCTTTTAATAAATACATTTTCTTTTAAATAAGTGAACCCTTCTTTAATTCCTTGTAGATTAGATTTTTGCTTACTTTCTACATTCACATGTCCTTCCACATGAATGACAAACATAATACTAATTCCAATCATAGCTGTAATAACATCAATAAAAAATGTTGTTTCAATGCTGGCAATAGAAAGAATCGCAGCACTTGCTGCTGGAGAAAGAAACATAATTAAAGATGTAATACTGCTATTTATTCCATTTACTTTCATAAGATACTCTTTCGGAACGATTTGCGGAATTAATGCATTCACAGCTGGCGTTTGTACTCCTGTTCCAGCTGAACGAATGAGTAACACAATAAAAAGTAACCAAATACTTTTATATCCTGTTAAAAATAAAATTGCTAAGACTAACGTCGCAATCGCTATAATTCCATCCGATAACATAATCATCTTTTTACGGTCATAACGATCAATCCAAACACCTGCAAACAAAGATATCGCAATTTGTGGTAGAAAACCGCAAACAGTTGAAATAGTCAACATCACTCCTGATGATGTTGTAAGGGTGATATACCATATAATCGCGTATTGCACGAGAGAGGAACCGAACAACGAAATAGTTTGAGCGGTCAAAAATAATATAATTTTCGTTTTCCAATTGTTTTCACTCATATGTTTCACACCCCCTTAACTAATCCCGTCTCTATATGAAAGATGCTATCTGCCCAATCAAGATAAAAACTTGCTTCGTGAGATACGAGTATAATGCTGCCCTTAAACTTAATTAACGCCTTTTGCAAAGCTTCCTTCGCTTCTGCATCCAAATGATTTGTCGGCTCATCTAAAATTAAGAAGTTACAAGGTGATAGTAATAATCCACACAGTTTCACCTTCGATTGTTCACCACCACTTAACGTACGAATTTCTTGCGAAACGTGCGTATCCTTCACTCCACACGCAGCTAAATGATGGCGTATTTCCTTCATATTCAGTTTAGGAAACTGTTCTGAAATAATTTGAAGCGGCGTTAAAGAATCATTGCTCCAATTTAAATCTTGCTCATAATATCCAATCTTTATTTGCTCTGAAAAGTGAAACTCTCCAGAAATACTAGCAATATTTCCAACGATTGTTTTTAATAAAGTAGATTTCCCTACTCCATTGAAACCTGTAATGACAAGTTTTTGCCCACCCATTACTGAAAAATTCAACTTTGGTAAGAGAGCGAAGTCGTAACCAACTTCAAGATTATTTACTTCAAGAACTGTCTGAACTGAAATGGGAAGTTCCTGAAAATGAATAGACGGTTTATGAGTAAAACTTGGTGGCGCAATTCTTTCCATACGCTGTAATTGTTTTCTACGACCTTGCGCTATTTTTGAATTCACCCCAGCAATATTTCTACGAATATACTCTTCCGTTTTTTCAATTTTCTTTTGCTGTGCATAATATTGGCGAATATAATCTTTTCGCAAATGCTCCTTTTGTCTTACAAAATCTGAGTATTTGCCGTAATACTTCTTAACTGTTCCGAACTCTACATCACATATGCAAGAAGTTACCTTTTCCAGAAAATCAAAATCATGTGATACGACAATAAACGCTCCTTCAAAATTCATTAAATAATTAGCAAGCCACTCCACATGCTCCTTATCGAGAAAATTCGTCGGTTCATCTAGCAATAAAATATTAGGCTCTTCTAATAAGAGCTTCGCTAAAATTACCTTTGCACGCTGCCCTCCGCTTAATTCACCAATCACACGATTCATCCCAATCACATCAATACCTAAACCGGCTGCCACCTTATTCGTAATACTATCTACTGAATAAAAATCACGAGCCTCGAGCAGTCCTTGAATTTCTGCCGCTTTCAATAGTTGATTTTCATCTCCAGTCATCGCACTTTCTTCATATAACTTGTTCATTCTCTTTTCCATTGCATACAAATCATAAAAGGCTCTCTTTAAATATTGTGAAATGGTATAAACCTCATCAATTTCTGCGTATTGATCAAGATGTCCAATTTGAATATTAGGTTGCCACTTTATGTCTCCCTTATCAGGAATATTTTCCCCCACCAATATTTTCATTAATGTGCTTTTTCCTGCACCATTCTGTCCAACAATTCCCATATGCTCCCCTTTATGCAAATCAAAAGAAGCATTTTCGTATAATACTTTATCTATAAAACTATGTGATAAACTTTCCACTTTAAGTAAACTCATTTTTATTCCTCTTTTCCTGAAATTAAAAAAAGCAGAGAGATAGCGTCATTCGACACTAGCCCTCTGCTTCGTGGTTTTTCCTATACTACTCCAATTTATAGTAAAGACTCATCGGAATAATATACACAAAGGGCCATAGACAAAGCATTGTCTATGGCCCCTTAATCTATTTTATACACCAGCTGAAAAACCATAACGAAATAAGCATAGATACACTATACTTTTTTAGAAAAGTTATTCAGCCGATGAATATAGGGGATTTATACCCCTTGATTAAGCTCCGTACAACGCTTCACCGTATACATTTGTGCGGAGCAAAGTTTTCTAATGAGTTTTACAAATTTTATATAAAGCATATTATGCACCTTCCTTAATACTTAAAAAGGATTTTAGCATACGGTTTTACGAAGCGTCAACATTACTTCCGAATCTTTCAACTACTTGTTTTCAAAATATTGCTTCTGAAACATACACATTCTTATCGCATTATGATAGTTACCATCAACGAAAAACTCATCGATAAGCTCACCTTCTACCATAAACCCAACTTTTTTATAAACATGTACTGCCTTTTCATTTTCCTTATCCACAACTAAATAAATCTTATGCATATTTAGTACGGAAAAAGCGTAATCCATTGCTAAACGCGTCGCATCCACTGCATAACCATATCCTTGATAATTCGGATCAATAATAATTTGGAATTCTGTTCTACGGTGAATATAATCGATTTCTACTAACTCAACTAATCCAACCATTTCATTGTCTTTCTCAACGATAAATCGGCGTTCGCTTTGATCATGTATATGTTTATCATATAAGTCTTGCAGCTCCACAAATGCCTCATACGGCTCTTCAAACCAATACGACATAATATGCGCATTATTATTCAGTTCGTGTACAAACTTTAAATCTTCTCGTTCTAATGGACGTAACTTCAATTCCTGATTCATTCCTATAACCTCCAAGTAAAAGAAACCTCTTCACTTAATTTCTCAATTTTTTTCGATTTCAAACGCCCTAATTTCATTGTAAACTTTCAAGCAACTTGAAGGTCAAGATGTAAAAAAGTAGTGCTGACTTATGTCTGCACTACTACTCTTTTCTCAAATCTCTCATATTTGATATGTATAAAGCAATAACTAAAACAAGAATTGCTCCTGCGTATAATAACGTCTCCATCGGTTCCTCATGAGACACAATAATTAATCGAATTAAGGCCGTAATTCCGATATAAATAAAATAACGTAACGGGAAATGATAGTTCGATTTAAAATACTTAATAATTAATGCAATGAACTCGAAGTATAAGAAATAGACGATGATACTTTCAACCAATTTATAAGACGTATACTCTTTTGCCGAAAAAATATACTGCACGAACGTAATTGTCTCATTCACTAAGAAAATTGATAACACAATGGATAATATAATTAAGGCTATATTTAATATCCATTGCAAAACACTAGCTATAACATGATCGATATTAAATGACTTCATACTCTCTTTAGACTCCCCTTCGTATAAGTACTTATTTATTATAGCAAAATTACGATTGGAAAGAAGTTAAATCATATATTCGTCCTTTGTTATTGCCAGTGAAGGTGATGTTCATTGTTTGGAGGAGTCTTTTAACCGCAGAACTAGATTCCATATTAAGAAATTCCCTCAATTCGCTATTAGTAGTTATCACACTAAACAGAAGTGTGTAATCTTGTACAGCACGTAAATGAGCATGTTTAGACATACTATTGCAATTTGAACAACGCCATCCCTGTCTTTCTTTTAACATTGCCATTGTAAAACATTCCTCACACTGTACACCCTTTAGCAATTCCTCTTTTTTAATTTTATATTGCGCAAGAACATTTTGACGTTGCGGAATGTGCTCATTCATAATCTGGCCTATAAGTCCATTTATATTATCAATCACTTTTTCTTTATATTGATTTTTAATCTGTTTTATTCTATTAGGTAAATTTGCACTGTGGATAATTTTACTAGACAGTATTTCATCTGAAGTTTTAATAATTGTACGAGGGGAACTAATTACAACGAGGGCTTCAATCGGAATATTATGTAAATCATGTAGATTCAGCCATTTTCTCAGTTGCATCTCTTGCCGTTTCAGTTGTAAAAGCGGATCTGGGAATCCTTCTTCCGTATTACCATCTACTATTCGAATAAGTTGATTGAACTTTGTATCAAAAATTAATGTACCAATAATATTTTTTATTTCAAAAAAAAGAAGAAAATAAGATGAAACTATGAGGGTATCAATTTGGAAATAATGTTTTTGATCAAATAACCTAATATCATGTAAAATATGGTATTCTGCTTCGGATAGAAAACTCAGCGGATACTCAATCGCCTGCTCTCCTTTATAGCCGGCCATAAATTTCGCTAGACTTTCAACCACCACATTCCTTTTTGGATGATGAGCAGGCAATCTTCTAAGTAAAGCTTCTAATTGCAGCAAATATACGGGCATTTTCCGCTCTTTCACAATCATTTTTATCCCCCTCCAAAATATATCAGCGATTTTTCAAATATATCAGCACAACTCCAAATATATCGGCGATTTTCGAAATATATCGGCGCAACTCCAAATATATCAGCGATTTTCGAAATATATCAACTTACCGACAAAAACCGACACAACATACACACATAAAATCTTATACACAGTATAACATCACATCTAAAATCTCAATGTAAGCATAATGTGTATACCCCAATGTGATTACGCCATTTTCAAAATAAGAAATTTACATTCCCCCCATGTAAAAGACCTTTTTATAAGTATGAAAAAAATTTAGGAATTAGTTTATCTTTTTTTAATGTTTTATTTAGAGGCAGTTTATAGTCGGGGATTAACATAAGAAACGTAGCAATTAAGTTTATATATGACGCACTGCTACTATAATCGCTAACCGTACTACTTGAAATCATAAAATAAGGAGACGATAAAACATGAACAAAAAAACAAAAGCACTATCATCCGTACTGCTCGGATTCACATTAGCATTAACAGGGTGTGCTGGTACTAAAGCTGAAGAAAATCATGGGAAACAAAAGCAAGAACAAGTTGCTAAAGAAACAAAAAAGGAAAATAAATTAACTAAAGGGCAAAAAATGGCTAATATTCTTAGCGAGACAAATTGGCAAGGTACACGAGTGTATGACAAAGATAAGAATGACTTAACAAAAGAGAATGCAAACTTCATTGGTCTTGCAAAATATGATGCGAAGTCCGGCAGATATGAATTTTTTGATGCTAAAACAGGTGCAAGTCGTGGCGATAAAGGAACTTTCTTTATCACAAATGATGGGAAAAAGAGAATATTAATTTCAGAATCAATGAAGTATCAAGCTGTCGTTGACATGACAAAACTAAATAAAAATGTATTTACTTATAAACGAATAGGGAAAGACGCTAACGGTAAAGATGTAGAAGTTTTCGTTGAACATGTTCCATATAAAGAAAAAGAACTTTCTTTCACTGATCCGGACAAGCAGCTGAACACGACTACAGGAGATATTGTTAAAAACGTTGATGGAGATAAAATTTTAGGCGGTACCCTTTGGCACGGAACAAAGGTATTAGACGAAACTGGTAACGATGTAACACAGTTTAATTCGAATTTTATAAGTCTAGCAAAATTTGATGACAAATCTAATAAATATGAGTTCTTCAATAGCGAAACAGGTCAAAGCCGCGGTGATTATGGCTACTTCGATGTTGTACACGAAAATAAAATAAGAGCCCATGTTTCAATTGGAAATAACAAATACGGTGCTGCTCTTGAACTTACTGAACTAAATAAGAATAAATTTACGTATAAGAGAACTGGTAAAGACCAAGCTGGTAAGGATATAACTATATTCGTTGAACATGAACCTTATAAAGGTGATATGAAACCACAATTTAGCTTTTAAAAACGTTTGATTAAAGATCCTGTACTGAGTTACAGGATCTTTCTTATTAAGCAAGAGAACAAAAAGACGAAAAACATGTAGCTTTTCGTCTGCACAATATTCCCACCTTATAGTTGATGATTTACAAAACTTAAAAACATACCGATACAAAATAAAATTTGTGACCAAGTAAAAAGCGCCCTACTTATAGGGCGCTTGTTTTATACTTAATGACTAATACTAGCTGTTGGGTATAATGTTGTTCCTCCAATTGAAACTTTTATTTCATTTGTTAATGGAACATTTTGTTCATTAATAATTGTTCTCCACCATTCCCATGCAAGACCTGTACATTCTCTTGCTACAATTTTTATATTTTTTGAATTTGGTGGGAGTGGGATAACTGTAGAGTAATGAGCCGTTTTGTCTTTTCCGCTACCATCCCACGTTTTATGTGTTAGTACTTCGTTACCCTTTTGGTCAAATGTGAATTCATCCCAAGATACATCAAATTGAGCAACGTAAGCACCGTAATGATCAAGTGTCATTTTAGCACTTGAATATTCTGTAGTTGTCGTCTCAATATAATCTGTATTGTTATGAACAGCAGCAGTTGAATTATCTTTTAAGAAAGTGCTTGTATATGAAATTGGGTATGCTGGATTTTTAAGACTTAATTCAGCATTATCTTTAATGATATTTCGGATTTCATTGAAATCTTTAGTAACAACCTTGTTATGCTCTTTCGCATCTCCGCCTAATACTACAGCAGTAAAGGTACTTTCTTCAAAAATATCTTTATACTGTCCACTTGTTTCAACGCTGTTATTCTTAAGTAAGGCTTTAAAAGCAGCTTGTACATCTTTGCTCTTAGATGTTGTTTCTAATTTTACATAAATCGTTCTACCATAAGCTACATTTGAAACCATAACAGGTGGAGCCGAATTACTTACGCCTTTTCGAGTTAACTCGTCAAAAGTAACGCTATTATCAAAAAGGTCGGATGGATTGTTAGGTAGTTCAGCACTTACCGTATAAAATATTTGCTTATACGCCGCTACCATCACTTTTTTCTCTCCATTTGCAACCGCATTAAAATCAATGTTTAGACTGTTATCAAGATATTTAGCGTTAACATTAAGAGCACTTGCTATTTGTGATTTACTATAAACCATAGATTCCGTATACTGCATTCTTGCAGGTAACGTATGTGTTGTAGAATACTTTTCATTCCAAGTAGATACTAAATCGTCTACTGCTCCAGCTACATTACCATATGTCGGATTTTGGACAGTGATTGTATTTTCTTTTCTCATGCCCGGTAAGTCTATACTAATATTCAAAGGCTTTCTCTTAGCCACTAATAAACTTGGTTGATTGTCTGCAAAAGCTTTATTTGCAAGTTGTACAGCTCCTGGATACGTGCGATTCACTACAGAATCAATAATTGAAATATCGACTGGTGACGTTGTAAGTGATTTTTTCTCGCGTTCCACTACTACAAATTTACCATTTGAATTGATACTTTCTTTCGGAACAAAACTTTCTACTTTATCACCATTTACAGCTAAAACCTCTTGATTATTATATTTAAGATTTGCTATACCAGTATCAATGCCACTAGCATTTTTGGTTACATCAGTTGCATTACTTGCTTGTGTTTCTGCGAAGGAAATAGATGAATAATTAATAGTGCATAAACTAACTAATAAACATGCAAGGAACTTTCTTCTTTTAGTGTTTTTCTTAATATTCAGAAAAATCACCCCGTTCTTTTTTAGTAAAATATGATAATGATCGATAAATGATAGCTAACTAATAAACTTACATAAATGCTTTTAAAAGTTCTTGAATTAACGGGATTACGCCACCTACAAATTTTAAAACTGTCATTGCGATTTCCATATTATTTCCTCCTTTTTATTGCTACGAAAATGTGATTTATCTTTATGCCCTCATTATAGTGACCCCTTACACTTTTATCAATACACTCTGATATGCAATATTACATATCAAAAAACAAGCTGAATTCTTTTAAAAAGTTATACAGGGATATTTTTTTCGTTTAGTACATACTTGAAAAGGTGAAGCATTCTTTTGCATTTTATGAGTAGTCACATAAAAAAGCTGCTGCCTATAAAATACAGACAGCAACTTCAACTAGAGTAGCTTGCATAATCTACACAAGCTACGGTATTTTTTCACATTTTATAACTAATAAACTGCGATTGGCCCATAAGGACCATTAATAATTTCTATTTTTGTTTCAAAAATATCTGTCAAAAGTGTTGAGTCCATAACCTCTTCTACTGTTCCAAAAGCAGCAATTTGTCCATCTTTCATAGCACAAATTTTATCCGAGTATTTAGCTGCAAAATTTATGTCATGCATAACAGTCAAAATTGTTCTTCCAAATTCATTAGCTGCACGTCTTAAATGCTCCATCATTTGAACAGAACGAGCAACATCAAGGTTGTTCAGAGGTTCGTCCAAAAGTACATATTCCGTCTCTTGGCACAATACCATCGCTACATATGCCCTTTGTCTTTGACCACCAGAAAGCTCATCTAAATATCTATTCTCTAAACTAGTTAAATCTAAGAAATCGATATATTTAGAAATGATAACCTCATCTTCTTTAGTCAATCTTCCCTTTGAATAAGGAAAGCGCCCAAATCCAACTAATTGTCTAACTGTAAGCCTAGTTACAAAATGATTTTCTTGTCGCAATATAGTCAAAACTTTTGCTAAGTCTTTTGATTTGGATTCAGAAACATCCATATTTGCTACCTGAATTTGGCCTTCATCCATATCTAAAAGTCTACCAATCATCAAAAGTGTCGTGGACTTTCCAGCACCATTTGGCCCAATTAAAGAAGTAAAGCCCGCTTTTGGTATTTCAATATCCAAAGGTCCTATTTTTACCTTATCAGTATAGAACTTTTTAACATTATCAATTTTTATCATAAAGCCCTCTTCCTTAAAACTATAGTTAAGAATATAATTCCACCAAATAATTCAATAATAACTGAAACTACACCTTGAGCATGGAATACATGATACATTAAAAAGTATGCGCTCGTCATTATTAAAAATCCTATAGCAAAAGCCATTGGGAAAATATATCTATGATCATAAGTTGACGCCGCCTGATAACTCAAAGTTGCTACTAAAAAGCCGTAGAAAGTAAGTGGCCCAATTAGAGCGGTTGAAATGGACATCAGAATAGCAACTAATACAAGTGTATAAATTACACTAGGTTGATATTTAACTCCAAAAGAAGTAGCAACATCCTTTCCTAGTGACAAAACATTCAAATTCTTAGAATGAGCAAAAATTAATACTGCTACAATTATGATCATCGGAATTACAATAGGAAAATATGCAGGATCTGCATGATTAACAGAACCAAATAATCTTGCTTGTAAAATATCAAATTCTGAAGGCGCAAGTAGTTTTCTCATGAAAGTTGACACAGAATTTAGCCCGGTACCAATAATAATTCCAACTAAAAGCATAAGTTGTAAATTCCCGTATTTACCGGAAAGTAACCATCCATAAAGTATCAAACTCATGAAGACCATAACAACAACTTGGAATAAAAATGATCCAATTCCATTAAAATTTATTAACGCACTAGCACCAAAGAAGAATACTGTACTCGTTTGAATTGCTGAATAAAGTGATTCGAAACCTAAAAGTGAAGGAGTAATAATTTTATTATTCGTAATAGATTGGAAAGCAACTGTCGACAAGCTATGGCAAACCGCAGCAATAATCATTGCAACAATAGCTACTATCCTTCTCTTAACGACTGGGATAAAAGAAGGTGAATCTATCGGAACTGGATTGTTATAAACTAAAAGTCCATATGAAGAAAGAAGACCTAAAGCAATCAATGTTATGAGTAAAATCCAATAACGTCTTGCTTCCTTCTTAGACCGAAAAGCGCTAGCTGATCTACTTTCATTATGAAGGCTAGAATCGATTTCGACATTTTCTTTTTTTCTATATTCTAATGTGATCATCGTAGCCTCCTTGGTTTTCTTTGTCTCAATAAAATAGTAATAAACACGACTGCTCCCACTGTTGCAAGTATTAAAGAAACAGGTAATTCAAAAGGCTGTATAATTGTTCGAGAAATGATGTCACAGGCAGTTATTGATCCCATTCCGATCACACAAACCCAAGGTAAATTACTCCTAAGATCATCACCTCTAAACATTGAAACGATATTTGGCACAATTAATCCTAAGAAAGGTAAGTGTCCAATAACAGCTGCAACAATTCCAACTGCAACAGAGATAAGAGCAGTCCCAAAAAGAACAATTCTATTGTAATTAACTCCAAGACTTGTTGCGACATCTTCTCCTAGTCCAGCTAAAGTCAATCTATTAGCATACATAAAAATAAGAAAAGTAATGATAACAATCAGCCATAAATATTCATATCTTCCCACCTGAATGTTAGCAAATGAACCTACAAACCAAGTTTCAATACTTTGCGTCTTTTGAAAAAGGAGTCCTAAAAAAGTGGACACTGCAGAAATTACTGCTCCAAGCATCAATCCGATAATCGGAACAATTAAAGACGAACGAAGCTTAACTCTTCTTAAAAATAGAAAGAAAATCATAGTTCCTATAAAAGAAAAAATGATTGCACCAGTCATTCTTTGAACTAAAGTTGGGGCAGGAAATAATAAATACACAAAAAGCAGGCCTAAGCCTGACCATTCAATCGTCCCCGTTGTAGTAGGTTCAACAAAACGATTCTGTGTAATTAATTGCATTACGAGTCCTGCCATCGCCATTGCAGCTCCAGTAAGCATTAATGCAACTGTTCTCGGAACACGAGTGATGAAAAACATCTCCATTCCGTCCTCTTGTCCACGTATATCATAAACTCCAGTAAACAGTGATATAATCCCTAAAATTATAACAACTATAACCGCTATTATAAAAGGTTTTGTCCATATTTTATTGTGATTATAAAACTGGGGTTGAGAAATATTCTCAACCCTAGAAATCATATTTTTTGACACTGTTTCGTACCCCTTTACACTACTTAGCTAAAGTTTTTGCAAGATTTCCAAATAACTCTATATAAGTTTGAATTGATTCATTTGTGTAAGTATCTTCTGGTGCATAAACAACTTGTTGTTTAGAAACAGCAGTTGTGTTTTGAAGAGCTGGTGATTTAGAAATAACATCCTTAGCAGGTGTTGACTTAGCTGCATCAGATGTTGCAGCATCACGATCTAATACGAAAAGCCAATCAGGATTTGTTTGTGCGATAGCTTCAACAGAAACATCATCACCTTTATGACCTGCAGTAGAATTCGAAACTTCTAATGCTGGAGTCCAACCGAAAATTTCATACATAGGTCCCCAAACGCGACCAGAGTGCGGCGCAGCAAAGCCAATATTTCCACCAGTAACGATAACACTCATAACTTTATCTTTTCCGTTATAAGCAGATTTTGCCTTTTCAATAGATTTATCGAAATCAGCTACTAATTGTTTAGCTTCTTTATCTTTAGCAAAGATTTTACCTAAAGTAGTTGTAGAATCTTTAAGTCCTTTTACTAAGTTTTCTCCAGGCTTAGTAGCCTTCTCAGAAACATCAAAATTAAGATCAATAACAGCTGCATTTGGCACTAATTTTTTGATTTCTTCATAATGATCAGCAAATCTTTGACCAACGATTACAAGATCAGGGTTTGCCGCTGCAATAATTTCTAGATTTGGTTCACGGTGATTCCCAATATTTTGAACTTTTTCATCCTTTTTATATGCTGAATCAGCAGGCATGATATCCTTTGGAGCAGCCGCTAATTTAATTCCCCAATCAGATAAAGTTTCAAAAGTTCTGTTATCCAAAGCAACTACATTCTTTGGGTTTACAGGTACTTTAACAGTTCCATGAGCATCAGTGATTTCAACCGTTTTTGGCTTATCACTACCATTATCTTTATTATTAGCCTTCGAAGTTTCTTTACTTGAATCTGAGCAAGCCACTAACATTAAAGTAAAAATTGCTAGAATACTCACTAATTTTAAAAGCATAGATTTTTTCATATGTATACTCCTTATAGTGTGATTTATTTCGAAAATGATGACATCCATAGATTGAATTAGAAAGTAACTTTTATTCAATTGAATCGCTATTGATAATCATTTTCATTTGAACATCCTGTTAATTAGTATAGTCATTAATTCTGTGAAAATCTTGTGAATCGTATCAATTCATAAAATCAAGCATAAAAAGTAATATGTGCGGTCAGGACTGTTGATTAGCCTTCATTAAATACTTTCTCAACGAATACGGGACAGAGACCTTCCCTTACAAAATACGCGCAGTAATAGCTAATATTTCACAGAAACTACTTTATTATCTTATTTTTATCATTCAACCATTGAATAGCCTCTGCCATGTATCGTTTGAATATATCTATCTTTCTTCTCGCACTTTAGCTTTTTTCTTACATACCCAATATATAAGTCTACTACATTCGGATTTACTACTACGTCATATCCCCAAACTTGATTCAAAAGCATTTCACGGCTTAATATCGTATTTTTATTCTTAATTAAAAATACAAGTAAATCGTACTCGCGCTTCGTAAGCGAGAGATTTTTGCCACCTTTTTTCACAATATTGCTAGATGCATCAACAAAGAGATCTTTAAACTGAAAAAAGTTTGTCTCATTTTGCTGGTTATAGTCACTTCTTCTTAAAATAGCTTGAACTCTCGCTACTAATTCTTCCTTCACAAATGGTTTTCTAATATAATCATCTGCTCCTGCTTGTAACCCTGCTATGCAATCCTCGCTAGAAATATTGTTGGTCACAATAATGATTGGTGTCGTTTTAACAAGTCGTATTTGTCTACAAATTTCTGGTCCCGATATACTTAATGAATCCCAATCCAATATGATAATATCCCAATCTTGCTCATATGCTATATTTAAACCTTGGTTTTCATTGTGAAGTTTTAAAATGAAATGGCCCTCTTGCGTTAAACCGCTTACGATTTTCTTTGCTGAAGACCGTTCATTTTTAATCACCAACACCTGCTTCACCGATGGTTCACCTCTACTTCAATATAAATTATTTAGATAAAAAATTATCCCGAAAAAACAATTTAAGATTTATAAATTTAAAACCCCTAAATAATCCATTAAAACAGTTTATTAGGAGAACTCTATATAATCTTACAATAGGTATGGATAAAAACACAAAACATATGGAGATTCAAATAAAATGAAGTATTAATTAATCAAACAGAGATGTTCATCCCCACTAATTATCAGTCCTCACCAATCGGGCTTTGACGGGATAAAATTGTGATCATTAAGGGATAACACACAAGATACATTGAGGATGTAAGTGAAAGAACCAAAGAATTAGATACATTCTATTTTTAGAACTATAACCTTTCCAGAAACAAAAAAGAACCATAACCTCGCCAACCTGGCAAAGTTATGGTTCATATCATACAATGTCATTTTACCTATAAGTTGGCCGCAGTTGGAAGCATAAGTTGGCCAGAAAACACTTATTTTTGTAGATAATCATCTAATTATTCAACCGAATCGGAAGCATAAATTGACCGTGTGTTAATTATTAACCCATAAGCTTGCCGTGTGTTTTATTAATGTAGCTTTGGAATAATGTTTGGCCAAATTGATACTAATAACCTTAATAAACGAGCAAATGGAAGTGACGCTTTCGTTAGTTAATAGGTCACTTTGCTCTCTTGATATGCTTTCTTTACCCGTTCAATTTGAGCGAGGTGTCCTTGTATATATTGAAGATCTTTCAAGGGCTAGAAGGGGCACCTGTGCTGGGAAGTGCAAAGTAGATTCCAGTAAAAGGATAAAAAGTGTACGGTGCACTTTTTAAAAAGGTTTTTTGTAATCATTTTGCAGCACGTTAAGGTATTCATAGTGCTGCAAATATCTATTTTCTATTTCGCTACAAATATCACCGTATTATCGAAAATTAATTTGCAACACAATATATGCAACGTTATGGCGCCATAAAAATCAAGCCCAAGTGGAGTGTTGCATAAATGTTAATTTTTGCAACTGTCGATGCATCACGTATTACATTTTCTGTAAATTACTTTACACTTCACGGCACGGTTCCTAACGCTTCCCCTAGGGGGAGCGTTAGGAAAATGCGGATTTACAACGTTAAGCCCATTTTTAAAACGATTCCCTAATACAAAATATTTCTCAATACTTATTTTATTTAATCCTTCATATATTTGAGTTGAATCATTGTTATAAAAAATTAATATAAATTTATTAAGAAAAGAGGAATTAATATGCCGGAACAATTAATTGCAACTGTTTTATCACAAACGTCTCCTTTAGAAGGACAAAGCAATCGTTCAAGTGGAAATTTTAGTACGGAATCTCTTCCAGTTGGAACACAATATTTAAAATGGGTAATAACTGATGGAGGAAACCCAGATATTATTAGTTTTAATGTTATGAAGGATGTATCTAGTGGTACGGATCCTATCATTTTTTCCGCTGTATTGAATGGTAATAGAACAACTGTAGAATCAGCGAGATCACTTTATATCGCTAATCCTAGAAACGCTGCAGACCCATTCAATGTAAGTGTATATGCAATTTATTAGAATATCGAAAAAAACGAGGGGGCTGTCTGGACAGCCTCCTTGTTTTTTTAAAATTTTGACCACTAATAGGGGTCACCTTACATGCCCATCAACTTAAGAATTTTCACTACCCCCAAGTGTCAAAAAAAGTTATCCTTTCTAAAAAGCTAGCTAGAAAGGGTGACATTTTTTATGAATCTTTCGATTCAAGATGAATTACAACTATTTTCTGAAGAGCTGTATCGTCATTTAACTCCCTCTCTTTTGGAAGAACTCGCAAAAGAATTAGGGTTTGTAAAAAGAAAACGAAAGTTTTCAGGAAATGAATTAGCTACCATATGTATCTGGGTAAGTCAACGTACAGCGAGCGATTCTCTCGTTCGACTATGCAGTCAATTACACGCAGCCACAGGCACTCTTATGAGTCCAGAAGGACTCAATAAACGCTTTGATAAAAAAGCAGTTGAATTTTTGAAATATATTTTTTCTGCATTATGGAAAAGTAAACTTTGTAAAACATCAACTATTTCAAGTGCAGCACTCATGTATTTTCAACGCATTCGTATTTTAGATGCGACGATTTTCCAAGTACCAAAACATTTAGCTCATGTATATCCTGGATCAGGTGGTTGTGCACAAACAGCAGGCATCAAGATTCAATTAGAATATGACTTACACAGCGGACAGTTTCTAAACTTCCAGGTAGGTCCAGGAAAACATAATGATAAAACATTTGGAACAGATTGCTTAGATACCTTACGGCCGGGTGATCTGTGTATTCGTGATTTAGGCTATTTTTCATTGGAAGACTTAGATCAAATGGATCAACGTGGAGTGTGCTATATATCAAGACTTAAGTTAAACCATACCGTCTATACGAAAAATCCGTTTCCGGAATACTTTCGAAATGGGACAATCAAAAAACAATCACAGTATATCCAGGTGGATTTAGAGAACATTATGCACACGTTAAAATCAGGACAAACATATGAAATAAAAGAGGCGTATATTGGCAAGAATCAAAGATTAGTTACAAGAGTAATTATCTACCGATTAACAGAGGAACAAATACTGGAACGTAGAAAAAAACAAAGCTATACCGAAAGTAAAAAGGGAATTACGTTTTCAGAAAAAAGTAAACGATTAACAGGTATCAACATATATGTTACGAATACGCCTTGGGAGATGGTTCCGATGGAACAAATCCATGATTTTTACTCCCTTCGCTGGCAGATAGAAATCATATTTAAAACGTGGAAATCTTTATTTCAAATTCATCACTGGCAAACTATCAAGCAAGAGAGATTAGAATGCCATGTGTATGGAAAGCTCATTGCCATTTTTATCTGTTCTTCTACGATGTTTAAGATGCGCCAACTTTTGTTGCAAAAGCACAAAAGAGAATTAAGTGAATATAAAGCAATTGGGATGATTCAAGATCATCTATCCCTGTTATATCAAGCAATACAGAGAAACACCCAAGAAATAGCAAAGGTCTTAATCCGCCTGTTTACCCTACTACAGAAAAATGGCCGGAAATCTCATCGATATGAGAAAAAGACAGTCTTTGATATTATGGGTGTTATCTATGAGTATAGTGGATATAGAAAACAAAAGAAAGTTGCATAAGTTAAAAAATGAAACCCGTTAGGGTTTATTTCGTATACTCATTTTTAATGGAATTATATTATTTCAAAGTTTTTTCATTTTAATCAATGGAAAGCCGCGGCGTTTCTATCCTTAAGTTGATGGGCATGGGGTCACCTTATCAAAAAAAGAAAATTGTACGTTATGACACAATTTGGACACTGCTGATTTTTTAAATGTTGATAGAACCACTATTTATCGCACATTAAAAAGAAATGGTTATTAGAAAGATGATTAATAAATTCTATTTATATCTATATAGGTGATGTACACTCATGAAAAAATATAAGTTTTACTAAAAGACTTTATAACAATAAAAGGAGCTAAACGATATATGTTTGCTCCTCTTATTTACAAATAATTTAATGATAAAGTTTTCTAATTAGTTATTGTTCTTACTAGTGTTTGATTCGGGTCTCTTACAGTCCAAGAACTTGAAACAGCTGAACCGTCTGTTCTCTTTAACGTATATTTTGTCACCAGTTGATATGCTGTATATCCTGTATCTTTACCAGATATACTTGTAATAGTCTTCTCCTCTGTTGATTCCGTTGATTCCGTAGAAGTTGTACTAATTTCTGTTTGCAATGTTTTTGAAATACCATATTGAAGCGACGCAGATACGGCCTTAAATTTAAATCCTAAATCTGCTCCAAAGTTCATAGAAAGCGTATCAGTCATCCTTTGTTGATCTTCAGTACTTACACCTGTTGTAACAGTATACTTACTAGAGCCACCAGCAGGAATAATTTCTGAACGTACTTTCTCCCAATATTCTTCTTTTACCAAAACATAATATGGTGAATTGTGTATTTTGGTATAGTCACTTGCTTGATTATCATTTACCATAATACATGGTATTGAAGTTGCACCAACAACAACAGAACCTGAAGTTTGAGGTAACTGTTGATCAATAGGCCCAGTTGGATTATACTCTGGAGCATTTGGTCTAGATCCTATAGTTGGTAAGGTTGGTAGTTGAACACTAGCACCAGCATCGGAAATTTGGAATACCCTATCTGGATCATAAGGATTTGAATCATCCAAATCTACATACTCTGCATTCCCATTTCGTGCATAAGATGCAACTTTCCCAGTTGCTTGGTGCACAATTTCATAATAATTATTTCCCTGGTTTCGTAAATACCATTGTTCATTAGAAGAACCAGTCCAACTATATTGAGTCAATATATTGGATCCACTTTGAACTGTTACAGGTTTTCCACTATTTTTATTTACAATTGCATATAATCCTCCATCAAGTGGAAAAAATGTGAATTTTTCATTTTCATTATTGCTTCCACCCCATAAACGAATTGTGGGACCATTATTAGTAGATGCTCCCTCTACATTCCACTTTAACCATGTATTAGCTTTCAAATTAATATTATAATATTTATTGTTCTCTGGAGTTGCTGCTTGACTTTCCGGAGCCCAGATAGATAAAGCCATTGCTCCGACAAATAACCCTGTTATAACTTTTTTTGGTAACGGCAATCTCTTAATCTTCTTTTTTTTCATAAATAAATCCCCCTTATTATGATTTGGTACACCTTAAATATACATCCGAACAACGAAACATGAAATATATGGAAAATTTATAAATAATAAATGTAATATTCTGTTATTTTTTTTACATAGAGCGAGTAGTTTGCGACTTCTTATTTCAGCAATTGTATTATGGAATACGGTATACATATCACGTGCAGTAGATGCTTTACGTGTAAAAAGCGTGGACATACCAGAAGAATATTTACAACATTTCCCTTCACTTGGATGGGAACATATTACGTTGAAAGGTGATTATGTTTGGAACTTAAATGAAAAAACAAATTTTAATAATCTAAGATCATTACGAGAGAAAAATTATATAAAAAAGGAGTAACGTAATTAGCTAGTTCCTTAACGTACAAGGTACCGGTTAATTTGTTTCTAAAATTTGTCTAAACGTACAATTTTCTTTTTTTGATATGGTGACCCCTAATACTTGAGCAATAAAAAAGTTCTCCTTGTTTTTGGGTGGAAGAGGACCATTTAGGGATAGATGGAGCTACTTTGCACTTCACAGCACGGTTGCTCCCTCTACCCCTTCAAATGAAAATAACCTAAATCTCGGATACATAATTTATTTATTGTTAAAATGGTTCTTTGTCAGGTTTATCCAAACATATATAGAAATATGAAAAAGTAAATTTTAATCTGACCAAAGGAGATGAAGAGATTGTTAAAAAAAGTCGGTATAGGAGTCTTTTCTACAGCAATTGTATTAAGTGCCAGTATAGGTTTTTCAGGTATTGTATCAGCAGATAGTTCATCTGCAAATGAACAAGTTAAGAATGGAGATTTTGAGGATGGGCTAAATAACTGGATTTTATCTAATCCTAATTCTTCTACCGAGAATATCGGCACTTCTGAACCAGGCAATCATTATCTCAAATTAATACATGCCGACACAGCCTATCAGCCTGTTACTGTAAAGCCGAATACAGAATATACATTAACATTTGATATAGCGGGAAGTATAGGTTCTCCATCAGAAGTAACAGTAGGTAATCTGAATGCCCATCAAGAAATCATTCCATTAACAAAAAAGCAATATTCAGGATTTAAGCCGGAACATCATGAGATGAAGTTTAAAACAGGGGAAGATGTGTCAAACTTTGCTGTCAAACTTGCTTCTACAGCAAATGGGAGGGTTAAGTTTGATAATGTACAATTAAATGAGAAGGAGAACCCTTATATTTTAAATATTGATTTTGACCACAATTCAAGTTTAGAACCTTTTAAACCAGCATATGGCTCTTTAATTTACAATATTGAAGAGCATGCAGGAGTAAATAATTCTAAAGGACTTCATTTTAGTTCAGGAGCTGGTCATCTTAAGGGAGACGTAACTTTGAAGCCTAATACTACATACATCATGTCCGCATCTGGAAAAGTATCGGGTCCTGAAAAAACCTTATTTGTAGGAGCACAGTCTCCTGGGGGAGAAAACACATTTGTTATGACGTTTACTTCCACACAGTATGAACAAAAATCGGTTGAATTTACTACTCTAAATACTAATAATCCATATAAGGTCATCTTACAAATTAATGGATATGTTAACATCGGTGATGCCTATCTTGATGATATCGTACTAGTTGAAAAGTAGCCATAATTAAAAATATATTTCTATCATTGACACATGAAAACAATTCTAGAAATGAGTCGCCATATGCCCATCAACTTAAGGATTTTATAACGCCCCAAAACGAAAAAAATGTACATTTTTTTCGTTTTGGGGTATTTGCTATTCTTAGATTGATGATGATGTGATGCTATCCCTAAAAGTCGCGACTTTATTTAAAGGCGACATTAAAAATATTCTTCAAATCCTGGAAGCATAAGTTGGCCGTAAACTAAAAGAAGCATAAGTTGACCAAAACGGCCATCTTATGCTTCCTGTTATAAAAAATAAAAAAACCACCAAATATGTATTGGTGGAGACGGTGGGAGTCGAACCCACGTCCAAAAATATCGGCACTTAAGCTTCTACGAGTGTAGTCGATATATTAGCATTTCGCGAACTCTTCGGCCTATCGACAGGCTTCCAAGTTGCTAGTCTGGTTGTTCTCTTCCTTTGTCCTCAGACGGCGAACTCCGGCGTAGTCCACTTAGTTTGAGTCCCTTACCCTACCACATGGACGATGGAGGGAGGAACCTTTAGTGCAATTAAGCAGCTAAAGAAAGATTGTTTTGTTTGCCAATTATAGGCTTTGACGTTTTAACGAGGCCGATCCCCTCGACTCGCAACCTAAGCTCGAACTATCCCTGTCGAATCCGTAACGTCCCCATGATAAAAATGGAGCATACGAAGAAAATATCGTGATAGCTACTAAGAGCTGTTTTTCAATGTGCAACAATCTTACATAAGTTATTATAACATACGCGCTCCATTTTACAAATGTAAATATCTGTATTACATCTTTTGGCGATCACGGAACGCGCGTGCAATTTCACGTTTAGCTTCTTTCTCTTTTAAATCGTGACGTTTATCGTATTGCTTTTTACCTTTTGCTAAACCAAGTGCCATCTTTGCAAATCCATTTTTCAAATAAATTCTAAGTGGAACTAATGCGTAACCTGTTTCTTTCGCAGCGCCCGCTAGCTTATCAATTTCTTTTTTATGCAGAAGTAATTTTCTCGTACGAAGTGGATCATGGTTGAAACGATTCCCTTGTTCGTACGTATTAATGTGCATATTATGAACCCATACTTCACCATTATGTACACGTGCAAACGCATCTTTCAAGTTTACGCGTCCAGCGCGAATTGACTTAATTTCCGTTCCTTGAAGGACAAGCCCTGCTTCGTATGTTTCTTCGATGAAATAATCATGAAATGCTTTTTTATTCTGTGCAATAACCTTACCTGTACCCTTTGGCATATAACGTCCCTCCTCTATTTTTACTATTGTAACAAATGTTAATAAAAAGCGAAAGTGGCTCGCTCTCAAGCCACGAAGAAAAAAGAAAACGGCCCCGCTTTTCATCAAAGCGAAGCCACTCTTTTCTTACTTACGCTTTTTCTTTTTCTTCTTGAATCCTGGTACGTTTTCGAAGAATGCTTTTTTCTTCTTACCGTTACCATCTTTTTTTCCTGGCTGGCTAGCAGAAGCGGATGCAGATGCAGATCCTCTTCCTTTTCCTTTGCCACCACGGTCAAATTTTCTACCTGTGCCACGTTCACCGCCGCGCTCATTACTGCGCTCGCTACGTCCACCGCGTTTCTTTCTGCCTGTTCTTGGCTGTTCGATAACGACTGGACGATCTTTGAACTTACGGCGAGGTGTGCCTTTCATGCCAACGATTTCAAAGTCGATTGCACGCTCGTCTTTGTTTACGTTAATAACGCGAATTGTAATTTCATCACCGATGCGGAATACGTTTCCTGTACGTTCTCCGATCATAGCGAAATGTTGCTCGTCATAACGGTAGTAATCATCCGTTAAGTAGCTAACGTGTACAAGACCTTCAATTGTATTTGGAAGCTCTACGAATAAACCGAAGTTTGTTACAGAACTAATCATACCGTCATACTCTTCACCGATCTTATCAACCATATACTCTGCTTTTTTCATCTCATCTGTTTCACGCTCTGCTTCAACAGCACGGCGTTCCATATTAGAAGAGTGCTCTGCAATCTCAGGTAATTTTTCACGCCATTTTGCTTGCGTTTCATTGTCGACTTTACCATTAATAATGTATTCACGAATTAATCTATGAACGATTGTATCTGGGTAACGACGAATTGGTGATGTGAAGTGTGTGTAGAACTCAGTTGATAAACCGAAATGTCCTAAACTATCCGCATCGTAACGAGCTTGCTTCATAGAACGAAGCATAACTGTTGAAATAACTACTTCTTCTGGCTGTCCTTGAACCATTTCAAGAATTTGTTGCAGCGCACGAGGGTGCACTTCATTCGCACGTCCTTTTACCGCATATCCGAAGTTCGTTACAAACTCGAAGAAACGCTCAAGCTTATCTTCTTTCGGATCTTCATGGACACGGTACATAAACGGTACGTTCATCCAGTGGAAGTGCTCTGCTACTGTTTCATTCGCAACAAGCATAAATTCTTCAATTAACTTCTCTGAAACAGAACGATCACGCATAACAACATCAGTCGGTTTTCCTTCTTCATCCACTAATACTTTCGCTTCTTTAAAGTCAAAGTCAATTGCACCACGGCGCATACGTTTTTCACGTAAAATTTGTGCCAATTGACCCATCTCTTTAAACATCGGTACGAGCGGCTCATAACGCTTAATTAACTCTTCGTCCTCATCTTCTAAAATGCTTCTTACGTCAGCATACGTCATACGCTCTGTCGTTTTAATCACACTTTGGAAAATCTCGTGTTTAACAACATCACCTAAGTTGTTGATTTCCATTTCACAAGATAACGTCAGACGGTCTACTTTCGGATTTAATGAACAAATACCGTTAGATAGACGATGCGGAATCATCGGGATTACACGGTCAACAAGATATACACTCGTCGCTCTTTCCGCTGCTTCAACATCAATTGGAGAGCCTTCTTGAACGTAATGACTTACATCCGCAATGTGAACGCCTAGCTTGTAGTTACCGTTCTCAAGCTTCGTTACTGTAACAGCATCATCTAAGTCTTTCGCATCTGCACCATCAATCGTTACGATCATTTGATCGCGCAGGTCGCGGCGATCTTTTAAATCTTCTTCTGAAATCGTTTCTGGTACACTGTTTGCATGCTCCATCACTTCCTCAGGGAATGCTAAAGGTAAATGATGTTTATGAATGACAGATAAAATATCTACTCCTGGATCATTTTTATGACCTAGAATTTGAATAACTTCACCTTCTGCACTTAAACGATTCTCTGGATAGCTCGTAATTTTCACAACTACTTTATGACCTTCTACAGCACCCATCGATGCGCTTTTCAAGATAAAGATATCACTCGTCCAGCGCTTATTGTCAGGTATAACGAATCCAAAGTTTTTCGATTCTGTATATGTACCAACTAGTTCTTTCGTTCCACGCTCTAAAATGCGTACAATTGAACCTTCTTGACGCGAACCGCTCGATTGAGAACTAAGGCGTGCTAATACTGTATCGCCATGAAGTGCACCGTTTAATTCTGTAGGCGGGATGAAAAGATCATCGTCTCCCGTTTTCTTCTCGTCTGGTACAACGAATGCAAAACCACGTGCATGTCCAATTAACTTACCTCTTACTAAATTCATCTTTTCAGGAAGACCGTAACGGTTGCTACGAGTACGAATAACAAGTCCCTTTTCTTCCATCGTTACAAGTGCCTTTACGAAATCTTTAAAGCCCTCAGAACCTTCAATCCCAAATGCCTCTTCTAACTCTTGTATCGTTAGCGGTTTATACGCTTCTTCTCTCATAAATAATAACAACTTATCAATATGTTCTTGTATGATTTCTTCCAAGCAAAAATACCTCCTTTAAAACCTTATATTATTTAGTGTATCCGAAAGATAGGGGATGTATAAAGTGAAACTTCAATACTCCCCTTATGATTTTTACAGTTTTCACAAAAAATTCCTTATGAAAAAAAGAGGCAACTAGATCTTACCAATCTAGTTGCTCCAAGAAGTTATATACATCCTCATGTAGCTCGTCACGTTGTTTATCAAGTGTAATGACATGCGTAGAGTCTTCATACCATTTAATGTCTTTTAACGTAGATTCTACACCGTTATAAATAATGTTAGCACTATCTGTATTAATCATTTCGTCATGACGTGCTTGTACAACAAATGTTGGCGCATAAATCATATCCACATTGTTACGTACGTCAGCAATTAATTGTTGTAATGCTTTTAATGTATTCATCGGTGTCTTTTGGAATTCCAACATTTCTTGTTCAATTTGTTCAGGTGATTTTTGCTCACGTTTTTTATATTCGCGGGCATATGCCAATATACCTTGGTACATCGTTTCTTCGCTCTTAATATACATCGGTGCACACATTGGTACTACACCTAAAACCGGTACTGTATAACCTAATTTTAAAGAAAATACGCCGCCAAGTGACAATCCAACAACAGCAATTTTCTCAAAACCTTTATCTTTTAAAAGCTGATATGCCTCCGTTACATCTTGCCACCAATCTTCAGGCCCTGTATGAACAAGCTCTTCTGGTGGTACACCGTGCCCTTTATAAATTGGCGCATGACAAGTATAGCCTTTCTTTTCTAAGAAACGCCCTAACATACGTACATCAGCTGAGTTCCCTGTGAATCCATGTAGTAATAAAACAGCGCGGTCTCCACCCTCAAATGTAAATGGTTTCGGAGATGCTAATTTCATCATGTATTTCTCCTCTTTCTCTTCTGTAATCTAGTCGTATTCTTTCTATATCTAGTGTACCATATTTGTATTTCTATAATCTAATTAGAAACATCTTTCAAATAGCAAAACAAAAAAAGAAGAACCATTAGTACCATTCACTAACGCTTCTTCTTTCAATTCTATAAATTGAAGTACGTAACACCAATTGTTAATACAAAGAACAATACAGCTAAAACAATTGTAATACGGTTTAATACCGCTTCAATTCCACGTGCCTTTTGCTTACCAAATAATTGCTCCGCACCGCCTGAAATTGCACCTGAAAGGCCTGAGCTATTACTAGATTGCATAAGTACCATAACAATCATTAAAATCGATACAATAATAAGTAAAACTGATAATAACGTATGCACTTGGCGTACCTCCTACAAAGATTCAGTTATTGTAACTGTAGCATAAATTCTATAGAAAAGCGAGAGCTATAGAGGCGCTCTCGCTTTTCTTCTATTACATAAACATCATCGCAAATAACGGTCCAAGTAAACATGTCAAAATTGCTGTTAATGTCATTGTTACCGATCCAATAACACCTTCATGTTCGTTATTTTTCATCGCTCTCATAACACCCATAATATGAGAAGCACATCCAAATCCGATACCTTTACCAACTGAGTTTGTAACACGGCTCCATTTTAATAAAAGAGGTCCTGTAATCGTTCCAGTAATACCTGCGATAACAACGAAAGCTGCTGTTAAGGAAGGTACACCACCGACTTGCTCAGAAACACTCATCGCAACTGGCATTGTCACCGATTTTGGTAATGACGATAAGATTAAGCTTTTATCCGTTCCCATAAGTGAAGCAATCGCAAAATCACTAGCGATTGCAACTGTTGTACCTACTAATACCCCGCCAGCAATCGGTACAACATATTTTTGCAGAACATGACGTTGTTTATAAAGAGGAATTGCAAATGCTACAACACCGGGTCCAAGTAGCTTTGCAATCCAGCCACCACCACTTTCCATATAATGTTGATATGGTATATCAAGCACGATAAATAGGAAAGCCATTAATCCAGTTGCTACAAGCATTGGAATGGTGAATGGTGTTGGAAATAATTTATAGATTTTTTTAGATAATTGATATAATAGCACCGTAAAAAGAACCCAACCGATTCCGATTAATATTTGGCTCATCGCGACTCTCTTTCCTTCCTATTCGCAAGATATTGTCCTGTATGTCCTGCGACAATAATAATTAAAAATGTACTCGCTACAACTGTAATGAAAAGAGAAATTCCTTTACTCATAAAAAAAGCACCGTAATTCATTAGGCCAAGCGTTGGCGGAATTAATAAAAACGGCATAATAGCAACGAGTGTTTCTGCTCCTAAATCGAACCATTTCACTGGAAGAACTTTTAGGCTAAGTAAAACAAGTAAGAGGAACATTCCAATCAAACTTCCTGGAATCGGAATATTTAACATTTCTTGCACCCAAGTTCCAACCATATAAAACACGTAAAGAGCAGCAATTTGGACAAGAATCTTTGTAAATTTCATGTTCATCATCCCTCATGTTTATACGATCTTCTGTTAATATCTTTATCATAGTATAAATTGTAAAAAGCTGCAATTTATCAACTTGACAGCAAAAACAGCCTATGTTATACGCTTACAACCTTGATATGACTGCATTTCTAAACGAAAATTACGTCAAAAACCTTGACCTAATATAAAAAGTTTTTATTTTCTGAATTTAAAAGACTATTATTTCAATAAAATAATCTTTTTATCCTTAAACTTACATATATATAAAGTGAAACTTTAATCATTGAGGTTTTCCTCATCCCCATTAATTATTAGCCCTCACCAAGCGGATTTGTACCGGATAAACAAGATAGGTGGTGAACATATGCCCAAAAAAGTTCTCATTTTTTGTGATCCTGGGATTGATGATACGATGGCTCTCCTCTTAGCATTCTTTATCGATGAAATAGAAATCGTCGGTATCGTTGCTGATTACGGCAATGTTCCAAAAAAAACGGCCGTAGAAAATGCTCATTTTTTTAATAACGAAACAAAGAATAGAAATATCAAGATATTCGGTGGTTCAGAACGTCCCCTTACTGGTGCCTCACCTGCGTTTTTTACGGATGTACATGGGAAACAGGGGCTCGGTCCAATTATTCCAAAGGTGAATGTGACTAACGGAGAAATGGAGAATTTTTTTGAAGTCATTCCTCTTATTGAACAGTATAAAGATGAATTAATCATTGTGAGTTTAGGAAGACTTACCTCCCTAGCAATTTTGTTTATCATGTGCAAACAGTTAATGAAACAAATTAAATCTTACTACGTAATGGGCGGTGCCTTTTTACATCCTGGTAATGTTACCCCTATTTCCGAAGCAAACTTTTATGGCGATCCTACTGCTGCTAATATAGTCCTTCAATCCGCAGTTAACATGTACATATACCCATTAAACGTCACTCAATACTCCATCATTACACCAGAAATGGCAGAATACATTGAGGCAAAAGGAAAAGCTCCACTTGTCAAACCGTTATTTGATCATTATTACTACGGATATTATAAAGACGCCCTACCACATTTAAAGGGGAGCCCCTTCCATGACACAATGCCAATACTCGCTTTATTTGATAACTCTATGTTCACGTATCATAAATCACCTATTGTTGTCATGACAGAATCCTCTGCACAAGGAGCAAGCATAGGGGAATTTCGTTCTCTAGTGAACCAGAAGCCATTTATTGATTGGCCGGTTCATCAAATCGCAATTGATTTTGACTATAACCGCTTCTTCAAACATTTCATGTCACTTATGACGGGTGAACAATTTTAGCATAAAAAAACAGACCGTGATTTCTCACGGTCTGTCGTTTATTTCCTACAATTATCGTTTGATGTTATAGAAAGATTTGATACCATCGTAAACAGCGATTTCGCCTAGTTCGTCTTCGATGCGTAATAATTGGTTGTACTTAGCAATACGGTCAGTACGGCTCATAGAACCAGTTTTGATTTGGCCAGCGTTAGTTGCAACTGCGATGTCAGCGATTGTAGCATCTTCAGTTTCACCAGAACGGTGAGATACAACTGCTGTGTAACCAGCACGTTTAGCCATTTCGATAGCTTCGAAAGTCTCAGTTAAAGTACCGATTTGGTTAACTTTAATTAAGATTGAGTTAGAGATACCTTTTTCGATACCTTCAGCAAGTTTTTGAGTGTTAGTTACGAATAAATCGTCACCAACTAATTGTACTTTATCACCGATACGCTCAGTTAATAATTTGTGACCATCCCAGTCGTTTTCGTCTAAACCATCTTCGATAGAGATGATTGGGAAGTCTTTGCAAAGCTCTTCATAGAAATCAACCATTTCTGCAGAAGTTAAGCCAGTACGGCCTTCGCCTGCAAGGTCATATTTACCAGTTTCTTTGTTGTAGAACTCAGAAGAAGCAACGTCCATTCCTAAGAATACGTTCTCGCCAGCTTTGTAACCAGCTTTTTCGATAGCTTCGATGATTACTTCTAAAGCTTCACGGTTAGAACCAAGGTTTGGAGCGAATCCACCTTCGTCACCTACTGCAGTGTTAAGACCTTTGTCATGTAATACAGCTTTAAGTGCATGGAATACTTCAGCACCCATACGGATTGATTCTTTGAATGTTGGAGCACCAACTGGTAAGATCATGAACTCTTGGAAGTCAACGTTGTTATCAGCGTGAGAACCACCGTTGATGATGTTCATCATTGGAGTTGGTAATTGTTTTGCATTGAATCCACCAAGGTAACGGTATAATGGAAGACCTACGAAGTCAGCTGCTGCGTGAGCTACTGCCATAGATACACCAAGGATAGCGTTAGCGCCTAGTTTACCTTTGTTTGGAGTGCCATCTAATTCGATCATAGCACGGTCGATACCAGCTTGGTCAGTTACATCGAAACCAGCGATTTCTGGAGCGATAATTTCGTTAACGTTGTTTACTGCGTTAACAACACCTTTACCAAGGTAACGAGATTTGTCACCGTCACGTAATTCTACTGCTTCGTGCTCACCAGTAGATGCACCACTTGGTACGATAGCGCGTCCGAAAGCGCCGCTTTCTGTGTAAACTTCTACTTCTACAGTTGGGTTACCACGAGAGTCAAGGACTTCGCGAGCATAAACATCAATAATTGTTGACATAATAAATTCTCTCCTTTTTATATAAGCAAATTATTTAATAATTGTTTTACCTGTCATTTCTTTCGGTTGTTCCACATTTAAAAGTGTAAGCATTGTTGGAGCGATATCTCCTAAAATACCACCTTCACGAAGCTCTACATCATTTTTTGTAACGATGAAAGGAACCGGGTTAGTTGTATGAGCTGTCATAGGACCGCCATCAGCAGTTAACTCCTGATCAGCATTACCATGGTCAGCAGTAATAAGTGCTACACCATCTTTTGCAAGAATCGCTTCTACAACTTTTCCTAAACATTCGTCAGTTGCTTCTACTGCTTTAATTGTTGGTTCCATCATCCCAGAATGGCCAACCATATCACAGTTCGCAAAGTTAAGAATGATAACATCATGTTTATCATTTTCGATTTCATTTACTAAAGCGTCCGTTACTTCGTAAATGCTCATTTCAGGTTTCAAGTCATACGTTGCAACCTTCGGTGAGTTAATTAAGATACGCTCTTCTCCTGGGAATTCAGCCTCACGACCACCGCTAAAGAAGAATGTAACGTGCGGATACTTTTCAGTTTCCGCGATGCGAAGTTGCTTTAATCCCGCTTGCGCAACAACTTCACCTAAAGTGTTATCAAGGTTCATTGGCTTGAATGCCACGTAACCATCTACAGTTTCACTGAAGTGTGTCATACATACGAATTCTGGAATGTGAGGTACTTTTTCACCACGATCGAACTCACGGAAGTCTTCGTTTGTAAATACACGAGCAATTTGAATTGCACGGTCTGGACGGAAGTTATAGAAGATAACTGCATCATCATCATTGATTGTTGCAACTGGCGTGTTATCTTCGTTAACAATTACAGACGGCAATACGAATTCATCATAGATACCGTTCGCATAAGAGTCTTCTACACACTCTTCTGCTGATTTATAAGTAGGGCCTTCACCATTCACCATAGCACTGTAACATTTTTCTACGCGATCCCAACGCTTGTCACGGTCCATAGAGTAATAACGACCAGAGATAGTCGCGAATTGTCCTACTCCTGTTTCTTTAATTACTTCATTCGTTGCATCGATATAACCTTTTGCTGTTTGTGGTCCAACATCGCGGCCGTCTAAGAATGCATGGATATAAACTTTCTCCACGCCTTCTTTTGCTGCTAAGCGAAGAAGAGCAAACATATGGTTCATGTGACTGTGCACACCACCGTCAGAAAGTAAACCGAATAAATGAAGTGCAGTACCTTTTTCTTTTACACTTTTAATTGCATTTTGAAAAGTTTCGTTCTTATCGAACTCGCCTTCACGAATTGCAACGTTAACGCGTGTTAAGCTTTGATATACTACGCGGCCAGCACCGATATTTAAGTGACCAACCTCAGAGTTACCCATTTGACCTTCTGGAAGACCTACTGCCTCGCCACAAGCTGTAAGCGTTGTGTGAGGGAATTTGTTCCAGTAACCATCAAAATTAGGTTTCTTAGCTTGTGCTACAGCATTCCCGTAAGTTTCTTCACGAAGTCCGAAACCGTCAAGAATGATTAAAGCTGTTGGCTTTCTCATTTTACCGCCCCCAGAAGACCTAAGAACGAAGCAGGCTCTAAGCTAGCACCGCCAACTAAAGCGCCGTCGATGTCAGATTGTGCCATATACTCTTTAATGTTTTCTGGTTTTACGCTACCGCCGTATTGGATACGAACAGCTTCTGCAGCTTCTGGAGAAACAGCTTCTGCAACAACTTTACGGATGTGCGCACATACTTCGTTTGCATCTGCAGAAGAAGAAGATTTACCTGTACCGATAGCCCAGATTGGCTCATAAGCGATAACAGTTGCCTTAACTTGCTCTTCTGTTAAACCTGCAAGTGCTTTTGTCACTTGACCTGCTACTAGATCAAATGTTTTTCCGCTTTCGCGCTCTTCTAAAGTCTCACCACAACATACGATTGGTGTTAAACCATGTTCAAATGCTGCGATAGTCTTTTTGTTTACTGACTCATCTGTTTCAGCAAACATTTCACGACGCTCAGAGTGGCCAAGTACTACATAGCCAACTTTTAAGTCGCTAAGTGCTACTGGGCTAATTTCGCCAGTGAATGCACCATTTTTTTCGAAGTGCATGTTTTGTGCACCTACTTGTAAGTCAGTTCCTTCAGTTGCTGCTACAAGGCGCTCTAAGAATAGAGCTGGAGAGCAAACTACTGCATCAACAGCTGAAGCTGCTGGGATTTGACCTTTAACTTCCTCTACGAAGCTAACTGCTTCAGATAGAGTTTTATTCATTTTCCAGTTACCTGCGATAATTGGTTTACGCATGCTTTGCACCGTCCTTTTTCTTTGGCTGCTACTTATTTGTCGTTAAGACAAACTACACCTGGAAGCTCTTTACCTTCCATGAATTCTAATGACGCACCGCCGCCAGTAGAAATGTGGCTCATTTTATCAGCCATACCGAATTTTTCAACAGCTGCTGCAGAGTCACCACCGCCGATAACAGAGTATGTATCTTCTGCATCTGCTAATGCTTGTCCTACTGCTTTTGTACCTTCTGCGAATGGAGTCATTTCGAATACACCCATTGGTCCATTCCATACAACAAGCTTAGAATTTTTAATTACATCTGCATAAATTTCACGTGTTTTAGGACCGATGTCCACGCCTTCCCAGTTAGAAGGGATAGAGTCGATACCAACGATTTTAGTTGTTGCAGTTTCAGAGAATTCCTCAGTGATTACAACATCAACTGGCATGTAGAAGTTTACGCCTTTTTCTTTTGCAAGTTGCATAAATTCTTTAGCTAGTTCGATCTTGTCGTCTTCACATAGAGATAGACCAATTTCATGACCTAAAGCTTTAACGAATGTGTAAGCAAGTCCACCACCGATGATTAAGTTATCTACTTTGTCTAATAGATGACGAATTACACCGATTTTATCTTTTACTTTCGCACCACCGATGATAGCTGTAAATGGACGTTCTGGGTTAGAAAGTGCTTTACCAAGTACATCTAACTCTTTTTCCATTAATAGACCAGATACTGCTGGTAGGTAGTCTGCGATACCTGCTGTAGAAGCGTGAGCACGGTGAGCTGCACCGAATGCATCGTTTACGAAGATGTCAGCAAGTGCTGCAAATTCTTTCGCAAGTTCTGCATCATTCTTTTCTTCGCCCGCATAGAAACGTACGTTTTCAAGAACTAATACGTCGCCTTCGTTCATTGCTGCAACCATTTCTTGTGCAACTGGTCCGAATGCTTCGTCCGCTTTTTTAACGTCTTTACCAAGAAGCTCGCCTAAACGTGCTGCTACTGGAGTTAAACGCATTTCTTCTACTACTTGACCTTTTGGACGGCCTAAGTGACTTGCTAAAATAACTTTCGCACCTTGCTCTACTAAATATTGAATTGTAGGAAGAGCTGCACGGATACGAGTTTCATCTGTAATTTTGCCTTCTTTCATAGGTACGTTGAAATCAACGCGGCAAAATACACGCTTACCTTTTAAATCTACGTCACGAATTGATTTTTTGTTCATTGGATTTCCCTCCGACTACTAGTTAGGATTGACAAAACCCACTCAAAAGCTTAACACATTTGCTTTTAAAACGAAAGAAGAGAGAGAGGGAACAAACCCTCTCCCTCGTTTTGTCATTGATAACTTATATAATTAAGAATTAAAGACCTTTTGAAGTCATGTAAGCTGCTAGGTCTACTACGCGGTTAGAGTAACCAGTTTCGTTATCGTACCAAGAAAGTACTTTAACCATGTTACCTTCCATTACCATTGTAGATAATGCATCGATTGTAGAAGAAGCTGTACATCCGTTATAGTCGATAGATACTAATGGCTCTTCGCTGTATCCAAGGATACCTTTTAATTCGCCTTCAGCTGCTGCTTTGAATGCTGCATTTACTTCTTCAACTGTTACTTCTTTGTCAAGTTCAACAACTAAGTCAACTAGAGAAACGTTAGCAGTTGGAACACGTACAGCGCCACCGTTTAATTTACCTTTAAGTTCTGGTAATACTAATGCTACAGCTTTAGCTGCACCAGTAGATGTTGGGATCATGTTTTCAGCTGCTGCACGAGCACGACGTAAATCTTTGTGTGGTAAGTCTAAGATTTGTTGGTCGTTAGTGTAAGAGTGAATTGTTGTCATCATTCCGCGTTTTACGCCGAATTTTTCGTTTAATACTTTAGCGAATGGAGCTAGACAGTTTGTAGTACAAGAAGCGTTAGATACTACGTTGTGGTTAGCTGCATCGTATTGTTCGTGGTTAACACCCATAACTACAGTGATATCTTCGTCAGAAGCTGGAGCTGAGATGATAACTTTCTTAACTGATCCACCTAAGTGTTTCTCAGCGTCTGATTTTTTAGTGAAACGGCCAGTAGATTCTACTACTACTTCTACTCCGTAGTCGCTCCATGGTAATTGAGCTGGGTCACGCTCAGCGATAACTTTAATTTCTTTACCGTTAACAACGATGCTGTTTTCGTTAGCAGATACTTCTGCATTTAAAGTTCCGTGAACTGTGTCATATTTTAAAAGGTGAGCTAATGTTTTAGCATCTGTTAAGTCGTTGATTGCTACTACTTCTACCTCAGAGTTGTTAAGAGCTGCGCGGAATACGTTACGTCCGATACGTCCAAATCCATTAATACCAATTTTAGTCATTTGAATTTCCTCCTTGGGGGATTATATTAAAGGGTAAAACCCTTTGTTAACTGTTTTGCTGCACCTTCATCTGTAATTAGAATTGAAGTGTGCCCTTGTTTAATTACAGCCTGTATTGCTTTTGCCTTTGAAGAACCTCCAGCGACTGCAACAACGTGAGATACATTTTGTAAGTCCTCTAGTTGCATACCAACCGTTCTTACTTTATGAACAACATTTCCTTCTTCATTAAAGTAGTAACCGAAAGCTTCGCCAACTGCTTCGCTTGCCTGAATCTTTAACCAATCTGCTTCTGAAGTACTTCTGCGACGTGCCATTGTTAACGCATCACCTATTCCATGAATGACGATATTGGAAGATCGAATCAACTCAAGAACTTCTTTCACGGAAGGCTCTGTCACAATAGACGCATATGCTTCGCTACTAACATGGTCTGGAACATACAATAAGCGATAATTACTCATCGTATTTTGCGCCATCTTGGCACAAATGGTATTGGCTTCTAATTCAACACCTTCTCCAATTCCACCACGTGCTGGGACAAATAGCATATGTAAATCTTTGCAATCAAGTTGCATCATGTCCGCAGCAGCAGCTAGCGTAGTTCCTCCAGCCACAGCAACGATATTATTCGCTGTCAGACGGTCTTTTATACAAGTCACACAAGCACGGCCCATCTCCAGTTTGACCCAAGGTGATTCATCACTATCACCAGGGACAACGAAAACTTCATCCAAGTCTAATGTTTCCTTAAGTTGCTTTTCTAAAACCTTTAACCCGGAAATTTCTTTCATAAAGTCTTCCAAAGCAAGAACTAAAGCTGTTCCTTCTTCTGTCAAAGTCATTCCAGAAGAAGCGACGTGAACTAAGTTTTGTTCTTTCAAAACTTGAACTTCACTTCGCAATACTCGTTCTGTCATACCGAGACTTGCTGATAAGTTTCTTCTTCCAATCGGCTGCATGAGCCTAATGTATTGAAGAATTTGCATTCTCGTTTGCATAACAGGTAGCAGATCAGGTAATAATTTTTTTGTATTCTGAATCCATGAGCGCATATCTTTTCTCCTCACTACATCGGTTCATTTTCCCTCGTGGTCACTTTACGTCCCGTAGTGACATTTTGTGTCCCACATAGGTTAAAAAAATAATCCCTGCTACGTGTATTATTGTAACAGGAGATAGAAACTTATTCAACTCTTAACTGCATTCTTTATATAGTTTATTATGACACCTTTGTGAATGTTACCATATTCTACTTGTTTTCCGTCCATTTCTACAACCGGAATCATTAAGTGATATTTTTCTAAAAGGTCATTATCTTCATATATATCTATTTCCTCGATTTGAAAAGAATATTCACATTGTACTTCCTGTAAAACTTGTTTCGCCTTCACGCAAAGGCCACAATCTTTTTTAGTATACAGTACAACTTTCATCTTCTTCACCTATCCGATCGTTTTTCGTAATGACGAAGCTGGGATATGCATTTGTTCTCTATACTTCGCCACTGTTCTTCGAGAAATAACAATTTCATGCTCTTCTTCTAATAATTTTGAAATCTTTTGATCTGAAAGTGGCTTTTTCTTATCCTCTGCCCCAATTAGCGTTTGAATAAATTGTTTTACACGTTTTGTAGAAACTGCTTCATCTTCAGTCGTCGAAACGGCATTGCTAAAGAACGATTTCATCTCAAATAAACCGTGTGGTGTTTGCACATATTTATTTCGCGTCGCACGACTAATTGTCGATTCATGCACACTTAACTCTTCCGCTACCTCTTTTAAAGCGAGAGGTCTTAAATACTCTGGACCTTTCCAGAAGAAATCACGTTGTTTTTCCATAATAATAGTCATTACTTGCAGCAATGTCTGTTTTCTCTGCTTCAAACTGCGCATAATCCACTGCACATGCTGATACTTTTCTGATACGTAAGATGCTACTTCACTTTCACTATTATTAAGAAGCGCACTATATTCAGAATGAATTTCAATTCTCGGCATATTTCTCTCATTCATTTGTAAAACGAGGCGATCGCCATCTTTTTTCACCGCCATATCAGGTACAATGTAAAGTGGTTTATCTGAAGAAAACGCAAGACCTGGTTTTGGTTGTAATGACGTTATACAATTTACCGCACTCTGCAATTCCTCATTACTACATTTCAACACTTGAACGAGCTTTCGCCAATCTTTCTTCACAAAATAAGCGAAATGATCTTCTACAACCTCTTCTGCTAATCCATTACGTCTTTGTAAGCGCTTCAATTGTAAGGTTAAACATTCCTGAATATTACGCGCCCCTACCCCTGCTGGCTCCAGTGATTGGACAAGCTCTACAGAACGGTCGACTACATGAATATGTGCAGAAAGGAGCTCTGCTAACTCTTCATTCGTTTCTTGTAAATATCCATTTCCATCCATGTTCATAATAATGAAAGAAGCTACTTTTCGCTCTTCTTCATCTATTTTATAATACTGTATTTGATTTAATAAATGTTGCTGAATCGTTGTAGAATCCACACTGTAGATCTCCATCTGATTCTCGACTTGTTTGCTGGTACTTTTACTGTTGTTAGAGCTCTTTTTCTTCTCCCTCTCAAAACCACCTAACTCAATAAGGGGATTCTCTAACGATTGCTCATACAAAAACTCCGATAATTCTTGTACATTATACTGGAGCATTGTAATCGCTTGCCTTAACTCTTGTGTCATTGCCAAACGTAAGCTTTGTTCTTGTAAAAGACTTGCCTTCAAACTAATCTCCCCCTTGTTTCTATTGTACAATAAGTTTGGTAAAAGGAGAATCCTCACGCAGACACCCATTCCAAAATATTATTAATTTATATGTATTAATGAGATTTACAACTTACAACCGAAATTTGAATAATATTGAAAGAAAATAATAAAATTAAAAATTATTATCAAGTACTAATAGTAAATCTTATTACTAGATGTAACAAGAGGTAAATAAAAAAAGTCCTAACCTACAAAACGTAAGTTAGGACTTTTTGACGCGCCCAGAGGGATTCGAACTAATAGCAAAACACCCCTTTTATATCAAGGCTCCTTTAGATTTCCAGAAGTAATCGTGCAAAATTCATGCAAAATTATTTCAGCGTGCAAAATCTACACAAAACAAGAGAGCACAGCGTGTATGTAAAGTGCTACGAACACTCTATATACCGTCCACCTGATTAGGCCAGGTAAACACTTGCTATACTCTCATGAGCTATTTTACATCATGCAGGGTCTATTAAGCAACGTTTACCAAATTGGTGACGTTGCTTTTTTGTTTCCAAAAAGGAGACAAACCACTATGGAAAAGAAACAAGGAATTACAATTATTGCAGGTAATGAAACATATAAAAATCTAGCAACATTCAAAACTATTGATGAATTAAATAAAACTGTTCGGGCGTACAAAGAGAAATTCGCCGATCAGTTAAACAAAACTCAATTAACTGTATTAAATAAATTACACAACTATTCTTCTAAGTTCTTTGGCGTATCTTTCAGAACGAAAAAACACATCGCTGAAGACCTTAATATTAGCCGTAGAACGGTTATTAGAGTATGCCTACACCTAGAATCTTTAGGTATTATTAAACAGCTAGAAATGAAGCGTAAAATCGATATGAGACAAACATGTAACGCTATTGTTATTCAACCAATCATTGTGGAGGAACAGGTTGTCACACAAGCACCTGTTAAAAATGAAAAAAAGTGTCACACCAATAAAACAAAACCTGTTTCCTTAAAACAAAATATAAAAGATATAAACAAACGTAATAGTAATGAGAATAGCAATACTCCAGAAGAGAATATGGAACAAGCTGACTTTGTTGCTCATTGGGTACCAGAGCGTTTTATTTCTTTAGTTGGCTCTTTCTACAGTGAATCTAAAACAATTCAAGAACTGTGGAAGGTCGTAAGACAGTGTAATAAAATTGTTAACCATACAACAGGTGATACAGCATTTACTAAAGAACAAGAGTTAACTATTGGCTTAAAAGCTATTAAAGAATTTGTTATGAAAATTAAATCCCGAGTAAAAATGAAAAAGGGTAAATTCGCTTATTTCAACGGGATTGTAAACAACTTAATGGACAAGTTCTACTTCGATAAAGAATTTATGGCCATATAAAAAACACCTAGCTAAATTAACTAGGCGTTGCGATTTTTAAAATATCCATGAATTGAATTTTATGTATTGCATTCGGTCCATCACTCACTACAATTCTATTCAGTTGTTGTTCAAGTTTGATTATTTTACCTCGGATAACATCTGGTTCTTTATATTTTCGATACACAGTAAATACTAATTCTGTATCATCTTGTACTGCCAATTGAATTAATTCAGCAGCCTCTTGTTGTTCGAATTCATCCATGTATGGTCTAGGTTCTTTTTTAGTAGCCTTTTTCTTTGGTGGTTTTGGAATTGCTGTTGACATATGACCTCACCTCATTATTTATTTTTAAGCATATTGGTATGTATTTCTTACTTTATCAACTGATAGTATATTAGCCAATTTCAGCATTCTAACTTGTTGTTTTTGCATGCAATACACTAATACACGATCTTCATATATCTTCCTAACAATTACAGTTCTTTGAGAGAAATCTCCAGAACTCTTTAAATAAATTAATTCGATTGGTATTTTTTGATTGAACGAACACTTAAGTAAGTGATTCATAAGATGACCTCCACAAGAACATTTGTTTGTATAAATTATAGAACAACTGTTCTGTTTCGTCAATATATTACAAACTAACATTTACAGTTGTTGTATGAAATTGGTATGATTTAGGTATAAATCTATGGAGGGAAACTATATGAAAAAACCGTTTTATAAAAAATGGTGGGTTTGGATTATTGCTGCACTAATAATAATTTTTGTTGCTGCTGGTGTTAGTGGTAATAAAAAGGATGGCACTAAACCTGCGGTTGCAGAAAATAAAGAGGCTAAATTAACAGTAGATGAATACACAAAAAGAGTAGAAAAAGCATTGAAAGAGATGGGAGAAAAAACAAAGCTAAAAATTAACTCAACTGAAATTTTAAAAGACGGGAGAACGTCTATTGGTTTATCAGACAATATTATTATTGTTTTAGAAACTGATAATAATAAAAATATAAAAAAAGCTTCATTAGCAATGACTCCAAATGCTTATTTTACTGAGATGGAAGACTTTAAATTCGCTTTCTTATTATTAATAGGAACGATGGATGATTCACTGAATTTTGGAGAACGCAATTTAGTTAAACAAGAACTTGGCCTTAGTGACGAAATAATATTTAGTAAAGATCATACAAAGGTTTATCAAAAGAATAAAATAAGGTATACATATAAAGGCAGTATAAAAGAAAACTTTATTCTACAAGCGGAATTGCGAAAGTAGGTGTTTAAAATAAAAAGAGATTCTAACGTTATGAAAGTTGTTAGCTCTATATTCAGGGGATTTCGTTTAATTAGCAGAATTATAAATCCAATATTAAAGGCATTATCTAAAAGTAAATTTTAATTACATAGAAATGACTCATTTAGCATATATTATTTATGCATCTAGAGAATCACCACATTTTTGACGCCTTCTTACCGGAGAAGGTGTTTTTTTGTTTTCACAGCATGTTAGGCACTTTAGAAGCATATAATAAACTGCTCCTGGCATGATGCCATTTTATATACAGAAAAACACTCCCGTTCACAACAGCAGGAGTGTTTTTCTCATATTTCAGTCTGTTACTACATAAAATAAAATCACACGTGTTCCTCTTGTATAGTAAGCATCCCATGTAGCCAGAGTACTCCTCAAGAGCACTCTGGTTTTTATTATTCATTTTAATAAAACTATTCTTTTGTACAGTAATATGTTTTATTTTTCAAACTTCACATATTCACCAGAAACCCATTGGTCGCCTCCAACATTATACCAACCGTCTCTATATCCCCACGTTTGATATTTTTCCCCTTGATACACATTTTTCACGATGCCATAGTTAGTTCCTGGACCTTTACGAACACGTAATACATCAGTTGTAATAGTCACTACACCAATGCCATCATTTAAAGATTTAGAAGGTGCTGGTACTTTTTCTCCTGTATAACGAATGTATGATGAATCATTATAAATCCACTGATCGCCACCAAGATTTAACCATCCATTTGATTGTCCCCATACTTCGTAGGACTCACCTTTACCTAATTGACGAATAACCCCGTATCCAGTACCTGGACCTTCACGGAGATTAACTCCATTTCCTTCAATATTTGCGACACCTGTTTCATTATTAAAAGGTGAAGTTGGCTTTGAGGTGATTAAACTACTACCTCCATTGTATGCATTTTGGACTCTTTCAATAAAGTTATTCCAACGTCCTTCCGCCAACATACGATGAGGACAGTACTTCCCACTCCACGATTGATGTGTACGGACTTTATTAATTGGAACATTGTACTGTTTCATTAGTTGAGCTACAAGGATAGCTGCATTGTCTTCCGCTTTATAATATCTATCTCCGCCGCTTAAAGAGTAGCAAATTTCAACCCCAATAGATTTACGATTACCATTCCCGTTACCGTCGCCAGTATGCCAGGCGTTACGCTCTAAAGGGATTCCTTGTACTGCTTCTTTATCATCTACCGCGATATGAAACGACACTTGGTTGTCATTACGAATCATATAAGATACTTCGTTTTCTGCTGTAGCATCGTTGTAAGTATTGTGGACTGTAATAAATTCCGGATTCATTGTATAAGGACACTTTATACCATATTTACTTGGGTCAACTAATTTTTTTCTAATTTCCATTATTGAACATCTCCCTTTTTCTCTTCTTGTTTTTGTTTACCACCTAAAATTTCGACTGCATTTGTTAAAGCTGAAGGCAAAGGTATTCCCATACGCCCTGCATTTTCTAAAAGTGAAAGCAACTCATTTCCAATAAAGAAAAAGATCGTCGCTTCACGAATGGCGCTATTGCTTCCTAGTGCCGAATCTAGTTGAGCTGCCGCTCCTACCAAAAGAAAAAGCACCACCTTTTTGGCGATGCCTTTGAAACCCACTTTACTTTTTAATTCTCCGTTATATCCTGCTGCAATCATGCCAGTTAAATAATCAATAACTGCCATCGTCACTAAGATTTTCAATGTTGTATCCCATCCTCCCAAGAAATACCCGCAAAAGCCACCGAAAGTGGCAATAAAGGTTTTTAATAATACATCAATACGATCCATCTTTTCATCTCCTTTTTTAGCAATAAAAAAAGACCAGCTATTGCTGCTCCTGCTCTGTTTGTATGTTATTTTCATTAGTTGGTGTTGGCGGTTCTTGAGATGGATAATTCCCTGTAAGTGATGCATAACACTCTAAACAAATATTCTTTTTCGCAAATCCCATATCTAGTGGGTACAAACGTGCTCCGCGTTTACATATTTCACATAGCGTAGCAATTCGAAACTTTACTGTCCCATCCATCTCTCTCCATACTTCAACCCTGCTAGTACCTTGTAGAATACCTGCATTATTTAACATATCAGCAGGTATTTGAACAAAAACCCCTGTCTCTGTGCGCTCTGCATCCACTAGCCTCCCCATAAAAGGAAAGCTTTCACCTGCTTGAAGTGGCATCATTTGATTTTCATTCATTCTTACTTCTCCTTTCTATCCAAGTGCGTTAAATTTCCAACCACTTGGAGTACTCGCATAAAAACCCGATCCCATATTACCGTCTGTAAAGCGAATATGACCCCATTGTTGAAATCCACCGCCACCTAAGTTAATCCCCTGCATTGCTCGTATATTCCGATAGATTTTAACTTCTTTTTCAGTACTTATATCAAACGTTTGTCCGTCTGGTGCTGGAGCTATATTGTTATTCACACCACCTACAGCAATTGCGTTAAACGGCTGAATGCCATCTGCTCTTTCTGCTGCAGCACGATCCCAATTATACATAGATGCATATTTGCCACTGTATAGCGTTACACCACTTACACAAATCGCTGTCCCTTGTCTCATATCAGCATTTCCAGAACAAACTTTAATAATCAATGCGTGTTGTTGCGGAATATAGTTTGTTGGCACTTTGAAAGTAAAAGAATACCTTCTGATTTCTCCGTAGAATGTAGACGGCTCAGGGAAGTCCATCTTTTGTTCACTCAATATGTCGTAACTTACGTTATCTCGGAATTTAACGCAGCATACTTGTAAGCGCGGCTTCCCTGTTTTACGTACCCCATTTATCATGGCTGTTCTAAAATGAGCAGATAATGTGTATTCATTTCCAGGATGTATCCCATTATTCACAATTGCTTCTGGATAGTTATACATATCTACCCTTGCAGCATTCACCATCTGCTCGTAATCGAATATATGTGTATTCTTTTCTATTACGACATTTCCCCAGGACTTCCAAGTAAGACCGTATCCACCTTCAAACCCATAATAATCGTTATGTCCAATGTTTTTCTTTGTAACACTAGAAAAGTCTGGATCTGCTATTAAGTTTCGTCTTGATACCGCAGTTGTTTTTGTCCCCCATTCATCTTGGAATAGGAAGTCTAGCATTTTAACAGTTACACCATCTTTATCAATGGTTATCTTATCACCATCAATTCTAATAAGATTCGTATCAATGCCTTTTGCAGTTAACCATTTCACCATTGTATCTGCATTAATATCTAGCTTTGCAGCATTGATTGTAATTTTCCCAGGGGACAAATTGATCGCAGTGACAATGCCGTCCTTTAAAATCTGCGCTAAAATTCCTTCATCTAACACTTCTAACTTAGATTCTGTTTTTTTTACATAGGCATTATAAGTCTCATTTATAAACGTTTCTTGTTTTCCAGAGATGATTGAAACGCCTTTTTCAGTAGCACTAATACTTCTTTCTAATTCAGTTACTTTTTTATCGTAATCTTTAGTTGCTATCTTATCGGCCAATTCTTCCATGATTTTATCTTTATCTACAATATCAACAGGGTTCTCCATGAATGAAGAAGGTTTATCACCAATTTGTAGCATGGGTTGTGCCATCCATAGACGACCATTTTTACGAACCCAAAACATTACTTTAACTTTTTTTGTACCTTCGACTAATAGCCCTGCCACATGTGTACGAATCCATGTTCCTTGTGAAATAGTTATTTCTTGCAAGTAACTTTTAATCATTTTATTGTTTACATCGTAACATTGGAGCTCGATAGCAGCTCCGGCATCTATACTAGCTTTGTTATCTGTATAAAAGTAAGCAGAGAAAACATAATTCCATCCAGGTCCAGCATTTATATACTCGTGCGATGCTCCTTTATACAAATTACTCGCATTACCTGTAGTAATAACACTAAGTGAATTGCATCCCTTATAAGTGACTTGTGTATCTCTTGTTGTGCCTGATTGAAGAACCCAATATTTTGTATCATTCTTCCAAAGAACATTCCGTAATACAGTTTGATTACCGATTCCACCTACATAAGCTTCAACATCTTTCTTTTTCATTGCTAGCTTCAATTCTTCAGATTGTTGCAGGATCGTTGTAGTAGCTTCAGTCAGTGTTTGCCCTTGCTGAGTTTGTATTTCCTGTATTTTTTTTACATCACTTGTTATCCCTTCGGCGTTCTTCGTAATCTCCGTTACTTTCTGGCTGAATACATTTTCTTTTACCCCATCTTCCGGAGACGGAGCGAATGCTTTCGGCATAGATCCTTTTAACACAGATACATTTTTGAAGTAGCATTCACTACCATCAGCAGAACGATCGCCATAAATATACAAGCTAAAACCTTTTTTCATATCTGATTTATCATGTAATTTCATTGTTGCATACACACGAACCCATTTTTTAACAGGTTCGATCGTTAATTCTGGCGTCCCCCCACTATGAAAGCCCATTGAAGTGTTACCCTCAATAAAGTGGTGTAATCCTACCGCTATTTTGTTATTTGCTGTTTCCGTCCATACATCTAAAGCGATCGTGTACGTATCACCTGGCTGGAAATCATTTCGGAAACTAGCTGGCATTTCTTGAGGCATTCCAAGCCACCTTTTAGCTTGACCGAATTGACCATTTTTGTTAATAACAGCAACTACAGGATACCCAAACTTTTTGTCATTAACGTGCATATGATAACCCTTTGTAGGATCTGTTGTTCCAGCGTTATAACCTGTTGCCCAATTACCAGCGCGCAAATTACCGTTTAGGTTCTTATCCCATTGCAGGTCGTTATCGGCCCAATAGTGTGTGAAATCTCCATTACGTACATAGTTACGATCACCAGCATCATTAATGATAGATTCCGTTTTTTCAATACGCTCTTTTACACCCTCGAAACTTTGCTCCAACTCATAAGTCGATTTTGTAAAACCTGTAGGAACAGAACCTTTTTCTAGTTTAGGTTTCTTGAAACGAAATTTCTTACCCTTTGAATTTTCGTTTCTTTCAAATCTTAATCGTAATCCCCATCCAGTTGCCCGCGCCTCAATTTTAAATGTAAATGATCTTCTAGACCAATTAGCGACAGGGAATCTATTGTACAAGTTTTCTGCCCAAACTCCATTAATAAATTGGAATACAATTAAATCAATAGGAACATCGTTTTGCATATCGATACTAAATGTCATATCTTTCTCTTTTTCGTAGTCACCCATCTTAGTATTATCTAGATGGAATTGGTAGAAAGAGTCGGTATGATCTGTACATTCTACAATCATGTAATCCTCAGTGAATGATTGAGTAGCTTTGTTGACTAGTGCACCTCCAGACATTCCAATTGTTTGTGGCTTTTGATTTCGCCCAGTATTGATTAGCCAGTTTTCAACACCCACTGTACGAGATTCAACCTGCTCCAATTTTTTAGAGATTCTCCCAGCCTCTTCTTTGATCTCGGTTGTTATCTTGGTGAAAACATTACCATCTGCAATATCTTCAGGAGCAGGTCGCCATGAATAATCTTTGCTTCCTATAGTCAATTGTGGTGAACTCTGCTGATACCAACAACCAGCAGGAGGGTTTGCATCAGGTTCTATACGTAAATGACTCTCATTATCTGTTCCCGTTGATGCCATCATGCCCGCTGTCACTACAAACGAAACACTTACACGTTGCCATTGATTAGTAGATTTATTTGGACGGATTCCAGTAGCCCCTGCTGCAAAATAGAAAGTGTGTTGTAAGTCTTGGCCATTCGGTAAACCTTTTACTCGAGTATGAATAGAATAGGTTACTTTATCTCCTACTTTGACAACTCCCCGATTCACCAAATCTTTGAAATTATAAGCCAAAGCAGTCCATGATGATTGAGTTTCTACGACTGCATTACCTTGAAAAACATCCTTTGAAATTTTAACTTTATCTGCTGATTTAAGCCACCAACGATTGTCTGCTTGTGCCCAGGTCAAAGCACCATCAAAAGATTTGGAACCGATTAACAGGTTTCTTACATCGTCATTAATGTTTGCTACACTTTCTTTAACTTCTGAAATAACTTTCGTATTTCCGTCCACATCACTTACTAAGGTGTTGACCTTACTTGTAGTCTCAGTACTATTTTTCGTTAATGTTTCAATAGACAATTTAAATTTCTCCGAATCCTGTTCAACCTGGGTTACTTTTTTATCAATCTCACCTTGATCTCTTTGTACATCAGAAATAGTTCTTGTAACTTTTGAAAGACCCTCTGTTACTGTATTAAATTGCCCAGTGGCTTCTTCTTGCGCTTCTTCCACTTTCTTATTTAATTCTTCTTTTGTGAGTTTAATATCCTTACTTACCTGCTCCAGTGTATCTTTTTTAATTGATTCCACATCCGGAATAAGAAGCTCCCACCCTTTACCATTCCACACTTTTAAAATACCAGGTTTACCGTTACTAATATCTCGCCATAATGTTTTACCTACTATAAGATTATCAATTGGTGGGTTTTTAGCTTCAATAATATTTACCGTATTATTTTTCAGGTTTTCCTGGACCTTTTCAGCAATTTTCTTAGCGGATTCAGATTCTTTTTGAGCATCATTTGCTGTTTCAGCAGTTTCTTTAACCAACTTATCTAGCTGATCTAAAATTTCTTGTTTACTACCTAATGAAGCCAGGACTTTATTATAGAGCTTGCGTAATTCCTCGTTTGGATCAACAATTTCACGGTAATCACCAAATACATATTTATCTTGCATCGGATCTTTAAATGACTCATCGCCAGCGATTGCTCGTGCTTCAAGGTATAACTTGGGTGTAAATCCAGTATCTTTGATGCGGATTGTATCGCCTTCATTAATTAACTCATGTGCCAATCCAAACACACGACCAATTGATTGTGCTTCAACTTCATAAGAAACAGATGTATTTACACGTTTTTTCATCTCTGTTTTCATAAGAGTCATTAAACGGTCTGGAGTTATATCTTCTTCTGTCTCTGGAGTATAGAATCCGAATTTATGCTTTCCTTTTTCATTCCAGCGCTGGAACGCAACATTATCTACAATGTACGGCAAACCATTATTAATACTCTCAACTGTAATTATCTTATCTCCTTCACCTTTAGCGAACCCTATAAGCGCTGTACAGATATTTTGAGAGTTTTCAATACGTTTGATTCCCATTAAATCTTTGCCAAGAGTTACTTCTTTACCTATTTCTCGACCGCGCTTCTTAACCATATCCACATAACGACCAATAAATTGATTACCAACAACTTCAGCGCGATACACAATTTCCAAATCAAAAAGAGAAGCGATATCCTTTAATAATTTAAGCGGATTGGTAGGTTCTTTAATAGTCATTGTATGAAAACCAGAGTATTCTGTACGACCTCGTTTCCACTTTGTCCCTGTTAAAGCTATGTCAATAAACTCATTAACTGTTTTCCCTTCAATTCGTTGAGGATTGATAACACCTGCTTTCGCTAATAAAATCCACTCACCAGATGCATAAGTAATTACGGATCTATCATTAGAAACTTTTTCAGCTTCAGTAATTACATACGGTACAATAACACCGCTACGCACTTCTTTTAACACTAAGTTTTGTTGCAAGAGTGTAGCTGCTTGTTCTGTACCATCAGCCGTTGTAAAATCAAACTTATCAATATTGTTCTTGATTTCCCAATGTCGTTTATCATCCCAATAGTCTTTAGATTGGATAGTGGAAACAATTTGTTCTGTTTGAAAATCAACAACATGAAGTATCCCACTTGGTGTCCTCATCTAAATCGCTCCCTATATTTAACCTTTGCTGTTCCTATATCAGAAGGAATAATTTCAAGTTTATTCATACCTTTATTGATAACAGGAAAATTACTAAAAATATCTTTTAGGTTTATAGCGTTTTTCCCTTCAATACTGACACGACTGTTTTCTGTATCAATCACGACTTTGTCACCAACATCGACTATATAAGGCGGTGTATTTTGATTATTTAAATTCACTTTCCAAAATTTCAAATCAGAAACTGTCATCGCTTCTACTGGCGGAACATCTTGCCACTGCATGATACTAATCTGTATTTGAGCTGCTTTTTCCATATGTTTATTGTCTTTATCAGTCCACCTTGCAAAGCGTTCTGAATCATCTTTTTCTGTTCCAGGAAGAAATTTTGAAATATAAGCCTCCCAATCGTTACCGGTTCTAGCGATCCACAACCTGCCATAATACTGATTCCATGTATTCAGATAATCACCACTCTCATAAATTAAACCTGTTTTTCCAGGTTTATTATCATATCCAATTACCATCGTTCCAAAATTTTGTTCAGCTTGCCAATAGAGGTCATTCATGGCAATTTTTGAAAGAACTTTGCTGTTTTCATCGAGTATCGCTATCTCAACTCGTCCCATTTCATTAATCGTTTTACTTTTACATGTAACGTGGGCTTGCATAATAAAATCTTGTACTGGCCCACCAGGGATACTCTTCTTAACAGCTGCGCCATGCCATCCATTACCTGATCCATAGTCCGAACAATAGAATTGGTAACTATCTGTTTTCATTTCACCAACTGGATTACCATCTTCCATAGAACTAACCTTACTCCACCCTACAGTTGTGGACATTTCATCCCATATAAGACGTTGATTTCTTTCTACAGGCAATTGCTCCATTTTTAATGGCATTCCAATACGGAAATAATCCGGTTCCTTTGAATATTTATCTTCAAACCATACATCTAAAAAAGTGTTTGGTTTCGTAATGTCAATCTCAATAATAGGATTAGAATGAACAGTTCCTTTGTTTTGAACATTTGCCGTTAACCCCAGCGTACCTGTTTGAAAATCTACTGTTCGAGTAGGTCCTAATTTATAAGGCATCGGACAAATAAACTTCAAAGTGCCTTTACCTAACGTAACAAAATCATCAGGATCAAACTCTTCATCAATCACAGCTAAATATGTTCTATCAGGAGTTACATCAAAAACTAGCTCAACTGCTTCTTCTGTAATTAACCAAGCTGCTATTTCTTCTTTTAACGTTTCTAAATCTGTTCCATCTGGAACGATAATTCCCACAGGAACAGGAAGTGGACGAGGATCTGTTTCCATTCCTAATAATCTCGCGCCTGGATATCCAGGTGTTTTTAAGAAATTACGTTTTAAAGGCGCCCATGTTGGTGGACTCCATCCTTTTTCTATTTGGATATATTCTTTTCGTTGATTGTTGAATGTAAAAGAGCTCATTTTGACACCCCGTTTCTTTATAAAATAAAAGAAACCCAAACCTAAAAGTCTGAGTTTCTTTTTGCTTCTCTTTCTTGATACTCGGTTGTATAGCGATAAGTACCGCGTGCCACGTCTCTTCCTTCTAAATTAACAGGTACTTCAATAACTAAATCTCCACCAAGCATTGGAATGACTCCACCGCCAGATGATCCTGAAGAATAATTAATCACTGGATTCGCAACACTAGCTGCCATAGCTTGTCTACTATTTGACATATTCCCATACACACCACTCATAACACTCTTTAACCCTGATAATTGACTCATTGAACTAGCCATCATCCGGCTCATATCACTCATTAGTTGATTCATAGTTCCAGTGATACCGAGGGATCTTTCTTTTGAAGATAACGGTGTAACTGTGATAGAATTCCCTCTTTTAGTAAACAGTTCGGGTCCTTTTTCTCCAGTAATAAATGAGCCATCTCCTACAGGTTTTCCGCCTTTCGCAAGCATTGGTACATGTGGAATAGTTGGAGCGCTAACTCCTGGTATATTGTTTAATAATTCTGCTGGTGTATTAAAGCCATCTATAAATTTATTTATGATACGAATAATTCCATTGATAGCTGTACGAATACCACTTTTAATACCATCCCATACGCCTAATACTGCTGATTTCATGCCTTCAAATGCCCCACTAACCGCATCTGTTACCCAACGAACAGGCGTCATAATGGCTTCTTTCAATCCATTCCAGACAGAAGATGCGGTTGACTTGATACCTTCCCAAATGTTTGAGAGGGTTGATTTAATACCATTCCACACGTTACTACTTGTGCTACTAATCATGTTCCAAACCGTTGAAATGGCTTCTTTGATGCTATTGAATACAGAACTCGCTGTGGAAACAATTGCGTTCCATAAGCTAGATAGATAGCTTTTAATCGTATTCCATACTGCACTTGTTGTGGAACTAATCGTATTCCATGTATTCACAATCCAATCTTTTATTGAGGTGAATATTGGCGTTACAAAAGCTACTAACCCGTTCCAGCATGATTGTAAGAAATTCTTAACAGCATTCCATACAGACATTGTTGCTGAACTGATTGTATCCCACACAGTGATGATCCAAGACTTGATTTGTTCAAAAATCGGCATAACAAATGCTACAAGTCCATTCCAACAGGAAACTAAGAAATTCTTAATTGTTTCCCATACAAGACTTGTAGTAGAACTAATGGTATTCCAACATTCAGAAATGAAATTCTTGATACTTTCAAATATTGGCGTGGCAAAGTATAAAATGGCCGTCCAAATCGCTTGTAAGTATTGTGTAATAAAATTCCATACAGTTTGAATCACTGTTGAAATGCCGTTCCAAATCATAGAGAAGAAATCAGCAATTCCTTGTAAAATAGGAGTTAGAAAGGCAACTAATCCATTCCAAGTGTTAATGAAAAACTCACTAATCGCTGTCCACACTTCAGAAGTAGTTTGACTGATGCCATTCCAAACTTCCGATAACGTTTCAACTACTCCATCCCATATTCCAGTCAAATACTCCACAATGGAATTCCATATTTCTGTAGTCGTTTCAACAATAGAATTCCATATTTCATATAAAGACTCAACTATTCCATTCCATACCTCTATTAAGTATTCTTTAATCGAGTTCCAAACTTCCGAAGTAGATTCACTAATACTATTCCATGTTTCACTTGCCCATTGTACAATTCCATCCCATATCCCTACTAAGAACTCTCCTATTGCATTCCAAGCATCAATGGTCCATTGTTTGATATCATCCCAATTTTTATAAATTGCAACACCTAGAGCTACAACAAGTGCTACTATTATCGGAATAATAGCAACCAACCCTGTCATCGCCCATCCTATACTTGTTATAACAGCAACTATTGGTGCTAAAGCCATGAATGCTCCTGCAATTACACCAATAGCAACTGCGATAGCTGCCAAAGTAGCTGCTAATTCAGGATTATTGGAAATCCATTCAGAGAATTTAGAGACAATATCTGCTATAACTGCAAGAACAGGCTGAAGAGCAACTTGTAAATCTTGCATTGCTTGTTGAAATTTAACCTCTGGAGATGCATCTATTTTAGAAGTAGCACCCTGTAAGTCCTCTACTCCTTTTTTTAAATCGACTTGTTTACCTTCCGCTTTCAAAATGGTGTCGATAATTTTCTTCCCTTGGTCTTCCCAAAGAGTACCGAACATCTTCGTGCCAAGTGCATTTCTGTCTGTTGCATTTTCAACACCTGCTAAAGCCTTAGTTGCTTCAAGCATAGCCTTTTGTCCATTTTCACCACCGCCAGCAATTGCCTGACCCCATTTTTCAAACTGATCCGCCGAGATTTTTGTTTTATCTAAAACCTCTTGCATAGATTTATCTACACCCGCACCAAATTCGGCCATTTTAATACGACCTTCTTTTACACCCGATATGTTCAACAGGATTCGCAACATCCTGCCAGTTCTCTGATGAACTTCTGTACATCACTATACAGACCAGACTATATCATCATCTTTTATATAAGATGCTCCCCATTTCGGATGTCATCAGCTTACACCCTACGCTTTTCAGCTAGTCGTTGCACGTTCCTTTGTTAAAGGCTTCGCTCAGTATTGTCTCTTTTGAGAGTTCCACTGAATTAAAGGAGTTTTCTATGAATGTCGCCACTCATAGGGACAATCATTTATCCAATAGGTTATCGATATTCCAACTTTTAGTATCTACTCCTGCTGACATGATTCCTTGGACTTCTTTAGCCGAAAAACCAGCTTGAACCATCTGATCCCCATATTCTGCGATAATATCTAATTGTTCTGGTGGAAATCCTGTTTTTAATAATGTATTCACTAACCCCAATGCTTCCTCGTTAGTAATGCCTAATGTTGCACCAATCTCATTGGTTTCTTGTATAAGTTCATTAAAATCAATTCCAGCATAGGATGCTGCAATGGTCGCTGCCCCTTTAACCACAGCGGCATTTGTTTCATCAGAAGCATCTTTATTCAATGCCCATTGTCGGCGAACACCTTCTAATGCTTCTTCAGCGTCAATACCATACGTACTAACGCCCCTAATAGCTTCTTCCACTGATTTTTTCGAAGACTCTGGAACATCAAAAATGATATCAATCTTAGTTTTCAATTTTGACATATCCATTGCTTTTTCTACTGCACTAGCAATACCGCCACCAGCTGCCATACCACCAATGACATTTTCCAATCCTATTTTTAATCCTTCAAACTTTTTCTCAGTTCTCCCAGCTTCTTGTTGTAAATCTCTCAGTTCATTTCGTACTTGCTGAATTGAATTCCCAGCATCCACAGATCGTAGCGCACGTTGTAACTTTTCAATATCAGCTTCAGTTCCTAAAGCTTCACGACCAATAAGACCGATTGCTTGTTCTAACTGTCGACTTGTAGCCGATCCACTTTTAATTGCATTTACAAGACGATTACCTAATGCGCCTGCAAAATCATCCACGCTTTTACCTGTAGCGCTAAACAACGTTTCTAATTGTCTTGTTGAACTTGCCACATTTTCTTGTTCAGCTTTCATATTACCAAGCTTATTTTTCAAACCATCAAGTGACCCTTGTGTAAATTCAATTTCACGTCTAAACGCACGATATTGTTCTTCCGATATCTTTCCGTTTTGGAATTGCGCTTGAACCTGCTGCTCCGCTTCTTTTAATTTATCGAGCTTTTGTGTAGTGTTTTCAATTTGTTGTGTAAGCAACTGTTGTTTTTGGGCTAATGCTTCCACATTACCAGGATTAAATTTTAAAAGGCGCTCTACCTCTTTCAGTTCGGTCGCTAAGCTATCACTCTGTTTATTTACATCTTTTAAAGCGTTTTGTAACGGCTGCGTATTCCCACCAATTTCAATCGTAATCCCTTTGATTTTTCCTCCAGCCATTCTTTCACCCCTTTCTTAGAATGAATCAAAGTCTTTTTGGTTTGCTTTTCTGACTTTTTCTTTGTCTGGATTCTCCATTTCAGCGAATTCTGCAATATAATCGAAACAATCTCCAATTGTCATGACTTCCAAGTCCCAATGCGTTAATTTCGCTTTATAACAAAGAGCAAGGAACGTATCAGTGGTTAATTCTTCATCACTGAACGTCCCTTGCTCTCCATTACTTTTCTTTATTTTTTTTTTGCGCCCATCGTACTTTGAATCATATCCATAATTTCTGGAATAATCTCTGAGATAGGGAATTCATCAAAACCGTCTAACCATGTAATTGGATCGTCAATTTCTGGATTTGCTGTTTTCGCATATAACCAAACTAAATCATATACAACTTCAAAATCTAGCTTACTTAAATCTGCATTTGCTAAATCAATAGTGGCTAGTGAACCCTCTTGAGGATTTGAAGGGGCCAAAATCCCTAACTTAAACATATCAGCAAATAAATCACGTCTGAATTGCGCTTTATATCGTTTAACAGTAGCTGCTGTACTTTTTAATCGGACTTGTTTTCCGTCTATTGTAATTGTCTTTTCCATTTACTATTACGCTCCTTTGGGTGCTGCTGGTGTTTTTACATATACCTTTTTGTACCAGTCGTTATAAATTGCTTGTGTTGTTTTAGCAGTCGTTTTCGTTTTAACCATTGGTCTTCCACCAGGTACTAAAACAATTGGGCTAGAAACAAACTTCAGTTCATTTGTATTTGGTTCAGCCGAACTTGTTTTTGTTTTAGATGCAAGTGTTGGACGACTTGCTGAACAGTTATACATAACATGTAGAGTTGCATTCACGTCACCATCAAACTCAAATAATAAAGCGAATGGTTTTCCTTTTGCATCAGCCAATTCATTTAATACACCATCCGTTTCATCTAATTCTTCACCGAGTGCATCAATAGCAAATTTTTCTGGGATAGTAGCAATACTTAATGTTCCATCGTAACCCTGATTATTACTTGCCGCGTAATAAAGCATGTCATCTGCATAGAATTCAATTAAATCACCGCGTGGCTCAAATGTTAGTTCAACTCCACCAGGTAATGGAATTGGTGTCCCAAATGTAACTAAGAAATCTTTACTATCAAATGGCACGTAATGTACATTTTTCAAACCGAATGTTACCTTGTTTTCATTCATTTACAACAACCTCGTTTCATATGTTTTTTGAAATAATTTCTCAGATTCAATAAAAATCCCATACGAGTCATAAGGTATTTCATGATCGTCTAGGACCTTTTCCAGCTTGGCTTCTGCAACCAAGTCCTTTTTTGTGGTATAAAGTTCGATATTTAAATCATTTATCTTGTGATAGACCTTGTTATCAGCCATTAAATTTGCTGAACCATCCACAAGAAAACAGATATAAGGCGGCTCCGGAACTGGATTACCAGGTGTTGCTATGAAATGCGAATAAGCCACAGGATAACCTGTAGCTTCAAGAATTTTTATAAATTCTCCTAATATCATGATTCAATTGCCCTCTCAACACGTTTTGGTAATTCATCAATTACATACTCTTCCACGGGACGAATATGCACTTTCTCCGGTACTCGTCCACCACCAGCTTTCGCATGGCCATTTTCTAAAAGATGCGTTAATTGTCCTTTTGTATTATGGATAACAACAGCTTTATCAACTTTTTTCTTACGCCAACCTTTTCGATAACCACCTGTTTTTTTAGGACTATTTTGTCTTAACTTATCTACAGCGATATCAGCTACATCTTCTTGTACATTTGTTAATTCTTCTTCCACAACACTTGCATATCTTTGTAATTCTCTAGCAAGCTCTCCCGCAAAATCGTTCATATTAAACATGCTCCTTTGCGATAATAGTCAATGTTTGATACATTTCATCATCATTCATTGGCGGTTCGATAATATCAAAGATACGACCTTTCATATTGATTCGCATTAATTCTGTAATACCTGTTGTATAAGGCATCACAAACCGATAAATACGTGTAGATTGTGATGCTGAAGCTTCAATGTACTCCGAACCTTTTACCGTTTTTATCATTGCCCATGCTCTTTTAACTTCTTGCCAATTACCTGTTTCAACTTCTTGATTTAATTCATCTTTTATTACTTCAGGTTGTTCAATGATAATTCGATTTCTACAATCACCTGTATTCAGTGGTTTTTTATACTGAAAAGGACGCATATTAATCACCGTCCAATTTAATTTCTTCTAATGCTTTATCGATACCTAAACTATTAATCTGACTTAAAAAATTCTTGTCAAAATACTCTAATGCATCGTTATAAACATAACGAGAACGTTCAAAGACTAATTCTTTGAACTCCTCGTCTTTATTTAAATCATAATTCCCACAAACCCTAAGTAATGCCTTGTTAGACGTAGAAAGGATGCGCTTTAGGTTATCATCTTCCTCATCCCCTAAGTGCATCCTATCTTTAAACTCTTGCAATATTTCATCTGAAATTGTTGCGTTTCTCATTTACTTCACCCTTTATTTAGTTTTTGTTTCTGCAGGTGGTGTAAATGAAATTTCTAACTCGTAAACAAGTGCCGCTTTATTATCTTTTGGTTTCCCATTAGCAAATTGTTTAATTGTATAAAGAGTAGCATCTTCGAAAGCTAATGTTTGATCAAATTCTTTTAGCTTGTATCCACCTGCGATTGCAGCAATATATTGTCCTTTTACAAAGAATAATGCTTTGCCAACAGGAACTTCCTCACACTCGACAGGTTTAATATTATAAGGTAATGCCATTACCCATTGACCTGTTGCGGTCTGGATTGTATTACGTGCTTGTACGCCAATCGCATCAATCGGGTTAACTACCATTACAATTTTATTTAATACTTTTCTGGATTTCCCTTTTGCATCAGCAGATAAAGCTTTTACTACTTCGTAAAGTTCGCCTGCTACAATTTCCCCTTTATCAGACGGAGCAAATGTTAGTTTACCAGAAGATTTTTTATCAGTAACAGCGCCTGTTTCTGGATTTACATCTTTCATTAAACCAACTGGTTGGTGTGCTATAGATCCGCCACCATTAATAAAACCAAATTCTAGACCAACAGAATATGTTTCTACTAAAACAGTTCGAACATAGCGTTCAATCCATTCCGGTCCAAGCTCCTTCATATCATTCGGAATTGCTGCAAATGCAGTTAATTTAAGTTGGCCAATCTTTTCTTGTTTGAAGATGGCATCAATTTGCCCGCGAATTTCACTGAATAATTCGCCCCATACATACGCCTTCGTTGCATCAGAGTAAATAAACTTCGTAACTGCTCCTAAGTCTTGCAAACCAATTTCAGCTAATAAGGGATGTTCTGTAACTAAATCTTCAAACACACGCTCTTGCGTCGTTACAGGAAGGATTGAGCCATCTGTAAATCCACCTTCTTTAACAACTGCATTGAAGAATGTTGTTTCTGCTGAAGTTAAAACATTTTGACCACGTTGCTGTAAAATGGAACGATCAAGCATATCGTTATTTACTTGTTCACGAACTGTATTTGCTACATCTGTTTGTAGTGCATCAAAGAAACCTTCAAACGCTGACGTTTGTTCTTGTTCTGTACTTTCCGCGTTAGTTAAAGTATCCGTCAATTTTGCCTTTGCCTTATTAAATGCTTCAGATTTATTAAATTTAATAACCATTATGTGTTTCCCCCGTTTTTTATAATTTTAAAAGGAGCCCTTTAATCCCACTGTTTTTTACAGGTTTAGGATTCGGCTCCTTCGGTTGTTCTTCTATATTGTTTTGTAAATCATTCAGGATTTCGTTTTTTAATCCTGATAATGCTGCATTTAAATCTTCTTTTGTAATTCCTTGGCCCTTGTTCATGGTTCCATTTCTAAAGCCATCGATTACTTTCTGCGGAAGCATGGCAGCAGTAGCCGTTGAAGCTGTCATTTTAACCTGATTCTCCATAAACATGATTTCATCCGCGAAATTGTTTTCTAATGCTTGTTGCGGACCCATCCAAGTTTCTTCAGCCATCATGTTAAGTAGTTCTTCTTCTGATTTACCACTTTTAATAACATAGGCATTTACAATTGCTCGATCTGTTATTTTTAACATCTCAGCCGCCTTTTCCATGTCACGATGATCTCCACCATGCCACTTAGCAGCGTTGTGAATCATGATTTTTGCTGTTGGAGAAATTCGAACTTTATCACCTGCCATAGCAATTACAGAAGCTGCACTTGCTGCTAAACCAACAATTTGAACTTCCACATGACCAGGATAATTTTTTAATGCTGTGTAAATTTCCGAACCCTCATCTACATAACCACCAGGACTATTAATTGATACAATTAAATCCTCACTATTTGCATTATCCAGTTGTTTTGTAATCTTACCTGGGCTTGTCGCATCCATTTCAAACCAATCATAAATCCAAGCTTCATCATTCGAAATGATTGGTCCTTTAACGTCAATTTTCACCGTCATTTGTATTCTCACCTCCTTCAGATTCAGTTAGTTTCGTATAGTTTTTCGTAATATGATGTGTATTTAAGTTAGGATCATCAGAAATTTCATATCCTACTTCTAATCGAATCTCATTCCCTGTAAATGCACTTGAAGAAACGAGTTTATCGATGCTTGTCGCAAGATCAAATATACTTTGATAAGAAACAGCTTTAACTTCAATTTTTTGACCTGAAAGATACTCTTCTTCTTCAAAAAATTTAACGTTTGCTTCATCAGAAAGCTTTTTTAATAAAGGCTTCACTGTGAAAAGCATATAATTTTTCGTTTGCTTCTCAACATCAGCCATTTCGCCATATATCAAAGCAGTTGGAATACCGAAAGCCATTGCTACTTGATTTAAGAATCCATTTGTTACCTTATTAATTTCCTCCACACTCTGCCCAGAATTTGCTCCACCTGACGTTTCAGCATACTTAAAACCCGGTTGTTGCGGAATGATAGCAACGTCTTTTTCTCCAATTGCTTTATACATGTTATCAATAAATTCTTGAAGTTTGGCTTGATGTTTTTCACTCTTTGCAGCGAGCATGTCCATATCAACTGTTCCGCGAATTTGATTCTTACGTTTTTGAGAACTTAATATTCTACCGAATAAATCACCATAATCAGCAAACAAACCATCGATAAGAGGTGATAACTTATCATTCCTGTATCTTAAATGAATGACTTCACTTTGTTTAAAACTTCTCTTAAACTGATAATCTTTTACAGTGACATTTGTAAAAGTATCTTCAAACACAGCATATTCGTTATGTTCAAAGTCATCAGCAATAAGTAGATCACCATCATCCGCTTGAATAATCAAAGCTTCATTATCATAAATAAGTTTGTAAATGAAACTCTCCCAAAAGGTACTTGCTGTCATATTCTTATTCGGTCTAACATTTAATCGGTAGTAAAGCTCATCCTTTTCAAATTCTTCACCGTTTTTCACTCTAAATTCTGACTGACTAATCGTTCTACCTAAAAAGGATATACAGGTATCAATTGCTAATCTTTTCATGTGCACTCTGTTTGCTTTTTCAATAAACATTTCCACATCAAACATAAATCCTACTTCACTATTTCTTTTAAATACTGCGTCCAACCATCCAATGATTATCACCCCCTTTATTAGAATTTAATACCGTCTAACATAAAGTCGAATTCATCCACAAGGATTTTATCCGCTTGCCACAATGCATGGATAAAGGCTTGGAATCCATCTGTTTTCCTTTTAAATTCGTCTTTTTTCAAATACTCTTTGTTTCCATCTTTTTTGATATGAACGTAAACATTATTCGTGTACCAACGCATTAAAGGGTTATCTCCAAAGATAATATGGTTATTAGCAAATAGCGTTTCAACTCTTGGAGCTAAAAGTGAATGAATCGCTTTTGGATTACGGATATATAATAATATGAAACCTTCCGCTTCAAGTGCTGTTTTAACCAGATCAAGACGAAATGTATCGGCTACTATTGTATTAACCCCATATAACTCACGCATTTTTACAAACCAATCTACAATGTGAGAGATATTAATCACTGGCTCATCTAAAATAGTGAGCAATCCTTTTTCTTCCCATTCCTTAATAGGTACTTTTAATTTCACTTTGTCCAAAAAGCCTTTCCTTACAAAAGAATGTGATTTCCAAATATAATCTTCACCATGCTTAAATAGTAGGCCTACCGCTGCAAAGTCTTTGATACTAGCAAAATCGAGCCCGCCCACGGCTGTTTTATGCCTTAAATCCGGAATTTCTCGAAGTGTTACTCCATCTTCTTCAAACCCAGTACGTATGATTTCTTCCCACGGGGCTACAGACTTCGTTAAATCTACTTCTGGTAGATTCATTCTTTTTGTCATAAAGTTTTCTCTATTAGATGGATCATTTTCAAGATTTTTATACTGACGCATAACTTTTTTAAACAAACCTCTAGCATATTGACTCATAGGCTTACTAAACATTGGATTTGCTTTTTCCCACATATCTGGATTGTCTACTTCTTCAGAATCATCCAACTTACAAATAAAAGGAAATAATCTATCCTCTTTTTCTTTCCCTTTCAGGATATTCATGGCCCGCTCTTTCATTTTGTCAAGATAACCTTCACGAACAAATCCATCTGTGGTAATAAAAAATTCCCTAGAGTTAGGAACTTTACCTAAACCACTAGAGAATACCTCTACAACATCGCTATTTTCATACCTATGTATCTCGTCATAAATAACACATCCATCTCTTAATGAATCTTTACTTCCTGCATTCGATGTATGAAATTCAAAAGTTGAACGAGTAGCTTTGTTTGTTATTAATTGTTTTGTTGAGACAAATAGTTCATCTAATATCTCATGTTTTTTATTCTTCTCATAAACATCTACAAAAGACGTTTTAGCCTGCCTTTCTGTATTAGCAACTACCGATACATTATAATGCTCAATACCGTGCAATTCGCTAATAAAGAAGTGTGTCAATGCACTAATCAATCCATTTTTACCAGCCCCCCTTGCCATCATCCAAAAATGCTGATCAAAATAAACATCCTCATATTCATCAAACAAAAAAACAAATGCTATTAAAAATTTTTGAAAGGAATTTAATTTGAAATGCCACTTTTCTATGAAAGTTACACATTTATGAATTAAATCCATATCGAAATGTAGATCATTACGGGTTAATATATCTTGCTTTAAATAATGAATAAGCATGATTCGTTCTTTATTTAATAATACTGTTCCCGTCTCATATAGTTCTATATATTCACTTACATACTTATGAACAATCATATTAAATCACTTGCCGAATACTTCTTAATTTCTTTTTTATTATTTCCTTCTGGCAACAAATCTGTTAGTTGTTTAATGACCCTTTGATATGATTGATCACGGGTATTATATAGCCGGGCAACAGGCCGTTCTCTTTCATACGGCTCTGTTTTATCTGATTGTGAGAACATTTCATAATCACCATTCTCAGATATATCCATCCACATCTCATTCAATAAAACTCGTAATCTTGCTGCCTGAATAATTAACCCTTCAACTACTTTCAACTTACTAGGTGGGATTTCTTTAAATAGTCTTTTCAAACGATTTTTTTCTTTGTTAACTAGTACCTCACGCTCATCAATATCCGCCATACTATCACCTCGATTCAATCATATTTTCATACTGGGTAGGGGTCCTATGCGATATGGCTCAAAAATCTGGAAAAACGACCCCCTCCTCCGGTGCCCCTTAGAGCAATTTTTGATGAAATATTTTAAGGGGGGGTGTTATTACCGAATCATTTTTACCACTTCTCATCATGTTCCCATTTATTCTGTTTCTTTTTGAATGTTCTACCGTGTTCTTTATTATGACAATCCACACAGACTATTTCGAGATTATCTATTTCTAATGCAAGAGCTGGATGATGTTCGAGTTCTTTTATATGATGGACAACAAGTTGAATCTTCTTACGCTTTGCACTCTCGCTGTATTCATTCGTGTCTGTTTGTACTCGGCCATTACGTTTACATTCCTGGCACTCATAGTTGTCACGCTTCTTTACTTGCTCACGTATACTCTTCCACTCACCACTGTCATAGAACTTACGCTTCTGCTGTTTGGTTTTGTATTCCTTCATTACACATTACACCACCATCTGCACACCACTTACAGCCTAATCCATCCTTCGATTTCGCTATTCGTTCATTATACTGTTCCGTATATCCACATACTTTACATCTAAACTGTACAATCTTTTGTACCCTTTTACTTCTTAATAGATCGTCAATTAGTTTGTTCATTAAACTTATATCGGCTTCTTTCTTTGCTGCTGGTGTTAGATTATTATGAAATCCCTCTATCACTTCAATTAAGATTGGCAACTTCTCTACATCTACATACTCTTCAATATCATCTACCCCAACCGAATGTATAAGCGTACTAATTGCAATTGCTTTCTCAAGCTTAGTTAATTGCATCTATTCTCATCCCTTACGCTTAAATCTTTTCTCCATCTGTCTCTTTCTAGTAATTCTTTTATTGATGTTTGTTTCAGGTATTCCACGGAATAAAACATAGGTTTCCCGTCATATAGCTTGTAATACTTAACATCTATTCCAGCTTTTTTATGCGCTTTTTCAAGAGGTTTAAGGCATTTGATATATGCTTTCTTATCAATGAGCATAAGACCAAGCGCAGCAATCTTACCATTTAAAACGCTGTCCAATTATCCTCACCCCTTATCTTCTAATAAACTAGCAATCATTTTATTTAGTACACTTAATGTCGCTTCTCCACACTCTTTCTCTGTTGCACCGTTTACTATCGGTCCGAACTCTTCTTCTAATCGTTGTAAGTCAATATGTTTAGCAAGTGCATCCTCACCTACCGCTACGAGGATTGAGCTAACAATACCTATCTTCTCAAGTTTAGTTAATTGCATCTACCTCACTCCTTCTCTATCAAATGCAACACGTTTGCGCTTATCTTTCCTTAACAACAAATATAATTTATATCTGAATGTTTGAATCACTATCATTAATACGTTTGACAATTTCTGAAGCCATCGCCTTACCATTTAAAACGATGGGACATTCTACTGTAATATCTTTCAGTGCGCTCTTTCCCTTAAACCTACTCATAACCTTTTCCAACTTCTCCAATGCAGCCGTACATTCATTAGCAGCTTCCGTTACTTCTTTAATTCCTTTTAATGCTTCAGTTGTTTCAACATTTAATTCAATTGTTAATCCTTGAATATTCTTTTTTGCATCATGTGATTTTTGTGTATATTTGTTCATTACCCACACATCTACAAAAGCACCATTACATTTTGGACAAACTGTTACTTCTTGATATTCTTCTTTAGATGGATGATAAACTTTATCCATATGACCACATACTAAACATTTAGCTTTATGAAAATACTTTTTCTCTTCATTCACCTTACTCACTCCTCACCATTCTCCTAATAACTCACGTAACTTCGGATGCCTGTATTCGTACCACTTATAGAAAGATAACCAAAATGCTTTTATTGTATCTTCATACATTTCTTTTGCCTCTTCATCGCTTAATTGAAACTCTTTTTTTAAGCACTGTAATGATTCATTGTAATGAAAACTTTCTACACTTTCACGCCAATTAACTAATGTACCTATTAAATAATGTCGTGTCATTTACTAAACACCACCTATGTAATTTTCACATAATAAAAAGCACCCAATTTGGGTGCTCGATATACTGATATATTCATAAAAAACATACAAAAAAACAGAGAAATTTACCTTTACCTATTGATGCGCATTACGATACGTGTTATAATAAGTATAGAAAGTTGAAAGGAGGTAATAACGATTTCTAGTAGGGAAGTAATTAAGAGGTTAAAAAAAGAAGGATGGTTTATAGTGAACATTGAAGGCAGCCACCATCAGTTCAAACATCCTTCTAAGATTGGTAAAGTGACTGTGAAACATCCGTGCAAGGATATTCCAAAAGGTACACTTCGCTCAATCTATAAGCAAGCGGGTTGGTTATAAACCACCCCTTGCTTTCCCTAATTATACAAGAAATCGTTATAAAAACAAATTATGAAAAAAGACTATTACGTTTATCCCGCTATCCTTGAAAAGTCTTCAGATGGTTACGGTATTTACTTTCCAGACCTTCCTGGTTGCGTTTCTCATGCAGATACACAAGAAGATGCTTTAAAGGAAGGTAGAGAAGCATTAGGACTTCACTTATATGGTATGGAAAAGGATAATGAATCAATTCCCGAACCGACACCAATTGATAAATTAGAATTAGATAAAGATGAAAATTCTTTTTTAATTGATGTTTGGATGCCACCACTTAGAAATAAAGACAAAACAACTTATAAAAGAAAAAATGTAACTCTTCCTTCTTGGTTAGAAGAATACGCAACTCATAAAGGCGTTAATTTTTCCGAGATCCTTGTAGAAGGTTTGGAAATGCATTTGGGCATTAAAGATAAAAATAATACACCATAAAGGACGCCATGAGCGTCCTCTTTTTTATATAAGCTATTTGTTACTCATATTCATTTTTTATTCTTCTTTGAACCGACACTATAAGATAAGCACGTATCAGCTCAAAGAAGAGCAAAAGCTCTCCTTATGGACCGTTTAATTATTTTTGTATTCCTGCATAATCACAATTAGATTCGAAAGTTCTCTTTGTAATTATGTACTCGCCCTATAAACGCCAGTTCATTCAAACAGACATCCATAAAGCTTTATTCGGTAACCAACCCATTAAAATTTTACAGTTACTATTAAAAATAGAAAAGAGCAACCATGCACCAGTCGCTCTTACGTAAAATTCTATGCTATTACTATAATTCATTTTTTCAATAGATACCATATGTAAAACTTACTGTAAGAAAAGTGTAAGTTCTTCAGCAAGCTTTATCCTTCTAGAAATTTCAGCATGCTTCTGATATACATAACTACTACTATAGCCTAGTTCCCTAGCTATAGATTCTAATGTTTTTCGTTGCACATACTTACCAAATAGAATTTTATTTTCTAGCCCTTCAAACTTACTAATTAATATTTTGAGGTCGTACTGATCGTTCATCTTATTCGCTAGTTCATATTCTATAGCCGCTATGTGTTCCTCTATTTTCGCACCATCTGAATCAGCAGTTAACTTATACTTTGATAAATCACCAACACTCCAACGCATTAATTCTCTTTTACTTCTATGCAATTTATTTTCTAAATAAATGATTTCATCTTCCAACTTTTTATAATCTTTAAACCATTCAAACAAGGGTTGGCTCACCTGCTTCCTCTTTCACCATGTAAACTCATTTCTTCATGTTACGTTTATTTAACTGTTTTCTTAAATGCCCGTAACTCACATTAAACTTTTTAGCAATTTCAATATATTTCATTCCATGTTCTTTAAGTTTCATGGTTTCTTCACAAATTTTATTCCATTCGTCTTCTGTTCTTTGTATGGATGTTTTAACAAAAACTTTACCACCCAAAACAACCCCTATTTCATTCAATCTCTTCCCTACTTCACACTTTGTCCAACAATACACAAAATCACGAGAACATTTATTGTCACACTGACGGCAATGATTATCTGTTAATCCTAATATTTCAATCCTCGCTTCTTTTGGACTCATATAGTAACCATTCCTAACTTATCTACATGATATAAATAATCAACAGGTGCTCTATTAGTTTGTGGTACTATATACGCTCTTTTCTCAAATTCCTCTCTTGGAATAGACTTTCTTCCTCCATCATAAAGCATAGCTTCATAGTATTCTGTTACTACAGAAACAGGAACAAAATAAATAACCTGATCTGTTCTGAACTCTATTAAAAAGAAACAAATTGCTCCCTGTTCTTGTGTATCCTTTAAATAATCAATTTGGTGCCTACTTATATTATCTAACGGGAAGCTCGTGGTTTTTTCAGTAGATTTCGCTTCAAAATAAACAGCTCTCCCTTTGTACACACCGTCATAATCTACTGTAGATTTACTTTCCCATGCACTTTTAGTTATATTGCCTTTCCTATCTGTCTTTATCACTTTTATTGGTGTAGGGCGCTTATTAAATACTCCTACATTCGCCGCTTTATACATACGGCATGTATTGTTTAATAAAAGCTCAAATGACATTCCTCTATTTGCGTAACCCATGATACACCGTCTCTTTCCACTAAAATAATTATTTTTTACAAATTATAATCTTGTACTACCTGGCTTAAGAACTCTCTTACCGCGCTCTTCTTTCTTGCTTCTGGTTTAATTACAAGCTCAGTTACCTTAAACCCCAGCAATTCAGCACCTTCTATATTTCCTCTAAGCAAGTTGTGTAAATTATGACTATAATACTCATCCGTTACCTCAATCACCAATTCAAGCTTATGACCAGCAGGAAATGTAAGTAATTTTGTAGCTGCTCTATACGTTTCATCTTCTTCCATTCGTTTATTGTGCCGACGTAGTTTTTCTTCAAAATCTTCAGATTTACTTATCTTCATCATTCTGTCTCACCTTTTTCTAAAATAAGAATTTTGTTATAAAACCTCTGTTAAAATACGAAACTCTTTATACATCTGATTTTCAATGGTAATTTCAATTGGTTTACCAACTAATTCAGAAACAATATTTACTTTCGCATCTTGCAAAATACGATTCGTTTCTTTTAATACTTTTTGATACGCTTTATGTTTTTCATCTTCCGATTCCCAATTACAATGTTCCCCTATATTAATAAGGTGTCTTCCTCCACAACTAACCCCGCTATTCCCATCAAAACGGAATTCGAGTTGCAGACCCATTAAGAATGGCCTATCCCTCCATGTTCCAAATTCAGCTTTCTCAATCTTACCTAGAAATTTACCATCCATTTTTATCTCTCCATTTCATTCAAATAACTATTTTGTTTAGTTCTCTTCTTTAATTTCCTTAGTTAATTTAACTGTTCCGATATCCTCGTAAGGCTGAGCGATATATCCTTTATCGTGTAGAGCTTTAACTACTTCTTGCATATCCTTCCAAGCTTCTGTACCTTGACCAAATTTAATAGTGATTATATTCATTTTTCATTCTCCTCTACGAATAATCTTTTTTACATTACACATACTATCCTCAAGTCAATTTCCCATGACTACACTCTTTCAAATCGGAGCTTGCTCCTCCGAAATGTTTTGGATCGTGGCAGGTAACTTAGTCAGTTACCTGCCATTTTCTATTCAAATAACGCTTTTAATAAAAATTAGTTGAAACAACAACTGTCGGCTCTACAGATACTTTTATTAACTTTCTATAGTATCTTTCTCCATTGATTTCAATCGATGTTTTTCTTGCTCCCTTATATAGCGTGTCTAAACGCTTAAAATCACTTTCAGAAATTAACTTCCAAACAAACACATCATCCATCGATTCTTCAACATTTCTAGTATCATAACGCTCCCATTGCCAAAACATTTCCGATAGCCAATCATCTAAGTCAGAATGCGTTGTAAAAATGTACGCTTCATCACCGCAGTCGTCTTCTCTGAATACAAAATAGTACTCCGTTAATATGCTAGTGCCTTTTCCTTCTCTTTGAACGAACTCTTTAAAAGCTTCCCAATTACTTTTCAATCCGCCCCAATCTAAACTTCTCACCATTCTATTCCCCTCCGTTTTTGTACAAAATTCAAATTTGATAACAACCCAGGACTCCCTCATTTAAGAAAGTCCTGGAAATATAATTATTTAACTTGAACCAATGGATTAGCTTCTCCACTTACTTGTGGTAACTTACCATCCCATTTTTCAATTTTTTTAATTTCTACAATTTCTGGAGTTAAAGACTTCTTAATAATCTCATTCGCTTCAGCTTTTCCTCTTGCTTCCTCAATAGCTTTCTCTGCATTGATTGTAGCTTGCTTTTTCTCAATCTCTGCTTTTTCAAGGTTCTGTTGAGCGTCTACTACTCCTTGAATCGCTTTCGCTGTATTTGCGTCTGGTTTAGGTGCTTCTAACGTAACGGAATCTACTAAGAATCCAGTAGTATCTACCATTTTTCTAAATTCCTTTTCTATCGCTCCATTAATTTCCCCTTGATGCTGGAATACCTCAAGAACTGAATAGTTAGAGAAAACGTTTAATGTAGCTTTCTTAAGTCGAGTCTGTAACCACCCGTTCTCAATTACATCTGGAGCTTGTCCTTTGAACTTGTTATAAATCTTAGGAAGTTTCTCTGCATCATTCATGTAATCATAAGATAGACTCACTGTTAATGGCTTACCATCTTTGGTTTGCACGCTAAATTTATCTACTTTAACCGTTTCTGTTGAAATAGGATAAGCTGTTACACGTTTAAATGGCGAAACTAAGTGCCATCCTTGTCCTAAAGTTTCCTTTTCAATTCCTGTACTTCTGTTATAAACAACACCTGCATGTCCCTGATCAATCACCTTCACGCTCATTGCTGTTAAAATTCCACCTGTTAAAAGACTGAAACCTACTACTGCTGCACCTACGATTTTCTTTGTATTCATTTTATTTTTCCTCCTTGAACATGTTTTTAATTTTTAATACTACGTTTCCAATACACTCAAAAACTCCTAATTTACCTGCTACAATCCATAAAAATGACAACACTATGATAAACACTATAATTCCTACAAATAACGAGAACATTGCATCACTCCTTTCTCTTTAGCTTCACAGCAATCCAGCGTGGTATTTTTGTATATTTTAAGAGTGCAAACATGGTAGTTTCCGTATCTCCATTCACAAATGACCAACAAACTCTTCCCATCATTCTGTCCCAATTAAACGTTGGATCAAGTTTTTCTTTGTATGGCCATAACGTTTTGTTCTCTTCAATAGTTATATTCCCCATACCTTTCCTAGCTTTTTTAAACCATTTGTAATCTTTATTGTTACCCTTGCATGCATATAAACCATATTGAGTGCCTCTTGCATATCGCATTTTAAATGTATCTCCTTATCCTTTATTTGAAATAGGGCAAACTATTTATTCACTTGCTTTATCCAACCATATCTTCAGCGAAAAATAGAATTTCTAAATTATCTGTTGCAGCCTCATATATTTGATGCGAGTTCATGATTTGTACAGTTGCTCTATCACCTATTACATGTAAAACACGAGATGCATACACCTCATCCGTTACAACATCACCAGAACGATATTCGTTCGGCTTACGTCCTTTTTGAGCAAATACACGTCTTACGCTTTCTGCATCGATTTCTTCTACTGTTGCATATCTACATTTATTCGCATGATTGTAGCCCCAATCACTATGTATCGCTCCTTCGCATCCCCACGATCCCCATAACTCTACTTTGTCGTTAAAAGTATCCTTAATCACTCGTTTCACTTGTGTAATAACTTTGTTATCCTTCAATTCGCATACAACCCATTGACCAGTAGCTACATTCTTTTCATCAATTTGTAAATTCATTCCCTATCTCTCCTTAATTAAAGATTTATGAATTCAAACTAATTTGCTATATAAGTTAACCTTCTGCGCTTCATTCGTTCTTCTCTTGATGGAATAACCATCTTCGACCAGAACGAAGCGTCCTTACCCTTCTTCCCACATTCTGACCGTGTCATTATTGGAATTGTTATAGCTTCTTCCATTGACCATCCCAAACGTCTAATTCTATCGCGAGCAACCGTGTAACTAATCCCATTTAATGCAGCTATCTCCATTTGTTCATCACTCAATGCTTTATTTTCAAAACAAGAATTTACTTTGCTTGCTCGTTTCATACATTCGCTTCTGTTTAAAGGCGGTTGACTTATTGCATCAATTCTTGTCCATCCTCTTTTTATTCTGTCACAGTATGCGTGACGAGCTATCCCGTTTTGTAAGGCTATTTCCTTCACCTTATTCCAACCATACTTATCCCGCATCGGAACAGGGGTTATTATTGCAATTTCTTTCTCCCAACCTAAATCCCTAACCCTCCTGTTCAATGTGCTACGACTAATTCCATTCTCTGCTGCCATTTCATATTCTTCTGGAGTTATATAATATTCATATGGATTCCGCATGACTATCTTCTCCTTTAGACCATGGTGATGCTTCTTTTGCCATTATCGCTACTTGTGATCGAGATAAAATTGGCGTATTAATCGCTCGTTCAAAATCCCATTTACATTTTTTTACCCTTTCCCATAACCTTGAATAACTAATCCCATTTAATCTTGCTCTTCTAATTTGTTCATTTGTAAAAACACGTTTTTTCTTTTGCTCTCGCATTTTTTCTATTTCTTTTGAATTCATTGGTCTCTGAGTTATCGCTCGTTCAAAATCCCAACCAAGTTTTATTCGCTTTTCAAATGTTTTCATCGCAATACCGTTACTAAGTGCTACATCTTTTACTTCACGCCAAAGGTGATTTTTAATAGGTGGTGTATCGATCGCTCGTTCTTTACTCCAACAAAGATCATAAATTCTAGACCTTAACGTACTTGCGCAAACACCATTTTTTTCTGCTATTTCGTATTCTTCTGGAGTTATATAATAATCATATGGATTCCGCATGAGTATCTTCTCCTATTCAATTGTTAATTAAGTTCTTGAATTTCTTCTAACGATCTATTCGAAACTTCAATACTACGAATCTTAAAACTATAGTTTTTACGATATTTCCCACGGATTTTTAATGCCGCTTCTTCCTTCGTTTCAGCTTCACAAAATTCTAATTTGAATCCTGATTCTGTAACAATATCCACCATGTATGTATCTATAAGTGGCTCATAAATAAAATCATGATCTATTGTGATTTGTTCAGTCATTTAACTCACCTTCTATCGGTGAAAGTGTAATAATCATTTGTTGCTCTAACACGTTCCCTATCACAGCATTCATCCATAGATTAGGATTCATTTTTCTTATTAAAAATTCGATGACTACAATTAACTCTTCGGTAGATAAGGAAACAAATTCTCCTAAAGGTTCTTGATTAAACTTGCCACCACGTTTTTCAATCGTTAGAACTACATCATTATCAATCACGTATCTTTTTGCAGTTACTAAATCAAATTGACGGACTTTCTCGCGGCCGAATCCTTTTATTAATTCCTTTAGCACGTCATAAATGACACGAAAATCTAACACTTTTACTTGCTGTTCAAGCTGCTCTCTACACTGCTTACATAAAGTCCTTTCCAAACTAGAAATATATATTTTACTCATATCAGACTCAGGAAAAGGATTTTCGCATTTATAACACTCTTCTCCAATTACATCTTCAAATGGATTTAACATGTAAATCGCTCCTATGATTTATATTTGTTTAGCACTTCTTGTAATCTCTCACGCTCTTCATCAATAGATTGCGAGTTTTGCTTTTCGATTTCTTTTTTAGTTGGCTCAACATCTTCACGTAACCAATCTGGAACAATTTCTTTTCTATTTGAACGACCTGGTCCCGAGCCATTCAATCGCTTATTCTTACTCATTTCAAAGCGTCTGTCTAATGCAGCAACATCATCTAATGTTTTTACTTTTTGCTTTTCCCAGCTTTTCAAAATGGCCTTAATGTAATTCCATTTTGGCTTATTTTCATCAATAGCTTTGTGAGCAGCATGTTTAATTAATTCGCTACCAAACGAATCACAAAACTCTCCTAATTCCGTAATGGCAATTTCACTTAATGGAATTCCTTCACCTTTTAAAAAGTTATAACCGACCTTAAATTCTTCATCGACTAATACATGTGATTTCGATTCTTTCTTATCATCATGATAATTATTAGTATTTTGTATATTATTAGTACTTAGTAAAGAATTAGTATTTAGTAGTCGGCATTTTTCCATAGGGTGGTTCGTCCACTCGGTGGTTTCACCATCATGTGGTTCATCCATAGGGTGGCTTTTCCACCCAGTGGTTTCACCACTAGGTGGTTTATCCACCCTATGGTTTTTGGTATCTATGGTTGGTAACTCATAAACAATGGTTTCCCAATGTGAAATTTTCCCTGTTTCTGAATTTTGGATTGGATATCTCTTCAAATACCCTGCCTTTTTCAATTCTTTTAGGGTACTTGTTGTTGTTTTCTCGCTATCCTTGGCATGTTGACTTAATTCAGTAGCATGAAATGTCCAATCATCCGGTAAAGAAAGCATGTAAGCCAATAACCCCTTTGCCCTCCAACTTAAATTTTCATCGCGCAAAGGTGTATTGTGTATAACCGAATAATTCGTATCCTTTTTCACTCGAAAAATACCCATATTTCCTACCTCTCCTATTTCCAAAACATCAATTAATTGTTATAATACGTATTATTATTTTTTCTTTAGGACCCGTTGCAGCGGGTTCTTCTCTTATGCATTCTTGCGAATTCTTTCAACTATTTCTTTTCTGCCACCAACCTTTTCAAGACGATCTGCTACACGAAAAACCTCTGTTCTTTCTGCTTCACGATCACTTTTTTGTTTCTTAAAATACATAGCTGATAACTGTTTTGATATCTCTAAATCTCTTATACTTTGCTTCTGATAAGCGTTATGTAATTCAAGATACAAAGTTTTATTCCTTTCCTTATTTGCCTGGTTCATTTGTTTATATAACAGATGCAGATTTTGTATACACTCTCTACGCTCCTCTTCTAATTCCAAAGCCTTTTCTAGATGTTCCGGAAGAACTCGGCTTTCTATTCCCATCATTTAAAGCCTCCCTTTCTAAGCGATCACTTTCATCAAACTTTCGTTCAATGAAAGTACCACCTTTATAAACTCCATACGCAAATATCACTATCCCTAATCCAAAGATACAGACATTCGTTGTACTTTCTACTGTTGTAATATCCATTAGGCTAAAACAAACACCTTTTTAGACTCTATTTCTTGTGACAATGCTTCATTTAAGTACTCTTTAATGTTATTCATCGCTTCTAGCTTCCAAGCTCCACCATCGGCTTCAAACAAACCACAACGAGCACCTTCACGCATTCTGAATACAAACCTACTTTCTGGTTGTTCTACTTCTACAAATGTTCTATATGGCATTAACTCAACTGGGTTAGGAACTTTCGCCTGCCCTCTTGTAGCAGTTCCTGTTTTTACAGTTACAGCTTGCGATACACCATCATCTTCAATTCCTTTTACCATTTCATCTACAACATTTCCTATCACCTTTAAAATAATGCCACGATGATCATTTTCTACAAATCCTGACTGTAATGCGATATTAAGTTCTTCTCTGTCATAAAAACTATCAAAGTTAAAACGTGGAATAGATGCTTTCGCTTGGATATATGTACTTCTAGCCTTATCTCCATTAACTGCAGTAAAGCAACTTACCGTTGTTGGATTTTCAATATGAATCATTAAAGGCTCTGCAGTATCAAATTCTGATTTCACATAACTTACTAAACCAGATAAACTACGTACTACAACTTCCGCAGGTGTTGGCTCTTGCACAAGATGTAATCGTTGCGTGGAATATGTCTGTTCCCCGATTTTATGTGTTTCAATTGTTCCAATCTCTAATACCTTTTCAATTGCTTCTCTTGTCATAGTCATTTTTATTTCCCCTTTTCTTAATTAGATTTAGTTTTCAAATAATCGATTACTACTGTTTGCTTCTCAGCAGCTTGATTTTGTTCTTTCTCTTCTACTTCTTCTACAGGCTGTCCAACATCTGTTTTCACATCACCCTGTAGATCCATATAAAACTGTCCCTGGATCCCGGAAGCTAACTCTTGACCAACTAAATTTCCGTTTTGGTCCATATCTAATAAAATCTTAGACTCTACCGCTTCTGTTGGTGCTAGTTTCGAAGTGGCTTGAACCTGACAATTCCATACATCACGCTTTTTATCACCAGCAAACGAAAGTGTTAAAACAATCTTTCTTGCTTTTTTAGGATCAGTATTTAAATCCGCCATATTTTCCATTACACGCTCAAACTCTTGATGAAATCTTTCAGCAAGTGCTCCATCGGCAAATGTATTTAAATCAATCATGACTTCCATTATTTTTCTCACCTAAGCCTTCCTTCTTAAAATTCAACATCCACTTGAATATCGATGTTCATAGGTAGTTCTTGAGCTACAATAATTGAATTAGGACTCGTTCCTTTTTTAATCAACTTTTGAACCCCTTCTTTTGCGGCATCCTTTGTTTTGTATCCAAAAACATTTGGTGTACTGGATAAACTCGTAACAATTACTAAAATTTGTTGTTGCATGATTGCTCCTCCTACTGAACTTCCGCCATATTTATTTGTGCATTTGTAGCTGTAATTTCTTCTTCTAAAATGATTGGAAGTGAATATTCTTCATTAATGATTTGAATCGCTCTATCTAAATGATGACGTTTAATAGCTTTATAACTACTAATCCCAAACTCTCTATGTAATTGACTATAAATATCGCTATACACTTTTTTTCTAAGGCTAACATCCCGATAAGCATTAGATTCTTTACCACCTAATAGAAGAACACCTAACTTTCTTACAACCTTTGATACTTCATCACATTCGATAGCATATAAAGGGGCGTTTTCTCGTAAATCCTTCACATCTGATTTAATATCTTGAATTTCTTGTTTTTGATCTTCTAAAACATCAAATGTGAGTTTCAAAATACTCATCGGATCTTTAGGAAGTTGTTGCTGATTTTGTATGTGTTGTTTCATTCGTTTAAACTCTTCAATAAACTTAATTTTCATTTGAACGGCTTCTTTTGTGTTGTAACTCATTGCAACCAGCGTGAAAGCTTCTTCTGTTAAGTTATACTTAAGATATTTTCGCCCACGCTCATTTTCATAATTTGACTCGTGAAAATTTACGAGTGAAAATTCAGGTCCCGCATATTCAATTTGTTTTCTAATATCTTTCAACACATTGTCATGTGTCTTTACAAACATTTCAGCAATCATTAGACTATCTGTTACTACTTTTCCGTTGTTTTCAAATACTAATGCTTGTTCGTTTGCTACTGTTAAATGATTCATGTTACTTTCCTCCTCTACAAATTCGGAATAACTTTAGTTTTATTCGTATTACGATGCACCAAATGCAATTCATTACTTACTTTTTTAAAAATCAACCAATTATCAGGATTCAAATTGTATGATTTAATATGAATCTTTTCTTTTTTTGTTGGCTTTTTACCATTTTTCAATTAACTCACCTCCCTTCGATCTGAAACCTTACGGTTCATTTCGTATAACTTACGTTTTACTTCTGCGCATTTTTTAACAATTTCATGCCCTTTCATAATTCGTGTTGCTAATAGTACTCCGTTCATGTTTTTCACTCTCCTTAAGATTTATTGACTTAATGGATATATGTAAGTTAACTTGCTTTTATCTACTCACAATCTGATTAAAATGCTTTTCAAGAAACTCTTGCATTCTATCAGCTATAAACAACCACTTTTTCCCTCTAGACTCTGGGTAATAAACAAAACCACCGTTATTAATATCCAATATTTTTTTATAACAAGGTTTGTAAAGAATATTTTGTGTTAACCAACCATAACTATATCCAGTAGCTTTTTTTAAATCCTTCATTTCCCACCATGTTTTTTCTTTTTCCACTTAAAACCCTCCTCATAATATTGAGATACTCGATATTAATCTATAAAAAAAAGATACTCAATTGGTAATCCTAACTTTTTTTTAATAACTTGCATCTCATAATCCGAAAATGAAAATTTCCCTTTTTCCTTCGCAGAGTATGCGTCTCTATTGATCCCCAATGCAATTGCCATTTCTGCAATCGTGATATCACGTGCCATTCTTTCTCTTTTTAAAATTCGTTTAGGTTTTAAATATTTCTTTCTAATTTCTTCTTTAACAGTCATTGTGTCACCTCCGAATTATCCGATGACCAAATAATATCGCATATCTCGATATTTTTCAAGCTATACACAAAAATAATATTACGATGTACAATATTTTTATTGTGTCACGCGTTATTTTAGAGTATACTATCCTTATCGTATCAATGGATGGAGGTCACTTGAAATTGAAAAAAAATATTCTGGGTCCAGCGATCAAATATTTACGTAAATACAGAAGAATGACTCAAAAAGATTTAGAAAAAGTTACTGGTTATAAACAAAGCACCATATCTGGTCATGAAAATAGAAATAGCACACTTGATGAGTTAGATATACAAAATTATGCAAAGGCATTACAGGTAAGTCCCCAAAGTTTCTTTACGATAGCAGAAAAGCTGGAAAAAGGAGAAAGAATTACTGATGATGATGTATCAGGGATTATCACTATAAACAAGGATCAGGAAACAGAAGATGATCCTCATATGGTAATCGCAGCTCACATGGAAGATAATCTAAGCAAAGAAGAACTACAAGAGGTAATGGACTTCATTAATTTTGTTAAAAGTAAAAGAAAATAGGAGCATTTATATGAACAAGTTGGAAACACTTATAGCACAATATCCAGAAATAACTTTCAACTTTAATAATGAGATGCCTAATGGGTTAAGTGGACTTTGTGTTGGTAGTGAAATATATATCAATAATAATCTTAATCAAACCATTGCAGAAAAATACGTAACAGTTAGTGAGGAAATAGCTCACTTTGAGAAAGGCATAGGTAATATAATTAAACAGGAAACTATTACCGAACGTCAGCAAGAATTCCAAGCCCGAAAAATAGGCTGCCTCCGAATTGTGACAATTGATGCTTTAATACTATGCTATGAAAAAGGCATCCAAACACCTTGGGATATAGCAGAAGAACTTGAAGTTACAACGGCTTGTGTTATAGATGCATTTGAATATATCCGGATGACAAAAGGAGTATCTTTTTATCATAAAAATTACTTAGTTCATTTCTTAACTGATACACATATAAACATTCAAAAATTTTAGTGAATTTTATTTTGAATGGAGGAGAAAAACTTGGCAAGCTTTGAAAAAAGAGCAACTGGTTGGAGGTATCGCGTTTCTTATAAAGATGGAGATAAATACAAAACAAAAACCCAAGGTGGATTCTCGACCAAAAAGGAAGCAGCAATTGCAGCAAGTGAATTAGAAAAAAAAATAAGTCGTGGACATAATTTAAATGCAGAAGATAAACTATTCTCCGAGTATATGAGAGAATGGTTTGAAGTATATAAAAAAGGAAAACATAGTCTATCGCATGAGAAAAACCTTTTACAATCTGTAAAATTAGTCGAAGAACATTTTATTGGTGTCCGTATGAAAGACTTAAATAGAGTTTTATATCAAAACTTTTTAAATGAATTATCTAAAAAACGTGCTAAAATGACCGTCAAGAAAAAACATAACTGCGTTAAAGCATGTATAAAATATGCAATTGAAGATGGAATTTTGCATAGAGACCCTACTTACAAAGCTATCATACATGGAGAAAATGAAACAAAATCAGAAGAATTAAAGTTTATCAATCAAGAAGAGATGAAAAACATAGTGGATGAATTACGCGCAAATTTGACACCACAATACATTTCAAGATATATAATTCTTTTTGCCATAGCCACTGGGGCAAGATTTGGTGAAATAATGGGGATGACATGGGACTGTATAGACTTAGAAGAAAGAACAATTACAATCAATAAGACTTGGGATTATCGTGATAAGAATGACTTTGGTAACACTAAAAATTATCAATCTGTACGTACAATAACAATTGATCAGGAAACAGTGAATATGTTAAAAGATTTACAAAAACACCAAAAAGAACATGCTCTGAAAACAGGTTTAAGGAATACTAAAAATTTGTGCTTTATTAATAATCAAATGGAAGTTATAACAAATAACGCTGTAAACAAAGTTCTTAAAAAGATTTGCGCAAGGTGCAATGTTAAACTAATAACATGTCATTCATTACGCCATACACATGCATCTATACTCTTATACAATGGCGTTAATATAAAATACATTTCAAGAAGACTTGGCCACAAAGATATTGTAATTACACTACAAACATATTCACATGTCTTAGATGAAATGGAACAAAAAGAATCTAGAATCGTTGATCAAACTATGTTGAATTTGTTCCAATCAGTTATATAAAACGTGCAAAAATCGTGCAAAAAAATTTCTAAACGTATAAGTTTATTTGAAATAGATAGTTCCTACAAAATTATATAAGTCCAGTTATATCAAGGTTTTAAGAAAAAACATGTAATTATTTAAAAATCTAAAAGCGCGCCCAGAGGGATTCGAACCCCCGGCAGACGTGGTACCGGAAACCACCGCTCTATCCGACTGAGCTATGGGCGCATGATTATAGAAAACACTTCATTTTCTTCTCATAATAATAGCAATAAAATCCATCTAAATCAATAAAAATATCCCCGTAATACCTTATGCATCTTAGCTAAAAGCATATAAAATCCATTCCACCCCTAAATTTTCCAATCATAAATTCTCCCCAACTCACAAATTATAATCTTTGAATTGATATTCCAAAGGGGGCTTCATTCAATGACTGTAATTACAAAATTAAAGCAGACTGTTTCTGGATTAAAAAGTGCACAAGCTAGCTTAGAGGGATTCGCTCTTGATACGGATAACCAACAAGCTAAGCAACTTTTCCAAACAGCTGCGCAGCAAACACAAACGATTATCGATTCTTTAAACCCACGTGTTGAAGAAGTCCAACAAGAAGAACCACAATACTCACAGCAATAACGAATCAGTCTTGCTGTGAAATAGAAAAAGGATGATATGCAGTCATCCTTTTTCTATCACATTACATATTGCAATAGAAATGGAATGATGATTATGCGAAAGATTGGACTTATAACCGCGTTATTTATACTTCTATTTAGTTCTTTTACCGGTTGTGATCATAGCCCATTAGATAAAAAGGTAAAGAAAGAAGAAACAAAACGAACAGAAAAAGAAAAGGGTCCAAAATTAACAAAGATGAGTACAGAATCCTTTAATCAATCTATATCGCAAGGAGCTAAGAAAAAGGCCCTCGCTATGGATGAAATTATAAAAAGCGCAGCAGTGAATTCAAATTTAGATCTCTACATAGCGGTTATACCTGAGCATCATGAAAGGTTTGGATTAAAACCTTTGCGCAAGAAACTTCAAAAGCAACTAAGTGATGAATATCCTACTTTCGATGTTCGTGTTAGTACAGATAAAAAAATCTTTATGTTACTCGAAAAGCTTGCAAACAAAATTAAGAAAAAAGAAGTATCTAAAGATGAGATCAAAAAACAGTTAAAGCTAATCGGATCAGAAATGGAATCTAACACTTAACGCTTTCGAATAGAAAAGGAAGGATTGCAATGTCAAGTAAAGATAAAAACTTAACCCCTGTACAACAGGAATACAAAAAATTTGAGCAAGAACGCGAACCGAAACGCCCTGTTCTAAAAAATTGTTTAAAGGCCTTTTTCGTTGGTGGTTTTATCTGCCTAATCGGGCAACTGATATCAACTTTTTATATTACGTATTTCGATTTTACCGAACGCTCAGCAGGAAATCCAACAGTCGCAACTCTCATTTTTATCTCAATGTTGCTAACCGGATTCGGTGTATACGATCGTCTCGGTCAGTTTGCAGGCGCTGGAACAGCTGTACCTGTCACTGGATTTGGTAACTCTGTTATCTCCGCGTGTATTGAACACCGAACGGAAGGTTTTGTACTCGGTGTCGGCGGTAATATGTTTAAACTAGCTGGTTCTGTTATTTTATTTGGTGTATTTTCCGCTTTCGTCATCGCACTTATTAAAACTATTCTCGTTCAATGGGGAGGGCTATAAATGTTACAAGGACACCGAACGTGGGTATTTGAAAACAAACCAGTCATTATTTCAACAGGGGTTGTCGGTGGACCATTTGAAGCAAAGGGGAACATCCCAGAAGACTTCGATATCCTTCATGAAGATTTATGGCTCGGACAAGATTCCTATGAAAAAGCACATAAAATTTTATTCGAAGAGGCTTGTAGTCGCGCTACTGAAAAAGCAGAACTTCGTAAAGATGATATTCAGTTCGTACTCGCAGGAGATTTAATTAATCAAATTACCCCTACAAGCTTTGCTTGCCGCACACTGGGCACTCCTTATCTCGGATTATTCGGGGCTTGTTCTACTTCTATGGAAGGTTTAGCACTTGGGGCAAGTATCGTAAATGCAAAAGGTGCAAAATATTTATTAACTGGAGCTTCAAGCCATAATACAGCTGTAGAAAAACAGTTCCGCTACCCTACCGAATACGGTGGACAAAAGCCGCCTACTGCACAGTGGACAGTAACCGGAGCAGGAGCCGCTATATTAAGCGATACTGGACACGGTCCAAGAGTAACCTCTGCAACAATCGGCCGAGTGGTTGATATGGGATTAACGGATCCGTTTAATATGGGAGGCGCAATGGCTCCAGCTGCAGTTGATACAATTGAAGCCCATTTACGTGAACGTCAAATTGATGCCTCTTACTACGATTTAATCGTAACAGGCGATCTCGGACATGTAGGACGCGAAATTGCTTATGACTTACTACATAAACACGGAACGAAAGTAACGAGCGAACAATTTCAAGATTGCGGAATTATCATTTATAGAGAAGGACAACCTGTCATAGCTGGTGCTAGCGGACCTGGATGTTCTGCAACAGTCGTGTACGGTCATTTATTAAACCGAATGAAAAGAGGAGAGTTCAAAAAAATACTTGTCGTTGCGACAGGCGCTTTACTATCTCCACTTACATTCCAACAAGAAGAAACGATTCCGTGTATCGCTCACGCCGTTTCGATTGAATTTGGAGGTGCAACGCAATGATTTTTTTCTGGGCTTTCGTCATTGGCGGACTCATATGTGTAATCGGCCAACTTATGTTTGATGTCGGCAAACTAACACCTGCTCATACAATGGCAACACTCGTTGTTGCTGGAGCTATATTAGATGGATTTAATTTGTATGAGCCATTAATTGATTTCGCTGGAGCCGGGGCAACTGTACCTATTACAAGCTTTGGTAATGCCCTCGTTCATGGCGCAATGGAAGAAGCTGCAAAACATGGCATCGTTGGCGTTATTACCGGCATGTTTAAAGTAACGAGCGCCGGTGTATCAGCGGCTATTATTTTCGGCTTCATTGGAGCATTGTTATTCAAACCGAAAGGATAAGAGGTGTTTATATGACTGTTATCGCTAGCGTAAAAACTTGCCTTGCTAGTGTAAGGGGCGCTCAAGCAAGTTTAAGCTCCCTTTCATTAAATTCACAAGACGAAGAATCAAAACGCGTATTTCATGAATGTATGTTAGAAATGGACAGCGTCATCGCTGATTTAAAGGATAGAATTTCAGTATTAGAACGTGAAGAACCTCAATATAAAGGGTTTTAAGTAGACTGGAGGAAACGACTATGTCTCACCTGCCGGAATGGACACTTGTCATTCTTCGCTCTGTATTCATATTAATTATTTTATTCGCTATTACGAAATGGTTAGGGAAAAGACAAATCTCTCAGCTTTCCTTTTTTGAATACATAGCCGGAATGACGATTGGTGACATCGCTGCCCAAGTATCTACAGGGCTCGATTCAAAATTTTTTCACGGCGTCTTTGCGATACTCATTTTCGCTGTGGTACCTTTTTTAACAGGAATCCTCTCTTTAAAGAACAAAACAGCTCGGGACTTCTTTGAAGGGAAATCTACCGTATTAATAAAAGACGGAAAGATACTCGAAGATAACTTAAAGAAAGAAAAATATACGAGTGACGAATTACTGGAACTTCTCCGTGGAAAAAGTGCGTTCAGCGTAGCTGAAGTCGAATTTGCTGTCTTAGAACCGAGCGGAGAATTAAATGTATTATTAAAGAAAGATTCCCAGCCACTTACAGCAAAAGACATCGGTTTAAAAGTACCAAACGAGAAAGAACCACAAACTGTTATTATGGATGGAAATGTACTAGATGAACCTCTTTCAGCAAGCGGACATAACCGCGCTTGGCTACATTCAGAATTAGAAAAACTCGGTGTTGTTATTGAAAATGTCTTCCTCGGTCAAGTGGATTCATACGGACAACTTACTATCGACATTTACAATGACAAACTCCAAATGCCTTCTCCTCAAAACAAACCTTTATTATTAGCATCTTTAAAAAAATGTCATGCTGATCTTGAACTATTTTCCTTAGAAACAAAGTCGAAATCAGCAAGTGAAATGTATAGTAAAAACGCGAAACAAATCGAAAAGATTTTAAATAAAGTAACCTATCTTTTAAAAGACTAATTATCGAAAGAACGCTTCAGTTAAAAGGCGTTCTTTTCTTTTTTCTCCAGTTTTCATAACGTTTAAATTTATGTAATTCGGTTATGATGTTGAAGATACATAAGCAGGGAATTTCGAAAACATAGCGAATATTTCATGGTACAACTACATATTTTTTTGATTTAAAGTGGTTTCGTTTGACCTTTATTGACCATAATTGTATTATAAGACTAAGAAAGCTTTATAAGGAGGAAATAACAGATGAATTTAATTCCTACAGTAATTGAACAAACAAATCGTGGAGAACGCGCTTACGATATTTACTCTCGACTATTAAAAGACCGCATCATTATGCTTGGTAGTGCAATTGATGACAACGTAGCTAACTCAATCGTTTCCCAGCTTTTATTCTTGGAATCTCAAGATCCAGAAAAAGATATTCACATCTACATCAACAGCCCTGGTGGTTCTATCACAGCAGGTATGGCAATCTATGATACAATGCAGTTTATTAAACCACAAGTATCAACAATCTGTATCGGTATGGCAGCATCTATGGGTGCATTCTTACTTGCAGCAGGTGAAAAAGGAAAACGTTATGCACTTCCAAACAGTGAAGTAATGATTCACCAACCACTTGGCGGAGCACAAGGTCAAGCGACTGAAATCGAAATCGCTGCAAAACGTATCCTATTCTTACGTGAAAAACTAAACCAAATTCTTGCTGACCGCACTGGTCAACCACTTGAAGTACTACAACGCGACACAGACCGCGACAACTTCATGACAGCAGAAAAAGCTTTAGAATACGGTTTAATCGATAAAATCTTTACAAATCGTTAATAACTAAAAGCGAAAGCGGCTCGTTTAGAATCGCAGGTCGCTGGAGCTGGATACAACTAAAAGTGGAAGCGCCCTATAATTGGGCGCTTCTTTTATATATTGTTCCCCGCTCACATACCCCATCCAGTATCTCTCTAAATATATCAGCGATTTTTCAAATATATCGACCGCAACTCCGATTATATCGGCGATTATTTTAATATATCGACGTTTCGACATAACTTATCGACTTACCGACAATTCTCGACAAGCACGTACCCCTTAAATACCCCTCCTCGCTAATTCGCACAGACAACAAAAAAGCTATCGCATATACGCGATAGCTTTTTATTGTACATATGCAGCTAATGCTTCTAAAGCCTCTTCTGCATCTGAACCTTCTGTTGTAATTGTTATCATGCTTCCAGTTCCAATTGCTAAGCTCATAATCCCCATTATGCTCTTTGCATTTACTGTCTTTCCATCTTTCTCGATGAAGATATCTGCATGAAAGCGATTTGCCTCTTGTACAAACAACGCAGCCGGACGTGCTTGTAAACCGTTTTTTAATGAAACTTGAACTCTTTTTTGAACCACAGCTCCATTTCCCCTTTAACCTCTTATTTTTTTGCTACCGTTTCCCCCGCGCGTAATTTCTCTGCAATTTCATCGATTTTACGCAAACGATGATTAATACCCGACTTACTAATCTTCCCCCCGGATACCATCTCACCTAACTCTTTCAATGTTACATCTTGATAATCTCTTCGTAATTGTGCAATCTCTTGTAGTTTATCCGGCAATATATCAAGACCAACTGTCTCATCAATGTAGCGTATATTTTCAATCTGCCTTAGTGCTGCACCAATTGTTTTATTTAAATTAGCTGTTTCGCAGTTCACTAAACGATTTACAGAATTACGCATATCACGTACGATTCGAATATCTTCAAATCTTAAAAGTGCATTATGAGCACCTATAATATTTAAAAACTCTGTAATTTTTTCTGCTTCTTTCAAATACGTAATGTACCCTTTTCTTCTCTCCAGCGTCTTACTATTTAAATCAAATCCGTTCATCAGTTCACATATAGCATCATTATGTTCCTTATATAACGAAAAGATTTCTAAATGATAAGATGATGTTTCTGGGTTATTTACTGAACCACCTGCTAAAAATGCTCCGCGTAAATACGATCGTTTACAACACTTCTTCTCAATCAATTCTTGTGATATATTTCGAATAAATGAAAAGTCATCTCGAACAATATGAAGATCAGCTAATATTTCGCGAGACTTCTCAACAAGCCGCACAATATATACATTATTTTTCTTCAATCGCATTTTTTTACGAACAAGTAATTCTACCGTCACGTCATATCCTTTTTTCAAAAGCGTATAAATCCTTCTTGCAATTGCCGCATTTTCCGTTTGAATATCGATAGATAGACGACGGTTTGAAAAAGAAAGCGACCCGTTCATTCGAAGTAGCGCTGATAATTCTGCTTTCTCACAGCATTCCTTCATCTCAAGATTCGTCAACTCTTTCTTTGTTTCTGATGCAAATGACACAGTCAACACCTCCTTATACGATTATTGCGGAACAAAATTCTTGTCCTATATGAATGAGGAGCGCTACCTCAAACGAGGCAACGCATATTTATAACAATGAATATAAAATCGAAGCTAACTTTAACGTATCATGCCTTACAACATGATCATCATACTTCGCTAATCCCTCTTGAATAACATCAATATTATTTTCAACAAAACGTTCTTCATCCACTACAACTGGTGTAGACATTTCTTCATCATATAACTTACGTAATTCACAAGGAATCTCACGGTTATTTACAATTGCAGTATTGATAAATGGTTGCCCTAAATGATCGTGTAACGCCTGCACATGATCAAAAGCAGTATATCCCATCGTTTCACCCGCTTGTGTCATAACGTTACATACATATACCTTCTTCGCCTTTGCAGCAAGAACTGCGTCTCCAATTTTGTTAACAACTAAATTGGGTAATATACTCGTATACAAACTTCCTGGGCCGAAAACAAGTAAATCAGCTCGTTTAATCTCAGCCAACGTTTCATGCAATGGCTCTACATCTTCTGGAGTTAAAAAGACGCGATTAATCTTCTTTCCGTAATAAGGAATCTTTGATTCACCTGTTACAATTTCTCCATCTTCAAGTTCCGCATGAAGTACCGCACTTTGATTCGCTGCTGGTAATACACGTCCTCTGACATTTAATACTTTACTTGTTTCCGTAATTGCATGGAAAAAGTCTCCTGTAATCGAGGTCATACCTGCCAATAATAGATTTCCTAACGCATGACCTTTCAGTCCGTCTCCTGTTGTGAAACGGTGCTGAAATAAAGCTTCCACCAGTGGCTCTACATCCGATAACGCAACAAGTACGTTACGGATGTCACCTGGAGGTGGAATTTCTAACTCATCACGTAATCGACCCGAACTGCCACCATCATCAGCGATTGTAACAACTGCTGTAATATCAACAGGATATTGCTTTAATCCTCTTAATAAAACTGAGAGTCCAGTTCCGCCTCCCATGATGACAATTTTAGGTTTTCTCTCTTTTTTCATCCCTTAATGGCCCTTTCTCTTCTCCACATCACGATGAGATACATGAACACTATACTCTGGTTTCAAATGTTTCCCAAGGTATTCTGTAAGCGTAACAGAACGATGCTGTCCACCTGTACATCCAATTGCAATTACAAGTTGACTTTTGCCTTCTCTTTTATAATGAGGCAGCATGAAAGTAATCAGATCCGTCAACTTCTCTAAAAACTTATGTGTCTCATTAAATTTCAGTACATACGAAGAAACTTCTTCATCTAGTCCTGTTAATGGCTTCATGTGTGGAATGTAATATGGATTTGGTAAAAAACGAACATCAAATACTAAATCTGCATCAATTGGAATACCGTACTTAAATCCAAATGACATAACATTTACACGAAATGCTTGCTCAGTTTCTGTTGAGAACAAGTGAACAATTTTTTCACGTAATTCTTTCGGTTTTAAATCCGATGTATCAAGCACAATATTCGCTCGTGCCTTCATATCTGTTAATAAATTGCGCTCTGCTTCGATTCCCTTTAACGGCAAACCAGTTGGTGCAAGTGGATGCGAACGTCTCGTTTCTTTATAACGAGTTACAAGCGTACTATCTTTCGCATCTAAAAATAAAATATGAGGAATAATCCATGTACGTTCTGATAAATCATCAAGTGCTCCCCATAAATGTTCGAAAAACTCTCGGCCACGTAAATCAATACCAAGTGCCACTTTATTCATTTTCCCTTTTGAATCCGCCATAAGCTCAATAAACTTTGGCAATAACATCGGTGGTAAATTATCTACACAAAAATATCCTAAATCTTCAAAACTTTGTAAAGCTACTGTTTTTCCAGCTCCAGACATCCCTGTAATAATTACCATTTTTATATCATTATTCTCTGTCATCGTATCCTCTCCTTGACGGTTTAACTCGGATCTAATCGATATGAAAGCAACTCAAAATCTGGGGTATATACAAATGTACCGTAGATTATGCCATTTCCTTTAATTAAATAATCAATAATGTGATAATCTCCTGGCGCCATTGCTAAATCATCAATTTTATCAAATGTATGCCAACCAATGATGCCTTCTTCGCTCTCTAGTTTGTTTTCTCCTGCAAAATCTGTCGCTAAAAAGGAGAACATCATCCATTCAGAAACAACTTTATCACCTTCTTGGATGACAAAGGTGAAGACCCCCTTTAACGCTGGGTTTTTCAAATAAATACCTGTTTCTTCGCGATATTCGCGAACAACGGAATCTCTTACAGTCTCACCACGCTCCATTTTCCCGCCTGGTGCAACCCACCAATTCCGGCGAGGTTTTTGGAGTAAGAGTACTTCATTATCTCTAATTAACACACAGTTTGTCACTCTTTGCATGTTTCTTCACCTCAGCTACTTGCAGTAAAATTCCTCACTGCATACTTCTTTCATTATACTATCAAAAACAGTTTGCTACAACGAAGGAGCCAGTCCTCTTTCGCTAAGCATATGCTACTCAGCAATTTTAAAAAAGCTTTCTATAACAAGCAATGTAAATGCTTAGACTTTTAATGAATAGCATGAAAAATCCCCTTAACGCTTTTTATCGCCAAGGGGATTAAAGTACTTATTTCTTACCGAAATAAGTAACAATCGCAAATCCTAAAATAAAGGTAATGATTGAACTTATAATTGAAAATCCACCAGTCGGAATCCCAGGGAATACAATTACAATCGAACCGATTACAAGTCCAATAATTGCCGCAAATGTCATACTTTTATAACGATCTAATAAAAAACTAATGCCTTTACTACTTACAACAAATCCAACCATAACACCAGCACCGATAACCACGATTAAAGGTAAGTTAAGTGTAGTTAAAGCGTTAATTGCTGTTGGATACACACCAATAATTAATAAAATAAACGATCCACTAATCCCAGGAAGCAGCATTGCCATACTAGCCATCCATCCTGCGAAAAATAAACCAATTGCATTTACAATTGTTAAAGTCGTAATTGGATCTGCTGCCTTATCTGGTTTAAAGAAAGCTGTAATCGCAACAAGAATTGCTGCAACTATTAATAAAACGATGTGCTTACCTTTAAACGACGACTTTGCATCAGCTTCCCTCATTAACATCGGTAATATACTAATAATTAAACCGAGGAAGAAAAATTGAGTCGGTTCATAATGATTTGCAAGTAAATATTTAATAACGTGACTTAACGTTAAAAATGCCGCTGCCACACCAGCTGCAAGGGGAATTAAAAATCCTAAATGTTTTTTCCATTCACGACTAAAGAATCCACTAATTGCCGCAAGCAATTGTTCATAAATCCCTAACACAACAGCGATTGTACCGCCGCTCACACCAGGAATTAAATCACTAACGCCCATACAAAATCCACGATATATATTACGCCATTCCATACTGAATAAATTCCTCATTTCTTATAGTGATTTTTTCCGTAAAGTCCAGTATATCAATAAGAAAGCTTATAATCCTTATATTTTTTGACAAAACTTTGACATTTTCACACAAAAAAAGAAGAAAGCTCCTGTCGGTAGCTTTCTTCTCACAAGGTATATTATCCCTTATTTTTCTGATACAGTTTTTAATTCCTCTAATAATTCTTCTACGTAATGTTGTGCACTTTGCGCTGCAATACTACCGTCACCTGTTGCAGTTACAATTTGACGAAGCATTTTTTCACGAACATCACCAGCTGCGAAAATACCAGGGATTTTCGTTTCCATACGCTCGTTCGTTTCAAGGTAACCATTTTCATTTGTAATACCTAGTTCAACAAATGGTTTTGATAAAGGTAACATACCGATGTATACAAATACGCCGTCAGTTTTGACTTCTTTCTCTTCTCCACTATTTACGTCCACAAGTGTTACACTTCCTACTTTACCACTTGCTTCGTTGATTTCTTTTATAGTGTGATTCCAAATGAAATCTACTTTTTCGTTTTGGAAAGCACGGTCTTGTAAAATTTTCTGTGCACGAAGCGTGTCACGACGGTGAACGATCGTTACTTTTGATGCGAAGCGTGTTAAGAACACACCCTCTTCAACAGCAGAATCTCCGCCACCAATTACGATAAGCTCTTTTCCTTTAAAGAATGCTCCGTCACATACTGCACAATATGATACACCGCGGCCGCCAAGTTCTGTTTCACCCGGTACACCAATTTTTTTATACTCTGCACCGCTTGCAACGATAATTGCACGTGCTTTATATTCTTTTTTACCAGCAATAATTGTTTTGTATTCTTTACCATCGATGACTTTTTTCACATCACCGTATGCATATTCAGCACCAAATTTCTTCGCATGCTCAAACATTTTATTTGATAAATCTGGTCCTAAAATAGACTCATAACCTGGGTAGTTTTCTACATCTTCCGTGTTTGCCATTTGGCCACCTGGAATACCTCGCTCAAGCATTAATGTGCTTAAATTTGCACGAGATGTATATACTGCAGCTGTCATACCAGCTGGTCCTGCACCAATAATAACGACATCATAAATTTTTTCTTCTGACACACTATTCACTCCTATCCATTCCTACACAATTAAGTTACCCTCATTATACTGTTAGCATCATTTTTTTCCCAATGATTTGCTTATCTTATGTGTGCGTACGCTTAACAGCTTGCACATACTTTCGGACAGTCGCTACAGATACATTATATACATCTCCAAGCTCCGACTGTGTCATTTTATTTCCTTGTTCGCCGCGTACAATGTATTCAATCGCAGCTGACCAGCCGTACACATTTGTAAATATGTCTCCAGATGTATATAAACGTATGAACGTACAAAACCAAAAGTGTAAACACTCTTCGATTAATTCATCATCTTTTTTCGTATAATTGTATAATGCATCCGCAATTCTCGCGCACTGCTCAAATTGCTGTAAATCAGCTGGAATACTCTTATGACTATTAAGTAAAAAGAAGTACTTTGCAAGTTGCGATACGATGGGAACACCGTTCTTCGCTTGCGTTATATCAAAGAAGAATCCAACCTTCTCCGGCGTTGACAATTCATTCATTAAATATAAAGCTAGCATTTGTTCTTCTAGCGTCGCACTTTGCTGAAATGATTTTCGTAATTCTTCAAATAACACATTTTGCCCTTCATCTGCTAAATTCAGCGCATTCCACGGTTCTTTTCCCTTTTTATCAGGATGTAATTCCACGACATATTGCCACATTTTTTCAGCTAGTTGCTGGTCTTTCACCATATACGCAGAATATGCAAACCAATAATAAAAACTAACGTCTCCCTCATATCCTTGACGCTTTAATAGTTTGAACCACTTATATGCATGCTCGAAATAACCAATTGTTGCGAGTGTAGTTCCCAGTTTCAAACGATGTTCAAATGAAATCGGATATACCGAAACTAGCTGTCCCGCTAATGCCTCTACTTGTTTATGCTCTCCAATTGAATATAGAAAAATAAGCGTATTACAAAGCGCATGTATATTGCCAGGATTTTTCTCTAAAATCATTTCTGTTAACTTCAGTGCTTTGTCTACATTACCAGATTGAAAATGTGCAATGGCTAAATTATTATGACCTGACCAAAATTCCGGATAATCTTTCGTAACAATTTCTAATGTAGCAATTGCTTCTTCCAATTGTCCATTACGAATATAGCGATTCGCTTCTTCCTGCATAACAATTAAATCATCTTCATCTTCAATCTCTTCCGCACCCATTGCTTCTTCTTCCATAATCTCAAGAAGTTCTAACGTATCTTCTACGAATTCCTTCTCTTTTGCAACTTCTAAATAACGATCTGCATATTTCTTCGCCTGTTGAAATAACCCCATATATGCATAATTATTTGCAATAAAATAATAGCACTGTTCAAGTTCTGGATTAGATCTAACTAACTTTAAGAAGATTTGATTCGATTCTTGATATTCACCAGCCTCAGATAATACTGATGCTAATTGACATAAAATAAACGGCTCCTTCTCACTTTGTGCCGCTCTTCGAAAATATTTAATTGCATCTTGCAATTTTTGTCCTTTGTAAGCTCTCATCCCTTTTTTATAAAAGAAGTCCGCTAATTGATTAAAAGAGATAACTTGTCCGTTCTCCTTATATATCCTTTGATTTTTCCCCATATATCCTCCAGTTTTTTGTTTTCTTCGTTCACACATTCTTCTATCTATAAGTATAAACGATTCCGTAAAAAACAAAACAGTATATTATACTCAATTATTTCCTTTTTATTCATAAAAAAAGAGGAGAAATGTTACATTTTCACCATGAACCTTCTCTTGCGGTCATTTGCTCTTTCGTATAAATAATACGCATTGGATTTCCACCTACGAAAGCACCGCTCGGTACATCTCTATGAACAAGTGTGCCAGCTGAGACAGTCGCACCGTCTCCAATGTTCACACCTGGTAATATTGTTACATTCGCTCCAATCATTACTTCATTTCCAATGACGATTTCGCCAAGTCGATATTCACGAATTAAATATTCATGTGCTAAAAGCGTTGTGTTATAGCCAATAATCGAATTCTCTCCCACAGTTATCTTTTCTGGGAACATAATATCCGGCATTACCATAAGCGCAAATGATGTTTTCTTTCCTACTTTCATCCGTAAAAAAGTGCGGTACAACCAATTTTTTACGGATAAAAATAGCGTGTAACGCGCAATTTGGATAATAATAAAGTTTTTCATTACCTTCCAAAAAGACACTGTTTTATACACATTCCATAACGAATTTTCTCCTGAAACAGGATAGCGCGTTGTCCGTCGCACTTAGCTCGCTCCTCTACTAACTTACTTGAACCTTTATGAACGGTTCATGTTAGACAAAATCGGTAGCAAATCACTCATTTTATCTAGCATAAAGTCCGGCTTGTAAGCCTCTAAATACGCTCTACCTTTCAACGTCCATGAAACCGCAGCTGTTTTCGTCCCCGCATTTTGACCACCGACAATATCATGATGATTATCCCCAACCATCAATGCCTCTTCTGGTTTTGCATCTAATAATTCAAGCGCTTTTTGAAGTGGCTCCGGATGTGGTTTCACATGCTCTACATCATCAATTGTCACGACAACATCAAAAAATTCATCAAGCTTTGACAACTGTAATCCCATCTCAACGGTTTGTCTCGCTTTCGTTGTAACAATACCAACTTTATAACCTTGCTTCTTCAACTCTCGAACTGTTTCATATACAGTTTCATATTCTTCTACTAATTCATCATGATGATCATGGTTAAATTTCCGATAGCTAGTAATCATCTCTTCAACCTTACTTTCATCAATCTTGCTGAAAGTATCATGCAAAGATGGACCGATAAATGGCAACACATCTTCACGCTTATATTGATTTGGATAATATGTATTTAAAGTATGTAAAAACGAAGAAATAATAAGTTCATTTGTATTAATTAAAGTTCCATCTAAATCAAATAACACGGTATTTATTCTCATCGCCTTAGTCCTTTCGCCTTCCTGAATATGAAAGAAGCAGCATCTTATAATAAGATGCTACTTGTCTCTAATTTTCTAAATATCTTTTATCAGCTTGCCCCATTTTTCGTCTCACAATAATGAAAATAATAGAAATAACAACAAGTCCAATTGACATTACTTGTGCAATACGAAGTGGTCCTAGCATTAAACTATCTGTACGTAAGCCTTCTACGAAGAAGCGTCCTACTGAATACCAAATTAAATATGTGAAGAATAACTCCCCGCGACGTAAATTCACTTTTCTTAATGCAAGTAGTAAAATTACGCCTGCAAAATTCCATAATGATTCATATAAAAACGTCGGATGATAGTACACACCCTCAATATACATTTGATTAATAATGAAATCCGGTAAATGAAGACCTTCTAAAAACTGTCTCGTTACTTCATCACCATGCGCCTCTTGGTTCATAAAGTTTCCCCATCGGCCAATTGCTTGTCCTAGTAAAATACTTGGTGCAGCAATATCAGCCAGCTTCCAGAAGGAAACCCCGCGTCGTTTCGCAAAAAGAACACCTGTAATAACAGCCCCGATTAAACCACCGTGAATCGCCAAACCACCTTGACGAATATTAATAATTTGACTCGGATTTTGTGCGTAATATTCCCATTCAAAAATAACATAGTACATTCTCGCAAAAAGAATAGCGATCGGTACTGCAATTAATACAAGGTCAACAAATGTATCTTTTGGAATACCTAGCCTTTCTCCCTCGCGAGTTGCCAGCCAAAGACCTAATAGTACACCTGTACCGATAATAATCCCGTACCAATACACAGGAAACGGCCCAAGTTGGATAGCTACACGGTCAAGCTGTGGTACAGAAGCTAACAGCATATGTATATGACCTCCCTCTCCAAAGTTTACTCCTGATTTCCTAACTCAATTGCACTCATTAATCGTTCAGAGAACTGCTGTGCTGCATTGACTCCCATACGTTTCAAACGGAAGTTCATCGCTGCTACTTCAATAATAACAGCCAAGTTTCGACCAGGACGAACTGGAAGTGTAATCTTCGTAAGTTCTGTATCAATAATTTTCATCTTCTCTTCATCAAGACCTAAGCGATCGTAATTTTTCTTTTGATCCCAAATTTCAAGATTAATAACAAGTGTAATACGCTTATAATTTCGTACTGCCCCTGCACCGAATAACGTCATAACGTTAATAATACCTAGACCACGAATTTCTAATAAATGCTCGATTAAATCTGGTGAACTTCCGACTAACATGTCTTCATCTTCTTGACGAATTTCCACACTATCATCCGCAACAAGACGGTGACCACGCTTTACAAGCTCAAGAGCTGTCTCACTTTTACCAACACCACTTTGACCTGTAATTAAAACACCAACGCCGTAAATATCTACTAACACACCATGCACAGCTGTTGTTGGTGCTAACTTACCTTCTAAATAGTTTGTTAAACGACTTGATAATCTCGTTGTCGTTTGAGAAGAACGTAATAAAGGCATACCTGATTCACGTGATGCTTGTAATAACTCATCTGGTACATCTTGATTACGAGTTACAATAATACATGGCGTCTCCTCAGTACAAAGCGCTTTCATTCTCTCTTGTTTTTGCTCTGACGTTAACGTGTCAAAGAAAGTAAGCTCCGTTTTACCAAGAAGCTGCACACGATCTGCTGGATAGTATGTAAAAAATCCTGCCATTTCAATTCCAGGTCGTGATAAATCACTTGTATCAATCGGACGATGAATGCCTTCTTCACCACTGATTAACTCCAATTGAAATTGTTCAATTAAATCTTTTGTTCTTACTTTCGGCATATGTATAAACCTCCACTCCGCTGCGGGTTCAGTCTCGTTTGATGTAAAATTCCATTCTATCGGATATTGTACCATTTTTTTCTGAAAACAAGAAATACGGTTTCTAATAAATAGAAAAAAACATTTCATACGAATAATGAAATGTTTTTCTTTTTGTCACTTTCTCTTTTTTTCATATAGAGGCTCAACAATTGCCTTTTCAATTATCATATTAAAAATTGAAATACAAATTGCCGCAACAATCGCTACACCAAATCCTGATATATTAAAAGCATCTCCTAATAATGAATCTGCTATTTTTAACGTAATCGCATTAATAACAATTAAGAAGAAGCCGAAAGTTACAACAGTAATTGGTAGCGTAATTAAAATTAAAAATGGCTTTACGAACACATTTAAAACCGCCAATATAATACTCGCAATAATTGCAGTTTGTATATTTGCTACGTAAAATGCATCTGGTGCAATCCCTTTTAAAAGTCCCGATACAGCGATTAACACAACGCTATTTACAAGAAGTGATACAATCCATCTCATTTCGTTACACATCCTTTTAAACATATATATTTCATCATACGCTAATAGATAAGAAACGCAAGTATGATACGAACACTTATATCAACTTATTCTATCTTTCATGCTTGTATACCTACTAACATTTCTTAGTAAAATAAGGGCCGCACCATCTATGTTCATGAGTTTTTACAAAAGTCCAAGTGAACTCCTTATCTACAATATAGATATCACCCTTATACATATCGTCCCTCTCACACAATATATCATCCATATGTAACAAACTCGCATCCTTTATTAACAGTACCTCATCACAGTGTTGGTAGAAAATGTAGCAATCCTTTTTCACTTCATTATGAAACGCGTTCTTTGCTTCTTTACCCTCTAAACGCTTCTTTTTCTCATAACTAAATATGTGCCAAAGATACCCACATCCATACTTATCTCCATAAAGAAAAATGTCTTCTTTTTCTTCATCACTTAAATGATTTGCAAAGTGATCCTCCCAGCGCTTTCGAAAATATACACCCCAATTTTGAAACTCTCTTACCTTCATATTTTTCTTCCTTAACACCTCTAAAAACTTCATCTTCTCCCCCTATACAATAAAAAACGAGCGTCATTTCCACCCGGTTTTCATCAATAAACTTATTGCGATAATTCTACTTCTTTTATTTTCTCTTTCATTCTTGCTTTATCACGATTTAAAATCTCTTTTAAATATTTACCTGTGTACGAGCGCTCTTCTTTCACTACTTGCTCTGGCGTTCCGGAAGCAACGATTTGTCCACCTTTATCTCCACCCTCTGGTCCAAGGTCAACGATATAATCAGCCGTTTTAATTACATCTAAATTATGTTCAATTACAAGTACCGTCTCACCGCTCTCAACAAGACGTTGCAACACTTCTAGAAGACGTGCAATATCATGCGCATGCAAACCAGTCGTTGGTTCATCTAAAATGTATAACGTACGTCCTGTAGAACGACGGTGTAATTCAGAAGCTAATTTCACACGCTGTGCTTCCCCACCAGATAATGTTGTTGCTGGTTGACCTAATTTCATATAACCAAGCCCAACGTCTACAAGCGTTTGAAGTTTACGCTTAATTTTTGGGATATTAGCGAAGAACTCTACTCCATCTTCAATTGTCATCCCTAACACTTCAGAAATATTCTTATCTTTATATTTCACTTCTAACGTTTCACGGTTGTAACGTTTACCATGACAAACTTCACACGGAACATACACATCTGGTAGGAAATGCATTTCGATTTTAATAATTCCATCACCACGGCACGCTTCACAACGGCCACCTTTTACGTTAAAGCTGAAACGTCCTTTTTGATATCCGCGCACTTTCGCTTCATTCGTTTGTGCAAACACATCACGAATATCATCGAATACACCTGTATACGTCGCTGGATTAGAACGTGGTGTACGACCGATTGGTGATTGATCAATATCAATTACTTTATCTAAATGTTCAAGACCTTTAATCTCTTTATGAGTACCTGGCTTCGCTTTCGCTTTATATAACTTTTGAGCTAGCGATTTATATAGTACTTCATTAATCATCGTACTTTTACCAGAACCAGATACCCCTGTTACCGCTACAAACGTACCAAGCGGGAATGACATTTTCGCATTCTTTAAGTTATTCTCTTTTGCGCCGACAATCTCTACTTTACGTCCATCACCTTTACGTCTTTCAAGTGGAACTGGAATAAACTCTTTACCGCTTAAATACTTCCCTGTTAATGAATTATCATCTTGCATCACTTCAGCCGGCGTCCCTGCTGAAACGACCTGTCCACCGTGAATACCTGCACCAGGCCCTATATCAAGTAAATAGTCAGCAGCCATCATCGTATCTTCATCATGTTCAACAACAATTAACGTATTACCTAAATCGCGCATTTCTTGCAATGTACGAATAAGACGATCGTTATCACGCTGGTGTAAACCAATTGAAGGTTCATCAAGAATATAAAGTACGCCAGTTAGACGAGAACCAATTTGCGTCGCTAAACGAATACGCTGCGCCTCACCACCTGATAAAGTTCCTGCGGCACGACTTAACGTTAAATAATCTAAACCAACGTTCACTAAGAACCCAACGCGCTCCTGAATTTCTCTTAAAATTAAATGAGCTATTTTTTGTTGCTTCTCCGTTAGCTCTACATTCGAGAAGAATTCTTGTACTTCTTGAACTGAATACTTCGTTACGTCAGCAATCGTTTTATTGCCAACAAATACAGCTAAGCTCTCAGGCTTTAAGCGTCCACCTTTACACTTCGGACAAGCTTGTTCTGCCATATACTTTTCCATTTGCTCACGAATGTAATCGGAGCTCGTTTCACGATAACGACGTTCAATGTTTGGAATAACACCTTCAAATAAAATCTCATTTTCCTTTACTTGACCAAATTCATTTACATAGCGGAAATAAACCTTCTCTTCCCCGCTTCCGTACAACACTTTATCAAATAAATCTTTCGGTATATTTTTCACAGGCACATCCATATCAACGCCGTAGTGATTACATACAGATTGTAAAAGTTGCGGGTAATATTGTGAACTTGTCGGTTCCCAAGGTGCAATTGCATGTTCATTTAATGATAAATCCCAGTTCGGGATAACAAGCTCTAAATCTACCTCTAGCTTTGAACCAAGTCCATCACAAGAAGGACATGCTCCGAACGGACTGTTGAATGAGAACATACGCGGCTCTAATTCTCCGATTGAAAAACCACAATGCGGACAAGCATGATGTTCACTAAATAGAAGTTCCTCTTCTCCCATTACATCAATTAACACTCGGCCTCCGCCAAGCTTTAATGCACTTTCAAGTGAATCAGCAAGACGGCTTGCGATTCCTTCTTTTACAACAATACGGTCAATTACAACTTCAATGGAATGCTTCTTATTTTTATCTAACGTAATATCTTCAGATACATCAAGCATTTCACCATCAACACGTACACGAACATATCCTTGCTTCTTAATATCTTCAAGTACTTTCACATGTGCACCTTTACGCCCAGACACGATAGGAGCTAACACTTGTAATTTCGTACGTTCAGGATATTCAAGAACACGGTCTACCATCTGCTCTACTGTTTGTGATGTAATTTCAATCCCATGATTTGGACAAATTGGCGTACCAATTCGCGCAAATAATAAACGTAAATAATCATAAATCTCCGTTACCGTTCCGACAGTTGAACGTGGATTACGACTCGTCGTTTTTTGATCGATTGAAATCGCTGGTGACAATCCTTCAATCGTGTCAACATCCGGCTTATCCATTTGTCCTAAAAACTGGCGCGCATACGCAGATAATGATTCTACGTATCTGCGCTGCCCTTCTGCATAAATCGTATCAAATGCTAATGATGATTTCCCCGAACCAGACAATCCCGTTACAACGACAAGCTGATTTCTCGGAATGGTTACATCAATATTTTTTAAGTTATGTGCTCTAGCACCTTTTACAACGATAAAATCCTTGCTCTTACTCACTTTTTTCACCCTTCCGCTTTTAATTCTAATAGTAAATCTCTTAGTTCAGCTGCACGCTCGAAGTCTAACGCTTTTGCTGCTTCTTTCATCTCTGCTTCCATCTTCGCAATTGTCTTTTCGCGCTCTTTTTTCGTCATTTTCTTAGAAGGAGTTGCTTCGTATGTTTCTGCCTCTTCAGCAGCTGTCGTTGCACGGATAACATCACGAACGCCTTTTTGAATCGTTTTCGGCGTAATACCATGCTCTTCATTGTAAGCTTCTTGTATACTACGACGACGCTTCGTTTCTTCAATCGCAATTCCCATAGATTTCGTTATACGATCTGCATACATAATAACGCGGCCGTTTTCATTACGCGCGGCACGACCAATTGTTTGAATTAATGAACGTTCTGAACGCAAAAATCCTTCCTTATCAGCATCTAAAATAGCGACAAGTGATACTTCCGGAATATCTAATCCTTCTCGCAATAAGTTAATGCCGACAAGTACATCAAATTTACCGAGGCGAAGATCACGGATAATTTCAATACGTTCTAACGTTTTAATTTCAGAGTGAAGATAGTTAACTTTAATTCCTACATCTTTTAAGTAATCCGTTAAATCCTCTGACATTTTCTTCGTTAAAGTCGTAATTAATACACGTTCATTTTTTGCAATACGATCTTGAATCTCTCCTAATAAATCGTCAATTTGCCCTTCAATTGGTCGTATATCAATTGGTGGATCTAAAAGCCCTGTTGGACGAATAATTTGTTCTATTACTTCTGGTGACTGCTCTAACTCGTACGGTCCTGGCGTTGCTGAAACGTAAATAACTTGATTCGTTTTCTCCTCAAACTCATCAAACATGAGCGGTCTATTATCTAAAGCTGATGGCAGACGGAATCCATGATCCACAAGCACTTGTTTACGTGCTTGGTCACCGTTATACATCGCTCTTACTTGTGGTACTGATACGTGCGACTCATCCATAACGATTAAGAAATCTTTCGGAAAATAGTCTAATAACGTATACGGCGTTGCCCCCGCTGGACGAAGTGTTAAATGACGGGAGTAGTTTTCAATACCTGAACAAAAGCCCATCTCGCGCATCATTTCTAAATCATAACGTGTACGTTGCTCTATACGCTGCGCTTCTAACAACTTACCGTTATCATTTAACTCCTTTAAACGTTCTTCTAATTCTTTTTCGATATTTTCAATAGCGACCTTCATTTTCTCTTCACGTGTAACGAAGTGAGATGCTGGGAAGATTGCTACATGATCACGTTCTGCTAATACTTCACCTGTTAACGCATTTACTTCACGAATACGATCGATTTCATCACCGAAAAACTCAATTCGAATACAATGCTCATCAAGTGATGCTGGGAAGATTTCAACTACATCTCCGCGTACACGGAATGTACCACGCTTGAAATCAATATCATTACGTCCATACTGTACATCAACAAGTTCACGAAGCAATTGATTACGGTCTTTTTCCATACCAACTCGAAGCGAAACAACTAGCTCGCGGTATTCTTCTGGAGAACCTAAGCCATATATACACGAAACACTCGCAACGATAATTACATCGTCCCGTTCAAATAATGCAGACGTTGCCGAGTGACGCAATTTATCAATTTCATCATTAATCTGCGCATCTTTTTCAATAAACGTATCTGTTTGTGGTACATACGCTTCTGGCTGATAATAATCGTAGTAACTAACAAAATATTCAACTGCATTATTCGGGAAAAAGTCTTTCAACTCACTATATAACTGCCCTGCTAACGTTTTATTATGAGCCATAACAAGTGTTGGCTTTTGCACTTCTTTAATGACATTTGAAATCGTAAATGTCTTACCCGTTCCTGTCGCTCCAAGCAACACTTGCTTTTTCTTTCCACTATTAATTCCCTCTACAAGCTTCTCTATAGCTACCGGCTGATCACCTTGCGGGGAATACGCTGAGACAATTTCAAATTGACGTTCCAAGAAAATCCGACCTCCTCATAAAAATCTGTATTATTATTTTACCACGAATACCTATAAAAAACCTAAAAAAACGAACAGATATTCGGTAAAGTTTTCGACAATATACACATAGAAAAAGGAAGGAGTAAATACTTCCTTCCTCTACTAATTCTATTTTTTAGGTACATATACTAAGTCATATCCATTGCGCCCAGCTTCATTCATACAATCTATTAACCGATAAGTACTTCCTGATTCGCGCTGCTCTTTAACAATACCTTTACAACTATCTTTATGTAACCCTTTATCCTTCCCAGCAAATTTGTCTTTTCTATTATCTGACACATAAAATATATCGTTCCCACTATACTCTAACGTTTGAAAAATCGGGTCCCCTTCAAGGGTATACTGTACAATTCTTATTTTATCAACTTCCCTTTGCTCGACATTCAAAACGAACTTTTCAAATTTATCTAGATTGAGAATTCCTGCTCCCTTTACAATGACATCATTCTTCTTATCAATTGTAGTGCTAGATGGTGAACATGCTACTAAACTAAAGAGAAATAGACTTATAAAACTGGTTCTTTTTCCTATTGTCATCCTCTCCTATAAAAATTATTTGTATACCAGAAAAGCTACTTTCAATTATGAAAGTAGCTTTTCTTTTCCTTTCTCCTTCTTCGGAAAAATCACATATGAAAATGAAATCGCTGTATCAACTAAAAATATAATCGCCCACACTTGACTCACGCGACTTGCAGCTTTATTTAAAACGATTCCCGATTCTAACCAATTACCCCATTGTTCAAATGGAATAAATCCATACGCGAAGAAAAAAAATATGTGCACACCAACGAATAAAACAAGATGTAATACCCAATTTTTTATTTCCTGCTTTGCATAGGCCATACCTGTTAATTCTACCTGTTCTTCAATAATAGGCGCCGGTTCATTACGCCATTTCGCAACTGATTTTTGTACAAATATATCAAGCTTCTTTAAATCCTTTTTCCCGTAGAAAACTGCATATAATAAAATGATTACAGTAATAATCTGAAAGTTAGAGAACTTTCCTGTTTGATAATAGTCCACTACCCCTAAAGTTAAAATAAATACTTCATTTACGAGGAGTACAATCCCCATAATAAAACTCGCCCTTTTCAAACGGAATCCGTAGCGAAGTAAAAAGAAACCGATAGCTGATAACCAAAATACAATTTCTGCCCCAATTAAAAAATACCAACGATATTCTGCGAGTATACTCATTTATCCTTCTCCCTTTCATCATAAATACGAAAAGCCTCATCCATATATGCTAAAAGTTCTTCTTCAATTGGATACATGCTCATTTTCTGTGAATCTTCCTTCGATTTTCTAACTTCCCATAACTTATCTAAAAACGCTTCGTCACCATTAGCCATTTCTAAACATTTCTGCATTAATTTCTTCGTTGCCTCTTGTACTTCATCACTTGCGACTTCTTTACCGTCTTTCATAAAAGTACGTAATTGCTTTAATAAATCTACCCATTCTAAAACATTCGGATCTTCCTCACTCATATTTGGCAAATTCTGAAGCAATTTTTGTTCTTCCTTTGAAAATACTTCATTTTGAAATATTTCACGTATACGAGGGGACTGTTTTGAAAGCTGAATAAGTTCAAACATAACTTTCCAATCAAGTTCTCCCTCTACATCTACCGAATAAACAACTGCTTGTAAAACACGCTCCATTCGATTAAATTTCTTTTGTTCTTCCTGTACAAACCGAAGTTGTTTTTCAAGCGAATTTTTTAAATCCAGCTCACCTTTTACTAACATATTCGCAGCTTCTTTTAATGAAAATCCCATTTCTTTCAAAAATAAAATTTGTTGCAAACGAATAACGTCATTTTCACTATATAACCGATGTCCACCCTCTGTTTTTCCGCTCGGCTTTAATAAATCTATTTGATCATAATAACGTAGTGTACGTACTGTAACCCCTGTTTCTTTCGTCAATTCTTGTATTGAAATCACTACCATCACCTCTTCCCTCTCATTATAAAAGATGACGTTACGTAACTTTCAAGCGTTTTGTAAAAAAAATACAAAAAGCTGTTTATACAAAGTGTATAAACAGCTTTTATGGAAATAACCCCTTTTGTATGGCGCGCCCACAAAATAAAATAAGTGCTCCAACGACAACACTCGTTGCCGTTTTATGATAATGGGCTAATAATAATAAATAATACGATAAACCTACAGTACCAATCATAATACAAATGCTCGGCACTGGATTACGAGAAAAGTTTTGCATTCCCCAAAGAAGCGAAAATATAGCTGTAGCGACACATAACACCGGTAATCCCATCCCAGTTCCCCTTTTTCTATCTATTATTCCTTGTTGCTAACACGCTCGTTGATGCGATACTAATTAATAAATCAAAACCAATCCTTATATATTTAAACGTTTACTCTAATTGAAATCTCTCAAGCTTATCATTTATTTTCTTTCTCCTTACTCCAGCGTAAATATTTCCTCCACCTTCACTCCAAAATACTTGGCGATTTTTAAAGATAACTCTAGACTCGGATTGTAATGATGGTTTTCAATCGCCACTATCGTCTGCCGCGTCACTTGCATCGCCTTTGCCATTTCAACTTGCGTTATATGATTTTGCTTTCTTAACTCTTTTATTTTATTTTTCACACCCATAGGCTCCACCTTCAAAAGTAAAGATATCTTTACTTAAATTATAAATATTTTCCAGTTATAAGTAAAGATATCTTTACAAATTTTAGAAAAACGTTTCACTGAACACCTACTCTAATAAAGTACAAGAGTAATTCAATTTATATCAGCGCAACTTAAATTATATCGGCGATTTCCCAAATATATCAGCGCAACTCCATTTATATCGGCGATTTCCCAAATATATCAGCGCAACTCCATTTATATCGGCGATTTTTTAAATATATCGACTTACCGACAAATATCGACATCCGTAGCGCTACTATAATCATAAGAAAAAGCTGTCCCCAAATACCTTCGGGAACAGCTTTCTCCTCTACTACATAAATCCTAGCGCATATACAAGAACGTATCCAAGAACCGATAAGCAAACCGAGCCAATCAGCCCCGCCACGAACGCTTTGCTTCCTAACTTACGGAACGTTTTAAACTCTACATTTAAACCAAGTCCTGCCATCGCCATTGCGATTAGCATATAAGCAATGACAACAATGTATCCCGCAACTACTTCTGGAATAATCCCGAGCGAATGCACTGCACTCATCGCTAAAAATCCGAAAATGAACCATGGAATTGGAAGGTCGCGCCACGATCTTTTTTCCTTGCTTCCTTCACTCTTTCCAAACCATAATCCAATTAAAATTGCTACTGGTACGAGCATTGCAACGCGCGTTAGCTTCACGATAACTGCGATGTCTATAGCCGTACTTCCTCCTGGCGCCGCGGCTGCGATAACATGAGCAATTTCATGCAGCGTGGCCCCTGAGAATACACCGTAACCATATGGAGATAGGCCAAGCACTGGATATAACAACGTATAAATAAGCGTAAATATCGTACCTAAAATAGCAATAATTGCAGCCCCAACTGCCGTTTCATCATCTTTTGCTTTCACTTGCGGCGCAATTGCCACGACCGCTGCCGCCCCGCAAATTGCTGTACCACATGCGGTTAAAATCCCAAGTTTCTTTTCTACCTTAAATACTTTCGTTAGTCCATATACAACGAAAATCGTAAATGTAATAACAACCGCTGCGATGACCAATACTTTCGGCCCTGCCTTCGCAATATCAACAAGATTTAATCGCATTCCAAGTAAGATGATTCCAAAGCGCAGCAACTTCTTACTCGCAAAGTTCGTCCCTGCAATCGCATCTTGAGGGACTCCAATTGCAGCGCGCCAAACCATCCCAATTAGAATAGCAATTACTAATTGTCCCATAATATTTAAAAATGGAAGCTCTGCTAAATATTTCGCGGCAATTGCGATTAATAATGTAATCCCAATTCCTTGCGAAAATCCAAAACGCTTCTTCTTTTGTATAACAAGTGTTTGTTCCATTTTGAACCACTCCAATAATCGTATTGGAACATGCATGTTCTTTCTACTTACATTATAAGAGAGTTTCTATAATAAGTTTAATACCAATACCAAATCTCTATCATTAGAAATACTTATGATAAGATAATAGAAAAAGAAAGGAGCCCATTATATGAACGTAGACATTTTAAAAATTTTTGTTACTGTCGTTGAACAGAAACACTTCTCCCGTGCAGCAGAATTATTAAACCTTTCACAGCCTGGAGTAAGTATGCATATACGCAACTTAGAAAACGAATTTGGCACTACACTTATTCAACGCTCCCCGAAGCACGTCCAAGTTACTGAAGCTGGAAACATATTATATATACATGCAAAGCAAATGCTCTCTCTTTACGAAGATGCTAAACAAGAAATTAATGAACTACATAACGTTGTAACAGGAACACTTCGCATTGGTGCTAGTTTTACAATTGGCGAATACTTACTTCCAAAAATACTGGCTAACTATGCGAATGAAAATCCACACGTCGAAGTTCATACTTTCATCTCAAATACAGAAGACGTTTTGCAAAGCCTTCGCTCTAATCAAATTGATATCGGCCTAGTGGAAGGACAAGTCGTATACGCCGACGTAGATGTTGAAACATTTATGCAAGATGAAATGAAGCTCGTCGTCCCGCCAAATCATCCATTACTCCGCACAAATGAAATAAATGAAAGTACACTCCAAGATCAAGTATGGGTATTAAGAGAAAGTGGTTCTGGTACACGCGCTTATAGTGACCGCTTTATTCATCAACACCATTTAAAAATGAAACGATTCTTTACATTCAGTAGTATCCAAAGCGTAAAGGAAGCTGTTAGTGCCGGGCTTGGCATCGCTATCCTTTCTGATTGGACTGTACGGAAAGAGCTATTAGCAAAAGAACTATTCCACGTCGAAGTTCCAAATGAACAACTAATCCGTCCGTTCTCCATCGTGCGCGGTAAATATTTCATTCCATCTAAAGCCATTCAAGTGTTCTTAAATCATGTAGATTCTTTTGCGAAAAAACAGAGTTGACCTTCACATTAGTGTGAAGGTTTACAATACATGTAAAAGGAGTGAAATACATTGCGAATTGGAGAATTATCAAAAGAAACTGGCGTTAGTGAAAGATCACTAAGACATTACGAAGAAAAGGGCTTACTCCCTTCTAAGCGCCTTGCGAATGGTTACCGTGATTTTGATGAAAGTGCCATCGAAAAAGTGGAGCTTATTCAAATGTACTTACAAATTGGCTTAAATTTAGAAGAGACGGCAAGGATGCTGCGCTGCCTTGAAATTGAACCGCACCTGTACGACAATCCGTGCAGCAGTATCCTTACGCTTTACGAAGATAAACTCAATGAAGTAACAAAGCAAATCTCATTGCTTTCCAACATCCAAACGAATTTGCAAAAACACGTTTCACTCCTAAAACATGCAAAAGAAAAGGGATGATTACATGTTTGTTATACATGGCAGTTCAAGACAAAACGGAAATACAGAAGCTTTAACACATATGATGATAGAGGACATTGAAACAGAACAAATTTATTTGCGTGATCATACTGTCTATCCTATTACAGACCAACGTCATGATGCAGAAGGATTCCAATCCGTAAATGATGACTATGAGCAGTTAACGAAACGCATGCTAGAACACGACACGATTATCTTTGCTACACCATTATATTGGTACGGAATGAGTGGACATATGAAAAATTTTGTTGATCGCTGGTCACAAAGCTTGCGCGATACATCCCTTCATTTCAAAGAAAAAATGAAAGGCAAAAAAATGTATGTTGTCATCGTTGGCGGGGACAACCCAAAGGTAAAAGCATTACCGCTTATTGCTCAATTCCAATATATCTTTGATTTTGTTGGCTCTTCATTTGAAGGTTATGTTATCGGGAATGCGAATGGACTGGATGAAATTAAAAACGATGCTGAGGCGCTGGCAAAAGCACAATTGTATAATGATACATTCAAAAATAGCGAACAGAAATAAGTTTGACAAACCCTTTTGTATGCGCATACAATAAAAGTAATATTATGAAAGGAAGGTACTTTGACCAATGAAGTTCTAATTCTCTTATTTATTTCATCCATCACAAATAGTGAACAAAAATGATGAAAACTAGCAGGGGATTAGTCTGTCCATTTGTCGATACTTTCTTTCGAAACGATCATGTAAAAAATCGTTTATTTATGTACGATTTTTTTACATACAAGGGCGACGTTTATCCTCTCTAGTGAAACTAGGGAGGGTTTTTTATGACTATTTTATTCGCAAGTAATATTGAAAAGAGCTTTGGTGATCGCACACTATTTACATTACCATCACTGGAAATTCAAGCACAGGATCGCATAGGAATTGTCGGAGTCAACGGAGCTGGTAAATCTACGTTATTACAAATATTAAGTAAAGAAATAGAAGCTGACAGAGGCATAGTAACTCATCATAGTTCTATCAGCATCATTCCTCAGCTTAGCGAAGAACTACCGGAAACTGCTTCTTCTCTTGCAAAAGGAAAATGGAGTATTTCAAACGTTACCGACGCAATGAGCGGCGGTGAACGAATGCGGCTAAAGATCGCCCATGCTCTCGAACAAAATGCAGGCATTTTATTCGCTGATGAACCAACAAGCCACTTAGATATGGTCGGTACAGAGCAATTAGAAAAGGCACTTTCGTCTTATAAAGGAGCACTTGTTTTAATATCGCATGATCGTGAATTTCTAGATAATATATGTACCAAAATTATTGAAATTGAAGACGGTACTATTCAAGAGTACAAAGGGAATTATTCAAACTATCGAAAACAAAAAGAACGTGAACGAATACAAAAACAAGCAGAATATGAGCAATATGTACAAGAAAAAAATCGTTTAGAACAGTCCATTCTACAAAGAAAGCAACGTGCTTCTAACATGACAAAAATCCCAACGCGGTTCAGTTCATCTGAATCTAGACTTTATAGGTTAAGTGGGGCTCATGGCCAAGAACAGGTTAGCAAAGCAGCGAAGGCATTAGAGACACGTCTCGAAAAACTAGAAAAGAAGGAAAAGCCAAAGGATCTTTCTCAAGCTCAATTTGACGTGCAATACCATACTCCCATTCATAGTAAGGTGGCAGTACAATTCAATAAAGCAACAAAGAAAATAGGCGACCGCACACTATTTAAAAATATGAATGGAACTATTGCCCCTGGTGCAAAGCTTGCCGTTTTAGGGGCAAATGGAAGCGGCAAAACCACTTTGTTCAACATGCTTCTCACAAACGAGCGTGGCATGCAGCTATCGAAAAGTTGTAAAATTGGATACTTCGAACAAACATTATCTATTTTAAAAACAGATAAAACCATTTTAGAAAATGTTCTAGAAGAAACAAACTATACAGAAGCATTCGTTCGCACAATACTTGCACGACTTCTATTCCGCCGTGAGGATGTTCATAAACCTGTGCATGTTCTAAGCGGGGGTGAACGAATGAAGGTTGCACTCGCAAAAGTATTTTTAGGAAACTATAATATGCTTCTGCTAGATGAACCGACAAACTATTTAGACTTAGCAACGCAAGAAGAATTAGAAACCATGTTACAAGAATATCCTGGCACAATACTTTTCATTAGCCATGACCGTGCCTTTATTCGCTCTGTTGCAGACCATATTCTACAAGTAGATGAGAGTGAACCAAGAATCTTCCACGGTAATTACGAGCAATACACAAAAAGAACCACCGGAGCTTCTGTAAACGCTACTGAGCAAGAATTGTTACGATTACAAACAAAATTAACAGAAGTCATCGGCCGGATTTCCATTTCAAATCATCACGATGACATCACATCTCTCGAACAAGAATACGCAAAATTATTAACTCAATTTCAAAAATGTAAAGAAGCGCTCTAATGTCTTCCCTATATATCGACGGGGCCTTCCACATTTCCCAAGAAATATTGAAACTTCGACATACAAAGTAAAAAGCCGTGCATCAGCACGGCTTTTTACTTTATATGCGGACAGCAGTCCCGCTCACCGCAACCATTAACATACCTTCGCGAACTACTTCGTAATCCACGTCGATACCAACAATTGCATTTGCATTTTTTTGTCTTGCGAAAGTTTTCATCTCTTCCATTGCGATGTCGCGTGCTTCTTTTAATTTACTTTCATAAGCGCCAGCACGACCACCGACAACGTCACGAACAGAAGCGAAAAGGTCACGAACGATATTCGCACCCATAATCGCTTCTCCATTGACGATATCGATATACTCAATAATTTCTTTTCCTTGAATTGTAGACGTTGTTGTTACAATCATACTTTATAGCCTCCCATATGAGATTTTTACCTACTTATGGTGCACTAATTCAGTACAAATTATATTTACGAACTAAACTGAGCTTCGTATAACCTACTGTATCCTCCGCCTTGCTCAATTAATTCATTATGTGAACCTTGTTCTGCAATGCCATCTTTATTTACAACGACGATGCGATCTGCATTTTTAATCGTTGCAAGTCTGTGAGCGATAACTAGCGTTGTGCGACCGACAGCTAATTCAGCAAGCGATTTTTGAATCGCAAGTTCTGTCTCTGTATCTAGTGCAGAAGTTGCTTCATCCAATATTAAAATTGGCGGGTTTTTCAAGAACATACGAGCAATAGCTAGACGCTGCTTTTGTCCACCTGAAAGTTTCACGCCGCGCTCACCGATAACAGTATCTAAACCTTCCGGCTGTGAGTAAATTAAATCTTCTAACTGCGCACGTTTTACTGCCTGCCAAATTTCAGGCTCTGATGCCTTTAAATTTCCGTAAGCGATATTTTCACGAATTGTTCCTGAAAATAAGAACACGTCTTGCTGCACAATTCCAATTTGCTTACGAAGTGAAGATAATGTCATATCTTTCGTATCAATCCCATCAATTTGAATTGATCCAGATGATTGCTCATAAAAACGTGGTAATAGGCTACATAACGTCGTTTTCCCAGCTCCTGATGGTCCAACGAACGCAACCGTTTCACCTGCATGTATTTTCAAACTAATGTCATTTAAAATTGGTTCTTTATTTTCATATCCGAACGTAATGTTGTTATATTGAATATCACCATGTACATGTTTAACTTCCATTGCATCTTTAGAGTCTACAATGTCAGGCTCTGTTTCAAGAAGCTCTACATATCTTTTAAAACCGGCGATTCCCTTCGGATAGCTTTCGATTACCGCGTTAATTTTTTCAATTGGGCGGAAGAAAATATTCGTTAATAGAACGAATCCGATAAATCCACCGTACGTTAATTCTCCTTGCAGAACAAACCATGTACCGCATATTAAGACGAAGAGCGTTACGAGCCGCATGAGCATATAACTAATCGATGAATTTAACGCCATAATTTTATACGCCATTAATTTCGTTGTACGGAAACGAGCGTTGTTGACAGCAAATTGCTCTTTCTCAAACTTTTCATTTCCGAATGCTTGTACAACACGAATTCCCCCAACATTGTTCTCAATGCATGCATTAAAATCAGCAACGTCTGAGAATAAACGTCTAAATGTACCTGTCATTTTTTTATTAAAGTAAAGTGCTAACCATAATAGGAATGGAATGACGAAGAACGTTAATAACGCTAACTTCCAGTTGATCATCATCATAAATGAGAATGCCCCAACTAAAGTCATTACGGCGATAAATAGATCTTCTGGTCCATGGTGAGCAATTTCCCCAATTTCCATTAAATCGTTTGTAAGGCGTGAAATTAAATGACCAGTTTTATTATTATCAAAAAATCTGAATGATAGCTTTTGAATATGATCAAATAATTTCTGCCTCATATCTGTTTCAATGTTAACACCAAGCATATGTCCCCAATATGTAACGACATATTGTAAGCCTGCATTTAACATATAAACTGCGAGTAAACCGAAACAAGCCCATAAAATAAGCGTCCAGTTTTGCCCTGGCAATAACTTATCAATAAATTGATTTACGATAAGCGGGAAGCCGAGTTCTAATAATCCTGCGACAACCGCACAAGAAAAGTCGAGTATAAATAAACCTTTATACGGTTTATAGTACGAGAAAAATTTACGCAGCATATCTTACCTCCATTTTCCAAAATTAAAAAGACTCCCTAAATGATAACCATTATCAAATAATTATTCAAGTTATCCGTCTATGAAACTGAAAATAAGCTTTGCGATAGTTGTCGTTTTTTGCTGGAAAGTCGATATATTCGAATAATCGCCGATATATTTCGAGTTGCGCTGATATATTCGGATAATCGCCGATATAAATTTCATTTACTAACTACCCTTCCCCCCAAAAAACAAAAAAGGTATCACCACAAGGTGATACCTCTCCTTCTATTACATCGCTTCCGAATCCCACTCGTGCTCCTGCTCAACGAATACAATACCTAATTCGTGATGCCCACCAGCATATAATGCAGTTTGTGCAAGACGAAGCTCACCATTTGTATCTAATACTTCTAATTTACAAAATGCTCCTGTCGTCTTCGTTTGAAGCGCATCATAAAATTCCTCGGCGCTTTTTGGAATGACTCCATTTACTTTCGTAATAATTTCTCCAGGCAGTAATTTTAGCTCTGCTCCAATTGTATTTGGAATTGTATCTAGTACAACGAGCCCATCATTGCGTGCAGCAAAATATGCTGGTCTTGTTTCATCGGCAATTTTCTCTTGCATCGAGATTGTGAAACGCCCAAGCATTGCGACTCCCATCGCGATAATTGCAAGTACGTGCCACCAGTAACTTGCGACTCCTAAAACGAGCACAAGTCCTGCTAATCCATAAACACGTCTTCCTGTAAATAATAAGGCTTCCGTCGGCTCATAACTTTTAATCTTTCTCATAAATCCAATTAAAAATGGAACGAGGAATAGAGAATATGTATTTGAACCGATTGAAACGACAGGCCACCATGAAATAAACTGCGTTACCGCATCACCCGGTACAAGAATAAAAATAGGAACGATCCATAAACGCTTTGATTCGTGTAAACCAATCTTTAATCCACGCTTCCCCTTCCTAATCCTCGGCGTCGAATATCCTACTGCGTTTTTAGAAATCAATAAGCCTTCTACAATAAGCATAACGCCTAGTAAAATAACAAGGGATACAATGGTACTCTCTTCACCTTCTCGAAGCTGTAAAAAGGAAACTGGTAGCTTAGAAGATAATAGAACACATACAATCGCAATGCTAAATGTATAAGCCGCCGATAAATATCGATACATAGCCGTTAATCCAAATAGTAACGTCCAAATTAAAATGGCCCATAAGCTCGCTTTAGAAACAACAAGTCCAAGCCCAATCGTAACAATAGATACTACTAATCCGTATCCAATCCCTTCAAATAGAGAGGTTCGCAGTTCAAACCAAATATCATAAACTTTAAAAGAAAAATCTTTTCGTTCTCTTAACATACGTAAGTATCCAACGAAGATACTACTTATTACAAATATATAGACAGCAGGGTGTAAGAAAAAACGTCCAACTGCCCGCATTATTTCAAAAATCCACGCCTCCATGAACTCATTCACCACCATTTATATCATTCTTTCTTTTTATATTATCATAACTAAACAAACGTTTGTTTAACACAAAAAAATACAGGCAGCAAACTGCCTGTATTTCTTCTTATTTTGCCATTAATTTTAATGCTGACTGTAATTGTAGATCATTTTCTCCAGAACGAATTTTTTCGATAATTTTAGTTTGAATCGCTTCAGCTGTCTTTTTATCAAGCTGTCCTGTCGCTTCCATCTCATTTGCATTTTGGAATGCTTTCAGAGCCGATTCTGTCTCTTTACTAAAGTATCCATCTTCACGACCTGGTACATACCCTAAGCTCTTAAGCATTTCTTGAGCATGTTTTACTTGTACATCATTTGAATTGTATGAAAGTGTTTTTTCAATTTGAATTGGTGTCGCATGATAATAATTTGGTTGCTTCACTTCTACTGTTGGCGCGATTCCTTTTTTATGAATCCAGTTCCCATCCGGTGTTAACCATTTAAACATCGTTAATTTAATGTTGCTGCCGTCTTTAAATGGAACAGCTTGCTGGACAGTACCTTTACCAAATGTCTTTTCACCAATTAAATCGTATCCTTCTCCTTCTTTTAGCGCACCCGCTAAAATCTCTGAAGCAGAAGCACTTCCATTATCAATTAATACTGAAATTGGATATGGTTTTCTCTCTTTCAGTTCCGTAGAGAATTTCTTCTTCTCACCATTTCGCTGCTCTACTTGTAGCATCGGCTTTTTATTCGTCATAATTTCCCCTAGTATATCTTCTACACTATTTAAATAGCCACCAGGATTACCACGTACGTCAATAACTAAGCCTTTTATATTTTTCTTCTCTAACTCTTTTAACTGATCCTTAAATTCTTTCGCTGTATTTTCAGCAAAAGAAGTGATTTGCATATAACCGATATCTTTTCCACTCTCTTGCTTCACAGAACTAAATACTGTAAAGATTGGAATCTTTTCACGCTTAATTTTAAATACGATCGGATCAGTTACTCCCGCACGTTTAATTTCAATTGCGACAGTCGTTCCCTTTTTACCACGAATTTTTAATACTGCTTCTTCACGTGATAAGTCTTTCACACTGTTTCCATCTACAGATAAAATTTGGTCATTCGGTTTAATTCCTATCTTTTCTGCTGGTGAACCTTTAATTGGCGATACGATAATAAGCTTACCGTCCGTCTTGTTCACCTCAGCCCCAATCCCCTCTAATTCGGGATCAAGCGATTCACTAAACTGTTTGGCTGTTTCTTTATCCATATACGTGGAATAAGGGTCCTTCAGCGTAGACAACATACCTTGTATTGCACCTTCAACTAACTTTTCATCTTTCACGTCTTCCACATAACGTGAATCAATTAGTGCATACGCCTCATTAATTTTTGCCAAATTCCCTTGCGCAGTGCTAGCATTCCCACTCGAAATTGTTTGCGTTACTTCTGATGGGTTAACCCCAAATACAGACATGCCTGCAAACATTCCGCCAGCACCAATTAAAAATGCAACAACCATTCCAATAATTGCAACTCTACGTTTCAATGCGGAATTCCCCTTTCCAAAACACACAGGTGGTGTAGCAAAAGGCATCACACAGTGTGTGATGCCTTTACCTATTTCTACTATATGATAAGCTTGTACGAATTATGTTTGCAACTTTTTATACTTTTAAGAAGCGACGAATTGACATTACACTTCCCCACATACCGATTAAAGCACCGATTAACACTAGTAAACCAGCTAATTGGAATACGAACGGACTGTATGGTAGAAGCTCGAAAATTGTTCCGCCAAGTTTTTCATTAAACACACCTTGCAACGAATTATACGTAATTAGAATTAGGCCAATTGGAATAATTGATCCTAATACTCCTAAGAATAATCCCTCTAGCAAGAATGGCCAACGAATAAACCAGTTTGTTGCACCAACAAGTTTCATAATTTCAATTTCTGTACTACGAGCATAAATTGTAATTTTAATTGTATTAGAGATTAAGAACATCGCTGTGAATAAAAGACCAGCAATTAACGCAATCCCAATGTTACGACCAGTTTTTACAGTATCAAATAATCGTTCAACTTGCCCTTTTCCGTACTGAACATTACTAACAAACTGCATTTTTTCAACCTTCTTCGCGATTGTCGCTGTATCGGTTGGCTCTTTTGCTTTTACAACGAATACGTTTTTAAGTGGGTTATCTTGTTCAAATAACTCAAACGTTTTTCCACTATCACCTAAGCTTTTAATTAAACGTTTTAACTCTTCTTCTTTAGAAGAATATTTAATAGAATCTACTTTTGCAATCTTACTCATATCTTCTTCTAATTTCTTTTGATCCGCTTCTTTTGCAGCTGGATCAATGTGTACACGAATCTCTACATCTTGCTCTACTTTCGTCGCAAAATGGTTCATATTCATAATCGCTGTTAAAAAGACACCTACAAGTAATAATGTAACTGTTACTGCACTAACAGAAGCAAATGTCATCCATCCGTTACGTGATAGATTCTTTACACCTTCTCGCAAATGTCGACTAAGGGTCTTAGCCTTCATATCCGTATCCTCCCTCAATCTCATCTCGAACAATTTTTCCGCCTTCAATCGCGATTACACGATGACGGATTGTATTTACGATATCTGCATTATGCGTCGCCATAACGATCGTTGTGCCGCGCTCATTAATGCGAGTAAAAATATTCATAATATCAAGAGCTGTTTCAATATCTAAGTTACCTGTTGGCTCATCGGCAATTACAACCTTTGGTCTATTTACAATTGCTCTTGCAATAGCCACACGTTGTTGCTCCCCGCCCGAAAGCTCACTTGGAAGTGCGTCTGCACGATCTTCAAGGCCTACAAGACCTAGCACTTCTGTTACACGCTCACGAATTGCATCCGGTTCTTCTTCAATTACTTCTAAAGCAAACGAAACATTCTCATATACCGTTAATTTAGGTAGCAATTTAAAATCTTGGAAAATTACGCCTAATTGACGACGAAAATACGGAACGTCTCTTTCTGCCAATGTTTCGATAGTAAGTCCATTTACATTAATAGATCCTGTAGATGGTTTCTCTTCACGATACATCATTTTAATAAATGTAGATTTCCCGGCTCCACTCGGTCCAACTACGTATACGAATTCACCTTGTTTAATGTTAACTGTAAGACCAGCAATGGCTTTCATACCATTCGGGTACTCCTTATAAACATTCGTCATTTTTATCATTATTTATCACCCAATACTTAATGATTTTTTTCGAAATACTTTTCTGTACATCTGAAAATAAAAGACATCCTTCATTTTCATTTATTCATCCTTGTTGAAGGTAGTTTACTTATGCTTTCTCATAAGCAATACCACTCTATGTAATATATTTCAGCAAAATTCTACAAACCCCATTGTAACATCAAACGGTTTCCAATTTGGATACATTTTTGTTACAGTTATGTTACATACCAGAAAAAAGGAAAACGAGTTGACTATATTATCAACTCGTCCATTTCACCTTTTTTATTTATGTTCAGCTAACCATTCAGATACTTTTTTCGCATCTTCACCTTGAATAAGTCCTGGTGACATTGAACCGCGGCCTTTTTTAATAATCTCTTCGATATCTGCAGCGTCGTACTTACCGCCTACTTTTCTTAAATCAGGTCCAGTTGCCCCTGATAAATCTGTTGCGTGACATCCCGCACAACTTCTTTGGAAAATTTGTTCTGCGCTGTCTGTGCTTGCAGACTGTTTCGAAGACTTACTCTCTTCTTTATTTCCGCATGCTCCTAAAGCAAAAACAACCGATGTCCCTAGCGCAATAGCCAACAATTTCTTTTTCACTTCTATCGCTCCCTATTGTTGATATTCTTTTTATTCCTAACACACTCATTTTCATTATAAGCATTATCTTTATATAGAAAAACTAAGGTGTATTTCATATTCCTCAAAAATACAGTGAGAACCTTGATAAAATAAAGCTTTCATAAGTTGTTTCAATTCTGTGAACAACTAAAAAAACTTCTATAAAGTATCCTTTTTAAAAGGAAAATTAGAAAAGTTCTATATAAATCTTTACCCTATTACCGCTCTATTTTACTATTCTCTACTTTTTACAAAACAATATACAGCATTGTAATCTACATATAATCCCATCAAAAAGAGAAGTTGTCGTTTCCAACTTCTCTTCCTCTTTACTTCATCTATAAAAATAAAATCAAATTCTTTATATCCTCTATTGTCCTCAGCATGCGCCAACAATTTCGTTGGCTTTTTTTCGCTTATTAGATGCGAGAACGTAAGTAAGCATCAATAAATGGATCAATCTCTCCATCCATAACAGCTTGTACGTTACCAACCTCCGTATTTGTACGATGGTCTTTTACAAGAGAATACGGGTGGAATACATAAGAACGGATTTGGCTACCCCATCCGATTTCTTTTTGCTCTCCGCGAATTTCATCTAATTCTGCTTGTTGCTCTTCTAGTTTCTTTTGATATAATTTCGCTTTTAACATTTTCATCGCATGCTCACGGTTTTTAATTTGAGAGCGCTCCGACTGACATGTTACAACCGTATTTGTCGGTGTATGTGTAATACGAACTGCTGAATCTGTCGTATTTACGTGCTGCCCACCAGCTCCACTTGCTCGGTACGTATCAATTTTTAAATCTTCTGTACGTACTTCGATTTCAACTTCATCATTGAACTCTGGTACAACTTCACAAGATACGAACGATGTATGACGGCGCCCTGAAGAATCGAATGGTGAAATACGTACAAGACGATGTACACCTTTCTCTGCTTTTAAGTAACCGTAAGCGTTATGACCTTTAATTAATAAAGTTACACTCTTAATACCAGCTTCATCACCTGGTAAATAATCAACCGTTTCTACTTTGAATCCGCGTTTTTCAGCCCAGCGTGTGTACATACGTAATAACATAGAACCCCAGTCTTGTGACTCAGTTCCACCTGCACCTGGATGTAATTCTAAAATCGCATTATTTTTATCATAAGGATCACTTAATAGTAACTGAAGCTCATACTCATTCATTTCTTGAATTAAGCCTTTTACTTCTGATTCTAATTCCTCATGTAAATCTTCATCATACTCTTCTTTTAAAAGCTCATGCGTGATTTCTAAATTTTCGAACGTCTCATCTAACTGACGGAACTTTCCAACCATATCTTTTAACGCATTCGCTTCATTAATTACAGCTTGTGCGCCTTGTTGGTCATCCCAAAATCCTGCGCCCATCATTTTTTCTTCTAATTCTGCAATTTGTTTCTCCTTAGTAGGGAGGTCAAAGAGACCCCCTAAAAGCCGCTAATCGCTTAGCCATTTTCTCTAATTCCTGTCTAATTTCTACTAATTCCATTTCCTTCACCTCTATGTAATTGCTGTTACTTTCGTATGAAAACAAGGGAAACTCTCTCCACTTATTACGGAGAGAGTTTAATCCTTCTTAATTATACATTTTTGATATAAAAGTTTGCAAAACAGCCAAAGCTACCGTCCTATATTACTGAACGATACCACAGCAGTTTTTATATTTTTTACCGCTACCACATTTACATAAATCGTTGCGGCCCACTTGGTCACCTTTTACAACTGGCTTTTTCTTTGCTTCTTCGCCATCACTAGAAGGATGAACAGCTTCACCTTGCACAACTTCTTGACGTTCTAAGTTTTGTTCAATTTCAGCTTTCATAATGTAACGAGAAATTTCCTCTTCAATAGAAGCAACCATTGACTCGAACATCGCGAACCCTTCCATTTGGTACTCACGAAGTGGATCGATTTGACCGTAAGCACGTAAATGAATACCTTCACGAAGGTGATCCATCGCATCAATATGCTCTGTCCATTTCGTATCTACAACGCGGAATACAACAACCTTCTCAAACTCACGCATTTGCTCTTCTGGCATAAGCTTTTCCTTTTCATTGTATCGCTCTATTAATTTCGCGATAATCGGTTCGCTCATTTCCTCAGGAGCAAGGCGACGTAATTCTTCTTCTTTTACATCTCCGTCTTGAAGAAGGTTTGTATTTAAGTAGTCAACAAGACCTTTAATGTTCCAATCTTCTTCAATTTCCTCTTGTGTATGAAGGGCAACAGCACGTTCTACTGTAGATTTCATCATACCTTCAATAATGCCGCGTAAGTTGTCAGACTCCATTACCTCTTGACGCTGTTTGTAAATAACTTCACGTTGTTGACGAAGTACATCATCATATTGCAGTAACTGCTTACGTGCATCATAGTTATTTCCTTCAACACGTTTTTGTGCAGATTCTACCGCACGAGAAACCATTTTACTTTCAATCGGCTGAGAATCATCCATACCAAGGCGGTCCATCATTGCTTTCATATTATCTGAACCAAATCGGCGCATTAATTCATCTTCCATCGATAAGTAGAACTGCGTAACACCAGGGTCCCCTTGACGACCAGCACGACCACGTAACTGATTATCAATACGACGACTTTCGTGACGCTCTGTACCGATAACTGCTAAACCAACGTTTTTCACATCGTCTCCAAGCTTAATATCTGTACCACGACCTGCCATGTTCGTCGCGATTGTTACAGCACCTTTCATACCAGCCTCTGCAATGATATCTGCTTCACGAGCATGGTTTTTCGCATTTAAGATGTTATGACGTACACCTTTACGCGTTAACATTTTTGAAATAAGCTCTGAAGTTTCAATTGCAACTGTACCTACAAGAACAGGTTGTCCTTTTTTATGACGATTTACAATATCCTCAACAACAGCATTGAACTTACCTTCCATTGATTTAAAGATTAAATCGGCACGATCATCACGAATAATCGGTTTGTTTGTCGGAATTACAATAACGTTCATATTGTAAATGTTACGGAATTCCTCTTCCTCTGTTTTCGCTGTACCAGTCATACCAGATAATTTTTCATACATACGGAAGTAGTTCTGGAATGTAATTGTTGCAAGCGTCATGCTTTCATTTTGAATTTCTACACCTTCTTTTGCTTCAATCGCTTGGTGTAATCCTTCGCTATAACGACGACCTTTCATAAGACGACCAGTGAATTGGTCTACAATTACGATTTCGCCTTCTTGTACAACATAATCTGTATCACGGTGCATAACAACGTGTGCACGAAGCCCCTGATTAATATGGTGAAGAAGTGCTACATGTTTTAAATCGAATAAGTTTTCAATATGGAAAGCTTTCTCCGCTTTCGTAATACCATCTTCTGTTAGCATTACATTTTTCGTTTTCACATCAAATGAATAATCTTTTTCATTTTCTAACGTACGAACAAATGCATTTGCAAACATGTATAGCTCTGTTGATTTTTGAGCTTGTCCTGAAATAATAAGCGGCGTACGTGCTTCATCGACTAAAATAGAATCGACTTCATCGATAATAGCAAAGTGAAGTGGACGTTGAACGCACTGCTCTTTATATAAAACCATGTTATCACGTAAGTAATCGAATCCAAGCTCATTATTTGTGCTATACGTAATATCAGCAGCATAAGCCTCTTGTTTCTCTTCGCGTGACATACTATTTAAGTTAATTCCTACCGTTAAGCCAAGGAACTCATGAAGTTGTCCCATTTCGCTCGCATCACGTTGTGCTAAATATTCATTGACTGTAACAACATGAACACCTTTTCCTGTTAATGCATTTAAATATACAGGTAATGTAGATGTTAACGTTTTACCTTCACCCGTTTTCATCTCAGAAATATTCCCTTCATGTAAGGCAATACCACCCATTAACTGTACGCCATATGGACGCATTCCAAGAACACGAGTTGCCGCTTCGCGAACAACTGCAAAAGCTTCAGGTAGTAGATCATCTACTGTTTCACCTTTTGTTAGACGTTCTTTAAATTCAAGCGTCTTTCCTTTTAATTGTTCATCAGTTAGTGGCTTAATAGATGACTCTAATGCATCAATTTGCTCAACTGTCTTTTGCATACGTTTAATTTGGCGTTGATTTACATCAAACACCTTTTTTAAAATACCGATCATAGGAAATACGCTCCTCTTTTTATTAAAATAAAACTTCCGATTGTTTTCTTTTTCTCTATTACAATCAGTCGTTATAAAAATCAAATGTATGTTATGCCAATTTTTCTCCTAATTAAAAAAACTAAAATGTATATACCTAATGATAATTGTAACACTTGTCTTATAACTATGACAACAATCGGCAAGATGTCGGGCCTTATATTCAAAAAAAGTTTTTATTTCATTTGTTACGTTCCTTTTCTCTGTCTCGCTATTTCAATTTCACGTTACAAATTTCGTATTAAATCTAAGTCATATTCTTTCAAGTTTCCTTTGAAAGAATATGACTACCAGAAATTCCTTAATAAAATCTAAATCAACAATTACAAAAAGCCGGAAACTTTGCAGGTGTAGCATCCATAGATACTTACACCTACAAAAAAACTCCGACTTTAAAAGATATTGTTATGTTGCAAAATCTACAAATACCATTAACATATAGCTGTATCAATCATAAATTTTATTAATTTATCGGTATTTCCAATTCATGATATTTCCCTTTCCTATCCTTCATAAAAGAAATGAATTTCACTTTAGTTGATTCATTTGAAAAGTTTTTATAATTTTTATAAGGGTCATCTCCTGTAAAATAATTTGTCCCTATATACCCTCGTACCGTTTTACCAGCAGGTATTACAGGATCAAACTGATATTTTTTAGGTAATTCCATTGAATAAGGGATTAAATTATAAAACTCACCTATTTTAGAATAAAACATTGTATCGGAAATAGACTTATTACTAAGCAAGTTAATATCTCGATTTGTTGTATTTGTAATATCTAAAGGTAACACATACGTCACTACTTCACGGTCTTCATAGGGATCATAAACTTTTGTAGGATCAAGAGGATCAAGTGCATGAAACGTAATTCCTCGCTCATCTTCAAAAGTTCTATTAGATAAAAACTCATCTTTTACCACTTTATAAGATTCATTATTTAGATTTAATGTTTTAAATCTAAATAAACTAGCAAATATACATAGCAACAGACACAATCCAATACTTATTAAGATATGTTTTCTCGTCACTCTTAATCTACCAACTTTCCATTATTAACATGTACAATACGATCTACCATTTCATTATCTAGAACATGCACATCATGACTGGCTACAACAATAGTCGTTCCCTTGGCTTTTTCTACTTTCAAAATATCTAAAACATCTTTTATCCCATCACTATCTAAAGCATTAGTTGGCTCGTCTAATAACAGTAATTTTGGTTGTTCCATTAAAGCTTGCGCTATCCCTAAACGTTGTTTCATACCTAAAGAGTATCTTTTATACTTTCTCTTATCTGTTTTATCAAGTCCAACCCTTTGAATAATATTATAAATCTCCTCATCGGAGATTTTATTGTTAATCGATGATAAAAATTTCAAATTCTGAAAACCAGTATACCCTGGAATAAAACTTGGATATTCAATCAATATTCCCATAGAATCAGGAAATTGCTTTTGTTTTCCAATTATTTCATTATCTATATAAACAACTCCAGAATTCAAGCGCATTAACCCTGATATAGCGCGTAAAATCATCGTTTTACCAGAGCCATTATGCCCCTTCAAAACTAAAAATTCGCCTTTTTTTACTGACAAACTAATATTATCTAACACAATATTTCCTTTTAATCTTTTCGTCATACATTCACATTTAATATAATTGTCCATAAATTATTCACCTATCACATCTAGTTTTTTAAAACAAAAACTACCTAATAAAATCATTACAACAACAATTACTACTCCTATTAAAAGTAAATCATTATATTGAATAGATTGATTATTACCTAAAGTCAATTGAATTGAACTGTGATCAACAAAATACCAACGATTTGGCATAACAAAAGAGCCTAAAAAATAAATACTATGAAAGAAAATAGACAAAAATAGGTACAACAACATTAGTACAAAAACAATAGTTATCGGTATATAAAAAGTTAAAAACTCAAAAATCAAAGCTAATAAAAAGCTTATAATTATTTGAATTAGCATAGTACCTAATATCTTATAAGGAAATTGACTATATAAATTTAAAAAATTATACTCGCCTAAAGAAAGCAAATAGTAAGCGCTAAACCAAATAAAATACATACCAATCCAAATAATAATTATATAAAAAAACAAAGATAATATTTTCGTTAACCACAGAAAATGCTTCTTCTTAACACGAGGAAATAAATAAACACCATTCTGTTGAATATCTGAAAAAGCAAAATTCCCTACAAGCAACAAAGGAGTGATTTGAAAGAATATCCAATAAAAAGGGATAGAAAATCGCCCCTCCTTATAAAAATAAGATAAATCCACAAAATCTACTCCATGAAAAAATCGATAAAAGGTAACATCTACTAATACAGATTCTTTACCATTACTAAGAGGCTGATTGTATAAAAAGGCAATTGCAATAATAGCGTAAATTAAGAATAAAAAAACCATTATCTTGATGGAATCTCGAAACCTTACATATAAATCTCTTTTTAACAAATAATATAAGATCATAATGTAAACTAGACCACCTCTGTCTCATCATTCATAGAAATATAACTTTTTTTAGATAAAATCCATACACTTATAAAAAAGATAAAAAAACAGCCAAATAAGCGTATAAATAAACCAGTAGCATCTTCAAAGACATTTATATAAAAAGCATTTGTAAATAAAAATCCATGTAATATAAATCTATCTAATAAAACAGCAGTAATCATACATATTATTACAAGTAAACTAGGTAAAAATAATTGCAATAAAGCACTTATCATACATATAAAAACACTCGCAAATAATTGAATGCAAAATAATAATGGATAATTTACATCAACACTAGTTACAGCCATCATAGTTGACATCAAAAACAACTGTAAAATCATACTCCCAGCAAAAAAGTAAACAAAAACGAATAATTTTAAATAATATATAGAAACTAATTTCAATGCATTATTCACTCTGTAAACAACATAAATACTAAAAAAGTTCGACATAGAATATACAGAAAAAACAATTGTTAAAGGAATAAATATAGTCGACAAATTATACAACGAAATAACCTTATACAAAGCTTCCAATTCGTTCATTTTCTCTTTTACAATTCCGGGTTCAAAATAATTGAACAAGCAACCAATGATACTAACATTAAGTACAAAAAGAATACTTAACCAAACATATTTCATCCTTATAGTTTCTTTCATAACATTATAAAAGAACATGCTTCCTACTCCCCCGTAAATAAAGAACTACAGAACAAAACCAAATACATAACAGTACACTAAGAAAAATTTGCAATTCAAAAAAGCCAAAATCTTTAATTAAATAATCTTTAGGATTGAGAATCCCTTTTCCAATACCAAGCCAAAAAATATGTAAAATAAATGGAACTAAATAAATAAAATAAACTCGTTTTATAAAAAACGAAACTGATAAAGCTAAACTCGAAAAAACCGCACCGTATAAACCATTTAAAAATACATACATTAGAAAATATAAAGTAGGGTACTTATAATAAACTATATGAAATTGAGCTGTTGGCGAAACAGTAGAAGCCATATAATTTAATATTGGATGCGGAGCAACTGTTGGATAAGTCATCACATATAAATAAAAATTAAATAGTAAAGGGACACTTATAATAAAAAAAGATACGCTAAAATTAATAAAATAAAGCAGCTTAAAATAATAACATGTTCCCATCTTAGAAATAACAGGATAAATAAATCCATAATTTTTATCAATTCTATAAATCCCTGCTACAGCCATTGCGGAAAGCATAGGAAATATAAGTAAATAAAACTCACTATAAAACGATAATCTATTAAAATATAAAATATTAGATAAATATGGGGATACCTTTATAATCCCAGCATCGTTAAATCCTTTAGTTGTCACAAACATAGCAATATATTGAGCAATAACAATTACTAACATAATAAATAAAGACAACCAAAACATCCTACCTTTTAAAATCCTTCCTAAAAAGTAACTCATCTATAGCTCCTCCATAAACCATTAAATTTAAATCTTTTTTAATATGAACAATTGATCCGCAACACCATAACATTTCTTTTCTTTATTTAACCAAATGTAACGAAAAGAAACATTTGCTCTCTCTCCTTCAAATTTAGGAAACTCAACTTCATACTGATAAACATCATTTGTGCCTTTTCTTTTTACACTCTTAACTTCTTGTTTCCACTGAATTACTTCTCCATCAGTTTGTTCAATCCGTCCCAAGAGATACGTTGGTTTTTTCTTATTCGTAACACCCGTCAAAAAAACATAATAATTTTCTGGTATAACTCCTAATTTCAATTTTTTATTTGAAAGCTTATCCTCTATTAAACTATCATTTTTTTCTATTTGTCCTTGAAAGAAATCATCACCATTTTCACTTTCCAAAAACACTTGTTCAAAAATAGTATTTTTGTTAATTCCTTTTAATTCAATACTTTTCAAATTATCTTTTTCCGTTAAAGTATCTTCAATATGTACAATAGGTTCATCTACTTTCTTTTGACAAGAAACTAAGAAACTAATACTCAATATAAAAAAACAAACTAAAATATATTTTGAAATAAACCTCATTACAGCTCCTCCTATTTTAAAAATGAAATAGCAGGAAAAGTCGTATAATCCGGATTTGAAACTATACGACTTTTTCTAGCACTATAAAATAAATAATTTCAATTTATAATTTCTAAATCAATATTCAATGTAAGGTCCACTATGTCTTACACTATCAGGACTCCAAGCAGTAGGATAAGCATTATTTTCTCTAGAATAACCACCAAATCTCACAGGCACATTTTTCCCATGGTTTTCATATGCATAATTTTGAAAAAGATATGTTCTACCTGGTATCACTGTTCCTTCATGCTTACCTGAAACATTTACCCATTTTCTATCTTCTGCATTTTTATTTTTATCTGCTTCTGTCCAAACATTGAAAGAACCTCCGCCCTTCTCACTGCTCTTCACACGCATATACATAGAGGTAGGCGTCTCTTTAGGACGTGCATTAGTATAATCATATGGACTCCAAAGTCTAAAGGTAAAATTCACATGGTCATCCCTTGTACTAGCCTTAGCCGGTTCGGTTAAAGCGAAAGTACTAGCTAAAATACCTAACGATAAAACAGATCCAAACATAAAACGACTTTTTTTCTTAATGCCCACTAAAAGCACCTCCGATAATTTGTAGCATTATATTGATTGTATTTTTCCACTGAAGGAACAAAATCAATATAATACAATATTATGGTAACAACACCTCAACACACCTTCAATGGATTTCAGAATATTTAATATTACTTTTACACTTGCGAACATTTCGTTAAATTTTTAAAAACAATACTATATCCCTAGCAAAGAATTACTTGTAAAGGTAGCTACATTCCTATGCCTGTTCCAAATAATAAAGAGTAACTCACCTCTCTAAGTTTCGAATTTTCTCCTGCTGTTTTGAGGAAATACCGCCTAAAAATCACTTCTTAATGAAATCGGCTACTTATAAAACTTTTTTAACCTTGCTGCGAAAAATACAAAAAAAGCGCAGCCATTTCGGCTGCGCTTTCGAATTATTATTTAGTTTCGATTAAACCGTATTTCCCATCTTTACGGCCATATACAACATTAGTTTCGTTTGTATCAGCATTTGTGAAGACGAAGAAATTATGTCCTAGCATATCCATTTGTAGGATTGCCTCTTCAACGTCCATCGGTTTTAAATCGAATCGTTTTGTACGTACAAGTTCTAATTCATCTTCTTCTACCTCATCCAAAACAGCTACTGCTTCTGGAAGGATAAAGTTCGTTTTCATAGAACCTTTCTCACGTAACTTACGATTTACTTTTGTTTTATGTTTACGAATTTGTCGCTCAATTTTATCAACTACTAAATCGATAGCAGCGTACATATCGCTATTAGTTTCTTCTGCACGAAGTAATAAATCAGTAAATGGTATTGTTACCTCGACACGTTGCTTGTCAGAGTATACTTTTAAATTAACTTTAATCTCTGGGAATGTATCAAAATAACGCTCTAACTTACTTAGTTTTTTCTCTACATATTCCTTTAATGCTGGAGTTACTTCAATATTTTCACCACGAATGTTGAATTTCATAGATGAATTCCTCCTTTCAAGCCTATGTATTATAATTTCGACATTGGCTTAAAAACTCCTTCTAACTTTTTTAAAAAAATTAGTGGAATTGCGATTTTTTTATCGTTTTTTGTTGAAATGAAAAGATGCATCGTTTCTATCTTTATTTTATCCTATTAACATCGTGAGTAACGAATATAACTGTGGACAATTCGTTACAGAAAAGAAACAACTTTTTGACAACTTACACTATAACAAAAACCCCTTGCGAAAAACAAGAGGTTCTACTACATATATATAACGTTGCCACAAACGCAGCTTTCTCTTCCAAAAACAATATACCCTACAGTTTCACAACATTAGCTGCTTGTGGTCCACGTGCTCCATCTACAATGTCAAACTCTACTTGTTGCCCTTCTTCTAATGACTTATATCCATCTTGTTGAATAGCAGAAAAATGGACAAATACATCGTCACCATCTTCACGCTCAATAAACCCAAATCCCTTTTCTGCATTGAACCATTTCACTCTTCCTTGCATGTTCATTCCATTCCCTTCACTCTAAAAATCAGGGCATTCGCCCCATATTTTGACTATAACGAATGACAACATATGAAGTCAAAGAAGACTTATCGCCTTTTTATTATCCCTTTCGACACTGCCATATTAACTTCTACAAAGTGTCAAACTAGATACTTCTCTTGCCCCTCTTTCATATAACAAACTTCCGATTTGCCTAACTGTAATCCCTGTCGTATACACGTCATCAACGAGTAAAATATGTTGCTCAGAAAACATCTCTTCTCCCTGAAAATAAAAAGGATTGCTTCCTGACACCCTTTCTTTACGTGTCTTCTTACTTTGCTTTTCTGTTTCCCTTCTTCTTAATGATGGATAAGAAATTTTGACAGGCAAACAAGTTGCTAATAACTCAGCTTGATTAAAACCACGTTCAATTTCCCTTTCCTTACTAAGCGGAACAGCGATAACGGTTGAAACATTGGCAAAATACTTTTGAAATAAACTTCGAAAAGGACGATAAAAAATGTGCACTAACTCCGCATCCCCCCGAAACTTAAACTGTGCTACTATTTCTTTCATCTCATCATCATACATATATAACGAACGGTTTTTAAAAGAACGATACTTCTCCTCTTTCGTCCACCTTATACAATCTATACAAATACCGTCTTCTTGAAATGCGGCAGGAACAAATTCTAAAGGTCGCCCGCACTCCATGCAAATTTCTCCTATAATATAGGAAAGTTTCTGCTCACATCTATCACATATATATTTTCTATGACACTTTACAAAAAAAGTGTACCAACTAATCTTTTCTACAAAACACTCATCACAAAGTAAACAATGCATTAATCGATCAATCCTTGTTCTTTCGCATTTTTATTCATACCTTGAATATGTTTTTTCGCGCGCACCATCGCCTCTGTCTTGCCATAGTGAAAATAAATGACCTCTCCATACGGTGCTTCAAAGCTCCGCCCTGCTCGGCCCGCAATTTGTACGAGCGCACTTTCTGAAAACATTTCTTCTTCCGCCCCCAAAACTGCGACTTGCAAATTTTTCACCGTTACGCCTCGCTCTAAAATTGTCGTTGTAACTAATAATGGGATTTCTCCCTTTTTGAAAGCCGCTACTTTTTCTTTTCTCCCTGGATCTTCTGCATGTACACCTTCAATTCGATTGTTTAATGGTTTTAACAACAAGCTTATTTCTTCTATATATCGCACATGGGGGACGAATAAAAAAATAGGGAATTTTTTATTTAAGTATGTTTGTAACCACTGTAGTAAAACTCGAGGAATTCTTTTATGAATGAGGTTTTTTTTCCAATTCCCGCACCAACAAAATAAAGGAACTGGCAAAGGATGACGATGATATCGTCCAGAAACAATAACACCTTTTTGTTTACCTTGTTTAAGTTTTCGCTTCCACGTTTCATCTGGAGTCGCAGTTAAATAAATACGCGCCGCTTTTTCTTTCATCGCTTGTTTTACCGCGTACTGTAACATTTGATCTGCACAATATGGAAACGCATCTATCTCATCTACAACCATGACATGAAACGCCCTATAATAACGTAATAATTGATGCGTAGTCGCAACGACTAGTACTGCATCTTTTTCTTTATCCACACTCCCTCCATATAAAGCCGCTACCTTTATATATGGAAATACTTCTTGCAATCTCGGTGCTAATTCCAGAACAACATCCGTTCTCGGCGTTGCGATACAAACTCTTTCTCCTTTTTGAAGCGCTTCGTTAATTCCGTAAAACAACATCTCTGTTTTCCCAGCCCCGCATACAGCCCAAATAAAAAATGATTCTTTTTGCTTAATAGCCTCTATAACTCCTTGCGCCGCCAAATTCTGGCCAGTAGACAACGTCCCGTTCCACTGTAACAAATTTGAATTCTTTTCTCTCTTTCTTTCAGCAATCCCGCGAACAAGTACAGCACATTCACTTACTCTCCCCATCGTTATACACTTCCGGCAATATGCGCACACTTTACTGCACCTTTTACATAAAAACGACGCAAATAGCCGCCGATCTACATTTCCGCAGCGTTGGCACATATATTTAGAATTCTTCTTTTTTACACCTTGTACACATACGATCTCTCCCTTCTTTTTCAAATCGTTTAATTCCCTCTGTAAATCTGAAGAAAGTTCTTCTAATAGCAACTGTTTCCCCGCTAGCATCAACAATCACCTCCAGCACTACTATAAACCTTTCTCATCATCTCGTAAAAACTCAAAAAAGCCGATAACCTACTTATAAAATAGTAAGCTATCGACTTTATACACGGTTTTTATTCTTTTATAAATCCTAGAATCGACCGTATCCTAAGAAATGTTTTTGGTTATACGAACTGTTAATATCACCGTACGCAATTCCTTTATCGCTAGCATGGATCATTTGGCCATTACCAACGTAAATACCGATGTGAGATGGACCTGCTTTATAAGTACCTTGGAAGAATACTAAGTCTCCTGGTTGTGGGCTATCTACTTTAGAAACTGAGTTCCAGTAACCCCTAACGTCTTGACGACCTACACCAAAGATGTAAGAAATGAATCCACTACAGTCAAAACCACCGTTTGATGGAGATGCACTTCCCCAAACATATGGTAAACCTAAGTAGCTTTGCGCTTTACCAATTACGCCACCCACATTTGGAGCTGGTTTTTTCTCTTCTTGTTTAGGTGCTTCTTTTTTAGGCTCTTCTTTCTTAGGCTCTTCCTTTTTAGGCTCTTCTTTTTGAGCTTGTCCACCATTGTTTGCTGGTGCAGCTTGCTCTGCAGGTGCTTGTGCTGGTTGAGCTTGCGCAGCTTTAGCAGCTTGCTCTGCTTGTTTTTGAGCAGCAGCTTCTTGTGCAGCTTTTGCTTGTGCTTCTTCTTCGGCAATGCGTTGTAATTGTAATGCTTGTTTCTCAAGCTCTTTCAATTGACCTTCCGTACTTGTCATTGAAGTTACAACTGTATCCATTTTACCGCTTAAATCGTTTACCGCTGTTGCTTTTTTCTCTTTTTCAGCGTCAAGTTCTTTCTTAGCAGTTTCAATTTGAGCTTGTGCTTCTTTTAATTCTTTTTGTTTTTCTTTTACCGTTGCAACATCTTTTTTCACACTAGCTTGGTCTTCTTGTTGTGTTTTCATGATATCTTCATCAGACTCAAGAATTTTAGAAACAGAAGTTAAACGATCAACTAAATCTGCAACGTTTTTAGAGTTTACAAGAACTTCTGTTACAACGTTCGTATTTGGTTGTTCTTGAAGTGCAACTAAACGCTTTCTTAATAGCTCTTCACGTTTTGCAATCTTTGTTTGTAATTCTGCAATATCTTTATTTTTCTTTTCAATTAATTGCTCAGTATCAGAAACTTTTTTCATTGTTTCATCAAGCTTTGCAGCATTCTCTTGAACAGATTTATCTAAACCTTGAATTGTTTTGTTTAAGTCATTCATTTGTTTTTGTAATTCATCACGTTCTTGTTGTTGTTTATGTAAAGTGTCATTTTGTGTGTTAATTTGTGATTTCACATCAGAAATTTTATCTTCTGCAAATACATTTGGTGTTAGCCCAGAAAACATTAATCCTGCAACTAATGCACAAGATGCCATTTTTAGCTTTTTCATTTTATTTTTTACACCGCTTTCTTTTTTCTTTTTCCGTATATAACCTATAAAATTTATACCATAATTCGGGATTTTTTTTGCTAATGTTACGTTTTTGTAAAACAAATGTAATATTATATGTAGCTCTAGCGCAAAATGCGTATATTTTTGTATGTATGTGTAGAAATTTATATACTTTTCTCACTTCTATAAACAAAGAAAAAACGTAAGGAATTCCTTACGTTTTATTAAATATACGAATACAGATGAAATGCTACTTCATCCATTTCTCAGCCCAATTTTGGACCTCATCCATAACACTTTCTAACGCTTTTCCCTTGTCAGTTAAGCCATACTCGATTCGAACTGGTACTTCTGGATAGACATTACGAACTACAATGCCCTCGCTTTCCAATTCCTTCAAACGCTCTGACAACATACGATCGCTCATATTTGGGATAATATCTGCGATTTCTCTAAAACGTTTCGACTCTTCAAGCAAAGATTTAATAATTAAGCCAGTCCACTTCTTACTAAGCAGAGTAAAAGCTGACTCAAACTTTGGACATAAACAAGAATTATGCTCCATATGTTTCACCTCTCTTCCATTATAATATAGTTTCTTGTAAAAAGTAAGTTATAAAACTTTCCTCATTATTTTATTTTACGTACATTTTACCATTTCCAAATATTAACTTGTCAACTAAACGTAACATACCCGTAAAAAAACCCTCTTAAAAAGAGAGCTTTTTATATCTTTATTACTTCGTATACCATCCAAGACCTAATGCACCTTCACCTAAGTGCGTACCAATTACAGCCCCAAAATAACCTGTACGAATTGTGACGTGAGGATATTTTGCTTCTAATTCTTTCTTCCATTCATTCGCTTCCTCTTCACGTTGCGCATGAATGATAACTGCTTCCATAGGTACACCTTTACTTGCTTGCTCATCAAAAATTTCAATGATACGTTTTAATGCTTTTTTACGTGTACGAATCTTTTCAAACGCAATAATGATTTTATCTCTAAAATATAAAACTGGCTTCACTTGTAACAGACTACCGATGAAAGCTTGCGCGCTATTTAATCGACCACCACGTTGTAAATGATGTAAATCATCAACTACAAAATAGGCGTCCATCGTTTTCTTCATTTCATCAAAACGAGCGATAATCTCTTTTGGATTCTTTCCTTCACTTGCTAACTTTGCACCTTCACGCACATAAAATCCTTGTACTTCACAACTAATTTCAGAGTCATACGTGTATACATCAATACCTTCTACCATCTGTCCAGCTGTCGTTGATGTTTGATATGTACCACTAATTCCACTTGATAGGTGAATACTAATAACTGCATCATAATCTTTAGCTAGTTCTTCATATAGCTCAACAAACTTTCCGATTGCTGGTTGAGAAGTTTTTGGAAGTTCCTCTTGTTCACGTACTTTCACATAAAAATCATCTGCTGAAATTTCAGCTTCTTCTTGATAAGATTCTGTTCCAAACACAACGTTTAATGGAATCATATATATATTGAGTTCATCACGAATTTGCTTCGGTATATATGCCGTACTATCAGTAACAATAGCTATTTTCATTTTCGTACCTGCCTTATAAAAAGTTTTATTTCCTAATTTTACACGAAAACTACAAATGGTGCATCCATACATGAAAATGCCGGTTGAAATTATACCTACCATCTCGACAAATTACAACAAAAAGATAAAATACTCACCAAAAACTTCAGCATATTTAGAAAAAATGTTTGAATATAAAAAGGCTCGCTTTTAAAATGGAAAGTACTAGTCATTTTGATAGATAGGGGCGTACACAATTGCTATTACAATATTTTACAATCAAAGACTACGGCGAACACGAAATCGTCATTCAAAAATCAAGATTTATTTGTTATATTAGCCGAGCAACGACTGAGGAAGAGGCTCAAGAATTTATACAAAAAATAAAAAAACAACATTGGAATGCAACACATAATTGTTCCGCTTATTTAATTGGCGAACAAGATCATATTCAAAAAGCAAATGATGACGGCGAGCCTAGCGGTACAGCTGGCGTACCAATGCTAGAGGTACTTAAAAAACGTGGACTAAAAGATACCGTTGTTGTCGTAACACGCTATTTTGGTGGCATTAAACTTGGCGCAGGTGGATTAATTCGTGCATATGGAAAGTGTACAAGCGAAGGCATTAATCATGTCGGTGTTGTTCAGCGAAAACTAATGCGTGTGATGCAAACCGAGATTGATTACACATTACTTGGCAAAGTGGAAAATGAATTACGCAATTCAAAATATGCCATTAAAGATATTCATTATCTAGAAAATGTCACATTTGATACGTATGTAGAAGAAGACGGCAAACAAGCATTTACAGATTGGATGATTGAATTAACAAACGGGAAATGTACAATTACAGAAGGAGATATGTTGTACTTAGAACAAGATGTTATCTAAGAATAACCCATTTATCACCTTCAAAGATTAATGTAGTGAATTACTTCCCTACAAATGAACTAACGAACTAAGGAGATTATATATGGAAGAACGTTATTATCATCTCCAAAATAGCAGAATAAAAAAGAAGCGAAGAAGGAAACTTTTCTTCTTCCTTATTTTCGCATTTTTATTTGGCAGCATAGGAGTTTATGTGTTAAATTCTTACTCTTCTCTTATGGGGATGTATAGTGGTTTTACTCGTGAAAAATCGGATTTAAGAAACGAAGATGTAGAAATTACAAAGGAACCTTTTACAATTCTCATTATGGGTATAGAAGATTATGCGACAGATGGTCAAAATGGTCGTACAGACTCATTAATGTTTGCAACAGTCAATCCGAAAACTAAAAAGGTTTCACTTATGAGCATTCCTCGTGATAGCCGCGTTCCGATTGTTGGAAAGGGAAAAGAAGACAAAATTAATGCCGCTCATGCTTACGGTGGAGAGGAAATGGCAATCAAAACTGTAGAAGGTTTTCTAAAAGTTCCTGTAGACCATTATATTAAAATTGATTTCCAAGGTTTTAAAGGTATCGTTGATGCTGTTGGCGGTGTTACCGTTGACGTACCCTTCGATTTTTGGGAGCGCTCTGACGTGGATTACTACAAAAAAATTCAATTTAAGCAAGGACAGCAAAACTTAAACGGTGAAGAAGCACTTGCTTACGTCCGTATGCGAAAGCAAGATCCAAATGGCGATTATGGTCGTGCTGCTAGACAAAGACAATTACTGGCCGCTGTTGCCCAAAAGCTAAACTCCACCTCTACTGTATTTAAAATTAAAGATTTAACGACTGTAGTTGGAAAATATATAAAAACCGACATTCCTATTTCAGACGGACTTGCTCTTTACAATAAACTCTCTGGATTTGATCCTTCTACAATACAAACGTTAAAGCTTGAAGGCGAAGACAAAAAGATAGGCGGTATTTATTACTTCCTTCCAGATCCAATCAGTGTCGAAACGGTGCGTAACGAAATTGAAAAAGAATTAGGAGAAAAAGCAAAAAACCCAACTACAAAAAACAATTCAAATCCTGATTCAAATTCAAGTTCTAATTCTAACGAACAAACAAAAAAAGCAACAAACCAAAATAAAACACCAACTGATCCGCCACCTTCTACAAATGCTCATGCAGAGTGGATTATGCGCAATCAGCCGTAACAAAAAGGCCCAATCTATGCGATTGGGCCTTTTTTATTTACTTATTAAAGTGCTGTAAAATTGCTTCTACAATACGCTCTGATGCACGACCATCACCGTAAGGGTTAGATGCTTTCGCCATCTTATCATGAGCTTCTTTATCTGATAACAGCTCATCAGCAAGACCAAAGATTGTCTCTTCGTCTGTTCCTGCTAATTTCAGCGTACCTGCTTCAATACCTTCAGGGCGCTCTGTTGTATCACGAAGAACAAGAACTGGTACACCAAGTGATGGAGCTTCTTCTTGTACACCACCAGAATCCGTTAACATTAAGTATGAACGAGCTGCAACATTGTGGAAATCAATTACATCTAGCGGCTCAATTAAATGAATACGGTTATGTTCACCTAAAATTTCATTTGCTATTTCACGAACAACAGGGTTCATATGAACAGGGTACACAACTTGTACATCTTCATGTTTGTCAACAAGACGCTTAATTGCACGGAACATATTACGCATCGGTTCACCTAAGTTTTCACGGCGGTGAGCTGTCATAAGTACAAGACGATCATTTCCAAGTTTCTCTAGTACAGGATGACTATATGTTTCTTTTACAGTCGTTTGTAGTGCGTCAATCGCTGTATTTCCTGTAATGAAAATACGTGACTCATCTTTATTTTCCTTCTGTAAGTTCGTTGCTGATTTTGCTGTCGGTGAGAAATGAAGATCCGCCATTACACCTGTTAATTGACGATTCATCTCTTCTGGGTATGGAGAATACTTATCCCATGTACGAAGGCCCGCCTCAACATGACCTACTGGAATTTGATTATAAAAAGCAGCTAAACTTGCAATAAATGTTGTTGTTGTATCACCATGTACAAGTACAATATCCGGCTTCGCTTCTTTCATTACTTTATCCAAACCTTCTAAACCACGCGTTGTAACATCAATTAAAGTTTGGCGGTCTTTCATAATATTTAAATCGAAATCTGGCGTAATTCCAAAGATACTTAATACTTGATCTAACATTTGGCGATGTTGTGCTGTTACAGTCACAATCGATTCAATTTTTTCTGGGTGTTTTTGCAACTCTAATACAAGAGGTGCCATTTTAATTGCTTCTGGACGTGTCCCGAAAATTGTCATTACTTTTAAACGTTCAGTCATGTGATTGCCTCTTTTCTTTCACTAATTACAGCTTCTATTATGACATATAAAAATATGCATGAGTACATCCCTTTTTAACGCATAACAGAAACTTTTCTATTACAAATACTTTTTCTTCCCACCGAGTAATAATCTATCTTTTGTTTCTTAACATCTTCATCAGTATAACAATTTCTCCCATCAAATAAAATAGGCTCCCTCATAAGTTGTACGTACTTTTCTAACGGATACGTTTGAATATCTCCCCATTCTGTTACGATAAAAACCGCACTCGCATCTCTAATCGATTCATCTATACATCTACTATATTGTATAGCATCTCCAAATATATTCTTTACATATTGAATTGCTTTTGGGTCATAAAGAACAATATCTGCACCTATATTAATTAATGCTTCTATTATAATAAGAGATGATGCCTCTCTAATATCATCCGTATTCGGTTTAAAGGATGCGCCAAGAACTGCAATCCGCTTTTTATTCATGTTCATAACTTTTTTCGCTTTTTCAATCAATAGCAGCTGTTGCTTATTATTTACTTCAATAACTGCTTTTAACAAACGAAAATCATGAGCAACATTTCCCGCAATTTGTACCAGTGCTTTCGTATCTTTCGGAAAACACGACCCTCCGTAGCCAATGCCCGCATTTAAAAAAGATGCACCGATTCTCTTATCCATTCCCATCCCTTTGGCAACATCCAATACATTCGCGCCTACCTTCTCACATATATTTGAAATTTCATTAATGAAACTAATCTTTGTAGCTAAAAAGGCATTCGACGCGTATTTAATCATCTCCGCACTTTTAATATCTGTAACATACGTTTCTAAACATAATTCACTATACAAACTCTCTACTCTTCTTGCTACTTCCTCACTATCCGCTCCAATTACAATACGATCTCCATGAAAGAAATCATAAATACCTGAACCTTCACGCAAAAACTCTGGATTCGATACGATATGTACTGTATGCCTCCCTTTTAACTTCTCCTCAATCCATCCCTTCATTACATCATTTGTACCTACTGGAACTGTACTTTTCGTAACAACAATAATATCGTTCGTCGCATATAATCCAATATCGTTACAAGCACTCTGAATATACGTTAAATCTGCCGTCCCATCTAATAAAGGTGGTGTTCCAACTGCAATAAATATAAACTCTACATCATCAAATGCCTCTTCTTTATTTGATGTAAAAGTTAAAGCATTATTCTCATATGCATAATTTATTAATTCATGTAATCTGGCCTCATAAATAGGTAAATCCCCTTGTTTTATCCGTTCAATTTTTTCATCATCTATATCAAAACATGTAACTGAATGCCCTAATTTTGCCAATCCTACTCCTGTAATCAATCCAACATATCCAGTACCTACTATCGTAATTTTCATTTCCTTTTCGCACAGGAATTTACAATAGAAAAGATATGAAATATAGAACTCTTCCTGTGCTTCCTCCTCTCATATTAAAAATGAGAAAAACCTTTTCCTTCTTCATTATATGAATTACTTCCCTTATTTTTTTTAAAGTTTTTGTAAAATTAAATGCACTATAAAGTAAAACTTAATCAGTGAGAATCCGGCTGCCAGTTCACGCGTGATAAATTCCCACATTTTAACACGAAACTTACTCATTTCTAGGTGCAACACTTATAATACTGAAATAAAAGTATTCACTATTGAAGAAAAAGAGGAAATGTTACATTCCAAAGCCCAGTACAATTAACCTTCTTATATGATTCAACATTCTATATACAATTGTCATATATTCTATCCGTTTCCATTAACCGTAAAAAGAAAAAAAGATTGAATTCTAATCTTTTTGTGATACCATATGTTATGAGCCTGTAAATAAACATCATAATTTTCAGATAAATATATTTTCAAAAAAAAATTACGTTAGACTATAAAGGGTGGGGTATTAATGGACTCACAAGTGATTTATGCCATTTTGGCATCATTCATCACTGTACTCGTCGTTACTCCTTTAGTTATTAAATTAGCTTTTAAAATAGGAGCGACAGATAAGCCAAACGCACGTAAAGTGCACCAAAAGATTATGCCACGTCTTGGCGGGTTGGCAATATTTATTGGTGTAGCTGTAGGATTTGTTGTCGGCGGCTTATATGAACAAAGAATGTTATCGATAACGCTAGGTGCGATTATCATTGTAATCATCGGAATTTTAGATGATATGTACGAGTTATCTGCGAGAGTAAAATTCGGTGGGCAACTGTTAGTTGCCATGATGATTGTAAAAAGTGGATTATTAGTGCAAGTATTATATATCCCATTCCTTGGGGATACTGAACTTGGATGGCTTGCTTATCCAATTACAGTATTTTGGCTTGTAGGTATTACGAATGCAATCAACTTAATTGACGGCTTAGATGGATTATCTGCTGGGATTTCATCTATCGTACTTGCAACGCTAGCATATATGGCCTTCACTAGCCCATGGGGTACTGGAACAGCTATTATCTTGCCACTTGCATTAATTATATTAGCAAGTACAATTGGATTTTTATTCTACAACTTCCATCCAGCAAAAATTTTCATGGGAGATACAGGAGCACTATTTTTAGGATACTGTATTTCTGTTATATCGTTACTTGGATTATACAAAAGTGTAACGTTATTCAGTTTTATCGTTCCAATTATCATTTTAGGTGTACCTATATTTGATACGATATTTGCAATCATCCGTCGTATCGTAAATAAAAAACCTATTTCAGCACCAGATAAATCGCATTTACATCACCGCTTACTTGCAATGGGATTCTCTCATCGCAAAACGGTACTAATTATATACGCATTCGGTATTTTCTTTAGTGTAAATGCCATTATTTTCACTAGTGCAACGTTATGGTTATCCATTATTCTTCTTTTCGCTTTGATTTTCTTCACAGAAATCATCGCTGAAATAATCGGGCTTGTACATGAACGCTACAAACCAATCATTTCCTTTTATAAAAAAGTGAAAAAACGCGAAGACTAATTGTAGTATAGCCTTTTCAATTATGAAATATTCAAATAGCATCCTCTTTCTTATAAGAGGATGCTATTTTTTATTCTCATTTTATATTTCCAAAATATAGATTGTTTGAGAGTTCCTCTATTGGAGAAAGCTATACATAATAAGAAAAGTATCAAGTTTTCTTTTTTACATCTTGATTGTCAAACTGAGGGTGAATGTTATGATCAAGCGAGTATTTCAATGTATTATTTTATTTTTAACGATTACTATGTACGTATCATCTAATACTGAAGCAACAACTGTTATTCCTGCTGAATATCATCCAAATACTGAAACAACTTCTCCTACACAAAAAATTGCGTACTTAACATTTGATGACGGGCCAAACAAATATACTACACAAATTTTAAACATCTTAAAAGAAAAGAACGGAAAAGCAACTTTCTTTGTTATTGGCGGAAAAGTGCCACATTACACAAAAACGATGCAACGATTAATTAAAGAAGGACATTATATCGGGCTCCACAGCATGTCACATGATGTAAAACGCCTTTACACTGGTGACCCTTCCACTTTAATTGCAGAAATGGAGCAAACACAAAGCATTGTCCAGCAAGTTACGAAATTAAATACACATCTCGTTCGCGTTCCATATGGTAGTATGCCTTATTTAAAAAAGAATTACCGTGACGCACTTGTATCGGCCCAGTATAAAATGTGGGATTGGACGATCGATACATACGACTGGAAAAGCTATGACAATCCTTCTGCCATACTCGAAAGAGTACGTAATCAAAGTGATGAACAAGTCGAAGTCATTTTAATGCATGATTCGAGTGTAACCGTACAAATACTGCCAAAAGTAATTGATTACTTACAGTCACAAGGATACAAACTTCTTCCCTATAATCCTTCTTCTCATCTCAAAGTGAATTTTTGGAAAGACACAAGATTGTAACAGCTTTAGCGCCTATGTGCTAAAGCTGTTTTATTTTTCTCTTCCCACCCTTCCCATTTTTGTGTAAAATTTTAAATAGTGATGAAGTTTCGAGGTGAATAGAAATGAAACGAATAGATCTCATTTTTAACGCAATACAAAAAGGCAATTATACAGAAGGTGTAACCGCATCAGAACTCGCTACATTTCTGCAACTAGATCGCGCCAATGTAAGTAGCGATTTAAACAAACTTGTAAAAGATAAACGTTTATTAAAAACAAATACGCGACCTGTTCGTTTTTACATAGAAACGAACACTTCGTTGGAAACGCATTCAAAAGACATAACTTCATTAGATACATTTGCAATTGAAAATACGAGCCTTAAAATTGCAATTGAAAAAGCGAAAGCTTCTATTCTCTATCCTCCAAACGGTATGCATACTTTACTACTGGGAGAAACAGGGGTCGGAAAGTCTATGTTTGCTTCTTTAATGCACGAATATGCAATTGAAGTTGAACAGCTTCCAAAAGATGCACCATTTATCGTATTTAACTGTGCTGATTATGCAAATAATCCACAGTTACTACTCGGGCAATTATTTGGGATTAAAAAAGGAGCTTATACAGGAGCAAATGATCAAAAAGGGTTAATTGAAAAAGCACATGAAGGAATTCTTTTCTTAGATGAAGTACATCGCCTGCCTCCAGAGGGACAAGAAATGCTTTTCACCTTTATTGACCGCGGAGTATACCGCCGCCTTGGAGAAACAGAGAACGAACGTAAAGCACAAGTATTAATCATTACTGCAACAACAGAAGAACCAAATTCATTTTTATTAAAAACATTTACAAGACGTATACCAATGACTGTTACGCTGCCACCACTTCGTGAGCGTACACATAAAGAGCGCTTTGCTTTACTACAGCGATTTTTCACAAATGAAGCAATTCGTCTGCGAAAAGACATTCACGTTAGCCCAAATGCAATGCGTGCTTTCGTCTTTTACAATTGTCCCAATAACATTGGTCAATTAAAAACAGATGTTCAAATTGCCTGTGCGAAAGCCTATTCTGATTTGGTCACAAAGAAACGTGATTCTGTCTATGTTTCAAGTTCAGATTTACCTTGGTATATGAAAGAAGGGTTGTTCATTGAAAGGAAGAGCCGTCACTTATACCAAATACCAAATGAAACATTTGTATTTACAGGTGAGGAAGGTTGGAGTAATCATAAAACAGAAGATGAAAAACGCTCTTCTATTTACGATTATATTGATTATAAATACGAAGAACTTCAAGCACGTGGTATTGAAGAGGAAGAATTAGAATTACTAATAGAAAATGATGTTCAAAGCTTTTTCGTACAATATTTTAACCAAATATCAAAAAAAACAAGCCATGAAAATGTTTTTAAAATTGTGGATCGTAATATCGTTTCCGTATGTGAAAAAATAGCGGAACTTGCTGAAAAGCATTTATCTAAGACGTTTGATGAAAAAGTATTTCTCGCTTTAAGTTTACATGTACAGACAACTCTACAACGTTTACAAAGCGGCAAACAAATACATCACCCACAATTAAATCAAATTCGTACGAAATATAAAGAAGCTTTTTCCGTAGCTATGCAATGCATTCAACTACTGGAGGAAGAATTACAAATAACAATGCCTATTGATGAAGCTGGCTTTTTAACAATGTTCTTCGTTGTTGATCCAATTCCTGCCTCACAAACAGAAGTAAAAGTATTAATATTAGCACACGGTAATGGCATCGCAACTGAAATGGCAAACGTCGCAAACGAACTTCTCGGCATTGAGGAAGTAACCGGTATTGATATGCCGTTACACGAATCACCGAAAGATTTCTTGGAACGTGTGAAAGTGTATATGAAAACACTACAAAATGTAAATGGGCTTCTCTTACTTGTCGATATGGGGTCACTTGCTTATATCGGTGACATATTAGAAACGGAGTTCAAAATCCCTGTACGTGTTCTCTCGATGACGAGCACACCACACGCACTAGAAGCAGCTCGAAAAGCTCAGCTCGGTTATTCATTAGATGCGCTGTATGAAACAGTAAAAAATTTAACACCATTTTACTTAAACGTACAAGAAGAAAAGAAAAAACCTCTCTCTCCAATGAAATCTGTTATTTTAACAGCTTGCTTAACTGGTGAAGGAAGTGCTTTAGCTATTCAAAAAATGTTAGAGAACTATTTACGATTTGATAAAGACTTAATTGAAATTATTCCAATTAGTATCGTCCATGAAAAAGATTTAACGAAAATGATTGAGAACATAAAAAAAGAGCGTAACATCATTTGTATTGTCACGAATTTCGATGTGCAAGTACCATGCTTAACATATCATTTCCAAGACATCGTAAACTACACAGCGATTCAGCCAATTCAAGAATTAATTACGTATGAAGAAACATATGCAAAAATGGCGGATATTCTTGAACAACAAATGCAGCGTAACGATGGAGCATTACTTATCAAAACAATTCGTTACGCATTAAATACAATTCAGGAATTAATTTCCTTACAGCTAACTCCTGATAGCTTAATGGGTGTTATTCTGCATATGAGCTGTATGGTTGACCGTCTTCAAAAAGGAGAAAGCCTTCTTCCTCACCCTGATAAAGAGAAAAGAAGACAAGATGAGTACTGGATGTATATGAAAGTAAAAAAAGCGTTGCAACCAATTGAAAACACATTTGAAATACAAATACCTGATGACGAAGTATTTTATGTTATGGACTTCTTTATTAAAAATCAGCCTGTGAAAAATTAATCGAGGCCGTTTTTAAAAATATCGATCGTAACGTGAGTTATATCAGCGATTTTCAAAATATATCGGCGCAACCCAGATTATATCAGCGATTTTCAAAATATATCGGCGTAACTCAGATTATATCAGCGATTTTCAAAATATATCGGCGTAACTCAGATTATATCAGCGATTTTCAAAATATATCGATTTACCGACAATAATTGCTAAAACTAGCACCTTATATAATGAGAAAAGGCTGTTCCAACATATGGACAGCCTTTGCCTCTATTTCTTTACTTTTCTAACTCGCCCTCTTATTTCTCCTCTTTTTTGTGATTTCGTATGGACATTAACATATACATTTGCTTGAATAATTTCTTGAAGTAAATGTACGAATGATTTCCCTTGTAAAGGTCCCTCAAAATCCTCTACATTCACTACACCAGTAATACTTCCCTCGTTCAAGCTAATCCCTTGCTCCAGTGGACCATACAAATATAAAACAACAGGACCAATTTGAGTAGACTTCCCTAAATGAATTTGACAAGATGTAACCTTTTCTATATTTTTTAGTATTACTCTGTAATGCAATTTCGTTAAATCATCACTAAAAATAAACTCTGCTACCCCAAAAGCTTCTGTATTTACAGGAGGCACTTCCCTCTTACCTGTTAACCTGGCAAAGAAATGTGTTGTCATAAGGCATTCTCCTTATATAAATTTCCCAGCACTACTTCTACTACTTTATGGTTTAAACATAATCATTTATGACTTTTTCAATTTTAATTACAAAGAAAAGATTCACAAAATCTTTACATTGTGATTGTTCCTGTAGATTGAAAGTCTCTTGTATAATGCACATAGAAAAACATTATAGGAGGTTCCATTGAAAACTAACAAATACACTTTTCATACATTATTAGAGATTTTTCTCGTCTCATTTAAATTAGGACTTACTTCATTCGGCGGTCCTGTCGCTCATCTCGGCTATTTCCACCACGAATACGTGCAAAAAAGAAAATGGATGGATGAACGAAGCTATGGAGATTTAGTAGCACTATGTCAATTCCTTCCCGGTCCTGCCAGCAGTCAAGTCGGTATGGGGGTTGGATTATTACGGGGCGGTCTATTAGGAGCTATTATTTCATGGATTGGATTCACTTTACCGTCTGTGCTTGTTTTGGTTTTCTTCGCCTCATTCCTTAATCAGTTCGATCTTGGAAGTGCTGGCTGGATTCATGGACTAAAACTTGTAGCAGTCGCTATTGTCGCTCATGCCATATGGGGAATGGCGCGAAAGTTAACTCCAGATCGAAATCGTGCAACGATTGCGATTGTAACTGCCGCAATCGCCTTATTATGGCCAAGTAGTTGGACACAAGTCATCCTTATTATAATATGTGGCTTTATCGGTTGGTTTTTATATCGCAACCAACCAATTAGCCAATCTCAAAATATAAGAGTACCTATTTCAAAAAAGATAGCAGTTTCTTGCCTCGTCTTATTCTTTGGACTATTACTACTGCTACCAATATTAAGACCGTTCTCTTATTACATCGCTTTATTTGACAGTTTCTATCGCTCTGGCGCACTTGTATTTGGAGGAGGACACGTCGTGCTGCCCCTTCTTGAAGGTGAGTTCGTACAAAACGGAATGATGACGAAAGAACAGTTCCTAGCTGGATACGGATTAACACAAGCAGTACCAGGACCACTATTTACATTCGCCTCTTATATAGGAGCAGTGTTAAACGGGACGCTTGGGGCAATAATCGCAACAATTGCGATTTTCCTCCCTGCTTTCTTACTCGTTATTGGTGTTTTACCATTTTGGAACAATGTGAGAAAAATATCATTCATACAAGGCGCACTACTTGGTGTTAACGCCGCAGTTGTTGGTATTTTAATTGCCGCTTTTTACGATCCCATTTGGACGAGTACAATTATAAATGCTTCAGATTTCGTTTTCGCTTCGCTTCTTTTTTGCTTACTAGCTTTTTGGAAAGCACCGCCTTGGGTTATCGTTATACTTGGAGCTTTTGGCGGATATATTCTATCCATTTTGTAAATAAAAAACGACGGCATGATGTAGCCGTCGTTTTTCTATTAAAACTTCACAAGTTCTATCCCTTCAGGCAACTCACTCTCTGTTAAAATACGCAATTCCTTCACACGATCCATTACGTAAGAAGAACGCTTCACAAGCTCTGGATCAATATAAGCTGGATGAACCATAATTTCTACCGTTTGTTCACCTTGTACTCTTTCTTTTAACTTCATAAAGTAATCTTCCGTCACACCATCCGCATAAAAGTCACTGTAAAATACATCAGAAAATGGATGCACCGCTCTATCTTCCCCACAACGACGAATTGGAACATTATATTTAGCTGCTAATCTCTCAAGAACATCGTGTAAGATCGGTAATCCGTGTACATGATGATGACTATCTAAATGAGTTGGTGTTAATCCGTAAGATAGGAATTTCTCAATTTGAGCAGTCCACTCTCTCTCAACTTCTTCTGGATTTATATTCCCTTCCCTTACAACACTTTGTTTATGAAACGATCCGTCGCTACCTACAAGTGATGGTACGTCTCCAAGAAGTGGCTCCCCTGCTGTTAATACGAGATGTACGCCTACTCCGAGTAGGTTATACTCTTTCGCTAAGCGTACCGCATGCTCTGTTCCTGGCATATTCATCATCATCGTCGTTGAATTTACAAGTCCATTTATATGACCATCAATAATGCCGTAATTTGTACCTTCTGTAAGACCGAAATCATCTGCATTTACAATTAACTTAATCATCATAATACCTCCTAATAGAATAAAAAAAGCGGGCTAAATAGCGCCGCTTTTACTTCTCTACCTTTTTAAAGAACTGTGGAAGATACTCTTTATGTGCTTCCAACATTTCATCTAAAATTTGTTTTGCAACTTTATCTGATGGTACAAGCGGATTGATTGTCATAGCAAGCAGCGCCTTATGATAATCCCCTGTAACAGCAGCTTCAATTGTTGTGCGCTCGAATGATTTAATTTGTTGTACTAAACCGCGAACTGGTACTGGAAGATCTCCAACTGCAATTGGTTTTGGGCCTTCTTTCGTAATAATACAGTTCACTTCAACAGCTGAATCATGTGGTAAGCTTGCAATTGTTCCGTTGTTTCGTGTATTAACAGGCTGGATATCACCTTTATTATTGTAAATAGACGTAATTAAGCTACATGCTGCATCACTATAATAAGCTCCGCCACGTTTTTCTAATTGTGGTGGTTTAATATCTAAATTCGGGTCTTTATATAACTCAAATAAATCATTTTCTAATTGTTTTACTACTTCTGCACGTGTACCTTTTTCAACAGAAGCTTCTTTTTCTTCTTCTAACATTTCACGTGTTTTGTAGTAGTAACGATGGTATGGACATGGAATCGCACGAAGTCCTCGAATAAAGTCTGGCTCCCAGTTAAGCGCTGCGATATTTTCCATCGTAATTTGTTTTTCTGGATCTGTCACAAGCTCTAACACACGGTCCATTACACTTACGCCATCTAAGTATACATCTAGTCCGTATACCATATGATTTAAACCTGCGAAATCAACGTGAACACGACTCGCATCTACTTCAAGTAATCTTGCAAGACCCATACGAATTCCGATTGGAACGTTACATAGACCAACTACTCTTTGAATATTTGTATAACGAAGAACTGCCTCTGTTACCATACCAGCTGGATTTGCAAAGTTAATTAACCATGCATTCGGACAGAGCTCCTCCATATCTTTACAAATATCTAAAATAACAGGAATCGTTCTCAACGCTTTAAATAAACCACCAGGACCATTTGTTTCCTGACCGATTACATCATATTTTAATGGGATTGCTTCATCTTTTGCACGTGCTTCTAATAAACCAACGCGAAGTTGTGTTGTTACGAAGTCTGCATCTTTTAATGCCTCACGGCGATCAAGCGTTAAATGTACCTCGATTGGTAAACCTGATTTTTTCACCATACGTTTCGCTAAGTTACCAACTATTTCCAACTTTTCTTTTCCTGCCTCAATATCTACTAACCAAATTTCACGAACAGGAAGCTCATCATAACGCTTAATAAATCCTTCAATTAACTCTGGTGTATAACTAGATCCACCGCCGATTGTAGCAATTTTAATTCCAGTCATGCTTTATTCCCCTTTCGCTTCAAGCTTTTTATAAAGATCGATAAACTCTGCTGCTAATTCTTTCACTGTAATCGCATTCATTAAATGATCTTGTGCGTGAATTAAAAGAACACTAACCTCTGTTTTTTCTCCTCTTGCTTCTGATTGTATGAGCTCTGTTTGGAAATGATGCGCTTCATTAATCGCTTCTTTCGCCTTTACCATCGCTTCATCTGCTTCTACCATTTTCCCCTGTTTGGCAAATTGAAGTGCCTCCATCGCAAAGCTTCGTGCGTTACCACTATTTAAAATCAATTGGAATGGAATTTGTTCTGCTGTAGTCATCATAATTACCGCCCTCTCTATAAGGTTCAACCGATTTAAATACCCCTTCAGTTTGAACATGTCTATTAAATTATTATTTTATGAATGATAGTTTGGTGTTCTTGTAGATGAGTATCATCTTTTTGAACATGATATAAAGGTAATTATTCTGACGAGCTATAGGAACTCGCCAGAATAATATTTTTTAAAGTGATACTGAATTGTCGCTTCCTTTTGTTTCAGCTTTTGCAGCCTGTACATAAGTACGGTCACACATTAATACGAATGGATAGTAAATTACTACCGCAATAGCAAAGTTCACCACTTGTAGTGCTGCACCAGCGATGCTTCCGCCCGATACAAGATAACCACTAAAGATTGGTGGCATTGTCCATGGAACTAACGCAACTGTTTTTGGTACCCATCCTAAAGTGATTGCTGTATAAGAAGTAATAACTAATACAACTGGTGTAAGTACGAACGGGATAATTAACGTTGGGTTTAATACAATTGGCGTACCGAAAATAACTGGTTCGTTAATATTAAAGAAACCAGGACCGATAGATACACGGCCTACACCGCGAAGCTGCGCACTTTTCGCTACAAGCATTACTGCCACTAAGAATGCTAACGTTGCACCCGATCCCCCGATATATACGTATACATCAAAGAATGGTTTTGTGAAGATATGCGGTACGTCATATGCAGACATACCATCATTAAATAATTTCATATTTTTCTCTAATGCTGGTAAATAGATTGGGTCAATAATCCCCCCAATAATATTTGGACCATGTAATCCGAAGAACCATAATACGTGAATAAGTAGAGCAATAATAATTGCACTTGGTAATGTACCCGCTAAACCTTGTAATGGTAATTGAATTGTTTCAAATACCATTTTATGAATGCTTGTTCCCGCAAGTTTCACAGCTAATTGAATACCTGCTGTTACAATCAAAATAACGAATGCTGGAACTAACGCTGCGAATGATTTCATTACTGCCGGTGGAACACCATCTGGCATTTTAATTGTAATATCCCTTTGAACAAAGAATCTAAACACTTCTGTTACAAGAAGAGCCACTATAATGGAAACGAATAGACCTTGTGCCCCTGTCCACGCTAAATCAATACCGCCTTCTTTTGGCGTTGTCGGAGAAATAATAATTAATGCACCGAATGTAATGATTGCTGCTGACAACGCATCGACGCCGTAAGATTTCGCTAAATTGTAACTTATCCCAACTGCGACTATGAGGGCGAGTATAGCAAAGGAACCAGTCCACATACCGCCACCGACATCTTTCCAAGCGTCACCAAATGTGCCCTTCATAAAGTTTTGGAAAGCATCAATTGGTAAGTTATTTATAAGTACTGCAAATGATCCAACTAAAATAAGAGGCATAACTGCGATAAATCCGTCACGGATTGCAACTAAGTGGCGCTGCGATCCAATTCTACCTGCGACTGGAACTAAATATTTCTCCATAAATGCAATAAACTTTTGCATTTCGCTTCCCCCCTAATTATTTTTTAAGTGTTAATGCGTGATCTAAAACTGCTTCTCCATTCATCATGCCGTAGTGCATTGGATTGATAACGTCGATTCCAACATTTTTCTCGTCAGCAAGCGTTTTCATTGAAGAGAGCATGTAACGAACTTGTGGTCCTAGTAATAACACATCTGCTTGATCGATATTCGTTTTTACTGCATCCCCAGATACAGCCCAAATCTTGCCTTCTAGACCGCGAGCTTTTGCAGCCGCTTCCATTTTTGTAACTAGTAAACTTGTAGACATCCCTGCTGAACAACATAATAAAATATTCATTTGAAAATCCCCCTTGTGTAGTATAAAAAATTTATGTTTATTTATTTTTCTTTACGCTATTTATTAATGCAATTAGCGTGCCAACTTTTTAAAACCACTAAAATCAGTGCTTTTTCGAGCATTTTCTTTGTGTGTTAACGCTTTCAATTAGTGTGTCGTCCAAAAAATACACAGTGTGTTATAAAACAACACGCTTTTAACACATAACTGTATGAAAATAGATTAGTGTTTAGTCGTCTAGTTGTGTTTAATATGAAAAAACACTAAAAAAACTTTTTCAATGAAAAATAATTCATTATTTTAACCCACTATTTAGTGAAATAAAAAAACCTTGCATAAGCAAGGTTCATTCATCCACCGACATCTTCCTATATAACTCTACAAACTCACTCGCTAATTCTTTCACCGTAATTGCATTCATTAAATGGTCTTGCGCGTGTACCATTAAAAGAGTAACTTCGGTCTTTTCGCCACCAGCCTCTTTCTGGATAAGCTCCGTTTGTACGCGGTGCGCCTCCTTTAATTCCTCTAGTGCTTCTTGTAATTTAGCTTCAGCTTCTGTAAACTCCCCACGCTTCGCACAATCAATTGCTTCCATTGAACAACTTCTCGCGTTTCCCCCATGCAAGATTAAATGAAAAGCTTTCGTCTCTATCGTATCCATTGTAGTTCTTTACTCCCCCTTTTCTTCCGCCAGTTTTTGTTTATCCCATATTTTTAAGAACGGTAAATAAATGAAGAATGCTAGCGCAAAGTTAACAAGTTGCAAAATAACACCTGAAATTTTCCCGCCCGATCCTAAATATCCACTAAAAAGAATAGGTGTCGTCCAAGGTACAGCGGCCCCACTCGGACGTGCAACCCATCCCCATTCCATTGCAAAGTAAGAAACAATTGTTAGCACGACTGGAACTAATATAAATGGAATTAGTAAAAGTGGGTTCATCACAATCGGCATACCAAAAGTTACCATCTCATTAATATTAAATATACCAGGTGCAATTGACAATCTCCCTAAACTTTTTAATTGTTGACTTCGTGCAAATAGTAACATTCCGACAACTAGAGCAAGCGTTGCACCAGAACCGCCCATATAAATCCATAAGTCAAAAAACTGTGCCGTAATCGTATTTGGTACATCTTGCCCAGCTTGAAAAGCAACTCGGTTTTGATCCATTAACGACAACCAAACGGGGCTCATTACACCACCAACAATAGTAGCACCATGAATTCCACAAGACCAAAGAACATGAACGAGAATAACTGCTATTATCGCGCCCCAAAGACTAGCACCAAGTACACTAAGCGGTTCCTGTAAAATTTGTCCTACAATATTATGGATACTGCCAAAAGAAGTATTTTCTATAATTAAGCGTAAAATCCAAATAACTGTTACAACAATAAATCCTGGAACAAGTGCTGCAAATGAACGCGTGACAGCTGGTGGAACTGTCTCTGGCATCTTTATAATTATCTTTTTTTGTACAATAAACCGATAAAGTTCAGTAGATATAAGTGCAATAATCATTGCTACAAATAACCCTTGGCTTCCCATTAATGCAGCTGGGATAGCGCCTTCTACAAGTACACTTTCTTTTGTACTTGGTATAATATATGCAACTTGAAATGGAGTCGCAAGTAAAAACGTCACAAGCGACAATGCCCCGGATGCTAAAGCATCTACTTTATAATACTCTCCAAGTCTGTAAGCGATTCCAAAAACAGCTATTAAAGCCATTATATTAAAAGTTGCACTAACTGGATACCCTAAAGCTCGCTGCCAATTCTCCCCAAACAAACCTGCCATAAAATCGTTATATCCCGGTATCGGCAGTGCACTAATAATGAGGAAAAACGATCCAATAATTAAGAAAGGCATCGTTAAAATAATTCCATCTCGAATTGCTTGTAAATGCCTCTGCTCTGCAACCTTCCCTGCTACCGGCATCACATACTTCTCTAAAAACCGTATCATCTATCCCACTCTCCTCATGGTTTCATTAACAAAGCTGCTTGCAAGATAGCTTCTCCATTACAAAGTCCGTAATGAACAGATTGAATGACATCAACAGGTATCCCTTTATCCTTACATAGTTCTTTCATTTTCGGTAATAAATAACGTACTTGCGGTCCAAGTAAAAGGACATCAGCTTTATCAATATGACTATTCACTTCAGAACCTGATACTGCCCAGATTGTTACTTCTATCCCTCTTGCCTCTGCTGCTTTCTCCATCTTTGTAACAATCAAACTGGAAGACATTCCCGCTGCACAGCAAAGTAAAATATTCATCCCGCTTCCCTCCCCCTTTTTCTCTACCTAAGTTATGGTGCATCCCTTGCCACCACTAGGTTACAAATATATATGTCTAGATTTCCTGCTGTATGCCGAGCTTAAAAACAAAAATTTCTTCGTTTTCACGCTATTCCATTTATCCGTATTCTCCTAGTAAAGAGGACGCTAACTCGCTATAATAATTCAGTATGATTTTTTTAATTGATAGGAGGATATATTTATGAAGGCATATCGCTTTCCACTTATTTTGTTATCTTCTATCCTAATTGGTGGTTTCATTGGTTATTTCATGGGTGCCGATGCAGTTGCTTTAAAGCCGCTTGGTGACATTTTCTTAAACTTAATGTTTACGATTGTTGTACCTCTAGTGTTCTTTAGCATCGCATCGTCTATTGCTAATATGGATGGATTAAAACGTTTCGGTAAAATTATGTCTAGTATGGCTGGGACTTTCTTATTTACAAGTATTTTAGCTGCTATTTTTATGATTATTGTCGTGAAAGTATTCCCGCCAGCACAAGGTGTTGTACTAGAACTAACACAACCTGACAAAGCCGGCAAAGCTGTTAGTGTTGCAGATCAAATCGTCGGTATTTTAACAGTATCTGACTTCTCGAAGTTACTATCTCGTGAAAATATGTTAGCTCTTATTTTCTTCTCTATCTTAATGGGGATTGCAACTTCAGCAGTTGGCGAAAAAGGAAAGCCATTTGCTACATTCCTACAAGCTGGTGCAGAGATTTCAATGAAGGTTGTATCTTTCATTATGTACTACGCTCCAATCGGACTTGCTGCTTACTTCGCAGCATTAGTTGGCGAATTCGGACCACAACTTCTTGGAACTTACTTCCGAGCAGCAATGGTATACTATCCTGCTTCTCTCATTTATTTCTTTGTATTCTTCACATTCTATGCATACCTTGCAGGTCGCAAACAAGGTGTACAAGTATTTTGGAAGAACATGGTCTCTCCTACAGTTACATCACTTGCAACTTGTAGTAGTGCCGCAAGTATTCCAGCAAACTTAGAAGCAACAAAGAAAATGGGTATTTCTTCAGACGTTCGTGAAACAGTTGTCCTTCTTGGTTCTACTCTTCATAAAGATGGCTCTGTTTTAGGCGGCGTATTAAAAATTGCTTTCTTATTCGGTATTTTCAACATGGAATTCGAAGGACCGAAAACATTAGCAATCGCACTTGTTGTTTCTCTATTAGTAGGAACAGTAATGGGCGCTATTCCAGGCGGCGGTATGATTGGTGAAATGTTAATCGTTTCTTTATATGGCTTCCCGCCAGAAGCATTGCCAATTATCGCAGCAATCAGTACAATCATTGATCCTCCTGCAACGATGTTAAACGTAACAGCAGATAACGCTTGTGCCGTAATGACAGCTCGCCTTGTAGAAGGTAAGAACTGGATCAAAAACAAATTTGCTTAATAAATAGAAAGAGGATGCTCGTTTTGAGCATCCTCTTTCTTTGTTGTTAATCCATTCCGCCACAAATTTGTTAAAACCTTCACAAATATTCCACACCTCTTATCCATTCTCCGTACTATAATCATGTATGGAAAAGGAGATGGACACAATGACACAAAGCGCACCAGAATTTAAAGTTTTGCAAAGCATTGCATTTCTCGCTGTCGTTTTGCAAAGTTCTTTATTATATACAATGAATCAAGGAAATGTCTTACTTGAGCAATCCCTCATTATGGGCATGCTATTTAATCTTGCAAAATTCTCAGCACCAGCATTCATATTTATCGTTGGATTTCACTTAATTCGTCACTATACAAAGCAATTAGTATATAAAGAATATATTTCCGAAAAAGCGATACACTTACTCATTCCTTATTTCTTTTGGTCTATTCTTTACTTATTAACAACAAATAATCTTATTACGTTACAAAGTGGAATAAAAAGTTTATTACTCGGAACAGCCGCTCCCCATCTTTGGTACGTTATTATGATGTTCCAAATTCACTTATTGTTCCCTTTACTATGCACACTTTTTTATTGGTTTCAAAAACGAACAGAAAATAAAAAAGACATATATAAATATATGACCTTTTTCGCTTGCCTATATTTTCTATTAATGTGGTTCTCTTCTCACTATATTTTTAATGGAGAAAAATTAACAAGTTCAACAATTTTACATTATACAGATCGATCATTTCTATTCTACTCATTCTATTTCGTTATGGGCGGCATTGCCGCTGTAGCACTAAAAACTTGGCGTCTATTCGTCATGAAACATATCCCGCTTATAACAATATTATTTTTCATCTTATTTTTATTCATCAATTATGAGTTGTTTAGTTTTTACGGAGCAAACTCTATTCATTTAACTGTTTCTACCTATTTAAAACCATCTATGTTTTTATATATCGTATGCGAAATTATCATACTGTATGTGTTATCTATTATGATAGTACAGCGTCGTGGTTTCTTATATAAAACGTTACGTTTCATTGGTAATTACACGTATGGTGCTTATTTAGCTCATTTATTCTTCTTGCAACTATGCACAAAACTTCTTTCCTTATTCACACTGCAAGAAAATACTATATTATATGCCCTATTACTATTTGTGTTAACGGCCATTATCTCTATTTCAACAATGGTCATTTGTAGCACAATACCATTTCATACTTGGATTACAGGGCCTTCTCCTACAACAAAGATGAAATGGACGAAGGTTGTATTACGAAGAAATCATAAAAAACTATTCAAGCCATATATTTGATATAATAATACGCATATAAAAAGAAAGCGAGAGACACCTATGATTAATCAAGTTGGACAAATTATGCTATATGTAAATAACCAAGACGAAACAGTACAATTTTGGACAGAAAAAGTAGGGTTCCAAATCATTGCGGAAGAAAATAACGGAAACGGATTCCGCTGGATTGAAATTGCACCGGCGAAAGAAGCAGGAACAAGCATCGTCCTTCACGATAAAGCGTTAATCGCGAAGATGCAACCTGAACTAAACCTAAATACGCCTTCACTTATGTTCTTCTCAAATGACTTAGACCGTCTATATAAAGATCTTTCTGAGAAAAATGTCACAGTTGGACAGGTTGTAGATTTACCTACTGGTAGAGCATTCAACTTTGCTGATAATGAAAATAATTACTTTGCAGTAATGGAACGCAAATAAAAAATAAGCTATCCGAAAAAATCGGATAGCTTATTTCATTTTAAGAAACTTGTTCTGCATTCGTTTCTCTATGCTGTATATGACTCGTGATCCAAGCAATTCCACCGGCAACAACGAGATAACATAACAATATTAAAATTTGCATTTGTAATTGCGACCAATCTCCTAAAGAAATAACATCTTGTAATCCTCTAAGAGAATGAGACATTGGGAGAAACTGTCCAATTTTGCTAAGAACAGCTATGTTTAATTCTCCTGGGAAAGTACCTCCGCTCGTCGCTAATTGCAGGACAAGAAGCGTTACCGCTAAGAACTTTCCAACAAGACCAAATACTGTTACTAGCATAAGAATAAATGTCATAAACGTAAAGGAAATAACAATACTTGATAAAACAAAGAGTGGCACACTTGCGACTTCTAATTTCATAACACCTAGCACAACTACATCTACGAGTAGCGCTTGAATGAGTCCAATTAAATATACCAATCCTAGTTTATTAATAAAATGTACCGTTCCGCTTACCTTCATGTTTTGTCTGCGGCCAAGAGGTAAAATATTCGATGCCATAATTCCGCCAACATAAAATGCAAGTGATAAGAAATATGGTGCAATGCCTGAACCGTAGTTAGGAACGTCAGAAACTGTTGACTTCACTAACTGAACTGGCTCTGAGAACATCGTATTGCGTGCATCATCATTACGAACATCCGCTATCTTCTCTGCGCCCTCTCCTAATTTCGTAGAAAGTTCTTTCGCACCATCATCAAGTTTAACAAGTCCATTTGTTAATTTACTAGCACCGTTATTCAGCTCCGTTCCACCACTCGCAAGCTGATTTACACCTTCTTGCAGGGATGTAAATCCATTTCCCCACTTCATAAATCCATCAGCCAAATTCGATGCACCATCTGCTATCTTTTTCGTTCCAGCAGTAGCTTCATTTAACTTAAATCCGAATGTATTCATGCCTTCTTCAATCTTATGTTGACCATCAGTTAGCTTCTTCGCACCTTGTGTCAATTGTTGTTGGCTATTATTTAAAGTACTTGTTGCTTTAGCTAGTCCATTAGACGTAGCAACAATTTTTTGAAAAGCGGGATCTTGCTGCACTTCTGGATGATTTTTCACGTACTCTTCTAATTGTTGTTTCACACTATTGGCCGCCCCATCCGCTTTTACTTGCCCTTCAGCAAGCTTCTCACTTCCGCTCACCCATTCATTTGTACCAGCACTTAATTCACTAACTCCTGATTGTAACGTTTTTTCACCTTGTGCTAATAACTCCATACCACTATGAAGTGATGTCGCTCCTTGACTCAGCTCATTTGCTCCCCCCGTTAAGGCAGATTGGCTAGACGCAAGCTTGTCACTTCCTTCTTTCAATTTCGATGTCCCGTCACTTAAACGATCAATACCATTCGCAAGCTGATTCGCTCCATTTTTTGCATCGGTCGTTCCTTCATGTAACTTCTCAGCACCATTACTTGCATCACTCAACCCTTGTGCCAAATCTTGAAACTTTGAAAAAACACCTTCTGTATATGATTTCGTAATACTGTTTGAGATTTTTGTTTTCATATTTTCAACAGCTGTCGTTCCAATTTGAGCCGCTACAAAGTTTTTACCTGGATTTACTTTGTACTGCAACTTTGCTGGCTCTGGTTTCTCATCCATAAGTGTACTTACCTTTTTAGAGAAATCTTCCGGAATCGTAACAACCATATAATATTTATCTTCTTTTAACCCTTCATCCGCACTTTTTTCTGATACGAAATGAAAAGCCAATTCCTTATTCTCTTTTAAATTTTTAACAAAATCGTCTCCTGCATGAATTGTTTTTTCATCCATCGCAGCACCCTTATCTAAATTCACAACCGCAACAGGTAATTTATCTAATTTTCCGTACGGATCCCAATATCCAGCTAAAAAGAATCCTGAATAAATTAACGGAACGATTAATAAAAAAATTAAAGCGATACGTCCATGTTTATGGTGCCACATCGCTTTCCAATCTTTAAATATAAGTTTAATTCCCTTCATGAAACATACTCCTCTTCTAATTTAACACCCTTCGAATGGTTTAACAGATTTACTATACACGTCACTTTACATACTGTATAATACATCTTTAATTATTAATTCATTCCTTTTGGTCTATAGAAAGGAGACTCGAAATGGAACTGCTCCAGTTAAAATACTTTCAGACAGTTGCACGACTAGAACACATGACAAAGGCAGCTGAAGAATTGCATATCGCGCAACCTTCACTCAGCAAAACAATTGCTAGACTCGAAAAGGATTTAGGAGTCCCTTTATTTGATCGCCAAGGCCGACAGATTACTTTAAATTCTTTCGGAAAAGTATTTTTAAAACGAGTAGAACGTATTTTTCATGAATTAAGTGAAGGAGAACGAGAAATTAAAGATTTAGCCGAATTACAACAAAGCTCTATTACACTGGCCGTTTCTATTCCAAGAATATTACCAGAACTACTTGGCTCTTTTTTACTAGAACATCCTAACGTTCGATTCCAACAATTTCTTGCATCCACTCCTTCTATGAAACGACAACTAGATAATATAGAAATTGACTTTTGTATCTCCTCTGTGCCAATTGAAGGTGAGGAGATTGTTTGGGAACCACTTATTACAGAAGAAATTTTCTTAGTCGTCCCTTCAGGCCATCGTTTATCAGGCCGAAAAAATATCCACCTGCATGAAGTAAAAAACGAACCGTTTATTAGTATGAACACTGGCTATGGATTTCGACACTTAACGGATGAATTTTGCAAAGAAGCTGGTTTCACTCCGCATATTGCTTTTGAAGTAGATGAACCGACCGTGATTAGCGACCTCATTAAGCAAGGTCTCGGCATCGCTTTTGTTCCAAGTTTAACTTTATTAAAAAACTCTACTTTAGCATCAAGCAAGTTGCGTATTATTGAACCCAATTGTCAGCGAACCATCGGATTAAGTTGGTCAAAAAAACGCTACTTATCAAAAACAGCTCAGCAATTCCGTGAATTCGTGATTGATTACTTCTCCAACATTAGGACGTAAAATTATATCAACAAATAAAAGTTGCCACCCTCATATGGTGGCAACTTTTATTGTTCACTCTTTTTTAATTCCATTTCAGCTAAAAGTGGTAGTACATTATCAAAAATATGCGTATTATTATTTTCACCTGTTACATATCCACCATAATATCTACTAAATACGTTATCATTTCGGAATGTGGCCATATGATCATACAATTCTTTCGCAAACTTTTTATCACCTGTTTGTAGTACGTACAAAATCGTTAATCCGTATGCGGCTGGCGATTCATAATTCACAGTTTGTTTTCCCGTTTCTAAATTGTAACGACCGTATAGCTTTCCATCCTCCTGGAATTTCTTCTTTATAAATTCCAAATAAGCAGTTGATGAAAGACCACCTAAACTTCGATGATATGCAACGTATGATTGGTCAATAAGATTCACTTCTTTATCGTACGTAAATGTACCATCTTCTTTATACTCTTTCGGGAATGCCCAGCCATGCCTTGGATAGTCCGCTAAAAATTGAACGACTTCCTGATATTGCTGAGCAGAAACTTTGTCGTACTTCTTCATATAGGAGAATGCACGTGGATTTATGTATGATGTTGTTACAAAATTATTTTGTTTCCCTGCATCTGCATCATAATAATCAACATAATAATTATCTTTTTTATTATAACGAAGTACAGCATCACTTAATTGATCGGCAAGGTTTTTATAACGCTCTTCCTTATACATTTCATAAGCACGATATAATTGTTCTATAATACGAAGATCATCTATAAGTGCATTTGTAGCTGACTGCCTCTCTCCCTTTTCAGAGAGTTTCCATAAAACGATATGATTCTTATATACGAAATTATCTTGAATAACCTTTACTTGCTCATCAAATAACGCCTGATCATCTTTATCAAGTGTATATTGTAACCATAATCCCGCTGATTCTGATAAAGCTTCACGTCCCTTTGCTTCACCCGTACCTGCCTTAGTATCTACTAAACGGTACGTGGCAAGCGTTCCATTGTCATTCACCATATGTCTTAAAATAAAATTTTCTGTACGGTTTCCTTGTAAAGCTGACCAAAATACAATTCCACCTAAAGCGATCAAGAAGATAATTCCAATCCCTATATATAAACGTTTCCGCAATCTTTTCACCTCCCTAGTAAGGCTAACCTTAATTTTATCAGAACATACATAAATTTAAAAAGACAATCCACTAGATTGTCTCCCCCATTTCTATCCCTCGTAAACCTCTTTAGAAGGTTTATATAGCGATTGTACAAGCCGATCATATTCACGACGTGTAATCTCTTTATTATATAGCTTCAATAATAAATCTCTATGCTCTTTTGAAAATGCCATCTTTTTAATGACTTCAGGATACATAAAACACCCTCTCCATTTCACATAAACTTCTTCTTTTCGAAAAACAGAACTTATGTTCGCATAAAAGATTATAAAAGATTCCTGTAAAAAAAACAAACAAAACATGAGAAACTATTTATTTCTTTCTATTCAAAATATTACAACATTATATTATCATATTCACTTTTTAAATACATATATATTTTTGGTAGTTTTTTTGAATAAATCTTCCAATTCAATCAGAAAATAATGGCAAAAAAGAAGAGGAGTTTACATATGGATACGGTAACATTAGCAAGAGCATTTTTTGGTTCTTCATTAGCATTCCACATTATTTTTGCAACACTTGGCGTCGGACTTTCATTGATGATTTTTATAAGCGAAATACTCTATCACTGGAAGAAAGACTCCGACTATGCCATTATGGCGAAAAGATGGACAAAGGCGTTTGCTATTCTTCTCGGTGTAGCAATTCCAACTGGAACAATTGTTGGTGTGCAAATCTCACTTCTTTGGCCTGGTTTCGCCAAAATTGTTGGGCAAGTTATTTCTGTTCCCTTCCAAATTGAGATTTTCGCCTTCTTTTTGGAGGCTTTATTCATGTCGATTTACGTATATGCAGCTGATAAACTTCCTCCATTTATGAGATTAATCTCGCTATTTTTCGTCATGCTTGGTGCCACGGCATCCGCCGTGCTTATTACATCAGCAAATACATGGATGAATACACCAGCAGGCTTTTCAATGAATCCAGATGGATCTGTTTTTAACGTTGATCCGTGGAAAGCTTTCTTTAATCCAAGTTTTGGCACAAGTGCATTTCATGTCGTTATTACGGCTTATGCAACCGGTGCAGCTGTCATTGCTTCTATTGCTGGATTTAAATTATTGAAGAAAAATTTAAGTACACGTGAAATTGCTTATCATAAAAAAGGGCTGCTATTAGGGCTTGTCGTTACATTTATTACAGGCGCTACGATGTGGCTTTCAGGACATGAATCAGCGATTGCCTTACATAAACACTCACCTGAAAAACTTGCATCTGCTGAAGCTTTATTTGAAACGACATCACACGCACCGCTATCCATTGGCGGAGTTGTGGATCCTAATACACTTGAACTAAACTATGCACTTGAAATTCCAAACATGCTTAGCTTATTAGTGGGACTAGACCCTAGCACTGTCGTAAAAGGACTAAACGAATTCCCACAAGAAACATGGCCACCATTTTATACACATACACTATTCAACTTAATGGTAGGAACTGCTGCGTTTACCTTTGCTGTTGCAACAATTGCACTCTTATATTGGTATTTCGTGTACCGAAAAAAGGGAACAGAACTACCGAAGTGGCTACTTTGGGGGGCTGCCGCATGCGGACCAATTATGATGCTCGGTATTGAATTCGGATGGATTTTCAGTTGTAGCGGTCGTCAACCATGGACAATTTATGGTATGCAACGTACCGTCGATGCATCTACACGCGCTGATTTCGTCGGTCCTTTATTTGTTTTGTTCATCATTTTGTATATTGGACTCGCTATTTTAACAGTCATTGTTCTACGGACATTCTTTAGAAGACATCCATTAAAGAATGATTTACAACACCAAGGAGGCGATTCTCATGTATGAGGAAAGTATTGCAATCATCATCTTATGGGCCCTTATTTTCGTATACAGTATACTAGGGTCCATTGATTTTGGCGCTGGTTTTTGGGGCATGGTATACGCAAAACATCCGACGCTCGCTGCTAAACTTGCGAATCGGTACTTATCACCAACTTGGGAAGTAACAAATACGTTTCTTGTTTTCGTCGTTGTCGCATTTCTCGGCTTCTTTCCGAAAGCGGCCTTTACTCTTGCGACAGTAATGTTCGTACCAGTTATGTTAATTTTAGTGCTCATTGCAGTACGTAGTACATTTATGGTATTTGCTTACTCCTTGCCAAAATACCAATACCTTCTTCGGGTTATTTCAGGTATTACTGGTCTATTAATTCCAGCACTATTAATTACCGTTTTACCCGTTACAGAGGGAGCCTATATTACAATGTCTGAAGGAAAGGAAGTACTCCTATATGGAAAACTTCTTTCTAGCCCAGTTATCTACTGTTATATGCTCTTCGGACTAACTTCTGAACTATTTCTCTCCTCTCTCTTTCTTGCTGATTTTTCGAGAGAACAAAGTTCAGAAGATACGTATAGAATTTATAGAAGAAATGCTATCATCCTTGGTCCTGCAACGCTCGTTACGGCAATTATTGCCCTCGTTGTAATGGATCCAGAAACACATTGGGTTATGCAAGGATTAATAAAGCAATTCCCGTGGTTTACAGTTTCTATTGTTTTATTCGTTATCGGATACTCGTCCCTTTGGTGGACAAACAAAAAGTACAATACACTAGGATACCCTCGCATTGCCGTTTTAGCTGTCGTCGCTCAATATGCATTTGCAAGCTATGCTTACGGGGTCGCGCATTTACCGTATATTATTTATCCTGACGTAACTGTATTTACAAGCTTTACAACGAAAGAAACGTTCTATGCACTGCTCATTCTATACGCAATTGGGATTGCAATTTTATTACCAGGATTTATTTTCTTCTGGAACTTATTCTTGAAGGATCGTACTTTTTTGAAGGAAAAATAATATAGCATTGGAGTCTGTTCCAAAAGGCATTTTAGGATAGACTCCTTTTGTCGTGTTTTGTCGATAAGTCGATATATTTTAAAAATCGCTGATATATTTTGAGTTGCGCCGATATATTTCAATAATCGCTGATATATTTTAACTTGCGCCGATATATCTCAATAATCGCTGATATATTTTAACTTGCGCCAATACATCTCAATAATCGCCCATATAAATTTCATTTACTATCTTACTGCCCCAATAATTTATAGACTCCTCTCATAATAGTTATTTCACTATTCGTGACACCTGTCCTTTAGCATGAAAAACACATATTCGGTTCATCTCGTTATACGTCTAGTTCTTCTTATTTTTTGCTGAATATACTACCAATATAAACTTGAGACAAGCTACATCTGTTCAAGGGAAAATAGAAAGGTAGGCAAAATATGAGCATTGAAATATGGATTACTATTATTGTATTTTTCTTAACGATGATCGTTATCTTTTGGCGACCCCGCGGCTTAAATGAGGCTTGGCCAGCAGCAATCGGAGCTGGTATCATCATAATTACTGGACTTGTATCAAAACCAGACATCATGGATATTATAAGTAAAATTGGCGGTGCCTCCATAACAATATTAGCAACTATTGTTATGGCAGTTATATTAGAAAGCTTCGGCTTCTTCCATTGGTCCGCAGCGAAACTAGCAAATTTAGCAAAGGGTTCTGGGCGCCGCTTATACTGGTATATTCAATTATTATGTTTTCTTATGACTCTTTTATTTAATAACGACGGTAGTATTTTAATTACAACTCCAATTTTAATTCTTCTTCTAAAAAACCTTCAATTAAAACCACATCAACAAATTCCTTATTTATTAAGTGGTGCTTTAATCGCTACGGCATCTAGTGCACCAATTGGTGTAAGTAATATCGTAAATTTAATCGCATTAAACATCGTCCATATGACTCTTTATATGCATACTGCTATGATGTTTGTACCTGCAACATTAGGCTTATTATTTATGTCATGGCTCATGTATACAGTTTTGAAGAAAAAACTTCCGAAAAAATTACCTGTTTCTTCATATGATATTGAAGAAATTTTCTTCACGAAAAACTTCCATCCACTAAAAGGAAATAATTCTGTTGATACGAAACAAAAACGGACAAGATTCATGTTAAAAGTATTAGGTTTCGTCTTCCTGATGCGCTGTCTTCTATTCGTTGCATCCTTCTTATCCATCCCAATTGAAATCGTTGCAGTACTTGGTTCACTCGTTCTTCTCATTTGGAGATGGTACTACTTACGAACAAATCCTGTCGACATTTTGAAAAAGACACCGTGGCACATTTTAATTTTCGCCTTCTCTATGTACGTCATTATTTACGGACTCCACAACGCAGGATTAACAGCTGTACTTGTACAATGGCTCGAGCCAATTGTGAATCAGCATCTACTCTATGCTAGCTTTGCGATGGGCGGACTTGTATCCATCCTCTCTAACGTCTTCAATAACCATCCTGCCCTTATGATTGGTACAATCACATTAACAGAAATGGGACTAGATCCAGTCACATTAAAAACTATCTATCTTGCAAACATCATTGGTAGTGACATCGGTTCACTATTACTACCAATTGGTACGCTAGCTTCACTCATTTGGATGTATATTCTGAAACAAAACAAAATTAAAGTAAAATGGAAAGACTATTTAAGTGTATCCCTTATCGTTATCCCGCTCACAACAGTCGTCACACTATTTCTCTTATTCTACTGGGTACATCTCTTCTTTGCCTTATAAACAACAGAAGCCCCATTTGCTACCGTCTTAGCAAATGGGGCTTCTTCTATAATAAAGTTAGGTACTACAGTGTGATCAATCAAGTAAAGAGGTGTAACATGTTATTGATATAAATGACTACCAGCTTCTTTAAATTCTTCTGCTTTCTCTTTCATTCCTTTTTCAATTGCTTCTTTCGTTTCTAAATCATTTTCTTTTGCATATTCACGAATATCATGTGAAATTCTCATACTACAAAACTTCGGTCCACACATTGAACAGAAGTGAGCTGTCTTTGCCCCTTCTGCAGGCAACGTTTCATCATGATATTCCATCGCACGTTCAGGATCTAAAGATAAATTAAATTGATCGCGCCAACGGAATTCGAAGCGTGCTTTTGAAAGTGCATCATCACGCTGATGAGCCGTTTTATGTCCTTTCGCAAGATCAGCCGCATGCGCTGCAATTTTGTACGTAATAACACCCGTGCGTACATCATCTTTGTTTGGCAAACCTAAATGTTCTTTCGGCGTTACATAACAAAGCATCGCTGTTCCAAACCAGCCAATCATAGCAGCTCCAATTGCAGATGTAATATGGTCATAACCTGGTGCAATATCTGTCGTTAGCGGCCCAAGTGTGTAAAACGGCGCGCCCTGACAAATATCAAGCTCTTTCTCCATATTCTCTTTAATTAAGTGCATCGGTACGTGTCCAGGTCCTTCAATCATAACTTGCACATCATGTTTCCAAGCAATTTTGGTTAATTCACCAAGTGTTTCAAGCTCAGAAAACTGTGCTTCGTCATTTGCATCTGCAATTGAACCTGGGCGTAATCCATCTCCAAGAGAGAACGAAACATCATACTGCTTCATAATTTCACAAATCTCTTCAAAATGAGTGTATAGGAAGTTTTCTTTATGATGGAATAAACACCACTGTGCCATAATCGAACCACCGCGCGAAACGATACCTGTCGTACGCTTTGCAGTAATTGGAATGTAACGAAGTAATACACCAGCGTGAATTGTAAAGTAATCTACGCCTTGCTCCGCCTGCTCAATTAACGTATCACGATATACTTCCCACGTTAAATCTTCTGCAATTCCGTTTACTTTTTCCAGCGCTTGATAGATCGGTACAGTTCCAACTGGTACAGGCGCGTTACGAATAATCCACTCACGCGTCGTATGAATATTTTTACCTGTAGATAAATCCATAATCGTATCCGCACCCCAGCGCGTTGCCCATGTCATCTTCTCTACTTCTTCTGCAATCGAAGAAGATACAGCTGAGTTTCCGATATTCGCGTTTACCTTCACATGAAAATTACGCCCGATGATCATCGGTTCAGCTTCTGGATGATTAATATTCGCTGGTAAAATAGCGCGGCCTTCTGCGATTTCCTTACGAACAAACTCCGGCTCTACCCCTTCACGAATCGCAACGTATTCCATCTCAGACGTAATAATGCCATTACGTGCATAGTGCATTTGCGTAACATTTGCACCTTGCTTTGCTCTAAGTGGCTGGCGATCCATTTGCGGGAAAACAGGTGTATGTTTCGAAGCTACTCTCACACCGTCATCCTCTGGTTTCACTTCACGCCCTTCGTATGCTTCTACATCACCACGCCCCATAATCCAAGAGTGGCGCGGCGTTGGAATTCCTTTTTCCAACTCGACCTTATACGCAGGATCTGTATAAGGACCGCTCGTATCATACACACGGATTGGTGGATTTGGAACGCCATTCGTTTCGCTTTGTTCAATCTCACGCATCGGCACTTTCATACCTTCTCGTGGTCCATCCACATATACTTTCTTACTCCCTGGTAAACTCGACTTCAATTCAATTTGCTCAGCTGAAACAGATTGTTTCATAAATTTTGTTGCCCCCCTGTTCGTGACAAGGACAAGATATGGCCAGCGCATGCCAAAATAAAAAGAGCCAGGTCCATAAAAAAATAAGGACCTGGCTCATAAAGACATCATTATGTAAAGCCGTTAACTTCCCTACGCTGGTACGAGCCAGATCAGGTCCAAAGGGTTAAGAAGTTCACGCGCTTCTCTCTCAGCCTACGCATACGTTAGGCACCCCTAGTTTATCACTGATTTAATTTTCAATACTTTCCCATCATACACGATAATCTGAAAAATGAAAAGTTTATTTCTTTTGCTCTTTACGGAATCATCCACGTTAAATAATACGCCTGCACATACGTCATAATACCAACAATAATTACGAAGAATAAGCTATGCTTCACTGTAAAACGGAACAAATCCGATTCTTTTCCAGCAAGACCAACCGCCGCACAAGCGATCGCAATCGACTGCGGGGAAATCATTTTCCCTGTTACACCGCCTGTTGTATTTGCTGCAACGAGAAGCACTTCAGATACGCCGACTTGCTGCGCTGTAATGGCTTGTAAATTTGAGAACAGTGCATTCGCAGACGTATCAGACCCTGTTAGGAATACGCCAATCCAGCCTAAGAATGGTGAGAAGAACGGGAATAGTCCACCAGTTCCGGCTAATGCTAACGCTAACGTGGAAGATAGACCAGAATAGTTTGCGATAAATGCAAACCCTAGTACGAATCCGATAGATAGAATTGGCATTTTTAATTCGCTTAACGTTTCTTTAAATGTCACTACTGCATCTTTTACATTCATTTTCAAAATAAACATGGAAATGATACAAGCAATTAAAATCGCTGTTCCAGTTGCCGATAATACATCAAACTTCAAAATTGCCTCGTAAGGCATTGGTTTATTTACAATTGGCTCTGCTTTCATTACTAAATTATGCAGACCTGGAATTTCAAACTTAAATACAAGACTTTCTAAAGCCCCTCCTGAAGCAAATAGTGCCTTAAAGAAACTTTGGCTCCAAATGACTACCATAACCGTTAATACGATAAATGGAGACCATGCTTTCACTACTTTTCCAAACGTTAATTTCGGCATCGATGCCGCTGTCGTTGTTACTGCTACTTCACTATTTGCTCGCCCGGATTGATAAATTTCTTTCGGCTGCCAAACTTTTAAGAACAGCGCTAAACTAATTAAACTTACAAGTGCTGATGTAATATCCGGAAGTTCTGGCCCTAAAAATGTCGCTGTAATGAACTGCGTAATCGCAAATGAACTACCCGCTACAAGTAACGCAGGCCACGTTTGTCGTATCCCTTTAAATCCATCCATTAAAAATACGATAAAGAATGGAACAAATAATGATAGGAACGGTAATTGATGCCCAGCCATTTGTCCAATTTTATGTGGATCAATACCTGTTACTTGTCCAGCAACTGTAATCGGAATTCCCATCGCTCCGAACGCCACTGGTGCAGTATTTGCAATTAAACAAAGACCTGCTGCGTATAAAGGATTTAACCCAAGACCCGCAAGAAGTGCTGCTGTAATCGCTACTGGTGCCCCAAATCCTGCCGCTCCTTCTAAAAATGCTCCAAATGAAAATCCAATTAAAATAACGAGTAGACGATGATCATTCGTAATCGATAATACCGATGCACGAATCACATCGAATTGACCTGTTTTTACAGAAATTTTATATAAAAATACCGACATAATGATAATCCAAGCAATTGGCCATAATCCGTACAAGAAACCATATCCGGTCGCTGCCATTGCCATCGTGAACGGCATTTTATAAGCGAATAACGCTACTAAAACTGTAAGTACAACTGTAATAAATCCTGCCACATACCCTTTCATGCGGAAAACTGCTAAAGCTAAGAAAAAAAAGATAATCGGAATAAGTGCGACCGCTGCCGAAATCCAAATGTTTCCGAATGGATCATAAACTTGTGTCCATGTGTTCATTGTTCTCTCCGATACGATAAACTTAACTAAATCTATACAATTCAATCAAATTTACACGAGTTAGTGCTTCATCGTGTTCTCGCAACCCCAAAGGGACGAGGGGTATAACACTCCACACGAGGCAGTATCGTTACCTCCTATTATCAAGCATTTATTTTACCCATCTTGATAAATTTATCGCAGCATTCAAATCTCTATCGTGATGGCTATTGCATGAAACACAACACCACTCACGTATTTTTATACTCCATTGTCCTTCTGGTTGAACTGAATGGTCGTATTTTACTCCGCAACATGAACAAATCTTGCTTGAGGCGAACCATTTATCAGCTTTTTCATACGCAATGCCGTACTTCTCGCACTTATATGACCAACATTGAAAGAAGAAGTTTAATTTTTGAAAGGAAAGTGCCTTCGATAGTTTTTTGTTTTTTAACAGGTTTGAAATAGATAAGTCTTCCACAACAATCCTCATTGGTTTGGTTTTCACCAATTTAGCTGTTGCTTGATGGATATGGTTATTTCGGATATTCATAATTTTCCTAGATAACCGCAGGTGCTCAGCTTTCGCTTTTTCATATCCGGCAGACTGAATTTTCACACCTTTTTTAAATCTCCTAGACATATCTCTTTGCGCTGACTTTTTCCTTTTCAAAAGTTTTTTAACCTTAGCATCTTTGTTTATATTTCGTTCTTTCATACCATTAGAAGCTACAAAAAGTTCTTTTAAACCAACATCCACACCAATCGACTCATTCGTTAGTTCTTGTGATTCAAAGTCTTCTTGGAACCCTACACTAATCCACCAGTGACGACCATCAAAGGTAACTCGTGGATTGGATGGTTTTTTATTTCTTGGTAGTTGTTGGCTTGTTTTCACTTCTCCAATAGACTGAATATGAACGACTTTCTTTCCTATAACCAGTCTTTCATAATTGGCATAAAATCCTTGGATTAAATCTTTTTTGGATTTATAAGAAGTGTGATAACCATTTTTGTACTTTTTGAACGAATGTTTTCTCGCCGTATCAAAATCTTTTGAAGCCTGTTTGGGAACTTGTGCATTAATGTCTTTTAACCACTCATATCTCTTTCGCTTCTTGATCTTTGTAAATCGTTTCTGTAAAGCTAACTGTGAAACAGATTTTCCAAATAGCTTATAGTATCTATCACTCATTCTTTTACAATAGTTATAAGCAAATCTTGCAGCACCAGCATGGTTTCTAAGCACTTGTTCTTGCTCAGGCGTTGGAATCAGTCTGACTTTCTTCGCCAATATCATCAGAATGTAACTCCTTTAATGAAAGATTTGTTCTTCTGAATCGTAGCGTGTTCCACCAGCATTCTCCTGAGACTACCAGGATACAAACCTGTTAATTCCGATACTTGACTAACTCGTGAAAATTTCATTATTATTCTTAGCTCATTAAATCCAATGTAGCACATACGTTCTATGGATTCAATGAGGTTTGATAGATTTAATTAAATTTATCTCGTTCAACTAAGGGCGCAATTCCTTAGCCAGTTCTCTTATGAACTTCTCATATTTTCACATGAGCGCAGACTATATGTTTATCTCTTTAGAGATAGAGGATTTTTCCACCACCATAGGCTTGTGATGTACTCTCGTCAGTTATACGAGATAGTCGTTGAACGTTCATCTTATCCATTTTGACTTAGATGATTCGAGGCGGAAGACCCATTGTTCTAGTGTTTAGGATTTAACCTTGCACGATCTGATTGATTTTTTCTGCTTTCGCGACATTCACGCTCACCATTTCTGGTCACGTTGTAGTTCAATCAGCTTTAGGGATTGCCCGCAGTTAACCCTCACTACTAGCCAATCACTTGACTAGCAGGGCTTACTGATATATTTAATTAACTTTGGTTATAATTGGTTAAATAAATCGTAACAGTTAGTTACCCCCCTAAAGAATCCCCTTTTAAATAGAATAACCTCACCAATAGACTATCAGGTCATCATACCTTTAAGCCTAAAATAAAAAAACGTTCAAGAAAACGTTTTCAACAACTTTCATTTATACTGTACCATAACAATTTCTATTAAAAAAGATTTTTTTGAAAATTTTATTATTTAACAGAAAATCTTACAAAATCGTCACGTTCTTGTAATGTTCATCGATAGGAAGTTTGCCAAAATTATTGCATAATAATAGTATAACAACAGAAATTATTCATGAGGTGATATATATGAACGGAAATAAAATATTAGCTGCGTTATCATACTTTAGTGTACTATTTGCCCCTATCTTATTCCCTATTATCGTTTGGATTGTGGGAGACGCTGAAACAAAACCACATGCAAAACGTGCTCTATGGACACACATCATTCCAAGTATCGCTACATTCATTGGCGTAACTATTCTAGGAATTATGGGCCTTGGATCTGATCAACCAGACGTAACACTTGGAATTGGATCAATGATTGTCTTAGCTATTTGCGGAATCATCAGCTTATACTACTTCATCTGGAACATTGTAAAAGGCATTAAAGTGCTGAAAGCTTAATTTTAAACAAATGTTTGTTTAAAAAGGGCCCCTTGCAATTTGCAAGGGGCCCTTTTCCTAATTCGTTCACTTTATCTTCTGCGTTTCTTCTTTTTTCTCATCATTTTCTTTCGGCGCGTATTCACTTTATCCGCTATAATGTGGAGCGTACTTGCCACAACAATTCCCATTAAGAACGTTACAATTTCAACCTCATGCTTCTTCGCAATTTCTATTAAATTACCATCCAGTGCGACTACATTTAATAGTAATAAAAATGGAGAAAAAACGATTAACATGTACGCAATACGAATCACATCACCAAGTATAATCGTATGCGTAAAGAAAGATCGATGCGGCATTACTTTCTTATAAGGATACCAAAATATACGTAAGAAACCCCATTTGTTATAAGCATTACTGTACGTATCTAAATCTGGTGTTAAAAATGAAGTACCTACTAAAAAACCAATTGCAAAAGTTAATAAAAAATCAAAATTTGTTAATCCATACGAAAAGAGCAAAAACAAAACAACCGGAAGGGATATTAAGTTTATTTTCGTATGCGTTCTTCCTGATGGCATAATGCACTTCCTCGCTTACGTTCGTCCTGTCACCTTATGACAGATTTCACCTATTGACCTAATTTCTGATCGATAAATGTTGTGTCTATATCCGAACTAAACCATTCTGCCAACTTCACTCGTGCCTTATCTTTCACATCTTCATTGACGTATAACGACACCTGTATTAGTGCGGCCGTTAACGCCCCTAAATCATCCGTATAGCCAATTCCAGCAATGAAATCTGGAATCGCATCAATCGGTGCAATAAAATAAGCAAGTGCTCCAATTACAATAATTTTCACTCGTTTTGGAACATCGGGTCTTTGCAAAACGTAAAACAGTAATAAACTTGCATAAATGACCGATTGCCCTGCTTGCTTTGCAACATGTTTTACTTTCTTCCAAAACGCTTCAACTGAAAATTTTTGTTTCATGTAAAAAGCCTCCCTATTTTTAAAAAGAAATAAGCTACAATATGTTATCAGTAAAAGTTTATGGAAATTACACAAAACCTATCAATGAACTTTTATTGTAACAAACAAACCAAAAAAGAACAAGTGTTCGTTAATTTTTACACTATTTCCTTCATATAATAGATTTCTAGATAACCCTTACCCATCTTCATTTCTTATTTCTCAACAAAGAAAATTTTCACTTCCACTTAACATTCTGCTCTACCTTTGTTATATTTTCTAGTTGACGGACATATAAACGAATGTTAAAGTTTTCTCTGGTAGTGACAAATCTTATACAAAAAATGTAAAATGTTATAGTGTTTCTCAGAAATGAATTTTGTTGTATAATACAGAAATGACGTTATGCTTATGAGCAACAAAAGAAACCAAAAGGGTATGCATAGTTATAGTCGTATATGGGTGAATATAGAACCTTTAATTATGGCCAAGAAAACTATGTATTTTTTATTTTAGCATTTTTCGCTCCAAAATCGACCAAGCCTGATAGAGAAAGGGTGGAAATGAATGAAAGAAACCTTGAAATCACAATTTCAAAATGTGCGTTTTACTGTATTCGTAGCTTTAGCCTTATGGCTGAAAACTTACCTTATTACACGCACAAGCTTTGACTTAAAACTTGAATCTTTCATGCAAGAATTCATTTTATTCCTTAGCCCATTAGCAGCATCATTACTGCTTGTTGGTCTTGCATTATTTGCAAAAGGGAAAAAACGTAACTATATAGCACTTGGAATTAATTTTGTCTTAACAATCGTTCTTGTTGGTAACGTAATGTTCTACGGATTCTACAATGACTTCGTTACATTACCGGTGCTAGGACAAACATCTAACTTCGGAAGTTTAGGTTCTAGTGTGAAAGAATTATTTAACTACAAAATTATTCTTGCATTTGCAGACATTATCATTTTCTTCGTTCTATTAAAGAAAATGAAAAACTTTGCACCTACAGAGCGTGTAGCACGCCCGATGCGTTCCCTATACTTCGTATCAACAGTTGCTATTTTCTTCGCAAACTTAGGACTTGCAGAAGCTGAACGCCCAGAACTATTAACACGTTCATTCGACCGCGTTATGCTTGTTAAAAACTTAGGATTATATGTACACCAAGTATACGATCTTGGCTTACAAGCAAAATCAAGTTCACAAAAAGCATTCGCTGACGGTAGTAAATTACAAGAAACAGAAAACTATGTGAAAACAACACAAAGTAAACCAGATCCAAATATGTTCGGTACTGCAAAAGGAAAAAACGTAATTGTTGTCTCTCTTGAGTCGTTACAAACATTCTTAATTGGCGCAACAGTTAACGGACAAGAAGTTACACCATTCTTAAACCAATTTACGAAAGAAAGTTATTACTTTGATAACTTCTTCCATCAAACTGGGCAAGGTAAAACATCTGATGCTGAATTCCTAGTAGATACTTCTTTATATCCACTAGACCGCGGTGCTGTATTCTTCACACACGGTAACAATGAATATACAGCAACTCCAGAAATTTTACGTCAGCAAGGATACTACACTGCAGTATTCCATGCAAACAACGCAACATTCTGGAACCGTAACATTATGTATCCGGCACTTGGTTATGATCGTTACTACAACGAGCTTGACTACAAGATTACACCGGAAACAAAACTAAACTGGGGATTAAAAGATATCGAGTACTTCGATCAATCTGTTGATATGTTAAAACAAGTGAAGCAACCATTCTATACTCGCTTCCTTACTTTAACGAATCATTACCCATTCACTTACGATGATAATACGAAATTAATCGACGAATACAATTCTGGTGATGGCGTATTTGACCGTTACATGGTAACTGCTCGTTACTTAGACGAAGCAATGAAACACTTTATTGAGCGTCTAAAAGCAGAAGGTATTTACGACAACTCAGTAATCGTATTCTACGGTGACCACTACGGTATTTCTGAAAACCATAACCGTGCAATGGCACAGTTCTTAGGAAAAGAAGAAATCACTGCATTTGACCATATGAACTTACAAAAAACACCGATGTTTATTCACGTTCCAGGTCAAAAAGAAGGTAAAACAATTTCAAAACCAACTGGTGAAATTGACATTAAACCAACTATTCTAAACTTACTTGGTGTAGATTCTACAAATGACGTTCGATTCGGTCATGATGTATTCTCACCTGATAATAAAGGATTCGTTGTTCTTCGTGACGGTAGCTTCGTTACAGATAAATACATGTACACAAACAGTACATTCTATGACCGTGCTACTGGCGAAGTTGTACAATTACCGAAAGAAGAATCCCAGCCACTAATTGATCGTGCCCAAAATGAATTGAACATGTCTGATAAAATCATTGAAGGTGACTTACTTCGCTTCTCTGAAAGTAATAAGATCAAAACTGGTGAAGTAAAAACAGTTATTAAAGAAGAAAAGAAGAGCGCTGAGTAATGAACTGCATCCCAATTGTTAGACACAGTCTAACAATTGGAGGTGCAGTTTTTCTATGGCTAAATTTACAGCTGATGAAAAAATACAAATCGTTCTACGTTATTTGAACGGAAATGAAAGTTATCGAGAAATGGGTAGATCGCTCGGTATAAGTGACACAATCATTTTGAATTGGGTAAACCAATATAAACAGAATGGTCTGGAAGCTTTTCTAAAACGATGTACAAATTACACACAACAATTTAAACTAGACGTACTAAACTTTATGATTGAAAACGGTATGTCCTTATTTGAGACGGCAGCTATCTTTAATATTCCTGCCCCTTCAACGATTTCTGTTTGGAAAAAACAGCTCGAAACACAAGGAATTGATGCCCTTCAATCTAAGAAAAAGGGGCGTCCATCCATGAAAAAAGATTCAAATAAACAATTAAAACAACCTTTAGCTGAAGGGTCAGTCGAAGCACTTGAAGCACGCATTAAACAGCTTGAGATGGAAAATGAGTACTTAAAAAAGTTAAATGCCTTAGTTCAAAACAAGGAAAAATCACAAAACAAGACAAAGCGCAAGTAGTCTATGAATTAAGGCATAAATATTCGGTGAAGGCACTCGTGGAGCTAGCTACTATTCCTCGAAGCACGTATTATGATTTAGTAAAGAAAATGAATCGTCCAGATGTAGATGCCGATTTGAAAGCTGAGATTAAAGCGATTTATGAGGAAAATGAAGGTCGTTATGGTTACCGTCGCATTCGTGATGAATTAACGAATCGTGGCCAGAAAGTGAACCACAAGAAGGTTCAGCGCATTATGAAAGAGCTTGGGTTAAAGTGTGTTGTGCGTATGAAGAAATATAAATCCTATAAAGGAAAAGTCGGTAGAATTGCACCTAATATTTTAGAGCGTAATTTTCATACAGATGCACCGAATCAAAAGTGGGTAACAGACATCACAGAGTTTAAATTGTTTGGAGAAAAACTGTATGTATCACCTGTATTAGATTTGTATAATGGTGAAATTATTACCTATACAATTGGTTCTAGACCGACGTATTCGCTTGTTTCAGACATGTTAGAGAAAGCATTGGAACGTTTACCTGAAACGCACCAGCTACTGATGCATTCGGATCAAGGATGGCATTATCAAATGAGACAGTACGTCCGTACTCTTGAATCAAGAGCTATCGTCCAGAGTATGTCTCGAAAAGGCAACTGTTACGACAACGCAGTAATAGAAAATTTCTTTGGGATTATGAAGTCGGAGTTCCTCTACATAAAAGAATTTGAAAATGTAGAGCACTTTAAAATAGAATTAGAAAAATATATAGATTATTATAATACGAAACGGATTAAGGCAAAATTAAAAATGAGCCCGGTACAATACCGGACTCACTTTTATCAAGCTGCCTAATGAAATAACCGTGTCTAACTTTTAGGGGTCACTTCATAATCTCAGCCTCTTTTTTTATTTTCTTCCATACAACTACTTATATTCATTAACTTTAAAATTACATAACCTTTACCAAATATTCACATAGTGTTAATGAAGAATCTCTATAATAAAATATGTAAACGAGGTTCTACATATTTCTTATCTCTCATCTTTCGTAAGATCCCTTAAAGAAATGTGTAAATCTTTTGTTTCTACTTTCTTATAATTGTCTTTCAACTTGTTTTGTTTCCATACACAAAGTATTCAACGAGACAATGTCCCTATGAAAGATAGCTACCCTCCTTGTGCAGCATTCCATAAGAATGTTGCTTTTTTTTATTTAAAAGCAACATTCTCATTTCTTATTTTCGAATTTGTATATACAAAATGCTGTAAAGTGAAACTTTAATCAGCCCTCATCAATCGGGCATTTACGGGCAGTGATTCGCCCACTTCACTTCTTTGCTCTACCGGAATTTGTAAGTAGGGGCTTTACTGCCGTTAATGCGGGGTAGATCATCCTTATTTCTCTATGATTTACAAATACATATATGGTCATATGTAGAGAATTGCTCACATAAAAATTACTATAGTGATTTTTATCTCGCATGAATGAAAGTTTCACGTTACTTACGTACTTACGAAAGGATGGGACGGAAATTGGCATACGAAAAATTTGTACTTTGGAATGATGAAGTTATTGATACAACAAAACAACAAACGTACATAGAACTTGAAGAAAGAGGTTCGCAGTTCGGAGATGGTGTCTATGAGGTTATTCGCCTATATAAAGGGAACTTTCATTTATTAGATCCGCACATAACGAGATTATATCGATCCATGGAAGAAGTAGAATTATCGCTCCCTTTCTCAAAAGCTGAGCTCATCACTTTACTTTACAAATTAATTGAACGAAACCATTTCCACGAAGATGGCACCATTTATTTGCAAGTATCTCGTGGTGTACAAGCTCGCACACATGTATTTTCATATGACAACCCTCCGACAATTTATGCCTATATTACAAAAAAAGAACGACCGGCTTTATGGATTGAATATGGTATACGCGCTATATCAGAACCCGATACTCGATGGCTACGCTGTGACATTAAATCATTAAATTTATTACCAAACGTACTAGCTGCTACGAAAGCTGAACGGAAAGGCTGTAAAGAGGCACTTCTCGTAAGGAACGGTATTGTAACGGAAGGAAGCCATTCCAACTTCTTTTTAATTAAAAACGGAACGCTTTACACACATCCAGCCAATCACCTTATTTTAAATGGCATTATTCGTCAATATGTCCTTTCTTTAGCGAATACTCTTCACATTCCTGTGCAGGAAGAACTTTTCAGCGTTCGTGACGTTTATCAAGCAGATGAATGCTTTTTTACAGGCACAACGATTGAAATTTTACCAATGACCCACCTTGATGGGACCGCGATTCAAGATGGGCAAGTTGGGCCTATCACCAAAAAACTGCAAAAATCTTTTAATCAAATCTTATTACAATCCAATATGGCATCTTCTTAAACACGAATAATTTCTGTCCTTTCATATTCAATATATGCATTTAAATGGAAATCAAGGTGTAATTTTATGCCTTGATTTTTTTCTTGTAATCTTTTTGTCATATTCAGATTCCTATATAAGTCTTGACAGTAATCGACATGCTCTTTAGAATTTTTAACAGTTGGTAAATATTTCTTCACTACATTACAGACAGAAAGGAATCGACAAATTATGAAAAAGTATCTTGCCGGTCTTGCGGCAGTGTCTGTAGCAGGAGGAGCAGCACCTACACTTGATAGTGTTCAAGCTGCACCTGAACAAAATACACAAAAAGCTGCTACAACTGTCCAAGCTTCTGCATCAAACAGCTCATCTTATAAGGTAAACGCGAGCGTATTACATGTTCGTGCGGGATCAAACACTTCTCACGACATCATCTCACGCGTTTATAACGGTCAATCACTAAACGTGATTGGCGAAGAAAACGGTTGGTTCAAAATTAACATTAATGGACAAACAGGCTTTGTTAGTGGCGAATTTGTATCAAAAAGTGGCGCAGCAAACAACAATGTAAGTACAGGTGGAAACAATAAAGTTACCGCTGATGTATTACGTGTACGTACAGCTCCTAACACATCTAGTTCTGTTTCTGGGCGTGTATATGAAGGACAAACATTAAACGTAATTGGACAAGAAAATGGTTGGGTGAAAATTAACCATAATGGACAAGTAGGTTATGTAAGTGGCGAATTCGTATCTGGCGTTTCTTCTAATGCAGGTTCTTCAAACAACAATACGAATAATAACAACCAAGAAGTAAAACCAGCAAGCGGAAACTATACAGTAAATGTATCTTCCCTTCGCGTTCGTACAGGTCCTAGCACTTCTCACACAACTGTAGGTTCTGTTACAAAAGGACAAGTAGTACAAGTTGTTGGAGAAGTTCAAGATTGGTTCAAAATCAATTACGCAGGACAAACTGCTTATATAAGCAAAGACTATGTAACAAAAGGCGGTTCTAACGAAAACGTTACAGAAGGCAACAAACAAGAGCAAAACAATAATAATGGAACTATTCAAACTGGCGGTTCTTACGTAGTTAACGCTACATCTTTACGTGTTCGTACAGGCCCTGCCGCTTACCATAGTGTAATTGGTGGCGTTTTAAACGGCACCACATTAAACGTAGTTGGATCTGAAAACGGTTGGTTTAAAGTAAATTACCAAGGAAAAACAGGCTTTGTTAGTAGCGAATTTGTAAAATTCGTTAAAGGTGGCACTACTACTCCTGAGCAACCAAAACAACCTGAACAACCTAACCAAGGTGCAATTGGCGATTACTACATTAATGCTTCTGCACTAAATGTACGTAGCGGCGAAGGTACAAATTATAGAATCATAGGCGCACTTCCACAAGGTCAGAAGGTTCAAGTAATCTCTGAAAACTCTGGATGGAGCAAAATTAACTACAACGGGCAAACTGGTTATATCGGAACACGTTACCTATCTAAAACACCAGTTGGAGGCGCAGTAGATAATAAGCCTAACAATAACCAAAATAACAATCAAAACAATAACAACAATAATAATACAGGCAACAATAGCGGCGACAGTTCTTCCGTACTTGCATATGCAAAATCAATGCAAGGTGTACCGTACGTTTGGGGCGGAACTTCTGCTAACGGCGTAGACTGCAGTGGCTACATCTACCACGTATTTAAGAAATTTGGTCATAACATTAGCCGCCAAAGTGTTGCAGGATATTGGAGTAGCCTACCACAAACTTCAAGTCCACAACCTGGTGACTTAATTTATTTCCAAAACACTTATAAATCTGGTCCTTCTCACATGGGTATTTACCTTGGGGGCGGATCATTTATCCAAGCTGGAGATAAAGGTGTAGCAATCGCTTCATTAAGTAACTCTTATTGGAAGAGCCACTTCTTAGGATACACGAAAGCACCTTAATTAATAGTTTCAAAGCCTTCTAGTTTACTAGAAGGCTTTTTTGTACGATTTCAACACATTACTCCCTTTCCCCTAGCTTCCCTCTATAAAAATAATGTATCCATTCTTCCATTTCATACACTTTATTCTACAAAAACAATGCATAACGTTATCATAATGTATATATTTTCATAAAAAACATAACCTATTTCATGTCTATTTATTTTATATGTGTTTTTTTGAAGAATTTTCTTTTTATTTAAACTTTTCATTAGACGTTTGACCTCCGATGTCCATTATGATAAGTTACTAAAGATGTTATATTCGCAAACGTATAGACAACTGGTTTATACACTGTTTTTACTATGAGGAAGGAGCATACACTGCATGAATCTTTTATGGGGAATTGGCGGCGTGATTGGAGTATTAGCAATTGCTTTTCTACTATCTTCCAACCGCAAAGCTATTAATTGGCGCACAATTTTAATCGCGCTAGCATTACAAATGTCATTTTCATTTATCGTATTACGATGGGACGCTGGTAAAGCAGGTTTAAAACACGCTGCTGACGGTGTTCAAGGATTAATTAATTTTTCTTACGAGGGAATTAAGTTCGTTACCGGGGATTTAGTCAACGCAAAGGGACCTTGGGGATTTGTATTCTTTATTCAAGCACTACTTCCAATCGTATTTATTAGTTCATTAGTAGCAATCTTATATTATTTCGGTATTATGCAGAAACTTGTTAGCATCGTTGGTGGTGCATTAAGTAAACTTCTTGGAACTTCTAAAGCAGAAAGCCTAAACTCAGTAACGACTGTATTTTTAGGACAAACTGAAGCTCCAATTTTAATTAAACCTTACTTAGCACGCTTAACAAATAGTGAATTCTTCACTATTATGGTAAGCGGTATGACAGCTGTTGCTGGATCCGTTCTTGTCGGTTATGCAGCAATGGGTATTCCGTTAGAGCACTTATTAGCAGCTGCAATTATGGCGGCTCCATCGAGCTTATTAATTGCGAAACTAATCATGCCAGAGACAGAAAAAGTAGATAATAACGTTGAACTTTCTACAGAACGTGAAGACGCAAATGTTATTGATGCAGCTGCACGCGGCGCATCTGAAGGTATGCAACTTGTTATTAACGTAGCAGCAATGTTAATGGCTTTCATCGCATTAATCGCTTTATTAAATGGGCTATTAGGATTAGTTGGGTCTTTATTCCATATTAAACTTAGCCTTGATTTAATCTTCGGCTACTTACTATCACCATTCGCAATCTTAATCGGGGTTTCTCCAGGTGAAGCTGTACAAGCAGCAAGCTTTATTGGTCAAAAACTTGCAATCAACGAATTCGTTGCATACGCAAACTTAGGACCACACATGGCAGATTTCTCTGACAAGACAAATCTAATTTTAACATTCGCAATCTGTGGATTCGCAAACTTCTCTTCTATCGCAATTCAATTAGGTGTAACAGGAACGCTAGCTCCTACTCGCCGTAAACAAATTGCACAATTAGGGATTAAAGCAGTTATCGCTGGTACATTAGCGAACTTCTTAAATGCAGCAGTTGCAGGTATGATGTTCCTATAAACTTATATAAAGTCTTCTCTTTCTACAAGAGGAGACTTTTTTCATGCAATCCAAACGTCTTTTATGCATCTATTAATCACTTTATCCCAAATATAAGAACATTATGATACAATAATCTTTAAGTCTTTTTATTTTTCCGATGAAAATAGAGATACTACTTGTTGTTGCCCTTCAAAAGAGTGTAACGACATGGTCAATTTCTTAATAATTGCGCATACTACAAGTATCTATTGATGAAATAGCTTTAAGGAGGAAAGTTTTGTGAAAGATAAATTCTATAAAATCCTCTCTATGTGGATTTTACAAATTGTATTTTATTTTACTACTGTACATGTGACGAAATATGAGCATGCGCTCATTTTTACAATAATATACGTAATCGTAAATGTACTATTCTTATTTTTAGCTGACAAAACAGCATTTGTTTTCTTCATACTAGGAACCATTATTTCCGTATTTTATTTGTTCTATCAAGCATGGCTTCACTTATGGAGTACATCAGATCAATGGCAATATATGATTATCCACTTCCTGATGGCAGCTAACTTCTTCATTGTATATATAACAACTCACCTATTGAAAAAAGTGATTCATGAAAATAAAACTTTAACTGAGCGTGTGAGAACATTAGAACAATATATTGGAGAATCAAAATTACTAACAAGACAAGAATTCGAGAGACGCCAAGCGTTATTAACGACTGCAATGAATCGTCGTAATGAAACAGGCGTTATCATTTACTTTGATTTCACTTCCTTTAGTAAATATACGAAGGAAAGTGTTATGAACCGTGTAGCTTCTTTATTAGTTGAAACAGTAAGGAATGATTTTGACCTTGCTGCTAAATATGATAATAATACGCTAGTTATTTTATTACAAAACACAAATGAAGCTGGTGCTGACATTGTAATGAACCGCCTAAAGCCAAAAATGGAGCAATGGCTTGCTGCTGAAGCAATCCGAGATATAAAAATTTCACGCGAGCAAATTGGAAACAAAGGACAAACCCTGTTATGATGACTCTCGTTATACTTCTTTTATTCCTTCTGTTTTGCGTACTCGTTTTTTGGATTAGTATCACATTTTCAATTAAATATGTACTTATTTTTACGGCTTTTCTATTCTCTGGCTTACTCGTTTACTACTCTTTATTAACAATCGCGGGCCTAATTCACCGAAATAGTAAACGAAAAGATCGTACGCTAGAACATTATCCGAGCGTCGATATTTTCATACCTGCCCATAATGAAGGTGTCGTTATTAAAGATACTTTAGAGGCGATGGCGAAGATTGAATATCCAGGAAAGCTAACTATTTATTTATTAAATGATAACTCTCAAGATGAAACACCTGAAATCGGCGATGATTTCGACAAAGCTTATGCTCATATTCGCCACATTCGTGTTCCTCCCGGTGAACCGAAGGGTAAATCACGTGTATTAAACTACGGGCTTAGTATTTCAGATGGTGAATACTTCTGTGTTTACGATGCAGATAACCAGCCTGAACCACACGCACTGCGAATGCTTGTAGAGCACGCTGAAACAACTGAAGATGCTGTTGGAGCTGTTGGACACGTTCGTACAGTAAACGAAAAAAGAAACTGGTTGACGCGAATGATTTCGCTAGAATTTCAAATCTTCCAGCTCCTTATGCAATCTGGACGCTGGTTACTATTCCAAACAGGCTCACTGACAGGAACAAATATGCTTCTTCGTCGCTCCGCACTAGAAGAGCTTGGTGGCTATGACCCTTATGCAATTGCAGAAGATGCTGAATTAACATTACGAATTACACAAAAAGGTTATCTCTTACCAATCGTCTCAGAATCAGTTACTTGGGAACAAGAACCAGAGCATTTAAAAATTCTTATTAAACAGCGTACACGTTGGCTCCAAGGGAATTTATATATTTTAGAAAAAATGTTCTCATCACTAAGTTTCTTTAAAGGAAAGCTGCTTGTTCATTCCTTACAACAAGTTCTAGTGTATGTTGTATTTTGGCTATTCCTAATCATTTCGAACGTTTGGTTTGTAATTGGGCTGCTCGGGATATTCCAAATTCAATATAGCATTCCGCTACTATTTATGTGGTATGTCGCATATATTACATATGTTTCTCAATTATTTAGTGCCCAGAGTGTCTAACGAACCTTTACACCGACTAATATTTTTATTAGCGTTATTATGTACTTTACGTACGCACAGCTCTTTACGTACTTATTTATTCGTAGCTTAATCTTATACTTACGTGCAAAGAGCAAGAAACAAGTCATTGGCTGGGATAAAACAGTTCGATTCAAAAAAGATAAATAATAAAAATAAGCACAGAGCGCCGTATGCTCTGTGCTTATTTATTGCCGTATAAATTATATATCAGACAATACCCCTTAGCTGAAAGTAATTTCACGTCCATCCCCCAACGAACGATCGACCTTCATTTATATACGAAAAAGTGATTGCTATTTTTGTAGAACCAATTGCTTCTCTTGCTGTTCTTTGCGCGTTTCAGTCTTAGGTTCCGTGCTTTCTTGGACACTACGATGTGCCACACGTTTCAAACAAATATGCTTCCACTTTCTTTCGTAACGTTTCATTATTCTAGATGTCCCCCTTGAATGCGCTTTAAAACTATTTGAAATCGCTTACAGGAAATAATATAGCACATATATATAAACGTGACAACACATTTCCGACAATTTTTTGTCAAAAATATGAATAGAATTCGTAAGGGATCGAATATTGTCGAAACCTATCGTTTTTTCTTCGTATAAAAGGCATACTACTTATGTGGTAAAGTATTTTATTTCCCCTACCCGCATTTTAAATTCCTTCTATATAAAGTGAAACTTTCATTAGCCATCACCAATGGGGCTTTTACAAGCAGCTCGATTTATTTGCTTTTGCTGAATTTTGAGGTGGGGTTCTTACTGCTCAGCAAATAGAGGGATAAAAAAAGAGCTGATATGAAATCAGCTCTTTTCCTTCTATTATTAATGACGCTTCATACGTCCTTCTTTTTGTAACTCTTTAAATAATGCTGCCATCATAAAGAAAATAACAAAGACGAACGGGAACGCTGCAATAATAGCTGCCGTTTGTAATGCTTCTAATCCGCCAATATATAATAGCGTAGAAGCTATCGCGGCTAGAACGATACCCCAAATCATTTTAATACGATTTGGTGGGTTTAAACTACCATGTGTCGTTAACATCCCTAAAACGAATGTTGCAGAGTCTGCAGATGTAATAAAGAATGTTGCAATAAGTAAAATACCTAAAACTGATAAAGCTGATCCAAAGCTGCCCATCTGATCGAACATAGCGAATAATCCTACTTCTGTTCCCATCTCTTTCACTTTTTCGAAGATATGTGCATCACCAAACAGCTCCATATGAATACCTGTTCCGCCGAAAACAGAGAACCAAAGTGCACCAATTACGGTCGGCACAAGTAACACACCGATTACAAATTCACGAATTGTACGACCTCGTGAAACACGAGCAATAAACGTACCTACGAATGGTGACCATGCAATCCACCATGCCCAATAGAAAATTGTCCACGATTGAATCCATTGGTTCCCACCTTCGTCTAATGGACTTAAACGGAAGCTCATGCTTGGTAATTCCTGAATATAAGAACCGATTGTTGAAGTGAAGTAATTCATAATAAAGTTTGTTGGACCCGCAAATAATACAATAATCATAAGTGCAAACGCAAAAATAATGTTCGTATTACTTAAATATTTAATTCCCTTATCCAGACCTGTTTGCGCAGATAACATAAATAATACTGTTACGATTGCAATAATAACTAACTGTGTCGTTAATGAATTTGGGATAGATGTTAAATAGCTAACACCACCTGCAATTTGTTTTGCACCGAGACCTAATGACGTTGCAACACCGAACACAGTTGCAAAAACAGCTAACACATCAAATGAATGAGCAATACGCCCGTGTTCCCCGCCCTTAAATAACGGACCTACTGTCGCACTAATCGTACTTGCTTTTCCTTTTCTAAAGGTAAAGTAAGCAATACATAACGCTACAAACGCATATAGTCCCCAAGGATGTAATCCCCAATGGAAAAATGAAAAACGCAGTGCAAGACGCGCACTTTCCTCAGTTGCACCTTCTCCAAACGGAGGTGCGTATAAATGGTTTAATGGTTCAGCAACGCCCCAGAAAACTAAGCCGATACCCATACCAGCACTAAATAGCATAGCAAACCATGTCATATAACTATAATCAGGTTCGTCATCATCTTTACCTAAACGAATAGAACCGTATTTCGAAACAATTAAAAAGATAGACACACCTAAAATAATAGAAACGGAAATAATATAAAACCAGCCGAACTTACTAACTAATGCAGTTTGAATTGCGGTTGTTACATTTCCTAAACTACCTTTTCCAATAATAGATTCGGGAATAATCCCCCAAATTGTAAATGCAATACATAATGTTAATGAAACGATGAATGTTTTTGTCAGTTTCCTCATCAAATCCCCCTTCGTAGGTTTCGCTTTTGTAAATAACATAAATTCCGATATGTAAAATCGGATAGAAAACTATAATTTTGCGGTGATTTTCTTACTTTCACCTTCACCAATTCGAATTCTTATGGACAGCCTTACCTTTCGTATAACCTTTTCACTCTGCAAGAGCTACAAGCTAGAAATACTGCTGTCAAATTGTGTGAGAAAAACGCGGATAGGAATGTATTTTCCTAAAAAAGGATGTGTTACATATGTAAAAAAGGGCAAATTTCTTCCTTGCAACCCTTTCGTTTTGTAACAATTATGCGGTTTTTTTTCTAGTATATAGCACGTGTTTATAGCTTCACAAACAAAATGTTTATGTTTATATAACTATATTACCCATAAAACGGTAAAATACTCAAGGAATGTAATCGTTTAGTAAACATTATGTAACATTACTGTAATATTTTTATTTACGTCGAAAAAAACATGTTGTATTAAATATTTTGAATATAACTAGAAACCTATGATTCATATAGAATGAAAAACGCTTTCTTATATTTTTTGTTATATTACAGGATATTAACGACTTATTACGAATGGTTTGTAATTGTGTGTTTTCCCCAAATCCGAAAAAATCTGTTGCTATAATGAGGACACGAAAACAAACGCAATGGAGGCTATCATGAAAAAATTAATTGGTATAGCAACAGCAGCAGTTTTTGGTCTTGGGATTTTCACATCATCTGCTAATGCAGAAACTGTTGTAACAACAGATGTACTAAACGTACGCGAAAACCCTACTACGGAATCAAAAGTTGTCGGTAAATTACTAAACGGTAATAAAATAGATGTACAAAATACAGAGAACGGATGGTCAAAAGTTACTTTAGACGGTAAAGACGCATTCGTAAGTGCAGAGTTCACAAAAAGCATCTACTACGTAACAGCTAACGTATTAAACGTACGTGCTGAAGCGAACACAAACTCAGAGGTTCTTGGAAAGTTGAAGAAAGACGATGTAATCGAAACAACGAACCAAGTACAAAATGAGTGGTTACAATTTGAATATAACGGGAAAACAGCTTATGTTCATGTTCCTTTCTTAACAGGTACAGCACCTGTAATTGAGAAACAAGAAACAACGGCTCCTGCTAAAGCTGAAGCACCAGCTAAGGCTCAAACACCTGTAGCACAAGCAAAACCAGCTGCTAAGCCTGCTGTGAAAGCTGCTGAAACTAGCGAACCATCTGGTGGTCGTGAGTTAACAGTTGTAGCTACAGCATATACAGCTCACCCGAGCGAAAACGGTGGCACATATGGCGGCCGTGTATTAACTGCAATGGGTCATGATTTAACTGCGAATCCAAACATGAAAATGATCGCTGTTGACCCGAAAGTAATCCCATTAGGATCTAAAGTATGGGTAGAAGGTTACGGAGAAGCTATCGCTGGAGATACTGGTGGTGCAATTAAAGGTAACCGTATCGATATCTTACTTGGATCAGATAGCACTGCTCAAAAATGGGGACGCAAAACTGTTAAAGTGAAAATTTTAAAATAACCAATAACTGCTAAATTACAAGCCGGTTCTCTTTATTGAGAGCTGGCTTGTATTTATTTATAATACATATAAGGAGGCTATGCCCATGAATGTACAAGCAAAAGTAGACTGGATTGGTACGCCAAAACCGTACATATATAAAGATGAAGTGACATATAACGCTACTTCTATTGATTTTTCACTCGCTGGCGATGATAAACGCTATAAGTTAATTGTGCTCAAGTCTGAAAACAATACACATTACAAAATTGTGCAATATGGAATAAAACCAGGCTCTCAAAAGCCATTTCCTATCGACATTCCATTTGAACAAAACATGTTACCAATTATAGAGCAAATATTACATGATCCATATGTACAAGAAATATTAAAGGAAACACACTCATAATTGTAAAAAAATATATCAACGATTTTTCAATTATATCTATCATAACTTACGATATATCAACGGTTGGACACGAAATATCGATTTAGCTACAAAAAAGAAGCTGTTCAAATATTGAACAGCTTCTCTCATATTAACGAGTTGGACCAGATACATCTTCTGATTTCAACGTATTATTTGCACCAAGAGAATGATACAACATCTTTCCATTTCCATTCACAGTTACAATATGTTCGTTATTAAAACTTTTGAACTTCACAGATCCATCACCGTAACGAATATGATACTCTTCATATGTCGTTACTTTATATTTCGTATCACTTTGACGCTCTACATTACGAACTTCCATCGTTAATAAGTCTTCTGTAATTCCTTTTTTGTGTAAATACTGTATATAATCACGGTCTTCCTTATACGATTTCCCACTCTTATCATAATTCTTTTCAATTAAACTAAAATCATTTAATGAAATTGCACGTACGTTATCATAAATATGATTTCTTACAAATTCGCCCACTGCTGAACTTGATGTTTCTTTCGGGAATTTTAAGTAATACGTGCTTTGGTCTCCAATTTTAACACTTTCAGATTTCATCACACCAAAATCAGTAGTTTTCTCTAAATGTACTTCTACTGTTTCATCTGTGGATACAGGGCCAAGCTTATAACTTCCATAATTTAATTTTCCACGTTTTTTCCCATTCACAAATACAGTTGCATCACTTTCATCAGAAGAAATGCTTACATACTTACCTTCAAGCGATAAATCCACTTTCACCTTCTCGCTCTGTTCATCCGCTAAATCTACTTCTTTCTCTGTTTCTAATTCAGTCAGTTCTGTCTTCGCCGTTGCCTTTACAACATATGTACCTGGGAAGTATGGCCCCAACTCTTTCGAAGTTTTATCACTAGAAAGCTCTGTTTCTTTTTTGTTATTCACATGTATTTCTGCATTTTTTGCAGTTGTACTAATGCTCATATAATAAGATTTCATGCTGAACTTATACTTTGGATATAAGAACCACTCTTTTCCCTCTTCTACTATTTCCCCGTCCTTAAATGAAGATTTATCTTTAGTTAACTTTTGATCTACTGTCTCTTTCTGTAAATAAGACAGTAATTGTTTGTTGTAAGAAGGATTCTCTTTTAAATAACGCATGTACGCTTTAATATCCTCTGTCTTAATCTTTAAGCTTGAATCATTCGCTTTTACAAACTCATCAATTGCATTAATATCTTTCTTTTGGAATGCTTCAATCATTACATTTACTTGCTTTTCTTTTGAAAACTTATATGCTCCAAATTTATATGCCCCAAATAATAATGCAGCAATAACAGCAAAACCAATGATCAAAAATAAATTTTTCTTACTTTTCACTGATTTTGTCTCGCTTTGTAATTCTGTATATGAAGCAGCAGTGTTATCAACGATTACTTCTACTTTACTCCCACACTCAGGACAAAAGTTCAAATGGTCTGCAACATTCTTTTTACATGTTCCACAAAACTTCAACGTGCTCTCCTCCTATTTTTTAGCTAATTTCATTCCAGCAAATGCCGCTACATATGTCACAATCAAGCTAAACAAAGTTAAATATATAAATGAATTTTGCATAGATAATACCGTTCCACTTGTTCCAAATAAACCTGTTACCGTTCCTGAAACATTAATTTGGAACTTAGAAATCATATTCATTACAATCATCATAATTGTGTAAGAACCACTACATACCGCTAATGTAATATATATATTGGCGGTCGGTAATTTAGCTAACTTTCTTCCCGCTCTAAACATAAAGAACAATGGAATAATAAGCAGTAATAAACCATAATGGAATACATTATTCACTTTATCAAATTCTGCAAGGCTTTCCTCATTTGCTCCTTTTGAAATCAATATCTCCCTAAGCTCTACGCCATTTACAGAGACGCCTGATATAAATGAAAACGATAGCGTGCTCTCATATGTATTTGATTTCTTACCAATTCTAGTAAATTCTTTACTAAGTGCTGGACTTGATACTTCTAACGGCGCAAAATGAGCCATACTCCATAATTGAGGTGTTAACTCTAATGCTAATAATGTACTTTCAGATTTTAAAATTGTTATTTCTTTTAATGGTTCAATACCGTCTTCCTTACTTACTAACGCCATAATACAAACCGCTATCGCTGTTACTAATAGTCCTTTTATCATAGCTGAAACACCGTAATACACAGACGCTCCATATGGCATTAACTCTTGAAATGCTACTGCCATATTGTTTTTGCTTGTATGAGCAATAAATCCTAATAAGGTAAATAATGTCCCACATACAACACCACTCAATAAACTCTTAATCGCTGAATAGCCAACCGTAATCTTACCTGCTTCTGAGAATGGAATTGCAAAAGATTGTGATGCTATAAAACTTATAATGAATAAAAAGACGCCATAAATAATACCAACTGTTGCTGCCATAAAGATTTGATCTTTAATCGTTTTCGCAACATGCTGTTTCCCTAACCAAATTCCTGTACCAGCGAAAATAATAAATGGAATGATTAATAATAATGTAAATGGAGTATGCCAAGATAAAGAAAATATCAATCCACTATCATCGTTAGCTGTAAAACCAAGTAAATGGTAACTTAACATCGTAGAAGTTGCACTCGAATAAAAACTTGGCAACATTTCTAATTCTTTCGCAAATTTGCTAAACATCTCACTTAACATAGAAGCAAATAATAAACTACCAATCCAACCAGCAATTAACATGAGAATACTTGCAACAGCCCCACCAATAAAACCTTTTTGTAACACGGCTTTATCTGCTTTAAATTCAACTTTAGGAGCACCATCCATTGTAGGCAATTTTACAGATTGTTCTTTTTTCTTCACAACAGATAAAGAATACCCGCACTTTTGACAATATAAATTTTTTTGAGCATTTTCACTGCCAAAACCTTTGCAGTATTTTGCAGTATCTTTTTCTAATGTTACTGCATCTATAGCTCCTGCAATCTCCATACTACCTTCATTTGGGCAATAATTTACTTCTTCACCATGTTGTTTTCCACATGTGCGACAATACATTTAATTCACTCCCCACTTTGCTTAATTCCACAAACTGGACAGTAAGTAGAGTTTTTATCGATATGCTCATTACATGAAATACAATTTACCGTTTCACCTTCATTTTCTACCGCTAACATCGGGTTAGATTTTCCACACGAACCACAAAACTTATCATTTATTGATAAAGGTCCACCACATTCACATGTAGCTTTTTCACCTTGTTGTTTTTGCAATTCAACAATGCGCTTTCTTGCTTGATAAATAGCTACATCAAATTCTTGAACTGGAGCAATCATTTCTTTTAAGCTCGCTTCATTTACTCCACTTCCTCTTAATTGAACATACACTTGCTGCCCAACCTCTAATAGAACCTCTGCTTTTTTCTGCATTTGCACTTGCATTCCCTTTTTCAATTGAGCAATTTCTTGTGCAACTTGCAACTTCATTTTCCCTTGTTCTATTCCTTCTTGTAACTTATTCATTCCACTACCTAACTTCGTCTGTAAATCTGACAAATTACTTCTCCTCCTATACGTATATATTCATATATGAAATTAACATTTTATATATTACCATGATTTTCAAGTTATGTAATCCAAATTTCATTTTTTCTGTTTTGAGCATTTTTTGTTTATAATGGTAAAGGAAAGAAATATGTGTACGGAGGAATATTATGCTGCAACACTCAATTACGAAAGATGAAATTATGATGATTGCGAATGAGTTCGTTCAAGGACTAGATCCACAGCAAACAGCTGATCAGGAACATGTCGCTACAGCTCGGCACCTATATCGTAGTGGTGTTGTCTACAACGTTGACTTTGATGGTTATACACTGTCAGGAACTGTAGATGCGGAAGGCAACGTATATAGCGTTCATATTCCGATTCGTAATGTCGCTGAAAGTTATTGTGATTGCTTCGCACCAACACAATGTGAGCATATGCTCGCTGTATTACTATCTGCAGCGTCTAGTTTCGGGCAAGTAGGAGATGTATTAACTTTATTTAAAAATAATACGAAACCTTCCCTTCCTCCTATTAGAACTGCAAGACAAGTATTGCAATCATCAGCTTTTGAAGAAACGGATTATAAAAGTTGGGAATCATATTTTGAAAAAGAATATGAATCATTTAAAAAAGAACAAGCTCGCCTTACTTATAAACAAATGTATTTTCTTATGAGTATCTTTACAGATTTCTATACGAAGCTTGAGCGGAAAGCTCCGCGCGTCATCGCCATACATGAATTATTCAGGTTACATGCAGCAATTTACTGCTTTCAAAAATTATTAGAAGAAATTCAGGCATTCGAAGCAAACAAAACGTATTCTTATCACCAACCTGTTAATGTCATTCGCCTATTTGTAGATAAAGTGGAATCCATCGTTCGGGACTTACAATCAGAAGCGATTCCTTCAGAGTCTGAAATAATTTTGCAAGAAACAACTCGTCTCGTTCATGAAGTATTCTTCTCTACCGACGCTTATACGCAAGAGCGATTTTTCATTTATCGTCACATATGGAGTGAACTTTTAAACAATAAAGAGAACATACAAGAGGAAGAAAAACGAATCGATACGAAAATCAATCCACTATCCAAAGCATTAGCGTCTTCTCATCTTCTCTTTTTAAATGATGAAGATTTACTAGCGATGGACTTACTAAAGAAACAACCTGCTTCTGTTGTGAGTCTATACTTCTATTGGTTAGAAGAACTATTAAGTGCCATGCAATGGGATCGTGCAAAAAACTGGCTTTCCTTTACGTATAAACAAGTAAAGAAAACGATCCAAGATCACGAAAATACGATTTTCATAAAAGATATCGTTCGGCTATTTGTAATCATGTATGAAACATACGCAACACATACAAATGAACAAGCTGGTTTTGAAATGATTTTACAAGAACTATTACCGTATAGTTTCACAAACTACGAACAGTACGTACTCGCGAAAAAACAGTATCGCACATGGGCAGAGCTTCATCTCTTATATGGATTTGAGGCAATCGAACTGTTGAAAGAGCCACTGAAAGATATTGAAAAAGAAGCGCCAGAAGTGGCACTTCCTCTTTACCATCTTGCTGCTGTAGAGGCGATTGAAGAACGAAATCGTAAATCATATAAACGTGCAGTTCGTTACTTAAAGAAATTACGTACATTATATAAACGATTAAAACGCACCGATGAATGGGATGCTTTCATTATTCACATCGCCAATCTCCATTCACGTCTGCGTGCACTACAAGAGGAATTACGGAAAGGAAAATTAATCGATGATCAATCAAACTGAAGTAACAATTAGGCTCCAGCATGTTAGTCAAGGTTGGTTCCTTTGGGGAGAAGATGACAGCGGTACTCCATTATCCGTAACAAGTTGGAAACGAAATGCATTCACATGGCACTCCACTTCTTTCTACGGTACGTTTCTAAAAGAAGCAACCTTCGAAGGAAAACAAGGTGTGCTGCTAACAAATGCACAAGCCTTTGAATACATTGCAAACAAACCGATGAATTCCTTTGCACATATTCAAATAAACGGCATGATTACAGCACTTACGAAAGATGCAAATGAACTATGGGATGCCTTTACGAGTGGTAGTTTCGTACCAGATATGAATCATTGGCCTAAACAACCATCTTGGAAAGTTCAAAATACACCAATTGAAGATGACACATTAGCATCGCTTTTCTCAGCAGCAGTAAATGAAAGCATATTACAAGACAACCGCTCAAATGACGGCTGGGAAGATGCTAAAAGACTATATGAACATTATGACTTTACGAAAAGACAACTGGAAACAGCACTACATGAAGAAGATTGGCTTCGGAAAATTGGTTATATTGAAGATGATCTTCCGTTTACAATCGGACTAAGACTACAAGAACCACAAGAAGAATTTGAAATGTGGAAGCTTGAAACAATTGTGACACCAAAGCGCGGGGCGCATCGCATATATGTATATGAAAACATCGATTCCTTACCGAAAAGATGGCACGATTACGAAGAACGGATTACAGAAACACAAGAAGGTTTTAGTAAACTCATACCGTGGTTAAAAGAAGGAGATACGTTCCGAAATGAACTCTTTGAAACAGAAGCGTGGAACTTCTTAACAGAAGCAAGCGACGAGTTACTTGCAGCCGGTATTACAATTTTACTACCATCATGGTGGCAAAATTTAAAAGCAACAAAACCGAAATTACGTGTCCAGCTGAAGCAAAATATAGCACAAACACAATCGTTCTTCGGTATGAATACGCTCGTTAATTTTGATTGGCGCATTTCGACGAACGGCATTGATTTATCAGAAAGCGAATTTTTCGAACTCGTTGAACAAAATAAACGTCTATTTAATATAAATGGTCAATGGATGCGACTAGATCCAGCCTTTATCGAAGAAGTAAGGAAACTCATGAACCGTGCCGATAAATACGGACTAGAGATGAAAGATGTCCTGCAGCAACATTTATCAAATACGGCTGAAACAGAAATTGTAGAAGATGATAGTCCGTTTACTGATATTGAAATCGAACTAGATGGATATTATGAGGAACTATTCCAAAAGCTGCTTCATATTGGAGATATTCCAAAAGTAGATGTCCCTACTTCACTAAACGCAACACTTCGCCCGTATCAACAACACGGCATTGAATGGTTATTATATTTACGAAAACTTGGATTTGGAGCATTGCTAGCTGACGATATGGGACTCGGGAAAAGTATTCAAACAATCTCTTACTTACTATATATAAAAGAAAACAATCTCAAAACAGGCCCTGCATTAATCGTAGCGCCGACATCTGTTCTTGGAAATTGGCAAAAAGAATTTGAGCGTTTCGCACCGAATTTACGTGTTCAATTACATTACGGAAGTAATAGAGATAAGGGCAATTCTTTTGAAGATTTCCTTCAATCAGCAGATGTTGTATTAACATCTTATGCATTAGCTCAACTCGATGAGGAAGAACTAACTTCATTATGCTGGGATGCTGTTATTTTGGATGAAGCACAAAATATTAAGAACCCACATACGAAACAGTCGAAAGCAGTACGAAACTTGCAAGCAAATCACAAAATCGCTTTAACTGGTACACCGATGGAAAATCGCCTTGCTGAACTTTGGTCCATTTTCGACTTTATTAATCATGGATATCTCGGAAGCTTAGGGCAATTCCAACGCCGCTTCGTCACACCAATTGAAAAGGATCGTGATGAAGGAAAAATCCAGCAAGTTCAACGGTTTATCTCACCATTTTTACTGCGCCGAACGAAGAAAGATCAAACAGTCGCATTAAATTTACCAGATAAACAAGAACAAAAAGCTTACTGTCCTCTTACTGGTGAACAAGCTTCCTTATATGAACAACTTGTTCAAGATACACTGCAAAATGTCGAAGGATTAAGTGGCATTGAAAGACGCGGCTTTATATTACTTATGCTGAACAAGCTAAAACAAATTTGTAATCATCCAGCTCTTTATTTAAAAGAAGAAGAGCCACAAAATGTCGTTGAACGCTCTATGAAAACAAAAACGTTAATGGAGCTCATAGAAAATATAAAAGATCAAAATGAAAGTTGCCTCATCTTCACTCAATATATCGGCATGGGGAACATGCTAAAACGCGTGCTAGAAGAAAAATTCGGCCAGCGTGTCCTCTTCTTAAACGGTAGTGTACCGAAAAAAGATCGCGACAAGATGATTGAGGAGTTCCAAAACGGAACGTATGACATTTTCATCTTATCCTTAAAAGCTGGCGGAACAGGATTAAACTTAACTGCTGCCAACCATGTCATTCACTACGATCGTTGGTGGAATCCAGCTGTGGAAAATCAAGCAACAGACCGCGCATATCGCATTGGTCAAAAACGATTTGTTCATGTTCACAAACTCATTACAACAGGAACATTAGAAGAAAAAATTGATGAAATGCTAGAAAGAAAACAATCTCTAAACAATGCAGTCATCACAAGCGATAGTTGGATGACTGAACTATCAACAGACGAACTAAAAGAATTACTCGGTGTATAAAGTGAAACTTTAATTAGGCCAATCACGTAGAGTTTTACTACCCGCAAAAAAAGCGCTAATCTCGAAATGAGATTAGCGCTTTTTTCTATTCCAAAACCAATTACTTATTATAATCCCCGTTAACCCGCCGCACGTATCAAGCAATGAATCTTGCCACATTGGTGTACGGTCTCCCGTAAACCATTGGTGAATTTCATCAAATGTTGCATAACCCGCAACGAAAAGAAGGGCATATATAAAACATCTTTTCCTCGAATAACCTGATCGATGAAAAGCGTAATAAATCAATGAACCTAGCATAAAGAACACCATAAAATGAGCACCTTTACGAAGGAAAAACTCAATAAATCCGCCTACACCTTTATTCGCAATACTAACAGGGGTTCCTCCACCATAATCGATAGATACCCATGAAAAATGCTCTTTCACAAATTCAACATTTACATATTGTTCAATATCTGAACGCATATCCTGCTTTTTATATGGTTGTGCCGAAGAATAGAAAATCAGCCCCATCCATAGTAATACAGGAATCCAAAATAACCATTTACGATTCATTATCCAGAATTCTCCTCTCTTCATCTTTTAAGGGTACCAAAAAAAAGAAAAAATTTCACGCCAAAACATGACATTCACGCCCTATTTATAAAGTGAAAGGGGGTGATACACATGGCAATTGAAACAATCGTAATGGATTTAACTTTACGTCTTGTCTTAAACAACGGATTAGATAAGAACGGCAAAACAGTTTTCAAGAGCAAACAATTTAAACGTGTTAAAACAAATGCGAGCTTAGATCAAGTACACAACGTAGCTCATGCTCTAGCTTCCTTACAAGCATCACCACTTCACTCTGTACAACTTGTAAGCACATCAGATCTTTCTAAACTATAAAGTAAAACTCGGATCAGTGGGGATTTTATTCATCCCCGCTGATTATTAGCCCGCAATTTAACCAACAGACCCAAATCCCGTAAATAGCGGGATAAATACAAAGGAGGGAATAACACATGCAAGTACTAGAGTTGATTTTCGCGAAAGAAGATGGAAAAACAGTCGTTTTTTCTATCGATACGCCCATCACACCAATCGATGCACAAGTCGTAAATCAAGTAATGGATACAATCCTTGCCTCATCTGTATTTTCATCCATTGATGAAAATACAAGAAAAAAGGGAGCTCGCCTTGTAGAAAAAAATGTATCTGAAGTTCCAATTACTCTATAAAATGAAAAAGACGAATCTGCATCATTTTGCAGATTCGTCTTTTTTCTTCGGCATTTCAATCGGGATAAAAACCTTTGAAAAACCGACGCATACATACTTATAATGTTCTTCCCCTATATCAAACTCAGTCGTATATGTTGAGAAGAATATATAATCATTTCGCTTCGTATAATGATCAATTAATAACCCAACTTGTGGTTCAACATACTTTTTCGCTAACTTTTTACCGGCCGATGCCAAATCGCCAAGGAGACCCTCTTCATTCTCTTTTTGAACTTCATCTAGCTTCTTACTCACATCATTACGCTTCATAAACTGTTTCGCTGCCCATTCTGTATATTCGCCCTTACTCGGATTACTGTTTGCTAAATATACTAGGAGAACGACAACTAAAGCCATAATAATATACTTTTTCTTCATACTATATCACCGCCTACTCTTTTCTATTTTCATATATATGTACAAGCGATGCAACTTAGAAAGACTATCACCTATTGATTGTAAACGAATAGCCAAAATTTACAATATGAAATAGAATATTAACAATTAATTTACTTAATTTATATATAATTATATTCAGAATGGAAATTATAAGGGAGGATATAGAATTATGGATAATGAAAACAACATTTTTATTTCTAGTTCTACAATGATGCTTGAACCATGTAAACACCCTTATTACCGTACAAAAATTATTGACAGTAGCGGAAACCATCTTTACTCCTGTCAAACTGCTCTCCAACTTATACAGAAATCTTGTCTAACAAATATTCATTCTACTTATCAAGGGAGACGTAATGCTGTAAAAACAAAATTTAAATTTAAACAAAACGTTCCAATTCCGATCAATCATAGAGAATATATTTGTGCTTTCCCAACAGAATCTCCTGCTTCTCCAAATTGTATTTGGCTTTTCTTCAAACATGTTCATACAATAGAGTTTTTCAAAAAAGCTAAACGAGCTAAAATTCATTTTTCAAACGGAGCTACCGTAACGATACAAATTAGTTCCCATAAGCTAAGTCAGCAATTATGGAAAGCGGGATATGTATTATCCCAAATGAACATGCAAGATTCATCACCTTAATAACAAATAGAATGGAAGGTAGTATTTCCTCACCTTCCATTCTATTTGCTATTTTTATCCTTTTACACTATCGCGCATTTTCTCGATTGCTTGCCGATACATCCACCTTACTTGATAATATGTCATTTCCGTCTCTAAAGCGATTTCTCCCATCGTCTTCCCTACAAAAAAACGTTCAAAAATAATATACTTCTCCTTCTCGTCTAACACACTCATAAAATCCTTCACTCTTATTTCAACATCTTCAAAATGAAAGATATCCTCATACTCACCTACACATACACATCTTTCTTGCAAAGTAGATTCTTTCTTCAATCTTTCTAATATATAACCACGCACCGTTACAAGTGCATATGCAGGGAAATATCCCTTCTTTGCATCAAATCTTTCATACGCATGCCAAAGACCAATTAAACCACATTGATAATACTCTTCATAATCTTGACGGATACCTAATTTCTTTATTTGATTTACAATCATCCCTTCATACAAAACAACTGTCTCTATAAAAGTCGCTGGCTTCACACAGTACCCGTTTCTAAAAGGTATACCTTTCTAGTATTCCGCGGTACCTTCACAATATAAAAATAAACAAAAGATTTCACCGTGAGTAATTTCAAATACTACCGACGGAATTTGAAATTACACCAGCTAGTATTTGAAATTTTGTTGGTGGTATTTGAAATAGGGGTAAAAATAAAAAAGGCTCCTTCTATACATTAGAAGGAACCTTTTGTTTATGAGTTCTCAAGTTATACTATTCTGTAGTTATATTTTTGAAAAATCTATCGATCGCATATAGACCAGTAGCTAAAATATAACTTGTAACATGAACAAAAAATTTGCTATAAGTTTCTTAAATATATGTATCTTCTCCTTATAACAAAAATGCAGCAATTACTTTTATAATTGCTGCATTTCTTTCTAGTTACATGAAATATCAATATTATTGCACCAATCCTCTTAGTGCACCAAAGCCGATCGTTAAAATGAAGAAGATAACCATAAGAATCGTTGCCTTCTTTTTACTTAAACCGGCCGTAATTTGAAGACCTAACCATGTGATAACAAATCCCCAAATTGTAAATACTTCAATGCTATTTGCAATACCTTTTACAGCGCCTCCACTTGAAGCAAAAATTGGGCCTAAACCAGTGTAAAGTTCTTTTCCTGAACCACCTAGAATAAGTGCTAAAACTATATTTATTAATAAACCAAGTACTGAAATAATGCTTGAATATACATTAATTGTTAATAATTTCTTGTAAGAAGTATCATTGCTCATTAACATCATTAACACTTTATATACAGCAGCACTAATGAAGAAACCTATTATCATACCGATAACACCAAATACAAAACCAGCACCGAAAGTCATTACAGGTGTAACATTAACCCCTAATTCTTGATTGAGCTTAATTGATTCAGGTGTTAAAGAATATACATAAGCACCAATTCCACCAGTAATCCCCGATAGTAAAGAAAGTATCCAAAACGCACCCCAAACTGCATTACTATTCTTCATTCTCTCAAACTGCTCACCTGGAGAAGTAATCATTCCTAATAATGATGGCTTCTTCGCACCTACATCTTGCGTATTAATATTTGCTTCCATTATAACGCCTCCTTCTATTTATATAACCCGTTCTAACGGGCGGTTCACTTCCTCATATAGAGGCTACGAACCGCCCACTAGAACGGTAATGTGTAGTTCTACTACACTATTAATTACTCATAACGCAATGCTTCAATTGGATCTAATTTCGCAGCTTTATTTGCTGGAATTAATCCGAAAATAATACCGAGTGTCATCGAGAACAGTACGCCTCCAACGACAACTTCCCACGAAACGAGTGGTGGCCATTTTGCGAATGTAGAAACGATATATGCTCCGCCATACCCAAGACCAATTCCGATTAAACCACCTAGAAGTGTTAACATAACAGCTTCAATTAAAAACTGTAATAAAATTTTACTACGCGTTGCTCCAAGTGCTTTACGTACACCAATTTCACGTGTACGCTCCGTTACAGATACAAGCATGATGTTCATAACACCAATTCCACCAACGACTAATGAAATACCAGCGATACCACCGATGATCATTGTCATAATACCAGTCATCTTCGAAATACCTTCTTGAATTTCTTTTAAATTCATAACTTCATATTTACCAGTTGCATCGGTCGGTTTACGACTATTTAAAACATCTGCAGCTTTTTTACCTGCTTTTTCTAGATTATCTACATTTTTTGCTTGAACAGAAATATTTTGAATTTCATCTTTTCCATACAGTGTCGGCCATAATGAAATTGGAACTAGTGCTTCTGATGGTCCCATTCCCATAAACTCATTATCTGATTTGTAGACACCGATAATTTGCATCGGTTGACCTTTCATTTCAATAATTTTACCGACTGGATTGGTATCCTTAAACACCTTTTCTTCCATTTGTTTACTAATCATGACAACGTTATTACCCTGATCCACATCTGATTCTTGTAAAGAACGTCCCTTTAACAACTTTACTTTATTTACTGCAAAGTACTCACTATCTAATCCAGTAATACTTACCATTTCTTTTTTATCTTCAATATCAAGTGGTTCCATGCTGGAATTTGTTGTTACCACATGTGCGATCTCTGGAATTTTTTTAATTTCAAAAATGTCTTCTTCAGTTATCTTCGGTGCTTCTACCATTCCCATACCGAAAGGATCGTTTATATCTGCACTATAATGAATCGGAACCGTTTGATTACCTGCCCCAACAAACTGCGATTTCAATGCAGCTTCCCCGCCTTGCCCAATTGCAACGACAGTAATAATCGAACCTACCCCAATAATAATACCGAGCATCGTAAGAGCTGAACGCAGTTTATGAGCTAAAATAGAAGACAGGGCAATTTTTATACTATCTAGTAAACTCATACCGCACACCTTCTATCTTCTGTAACTTTCCCGTCTCGCAGTACAATGCGGCGGGAAGAATACGCTGCTACTTCCTCTTCATGCGTAACCATAACAATCGTCGTACCTTCTGCATTAAGCTTCGTGAAAATATTCATAACTTGCTCACCAGACTTCGTATCAAGTGCACCAGTCGGTTCATCGGCCATAATGAACGTTGGGTTATTCGCAATCGCTCTTGCAATCGCTACACGCTGCTTCTGTCCACCTGATAACTCATTTGGTAAATGATGCACGCGATCTGCCAATCCAACTTTACCTAGCGCTTCCAAAGCACGCTTGCGACGCTCCGCTTTCTTCACGCCACCATATACGAGCGGAAGCTCAACATTTTCCACTGCGGAAAGACGAGGTAGTAAATTAAAATGCTGGAATACAAAGCCAATATATTCATTACGAATTAAAGCAAGCTTTGACTCGTCTGCTGTTAAGATATTCACGTCATTCAGCATATATTCGCCTTCTGTTGGACGATCTAAACAACCGATAATATTCATAAGCGTCGACTTACCAGAACCAGACGGCCCCATAATTGAAACGAACTCACCGCTCTGAATCGTTAAACTAATACCATGTAAAATCGGCACCGCCAATTTTCCTTGATAATACGTTTTAGCAATATGATTTAACGTAATCATTTCTCTTTCACTTCCATTCCGTCATACACATCGTCGGAAGGATTTTTAACCACCTTTTGCCCCACTGTTACGCCTTCTACAACCTCTGTCCAGTCTCCATCAGTAGAACCTTTTTTCACATTTTGTTTACGAAGCTTACCTTTTTCCTCAACATAAACAAATGCATCATCGCCTTTTTCTACAATGCTCTTACTTGGGACAGCAATCATTTTCTTATTCTCTAAGTTTACCTGCAATGAAACGTGGTAGCCTGGAGATAAACCGTCTTGGCTATCAAGACTTGCTTTATATGTATATTGAGACATATTTTGAGTTGCTTCACCCATGCCGCCAGCTTGCGCCATCTCTGCACTTGTTGGGAACTCACTTACCTCTGTAATCTTACCTGTCCACTTCTTCTTATTATTTGCTTTCGCAGTTACAGTGAATGTTTGATCTTTTTGAATTTGTGACTTCTGAAGCTCAGTTAACGTACCTTGAACTTGGAATGGATCTTTAGAAGCTACTTGTAAAAACGCTTTTCCTTGACCGCCTAGCGCTTGAGATGAACTTTGTGCCGCATCTTTATCTAACTTTTGAACAACACCAGCAAAATTGCTATAAATCGTAAGTTCTTTCTGCTTCTTACTTAACTCTTCTTTCTGCAACTTTCCTTTTTCTTTCTCAAGGTCAATTGTTTTTTGTCCTATCTCTAACTCGTTTACTTGCTCGTCCATTGGATCTGTTACTTCTTTCCCAGCCCCGCTATCTTTCGCCTTCTTAATTTCTTTCTTCAATGAATCAATCTTCTTTTTCCCTTGATCGTAACGCATATCCGCCATCTTCTGATCAAGCTCAGCTTGCTTCATTTGAAGATTAATCTCTTCATTGTCATAAGAGAATAACTTCGTACCTTTTTCTACCTCTTGCCCTTCTTTTACCTCAATATCTTTCACTTTTCCTTTGGCCGGATCTGCATAGAAACTTTCAATATTACCAGGCTTCACCTGACCAGAAATTAACTTCGTATTATTCAGCTTACGTTCTGTCACTTTCTCAAAACTTACAGCATCAGACGTTGTTGATGCACCCTTCTTCTTACCTTGCATAACAAAAATATTAATTGCCGCTACAATAACAATTAGTGCAATAACCCCAATAATAATCCATTTCTTCTTCTTGTTTGGAGTACGAACCGTATTTGGTAACATATTCTCTCTCCTTTTTATAACTTAATAGTTTAATATAAAAATTGTATAAAACTTTCTGAAAATAGATTACATATTATTACATTGTTTTTACAAAGTTTTACACATCCATTTATATTGTAACAAAAATTCCAATGATTAGAAATATGACATTATATCTTTTAAGATAGATTTAAGGAAAGTTTATATTATATAGAAAAAGCCATCCAAAATAATAATTGGATAGCTTTTCAAACAAAATATTACGCTACTTTAGGATCTTTTCTCTCATGTCCACGTTGAACAATAAATAAGAAGATTGTTGATAAAACCGCTCCTGTTAATAGTAAGATGAAACAACCATCCCAGCCAGAACTATCAACAATAACACCAATTGCTGCGTTAGCTACAAGACTTCCGCCTACGTAACCGAATAGACCACACATACCAACTGTCGTACCTACTGCAAATTTCGGTACTAATTCCATCGCACTTAAACCGATTAAGAACTGTGGTACATAAATTAAACAACCGATAATAGAAACTGCAATACTTACAACAAGTACGCTAGTTGCTTGCCAATATATAAACGTACCAATAACAACTCCAACCATACTAATAATACATAATGGCATACGTTTTCCTTTAAATAATTTATCACTTAAAAAACCAACGATTAATGAACTTGGAATTGCCATACCTTCAAAGATTGCATATGCCGCATGCGCTTCTGCTTTTGAAAATCCTTTAACTGTCGTTAAATAAAGTGGAACCCAGTTAATAACACCGAAACGAATTAAATAAACAAAAGCATTCGCAATACATAAGAACCATACAAATTTATTTTTCACTACATACTTCATTAAAATTTCTTTTGGTGACATCTTGTTAGCATTATCTGCTTTTTCAAGATTTTCATAGTCATTACGATACTCATCAATTGGAGGAAGACCTTCAGATTCTGGTGTATCCTTCGCATTGATCCAAACAAGTACTGCAATTACCATTGCGATAATCGCAGGGAAAATAAACACGCCGCCTTGCCAATGATTTTCACCGAAAATACCTACACCAATTCCGACAAGTGGTGGTACAAGCATTCCACCAACGTTATGTGAAATATTCCAAAGGCCTGTTTTCGTACCACGTTCTTTCTTCGAGAACCATTTCGTCATAACAATACTACAAGGTGGTGCTCCCATACCTTGTACAATACCGTTAACAACAAGTAATGTAACAATCATCCCAAAGGATGATGCAAAGCCGAAACAAATATTTACAAGCCCTGATAAGAATAAACCGACTGCAATAAAGCGCTGGGCGAAAGCTTTATCTGATAAATTACCCATAAAGAACTTACTAAATCCATAAACAATTGCCATTACTGAGCCTAGTAGACCAATTTCAGCTGTACTAAAACCATATTCTTGTACTAAATACGTACTTGATAACGTAAAGTTACTACGAACTAAATAATAAGCAGCATATCCAACTGAAATTCCGATTAACACACGAATACGTAGTAATCGATATACACGGTCGATCATATCCGCTGGCAATCTTTCAATTGCAGGTGCTGGCTTGAGCCATTTAAACATATATTTTCGTCTCCTTTTCTCACTTCAGAGAGAGACGCTGTCTATTCCATATCTCGATTATTCCGCTATTTGATATATTTTGGTTCGTCCTTCTAACCGGCTGTCCTTCTATTTCTTTCTCATTCTTCGCAAACATCGTTGGTACGCCAAACGACACTTTTTCTAAAATATGCCCCGCTTCTTCTGATAAACAATAATCAATAAATAAATCCGCAATAATACCACTCGGTGCACGTTTTAGTTTCGAAATCGCATTAACAGATAACCCTGTTTGCTCAGGTTCGTTACTTAAAATCGGAAAGCCTTGTTTTTGAAGCATTCTCTGATCTCCCATAAAGTTGATGCCTATCATATATTCACCGCTCGCAACAAGTTCTGCTGGGATGTAACCATTCACTGTTACTTCTCCAACTTGTTCTGCCAGATTCTTCACATATCCCTTCGCTTCCTCTTCACCTAACGTATCAATCAGTGATTGGAAAAACGTATATGCTGTACCTGAAACATTTGGATCGGGCATGACAATCTTTCCTTTATATACTGGATTCAATAAATCTTTCCATCTTAACGGATACGAGAGACCGAGCGGCGCTATTTCCTCGTTCCACCGCTCTTTATTAATCGCAATTGCCAGCTTCTCCACTTCATAACCGTACCAATAACCATCTTTATCTTTAACAGTTTTTGAAATACGATTTGCATGTTGGCTTATCACAGGAATAGAAAGATTTTTTTGCTTCATCATTTGATGCGCATCTACTGTACCGCCAATAATAATATCCGCCTTCGGATTTCCAGCTTCTTCTTCCACTCTACGAAGAAGTTCTTCTGTTGAAAGACGAATAAATTCATACGTACATCCGCGCGGCTTACAAAATGATGAAAGTAACGCTTCACCAACTTCCTCACGAGCCGCTACATACGCAACAATATGACGATCATCCAAAATAGGGAGACCATTTTTACTATATTTAATAGAGGTTGTATCTCGAGAGCAACTAGACATCGCTCCTCCAATTACTAGCAAAAAGAAGAAAAAGGCTATCTTTCTCATGACGCATTCTCCTTTACGAATAACTCTGCTAGAGAGCCTTTCATATACATGACATTTCCGTTATTATCACCGAGATATTGCACAACAAAGTACGATGGATACACAGAAATCGTAAGAATATCTTCACGATCATTTTTTACGCGCTTACCTGTTTTATAAGCTGTAATATAAGCAATCGGTTCATTCTGCGATTGTAATAACTTCTGAATTTCTCCGTAATCTGTAATTTGCTTTGCGTACCAAATAGAATCAAGTATGTGCGTAAGATTGATAGTACGTACCACATCGCCTTGACGTACTACGACATCCTTTGCTGAAGCAAAGAAATCACTAATACGCTCTGGCGTGTAATACAGGCTTAATAAATACGTTTGAAGTGCTGAAATCATCGGATCCATGCCATTCTTTCCGTATACATTTTCCCCATACTGGAACAAGTCACCTACTGCAAAAGTACGCTTATGTCCATTCAAGTACGTTACTTCTCCAGTAAATACTTGTTCTTGGCTCTTAACGTCCCCTGGCTCTATTCGAATTCGGTCAAAGAATGAAACAATCGTATGCAAACGAACTTCATCCGTTACAACGATTTCTCCCCACTTTTCATGTCTTACTTTCACTTCAATTGGAAGAGATTCATTCACCCTTTGTAAAACGGCTTGTTTATCATTTACAATGTTGATTCGATTATAGATTTGCTTCTCCATAACATAAAACAAAACAAGAGAAACAATCATACAAATGACAAACATAAGAATTTGAAATGATAGCCTTTTCATTTCTGCCTACCTCCAAGATAAAAAAACGTTGTTTCGAAAATACCGCATAATTGTTTCATAAATGTATCATTTAACCGCTTTCAAGTTTTTTATGTCTTCCATCCTTCTCGGAAGCAAAAATGTAATGAATATTGTAGTACCTATTTCTTCACTACTCTCAATCCGCATGCTTCCGCCCTGCTTATTCATAATCTCCTGACAAATATACAAACCATAACCATTCCCGTAACTAGAAGGAAGTGCCTTTCCTTTCGGAGACTCATTCCACTCTGCAAGCACCACTTCATCTATACCGATCCCATCATCATGAACAAAAACCTTCGCCTCATGCTCATTTACAATTACATTCATACGAATGTGCGAAGCATCACTATACTTAATTGCATTATCAAGCACATTTAAGAAAATTTGCTTCGTCTTATCAAAATCCGCAACAACATGTACATCCGTTAACTCATTTACCACTTCAATTTCAAACTGATTTAGACGAGGTTTCACAATTGAAACTGCTTCTTCTGCCAATTCCTTTATATTCACAACTGTAGGAGACACTTCAAACGTACTCGTCCCATATTTCGAAGACTTAAGCAGTTCCTCTACAAGTGATAATAAACGCTCACTTTCCACCGCCACATAACGAAGACTTTCCTGTACATCTTCTTTCGATTGTAACTTCGGAATTAAATCCACATAACCGATAATTGCCGTTAGCGGTGTTTTTAGCTCATGCGTAATGCGGTCTAGAAAATCTTTCTGCTTTTCTTTCTCCTCCTGCAACTGCTTAATATGCAGCTCAATTCCATCGGCCATCGCATTAAAAGATGCTGAAAGCTGAGCGATTTCCACATACTCATTTAACTCAATCTTACTCTTATAATCACCATTCGCGAGCCGCTGTGCCATTTGTCTCAACTGATCAATTGGTTTATGAAGAGACTTCGCCAAACGAATCGCAAAGAAAATACCCGTAGCTACTAAACAAAGAGATGTCATTAAGAAAGTCCAGCTCACATTTGTTAAAACTTCCTTCTCACCCGTTAACTCATTTATAAAACGAATACTTCCAATGACATCGTTTCCATAATAAACCGGGCTTGAAAACAAAAGAATAGGAGCTGGATCCGCCTCCTCAAAAACGTAAGACTTCTTCCCCTTCAAAGAACTCTCAATGTCGATGTTACGGTGAAGCAATGCTCCTTTTTGTGTATCTGCAACAACATCGCCATTCTTCCCGATCATCTGCACACGGACATCCATACGCTTCGCTAAATACGACGCAATTAAAAGTGAATTCGGACCAAGCGTATCCACTTCTGCTTCCTTCTCTAAATAATTCATCGTATAAATTTGTGCTTCTACACTTAACTTTTCTAAAGAATCTGCTGCGTTATGATACATATTCTTTTCTAACGTAATATAAACAACTGCATATAAAAGAACAAAAATCGGAATTAACAGCCCAACTATTCCAAACACCATATTTCGCTTTAAAGACATACCATCACCACTTAACAATCCAGTTTATAGCCAACGCCATAAATTGTCTTAATATATTCCCCGCTCGTCCCAAGCTTCTTTCGAAGTCTCTGCACCATAATATCAACTGCTCTCGTATTTCCGATATACTCAAATCCCCATACTTTCTCAAGCAACTCATCCCTCATAAACACACGCTGCGGATTTGAAACAAATAACTGACATAAATTAAACTCTCGGTACGTTAACTGAATCTCTTGTCCACTCACATGTACCTTTCTTTCCTTAGGACAAATCACTATCTCTCCAGCCTCAATTACTTCATGACTTACAGCCGCCTCCGTCTTCTTTACACGCCGCGCCATATTCTTAACCCGAAGAATAAGCTCCGCATAATTAAACGGCTTCGTCACATAATCATCAGCACCAAGCTGCAAGCCAAGCAACTTATCATTCATCTGACTCTTTGCCGTTAACATCAGCACCGGAATATCCCTATCCCTCTCACGGAACAAACGAAGCAACTCATACCCATCCGTATCCGGAAGCATAACATCCAAAATCAATACATCCGGCCCTTCATTCCATCTCTCTAAAGCTTCTCTCCCATCAGCCGCTGCCAATACTTCATAACCTTCCATCTCCAACTGCATCCGAATCAAATTACGAATACTCGATTCATCATCCACCACAAGTATTTTCATCATTTTCCTCCTTCCACCACGTATTATAGTACAGTTTAGTATAGCAAAAATCCTATAAAAAAAGAGAGGGTATTGTCGAACATATTTTGTCGACGATACCCTCTCCCCTTTTATTATTTAGCTACAAAATAATCCGTTACATATTGTGCCCAAACTTCATGACCTTTAGCAGTTGGGAAACCAAATTCTTCTTTTAAGTATGGTAGGATAGCCTTTGTCGATGCATCCGGCCATGCTCCCCAATGATCAATATATGTATAATTATTTTGCGTTGCAAATTGTTTTAATGCTTCAATCGATTTCGGATAATTTTTCGCACCATACACTGGATTCGATGGTTGAATCATAATCGTAGCGCCTTTTGCACTAGTAGAAAGTGCTTGAACAAACTTCTGTGTATTCACAACAGAGTTCCCATTACCAGTTTTACCGTTATCGGTAATAAATGGTGGTTCAAATAAAATCACATCTGGATTGTCTTTCGCGATCTCTTTATCACGCTTATTCGCGATTAACTCTTCTGTGCTTTCACCCTTATATTCCTTTACAGTCACATTCCATAAACCCTTACCGTAAGCCGTTTCTAAATTAGCTGTTAACTTAGCTGCCCAAGCACCTTTTTCAGATGAAGAACCTTCATCACCAACGATAACAAGATTTACTGCCTTTTTATCCTCAGCAGCTTTCTTTAACTTCTCTTTCACTGCATCTGGCAAGTTCTTCGCGTATGCTTCGTTAAAAGATGACTTCGCATCTTGTTTTTTCTCTTCCTTTTTCTCTTCTTTCTTCGCTCCGCTATCTTTCACTTCAGCCTTTGTTTTCGTTACTTCACTCGTTTGTCCCGTTGCATTCGCAATCTTCTTATTCCAGTACAATTTACCGCTCACAATCGAAGCAACAAACAATACAAAAATAACAAGGACAAGTACCGCTTTCTTATTCATCGATTCACCTCATCTATTAATCTCACAATATATAATACTAATATAAATCCATGCAAAAATAAACCCAACTCCTTCCAAAGGAGTTGGGTTATTACATATTATTTAGTCACTTCAAGATGTGCTCTTAACTTATTCGTTAAATCTTGTTTTGCTGCATCCGGAACATAGTAGTACCAAATACCATCAGCGGCTTTGTGGCCGTCACCTGGGATTTGAATTTCTTCACTGTTCTTCAAGCAATCTTTATAGTTCTTTTGCATATCAAACATTTGATCTTGCGTTAAGTTTGTTTTCACGTTCTTTTGAATTGCTGTTAACACATCGCCATAGCTTGTTAAAGAAGAGAAGGTTGCACCTTTCTTAATAACAGCTTGCATCACTTGACGTTGACGCATTTGACGACCGAAGTCGCCTCGTGGGTCTTCTTTGCGCATACGTGTATATGCTAGAGCTTGGTCACCTGTTAAGTGAATATTCCCTTTCTGGAAGTGTTTCCCTTCTAGGGAGAATTCTAAATCATTATTAACATCGACACCGCCTACTGCATCTACAATATCTTTAAATCCTTCCATGTTTACTTCAATATAGTAATTGATAGGAACATTTAAGAATTTTTCTACTGTCGCTACAGACATGTCTACGCCACCAAATGCGTACGCATGGTTGATTTTATCACTTTTACCCTTTCCAACGATTTCAGTATACGTATCACGAGGAATACTTACTGTTTTCATTGAATTATTTTTAGGGTTTAATGTAATGACCATTAAAGAATCTGAACGTCCTTTATCTCCACCACGCTCATCTGCACCTAATAGTAAAATTGAAACAGGTTCAGATTTATTGATTTTTTCTTCTGGTTTATTACCTTGATCGCGTTTTAATGGTTTATGAACTTCATCTAATGTTTTTGAAACAGAAGAATATATATTATAAGCGTAAGCTCCTCCACCTATAATTAGTACTCCTATAATTCCTAATATCCAAAATAGGATTTTCTTTTTCATGCTTTTAACCTTCTTTCTTCAGGTACCGCTATCAAATTATTATAACTACAAAATATAAAATACATTATACATGTAATTCAATTTTTAAGCCAAACTATATTGATAACTCAATGAAAGTTTTAGCAACCTATAACCAATTCTCTAGTTACTAACTTTTTGATATCCAGTCTTATTTTCAGACTGCCACCTCCAAGAATCTGCACACATTTCTTCTAATCCGCGTGTTGCCTCCCAGCCTAATTCACGCTTTGCTTTCGATGCATCAGCAAAACATACTGCCACATCACCTGGGCGACGCTCTGTAATTTTATAAGGAACTTTCTTACCCGAAACTTTTTCAAATGCTTCAACCATCTCTAGTACACTATAGCCCATACCTGTGCCCAGGTTATAAGCATCTACTCCTGTTGTACTCAGTACTTTCTCAAGCGCCTTTACGTGACCATTTGCTAAGTCCACAACATGGATGTAATCACGGACTCCTGTTCCATCTTTCGTTGGATAGTCATTTCCGAATACGCTTAATTCTTTTAACTTACCTACTGCTACTTGCGTTACATATGGCATTAAGTTATTTGGGATTCCATTTGGATCTTCTCCGATACGCCCACTTTCGTGTGCACCAAATGGATTGAAATAGCGAAGTAATGCGATACTCCATTCTGCATCTGCAAATGCTACATCACGCATAATTTGCTCAATCATTAATTTCGTTTGACCATATGGATTTGTTGCACTTAATGGAAACTCCTCCGTAATCGGTGACGTTTCCGGGATACCATATACAGTTGCAGATGAACTAAAGATTATCTTCTTTACATTATGTTTCTGCATTACTTCACATAGCACTAACGTGCTTGTAATGTTGTTATGATAATATGTTAATGGAATCGCTACTGACTCCCCTACAGCTTTAAATCCTGCAAAGTGAATAACTGCTTCAATTGAATTTTCTTCAAAAATTGCGTCAAGCGCTTCGCGATTTAAAACATCTTCTTTATAAAACTTAAATTGTTTTCCTGTTATTTCTTTTACTCGATTTATAGATTCTACCGAGCTATTCGAAAGATTATCCACTACTATAACTTCGTAACCGCTATTTAGTAATTCTACACATGTATGACTACCAATATATCCTGCTCCACCTGTTACAAGTACTGCCATAATTAACAAACCTCCCCATTACTACATATCCTTATAATAAGCATGTAAACATTAATCTAGCTAGAATTTAAAATAGCTAGGTTAATAAAAAATTTCTTTATTTATAAAAATTAGTCTTACAGATTTTCATCCTATAAATTACCCACTAATTATAAAGAAACTTTTTCACGAACTACAGCTGGTCTTCCTACGGAATAATAGTCTACATTAAACTTTTTCACATATTCTAAACCATGGCAATTACGACCATCAAAAATAATAGGTTGTTTCATTAATTTGATATACTGTTCAATAGGGAATTCTTTTATATCATCCCATTCAGTTACAATAAGTGTTACATCGGCATTTTTAACTGCTCCTGCAACAGAGGGCACATATTGAACCTCATTAGGTAATACTTTCTTTGCATTTTCAGTAGCAATTGGATCATAAGCTACGACCTTCGCACCCATTTTTACTAAATCATTTGCAATAACAATAGATGCCGCTTCTCTCATATCATCAGTATTTGGTTTAAAAGCTAAACCAAGCATAGCCACTTGTTTTCCTTCCATATCACCTAATACATTTTTTATTTTTTCAACGAGCGATGCCTGCTGATTATTATTTACTGTAATAACTGATTTTAACAGATCAAAATCATGCTCGACATTACCAGCAATTTGTATTAAAGCATGTGTATCTTTTGGGAAACAAGAGCCCCCATATCCGATACCTGCTTTTAAAAATTGTGTACCAATCCTTTTATCTAATCCCATACCATTAGCTACATGCTCTACATCCGCACCTAACTTTTCGCAAATATTAGCAATTTCATTAATAAAGCTAATTTTTGTAGCTAAGAAAGCATTTGCTGCATATTTAATCATTTCTGAACTTCTAATTGTTGTTTTAAAAACAGGAACATTAAAAGGTTTATTCACTTCTTCCATAACATCAGCAGTTTTAGCATCATCAGCCCCAATAACTATACGATCTCCATAGAAACTATCATGAATTGCAGAACCCTCTCTTAAAAATTCCGGATTCGATACCATGTTGATTTTCACATCTGCTTTCAAATTTTGCTGAATTAAATTTTTAACATGATCATTTGTACCAACTGGGACCGTACTTTTAATTACTACAATCGAATCTTTTTTTAGATTATTAGCAATATCTAAAGCAACTTGCTCAATATATTGTAAATTAGCCGAACCATCTGTTTGTTGTGGCGTACCTACTGCTATATAAATAACATCTGCTTCTTCAATCCCTTGGCGACAATCGGTTGTAAATAACAATCTATTATCATTAATATTTTTACTCATCAACTCATCTAAACCAGGTTCATATATTGGTGAAATACCTTCTTTCATTTTCGCAACTTTATTCTCATTAATATCAATACAAGTTACACGATGTCCAATATCCGATAAACAAACCCCTGTTACTAGCCCTACATAACCTGTTCCGAAAATAGCAATATTCATTTTTTATCCTCCTTATTTATTAACAATAAAAAAAGCCCCTTAAAGAAAAAGGCTTTTAAAACTTATTTAACAAAATGTTTTACAACTCCATTTAGGGCATAATTTATAAAGCACCATGCAGATTTTAGGATACTTAACCCTTCAATTTCCCTATATAATTTCCAATTCATTTTAGCCATTTTGAACTTTTTACTAGAAATAGAGTTTTCAACTTTTCTATACTTCGATAAAACCTCATCTAAGCCATAGGCATAATGACCTTGTCTTAATATTTTTAACCATGTTGCAGTATCTTGGCGGGTCCTAATGTTAGGCATTTGTACTTTCCCTAGCTTCTCAATATCCAACATCACCGTTAAACAACCAATTATTGTATTTTTTAATAATCCATTATAATTAATTTTTTCTGGCACATGTACAATTTTATCAGTAAGGGTACCATCTTGATTCATAATTTGATAACCCGTAAACGAAAAAGCTACATCATTATTCTGCATAAAAGTCAATTGTTTTTCTAATTTTTCGGGTAGCCATAGATCATCGCTATCTAAAAAAGCTACATACTTCCCTCTTGCATTATTAATGCCCGTGTTTCTCGCAATTGCTGCTCCACAATTTTTCTGCAATTCAATTAATCGTATACGATTATCTTTCTTAATCTCTTCTTTTATCAATTCACAAGTATTATCTTTTGAAACATCATCTATAATAATCATTTCCCAATTTGTATAAGTTTGAGATTGGACAGATTGGATTGTTTCTTTAATAAAAGAACTTGCATTATATGATGGGATAATAATTGACACAAGTGATTGATTCCCTATTTCAATCTCACTTAGATTTATTTCCATTTCAATACTACTCCTTCAGATTTTCTTTGATATTTTCATCAAAATTTTAACAGCTCTTTAAAACTTTTGATGAATGAGCGAATTGGTTTTTCAGTTAAATGAAATTTTTTTACAAAGAAAATTGTTAGCATACATATAGCTGGAATAGTTCCTCTCATCCTTTTAAATAATGGTCCTTTTCCTGTAAAAGTATTAGAATCAATTAGTTTATTTTCTGATGTTTTCTTTTTATGAAAAACAATAATTTGATTAACATAAGCTATACTATATTTCTGTTTCAATAAATCTGCGAGCAAGATATTTTCTTCACCAGATGGATATTTTGCCCCAAGACCAAATCTCTCATCAAACTTCAAATCTCCAATATCAATTTTATTTAAATTAATAAAGAACTCTATTGATGAAATTTTTAAAACCCCGCGAATACCTAATTTTTCTATAGGAGCTTGTGGATATTCTTTATAATATTGTTGAATTTCGGGGTCAAATATCTGAAAACTTAGCGCGTCGATATTCCTATATTTAAATCCTTCAACAACCGTTTCAAATGCGTTTTTAGGATACCAGCAGTCATCATCAGAGAACGTAACAATACCATTATCCACATATTCTAAACCTTTATTTCTTGCATGAGATAACCCTTTTTTGCTTAATATAACATGATGGTAATTAAAATTGTATTTCATTAATAAACTGCTAATTCTATCATGATTTTCTTGAGACACAATAATAACTTTAATATTATTAATAGTTTGCTCTTCTAAACTATTAAATAAGCGTTTAATATACTCAATTCTATTTCCTAACGTGGGTACTATAACATTAACTAAATATTCATTTCCCAATTTTCTCACCATACTTTTATCACTTAATTAATAACGCTCCATAATTCTTTATATTGCTGACGTATATCCTGCCAAGTATTATTTTGAGCTATTTTCTTAGCACTGATACTTAAATCCTCTTTAATATTAGGATTATCTAATATTAAATTAATCCTTTCAGACAGCTCCTCGTCATTATTTATAATAAAGTGTTCTAATCTTGTATTTTTAAGCAAATAATTCATCTGAACATCTTTACTTACTATAACTGGTGTACCAACAGCTAATGCCTCTAATGGTGCTAAGCCAAAAGTTTCATATAAGCTATTTTGGATATAAAGATTTGAATAATAATAAGCACTTATCAATTCACTTTGATTTAAATTACCTATATATATAACCTTTTTAGGATCCATCATATTCATTACCTTGTCATGAACATTTCCCTTTGGCCCAGCGATTACTAAGATAAAATCATCCCTTTTTATATCATTCACAACTTTAACTAATTGTTCAATTCCTTTGTACTTAAAAGTTCCGCAAGCAGTAAATATAATCTTTTTTCTTTTTTCTAAAGGAATAAGTTCGTTAAAAATATTTTTGTCTGGCTTTATAGTCAGAAATTTTTCGGAAACGCCATTTGGAATAACTTTCAATTTCTTTTTTGGTATTTTATAATCACTTATAATCATTTCCTTTAACCCTTCTGACACGCATATAATACCATCTGCAAGCTTCAAAGTAATAAATTCCGCCATTTTACAAGAAATTCTCAGATTAGAGAAGTGCAAATTTTCCCGCGATACTAAGCCATTTGCGGTATAAAGAATATTCTTTCTTAATATTTTCCCTATTATAACTAACAATGCATTTGATCGTGTAAAACCAAATATATGCAAATTACTTACATCTCTAGAAAATATCCCTTTTATACATGCTCTTATATCCCTTCCTAAAACAATTATATCCTCATTATCTATATCATTAACAATACTATTGAACACCTTTTGTGGACCAGACATTTCTTTTTCTATGTTCTCTACTTTAACCCCTATTACTAAAGTTTTTTGCAACAGGATCTCCTCCGTTCTCTCTTTTAATTAAATCACTACCTAACTTTATTGTAGTAAATATAAAGAAAAACCATAAAAAGTTTAGATAATTATTTCTTAATAAAGAGAATTCTGTACCCTGATGGAATAAAATAGCTACTATTATTGCAATATTTCCAGAATACATGAGCCACTGATTTTTATACTCTAAGTTGTTCTTGTATTTTTGAAACTGTTGAATTAAAATCCCTAATGTACAACAGACAAAAAATAGAAATAATCCTAAACCGATAACCCCTATCTCAGCTGTAATACCTAAATATAGACTATGTGCATGATTTACTCCAACATTCATTTCTCTTAAAAACTCTTGACTAGAATTGAACCCTATCCCCAAAAAGAAATGGTTTGAAATAACATCGGCTAATAAATCCCATGCTTTTCCTCTTCCTGCCAAATCTAAGCTTAATCGCTGGTTACTTCCCTGTAATAAAAGGGCTATTATTCCTCCTGCAAAAACACTTAGAATCAAAGATATTCTCATGAATTTCCAAATGTTTTTTCTTAAACGGTTCATTCCCCTACTATTATTTAACCAAAAGAACAGAAATAAGAAGATTCCAAATGCCAATATCCCTGTTCTTGAATATGTTAAAAACAAGGCATAACATTGAATTAAAAATGATATTATAAAATAGAAAGTTTTTATTGACTGTCTTAAAAACAAAATCAGAGTGGTCGCTAATGATATTAATAGTATGTATGATAATATGTTAGGATTTCCTGTAATAGATGAAAATCTCAGTGTCGCTCCTGAATAATAAACTGCCTGTTCTATTCTTATAGGACCTAAGGTAATATAATTTAGTGAATATTCGTCATTAAACCACATCATTAATCCAAAAATTTTAATAAATATCATTAAGATAGCTAAAAATAAACCTACTAACATTTGAATTTTATAACTAGCAATCAATGTTTTTTCAATCATTCGATCTACATTAACAATGTATGCCATTGCGAAAATAGGACCAAAAATTATAAATGTTCTCCATAAAGTTTCAAATTGTATTTCACTCCAAAAACTTGAAATAGCACAGTAAAGACCTAAGACATATAAACAGCCCATTGATTGCAAATATTCTTTAGTAAAATTAGCATTTTTACTATTTAAAAAATTAAATAACCACAGCACAAAAATAATTAAAAAATTAGCATAATAACTATATGGTGCTTTTATTAATGGTTGCATGCTATTTACTACCGGCACATATAAAATGAATAGTGAAATTAACATTATGAAAATAGAGTTATAAACATAAGAATTCTTACTATCCATCTTTTGAAGTACAAAACTTTTGTCTTTCATATTTTAACCTCTACTTTTAATAAATTTCCCTAGTCTGTATTTTAAGACCTTTGGTAAACGGCTTATTAATATTAAAATTACCTTAGGATTTAAATATATATTTTTCACTATACCCTTAATATCTTTTTCTTTTATTTTTTCAATGAAGCTATAATATAAATTTAGATTTGAGAGTCTTACCATCCTACCTTGCAATTGATTAATTAATTTTTTATTCCCTTGAAATTTTTCATGTTTTAACAGTTCCCTATTTGCTTGTATTAACTGTTGGATTCTCTTTGTCTTTTGTCTTGTAAGAGAATCTCCCCTCTGCCTATAAAAGTATAACGGTTTATTATAAAAATAACATTTATTAGACTCGCATAGTACCTCAAGATAAAAAACATAATCTTCCCCAAATATCAATTGATCATTAAATCTTATATTTTTTTTCTCCAATAGATTTCTTTTTATTATCGGTTGCATTCCTAAATCTAACTCTACTAATAACTCTGGGGTAATATTAAGGCTAGATTCAAGCTTTTCTTTGTAATTTTGACATTGTGTTGCATACGGACTTACATGCCCATCATATATTAGGAAAATATCATCAAATATCATGTCAGCTTCTTTAATTCTAGCAAAATTAAGCAACTCTTTTATTCTTTCTTGATCCCACCAGTCATCTCCATCTAAAAAAGCTATCCAAGTACCTTTTGCTTTAGAAATCCCAAAGTTTCTCGAATAAGCCGGACCTTGGTTAGAACCATTTTCATATAGCTTTATCCGCTCATCTTGTAAAGATTGAATGATTTCAACTGTTTTATCCCGTGATCCATCATCAATTACTATAACCTCTAATTGCTTAAAACTCTGATTAAGTACTGAACTTAACGCTTCCTCTATATATTCTTCTACATTATAAGTGGGAATTATTATAGATATCTCAGGAACAGACATTTATAGCCTCCTCTACATAATAGATTTCTTTTTTTGAATCATATTTTTTATTAAATCTTTTTCTGATAGAATAACAATTAAAACAATGAGATAACTTATTACTAATGAGATAAATATATTAATATTTCCTAGAAATAATTTATTTATGACATACAAAAAAATTAAACTTAATAAACTTTTAGAACTACCCCTAAACACGGTAAATATTCCCTGCTTATTAAAAATTATTAAACCCAGTAATAGTACAATCTCTATTAAAACAGCTGCGATTGCTGCTCCTAAACTACCGTATAACTTTCCAAAATACGAGTACGCAAAAATACCTGTCCCAAAACTAATTAATAATGCAATAGATCTATATTTTTGCAAACCTTTAGTTGTTAAACTATCCGCTAAAGGAAAGTTAATTGATTGAATAAAAACAATAATAGATAAAATAGAAAGCGTTTCAGCAATTCCTATCCAGTTTTCCCCTAACAGAAAAACTGAAATTTCTTCTGGAAATAGTATTATGGGTAGAACCATAATTACAGACAATAAAGTCATTAACTTGATTTCGATAACTATTACCTCTCCATGTTTTTTTAGCTCACTTCTATCAATAAGCTTAAACAAAACTGGATAAAAAGCTGCTGCTACAATACCTGGAATTTGATATAGAACAGAGGGGATACGTAATGCAGCGTTAAAATAGCCAACCTGTTCTAAACTAGATACCTTTTCTAAAGCAATAGGTCCCATTAAAGGCATAAGTATTGTTAAAAAAGCAGTTAACGTAAAAGCACTTAACCCATTTAAAATAGAATTATCTAATCCTTTATGCAATTTAATTTTATTAATGACAAAAGAGATACTTATAATACCCCCTAAAATACTACATAGCCCATAAGTTAAGGCTACCATTAAAAGACTATATCCAAAATAAACTCCAATAAGAAGACCTATGACAGAAATTAAGCCTGCCATGATTCGAATAATTGCAGTATATTTCATTTTTTCGATAATTTGATAATATACCGCTCCTACATTTTGTAGTGCTGCACCAAATATTGTAGGGATTACCATCAAGAAAATTACCTGTTTCATTTCTTTCTGACTATACATAAAATTTACTAGAATAAATACAATTACAGAGGAGAATATACAAATGAATAATCTTGTTACCAAATAGCTATTTAAAAGTTTAGATATATCTTTATCAGCTTTGGTACCCTCCCTAATAAATGTATGAGTTAATCCTAGATCTGTCATTGAACTTGCAAAAGTGGAAAATACTAATGCAATACTTAAAATACCATATTGTTCTGCCCCAAGATACCTAGCTATCACAATTGCTGAAATGGCGGTTAACATTCGTACCATCACATTTCCTACAAATAAAAATGAAGCATTTTTAAGAATTAATTGTAAGTTCATACTAATACCATCCTGTATTTATAAGATACATTATCTAGCTCCGTCACCTGTGCATACTACCTTAATAGTCTTTAATATAATTTTAAAATCCAACAATAAACTGGAGTTGTTAATGTAATATATATCTAGCCTCAACTTTTCTCTCGGTGTAATTTCATAACCACCATTTACTTGCGCCCATCCTGTCAGTCCTGGTTTTACCTCTAGTCTCTTTTTAAAACCTGGAATTTCACGCTCAAATTTCTCAGTAAACATAGGTCTTTCCGGCCTTGGTCCTACAAGAGACATTTCACCTTTTAAAATATTAAATAATTGCGGTAGCTCATCAATCCTCGTCTTACGAATAAATAATCCTATCTTTGTAATACGTGGATCATTCTTCTCTGCCCATTTTGCACCATTTTTTTCTGCATCATTTCTCATAGAACGTAATTTAATAACATTAAACTTCCTACCATTCATACCCAATCTTTCTTGTAAATAGAAAGGCGACCCTGGGGATTCTAAAATAATTAGTAAACTAAATATCAACATAACAGGTGCCAATATAATCAAGCCTAGTAAAGCGAATATAACATCTAATATATACTTACTCCCTAAATATAACTTGGATTGTCTATTTTCGACTTGAACGATTTGATCATCTGATGTAACTTGATATTCTCTCGCTATATTTTCACCAGTCTTCATATTCCCTCTCCCTTATAATCTTATTCATTGATTTCTTTATGTACTAAATCATTCATATATTTTATTAATTGCTTTTTTAATTCCTTATGCTGTAATGCTACCTCAATTGTCGTCTTAATAAACCCCAATTTCTCACCAACATCATAACGCTTTCCTTCAAAATCATATGCAAATACCCGTTGAATTTCATTTAATCGTTGAATTGCATCTGTCAACTGAATTTCCCCACCAGCACCTGTTTGTTGATCTTCAAGGAGCATAAAGATTTCTGGTGTTAATACGTAACGTCCCATAATTGCTAAATTTGATGGCGCAGTTCCTTGAGCTGGCTTTTCAACAAATTGGCGTACTTGATAACGGCGATCATTCCTTTCAACTGGATCAATAATACCGTAACGATGTGTTTCATTTTCTGGTACTGTTTGTACACCGATAACAGATGATTGTGTACCTTCATATTGATCCATTAATTGACGTAAACATGGCGTTTCTGCTTGCACAATATCATCACCAAGTAATACTGCAAATGGCTCATTTCCAATAAATTTACGGGCGCACCACACTGCGTGTCCTAGACCCTTTGGTTCTTTTTGTCTTATGTAATGAATATTAATTTTTGATGAAGCTTGTACTTTCTCAAGCATTTCATACTTCCCTTTTTCTAAGAGATTTTGCTCTAATTCAAAGGAATGATCAAAATGATCTTCAATCGCACGTTTACCTTTTCCGGTAACAATAATAATATCTTCAATTCCTGATTCTATCGCTTCTTCTACTATGTATTGAATTGTTGGTTTATCAACAATTGGTAACATTTCTTTCGGCATTGCCTTTGTTGCCGGTAAAAACCTTGTCCCCAGTCCCGCAGCTGGAATAATTGCTTTTCTTACTTTTTTCAAATCTAGTACCCCCAAACATATTATTATATCCACATGTAACAATAACAAAAACCCTACTTATAGGGTCGTCTTTACAACTCCATAAGTAGAGTTTCTAACATAAATAAATTATGGGCATCCAACCCATCCTCACGTCATACTCCCGACGACAAGCGTCTAAGGTAGGTTCGAAATAAAAATTTCTACCCACAGCACGACCGAGTGCCTCCGTTGATAACGGTTAGGAGACATCACCAATTCTTTATTTAAAAAATACCGAACAATTTTTTACGACGAATTTGTTCTGGATCTTCTTTATAAATTGCCTTCCCGCTAATTAATAAGTACGGATTTTCTTTCAAATCACTCATAACACTCATTCCAAATTCTTTCTCAATTAGTTCATAGCTTTCCGCTAAATGAAATCCTCTTGATGTCGTGTTATGTGCATCTGATGCGATCATATGTGTTAAATTATGTTCTACAAGCTGTAGTGAGAATTTTTTAATTTTTTTTCCAAATTTCCCAAGTAAACTACCTGCTGTCACTTGTGTTAATGCACCTTTATTTACAAGATTATATAACTTATCTGGCCGCTCGATTAACTCGGCATTACGTTCCGGATGAACGATAATTGGAATCATTCCCTTTACGCGCAATTCATATAGTAGTTGTTCTGCATAACGAGGTACGTGATTTGATGGGAATTCAATGAATATATATTTATTTGTTTCATTTAAAGTAACGATTTTACCAGCTTCATAGTCTTCTAATAAATCGCCATATAATCTGACCTCTTGCCCAGGTAAAATGGTAAGTGGCATATTATGTTGTTGTAGTTCATCATTTAGTTGTTTTACATGATGAATAATTGAGGTACGTTCATTTACATATTTTCCATTTTGATGGTGTGGCGTTGCGACAATGGTATGTATTCCTTCTGAAACGGCTTGTTGTGCCATTGCTAAACTATCTGTTACTGTCTGTGCACCGTCATCGATCCCCGGTAAAATGTGACAATGTAAATCTATCATTTGTTTCATCCTCCCTCTCTCCTATAAAGATCTTTTTTCCCTTGAATATGAGATATCGCTCATATTCAAGGGAAAAAAGGAGATATGTTTTTACCATATCTCACTTTAAAATTAGTTTGCACCGTAGTAGTAGTATAGGCCTTGTTCACGTTCACGGTCGTTTAGAACAACGCCCAACAATTTACCTTTAGCCGATTCTAACAATCCTTTTGCTTTTACCGCTGTTTCTTTCTCTGTCGATTCACTACGAACAACAAGAATAGAAGCATCACATACATTTGCCATAATTTGCGCATCTGTTACAGCTAAAATAGGCGGCATATCAAAAATAACTAAGTCGTACATGCTGTATGCTTGTCCAAGAAGTTCTTTCATTGATTTTGAACCTAACAATTCAGCTGGGTTTGGGGGGATTGGACCACAAGCTAAAAAGTGTAGATTATCAACTAGTGTTGTTTGCACACATTTCTCTAAACGTTCACTATGTGTTAATACATTCGTTAGTCCAAAAATATTGTCTACTTGGAACATTTGATGCATTGCTGGTTTACGCATATCTGCATCAATTAATAATACTTTTTTTCCTTGTTGAGCAAACACAACAGCCATATTCGCTGTCGTTGTTGTTTTCCCTTCACTTGGATTTGCAGACGTGACCATTAATGAATGTAAATTCGTATCAACAGCTGCAAATTCAATATTCGTTCGAATATTACGATATTGTTCTGAAATTGGTGATTTCGGTTGTTGATGAGCAATTAATTGACGGCGTTGACGATGATTCTTTTTCTTTTTAAATAATTTAAGAGCCAATTGTTTGTCCCCTCACTTTTCTTGATGATGGAGCGTGTGATTTCACGTTCATTGTTTCTTCATCCATACGAGCTACAATTCCTAATACTGGTAAGCCAAGTAAGTTTTCCACATCTTCTTCTTTTTTCACTGTGTTATCTAAGTATTCTAGTAAGAATGCAAGACCAACTGAAGCCATTAAACCAACAACGAAAGCAATTGCCACATTTAACATTGGACGCGGTTTAATTGGAGATTGATTTTCTGCAACTTCTGCTTTAGATAATACTGTTACGTTATCAACGTTCATAATTTTTGCAACTTCACCTTTAAATACATCTGCAGTTGCATTCGCAATATCGCGAGCTAATTTCGGATCTTTATCCTCAGCTGTTACAGAGATTACTTGTGAATCCTTTTCATTCGCAACATTAATCTTTCCTGTTAGCACTTGAGATGTCATATTTAAATTTAATTTTTCATTCACTTGTTCTAAGATTACTGGACTTTTAATGATAACCTTATATGTATTCGTTAATTGAATATTCGTTTGAATTTCACCAGCTTGGAACATTGCACCCTCTTGCTTCTTCTGATTCACAAGAATTTGCGTCGAAGATTGATAGATTGGTGTCATAAAGAAGAAGCTAATGATAGCACTTACAATAGCTGCACCAAAGGCGATTACGAGGATCATTGCTAAACGTTTTTTTAAGATATGAAATAACTCTTTTAAACTAATTGTTTCTTCCATAGGTTCCTCCAACTTTCTAAAATTTACACATAGGAAAAATTATAACATATAAATCTTACATTTTTTATTTTTAATAATTTAGTTCTATATTTGTTCACAAGAAACAAGTATAATCTTACAAAATAATCTTAAATATGACAACACATTCCAATGATTCTCCAAATTATTTATCATATCATGCTTTTTATGCTATGTAACTTGAGAAATAAATTTAAGAATACAAAAAAAGCCAACAAGTATTTCTTGTTGGCCTGTTTCTATTTTAGTAATAACCATACTGCTCTTTTTCTTCTCTTTTATCATTCAAAACGACTCCAAGTATTTTGCCTGATGCTTTATCTAATATTTGTTTCGCTTTTACGATTTTATCTTTTTCCGTCTTTTCACTTCGTACAACGAGTACGATTCCATCACATTTGTTCGCTAGTATTTGTGCATCCGTAACCGCAAGCACAGGTGGTGTGTCGATTAATATAATATCAAACATGTTATATGCTTCTAGCAATGCCTCGTCCATTGCCCGGCTCCCTAATAGTTCTGCTGGGTTTGGCGGGATTGGACCTGCTGCCATTAAGTATACGTTCTCTATATCTGTTTTTTGAATGCATTGCATAAGTTTTGCTTGTCCTGATAATAAGTTCGTTAATCCATTTGAACTATGAATGGCAAATAAGTTTTGTATCGTCGGCTTCCGCAAGTCAGCTCCAATTAATAAAACTTTCTTTCCTTGTTGTCCGAAAACAACTGCTAAGTTTGAGATTGTCGTTGTTTTCCCATCACCTGGATCTGCCGAAGTAACAATAATAGAACGAACATGATTATCTACAGATGTAAACTCAATGTTTGTACGAATGTTACGGTATTGTTCTGTAATACGCGATTTAGGCTCTTTATGTGTAATTAATTGTCGTAATGGTTTTCTTTTCTTTCTCCCGAACATATTCATAATCTCCTTTTGTGAAATGCGACATTTCCCTTTTCTCTCTCTTATGCTCGATTTCATACGTCTAATTAATATTTTTGCTGATTTCCCCATATCTCATCATAATCAATAACATTCTAATTTGTCTTACTTAAGTACCTTAACAATATGACAATGCCCTTATTTCTTTATTACCTTTATCACTTATCCTGTTTTCTAGATAAATACTAAAGTAAGTATATGGTAATTTCCATCTATTTACAAGTTATTTTCTGATTAGTTTGTATATTATTGTTTCATCGTTATATAGCAGAAATTAAAAAATCCCCTTGTCTTTTCACAAGGAGATTTTTCAGTACTATCTATTCTTTTTTATCACCAATCGCAAATGTAATTTCTGCCTCACATGCAACTTCACCATCTACTGTTGCGATTGCTTTTCCTTTTCCAATTGGGCCGCGTACGCGTGTCATTTCTACTTCTAGACGAAGCTGATCACCTGGGCGTACTTGTTTTTTGAAACGGCAATTGTCGATACCTGCAAAGAAAGCAAGTCTTCCGCGGTTTTCTTCTTTCTTTAATACTGCAACTGCTCCTACTTGCGCTAATGCTTCTACAATAAGTACACCAGGCATAACTGCATAGTCAGGGAAGTGTCCGTTAAAGAATTCTTCGTTTGCGGATACATTTTTAATCCCAACCGCTCTTTTTCCTTCATCTACTTCTAATATTTTATCAACAAGTAAAAATGGATAGCGGTGAGGAATGATTTCTTTAATTTGTTCTATATTTAGCATGTAACAATCGCCCCTTTTGTAATATTGGTCTTACCACTTGGACATATTGCTATTATCCCATTTTGTTTATTGTTTGTCATTACAAAGTAACATTTTATATTTAGTACAACTTCCTAAAAAAAATGCACACACTCTATTCCATTAAAATAGTTGCACATTTTTGCAACTGACACGGAGGTGGAAAAGAGTGTATGCCCAAATTAGGGAAAGGCAATATGTATTGAAACATTATTTGCCTTAATGTCGTATTCGACTCATTATATTATAAACGTTTTCAATTAAGGAAATATTAAATTTAACCATATATATGAATATTTTACCTGTTTCCTTCATATTTCTCTATTTTCCTTCCATTTTCGCAAAAAAACAAAATAAAAAAATATAAAAACAAAAAAGAACTAAGGCATTAGCCTTAGTTCTTTCAAATTATCTCAAAGCACGCTTTGGTAATCTGTCGATATTCTCTAACATAATACCTGTACCAACCGCAACGCAGTGCATTGGGTTTTCAGCAATTAATACTGGTACTTTTAGTTCTTCTGCTAGAAGCATGTCGATACCGTGTAGTAAAGCTCCACCGCCTGTTAGAATAACACCGCGGTCGATGATATCTGCAGATAATTCTGGTGGTGTGCGCTCTAATACACCTTTTGCAGCTTGTACAATAACAGCTGCATTTTCTTTTAATGCTTCTGTAATTTCTTCAGAGCATACTGTAATTGTACGTGGTAAGCCTGTTACCATGTCACGTCCGCGAATTTCAAGTTCTTCGCTACGTGCACCTGGGAATACTGTACCAACTTTAATTTTAATATCTTCTGAAGTACGTTCTCCGATTAATAGCTTATACTTACGTTTAATATAGTTTAAGATCTCCATATCAAACTTATCGCCAGCCATTTTGATAGAGGAAGAGGTAACAATATCACCCATAGATAGTACAGCGATATCTGTTGTACCTCCACCAATATCAACAACCATGTTACCGCTTGGTTGGAAGATTTCCATACCAGCACCAACTGCGGCTACTTTTGGTTCTTCTTCTAAAAATACTGTTTTACCACCTGAACGTTCAGCAGCTTCACGAATTGCTTTTTGTTCTACTGATGTAATATTTGTTGGACAACAAATTAAAATACGAGGTTTTGAAAAGAAGCTCTTTACGTCCAATTTGTTAATGAAATACTTTAACATTGCTTCTGTAATTTCAAAGTCTGCGATTACACCATCTTTAAGTGGACGAATTGCTACAATATTACCAGGCGTACGTCCCACCATGCTTCTCGCTTCTTCACCTACTGCTAATACTTTACCACTATTACGATCAATTGCCACAACAGATGGCTCATTTAATACAATACCCTTACCTTTAACATGAATTAATACGTTAGCCGTACCTAGGTCAATTCCGATATCTCGCGCAAACATTCCCGTTTTTTCCTCCTCGATATTCAAAATCAGGTTACACCCGAATTCTTTTCACCTAATTTCTGATTTTATCATAAATTTAACAGAAACGTAATATTCGCAAAAAGAATTCTTCTGAAAAATATTACCGAATGTGAACGGAATGTTTGCTACTGTAACATTATTGACGTACAGGCTTCTCTACATCTTCTTTTCTATACTTTTGTTTTGTTGCTTCTCCCCCTCTTAAATGACGAATAGACTTATGATAATCAAGAATTTCTTTCACTTCATTTGCGAGCTCTGGATTAATTTCTGGTAGACGTTCTGTTAAATCTTTATGGACTGTACTCTTTGATACCCCAAATTCCTTTGCAATGACACGCACTGTCTTTCTTGTCTCCACGATATACTTACCAATCTTGATAGTTCTCTCTTTGATGTAATCGTGCACACCACTCGCCTCCCTAATTTGGATGTGAGAAGGGTGAAATGAGCCTCGCTGCATACGACTAAGAAGTAAGTGTGAGTGCTGTTTGTAAGCGTTAAACATTCTTGGATTTATAATGAAATGATTCACGATTTCTCACCTCAAACACTCTCTTTGCTTTGGTTTATACCATTGTATTGCCCGCACTACTGATATATGCTACATGTTCACTATTTTTGCGGACTAAGTTAAGAAAAATTACGTTTTTTTGTGAGAAATACGTTAAAACTGACTATTATAGCGAAAAAAAATGACACCTTATATATAAGGTGTCATTCTTCTCGTTCCAATTCTTCTTCTAACAATTGATGGTGGGGAACCTCTTTCTTACCGGCAATGTAATAATATAAAGTGAATAAAACAAACAATAAAATAATAGCAGTCGACAGAACAAACAAAAATGACACAGTATCCCCTCCCTTTTGTAATATATATTCGAGAATCTCGTCATTTTTCCTTGTTATTGCAACTTTTTTCTCGAAATTGAGTATTTTTATATAAAAATAAAAAAATCAGCTCCCCTAGTGGGAACTGATTTTTTCACTTCATTATTCTTGTGAAGAAGAATCGTTAGATGATTCTGTAGAACCATTTGTTGATTTTTCTTCTTTCTTCGGTTCTTCTTTTTTGTCACTAGTTGAACCGCTTGTTGATTTCTCTTCTTTTTGAGACTTGTCTTCTGTTTTACTTTCAGGTTTCGTGCTCGTTGACTTCTCTTCTTTTTGAGATTTGTCATCAGCTTTTTTACCAGAAGCATTCGTAGCCTTTGCAGCACCTGCATCAGCTTTAATTTCTGTTACTGATTTATTTAAGTAACGTTCAGGGTTCACAGCCACATTGTCTTTACGTACTTCAAAGTGAACGTGAGAACCTGCCTCTTTATTCATTGCACTTAGACCGGATGTTCCTAATACTTCACCTTGTGCAACTCTTGCACCTTTTTCTACTTTCACACTGCCTAAGCTTTGATAAGATACCGCTACACCATTTCCACTATCAACTGTTACAACATAACCAAGAAGTGAATCTTTTTCAGCTTTCGTTACTGTACCACTTAAAGCAGCAGCAACATTGAATTCTTTTCCATTCTTCGCAGCAATGTCAATTCCTTTATTCGGGGAATATGTGTTGTTATAAAAGACAAGTGCTTTTTCTTGTTCCGCCTCAGTTGCTGCATCTTCATAGAATTTCTTCTGTACGACTACTTCCGCATTCGCGGCAGCTGGCATTTTCACTACTTCTGAAGATTTTGTTACTGGTACTGCTGGATCTTCCGATTGTGTATACGGTGTTGCTTGATCGTGGTTTGGAGTCTTCTTCGGATTAGCTCCTTGGAACCATAGCGCAACCATTAAGATTACCGCTGCACAAGCAATGTATAGTGCCGGAAACACCCATCTTTTTTGAAATAAATGTACTACCTTTTGCGACTTTTTATTATTTCTTCCTCGCATTCCATCATCACCTCAGCAATCATTTTGAACAATATTCACGTATCCTATACAACGTATAACTAATTACTTTTCGACAAAATCTGTAAAAATATGTATAAGAATTGTAAAATTTCCGAGGAAATGATAGAAAAAAGAAAAAACTGAGCACTTTTGGCTCAGTTTTTAATCTAATTGTTTCTTTTTATATACGATTAAACATACAAAGAGCGATATAATAAGCCAAACTGCAACATTTAATACATGCCCACTAATACTACCAAATCCCGCCCCACCTACTAAACTGTTAAGTGCTTTCACAATATGAGATGTTGGAAGATATCCAATCATCGTCTTAATTACTTTATTTTCAACCATTGGCTCAAACTGTACAGCCAAATACATCGTCATTAATATCGGCATTCCAATTATTGATGTTTGTGGTACAGATGCAGCTAACAATCCAATCATTGTTCCAATCACAATAAATAAAATTGTTCCACATAAGAAAATAAATCCTAGCAATAATAGATTTCCACTGAATTGATCCAAAATAAATAAGTTCACAATACAAATGCCCAATGTCAAACATACTGTTAATATACTTTTTCCAAGTAGAACTTCAACCGAAGATGCCGGTGATAGCATTAATACACGCAATGTATGTTTTTCTTTTTCTTCTGCAATTACCATAGATTGAACAAACCCTGCGACAAATAGGAAGGCCGTTATAGTAGTAATGCCTAACATTTCCTTTCCCACTCCAAATCTGCTAAACAAAAATGAAAGTATAATTGGTAAAAATGCCATTAACAACACTTGTGAATTTGTCTTAAAATCTTGTACTTCTTTTCTAAAAATAGCTGATACACGTCTCATTGAAAATGTCATTATAATCCCCTCCCAGTAACTTCAATAAAGATATCGCCTAAAGTTGGTTCGTGTGAATGAATGGATAGTAATTCTCCTTTGTTCATCCATTCTGAAATACGTTTTGCACCTAATTCATCTTTTTGTACCGTTTCTTTCTTCTTATCCTTTAACACGACTTGTATTTGATCTTTCGCGTATTGTAAGCGAAGGTTCTCCGGTGTATCAAGTGCTACAATCTCTCCGCCACACAGGAAGGCAATGCGGTTACAAAGCGTTTCTGCTTCGTCCATGTTGTGAGTCGTTAAGAAAATCGTCGTTCCTTCTTTATTTAAGTCTTTTAAGATTTTATGAATGTTTTGTACGTTTACTGGATCAAGTGCAGATGTTGGTTCGTCTAAGAAGAGGATATCTGGTTTATGAAGGATTGCTCTTGCTAGTGTGACGCGTTGCTTCATTCCCTTTGATAATTTTTTTACTGGTGTTTTTTTATCATCTAATAAATTCACTTGTGCTAGTACTTCATCGATTCGTTCTTTTTTGCAATCGTATAAGTCACAAAATAATAGTAAGTTATCATAAATGCTAAGTCTTTCATATAAGCCGCTGTTATCTGTTAAAATACCAATTCGTTTGTAATCGATGCTACTTGGTCCTGTAATATCTTTCCCTAATACTCTTACCGTTCCAACACTATGAAGCAATTGAGAAGTTAAAATTTTTACTGTTGTCGTCTTACCAGATCCACTCGGTCCAAGGAATCCGAATATCTCTCCTTGCTTCACCTCAATATTTACATTTCGAAGTGCCGTTTTTCCACTGAAACTTTTCATTACATCTTTCATTTCAATTGCCAATGTCATTTCTTCATCCCCTTTGTTTTTCTTCTTTATAGATGAAAGTCGCTTTAGCGCTTTTCGTTCGTTTGTTTCGCTTTTCTTGACTCAATCATATGAAAAACAAAGGGTAGGCGCATTAAAATACCGGTAAAAGGAGTATTTTTACCGGTGAATGAATCGCATATTGAGCTTATTGGAGCACTTTTATAGTCCAATAACACCTTTTAATTCATCCATTCGTCCTTTTGAAAGCGGGATTGAACTTTTTCTTTCGTCGTCTAAAATTAAGCTAAAACTGTTACGAGTCCAAGTAATCACTTCTCGCACTCTTTGTAAATTCACAAGGTACGAGCGATGACATCTAAAGAAACCAAAACCTGTTAACCTTGCTTCTAGTTCGCTTAATGTTAATGCACATACGAAATCTCCTTCACGAACGTGAATATGTGTTACTCCGTTTTGTGTTTCAATGAAATGGATTTCCATCGGATCAAGTAAAATGATTTTATCGTTCACTTTCGCAGGTATTCTTTCTAACTTCATTTGCGGAATTATTTGAACGACCTTCTCTTCATCGACTTCTTCTGCTTCCTCTTGTTCAATTTCTACTTTTTTCACACCATCGTTGTTTAATATGTATACATCCTCTGTTAACGAAAGGGCATCCGATAGAAAAGATGACGTAATAAAAATTGCCTTTCCTTGTTCTTTCATTTTCATAATTGCTTTTCGAATAATAACCGTACTCTCTATATCTACATTTTGCTCCGGTTCTTCCAAAATGATTAAATCCGGATTATGAATCATCATTCGTCCAATATGAAGACGACGCTTCTCTGAAAATGATAGTTTTTCTATTTTAACGTTTAGCTTATCTAGGAGACCAACAGACTGCACAACTTCTTTTATACTTATCTTTGATTCATAAAGCCCTATTAAAAACTTAAAGTATTCCTTCACCTTCAAACGATCATATGCTTCATCCTTCAAAAAACAAAAGCCTATGCGGGAATAATTTTTCTTTCCAATTGCTTCCCCTTCAAACAGTACGTTGCCAGTTGAAGCTTCTTCTTGACCAATAATAATGCGGTGTAACACTTTAGCTGTATGATTATTGCATTGCAAAACAATACATTGTCCTTTTTCAACCTTTAGCTCAATTTCCGGTAACTGGTTCGCCTTCCCTAACTGTTTCAACTCCAGTAGCGCCATTTCGTCTCCCCCAAATGTCTTTTTATCCTATTATATCAAACAATTAATGGAAAATTATTCTATTTTACATAAAAAAAATAGACGCCAGAGTTCTGACACCTATTTCTTCACCATCAATTTTCCTTCATAATCATTCATCGTCTTTATTTCAACGCCTTTATAGTAATGAGCGACGATATCTGTATATTTCTTTCCTTCCGCTGCCATGCCGTTCGCCCCGTATTGACTCATACCAACGCCGTGACCGAAGCCTTTCGTCGTAACGATGATTTTATCTCCTTGTTGTTTCCACGTAAAATCAGAAGAACGTAAATCTAACTTTTCACGAACTTCTTTTCCTGTTAATGTTTTTCCTTGAAAAGCTACATCCTTTACGCGCTTTCCTTCCGTAAGGTCTTTAATATTTCCAACCTTCCCGTCTGCTAACACTTTCACACCGAGACGTTTTTGAAAATCAGCTACTGTAAATGTTTGCTCACTCGTAAACTTTGGAGAGGCTTGATCCCACGGACTATCTACACTTTTCAAGTACGGATAATCATTTCCCCAATAGTCAGCTGCATTTTCTGTTCGGCCATTACTCGTTGAAAAGAAGGATGCTGAAATTGGTTTTCCATCATACGTTAAAACTTGTCCTGCTGTTTTCGAAACGGCTTCTTCGATTTTCTTCAAATTATTTTCGTAGTTATTGCCCCATTGCTTCTTCAATTCATCTTTGCTTTTGTACACTTGATCTTTCACCGTATCTGTCACGTCCGCATTATTTTTCTTTCCTCCGCTTAACATACGTTGTACTACAAATGTTCTCGCTGCTAATGCCTGCGCCTTTAGTGCCTCTATTTCAAAACTGGCATTCATCTCAGAAGCTACTACACCTGTCACATACTCCTCCACTGGTAATGTTTCTACCTTCTTCTGTTTTTCGCGATATACAGCAACTTGAACAGCTGTATCTACTTTTCCTGGAGCTGGTATGCTTTCTATCGCAGGAGGAGTTTTAGAGGCCGTTTCTTCCCCTACTTTTGCTTTCGCAAATGGAATAACAAGGGCTGCAGGTACAATGATAACGAGCGCTATTAAGAGCGCTACTGTAATAAAAAGTGGCTTTGAAAATTTCATCCTATTTTCCCCCAATATAAAAGCTTTACTCCATTCATTCTTATGGAACAACTCTTTCTTTTAGAACATACTTAAGGGGAAGAGTATAAAACAGAAATTTTCTAAATATTTTTACTGGTACGTGCATAAGTATAGAATTTATTGACTATAACAGTAATAACCCAAAAAAATAGCCCCTATGTCAAAAGACATAGAGACTATTTCAATTAAGCGTGAAGATCAGAAACTTCTTGTTCTTTCACTTCTTCTACTTTTTCGTTTACACGTTCAATAGTTGCACCTAATGCAGCTAATTTCTTATGGAAGTTTACATAGCCACGGTCAAGATGTTTTAACTCAGTTACACGAGTATAACCTTCTGATACTAAACCAGCTAAGATTAATGCAGCTGCAGCACGTAAGTCAGTTGCTGCTACTTCAGCACCTTGTAAGCTGTTTGGACCGTTCATAATAACAGAACGACCTTCAATTTTAATATCAGCATTCATACGACGGAATTCTTCAACGTGCATAAAGCGGTTTTCGAATACCGTTTCTGTAATCATGCTTGTTCCATCAGCTTGTAGTAATAATGCCATCATTTGTGATTGCATGTCTGTTGGGAAACCTGGGTGAGGCATAGTTTTAATGTCAACCGCTTTTAACTTATCTGGGCCGATAACACGTACACCTTCGTTTTCCTCAATAATTTTAACACCCATTTCTTCCATTTTTGCTGTAATTGAGCGTAAATGTTCAGGTACAGCATTTTCAATTAAGATGTCTCCACCAGTAATTGCTGCTGCAACCATGAATGTTCCCGCTTCAATACGGTCAGGAATAATAGAATGGTTTGCACCATATAATTTATCAACGCCTTCGATACGAATCGTTCCAGTTCCAGCTCCGCGTACTTTCGCTCCCATCGCATTTAAGAAGTTAGCTAAGTCAACGATTTCTGGTTCTTTCGCTGCGTTTTCAAGAATTGTTGTCCCTTTTGCTAATGTAGCTGCAGACATAATGTTTTCTGTCGCGCCTACGCTTGGGAAGTCTAAGTAGATTTTAGCTCCTTTTAGTTCTCCCTCAACATATGCCTCAACAAAACCGTTACCAACCTGTACTTTCGCTCCCATTGCTTCGAAGCCTTTTAAATGTTGATCAATTGGACGTGAACCAATTGCACATCCACCAGGAAGTGCAATACGAGCACGACCGTTACGTGCTAATAATGGTCCCATTACTTGAACAGATGCACGCATTTTACGTACATATTCAAATGGTGCTTCAATGTTTAGTTCTTTAGAAGAATCGATTGTTACTTGATTATTTTCAAATACGACTTCAGCATTTAAATGACGTAATACCTCATTAATTGTGTATACATCAGACAAAACTGGTACTTCAGATAGTACATTCTTTCCATCACTCGCTAATAGGGCTGCAGCGATTATAGGTAATACAGCATTTTTTGCGCCCTCAACACGCACTGTGCCGTTTAACCGCTTTCCGCCACGGACGATGATCTTTTCCAAATTATTCCCCTCCGTGTCCTTTTTTCAGTATCTATTCACTCAATACTCAGAAGTTATGATCGGTGTGCCAACCACAATTGTATCTTTGTTGTCTGTAGAACGTATTGCTATTTGCACATTTATTTTCTCTCTATTTGTTGAAAGAGCGTCATCCCACTTTTTATTGTATGCGGAGACTGACACAAATGCTCTTTCTTCTACTTGTTCGATCGCTCTTGCTGAAAGATCTTTCAAAACCTGATTGGTTTTATTTTGCAAAACACCTTCAATCTTATCATTCAGTACACCTTGAACACAAGTGTAAATTATAGGTTTTTCACTAAAAATTTTATTCATGTTTTGAACATACTTCGGGTCCCATTTCGCCCCACTTACTTCAAAGATAATGAAAGTGTTTTCTTTAGTATTTTCTTTACTCCAAGTTACTACTACTCGTTCTTCATAAGAAGAAAGCTTTTTATAGGATGTAGCTTTATATCCATCTGGAGATTGCTCTACTTCCCACTTTTGAATATTTGCCTTTTCCTTCACATCGTTTAACAACTTTTGAAACGTATGTATGTTAGAAATTGTTTTTGTTTCTCTCGCTAACCATGACCATTTTTCTACTTTAGCATCATTTTTCTCTAAAGCCTTGATCATGCTCTCCATTTTCTGTTCATCGCTTATCGGTTTCATCTCTCTATATCCAACCAAAAATAAAACAACACTAAGTGCAACAATAAGAATGGCTTTAAGCTTCAATTTCATCCCCTCCTATCCCCATTGTTAACGGAGATTTGAGGTTCTATACACTTACTTTACTAAATACGTTAAACTCTTCGAATAGCCTAAATAATCAAGGAAAAAGTTACTTACAGATGTCCCAATTGCAATTGTAATTAAGATGAGTAATACTCGCGTCTGCAGCACTTTTCCGGACTTCATTAAACGCTCAATGTGAATGCCTTGTAAGGCCCACCACGTAATGGTAATAAACAATAAATGCGAAACAATGGCAATCAGTGCTTGTTGCCCTAAAAGTTGTGCCAAAAAATCGACCCCTTTTTACTCAGCTACTACTTATGAAAGAATATAAAAACGATACCATAATAAGTAGGAGCTACACTTTTTCAAATGCACATAGACATCTTACATTTTACATCGTGATTTTCTTTCCAAAAACGTATATCTACATTACAAGTTAACACAAAATAAAAAGCGCAGAGTACTGACTCCACACCTTTTATTTTCACTATTGTACCACGTTCTCTAAGAAGAAGAAATCTTTCATTAATGGAAAATATTCATAAAAGAAATTGTACCCAATCATCGGCATAATCCCTAGTATTACAATCGAAATTGCACAAAGACTCATAACAACCTTTATATTTAACGGTAACCGTATCCTCTCTTCTGTCTCTCCTGTGCGGAAAAACATTTGTTGTAAAATACGGAAATAATATACGAATGAAACAACTGTCGTACCCATCATAATCGAAGCTAGTACGTAATGTGCTGGATCTACATGAAGCGCGCCTAAAAAGATATTAATCTTTCCGATGAAGCCAGCCGTTCCTGGTATCCCAGCCAACGATAAAATAAAAATTGTCATCATAATCGCTGCAAATGGCGACCTTTTATATAAACCTGTGAAAATCGTTATATTTTCCTCATCATTTTGTAAGATTAAGCCGTGGATGATAGCAAATGCACCTATATTCATAAGCATGTATGCCAGCATATAAAACCACATGCTATCCATCGTAAATGGTGATAATGCGACAAGTGGAACGAGTAAATACCCTGCATGAGCAATGCCCGAATAAGCAAATAAACGCTTTATATTGTATTGTTTTAACGCGACTACATTCCCAACAATCATCGTAATACTTGCTAGCACCGCAATATATATACTCATATGCCCATATAAAGATTGCATATCTCCTTGTATTAATACACTTGCAAAAACCATAAGGAACAAACGAATAATGAGTAGGAAACCAGCAATTTTAGAAATCGTTCCAAGAAAAGCAGTAACTGGTGTAGCTGCTCCTTCATACACATCAGGTGCCCACATATGAAACGGCACTGTGGCAATTTTAAATGAGAGACCGACTAGCAATAAAAGAAATGCGAGAGCTAACAATAACTGAATACCACTAGCGAGTTCCCCAGTGAGTACCTTTTGCATATCTACAATGTTAGTTGAACCTGTAATACCGTATAAATAACTCATTCCGAAGAGCGTAATCGCCGTTCCAATTCCTCCGCTAATGACGTATTTCATTGCCGCTTCATTTGATGCACGGCTCTTTTTTCGTATTCCTACTAAAATATAAGAAGAAAGTGAAAGTAACTCCAAACCAACGAAAAGGGTAATGAAATCAACACTAGAAGCCATGAACATCGCACCAAGAAGTGCCATTAAGAATAAGTAATAATATTCACCCTTATCTTCAATTGGATTCTTCTTATCATCGCTCATTGCGGTGCATAAAATAAGAGCTGAGGCACCTAATAGCAATGTTTTAAACCCTTTTGAAAATCCATCTAACACAAACGATCCGTTTAAAATATCTCCAGCTAGTTCGCTATATAGCGTAATTAATGACACGATTGCTAATACGATAGCAGCAATCGCACCAAGAGCTACATATCTATGATTCAGCTTAAAAAACAAATCACATATGGAAAGAAGGATGGCGGCGCCGAGAATAATAAATTCTGGCACCATTAGATGCCACGATAAGCTAAGTAACGTATTCATATCCATCCTACTTCACCCCCAATGTTTTCAATGTATTTTGAAGCGGATCCCCTAGTAACTCTGGCATAACTCCAATTGCAATAATACAAAAGATAAGTAGTAAAACAGGGACATACTCCCATCCGTGTATATCAGATTTTGCTTCCCACTCTTTCTTTCCAAATGTCACTTGAAGTGTCGCCCTTAATACGTATACAGCGGTTAAAATGATGCCAATCACACCGACTGCAGCAATGACGGGCTCTCCTTGAAATAAACCGAGAAAGGCAAGAAATTCACTAACAAACCCAGACATCCCTGGTAATCCAAGCGATGCCATTCCTCCTGCTAAAAAGAATCCGCTAAGTATCGGTACACTTTTCGCAAGTCCGCCTAGCACCGTAATATCCGAAGTTCCAAATCGTTGTTCTATAACACCCAGTAGGAAGAAGAGCAAGGCTGCAATTAAACCATGTGATACAACTTGGAATAACGCTCCTTGTGTACCAGGTGCATTAAGTGACGCAAGTCCCATTAACACAATTCCCATATGCGAAATACTAGAGTAAGCCAGTACTTTCCTAAAGTCCGTTTGGATGAGCGCTAAAAAGGCACCGTATAATAAATTAATTACGCCTAATATCGCAATTAGTGTTGCAACATCGTGAAAATATTCCGGGAATAGCCCTTTCCCGAAGCGAATAATACCGTACGCTCCAATCTTCAGCAAAACACCCGCATGAAGCATAACTACAGCTGGATGCGCTTCTATGTGTACATTGACCATCCAGCGGTGCAACGGAAAAACAGGTAGTTTAATTGCAAAAGCAATCATTATGGCAATAAATACACTAAGCTGCAAACTACTTGGGATGACGAGTGCTCCCTCTGCGTTTATGCTTCTTAATATCTCTTTCAGCTCCACAATATTTGTTGTACCTGTTTTCGCAAACAAAATTGAGAAAACAATGAGCAAAATAGCTGAGCCAATACCGTTATATATTAAATAACTATACGCAGCCTTTTCACTCGACAATTTTCCCCACTTTCCAATTAATAAGAACATTGGTGGCAACGTAATTTCAAAGAAGATAAAAAACAACATTAAGTTTTGAGCAGCAAAGACGCCGAGCATTCCTATTTCTAGCATGAGTAACAGCATATAAAATGCTTTTAAATTTCTTTTAATAGAAAAGGCTGCAATTGCTGCAAGCGTTGCTAGAAGAGCCGTCAGTACCATCATGACAAGCGACAAACCATCAATACCAAGCTCGTAATAAATAGAAAACCACCTTTTATCCACCGCTGTAAAATCGCCGAACTTAATCCATTTCACCTTCTCATCAAATAGTGACAAATTCTTTCCAGAAGCATATGTACAAGCGAGGACGATAGCAATTCCAAATGGAAGTGCCGTCCCAAATAAGCCAAGCGCCCGCACTGTACGCAATTCCTTTTTCGGTGTTAATACAAGCAATAAAATTCCTAAAAGCGGGGAAAAAATGAAGAACGTTAACAACAAATCATTCATCGTAAATCCCCTCCCGTATAGAGCAAAATAATGACGAGTACAGCGAGCGAAACCGCCGTTACAGTACCGTACACTTGTACATTCCCGTTTTGAAGTTTCGATCCAAGATTACTTGTGCCTTTAACTACACTTCCAATTAAAACTGCAATTCCTTCGACTACATACACTTCAAATAAGCGAAGCACATGAGCGATTCCTTTCGTAATAGGGATCACCGTCATGTTGTATAGTTCATCCACATAATATTTTTCTTTCAAAAGATTATAAAGAGATGTTTCCGTACCCCCAGCCCAATCTCTAGAAATTGATTTCTTGCCATATATGAAATATGCAAGATCGATTCCCGCAAATGAAACGAGTGTCGCAACAATCATAATCCAAACTGGTCCATGCGCTTCTTCAACCTTAAACCCTACATCTTTCGTCAACCAATCTCCGAGAAATGTCCCAAACCATGGTGTATTTATATATCCTGCCACTACCGCAAGAACGCCGAGAACAATCATTGGATACGTCATAACGCGAGGCGATTCATGCACTTCTTCCTTCGTCTTCGTTTCTCCAGTAAAGACAAGAAAGTATAGGCGGAACATATAAAATGCTGTTAAAAACGCCGCAATTACCGCTAAAGTAAATAAAACGTAATTGCCATTCATCCACGTCGCCGCTAAAATTTCATCTTTGCTGAAAAAACCGGAAAGCAGCGGAACACCGCTAATGGCAAGGGTACCTATTAAAAATAGCGTACCAGTTACTTTCATCTTCTTCTGTAAACCGCCCATTTTATTAATGTTTTGCGTATGCACAGCATGAATTACACTTCCTGCCGCCAAAAATAATAGTGCTTTAAAAAAAGCGTGTGTCGTTAAATGGAATATACCAGCTACATAACCGGCAGAACCTAACGCGAGCATCATATACCCGAGCTGGCTAACTGTAGAATAAGCAAGCACCCTCTTTATATCTGTTTGCACAAGACCGATAGAGGCCGCAAAGATTGCAGTGAAAGCTCCAACGATTGCCACTGTCTGCATCGCCACTGTACTTGCTGAAAATAGAGGAAACATCGTCGCTACTAAATATACGCCAGCTGCGACCATCGTCGCCGCGTGAATAAGTGCCGAAACGGGCGTTGGCCCTTCCATTGCATCTGGCAACCACGTATGAAGCGGGAACTGACCTGATTTTCCCATCGCCCCGATAAAAATTAATATCGCTGTTATTGTAATCATGTAAGGAGGTAGATCCCCTGTATAAATCGCCCTAAATATTGCGTCATATTCAAAACTACCTGCGTACCAAAAAATTAAAATCATCCCGATAAATAAACCAACATCCCCAATACGGGTCATAATAAAAGCCTTTTTTGCAGCAGCCTTCGCTTCTTCTTTAAAGAAATAAAAACCGATAAGTAAAAATGAACCAAGGCCAACTAATTCCCAAAATATATAAAGCTGTAATAAATTCGTTGATATAACAAGCCCTAACATCGCAAATGTAAAGAGTCCTAAATATGCGTAAAAGGTTGGTAATCGTTCATCACCTTTCATATAACCTTTCGAATACACATGTACAAGTAGACTCACAAGCGTCACGATAAATAACATTAAAGCTCCTAATGCAGTCACTTCAAAGCCGAATGATATATCCACATCTCCAGCTCTAAGCCACACCCACTTATGCTTCACGCTTGCTTCTGAAAACCTTTCTATTAACACAAGTACCGCAAGTATAAAGGAGAGAAAGACGAAAAAAATACTAAGTACGCTGCTTCCTTCTCTAATTTTCTTCCCGAATATAATAAGTAACAAAAACGAAACGAGTGGGAAAAGCGGTATGAGCCATGCATAATCGATCATTGTTTCCTTCCCCCTTTTTCGGTCACAATGCTATCCTTTAAGCGTATCCATTTCATCCACCTGAACTGTCGTACGATTGCGATATAAAGCAATTAAAATAGCGAGTCCTACCGCCGCTTCCGCTGCCGCTACAGCCATCGTAAACAGTGAGAAAATTTGACCTGTTAAATTCGGAAATAAGCCTAATTTACTAAACGCCACTAAGTTTAAATTGGCAGCATTCAGCATTAATTCGATACAAACTAATACGATTACTGTATTCCGCTTTGTTAAAGCTCCAAATAGACCGATGCAAAACAAAATAATCGCAAGTGTTAAATATGCAGAAGCTGGAACGCTACTCATTGGAATCCTCCTCTTTCTCGTCCTTTTTCGCAAGTATAATTGCGCCAACGAGTGCTACAAGTAAAATAACTGAAGTTAGTTCAAATGGAATAATATATTTTGAATAGAGAAGCGTACCGATTTGAAGTGTGTTGTTTTCATGGAGAGGTAAACTTCCTTGTGTGCTTTCATTTGCAAAATCAACATTATTAACAGCGAAATACATAACCGCTCCAAATGCTACAACTGCAAAGAAGATAATCCATTTTCGAAGAGTAAGACGCGATTCATTTTCCGCGTTATGTTTCGTTAACATAATGCCGAAAATCATAATAATTGTGATTGCACCAGAATAAAGTAAAATTTGTGCAACGCCTATAAATTCGGCTGATAAAAGAAAATACAAACCTGCAATGCTGAGAAATGTCAGAACGAGAGCTAGCATCATGTGCATAACTTTCGTTAAGTTCAACATAAGAACACCGCCGATAATTGCAGACAAGGATAGTATAAAGAATGCTACAAACTCGCCATTCATGCCTTATTCTCCTTCCTGACGTTTTCGTCGTTTTCGTCAAGCCACTGCAAATTTTTAAATAAGTCATCACGTGAATATTCCGCGAGTTCAAAGTTATTTGTCATGACAATTGCCTCTGTCGGACAAACTTCTGTACATAAATCACAAAGAATACAAATTTCAAAATTAATATCATACGTGTCGATAATTTTTCCTTTTTTCGTAGGATCCGGATGTTTCTTTCCTGTTAACTGAATACAGTCTGTCGGACAAATGTTAGAGCACTGATTACAAACAATACATTTTTCCGGATAAAATTTTTGAATTCCTCGAAAACGGTCTGGCAACGGCAACGGTTGATTTGGATAATCATACGTTACCTTCTTCTTGCTCAAATTACTTAATGTATATTTTAATCCTTTAAATAGTCCTTTCATCTCTTACTGGCACCCCCCTCATAGATTAGAAGAATAACTCCTTAATCAATGCCGTTAAGAAAATATTTGCAAGTGCAATCGGCAATAATACTTTCCAACCAAACTCCATTAACTGGTCACCTCTTATACGCGGGAACGTAACGCGGAACCAAATTAATAGAAAGACTACACTGCTAAATTTCAAAGCAAACCATACGGCACCTGGGATAAATCCAAGAAACATGACTGGATTCCATCCGCCTAAAAAGAGCACTGTAATTAACGATGCCATCCCGAAGAAATATACGTACTCTGAAAGCATGAAAAACGCCCAGCGAAACCCTGAGTATTCCGTATGATATCCAGAAACAAGTTCTGACTCCGCTTCTGGCAAATCGAATGGCGTTCTATTTAACTCTGCAACTGCTGCGATTAAGAAAACGACGAAGCCAATTGGCTGTACGAAAATGTACCAAACCTTCTCCTGCGCCGCTACAATCTCATTTAAATTCAGGCTACCAGCTAGCAAAACGATACCAATTACACTCATTACGAGCGGAATCTCATAAGAAATCATTTGCGCCGCCGCACGCATCCCTCCTAAAAGGGAATATTTATTATTCGATGCCCATCCCCCAGTTACAACACCTATCGTCGTAATACCGGAAACAGCGATATAATAAAGTAACCCGACTCCAATATCTGCAAATTGAAATTTATCAGTGAACGGGATAACTGCAAGCACCATAAATGCTGGTGCAAATGCAATGACAGGTGCTAATATAAACAGCGGTTTATCTGCTGCTTTCGGAATACTATCTTCTTTCAATAATAGTTTTAAAACATCAGCTACCGTTTGCAGTAAACCAAATCGGCCTCCAACCTGGTTTGGGCCAATCCGCCCTTGCATAAACCCCATCACTTTCCGTTCTGCCAAAATTCCATATGTAACGAAGCCAAGGACTGCAAATAGTAGAAGTACCGCTAATCCGAAAAAAATGAAGAAATTCGTCCAGCTTGAAGGTGATTGTAAGAGCGTCTCAATCATTAGCCATCAACCTCCCCAAGTACAATATCAACTCCACCTAAAATCGTAATTAAATTAGCGATGTTTTCACCTTTCAATAACTTCGGTAAAATTTGCAAGTTATAAAAAGATGGCCTACGAAACTTCAAACGGTACGGCTCTTTCTTTCCGTCACTAGCGATATAACACCCAATCTCTCCGCGCGGCGATTCGATACGTACAAATGCTTCTCCCTTAGGTGCCTTAATAATTTTCGGTACTTTTGCCAGCACAGCTCCATCTTTCGGGAACTGCTGAACCGCTTGCTCAACAATCTTTAAAGACTCCTCGATTTCTTGCATTCGGCAAACGTAGCGATCCCAAGCATCTCCCACGCTTCCAACAGGAATATCAAAATCAAAACGATCATAAATCGAATACGGCTCATCTTTGCGAAGATCCCAGTTTACTCCAGTGCACCGCAAATTTGCTCCGCTTAAAGAATACGAAATCGCTTCTTCCGCGCTATATATACCAACGCCTTTCACACGATTTAAGAAAATCTCATTACCGCTAACAAGATCATGATAACCTGCCAGTTGCTCTCTCATATACGGAACAAACTCTTCCACCTTTTCAATCCAACCATCTGGCGCATCCCACTTCACACCACCAACTCTCATATAGTTAAAAGTAAGCCGTGCCCCGCATAATTCATTTAATAAATTTATAATCATCTCTCGTTCACGAAAAGCGTACAAAAACGGGCTAACCGCTCCTATATCAAGAAGATTTGTCCCCCACCAAACGAGATGGCTCGCAATTCTTCCTAGCTCCATCGCAAGTACTCGCAAGTATTCGGCACGCTCTGGAATTTCAAGCCCCATCATCGTCTCTACAGCATGGCAAATGACGTAATTATTCGTCATAGCTGATAAATAGTCCATTCGATCTGTATAAGGGATAATTTGCGTATACTGTAAGCTCTCAGCGATCTTTTCCGTCCCGCGATGTAAATACCCAATAACAGGTGTAGCTTCTTTAATAATTTCCCCGTCAATCTTAATTACGAGCCTGAACACACCATGTGTACTCGGATGCTGAGGTCCTACATTCAAAAGCATCTCTTCCGTGCGGATCATAGCTACACCTCCACATCATACGGTTCATAGTCTTTTCTAAGCGGATATCCTACCCAATCCTCTGGCATTAAAATACGTGTTAAATTCGGATGCCCTTTAAATATAATGCCGAGCAAATCGTATGCTTCTCGCTCCGGCCAGTCAGCCCCTTTCCAAAGCGCTGTCACAGATTCGACTTGCGGCGTTTCTCGGTCTAGCTTTACCTTCACCGCTACCGATTGTTTCTTACTATATGAAAACAAATGAACATACACTTCCATATGTGTCACAAAATCCGTCGCATGTAGCTCTGACATATAATCAAAAGCAAGTCCCTCATGGAATCGCAGTGACTCCATCACTTCATAATATTTTTCGGGATCCACCACAAGAGTTGGCACATCCTTTGACAGTTTATTAATGTAGGAATCTACTAATGCGCCCTCTCCTAACTTCTCCCTAATAGCCTCAACATACTGATTTAAATACGGCTGATTTACGGACAGTTCTTCCTGCTTCGGCTCATCCTCTTTCTTACCTTCAGCCCCCTTTGTCTTCGCTCTTGCAGCCGCTGCTGCTTTCGCTTTTGCCGCTGCAATTGCCTTTGCCTTTTCATCTCCCGAATCCCCATCACCTTGCGAGGCTTTCTGCTTCGCCAATGCTGCCGCTTTTGCCTTGGCTTTCGCTTTTTCTTCTTCCGTTACTTCTTCTGTCCCTTCTCTTTTCTGCTTCGCTAACGCCGCCGCTTTTGCCTTGGCTTTCGCTTTTTCTTCTTCCGTTACTTCTTCTGTCCCTTCTCTTTTCTGCTTCGCTAACGCCGCCGCTTTTGCCTTGGCTTTCGCTTTTTCTTCTTCCGTTACTTCTTCTATTCCTTCTCTTTTCTGCTTCGCTAACGCCGCCACTTTTGCTTTTGCAGCCGCTGCTGCCTTCGCCTTGGCTTTCGCTTTTTCTTCTTCCGTTACTTCTTCTATTCCTTCTCTTTTCTGCTTCGCTAACGTCGCCGCTTTTGCTTTTGCAGCTGCTGCTGCCTTCGCCTTGGCTTTCGCTTTTTCTTCTTCCGTCACTTCTTCGGTTCCTTCTCTTTTCTGCTTCGCTAACGCTGCCGCTTTTGCTTTTGCAGCCGCTGCTGCCTTCGCCTTGGCTTTTGCTTTTTCTTCTTCCGTTACTTCTTCGGTTCCTTCTCTTTTCTGCTTCGCTAACGCCGTCACTTTTGCTTTTGCAGCCGCTGCTGCACGTCGTTTTGCTTCTTCTATAGTAATATCATCGTTTTTTGGTAGCGCTTTCTCTTTTTCTTGATCTTCTTCCTCAAGCTCACTTATTTCCGCCTCGTGTTTCGCTACAAGGCGTTTTCTCGCTTCTTCTTTTGCACGCCTAGCTGCTTCTTTTTTCAGCTCCTCTAAATCTTTATTTGGATTGCTCATTTATTCGTCACCTGCTTCCCGGTCTTTGCTTCGTAACGAATTTTTTCTTTTAATTTATTGATTCCATAAATTAAAGCAGCTGGATTTGGGGGACAACCAGGAATATACACATCAACTGGTACAATTTGGTCTACACCTTTCACAACAGCATATGAATTTACATACGGACCACCTGCTGTCGCACAAGATCCCATCGCAATAACCCATTTCGGTTCGGGCATTTGATCATATAAGCGCCGAACAATAGGAGCCATCTTCTTCGTTACCGTTCCCGATACAATCATGACGTCCGATTGCCTTGGTGAAGTCCGAAAAAATGACCCAAATCGATCTAAATCATAATGTGATGAACCTACTCCCATCATTTCAATTGCACAGCACGCCAGTCCGAATGTCATCGGCCATAAAGAATTGCTCCTCGCCCATCCTTTCAACTGTTCCAATGTAGAAAAAAAGATATTTCGTTCTAATTCTGCTCGCTCATTTGGATGTAATTCCTCAAAATTTATAACCATTGTAACACCTTCTTTTTCCAAGCATACGCTAATCCAACTAGCAACATTACAACAAAGATGAGCATTTCAATTAATGCAAATAAACCTAGCTTGTCATACGCAACAGCCCAAGGATATAAAAATAAAGTTTCTACATCAAAGATCACAAACAATAAAGCGAAAATATAATAACGAGCATGAAACCGAATATTTGCATCATGAAAAGGCTCAATTCCACTCTCATACGTCGTCGCCTTTGCTGCACTTGGTTTATTTGGGCGCAGCATCCTTCCTAATGTAAGAGCCACTACCGGCAGCAATATACCTAATAGCAAGAAAATCAAAACGATCATATAACTATTTTCATATACACTTGCCATTGTGAAACCCTCCCCCCTAAATTAAGAACAAGTTCACATAGTAAACAATATGTCCTAGTTGCAGTAATTATTATTTTTAAATTTTTCTAAATAATGCAACTATTCTAATCATTATAGCAAAATTCAAATTCCTATGTCGATATGTTGGGAGGCAGAAACAAGAATTATTAAAATCTATCTTTACAACTTGCTATAATTGTGCAAAATAAATATAAAACTTATATATGCTTTTCAAGAAACCGTAGGTGATATAAATGAAAAAACAAACACATGTAAGTATTCTTATAAGCATTGTATTGCTGTCTATAACGCTTCACTATGTAGCGATGCCTTTTCTATATGAATACTCATTTTCTTTTCAGCTATTAATCGGAATGAGTACCCTATTAATTGATATTATCGCTTGTAGTTATTTACTTTATTTTTCAAACATGAAAGAAGGGCTATCTCGTTTATTTTGGATCATATTATCTGTTGGAGCTCTCTCTTATTTTATCGGTGATATAGTCGTTGCCTATCAGCGTTTAATTGTAAAGGACTTCTATACGTTCGTTGATCCATCTGACTTTTTTTACTTACTTTTTTTAGTTAGCTTTACGTTTGCCTTTCTATACGAAATCATTTATAACCGAGATTTATTAGAAAAACTTTTTATGCTATGTGATATTTGTATTATCGTTACAGCCCAATTTACTTTAAGTTACTACTTACTTATTGAACGAACTATTCATATCTTTACAACATCCTATATCGACATATTTGTTCAACTTACCTATCCAATGGCTGATTTACTCTTTCTCTTAATAGGAATCAACCTTTTATTCAAACCACTATCCTTATTACCTAAAAAGGTCGGTGCACTTCTTGGCAGTGCTTTAATTTTATATGCTACTACAGATGCGATTTATGCGTATATAAAATACTTCATACCAGAGTATTCTATGTTTACAGTTACTCCTTTCTATCAAGTAACCTTAGTACTAGTAGCAATCGCCTGTATTCTCCATACAAAAAAGCCTGAAAAACAAGAACAAGTACTACTAACACCTAAAATTGGTGAATCAATCCGATTATCATTACCGTATATTTCGGTAGTAATGCTTATTGTTTTCATATTAGTTGAATACGTTTTTGCGCCTATTATAGTAATCGGACTTATAATAACTTTCTCTTTCGTTCTCATACGTCATAGTTTAGTTCGAAAACAAAATAAAATCTTATTGCTAGCTCAAATGCAATTCAACTCAGAACTCGAGAAACAAATTAAACTACGTACAGAAGATTTAGTAGAACAGAAAAATGAACTCTATCATAATCAACAAATGTTTAAATCTTTATACGAGCATCATCCAGATCCAATCTTCACATTAGATTTGTACGGTAATTTTCTCAAAGTAAATAACGCTGGTACTACTTTACTCGGTTATCAAACGAATGAATTATTAAACCAGCCTTACTATTCACTCATATACGAAGAAGATTTAGAAGAAATGATTAACGCCTTTCATCGCGTGAAAAAGGGGTATTCTATCTCTTTAGAAATACGGGCGTACCATAAAAACAGAGATATTTACTACTTGCACGTTACCGCCGTACCGATCTTTTTAAAGGAGAAAATTTCTGGGGTTTATTTAATGATTAAAGATATTACAGAAAGCAAGCAACAACAAGAACAAATTAATTTCCTAGCATACCATGACACTTTAACAGAGCTTGCAAATCGACGTGCATTTCATCAACATTTAGAACAGGCAATTGCGCGAGCAAAAATATCGAAAAAGCCTTTTGCTGTTATGTTTCTCGACCTAGACCGTTTTAAAGTTATTAATGATACCCTCGGTCATCGAGTAGGAGACCTGTTGCTCATCGCAGTAGCAAAAAGGCTCGAAAGAATAGCAACATCAAATATGAAACTCGCGCGGCTAGCTGGGGATGAGTTCACAATCCTTATCGAGAATTACAAAAAAAAGCCAGATGTCCAAAAAATAGCTGATAGGATTGTAGCGGCCATGAATGAGCCATTTGAAATCGAAAATCAACATTTACAAATCTCACCGAGCATCGGAATTGCAATATATCCTGAAGCAGGTGAAGATGCGCTATCCATTTTGCAGCATGCTGATATGGCCATGTACGAAGCAAAGAATAAAGGAAAAAACGGTAGCTATCTTTACACGAAAGAACTATATAAAAAAATGGAACGAAAAGCTCGAATTGAAAAAGATTTGCCCATCGCTTTAGTAAACAAAGAATTTTATCTCGTTTACCAACCACAAATTGATACGACAACAAATAAAATTATCGGTGCTGAAGCTTTAATACGTTGGAAACACCCACTATTAGGTGACATTTCACCATGTGAGTTTATTCCAATTGTAGAAGAGACGCCACAAGTAGTCCCACTTGGACATTGGGTATTACAAGAAGCTTGTCTCCAATTAAAAATATGGCATACCTTTGGCTACCAAAATTTAAAAATAAGTGTTAATCTATCCGCAAAAGAGTTCCGGCAAGATCAATTAATTGAAAGCATTTCACAAATATTAAACGCCGTGCAAGTCGATCCAAAATATGTAACCCTTGAGTTAACAGAAAGGATTGCAATGATTGACGAGAAAGAAACGTTATTAAGACTGAAGCAATTAAAAGAATACGGTATCCAAACTTCCATTGATGACTTCGGTACTGGGTATTCTTCTCTTGCTTATTTATCAATTTTTCCAATCGACACATTAAAAGTACCGAGAGAATTTACACAATTAGCTGATCATCGTCCTGAAGAACGAGCCATCGTTTCTACAATACTTTCCCTCGCAAATACTTTAAATCTTTCAGTCGTTGCCGAAGGAATTGAAACCGAAAAACAGCTTAAGTTTCTGCAAAAACATAACTGTAAATATATGCAAGGTTACTATTTCAGTAAACCACTTACTAGTAATCAGTTTATAAAATTTCTACAAAAAACCCCCAGTATGAACAAATAATTCATACTGGGGATTTTATAATGCTAAATATTTTTCTCATAATATTCTTCTGCGATCTCTTCGTAAAAAGCTGCAGATGTCGTATAGAAATATGGAATTAACCACAGGAATCCAATTCCTAATGTAATACAACTTAATATAAACCAGCCAATAAAACTTAAACATAAAATGAAATACTCCATCTTATGTCCATCCATCATACGACGACTTTCTGTAATAGCTTGGTTCAGTGAATACTCAGGATGATCGTTTATAATAAAGTATGTCATCGCATAAGAAAAAGATTTAATAATACCTGGAATAATGAACAATAACGTCCATAAGAAAAGATAAAGATTTACTAATAAATATAATAAAAATGATTTTAGAAATCTCTTTCCCTCTGAAAACCAAATGAATATATTACCAATACTAGCTTGCTTTTCACGAAGGATATTTAAACCAAGGTAATATCCACCTAAAGTTAACGGTCCAGTAACAAAAAATGTAAGAATATTCGTTGAAAGTGAACCATTTGTTTTTTGCCAACCGAAAATTAAAGAAAATCCCCAATCAACACTAAAACTAAAAGCCGTGATAAGAATTGAAATGAGTAGTGTAGCTCCAACAGCTAATCCCCATTTCCCTTCTAATGAATCTAGTGCTTCTCCTTTTAAATCACTAATCATGCGTAGCCTCGCCTCCTATACACAATAATTCTATTAGTATAGCATGTTACTATTGAAATTCACCTTTTGAAATATAGCGATAAAAGTGTGCTGTCGTCGTACTCATATACGGACTAAGCCAAAGAAATCCTATTCCAAAAGTAAGAAGCGCTAAAATAGCCCATCCTATGAAGCTCAGCCATAAAAGAAACAAATCTAACTTATGACCCTTCATAAGATTCTTACTTTCCTTCATCGCCTGCGAAACACTATATTCTGGATTTTCAATCATCACATAGTACGTCAGTGCATAAGAAAAATACATCACAATCATACCAACAATTGAAATTGCTAGTAGTACACAGATAGCAATAGCAAACGACGCATTTCCTTCTTCACCAAAAAATGCAAATAAGGCTACTAACAATATCGGAATCCATGTACCTGTATATAATAAAATTACAAGCATTGCCCACATTGTTTTCATCATTCTTTTAAAGCCACGAAATCCTTCAAATAAGTAATCTACTTTAGCATCTTCTCGTATACTGATCTGTAAAAATACATTTGTATAACCGTATGATGTAATCCCATACGATGCGCTACTCAAAATTATCATAATGCAATAAAAAATCCCGAATGTAACACTTGCTCCATTTGATATTGTTTGCCCTTCAAGTGAACCTGCTAGACCAGCAAATAAGAGAAATATAATAATTCCTGGAATTAATAGTATAAGCATTGCAGCCATCGAAACGACATAACTTAAAATAAAATATAAAATTGTTGATCCAACACCTAGTCCCCATTTTCCCTTTAAAGAGTACAATGCTTCTCGCTTCATTTCACCAATCATTGATTCATCCCCTTTATGAAATATAAATTGTTGTACACTTCTACTTATACAAGCATCAATATAATTATACCAGTTTTGTAAAATTATCCATAAAATACACAAAAAAAAAAAAAAAAAAAAAAAAAAAAAAAAAAAATCCGTAAAGGCAAAGCCCTTACGGATTTTTTCACTTCATATCGGAAACGTTTAAACGGTTCACGGCACGTTGTAATGCCATTTCTGCACGTTTAAAGTCAACATGTGCTTGTTTATCTTGCAGACGTTGCTCAGCGCGACGCTTCGCTTCATTTGCGCGATGGATATCGATATGGTTTGCTTCTTCAGCAGATGATGATAATACAGTCACTTTATCTGGACGAACTTCGATAAAGCCACCGCTTACTGCTACATAATCAGTGTGTCCACCATTTTTCAGACGAACTGCACTAATTTTTAATGGTGCAACAGTTGGAATGTGACCTGGTAAGATCCCCATTTCCCCACTCTCTGCTTTTACACTTACCATTTCTACTTCTTTTTCGTAAACCGGTCCATCAGGAGTTACAATACTGACTGGAAATGTCTTCATACTTCGTCCCTCCTAAGGCCTTACGCCATCATTTTCTTCGCGTTTTCAATAACTTCTTCAATGCCACCTACTAAGCGGAATGCATCTTCTGGAAGGTCATCATATTTTCCTTCTAGAATTTCTTTGAAACCACTAACTGTATTCTTTACAGGTACGTAAGAACCTTTTTGACCTGTAAACTGCTCAGCTACGTGGAAGTTTTGAGATAAGAAGAATTGAATACGACGAGCACGATGTACAACTAACTTATCTTCTTCAGATAACTCATCCATACCTAAGATAGCGATGATATCTTGAAGCTCTTTATAACGTTGTAAAGTTTGCTGTACTTGACGAGCTACTTCATAATGTTCTTCTCCTACGATTTCTGGAGAAAGTGCACGAGATGTAGATGCTAATGGATCTACGGCTGGGTAAATACCCATTTGCGTTAAACGACGCTCTAAGTTTGTTGTTGCATCTAAGTGAGCGAACGTTGTAGCTGGTGCTGGGTCAGTATAGTCATCGGCTGGTACATATACCGCTTGGATAGACGTGATAGACCCTTTATTTGTAGATGTAATACGCTCTTGTAATTGACCCATTTCTGTTGCAAGTGTTGGTTGGTAACCTACCGCAGATGGCATACGACCAAGAAGGGCAGATACTTCAGAACCCGCTTGCGTGAAACGGAAAATGTTATCGATGAACAGAAGTACGTCTTGTCCTTGCTCATCACGGAAATGCTCAGCCATTGTTAAACCTGTTAATGCAACACGTTGACGTGCTCCAGGTGGCTCGTTCATTTGTCCGAATACCATCGCAGTTTTCTTGATTACGCCAGAATCGCTCATTTCGTGGTATAAGTCATTACCCTCACGAGTACGCTCACCTACACCAGCGAATACAGAGATACCACCGTGCTCTTGTGCGATGTTGTTAATTAATTCCTGAATTAATACTGTTTTACCTACGCCGGCACCACCGAATAGGCCGATCTTACCACCCTTAATGTAAGGAGCAAGTAAGTCTACTACTTTAATACCAGTTTCAAGAATTTCTACTTTAGTAGATAATTCTTCGAATGCAGGTGCTTGACGGTGAATTGGATCACGATGTACATCTGCAGGAACCTCACCATCTAAGTCAATTGCATCACCTAATACGTTAAATACGCGACCAAGTGTTACATCACCAACTGGTACAGAGATTGGTTTACCAGTATCTTCTACTTCTGTGCCACGAACAAGTCCATCTGTGGAAGACATCGCAACTGTACGAACTGTATCATCACCTAAATGAAGTGCAACTTCAAATGTTAAGTTAATACTTCCGTTTTCGTTGCTTTGTTTTACCGTAAGGGCGTTGTAGATTTCTGGTAGCTTTCCGCCATCAAACTTAACGTCTACAACCGGACCCATGATTTGCGTAACGCGCCCTTTATTCATCGGGTTCCCTCCTAGCTTTCTTTTAATTAGCCAACTTTCTACGAGCAGCTAGCTTTTAATTTTTTATTGGTTTATAGCTTACGCGACTCTTTTGACAGAGCCGCTTCCGCTTTTTATTGAATCTAGCTCCAGCGGTTAGAATGTTCGGTGGCTTCGCTTTTTCCTACGAGGCACAAATCGCCTCTACGTCAAAAGCTCCATCCCCCTCTCATTCTGAACGAACCGCTTCCGCCTTTTAATACTATTCTAACGCTGCTGCTCCACCAACGATTTCCGTAATTTCTTGCGTAATCGCTGCCTGACGCGCACGGTTGAATGAAAGTGTAAGTGAATCGATAACTTCCATTGCGTTGTCTGTAGCACTCTTCATTGCTGTCATACGCGCTGCGTGTTCACTTGCTTTACCGTCTAGTAATGCACCGTACACTAAGCTTTCTGCGTATTGTGGCAATAGTACTTTTAAAATTTCTTCTTCAGAAGGTTCGAATTCATAAGCTGTCGTCGGTTTGTCAGACGCCACATCAGTAAGCGGTAAAATTTTATTTTCCGTTACCTCTTGTGAAATTTTACTTACGTAATGGTTGTAGTAGATGTACAGCTCATCATAAGCACCATCTGCGAACATCGCAATTGCTCGAGAAGCAAGGTCTTTAATATCAGTAAATGATGGGTGGTCAGATAATCCAACTACTTCATCAATAATGTTAAAGCCGCGACGTTTTAAATAATCACGTCCTAGTCGTCCAAGCACAATAATAGAATATTGGTTTGAATCCATATTATGACGTTCACGAATTACGTTACTTACTGTACGTAATACGTTACTGTTATAACCACCTGCTAGTCCGCGATCAGACGTAATAACGATGTATCCTGTACGCTTTACAGGACGCGCATTTAGCATTGGATGATTAATCCCTTTGCTTCCTTGCGCAATGCTCGCTACTACTTCTTGAATCTTTTCCATATACGGAACGAAAGATTTAGCATTTTGCTCTGCACGGTTTAACTTAGATGCAGATACCATCTCCATCGCTTTCGTAATTTGACTCGTTTTCTTTGTCGAGTTAATCTTCGCTTTTATATCGCGTAAAGATGCCACAGGTTTTCACCACCTTTTTTCCGGAAGTTGGCACGATTAGTAAGAATCCTCTTCCTAATCTACGTTGCAAGATATTCTTGCTCATGATTGAAGGAAAAGAATAGGTGCACCTACTCTTTTCCTTTACATGACCTTTAGCAATCTCAGAGCCCGAGATGCCTTTTATATATACTATCTAGCTCCAGCGGCTTGAATGCTCGGTGGCTTCACTTCTTCCTACGAGGCAAACACCGCCTCTTCGTCAGAAGCTCCATCCCCCTCACATTCAGAACGAGCCGCTTCCGCTTTTATTATTCAGAAGCTACAAATACTTTTTTAAATCCATTGATTGCTGCTGCAAATTTGTCGTCATCCGCAAGTTTCTTAGTTGTGCGGATTTCTTCTAATAAGTCAGTCGCATTAGAATCTAACCAAGCATGGAATTCTTCTTCAAAACGAGTGATATCTACTACTGGGATATCATCTAGGAATCCACGTGTTAAAGCGTAAAGAATGATAACTTGTTTCTCTACACGTAATGGTTTGTGTAATCCTTGTTTTAATACCTCAACAGTACGAGCACCACGGTTTAATTTCGCTTGAGTTGCTTTATCAAGGTCAGAACCGAACTGAGCGAACGCTTCTAACTCACGGTAAGATGCAAGGTCAAGACGAAGTGTACCTGATACTTTACTCATTGCTTTAATCTGAGCAGATCCACCTACACGAGATACAGAAGTACCCGCATCGATCGCTGGACGTACGCCAGAGAAGAATAGGTCAGATTGTAAGAAGATTTGTCCATCCGTAATAGAAATTACGTTTGTTGGGATGTATGCTGATACGTCCCCTGCTTGTGTTTCGATGAAAGGTAGTGCAGTTAAAGAACCGCCGCCTTTTGCATCACTTAATTTTGCTGCACGCTCTAATAAGCGAGAATGTAAGTAGAATACATCCCCTGGGTAAGCTTCACGACCTGGAGGACGACGTAATAGTAATGACAGCTCACGGTAAGCCGCTGCTTGTTTTGATAAGTCATCATATACTACTAATACGTGTTTACCATTGTACATGAACTCTTCACCCATTGTTACACCAGCGTAAGGAGCTAGGTATAATAATGGAGCTGGTTGAGAAGCAGATGCAGTTACAACGATTGTGTACTCTAATGCACCGTGCTTACGTAGTGTTTCTACTACGTTACGTACAGTTGATTCTTTTTGTCCAATTGCTACATAGATACAAATCATATCTTCATCTTTTTGGTTAATGATTGTATCAAGTGCAACCGCTGTTTTACCAGTTTGACGGTCACCGATGATTAACTCACGTTGACCACGGCCAATTGGTACAAGAGCATCGATCGCTTTAATACCTGTTTGAAGTGGCTCATGAACAGATTTACGATCCATTACACCTGGTGCTGGACTTTCGATTGGACGAGTGTTTGTTGTATTGATTGGGCCTAAACCATCAACTGGTTGACCTAATGGGTTTACAACACGACCAATTAGTTCTTTTCCTACCGGTACTTGCATGATGCGACCAGTACGACGAACTTCGTCACCTTCACGAATTTCTGTGTAAGGTCCTAAAATGATAATACCTACGTTGTTTTCCTCTAAGTTTTGTGCTAGTCCCATAACGCCGTTAGAGAACTCTACAAGTTCACCAGCCATTACGTTATCAAGACCATGAGCACGCGCGATACCGTCACCAACTTGGATAACTGTACCAACATCACTAACTTCGATTTCAGACTGATAGTTCTCGATTTGTTGCTTTATCAGTGCGCTAATTTCTTCAGCTCTGATGCTCATGTGCTTCACCCCTATCTATTCTTCATTAATTCACGCTGAATACGTGCTAATTTTCCTTGTAAACTTCCGTCATAAATGCGATTTCCAATACGTACTTTAATTCCGCCTAGTAAATCTTCATCTACAACATTTTTCACGCGAATTGCATCTTTTCCCGTTCTCTTTGCAAATGCTTCAGCAATGTTAAGCTTCTCTTCTTCTGATAGAAGACGAGTAGAATATACAGTTGCATCCGCTACGTTACGTTCTTCATTAGCAAGAACAACATATTCATCTGCAATTTCAGGTAAGATATCAATGCGTTTGTTATCAATTAAAATATATAACGTATTTAAAATAGATTCAGAAACAGATCCGAATACGTTTGCAAGAAACGTTTTCTTTTGTTCCTTTGAAATGTTCGGTTGCGTTAAAAAGCTATGTAGTTCTCCGTTCTTTACATAAACGTTTTGTACAAGGCGTAATTCCTCTTCAAACATTTCTAATACGTGTTTTTCTTTAGCAATTTTAAAAAGAGCGACAGCATAACGTTTTGCTACAATCCCATTGCTCATCGCGCTTCTCCTACTTCTTTAATATAATCGCGAATTAACTTCACTTGATCTTCTTCTTTTAATTCTTTTTCAATTACTTTAGAAGCAATTTGAACAGATAAAGAAGCAACTTGTTCTTGTAAAGCAGCAATTGCTTGCTCTTTTTCGCGTTGAATTTCTTGTACAGCAGATGCTTTAATTGATTCTGCTTCTTCTTTCGCAGCAGCAACAATAACATCTTTTTGATCTACAGCTTGCTTTTTCGCTCTTTCGATTAACTCTTGTGCTTCAACACGTGATTGTTTTAACATTTCACGTTGTTCTTCTACTAACTTCTTCGCCTCAGCATTACTTCTTTCTGCAGCGTCGATTTCATTAGTAACATGCTCTTCACGTTCTTTCATAATTCCCATTAAAGGACCCCACGCAAATTTGCGTAGCATTACTAATAGAAGTAAGAAAATGAACAATGTATAAGCAATCGTTCCAAATGGAATGGCAGCACCTAATAATAAAGTTGGCACAAGGATTCACTCCCTTCAAAATATCTAAATTGATCATATGAAAAAAAAGACATACGTTTCATTCATAAAGCAATGGCGAAGAAAGTTCGGAAAAACACTCTTCGCCATCTATGTAAGGGGAGTCTCCCTTATTTGTTCATTACGATGAATGCAATAACTACACCGATGATTGGAAGTGCCTCAACTAAAGCAACCCCGATGAACATAATTGTTTGAAGTGCGCCTTTTAATTCTGGTTGACGAGCAACACCTTCGATTGTACGTGATACGATAAGACCGTTACCAATACCTGCACCTAATGCTGATAAACCAATTGCAATTGCAGCTGCGATTACACCTAAACTCATTTAATTTGTCCTCCTTTGTATTATAAAAAAATAAATTTTTTCTTACTTAAATTATATTAATGGTCATGGCTTACTTTATGAGCCATATAAACCATCGTTAACATAACGAAAATAAATGCCTGGATTGAACCAACGAATACACTGAATCCCATCCATGCTAACATTGGTACAAGCGCACCTAATGCCCCAAGGACTGATGCTCCGCCCAACTTAGCAAGTAATCCTAATAAGATCTCACCTGCATAAATGTTACCAAATAAACGAAGACCTAACGTTAATGTGTTAGCAAACTCCTCAATAACCTTTAATGGGAATAAGAATTTCATAGGTTGGAAATAACCTTTTACGTACTCTTTCGTACCCTTCATCTTAATTCCATAATAATGGGTGAGGGTAACTACCATCACGGCTAATGTTAATGTAACTGCTGGATCAGACGTTGGTGATCTCCACCATGCAATATGTTCGCCAGCTTCAGTTGCTGAATACATGAATGGTAAACCAAGGAAGTTCGATACGATGATAAACATGATAAGCGTAACGCCAAGCGTTAAGAAACGTCCACCTGTTTTCCAGTCCATCGTACTATTGATAATCCCTTTCACGAAGTCAAACACCCATTCCATGAAGTTTTGCATCCCGGTTGGGCGAAGAGCTAAGCTGCGAGTTCCGATAACAGCGATTAAGAAAACAATAACTGCTGCTACAGTAACCATCATAACTGATGACAAATCGAACGTTAAACCTAGAAATTCAACTAATTTACCGTGTTCCACTAGTAATTCACCTCTCTTCCCTGCTCTTATACTCTAAATAAAGAAAATCTATGATCATGACAAGGTATCCTGTCAGCAATCCTACACCTAGGCCCCACATCGCGATTAACTCTTGATATTTGGCTGCAAATAAAATTAATAACCCAATCGTGGCGAATCTTGAATATGTACTTACCGCTGTTGCCTTGAACTTCACGTTTTCTCCATTTGTTACGCGATCTAGCAGCTTGTCTGTTCTACGTGCAATGATGCGCAAACTAAGAAAACTGAAAATCGTCCCGATAATCAGTCCAAGAAATACATCCTTGTAAGAGGTAAATCCCCATCCTAGCACTAGAAGCGCAAGCAAGTAGTACATATATTTCTTTTGTCTTTGGACAAGTCCATGTACGTCTATCATCATTGCTCTCCCGAATAGTAATGTCGAATGAGTCGAATCATTGCGTATACCCCTGTTCCTAGTCCGAGTAATAACCCTATAATAAGAAACAACGGAAACGTTCCAACCTTATTATCAATCCACTGCCCACCAAAGATTCCAACAAGAATAGAACCGACTAATTGAGCAAGAATACCTGACATTAAAGCATAAGCTTTTATATGGCTGCGATCGTTTTTTTGCAAGGATTCATCCCTCCAATATGTAACCCTCATTCACGATGTGTTAATAATAACTCATTTTTTTGCATAAATCCTATACAAAACAAAAAATTTACATTTTCGTCACGGAATAGATGTAATTTTGTCACTGAAAGCCCTACCATCTATCCCCGTTGTTAGCATACAATAGGGTATTAACAGTGTCAACGAGAAATCGTAAAAAATCTAAAAATTTGAGTATTAGGCATTTCCTCCCAAAAATGAAAACGTTCCCCTTCTAAATACTGGTTACATATATGCAATTTCTAACAGTTTTCTCTTTATAATAGAAGGAAATGTTCACAAGTTTGTCACTATTATATTTTCGAGATATAACGCTTTTCTTCCATAATATAGTGTTCCTCAGACGTAAGACTTCTATATTATATGTGAGGTGTATGCAACTTATGTTGTATATACGATGTATATTTATCCTCTCCCCCTCCCCTACTTGCTTACAACAAAAAAGACGAGCTGGGAAATCTCCCCTGCTCGTCAGTTGTCTTACTTCGTTCCGAATAAACGGTCACCAGCATCACCAAGACCTGGTACTACATATCCGTGGTCATTTAATTTCTCATCTAATGCTGCTACATAAATATCAACATCAGGATGTTCTTCTTGTACTACTTTTACCCCTTCTGGAGCTGCAACGATACACATTAATTTAATTTGTTTCGCACCGCGCTTTTTCAGAGAGTTAATTGCTTCAGCCGCAGAACCACCTGTTGCTAGCATCGGATCTAGTACGATAAAGTCACGCTCTTCTACATCCGTTGGAAGTTTCACATAGTATTCTACCGGTTGCAATGTTTTAGGGTCACGGTATAAACCAACGTGTCCTACTTTTGCTGCTGGAATTAATTTCAGAATTCCATCAACCATTCCTAAACCTGCACGTAAAATCGGAATTAAACCAAGTTTTTTACCAGCGATCACTTTTGTTGTCGCTTTGCTTACAGGTGTTTCAATTTCAATGTCCTTAAGTGGAAGGTCGCGAGTAATTTCGAAAGCCATTAAACTTGCTACTTCGTCCACTAATTCACGAAAATCTTTCGTACCTGTATTCTTATCGCGAATATATGTAATCTTATGTTGAATTAACGGGTGATCAAATACATACAGTTTTCCCATGTGAATCTCTCCTTTAGATGATATTCATGCGTTTGCACGCTTTTTTACACTATTTACGATTGTAAAGAAAACGCTACTAATATTCAAGGGCAAATTTGGCAAAATCATGATTTTACGATGAATCTATCTAGTATCTTTACCAATTATGGGAGCTGTATCCTTCATTATATCGCCAAAATTTATTCATCATTTGTATACATACTTTAAAAATAATATATGTCCACAAAAAAGACCGCCAAAACAATTAAGTCTCGGCAGTCTTCTTCAATCTATTATAGATTTGGATACATTGTGAATTTGCTAGTTAACGCTTCTACACGCTTACGTACTTCTTCTAATGCAGCTTCATTTTCATGATTTTTTAATGTATAAGCAATAAGTGACGCAATTTCATCCATTTCTTCTAAACCGAAACCACGAGATGTTACAGCTGCTGTACCGATACGTACACCACTTGTTACAAATGGGCTTGCTGTTTCAAATGGAATTGTATTTTTGTTCACTGTAATACCAACTTCATCTAATACGTGCTCTGCTACTTTACCTGTGATTTCTAAGTTACGAACATCAATCAAGATTAAGTGATTGTCTGTTCCGCCAGAAACAAGTGTAAGTCCTTCTTTTTGAAGACCTTCAGCTAAGCGGTTCGCATTGTTAATGATATTTTGTGCATATGTTTTGAAATCATCTTGAAGTGCTTCACCAAATGCAACAGCTTTTGCAGCGATTACGTGCATAAGTGGACCACCTTGAATACCAGGGAAGATTGATTTATCAATTTGTTTTGCAAATTGCTCTTCACATAAAATCATACCACCACGCGGACCACGTAACGTTTTATGTGTTGTCGTTGTAACGAAATGTGCATGTGGTACTGGATTTGGGTGTAAACCAGCAGCTACTAAACCAGCGATATGTGCCATATCAACCATTAAATAAGCGCCCACTTCATCTGCAATCTCACGGAATCGCTTGAAATCGATAACACGAGGGTATGCACTTGCACCTGCAACGATTAATTTTGGTTTATGTTCTTTCGCTTTTGCTAATACATCATCGTAATTAATACGGTGAGAGTCAGCATCCACGCCATATTCTACGAAATTATATTGTACTCCACTGAAGTTAACAGGGCTTCCGTGTGTTAAGTGACCACCATGAGATAAGTTCATACCAAGTACTGTATCGCCTTGCTCTAAAATCGTAAAGTATACTGCCATGTTCGCTTGTGCACCAGAGTGTGGTTGAACATTTACGTGCTCTGCGCCGAAAATTTCTTTCACGCGATCACGTGCGATATCTTCTACTACGTCTACGTGTTCACAGCCACCATAGTAACGTTTTCCAGGATATCCTTCAGCATACTTATTCGTTAAAACAGAACCTTGTGCCTCCATTACTGCTTCACTTACGAAGTTTTCCGAAGCAATTAACTCAATCTTTGAACGCTGTCTTCCTAGTTCTGCCTCAATTGCAGCAAATACCTTTTCATCTTGACGTTTTAAATGATCCACCAAAATCCCCCTTTTCTGAACGAATTACATCGATTCCCAACAGTTTTTTCTTATTTATTCAGAAAAAACGAAAATTCAGGTTGTAATTCTTTCGAACCTTCATGTTTTCAACTACATTCTAACATGACTTTCTATATCATAAAAGAAAAAAAAGACCGAAAATCGGTCTTTTCTTTCTTCTATTATAAAGTCAGACAACATACCTTTTATCTTATGATAAACAGTTACTATATGACTTCCTAATTTCTCATATTTAACGGCAAGTGGTAGTCTCTTCCACTGCCGCATAGACAGCACGCGCTCCACCAATTAGTTTTCCACGTGTTTTGGCCATCGTTACATGCGCACTTCCAATTGCCTTCACACTTGTACGAACCGGAACAGCTACATGCTTTAAATGCATACCGATAAATGTATCACCAATATCCATTCCTGCATCAGCTTTAATAAACTCAACTACTACCGGATCTTTCAAATTGTGATACGCGTATGTCCCCAATGCACCACCTGCTGATCTAACAGGCGTAACTGTTACAATTTCAAATTGATATTTTATCGCTACTTCTCTCTCAACTACTAAAGCACGGTTTAAATGCTCACAACATTGAAACGCTAATTCAATACCTGTTCGCTCTTGAAATTGTTTTAACTCAGAGAAAATCGCCTCTGCTACTTCCATCGTTCCTGATGTTCCAATTCTTTCGCCTAGCACTTCGCTCGTGCTACAACCCACTACAAAAATTTGACCGCTTTGTAATGAAGCTTGTTCTTGGAAATCAGAAAGCGACATTTGTAGCTGTTCTCTTACCTTTACGATTTCTGTCATTACGCCTCTTCCTTTCACAGGTTGGTTCACCAAATTATATTTCACACTACTGATAGTTAGAATCTATTACTTTGTTTCGTATGTTTTAATTTTTCCTACGCGGTTTTCGTGACGACCACCTTCATAGTCAGTTGTTAACCAGATTTTCGCGATATCACGCGCTAGACCAGCACCAATTACACGCTCGCCCATCGCTAGCATGTTAGTGTCATTATGCTCTCTCGTTGCTTTCGCGCTGAAAGTATCATGAACTAACGCACAACGGATACCATTTACTTTGTTTGCTGCGATTGACATACCAATGCCTGTCCCACAAACTAAAATACCACGATCTACTTCACCATTCGCTACCATTTCAGCTGCTGGAAACGCAAAGTCAGGGTAATCAACAGAACCAGCTTCACATTCACAACCTAAATCAACATATTCAATATTTAACTCTTCTAATAAACTTACAAGTTCTTTGCGGATATTCATACCGCCGTGATCAGATGCTATTACTACTTTCATTTTTACCCCTCCAAAGTTTCAATCAATTATCTTCATTTCACACTCGCTACCTCATATAGGAAGAAGTGATCTCCAATATCGTATTATACACGAAACATCAACCTACTGAATGTTTTTTCAGTAAAGTTTGTACAAGTTTTTCCATCTCATCTAACGTTTCTTTATAAATAGAAAGCGAGCCTCCAAATGGATCTGAAATGTCCTTGCCTATACCTTCAGTTAATCCATATAACGTATTTAATTTCTTTTCAACGCTCGGATAATGCCCAAGTACAATTTGTTTATGGTTTTCTGTCATCGTTACAACAATATCAGCCCAATCAAGCAAAGTTTCATTTACTTGCTGCGCCGCATGATCAATTAAAATTCCTTTTTCAGCTAAAGCTTCCTTCGCATGTACCGATGCATCGCTCCCAGGATAGGCGAAAACACCAGCAGATTGCACTTCAAACTTATCTCCTCCGTGATGACGAAGCAACGCCTCAGCCATTGGACTACGACATGTATTGCCAGTACAAACAAATAACACTCGTTTCATTCAAACCCACCCCTATATTCGATTTCTTACCATTCATCATAACTTACATTAGAATAGAACAAAAGAAATGTGAATATACAAAAGGCGCATTTCTCTTATATTTTTTCTAAGAAAAATGAGCCTTATCCACATATATGTGAAACCCTATTTCCAAGTGCCTAGAGTATTTTAACATACATGCTGAACATGCAACAAAAATAAGGAATCCATTTCATACGAAACGGATTCCTCTTATATTGCAATTATTTCATTGTAACTTTCATTACTTCTGTTGAACCTTTTGTAGCTGCTACGCCTACAGTTGTCTTAATAGACTCAGCTGCATCTGTGTTTGTAATAACAATTGGAGTAATTGTGCTTTTCGCTTTTTCACGGATTAATTCTAAGTCGAATGAGATTAATTTATCTCCAGCTTTTACAGCTTGGCCTTCAGAAACGTGAGCTTCGAAACCTTCGCCTTCCATTTTTACAGTTTCTAATCCAACGTGGATTAAAATTTCTGTACCGTTTTTCGCTTTAATTCCGATAGCATGTTTTGTGTGGAATAATTGTACGATTTCACCATCAACTGGAGATACAACTACACCTTCAGTAGGATCGATTGCAACACCGTCACCCATCATACGACCAGCAAATACTGGATCTGGTACTTCTTCAATATTTTTCACTGCTCCAGTTAATGGAGCTACGATTGTTTCTTCATTTGTTTTTGAACCAAGACCGAATAATTTTTTAAACATAGGATAGTCCTCCTTATAATTTACCTAAAAGTTTATAGGGCAATCCCTAGTAAAGCTCGGGATACATGTAAGACTTCATACTTCGAATATTATACTGTAAAAACGCTTTCGAAATAAATTACGTCATTACTAATAGACTCTTATTGTAGCGCTTCACAAAATTCCAGTCAATTCTGATTGTCTGAATAACAATTAGAAGTTAACTTCTATTTATATTTTCTCTTTTTTTGCCCAACTTGTCTAGAGGTCTTTACTACATTTTATTTTTTGTTGTTAATTTGTAAAATTTAATTCAAACTTTTTTCGAAATTCACTTGACTAAAGTAAGTAACTATTTTATTATTACTTACGTAAGGTAAGTTAATAACTTTTAGGAGGTTTTTAAAAATGATGGATTTCGGTCTACTTATTATTCGTCTTATTATAGGAATTACATTCATGGGTCATGGCGCTCAAAAATTATTTGGTTGGTTCGGCGGTTACGGTTTAAAAGGAACAGGTGGCTGGATGGAGTCAATCGGTTTACGTCCTGGTGTATTTATGGCATTTATGGCTGGCGCAACTGAATTACTAGGTGGTTTCTTATTTGCATCAGGTATTTTCATTGTAGTTGGTTCATTATTTATCGTTGGAACAATGTTAATGGCTATCTTCACTGTTCACGGAAAAAATGGTTACTGGGTAACACAAAACGGATATGAATATAACTTAATGTTAATCGCTGTCGCTGTTGGTGTAGCTTTAATCGGACCTGGCGCATACGTTTTACTTTAATTTTTATCTCAAATTTGAGATTCTTGAAAAAAGAACTTACTTCATTACAATTGAAGTAAGTTCTTTTTATGAAACAAAATATTATTTCCAGCAGGATTTTCTCATCGTTATCTTGTAAACAAACAATAAGTATTCATATTTAGAAAGGGGATTACAAGCATGTTATCCATTAATCCAAATGAACAAACTGAAAAAGATAATTACAAATTACTTACTGGAAGTATCATCCCTCGTCCTGTCGCATTCGTTACTTCTGTAACAAAAGAAGGCGTACTAAACGGAGCACCATATAGTTATTTCAATATTGTCGCTGCTAATCCACCACTTATCTCAGTATCTGTACAACGAAAAGCCGGAGAAAGAAAGGACACTTCCCGAAACGCAATTGAAAAAGGAGAATTTGTCGTACATATTTCTGACGAATCATATGTAGCAGCAATTAACGAAACAGCAGCTAACCTCCCGTCAAATGAAAGTGAAATTGAACTAGCAAAATTAACACCAATCGAAAGTGAAGTCATCTCTGTTCCAGGTGTAAAAGAAGCAAATATTCGAATGGAATGCGTATTAGAACGTGCAATTCCACTTGGCGGAACGGAAGACTCACCAGCTTGTGATCTACTAATTGGACGCGTCGTTCGTTTCCACGTTGCCGAACATCTATATGAAAAAGGGCGCATTCACGCCGAAGGACTCAAACCAATAAGCCGCCTAGCAGGACACAACTATGCAAAATTAGGAGAACAATTTGAATTGGTTAGGCCAATCTAAAAGCGGAAGCGGCTCGCTCAGAATCGCAGGGCACTTCAAGCTCTCGACCTTGAAGCGCTTTTTGCTTCATGCGAGAGAGCGAAATGACCGGAGATTCTAGCCGCTGAAGCTGGATAATATTTAAAAGTGGAAGTGGCCCGTTTAGCTCTGACCAGCTAAGGTTCTCTCGCACAAAAGGTGCTTTTTACCTTTCGTGCGGGAGGTTCTTAGATGCGAAGAGCTGGCCACTGGAACTGGATAATATCTAAAAGCGGAAGCGGCTCGTTCAGAATCGCAGGACACTTCAAGCTCTCGACCTTGAAGCGCTTTTTGCTTCATGCGAAGAGCTTGCCGCTGGAGCTGGATATATTTAAAAGCAAGGCGGCTAGATTCCTCCCATCACTCAAATATAAAATCCCCTGCTTTTTAGCAGGGGATTTTCTCATTGTAATTCTTCCTTCTTTTCCTCTAAAGTAGGCATTTTCTCTTTTTTCGGCTTCCCTAGCTTAATTACGAAGAAGTATAGGGAAAGCAATGTAATAAGAAAAACAATTAAAAACGGGTACGGAGAGTAAAAGGCACGCGCCGCCTCAGTCTTTCCCGCAACAAATTTCAATGACTCAATATCTAAAAACTCAGCAAACATTTGTACACCAAGCATACTAAACCAAAAAACAAAAAAACTAATAATAATACCAAAAACTTGCTTCAATCTCGTCATTCATCTCATCCTTTCTATATCTGTAATTTTTAGCGCAATAAATATAGTACAAACAAAATATTCACAGAAAGGAACTATCTCACCATTCACGAATTAACTTAATCCAACCTAACATCGAAATTTGCAAAATAATACCCCAAATTATAAGTCTTCTTAGCCATCGAGGATAGAAGGTCAAAAATTTAACATACCATTCCAATAGCTTGTTCATAATTCCCTCCTACATAAAATTATATAGGAAAAAGGATATATAATCCAAACCCAACCAAAATGATACCACCTACTATCTCACCATATGTACCGAGCATATCTTTCGCATGTCTCCCAATTAATAAACCCATCCACGCTAATAACATGCTAACAAATCCAAAAAGTAAAATCGTAATAATTGTTTGTGCCCCATAAATACCAAGACTAAGTCCTACTGAGAAACTATCTATACTGACGCCAAATGCAAATACGAATAAACTAATTCCAATAGGGGCTGTTCTAGTCTCTTCATTTTGTAAAATGCTCGAATATACGATATAAAACCCTAGTCCGATTAATAAAATAGCACCCGCAAAATGTGCGATATCTCCATACTTCTCTGATAAAAAACGACCTAGTACCATTCCTATAAACGGCATAATAATATGAAATATCCCTATCGTCATACCAATATACAGGATTTGTCTTAACTTTAGGGGTATCATCCCCATACCAAGACTCACCGAGAACGCATCCATCCCTAAGGCGAATGCCATAATTATTAAAGGTATTAGCTGTTCAAACGTCATTCATGCCCCTCCTTGGACGTGCTACTTCACAATATGCTTATCCAAGGAGAAATATTCTGTTTGCTAATCTTACCTTATCATTCAATAATAATATGATGTCCTGCCGCTTTTGTTAAACGATTCATAATTGCATTCCCTATTCCTTCATTAGGGAATGACTCACTAAAAATAACATCCACTTCACTTGCATCAAATGTTCTAAGTACATCATATAATTTAGTCGCAACACTAGCTAAGTCACTTCTAACACCACAAGATAATATAACATCTGCACTATATACATGCTGATACTCTTCTGTCGTTAATACGCCTACTTTAAATCCTTCTTCCTTTTTCTCATCCACAAGATGCTGAATAAACTCACGTGAGCCCTCAACAATACTAAGTGGTGCTTTCGGGGCATAATGTGTGTATTTCATTCCAGGCGATTTCGGTTTTTCCTTCTCATCCTTTAAAGCTGGATCTAAAGAAACAGTACCTATCACCGCTTCTAATTGTTCTTTCGTAATCCCACCTGGACGTAATATTGTTGGAACCGCGCTTGTACAATCAATTACAGTTGATTCAACGCCTACTCCAGTTGCACCACCATCAACAATACCTGCAATCTTCCCATTCAAATCTTCATATACGTGAGAAGCTAATGTTGGACTTGGACGCCCTGAACGATTCGCACTTGGTGCCGCAACAGGTACATTCGCCTCTTCAATAAGAGCAAGTGCAATTGGATGATCAGGCATTCTTACTCCAACCGTATTAAGTCCTGCCGTCACCTTCTCTGAAATCCCTTCTTTTCTCGGCAAAATAATTGTTAATGGTCCTGGCCAAAAATGCGCCATTAACTTCTCTGCAACTGGTGGAATTTCTTTCACAATCCCATCTAACTGAGATTTTGTACCTATATGGACAATGAGTGGATTATCACTCGGTCTTCCTTTCGCTTCGAAAATTTTCGCGATTGCTTCATCATCCATCGCATTTGCACCTAACCCATATACTGTTTCCGTAGGGAAAGCAACCGCCTCATTTTCTCTTAATAATTTTGCTGCTTCTTGTAACTGTGGATAATATTTTTTTCTTTCCACAACATTATCCACAACCCACATGTTTGTATGCATTTTTTTCCACGTCCTTTTCTACCCTTAAATACTTGTATATTTTTAGTTTACTATGAGATTTATCCAAAAGACAAACAAGGTTTATCCACAAAATGTGGATAAACCTAATTAATCCGTGGATAACTTTGTGAATAGCTGACAATTTAGTATTATTGCATTCTGCTCTTTTATATTTTTACAAAAATGTTCTAGTTGTTGAATTCCCTCTGGAACCTCATCCTTTTCTATAGTAAAAAAGTCAAAAAACTGAAAGATCGGTACAGATTGTGGATGATTTGTTAGTAAGTACAATTGTTGAACACTTTTTTCTTTCATATACTGCAAAAACATTTCAAAAAAATATAAGAAAGTCTGTTTATCCACATGAGGTGTGAATAAACAAGAACGAATAAGCACATCTTCCCCACTTCGTTCATAACCAATTACAGCTCGTATTTCTTCCGCCTCTTCCAAAATCATAAATTGTGCGTACAACTCATTTATTTTATCATCTTTTTTATTAGCTTGTCCGAAAAAAGAATGTAATCTTTCCACATCTGCTTTCGTAGCAAAATACACTTTCTTCATAATAAATCCCTCCTCATTTTTATATATGAAGAGGGATTTATTAATAGTACTATTTAGAGAATAAAGATGTAAAAGCTTCTACAATAAACAATTTAACTTCTGGCTTTTCTTCTTCCTCTTCTACTTTTACATACTCATTTTGCTTTTCTTGTTTTTTCTCCACAGGTTTCTCCACTTTTTCCACAGTTTTTATTTCTTCTTTACTTACAGGCTGCTCTTCGACTTTTGTTTCATTTTTTACTACTTTCTTTTCAGAAGCTGTTACTTTTTTTACTACTTCCTGCTTTACAGCTTTCGTTTCTTTTACCTTATCTACTTTCTTCTCTTCTTTATCTATTACTTCCTCATCTAGTTGTTTCACCTGCTCCTCTTCAGGAGATTCCGCCTTCACAACGTGCTCTTCTTTTCTTACAGCTGTCCCGCTCGAAAAATCTAAGAAACACATTGGTGGAAATAATACACACCACCAGTTCGCCCCTTCACCTTCTCCAATTGTGATTAATACTGCTTCATATTCTCCTGCTGGATAAATAAAATTCCCGTATACCTTTGTAGGAAACTTTACATTCTTACTAAATTTCACTTGAAATGAATCTTTACTTCCTTCTCTTTTTAACGTATTTTCCACCGTTTTCTCGATTTCTGGAATATGACTTTGAATTACTTTGCGTGCCTCTTCAAATGAAGTTAAATCCGCTACCCACCCATCAATTTGTGCTTTTACTTCATCACGCACTTTACGCTTTAATGCCTGGTCTTTATCTGAATCACTATTTGCTAAAATTCGTAATCGAACGGCCTCTTTCGGAATAACTGAAGGCCCTTTCGCATCAGCTTTCATATATCCAAACTGCACAAGTAACTGTGCACCAATTAATAGTATAAGAAGATAAGCAATAACTTGTTTTTTCATTTCCTCCACCGTCCCTTCTACAAACAGTGTGGACAGACTTTCATCTTTCTAAACTATTAAATTCAAAATCTATATGAATTTTTCCACAAAAAAATAGAGTAAGGTGTGAACCTTACTCCATCTCTGCAAATACCATACGATCTTTTCCGTTAATATCGAAAACAACCTCAACATGAGCATGTGGAAAAGCTTGTTGTAACAATCTTTTTACATCCTCACCTTGTCCTACTCCAATTTCAAACGCCACAATCGCTTTCTTCTGCAACACATTCGGCAATTCTTCCATAAAACGGCGATAGAAATCTAATCCGTCTTCACCACCAACAAGTGCTCTCTTCGGCTCATGCTCTTTCACAACAGGAGAAAGACCACGCCAATCCTCTTCCGGTATATATGGAGGATTTGAAACAACAACATCTAGCTTTTGACCCGTTTTATGAAATGGTGACAATAAATCACCGTGATAGAACGTTACTTCTGCACCTAAAGCTTTTGCATTTTCTTTTGCAACTTCAATCGACTCTTGTGCAATATCTACTGTATACACATGAAGATTTTCATTTTCTAAAGCAAGCGTAATAGAAATCGCTCCACTACCTGTACCTATATCTGCTACATGTAGTTTCTCATCACCAAAATGGCGCTCGATTCTTTCTAATACTCCCACTATAAGCTCTTCTGTTTCCGGTCTTGGTATTAATACTTCTTCATTCACAAAGAAAGACCGTCCATAAAACATTTCATAACCAATCATATATTGAATAGGAATACCTTCTACATGCTTGTGGATAAACTCCGTAAAGCTTTTCTCTTGATCCTCAGTTATTTCTTCACGCATATTCATAAGTAATCCTGTTCTGTTCACCTTTAATACATGACAAAGGACAATTTCTCCCGCATTTTCATCTCGTCCATTTTCCTGTAAAAAAGAAGAAGCCCATTTCAGGGCTTCATAGACACGCATTACTCAGCTGCCTCCATCTTTTGAGCCTGATCTTCCATCACTAAGGCATTGATGAAATCATCTAACTTACCTTGTAAGATTTGATCTAGCTTTTGAATCGTTAAACCGATTCGATGGTCTGTAACACGGTTTTGCGGGAAGTTATACGTACGAATACGCTCTGAACGATCTCCCGTACCAACAGCTTGTTTACGGTTTTGATCATACTCAGCTTGCGCTTCTTGTCTAAACTTATCATAAACACGTGCGCGTAATACTTTCATCGCTTTTTCTTTATTCTTGATCTGTGATTTCTCATCCTGACAAGATACAACTACACCAGTCGGTAAATGCGTTAAACGCACCGCTGACATCGTTGTATTAACGCTCTGTCCACCAGGTCCACTAGAAGCGAATGTATCAACACGAACATCTTTCTCATGAATATCAATTTCTACTTCTTCTGCCTCTGGTAATACAGCTACTGTTGCTGTAGATGTATGAATACGTCCACCAGATTCCGTTTCAGGAACACGTTGTACACGGTGAGCACCATTCTCGAATTTCAGCTTCGCGAAAGCACCTTTACCATTAATCATAAAGATAATCTCTTTATATCCACCTAACTCTGTATAGCTAGCCTCAATAATCTCCGTTTTCCAGCCCTGTACCTCAGCGTAACGGCTATACATACGGTATAAGTCACCAGCAAATAAAGCTGCCTCATCTCCACCAGCAGCTCCACGAACCTCAACGATAACGTTCTTATCATCATTAGGGTCTTTTGGAACAAGTAAAATTTTCAGACGCTCTGATAATGTTTTATCTTGTGATTCTAACTCAGAAACTTCTTCTTTTACCATTTCACGCATTTCTGCGTCTAACTTATCTTCTAACATTGCTTTCGCATCTTTTAATTGCTCACGAACATCCTTATACTCACGATACACCTCTACCGTTTCCTGTATATCAGACTGTTCCTTTGAATATTCACGAAGCTTATTTGAATCACTAATAATCGCTGGATCACTTAACAATTCATTTAACTTCTCATAACGATTTTCTACAGCTTGCAAACGATCTAACACATCATTCACCTCTACATCCTAGTATCTAATACAAATAGTATATGGTACTTACTCAAAAAAACGCAAATTATATTTAAAAGTGGCGGTGGCTCTTTCAGCTCTGACCAGCTAAGGTTCTTTCGACCTAAAGGTGCTTTTTACCTTTTGGGCGGAAGGTTCTTAGATGCGAAGAGCTAGCCACCAGAACTAGATATATTTAAAAGCGTAAGCGGCTCACACCGCTCATTCTCTCTATTTTGAAAAAAACCCGCCTTGCGCAGCGAGTTTTACTTATCTTTGTTTGCAGGTACTGCATGACAATGACGACAACGCGGTTCATACGTTTCTGAAGCTCCAACTAAAATAATTGGATCATCAAATGCCGCTGGTTCTCCATCAATTAATCGTTGTGTACGACTTGCTGGAGATCCACATACAGAACATACTGCTTGTAGTTTTGTCACATGTTCAGCAATCGCCATCAGCTGAGGAACTTGTCCAAATGGTAGACCACGGAAATCTTGGTCTAAACCAGCTACAATGACACGATAGCCACGATTTGCCAATACTTGCACCACTTCCACAATGTCCCCATCAAAAAATTGCACCTCATCGATTGCAATAACATCCAGCTCTTCTGTAATATGTTCAAATATATCCTTTGAAGCTGAAACAGGAACTGCTTTTACCTTTAATCCGTTATGTGATACTACATCTTCTTCACTATATCGATTATCAATACATGGTTTAAATACAATTGCATGTTGTTTTGCAAATTGCGTACGGCGCACACGGCGGATTAGCTCTTCTGACTTGCCAGAAAACATACTACCGCAAATCACTTCAATCCAGCCATTTTGATTTATTAAGTACATGAAGCTCTCCTTTCATCTACTTTTCAGTTAAAAGTAGGGTAAAGGTATAATATTTTCGCAAAAAAAACAGACAAGCGAATACATACACTTGCCTGTTTTATGTTTTTATTACTTAAGACCGTATTTCTTATTGAAGCGGTCAACGCGTCCGTCTGCAGTAGCAAACTTCTGACGTCCAGTGTAGAATGGGTGAGAATCAGAACTGATCTCAACTTTTAGTAATGGATAAGTGTTACCATCTTCCCACTCAACAGTTTCGTTAGATCCTTTAGTAGATCCGCTTAAGAATTTGAAGCCTGTGTTTGTGTCCATGAATACAACTTTCTTGTAATCTGGGTGAATTCCTGCTTTCATTCTTTTCATCTCCTTCCGCCCTGAATCATTTTCGAAACAGAGTTTTTCATCTTCAGCTGCATACACAACTATATTGATGAAACACATATGATGAAATTATAACAAGGCTAACTTCATTTTGCAACTACCTGTTTTTGTCTTTTTAATTTTAAAAGCGCAAGCGGCTCGTTCAGAATGGGAGGGGGATGGAGCTTCTGACGTAGAGGCGCTTTTTGCCTCGTAGGAAGACGCGAAGCCACCAACCATTCTAGCCGCTGGAGCTGGATATTAAATTTAAAGTGGAGGTGGCTCGCTCAGCTCTGACCAGCTAAGGTTCTTTCGACCTAAAGGTGCTTTTTACCTTTTGGGCGGAAGGTTCTTAGATGCGAAGAGCTAGCCACCGGAACTGGATATTATCTTAAAGTGGAGACGGCTCGTTCAAAATCGCAGGGCATTGGAGCTCTCGACCCTGAAGCGCTTTTTGCTTCATGCGAGAGAGCAAAATGACCGGAGATTTTAGCCGCTGGAGCTCGATATTATCTTAAAGTGGAGACGGCTCGTTTAGCTCTGACTGGCTAAGGTTCTCTCACTTATTTCTCTCTTTAATATCACCTAAACAGCATAAAAAACTCGCTTACTATAAAATAAGCGAGTCCTGATTTTTTCCCTTTACTTAGTTGTTACATACCTTTTTGAGTCTGCAACAATGTTTTGTAAAAACTCTTCATTTGTCTTCGTTTGACGAAGCTTACGTAAGAAACTTTCAACGAAGTCTGGTGTATCACGCATTGTTTTACGAATGCCCCATAACTTGTCTAAATGTTCTTTTGGAATTAATAGATCTTCTTTACGTGTACCAGAACGACGAATATCGATCGCCGGGAAGATACGACGTTCAGCTAATGAACGATCTAAGTGAAGTTCCATATTTCCAGTTCCTTTAAATTCCTCGTAAATAACATCGTCCATACGTGATCCTGTATCAACAAGGGCTGTCGCTAAAATTGTTAAGCTACCGCCTTCTTCAATATTACGCGCAGCTCCAAAGAAACGCTTCGGTCTATGGAAGGCAGCTGGATCGATACCACCTGATAATGTTCTACCACTTGGTGGAATAACGAGGTTGTAAGCTCGAGCTAAACGGGTAATACTATCCATTAAAATGATAACATCTTTCTTGTGCTCTACAAGACGCATCGCACGTTCTAACACAAGCTCAGCTACTTTAATATGATTTTCTGGCACTTCATCAAAAGTAGAACTTACAACATCTCCTTTAACAGAACGTTCAATGTCTGTTACTTCCTCTGGACGCTCATCAATTAAAAGTACAATTAATTCTGCTTCCGGATGATTTGTTGTAACACTATGCGCGATTTCTTTTAATAGACTTGTTTTACCAGCCTTTGGAGGCGCAACAATTAAACCACGTTGTCCAAATCCAACTGGTGCGATTAAATCCATGATGCGTGTCGGTAACTTTTTAGGTTCCGTTTCCAATTTCATTTGGCGATCTGGGTATAATGGTGTTAATGCAGGGAAATGCACACGCTCTTTTGCTGAATCTGGATCATCTCCGTTTACAGCTTCAACTTGTAATAACCCAAAATAGCGTTCATTTTCTTTCGGAGGTCGTACTTTACCAGAAACCTTATCTCCATTACGTAAATCGAAACGACGAATTTGCGAAGCTGAGATATAAATATCTTCTGAGCTTGGAGAATAGTTGATAGGACGTAGGAATCCAAATCCTTCTGATTGAATAATTTCTAATACGCCTTCCATGAAAAAGAAACCTTCTTTTTCTGCTCGAGCTTTCAAAATAGAAAAAATTAACTCTTTTTTCGTTAATTTGCTATAATACGAAATCTTAAATTCTTTCGCAAGCTCGTATAACTCTTTTAATTTCATGTTTTCTAATGCTGCAATTGACAAATTCATTCAGACACCACACTTTAACGTTATTCTCTTTTTTCATGGGTAAAGGGAAAAAATACGGAAGGCAAATAATTAATAATGAAAGGCAATAAGTTCAAGTAGGGTAATATTCACTATTGTAACCCTTTTATCTAGTTTTAATCAATACGTTGGAACACAAATACAAGAAGCGAAGACAAGAAAATTTGTCTTCGCTTCTTATTTAATTTAGTTCCAGCTCCGATAGTTAGAAAAGTCGACCATTTTAACCTTTCTGAACGAGCTGCTTACGCTTTTTATTTAATCCAGCTCCGGTGTCTAGAAGGGTCAGTCATTTCACCCCTTCCTGCGAGGCACAAAACGCCTCTTCGTCAGGAGTTCCAATGTCTTCCCCTTCTGAGCAAGCCACCTCCGCTTTTTACTTAATCCAGCTTCAGCAGCTAGAATGGTCGGTGGCTTCACTTCTTCCTACGAGGCAAAAAGCGCCTCTACGTCAGAAGCTCCATCCCCCTCCCATTCTGAACGAGCTGCTTACGCTTTTTATTTAATAACCAAGTTTGGTTTTTTATTCAAGCTATGACGTCCATCCACGAAGCGAACTGTGCCTGATTTTGCGCGCATAACAAGGGATTGCGTTGTTCCTACGCTACCTTTAAATTGAACACCGCGTAATAGTTCTCCATCTGTTACGCCTGTTGCTGCAAAGATTGCATCGTCACCTTTTACTAAGTCCTCCATACGAAGGATACGATTAATGTCTTCTATGCCCATTTTTTTACAACGTGCTAATTCAGCTTCGTTTTGTGGCAATAGTTTTCCGTGAATTTCTCCACCTAAACATTTTAAAGCAACTGCTGCTAATACACCTTCAGGTGCTCCACCAGATCCAAATAAAATATCTACACCTGTACGATCAAACGCTGTATTAATCGCTCCAGCTACATCTCCATCATTAATTAATTTAATGCGAGCACCAGCTTTACGAATTTCTTCGATAATTTCTTGATGACGTGGACGATTTAAAACTGTCGCTACAACATCTTCAATATCTTTATTTTTTGCTTTCGCAACTGCACGTAAGTTATCAATAATAGGCGCATCAATGTCGACCGCCCCGACTGCTTCTGGGCCAACCGCGATTTTATCCATGTACATGTCAGGGGCATGTAACAAATTACCGTGGTCTGCAATTGCAATAACAGCAAGAGCATTCCAGCCACCAGCTGCTACGATGTTTGTCCCTTCTAAAGGATCAACCGCAACGTCTACACGTGGTCCATATCCTGTACCTAATTTCTCTCCGATATATAGCATTGGTGCTTCATCCATCTCACCTTCACCAATTACAACTGTACCTTTCATCGGAATTGTATCAAATACATCACGCATAGCTGATGTTGCTGCACCGTCTGCCTCGTCCTTTTTCCCGCGCCCCATCCAACGCGCTGATGATAAAGCTGCAGCCTCTGTTACACGTACTAACTCCATAGATAAACTTCTTTCCACGATAATCCCTCTCCTTTAAGTCTTTATATTTCTGCCGTATTTTGTGAACCGTGTTTTTCTATAAAGTGTACTTCCGCAAGTAGTGATGCTTCGCTTCCCCCTTGCGGAAGTATCACTTATGCGTTCTTCATTTCTTCAATTTCTTGCTTTGTCATTTGTTCTCGCCAAATGTTTGCTCCAAGCCCTTTAAGCTTGTCCACTATATTCTCATAACCTCGATCAATATGCTCAAGTCCTGTTACTTCTGTAATTCCATCTGCCATTAAACCTGCAATAACAAGTGCCGCTCCCGCTCGTAAATCACTCGCCTTCACTTTTGCACCTTGCAGTAACACAGGACCAGTTACAATTGCCGAACGACCCTCTACTTTAATTTGAGCATTCATACGACGTAATTCATCAATGTGTTTGAAACGGGCACCGTAAATTGTATCTGTTACAACTCCCGTCCCGTGCGCCTTTGTTAAAAGCGTCGTAAACGGCTGTTGTAAATCCGTTGGAAAACCTGGATATACAAGCGTTTTGATATCAACTACTTTTAACTTTCTATTACCGTTCACCGTAATTTGATCATCGTTCGTTTCAACTTGAACACCAGCTTCTCTTAGCTTTGCAGTAACTGATTCTAAATGCTGAGGAATAACGTTATCAACCGTTACTTCTCCTCCTGATGCAGCTCCTAGAATCATATACGTACCAGCTTCAATACGATCTGGGATGATAGTATGGTGACAACCATGTAAAGAGTCAACACCATCTATTCGGATTACATCTGTACCAGCACCTTTAATACGGGCTCCCATGCTTGTTAACAATGTAGCTACATCAATGATCTCAGGCTCTTTCGCTGCATTTTCAATAACAGTTCTACCTTTTGCTCGTACAGCTGCTAGCATAATATTAATTGTAGCTCCTACACTAACAACATCTAAATAAATACGTGCCCCGCGTAGCTCATCTGCTCTTAAATAGATGGCACCTTGTTCATTCGTAACATGTACACCTAGCGCTTCAAACCCTTTAATATGCTGATCAATCGGCCTCGGGCCTAAATGACATCCACCCGGAAGCCCAATAACAGCTTTTTTAAAACGGCCAAGCATTGCACCCATTAAATAATAAGAAGCGCGCAATTTTTTCACTTTTCCATTTGGCAAAGGCATTGCAACCATGTTAGAAGGATCGACTACCATTTCTTCCTCCTGTCCATAAGTTACTTTCCCTCCAATTTCCTCTAGTAAGTCTCCTAACATTTTCACGTCCGAAATATTAGGGACACCACCAATAGTTACTGGAGTATCTGCTAAAATTGTCGCTGGAATTAATGCAACGGCACTGTTCTTTGCACCACTTACTCGAATTGTTCCATTTAAAGCTCTTCCGCCTTCAATTAGCAATTTTTCCATATTGAGCTCCCTTCTTGTGAATGTATTTACTTTCTATCTTTTTATAGAAAGCTCCCCTTAAGAATCTCAATTACTCTTTCCATCCCAAAACTCAATAAATAGGAAACCATTATCTTCATTTCTCCTGTAGCACGAATAGATAAAGATCAACTATTCATCGAATTCACTTTATCAATTTAGATACGTTATCACATTTATTAATAGGACTATGCACATTATTTTCTATTTAAAAACCAAAAATGATAAAATCTTTAGACTTGTTCACGCTTTCATTATACAACGAAAGGAAACCGTCTAAAAGACTAGACGGTTTCCAAAACGGAATTTTATTCTTACGCTTTACCGTTAGAACCGAATTCGCGAATTTTACCAATAACAGTTGCTTTGATAGCGTCGCGGCCAGGTCCGATAAATTTACGAGGATCGTAAACTTCTTGGTCTTTGTTTAATACTTCACGAACAGCTTTTGTAAACTCGATTTGGTTCTCAGTGTTTACGTTGATTTTTGAAGTACCTAAAGAGATAGCTTTTTCGATATCAGCAGTTGGGATACCAGTACCACCATGTAATACTAAAGGTACGCCAGTGAAGTCACGAACTTGTTCCATTTCAGCGAATCCTAAGTTAGGCTCACCTTTGTAAGGACCGTGTACAGAACCTAAAGCTGGAGCTAGGCAATCGATACCTGTTGCTTCAACAAGGTGCTTACACTCTGCTGGGTCAGCGTAAATTACGCCTTCAGCGATTACGTCGTCTTCTTGTCCGCCAACTGTTCCAAGCTCAGCTTCAACAGATACGTTACGAGCGTGTGCGTATTCTACTACTTGTTTAGTAGTTTCAACGTTTTCTTCGAATGGGTGGTGAGAAGCGTCGATCATTACAGATGTGAAACCTGCATCGATTGCTTCTTTACATTTTTCGAAGCTTGAACCATGATCAAGGTGAATCGCTACAGGAACAGTGATGTTCATTTCTTCGATTAAAGCTTTAACCATAGCTACAACTGTTTTGAAACCAGTCATATGACGAGCTGCACCCTCAGATACACCTAGGATTACAGGAGATTTTTCTTCTTCCGCAGCAGCTAAGATAGCTTGAGTCCACTCTAAGTTGTTCATGTTGAATTGACCAACTGCGTATTTTCCTTCTAGTGCTTTGTTTAGCATTTCTTTCATAGAAACTAAAGGCATGGTGAATCCTCCTAAAAAACGTTTTTTGTATCCGATAAGTTCTTATCGCTGGTAGTATGACCAGAATAAGGTAAAATATGTATATCTACATACCGGACTTTTTTCTACACTCAATAGGATAACAACTTGTACTCAAAAACTCAACCGTATTCACCTGCACAATAGTCCATGTAAACGCTTTTTTCCATATTTTTTATAAAAAATTCATTTTTACGCCTCTACAGCGAGCTCATTTCTCACAGCTTGACGAATTTCATCAATATCAAATGGTTTAGCAAAATGCATTAAAGCACCTAAATCTTTTGCTTCTTGGATCATATCAAGCTCTCCATAAGCAGTCATTAAAATTACTTTAATACTCTCATCAATTTCTTTTACATGCTTTAAAATCTCTATACCATCCATGCCTGGAATTTTCATATCTAACACTACTAAATCTGGATTATCTTTTTTCACGATATCTAAAGCTTGAAATCCATTTGCTGCTTGGAATGTCTGATAACCTTCTTTTTGGAACACTTCATGTAATAGCACACGAATCCCATATTGATCATCAACGATTAAAATTTTACCTTCCATAATTCCCAACCTTTCTGTGTAAGTACAAGATTTAAAGCTTCTTATATCTTAACGATTTATTTTCGCTATTCTTTGGCAAATTCCTTCCTATTCTTTCTTATTTTACCGTTTCCTATTTTGTTATGCTACCCTACGATTTCACCTTTCTAAAAAAATAAACTATAATGAAAGCCGGCAAACACGTACGAAGGGAGTAACATTATGTTAAAAATTTTTTCAACTCAATTAAGTGGTTATTTCTCCAGAGTTTCTCAAAAAGAAGAAATGAATATAGAAGATAGTGCTCGTTTACTTGCTCAAGCACTAGTTGGCGATGGTTTCATTTATTTACATGGTACAAATGAAATGGAAGGCGTTGTTGCCGAGGCACTATTCGGTGCTGAACCAATGAAGCAAGCAAAACGCTTATTTGAAAATGGTAAAGAAGCAGAAGTAACCTCTGCGGATCGTGTACTTCTTATTAGCCGTTTTTCAACAGATGAAGCGGTTGTAGAAATTGCAAAAAAACTACAAGAAGAGGGACACTCTATTGTCGGCATTTCTGCTCTTCAAGAAGGTACGGAATCACTCGAACGATATACAGACGTACATATTAATACAAAACTGTTAAAAGGTCTTATTCCAGACGATGAAGGTAATCGCTACGGATTCCCAAGTTTAATAGTAGCTTTATTTGCTTATCACGGAATCAAATTTACAATCGATGAAATGTTAAATGAATATTAAAAAAAGCGCCTTATTTCAGGCGCTTTTTTTATTACTTGCTCTCTTTATTCGTAATAGAAGCTCTTACGAAGTCATGGAACAATGGTTGTGGACGGTTTGGACGAGAAACAAGTTCTGGGTGGAACTGTGCTGCCACGAACCAAGGGTGGTCTTTTAATTCAATGATTTCAACTAGACGGCCGTCTGGGCTTGTACCAGAGAATACAAATCCTTCTTTTTCCATATCCGGACGGAACTGGTTGTTGAACTCATAACGATGACGATGACGTTCATATACAACCGGCTCATTATAAGCATTGTAAGCATTTGTTTCTTCAGCAAGCTTACATGGGTATAGACCAAGACGAAGTGTACCACCTAGGTCCTCTACATCTTTTTGTTCTGGTAATAAGTCGATGATTGCATATGGTGTGTCAGGGTTGATTTCAGAAGAGTTAGCACCTTCTAAACCTAATACATTACGTGCGAATTCGATTGATGCAAGTTGCATACCTAAGCAAATTCCTAAGAATGGAACTTTGTTTTCACGAGCATATTGAATCGCAACGATTTTACCTTCTACACCACGATCGCCGAAGCCACCTGGTACAAGGATACCATCTGTATCGCCAACTAATTCTTTTACGTTTTCTGCTGTTACGTGCTCAGCATTTACCCATTTTACTTCTACATCTGTGTCGAATGAGTAACCAGCATGACGAAGTGCTTCTACAACAGAAATATAAGCATCTTGAAGTTCTACATATTTACCAACAAGAGCGATTTTTGTTTTCTTAGAAAGATTACGCACTTTGTTAACTAGCGCAATCCACTCTGTCATATCTGCAGCTGGATTGTCTAATTTTAAGTGGTCACAAACGATTTGGTCCATGTTTTGTTCTTGAAGAGATAATGGAACCGCATATAAAGTATCTGCATCGCGAGCTTCGATAACTGCTTTTGTATCGATGTCACAGAATAATGCAAGCTTGTCTTTCATATCTTGAGAAACAGGCATTTCTGTACGAACAACGATAATGTTTGGTTGAATACCTAAGCTACGAAGTTCTTTAACACTATGTTGTGTTGGTTTTGTCTTCATTTCACCCGCTGCTTTTAAGTACGGGATTAACGTACAGTGAATGTACATTACATTGTCACGACCGATGTCGCTCTTAATTTGACGGATTGCTTCTAAGAATGGTAGAGACTCGATGTCACCAACAGTTCCACCGATTTCTGTAATAACAACATCCGCATTTGTTTCACGACCAGAACGATATACGCGTTCTTTAATTTCGTTAGTAATATGAGGAATAACTTGAACTGTTCCTCCTAAATATTCACCGCGACGCTCTTTTTGAAGAACTGAAGAGTAAATTTTACCTGTTGTTACGTTGCTGTATTTGTTTAAGTTAATGTCGATGAAACGCTCATAGTGACCAAGGTCTAAGTCAGTTTCTGCGCCATCATCTGTTACGAATACCTCACCGTGTTGGTATGGGCTCATAGTCCCTGGGTCTACGTTAATGTATGGATCAAACTTTTGAATCGTTACGTTTAAACCACGATTTTTTAAAAGTCTTCCAAGAGATGCTGCTGTAATACCTTTTCCTAAAGACGATACTACACCGCCTGTTACAAAAATATACTTAGTCATGAAAAAGCTCCCTTCTATTTTGCTGTTATATAATCACCGTTGCAAAGCGCAACGTATGTAGATAACACTGTATCCATCTTATTGTTAGACTCTTTTTATTTTCTAAACAAAAAACAAAAAAGAAAATTGCTCCCCTCATCACAAAAAGTAATAAGTAGGGAGCAATTTTCTTTTATATTTACACTTTAAAAGTATTATCGTCCTTTTTTAAAGAGCCCAAAAATGATTCTACATGGACGATAATGAAAAGTCAAGAACTACAGTTCTTCCTCTTCTTCTTCTTCAGTTTCATCATACTCAAGTTCTTCTTCAGCGAAGTCGTCGTCATCTTCGTCTAAATCATCAAGATCGTCGTCATCTCCGTCTTCTTCTTCAAGAACCTTGTCCAAATCTTCTACATCGTCTTCATCTTCACTTACGTCTGCATCGTCGAAGTCATCTTCGTCTTCTTCAATGTAGTCGTCAAAACCGTCTTCTTCAACTTTACGTTTCTTCTTCGGTTTTGGTTGAGGCAAGATTTCTTCATCAATTTGCTCATATGGGTACCAGCTGCGTAGTCCCCAACGATTTTCTCCTAAATTAATGAAACGTCCATCGATGTTTAAGTCTGTATAAAATTGTGCGATTTTCGCATTAACTTGCTCTTGAGATAGTCCCAGCACTTGAGCGATTTCTTGAACCAACTCGTTGAATGTCGTTGCTTGTTTTTTATCCCCTAAAACGCTATGTACAACTTCAATCATTGAACATTCTTTTAGCTCTTCTGGTGAATATTGCTTAAAATCCACTTATGCGGCACTTCCTTTCATCAAATATAACCTTATATATAACGGCCTGCTTAAAAAAATCCATACTATTCATTATAAACAAAAGTCGCACAAATATGCTACAAAAAAAACGGGAAACTTTTATAGGGTAGTAAAATTATAATTTGTCTGTTCCTTATTTCGGAAGCATATGGGCCCCTTGCAATACATACCTAATTTGCATTTCTGTATATTCTTCGAGCGTATACAGTTTTTGCAGCGCCCAGCGTCTAAATCCCCACATCTGTCCTTGTATAAAAATATTATGCGCAAGAAGCTGTATTTCTTTTTTATTTAATGTAAATGTTCCATTTTCCGTACACTGTTCTAAAATATTCTCGAACATTCCTACCATTTGAAACTCCTTTTCTAATACATACGGAAGTGATTCTTTCGGTAAAAAGCGTACCTCTTGATACATTATCAATACTTCTTCCTGTAATTCGTCCATCACTTTAAAGTAATTCGTTATTGCTATCTTTAAACTTTCTATACTCCCTTTTTCTGTACACACTACTTCCTCTAATCTTTCTTTTACATGTTCATATATACTATCACAAACTAAATATAAAACATCATCTTTGGTACGAATGTACTCATAAAGTGTCCCTATACTAAACCTAGCCGCTTTTGCAATCTCTCTCGTTGTTGTACGCGGAAATCCTTTTTGTTTAAACAGTTGCACCGCACCTTTAATCATTTGTTCACGTCTTAACGCAACTAATTTTTCATCTTTCACCGATGCATGCACATTATGTTTAACCATTCCCTTCACCTCTCTCTATTATTTTTTGGAAGGAAAAAGCGTAGGAAAATACCTACGCTTTCGTTCCTACTTCGTTAACATACGAGAAATTACAAGCCTCTGAATCTCTTGTGTTCCTTCATATATTTGTGTAATCTTTGCATCTCGCATATAACGCTCTACTGGATAATCTTTCGTATAACCGTAACCACCAAATACTTGCACCGCTTCAGTCGTCACCTTCATCGCTGCATCGCCTGCAAATACTTTTGACATCGCTGATTCTTTTCCATACGGAAGCCCTTCTGATTCAAGCCAAGCCGCTTGATATGTTAAAAGGCGTGCTGCTTCTACATCTGTTGCCATATCCGCAAGTTTAAAGCCAATCCCTTGCTGCGCCGCAATTGGTTTTCCAAACTGATGGCGCTCCCTTGCATATTCTACAGAAGCATCTAAAGCCCCTTGTGCAATCCCAACAGCTTGCGCCGCAATACCGTTACGACCTCCATCTAATGTTTGCATCGCAACTTTAAACCCTTGCCCCTCTCCTCCAAGTAGATTCTCTACAGGAATACGGCAATCTTCAAACATAATTTCAGTCGTTGGTGAAGAGCGAATCCCTAGCTTGCTCTCCTTCTTCCCAACTGAAAATCCCGGTGTATCACTTTCTACAATAAATGCACTCGTACCGCGCTGCTTCGATTCAGGATCAGTTAGCGCAAAAACAACATAAATATCAGCAATACCGCCATTTGTAATGAAAATTTTTGATCCATTTAAAATATAATGATCGCCATCTCTCTTTGCGATTGTCTTCATTCCACCAGCATCCGATCCAGATCCTGGTTCCGTTAAGCCGTATGCACCAATTTTCTTCCCTTCAGCCATCGGCCGTAAAAACTTTTGCTTTTGCTCTTCCGTCCCAAATTTAAAAATTGGCCATCCCGCAAGTGAAGTATGCGCAGACAGTGTTACACCTGTTGAAGCACAAACGCGAGATAATTCTTCAATAGCGATTACGTATGCTAAGTAATCGCTTCCAATTCCACCGTACTCTTCAGGCCATGGAATACCAGTTAAACCAAGCTCTGCCATTTGATCAAATAACTCTCGATCAAATCGCTCTTCTTCATCACGCTCAGCTGCTGTTGGTGCCACTTCATTTTTAGCAAAATCTCGAACCATTTTTCTTATCATTTCATGTTCTTCTGATAGTTTAAAATGCATCTCCGTCTCCCCCTCGCCCTTTTATAAAGCACGGCTAATAACAAGTTTCTGTATTTCACTTGTTCCTTCATATATTTGCGTAATTTTCGCATCACGGAAAAATCGTTCTACTGGATAGTCTTTCGTATAACCGTAACCACCAAATACTTGCACCGCCTCAATCGCGACTTCAACCGCTGTCTTAGAAGCAAATAATTTCGCAATAGATGCTTCTTTACCGCATGGTAATCCTTGTGCCCTAAGAGATGCCGCTCTATATACGAGTAACCTTGCTGCCTCGACACTTGTTGCCATATCTGCAAGCTTGAAGCCAATCCCTTGCTGCGCCGCAATTGGCTTCCCGAATTGCTCTCTTTCTTTTGCATAATCAATTGCACAGCCAAGCGCCGCTTCAGCAATTCCTAAAGCCTGCGCACCGATTCCAATTCGCCCAACATCTAAATTCGCCATCGCCACTTTGAATCCTTGTCCTTCTTCCCCAAGTAAATTCTCAGCTGGCACTTTCATATCTTCAAAAGTAAGTTGTACTGTACGAGAACCGAGAAGTCCCATCTTATGTTCATCTTTTCCAATGATTAAACCAGGTGTATCTTTCTCTACTATAAATGCAGAAATACCACTTTTTCCTGCCTCTGGATTTGTAGAAGCGAATACAATGTATGTACTTGCTTCACCACCATTTGTAATAAACACTTTCGATCCATTAATAATATAATGATCACCTTTTTTCACAGCTCTTGATTTCAAACTCCCTGCATCTGATCCTGCATTTGGCTCTGTTAAAGCAAATGCACCTAAATATTCCCCGGTTGCAAGTTTAGAAACATATTTTTTCTTCTGTTCTTCTGTTCCAAAATATAAAATCGGATTCATTCCAACTGACGTATGTACAGCTAAAATTACACCAACTGTTGCACTTACCTTTGAGATTTCCTCAATTGCTAGAATGTAAGAAATAAAGTCCATTTCTGCCCCGCCGTATTTTGCAGGCGCTGGAATACCCATTAATCCAAGCTCACCCATCTTTTGCAAAATCTCTTTCGGGAACACCCCTTGTTCCATACTAGGAACAAAGGGAGCTATTTCCTTCTGTGCAAAATCCCGAACCATTTTCCTCATCATTTGCTGCTCTTCATTAAAACGAAAGTTCATATATTCCGCCTCCATTTGCTATATATCCTTTAAATAATTTGGTAAGACCACTATGTTGTAACAAAGGGGGCATTTATTCGTAAACGTAGAATCCACGACCTGTTTTACGCCCTAACCATCCTGCATTCACATACTTACGTAATAATGGACATGGGCGATATTTACTATCTCCTAATCCTTCATGCAACACTTCCATAATGTATAAACACGTATCTAAACCGATAAAATCAGCGAGTGTCAAAGGCCCCATCGGATGGTTCATACCAAGCTTCATGACTTCATCAATTGCTTCTTTCGTCGCTACACCTTCATATAACGTATAAATTGCTTCGTTAATCATCGGTAGTAAAATGCGGTTTGATACAAAACCTGGGAAATCATTCACTTCAACTGGTACTTTCCCAATTTTTTTCGTAATATCTTCAATTGCTTCATATACCGCATCATCGGTAGCCAAACCACGAATAATCTCAACAAGCTTCATAACTGGAACTGGATTCATAAAGTGCATACCGATTACTTTTTCCGGACGCTTCGTTACCGCTGCAATTTCTGTAATTGGCAGAGATGACGTATTCGTCGCTAAAATTGCGTGTTCTGGAGCAATTTCATCTAGATTCGCAAAGATTTTCTTTTTAATATCCATTTTCTCAACAGCTGCTTCAATAATAAGATCCGCTTCTTTCACACAATCTAAATCAAGCGTTACTGTAAGACGATTTAATGTCGCTTCCTTCTCTTCTTCCTTCATGCGTCCTTTTTCTACTTGGCGCGCTAAGTTTTTCGTAATGATAGCCATTCCTCTATCTAATTGCTCTTGCTTTAAATCTTGTACCTTCACGTCATATCCTGCCATTGCACATACTTGTGCAATTCCTGATCCCATTTGCCCTGCACCAATTACAACAATGTTTTGTACACCCATTTTTTCTTCCCCCTTAATTGTTAATAAATTTTATACCCTCGAACTTTAATTAGTGGACTTCAATCATCACTGCGTCCCCTTGACCGCCACCGCTACAAATCGAAGCAATTCCAATTCCGCCGCCGCGCTGCTTAAGTGCATGGATTAGTGTAACGATAATGCGCGCTCCGCTTGCTCCAATTGGATGTCCCATCGCTACCGCGCCGCCATTTACATTCAATTTTTCCGGATCAATTCCTGCGATTTCTGTACTTGCAATTGCTACCGCTGCAAATGCTTCATTAATCTCGAATAAATCGATGTCTTCAATTTTCTTGCCTGTTTTTTCAAGCAATGCGTTAATTGCATAACCTGGCGTTCTTGGGAAATCTTTAGATTCCACTGCAATTGCTGTATGCGCCAAAATTGTCGCTAATGGCTTTCTTCCTTCTTGCTTCGCTCTGTCTTCGCTCATTAATACAAGTGCGGCACCACCATCATTTAGTCCCGGCGCATTACCAGCTGTCACCGTCGCTGTCTTATCAAATACAGGTTTTAACTTTGCTAACTTTTCAATCGTTGTATCTTCACGTGGCGCCTCATCCTTTGCAACGACAATAGGATCGCCTTTTCTTTGCGGAATCGTTACTGGCACGATTTCCTCTTCAAAACGCCCTTCTTTATGCGCTGAAACCGCACGCTGATGGCTACGATATGCCCATTCATCTTGCGCTTCGCGAGAAATTCCATCTTCTTTCGCAACTTCTCCGCCATAAACGCCCATGTGTGTACCTGAAAATGCACATGTTAAACCGTCAGCAACGTTTAAATCAACAACTTCGTTATTGCCCATTCTGTATCCCCATCTTGCTCCGCGTAAAATGTAAGGACTGTTACTCATCGACTCCATACCGCCAGCTACAATTAGTGATTGATCGCCAGTACGAATAATCTGATCCGCCAACGTAACCGCACGAAGCCCTGATGCACAAACTTTATTCACTGTTTCCGTCTGCACTTCCCATGGGATTCCAGCGGCCCTTGCAGCTTGGCGCGATGGAATTTGCCCCTGTCCACCTTGAATAACCGTTCCAAATATAACTTCTTCAACATCACTAGCCGCAACATTTGCTCTTTCAAGCGCTGCTTTAATTGCAATTCCTCCAAGTTCCGTCGCTTTTACATCTTTTAAAGATCCTCCAAATTTTCCAACTGGTGTTCTTGCAGCACTTAAAATAACTGTTTTACTCATGTTTCTTTCCCCCATTTCATTTTTTAACACTGAGCGCCCGCTCGGTATCCCTACGTTGAGAAGAGGTGCAATCATTGCACCTCTTTCTAAAGTTGTATACATTCTTACAAACTACATCGCTTCTTTTTTCTGTCCGATAACAGATCGTTCTAAAATCTCTGTCACATCAAGAGTTTGAACTTTCTCTTCTACCTCTTTCGCTTTCGTTCCATCACTGATCATCGTTAAGCAATATGGACAACCTGTACCGATAATGGATGGCTGTACAGCTAATGCTTGTTCTGTACGAGCAACGTTAATACGTGAACCTGTTGTTTCTTCCATCCACATTAAGCCACCACCTGCGCCACAGCACATTCCCGTTTCACGGTTACGTGCCATTTCTACAAGATTCACTCCAGGAATCGCTTTCAAAATGTCACGTGGCGCTTCATACACTTCGTTGTATCTTCCTAAATAACAGGAATCATGGTACGTAACTGTTTCTTCAATAGCGTGAACAGGCTTTAAGCGCCCTTCTTTCACCCACTGAGCTAACAATTCTGTATGATGATAGACTTCTGCTTGCAAGCCAAAGTCCGGATACTCATTTTTAAATGTGTTATAAGCATGAGGATCAATCGTAACGATTTTCTTCACTCCTGCCTTTTCAAATTCTTCGATATTCTTTGTCGCCATCTCTTGGAATACAAATTCATTTCCAAGGCGGCGTGGTGTATCTCCAGAATTCTTTTCTTTATTACCGAGAATTGCGAATGAAATGCCTGCTTCGTTCATTAACTTCGCAAACGATATCGCAATCTTCTGACTACGATTGTCGTATGATCCCATTGAACCAACCCAGAATAAATACTCGAATTCCTCCCCAGCTTTTGATTTTTCTTTTACAGTTGGAACTGTTACTTCGTCATCACCTTGGCGCCATGTTTCACGCTCTTTACGGTTCAGCCCCCACGGATTTCCTTGACGCTCGATATTTGTCATCGCGCGTTGTGCTTCCGCGTCCATTTTTCCTTCAGTCAAAACGAGATATCGACGTAAGTCAATAATTTTGTCAACATGCTCATTCATAACTGGGCATTGATCTTCACAGTTACGGCACGTTGTACATGCCCAGATCTCTTCTTCTGTAATAACATCTCCGATTAAACTCGGATCGTAAGCGAGCGTTGTAGACGCTGATTCTTGTTGCCCTTTTCCAGCCGCCATCATCGCTAACTGATTTCCTTGTGTATTATTGAAGGCAACTACTGGAACCCACGGTGCTTTTGATGTTACCGCAGCTCCTTTATCAGTTAAATGATCGCGAAGTTTTAAAATTAAGTCCATCGGTGATAACATTTTTCCTGTTCCTGTTGCCGGACACATATTTGTACAACGGCCACACTCTACACAAGCGTATAAGTCAATAAGTTGATTTTGTCTAAAGTTTTCAATTTTACCAACACCAAATGTTTCTTGCGTTTCATCTTCAAAATCAATCTTTTCAAGCTTCCCTGGGTTTGAAAGACGACCGAAGAATACATTAGCTGGTCCTGCAATTAAATGCGCATGTTTTGATTGTGGAACATACACTAAAAACGTTAACAAAATTAGTAAATGCACCCACCAAGAAAAATAGAACACTGAAATGGCTACGGTTTCATTTATCCCGCTAAAAACGTAAGCGATTGCAGAAGCAATTGGTTCACTCCATGAAAGCTCCTCGCCATGCCATATAAGTCCCATACCGTTACCAAGTAGCACAGAAATCATTAAACCACCGATAAAAATAAGAACAAGACCTGATTTGAAGTTACGTTTTAAACGAACAAGCTTTTCTACATAACGTCTATGAAAAGCCCAAAATACTGCAATTAAAATAACAAGTGTGACAATTTCCTGGAAGAATGTAAATGCAGGGTATAGTGGTCCAAGTGGAAGATGTGATCCTGGTGCGAGTCCTTTCCAAACGAAGTCAATTGCTCCAAATTGGACAAGAATAAATCCGTAAAAGAACATAACGTGAATGATGCCGCTTTTCTTATCTTTCAGCAGCTTTTTCTGACCGAAAACATTGACCTTAAGGAGATCCCAACGCTCTTTAAAACGACGGTCAAACTCAATTTTTTTTCCTAATTGTATGTAGGCCATTCTCGTCCGTATAAGATATACAAACAAATATCCTGCATAAGCAATAACAGCAATGGCAGCCAGCCAATTAATAATCAGTAAGCTATTCATTTTTATGCTACCCCTCTCTTTGTAAGCCCTCTTTCTTTTTGAATCTTCAAAAATATATAATTTTCTGAATTATATCCCCTATCCCCATTATATAATGAGTGAGCATTCAGTCAACAGTTTTTTGTTATAGAACAACACATTTTTTCATAAAGCTGTTTATTTCGGTGAAACTATAAAGTGAAACTTTAATCAGTAGGGGTGGTTCATCCCCCACTGATTATTAGTTGAACCCATCGGGCTTTTACGGGCAGTTGATTTCCTAACTAACTTCTACTTATCCAACATTTTTTGAGGTGAAAGGCTTACTGCCCGTTAAAGCAGGATAAAGTGAAACTTTAATTAGTACAACATCTATCCTCTAAAGAAATTTATAATAACAGCCGTGCTACCCGTATCATTTGTAACATACTGAAGGTGAAAAGAATGCGAAGGAGGGAATTCACTGATGCTCTACTTATCTCTTTTGTTAATATCCGTTGCTCTTTGGATTACAATTGACCTTTCATACGGGAGACTTCTTCATTTAAAACAGGTAAGCTCTCGCACTTTCCCTTTACGTCAAAGTGATTTTCACCTTTATACATATGGGAAAGATTTATATGACGCTTTATTTACTGATATAAAACAAGCACAGCACCACATTCATATTTTATTCTTCATTGTAAAAAACGATAAAATCAGTCGTGAATTTTTAAATTTGCTGATTGATAAGGCTCAGGAAGGAATTGAAGTACGACTTTTACTTGATCGATTTGGCAGCCATTCTTTATCAAACGAAGCTATTCGCTCCCTGCAAAAACATGGTGTATCTTTTTCATTTTGTCATAAGGTAAAATTTCCTCTTCCTTTCTTTTCTGCCAATCAAAGAAATCATAGAAAAATTACAGTGATTGATGGGAAAACCGGCTATATCGGGGGATTTAATATTGGCGAAGAGTATCTAGGGCATAATGAACACTTAGGATTATGGCGAGACTATCATTTACGTCTTACAGGAGAAGGGGTTCAAGATTTACAAAAGCAATTTTTGCATGATTGGTTTGATGATACGAAACAGAATTTATTGGATGCTTCTCTTTATTTTCCAAAACAACAACCAGGTACCATCTTGCATCAATTTATTCCGACTGATGGTGCTTATTTACAGCATACTTTTTTACATTTAATTAACGGAGCAAAAAAAGAAATCTGTATCGGTACGCCATATTTCATTCCTGGAAAAAAAATTATGAATGCCTTATTAAAAGCAACAGAAAGAGGGGTTCAAATCACAATTCTTGTTCCAGAAAAAGCTGATCACCCTCTCGTTCGGGAAGCAAAATTCCCGTACTGCCGAAAATTAATACAGGCTGGTTGCAATATTTATGCATTTCAACAAGGGTTTTTTCACGCCAAAATTATTATAGTGGACGATGATATTTGTGATATCGGAACGGCAAACTTTGATATGAGAAGTTTATATATTAACCATGAAATAAACTGCCTGTTATATAATAAACATTTCATTCAAACAGTAAAAAATAAATTTCATGAAGATCTAGAGAATGCATCCGTACTTTCATATAGCGATGTAAACCCGCCTTCTCTTATCAATAGAGGAAAGGAATGGATTGGAACAATATTTGCTTTCTTTTTATAGGAAAGACAATGAATAAAAGAGGTGTATCTCATATGATTATACGGTTTGGATATGTCTCACATGCAATGGCACTCTGGGACTGTTCTCCTGCCAAAACAATGACGTTTACAAGCTTTAAGAAACTTAGCAAGCAAGAACGAGAAGACAAACTGTACCATGTTATAAAGCAAAATTTAGAGCACACAATACGTATCCTTCATTACAATATAGCGCATGAAATCCCACTATATCGCCTATCGTCTTCCATCGTCCCACTTGCAACACATCCCGAAGTCGAGTTTGACTATATTGGGGTATTCACACCACTTTGGCGTAAAATAGGGGCTTTAATTAAAGAACACAATTTACGAATAAGTTTTCATCCAAATCAATTTACGCTATTTACAAGCGACAAGCCACATATTACTACTAACGCTATTACGGATATGACTTATCATTATAAAATATTGGATGCTATAGGCATTGCAGATTCTTCTTACATTAATATTCATGTAGGTGGAGCCTATGGAAATAAAGAAAAGGCAATTGAGCGCTTCCATGAAAACATAAAAAAACTTCCTACACATATAAAAAAACAAATGACTCTTGAAAATGATGATAAAACCTATACAACCGCTGAAACTTTATCCATTTGCCAAAAAGAAAATATTCCATTTGTATTTGATTATCATCATCATCATATGGCCAATCTTTGCGAGGAACCACTAGAAGAGTTGCTTCCTGCAATTTTTGAAACTTGGTCACATACAAATATCTCTCCTAAAGTTCACATTTCCTCCCCGAGATCGGAAAAAGAATTTAGGGCTCATGCTGAATATATCGATTTAGAGTTTATTAAGCCTTTCTTACACATTGCAAAAAAACACAATCATAATTTCGATATTATGATTGAAAGTAAACAAAAAGACTTAGCACTATTCCAATTAATAGATGAACTTTCTGCTATAAGAGGAATTAAAAGAATAAGTGGTGCAATGTTACAGTGGTAAATTGTAACTTTGCACCATTTTTTCAAAAAAGTAATTTTTATAGTAAAAAACATTCTGTTTTATATGCTATTATTTAAATTAGCATTTTCTCCCCGAGATTCAACTTTATTGAAACGGAGTCATAATATGATTAATCAAAAAAAGTATATACAATCTGTCATAATATACATATTTATATTTGCTCTTTGGATATTCCTTATACCAAATGAGTCGAATATAAAAGAAATCGGGATTCTTTTCTTATTCTGTTTCGCTGCACTTTTTTCTTGCTATTGCTTATGTAAAGCGATTAGAAAAATGACGCATGGTGATAAATTATTTTGGATTTTATTATTATGTACTTGTCTATGCGGGTTAGCTATGGAAATAACTTTATTTCTTCCTTCACTTTCTATTCATAAGCAAGTTATATTCTCATATAAAGCATTACCTTTTTTTATCATACAATATGTTTTACTCTTTGTTGGATTTGCTATAAAGTTTATAAAAATTTACTCTATTAAGGGTCTTGCTCAATTTTCATTCGATAGCATCTTTATTGTTATTATGAACATTTATTTCACTTTAACTTTTATCTTGGACCTTTCAAGCTTCCGTATGTTAACAAAGGAAACTTGGATTTTAATTGGCTATTTTATTGCACAATCATTAGTAATTTACGCCGTTATTAGTCTATATAGAAGAGAACAATATTCTTCTAGTAGAATCGCATTAATTATCGGTTTCACTATTATACTCGTATACGGTTACATTCATCTGTTTCAATTAAATTTTGGGATGAAAACTTCTCCTGAATTTAATTATTTAATACACACTGCTTCTATTTTATTAATTGGACTTTCTTCCATACTATATATCTTGGATAAACCAATGCAACATGAAACAAAAGCAAAATATTATCGATTCGATTATGTACGTTTTATACTACCTTATTTTAGTATAATTATTACTTTTTCCTTTATTATCATTCAACCTTGGGATGATAAATTTATGTTAATTGGTCTCGTATTATCACTTATTTTGTTATTCTTGCGGCAACTTTACATGTGGAAAGATAATCAAGCACTAATCCTTACATATGAACAGTTGACTACACAACTAGAGGATGAAGTTGAAGAAGGTGCATTTGCATTATCAAAAAGTGAACAACGCTATAAGTCTTTATTCGAAGATCATCCCGATGCCGTTTTCTCTTTAAATATGAATGGCATTTTTCAACAATCTAATAAGGCTTGCGAAAGCTTATTTACTGCCTATTATTGCCAAGTGGCAAGCTATTCTCTGGTACACTTCATTGATTCAAAAGACCACGAACTACTAAAGAAGGCTTTACAAATTACAAAGGAAGGTAGGCCACAAACGTTAGAAGTTCGGACAAAAGAACAAGAAGGCTATTATTATTATCTTCATATTACACTTATCCCTACTTTTATAAACAAAGAAGTGGTCGGAATGTTTGGGATAGCACGTGATATTACCACCTTATATGAAAAACAAAAACAAGTAGAACATTTAGCCTTTCACGATGCACTTACTGGATTACCAAATCGCCGAAAGTTCGAAAAAGATTTAAAAGCCATTTTAAATACAGCTCAAACTAACGCAAATGATGTCGCCGTCATATTCCTTGATTTAGATCGATTTAAAAAAATTAACGATAGACTTGGTCATGACGTCGGAGATTTATTATTAATTGAAGTAGCAAAAAGATTACGCGGTTGCTTGCGTTCAAAAGATATCGTCGCTCGTCAAGGTGGAGATGAGTTTACAATTCTATTACCAGAAATGTACTCAGAAAAAAGTGCAATTTTTATAGCTGAACAGATTTTAACTATTTTAAACAAACCATTCTTCATTCAAGGCGAAGAACTCTCTATTACACCAAGTATCGGAATTGCGATGTACCCTGATTATGGAACTGATGTAAATGAGTTAATGAAAAATGCTGATATGGCTATGTATCGTGCGAAAGCAAATGGAAAAAACAGATTTGTTTTCTTCTCAAAAGAAATGAGTATCGCTCAAAATGAAATTCAATTCTTAGAAGGTGAACTTTCAAAAGCATTACAACAAAATGAATTTTTCCTTGAATACCAGCCACAAGTAAGCACAAAAACAAAACAAATTATCGGTTTTGAAGCATTAATACGTTGGAAGCATCCAAAACTCGGTATCGTATCTCCTGCCCAATTTATCCCTCTAGCAGAGGAAACTGGTTTTATTATTGAACTTGGCAATTGGATTTTACGTACTGCCTGTTTAGAAGCAAAAAGATGGCATAATCAAGGTTTTTCTCACTTAAAAGTTGGTGTGAATTTATCTGTTGTTCAATTTAACCATGCAGATTTAATCCCAACTATTTCAAAGGTGTTGGAAGAGACAGAACTGAAACCAGAAGCACTAGATATTGAAATTACGGAAAGCATCGCAATTAATCAAAATCAATCTGTAGTTGCAAAACTAGAACAACTTCAAAATCTCGGTATTCAAATTTCAATCGACGACTTTGGTACTGGTTATAGTTCTTTAGCTTATTTAACAAAATATCCAATCAACACATTAAAAATCGCTCGAGAGTTTATTTGTGGAATTACAACTAGCCCTTTAGAAGAAGCAATTGTCTCTTCCATTATTACACTATCAAAAGAACTAAATTTAAAAGTGATTGCAGAAGGTGTAGAAACAGCAGAAGAATGGGAATTTTTACATAAACAAAATTGTGATCACATTCAAGGATTCTTTATTAGCAAACCTGTTTCTAGTAAAGACGTTTGGATGTTACTCCATAAAAAAACAACCGTCTAAGTAAGACGGTTGTTTTTTAGAACTCAAAAGGTACTTCATTAGCTAATTGTATCTCTTGATTATTATGAGAAATTATTTGGTTTTTCTCTAATGCTGTATCTCCTAATGAAATACCCCATGCCATCGCTAACGTTAGTAAACTACCAATAAGTAGTTTTTTCATATTCCATCACCCGCATTTTTTCTTTAAATATATCATGAAAAATTATCCAGACTTTATGCAATTATGCATATTTGTTCTTTATGTCTTTTTTATTTCTTCATTTTTTTTATAAGTGATTCTTTTAATTCATGGTTTCCTAATATATCAAAAAAGAAGCATGCTTTTTCGTAAGCATCTTCAATTTCTGCTCTATCACACCCAAGTTTTGCTAGGCATTCACCTTTTCGAAAGTATAACTGCCCAATCAATGTCATACTGTTAATTCGACACGATAGGTCAATGGCTTTATTTGCGTGACAAAGCGCTTCTTCGTATTGATTGTCTATGTATAATGCTTTTGCATGATTATGTCTCACCTTCACATCAAACTCTTTATTATCATGCAATGCCTCTAATTGTTTTAATATATTTTCAAACAAATCAATACCCTGCTTCAAATAGCCGTTTTCAGCATAAATGTTTGCAATTGCGTTTTCAATATAAAGGTTCTGATATACATCTATTCCTACCAGTTGTTGATTGAGCAATTTCTTTAATTCTAAAATGCAATATTCGTAATCGATTTTTTTCAATACGTAAGCAGCTACATAATATTGCCATTGAAGAAATTGCTGAAGCTCGGGATGATATTCTTCCTTTTTCAATTCATTGCATACTCTATTATAAATTTCTTTATATTTTTTTTGCTTACAAAGCAGAATAATTTGATCTTTTAACTGCTTATTCCTCTCAATATCAGAATAAATAAGTACCTCATAAAAATGAATGATGGGAACTTGTAATTTTGCTGCAATACCTTGCAATATATCCATACTTGGGTATACCGCGCCCGATTCAATTCGACTTACTTCCGATTGATGACATATGTTCTCGGATAACTGTTTTTGTGTTAATCCTCTCATCACCCTAATTTTCTTAATTTCACTTCCTAATTTTTCTGCGTGCATACTTACTCACCATCCCATTATAACAATCTAGTTTTTTAAGTTGTCATACCACTACAATAATGTGAATTCGACAATTTTTGATATGAAATAATGCATAATATATATATAATTCGGCAAATTTTTCATACAATTCATCTCACATACAATAATAGATTAGGAGTGTTATAGATGAATTATAGAAAACTTGCTAGTGCTTTCGTTACATTCGGTCTTCTTTGCCCTTTATCAACAGAAGCTATTCATGCTCAAGAGTTAGACAAAAGTGCAGTCAAAGTTGAAATTGCTCAGCCTGGTTTAACAATCGGGAAATTAACACAACCTCAAAATGATACGAAAGAAAATATTGCTAAAAAGTATTTAAAAGGTGAGGTAAATGGGGCGAAAGCTCAACAAGAACAAGTCACTACTGAAAAAAATGTAGATTTCCAACCTACAAATAAAGAAACTAAAGAAAATCAAACCGAAGTTCGCCTTGCACAAACATATAAAAACTATAAAGTATATGGCCAAGATCTCATTGTAAAAGTAGATAAAAATGGAGTGATCACAACTGTTAGTGGTAAAGTTGTTCAGAATTTAAATCAACAACCTAATCTTACTATAACAAATTTTTTGTCGAAAAATGAAGTAAAATCTAAATTACGCGATATAGTTCAAATTCCAAGTGATGCAGTTGAGACAGAATTCTCTAGCGAAACCGTTGTTTATAAGAAAAAAGATGGCTATTATACATTCGCAACTGTTATTACATTTACTTATGAAAACAATGAACAAATTATAAACGGCAATGCTATCGTTGATCTAAAAACTGGCGAAGTACTTTTCCAAGAAAAGTTCATTAAAAACAAAGAGAATAAGACTATAAATCAAGTAACATCACCTAGATTATCCCCTGCAAGTGAGCAAGGAACTGGGAAAAATGCACTTCAAGAAAACATCTCTTTCAATATTGCCAAAGGAACTGATGGGAAATTTTATTTAGCGGATTTATCACGCGGAAATGGTATTTATATTTATAATGCAAACTACGCCGATTCCCTCGGAGGATATAGTCAAGCTGGTTATCCAGGGACACTAATTTCAAGTAGCAATCCTAATTTTGCAGATAAAGAAGCCGCGGGCGCTATGAAGAATATGAGTGATATTTACGATTACTTTAAGAAAGAACATAATCTAAAAAGTTACGACAATAAAGATTCAAAAGTTGTTGCTAGTGTACACGGTTTTGATTCTACTGAAGTTAGTGATGGTGTAAAAGAAGACTATGTAAATGCATTTTGGCATCCCGCTTGGAACCAAATGGTATTTGGTGATGGTCTAGACGGAAAACTAACATCCGCTCTTGATGTAACAGCTCATGAATTTGGACATGCTGTATTTAGTGGCACGACGAAAAATAAAGTCGTGAGATATCCAAGCGCTGAAACATCTGCACTAAACGAGGGATTAGCGGATTTCTGGGGTACACAAATCGAATATTACGTAAAGAAAGATAAAGGAAACTGGATTATGGGCGATACATTAGGCGGCCTAACAATTCGTGATATCCCAAAGGAAATTGGTGACGGCGGTCATAAATTATATACAAATTTACAAGATTTCTATAACGATGGTAATAATCAAGAATCACACGTAAATTCTGGTATTATCAGTCACGTATTATATCAATTAGCTGAAGGTAAAACATATAACGGTGTTGCTGTTCAAAAGCAAGGAAATGAAAAAGTAAGTAAAGTTGTTATGCGTACATTGCAAAATTATGCAACTTCCGCTGAAGACTTTGAATCACTTCAATCTCATATTGTACAAGCTGCAAAAGATTTATATGGCACTGCCGTATCAAATGAATTTGCAAAGGCATTTGAAGCACACGGTTACAAACCGTTACAAAAAATAAATAAAGTAATAGCGGTACAATAATAAAAAAGAAGTTTACCAATCATAGGTAAACTTCTTTTCATATCCATCCCTTTTCTTCCGCAATTGTAATTGCTTCAATTCTATTTTTCGCATCAAGCTTCGCTAATACTTCAGAAATATAATTACGTACTGTACCCGGCGAAAGATAAAGTGCCTTCGCAATTTCGTTTGCCGTCTTTCCTTCTTTCGCAAGCAACAATACTTCCTTTTCGCGATCTGACAACGGATTTTGCTCCTGCCATAAGCCAAACATTAAATCTTGGGAGACCTCTCGTTTCCCCTTCATTACATTACGAATTGCTGCCGCTAAATCTTCACTTGGGCTATCCTTTAATAAATAGCCGTGCACACCAGCTTTCATTGCTCTTTCAAAATATCCCGGCCGTGCAAATGTTGTTAAAATCATTACTTTGCATGATGATTTTTCTTTCTTTAACGCTTCAGCAACATCTAATCCACTTTGAATCGGCATTTCAATATCCATGATACTTATATCCGGTTTTAACGATTCAATTAATTTTAGCGCCTCTTCCCCGTTTGCCGCTTGTCCAATTACTTCGATATCATCTTCTAGATCAAGCAGAGCCCCTAACGCACCACGAAGCATCCGCTGATCTTCTGCAATAATAATTCGGATCATGCCCTCACCTCATCTTTTCCTGTTCTAATAACAACTGGAACTTTTACTGTTAACAACGTCCCTGGATTGATTGTACCTAGTTCAACAAATCCATCAATAAGAGCAATTCGTTCTTTCATGCCGCGAATACCATTTCCATCATGATTTTGATCTGTTAAACCGATTCCGTTATCTTCTACTTTCAAAATCAGTTCACCTTGTGATTCTAATACAGAAACTGCGCACCGCGTCGCCTTACTATGTTTTACAACATTTGTAACAGCCTCACGTAAACACATCCCGACAATATTTTGTTCAATTGGTGATAACGAGCTCGATCTTGCTTCTTGCCTCACTTCTAATTCAATATTAGCTGCTTGTAAGATCGCTTTTATTTGCTCTAGCTCTTCTTCTACCGTAATCATACGCATATCAGAAATTAATTCTCTCAGCTGTTTTAAGGCTGTACGAGAAGTTTGTGTAATTTCCTTCGCTTCCGCACTTGCACGCTCTGGATTTTTCACAATTAACTTCTCTACAAGCTGGCTTTTTAAAGTAATAAGAGATAACGTATGCCCTAATGTGTCATGAAGATCTCTTGCAATCCGCTGCCGTTCTTCACGTTTTACTAAGTCTTTAATTTGCTCGTTCGCCTCATCTAATTGATTTCTTAACATCTTTTTCTGATTAAAATTACGCATACCAAATGGCGTAAGAAGCATTAAAATAAACATCGGAACGATATTTACTAAACTTGTAGTTGTTATTTGATTCATATTTACAAATAAAAATGCTCCAAGCATTATAACTAACGAGCATAACAGCACTCGAAATACTTTCTTATTTGGCGCAAATCCCATCGCACTTGCTGTGAAAAAGCCAAAAAATATCATAAAAGGATTATAAAATAAAGCAAATAAAAAGATGAGTATCATTTGAATGCATGCCCATAAAATAAACGTCTTCTGAACAAAATATAGCTGACGGTATGTGATAATAAAAAGTATCAACATACCGCTTCCTAGCACAAGCTTCCACCCTGATGCTTGTGCTAAATGGTAAATTGGAAATAATAAATACACAAGCCACATGTACGGAAAAAATCCCATATGTTTTGGAAAAATCTCAATCCTCTTCTTCTCTATCATTTATACCGCTTCCTGTCTTTTTCTTATATATATTGATACTACAACAAATATAAGGAAATAACCTCCTAATACCGCGATATTTTCCCATCCAATTGATTTTCCAGCTACAATATCCCACGCACCACTTCCAAAATGGTATGTTGGTGTCCATTCACCAATCGTTCTTAAGATTTTTGGGAATACTTCAATCGGCATCCATAACCCGCCAACTATAGCTAAACTCATATTTAAAATATTTGCTAAGCCAGCAGCTGCGTCCGCCTTCTTAATGGAACCTATTACTGTTCCTAACGCCAAAAATGGTGTTACCCCTAATAATAACCATAACCCCGCACCAATCCATTGCCCTACCGTTAACTCAACATGATTAATTAGTATCCCTGCAATAAAAATAACTAATATTGAAAAAGCATTTACTACTGTTTGAGCGATAATTTTTGCTGTTAAATATGCTCCCTCTGGAAGCGGTGTAATTTTTAAAAGATGTGTCCATCCTTGCCCTTTTTCCTGAGAAAGTCTCACACCGAAACTAAAGAGTGCAGTCCCTACAATACTGAAAGTTGCCATCGAAATTAAATAATGTGCTTTCCACGCATCTCCGTTTTGTGGTACTTGAACAACATTTGTAAAAATGTAGTAAAACATAACGGGCATTAATAATGAGAAAAAGATAAATAATTTATTGCGGAATGTACGTAAAATTTCTATTTTGCACTGCATCCATAACGCTCTCATGCGATTTCCTCCTTCTGATTTGCGACAAACTGTTCAAATGCCTCATCAAGGCTTCCACGTTCAACTGAAACATCTGTTACAGGTAAACTCCTTTGATAAATGGCTTTTAAAGTTGCATCCGTATCCTCCGTTGTTAAAATGAAGCGTCCTTCGTTTGACTTTACTTCTGTTACATTTGGTAATTCCTTTAGTAATTTTGTAGGAATGCTTTCCTTTGAGTAAAATGTAATTGTTTTTCTCGAAATCGTTGCTTTCATTTCGTCTGGTGTAACATCTGCGATAATCTTTCCGTTCGCAAATAATAAGATACGATTTGCTAAAGCATCTGCTTCTTCTAAATAATGCGTCGTTAAAATAATCGTTTTCCCTTCACTTGCTAACTTTCGAATCGTTTCCCAAAACGTTCTTCGAGACGTAATATCCATTCCGACTGTCGGCTCATCTAAAAATAACAAATCCGGATTTCCCGCAAGTGCAAGCGCAAAGTTTAACCTTCTTTTTTGCCCACCTGATAATTTCTCACATCTTTGCTTTCGCTCTGATTCTAAATTTGATAACTGCAGTAACGTCTCTTTCTCTATAGGATTCGTATAATAACTACGGAATAACTCAATTGCCTCTTCCACCGTAATACTATCAATGACACTTACTTCTTGCAGCATCGCACCGAGGCTATTACGAACATCTCTATGCTTTGGACTCTTTCCAAATATAGAGACCTTACCTTCCGTTGGTTCCTTTAACCCAAGCATCATCGACATCGTCGTTGTTTTCCCAGCACCATTCGGACCAAGCAACGCTACTATTTCCCCTTTATTTACATGAAATGAAACATTATTTACTGCGTTTTTATGTTTAAATGTTTTAGAAACATCATTTACTTCAATAATCTTTTCCATCTCTCCACCCCCGCTGTTTCTTATATTTACATTGTATTCCTTGGAAAACTTAGGAAACAGTATGATGCGTCATGACATCGATATGACAATTGTCATGTATTCTTTATGAGAGGAATCAACCCGCATACCGCAAGCGAGTAGCAGGACGAAAATAAACATGATACAATCGGATAAGATATATATTCGAGGAAGGACAGTGGTTTTCATGATTATTCGTAATGAACAAGATTTAGAAGGCTTACGAAAAATCGGCCGCATCGTTGCGCTTGCACGTGAAGAAATGAAAAAACAAGCGAAGCCAGGTATGACAACGAAAGAGCTTGATTTGATCGGTAAAAAAGTATTAGATGAGCATGGTGCTATTTCTGCACCTGAAAAAGAATATGATTTTCCAGGTGTAACTTGCATTAGTGTAAATGAAGAAGTTGCTCATGGTATTCCAGGAGATCGTGTATTAAAAGAAGGCGACTTAGTAAACGTCGATGTATCTGCTGCACTTGATGGCTATTATGCAGATACAGGCATTTCATTTGTTCTTGGAGAAGACGAGGCAAAAGAAAAACTTTGCCAAGCAGCGGTTGATGCATTTTGGGCAGCAATGAAAAAGGTTAGAGCTGGCTCAAAACAAAATCAAATTGGTCGTGCTGTTTCAAACTTCGCACATAAAAGTGGATACAATGTTATTCAAAACTTAACTGGTCACGGCATTGGTCTTAGCTTACATGAAGCACCAAATCACATTTTAAGTTACTATGACCCAATGGATAATGCACTTCTAAAAGACGGTCTTGTTATCGCTGTAGAACCTTTCATCTCTATGAAAGCTGATCATATTATTGAACGTGGTGACGACGGTTGGACATTCGTTACACCTGATAAAAGTCTTGTTGCACAATGTGAACATACCGTTGTCGTAACACGCGGTGAACCAATAATCTTAACAGAAATCTAATACCAAAAACGGCTGTTTTGTAGATTTATTCCACATAAAACAGCCGTTTTTTATTTTTGGGAAAATATGTGAACTAGTGTTGAACTCTTTATCATTTAAGTATATAATCTTTAGCGGAGGTTACTTAAGCTTATCTTTACTAAAAAGATATTGTAACTAAGGAGTAAAACACCTTCTTTCTTATTGTTTAAACAGGCTCAAAAATGACCGTAGTAACGTGTTAGTCGAATATTCTGTAATCCTTATATTTCTCTAACAATGTAAGAAACTATCACCTTTCAACTTCGGTCCACTAATCGCACGACTCTCTTTAGACAAAATAAATGACTATTTTCAAAGTACATATTGTCTTCATTCTGACCAAAACCAACCCTATCTAGATTTTTATTTCCACATAACTTTAAGGCAAAAATAAGCCTTCACAAAGGGATACACTACATTGGTTAGTATGTATCGTAAAACTTACCTTTATAACCATTCTTTTTTACTAGATATACATGAAAACTATCTCACATATAAAGGTCTGATATCATTATTTATATCAGTATTTTTTTCGACATTTTTTGTCGAATTGTGTATATTTCCATAGAACTGTGTAAATATACATTTTGTTTTACGTTAAATAATATTGCTTTGAACATAATTCTGTTTGTCTGAGAACGCGTATAGAAACGGAGGGATAACAAAAATAAATAGCTTATAACAAATACTTTTAATATTCCATTTGTTCATGTGGAATAAGTCCCCAATGGACAAATGAATGTTCAGAGGAGGAAAAATGAAAAAACTTTTTAATGTATGTTTAATTGTATTCGTACTATTTTCGCAACTTGCTAGTTTTCCATACAATCAAGTAAGAGCGGAAACCTTAACAGGAGATTCCTTATTTGACACTGTTGAAATGAAAGTGCGCCCATAAGGGCCTTGTAAACTCTGATTTAGTAAATCAGCGGGTGAAGTGAAACAAGATAACAACCCGACACCGGTAGCCTTATCCGTAATCGAAAGTGAGCGGGGAGTGTAGCATGGCTGCAACGGGATAAGTCACTCTAATGTCATGAGTGCGACTGAATTTCTAGGTGTACCGTGGTAAACAAGGTTGAATGCTAAACTGCGTGAAGGATAAATCAAGGGGTCTTATCGACGACCATATCGAAATAGACATTGAAACGATATGTCTCTAGTTCAGCTCATCTATTTTTTGTGGAGAGAGGTGTGTTTCACACTAGAGAACCAACTAAAGTACATTAGTAAAGATTGAAAGTCCCAACCGACATTACTACAAACTATTTACAAGGTACTAAATGGGGATTACCTAAGTGGAAGCGCCATTTATGGCTATAGAGGATGATTTCAAGGTAAAAACCAAGAAATGTGGCTCTTGAATATTCCATATGGTAACGGAGCCTTCGTAGTAGTCAGAGATAGGGAAAGCCTATCACACTAACGTATGACAAATTACGTTAGGTCATGGTTGTGAAATCAGGATGGCGAAGGAAGGTAGTCAATTAGTTCATGATGATAATAAACAGGAAGGAAGCGAGATGCTGATGAGAAATCCAGTTTATGTATTGAACACCTTGTCGAAGAATACTATTAAAGAAAACTATAAGTTCAAAAGATTATATAGAAATCTTTATAATCCAGAATTCTACTATAAAGGTTATCAAGAAATATATGCCAATCCAGGTAATATGACCAGAGGAACCATAAATAAAACTGTTGATGGCTTCTCAAAAAATAGAGTATCTAAAATCATCAACAACATTAAAAATGGTAACTATAAACCTACTCCTGTTAAGCGAGTATATATTGATAAAAAAGGGAGTAAGAAAAAACGTCCTCTTGGGGTACCGACATTTGACGATAAACTTGTCCAATTAGTAATAAAGTATATCTTAGAAGCAATTTATGAACCAAACTTCTCTGAGAACTCACATGGATTCAGGAAAAATAGGGGTTGTCATACAGCTTTGAAACAAATTAAAAAGAGTGGTAATGGAACTAAATGGTTTATTGAAGGTGATATTCAAGGTTTCTTTGACAATATCGACCACCATATCCTAATTAACCTACTAAGAAAACGTATCAATGACGAAACACTCATCGGATTAATATGGAAGTTCCTAAGAGCTGGGTACATGGAGGATTGGCAATTCCACAAAACATTCAGTGGAACACCACAAGGAGGGATTCTCAGTCCTCTTCTTGCCAACATATATCTAAACGAACTAGATATATACATGGAAAAATACGCTGAAAAGTTCGGAAAAGGTCAACCAAAAGACAGAGAAGTTGATAAAAGATATCAATACTTACACCTCAAAATAAAAAGAGGGCGTAAGAAAGCAGACTTACTAAGAGAACAAGGTAAACACAATGAAGCTCAGGAATTAATCGAGCAAGTCAACGAATGGGTTAAGGAAAGGGGACAACGTCCCTACTACAATCCAATGTCGGATAAATTTAAGTCACTAAAATATGTTAGATATGCTGATGACTTTATTGTAATGATAATCGGCAGTAAAGATGATGCCAAAGCCATTAAATCTGATATAGCTCAATTTCTCAATGAAGAATTAAAATTAACTTTATCAGAAGAAAAAACACTTATCACCCACTCTAGCAAGAAAGCAACATTTCTTGGGTACAACGTCAATATCACTAGAAACGAGTTATTTACCAAATACTCGGTGAAAGGTGCAAAAAGAAGACATCACAATCTAAAAGTAAGACTTGAAATCCCCCATGAAACATGGCGAAATAAATTACTTGCCCTGAATGTTTTAGAAATGAAGTATGTGAATGGGAAAGAAACTTGGAAACCAAAGCATAGACCGGAAATGGCACACCTAGATGATTTGGAAATACTACATAATTATGTATTACAGATCAGAGGGATGTACAACTACTACAAATATGCAGTTAATTCAACGGTACTCCAAAAATTCAGTTACGTTCTAGAATACAGCATGTATAAAACATTCGCCAATAAATATAAAAGCTCAATCGGAAAAATTAAGGGGAAATATTGCAAAAACGGTGTATTCATAGTCAATTACAAAGATAAAAAAGGCAAACAACACTCTCATTCTTTCTACAGGGAAGGATTTAGAACGGTTGATATAACTAAGATGAAAACACAAGAAAATAACATCGACAACTTGTTAGCCTCAAGAGTTCATATGTCAACAACTAGTCTTATGGATAGGTTGTCAGCCAACAAATGTGAACATTGTGGTAAAACCGATTCTAACTTAGTAATGCACCATGTCCGAAAAATGAAAGATGTTGAGAAAGGCAAAGCCAAATGGCAAAAATTAATGATTGCCCGTAGACGCAAAACATTAGCCGTATGTGAGGATTGCCATAATGAAATTCACTATGATATGAGAGTAGAACTTATAGCGAAAAACAGAAAAAAATAACTTTGACAAGCAATTGATGGAGAGCCGTATACTCTGAGAGGAGTACGTACGGTTCGGTGAGGGGTTTTGAGAAACCTATCATAGCAATATGACAAGGCGCTCGCTTCCTACTCTACGATGCGACGAATCATATTATTGACGAATCAAAAAATCCTAACAATTTAATAAAGATAGGATCAACCATTCAAGTAGAATACGCTTGGTCAATAAAGGATCAACAAGTTGCACACGCAAATGATACAGCAGTAGTTCAAATACCACTTGCATTAAAAGTATCTAAAGATTTGCAAGGGGATTTAGTAACAGATCAAAAAAATATTGGTCAATATTTTATAACAGCTAAAGATAATAAATTAAAATTAATATTTAATGATCAAGTAGAAAATTTGAAAGACGCTAAAGGAAAAATTAAAGTTGATACCGTGTTTAACCCAACTTTAAAACCTGGGGAAAAATCAGTTCAAATCGCTTTTCCTTTAGGAACAATGGTTCAGCCTATATCAGTTCCTGTTCAAGTAGAAAACTATAAAGAAGATGGCACCAAACAGGATACTAATAAACAAGCGCAAGATCCAGTAGCTAAACCTGTTACTGACAATCCGGAGCAAGATCCAGCAACTAAAACTGTTACTGATAATCCGGAACAAAACCCAGCAACTAAAACTGTTACCGATAATCCGGAACAAAACCCAGCAGCTAAAACTGCCACTGATAATCCGGAACAAAACCCAGCAGCTAAAATTGCTACTGACAATCCAGAACAAAAGCTATCAAGCGACCCTGCTGAGAATACAAATTCAGGTCCAAAGCAAATAACAACAAACATTTTAACCGGTGTAAAGTTGACGGATAAAGACGGAAAACCATTTATAGAGGATAACCGTCCAAGTACAGATTCCCCTGCCAATATTGAGTTTACATGGGAACTTTTAAAATCAATGAATGTGAAAAATGGAGATTACTATATTTTTGATCTTCCTAAACATTTTAAGATTTACAATACAATTAACAGTCCTTTATATGATAGTGAAAACCATCAAATTGGTAATTTTACTGTTACAAAAGATGGAAAAGTCACGATGACATTCAACGATTATGTTGAAGAGCATCCAGATGTTGCTGGTAACCTACAATTAAAGACAGAATTTAATAAAGCTGAAATTAAAGGTACAACAACACAAGAAATTCCTTTCCCGATTAAAGATAAGGATGTTTCTATTACAGTTGACTTTAAGCCTAATGTACAAACAGCTACGAATAAAAAGGGTTTACCTGATAGACCAATTAATACAAATGAAATTAATTGGAAAGTAGAGATGAACAAAACGAAAGACACCCTTAAAAACGCTGTTTTTAAAGATAACATTCCACAAGGTACAAGCTTAAATAAAGATTCTATTAAAGTTTATTATTTAGAAGTTGATGTTAATGGGAATGTAACGCGTGGTGCAGAAGCCGAGCCAACAGATTACAATATTATTTCATCAGATGGCTCAAAATTGGAGATTGCTTTCAAAGATTCTATCAATAAAGCATATCAAATCGAATATGCCACAAAAATTACTGATGAAAATATTAAAAGTTTCCGAAATAACGTTACGATAACGAGTGATAATCAAAAGCAACAAAACGCAAGCTCTACTGTAACGGTTTCTCGTGGTACACACTTAAATAAAACAAGTAAATATGATCCAAAGACGCAAACAATTGAGTGGACAATTACTTACAATGGTGATCAAAGAGAGATCAAAAAAGCAGATGCGATTTTAAAAGATATTTTTGACGATACACACGAACTAGATGCAAATTCTATTGTTGTAAAAAACGCTTCATATAATGAAAAAGGAACGCTTGTAACAGGAGACGCTGTTAATAATTACACTGTAAGTAACAAGAAGAATGGATTCGATTTACAGTTTAATGATGATATTAATAGTGCTTATGTGATTACCTATAAAACCAAGCCAACTAATAAAGTTATAGAAGATGGAAAAGTAAAAAATAAAGTTACAGCTGATAATGATTCAAGTAAAGAAAATGAAGTTAGCTTCAAGCAGCAAAATATTATTAAATCTAATAATAAAGCTGAAACAAATTATAAAGACAAAACAACAACTTGGACAATTATAGTAAATAATAACAACTATCCATTAAACAACGCGATTATTACGGACACCTTTGATCATGGTGGATTACAATTAAAAGATAAGAAACTAGAAATTAAAGACGGAAATTATACCCTTCAAGCTGGGACTGACTATGTTTTAGATGTAACAGATAAAGGCTTCAAAATTACTCTTATAGGTACGTATCAGTCTAATATGACAAAGACATTAGTCGTAAAATATACGACAGACTTTGATTATACAAAGCTAGAAAGTGGTAAAACTTCATTTAAAAATACAGGTAACCTTTCTTGGATAGATACGGATTCTAATCCACAATCAAATAAAGTTGAAGCTAATTTCGATCCTGATACTTTCACAAAGGCAAATGGTTATAAATACGGTTCTTATAACGCCCAAACGAAGGAAATTACTTGGATAATAGGCTTTAACTATAATAATGTTGAGATTAAAGATCCTTATGTTATAGACGTCATACAAGATAAACAAAAGTTAGTGCCTGGATCCATTGAAGTGCGCGATATGATTTTAAATGGAAATCCTGATAATGCACAACCTGGTAATGCTGTACCAACTGAGAAATATGAACTTGAAGAACCTACAGAGAACAATAAAAACACCCTAAAGGTTCATTTCAAACAATCAATTAATTCACCTTACTATATTATCTTTAAAACAAGCCTTGATGGTGAACTTATCCAAGGCACCTACAAAAACGAGGCAGATTTAAAAGATGGCTCTAAAATCGTAAACACCCTTACAGGTGACACTCAAGTAAATAAAGGTGGCAGCTTCGTTACTAAAAAAGCTGTGCAAGACGACAACTATATTAATTGGAGTATCGCAATTAACGAAAGCCAATCAACCATTGCAGATGCCGTTGTAACAGATGACCCAACCGAAAATCAGGTAATTGTGGAAGATTCATTCCACTTATATCCTACAACTGTTGATCCATATGGAAATTTAACAAAAGATACAGTAAACGAATTAAAAGAAGGAACAGACTATAAACTCAAAATAACAACAGACAATAATACCGGAAAACAACATTTCGAAATTGCCTTCTTGAAAAAAATTGATCGAGCTTATATTTTAGAATATCGCTCACTTATTAATGCAGACGATAAAGAAAAAGTAAGTAATAAAGCGAAAATCACAGGCAATAAGTTGACAGTTAAAAACACAGAAACTACTGAAACGATTGAAGTGAGAATGTCTTCTGGTTCAGGCGGAGGATCTGCTACTAAAGGCCGTGGAAACCTTGAAATTATAAAGGTAGATAACGACAATAAAAACGCACTATTAGCTGGGGCAGAATTTACTTTATACGATCGTACAGGTAAAACTGTTATCCGTAAAATTACAACAGACAAAGACGGTATCGCTAAATTTAATAATTTAAAACGCGATAAGTATTTATTAAAAGAAACAAAGGCTCCTGAAGGCTATGTAATTAGCTGGGATTTAAAACAAGGGAAAATTGTTGAACTTGGTACACAAGAGACTACAACATATAAACTTGCAAATAAGAAGTTTGTCGGTAAAGTAGTTTTAACAAAGTCTGATGACCTGAATAAAAACGTCACACTGCAAGGTGCCGTTTTCACACTACTTGATAAAGACCAAAAAATAATTTCAGAACACGAAAAATTAACAACAAATGATAAAGGACAAATTACTGTAGATAATTTAAAACCAGGAACATACTACTTAAAAGAAATAAAGGCTCCTGAGCATTATCAATTAGATGATCGACTTATTGAATTTACAATCGAGGAAGATCAAACAACAGTAATTAATAAAACGGCCCAAAACAGCTTAATTAGAGGCTCAGCTATCCTAACAAAAGTTGATAAAGAGGGTAATACTTTAGAAGGTGCTGTATTTAGTGTACGGGACCAAAATAACAAAAGAATTCCTGGTTATACCAAATTAACGACAAATGGTAACGGACAAATCGAAGCGAAAAATTTACTTCCTGGAGAGTACCAATTTGTTGAAGAGAAAGCACCTGAAAATTATGAAATAGATAAAAAACCGCTTAAATTTACAATTGATAAAAGCCAACAGAAAGCACTTACTGTTACCGCGACAAATCACCTCATTAAAGGTGGTGTCACTTTAACGAAAGTCGATGATGTCGATGGCACTGCCCTTGAAGGTGCTGTATTTAAAATTGTCGATGCGAATGACGAGAAACAAGTAATTCGTGAAAATATAAAAACAGGTTCAGATGGAAAAGTTACCGTTAAAGATCTAGAGCCTGGTGTTTATAAATTTATCGAAACAGAAGCTCCTAAGGATTATACGTTAAGTACAAACCCTATCGAGTTTACAATTGATAAAAGCCAACAAGCTCTTGCTACTGTTACGGCAAATAACAGCTTAAAAACGGGCGAAGTTGAATTATTAAAAGTTGATGAGTTTGGTGAGAAAAAACCACTTGAAGGTGCAGTATTCAAGCTTGTCGATACAAATAATAATGACGTTTCCCCTTACACTAACTTAACTACTGATAAAAACGGTAAAGTTAAAGTTAGTAACCTACGTCCTGGTACGTATAAATTTATTGAAATAGCTGCTCCTGAACATTACGTTTTACGAGCAGAACCTATTAAATTTACAATCGATAGAAGTCAGAAAGAAACTCTACTTGTGAAAGCTGAAAATGCTTTAAAACCAGGAGATGTTGAATTAACAAAAGTTGATGATATCGATGGTACAGCTCTTGAAGGTGCTGTATTTAAAATTGTTGATGCTAATGATGAAAAGAAAGTCATTCGCGAAAATGTAAAAACTGGTGCGGATGGTAAAGCTATCGCTACTGGCTTACGCCCTGGCGATTATAAATTTATCGAAGTAACAGCACCGAAGTATTACGACAAAAATACAAAACCAATTAAATTTACGATTACAGAAAGTCAAACAACTCAGGCTACTGTTACCGCTAAAAACAGCTTAACAAAAGGCGGTATTGAATTAACAAAAGTGAATGCTGCAGATGAAAAGGAAACACTTGAAGGTGCAGTATTTAAAATCGTTAATAGAGATACTAATGAAGATGTTCGTACGGACCTTGTTACGAATAGTAAAGGAATGCTAGTTGTAGATGACTTACGTCCTGGTAACTATGAACTTATCGAAACAAAGGCTCCAACTTATTACGATGTAAATGTAGAACCAATTGAATTTACAATCGAAAAAGGACAACAAAAACTCCTTCCACTTACATTTAAAAATAGTTTAACGAAAGGAAAAGTTAAACTTATTAAAGAAGATGATGTGGAAAGTAGTAAAGCTCTTGCCGGCGCTGTATTCACATTGCAAGACGCAACTGGCAAAGAAATTATGAAAGATTTAACAACAGATGATCACGGAGTATTAGTTATTCCTGATTTAGCACCAGGGGATTATCAATTTATCGAAACAAAAGCCCCTGAACATTATAAATTAGACAAAACACCTATTAAGTTCACAATTAAAAAAGGTAGTAAGGAAGATCTTCCTATCCCTGTTACTGTAAAAAATAGTTTACTTACAGGTGGCGTCACTTTAACAAAAGTTGATGATGTTGATGGCACTACTCTTGAAGGTGCAGAATTTATAATCGTTGACGCTCATGATACTAAAAAGGTAATTCGAAAAGGTTTAACGACTGATAAAAACGGTAAAATTACTGCTTCTGATTTACGTCCTGGAGACTATCAATTTATTGAAGTAAAAGCTCCAAAAGACTATACCTTAAGCAAAGACCCTATTCCGTTCACTATCGAAAAAAGTCAAAAAGAGAATATTACTGTTACCGCTACTAACGGTTTAAAGAAAGGTGCAGTAACATTAACAAAAATTGATGACATCGATCGTACGATGCTCGAAGGTGCAATCTTTAAGATTGTGGATATGAATGGTAAGGAAGTTCATACGAATCTTGTTACAGATAAAAACGGAAAAATTTCTGTTTCTGATTTACGCCCTGGAGACTATCAGTTCATTGAAACAAAAGCTCCTGAGCACTATGTATTAGATGAAACAACGATTCCATTTACAATTGAAAGAAGTCAAACGAAAGAGATCAATGTTACAGGCAAAAATGCTTTGAAAAAAGGTAGCGTTGAACTAACAAAGATTGACGATATTGATATAAATACAAAACTTTCTAACGCCGTATTTAATTTATTAGATGCAGACGGTGAGCTAGTTGAAGAAGGCTTAAAAACAAATGCTGAAGGTAAAATTGTTGTTGAAAATCTACGTCCTGGTACGTATCAATTCGTTGAAACAATTGCTCCTGAACATTACGATTTAGATAAAAAACCTATCGTATTTACAATTAAAAAGAGCCAAACTGAAACTCTTCATATCACTGCTACAAATGCTCTAACAAAGGGTGCAGTTAAACTTTCTAAAGTAGACGATATTGATGGCACTGTTCTTAAAGATGCAGTATTTAAAATTGTTAATATGAACGGTGATGTAGTTCATAAAGACCTTGTTACAAATGAACAAGGAATAATCGAAATTAACGACCTACGTCCTGGTGATTACCAATTCATCGAAACGAAAGCTCCTAAGCATTACGTTTTAGATGAAACACCAATCAAATTCACTATTGAAAAAGGACAGAAGAAAGTTATTTCTTTAACTGCTACAAATAGCTTAAAACAAGGTAGTATCGAATTACTTAAAGTTGATGATTTAAACACTCAAACAAAACTTGCCGATGCGGTATTTAATTTACTAGATCAAGATGGCAAAGTACTTAAAACAGATTTAAAAACAAACAGTGAAGGTAAAATCGTTATCGAAAATTTACGTCCTGGTACGTATCAATTCGTTGAAATAACGGCTCCTGAACACTATGATTTAGACAAAAAACCAATTATATTTACAATTGAAAAAAGCCAAAAAGATATTGCTACCGTTACTATGAAAAATAGTTTAACAAAAGGCGGCGTGGAACTTTCTAAAGTGGATGACGTCGATGGCACTACTCTTGAAGGCGCAGTATTTAAAATTGTGGATATGAATGGCACTGTAATTCGCAAAGATCTTGTTACGAATCAACAAGGTAAAATTAGCGTTTCTGACCTACGTCCTGGTGATTATCAATTCATCGAGACAACGGCTCCGAAACACTATGATTTAAACAAAGAGCCAATTCCATTCACAATCACAAAGAGCCAATTCCATTCACAATCACAAAGAGCCAAGCTGATCCTATCTCCGTTACAGCTACAAATAGCTTAACGAAAGGCACTGTGGAACTTTCTAAAGTAGATGATGTAGATGGTACTGCTCTTAAAGGTGCGATATTTAAAATTACTGATATGAATGGTAACGACATTGGCACTGAGCTTACAACAGATGTACATGGAAAAATTTCTGTTTCTGATTTACGTCCTGGGGACTATCAGTTTATTGAAACGAAAGCTCCTGAACACTATAAATTAGATAGTACACCTATTAAGTTTACAATTAAGAAAAGCCAAAAAGAAAAGCTCCAAGTTACTGCTACAAATAGCTTAACTGAGGGTGCTGTAGAATTAATAAAAGTGGATGATATAAATCCAGATACAAAACTTTCTGATGCAGTGTTTAACATCATCGATGCGAAAGGTAAAATTGTTCGCACTGATTTAACTACTGATAAAGATGGGAAGATTTCAGTTTCTGATTTACGTCCGGGAGATTATCAGTTCATTGAAACGAAAGCTCCAACTGGCTATGATTTAAACGTTAAACCAATTCCTTTCACAATTACGAAAGGACAATCTCAGGTTACCTCTGTTACAGCCTTAAATAGTTTAACAACAGGTTCAATTGAGTTAACTAAAGTTGATATTGATCACCATGGAACACTTGAAGGTGCCATTTTCAATATTTTAGACCAAGATGGAAAAGTCATCCGAGAAGGTTTAAAAACAGATCAACACGGAAAAGTAATCGTAAATGATTTGAAACCTGGTAATTATCAATTAGTAGAAACAAAGGCTCCTAAAGGCTATCAATTAGATGCATCACCAATAAACTTTACAATTGATAAAGCCCAAGCTAAGCCACTACAAATTACAGTTTCAAATAAAAAAATTGAATCTTCTTCAGGTGGAGATGACAAGCCAATTACTCCTCCAAATAAAGAAGATAACAAAGGCAATGAAACATCTGAGAAACACGAAAACGGAACTTCCGAAGAAACATCGAATAAAACAGATAACAAACAGCAAGATGATCGAAATACGGATAAGCACCTTCCAAATACAGGTCATAAAGAAGACCCTACACAAACAGTAGGTATTGTTCTTCTACTAGCTGGATTATTAAGTATTTTAGCTACAAAACGCAAAAAAAATTATTAATAATTTTTTCACATCCAATCAATCTCTCAATTGATTGGATGTTTTTTTATACAAAAAGGACGATACATAAAGTATCGTCCTTTTAACGGGGTGAGGCTGCCCAAAAGTACGGAAAACCTTTGAACAGCCTCTTATTTTCATATGGATGCCTTACATATATCACTGATAATAATTATGAAATGCGGAAACATAATTACCATCAACTGATTCAAACATGAGAAATGAAACCCTACAGTGGTTCCATTCCTCTACATAATCTAAAGTTTGGGTACACTAGATTCATGCAATGTAGGAGCTTTCAGAGTAGAAAGCGAACCTTCGTTTAAAATGATAGCATACATATCTCCCTCAAAAATATGCAAATATGCATATATCGTTTTTTTATTTATCAATGTCAGAATATTGAAAAATAAAAGGTGTGAAGGTAAAATAAAGTCATTATCCGTCTTCTTTTGTCAGTCAGAGAGAATAGAAGAATAGGAGAGGAAAAAATGAGAAAATTATTGAAACAAAAAATAGTAAGCTCTTTGCTTGCTGTATCACTTGCTGTTAGCTTAGCTCCAATTGGGCAAGCAAAAGCGGATTCCACGTCAGAGGTTACACAAACTCCATCTATTACAAAACAGATTGATCCAAACCGCGCGATTGAACATGTTCGTTTCTTATCTGAAACAATTGGTCCTCGCCCCGGTGGAACAAAATCCGAAGAATGGGCTTCTCGTTACATTGGTATGCAGCTTAAATCAATGGGCTATGACGTAGAATATCAACCATTTCAGGTGCCCGATCAATACGTTGGATTCATTGAATCACCCCTATCAACAAAACGTAATTGGCAAGCTGGTGCCGCTCCTAATGCACTAATTTCTACAGAAGCTGTTACAGCTCCCCTTATCTTTGTTCAAGGTGGGACAAAATTAGAAGATATTCCAAATGAAGTAAACGGTAAAATTGTTTTATTTGAAAGAGGAACGACAGTTACCGACTATAATAAACAAGTTGAAAATGCTGTTAGCAAAGGTGCAAAAGGTGTTCTTTTATACAGTTTAATTGGCGGACGCGGAAATTATGGACAAACCTTCAATCCCCACCTAATGAAAAAGCAATCTATCCCTGTCTTTGGTCTTGCTTATGCGCAAGGAAATGCATTTAAAGAAGAAATCGCTAAAAAGGGGACAACAATTCTTTCCCTAAAAGCGAGACATGAATCTAAATTAACATCTCTAAATGTTATCGCCAAAAAGAAACCAAAAAAGAGTACAGGTAATGAAAAAGCAGTCGTTGTAAGCTCGCACTATGATAGTGTTGTCGGAGCACCTGGCGCAAATGATAATGCTTCTGGAACTGGATTAGTATTAGAACTAGCTCGTGCTTTTCAAAATGTAGAAACTGATAAAGAAATTCGCTTTATTACCTTTGGTTCTGAAGAAACTGGATTACTTGGTTCGGATTATTACGTGAATAGTCTATCCCAAAAAGAACGCGACCGTATTTTAGGTGTCTTTAACGCCGACATGGTTGCAACAAATTATGATAAAGCAAAGAATTTATATGCTATGACATCTGATGGCTCTACAAACTTTGTAACAGACGCTGCCTTGCAAGCAGGTAAACAACTAAATAATAACCTCATCCTACAAGGTAAATTCGGTTCTAGTGATCATGTTCCATTTGCTGAAGCTGGTATTCCTGCTGCTCTATTCATTTGGATGGGTGTCGATAGTTGGAATCCATTAATCTATCATATTGAGAAGGTATACCATACACCTCAAGATAACGTATTAGAAAACATTTCACCTGAACGAATGAGAATGGCATTAGACGTTATCGGAACAGGAGTTTATAACTCGCTTCAAAAACCTGTTCCTCAAACTGAACAGAAAGCTGCTTAATCATTTAAAAGACCACTGATTTTATCGGTGGTCTTTTATTGAGAAAAAATATATATGCATAAAAGCATATTTTATCCTACCCATTATCGTATACAATATTAATTGTAACAAAACTGATTACAACTAATAAGGAGGCTTTTTCTATTATGAAAAAAATGATTTTAGCAGGTGCATTAACTTTAGCAGGAATTACTGGAGCTACTGCGTTTATTCCTGAAACAAAAGTCGCTGCTGCCGCTCAAGAACAAAGCTTTACAAAATTTTATTCTTTGCAAACTGGAGGTAGTTCTGAACAAGAACCTATTTTCCTTCAAAAAGGACAAGAACTAACAATTCATCCTAACAGCAAAACTCCTAGTTACAGTGTTTATGACTCAAATCATAACCTAATTGGACGTTATTCTGATGGTTACGGCCGAATTTTCACTGCAAAAACAGATGGAAATATGTATGTTCAATTTCATGCACCTTACGTTTACTATAGTCCTGTTAGTTTTTCTGTTACTTATACTATTCAATAAAAAAGAGGTCCTTTATAGGGCCCCTTTTATTTCTCTTGCCAATTCACTTTTACAAATCCATCTTTTACTGTTAATCCGCTTATATTCAATACATATTCTTCATTTGCTTTTAAAGTAACTGTAAAAGTACCTTTTTTCGATTCACAAATTTCCTTTAACTCTTTTATACCTTCTCCTTGTCTTTCATACACACTAAAACATAAGTTTCCTCGTTTTGCATCTGTCTCATAAGAAAATGTCACTTCTGTATCCTTTTCATACTGAAATTCAATATCCTTACTGGCAATATCCCATGATGAGAATTTTGCCTCATAACTTGTTTTCCCTTGCTTCTCATTTGCTAAATATATATCCCCGGCTCTCCATGCATCATCTAACGTTTGTGCAAAAGTAAAAGCACTAAGTAATACAAACATTGTGCTTGCCAATATCGCAACTAATGTTACTTTCTGTTTTTTAACAAAATTCACCTTACATTCTCCTTCAACCTTCTTTTTACTTCTTCTTACCATATATAATAAAAACCCAATAAAGAATGGCAATATAACTGCTAAAATACTCCATCCTTTGCTCATTTGATGTGCTTTAGCATCTGTATATACCCATGATGCAACACATATTAAAAGTGCTATAAAAGCTAAAAACATCGTCACTCCAGCTACTTCAAATAGTACAAACGGATTAGCGAACTCTTTCATGTAATCTATACTCCTTCTTTAAAAATGACTGTATTACAACATATATCGGAATGTATACATGCATCATAATCACAATGGCTATCAACATAGGAATTTTATAATCCAAATGTGTGACAAATTGTTCTATAACAATTGTTAACAAAACAATCCAAATGGTGTGAATACAAATCATCCATTTCCTCTCTAACTTCTGAGCCTTTCGCACGCCCTGCTTCGTGTTATTTATTAGCTCTTCGCTTGGAGTTATCTCTTCTGCTAAGCTACTCTTTACCTTCTGTTCAAATTTATCTTCTGTCATAAACGAACCCCTCCAAATGTTCTCGCATTTGCTTCTTCGCATAATTAAGGCGATATTTCACTGTACCAATCGGTATATTTAATATTTCGCTCATTTCTTTATAAGAGTATTGTTCATAATAGTAGAGTACGAGCACGGTTTTATATTTTTCATTCAATAGCTGTATAACTTCCCGTATCATTTCCGCTTCCACTTTTTGAATAAATTCTTCTGATATATTCACATCATCTGCGAAATCTATTTCTCCACCATCTTCTTTATGAAATAAATCTAAGACGCGATCTTTCCATCTTTTCTTCTTGCGGTAAAAGTCATAAAATGTACGAACGCAAATTGTAGTAATCCACTTTTTATAATTATCCACATAAAAAAGTTGGTGCCTTGATGAAAAAACCTTTATCCACGTCTCTTGAAAAATATCTTCCGCATCTTCTTTCGTTTTCGCTAACTTATAGCATAAGGAATATATTTGCTGCTTATATATATCAATTAATTCTTCTATCTTTTCTTCCATCATAAGCCTCCTGTCATTTATATAAGACGACGCAAATTCCCCTTTTGTTTGATAAATTTTTTTTATTATCTCCACATAAAAAGGCAATCACAACATCGTGTGATTGCCTTTTATTTAAAAACGAAAGTCCGCTTCCGCTTTTCTTTATGTCCAGCTCTGCCTCCTAGCCCCTTCTGTCTAAGAACCTTCCCCACGAGAAGATAAAATGCATCTTCTGTGGGAAAGAACCTTAGCCTTCGGGACTAAACAGTCGGCTCCGCTTTTCTTTATTGTCCAGTTCCAGCGGCTAGAATACTCGGTGGCTTCGCGCCTTCCTCCGAGGCAAAGTACACCTCTCTGTCAGGAGCTCCATCCCCCTCCTATTCTAAACGAGCCGCTTCCGCTTTTCTTCATTACATTTTTTCTGGTGCAGATACTCCTACGATTGCTAATGCATTTTGAAGTGTAGTGCGTACTGCTTTCATTAACTCATAACGAGCTTTACTTAATTCTAAGTTATCTTGGTTTAATACTTTTTCTGCATTGTAGAAGCTGTGTAATGTTGCTGCTAATTCAAATGCATAGTTTGTAATACGGTGTGGTAGACGTTTTTGTGCTGCATCCGCAACTACCGCTGGGAATTCACCAAGTTTTTTCAGTAACTCTACTTCTTTCTCAGAAGTAACAAGTTTATAGTTCACATCTCCATCTACAGCTAATCCTAATTCTTCGCCTTGACGAAGGATACTGCATACGCGAGCATGAGCATATTGTGCATAGTATACTGGGTTTTCATTAGATTTTGATACAGCTAAGTCCATATCGAAGTCTAAATGAGAATCACCGCTACGCATTGCGAAGAAGTAACGCATTGCGTCCACGCCTACTTCTTCCATAAGCTCACGAAGTGTAACTGCTTTACCCGTACGCTTACTCATCTTCATTTTTTCACCATTTTGGTATAGTTGTACCATTTGGATGATTTCTACTTCAAGCGTGTCTTTATCGTAACCAAGTGCTTGAATAGCAGCCTTCATACGAGGAATGTAACCGTGGTGGTCAGCACCCCAAATGTTGATTAACTTATCAAAACCACGCTCTAATTTATCACGGTGATACGCGATATCTGGCGTTAAGTATGTGTAAGAACCGTCGTTTTTAATTAATACACGATTTTTGTCATCGCCGTAAGTCATTGAACGGAACCAAGTTGCGCCGTCTTCTTCAAAGATCTCTTCACGCTCTTTTAATACAGCAAGAGCTTGATCGATTTTTCCGTTTTTGTATAGTGATGTTTCTGAGAACCATACATCAAATTTAACGCGGAAGCTTTCTAAGTCTTTTTGAAGTTTTGCTAATTCATATTTTAAACCGTACTCACGGTAGAATTCATAGCTTTCTTTTTCATCAGCTTTCGCATAACGATCGCCGAATTCTTCTGCTAAACGTTTACCAATTCCAATGATATCCGCACCATGGTAACCGTCTTCTGGCATTTCTTTATCTAAGCCTAAAGCTTGCATGTAACGAGCTTCAACAGAAAGAGCTAAGTTATGAATTTGGTTACCAGCATCATTAATGTAGTACTCACGAGATACATCGTAGCCTGCTTTTGCTAATAGGTTACATAAAGTGTCACCTACTGCCGCACCACGTGCATGTCCTAAGTGAAGGTCACCTGTTGGATTAGCAGATACGAACTCAACTTGTACTTTTTCACCTTTACCAGTATTCGTTTCACCGTAAGCTTCACCAGCGTTTACGATTGTTGGAATTAAATCTGTTAAGTAGCTATTATCCATATAGAAGTTAATAAAACCAGGACCAGCGATTTCGATTTTTTCAATAGAAGCTTTTGCTTTATCGAAGTTTGCAACTAGTTCTTCTGCAATCATACGAGGTGCTTTTTTCGCAACGCGTGCAAGTTGCATTGCCATATTTGTAGAGAAGTCACCATTTGTTTTATCTTTTGGAGATTCTAATACAACGTTTGGAATCTGTTCTTCTGTCGCTAATTCTGCCTTTAATACAGCAGCCTGAATTTCTTCTTTAATCAATCCTTTTACTTGTTCTAAGGAATTCATTATTTTGCCTCCTTCAAATTAATTGTAATAGTATATCTGCCAGCTTCTTGTTCACTTAGAAGCAATGCGTAAGTTAAGAAGAGTTGTCCTTTTTTCTTTTCATCCGACCATTTAAAAAGAACGTTATCAGTCTTTGTTTGCAATGCAAACGTACCAAGTTCACTCGTATACGTACCAGTTGTCCATTCACCTTTCACATGCGTCTGACGCATAGAAACAGCACCTGAACGCATAATGAGAACTTGTTCATCTTGAATTTTAATAATTGTTTTCACTTCGCCTTGTTCGTTCGGCTCCTGGAATGTTACATATGTACCTTGACCTTTTACATAGTATTGACCATTTGCTTCAAAAGCAACGGTTTCCTTCCTCGCCCCTTCACGGATTTCTGTTACGAAATGAACGTGTACCGGCAAGCCTGCAAGTTGTTTCTCCACGTCTTGCACACCTTTCAAATGTTATAGATATTAAATACTACTTATAATAAATCACTTTTCCTATCATATCAAAAAAAGACTCTGTCTGTCTGCTGAAAAATCAGGAAAACTCCATTTCAAAAAATAATTCACTTCTACTTTATTTCATACGATAAAATATTTTTTAAATCTAAATATTCTTTCAATTAAAGAGGTGAATATAGTGATACCAACAAAGTTAAAAAAGGGTGATGAAATACGAGTGATTTCACCATCGTGTAGTTTAAGTATTGTTTCAAATGAAAATAGAAAACTTGCTATAAAGAGATTAACCGACATGGGCTTTCAAGTTACATTCTCAAAATATGCCGATGAGATAGATCGATTTGCTTCCTCTTCTATTTCTTCCCGCATTCAAGACCTCCATAAAGCATTTGGAGACCCTAATGTAAAAGCTATTTTGACGACACTTGGCGGATACAACTCCAATGGTTTATTGAAACATCTCGATTATGATCTAATTCATAAAAACCCGAAATTTTTCTGTGGTTATTCAGATATTACTGCTTTAAATAATGCAATTTACGCAAAAACAGGTCTCGTTACATATTCAGGACCCCATTTCTCTTCCTTTGGAATGGAGAAAGGGCTCGAGTATACAACCGATTACTTTTTAAAGTGCTTAACTTCTAATGAGCCTATTGAAGTCCTGCCATCTGAAACATGGAGCGATGATTCTTGGTATATAGATCAGGAAAATCGAGAATTTATTAAAAATGAAGGATACGTTTCAATTCAGGAAGGAGAAGCTACGGGAGATATTATCGGTGGCAATATGAGCACATTTAACTTACTGCAAGGCACACCATATATGCCAAATTTAAAGGACAAAATTTTATTTATTGAAGAAGATAGTTTAACTGGAACATCTACTCTTAAAACTTTTGATCGTTATTTACATTCCCTTATGCAGCAGCAAGATTTTGAATACATAAAGGGAATCATTATAGGAAAGATGCAAAAAGGTGCAGAATGTACGATAGAAGACATTCAAGAAATGATTGCTTCAAAACCTGAACTTGCACATATTCCTATCATTGCAAACGCAAGTTTCGGGCATACAACCCCGATTTTCACTTTCCCAATTGGTGGACGTGCAAAAATTATTTCTAACAAGGAAAAAACATCTATCACTATTTTAACGCACTAAAAAGGAGCGAATGAGTCGCTCCTTTTATGGTTTTTCTATTTTTTCCAACGCTTTTTGTGGAATAGATTCTTTCGGGATTTCAGCCCATCCTTTTCCTTGCATACCTTTTGCATAAATTTTTATAAACGCCCCCGTATGCAATTCACGGTTCATCATTCTTTTAATGATCTGTAACTTTCCGTCTTCTGTATACCCTTTAAAAGTATACAAGTATTCTCCGTCTTTTTTCTCACCTTTATCTATAACCGCATAATAATCTTGTATTTCTTTATTTGAAAAGAAGTTGTCTACAAAAGCATGTACACCTTCTGTTTTTGTGTTCAAATAATACGCTGTTCCACCTAGAATAATGGCGAATATAGCTAAAACTTTAATTACCAATTTCATACATGAACCTCCTGTTTGCACTTCTTTCTCACTAGTATTATATCTATACTTGTATTATACGGAAAAGAGCATACTATACTCTATCTAAAAGTCTTACACTTTCCTTACATTATTGTAAGGGATTTTTTCTTACAGCAAGTTCCCAAGAAAAAATTTTTCCGTTTCATACACTTTTATATTATTATTGAATGATACGAATTTTTATTACAAAAATCAAAGGAGACAGTTTTCAAATGGCTATCTTGCAAGGTTTAGCACTATTACTTGTTGTACTTTGTCTATTTACACTTTTTAGTTACCGTGCGCCTTATGGAATGAAGGCGATGGGTGCTTTAGCTAATGCAGCAATCGCAAGTTTTCTTATTGAAGCATTTCACCGTTATATAGGTGGAGAAATGTTTCATAATGACTTTTTACAATCAGTAGGAGAAGCTTCCGGTAGTATGAGCGGTGTCGCAGCAGCGATTTTAGTCGCATTAGCAATCGGTGTTTCCCCCGTATACGCTGTTTTAATTGGTATTGCTACTAGTGGATTCGGTATTTTACCAGGATTTTTCGCTGGATACGTTTGTGCTTTCGTCGTGAAATTTCTCGAAAAGAAATTACCAGCTGGCGTGGAATTTTTAGCAATCCTATTTATCGCTGCACCAATCTCACGCGGAATGGCAATGCTTATGGATCCGCTTGTTAACGCAACACTCGGTAAAATCGGTTCTATGATTTCAGTTGCAACTACAGAAAGTCCTATCATTATGGGTATTATGCTTGGTGGATTAATAACAGTTATTTCTACCTCTCCACTAAGTTCTATGGCACTAACTGCAATGCTTGGATTAACAGGTTTACCAATGGCGATTGGTAGTCTTGCCGTTGCCGCCTCAGCCCCGATGAACTTTATTTTCTTTAAACGATTAAAAATTTGTTCAAAGAAAGATACAATTGCTGTAGCAATCGAGCCTTTAACACAAGCCGATATTGTCTCAGCAAATCCAATTCCTATCTATATGACAAATTTCGTTGGCGGTGCACTTGCCGGTATTATTACATCGCTATTCCAACTTGTTAATAATGCACCAGGAACAGCATCACCAATCCCAGGACTTCTTGTCCTATTCGGATTTAATGACGTTGTAAAAGTAACAATTGCTGCTATATTATGTGGAATCGTTACCACTATTGTCGGATACATCGGATCTATTGTGTTCCGTAAATATCCAATCCGCTCTGCTGATGAAATTCGCGGAGTTACTTCGGAAGAGAAGGTTGCATAAGAAAAAGAGCTATTCCCATCGTTTGAGAATAGCTTTTTTTTGTGTTGCGTAACGGTAAATGAAATTATATCGGCGGTTTTTTTAATATATCAGCGCAACTCGAATTATATCGGCGATTTTTTTAATATATCGGCGCAACTCGAATTATATCAGCGATTTTTTTAATATATCGACTTACCGACACATAACGACAAAATAAGAGCCCTCTAATCATATAGAGGGCTCTTACTTTATCTAGCTGCAGCGGCTAGAATGATCGGTGGCTTCGCTTCTTCCTTCGAGGCAAAAAGCGCCTCTACGTCTGAAACTCCATCCCCCTCACATTCTGAGCGAGCCGCTTCCGCTTTTATTTCACCCAACCGAGCAGCATTTCCCGCACGAATTTGCTTGCTGCGACTGGTGTTTGATCACTATGGTCGTAGACTGGAGCTACTTCTACTAAGTCTGCTCCAACTACATTTATATTTGAATTTGCAATTGCTACGATGGAATCTAATAATTCTTTAGATGTGATACCGCCAGCTTCTAATGTTCCTGTTCCTGGAGCGTGAGCTGGGTCTAATACATCAATGTCGATTGTGACATAGACTGGGCGGCCAGCAAGTTTCGGTAATACTTCTTTTAACGGTTCTAATACGTCAAATTTGTATAAGTTCATACCTACTTCTTTCGCCCATTCAAATTCTTCCTTCATTCCAGAACGAATTCCGAAAGAATATACGTTTTCCGGACCAATTAAATCACACACTTTACGAATTGGTGTAGAGTGGGATAAAGGCTCCCCTTCATACGATTCACGTAAATCAGTATGAGCATCCATGTGGATGATTGCTAAATCCGGATATTTTTTTGCCATTGCCTTAAAAATTGGCCAAGACACTAGGTGCTCACCGCCGAGACCTAGTGGAAACTTATCGGCATCTAAAAGTTTTGATACATACTCTTCAATCATGTCTAAGCTGCGTTGTGCATTTCCGAATGGTAATGGGATATCACCCGCATCAAAATATTTTACCTCTTCTAGTTCACGATCTAAATACGGGCTATATTCTTCAAGACCGATTGATACTTCACGAATACGTGCAGGGCCAAAACGAGATCCCGGACGGTAACTTACTGTCCAATCCATAGGCATCCCATAAATAACTACCTTTGACTCTTCAAAACTTGGATGACTTTTAATAAATACTTTACCTGAATAAGCTTCATCAAAACGCATATTCTTTTCCTCCTTATGTGGAACTTAAGGTATCCCAACCTTTCACTATTTCTCAAATTTGGAGCGAATTGCTCCTCTTTCTCGATTTACCGGGTCTTCTTTTTAACAACAAGAAGACGATTTTCTCTACAGAAGTGTAAGTAGCTAGCATGTTCAAGTCTTCTGGACAAACACCTTAAATGAGCTACTTACACTTTATTTGTTTGATACAATTCTCTTACTTAATTAAATCCCCAACAAATTTCGGTAATGCGAATGCTGCATTGTGTAATTCTTTTGTGTAGTATTTCGTTTCGATTTCGTGGAAACGCTCTTCACTTACTTCTAATGGATCATGTTTTTTAGATCCAATTGTGAACGTCCAAAGACCACTTGGGTAAGTTGGAATGTTTGCTGTGTACAAACGAGTAATTGGGAAGATCTCTTTTACGTCTTTAAACACAGTTGTAATTAGTTCTGGTGTAAACCAAGGGTTGTCCGTTTGTGCAACGAAAATACCATCTTCTTTTAACGCTTTTGAAATTCCAGCGTAGAAGCCTTTTGTAAATAGGTTTACTGCTGGTCCTACTGGCTCAGTAGAATCTACCATAATTACATCGTATTCATTTTCGCTTTCTGCGATATGTAGGAAACCGTCTCCTACTTTTACTTCTACACGCTCATTATCTAATGCGCCTGCAATTGATGGTAAGTATTGTTTAGAGTACTCAATTACTTTTCCATCGATTTCAACAAGAGTTGCTTTCTTTACACTTGGGTGTTTTAACACTTCACGAATAACACCACCATCACCGCCACCAACAACTAATACGTTTTCAGGGTTTGGATGTGTAAATAAAGGTACGTGTGCTACCATTTCGTGATAAACGAACTCATCTTTTTCTGTTGTCATAACCATGCCATCTAAAATAAGCATGTTTCCGAACTCTTCCGTTTCGACCATATCAAGTTTTTGGAATTCTGTTTGCTCCGTATGTAATGTGCGGTTAATACGCGCCGTAATCCCAAAATGTTTTGTTTGTTTTTCAGTGAACCATAGTTCCATCGTACAATCACGCCTTTCAATGCAAATTTATAATAGGGACATCATTAATGTCCCCTAACAAAAATAAAACAAAACATCCAAAATGTATAGTTAAAAGTACAAAAATACCGAAAGTATATTTTAGTCAGAGGGTTCTAACATATGTGCGGAAAGGGTTTGCACCGCAAAAGGAAAGAAAACCCTTTCTTAAGAAAGGGCTTTTGTCTCTATTTCTACTGGTTTACGAATTGGAATTAGGATCATAATACAACCAACTAACACAACAATTCCACCTACTAAAAACGGACTTTGTGGTGAAACAGTATGACCGATAATTCCTGATAAAATTGGAGCAATCGCACCACCTAACCAACGAACAAAGTTATAAACACCTGACGTAACAGATCTTTCATAAGGTGAAATATCCATTACATAACTTGTATATAATGCATTGTTTAAGCCAGATGCCAATCCTGATAAAACGATAAGAGTAATTTGTAACCACATAATTTTCACAAAGAATAGTGCAATTAAGAAAATCGCAAATACGAGTAAACTACCCTTTAATAATGTTTTTGGTTCATATTTCCCTTCTAGCTTATGTGCTAAAATTGCAGAACCGTAAGCTAACGCAAGCCCCCATCCGCAAAATACAAAGCCTAATTGAATAGCTGATAAATGCATAATAAGTGGTGAATATGCTAACACAACGAAAAATCCGTAGTAGTATAACATTCCTGAAATCGCACCTTGCATAAACGGTTTATACTTCACCAGGTTAAGTAATTCTCCTACCCCAGCAGCCTTACGCTTCACTTTTCGCTCCGGTTCTTTTACAAAAAAGAATACTAAAATAAATGCTAAGAAGATTAAAATACTCGTCGCAAAAAATGGGTAACGCCAAGAATGTCCACCTAATATCCCGCCTAATAACGGTCCGCCTGCCATCCCTAAACCGATAGCTGCTTCATACAATCCTACTGCTTCATGAACTTCTTTACTTAATGCAATCAATAATGTCATCGCCGTTGCGAAGAACATCGCATTTCCTAATCCCCATCCTGCGCGGAAAAGAGATAATTGAGCAATCGTTTGCGATATACCGCATATAAACGCAAATACAGTCACGATCGCAAGACCAATCGTCATCATTCGTTTATCACCAAATCTCGATGCGAATATTCCAGCTGGTAACATCATGATTGCCATCGTTAAAATATAAGCGGTAAATAACATTTCAACTTGCCAATGCGTTGCACCGATTTTCTCAGCAATAATTGGCAAAATTGGGTCAACTACCCCTATACCCGAAAAGGCAAGGAAGGTAGCCACCACTGTAATCAATCTCCCTAGTTTTTGTTTGCTCTCCATTTTGATTACTCTCCTTTTGTGTTCTCTAAAAATGTTACTGCACGATGTAAACTATCTTCTAGTTCTGCCTTTACACGTTGCATTTGCTCCATTTTTTCGTCTAGCGTTTCCACTTGTTTTTCAAGCATATCTTTAATTTCTTGAATCACTTCACGATCACGAGGGTTTTCGCTATTTCTTCTTTGCTCCATTCTTTCTTTTAACGATAAAAAATGCTGCATCTCTTGAAGCGTAATTCCTAACACTTCTTTCGCTTCCACAATTTTTTTAATTCTGGCGATATCCCCGTCTGTATACAGGCGAATGTTCCCCTCACTACGTTCAGGGGGATGAATTAAACCAATTTCCTCATAATAACGAAGTGTACGTTTTGTCAAACCAACTTGCTTTGTTACTTCATCAATTTTATACATGTTTATTCCTCCCTTCACTTGATTATTACATTTTACGTTAACGTTAACTTTTGTGCAACTGTTAGACTTTTGTAAATGTTTGTCATATTCAATTGTATTTTCCCTAAAGCAGTTTCATAATGAAAGAAAAGAGATAATAAGGAGAATTTCACATGAGTAAACCACTTATTTTCGCTCACCGCGGAGTAAAAGGAACACATCCCGAAAATACGATGATTGCCTTCCAAGAAGCAGAACGCATTGGCGCTCACGGAATTGAACTCGATGTCCACTTATCAAAAGATGGTGAACTTGTCGTAATTCACGATGAAACCGTCGATCGTACAACAAATGGCGTTGGACTTGTTTCGGAAAAAACGGTAGAGGAACTACAATCATTGGACGCTGGTAGCTATAAAGACCCTTCTTTCCATGAAGCAAAAATCCCAACGTTGCGTGAGGTTTTCATTTGGCTTTCCACAACGAACTTACAACTAAATATTGAATTAAAGACAGATGTTATTCATTACCCAAAGATTGAGGAAAAAGCTGTTGCACTTGTGCGTGAATATCATCTTTCTAATCAAATTGTATTTTCATCATTTAACCATGACTCTGTTTCATTATTAGCAGAAATTGCTCCTGAAATCCCAAGAGCAATTTTATATGATACACCACTTTCTGATCCAATTGCCGAAGCAAAACATAGAGAAGCAAATGGATTACATCCAAACTTCCAGTTATTAACGAAAGAATTTGTGCAGTTAGCACAAGAGCAAGGGTATGTTTTCCGTCCATATACAATTAATGAATACAAAGATTTACAAACTATGATTGATTATGGTGTAGATGTCATCATTACTGATTGGCCAGCACGTGCCTTTGAGCTCCTTTCTTAATGGAAGGGGCTTTTTTATTTTCGAAATTTCATTGTTTAAAATAAATGAAAACCCTCAATACTAATACAATAACGCTTGTATTAATGAGGGGCTGAAAAAAGATGGATCAAACTATGAATCCAAAACTTAAAAAATATAAACGTCTTTTCTTCACCGCAATGTTTTCTTGCGTCCTTTTCTTCGTTTTTTCTTTTTTTGTTATTATTATAGTTGCAAAAATTATGGGACCTCCTCCTGTTGCGGTCCCGCAAACAAGCGTCTTTTACGCAAATGATGACACTGTTATAGGACAAAGTAATGAAATGCAAAAACGTTACAATGTATCTCTTAATGAAATTTCACCTTATGTAAAAGAGGCGACACTATCTATTGAAGATCAACGATTCTACAAACATCATGGCTTTGATATGAAACGTATTGCTGGTGCCATTGTTGCCGATTTAAAAGCGATGGCAAAAGTCCAAGGTGCTAGTACGATTACACAACAGTATGCTCGTAACCTTTACTTAGATCATGATAAAACGTGGAAACGTAAACTATTAGAAGCAATGTACACAATTCGCCTTGAGGTGAATTATAATAAAAATCATATTTTAGAAGGATATTTAAATACAATTTATTACGGACATGGCGCTTATGGCATCGAAGCTGCATCCCGTCTATATTTCGATAAAACGGCAAAAGAGTTAACATTAGCAGAAGCTAGTATGCTCGCAGGTATCCCGAAAGGGCCAAGTGTCTATTCTCCCTTTTTGAAAGAGGATCGTGCGAAAGGACGACAAGCTCTCATATTAGATGAAATGGTAGAACAAGGATATATTACGAAGCAACAAGCAGCCTTAGCGAAGAAAGAGCCACTAACTTTTGCCTCATTAGATACGAAAAAAGTAGCAGAGGTCGCACCATATTTCCAAGATGCTGTACAAGCTTCGCTCCTTCGTGATGTTGGATTAGACGAACAAGCTTTACAACGGGGTGGCTTGCGAATTTATACAACGCTAGACCCTAAACTACAAGCTGTAGCAGAACAAGCTGTAAAAGATCACATACCTGACACAACAAACATACAAACTGCTCTCGTCTCTATGAATCCAAAGACAGGTGAAGTGGCTGCTCTTGTTGGTGGAACTGATTATACTACGAGTCAATTTAACAGGGCTACACAAGCCATTCGTCAGCCTGGTTCTACATTTAAGCCATTTCTATATTATGCGGCATTAGAACGAGGATTCACGCCTGCTACGCGCTTAAAAAGCGAATATACTGTATTCACTTTAGGTGACGGCGTTTCAAAGTATAAACCGAAGAACTATAAAGATTATTATGCAGATGATTTCGTAACAATGGCACAAGCTCTCGCAGTCTCTGATAACATTTATGCTGTGAAAACGAATTTGTTTTTAGGCGATGACGCGCTTGCAAAAACAGCGAAACAATTTGGAATTAAAAGTGCATTAAAAGATGTGCCTTCTCTAGCTCTTGGTACATCACCAGTAAAACCAATTGAAATGGTTAACGCTTATAGCATGTTCGCAAATGGTGGAAAAGAAGTAAAACCTACTTTCATTCGCCGCATTATGGATCATGAAGGAAATATATTATACGATGCTCATTTAGAGAGTAAACAAGTTCTCGACAAGAGCAAAGCGTTTGTAATGGAAGAAATGATGACTGGTATGTTTAATAAGAAACTAAGCAGCTATGCTGCTGTAACTGGTCAATCGATGTTATCCAAACTATCAAGAACATATGCCGGCAAATCTGGTTCTACTGAAACGGATAGTTGGATGATCGGATTTACTCCGCAAATCGTAACTGGTGTGTGGGTCGGATATGATCAACCTAAATCTATTTCAAACGTAGCAGAACAAGGATATGCGAAGAAAATATGGACTGATACGATGGAGAAAGGGTTAGAGGGACAACCAAAAAAAGAATTTAAACAACCAAGTGACGTCGTAGCGGTTAATATCAATCCAGAGAACGGTAAAATTGCTACAAAAAATTGTCCTATTTCTGTGAAAATGTATTTCGCTAAAGGTACCGAACCGACTGAATATTGTATGGATCACGTCGATGATAAAGAAGAATTTGAAAAAACGACTGAAGAAAAGAAAAAAACAAGTTGGTGGAAAAAATATCTTCCTTGGTAAAAAAATAGCTGACGGGCATCCGTCAGCTATTTTTATTCACTTAATAATGCACGGCGTAATTCTTCACTAGATTCGTTCCAAATCGCTTCATTATGTTCTTTCAAGAACGTACCAAGTACCTTTTTAGATGATTCATCCATATGGTCAACCATAATGTGACGCTTCAATGATTTATCCATTTTATTTACGTGCTCTGGAAGTGATTTATATCCGCGGCGAATCTCACGGTCAACTGTCATTTCACAAGCTGTTACACCTGCATAATACGCACCTGTCGCAGTTCTTTCAATTGTTACCCAAACAAGCCAAAATGGTTTTCCGTTTGGAACTTCATCTTTATTTGTTAAAAACTTAATACCTTTTTCTACTGTACTACGCGCGTGCATCGCACCAATATCAACGAATGCAGTTTTCTCTAGTACATCAACAAATACAGGTGAAATGTTTTCTAAGCTTAATGCCCCAACACCAAATCCACCATGTCCATCTGTTGAATCATTTTTCACGATATTAAAACCGATTTTTTTCTTTTTCTCTGTCATATGTAAAATCCTCCTCACTTAAAAATTATAAAAGGCCAAAAATAGGCGCAATAATGCTATCTAAAAATACAAATACATGCGGAATAACTACCTGGAAAATAGGTTGAATTGTGTAATTACTAAGCGGTGTAATAACGAGAATTAATAACGCAATTGCCCCGTATTTTTCATACTGTGTCATTTTCGCGCGAATATTTGCTGGCGCTAAATCTTCCACAACTCGATACCCATCAAGTGGCGGGATCGGTAATAAGTTAAATACAAGTAAAACGATATTCAGCATAATAAAAATCTGGAAAAATTGAGCTAACGTATCTGCTACTGCAGATGGAATTGAGTATAATACACCAAATTTTACTAAGCTATACCAAATAATTAAACCAATTGCGCTTAAAATTAAGTTACTAATCGGCCCTGCAATTGAAACTAATATACCTGCAAGACGCGGTCTTTTAAAGTTATATGGGTTAACAGGAACCGGTCTTGCCCAACCGAATCCAAGAATTAATACTGCAATCAAACCTATAGGATCTAAGTGTGCCATCGGTGATAACGTTAAACGGCCTTGTCTCTTTGCTGTATCGTCTCCAAATTTATATGCTACATATGCATGTGCAAATTCATGAACTGATAATGCGATAATAATGGCCATTGCTACCAAAGGAATTTGGTGCAACGGGTATCTAAATAACTGATCCATGCTTCATCTCCTCTTCCATATGTCAAAAAAAGAAATTATTTGTTTTTTCGATTGTTCTTCCCCATAATCCGCTATAATAAGAGTGTAACTTACATAAAAGGAGCGATTGTACATGCCATACGTAACAGTGAAAATGCTAGAAGGACGCACAGAAGAACAAAAGAAAGCTCTTGCTGAGAAAGTAACAGCAGCAGTAAGCGAAACAACTGGTGCTCCTGAAGAAAACATCGTTGTTTTCATCGAAGAAATGTCTAAAAACCATTATGCAGTTGGCGGAAAACGCTTAAGTGACAAATAATTTCAAGTTTTTTCATAAGAAGCAGCCATTAGCTGCTTCTTATTTCTTTCCTTCTAACAACTCAATAATTCTCTCTTTATATTTTCCTTTTCTTCCATCTTCATAGATTAAATCATGTGGATAGAATAGCTTTTGATCCGTTCTTTTCTTACCTGTAATCGCCTCAACAATGTCCGACTCACGTGAAAGCTCTCTAAGCTCTCCGTTTGGCATAAGAAGTAGGATTGGTAGACGCTCTTCTTCTTCTCCTGCACGATAAAAGTCATACGGTAAGTCTGATGTTGAATCAACTACTAAATAATACTCCGGATCAAGTCCAATCTTTTTAAATAAACTACTTAATTCCATCCAATTATCTAAACCGTGTTTATCTGTAAACTCTACATATTTAAATAGATTTCGATTCATAAAACGGCGGCATAAATCGCTTAAAATTGAATCTTCTTCTTCCTGCCATACTTGGAAGTAGTAATACATAACGTTCTCGTCTAACTTTAAATAATCCTCTACTGTTACTTCTTCTTCAAATAAAGAATAGAAATGAACAGGATGATTTTTAAATGTATAATACTTCTCGTGCAGTGATTTCGCACGGTGTAAAATCTTCGTTAAAATAACTTCTGCACTTCGCGTTACCGGGTGGAAATATACTTGCCAATACATTTGATAACGACTCATAATGTAATGCTCAACAGCATGCATACCACTATTTTTAATGACTACTTGATTCCCATACGGACGCATTACACGCAGTATACGTTCCATATCGAAGTTTCCGTACTTTACGCCTGTAAAATAAGCATCTCTTAATAAATAATCCATACGATCCGCATCAATTTGGCTCGAAATCATACTAATCGCTAATTTATTAGTAGATGTTTTTGCAATTACATCTGCTACCTTTTGCGGAAACTCCTTATCAACACGACTTAATACATCATTAATCTCCGTATCGCCTACGATAATCTTTTGCGTAAATTTCTCATGATCTAATGAAAATACTTTTTCAAACGAGTGAGAAAATGGGCCGTGACCGACATCATGAAGTAATGCCGCACATAAACATAACAATCTATCTTCAGCATTCCAATTTGGTCTGCCATCAAACACATCATCAATCATACGACGAATAATTTCGTATACACCTAACGAATGAGTAAAGCGACTATGCTCTGCACCGTGAAATGTAAAAAATGTCGTTCCAAGCTGCTTAATACGGCGCAAGCGTTGAAATTCTTTCGTTCCGATTAAATCCCAAATAACACGATCACGCACGTGCACATATTTATGTACTGGGTCTTTAAACACTTTTGTTTCGCTGAGTTTGTCGTTTAAATATACCACTTTCCGACATCCCCCTTTCTTTACTACATTCTTACTTTATATTATAAACGAAATGAGAAACAGAAAGAAATGAAAGACTGTATTAATTCCCTTTATAAAAAGAAAAAATCACCTTTACCGAAGTAAAAGTGATTTCCTTTATACATTATTTACCTAAAACGAATTCAGCAACTTCGTCTAAGATCATATCTTTCCCTAGTGGGAAGTAACCTTTGTTTAAGTCTTCATTTTTAATTGTAAATACGTGGTTATTTTTAACAGCGTTCATGTTTTTCCAAATTGATTCTTCTTGGAATTCTTTTAAGCGCTGAGAACCGTCACCAGTTGTAAATACGAATAAGTAATCTGGGTTGTAATCGATTAAAGCTTCTTTTTGTACTTGTACTAACGGTTTATCAGTTGGTGTACCTTTAACTGCTGGTAGTTTTAAATCATTAAAGATTACGCTACCGTAACCGTAATCACCATATACGCGGAAAGCATTTGGATATGCAGCCATTTTCATAAATGTTGCTTCACCAGTTTTAGCGACGATTTTGTCATGTAATTTGCTTGCTTTTTCATCATACTTTTTGAACCATTCTTTTGTTTCTTTTTCTTTACCGAAGATTTGACCTACTTCTTCGAATTTTGGACGCCATTGATCTAATGGAGTGTTTAACATAACTGTTGGTGCAATTTTAGATAATTGATCATAAATCTTTTCTTGACGATTATTTACAAGAATTAAATCTGGTTTTGCAACAGCTACTGCTTCAATGTTAATTTTATCGCCCCAAGCAGAACCAACTGGTTTAACGTCTTTTAGTTTCTTTTCAATATGTGCATCAATTTTTTCTTGAGATGTATTAGCAGTAATAACCGGTTTCATACCGAAAATTAATAATTCTTCTGTTGAACCACTAAGGTCAGCAATTTTCTTTGGGTTTGCAGGAATTTTAATTTCCCCTTTTGCATGTTTTACAGTGCGCTCTTCAGTCTTTGCATCTGCTTTCTTTTCTTCTTCTTTATTAGAACAAGCTGCAAATAGTACAGAAGTCACAACTAGTACCATTGCTAATAGTGCCATTTTAAAATTCTTCATGTTCCCACTCCTTCTAGCTGTATTTATCTTATAAGTTACAATGAACTATAAGAAACGAATATAACAATTAATTAATATATATTTATTAATTGTTGTTAATAACCCATTCTAACGGGCGTTCAACTTCCCATTCATATATAAGAAGCTCAACGTCCATTAGAAGCCCCCCTCTTTATGATATGATCCCCTTATAGTAGACAGTAAAAAGAAAGCACATTAATCTGTTTACTATGGAGGGGATTTTTCTATGGGCAAAATTAGAGTAACTTATGATATAGAATTTAAGAAAAAAGCAGTAAATTTATACTTGAAAGAAGGAATGGGATACAAAACGGTTGCTAAAGAATTAGGAATTGATCACTCGGTAGTAAGACGTTGGGTGAAACACTTTGAAGCTGAAGGTATCAAAGGACTAGAAGAAAAACGTGGTAAAACGAAAGGTCCAGGTATAGGTAGACCAAAAAACAATCCAGAAGATCCAGAAGCTAAAATGAAACGATTAGAAGCGGAGAATGCAATGTTAAAAAAGCTCTTAGGGATGTAAAAGGAGGAGTGGAATCTGTACCAAAAACGAGGAAGTTTGAAGCCATCAAAGGGCTATCAGAAAAAGGTTATGCAGTTACCATTCTATGTGATATCGCTGGAGTAACTAGAGGTGGGTACTACAAATGGATTAAGCGACAGTTGACGCCTTCTGAAAAACAATTGGAAGATACCGAAATAAAAAAGAAGATATTGGAGTGTCATAAAAAACTTAAAGGGATTTATGGATACAGGAGAGTACAAGTTTGGCTGAAAGCCACTTATAACCTTCATTTTAATCACAAACGTATACAAAGGTTGATGGGTGAACTAGGTATCAAAGCTATTATTAGGAGAAAACGACCTTATTACGGGAAGAAAGAAGCTTATGTGATTTCAGATAACCATCTGAACAGGGATTTTCAAGCTTCCAAACCAAACGAAAAATGGGTAACAGATATTACCTATTTGATTTTCAATGGACAGAGATTGTACTTATCCGCTATTAAAGACCTATACAACAATGAAATTGTTGCCTATGAAATTAGCCGTAGAAATGACCTAAAACTAGTACTAGACACACTTAAAAAAGCAAGAAAAAAACGAAACGTGAAAGGGATTCTCCTGCATAGTGATCAGGGGTTCCAGTACACATCTCGTCAATATAATCAACTACTCAAAAAATATCAGATGAAGGCTAGTATGTCCAGAAAGGGAAACTGTTGGGACAATGCTTGTATAGAAAGCTTCTTCAGTCACTTTAAGTCAGAGTGTTTTCATTTATACTCTTTCCGCACAGCTGATGAGGTTAAGTTTGCTGTGCGCAAATATATACACTTTTATAATCACCAAAGGTTCCAAAAGAAACTAAATAACCTGAGTCCATATAAATATAGAACTCAGGTTGCTTAGTTGTGTTTTTTGAATACTGTCTACTTGACAGGGGTCACTTCATTACGAGGGGGTTCTACTTATGCTTTTTTACGCAATTGATTACTAATCATCGCTAAATCATATGTTAAACAAATTGGCTTACAGTTTACTGGACATGGAACGATTTGAGCTTCAATCTCAAATACGTTACGAAGTGTTTCACTTGTCATAACTTCATCTGGCGTTCCTTGTTTCATTAACTTACCTGCTTTTAATGCAATCATATGATCAGAGAAACGAGAAGCGTGGTTTAAGTCATGGATAACCATAACAATCGTTCTACCTTCTTCTTCATTTAACTTTTTCAATAAGTTTAATACTTCTAATTGATGAGCCATATCTAAGTACGTTGTTGGTTCATCCAATACAAGTAATTCTGTTCCTTGTGCAAGAGCCATTGCAATCCAAACACGTTGACGTTGGCCACCTGATAGCGCTTCTGCTGGACGATTCGCAAATTCTTTCATTCCTGTCACTTCAAGTGCCCAGTTAATGTAGCGATAATCCTCTTCTTTCAACGTGCCAAACCCTTTTTGATGAGGGAATCTTCCATATGACACAAGCTCAAATACAGTAAGACCCGTTGGCACTTCTGCAGTTTGTGGTAAAATCGCCATTTTCTTTGCAATTTCTTTCGTTGGCTGTTTCTCAATTGCTTTTCCGTCAAGATAAACAGTACCTTGCTTTGCCTTCAAAATACGAGACGCCGTTTTTAATAATGTGGACTTCCCACAACCATTTGGTCCAATAATTGTTGTAATTTTCCCTTCCGGAATTTCAACTGTTAAACCATCAATAATTAAACCTTCATTATAGCCAACAGATACCGCATCCACCGCTAAAGTTGCCATACGAAAAGCCTCCCTTTATTTTGTCCTCATAAGTAAATAAATGAAATATGGTGCACCAATTACAGAAATAACAAGACCGACTGGTATTTCTGAAGTTGTTAATACACTTCTTGAAATTACGTCTGCGAATAAAAGTAAAAACGTTCCTATTAGCGCAGCGGTGGGCAACATAATTTGATGTTTACCACCAACAAGGCGCCTTGCTAAATGCGGGGCCATTAAACCGATAAAGCCAATTCCACCGGCAACAGCAACAGATGCACCTGCTAAACAAACTGCAATAAATAATAATTTACGTCTTTCTTTTTCTACGTTTACACCAAGGCCAACTGCTGTAGAATCGCCTAGGTTCATTACATTTAATATGTGTGCTTTACTTATAGCAAGCGGTAAGAAAATAACCATCCATGGAAGTACACTTAATACGAATTTCCAATCTGTACCCCATAGACTTCCCGCCAGCCAAATCGTAGCAAAACGAAAATCGTTAGATGTCATCTTCATAGAGAAAATTAAACTAACAGCTCCAAATCCAGCTGCAACGGCAATACCAACAAGTATTAATCGAGTCGATGAAACGCCGTCTTTCCATGCTAGTAAATAAATAATTACCGCTGCTAATATCGCTCCAACTAGTGCGAAGAATGGAAGAATGAATACAGATAAAAATGTACCAGTCCCTACTTTCCCGAAGAAGAAGTAGACGAATATAACAACTGTTAATCCCGCTCCAGCATTAATACCTATAATACCTGGATCAGCAAGCGGATTTCGTGATAAACCTTGCAAAATCGCACCTGACATAGCTAAAGCAGATCCGACTAGTATAGCAATTACCATACGCGGCATGCGGAATTCAAATAAAATAACAGACTGATCTTCAGCCCCTAGTCCAACCAATGACTTTAATACGTCCATTGGCGGGATTTTAAAAGTTCCTGTATTTAAACTAATAAGAAATATAGAAACGATTAGTCCTACTAAAATCGTTAATATAGAAATGTTCTTTTTTGTTAAGACACTCGTCCTCACATCTTTCCTCTCCCTTCATTACGTGCTAAGTAGAGGAAGAATGGAACCCCAATTAGCGCTGTAATTGCTCCAATTGGCGTTTCAAATGGCGGGTTAATAACGCGAGATAACATATCTGCACATTCAATTAACAGCCCGCCTAAGACCGCAGAACATGGAATAACCCATCTATAGTCCGAGCCTACAAGAAAACGAGTCATATGCGGAATTACAAGACCAACAAATCCAACTGATCCTGCCATGGAAACTGCGGAACCCGTTAAAACAAGAACAAGTACTGTTCCGATAAATTTAATTAATGTCGTATTTTGACCAAGTCCAATTGCAATTTCTTCACCGAAGCTCAAAATTGTAATATATCTCGACATCATAATTGCGATAAAAAGACAAACAAGGCCAATTGGCACTAACATATTAATACTTTGCCATTTCACTCCAGCAACTCCGCCTGCATTCCACATGCTTACCTCTTGGGCAAGATTGAAATACAATGCGATTCCAGATGAAATCGCCCCTAATAAAGCACTAATAGCTGCACCTGCTAAAGCTAATTTCACAGGTGTTAATCCACCTGGTGAAGAAGACCCAATTCCATATACAATGCTTGCACCAAACGCAGCTCCAATAAAAGATGCGATAACAAACATTAAATAAGGTGAATTAGGAAAAAATGCATACATAATTGCAATTCCAAATACAGCCCCATCTGTAATCCCCATTAACGATGGCGAAGCAAGTGGATTTCGCGTCATACCTTGCATAATTGCTCCTGATACCGCTAAAAAGGCACCTGCAACTACGCCCCCTATTGCTCTAGGCATGCGAAGCTCTTGAATTACATTATGATGTGTAATAGATCCATCAAACCGAAATACAGCTTGCCATACAGTCTTTAAACTAATATCTGCAGCCCCAAAAGAAATAGAAACTGCCATGCTTAAAGCTAACAAAACTGTACCCGCTACTAAAATAATAGAAGCGATAAGCGGTCTGCTCTTAATCTCTTTAACATTCTCTTCTTGCTGTTCTATACTGCTTGCGCTCGCTTCCATCCCTCAACCATCCTAACTAACAACATATATTTATTGAAATGAAATTTATTCTCAAATAGTAATAAAAAAATTAGGTGAATTGTTATTTTCCTGATAATGATTCTCAGAATCAGACACTTCTATTCTACCTATCGCTTTAAAAGACTGTCAACCATTATTTTGAAATATAAATTTATACAAATTGGAATTTTAATACAAAAGTTGTGTCTATCCTTTAGAAAACGTTCGTCCATACAAGAGTACTTTCGCAGAATAAATTATTCCTCTTATGGGCATAAAAAAGAAGAGTAATCTTTTCACTCTTCTTTTTCTTACTTATTTAACTTTGCTTCAATTTTTGCGATTAACTCATCTTCTGTTGGAGCCGCAACTGGACGGTTATTTACAAATGCGAATGATTTTTTACGACCAGGACCACAGTAAGACTGACATCCAACTTCAATCGTTGCACATGAATCTACTTTTTTTAACTTCGGAACTAACGTTTTAACGTTCGTTGCCTGACAGTCATCGCACACGCGAAACTCGTTTCCCATTATATAACACTTCCTCTATTTTAAACTTTTCTCAAGTACGTTTAAAAATAAACACTAAATGGTATTTTACCGCTCTTTGAAGCTCGTTGCAAGTTTCCCTACAAAGCCTATTCTCTACATAATGCTACATATTTATATGCTCTCCTACAGAAGCGCTCACCATTCATGGGAAAATTTTTACCTTTCATCGAAATCTACCATATTTTTAAAAGCTTTGTATAAAAGTTTATTTTTTTGCCCATTATAAAAATAGGAAGTTCATAAAAAGAAAGGGAGTTGAATCTATGAAAGTAAGACAAGATGCTTGGACAGATGAGGATGATTTATTACTTGCTGAAACGGTACTTCGTCATGTTAGAGAAGGAAGTACGCAATTAAATGCATTTGAGGAAGTAGGGGATCAGTTAAATCGTACATCTGCTGCTTGTGGTTTCCGCTGGAATGCTGTTGTTCGCTATAGCTATGAACAAGCTCTTCAACTAGCAAAAAAACATCGTAAAGATAAAATGCGTGCTGCAAGCGGTGAACAAGCGAAAAAACGTTTACTTTATACACCACCAGCTTCAGATTCGATAACTGATTATGAAGAATTAGTACAAGAAGAATCAATCGTACAATATAAAGAAGCTATTCCATATCAAGAATCTACTGCTCCTGCTGCAAGAAGCTCTATGACAATGCAAGATGTTATTTATTTTTTACAAACAGTCGGATCTTCAAATATAAAAGTGACAGCTCTTGAAAACGAGAATACGAGATTGAAACAAGAAATTAAAGCACAAATCCTTCGGAATGAGGAACTAGAAAAGAAACTAGAAAAATTAGAAAAGCAATCTCATACTGTACAAGAAGATTACGAAACACTTATGAACATTATGAACCGAGCTCGTAAATTGGCAGTCATGGATGACGAAGAACGTTCTCAAACATCTTTCCGAATGGACCGAAACGGTAATTTAGAAAAAATTGCAGAATAAAAAGGATGCATGTAATGCATCCTTTTTATTATTTCACCTCTAAGCTCCCCCTTTATATGTGAGAAAACTCCATCCTTCATTTTTTGCTATAATAGAGATTGTCATTTTAAAGATAAGGGGTTAGTTATATGAGCAATTCCCGTTCCATTTTATCTCAGCCAGAGTGGCGCATTGTAGATCAATCCAGTTTGGGACCAACATTCCATGCACTTCAGTCATTCGCAATGGATGACACATTATGCACAAGCATTGGAAATGGCAAGTCAGCCGCAACAATGCGTTCTTGGGTTCATCACAATACAATTGTCCTTGGCATTCAAGATTCACGCCTTCCGCATTTAGAAGAAGGTATTTCTTTTTTAAAACAAAACAACTTCAATGTTATTGTCCGTAATTCTGGCGGGCTTGCGGTCGTGCTTGATGAAGGTGTTTTAAACGTATCACTTTTATTCCAAGAAACAGAAAAAGGTATCGATATTGACCTTGGATACGATACAATGTGGCATTTGATTAAGGAGATGTTAAAGGATTACGACGTTACTATCGAGGCAAAAGAAATTGTCGGCTCTTACTGTCCTGGTAGTTATGACTTAAGTATTCGCGATCAAAAATTTGCTGGTATTTCACAACGTCGTATTCGCGGAGGTGTCGCTGTCCAAATCTATCTCTGCGCTACCGGAAGTGGCTCTGAGCGTGCCGCACTCGTTCGTGATTTCTACAACCTAGCAATTCAAGGGGAAGAAACACGCTTTACGTACCCTGAAATTGTACCAAGTACGATGGCCTCACTCTCAGAATTACTTGGTGAAACCATTACAGTACAAGATTTAATGATGCGTCTTTTAAAAACATTGCAGCAATTCGCTCCAAAGTTAACACCATCTCAATTAACAATAGATGAGATTCCTTTATATGAGATGAATTTACAACGTATTATTGATCGTAATAATAAAGCACTTGGTTTAGAAAAATAAAGACCGTCGCTATAATAGCGACGGTCTTTATTTCAATTCATTATAGAATTAAAGTGCTTGAGCTGCTGTAATTAATGCTAACTTGTACACTTCTTCTTCGTTACATCCACGAGATAGGTCATTTACAGGCATGTTTAAGCCTTGCAAGATTGGTCCTACTGCTTCGAAGTTACCTAAACGTTGAGCGATTTTGTAGCCGATATTACCAGCTTCTAAGCTTGGGAATACGAATACGTTAGCATCACCTTTAATTGTAGAACCTGGAGCTTTTTTCTCAGCTACAGATGGTACGAATGCAGCATCGAATTGGAATTCTCCATCTAAAGTTAACTCAGGAGCCATTTCTTTTGCAATGCGAGTTGCTTCTACAACTTTTTCTGTTTCTGGAGATTTCGCAGAACCTTTTGTAGAGAAGCTTAACATAGCAACGCGTGGATCAATGCCGAATAACTCAGCAGTTTTCGCACTTTCGATACCGATTTCAGCTAAATCTTGGCTGTTTGGTGCAATGTTAATTGCGCAATCAGCGAATACATATTTCTCTTCTTCACGTACCATGATGAATACGCCAGAAGTTTTTGTAACACCTGGTTTTGTTTTAATAATTTGAAGTGCTGGACGAACTGTATCAGCTGTAGAGTGAGCTGCACCACTTACTAGACCGTGTGCTTTGCCCATGTATACAAGCATTGTACCGAAGTAGTTTTCGTCTTTAAGGATTTTGCGAGCGTCTTCTTCAGTTGCTTTACCTTTACGGCGTTCAACGAAAGATGCTACCATCGCATCCATTTCTTCGTATGTAGCTGGGTCGTAAATATCAACGCCTGCTAATGTTAAATTCATGCTAGCAGCTTTTGCGCTAATTTCTTCTCTATTACCAACTAAGATTGGTTTTACTAACTCTTCTTTTGCTAAACGCTCTGCAGCGCCTAAAATTCTTTCATCAGTTCCTTCAGGAAGTACGATAGAAATGCCTTTTCCTTGAACTTTTTCTTTTACTGTTGTAAATAAGTTGCTCACGAATAAACCCTCCTACATATGTTAAAAAAACTCTATCTTTAAGAATACTGCTTTTCTTCTATATTTTAAACTTATAGCTCCCAAAAAATAGATAAAATAAAAATGATTATATTTTCATAAAATTCAGCCGTTAAATTCACCTTGCTTAAACACTTAAATGTGACAATTTTATGCGCCAAGGTTTTATATAGATGATTTTAAAACTATATATGCTATAGTTAACGTGTAAAACTATCATTAACTGAGGTGAATAGAATGAGTGAAGCAACAACAACGTTAGATGGCTGGTATTGTTTACATGATTTACGTTCTATTGATTGGGCTGCATGGAAAACATTATCTAGCGACGAACGCGGACAAGCAGTGTCTGAATTTTTAAATGTCGTTGAAAAATGGAACGAAGTAGCTACTGCGAAAAAAGGTAGTCACGCAATGTATACAGTTGTTGGCCAAAAAGCTGATATTATGCTTATGATTTTACGTCCAACAATGGAAGAGTTAAATGAAATTGAGACAGAATTGAATAAAACAACTTTAGCTGAATATATGGTTCCTGCATATTCTTACGTATCTGTTGTTGAATTAAGCAACTATCTTCCAGCTGATGAGGATCCATACCAAAACCCGCAAATTTTAGCTCGCTTATATCCTGAATTGCCGAAAGCAAATCATATTTGCTTCTATCCAATGGATAAGCGTCGCCAAGGTGATGACAACTGGTACATGCTTCCTATGGAAGAGCGTAAAAAAATGATGTACAGTCATAGTAAAATTGGCCGTCAATACGCAGGTAAAGTACGCCAAGTGATTTCAGGATCTGTTGGATTCGACGATTTCGAATGGGGCGTAACATTATTCGCTGACGATGTTCTTCAATTTAAAAAACTTATATATGAAATGCGCTTCGATGAAGTAAGTGCTCGTTATGGTGAATTTGGAACATTCTTCGTTGGAAACATTTTACCAGACGAAAAAGTAGAGAAATTTTTACACATATAAATGGTGAAAAGGAACGAAATTCGTTCCTTTTTTTATTCTTCTCTATATTTATCCTCAAAAATCTCCTTTTTTCTGCACTTTTGAAGAAAAACCGACATTTTTTCAAATTTATTGTAAAATTGTAACCTTTTTATATATAAAGATATGCTAAAATGATACGAGCTATATGCTAAATAACGATGCGAAGGTGATAATCTATATGAAAAAAATTTTGTCTATTTTACTATTGCTTGTATTGTCAATTTCTTCCTTAGGAGTAACAACATCCCATGCGGAAGAAAAAATACATATTGAGGCAGCCGCTGCACTTTTATTTGATGCAGATACTGGAAAAATACTTCACGAGCAAAATCCAGATGAATTGCTGGCTATTGCTAGTATGTCGAAATTAATTGTTGTTTACGCTGTTTTAGAAGCAATTAAAGAAGGAAAAATCACATGGGATACGAAAGTAAATATTTCTGATTACGCTTATGAAGTCTCTCGTAATAATGAATTCTCTAATGTACCGTTCGAAAAAGGACGTCAATATACTGTAAAAGAATTATATCATTCTATTGTTATATTCTCAGCAAATGGATCTAGTATCGCTTTAGCAGAACTTCTTGCAGGAAGTGAGAAAAACTTCTTAAATCTTGCAAATGAACATGCTAAAAAGCTAGGATTAAAGAAATATAAATTTGTAAACGCTACTGGCTTAAATAACGCTGACTTAAAAGGAAAACATCCTGAGGGTACTGATCCAAATGCAGAAAACTCTATGTCAGCTCGTGATATGGGTATGCTTTCAAAAGCAATGATTACAAAGTATCCAGAAATGCTAGAGGATACAAAACAAAGATTTAGAAACTTCCCAGACAATCACCCAAAACCAATTCGTATGGAAAACTGGAATTGGATGTTACCAGGAGCTTCTTTCGCTTATGAAGGTACCGATGGTTTAAAAACCGGAAGTTCTGATACAGCTGGATACGGATTTACTATTACTGCTAAACGTGGTGATGTACGTCTTATCTCGGTTATTATTAAAACAAAATCAATGGATGAACGTTTCACAGAATCTCGTGAATTAATCGAATATGGATTTAATAACTTTGAAAAACAAAAACTAAAAGTTAATAAGAACAATACAATCTCTGTAGTAAAAGGGAAAGAAGACCAAGTAACTGTTGCACCCGAAAAAGAAATAACAGTAATTGCGAAAAAAGGTAGCAAAGAACCTTATAAAATTGGGACTGAATTAGATAAATCTCTTGCTGAAGATGGACATTTAGTTGCTCCTATTAAGAAAGATGCCAAAGTAGGCTCAATTACTTTAGAATCAACTGATAAATATGGTTTCTTAGACGGTAGTAAAAGTATGAAAGTTACTGCAAAAACGACAGAGGAAGTTAAAAAAGCAAATTGGTTTGTGTTAACAATGCGCTCTATTGGTGATTTCTTCTCAAACTTATGGTCTAAAGTTTTTTAATAAAAAAGCTGGCTCACGCTAGCTTTTTTTATTTTCCACTCTCAATGTAAAACTTCGTTTGGTTGTCATATCTGAGCCCTTTTCCTCATACGTATGAACTAGTAATTGTTACACACTTCATCTAGAGATAAACCTCTTTCCAAAAGGTATTCCAAAAAGAGAGGTGACACATAATGGGTGTTATTGCTTATAACGAAGAAGATGTAAAGTTGTTGGCTAGACTGATGCGTGCTGAAGCCGAAGGAGAAGGGCAACAAGGAATGTTAATGGTCGGAAACGTTGGGGTAAATCGTGTCCGCGGAAATTGTTTAGATTTTAAAAGCATTCGTAATTTACGTCAAATGGTTTATCAAAACCCCGGCGGTTTTGAAGCAACGCAAAAAGGATACTTTTATCAACGGGCACGTGAACAAGATATTGCCCTAGCGAGACGGACCATTCAAGGGCAACGTTTTTGGCCTGCCAACTTTGCCTTATGGTTCTTTAGACCTGAAGGGGCATGTCCACCAACTTGGTATAACCAACAAAACTCTGGTCGCTTTAAAAAGCACTGCTTCTTCCAGCCATCTGCTGGAGACTGCCCTAGCGTATATTAAGGAATAAAAATGAGGAGGGATTTTTGAATGACACAGCAACAAAACCCCTATTATGGAACAGGTTTTTATCAACCATCTGGAACTTATGTACAACCGCAACAAATGACCGCTGGGCAACAGCAACAGCAACAACAAGCAATGCAGCAACAAGCTGCGCAAGCGCAATATGCAATTTCTCAAGGGATGTTACCTCTAGAACAATCATATATTGAAAATATCCTTCGTCTAAACAAAGGTAAGCAAGCTACAGTTGTAATGACTTATGAGCGTGGTAGTTCTCTTGGTACTCAATCTTATACAGGTATTATCGAGGCAGCTGGTCGTGATCATATTATCATTAGTGAGCCTGAATCCGGAAAGCGTTACTTATTACTAATGATTTACTTAGATTATGTAGAATTTCCAGAAAGAATTACGTATTTACCGGGTCAACAAGCAACTTATGCTCCAAGACCATAAAAAAGCTGGCAAATGCCAGCTTTTGTTTTTTATAATCCTTTTACAACTGCAGTCCCTACTAGAATCCACGCCACAATAAACGCTACACCACCAAGAGGTGTAATTGGACCAAAGAACTTAATGCCTGTCGTACTTAATGCATACAAACTACCTGAGAACATAATAATTCCAGCTACCATTAGCCAACCAGCAGTAGTTAAAAGTGATGATTGAACCTTATCCATCAATAAAGCAACTACGAATAGTCCACCTGCATGAAACATTTGATATGTAACGCCTGTTTTCCAAACTTCTAACATTTTTGCAGAAATTTTATTTTCTAAACCGTGTGCTCCAAAGGCCCCTAACGCAACAGATAGCCCCGCTGCAATACAACCTAGTAAAAAGAAAATTTTCATCTTAATTCCCCTTTTTTACCTTTATCATAAGCAATTTTTGCATATAAGCCAAACGATTTATCTTCTAAAAATCAAATAAAGAATTACCGTTTGCATCACTTTCTTTTATATATACTGGCTCCCCAGAAACAGGTGCAATTGGTTGCATAGTTGTTACTGGTTGTGATCCAATTACTTGCGATTGAATTTTCGGTTCTCTATATGTAGATGTTTCAACTTGTTCATCTAATAATAAGTCACATAAAGCACGCACAACTAATAAATGTTCTTTTGACTTTTGTCCTTCACTACTTTTTGCCTTCGCAATTTCATTCGCCATTTTATTTAAAATCTTGTCGCTAGATATTTGCATTCCTTATCACCTCGTACTTTGTAATTCTTTCTCGAATTGTACCAATTTTTCTACTGAACCAAATACTATTATCATATCACGTTCTTTCAATTTTTCCTGTCCTGCCGGATTATGTATAATATTACCATTTCTTGAAATCGCTAATATTGTTACATCAAACTGATTCCTTACATTACTCTCTAGTAACGATTTACCAACTAATATTGAATCTTTTCCAACTAGAATTTCTTCAATGACAAATGACTGTTCTACTCCATACAACACTGTATCAATATAATGAACGGTTAATGGATTTGCAATACCTTTTGCGATATGAATACCCGCCATACTAGATGGGTTAATAACCTTATTTGCACCAGCACGCCTTAATTTCTCTTCAGTTTCTGGCTTTTCAGATCTCGCCACAATTTTAATCGTATCGTTTAACCCTCTTGCTGTTAATGTAATAAATACATTTTCGGCATCATTTGCAACAATAGCAACTAAACCAGCTGCTTTTAAAATTCCGGCATTATGTAATACTTGATCTTCCGTTGCATCTCCATGTACAAATAAAAGCTTTTCCTGCTCCAATATACTTTCATCTTTATCAACAACGACAAATGGAATATTCTTTTCTTGCAATTCATGTACAACTTGAAGCCCCACTCTACCGCAACCACATACTATAATATGATTTTTCAACTGCGCTATTTGTTTATCCATCTTCTTCCTCCGTACTGCATGAAATAAATTCCCTTCAATAATCATAGCTGCCACTACCCCAATTGCATACGTAACAATACCTACGCCAACAGGAATAATAAGAAGCGCAAATACTTTCCCCGCTTGCGTTACAGGAACGGCATCTCCGTATCCAACAGTCAATACAGTAATCATTGTCATCCAAAATGCTTGAAACAAACTAATCTCTTCAATCGTCATAAATCCTATCGTTCCTAGAATTACAACAAAAGTCATACATATAACTGCTATCCATAATTGCTTACGTGCATTCATACTGTGTTTCAACTCTTTTCTCTACCTACAATCTTTGCCAGTGGAAATAAAATACGTATATACTAGATACGGAATCTATGAAAGAGGTTGATATAATGAAGACATTTCTTTCCGCCTTACAATGGGCACTATTTATTTTAGCTGGAAGCCTTATTGTACCAATTAGTGTCGCAACTAGTTATGGTCTTAATGGCGCTGAAGCCATCGCATTTGTACAAAGAACATTATTTGTTCTAGGTTTTGCTGGTCTCTTGCAAGCTATATTTGGGCATAAACTTCCTATTCAAGAAGGTCCTGCTGGCCTTTGGTGGGGAATTTTCTCCCTTTACGCAAGTTTAGGTGTCGTACTATTTGGATCAAATAATGAGACACTTAAAGTTCTTCAATATGCTTTCTTATTAAGTGGTATTATTTGTATTATTCTTAGCGTTTTTGGACTTATTGATAAACTCGTTCGCTATTTTACACCGACAGTCATTGGAACGTATTTATTTCTTCTTGTCGCGCAGCTTAGTGGCTCCTTCTTAAAGGGAATGTTTGGCCTTGATGGAAAACATACAGAAGTACAACCTAACGTATTTATTCTTTCACTCATTGTTATTTTACTATCCTTTTTCATCATGAAGCTACCTATTATTGGACAATATTCCGTTCTTTTCAGTATCGTATGCGGCTGGATATTATTCGCATGCTTCGGATTATCTAATCCAATAACACCAGTGACAGACATAATCCGTTTTCCATCCTTATTTGTTTTCGGAATGCCTCGTGTTGAATGGAACATGGTAATTACGGTCATTTTCGTTACGCTCTTACTTCTAACAAATATGTTAGCAAGTATTCGCGTTGTACAAAAGGTTGTCTCTAAATATGAAGAAAACGCTGCATCAGATCGTTTTAAACAAGCTGGCATTATAACAGGAATCAACCAATTGCTAGGCGGCCTATTTTCAGCTATTGGGCCTGTCGCTATTTCTGGATCAGCAGGTTTTATTGCAACGACTAATATTTATAAACGTCTCCCGTTTATATTAGGATCAAGCTTTATTATTGTCGTTAGTATATTTCCAAAGATTACTTCATTCTTTGCAGCAATCCCTGTTGCAGTTGGTTATGCCGCTATTTATCCTGTATTCGCAAGCATGATTGGCCTCGCCTTTCGAGAATACGAAACTGTCCAGGATAAAGAACGATTATTTAAAGTAGCCGGTCTTTCAATCTTTACAGGAGTCGGAGTTATGTTTGTTCCAGCAGGAGCATATTCCACACTTCCACCATTTCTAGCATCGTTTTTAAGTAATGGTCTCGTTCTTGGATCTGTAATGGCAATCTTGCTAGAAATACTATTTTCTCGTTCCACAGCAAAACAAATATCTTAAATTGGAAAACTTCCATTATTGCACTCTACCTTTAGAGTTGTTACGATAAAATCAAACTTTAATCATTGGGGTTTTATTCATCCCCAATGATTATTAACCAATATTATGAGCAACACACTCATAATAATTTATCTACTTCTTTTCAAAGAGGTTTGATGTCTTACTATTATTCCTCAATCTCTTCATGAACATGTATTTTGATTTCAATTAAAGAAAGGAATTTTCTATATGACTTATAAAATGATTGTTTTAGATTTAGATGATACTTTATTACGTGATGACCATACTATTTCACCTCGTACGAAAGAAGCGTTAATGACTGCACAAGAGCAAGGCGTAAAGGTTGTACTTGCTTCTGGACGTCCAACGTTCGGTATGCGCAATGTAGCGAAAGAACTTCGTTTAGAAGAATACGGCAGTTTCATTTTATCTTTTAATGGTGCAAAAATTATTAACTGTAAAACAAACGAAGAAATCTTTAGTAGTACACTATCTCCTGAAATCGTTCACAACCTATTTGAAATTAGTCAAACTGAAGATGTATGGATTCATACTTATATGGGCGATGATATCGTAACGGAAGAAAATAATCCTTATACTGAAATTGAGGGCGATATTACTGGTATGCCAATTGTTGTAGTAGATGACTTTAAAGCTGCAGTTAAAGAGCCCGTAGTAAAAGTATTAATGAATAAAGAAGCTGAACGCCTTGTTGAAGTTGAAAAGAAACTACAAAAACAGCTAGAAGGCCAATTAAGCGTGATGCGTTCGAAACCATTCTTCTTAGAATTTACTGAAGCTGGTGTTACAAAAGGAACGAGCTTAAACAAACTGATCCAAAAGCTTGGCATTAAGCGTGAAGAAGTTATCGCAATGGGCGATAGCTATAACGACCAAGCGATGATTGAATTTGCTGGTCTTGGCGTTGCAATGGGCAATGCACCTGATGATATTAAAGAAATTGCAAACTACGTAACAGATACAAATATGAACGATGGTGTTGCAAAAGTTGTAGAGAAATTCGTTTTAAAAACGGATGTACTTGTTTAATATTTTCATTCACAAAACCTATTTGAAGTCAAATACTTCAAATAGGTTTTTATTTAAATTCTCATGCTTTTGTGACTATATTTTGAACTTTGCACTATTCTCGTAGTGTAAACTTTCTTTTTGTATATAATGAAACAAAATAGACTATTTTATTTTGAAAAAGAATACAAATTTACTATATACAAGCATACGTTAAAGGAGGCTACTTTATGTTATCTACACCAATCGGACGATTAAGAGCAATTGGACTAGTTGAGGGTATTTCTTTCCTATTACTATTATTTGTAGCAATGCCATTGAAATATTTCGCAGGATTTGCAACAGCTGTTAAAATTACAGGCATGGCTCATGGTGTTCTATTTATTCTATTCATCTTTGCAGTAATTCAAGTAACAATCGTACACCGTAAATCAATTTTATGGGCACTTGGAGCATTTGTTTCATCAGTTATCCCATTTGGCACTTTTGTACTAGATGCAAAATTAAAGAACGAGCAACAATAATAATAAAAAGGTAGTTAACGACTGTTAACTACCTTTTCTATTTATAAATTTGGAATTTCCCAATCAATTTCTCTTTCGCCCATATTAGCTAAAATCGTATTTACTTTAGAATATGGCTTACTACCAAAGAAACCACGTCTTGCCGATAATGGGCTTGGATGTACAGATTCGATAATATGATGATTCGGATTCGTAATTAACTTCTTCTTCGCCTGCGCATGGCGCCCCCACAATATGAAAATAACTGGCTTTTCACGTTCATTCAACAGTTCAATTACACGATCTGTAAAGTGCTCCCATCCTTTTCCCTTATGAGAATTTGCTTCGCCTTGACGAACTGTTAATACGGTATTTAGTAATAATACTCCTTGTTCCGCCCATTTTACTAAATAACCGTTATTCGGGATTTCATAACCATATTCATCTCGAAGTTCTTTATACATATTTAACAATGACGGTGGTGTTTTAACACCAGGTTGCACAGAAAAGCTTAAACCATGCGCTTGATTCGGTCCATGATATGGATCTTGTCCTAAAATAACAACCTTTGTATTTTCATAACTTGTATACTGAAGAGCGTTAAAAATATCTTCTACCTTCGGATAAACAACATGCGTGCTGTATTCTTCTGTCAAAAAACTGGATAGAGTAAGATAATACTCTTTCTCGAATTCTGGTGCCAATAGTGGCTCCCAATCATTCTTTAAAACATTTTCCATACTGTCACTTCCTGTCTAATTAATTCACCATATCCTGTCTTGTAAATACTACGAACGAAATAACAAGAGAAACAACTGCCCAAACAGTTAAATTCATCAAAGAAAATCCCATCGATAAACCTTGTAATGCAGGTAATTTTCCTGATAAATAATCCGTTAATGATAAATTCACACTAAAAATATATTTGGCGCCTTCCCAAGATGTTGCGAACGAGCTTAAAATACCGCCTGCAATTAATGCAGCTAGCATAACGCCCATACCAGCTGGTGTATTACGAATTAAAACAGAGACCATAAATGATATAGTTCCGACAACGATAGCAACAAACCATGCTAGTCCATACGCCATTAAGATGTATTGCCACTGCGGAATAAGATGCACAAAGTTCGTATTTAGCGTTTCCTTATCAATAACAAATCCTGTTAAAACAGGTAAATTCCATCCCGAGTATCCAAATACAAGCCCTGATAATATGTAAGCAAACAAACCTACAAGAAACAGTATGAGCGAAATGAAAAATAACATCGTCACGTATTTACTAAGGAGTATTTTCCAACACCGAATTGGTCGCGTAAGTAACATCTTCATCGTCCCATCACTTCGTTCTCCTGAAACGATATCAATGGCTACAATCATTACAAGAAGCGGAATAAATAATGTAATTCCTTGTTCAATAAATGCTCTGACAAAAGTCGGTGCACCCGGTGCCATCGGATTAATATCATGATCTAAATAATATTGTTGTTGCTCAACTCTTACCTTTAACCAATCACGCCATTCTTCTGGCAACCTAGAATTGTTCAACCGGTTCTGAGAATCAACAATTTGCTGTTGCAATGAAACCTTCCAATCAGTTGTACCGAGTCTTTTTTGTGTCGTTTCTATTTCACGATACTGCGCATACACAAAAAGCGGGATCAAGATTGCTAAAATAAGCATGACAACAAAAATACGTTTCTTGCGGTAAATCTTTTCTGATTCATTTAAAACTAGATTCGCAAATTCACGCATGCTGCTCACCCCTTGTGAGTTCAATAAATAAATCTTCTAGCGTAAATACAAGCTCCTTAACGCTATGTACATCTATTTCATTTTCGACAAAGTGTTTATTCCAACTACTTATAGATGCAATATCCATGCGGCATAGTAATCGATCGCCTTCTACACTCACTTCCCTTACTTCTTTGGCCGCTTCTAGCATATCTTTCGCCTTAGAAATTGGTGTAACAATCCATTCTACACGATCACTTGCTGTTTTAATTAATTCTTCAACCTTGGCAACTGTTATCATTTTTCCTTTATGAATAATAGCAACGCGATCGCATATCATTTGCACTTCACTTAGCAAGTGACTTGAAATAAACACGCTCATATTTTCTTCTTTTACAAGCTTATGTATAAATTCCCTAAGTTCTCTAATCCCTGCTGGATCTAAACCATTCGTTGGCTCATCTAATATGAGCAATTTCGGATTCCCAAGGAGCGCCTGCGCAATTCCAAGGCGTTGTTTCATACCAAGTGAGTACGTTTTTACCTTGTCATGAATTCTTTCATCTAAATGAACCATTTCAGCAATTTCAATAATACGTTCATCTGATATATCACCTAACATACGAGCAAATTGCTTTAAATTTTCCCATCCCGTTAAATATGTATACAACTCTGGGTTTTCAACGATACTCCCAATTTGACGCATCGCTTCTCTGAAATTTTCCTTAATCGAATAACCACCAATAGAAATCGTACCTTCTGTCGCCTTAATCAATCCGACTAACATTCGAATGGTAGTCGTCTTTCCAGCACCATTTGGTCCTAAGAACCCGAACACTTCTCCTTGCTTTACATCAAAGGAAATATTCTCTACAAGAGTCTTCTTTCCAATTACCTTCTTCAAGTCTCGTACGGAAAGTATCGTCGTCATTTTACCCCTCCTTGTTCTAATTTTAATTTACTTACAACATTTTGAACTAAACGTTCTGCCATATACGTATAACCTACTTCGTTCGGATGAAAATGATCAGAGTATAATAAATCTTTCCCGCGGTTTTGGAATAAATCAAATGTCGGTGTAATATATACATTTTTATCGTTTAGCGCTAACTTCTCTAAAGATGCATTCCAGTCCACAACAATGTTTGAAGACCCTTTTAAATCTTCTACATCTTCAAAAGGATTGTATAAACCAAGCCAAAAAATCGGACTATCTGTATTTAATTTACGAATTTCTTCTATAATTTTCTTTGCTTCATTTTGAAACGTTTCTGTGTCAGGACGATACGTCTCTAAATCTATTTTCCCAAGCGATTCCCAGCCTGGGAACAAATCATTCCCACCAATCGTTAACACGATTACATCTGCTTGCTTAATTGAATATTGAGCGCCATTACTTTCAATTTGTTTTAATAAATCGGGCATTTTTGCACCACTAACTGCTAAATTTGTTAATGCAATTTTTTGCTTATAATCTTTTTGTAAATCCTCTTTCATTCGCCCAACATAGCCAATTCCTTCTTTATCACCAACGCCACGCGTTAATGAATCACCTAAACTAACGATTTGTAACGTTCCCGTTTTCTTTTTCTCTTTTGCCACTACATCGGTCTTTTTAATTAAATTTGAAGCTTTCGGATTTAATACATCATTTACACCTGAAACAAAGCCATATGCAAATAAACAGAAAGATGCAATTGTAATGAGTAGAATTACTTTTACTACTTTTGATCTCATATCAAAACCCCTTTTAGCCCTCATAGATTGTCCATAATTATACCAAACGCAATTTTGAAAAGCGATTTTCACACCTTATCTATTATGTTGTTTCCCTATGTACTAATTCTGGCAATAACTCTACGTGCTTTACATCTATTTTCTCATCATTAATCTTTTCATATAATAATTCGAATGCCTTCACACCAACATTTTTACTACAATACGAAATCGTCGTAATGCCTAAAATATCTGCCACATCTTGATCATCACAACCGATAATCGTAATATCTTCTGGAATACGAATCCCTTGTTTTTTCGCTTCCGTTACCATTCCCGCTGCAATATGGTTGCAAGATACAAGAAACGCTGTTGGTTTTACTGACATATGGGCCCATTCCCTAATTACATTACGCCCATCCTCCACCGTAAAACAGCCTTTAAACTTCCAGTCCTCTATCGGTGTTACAGCAATCGTTTGAAGCGCATCCTCATATGCTTGTTTTCTTCTCTGGCTATTAATGCTATTGCTTCTTCCAATGCAATACCCAATACTTGTATGGCCGGCATCTATTAAGCTCTTCATCCCGCGCGAAAACACTTTATAGTAATCAATATGCACACTCGAAATGAAATTCGAGTCTATTTCTTCACACATAACAATCGGACCAAATTTCGTATATTCTTCAAGCTTTTCCTTACTATTTGCCCTGGAACATATAATAACCCCATCAAGCTTTTTCATTTTTAACATATTCAAAATTTCTAATTCTCTTTCCTCACTATAATTCGTCTGACAAAGCATCATATTATAATTGTTTTTTGCTGTTTCCTTTGATATTCCCTCGATAATGGCGCTATAATATTGATCATTTACGTGCGGTAATAAAACGCCAATGACATTCGTTTTTCCTTTCACTAAATGAATTGCATTCACATTTTGCGTATAATTTAATTCTTCTATAATTGCTAAAATTTCTTTTCGTTTCTGTTCATTTACGTACGGATGATTATTTAGTACACGTGAAACAGTTGAAACAGATACTCCAGCAAGTTCAGCAATCTTTCTTATATTTGTCATCTCATTTTCCCCTTCTCACAAAAATTATCCCTTGACCTGGTAAGCTTTCCACAATATATCCTTTCCTAGCAAATACATTTTGAAAGGATATACAACTATGCTTCGATTCAAATTAGAATATATATTTTTCATTGGCGGTCTACTCACTCTCGCCATCGGTATTAATATGATGACGACAATTACTTCCTTTGGACTTAGCCCTTATGATTCCTTCTTTATTGCACTATATCAAAATTTCGGGATAAGTATCGGTTTTTGGATTTTCATGATTAATTTTGCTTTTACTCTTATCGTACTCTTTTGGAATAAAAAACAAATTACGATCGGTACCATTGTAACGATGGTTCTTATTTCGCTTTTTGTTGATTGGATTGGTTCCATTACAACTATTATGGATGCTATCCGCTCTCTTCCAAAATATATAACACTTATTTGTGGAAATCTATTCGTTGGAGCTGGGATTGGTCTTTACGTCTCTACAAACCTTTGCGCGGCGCCTCAAGAAGCTTTCGTTTTGACGGTTGCTGAGAAGAAAAAATGGACGTTTAGAAGAACAGAAATTTCATTAGCCTTTTTATTTTTAACGTTAAGCTTTTTATTAGATGGACCTATCTATTTTGGAACAATCATCTTATCCTTTACAACAGGCTGGATTATCCAAGCATTTATTCAAGTTGGTACGCAGATTTTAAATAAAAAAGAGCCTATTAAGCAAGCTGCTTAATAGGCTCTTTCTGTTTTATGGTAAGAGATACTACTTAGCATCCCCTTCAATTCGATAGTTCGCTTTCAAACAATCTATTTCTTCATACCCTTGCAACGTATGTAGAATATAATCATAATCAGCAAGAGACGCACGATGCGTTACAATTACAATTTCAGCCTTTCCTTTCTCTTCAAGCGGCATTTGAATAATTTTCTCAAAGCTAACTCCGCGCTCAGAGAACAATGAAGTAATTTTTGCAAATACACCAATTTCGTCTTTTACATGCAGTCTTAAAAACTTTTTCACGACAATTTCGTCTGGCTCTTTTAATACTTTTTGATATTGTGGGACTACAGCACTATTTCCTGTTACCCCTAATCTAATATTTTGCATTACAGCAACTAAATCCGAAACAACAGCTGTCGCTGTTGGTAAACTTCCTGCGCCTGGTCCATAAAACATCGTTTCCCCAACTGCTTCACCGTACACATACACAGCGTTATATTCATTTTGTACTGCCGCAAGAGGATGTGTATTTGGAAGTAAAGTTGGTTCAACTGTAACCTCCAATTTTTCACCATCTCGTTTTGCAAGACCGATTAATTTAATTGTATAACCTAAGCTCTTACTATATTCAATATCTTCCTCTGTAATAGAGGTAATCCCTTTTACTTTCACGTCTCCAAGCTCTACATTTGTAGAGAAACCGAGAGTAGCTAAAATCGTCATTTTTCTTGCTGCATCTAAACCTTCTACATCTGATGTTGGATCTGCTTCTGCAAATCCAAGTTGTTGGGCTTCTTTTAACACGTCGTTATATGCTCTCCCTTCGTCTGACATTTTCGTCAAAATAAAATTTGTCGTTCCATTTACAATTCCCATTACTTTCGTAATAAGATCTGAGGAAAGTCCTTCTACGATACTGCGTAAAATTGGAATTCCCCCTGCCACACTCGCCTCATAGAATAAATCAGCCTTATTATCTTTTGCTGTCGCTAATAATTCAGCTCCATGTAATGCCATTAAGTCTTTATTTGCAGTTACAACATGCTTTCCGCTTTTTAAAGCTTGTAAAATATATGATTTTGCATCATCAATGCCACCCATCACTTCAATGACAACATCAATATTTGGATTATCTAAAATTTCATTTGCATCTTGTGTTAATAGAGTAGAAGGTACCTCTACCTCTCTCTCTTTCTCAATGTTTTGCACTAATACTTTCGTTACCTTCACTGGACAACCTACTTGGTGTATGAGTCGTTCTTGATGATCCGTAATAATACGAACCACACCACTGCCAACTGTCCCAAGACCTAATAACCCAACTTGAATTTCTTTCATAGTACTGTCCACCCCTCAAAAATTGTGTTTAGATGAAATTATATGAGTAAAAAATCTGAAAAACAATGTATTTTGAACATTCGGAAAAATAAAGGTTAATCTTTACAAGGAAAACGTTGCCACGTGTTACACAATCCTTCTTTACAATATATAAGGGGTTTCTTGATACACGTAATAATTCAACCAATTAGAAAACAATAAATTACCATGACTCCTCCACCTAACAAGCGGCTTTTCATCTGGATTATTATGTTTAAAATAGTTTTTTGGCACATCAATATTTAATCCCTTGTCACGATCTCGTTCGTATTCTTGTTTTAACGTCTCACAACTATATTCGCTATGTCCAAGGGCAAACACTTGCTTTCCTTCTGGCCCAATAACAAGGTGAACACCTGCTTCTTCAGAGTTTGCTAACAATGTTAAGTCTTTCACTCCTCTAATATCATTCTCTCGTACTTCTGTATGACGAGAATGCGGAGCAAAAAACAATTCATCAAATCCTTGTAACAATTTCACATGTTGCTCGCAAACTTCATGTTCAAATACACCGAACATTTTTTCCTTAAGGGGATACTTTGGAACACCATAATGATAGTACAAGCCAGCCTGTGCTCCCCAGCAAATATGGAGCGTAGATGTTACATTCGTTTTTGAATACTCCATAATATGTTTAAGCTCTTCCCAATAATCTACCTCTTCAAAAGCAAGGGTCTCCACTGGCGCTCCTGTAATAATGAGCCCATCAAACTTTTCATTTTCAATATCACGAAACGTTTTATAAAAGCTTGTTAAATGTTCTTGCGTTACATTACGAGATAGATGTGATTCCATATGAAGCAAATGAACATCTAATTGTAACGGTGTGTTTCCAATTAAGCGAAGTAATTGTGCCTCTGTGTCTTGCTTCGTTGGCATTAAATTTAATATAGCAATTTTCAAAGCGCGTATATCTTGTGTTTCCGCTCGCTCCTTCGTCATTACAAAAATATTTTCTTTTTGTAACACTTTGCGAGCCGGTAAATCTTTATCAATTATGATCGGCATGTGTTTTGCCCCCAACTAGAGCTGCTTCCAAATCTGCAATAATATCAGAAACATCTTCTATACCAACTGATAAACGAATTAAATCAGATGTAACACCAGCTAAACGCTGATCTTCAGCATTTAATTGTCTATGCGTCGTACTAGCAGGATGTATAACGCAAGTTCGTGCATCAGCTACGTGTGTTACAAGAGTTGCTAGTTTTACATTTGCGATAAATTCTTTTGCTGCTTCTAATCCGCCTTTAATACCGAAAGTTAAAACACCACTAGCACCTTTTTTCAAGTACTGTTGTGCCAATGAGTAATTTTCATTACTATCTAAGCCCGGATAATTCACCCATTCAATACGTTCATGATTAGCAAGCCACTTAGCAACTGCAAGAGCATTTTCACTATGACGTTCCATTCGTAAATGCAATGTTTCTAAGCCAATATTGCTAATATATGCATTGAATGGGCTCATACAATTTCCATAATCTCTTAATAGCTGAACACGTGCTTTCACAATATACGCTGCTGCACCAAAGTTTTGAACGTAACTTACACCGTGATAACTTGGATCTGGTTCAACAAGTTCAGGATACTTTCCATTTGTCCAATCAAAGTTTCCACCGTCAATTACAATACCGCCTAAGGAGCTCGCATGCCCATCGATATACTTCGTCGTAGAATGAACAATAATATTTGCCCCATGTTCAAACGCCTGGCATAAATAAGGAGTTGCTAATGTATTATCAACGATAAAAGGTACCTCTAATTCTTTAGCAGCAGCTGAAAATTCTTTAAAATTTAAAACATTCATCGCTGGATTTCCTAACGATTCTGCATAGATAAGTTTCGTCTTGTCATTAGCAAGCGCCGTAATTTCATCTGCCGTTAAATTTGGATTAAAGAACGTAACATCAATGCCCAGTTTACGCAAACTCACTCCAAATAAATTAAACGTTCCCCCGTAAACCGTTGAAGAACAAAGTAAATGATCCCCACTACTACAAATATTTAAAACTGCGAGCATAATAGCTGCTTGCCCAGAAGCCGTTGCAACAGCTCCTACACCGCCTTCTAAATCTGATAACTTCTGCTCAAATGCGGCTAGAGTAGGGTTTCCAATACGTGTATAAATATATCCTTCTGCCTCTAAGTTAAATAGGGCTGCTAAATCATCTGAAGTATCGTATTTATATGTTGTACTTTGATAAAGTGGTAAAACACGTGGTTCACCATTTTTTGGCGTATAGCCACCTTGCACACAAATTGTTCCTTTTCCCCATGATTCTCCCATCTCTCATTCTCCTTTCTTTTATACAAAATAAAAAACTGCCCCTTTCCTGAAAACAAGAAAGGAGCAGTTTGAAAACACGCTCTAAAGGCTCTTTCTTATCTCTCAGGATTACTACCTGCAGGATTTGGCACAATTCCGTTATACGGCTGTTGCCAAGGTTTCATCGGGCCTGTCCCTCCACCTTTTCTTGATAAGACTATGCAATTACCGTTGATTTTATAGCAATAATTTCCTAATGTCAAACGGTTTTTCTGAATGTTCTAAAATAAATGTTAACAGTTTCATATAAAGCAACAAAAGAAATATATTCTAGTCTATTTCAAAAAAGACCTTTAAAAACCTCAAATCAGTCTATAAAATTAAATAAGTAATTTAACCTATAAATTCAAATTCCCCTAAAGTTAACCTATATGTTGAATAGGCCATCTCCTCAAAAAGATACTATATATATTCAATCCATTTTTCACTAGTATATTTCACTTTTTTACCTACTAAGATTTACATAACGGAGGTATAACATGACAAATAAAAAAGATATGCAGTACATACTTGCTCTATATGGCATTCTTCTAGGATCTATAGTAGGAGCTACAGTCTGGTTATTTTTAGTCACAATAAATATTGGAATCCACTTTATTTGGGGATACTTGCCTGAAGTTCTCTCTTTTCCCTCTTATTACACCCTTTGCGTAACAATAATTGGCGGGGTCCTTGTTGGTCTATCACAAAAACATTTCGGTACATACCCACGCCTTATGCCTGAAGTGATGGCTGAATATAAAAAAACTGGTCGAATCGAATATCGCTTTGTCCATCAGGCTACTTTAACAGCGATTATTGTTTTAATTTTCGGTGCTAGTCTTGGTCCAGAAGCCGCACTAGTTGGAATTATAGGCGGACTGTGCACATGGGTAGGGGATCGCTTTAAATTTGCCTTAAAGAGTATGAATGAGCTAACCGAGATCGGAATTGGAGCTACTTTAAGTGTCATTTTTAACGCACCATTATTCGGTTATTTAGCACCAAATGAAAATGAGGGGGAACAAATTGCTGCTTTTTCTAAAGGAAAAAAGGCGATTGTATACTTAGCTACTACTTTCGCAGGTTTTTCTGTTTATTTACTACTGAGTAAACTCGATAATCGTGGATCCTTTATTGTTGATTTCGGGGAAGGTGCACTTTCATTCAATGAATGGATCGCATTTCTTCCACTTGCTAGTATCGGTGCTATAGTTGGTTTCTTTTATTTCAAGTTAGAATTCACATTAGAGAAGTTAATTCACCCTTTTAGGGAATACAAACTGACACTCGGAATTATCGGTGGTATTTTATTAGGAATTGCGGGAACTTTTCTTCCGTACACATTATTTTCAGGTGAGCATCAATTAAAAGAATTAGTTGTTGAATGGAGCCATTTATCTTTTTGGATACTACTTCTTTCAGGGATTTTAAAGTTGTGCATTACTGCCGTTTGTTTGAACACAGGGTGGCGAGGTGGACATATCTTCCCAATTATATTTTCCGGGTCAAGTATCGGATACGCTGTAGCATCTATTCTTCCTATAGATCCAGTAGCATCTGTTGCCATCGTAACGACAGCAATTTCAAGCTATGCGTTACGAAAGCCAATAGCTATAACATTACTATTACTTATGTTTTTCCCGCTTAATTTACTATTGCCCATGCTTGGTGCAGCTGCTATCGGGAATGCCTTTCCGCTCCCAAAACATAACGAAAATAAAAATTAATAAAAATAGGCAGTGGGGATGAAAGCTCCACTGCCTATTTTTTTATTACACATGCTGCTTTAATAACGCTTCTAACTCCTCAAAATTATGCACTTCATATGTCGGTATAATCCCACTATCATTTAATTTCCTTTCTGGATTAAACCAACAAGTATCAATTCCCGCTACATATCCACCTTTCATATCAGCGCTTAATGAATCCCCAATAATCAGCCCTGCTTCAGGTGCAAAGTTAGGAATCCGTTCAAAAACATAATCAAAATACTCTTTCATCGGTTTTTGAAAACCTGTATCTTCCGAAACAAAAACATCTTTAAATAATGAATGTAAACCTGCATTACGCAAACGCTTATCTTGCGTCTTAGAAACACCATTTGTCACTATATACAATTCATACTCTCCTTGAATTTGATTTATAAATTCAAACGCACCTTGCATGAGTTGATTTCCTTCTTCTAAGTAGTTACGATAATTATTTTCCAATAATATTCCATCTACTTCTTCTCCATACTCTTTAAACAACAGAGAAAATCTTGTATTTACAACTTCATTGCGTGATAGTTCTCCTTTTTCAAAAGCATCCCAAAGACCTTTATTTATTTTTTTATAACGAGCCTCTATCTCGTCTGTTAAAGGGATTCCCTTCTCTTCAAAAAGCACCCGTAAAGCCACTTTTTCAGCCTTTTGGAAATCTAGTAATGTATCATCTACATCAAATAACAATGTTTTATATTTTTTCATAAATTCATCACACTCTCTTTTCTACAAAAACAAATTTACATAAATCGTATCATTCATTCTTGTAAAGATAATAGGAGATATCTCATACTATACATGGGGGTGAAAATATGAAAATCAGCAAAAATGAGGAAGAAATTTATCAATACATGCGAATCCATCAATTCCATACCCTATTTTCATTTCATGTCTTGCCATATGTAGAGCTGCATTCTTTTCAAACGAAAGAGATGATATGTAGCGAAGGAAATGCTCTCCCTTATCTCTATTACTTAATTTCTGGGAAAGCAAAAATATATATGAGTCATAAAAACGGGAAGGTTTCATTAATTAATTTTATTCAAGCACCATCTTTTATCGGGGAATTAGGATTAATAGGAGTAGAAAATATTACTAAGTCCGTTGAAGTACTAGAAGATTGTGTGTGTTTGGCACTTCCTCTTAAAGATTGTCAGCAACTTTTATTACAAGATGCAACGTTTTTACAGCACTTATGTAAATTTATTGGAGAAAAGACAATTACTCGCACTGAAAATCACGCAAAAAACTATAGTTATCCTTTTGAAAATCGATTAGCTGCTTTTATTTTATTAACAGAGCAAAATAATTGTTATATAGAAAAGCATACCGAGGCCTCGGAATATTTAAATGTCAGCTACCGTCATCTTTTATATGTATTAAATCAGTTTTGCCAACTAAATTATTTAAGAAAAGAAGGCTGAACATATTATATACAAGATCGAAATACATTAGAAAAACTTGCTGATGAACTAAAAATATAAAAAAACAGCATTAACGCTTACATGTTAATGCTGTTTTTTCGAGTGACGATTATACTTTTAATTAAAATTTACTTGCTACTTTAGCTGCTTCTTCAAGACCTGCAGCAATGATTTCTTCTGCTTTATCTGGGAATTGGTTATGCCCTTCAATAACTACTGTTTCCATGTTTGTTGCGCCGAAGAAGCCCATCATACTTGCTACATATTTAACAGCCATTTCTACCTCAGCTGCTGGACCTTCTGAATATACGCCGCCTCTTGCATTTAATAATGCAATCTTCTTATCTCCGATTAGGCCAACTGGACCCTCTGGCGTATATTTGAACGTTTTACCAGCACGGTTTAAATAATCAATATATGTGTGCAATACTGCTGGAATCGTTAAGTTCCATAATGGGAAGCCGAAAACAACTTTATCAGCTTCTAGGAATTGATTTAAATACTTATCAGCAACTGCTACTGCTTTTGCCTCTTCTTCTGTTAAATCAAATCCTTTACCTACCTTGAATGTACCATTAATCATATCTACGCCTACATATGGTAATTCTTCTTTATATAAATCAAGTTCTACTACTGTATCATTTGGGTGTGCTTCTTTATAGTTTGCTAAAAATGCCTCATATAATTTTACACTAACTGCTTGTTCCGCTGGACGGTTATTTGCTTTAACGAATAAAACTGTTGCCATTATTTATTCCTCCTAGTACTCACTCTTATGTTGTTATATGCTTTCAAAAAAGGTATCCCTTGTAATTGTTGTTTTGTTGCTTACAAACATATTTTATCTTTATATAATGACAATTTCGTCCTCACATAGACGTATTTTTCCATAAAAAAAGTCCACCTTCCAAAGGCGAACTTGGTCTTACGACTTTCGTCTTATACAATTCCATTTTTCACTGCATATAATGCCGCTTGCGTACGATCAGATAAATTCAACTTACTCAAAATGCTACTTACATGCGCCTTAACCGTCTTTTCTGTAATAACTAAAACAGATGCAACTTCCTTATTGCTCATCCCTTTCGCTAATAGCTGCAATACTTCATTTTCTCTCGCTGTTAGCACATCCACTTGAATAGAAGGTTCTTCTTCCTTTTCTTCTACAGGTAATGTTTGAGAGAGAAGAGCATTTGCTATATCCGGATGTAATTGAATATTACCTTTATATGCGCTTCGAATAGCCTCAACAAGCTGATCTGGTTCTACATCTTTTAAAATATACCCACTTGCTCCAGCCCTTAATGCAGGTAACACATGCGCCTGATCAGAAAAGCTAGTTAATACAATTACTTTCACATTTGGATACTCTTTTTTAATATATGCCGTCGCCTCAACACCATCCATTTCAGGCATGTATAAATCCATTAATATAACATCGGGAGTTGTTTCTCCTACTTTCACTAACGCTTCTTTCCCATTATTCGCTTCTCCAACTAACTCTAAATCTTCCTGTGTACTTAAGAAAAATGCTAATCCTTTTAAAACGACTGTATGATCATCAACTAACAATACTTTTATTTTCACAAACTTCCCTCATTTTCACATCATAATGGTACATTTACTTTTACGCTCGTTCGTTTATTACTACTTACAATTTTAATTGTTCCACCAACTAATTCTACTCTTTCACGCATCGTAGTCATACCTAGTGATTTCTTTTCTTTTATATTCTTTTCCACAAATCCCTTTCCTTGATCAACTATTTCTAATGATACATTTTTCTCATTCACTGTAAAATAAATCGTCGCTTCTTTTATACCTGCATGCTTACTTACATTGTTCAGTGCTTCTTGGCCTATGCGCCACAAAGCTTCTTCTACTACACGAGGTAAATCACGAACACCCGTAACTTGCTCCCTAATTTTCAGTCCCAAATTTTCACCGTACTGCTTTAGAGCTGGCAATAATCCTTTTTCTAATCCCGCCGGACGAAGCTGCCAAATTAATGTCCTCATTTCTTTCAAAGCTCCTTGCGCAAGTTCACGCATCTCATGCAAAGATTGATCTACCTTTTCATTTTTACCTTTTAAAACTGCCTCGGCGCCTTTTGTCATGAAGGTTAATGAAAATAATTTTTGCGAAACAGAATCATGTAAATCTCTTGCTAACCGATTTCTTTCTTCCATTCGCACAAGTTCACGGCGCTGCTCGTTTAACCTCAAATTCTCTATTATTAACGAAACATGGTTCGATAATGCTTGAATTACGTCTATTGTATTAGCATCAAACTCTCCATTATTCAGGCTAACACATAAAACACCAAATATATGGTTTTGAATATGTATTGGTGTAGCAATAACAGCTCGATTTAGATGTACATTATGTCCTATTTGATGTTTTATTAGAACTGGTTCATCTTGTTCTAACGCCCTCTTGGCCGCCTCTTTTATATCCTCTTTTAACTCTTCCTGAACGTAAGACGCTCGCAGAGATAATTCTTTTTCCTCCCTAATAAAAAGCGCTACTTGATTCCATTGAAATACTTCACCTACGTGATTTACCACTTTTTCAGGTAGTACATTAAACTTATGAATCGTTTTTAAGTCTTGAATGAAACGCTCTAATTTCACATAATAATGTGCTCTTCTCTTTTCATTTCCATATAATTTTGTTCGCTTTAAAGCCGTACCAATTTGGAAGGCAACCGATTGGAGTAATACTAATTCTTCTTCTGAAAAATGTGTTTTACCCGGACTTGCAACATTTAACAACCCAAATTTTTCTCCCCCAGCTTTTAAAGGAACCGTAGCATGATGAAGAATGCCCTCCGTATCCCCCCAATTATATTCAATTGCATTATTAATTCTTTTACATTCAATAATATTAACGGCTCTCTCTAATTTTCCATCTACAAAACCTCGTAAACACCAACATTCACCTTCGCACATCGGGCGTTTATTTTCATATGTAAGTGCCTCTGGTAATTGATAATCAATTAACTTCGTATACTTCCCATTTTCATCCGCAAGAAAAATCCATCCTGTCGTTAAACCTGTTACACTTAGTAATTTCTCTAGGACAGCTTGCAATACATGATATGTATCATTTGATGTATTTAATGTTTCTGCAATTTCCTTTAATATAACTAATTCATTTGTACGATTATCTCGAAACATACTCAGTCTCCTGCATACAAGATTTTAAATAGCTCTTAAAATAAATCATCTACTTTTCACTTTGTACTTATTCGTAACATTGATATAATGGTGAGAACATAGTTTTCATTATATCACTCGAGGGGGCTTTCATAATGACATTAAATAAAGCACTTACTATCGCTGGTTCTGACACAAGTGGCGGTGCTGGTATACAAGCAGATTTAAAAACATTCCAAGAACTGGGCGTATACGGAATGACATCTCTTACAACAATCGTAACGATGGATCCACATAACGGTTGGGCACATAACGTATTTCCAATCCCAGCTTCTACATTAAAACCACAATTAGAAACAACAATTGAAGGTGTTGGCGTAGACGCTTTAAAAACAGGTATGCTTGGATCAGTAGAAATTATTGAAATGGTTGCAGAAACAATCGAAAAGCACAATTTCAAAAATGTAGTAGTTGACCCTGTTATGGTATGTAAAGGTGCTGATGAAGCATTACATCCTGAAACGAATGATTGCTTACGTGACGTTCTTGTTCCAAAGGCATTAGTTGTAACACCAAACTTATTTGAAGCTTACCAATTAAGTGGCGTAAAGATTAATTCTCTTGAAGACATGAAAGAAGCAGCGAAAAAGATCCATGCTTTAGGTGCGAAATACGTCCTAATTAAAGGCGGTAGCAAACTTGGTACGGAAACTGCAATCGACGTCCTATATGATGGAGAAACATTCGACCTTCTAGAATCAGAAAAAATTGATACGACAAATACACACGGCGCAGGTTGCACATATTCTGCTGCAATTACAGCAGAACTTGCAAAAGGAAAACCTGTGAAAGAAGCAGTAAAAACTGCTAAAGAATTCATCACAGCTGCTATTCGTTACTCATTCAAAATTAACGAATACGTAGGTCCAACTCACCATGGTGCATATCGTAAATTTGTTGTATCAAAAGAACTTGTCTAATATATAAATAAAAAACACTCACAAAGTTCATACATTGCCTCTGTGAGTGTTTTTTATAAGCTTTATGTCTTCTGGTCATCTTATCTTTAAGATACAGAGCTGACCTTATTTCTACCATTTCGTTTCGAGTAGTATAACGCATCATCTGCCGCTTGAATAAATTGCTCCGGTGATTCTTCATATTCTGAAACCCCCACCGAAACTGTAATTTTTATTTTCGTTTCATCTAACAATTGAAATGAGTGACTTTCAACAGCTGTACGAATTTGCTCGCCCGTAAGAATTCCGTAAGCTAATCCCTTATTCGGTATCAAAAGTGCAAACTCCTCTCCACCCTTTCGAAAAGCCAAATCTGGAAATTGTGAAGTTTCTCGTAAAATACATCCTACTTGTTTTAGCACTTCGTCCCCTGCAGGATGCCCGTACGTATCATTTACATACTTAAAGTGGTCAATATCTATAAGTAGTAAACAAAACGAATCATTTTTCATGTTCTTATTACTAATATGACGATTCATCTCTAAATCAAACTGTCTTACGTTTCCTAAACCTGTCAATGCATCTATCGTTGCGTATTGTTTCATCTTTTGAAATAACTCATTGGATTGTAAAACATAATTTGCACTTATGAATGTTATGTAACCTGTAATAATACTAGAAATTAAATATAATCCCACTATGTGGATCTCTTTAATTAACCATATATATAACGCTGGGATTAGAATAGATAAAATATATGTGTGTAACCATACCCACTTTCCCCCTAAAGAAAGCTTCATGCGCGAAATAAAGATACTCCCTATTCCTATCGCAATGATTGTATAAAAAGCCACTTGAGAAGCTAATGAATAATCCATAAACAACAGCCTAGTTACTAAAATCATACCAATTGTTATGGTACTCGCTATCGGTCCTCCAATAATAACAGCTAGAATAACAGCTAAGTAGCGTAAATCCAATAGAATGGTACCAACACGAACACTGAAATACATTAATACTATACCTAGTATCCCAGTAAAAATGCCTACTACACATTTCTGCCCAAAAGAGAATCCTTCTTTTAACGGCTTATCCCTTAAAAGCTGACCTCCAATAAAAATAAAGGAAAGAATAATTGTTGTATTTACAAATAAGTCCCTTAACATAAAATAATCTCCCTACTTTTCCATCTATCCCCTTCCTCACCTTATTGTATACGAAATACCTTTAATTCCCAAATATTTTGTTTATTTTTGCTGTTCCACGTGAAACAGCAAAAAAATAAAAAGGGCGAAAACTCGCCCTTTTTCATTAACAACAGCGTGATATTTTTCCACCCTTTGCATTAAATCTTGCTTCTTGTGCCTCAGCAAAAAATTGCTTTTGACATACAACCTCTTCTTCAGGATGATGCTTTTTCATATGCTCCACATATACTTCATAACTTGGTACCCCAACGAGCAAACTAATAAAGCGTTTTCTTTCACCCCATACTTGCCACAACTTTTTAAGCATAGTTCCTCGACTCACTTTCATCTCTAGGAATATATGGTGCCTCTTTTAACGGCATTGGCTTATTTCTTAATACTTGGATCCAAATTCGAAGTGCTGAAATTAACACAGCGATTACAACTATCATAAAAATTCCGCAAAGCGCCGCATCGATATAATCATTGAAAATAATTTGCTTCATTTGAGCAACATTTTTTGCTGGCGCTAACACTTTTCCCTCATCTAATGCTCCCTGAAATACCTTTGCATGCGATAGAAATCCAATTTTAGGATTTTCATGAAATAGCTTTTGATATCCCGCCGTCATCGTTACAATCAGCAACCCGACAGTTGGAATAAGTGTTACCCAAACGTACGCCTTTTTTCCCATTTTGAACAAAATTGTCGTTCCAAGTAATAATGCAATACCTGCTAGCATTTGATTTGCAATACCGAAAAGTGGCCATAATGTATTAATTCCACCGAGCGGATCTATTACCCCTTGGTATAAGAAATATCCCCACCCTAATACACATAATGTTGTAGCGATTACATTCGCTAATGTAGAATCCGTTTTCCCAAATGGCTTATATACATGCCCTAAAATATCTTGAATCATAAATCGGCCGACACGCGTTCCGGCATCAATTGTTGTTAAAATGAATAGAGCTTCAAAGAGAATCGCAAAATGATACCAAAATGCCATCATGGCCGTTCCACCTATTACTTGTGAGAAAATATATGCCATACCTATCGCTAATGTTGGCGCACCACCTGTACGTGATAAAATTGTTTGCTCTCCAACATTTACAGCGAGATCTTTTAGTTCATTTGGTGTAATAGCAAATCCCCATGAGGAAATAACTTGAGCTGCCTGCGAAACATCTGTACCGATAAGTGCTGCGGGGCTATTAATTGCAAAATACGTTCCCGGTGTTAATACACAAGCCGCAATCATCGCCATCGCTGCTACAAACGACTCCATTAACATTGCTCCATAACCGATTGGCTGTGCGTGTCCCTCTTGCTCGATCATCTTCGGCGTCGTACCTGATGAAACGAGAGCATGGAATCCAGACACTGCACCACAAGCAATAGTAATAAATAAGAACGGGAATAAGTTTCCAGAAAACACAGGACCAGTTCCATCAATAAATTTCGAAACTGCTGGCATTTGTAAATCTGGTGCTACAATTAAGATACCGATTGCTAACCCTACAATTGTTCCGACTTTTAAAAATGTACTTAAATAATCACGTGGTGCTAAAAGCATCCAAACTGGTAATGCCGATGCGATAAATCCATATACAATAAGCATAATAGCAATTGTTTCACCACTAAATGTGAACATACTTGCAAGTGTTGGATTTTCTGCTACATACTGTCCTCCAACAAGAGATAAAATAAGTAGGATAATACCAATTACTGATCCTTCTCCAACACGACCAGGCCTAATATAGCGCATATAAACTCCCATTAAAATAGCGATAGGAATCGTTGCTGCTATCGTAAACATTCCCCAAGGACTTCCGATTAGTGCCTTTACTACGACTAACGCTAATACTGCTAATAAAATAATCATAATTCCTAAAATACCTATCATTGCAATTAGTCCTGTAACAGGTCCAATCTCATCCTTAATCATTTCTCCTAACGATTTACCATTACGTCTCATCGAAGCAAATAAAATGACAAAATCTTGGACAGCCCCCGCAACAACTACCCCAACAATAATCCAAATGGTTCCTGGTAAATATCCCATTTGTGCTGCTAAAATCGGTCCTACTAAAGGTCCCGCCCCAGCAATCGCTGCAAAGTGATGTCCAAACAATACCCACTTATTTGTTGGAACATAGTCTTTCCCATCGTTTAATGTATGGGCTGGTGTTTGCCGATTATCATCTAAATTAAAAACCTTTCTCGCTATAAATCTACTATAAAAGCGATAAGCAACTGCATATACACATACGGCAGCTACTAAGAGCCATACAGCATTAATGGTTTCACCTTGTGATAAAGCTACTACCCCAAAAGCACCTGCTCCTACTGCTGTAATAATGCCCCAAAGTAAGATCGATTTCAATGTCTTCACATACAATTCCCCCAATACTATTTCTTAGTGGAGATTGTACTAAATTTTCTGAATATTTAACTTGAATCCTCCCTATCATGAAGGATTTTCAGTTTATCATGTTAAAATACTCTCATTACCTACTATAATTCAATGTTATTTCGAAGGCGTTTTACATAATTACGACTGACTGGAATCGGTTGCTCATCATACCTATCTAAATACAAATTATACGTGCCATTATAATAAGGTTTCAGTTCTTTTACATATGACATATTAATTAAATAGCTTTTATGTACACGTAAAAAATCATATGCATTTAGCTTATTTTCTAATTCCTGAAGTGTATATGTTGAAATATACTGATTATTCGTTGTGTAAATTGAAACAGTTTTATTTTCTTTATTTTTACTTACATATACAATATCTTCTGGGAGAATATATCGTATACCCTCTTGACTTTCTATCGGTAGTTTTCGCAAATAACTCTTTGCTTTCTCACCTTGTTCTTTACCTATTTTATATAAAAGAAATTGTAAATCTTCTTCACGAAATGGTCGCAATAAATAATAAAATGCTTGGAAACGAAAAGCTGTAATAGATTCTTCTATGTTTTCACCTACAAAAATAAATTTTGTATAGCAATTTATTTCTCGTAATAAACTTGCATATTCAAAACCAGTACCATCTAGTAATTTGGAACTTAAAAAAACAAAGTCTGGTATATGTTTTTTCATCATAAATAAAGATTCTGTTCCTGTCTTTGCTTCAAAACATTCTACATTTCTCATATTTTCAGTGAAATTTTCAGCTAACTCTCTTCTCTCTTCTGCCTCTTCCATGATCAGTAAAATTTTCATTTCTTCAACCACCTAATTCTTTGTCCATATGTCCTGTTGTATACATTCGCTTTTATAAGAAATAATCCCTTTTTCTTACTATACCATTATTTATCTAAAAAAACAGAAAAAAGGAAACCACTTCGGTTTCCTCTCCCCTTTTATCCCGCACTAACTGCCTATAAAGAGCCGAGTAGTGTAGGATAATAAACGGTCAGGGATACGTTCAAATTTTCACTTTATACTAATTCTCGTTGCTTCGTTTCCTGTCCAAGTATTATTACAGCGAATACACCAATTAAAATTGATCCACAGAAAATCGTAAATATTAATGATAGTGAAGCTTCTGAAGCAACTAAATATCCCACTAATAGTGGCCCAAGAATACCACCAATACGACCAAATGCTGCTGCCATTCCTGCACCTGTACCACGAATAACCGTTGGATACTGCTCAGGTGTATAGGCGTATAATGCTCCCCAAGCACCTAAGTTAAAGAAGGATAGTAACATACCTGCCACGATTAATACTGTTAATGAATCCGCAACCCCAAACAAATAAGCACTGCAAGCTGTCCCAATTAAATACGTAACCAAAACAAATTTACGACCGAGACGTTCAATAAACCAAGCAGCGGTGAAATATCCTGGAAGTTGAGCTAATGTCATAATAAGTACGTATTGGAAACTTTTTATTAAACTAAATCCTTTTAGCACCATTACACTCGGTAACCAAAGGAACATTCCATAATAGGAAAAGACAACACAAAACCATAGAATCCATAGCATAATTGTTGCTTTACGATATTCCCCAGACCAAACTGATTTTATATTTTCAATAACAGATGGCCTTTTTTCAACTTTTTGGAACCTTGGGGAATCCGGTAAATTCCATCTTAAATATAAAGCATATAATGCTGGAACTGCACTCAATACCATCGCAACTTCCCAACCATATTTAGGAATAACAAAATACGAGATAAGAGCTGCAATTAGCCATCCACCTGCCCAAAAACTTTCTAATAACACAACAATTTTCCCACGTTCATGCGCTTCAACACTCTCTGATACTAGTGTAGAGGCAACCGGAAGCTCTCCGCCAAGCCCCATACCAATTAAAAAGCGTAAAACGAGAAACATCGCAAGTGTTGTTGTTAATGCAGTTAAACCACTACCGATAGAAAATAATAATAATGTAATAATAAAGACTGATTTTCGCCCTATTTTATCTGATAGTATCCCAAAAATAAGCGCTCCTACTGCCATACCGATTGAGTTAATACTGCCTATCCAGCCCATTTCTTGCGTACTTAATCCCCAATCCTTTTGCAAGGCTACCATTACAAATGAAAGCATTCCAACATCCATTGCATCAAATAGCCATCCAAGCCCAGCTATACCTAGTAGTTTGCGCTTCGAAATTTCTTTAACCTTGCCCACTAGAAGTCCTCCTCACACAGGTGTCTTTACACATCATTTTACATGTGTGAATTGTATAAGTAAAATACTTTTGTGTAAAAAATTCTCCTTCATCATTCCCAAAAAGTAAAACGTCTATCCCGATTGGTGAGAGCTAATAATCTGTGGGGATGCCTCACTGATTAAAGTTTCAATTTATTAAAAATGAACAAATAAAAAAAGCAGCGATATTTCGCTACTTTTTCGAACGCACTACTTCTTTTAAAAATTCCGCTAATACTAACTGACGACGCCAGCGTGTTGGATTACTGCATAATCTATAAAACCACTCTAAATGAATTGCTTGAATCCATTTTGGTGCACGTTTTACCTCTCCAGCCCATACGTCTAAACTTCCACCTACTCCAACAGCCATTTTCGTTTCTAAACGCTGCTTATTGTTTTGTATAAAGTTCTCTTGTCTCGGGAAACCAAGTGCAACAAGTAATAAATCTGGTTTTGCTTCTTGAATGCGAGAAATAATATTCTCTTCGTCTTCTTGTTTAAAATAACCATCTTGTATACCGGCGATGGATACAGCTGAATATGTCTTTGTTAAATGATCTGCTGCAGCTTGTACAACATGCGGCTTTGCACCTAATAAGAAAACAGATACCGGCTTACTATCTTCTGATAACTTCGCAAGTAAATTACACATTAAATCAAAACCTGCTACACGTTCTTTTAAAGGTGTACCAAGCATCCCGCTTGCCTTTACAACCCCAATACCATCAGGTGTAATTAAATCTGTATTCAATAATGTTTGATAGAACTTTTCATCCTTTTTTGCGCACATAACAATTTCAGGGTTTGCTGTTACTACCTGAAACGTATGAGTTCGCTCCGCTTCTAGTTGTTCTTTTAAATATTGGACCGTTTCATCCATTGTCATTGTAGAAAAAGGAACGCCTAGAATATCAACTGTTTGTACTGCCATAGTTAACTATCCTCTCTATCATTACAAGTTTTTCGCTATTAATTGCTTATATGTTTCCTTTGTATCTTCATATAGTTTTTGAAGTGAGAAGTTCATAGTAGCATGCTCATAAATATGTTTACCCATTGCTGCTAACTCTCCAGTTTTCCACTTATCATACGCTTCTTCTAAAGCTAATGCTAATGCCTTTCCATCACCTGTTGGCACAATCCATCCGTAAGTTTCATCTACGATTAATGGTTCAATTTCTCCAGCCCTAGTCACAATTGATGGTACGCGTTGATTTGCCGCTTCTAATAAAACTAGTGGGAACCCTTCACTATGGGAAGTTAATAAATTTACATGTGACGACGCAAATAATTGTTTTACATCTTGACGATGTCCTAAAAACTCTACTTTATCGTTAATCCCTTTTTCAGTAGCTAATGACTTTAGATTTTCTTCTAATGGGCCATCGCCAACTAATAATACTTTAATTTTCTCTAATTTTGTTTGTTGTAACGCATCGAATAAAACTTCATGTCCTTTGACAGGATGTAATCGTGCTACTTGGATTGCCGTAAATACATCTTCATCAATATTGAACATTTCTTTTTTATTATAGCCTTCTGCTTTTTCCTTATCGTATTCAATTCCATTATAAATAACATGCATCTTTTCATTTGAAATACCTAATGCTGCCAGGCTTTTTTTCAATCTATTTGTTACAACGAAAAATAAGTCTATATTTTTTAAGGCTTTCAAATTTAATTTCGTAAAAATCCAACCTTTTAAGCCCTGTTTAGTAAAGTCTTGAAATGGATCACTATGAATAGTCGTTACCCATTTTGCCTTTATTCTCTTTTTCATTAAAGAAACATAGAAATTAGCCCTAGGGCCATGTGTATGAACTACATCAAATTTTTCTTTATTAATAAATTCACTTATATTCTTTAAAATGGATAAATCATAGCGCGATTTTTGTGAAAACACATGGACTTTTATCCCTAACTCCCTTGCTTCCTTCGCAACAATTCCATCTTCAAATACTGCTAATTCTACTTCACCAGTTGGAAACTGATCGAGAAGTGAAATAATATGTGTTTTCCCTCCCCCATCTTCTGCTCCTGCATTCATATGCAATATTTTCATATTTTTTCCTCCTTTAAATCCTCGCTACGTTTCCATCTATTTTTATTTTACTGTACTAAAAAATAAAAGCTAACAAAAGTTAGCTTTTATTTTTATCATTCAATTTCTAGGTCTACTATTAGATAAGCTAACACCACTACAAAGTAAATCCCAACTCCTGGTGCTGTTAAAATATGTCCTGCAATATAAGCAATACCTAACGCTAACAATAAGCTTGCTGAAATCATTCCATATTTTATATTAAATATGTCCTTAAATCTCGTAGCAAATGCTAGTAGAATTCTTAGCCCGTAATAAATAAATGGAATCATTAGTAATACAAAGCCAATAATCCCGAAATCATAAAACCAATCATGGAAGTCCATTTCAATTAGTTTTGGATCTGGCTGCTTTTGTTCATTGTATTTAAAGTTACCTGCATAACCCATTCCTAATAACTTTTGTGACATTGGCGCTTCTTTAAAGAACTGCTTATGTCTTTCTTCATATACTTGACGTCCACTGAAAATAAGATTTTCTTGATTTTCTTTCTTTTGCTCTTTCTCAAGCTCTTTCTTAACTTCCTCTTCTATCTTCGCCTTTTCTTCTGGCTTTTCAACTTTATGATGATTTTCTTCTTTTGCTTTAAGTTCTTGCTCTTTTTTCAGCTTCTCTTTAATTTCTTTTTCTTTTTGACCTTGCTGTGCCACATTTTGCTCTGATAAATAATTATTGTGAATACCCATATTTTGTGCTAATGGCGTTTGTTTAAACGTTCCGACTACACCAGCTAATAGGACAATAGCAATTACTGCATTAAGTGCAAGGGATTTTTTGTTCGGATTTTTTCTATCAAATAATAATTGTAGTAAAATAATCCCGATTGCTGCCGCTAGCGTAGCACCAATTGAGCCCATTCCTACTTTTGTACCAACTTGAATTAGCGAATAAATCATTAAAAGTGATGGAATCCAATATAGAATGTGTTTCCAGCTCTTTGTTTTTTGGATAGAATATAGTACTACAATAGGGAAAATAATAGCTAAGATTGAACCTAGTTCATTCCCTGCATAGAACCAACCTCGAGAACCAACCTTCATCCATTCATAACTACCAAAGTCAGTAGATGTTGAAATAGAAATAACCATAATTGCGTTAATGATTAATGTAGAATATACAATACTATTTCGAACCTTATCACTAATATTAACTGTCTTTTTCAATGATTTTAAAGCTAAAATGTATGATCCCAGCATGATATATATATATAATGCTTTCGCAACGAATTTAACCTCTTCACTAAGTACAATAGGATCCTTAACTAGTTTGTTATTAATAAATCCTATACCTAAAACTCCGGCTAACAATATAAGATAAATTAAAAACTTTCTATTTTCCTTCTCTTTTGCCTGAATTAAAATGTAAATACCACCAACAGCCATAATAAGGAATCTTACTAAAATTCCAACGGTAGCATTTGACTTTAATAAAGTGATGCTAAGAGACGTTAATAAATCTAAAACAGGCTGTAAAATAATAAAAAAGAGCAAAAAATGCTCAAATCTAACCCTAGCTTGATTTGCTAACATTCCAAGACCTCCATACAAAATCTTAACATTATCTTTTAATCATAATTTTTTATCATTCAAACACACCTAGCAATTATAACATAACTCATATTCAAATCGAGAACTATTTTTCCAGCTAAAACTAGCCAGGACAAGTATTAATCAGTAATAGAAATTATCGTCCTTTAGCTATACTCCCCTATTTTTATAAAATCTATCTAACAACCATCCCCTTATTTTTGTCAGTATATAAATATTTTTTTATCATTTTATACAAATATAAATAACCTACCTATAATTGTAATGTTTTACCAAATAAACAACATCAAAAAATGTAAAATTAATCTTTTCATATCTTTTTCAAATTACTTTATGGCTATTTTCCAAACATTTTCAAACGCTTTCTTTATGAATTTTATCCGTTTTTCTACATGTAGCGAAAAGTAATTGTTATTTCCAATACTTTAGTGTATATTTTTTCTCTGGAACATCTTTAAGAGGAAGGGATTAAGGCCATGTTATTAATCGATATATTTACGTTTCTTGGCATTATCGCCGCTGCCATTTCTGGTACATTAGTTGGTTTAAAAAAAGATTTAGATTTATTTGGTGTCCTTTGTTTAGCTGTAGCTACTGCGCTCGGCGGCGGTATTATTCGTGATATCATGATTGGTAACCTGCCCCCTGTCGCATTTGTAAAACCCATTTACTTTTTCGTAAGTGTATTATCAGCATTATTTACTTGCATGTTTTTTGAGCGCATCAATAAACTTCAAGTCGTTATTATGCTTTCTGATGCTGTTGGCTTAGGTGTTTTTACAGCTATTGGTGCAAATGCGGCAATGTCACATCATGTTGACGCCTCATTTCTAGTTGTTTCAATGGGAGTCATTACAGGTATTGGAGGCGGTATTTTGCGTGACATTTGTGCTCAAGATATCCCTTACGTATTCCGAAAAGAGATTTACGCAATCGCTTCTATCTTAGGAGCAATTAGCTTCCTAATCACACACGCTATGGGGGCGCACGTGTTAGCTTTCTATGTTTGTTTATTAGTAACATTCATTATTCGTGTCGTCACTGTAATATATAATGTTCATTTCCCTGTTTTCTTTAAAACACATGCTAAAATTAATAAAGGCCATTAAGAGAATTCTAGATAGAATTCTCTTAATTTATATACTATTCAACGAACTAATATAGAGTAATTATATATAAGCATATATAATTACTCTATATTAGTTTTAAAATTGAAAACGTTTTATATACAGGGGGAAGAATGATGCTTGGGGTTTTCAAAAAAAATATTAATAAAACAAATGCCAGTATAATCGAATTAAGTAAGGACCAACAAATAACTTTTAATGTCCCTACTAATTCTGAATTAAAAATTCAAATGGATATGCTACATATTTCAAAAGAAGATTTACAAGTTGTAAAAGTACTACAGCCTTTTATTTATGCAGAAATTGATTGGATTACTGAAAAATTCTATGCCAACATTACAAAACAACCTAATTTAATTACTATTATTGAACGTTACAGCTCTATTCCAAAACTAAAACAAACTTTAAAAACACATATTAAAGAATTATTCAGCGGCAATATGCATGAAGATTTTATTGAACAGCGTGTTAGGATTGCCAAAAGGCATGTACAAATTGGTTTACATCGAAAATGGTATACTGCTGCTTATCAAGAATTGTTCCGCTCTATCATGAAGATTTTGCAAACAAAAATAACAACAATCGATGATTTTTCCTATTCTATAAATGTTATAAATAAATTATTTACTCTTGAACAAGAACTTGTTCTTGCAGCTTATGAATCTGAATATGAAAGAATGCAAAAAGAGCATGAGAAAGAAAAAGAACTAACTGCTATGACAATTACGCATATCGCAACAGAACTAGCTGCTGTATCTGAAAAAACAAGCTCTTCTATTCAAAAACTAACCGCCAAATCTGAAACTATTGTAGAGATTGCTAAAACAGGTACATCATTAGCTACAACATCTGAAGAAAAAGCCAATAAAGGGAAAGAACAATTAAACCAGCAAAACAAACGAATGGGATCTATTCAAATGAATATGGAAACGATTATTACAGATACTCATGAACTCCTTAATATTTCTAACAAAATTAATGAAATCATAGATATTGTTAAATCGATTGCGGAGCAAACCAATTTACTCGCACTAAATGCAGCTATCGAGTCTGCACGTGCTGGAGAATTTGGGAAGGGGTTTTCTGTTGTTGCTGGTGAAATTCGAAAATTATCAGAGCAAACGAAAGAATCTATATTTAACGTTACAAAGCTCGTTGAAAAAACAAATGAACAAATTACCCGTGTCTCGTCTTCCGTGAAACAAATTAGCTCTCTCGTATCGGAAGGAACGGATAGTATGTCAGCAACAGATCGATACTTCCAAGAAATTGTAAAAGATATGTCTAACTCAAAAGAACAGAATAAGAAAATTGAACACGAGCTACAAGCTATTTCACAAGTAATGAAAGGAATTCAAGATGATTCCTCACAAATGGCTCTAACAGCCGATAATTTACAACTAGAACTAAATCGATAAGATAAAGTGAAACTTTAATCAACGGAGGTTTTGTTCATCCCCCGTTGATTATCAGCCCTCACCAATCGGGCTTTTACGGGCAGCCCGCCCCCCACCTAACTTCTTTGCTTTCGCTGATTTTGAGGTGGGGGTCTTACTGCCTGGAAAATAGCGGGATCAAATTCAAGTCAGGCATACTTTTCATCTGCACTGACTACTAAATTTCATCTTCCATCAAAAAAAGAATCCAGAATGGATTCTTTTTATTTTCTGAAAAATATTTTTTGACAATACACATAACTCATATAAACACCAAAGCTCTGCAAAATGAACAATGACGGCATAATTACATTGTAATATGCCATATCTACTTGAAAGAGCTTTAACAATACGTAGCCACTAATTAAAAATAAGAACAACATATATCCCTCATTTTGTTGTTTCTTAATAAGGAAGTGTAATAGAGCTATAGTCATAAACAATGTTACGGCTATATATATCAGTTTTTCACATTTGAAAAGAATAGAATTTACCCCTTCATCTGAAAACTGATTTATCATCGGCTCTAAAAGTTTAAATCTTTCTCCCTCAATCTCTTTTAACTTTTGATCAATATGCTCTGTTACACTTTGATTTTTCGATATTTTTTCTTCATGTTGCGTCTTTCCAATTAAAACAGATTGAACATACGTCTCATTTGAAATCGTATATTGTGACAATCCCATTGCCTTAATTCCATAATTCACACTAAAATGGGCACTATAAAATAGAATAAGTATCCCTATCATTTTTAGTAACACCTTTTGTTTCGTTGCTGATTGAAATACTTCGATTAATAATACATATACCGTAATAAAAATAGGAAGAAATAATCCCATTGGGAAAACCATATTACTAAATGCAAATAAAATCGCTGAAAACACCCACATATAAGGATGATCTAATCCTTTATATAAAAGTATGTAACAAGCAAAATAAAATAAAAATATTGCAAGTGATTCAGGAGTTAATACGGAACTCATGAATATATTTGGAATATACAGAGCATAAAAGATAGAAGCAATACGACCGCATTCTTCTCCAAAAACCATTCCCGCAATACGATAAATAAATAATGCTGTTCCTGTGCAAAATAGCACATTAAATAGTTGTAAAGCGAATAATGAATCACCAAATATACGAATAATTACCGACTCATATATAATAAAAGGCAAATGGGTTACAGTCCCTATATTATTACCAATTGCAATCTGCTTTGCAGACTCATACATCACTTTCATATCACCAATTATTGGAGCATCTACAAATAACAGCATACTAACCCTCACAACTATAGATATACTTATAAGAAAAATAAGAAATTGTTTATCTGTAAAACGATATTGTAGAATTGATGCCACTAACAAAATAAGTATGACGAAAATTGCTAATATGATTGTTACACTTGTTGTACTTCCTCCAAAAAATTGCTTACTTGTCTCAAATGCTGCCCAACAACTATAAACAAAAAATGCGAGCATCGCACCGATTGTAATTTTATTGAAGAAAGATGAAAAATTTGTTTGTATATGATTCATATGTCCATTGCACCTCTATTTCCATTCATAACAAAACGATTCTATCATGAATGGGGACACGGCTGATAGGGAATTTCTATGACAAATACATAGTCATTACTTTTTACTTGCAATGTAAGCGAATCCTCTTTTACACTACATTTTAGATAAAATAAATTTTCTTTCAGTTACATGAATACAAATACAGAAGTTTAAATAATCCTCTTTTGGAATACACTTTACTTCATTAAATATCTAATATGAGTAATCTGCTTACACATATTATTCTGATTGAAAACAGACTATAGGGGCTGAATATATGGAAAAGAAATTCATGCGAGAATCTAAAGCAATTAAGACAACACGTGTTTTTCCTAACGATTTAAATAATCACCAAACACTTTTTGGAGGGAAATTATTAGCAGAAATTGATAGTATTGCTTCAATTGCGGCTGCAAGACATAGTCGTAAACATTGCGTAACAGCATCTATTGATTCAGTTGATTTTTTAACTCCAATTCACCAAGCTGATTCTGTTTGTTATGAAGCATTTGTATGTTATACAGGGAAATCTTCAATGGAAGTTTTCGTAAAAGTAATCGCAGAAAACTTATTAGCAGGCGAGCGTAGAATTGCTGCTACTTGCTTCATTACATTTGTGGCAATAAAAGATGGAAAACCTTCATCCGTACCACAAGTACTTCCTGAAACTGAAGAAGAACATTGGTTACACACAACCGGTTTAGAACGCGCGGAAAACCGAAAAAAGGGACGTTTAAAAAGTAAAGAGATGGCTGAAGTTTTAACTTTAAGTAAGCCATGGAATATATAATACGATACTCTCACTTCATACATGCACAGGTTTATTTCATCCTTGCATGTATTTTTTATTGTAAAAAATTCCACCTCTTATCTTTTATTTACTGTTTGTCTCCTAAAATAATCCACCAGTTTTTCCTTTATTTTGCTATACTATTAATGGTATATTAGATAAGGTTCGTTTAAAAATAACTATAATATAATTAAGTATATAAGGGATGGTGCGATAATGTCTATTGAGGTACCAATTTCAATACCAAAAACGTTAATTATTATTCCTGCGTATAACGAGGAAGAAGCAATTGCAGATACATTAACAAGATTATTAAAACTAAAACAGTATTTTACAGAATTAAGCATTTGCGTTATTAATGATGGATCACATGATAAAACAGCTCAAATCGTAAATGATTTTCCTGTTCACCTTGTGAACTTACCATATAACCTAGGTATTGGCTCAGCTGTACAAACTGGTTATAAATACGCTTATGAGAATGGATATGATATTGCGATTCAGTTCGATGCTGATGGGCAACATAATCCTGATGATTTGTACAAAATTATAAAACCTATTGCTGAAGACCAATGCGATATGGTGCTAGGTTCACGTTTTACAGAGAAAACAGCCTATAAAGGTAGTATTTCTAGAAGAATTGGTATTTTTTATTTTACTGCTCTACTGAAAGTACTAACAAAACAAACCTTTATGGATCCAACTTCTGGGTATCGTGCTATCAATAGAGAAGTAATTAAGATTTTTGCACATAATTATCCAAAAGATTATCCAGAACCAGAAGTCCTTATTCATTTAAAAAAGAAAAAATTACGCATTAATGAAATATCCGTAAATATGCAAGAGCGTCAAGGGGGACAATCTTCTATCACACCTCTTAAATCTGCATATTACATGATTAAAGTAAGCCTTGCTATATTGATGCAAAAAATTGTGAAAGGTTGATAATAAATGCCTATAATTACCTTTTCATTTATCTTCATTCTATTATTATTTTTATTAATTATTAATTCCATTCGTCGTGGAGCTTTAGAAACTAAATATGCTATTTTATGGATTTTTGTTTGTGTTGCAATGGCTATTTTAAGTTCTACTGAAAAAATTATAAATTGGATTGGCCAACTATTACACGTAGAATATCCTCCATCTGTTTTATTCTTATTTGGACTATTATTCTGTTTCATATTAATTTTTGACTTAACAAGAAAAATTTCTAAATTACATCATCAACTTGTAACGTTAACGCAAGATTATGCGTTATTAAAACAAAAATTAAAAGTAACGCAACCTGAAACCGATAAAGAATAGTTTTCCATTTAAATATGAACATATACAAAAAAACATCTTAATTTTTTAAAAAAATTAAGATGTTTTTTATTGCAAACTATTTTTTTCTAATTAATAATTTACTAATTTTCATAACAGTTGCCACGGTCCCAACTCCAATTATAATAAATAAGAATGGTATTAACGGTAATGCATATCGTTCATATGCAACATAAAAACATGTTAAAGCTGTTTGCAATAAAAGGATTGACCATAAAAATGTAGTCTCTCTCCACCTTTTTAAAAGGAAAATAAATGAAAGTACTGTACATATTAAAAACGTCGTCTTAATAAAATTATATATTTCATTCATATCCTTTGCAGAAACATTGAATACTTCAATATTATGCTCTATAGAATAATACGGTTTTTTCCAAAGAATTTCTGGCTTCAAAACTAAATAACTCTCTATCATAGATTCCTTATCAGTTTTCCACCATTCCTTCATTTTATCAATCGCTATTTTTTCTTCTAATTCCATAAATTCATGTGCTTCAAGATTAGGGTATTTTGCATGTAACTCTATTTCAAGTTCCCCCATATCCTTACCTTCTGGGTAACCTTTCCCTTGATACGTTCCAAGTAATAACGGATTCCCTGCCCCAGCAGTTAGTGGGATAAATTTATCAAATTGAATGTAATTGCGAGCCCACCATGGTCCAAGTACGATAAGTCCTATTCCTATGCTTATAATCGCTTGCTTCATCATAATACGGAATGGGTAGCGTTTCATTAAAAGATACCCAAATAGTAAGATTGGATATAAGGCAATTTGTACACGGAGGTACAGTGCTAAAAAGTAGAAAATTAATACAATCAGAAGATGTTTCGTTTTATGAGTATCAGCTAATTTTAAACTCCAATATACTAATCCTAATGAAAGGAATAGAAACGGTCCTTCTGTTAAAGTTAAATTTTCCATAACAATCTCTGGAGGATACACAGCTAATAAGAAAGCACCTATTAATCCTGCAGCAGAATTCAATAAATAAGTACCAATCTTATAAGTTAGCAAAATACTAAGTACCCCTAATAGGATAATAATTAATTTTGCTACAAAAAGACCTTCACTGCCATTTCCAAAAAAATAAAATACAACAGCTAATAAAGCTGGAAAACCCGGCATAATATGAATCGTTGGTTTATCTGGTTCATGATATGTTAACATCCCTGTTTCCAATAAAATATTTGCCGTTTTTTGATAACCTATATCATCGCTAGCTATAGATAGATCTGCACCATGTGTTTGTAAAGTTGCAAAACGAAGTGCAAAACCGACTATCATAATAATCCCTAAAAGGATTATATTAGATTTGCGAGTAAATCGCCCTAACATCTCATCTTCTCCCTTCAGATACATAATTTTCAAAATATATTTCTATATTTTTACAACACAATACGTTCTATAATAAATACTTTTTATACAAAGTACAACAATAGAAAGTTGATTTACAAAGTTTATATGCGTTAAACTTATACAGATGTTCTTGTAATCTTCTTCCTTCCAAAAGGCTTGTATATATGATGCAAGACATAAAAAACTTGAGGAGATAAAAATTCTATGATGGAACAAAAGCAACTTGTTTCTGTTGTCATACCCCTGTATAACACGGAAAAATATATTGAAGAAACGATGCAGTCAATACTAGATCAAACATATAAAAACATTGAAATTGTAATTGTAGATGATGGAAGTAAAGATCAATCACCTTCTATTGTGAAAAACCTTGCTGAAAAATACCCAGGGCAAGTAAAATACGTTCATCAAAAAAACCAAGGTGTTTCGGTAGCCCGTAATACAGGTATCGAAAATGCTAGCGGAGAATATATCGCTTTCCTTGATAGTGACGACTTATGGCATCCAACTAAAATTGAGAAACAAATCGAGAGTATGCATAAAAACAACATGGACGCGTGCTATTGTGGTTATATGAATTTCTACGAAGAAACAGGCGAGAAGGTTGAACATACAACAAACTTTATTAAAGGTGATATGGCAAAAGCATTCCTAACACATCAAGTTGTTGCTCAAACAAGTACTTGGATTTTCAAACGATCCATCGTAATGGATCATAACATTCGTTTTACACCAGGATGTAGTTGGGGAGAAGATTTAGAGTTTTTATTTAAACTTATGAGTTTGACAAATGTATGTTATGTCGATGAATACTTAACTTATTATAGAATCTTATCAGAAGGAAATCTTTCTTCTAAGTATAAAGATTATGAATTAAAAACAACAAAAGAGCTAGAAGTATTCAATCGTATGAAAGATTGGGTACATAATAAATCTCAAGACTTCATTACGAAAGACCCTCAGTCACTGATTGAGATTCTTGAGACTTATTTATTCCCTTATACAGTCATCAATAACGCTTGTATATATATTAAAGAAAACTCTCGATTAGATAAATCACAAGTTCAATTAATCAAAAAAGATATAAGGAAATATTGCCGTAAAATCTATTCAAAGAATGGAAAGCGTAGTAAAAAACTATATGCAATGCTTTGGTTTGTACGAATTAAATTTCTGTTTTCTTAAACTGAAAATATAACGATACTCTCTCTTTCTGTGAACAAATTAAATTTACAAATAGGACAAACTAACCGGGTCCTAAAGAATAGAAAGGTCTTTTCTCATGAAAACAAATAAAATTCTAAAAAACGCATCCTACCTCTTTGTAGGAAACATTACTGTCCGCTTTGTACTGGCTATTGCAACAATTTTCTTTGCAAGATATGTTTCTCCAAGTGATTACGGTATGTTTACAACTGCGTTAGCAGTTTCAGCTGTTATTTGTTACTTTACAGATGCAGGTTTAACACATACGTTTATGCGTGAAGGAACGAGAAGCGATGCTAATATTAGTGTGCTAATAAGTAGTTATTTACGTATTCGTTTAATATTAGCTATCGTAATTTCTGTACTTTTCGCTATTTTTGCCCAGTTCTTCTATCCCGATGCTTACTTACGTGCGATGGTATATTGGGTTGTCCTACCAACAATGTTCGGAGCAACCTTACAAGGTGTTGGTATGGCTTACTTCCAAGTAACAGAACGCATGCAATTTACAGCTATTATTTCTGTACTACAAGGTGTAACAGCTGCTGCTGCCCTATTACTAGGGATGTCTTTCCAATGGTCACTTATGATGGTTGCTGCCATGTACGGGGTATCTAGTCTTGTAACAGGTGTTATCGCCTTTATAATGACAATACGTTACACGAAAGTCCATAAGGGTTGGGATAAAGGCATTTTAGATCAACTACTTATTTTCACGATCAACGGAATCATTATTATGCTCTTACCACAATTGGGCCCTATTATATTAGAAAAGGTTTCAACATATAAGCAAGTTGGATTCTTTGGTGCTGCATCTAAAATACCTGCTGTACTATATCAAATACCTGGAGTAATTGCAGCTGCTTTTTATCCAAGACTTTTTGCTTTTGGTAATGAGAAAAATATTGAAGAACATAGAAAATTATCAAGTTTTGAATTAAAACTTATGTCTTTTTTAGGAATGGGAATTTCTATCCCCTTTATTGCTGATCCAAGTTTCTGGATTGTTAGTTTATTAGGAGAAAAATACGCTCCCGCTGGTGACGCTCTTGCTATTCTAGCGTTTATGGTTATTTTACAATCAATTAACTATCCACTAGCCGATAATTTAACAACGATTGGCCAGCAATGGAAACGTGCAACAACAATGACTATTGGATTAGTTGTTGCCATCATAGGTTATATTGTATTAGGTAGTAAATATGGAATGATGGGGGCAGCTGCCGCAGCCATCATTACCGAAATTACACTATTAATTGGATTTACCCTCTTTATTCGTAAAGGCATGCAATTATTAGTTAAAGGAATTATATTTAATTCCTTAGCCTTTATTATTAGTTACGGTATATACCGAATTGCATTAATCAACTTACCACCATTAGTTGCTTTAACTCTTACTGGTATACTATACGGTATAATCGGAATTGTAATTGATCCTCAAATACGTGGATTCGTTTTAGGATTTATAAAACAAAAGCTTATTCGCAAACATGCTTAAAAGCAAAAAGCTTTTCCTATTTAAAAATGGAAAAGCTTTTTGCTTTTTTATATACCATCATTTTTCTTCAGTAAAAAAATGCTATATATTCCAGCTCAAATTGACTTACTTTCTGAAAATGCCTTATACTAAATTACATGTAAACTATGAACTTCAACGCTTGTAAAAATATATATGCTTCAACAAAAATATATATTTTCTCATGTTAAAACTAAAGAACACACCTTTAAAAATTGGTGTGTTTTTATATGCTACCTAAAAACTAGTTGCTACATGTAACGACTTTCAAAGGAGGATTATCAATTTTTATGAGCATAAAGCCGAATAATAAATTCTTTTCCAAGAAAACAATAATAATTATGCCAATATTATTATTGTGCGCTTTTGCTTTTCATTATTTCTTTTTAACATCTAATCAAGCCTTTTCTGGTACAGGGGATGCGTTACGTCAATTTGGTTTTTTTACGTTTCTTCTACAACATGCCTTTAAAGATGGCAACCTTTTTTGGTCTTTTGATTATGGATTAGGTGGAGATTTATTTGGAGAGTTTAGTTATTATTACAGCACATCACCGTTTTTCTGGATTACACTGTTACTACCTAAACTAAGTCTTGAGCAAGTATATGACGTGAAATTATACATGAGTATTTTAAAAAACTTTTTAGCTATGGTATTCATATATGGTTCTTTACGTTACCATAATAAAACAGCATTCTCATCTTTTGTTGCTGCTATTATATATGGTGGTTGTATTACTTTCATCCGCCACTCTTTACTATGGGATTTCATGGCTGATGCCATTGTATTTTTACCATTAGTAATATGGGGACTTGATAAATATATTATTGAAAAGAAGCGCGGACTTTTCCTAATCGCTGCTACTTTAATGTTAGCATCAAACTTTTATTTTGCTTTTATCACAAGTATTTTCATATTTATTTATGCATTATTCCAATACTTTGCGACACAACAAAATAAAACGATTGTCTCTTTTCTAACTTATTATATTAGAATCGGTTTATTGTATGGATTATCACTCGGTTTAGCCGCCGTTTGCTTCCTCCCATCAGTTAATGCCGTATTTAGTGCTGATCGACTATCAAAAAAGTTTGAGATACCATTATTATTTGAAGATAAATTTTATAAAGATTTAATGGAAAATATTTTCTTCATGTATAATGCTGAAAATCATCAATTAGCTTTACCAGCTTTAATTTTATTCTTAATCGTATTTGGAATGTTTATACGTGATAAACTCGTTAAAAATAAAGTATTCTTTACGTTATTCATGTTCATTCTGTTTATGCTTCCATATACATATTCTGTGTTTAATGGTTTTTCAGCAATGCAATCTAGATGGTTCTATTTATTTGTATTTGTAATTGCCCAAACAATTGCATACATTCTAGATTGGATGATTATTCATAAGAAAGACTACAAATTACCTTATTTAATAAGTTTATTAGTGTCTATTGGATTATTCATTTATGCATTTTATAGAAAAGCAAATATAAATGTAACTGATAAACCTTTACAAGACGTTGATAACATTTTACTCGGAACTGTCGTTCTTTCTGTTATTACAGTATGTTTATGGCGTTATATTTCCAAACCTTTCATACAATTTTTAGTTGTATTGAATGTACTCGTTAGCACAATTTCTATGAATTATATGTATGCGAATAATATACTTAGCACCGTTTACGGACAGAGCCAGATTTCAACTGAAAAGTTACACGAACCAGGCTATGATAATAAAGAAGAAATTGCTGCAATTCGCTACATACAAGAAAATGATAAAGACTTTTATCGTATTCTTAATCCATATAGCGAATATAACACACCAATGCTACAAGGTTATCATGGCTTAAGTACGTATCAAAGCTTAGTTAATTATTATGTCCATGACTTTATGAAAAATAAATATGGTGTATTCCAAATGTACGATACACCTTCAATGTTTTATCAAGCTGATAGTCGACTACTACTTGAAAATATGCTAGGTGTAAAATATCGCGTATTAAGTGCTGATACAGATTCAAAGAATGTGCCTTATGGATATAAACTATTACAGCAAGTAGGACCGTATAATATTTACAAAAATGACTATGCTTTACCGTTAGGATATGTATATGATTCGGCTATAAGTGAGGAAGAATTTTCTAAATTAAACTTCGCTCAGCGTGATCAATTATTATTACATGCTGTTGTCGTTAATAATACAAAAGAATTTTCATTAAACCATTTTAATAAACAAGACCTTAAATCAAAGGCAGTATCTATTAAAACGGAAAAAGCAAAATTCGAAAACATAGAAAAACAAGAAAATAAACTAATTGTTCATGGCTTTGGAAATATGATTGTACCTATCAATTATCCTGATACACCTGGTGATCTACTGATAGAATTAAAATTAAAAAATGCAGGCACATTCAATGCAACTGTTAATGGAAAAACGATAGGAAAAGGGGACGATGCTGGTGCATACTCTTATCCGTTAGAAAGGTTTGTTTACAATTTGGGCAATGAGCGTCCAGAAAACCTAACTATCTCTATTGATATGGCAGGTGAGTATGAATTAGGTGACTTGCAAGCAAATATTGTAAACTATGAAAGTGTACAAAAAGAAACAAAAAAACTAACTGAAAATAGGCTTGAAAATATTTATTATAAGAACAATTATTTAAAAGGGGATATCAAATCAAATAAAGACGGGCTCTTATATTTATCTGTCCCATATAGTAAAGGCTGGACTATAAAAATTGATGGAAAAGAAACAGAATTTACGAAAGCGAATTCTGCCTTTATCGGTGTTCCCATTACAAAAGGTTCACATGTAATCGAAATGACTTACGTTACACCTTACTTCAAATTAGGTATGATTATATCAATCATCTCACTAATTATCTGTATAGCTTTACTAATTTTCAAAAATCCAAAAGCACGACGAAAATTTTCTTTTAAAAAGCAATAATGAGCAATCAATGAATCATGAATCTATCCAATTGGATAGATTCATATAAAAACGCATAACATTGTTTTAACCCACTACAAACAAGGAGTGTCAAAAATGACTCTTTCAATCGTTGTACCATGCTACAATGAAGAAAAGGTGCTTCGAGCCTTTTATTCAGAGACTTCTCTTGAAATTCATAAATTAACTACCGATTATGAATTTGTTTTTGTTAATGATGGTAGTAAAGATGATACTTTAAATATTTTACGTGATTTAGCTAGTTCAGATTCGTCAGTACACTACATATCATTTAGTCGAAACTTCGGAAAAGAAGCTGCAATGTTAGCTGGTTTAAAATATGCTACAGGCGATGCAATTGTTATTATGGATGCTGACTTACAACACCCTCCTACGTTAATAAAAGAACTGTTAGAAGGATATAACGACGGCTACGACCAAGTCATTGCAAAAAGAACAAGAACTGGTGATTCACCCGTTCGCTCTTTCGTCTCTCGTCTTTACTATAAAGTGATGAATAAATTTGTAGATATTGAATTAGTAGACGGTATTGGTGACTTTAGACTTTTAAGTCGAAGAGCAGTAGATTCTTTATTATCTTTAAGTGAATACAACCGATTTTCAAAAGGCTTATTTTCTTGGATCGGTTATAACGAATTAATCATTGAATATGAAAATGTATTACGTTCTGATGGAGAAAGTAAATGGACCTTCTCGAAATTATTAAATTACGGAATTGATGGTGTAATTTCATTTAATAATAAACCGTTACGTCTATCTATATATCTCGGATTACTAACAACCATTTTAGGACTTTTATACGTAATCACTACGTTCGTTCAAATCATCCTTGGTGGTGTGGAAGTTCCTGGTTACTTTACTCTCATTTCCGCTATACTATTTATTGGCGGTATTCAACTCATATTCCTAGGTGTTATTGGTGAATATATCGGTCGTATTTATTATGAAACAAAACGTAGACCGCATTTTATTGTAGCTGAAAAGAAAGTTAGTGAAGTTAAACAAAAGGCATAACCAAAAAGTTACTTCTGTAGGTAGAAGTAACTTTTTTATATACTAACATTTACAAACACTTCTTTTGAAAAAATATACATTTTGAAATGATGGCATTATATGAAAGAATTTAGTATCATGATTCAAGGTACTATTTCAAGTTGGACGGAGGATACTATGAGCTTATTAACAGTTGAAAAATTAGGACATACATTTGGTGATCGTACATTATTTAAAGATGTATCTATGCGATTATTAGCAGGTGAGCACGTTGGATTAGTTGGTGCAAACGGTGTTGGTAAATCAACATTCATGAATATCATTACTGGTCAGCTTATTCATGACCAAGGTCGTGTAGAATGGACACCGGGCACACATTACGGCTACTTAGATCAGCATACTGTTTTAACGCCTGGACGTACGATCCGTGACGTACTAGCGGATGCATTTTTACCGTTATTCGAAAAGGAAAAAGCTTTAAATGAAGTTACAGAAAAAATGGGAACTGCTACACCAGAAGAACTAGAAGAACTTCTTGAACAAATGGCAGAAATACAAGATGCACTTGAAGCAGGTGGTTTCTATTTACTAGATATGAAAATTGAAGAGGCTGCACGTGGTCTTGGAATTGATGCTATTGGTTTAGATCGTGATGTTTCAGCACTAAGTGGTGGACAACGTACAAAGGTATTGCTTGCAAAGCTATTACTTGAACAGCCAGAAGTATTATTGCTTGATGAACCTACTAACTATTTAGACGTTGAACATATTCATTGGTTAACAAATTATTTAAAAGAATACCCACATGCATTCTTATTAATTTCTCATGATACGGAATTTATGAACAAATGTGTTGATGTTATTTTCCATCTAGAATTCACAAAAATGACACGCTATACAGCGACATATGAAAAATTCCTAGAACTAGCAGAAATCAATAAAAATCAACATATAAACGCTTATGAAAAGCAGCGTGAGTTTATCAAAAAGCAAGAAGACTTCATTGCAAAGAACAAGGCTCGTTATTCAACAACAGGTCGTGCAAAGAGTCGTCAAAAACAACTTGATCGCATGGAGCTTATTGATCGTCCGGAAACAGCAATTAAACCGGAATTCTCATTTAAAGAAAGTCGCGCAAGTAGTCGCTTCGTCTTTGAAGGTGAAAATGTAGAAATCGGATATACACATCCGCTACTACCAAAGCTATCAATGACGATTGAACGTGGTGAAAAAATTGCTATTGTTGGATGTAACGGTGTTGGTAAATCAACGTTACTAAAAACAATCTTAGGTAAAATTAAACCTTTAAGCGGTAAAACAAGCCTTGGTGACTTCTTAGAGCCTGCATACTTTGAACAGGAAGTTAAAGCTGATAATATAACACCAATTGATGATGTATGGAATACATTCCCTGGTTTAGACCAGCATCAAATTCGTGCGATGTTAGCAAAATGCGGATTAAAAAATGAACATATTTCTCGCCCATTAAGTCAATTAAGTGGTGGAGAACAAGCAAAAGTTCGTTTATGTAAGCTAATGGGTGAGGAAAGTAACTGGCTACTATTTGATGAGCCGACAAACCATCTTGATGTTACAGCAAAAGCGGAACTTAAGAAGGCTATGAAAGCATATAAAGGAACAATCCTCCTTGTATGTCACGAACCGGACTTCTATGAAGATTGGATCACAAAAGTTTGGGATGTTGAAGAATGGTCTCAAAATAGTAAATAGTCTTTAAGAAAAAACTCCTTGTGTACACAAGGAGTTTTTTACTTGTTTCTATTAAGAATTTTTTATATTGTAGTATCCTATAAGGCGTAATCGAAATTCTTTTAATTCCGGATACGCCTCTAAATTTGCTAACATACCTCTAATTACCGGAATTCTTGGATTAAGCAATCGCATTTCCGCCTCTAAAACATCTAACGTTACTAACAACTCATCATCCTCTAATTGATCCGCTAAATTACGCTTAAATACAATAATTTCTTTTAAAAAATGCTCTTTAACTTGTTCCTTAATGAGCTCTGATTTACAAAGGAATTCTCCAAGCTTTTCTTCATGTAAAATAGGTTCTTCTGAAGATTCTACCAAACCATTTACTAAATGATCTACTCTTTTTAAAATAAAAGCAGCGACATACGATAAATCAATTTCTGGTGCTTGTAAAATAATTAATTCTAAATAACCACGGCATATGCCTTCTACTATAATTACTAAATCCAATAAATATGGCATAATCTTTTCACCATAAATGGACAATAAACTATTCCGATAAAATGCATGAGACTCTAACTTCATCCGCATCATAAATTCTTCCACTTCTTTATTAAACGGAATTGCATTTTCCCTTGCATGCATAATAATAAATTCTTTATGTTTTTGTATATCATTAAACTGACAGTGTAATTGTTTTGCAAATTTTTCACGTGGTAATAAAGACTCTTGTTCAATATCCAGCATTTTCTTTTGGATTTTGTCATAATAATATCGAAGTGTCGCTAATAAAAGCTCATCTTTTGATTTAAAATATAAGTAAAAAGCTCCCTTAGATATACCACTAGCTGTCACAATTTCCTGCACTGATGTCGCATTTACACCCTTAGTAGCAAATAACTTCATGGCCGATTCTATAATTAAACGCTCTTTTTCTTTCATATCTTCTCTCCTAAATTTAATCTCGCATCTGATTATAAATGTATTATACCATCTCTTTTTATTGACGTTTGACCGAACGGTCAGTTATATTATGTATTAGACTGACCAGTTGGTCAATATAATAAAAAGGGAGCGCAAACATGAACAAAATCATCAATTTCTCGTTAAAAAATAAGTTCGCAGTTTGGCTACTAACCATTATTGTTACTATTGCGGGGATCTACTCTGGACTCAATATGAAGCTGGAAACAATCCCTGATATTACAACACCGATTGTGACAGTAACTACGGTCTATCCTGGTGCTACACCAGAAGAAGTAGCTGATAAAGTTTCAAAGCCGATGGAAGAACAACTACAAAATTTAAGCGGTGTTAACGTTGTGAGCTCATCATCTTTTCAAAACGCATCTTCTATTCGAGTAGAATACGATTTTGATAAAAATATGGAAAAAGCAGAAACAGAAATTAAAGAAGCTCTTACGAATGTGAAGCTCCCAGATGGTGTTAAAGACCCTAAAGTTTCACGAGTAAACTTCAATGCTTTTCCTGTTATTTCGTTAAGCGTAGCAAGCAAGAATGAATCTTTAGCTACCTTAACTGAAAATGTAGAAAAGAATGTTGTACCAGGATTAAAAGGACTTGATGGTGTTGCATCTGTCCAAATTGCTGGCCAACAAGTAGATGAAGTACAGCTTGTCTTCAAGAAAGATAAAATGAAAGAACTAGGACTAAGTGAAGATACTGTAAAAAATGTGATTAAGGGATCGGATGTATCTTTACCACTTGGCTTATATACATTTAAAGACACGGAAAAATCAGTTGTTGTAGATGGCAATATTACAACGATTAAAGCATTAAAAGAACTTAAAATCCCAGCTATACCTTCCTCACCTAACGGTCAAGGTAGTCAAAATGCCGGCGCTGGTGCACAAACGCCGCAAATGAATCCAGCTGCTATGAACGGGATTCCAACAGTTACATTAGAAGAAATTGCTGACATTAAAGAAGTTGGGAAAGCAGAATCCATTTCTCGAACAAATGGAAAAGAAGCAATTGGAATTCAAATTGTGAAGGCCTCTGATGCAAATACAGTTGATGTTGTAAATGCAGTAAAAGATAAAGTAAAAGATCTTGAGAAAAAATATAAAGATTTAGAGATTATTTCAACATTCGACCAAGGTGCACCTATTGAAAAATCAGTTGAAACAATGCTAAGCAAAGCAATTTTCGGTGCTATCTTTGCGATCGTTATTATTATGCTGTTCCTGCGAAATATTCGAACAACGTTAATCTCTGTCGTTTCAATACCACTTTCTTTATTAATTGCTGTTTTAGTCATAAAGCAAATGGATATTACACTTAACATTATGACACTTGGAGCAATGACCGTTGCTATAGGCCGCGTTGTCGATGACTCAATTGTTGTTATTGAAAATATTTACCGACGTATGTCGTTATCAGAAGAGAAATTGCGCGGAAAAGATTTAATTCGTGAAGCTACGAAAGAAATGTTTATCCCAATTATGTCTTCTACCATCGTAACAATTGCTGTATTTTTACCACTTGGACTAGTAAAAGGTATGATTGGTGAAATGTTCTTACCATTCGCCTTAACTATCGTCTTCGCTTTATTAGCATCATTACTAGTAGCTGTTACAATCGTACCGATGCTAGCTCACTCTTTATTTAAGAAAGAGAGTATGAGGGAAAAAGAAGTACATCATGAAGAAAAACCAAGTAAATTAGCAAATGGGTATAAACGCATACTTGCATGGGCTTTAAATCACAAAATTATTACATCAAGTATCGCTGTCCTTCTATTGGTTGGTAGTCTTGCACTTGTACCAGTTATCGGTGTAAGTTTCTTACCTTCTGAAGAAGAAAAAATGATTATTGCAACATATAATCCTGAACCAGGTCAAACGTTAGAAGACGTTGAAAAAATTGCAACAAAAGCTGAGAAGCACTTCCAAGATAATAAAAACGTCAAAACAATTCAGTTCTCATTAGGTGGAGAGAATCCAATGAGTCCTGGTCAATCAAACCAAGCAATGTTCTTCGTGCAATATGATAACGACACGAAAAACTTTGAAAAAGAGAAAGAACAAGTCGTTAAAGATTTACAGAAGATGTCTGGCAAAGGCGAATGGAAAAACCAAGACTTCGGAGCAAGTGGCGGTAGTAACGAAATTAAACTATACGTTTACGGAGATAGCTCAGAAGACATTAAGCCTGTCGTAAAAGATATTCAAAATATCATGAAGAAAAATAAAGACTTAAAAGATATAGATTCTAGTATTGCAAAAACATATGCAGAGTACACTTTAGTCGCAGATCAAGAAAAGCTGAGTAAAATGGGCTTAACGGCTGCTCAAATTGGAATGGGACTTTCTAATCAACATGATCGCCCTGTTCTGACAACAATTAAAAAAGACGGTAAAGATATCAATGTATATGTAGAAGCTGAAAAACAAAATTATGAAACAATCGATGACTTAACAAATCGCAAAATTACAACACCACTTGGTAATGAAGTAGCTGTGAAAGATGTTATGACTGTAAAAGAAGGTGAAACATCGAATACAGTAACACACCGAGATGGACGTGTTTATGCAGAGGTTAGTGCCAAATTAACATCTGATGACGTTTCAAAAGCATCTGCTGCAGTACAAAAAGAAGTAGATAAAATGGATCTTCCTTCTGGTGTAGATGTTTCTATGGGCGGTGTTACTAAAGATATTCAAGAATCATTTAAGCAACTTGGCCTAGCGATGTTAGCTGCGATTGCCATTGTATACTTCGTTCTTGTCGTTACATTTGGTGGTGCCCTTGCACCATTCGCAATTTTATTCTCGCTACCATTTACAATTATTGGGGCTCTTGTTGCCTTATTAATCTCTGGTGAAACATTAAGTGTATCTGCAATGATTGGTGCGCTTATGTTAATCGGTATCGTTGTAACAAACGCAATCGTGCTTATCGACCGCGTTATTCATAAAGAAAATGAAGGACTATCAACACGTGAAGCTTTATTAGAAGCTGGTGCAACACGCCTTCGTCCAATTTTAATGACTGCAATTGCAACAATCGGTGCTCTTATCCCGCTTGCATTAGGATTTGAAGGTAGTGGCTTAATTTCTAAAGGGCTTGGTGTAACGGTAATTGGTGGATTAACAAGTTCAACGTTATTAACACTTCTTATTGTTCCAATCGTTTATGAAATATTAAGCAAATTTAAAAAGAAAAAAACAAAATAATAAAAAATAACCTCGCTAACTGCGAGGTTATTTTTTATTTCCAAACAAGATTAGGAAATCGCCATAGCCTTCTTTCTCTAATTCCTCTTTTGGAATAAATCGAAGAGCTGCGGAATTAATACAGTAACGAAGGCCATTTGGTCCTGGACCGTCTGGAAATACGTGCCCAAGATGTGAGTCTCCTTCTTTACTCCTCACTTCTGTACGTGTCATATTATGACTCACATCCATCTTTTCTTTCACACTTGCTGACATAACTGGTTTTGTAAAACTAGGTCATCCACATCCACTATCAAATTTGTCTAGAGAAGTAAATAGCGGCTCACCTGAAACGATGTCTACATAAAGACCTTCCTCTTTATGGTTCCAATACTCATTTCGAAATGGTGGTTCTGTACCATTTTCCTGCGTTACATAAAACTGCATCTCATTGAGTTTTTCTTTTAAATGAGCAGTATCCTTTGGCCAATGTTGCTTAATAAAAGCATCTCGTCCTGAGCCTTTACGATATAACTCATAGCGGAATGTGTTTTTCTTATGATATCCTTGGTGATATTCTTCAGCTGGATAAAATGTAGCTGCTGGTAGTATTTTTGTCGCAATTGGTTTTGAAAAGCGTCCACTCTGCTCAAGCCCTTCTTTTGAGGCCTCAGCTTTTTTATGTTGTTCTTCATTATGATAAAAAATCACCGTTTCATAAGACTGCCCGCGGTCGTGGAATTGCCCCCCAATATCGGTCGGATCAATTTGTCTCCAATATATATTTAATAACTCCTCATACGGCATTTTATTTGCATCAAATGTAATTTGTACTGCCTCATAATGTCCCGTCGTTTCAGAACATACTTCTTTATACGTTGGATTCTCTTTATGACCACCTGTATAGCCAGAAACAACCTTTATAATCCCTTCCATCTCTTCAAATGGCGAAACCATACACCAGAAGCACCCTCCAGCAAATGTAGCCAATTCTACCTTTTCATTTACAGCCATTACTTCACCCCTATTCTATATTCTCCTTACAGTATGGCATAAGAAACATAATGTTATAAAAGAAAAAGCATCGAACATCGATGCTTTTTCTCTACTTCACTTTATTTTTTCCAACATCCTTCTCCATTTCATCACTTGTCACGTCTAAAACATCTAGTAAGAAAATGAAGATTGGAATACCGATAATCAGTCCCCATACACCTAAGAAGTGCTCTGAGAAAATTAATACCATAAAAGTATAGAAAATCGGTAAATTTGTTTTTTGCGACATAAACTTCGGATTTAATACGTAACTTTCAAGCGCATGAATCACTGTTACGATAATCAAAATATAAACAACGTACATAATACCGCCAATATTATAAGCAATCATACAAAGTGGGAATAAAGAAATGATAACCCCGGCTACTGGAATTAATCCAAGCAAGAAAATCATTAATGCTAAACCTAATAATTGCGGAAATCCTAATATCCATAATGCGATAACTGAAAGAACACAGTTAACAACAGCAATTAAAAATTGCGCTTCGATTACCTTTCCAAATGAACGTGCAAATTTCTTTCCGAAGTACTCAATTTCAGTATAGAAAATTGCAAGCCTGCTTTCTTTAAACTTTGCAGTAAAACCGACAATACGAGATTTTTCTAATAAGAAAAACAAACTCAAAATTAAAGAAAGTAAAACTTGAAGGCCAAATTTACCAACATTCGTAATTGATTTATACAAAATGTCTACGCCTTGTCCTACATATTTAGAAAGCTCCATATGATTGACAGCATTAACTGCATACTTAATTAGTTCACTATCTGGTGGGTTTCTTAAAAATACATTGAATTGGTAAATCAATTGTGAAATTTGTATCGTTAATACTGGTAAATATTTAAATAGCGTAATGGCAATTCCACCAATTAACATTACATATAGAAACGCTATAATAATTTTTCGATTAATAGGCATGAAATGATCTAATTTGCGGGAAATAAACTTTTGGAATCGATCCATTAAATACGTGAGAATAAACGTAATTAATATTAAATTCAACATACTTTGCAGCCCGTATAACACGAGAGCAAGTATTACTAATACGAGTAACCTCTGGAATCCTTTACTTTGAAACAGGTTTTTTATTTGCATAATCGACGAATACTCTCTCCTGTCCTATAAACTAAAACGTTAATAAGTAGATTTCTCTCTTTTTTCTACTTTTAATTATTATTCATATTAAGATTTTTATAAACTCATTATATGCCTACCTTAACAGGTATATAGTAGCTTACTTCTTATTTTACAATACAATGACCTAATTCAAAACGTATTCTACATAGTATTAATGAAGATTTAAGGAAACTTACATTTTTTTAAATAGGTCTTACCACTACTGTAACATAAAAAGCAAGCTATCAGTAGAAATCTGTCCTACAAATAGCTTGCTTTTCTTATTTTTTAAGTAAGTTTTACTATCCAATGAATGGTATGAACATTGGGATGACAACTACTGTTACAACTCCAACTACCGTTACAGCAATACTTGCCATCGCTGCCTCTACCTCACCCATTTCAATTCCTACCGCAACTCCTAATGCATGACCCGCTGTTCCAAGTGCTAAACCTTTTGCAATCGGATGTTTCACTCTAAATGTTTTTAAGAATAATGCTCCTAATGCGTATACGATAACTGCGTTGAAAATAACTGCAAACGATGTAATTGCTGGAATACCACCAATACTTTCTGAAATTGGTAACGCAATTGCTGTTGTTGCTGCTTGTGGTAGCATTGAATTCATTACTGCTGTATCTAAACCGATTGCTTTTGCAACAATGAACACGACAATTACTGAGCAAATAGATCCAACCACGATAGCTGATAAAATTTGCCACCAATATTTTTTCAACTTATCAACTTGTTTATAGAGTGGGATAGCAAATGCAATTGTTGCTGGCTCTAAGAAGAAACTAATCATTTTTCCGCCAGTATTATATTCTTCAAAAGTAAAGTTACCTACCTTTAGAAAGACAATCCCTAATACCATCGCTACGAATAATGGTGTAAATAGGAAGAACCCTTTTGAATGCTTGAATAATAATGTTCCGATTCCGTATGCGATTAATGAAACGACGATTCCGAAATATGGAGTCATTGTGCTTGCCATGTTCATTACCTCCTAACAATATATAAATGCAATGGTTACGCAACCTTTCCGTGCTTGCGTCCTTTATTTACTACTTTCAATTCTTTTGTATCTTCTGTTTCTTTTTCATCTTTTCCTAAAATAAATTGTGCAAATAACCCTGTTACAGCAAGTAAAATAACTGTTGCTACAACAATTACAGTTAAAATTTGTACAAAGTATTGCCCCATTACACCAAGAGAATTAATAACTGAAATACCTGATGGGACGAATAAGAATCCAATAATACCTGTTAAAGCTGTTCCGAGTGATTCAACTTGCTCCAATTTAATAACTTTTAAACATAATAGACTAAATAAAATAACTAACCCGATTACCGATGAAGGCATTGGAATTGGTAAATGTGTTGCAATAATATTAGAAATTAACATAATAGCTGAGAATATGAATGCTTGTGATAAGAAACTATATACTTTTTTCGTACTCATTTTGGCCACCTCTTTCGATTTGGTACCTTTATTGTATAGGATACAAACGTATAAGTAAGCGTTTACATAACAGAACGTCAAATATACAGAATCAGTTACAAATATAAAAGGATGAAATACAAAAGCTGCTTCTTAAATACGAAGCAGCTTCTTGAGTTCTTTTGCATATGTACGGCTAACAGGTACTTTCGATCCTTCTTTCATGATTAAATTATAAGTAGAATTAAACCATGGCTGAATTTCAGTAATATGATTAATATTCGCAATAAAGCTACGGTGTACGCGCATGAAGCTTGCTTGTGGTAACTTCTTCTCTAAAATTACAAGTGTATCATGTGTTACATACGTTTCCCTCGTTGTTTTTACTGTTACTTTCCCATCTACAAGCCCTACATATATAATATCTTCAATATTCACAAGTACGATTGATTCTTCAATTGGTAATGCTAATTTATGCATCTCTGCTGTTACATCTGTCCCCTTTATTTCGTGCTTCGTTTCTATTTGCGCTTGTTTTTGTTTTTTATACTTCTTTAATGTCTGCACAATACGCTCTTCATCAAATGGTTTTAAAATGTAGTCTAACGCATCTACTTCAAATGCTTGCAGCGCATATTGATCATAGGCAGTAGCAAATACAATTGCAGGTGGATTTTTCATCTTCTTTAATATATTCGCGATTTCAAATCCGTTATCATCGGATAATTGAATATCTAAAAACACAATATCTGGTCTACTTTGCATTAGTTCTTCTAATGCGTCTTCCACACAATCAGCCTCACCAATTATCTCAACTTCTTTCGTTCTCTCTAATAAATACTTTAGTTCATCACGTGCTAACATTTCATCGTCAACTACTAATACTTTTAACACCCGGCTCTTCCTCCCCTACTTTTTTTGGAATAATAAAGGTAATCTCCGTCCCTTTATTTAATTCACTTTCAATATGAAGCATCGTTTCTTTCCCAAATAACCCAATAAGACGTTCATTAATATTATATAAAGCTGTTCCAGTCCCTTTCTTTGACGAAACTACCATCTTTCCTAATTGTTCTAAACGTTCTTCCTCAATTCCCTGTCCATTATCTTTTACTTCAAAGTGAACCATACCCTCTTTTTCAAAAACATGCACTTCCACTTCGCATACTGGTTGCTTCTTCGGAAAAGCATGTCGCAATGCATTTTCAACCAATAGTTGAAGAACAAATGGTGGTACTAAAGTTGTCTTTAGCTCATCTTCAATATACATCTTTACCTCATACTTATTTGGGAACCTTGCTTGTTCTAGTGATAAGTATGCCTGTACATGGTTTAATTCTTGTTCTAGTGGAATCAATAACTGACGTGCCCCTTGCAAATTACAACGGAAATATACGCTAAGCTGTAATAATAACTTCCTTGCTTTTTCTACATCTGTTCGGCATAGAGCTGATACTGTATTAATCGCATTAAATAAAAAGTGTGGGTTAATTTGCGCTTGTAATGCTTTTATCTCCGCATCTTGAAGTAATTTACTTTGCAACTCAGCTTCTCCTAACTCTAACTGCGTGGAGAATATTTTTGCTAACCCTTCTGCTAATTCCTCTTCCACACGACTTAACTGGTTAGGATTTTTGAAATAGAGTTTTAATGTCCCTATCGTATTTCCATGCGAAGTTAGTGGAATTACAATCGCCGCTTGCAAAGGGCAGCCTTCATGTTGACAATTAATAACCTCACGTGATTTCGCTTTCATTATTTTCCCTGTGTTTAACACTTCTTTCGACAAACCGGTTATTAAACTATGTGAAGGAATATGGTGATCTGATGCTAATCCAACATGAGCTAATATTTTCTCTGTATCTGTTAAGGATACCGCATCTGTTCCTGTAAAACGGTGAATAATTTGTGCCACATGCTTACATGATTCTTCTGTTAAGCCTTGGCGGAAATACGGTAACGTTTTATCTGCAATACGTAATACTTTATGGGTCTGAAGTGCCTTTGCATTCTCCTCCTGACGCAAAATAGCTTGTATCATAGAAAGTAAAATAAAACTTCCAAAACTATTTACAAGAATCATTGGTATCGCTATTGTTTTCACAACGCTAATTCCATCCTCTATAATTAATAAAATCATTAGCATTTCTAAAGATACGATAAAAACACTTAAAACTGCTGAAAACTTAGGAGTAATTGTACGATTATATTTTTTGAAAATATATCCAATATAACCAGTTATAATCCCAGCTAAAATAGAAGAGATTGCGCAGCTTAGCGCTGTCGTACCACCAAGCATATAACGATGAATACCAGCAATAAATCCTACTCCAACCCCTACGATAGGGCCACCAAGTAAGCCGCTAATACCGACACCCATAATACGCGTATTCGCAATTGTACTTGACGAAGAAACACCTTGTAACCAGTTTTCATTCATAATCGTATTTCCTGCTATTTCAATCCCAGTGTAATTGCTTACAATTGTAAATACCGAAAAAATACAAATAAGCTTCAGCTTATCTACATAGCCATCCTGTTTATGAAGGAGGCGTCTGAAAGTTTTAATATGAGAGAGTAAAAATCCTAAAATAACTATAAGTCCGACTCGTTCGATCATCATGAGTACTAAATTTAGCATCTTTGATTCATTCCTTTTTATTTAGTTAGTTTTATTATGGGAAAATAATGAAGTCGGCGTCAAGAAGAACGAAATGTTTTTTGAAATATTTTACACATAATAACTTCCTCTTTATTTGACAATACAATAGAAGAGTGCTAAAAATAAAGTAATATAATACAGTCCTTTAACCCAACCCCGTGAGGTTGAGAAGGAAGTCGGAATACAATATACGTATGTTCTTTTTTGGGGATACGTATGCTTTTTTGGCCTTCTCATCATATCAGGTGAGAAGGCCTTTTGTTATTCTTCCATAGCGACTGTAGAAAATAAGGAGGAGTAATAATGAACGTCACTACTGATGTACAACAAACAACAGAGGAGACAAAAGCGAAAAGATATAAAACATTATTTGGTTCTGCGCTAGGATATGCAGCAGAAGGTTTAGATATGTTGCTATTATCTTTCGTACTTGTCTATATTTTAAAAGAGTTTCACTTAAGTCCTGTTGAAGGTGGAAACTTAACTTTAGCTACCACAATAGGAATGTTAATTGGTTCTTATTTATTTGGATTTATTGCTGATTTATTTGGCCGTATTCGTACAATGGCCTTCACAATCTTACTGTTTTCACTAGCAACCGCACTCATTTATTTCGCAACAGACTACTGGCAATTATTAATTCTGCGCTTTTTAGTTGGAATGGGAGTTGGTGGTGAATTCGGAATCGGAATGGCCATCGTAACAGAAACCTGGTCTAAAGAAATGCGCGCTAAAGCGACATCTGTTGTTGCACTTGGATGGCAATTTGGTGTACTGATTGCTTCACTCCTTCCAGCATTTATTGTCCCACACTTTGGATGGAGAGCCGTTTTCTTATTTGGATTAATTCCAGCTTTACTAGCTGTCTATGTCCGTAAAAGTTTAAGTGAACCGAAAATATGGGAGCAAAAACAACGCTACAAAAAGGAACTGTTGCAAAAAGAAGCTACAGGTAAATTAACAACTACTGAAGCAGAACAACTAAAACATATAAAAAAATTCCCACTTCGAAAGTTATTTGCCAATAAAAAAGTAACAATTACAACAATTGGTCTTATTATTATGTTGTTTATCCAAAACTTCGGATATTACGGAATCTTCACATGGATGCCCACTATTTTAGCAAATAAATATAACTATACATTAGCAAAAGCAAGTGGCTGGATGTTCATTTCTACCATCGGTATGCTAATTGGAATTGCAATCTTTGGTATTCTAGCTGATAAAATTGGTCGCCGTAAAACTTTTGCAATCTATTATATTGGCGGTACAGCATACTGTCTCATTTACTTCTTCTTATTCACAGATTCAACATTATTATTATGGGGAAGTGCATTGCTTGGATTCTTTGCAAATGGAATGATGGGAGGATTTGGAGCAATTTTAGCTGAAAACTATCCTGCTGAAGCTCGCTCTACCGCTGAAAACTTTATTTTCGGTACAGGACGTGGGTTAGCTGGATTTGGGCCTGTTATTATTGGCTTACTCGCTACAGGTGGCAACCTACTTGGAGCATTGTCCTTGATTTTTATCATCTACCCAATCGGGTTAATTACAATGCTACTATGTGTACCAGAAACAAAGGGAAAAGTATTAGATTAAACGTAAAAGAGGAAGCATCTTATTTAAGATGCTTCCTCTTTTACGTTTTTATTTATTTTGATTTACTAGCCTTCTGAAATAAGAATGCAGTTTTATCTTCTTCTTTTACAATACCTTGTTTTAATGCTAATTCTCCCGCAACTTTAGGCGCTAACCATAGCATTGGGAATAACAAAATTGATACCGGAACTGCCGTCACCACGATAAACGATTGTAGCGCATTAATACTTCCTTCACCCATATATAAAAGAATTGCTGCAACTGCGCCCATAATAAGCGACCAAAAAATTCGCAAACTAATTCTAGGATCTCCGTCTCCAGTCACTGCCATTGAAATGGAATACGCCATTGAATCCCCTGTTGTCACTACAAATAAAATTGTTAATAAAAGAAATGCTGGTCCAATAATATTAGAAAGTGGCAATTGTCCTGTAATTGCAATCATAGCTGCCGGCATACCAGATTCACTTAATGCGTCCGAGATAGACCCAGGATTCATCAACTCATAAAACACGCCTGATCCACCTAATATAGTAAACCAAAACGTTGTAATAATAGGTGCGATAATTCCAATTGCAACGATGATTTCTCGAATCGTTCTCCCTCTTGAAATTCGACTCACTAAAATTGCCATCATTGGTCCGTATCCAATAAACCATCCCCAGAAAAAGATTGTCCAAGATCCTAACCAACTTGTATCACCACGGTATGTGCTCATCGGTATAAACTCATTTACATAAAATCCAAACGAAGAAACAAACGAATCAATAATAAATCCACCTGGCCCAAATAGTAATATGAATGCCATTAATACAATTGCCAATCTAACATTTAAATTACTTATAATTTGAATCCCTTTATCAATACCTGTTACTGCCGATATGGTAGACACGGCCACCACACAAACAATAATTGCTAATTGAGTAGTAAACACATTAGAAATTCCAAATAATTCTTGTAATCCATAACTTGCTTGTAAACCTAAAAATCCAATTGGGCCAATTGTACCTGCAGCTACTGCAATAATTGCAGCTGCATCAATTATCGTTCCAAGCAGGCTCTTTCTTAATTTTTCCCCAAAAATAGGATATAAAAGCGTTCGAGGTTTTAGCGGCATATCTTTATGATAATGTCCATACATCATAACTACCGCACTAATTGTACCTAAAATCGTCCATGCTAAAAATCCCCAATGCATATAACTTTGTGCTAAAGCAGGCATAACTGCTTCTTTCGTTCCAGCAGATATACCATCATGTATTGGTGGCACCGTCATCAAATGATACATTGGCTCTGCTGCTGCCCAAAAAACGCCACCTCCGGCAAGTAATGTAGACATAATAATAGCAAGCCATTTTGCCGTACTAATCTCAGGTTTTTCTAATCCTCCAAGCTTAACTCTCCCATATTTGGAGAACGCCATACACATCGCAACAATAAATGTACCTAATAATAAAACTTGCCAGAAGGCACCGAAATATTTAATTGAAAAAGCGAAACTTTTATTAATCGCACTCTCTACATAATCCTTGTTCAAAAAAACTGCAATTACAAATAATAAAAGTGAACCACCACTAATAATAAATACAGGCCAATCAGTTTTTCGACTCTTCATCCTCATTTACACTTCCTCCTTCCTCAGCAATCTAAAAAAACAACTTTATTATGTTTTATTGTTTAAAACCAAAACACAATAATTATATATGCATAACATTTTATCGACTTCCCACATACTTATGTTGTCCCTAAAAATATGCCAAATCCCTTATTAAAAAGAAAGAATCTCTTCCTCTTACATAAAAAAGCAAAACAAAAGACCTTATATTTCTATAAGGTCTTCGAAACAGAAATTTGATTATAACATAAGGAACTCCTTGGTTCAAAAAGCCTCTTCCAAAAATAACCGAGAGTAAAGGCTTCCATTTGCTACATAACAGTAATTAAAAAAATTATATTTCACAGAAAAAAACTACACTAAATATCATTTATGAAAGAAATTTGGCTTCAAAATTTCATTCGGATACGGTTTATGATAAATGTGGGTGGTAGCTGGAGATAATGGTGGAATAAGCCATACCCAATTACCTGTTACAACACGACCACAAGCAGCTTCTTGCTTCTCAAATTGCTGAAATTGTTGTGCAGCAGTATGGTGATCAACAATACTAACTCCTTGTTTTTTAAAGGAGTGTAGTACGGCAATATTCAACTCAATTAGCGCCTTATCTTTCCATAAGGTACCGTTTCTCGATGTATCTAAATCGTAGAGTAGGAAGCGAGCGCCTTGTCATATTGCTATGATAGGTTTCTCAAAACCCCTCACCGAACCGTACGTACTCCTCTCAGAGTATACGGCTCTCCATCAATTGCTTGTCAAAGTTATTTTTTTCTGTTTTTCGCTATAAGTTCTACTCTCATATCATAGTGAATTTCATTATGGCAATCCTCACATACGGCTAATGTTTTGCGTCTACGGGCAATCATTAATTTTTGCCATTTGGCTTTGCCTTTCTCAACATCTTTCATTTTTCGGACATGGTGCATTACTAAGTTAGAATCGGTTTTACCACAATGTTCACATTTGTTGGCTGACAACCTATCCATAAGACTAGTTGTTGACATATGAACTCTTGAGGCTAACAAGTTGTCGATGTTATTTTCTTGTGTTTTCATCTTAGTTATATCAACCGTTCTAAATCCTTCCCTGTAGAAAGAATGAGAGTGTTGTTTGCCTTTTTTATCTTTGTAATTGACTATGAATACACCGTTTTTGCAATATTTCCCCTTAATTTTTCCGATTGAGCTTTTATATTTATTGGCGAATGTTTTATACATGCTGTATTCTAGAACGTAACTGAATTTTTGGAGTACCGTTGAATTAACTGCATATTTGTAGTAGTTGTACATCCCTCTGATCTGTAATACATAATTATGTAGTATTTCCAAATCATCTAGGTGTGCCATTTCCGGTCTATGCTTTGGTTTCCAAGTTTCTTTCCCATTCACATACTTCATTTCTAAAACATTCAGGGCAAGTAATTTATTTCGCCATGTTTCATGGGGGATTTCAAGTCTTACTTTTAGATTGTGATGTCTTCTTTTTGCACCTTTCACCGAGTATTTGGTAAATAACTCGTTTCTAGTGATATTGACGTTGTACCCAAGAAATGTTGCTTTCTTGCTAGAGTGGGTGATAAGTGTTTTTTCTTCTGATAAAGTTAATTTTAATTCTTCATTGAGAAATTGAGCTATATCAGATTTAATGGCTTTGGCATCATCTTTACTGCCGATTATCATTACAATAAAGTCATCAGCATATCTAACATATTTTAGTGACTTAAATTTATCCGACATTGGATTGTAGTAGGGACGTTGTCCCCTTTCCTTAACCCATTCGTTGACTTGCTCGATTAATTCCTGAGCTTCATTGTGTTTACCTTGTTCTCTTAGTAAGTCTGCTTTCTTACGCCCTCTTTTTATTTTGAGGTGTAAGTATTGATATCTTTTATCAACTTCTCTGTCTTTTGGTTGACCTTTTCCGAACTTTTCAGCGTATTTTTCCATGTATATATCTAGTTCGTTTAGATATATGTTGGCAAGAAGAGGACTGAGAATCCCTCCTTGTGGTGTTCCACTGAATGTTTTGTGGAATTGCCAATCCTCCATGTACCCAGCTCTTAGGAACTTCCATATTAATCCGATGAGTGTTTCGTCATTGATACGTTTTCTTAGTAGGTTAATTAGGATATGGTGGTCGATATTGTCAAAGAAACCTTGAATATCACCTTCAATAAACCATTTAGTTCCATTACCACTCTTTTTAATTTGTTTCAAAGCTGTATGACAACCCCTATTTTTCCTGAATCCATGTGAGTTCTCAGAGAAGTTTGGTTCATAAATTGCTTCTAAGATATACTTTATTACTAATTGGACAAGTTTATCGTCAAATGTCGGTACCCCAAGAGGACGTTTTTTCTTACTCCCTTTTTTATCAATATATACTCGCTTAACAGGAGTAGGTTTATAGTTACCATTTTTAATGTTGTTGATGATTTTAGATACTCTATTTTTTGAGAAGCCATCAACAGTTTTATTTATGGTTCCTCTGGTCATATTACCTGGATTGGCATATATTTCTTGATAACCTTTATAGTAGAATTCTGGATTATAAAGATTTCTATATAATCTTTTGAACTTATAGTTTTCTTTAATAGTATTCTTCGACAAGGTGTTCAATACATAAACTGGATTTCTCATCAGCATCTCGCTTCCTTCCTGTTTATTATCATCATGAACTAATTGACTACCTTCCTTCGCCATCCTGATTTCACAACCATGACCTAACGTAATTTGTCATACGTTAGTGTGATAGGCTTTCCCTATCTCTGACTACTACGAAGGCTCCGTTACCATATGGAATATTCAAGAGCCACATTTCTTGGTTTTTACCTTGAAATCATCCTCTATAGCCATAAATGGCGCTTCCACTTAGGTAATCCCCATTTAGTACCTTGTAAATAGTTTGTAGTAATGTCGGTTGGGACTTTCAATCTTTACTAATGTACTTTAGTTGGTTCTCTAGTGTGAAACACACCTCTCTCCACAAAAAATAGATGAGCTGAACTAGAGACATATCGTTTCAATGTCTATTTCGATATGGTCGTCGATAAGACCCCTTGATTTATCCTTCACGCAGTTTAGCATTCAACCTTGTTTACCACGGTACACCTAGAAATTCAGTCGCACTCATGACATTAGAGTGACTTATCCCGTTGCAGCCATGCTACACTCCCCGCTCACTTTCGATTACGGATAAGGCTACCGGTGTCGGGTTGTTATCTTGTTTCACTTCACCCGCTGATTTACTAAATCAGAGTTTACAAGGCCCTTATGGGCGCACCATCATCTCCGCAACAGCCGGAAGTAAATTATAACGATCATGATCTGCTAAGTTGCGCGCCCCAATTTCTGTTCCCATATACCATCCATTGAACGGAGCGGCTGTATAAGAAATACCGCCAATTTCTAAACGCATATCTGAAATCATTGGAACACCATACCATTTTACTCCAAGTGATGAAATAGGGTATTCTGGGTGTTCAATTGGCACTTCTTTTACTTCTTCTCTCGGAATTTCTTTATATATAGGCGCTTTTCCATCTATAGAAAACACAAGTGGCAATACATCGTAATTCGTACCCTCTCCTTGCCAACCAAGCTCCTGACAAAAGTCCGTAAATGTAGCGGAATGAGAATCACCAATCACTCCCGTTTCTGTTTTATATCCTGCATATCGAATCAATTGGTGATTATAAATTCTTATATTATTTTCTTCACCTTGATATTGCTTAAAAATCGTAATGGTTGGTTTAACTTTTCCGTCGTTCGTTGCATATTTAATATGATGAATTAATGCATTATATACACCCTCTTCATCATTTACTTCGCGCGCATCTAATATGTGCATCTTACTCCAAAATAGTCTTCCAATACATCTATTACTGTTACGCCATGCCATTCGTGAACCATGAACAAGTTCTTCAAATGTATGCTCATATGTCCCTGTCTTCTCTATCTCAATTTGAATTTCTTTTATACGTTCTGCTATCAATTGTTCTTTATGAAGCTCCTTATAACAAATCGTAATAAAATTACTTGCTTCCTCTATTAATTGTTTCGTTTTACTCATAAACAATCTCCTTCTATTTCAACAAAACCCTGCTACTTTACAGTATAAGCAAAAAGGATAGGAGTCACAAATGAAAGTGAGAGTGTTACTTTTATTGTAATATTTTTCAGAAAATTAATGGAATTACTATTGACTTATATGGAAAATGGGTGTATTTTTGACTCAGGTAAAGTATTTTTACCTAGACCAACTTTTTAAGTCGAAAGGAGGGAATGTTATGTCTTCATTTCAATTGCCAAAGCTTTCATATGACTATGATGAACTAGAGCCACATATTGATAGCAATACACTTGCCATTCATCATGGAAAGCACCATGCGACATACGTAAACAATTTAAATGCTACTTTAGAAAATTATACTGAATTACATAATAAATCTTTAGAAGAATTGCTATGTAATTTAGATGCTTTACCGAAGGAAATTGTTACAGCTGTACGAAATAACGGCGGTGGTCACTATTGTCATAGTCTTTTTTGGGAAGTGATGAGCCCACGAGGTGGCGGTGAGCCTAATGGAGACGTTGCAAAAGTAATTGATTATTATTTCAATACCTTTGACAACTTAAAAGATCAACTTTCCAAAGCAGCTATTAGTCGTTTTGGAAGTGGCTATGGATGGCTTGTTCTTGACGGTGAGGAACTCTCTGTTATGAGTACACCAAATCAAGATACGCCTTTGCAAGAAGGGAAAATCCCCTTACTCGTAATTGATGTATGGGAACATGCTTATTATTTAAAGTATCAAAATAGGCGCCCAGAGTTTGTTACCAACTGGTGGCATACAGTAAACTGGGACCAAGTAAACGAGAAGTATTTACAAGCAATTCAATCACAAAAACATTAGTCGTACGTATAAGGTAAATTTGGTAATGTAAAATCAGTATTGTCGAAATCCTCCAGAATCCCCCGGATTGCCACCGGGGGATTTATGATTACTTCATTGTATTTATATAATGTTTTAAAATATTTTTTATTTCTAGTTTCAGCTCTCGGAACAAAAATCCGAATTCACGAGCCTTTCCATTATGTAACGTACAGTTAGTTACCTCATTATAAGGAGCTATATTTCCCCCAGCTTTCTGAATGAGTGCTTTTATTCCTGTCTTCTCTTCTATGAAATGAATAATTTCTTCCATAGAAACTGCTCCGTTACTACAGGCGTTAATTGGTCCTCTCACATTTGCCATTCCGCACCAAGCTAGAAACTCTCCTGCCTCTTTTTCATGTATAAATGACAAAGTTCCATCTACATGATCCACAACGATAGGTTTTTGGTTCACAATACATTCAACGTAAAATTGTAACCTTTTCGTATAATCATTTTCTCCAATAACAACTGGAAAACGCACTGCAACGACTGGGAATGTTGCATGTTGAAATACAACGGCTTCAGCTAATCTCTTTCCTTCACCATAATTGAAGTCATTCCTATCTCCATACGCGATTGCATACTCGTACGGATTAAAGTCTTCTTCTGATAAGCTTAGGGCAGGTTCATAGACGGCCATTGAAGATGTCATAACATATTTCTTCGTTTTCCCTCGTAACACTTCACATATTACCTTCGCTGCATTCGAGCTATAGCATAAATTATCGTATACAATATCATAACTTTTATCTCCTAGACGCTCTGCTAGTTGTTTTTCATCTTCCCTATCTACAATAAGTCTTTTTACTCTACTGCCAAAAGAATCTTCCGTAATTCCTCTCGTCGCAATCGTTACATCGTGCCCCTCTTGCAAAAGTGCTTCTACTAAATGTTTACCAAAAAATCTTGTTCCCCCTAGCACCAATACTTTTTTCAACTTCATCATCCCCACTTTAGCAAATTGTAAAATACTACCTCTCTATTATAAGTGCTAACATATAAAAAGCATGGAATTCGTTTAACGATTCCATGCCTTTATACAGATAATATATTAACGTACTCGATATTTATAAATACAATAACAGAAGTATAAAATAGAAATTACAGATACATAAACCCATAATTCATATACGAATCCCTCTCCCCACACTCCCATAAAATAAAAGAGTGAAGGTAAAGTCAATGTTACCCATGATTGTACGAAGGCAATCCTTCCAAGATATTGATTAATGTTCTTCTTTTGTGTATTTAATACAAAGAATAAATACCAAAGTAATGCCCACATAAACCACGTTAACGCATTAACAACATCATGGAATTGAACAAATGAAACAACCATATAGAATAAGGCTATAATTGCTACCCAAATACAAAACCATCCTAGACCACTACTATCCATTCCTTTTATAAAAGTAACACCTACATATAAATAAGTTAATCCAAATAAGAAAGTAGCCGCATATGAATACACTGTCCAATTGCTTTGGTCAGAAATCATAATCAAATAAAACGGAATAATAATTTGTAGTGCACCCACAAATAAATTAAAAACACCCGCACTTTTCATCTCTGCTTTCCCTAATATAACAAGACTATTTAAAAATAAAGCTGCCCCTGAAAGTAATAATCCTACATAACCCATATATATTCGTGTGAAAATCTTTACCTTTCACACTTTTAACCTCCCCACACTATAAAATGATACTTATATTATTTTTCTTCCCATTTAAAACTACATACATAATTTTTCACCTAAATAAGTCAGACCTCCTACCTCAAAAAAGGAGTGAACTTAAAACGCTTTCAATAATAAATACTCCTATCAAAACATGAACTAGGATTCCTTGATTATAAACGGACTCTAGCAATGATACAAGTGTTGGAATACATTTCAATAATACGCTTTCAATTCCCATAAAAAATTAATAAAATAATACATTACTCTATCTCATTCTACTACCTTCTAGCATAAGATATTGTAAAATCATATCATTTAAAACAGCGAACGTTCTTTTCTAGGTTCGCTAATAAACTTAGTAGAAAATGAATATAAAAAATGACCTCTTGCTTTTATGCAAAGGTCATTTTTTATATTCATCATTAAACTTCTAAATAGCCATTTTTATTATTTGATTGCCATTTCCAAGAGTCAGCACACATTTCTTCTAATCCGCGTGTTGCCTCCCAGCCTAATTCACGCTTTGCTTTCGATGCATCAGCAAAACATACTGCCACATCACCTGGGCGACGCTCTGTAATTTTATAAGGAACTTTCTTGCCCGAAACTTTTTCAAACGCTTCAACCATCTCTAGTACACTATAGCCCATGCCTGTGCCCAGGTTATAAGCATCTACTCCTGTTGTACTCAGTACTTTCTCAAGCGCCTTTACATGACCATTTGCTAAGTCCACAACATGGATGTAATCACGGACTCCTGTTCCATCTTTCGTTGGATAGTCATTTCCGAATACGCTTAATTCTTTTAACTTACCTACCGCTACTTGCGTTACATATGGCATTAAGTTATTTGGGATTCCATTTGGATCTTCTCCGATACGCCCACTTTCGTGTGCACCAAATGGATTGAAATAGCGAAGTAATGCGATACTCCATTCTGCATCTGCAAATGCTACATCACGCATAATTTGCTCAATCATTAATTTCGTTTGACCATATGGATTTGTTGCACTTAATGGAAACTCCTCCGTAATCGGTGACGTTTCCGGGATACCATATACAGTTGCAGATGAACTAAAGATTATCTTCTTTACATTATGTTTCTGCATTACTTCACATAGCACTAACGTGCTTGTAATGTTGTTATGATAATATGTTAATGGAATCGCTACTGACTCCCCTACAGCTTTAAATCCTGCAAAGTGAATAACTGCTTCAATTGAATTTTCTTCAAAAATTGCGTCAAGCGCTTCGCGATTTAAAACATCTTCTTTATAAAACTTAAATTGTTTTCCTGTTATTTCTTTTACTCGATTTATAGATTCTACCGAGCTATTCGAAAGATTATCCACTACTATAACTTCGTAACCGCTATTTAGTAATTCTACACATGTATGACTACCAATATATCCTGCTCCACCTGTTACAAGTATTGCCATAATTATAGTCCTCCATATTTCATTCATTATAAACTTCTCAAAGTATATCACATATTTCTTATCCTATGTTTAACATGCGAACACAGAAACTTACATTTTATCCCATAATAATTTTATAACATATACGATTCTAATCAGGTAATAAAAAAATGCCACATAATAAAAATTATGTGACGTTTTTTTATTAAATTACGTAACAATATACACTTAGAAAATGCGCAAGACTACCTAATAATACAAAAACATGAAAAATTTCATGATGCCCCATATATTTAAACTCTAACCATTTTGGCTTTGTTCCATAAATAAATCCACCAATTGTATAAAAAATGCCCCCAAGTACTAAGAAAATAATGCCTCCTGTACTTAAATTCTCAGCTAACGGTGCAAAGAATAAAACAATTAACCAACCCATCGTAATATAAATTGCTGTCGATAACCACCTTGGACAACTAAACCAAAACATCTTAAATACAATGCCACAAATCGCAGTTGCATAGACTAAACAAAATAATAGCAAACCACTTGCTGAATTTAATGTAATTAAGCAAAAGGGTGCATATGTACCTGCAATTAATATAAAAATCATAGAATGATCTAGCTTCCTAAAGAAGTATATAACACGTTCATTTGCCACAACACTATGATATACAGCTGACGCCGTATAAAGGACCATCATTCCAATACCAAACAAAATAACAGCTGTAATTGCAGCAAATGATGGCATCTTGATAGAAACTTTCACAAGCATAGCTAATAACGCAATAAATGATAATATCGCTCCACCTAAGTGAGTAAATGCATTAACTGGTTCCCTTACATAAGTATTCATAATAACACCCCTCATATAATTACATGTAGTTTTGATAACTACATGTAATTATATACACATTTCTTTTTAAGGTCAACATTTACAATTCATTTGTTTCGTAATACCATATTTAAAGATATATTAAACATTAAGTTCCACTAAGTTATAAAAGTGAGGGATTCTACGTGGAAAATATAAATGAATTACTTAAGACATTACATTTAGAAAAAAACATTAAACTTGAGGATATTCCAAATGTTGACTTATATGTAGACCAAGTTGTCCAACTATTTGAGAATACTTATGCAGATACAACGAGAACTGATGATGAAAAAGTATTAACAAAAACGATGATTAATAATTACGCAAAAGGGAAACTATTCATCCCTATCAAAAATAAAAAGTATTCAAAAGAGCATATGATTTTAATTAGCCTAATTTATCAATTAAAGGGAGCTCTCTCCATTAACGACATAAAAAGTTCATTAGAAACTATAAATGACTCCTTATTAAATGATGATTCATTCGAATTAAATACGTTATACAAAAATTATCTTGCTCTTACTGAAAGCAATGTCGAAAGCTTTAAACAAGACGTAAATAACCGTGTTACAGAAGTAAATGAGATTTCTTCCTTAGAAGATACAAAGCTAGAAAAATTTCTACTACTAACATCCTTCGTGACTATGAGTAATATGTATAGACGTTTAGCGGAGCAACTAGTGAATGATTTAAAAGAATCATAAATAAAAAACTATCCACCTATTAAAGTGGATAGTTTTTTATTTACTTAATTGCTTCATGAACTTTTAGTTGTTTCCCTTTAATCGTTGTAGTCTTCATGACTTTCAAGATAAGTGGTCCTTTTCCATTTAATATTTCAACGTAAGAAACATTATCTTGTATCGTAATAATACCTATATCTTCTGCTGTAACACCTTTAATTTTAGCAATTGTACCGACGAAATCTACCGCCCTAATTTTCTTTTTCTTCCCGCCATTAAAGTACAGCTTCATAATGCCTTTGTTGATATCTGCATTTTTATCTTTCTTTATAATTGGTTTAGCATGTATCTTTTCTTCAAATGCAGCTTTCTCTTTCATAACTTCTTCTTTTGAAGGTCCAATTGCCTTTGGAATTTCAAATCCAATATACTCCTCAATCTCTTCTAAAAATCTATTTTCATATGGTGTTATAAATGTAATAGCTTTTCCACTATTTCCAGCTCGTCCCGTTCTTCCAGTACGATGTACATAGCTTTCTTTTTCAAGTGGAATATCATAATTAATAACATGTGTAATATTATCAATATCAATTCCTCTCGCAGCTACATCTGTGGCTACTAAATAACGGAATTTTCCTTTTCTAAAATCATCCATGACTTCAAAACGATCTTCTTGTACCATACCACCATGTATTTTATCACAAGGATAGTTAGCTCGTTTTAATTGTCTATATACATGATCTACATTTTCTTGTGTACGACAGAAAATAATACAGCTATCAGGATTCTCAATCGTTGTTACATCTTTAAGTAGTGAAAGCTTCTCGTCTTCTATCACCTCAAAAAGAGTATGTTCAATTTTATCCGTCGTAATCCCAGCTGCTTTAATTTCAATATGAATTGGTGAATTCATATATGTACGAGACAATTTCTCAACATCTTCTGGAAGTGTTGCTGAAAATAACATCGTCATTCTTTTTGTAGGTAATTCATCAATAATTGCCTCTACTTGATCGATAAAGCCCATATTTAGCATCTCATCTGCTTCATCAATAACTAAATACTTCAAACACTCTAAAGAAAGGGTACCCTTCTCAATATGATCCAACACACGACCAGGAGTACCAACTACAATATGTGTCTTTTGCTTTAATTCTAATTTTTGATGTGCAAATGGAGATTTCCCATAAACTGCCGCAGCCTTAATCCTTTTGAATCGACCTATATTTGTAATATCTTCTTTTACCTGTACCGCAAGCTCTCTCGTTGGTGTTAAAACTAATGCTTGTGGTTTATTCTCTTCCCACTCCACCATTTCACAAAGTGGAATACCAAATGAAGCTGTTTTTCCACTTCCAGTCTGGGACTTCACAACAAGATCCTTCTTTTGTAATGCAACTGGAATAACCTCACCTTGTACTTCTGTTGGATGATCATACCCTAACCCAGTAAGTGCCCTTACAATTTCCTTACTTAATTTATAATCAGAAAAACTTTTTTTACTCATATATTAACCTCATTTTATTCTGTATTATTTTCTTTTTTATCTTTTGTATACGTTACTATCACCCTACTTATTATACTTGAAACCTTACATAAAAGGTGAATCATGCCAGATTCATCTTTTTATATAGAAACAAACCTTTTCATTTCATATATTGTTCAACTACTTGATAACATCTTTTGCTTGCATTGTTAGCATTAACCTTTTCATAGTATCCTACATCCACTCCAAAAAAATAAAAAGAATACATACAACCTTGTGTAATTAACTTAATTTTTCAACCTTTTTCATAAACGAACAATAAAAATAAAAAAACGTTTTAAATTCGTTTTTAACGTTGTTTTTCAGGTATAAAATCTACTTTTTCAAAAAATGTTAAGAAATTCTTTGACTTCTTAATAAAAATAATGTAAATTATCCTATGGACGAACATTTTTAATTAATAAAAATAAAATATTCGTATTTTAGGGGTGTAAATGATGGAAAACGTATTCGACTATGAAGATATTCAATTAATTCCTGCAAAATGTATTGTAAATAGCCGCTCTGAATGTGATACAACTGTCACTTTAGGAAAACATAAATTTAAATTACCTGTCGTACCTGCAAATATGCAAACGATTATTGATGAAAGAATTGCAACTTATTTAGCTGAGAACAACTACTTTTATATCATGCATCGTTTCCAACCAGAGAAACGAATCTCATTCATTAGAGATATGCAATCACGTGGATTAATCGCTTCTATCAGCGTTGGTGTAAAAGAGGACGAATATGAATTCGTACAACAATTAGCTGCTGAGCAACTGACACCTGAATATATCACGATTGATATCGCACACGGTCATTCTAATGCTGTGATCAACATGATTCAACATATTAAAAAACATTTACCAGAGAGCTTCGTTATCGCTGGAAACGTTGGAACTCCAGAAGCGGTAAGAGAATTAGAAAATGCTGGTGCCGATGCAACAAAAGTTGGTATTGGACCTGGTAAAGTTTGTATTACTAAAATTAAAACAGGCTTCGGAACTGGTGGTTGGCAGCTAGCTGCACTTCGCTGGTGTGCAAAAGCTGCAAGTAAGCCAATTATCGCTGATGGTGGTATTCGTACACACGGCGACGTAGCTAAATCTATACGATTTGGGGCAACTATGGTCATGATCGGTTCTCTATTCGCTGGTCACGAAGAGTCTCCAGGGGAAACAATTGAAAGAGATGGCAAACTTTATAAAGAATACTTCGGTTCTGCTTCTGAATTCCAAAAGGGTGAGAAGAAAAACGTTGAAGGTAAGAAAATGTTCGTTGAGCATAAAGGTTCTTTAGAAGATACGTTAATCGAAATGGAACAAGATCTTCAATCTTCTATCTCTTACGCTGGTGGAACAAAATTAGATGCTATTCGTACTGTAGATTATGTTGTCGTGAAAAACTCGATTTTCAATGGTGACAAAGTATATTAATTCTTAAATTAACTTGAAGGACAAGCATTTTCATGCTTGTCCTTCTTTTTTGTATATAAAAATGAAAAATATTTTAATTTAACCGAATTTTCTATCATTATATTTTTAGATAGTCTTAATAAGGAGGATATACGACTTGAAAAATGTAATAGAAAATCGTCTTAATTGCGCAGAGGTACCTGCTGAACTAACATGGGATTTATCCGATTTGTATAATTCTGATGCCGAATAGCATACTGCATTAAACGCATTGGAAAATGATATACAGAAACTTGATTCATTTAAAGGACATTTACATACTAGCTCCCACACTTTATTAAATTGCCTACTTTTAGAAGAAGAACTTTTAATGACGTTAACAAAACTGTACTCATATGCAAATTTAAAAGAATCTACTGATCGTACAAATCCAAGTATTCAAGCGAACTCTTCCAAAATTTCTGCTTTATGGACGAAAGTACATACTGCACTATCCTTTATTCATAATGAAATCCTCATATTCGGCGAAGGAACAATTGAAAAATATTTAACTGAAGAAACAAAACTTGAACCTTTCCGTAAATCGTTACTAGAAATACTACAAAAAAGGCAGCACACACTGCATCCACTGCAGTAGCTCAAATGATTAAAGAGGAAGGACAACCCGCTATTGATCGCTGGTGGTACAATGAAACATGCCGGAGTAGATATGTCAAAACCAGACGCAATCCGTAAAGCTGTTTCTTACGTTGGTTCATTAATTGATAAATTAGAGCATTCTTATCAAGTATAAAAAATAAGCCCTCGCTTTATGAGGGCTTATTTCATATTTACTTCCCAAACCGTTTGCGATATCCACATTTCCTGCAAAGTTCTTCAACCGCAACTCTTTTCGAAAATCCATCGACAATGTTTGTTGCTCTTTCACCTTCGATAATGTTAGAAAATGAATCATTATTAATATTCCCAAGGTTAATAATCCCTTCACCATCTAAACAACAAGGAATAACTGTTCCATTCGCTAAAATACCCGCTTGATTACGAAGTCCATGACAGAATCCTTTCCCATCATCCTCTTCTTCATGTAATGCTGGCCACTGGAATTCATAGTCTTGATTAATAAAGACACGTTCTGCAATTTTTATACCTTTTCCTGGTGTAAGCTTCTCTTCAATTTGATAAGATAGATCAAATTCATTTTCAATTATAGATAATAACTCTCTATTTTTCTGGATTTCAGCATTCGTTTTATTATCCTGAGTTAAATTCCATAACCTTAACGATACAATTAAATCTGATTGACTTGTCGCTTCCCTAATGAAGGAAAGTATACTCCTTACATAGCCCTCTTTATCTTGCGAACCTGGATGTCCATCAAAACTATGCAGTGAAAAATTCATTTGTCTTAACGCAGGCTTATTTAACAGCCTATGTCTTCTCTTATTAATTAACGTTCCGTTCGTTGTAATATTAACTTTAAACCCTTTTTCATGACTTAAGTCTAATAGTTGATCTATTTTCGGGTGGAGCAACGGCTCACCCTTCACGTGCAAATAAATGTAGTCTGTGTGAGGTTTAATTTGGTCTAATCTTTTAGCAAAATCCTCCACAGAAATGAATTGCTTCTGCCTTTCCGTCGGCGGACAAAAGCTACACGCAAGATTACATACACTCGTAATCTCCAAGTAAAACTTCTTAAACTTCTTCACCTTTAATTCCTCACTTCTCTAACTACTTATACTTTTTCCTCTTCATATTACAGCATATTTTTATGGAAATAGAAACATACTTATTTTAGGAAATCTACATACCATCTAATAATATTTAAAAGACCATCGGTAATTTTTGTCCAATGGTCTTTTTATCCTTTTATATGCAAAGAATAAATTTATTTATGATACGGTTCATCGTAACTATTCTAAATAAGGTTATTTTTTATTATTTTCATAATTAAATTTAACAAAAAAGGTAGTGCCTTCCGATCCTGTTTGAATTTCTATTTTTGCATTATGGCGGGCAGCAATGGCATAACATACACCTAACCCCAATCCAGTTCCATTATCTTTGGTCGTGTAAAACGGCGTACCCAGTTTCTCTAATACTTCAGGCCTGATACCTTTTCCTTGATCCCGCACTGCAAGCACCACACAATTTTGACCTTCCTTGTAAGTGCTAATGGTTAGAACTTTCCCTGTATTCATCGCTTCTAAGCCATTACGATATAGATTCATTAATAATTGCCGTATTTCATTACGATTTAAAAGTAATTCTGGAATGTCATTTGTATCGACTTGAATATATTTATTTTGATTGTACGTATCAATCTTTATTAAAGGAATAATATCGTGGATAATTGAATTTAAATCTAACATCTGCAAATCCGATTTCCTTGTATTACCCATTGAGAGAAATTCAGTAATAATAGAATTGGCACGGTTAAGTTCTTCAATCATTAAATGAAAGTACTTATTATGTTTCTCATAGGCATTATCTTCTTTTAATAACTGTAAAAATCCTAGTACTGTTGTCATTGGATTTCTAATTTCATGGCTGATACCTGCTGCCATTTGCCCTATTAAATCTATGTTGGATAATCTTTTCAATTCCTGTTCATATTTCTTTTTTTCCGTTATATTTTTAAAAATACAACAAATACCATCATCATACGGGTATGCAATAACTTCGTGCCAATATTCATCTGCAGTAGAAAGAAATTCAAAATGAACTGTAGTTCGCTCTGACATCGCACGATGAAATTCCTTATACATAACTGTGTCGATTTCACTCGGGAAAACATCCCATATATTCTTTCCTAATACATCTTTTGCTGTTTTTCTTTGCGGAAAATATTGGTGCTTATTTACGTACGTAAATTCCCATTTATTATTTAAAATAAAAAATCCATCCGTAATACATTCAATCACACTTGTAACTTTTTCATTAGCAGCAGCTAGCTCTCTCGTTCGCTCTTCCACTATGCTTTCTAGTTGATCCATATATAACAAATTCGAAAACGTAGGGGCTGTAGCATCAACGATAGATTTTGCTAGTTGAAGTTGGGAATCATCATAATTGTGAGCTTTTCCTTCTTTGCCAACGACGATTACCCCTAATACTTCTCCCATTGAAACCAATGGAATCATCAATAGACCCTTACTATCTATATTTTTTGTTTGAATAACCTCTTGGATCTTGGCTTCATAGCTTTTCTCTGTCCAATCCGCTTCTGTCCAATGACAGCCCTTACTTAATTTCGTTGTTTTAATTGTTGTTTTGTTTAGCGGATCTAGAAGATGGGCAGTCATATTTTTACTCTCTAAAATCTGTTCTAGGTAAAAAAAGCATTTATCAAAACTCTCCTGTATCGAGGAACACATTGATAAATCACGTGTAACATTTAGTAACAGCTGCTTCTCAGCAATAAGATTTTCCTTTTGTTTTAAATTATTTGCGTTTTGAATTGCAACCGCAGCCATATTTACATAAGCTTCAACACTTTGAATTTCTGAATCTGTTAAGTTCATCGGAATTCCATAATCAAACAAAAAAACTAGACCAAATAACTCTTGCCCAAATGAGATAGGCAGAGCTAATAAGGACTTAATTTTGAATGCATTAACCGGTCTCGGATCTGGTCGATGATCCTTTGAGGTATCAGGAATATAGATGGGTTTTTTCGTTTCAATAACCTCTTTTGCCAGCAAGTCTATTTCAGGATCAATTACTTGAGTATCAAGCGTTACGCCATTTATAGTCTCTGGTTTTCCTGCAAACCCTCTAAATGTTCCATCTTCCTGAGGTAAATAAATTCCAACAGCATCGCACCTAACAATTTCCTCTGATATCGCCATTGTCACACGCTGCAATACGTCACGTAGTTCTAATTTCGTATTTATTATTTTTGTTATATTTGCGAGTCTAGAATATCTCATCTGATTACTTACCATTCACATAGCCTCCAATTATAGGCATAATAAAATAAATATGATAATATCAGTGTTTTACATAGAATACATTACTTATGATACGGTTCCCCACGATTAATCCGAAACGCTCTATACACTTGCTCAAGCAACACTAATCGCATTAATTGGTGTGGTAATGTCATCTTTGAAAAAGAAAGTGATTCATTTGAACGCTTCATCACTTCTGAGCTTAGTCCAAGTGATCCACCAATTACAAATGCGACTTTACTCTTTCCGTATGTAGCAAGGCGATCTAGACTTACCGCAAATTCTTCTGATGACTTTTGCTTTCCTTCTATAGCTAATGCAATCACATGCGTGTCATCAGAAATTTTATCCAGTATACGTATACCTTCTTTTTCCTTTACAATTAACATTTCTGCTTCACTTAAATTTTCTGGCGCCTTTTCATCAGGCAATTCAATCACTTCTACTTTTGCGTATGCAGATAATCGTTTTAAGTATTCTGCTATACCTTGTTTCAAATATTTTTCTTTTAATTTCCCAATTGAAATAATCGAGATATTCACACGTATCCTCCACCTTACAAACATGTTATCCACAAAACTTATCCACATATCCACAAACGCTACCCACATATTGTGTGGGAATCTGTGTTCGATACAACATATGTCGCCTCATTTTGACAAAATTCACATGTTTTTTTCTCTTTTTCTAAGTTATCCACATTGTTGATAACTGGTGCGACTTCACACTCATCCACAATAATATCTAACGCTAATTCAACATGTTCTAAACAACAAGGTAAATTCATTTTCTACACCTCACTTTTCTACAATAGAAAACAGGAGGTAGGCCCTCCTGTTTTTAATACTTTTGAATGCCTAATTTCACTGTTGTTGTTACTCTTTTTGTACCACGATAAAACGTAAGAGTCATTTTATCATTAATTTCCTTATCATATAAGGCCGTACGGAATCCAATAATATCGCGAATCGGTTTTCCATCTACCGCCACAATAACATCATGTTCTCTTAAACCAGCATCCGCACCTGGCGAAGGACTTTTCACATCCAAAATACAAACTCCCTCTGTTACAGTACCTGGTAAATGTAATGTTTTTGACCAATAATAGTTTGGAATTTCATTTAATGACCTAAGTTCAATCCCAATATAAGGTCTTCTTACTTTTCCATACTTCTCAAGTTCATTCATAATCGGAACAGCTCTAGTCACCGGAATAGCAAGGCCGATTCCTTCTACTTCTTTTGCAGCAATTTTCATTGAATTAATACCAATTAATTGTCCTGCTGCATTTACAAGCGCACCGCCACTATTCCCCGGATTAATCGCTGCATCTGTTTGTAACACTTCTACTTGCCAATCATAATGTCCATCTTGATCTAAATCTACAGGGACAATACGTTCAGTAGCTGAAATAATACCTTGTGTAACTGTTCCAGAAAATTGCAGTCCAAGTGGGTTTCCAATCGCAATGACTGGCTCTCCTCTGCGAACAGTATTAGAATCGCCAATTTCAATTATTTTTTTCACATGCTTTGCATCTATTTCTAATACAGCTAAATCTGTGACTACATCGGTTCCTAATACTTTTCCAGGAACCTTCTTACCATCACTTAGACTTACTTCAATACGATTCGCTCCAGCTACAACATGATTATTCGTTACAATATAAGCTTGACCATCTGTCTTTTTATAAATTACTCCTGATCCTGTACCGGCCTCTGAATCTGCCTCTGAAAAGTTATCTCGTTGAATGTTAATAACACCCACAACAGCTTCAGATGCACGATCAACAGCATCTACAAAGCTAATCTGTTTAATCCCTTGAGCTTCAGCCATATTACTTCCGCTTGCTTCAGCTTGCGGAAGCGTATCAGCAGAATTTGAAAATAAAGGCGCTCCAAACGCAAATAAAGAAGCTCCTACAATTGTTCCCGCTATACTAGAAAAAACTATACCTTTGTGCTTCTTTTTTCCTGCACGTTTCATACGATAACTTTCTTCATCAATAAAGGACATATTTGTTCACCTATCTTCCTGAAAACAACTATATTCACCTTTATTGTTTACTAAAATGAAGAATTATACGTATTGAATTTTTGTAGGCATTTTTGGATCTGTATCGTGAATTTCAAAGGATTCACCCACTCCAAATCCTTTTTCCTCTAGTACTTGTGATACTGACATACGCGCTAGTTCTTTCATGTTATTATCTAAGCTTAAATGGGCTAAATAAATATGCTTTGTCTCATCTGTAATTACATCTGCCATCGCTAATGCAGCATCTTCATTACAAACATGCCCAACGTCACTTAAAATACGTCGTTTAATGCTCCATGGATAACGTCCCATACGAAGCATTTCTACATCATGATTACTTTCAAATACGAAAGCATTAGCTCCCTTAATAACGCCCTTCATACGGTCACTTACGTATCCCGTATCTGTAATAAGCGCTAATTTCCTATTATTGTTATGGAAAGCATAAAACATCGGTTCTGCCGCATCATGAGAAACTCCAAATGACTCGACTTCAATATCACCAAATGTTTTCACATCACCAACTGAGAAAAGAAACTTTTGTTCAGTTGGGATATTTCCTATTAAATGTTCCATTGCATTCCATGTTTTCTCATTCGCATAAACAGGCAAATCATATTTACGTGCCAATACACCTAATCCTTTAATATGATCACTATGCTCATGCGTTACAAGAATACCTGATACATCATTTATATTCAGTTCTGCTTGTTTAAATAAAGCCTCTGTTGCTTTACCACTTAAACCTGCGTCGACTAGTAATTTTTTTTCATCGGTTCCTACGTATAGCATATTTCCTGTACTTCCACTTGCAAGTACGCTAAAATGCAACCCCATTCTTTCTCACTCCAGTATGTTCATCAACCACTCGATTTTCCTTTTCTCCTAATTCCATAACTTGTCCTTCAATTGCATTCACAAAGAAGTCCTGCTTCTGCTCCGTTTTTAAATTCCACGTTGGAGCAAGTACTTGGTTATTAGAAGTAGATGCGGTAAGAGTGGCATAACCAATTTGCGCTTCTTTAACATGCGTATTTCCATGAATTTTATTTTTTAAATACAAATTTTCTAAAGCTGTTTGAGCCGTAATAATTTCTTGCTCTTTCGTTTTTTCACCTTCGCCCATTTCTTTTAAATCAGTTAGCATTGTCTGCGTATATGAAACAAGTTCATTTTTTTCATTTAATTCCACAACAATCATCGCCTGATTATTATAGAAAATAGGCTTATCTTTATATTTTTGGAAGAAATAAATTTTAGAGTCTTTCACCGCTCCAAATTCATACTTTTGTCCATCCAATACATAGTTCTTCAAAAATTCATTATACTTATCTTTTGATAATGATTTCGTATTTAAAAAAGGCTCTTTTAGCTTACTTTCTATCTTGTACATATTTTGTATATGCACCGTTTGATTTTTCAAAGACTGTATATCTTCTTCTTTAAAGGCTTTATTTTCCGCTCTAATAAATGACTCTTTTTTCGGTTCTTTAGGGATATTTCCCATCGTAATTTTATTTGCTTTTAATTCTTGATCTATCTTTGTTTCTGCAATAAGCTCCAATTGATTACTATCTTGCTTTTGAATGAATTGGAAAATGAGAAAGAGGTCCAAAACAAAAAAGGTCACAATAAATATGGTTTTAATCCGATCCCAATCCATTTAGTCCTCCCTCACTCCACTCATAGATTTTCTGTTTACCTGTTTCATCTTCAACAAGCTTTACATACCAAATTGGTTGTAGTCGAACCACTTGCCCATCTAGTGATAACTTGTATCCAATGCCAATATCCTTAATTACTTGTTTCTTTATCTCTGGATTATTTTCTAGGGATGCTATTACAACATGCCCTGACGGAAGAGTAACCTTCTGTTCTATACCTTTAGTATTTAAAGACAGCAACGGTCTTTCATATTCCATTACTTCTTCTGATCCCCATACTTGTCTTAATTCCGCTAATCCATCTGCATTGAATACTGGATATCCATCTTCATTTAAGCGAAATACTGTCTCTCCTTTATTCATATAGTCCAAACGATATGAATCCAAACTCCCACTGTGACCACTTACAAATTCAAAGCTTTTTTGTAAAAGCATTAAATTATCTATCGTTTTCTCAGTTAAGACAGAAGAGTTTTTATACTTTAGCATGTGACGATCGTTTTCAATTTCCATGGATCTAATACCATCTGTAAATGTTTCTTTCGACATCTCGGTAATCGGACTTAAATAACGAGGATCACTAAACAGAGCATTCTTAAACGTATCAACTGCTAAATTAGATGAAATATATGTTATATTGCTTAACTCTGTCGTTCCATCTGGTAAAAATAATTTTTTCATATCATTAAGTTGATAATCAAAATAAGGTTTTGCTGATACTATAAATTGATTTTGGGCATTTACAATATCTTTTAAATACAAGCCACTTAATTTTGCCTCGTATATTTTAAAGTTATCACCATCAGAAACAAAGTTAATTTTAATTTCTTGATCCTTACTTCTAGAAGGATCAAGGAGAATACGATTAAAATGTTTAGGCTTATCTGTACTTTTCTCTTTCATGTTGAACATGGATTTAACTGCATCAAATGGGATATCGGTAGGGAAAACAAGTTCAACTTTCCCTTCACCATGCACATATGAAAGGAAATCACCCTTAGTGATTGATATCTCTCTAAAATCATGTAGTTCCCCTAATTCTAGAGGCTTATAGATTGATTCTATATCTGCCTCTCTTCTGCTCCCATAATGATTTTTATCTTTATGCACGATGATAGAAGTAGGACGGACAACATCGGAAATTTTAGTTTGGTTCATTCCTTCGTTCCCCTGTACAAATTTCGCGTTTTGCATGGATGTAGAATCTGGCACATACGTCCATAGATTAAAAGTAAGAAATAGGCTAATTACAACTAGGTTAATTAAAACTATTGTTTTAAAGTTTTCCATACTCATTCCCAATCGTCCTCTTCATCTGCTGCCATTGGTAACGTGAAATAAATAGTTGTCCCTTTTCCTTCTTCACTCTTCGCCCAAATAGAGCCACCATGTGCCTCAATCATTTCTTTTGCAATTGCTAATCCAAGTCCCGTACCACCCATTTGTCTTGAACGAGCTTTATCTACGCGATAAAAACGTTCAAAGATTTTATCAACGTTTTCTTTTGGAATACCCATTCCTTGGTCACTTACACTAATTTCTAATAAATCACCGCGATCACGTAAACGATATGTTACTGTTCCACCTTCTGGTGAATACTTTAATGCGTTAGAAATAATGTTATACAGCACTTGAGTAATTTTGTCAGTATCCATATCAATAAATCTAGATTTCTTAGAGAAAGATCGTTTGAAACTTACATTTTGCTCTTTAGACATTTCAAAGCGATCAATAATATTATTAAAGAAATCAGTAAAGTCGACCCATTCTTTCATTAAACGATGCTCTGTACTATCCAGTTTAGATAGCTGTAACAACGCATTTACAAGTCTAATCATTCTTTCTGTTTCTTCTTGTGTAACCGTTAAAAATTGTGGTGCAATATTTGGATCCTGCCATGCTCCATCTGTAAGTGCCTCTAAATAACTGCGCATCGTCGTTAATGGCGTCCTTAATTCATGAGAGACATTTGCCACAAACTCACGGCGTTCCCGTTCTATACGTTCCTGCTCTGTTACATCATATAGTACAGCAATTAAGCCGTTTGCCTTCCCTGTTTCTTTTTGAATAACAGAGAAACTAGCACGTAAAATATATGGTTCGTTTCTCGTACTAAAATCTAATAAAACAGAATCTGGCTCTTCATATAAATGATCGAGCGTAAATTCTTCCTGTATTCCTAATACCTCTAAAACAGATTGATCGAGCGCTGTTTCACGAGAAACATTTAACATCTTTTCCGCAGGGTCATTTAGTAAAATAATATCCCCTTTTCGATCAGTAGCAATTACTCCATCTGTCATATGTGATAAAACAGATGATAATTTACGCCTTTCACTTTCTGTAGAAGAACGAGCTTGTTGTAATTTTTTCGATAAATTATTGAAGGATAATGCCAGTTGTCCAATTTCATCATGGCTATGCACTTTTACTTTTCTGGAATAATTTCCTTTTGCCATTTCGATTGCTTGTCTCCGCATATCTGAAATTGGTCTTGTAATTGTTTGAGCCAATAAAATCCCAAGTACGGCCGTTACTAATAAAGCAATTACTGTTCCCGTAGCAAAAATTTGATTTATATCCTTCATTTGTTTATATACATCTTCCATAGATGCCACAATGTAAATAACACCAAGCGCATCCTTACCGTTATCATCTAGAATCGGAGTAAGCATAACTTGAACACGATGACCTGTACTACCATCCTTCTCAATTTTCACTTCTGGCTTTTTTTGTACTAACACTCGCTGAACAGCTATATCAGTTGATGTTCGATTCACCTTATTCTGCTTTGATTCATCTGAAATAGCCAGTAACTTTCTGTGCGAATCAAATACACTTACCTCTTGTATAACTTTCTTCTGATCAGAGGCAAATTTTCGAATTGAAGTTTTAATCGTTTCATCTGTTGACTCTGTTTCTGCTTTTGTATAACTTTTTTTAAACTCTTGCTTCAAATTATATGATAATAAGTTTGTTTGCTGCGTTAAAGAATCCCTAAAACCTTGTACTAAGCTCTTCTCTAATTCCCTTACGAAATATACTCCAATAACTTGCATCGCTATTAATATTAATAGCATATATATAAGCACAAATTTTAAATGAATAGATTGAAAAAAACCAACTTTCTTCATATACTATTCCTGCTCTGGGTCACGCAAGTAATACCCTACTCCACGTCTAGTTACAATTAAAGTAGGATGGCTTGGATTATCTTCAATTTTTTCACGCAAACGACGTACTGTAACGTCTACTGTGCGCACATCTCCAAAATAGTCATAACCCCAAACTGTTTGTAATAAATGTTCGCGTGTCATAACTTGTCCTAAATGTTTCGCTAAATAATGTAGCAACTCAAATTCACGATGTGTAAGCTCGATATTTTCCTCGCGCTTCGTTACACTATATGCATTTGGATTAATCACAATTGGTCCAATAACCATTTCTGTATTTTCTTCTTTTTCCGCAGCACCACCTTGTTGATGGCGGCGTAAATTCGCCTTCACACGAGCAAGTAATTCCCTCGTACTAAATGGCTTCGTTACATAATCATCTGCCCCAAGCTCAAGCCCTAATACTTTATCAATCTCAGAGTCCTTTGCTGTAAGCATAATAATCGGCATTTCTGAGCTTTTACGTATTTCACGGCAAACCTCTAAGCCGTCTTTACCTGGTAGCATAATATCTAATAAAACCATATCTGGTTGCTCTTCATTAGCCTTTTCAATTGCTTCATCACCATCATGTGCCATTACTATTTCAAAACCTTCTTTTTCTAAGTTAAACTTCAAAATATCTGCAATCGGCTTTTCATCATCAACTACTAAAATTTTCTTTCCCATCATCGTCTATTTCCTCCTTATAAAAATATGGTCAATAATCCCTAAACATATTGATGTTTACATAGTATGTCCTATATGACCGCATCCTTTGTTTAAGTATTTTCTCCTCTATTCTCATAGACTCATGTATGATCCACTTTTACACGGCATCCTATACGATCTATAGAAAAACCTCTAGCTTCAACTGCTAGAGGCTCCTCGTTCTATTTTAAAATAACTACTCAGTTTTGTAAAATTACATAAATAAAAAGGATATTAAGTGGGCCCACTTAATATCCTGAGAGTGGCTCGGGACGGAATCGAACCGCCGACACGAGGATTTTCAGTCCTCTGCTCTACCGACTGAGCTACCGAGCCAAAACTATATATAAAACCACTAATGGTGGTATAAACAAAAGTGGCGGTCCCGACCGGGGTCGAACCGGCGATCTCCTGCGTGACAGGCAGGCATGTTAACCACTACACCACGGGACCAAAAATAAGCAAAAAAAAACATGACCCGTACGGGATTCGAACCCGTGTTACCGCCGTGAAAGGGCGGTGTCTTAACCACTTGACCAACGGGCCACGAAAAATAAAATGGTGAGCCATGAAGGACTCGAACCTTCGACCCTCTGATTAAAAGTCAGATGCTCTACCAACTGAGCTAATGGCTCATATTCACCAACGTCATATTTTCGTGACGACAAGATGTATCATAACATGTATTCTGTATTTATTGCAATACTTTTTTCGTTTTTTTATAAAAGAATAAGAAAAAACTCATGCGGACATGAGTTTTTTTCTAAACACTATTAATTAAGCTTCGTATACGTTACGAACAATATTTGTTTGGTTACGATCTGGTCCAACTGAGAACATAGATATTTGAATTCCTGTTAACTCAGAAACACGTTCTACGTATTTTCGTGCATTTTCAGGAAGTTCATCTAATGATTTTACACCAGTAATATCTTCTTCCCAACCTGGAAGCTCTTCATATACAGGCTCACATTTTGCTAAAATGTTTAAGTTAGCTGGAACTTCATCAATAACTTCACCATTGTATTTGTAAGCAACACAAATTTTAAGAGTTGGAATACCTGTTAAAACGTCGATAGAATTTAATGATAGATCCGTTAAACCACTAACACGACGTGCATGTCTTACAACAACGCTATCGAACCAACCTACGCGGCGTGGACGACCAGTTGTCGTTCCATACTCGCGACCAACTTCACGAATTTGATGACCAATTTCATCATGAAGCTCAGTAGGGAATGGACCATCACCAACGCGGCTTGTATATGCTTTACATACACCTACAACGCGAGTAACTTTCGCAGGACCAACTCCAGTTCCAACTGTTACACCACCAGCAATTGGGTTAGAAGATGTAACGAACGGGTACGTACCGTGGTCAATATCAAGCATAACACCTTGCGCACCTTCAAATAATACACGGTGATTATTATCTAATGCATCATTTAATACAACAGACGTATCACATACATATTGCGCGATTTGTTGCCCGTACTCGAAGTACTCTTCGAAAATTTCTTCTACAGTGAAACCTTCTGTATCGTACATTTTTTCAAATAAACGATTTTTTTCTACTAAATTGCGCTCAAGCTTCTCTTTAAATGCTTCACGGTCTAAAAGATCAGCCATACGAATACCAATACGAGCAGCTTTATCCATATATGCAGGACCGATACCTTTTTTCGTTGTACCGATTTTGTTATCACCTTTACTTGCTTCTTCTAACTCATCTTGCTTTAAGTGGTAAGGTAAAATAACATGTGCACGGTTACTTACACGTAAATTATCAGTACTTACACCACGATCGTGTAAGTATTTTAACTCTTCAAGTAATGCTTTTGGATCTACTACTAATCCGTTTCCGATTACACAAATTTTCTCTTTATAGAAAATACCAGATGGAATTAAGTGTAATTTATATTTAACTCCGCCGAAAACAATTGTATGTCCCGCGTTATTTCCACCTTGATATCTTGCAACTACTTCCGCATGCTCAGAAAGAAAATCAGTGATTTTACCTTTTCCTTCGTCGCCCCATTGTGTTCCTACAACTACTACTGAAGACATTATTAAAGCACCTCCGCAATTTTCAAACGATCTATTCAAACAATATAATTGTACCAAAACCGAAAAAGAAGTCAACCGAAAAGCGAACATTTTTTCATAAAAAAACTTTTTCGTTCGTAAGAATTATATATTTAACTTATGAAAGCCTTATCTTTCTTATAAAAAAAAAGAAACACATCTTATTATAAGAAATGTGTTTCTTTTTTATACTGCCTTTATGCCGGCGGAGCATGTCCATCCTCAAAACGACGTTCTAAGTTAACGAACTTATTGAACTCTTTGACGAATGCAAGTTCCACTGAACCTACTGGACCGTTACGCTGTTTTGCAATAATAATTTCAATTGTATTTTTGTTTTCCGTTTCTCGATCATAGTAGTCTTCACGATATAGGAAAGCTACAATATCAGCATCCTGCTCAATACTTCCAGATTCACGAATATCAGACATCATCGGGCGTTTATCTTGACGAGATTCTACACCACGAGATAACTGTGATAAAGCAATAACAGGCACTTGCAATTCACGTGCAATCCCTTTTAAGGTACGAGAAATCTCAGATACTTCCTGCTGACGGTTTTCTCCTGATTTCCCACTTCCTTGAATAAGCTGCAAATAGTCAATCAAAATCATACCAAGACCTTGTTCTTGCTTTAATCTACGACATTTTGCTCGAATCTCATTTACTTTAATACCTGGCGTATCATCAATATATATACCAGCATTTGAGAGACTCCCCATTGCCATTGTTAATTTTGCCCAATCATCGGAAGTTAATGAACCAGTACGAAGTCTTTGTGCATCAATATTCCCTTCTGCACAAAGCATACGCATAACAAGCTGATCAGCACCCATCTCCAAACTAAAAATCGCTACATTTTCATCCGTTTTCGTCGCTACGTTTTGTGCAATATTTAATGAAAATGCCGTTTTCCCTACTGATGGACGTGCTGCCACGATAATTAAATCATTTCGTTGGAAACCTGCTGTCATCTTATCTAATTCAGTAAACCCAGTTGGTATCCCAGTAACTTCACCCTTTTGATTATGCAAAAGTTCAATTTTGTCATAAGCATCTACAAGAACATCTTTAATGTTTTGGAATGCTTTTGCATTCGTTTGATGGGATACTTCTAATATTTTTTTCTCAGCCTCATTTAAAAGACCATCCACATCATCTTCTCTCTCGTATCCATCCGATACAATATGAGTCGCCGTGCGAATTAAACGACGTAAAAGCGCCTTTTCAGCGATGATGCGTGCGTAATATTCTACGTTAGCTGCAGTTGGCACAACTTCTGCTAACTCTGCTAAGTAAGAAACCCCACCAACTTCTTCTAGTAATCCTTGATCAGCCATTGCTGATGTCATCATTACTAAGTCGATCGGCTCTCCCTTATCAGATAGCCCAAGCATGACTTCAAAAATCTTTTGATGTTTCGTTCGATAGAACGAATCAGGTACCAATAACTCTGATGCTGAAGTTAACGCATCTTGATCAATCAATATGGCCCCTAAAACCGCCTGCTCAGCCTCTATATTATGCGGAGGGGTACGATCAGCAAGTACATCACTCATACGCAATCCTCCTTGCTTAATTTATTTTTATTGTTCACTAACATGAACTTTTACTGTTGCTGTTACTTGTGGATGCAATTTCACAGTAACGTTTGTATAACCTAACGCGCGGATTGCATCGTCCATTTCAAATTTACGTTTATCAAGCTTAATCTTGTGTGATTTTTGCATTGCATCTACGATTTGTTTGCTTGTGATAGAACCAAATAAACGGCCACCTTCTCCAGATTTCGCCTTTAATTCTACAGTTAATTTCTCTAAAGTCTCTTTTAACTCTTTTGCATTTTCAAGCTCTGCTGCTGCATCTTTTTCTTCTTTACGCTTTTGAGCTTCTAAAGTTTTCATACTGCTATTTGTTGCTTCAGCAGCTAATCCTTGTTTTAGTAAGAAGTTATTTGCATAGCCATCTGGTACGTTTTTTACTTCTCCTTTTTTACCTTTACCTTTTACGTCTTTTAGAAAAATTACTTTCATGATTGTGTGCCTCCCTGTAAATAGTCATCAATAACAAATCGAAGCTTCTCCTCAGCTTCATCTACTGTAACATTTTTCATTTGTGTGGCTGCATTCGTCAAATGCCCGCCACCGCCTAAGTTTTCCATAATTAGCTGCACATTCACTTCACCTAAAGACCTGCTGCTAATTCCAATGAGATTCTCGCCGCGTTTCGCAACAACAAATGATGCAATAATCCCTGTCATCGTTAATAACGTGTCTGCCGATTGCGCAATAAGCACTTGATCGTAGTAATCATCACTATCAACTTTAGCAATCGCAATTCCATTTTTATAAATGTACGCATTTTTTATAGCTTTTGCAACCCGTAAATACTGATCCATATCTTCCTTTAAAAGTTCTTGTACAAGTACAGTATCTGCACCATGTGAGCGTAAATAAGAAGCAGCATCAAATGTACGAGCCCCTGTCCGGAATGTGAAACTTTTCGTGTCGACAATAATACCCGCTAACAATGCCGTCGCTTCTAACATTGTCATCTTTAAATTTTTAGGTTGATACTCAAGTAATTCTGTAACCAATTCTGCTGTTGAAGAAGCATATGGTTCCATATAAACTAGCAATGGATCTTCAATAAAATCTTCTCCACGGCGATGATGATCAATAACTACTACATTTTCAATTTTATGTAACAGTTTTTGCTCCATCACCATAGAAGGTTTATGCGTATCGACAACAACAAGTAACGACTCATCATTTGCAAATTCCATCGCTTGCTCTGGAGTAATAAAACGAGACCATAACTCCTCATTTTGTTTCACTTTGTCCATCAAACGCTTAATTCCTTTATCGGAATCATTTTCATCTAACACAATATATCCTTTACGCTCATTTAATTGAGCCACTTTTAAAATACCAATCGCAGCACCAATTGCGTCCATATCGGGAGCCCTATGCCCCATAATAATGACATTACTACTTTCTAATACTAAATCCTTTAACGCATGCGAAATGACCCTAGCGCGTACACGGGTACGTTTTTCAACCGGATTTGTCTTACCTCCATAGAACTTAACTTTACCTGTCGCTTGTTTAATAGCTACTTGGTCTCCCCCACGCCCAAGCGCAAGATCTAAACCAGATTGAGCCATTGCTCCAAGCTCTGATAAAGGTAAATCACCTGATCCGACACCCACACTTAATGTAAGTGGTATATTCCTTTTAGATGTTTCTTCACGCACCTGATCTAAAATGCTAAATTTCCCTTTTTCCATCTGCGTCAAAATACTTTCATTTAGCACAACGAAGAATCTTTCTGAAGATGCACGTTTTAAATACGCCCCATACTTAAGTGCCCATTCATTTAGTCGCGATGTCACAAGACTTGTTATATTCGTACGTAATTGATCATCTAATCCTTGTGTAACTTCATCATAATTATCCAAATAGATGACAGCTAAAACAGTCCTTTGATCCTCGTACATCTTTTCGATTTCTGTTTGTTCCGTTACATCAAAGAAATAAATTAACTTTTCTTCTTTCCTTACAAAAACGCGAAACTTTCGATTATTTAAAGAGACTATATCATCAGAAGTTTCTCCTTTAATGAAAAGAAGTAATGTTTCTGATACATCGTAAAGGTGCCATCCAGCTAATGCATGCTGTCCCAGACATGAAGATAAATAAGGATTTGCCCAATCAATCCCATAATCCTTATTGTATAACAAAATACCAATCGGCATTTGGTTAAATGCTTCATTACTTACTTTCTTTACTCTTGTAATCATATCTGTCGTATGCTTTTCGAAATTCCTTTGAAAATTAAGTTCAAATCGTATAACGATAAAGAATACGATACAAAAAATGACAAAAGCAGCTATCCCCATAATTAAATGAAAATAACAGAGAATTGAAATGAGCACAAACACAAAAAATGCCAATACATAAACAGGATATAAAAACCACTGTTTCTTATCAAATTCAGGCATGTATACAACTCCTATAAAGTAAAACTAACTCACCTTCCAGTTAGTTAAACAGATTAAAATAGTATAAGGAATATTATTTTATCCCCCTATTTTAGAACGCAATGAAATCCCTAAGTCAATTATACCTAAGATTGTCACAAGAGGAAACAGCATCGGAATAAACATGCATGCAATAAAACTAATAATAGGAACCCCTTTAGTAAAACCTTTTCTATACGCTAAAAAGGCGATAAATGTCAGACCTTGCAGTACAAGCAATAGTGCAAATATGACATTTAGGTTAGAAAATACCATATGTAAATATGATGTTGGTTCTACTTTTATAAAAGTTGCTAACAAAATAAATATAACGTAATACCAAATGATACTCTTTGGTAATTGTATATCTTTAAATTTAGGCCAAGATATAACGTCATGTTTTAACTTTTTCAAAACACTACCTGATATTATCACTGTAATCCAAGAAAAACATACTGAAACTAGCACAAGTATACTCGGAAGTAATGATTGTAATATATCATTCATTTGTGCAAGTAACTCTTTTTGTTCCTTACTAATCGGCATACCTGTAGCACTTACTATCTTTTCGCTTTTCGCCATACTTTCACTAAATATACTTTGCATTTGCTTCATTATATCTATGTTGAAAAACTTTATACTCGCAACATAAATAAGTACAAAACCAATTAAGTATGCAAGCGTCCCAGCTATTAAGATTTCCACTGGCTTTTTTCTTGTTTTATACATATATCCTAAAACAATCCCTATCAATCCAAACATAATTGTCTTCACTAAATTCATCGGTTGACTCACAATAACAGTAACAAAAAGTGCCGCTACAAAAACCACGAGCACATTAGATAGTTTATGTCTTATCATTAATAGTATAAATGGTAACGGCAACGCAAAAGTTACAACTGTACCCAAAATCGGAACATACATAGATATAAGCAATAACATTGCATATATAGCCAACAACGCGGCACCTTCAGTAATAAATCTTGCTTGTTTCACATTTTAACCTCTCTTTCAAAAAAGAAAAGCATAGCAAAATGCACAGTAGAGTCCGACTCTACTGTGCATTTCATACGCTATTATTCACCAACATATGGTAAAAGTGCCATTTGACGAGCACGTTTAATTGCAACTGTAAGTTTGCGTTGGTATTTCGCGCTTGTTCCTGTTACACGACGAGGTAAAATTTTACCACGCTCAGAAACGAAACGTTTTAATAAATCAACATCTTTATAGTCAATGCGAGTGATGCCGTTAGCTGTGAAGAAACACACCTTACGACGTTTCGCACGTCCACCTTTGCGTCCTGCCATGTCTATTTCCCTCCATTCTTTGTTAAAACTAACAAATTTACTGTATTAGAACGGTAAATCGTCGTCGGAAATGTCGATCGGTTGACCTACATTTGAAAATGGATCGTCATTCTTCGTAAATCCAGAGTTACCTTGGTTACCTGAATTACTAGATTGACCAAATGGGTTAGAGCCTTGGTTACCGAAACCAGCTCCTGATGGTTGCTGATTAAATGAACCACGTTGCTCCCCACCGCCATTACGCGGCTCTAAAAATTGCACGCTTTCCGCAAGAACTTCTGTTACGTATACACGTTTACCATCTTGTCCCTCGTAATTACGAGTTTGAAGACGTCCATCTACGCCTGCTAAGCTACCTTTTTTCAAATAATTTGCTACGTTTTCTGCTTGTTTACGCCATATTACACAATTAATAAAGTCAGCTTCACGCTCACCTTGTTGATTGGCAAATGCGCGATTCACAGCTAACGTAAAAGTAGCTACTGCAACACCATTGGGCGTGTAACGTAAGTCAGGGTCCTTAGTTAAACGACCAACGAGGATAACACGATTCATCAATCGAACCACTCTCCCTTATATATCAATTATTTTTCTTCTTCTTTAACAACGATATGACGAAGGATGTCTTCGTTGATCTTAGCTAAACGGTCGAATTCGTTAATCGCTTCTGCGTTAGATTTCACGTTTAAGATCATGTAGAAACCTTCACGTAAGTCGTTGATTTCGTAAGCTAAACGACGCTTACCCCACTCTTTCGTGTTAATGATTTCTGCACCATTGTTTGTTAAAACACCTGCAAAACGTTCAACTAAAGCTTTTTGAGCTTCTTCTTCAACGCCAGGACGAATGATGTACATAATTTCGTACTTTCTCATTACACTTTCACCTCCTTTTGGTCTAAACGGCCCGTAATGGGCAAGGAGCAATTAATTTATAGTAATTACTCACGAGTTTAGATTATATCATAGTAAGTTATATGAATCAACTCACCAATACATAAAAAACTTGGCAAACATATAATATATTTGCCAAGCTCATATCTTTATTTTTCCTAGGAAATATTAAATTAAACGTTAAAACGGAAGTGCATAACATCTCCGTCTTTTACGATATATTCTTTTCCTTCTAAACGTACTTTTCCAGCTTCTTTTGCAGCTGTCATAGAACCGTTTGTCATTAAGTCATCGTAAGAAACTGTTTCTGCACGAATAAATCCACGCTCAAAGTCTGTATGAATAACACCAGCACATTGCGGTGCCTTCATTCCTTGTTTAAATGTCCAAGCACGTACTTCTTGAACGCCAGCTGTAAAGTAAGTAGCAAGTCCTAATAGATCATATGCTGCACGAATTAATTGATCTAAACCAGACTCTTCAATTCCTAATTCTTCAAGGAATACTTTTTTCTCTTCTTCGTCTAATTCAGCGATTTCTGATTCGATTTTTGCACATACAACGATAACTTGAGAATTTTCATTTGCTGCAAATTCTTTTACCATTTGTACGTATTTATTTTCCGAAGGATCGATAACATCGTCTTCACTTACATTCGCTACGTATAACATTTCTTTTGTTGTAAGTAAATGAAGGCCTTTAACAATCTTCATCTGCTCTTCTGTAAATTCAACAGTACGAGCTGGTTTTCCCTCTTCAAAAGCTTCTTTTAAACGAACTAAAATTTCATGCTCATATACCGCTTCTTTATCTTTTTGTCTTGCTAATTTCGCAACACGCTCGATACGCTTATCAACAGACTCTAAGTCCGCTAAAATTAGCTCTAAATTGATTGTTTCAATATCATCAATTGGATCTACTTTCCCTGAAACGTGCGTAATATTTTCGTCTTCAAAACAACGAACAACTTGACAAATTGCATCTACTTGACGAATGTGAGATAAGAATTTATTTCCTAACCCTTCACCTTTACTAGCACCTTTTACGATACCTGCAATATCAGTAAACTCGAATACAGTCGGAACAGTCTTTTTCGGTTCTACTAGTTCCGTTAATTTATTTAAACGCTCATCTGGTACTTCTACAATCCCTACGTTTGGATCAATTGTACAGAATGGATAGTTCGCAGATTCTGCTCCTGCTTGTGTAATTGCATTAAATAAAGTGGACTTCCCTACGTTAGGTAATCCAACAATCCCAGCCGTTAATCCCATATTTTTCACTCCTATGTCTCAATCTTTCATCATTATAGATAGTAACGAAAAAAATGACAAGTTTCCGCCAAACGAAAAAAAGTAACAGTTACCTACTGTAACTGTTACTCTCCCTCTATTCTTCGTGCTTCACAAGTATTTTTTTTACCTTACGATCAAACTCTCTTCGAGGAATCATTACTGAATGGTCACACCCCTCGCACTTAATGCGGATATCCATTCCCATACGAATAATTTTCCAACGATTCTCGCCACATGGATGGGCTTTCTTCATTTCCACAACATCATACAAGTTATATTCCTTTTGCTCCACTCTCCAAACTCCTCTCCATACTAAATTGCTTTTCCACTAACTAATTCTTCACGATTATATAAAACCATACGCGGATATGGAATTTCAATCCCATGTAAATCAAGACGATTTTTAATCTCTTTACGAAGTGCCCTTGCAATAACTGCATGTTGCATCGGTTCTACTTCAGCAATAACACGTAATATAACTTCTGATGCAGCTAATGTTTGCACACCTAATAATTGAGGCGTTGTTACCATTTTTTCGTACTTTGAAGGTAATTCTACTAATAAATCTTCAATAACCTGCTCTGCTTTCGCAATATCAGCCTCATATGAAATAGATACATCAACAAACGCTACACTATTACTAACTGAGTAGTTAGTAACTTGAATAATACTTCCATTTGGTAAAGTATGAATTTCACCTGTCCAACTCTTTACTTTCGTTGTACGAAGTCCAATTTCTAAAACGACTCCTTCAAATTGACCGATTTTAACATAATCGCCAACTGAAAACTGATCTTCTAACAAAATAAATAAACCTGTAATAACGTCTTTCACTAAACTTTGAGCACCAAATCCGACTGCTAAACCAATTACCCCAGCACCCGCTAATAAACCTGATGCATTAATATCAAACACACCTAAAATCGCAATTAGCATAATGAACATAACAACGTACGCTACAATATTTTCAAGTAATTTCGCTACTGTAACTGTACGACGTTCTGAAATTTGAATTGGAGAACGACTTCCCATGCGAAACGCATTTCGTACAACCGCTCTTGCAATTCGCACAACAACCGCACTAATTATTAAAATAATGCATATTTTTAATGTCGCAACTCCAATATGAGCCCAACGATCAGCATCTAATAAATACTGTTTCATAGAATTAAACCACTTCGTTAATAAATCCATGTACCTCTACCTCTCTAGCTAAAATTTCTTTTTAGTTACCCTTATTATTGTATCAGAAGTCCCCTAATTGCTGAAAAAATTTTATGATTTTAATCCTATTTTATCCCCGATATCCAGGTATAAAATGGAACGGATATATATATACTAGTACTATTATTTCCGTTTTCATTCACATTTTGCAAAAATTACGCACTTATAACTTTCCATTTTCCTCACCATATAACACATATTGAAAATTTATTAAAAGGATGGGTGCTTCATGAATATTGGAAGTTTTCGCTTACCATTTTTTGAGAAAGAAACTCAAAACGTTATGCACCAAGATCTAGAAGCCTCCGAGATAATCAGTAATTTCTTACTTACCCATATTCCTATTAAAACTAATATACCACTCATTCTCGTTTGTATCGGCACAGATCGCTCTACGGGTGACGCACTCGGCCCATTAGTTGGTACAAAACTTGAACAAATAGACATCCAAAACCTCCAAGTATTCGGTACACTAGATGAGCCAGTACATGCGCTAAATTTAGAAGAGAAAATTCAGAATATACAGAAAGAATATCCTACTGCATTTATAATTGCTGTTGATGCATGTTTAGGAAAGTCCCAAAATATCGGATCAATCACTACTGGAAAGGGACCTAGTAAACCTGGAGCTGCTATGAATAAGAAATTACCTGCAGTTGGTGATTTGCACATACACGGTATCGTCAATCTAAATGGGTTTATGGAGTTTTTCGTTCTTCAAAATACAAGATTAAGTTTAGTCATGAAAATGGCTGATGTAATCGCACAAAGTATAAAAGAGACGGATCAAAAATTATCCGCATTAAAAAAAGCAAACCATCTATAAATAATAAGATGGTTTGCTTTTTAATTTTTCTGTGCTAATAGTTCTAAAATACGATTTAAATCTTCTTTATTAAAAAATTCAATTTCGATTTTACCTTTTTCTTTTTTCGTCTCTTTAATTTTCACATCTGTGCCAAACTTTTCTCTTAAGAACGTTTCACGTTCTACGAAAAATATATTTCGCTCTTTTTTCACTTTTTTTGTTTCACGTGAAACGTGTTGATTAATCTCTTGGACGATTTTCTCTAATTGACGAACATTTAATCCTTCTTTTTCAATGCGTTTCAATAAGGACTTCAATTGTTCTTCATCTTTTATCGTAAGTAAAGTTCTCCCATGAGCCATTGAAAGTTGACCATTTGCAATCATATCTTGTACGAAAGAAGGTAGGCTTAATAACCTAGTATAATTTGCAATGTAAGGTCTGCTTTTACCAAGACGTTTCGCTAATTGTTCTTGCGTTACATTTAGCTCATTCATTAACATCTGGTATGCCATTGCCTCTTCCATAGGATTTAAATCTTCTCGTTGTAAGTTTTCTAACAAAGCAAATTCCATCATTTGCTGTTCATTTAATTGTCTTACAACCGCAGGTACTTTTTCTAAACCAGCCTCTTTTGCAGCACGAAATCGTCTTTCACCTGCAACAATTTCATATCCTTTAATGCTCTTCCTAGCAATTAATGGTTGTAGAATACCGTGTTCCTTAATCGAAATTGCTAATTCCTGAATCGCCTCTTTATTAAAGTGTTTACGCGGTTGATATGGATTCGGCCTTAATTCAGTTACAAGAATCTCCTGAATTGTTTCCTCTTCTTTCACATCTAAATCAGGAAAAAACACATTAATTCCTCTTCCTAATCCTTTAGCCACCTGCAATCACTTCCTCTGCTAAATCTATATATACTTCTGCTCCTCTTGATTTAGCGTCATACTGCATAATAGGTTTCCCATGACTTGGAGCCTCGCTCAAGCGTACATTACGCGGAATAATCGAGCGATATACTTTATCCCTAAAATACTTTTTCACTTCATCTATAACTTGGATCCCTAAATTTGTACGGGCATCCAACATTGTTAACAATACACCTTGAATTGCTAAATTTTTATTTAAATGTTTTTGTACAAGTCGAACTGTATTTAATAGCTGACTTAACCCTTCTAGTGCGTAGTATTCACACTGTACAGGAATAATAACAGAATCTGCTGCTGTTAATGCATTAATCGTTAATAACCCTAAAGATGGGGGACAGTCGATAATAATATAGTCATATTCATCACGAACTGGCTGTAATGCTCTTTGCAAACGTACTTCCCGGGAAATAGTCGGTACCAATTCAATTTCAGCACCAGCCAATTGAATTGTAGCGGGTAGAACATCTAAGTTTTCAGTTGCGGTTTTCTGTATAACCCCTTGAACATCTGCATCTTCCACAAGAACGTTGTAAATACATTGATCTAATTCAGATTTTTCAATTCCCACACCAGTCGTTGCATTTCCTTGAGCATCAATATCTACAAGAAGGACTTTTTTACCTACTTGCGCCAATCCAGCCCCTAAATTAACAGATGTTGTCGTTTTTCCAACACCGCCTTTTTGATTAGCAATAGCAATGATTTTTCCCATGATGTCACCTACTTTCAACCTTTCTATCTTATTCTAGTAACAATTACGTTTATTGTAACATGAAATAAAACTTTTTCTTTTACGTCCTTTATTAAACTTCAAAATTTATTTCTAAACTCCTTCTTCATTTAACAAGAAAATATAGTAAAAGAGACCTCTCCAATAGGATAAGGTCTCTAGCACGTCATTATTATTTTTTCTTTGGAATTTTAATTGTAATTTGATAGTACTCATCAAATTCTTCTTCCTCAGAATTAACATTCAAACCACTTTCAGTAACCATTTGTAAAGATTGTCTAATTGTATTCATAGCAATCCTCGTATCTCGACTTACTGCTTTTTGCTTTGCCTTACGCTTCGGTTTCGCTTCCTCTAGTAACTTCGCAATTCGTTCTTCTGTTTGCTTTACATTTAGTTGTTTCTCCACAATTTCCTGTAAAACTTTCAGTTGTAATTCCTCATTTTTTAAAGGAATGAGAGCGCGGGCATGACGTTCTGTAATGCTTTTTTCTAATAATGCACTTTTTATTTCTTCAGGCAACTTTAACAATCGCAACTTATTTGCGATTGTAGATTGTCCTTTTCCAAGTCGTTGTGCCAATGCTTCTTGTGTTAAATTATGTAACTCAATCAGCTTTTGATATGCCACAGCTTCCTCGATTGCCGTTAGTTCCTCACGTTGCAAGTTTTCAATTAAAGCTACAGAAGCTGTCTCTGTATCATTTAAGTTCTTTATAATTGCAGGAACCTTTTCCCAACCTAACTTTGTTGCCGCGCGAAAACGTCTTTCTCCAGCAATAATCTCGTACTTATCATCCTCATATTGCCTTACAACAATCGGCTGAATAAGTCCATGTGTACGAATTGTTAATGCTAGCTCATCAATACGCGCATCATCAAAAACTGTTCTTGGTTGATAACGGTTAGGGGTAATATTTACTATCGGAATTTCTTGTATTTCTTCATATACCTTTTTATCTATCTCTTCATGGCTTTCGTCTTGTAATTCGAATTCGCTCTCTTTATCTCCAAAGCCAAATAAACGAGAAAACGTATTTTTCATACATATTCCACCACCTTTTAGGCCTATTGACTATTCTCCATAAAATGTTTCCTATGAAACATTTACGTTTTCATTTATATAATTTAATCTTACGTCTAATAAGATTTATTTTTCAATAGGTAATTTATTGGGTGTTCCCGGTTTGCGTGGATATTTCTTTGGTGTCTTGCGCTTTTTCTCGATTAATAAAATATTACGTTCACTCTCTTCAAACGGTAATTGGAACGTAGACATCTCTTTTAACTCTCCGCCTAGCACCTCTAAAGCATACTTGCCATTTTCAATTTCTTCGTTTGCTGCTGCACCTTTCATTGCAATGAATGTTCCTCCAACTTTTACAAGCGGTAAACATAGCTCACTTAATACAGAAAGACGCGCAACTGCACGTGCCATTACAATATCGTATGATTCACGTACACCTTCTTTTTTCCCAAACGTTTCAGCACGATCGTGACAAAATGCAACATCACTTAATTCTAACTTTTGTGCTAAGTGATTTAAGAAATTAATACGTTTTTGCAACGAATCTACAATTGTTACTTTTAAATGCGGGAAACAAATTTTTAAAGGAATACTTGGGAATCCAGCCCCTGCACCAACATCGCAAATTGAGAATGGTTTTGAAAAATCATAATAAAAAGCAGCTGTAATGGAATCAAAAAAGTGTTTTAAATATACTTCTTCTTTTTCTGTAATAGCCGTTAAGTTCATTTTTTCATTCCACTCTACTAATGTTTCAAAGTAGATTTTGAACTGCTCTAACTGTCTAGAAGAGAGGGTGATTCCCTTCTCTTCTAGCATAGATTGAAATTGTTCTATGTTCATCTAGCAATATCTCCTTACTATTTATTGGTTCGATACGCGTGCAATTTTTCCTTGTTCTATATACACAAGTAAAATGGAAATATCCGCTGGATTTACGCCAGAAATACGTGAAGCCTGCCCCATTGAAAGTGGACGAACATCTTTCAATTTCTGTCTAGCTTCTGAAGCAATGCTAGAAATCGCATCATAATCAATATCTACAGGGATTTTTTTATTCTCCATTTTCTTCATACGCTCTACTTGCTGTAAAGATTTTTCAATATATCCTTCATACTTAATCTGAATTTCAACTTGTTCTTTAACTTCATCACTTAATTCTACTTCACTTGGTACTAAAAGATGAATATGCTCATATGTCATCTCTGGACGACGTAATAAGTCACTTGCACGTATTCCATCTTTCAATTCACTTCCGCCAATATTGCGAATTAATTCTTGAACTTCAGGACGTGGTTTAATAATAATGCTGCTTAAACGTTCCTTTTCCTGTTCAATTTGTAATTTTTTATTTGTAAATCGCTCATAGCGCTCTTCTTTAATTAATCCAATTTTACGACCAACTTCAGTTAAACGAAGATCAGCATTATCGTGGCGTAATAATAGACGGTATTCTGCACGAGACGTTAATAAACGATATGGTTCATTTGTACCTTTCGTTACAAGATCATCAATTAAGACGCCAATATAAGCATCCTCGCGACCTAAAACAACTTCTTCTTTACCTAAAGAACGGCATGCTGCATTAATTCCAGCCATAAGCCCTTGTCCGGCCGCCTCTTCGTAACCAGAAGTTCCATTAATTTGTCCTGCTGTATATAAATTTTTAATCTTTTTCGTTTCAAGTGTTGGCCATAGTTGTGTTGGCACAATTGCATCATATTCAATTGCATAACCTGTACGCATCATTTCAACATTTTCTAGGCCTGGAATTGTTCTAAGCATGTCACGTTGTACATCTTCTGGTAAGCTTGTGGATAAACCTTGTACATATACTTCTTGTGTATTACGCCCTTCTGGCTCTAAGAAAATTTGATGACGTGGTTTATCATTAAATCTTACTACTTTGTCTTCAATAGAAGGACAGTATCTAGGACCTGTTCCTTTAATCATACCAGAATACATAGCTGAACGATGTAAATTTTCATCTATTAAACGGTGTGTTTCTGTACTTGTATATGTCAACCAACATGGAATTTGATCCATAATAAATTTCGTTGTTTCAAAAGAGAATGCACGTGGCTTATCATCACCTGGTTGAATTTCTGTTTTACTGTAGTCAATTGTATTACTGTTTACACGAGGAGGTGTCCCTGTTTTAAATCTCACAAGATCAAATCCAAGCTCCTCTAAATGCTCAGATAATGTAATAGACGGTTGCTGATTATTTGGACCACTTGAATATTTTAAGTCGCCCATGATAATCTCGCCGCGTAAAAATGTTCCAGTTGTAATTACAACTGTTTTTGCTGTATATTCTGCACCAGCTTGTGTAACTACCCCTTTACATACACCTTCTTCAACGATTAAACGCTCTACCATTCCTTGGAACAACGTTAAGTTTGGTGTTTCTTCAATTGTTTTCTTTAATTCATGTTGGTAAGAGAATTTATCAGCTTGCGCTCGAAGTGCACGTACGGCTGGTCCCTTACCTGTATTTAGCATACGCATTTGAATATGAGTTTTATCAATATTACGTCCCATTTCTCCGCCTAATGCATCAATTTCACGAACAACAATCCCTTTTGCTGGTCCACCAACAGAAGGGTTACATGGCATGAATGCTACCATATCCAAGTTAATTGTTAACATTAATGTTTTTGAGCCCATTCGTGCTGCCGCAAGACCAGCTTCACATCCTGCATGACCTGCACCGATTACTATGACATCGTATGAACCGGCATTGTATCCCATTGTTTATTCCTCCTAATAATCTCTATCTTTCTACAACTTCACTATATTATTTTCCTAAACAAAATTGAGAGAACAACTGGTCAATTAAGCTTTCATGCACTGTGTCCCCAGTAATTTCACCAAGTATTTCCCACGTTCTTGTTAAATCAATTTGTACCATATCAATTGGTACACCATTTTCAATCGCCTCAACTGCATCACCGATTGTTTTTCCTGCTTGTGTTAATAATCCAATATGTCTCGCATTAGAAACATATGTCATATCTGCAGAATCGATTGTTCCTTCAAAGAATAAATCAGCTATTGCCTTTTCGAGTTCATCTATTCCTTGTTCCTCAATTAAGGATGTTGTAATAACACGATTTCCCGCGGCTAACTCTGTAACACGTTCCATATCAATCGCTTGCGGTAAATCAGTCTTATTCACAATAACAATAAAGTCTTTTCCTTGTACCGCACGGAATAGATCTTCATCCTCATTTGTTAAAGCCTCGCTATAGTTGACAACAACTAATACTAAATCCGCTTGGCTCATCATTTCTTTTGAACGTTCCACACCAATTCGTTCAACAACATCTTCTGTCTCCCGAATACCGGCTGTATCTATAAGTTTAAGAGGTACACCACGCACGTTAACGTACTCTTCAATAACATCACGAGTTGTTCCTGCAATATCAGTTACAATTGCCTTTTTCTCCTGAACAAGACTATTTAATAACGATGATTTCCCAACGTTGGGTCTACCGATAATTGCTGTAGCAATACCCTCACGTAAAATTTTCCCTTGTTTTGATGTTTCTAATATTTTTTCGATTTCCGAACGAACATGCGTCGCTTTCTCAATTAAAATATTATGTGTCATCTCTTCTACATCATCGTATTCTGGATAATCTATATTTACCTCAACATGAGCTAATGTTTCTAATATTTCTTGACGCAAAAGACCAATTAATTTAGATAATCGCCCTTCCATTTGATTAATTGCTACATTCATCGCACGATCTGTTTTTGCTCGAATCAAATCCATAACAGCTTCTGCTTGTGATAAATCGATACGTCCATTTAAAAAAGCACGTTTTGTAAATTCGCCCGGTTCTGCCAATCGTACTCCTTGTGCTAGAATAAGTTGCAATACTTTATTTACTGAAACAAGTCCACCGTGACAGTTAATTTCCACTATATTTTCACGTGTAAAAGTCCTTGGTGCGCGCATAATAGACACCATAACTTCTTCAATAACTTGATTTGTATCTAAATCAACAATATGACCATAATGAATAGTGTGAGAAGGAACCTCTGTTAAATCCTTCCCCTTAAAAATACGATTAACTTTCTCAACCGCATCATCCCCACTTACTCGAACAATGGCAATTGCACCCTCTCCAAGCGCTGTGGAAATCGCAGCAATTGTATCAAATTCCATGTCCTTTCACCTCACTTGCTTATTTATCTCTATTTCAACATGATTATTTCTTTCACTAAATTATTAGGATACCATAACGAACCTATCTACAAAAGAAGAATAACTCATTTTATTATATCCCCATGTAAAAAACACTAAACTTATTCACAGTGGATAAGTTTAGTGTTTTTTAGTTATCCACATCTATTTTCCGCTCAAAAAAACCGGCACTCATTTGAGCAACCGGTCATTTAGGAGATATTACAACATGCCGATGTGGTTCATTTCCTTCAGAAGTTGTATTGATACCTTGATGATTTGATAATGCCTGATGAATAATTTTTCGTTCAAAAGATGGCATCGGTTCTAAAATAACTCTTTTTTTCGTATTAAATACTTGTTTCGCTAATCGATAAGAAAGTGATTCTAACGTACTTTTTCTTTTACTACGATAATTTTCAGCATCTAGTGTAATACCGATATACTGCTTCGTGTTACGATTCGCGACAAGTTTTGTTAAATACTGTAAAGAGTTCAATGTATTACCTCTTTTCCCAATTAAAACACCTACATTATCACCAGAAATTGTAAATTCAATTTCGCGTCCTTTTACAATTTTACTAATCTCAACTTCCACACCCATATCGTGAATAACATTTCTTAAATATTCTTCACATTCTTGAATTGGATCTTTCTTCAATACAACTTCTACTACTGCAGGACGATTCCCAAATAAACCTAAGAATCCTCTTTTACCCTCATCGACAATATTTATATCTACTCGATCTTTTGATGTATTTAATTGCCTTAAAGCATCCTCTACTGCCAGCTCGACTGTTTGTCCTTTAGCAGTAATTATACTCACTTGCTTGAGCCTCCAGCTTTGCTAGCCTTAATTTCTGGCCCTTTGATAAAGTACATTTGAGCAATACCAAAGATATTACCAACAACCCAGTAAAGTGATAATGCGGCTGGGAAGTTAATTGCAAAGATTAAAATCATAATCGGCATAAGCCAAAGCATCATTGCCATTTGCGGATTTTGACCAGCTGTTCCTGCCATTGCAAGCTTTTGCTGAATAAATGTCGTAATTGCTGCAACGACCGGTAAGATATAGAACGGGTCTGCATGTCCTAAATCGAACCATAAGAAACTATGTTGTTTAATTTCAGCTGTTCTCATAATTGCATGATAAAAAGCGAACAGAATTGGCATTTGAATAAAGATTGGTAAACAACCAGCTAATGGATTTACACCATTTTTTTGATATAACTGCATCATTTCTTGCTGCAGTTTTTGCTGTGTCGCTTGATCTTTAGAGCTATATTTCTCTTTTAACTTCACCATTTCCGGTTGTAACGCTTGCATCGCTTTCGTACTCTTCGTTTGTTTAATCATTAGTGGTAATAATGCAAAACGAATGATAAGAGTTGTAATAACAATTGCTAAACCGTAATTACTGTTAAATAAGTCGGCAAAATACGTGATTAACTGAGAAAGCGGATATACGAAATATTCATTCCAAATCCCAGTACTTTTCGATGTAATCGGCTGACCCGTTTCACTACAACCGGTGGCAATCGCCATTAATGCAACGACCATGGCTAGTAAACCTAATTTCTTTTTCAAAGCCTACTCCTCCTTGTATCGGTATGTATATAGTGTAATTCATTTCCTTACGCTACTTTTTTATTCTTTTCATACCAGAGCGTTTAAAGACATGAATTAAGCTTTTCTTTACTTCTTCATATGTCATCTCTGCACAAGGCTTCCTTGCTATTATAACAAAATCTTTCCCAGAATCTATCTCATCTTTTAACTCTGTAATAGCCTGACGGACCATGCGCTTAATTCGATTACGAACTACTGCATTTCCAATTTTCTTGCTAACAGAAAGGCCGATGCGAAAGTTTGGCTGTTCTTCTTTATCTAATTGGTATACAACAAACTGACGATTCGCATTTGATTTTCCTTTTTGAAAAACCGCCTGGAATTCATCATTCTTCTTTATACGATGTTTTTTCTTCATATCAATTGACACTCCTGTATTTCATCAGCGGAAATTCACTATTATTAGAAAAAAAGACCACTGAACGATCAGTGGTCTACGCAGATAATACTTTTCTTCCTTTACGACGACGAGCTGCTAGCACTTTACGTCCGTTCGCTGTGCTCATACGGCTGCGGAAACCATGTACTTTGCTGCGCTTACGTTTATTTGGTTGGTAAGTTCTTTTCATTATATGACACCTCCCTGAGGAATATCTGTTAAAGACAGTCCTATAAATTATAGTTAATCAACTAGGAAAATGTCAATGGTTCTAGAAATTTTCATCAAATATTCATTTTGAACCTATTCACATACTTTTACACAGCACCTATATTTCCTTGTGGATAAATGTTTTTTCACGTTTTTTATATCCACAAACTTTTTTCGCACTTTTACACAGTATATCGTGTTGTGGACAAGTTTATTCCACAAGGTATTGATTTTGTGGATAACTTTCTTAAATTCATTGCTATAGCCACTTTTTTTTGATATTATAGTTGTGTTTTCACTTTGAATAAGTTTTCCACACCTTTATTTTATCCACAGTTTGTGTATAACATGTGGACAGTTTTAATCACATGTGGGTAAATAGTTGTCCACATTTGCTTTTTTTGTCGAAAACCCTATCTCATATACAAACGACGTTTTTAGGTTTTAAAATACGTTTCGTATAAATATACATTTTATATTTATTGGGTTGTACATTTGTTGCGCAACCTTATTCTTTTACCATCTTAGTAAAGGAGGGACACCTTTGGAAAATATCTCTGATTTATGGAATAGTGCCTTAAAAGAATTAGAAAAAAAGGTAAGCAAGCCTAGTTATGAGACATGGTTAAAATCAACAACGGCTCATAACTTGAAGAAAGACGTATTAACGATTACAGCTCCAAATGAATTTGCTCGTGACTGGCTAGAATCTCATTACTCCGAACTAATTTCAGAAACACTATACGATTTAACAGGGGCAAAATTAGCAATTCGCTTTATTATTCCTCAAAGTCAAGCTGAAGAGGATATTGATCTGCCTCCAGTTAAGCCGAATCCAGCACAAGATGATTCAGCTCATTTACCACAGAGCATGTTAAATCCAAAATATACATTTGATACATTTGTTATCGGCTCTGGTAACCGTTTTGCCCATGCAGCTTCATTAGCTGTAGCCGAGGCGCCAGCTAAAGCGTATAACCCACTCTTTATTTACGGGGGAGTTGGGCTTGGAAAGACGCATTTAATGCACGCAATTGGTCATTATGTAATTGAACATAATCCAAATGCAAAAGTTGTATATTTATCATCAGAAAAATTTACAAATGAATTTATTAACTCTATTCGTGATAATAAGGCTGTTGATTTTCGTAATAAATATCGCAACGTAGATGTTTTATTGATAGATGATATTCAATTTCTTGCTGGAAAAGAACAAACTCAAGAAGAGTTTTTCCATACATTTAATGCATTACACGAAGAAAGTAAACAAATTGTAATTTCTAGTGATCGACCACCAAAAGAAATTCCGACTTTAGAAGATCGTCTTCGTTCCCGCTTTGAATGGGGGCTTATTACAGATATTACGCCGCCAGATTTAGAGACACGAATTGCGATTTTACGCAAAAAAGCAAAAGCTGAAGGGCTTGATATACCAAATGAAGTTATGCTTTATATCGCAAATCAAATTGATTCAAATATTCGTGAATTAGAAGGTGCACTTATCCGAGTTGTAGCTTATTCATCTTTAATTAATAAAGATATTAATGCTGATTTAGCAGCTGAAGCACTTAAAGATATTATTCCAAATTCTAAGCCAAAAATTATCTCTATTTATGATATCCAAAAAGCTGTCGGGGATGTTTATCAAGTGAAATTAGAAGATTTTAAAGCGAAAAAACGTACCAAATCAGTTGCGTTTCCTCGCCAAATTGCAATGTATTTATCGCGCGAGCTTACAGATTCCTCTTTACCAAAAATAGGTGAAGAATTTGGTGGACGTGATCATACAACAGTTATCCATGCCCATGAAAAAATCTCTAAACTACTAAAAACCGATACGCAATTACAAAAGCAAGTTGAAGAAATTAATGGTATTTTAAAGTAGTAGCTGAATAGTGTGAATAACTTACCTTGTTTTACGCACAGTCTATCCACATGTAGATAGACTGTTTTTACATCCTTTATAGGGGTTATCCACATATCCACAAGCCCTATTACTATTACTACTATTTTTTTATCTTTATTAATTAAATAAAATCTTATACTTACCGGAGGTTTTTCTTTATGCGTTTTACAATACAAAAAGACTATCTTGTAAGAGGTGTACAAGATGTAATGAAGGCAGTTTCTTCTCGTACAACAATCCCCATCCTTACGGGAATTAAAGTTGTAGCTACTGAAGAAGGGGTTACATTAACAGGAAGCGATGCTGATATTTCTATTGAATCGTTTATTCCAGTCGAAGAAGATGGAAAAGAAATCGTAGAAATTGCTCAATCAGGAAGCATTGTTTTACAGGCAAAATATTTTAGTGAGATTGTAAAAAAACTACCTAAAGACACTGTCGAAATTTCTGTAGAAAATCATTTTATGACAAAAATAAAATCTGGAAAATCAGAGTTTAACTTAAATGGTTTAGATTCTGCAGAATATCCGTTATTGCCACAGATTGAAGAACATCATGTATTTAAGATACCAACAGATTTACTTAAGCATATGATCAGACAAACTGTATTTGCAGTTTCTACTTCTGAAACAAGACCGATCTTGACAGGTGTAAACTGGAAGGTATATAACAGCGAGTTAACTTGTATTGCAACAGATAGTCATAGACTGGCACTTCGAAAAGCAAAAATTGAAGGACATAACATTGCAGATGAATTCCAAGCTAATGTTGTTATTCCAGGTAAGAGCTTAAATGAATTAAGTAAAATTTTAGATGAGTCTGAAGAAATGGTAGATATCGTTATTACGGAGTATCAAGTATTATTCCGTACAAAACATTTATTATTCTTCTCAAGATTGTTAGAAGGAAATTATCCTGATACGACACGTTTAATTCCAGCAGAGAGTAAAACGGATATTTTTGTAAATACAAAAGAATTCCTACAAGCAATTGATCGTGCTTCACTATTAGCAAGAGATGGCCGCAATAACGTTGTTAAATTATCAACTTTAGAGCAAGAAATGCTAGAGATTTCTTCGAATTCACCAGAAATCGGAAAAGTTGTCGAAGAAGTACAATGCGAAAAAGTAGATGGAGAAGAGTTAAAAATATCTTTTAGTGCAAAATATATGATGGATGCATTAAAAGCTTTGGATAGTACAGAGATTAAAGTTAGCTTTACTGGGGCAATGAGACCGTTCTTAATTCGTACAGTAAATGATGATTCAATTATTCAATTAATTTTACCGGTTCGTACTTACTAGGTAAGGAATAAGGGTTGCTAGTTTAAAGATGCTAGTGGCCCTTATTTGATTTTTGGGTATTACTTTCCTAATGCTAGTTTATTTAGTACAATGAAAGAATGAACACTTTCAGAAAGTGAGCGATTTTATGAAACGTATTAAAATTTCAACAGAGTATATTACACTAGGACAATTTTTAAAGTTAGCTGATGTAATTGATACAGGTGGCGCTGTAAAATGGTTTTTACAAGAATATGAAGTGTACGTGAACAACGAACTTGAAAATAGAAGAGGTCGCAAACTATATGCGAATGATGTTATTGAAATTCCAGGAAGCGGAACTTTCCAAGTTCAGGCATAAAGGGGGAGCCCTTTGTTTATTTCAGAAATACAATTAAAAAACTATCGCAATTATGAAAAATTAGAGCTTTCCTTTGAAGATAAGGTAAATGTAATTATCGGCGAAAATGCACAAGGGAAAACAAATTTGATGGAAGCTATTTATGTTTTAGCGATGACGAAATCTCATAGAACCTCTAATGATCGCGAACTTATCCGCTGGGATGAAGATTTTGGTCAAATAAAGGGGAAATTACAAAAAAGAAACAGTTCTTTGTCTTTGGAATTAAATATTTCGAAAAAAGGTAAAAAGGCAAAATTAAATCAACTTGAACAACAAAAGTTAAGTCAATATATTGGCGTGATGAACGTTGTCATGTTTGCCCCAGAAGATTTAAATCTTGTAAAAGGAAGCCCTCAAGTAAGAAGACGCTTTTTAGATATGGAATTAGGACAAATAGCTCCTGTATATTTGTATGAATTAAGTCAATATCAAAAGGTGCTCACGCAACGAAATCACTTGTTGAAAAAAATGCAAGGGAATAGTAAGAATGAGGAAACGATGTTGGATGTATTTACACTTCAACTAATTGAGCATGGTGCGAAAATACTGCAAAAACGTTTTGAATTTTTGCATTTGCTACAGGAATGGGCAGCTCCAATTCATCGAGGTATAAGCCGTGGATTAGAAGAGTTAGAAATTGTCTATAAACCAAGTGTAGATGTATCAGAATCAATGGATTTGTCGAAAATAAAAGAAGTATACTATGAAAGTTTTCAATCTGTGAAACAACGTGAAATTTTCCGTGGTACGACTTTAATTGGTCCTCATCGTGACGATTTACAATTCTTCGTTAATAGTAAAAATGTTCAAGTCTTTGGTTCGCAAGGACAACAACGAACGACCGCACTATCCCTAAAATTAGCTGAAATTGAATTGATTTATTCAGAGGTTAAAGAATATCCAATCCTTTTGTTGGATGATGTTTTATCAGAATTAGATGATTATCGTCAATCACATCTTTTAAATACAATTCAAGGAAAAGTGCAAACATTTGTTACAACGACGAGTGTCGACGGAATTGAACACGAAACATTAAAAGAAGCGAAAACAATTCATGTAACGAACGGCACTGTAGATTGTGAAATAGATAGGGAATAACCCCTGTTTAAATGGAAAAGTAGGTGATCTTTGTGTCAATGGAACAAAAGCAAATGCAAGAAAATGCATATGATGAAAGTCAGATACAGGTGCTTGAAGGACTAGAGGCAGTTCGGAAACGCCCTGGTATGTATATTGGATCTACAAGTGGAAAAGGGCTTCACCATCTTGTGTGGGAAATCGTAGATAATAGTATTGATGAAGCACTTGCAGGTTATTGTGATGAAATTAATGTTAGTATCGAAGAAGATAATAGTATTCGTGTAACGGATAATGGGCGTGGTATTCCGGTTGGTATACAAGAAAAAATGGGACGTCCAGCTGTAGAAGTTATTATGACTGTTCTCCATGCCGGTGGTAAATTTGGCGGTGGCGGTTATAAAGTTTCTGGTGGTTTACATGGTGTTGGGGCATCGGTTGTAAATGCTCTATCAACAGAATTAGAAGTATTTGTACATCGTGAAGGTAAAATCCATTACCAAAAATACGAAAGAGGTATTCCGGTTGCGGATTTAAAAGTCATTGGTGACACAGATCAAACAGGAACAATAACTCGATTTAAACCAGATCCGGAAATTTTCCAAGAAACAACAGTATACGATTTTGATACGCTAGCAACTCGTATGCGTGAATTAGCGTTTTTAAATCGTAATATTAAATTAACAATTGAAGATAAACGTGAACATAAGCAAAAGAAAGAATTCCATTACGAAGGTGGAATTAAATCATACGTTGAGCATTTAAATCGCTCAAAACAACCGATTCATGAAGAGCCTGTGTACGTAGAAGGTTCAAAAGATGGTATTCAGGTTGAGGTTTCTCTTCAATATAACGAGGGATACACAAATAATATTTACTCATTTACGAATAACATCCATACGTATGAAGGTGGTACACATGAGGTAGGTTTTAAAACAGCTTTAACTCGTGTAATCAACGACTATGGTCGTAAAAATAGCATTTTAAAAGATGCGGACAGTAATTTAACTGGTGAGGATGTTCGTGAAGGTTTAACAGCAATTGTATCAATCGAGCATCCAAATCCACAATTTGAAGGACAAACGAAGACAAAACTTGGGAATAGTGAAGCGAGAACAATTACAGAGTCTGTATTCTCAGAGGCGTTTGAAAAGTTCTTACTAGAAAATCCTAATGTAGCGCGAAAAATTGTAGAAAAAGGTACGATGGCTGCACGTGCACGTGTAGCTGCGAAAAAAGCGCGTGAATTGACACGTCGAAAGAGTGCGTTAGAAGTTTCAAGTTTACCTGGTAAATTAGCTGATTGCTCTTCGAAAGATCCAGCAATTAGTGAAATTTACATCGTAGAGGGTGACTCTGCGGGTGGATCTGCAAAACAAGGACGCGATCGTCATTTCCAAGCAATTTTACCGCTGAAGGGTAAAATTATTAATGTGGAAAAGGCACGCTTAGATAAGATTTTATCAAATGATGAAGTTCGTACAATTATTACGGCGATTGGTACAAATATTGGTGGAGACTTCGATATTGAAAAAGCACGCTATCATAAGGTTATTATTATGACCGATGCCGATGTTGATGGTGCACATATTCGTACCCTATTATTAACGTTCTTCTATCGTTATATGCGTCAAATAATTGAGTGTGGTTATATCTATATTGCACAGCCGCCGTTGTTTAAAATACAACAAGGTAAAAAAATTCAATATGCTTACAACGATAAGGAACTTGAAAAAATCTTAGCAGAATTACCGGCCCAACCTAAGCCAGGGATTCAGCGTTATAAAGGTCTAGGGGAAATGAATCCAACTCAGCTATGGGAGACGACAATGGATCCAGAAGTACGTTCATTACTTCAAGTTTCCCTTCAAGATGCAATTGAAGCAGACGAAACATTTGAAATTTTAATGGGAGATAAAGTAGAGCCACGTCGTAACTTTATCCAAGAGAATGCAAAATACGTGAAGAACCTTGATATTTAAATGAGTAATGACAGGAATCTAAGTATTCCTGTCTTCTACATATAAATCAATGTATGTGTAACGGAAATGTAAGAGGAGGTGCTCGTTGATGTCAGACAATCAACAACAAGCACGAATTCGAGAAATTAATATTAGTCATGAAATGCGTACCTCATTTTTAGATTACGCAATGAGTGTTATCGTATCTCGTGCATTACCAGATGTTCGTGATGGATTAAAACCTGTGCATCGTAGGGTTTTATATGCGATGAATGATTTAGGAATTACAGCTGATAAAGCGTATAAGAAATCAGCACGTATTGTCGGTGAAGTAATCGGTAAGTATCACCCTCATGGTGATTCAGCCGTTTATGAAACAATGGTACGTATGGCGCAAGATTTTAGTCAACGTTATATGCTTGTAGATGGGCATGGTAACTTCGGTTCTGTAGATGGAGATTCAGCAGCTGCAATGCGTTATACAGAGGCAAGAATGTCTAAGATTTCTATGGAATTAATACGTGATATTTCAAAAAATACAATTGATTATCAAGATAACTATGATGGTTCCGAAAGAGAACCGATAGTACTACCAGCGCGTTTCCCTAATTTATTAGTAAACGGTACAACAGGTATTGCTGTT
>NZ_JARVGY010000001.1:2547500-2565000 GCF_040460035.1 Bacillus cereus group sp. MG1 | reverse complement strand
TTGGAGGTAGAGCACTGATTGGACTAGGGGTCCTCATCGGATTACCGAATTCAGTCAAACTCCGAATGCCAATGACTTATCCTTAGGAGTCAGACTGCGAGTGATAAGATCCGTAGTCAAAAGGGAAACAGCCCAGACCGCCAGCTAAGGTCCCAAAGTGTGTATTAAGTGGAAAAGGATGTGGAGTTGCTTAGACAACTAGGATGTTGGCTTAGAAGCAGCCACCATTTAAAGAGTGCGTAATAGCTCACTAGTCGAGTGACTCTGCGCCGAAAATGTACCGGGGCTAAATACACCACCGAAGCTGCGGATTGATACCAATGGTATCAGTGGTAGGGGAGCGTTCTAAGGACAGTGAAGTCAGACCGTAAGGACTGGTGGAGTGCTTAGAAGTGAGAATGCCGGTATGAGTAGCGAAAGACGGGTGAGAATCCCGTCCACCGAATGCCTAAGGTTTCCTGAGGAAGGCTCGTCCGCTCAGGGTTAGTCAGGACCTAAGCCGAGGCCGACAGGCGTAGGCGATGGACAACAGGTTGATATTCCTGTACCACCTCTTTATCGTTTGAGCAATGGAGGGACGCAGAAGGATAGAAGAAGCGTGCGATTGGTTGTGCACGTCCAAGCAGTTAGGCTGATAAGTAGGCAAATCCGCTTATCGTGAAGGCTGAGCTGTGATGGGGAAGCTCCTTATGGAGCGAAGTCTTTGATTCCCCGCTGCCAAGAAAAGCTTCTAGCGAGATAAAAGGTGCCTGTACCGCAAACCGACACAGGTAGGCGAGGAGAGAATCCTAAGGTGTGCGAGAGAACTCTGGTTAAGGAACTCGGCAAAATGACCCCGTAACTTCGGGAGAAGGGGTGCTTTCTTAACGGAAAGCCGCAGTGAATAGGCCCAAGCGACTGTTTAGCAAAAACACAGCTCTCTGCGAAGCCGTAAGGCGAAGTATAGGGGGTGACACCTGCCCGGTGCTGGAAGGTTAAGGAGAGGGGTTAGCGTAAGCGAAGCTCTGAACTGAAGCCCCAGTAAACGGCGGCCGTAACTATAACGGTCCTAAGGTAGCGAAATTCCTTGTCGGGTAAGTTCCGACCCGCACGAAAGGTGTAACGATTTGGGCACTGTCTCAACCAGAGACTCGGTGAAATTATAGTACCTGTGAAGATGCAGGTTACCCGCGACAGGACGGAAAGACCCCGTGGAGCTTTACTGTAGCCTGATATTGAATTTTGGTACAGTTTGTACAGGATAGGCGGGAGCCATTGAAACCGGAGCGCTAGCTTCGGTGGAGGCGCTGGTGGGATACCGCCCTGACTGTATTGAAATTCTAACCTACGGGTCTTATCGACCCGGGAGACAGTGTCAGGTGGGCAGTTTGACTGGGGCGGTCGCCTCCTAAAGTGTAACGGAGGCGCCCAAAGGTTCCCTCAGAATGGTTGGAAATCATTCGTAGAGTGCAAAGGCATAAGGGAGCTTGACTGCGAGACCTACAAGTCGAGCAGGGACGAAAGTCGGGCTTAGTGATCCGGTGGTTCCGCATGGAAGGGCCATCGCTCAACGGATAAAAGCTACCCCGGGGATAACAGGCTTATCTCCCCCAAGAGTCCACATCGACGGGGAGGTTTGGCACCTCGATGTCGGCTCATCGCATCCTGGGGCTGTAGTCGGTCCCAAGGGTTGGGCTGTTCGCCCATTAAAGCGGTACGCGAGCTGGGTTCAGAACGTCGTGAGACAGTTCGGTCCCTATCCGTCGTGGGCGTAGGAAATTTGAGAGGAGCTGTCCTTAGTACGAGAGGACCGGGATGGACGCACCGCTGGTGTACCAGTTGTTCTGCCAAGGGCATAGCTGGATAGCTATGTGCGGAAGGGATAAGTGCTGAAAGCATCTAAGCATGAAGCCCCCCTCAAGATGAGATTTCCCATAGCGTAAGCTAGTAAGATCCCTGAAAGATGATCAGGTTGATAGGTTCGAGGTGGAAGCATGGTGACATGTGGAGCTGACGAATACTAATAGATCGAGGACTTAACCATATAATATGTAGCAAATGTTATCTAGTTTTGAAGGAATATGCCTTCAATAGTTTGGTGATGATGGCAGAGAGGTCACACCCGTTCCCATACCGAACACGGAAGTTAAGCTCTCTAGCGCCGATGGTAGTTGGGACCTTGTCCCTGTGAGAGTAGGACGTCGCCAAGCAACTAAAAACACAAGTCATTTGACTTGTGTTTTTTTATTTCCCATGAAATAGATTTGGTTCCATTAATAAAAAATTTGAAATATAGTAAGGGATTTTTTGAGCAGAAATACTTAGAAATTGATAAATAAATGGATAATCTTCAGAACCATAACTGCCAAGTAAGTCATACCACCAATCTGTTTCATACCTAGAAATCATGCTTAAATTATAGAGCAATAAATAATGAATGAGGAGTTCAGGTAATATTGGCTTAGGATTTCTAGGATCAGTCGTAAGTGGCAAATAATAAGTATTAGTAAGATGTTCATAGTATAAAGGAGTACTGTACATAGGATTCCATGATTGAACGGGCGCCGTAAAAAGTAAATTCGATTCATTAGTCTTCTCAGGTACGTGCTGTATTGATAAATGCTTACAAGATGTTTCAATGTAACGAGAAAATCTCTCTTTGGTCATATGTAATCGATCTAGTAGGTTGACTGAAAAGGAGAGCTCATTTTTAATTGTTGAATCGATTTTATATAAAGTTGATCCTTTTTGACTATAACGAAATAAATTTTGTAATTCTGGAATATTTCCCATTAATTCTAACATGTTAAATTTTTCTGCTTCTAAGTGTTTCATGTGAAACAGTTGTTCTGCAACATGAGTAAATAATCCGTTTTTTTGTACCTTCACCTCATCTTCTAAAAATTGATACCCTTGTTTTTTTCGTTTGCGAGTTGTAACGCCATGAGCTAAAACAGTAGTGGATTCAGGATAGTTAGGGTCAATAGTTAGTAGGCATGCTTTAAAAAGTTGACTAATTCCATAAAATAACAACATTGGTTGAATGGAAAATGGAGCTGTCTTATATAATTCATAATAATTTTTCCCGTGTTCTAAGTAATAAATAAAGGGATAACAATTTTCAAAACTTTTTTTTTCGGCATCCTGAATAGAGGATTTTTCGTAACAACGGGCAAGATAACGTTGTACGTTTTGAGATGAAAAAAAGAAACTTAACTGCTGCCAAGTACAAGATGTTTGATGCATATATTACGCTCCTTTTATTGTCTAAAAATTCTAACATATATATACGTCCTTGACAGTATTTTAACCAATTGATAAGCTACTAATAATAATTTCTGGTATCATAGGGGGAACAATTATGTGGGAATCTAAATTTGTTAAAGAAGGTTTGACTTTTGATGATGTATTACTTGTACCAGCTAGGTCAGATATATTACCAAGAGAAGTAAGTGTTAAAACAGTTTTATCTGAAAGCTTACAGCTAAATATCCCGTTAATTAGTGCAGGAATGGATACAGTAACAGAAGCTGACATGGCTATTGCAATGGCTCGCCAGGGTGGTTTAGGAATTATTCATAAGAATATGTCTATTGAGCAACAAGCAGAGCAAGTTGATAAAGTAAAGCGCTCTGAAAGCGGCGTTATTTCAGATCCTTTCTTCTTAACTCCAGAACATCAAGTATATGATGCAGAACATCTTATGGGAAAATATCGTATCTCAGGTGTACCGGTTGTAAATAATTTAGATGAGCGAAAATTAGTTGGTATTATTACAAACCGTGATATGCGCTTCATCCAAGACTACTCAATCAAAATTTCTGACGTAATGACAAAAGAACAATTAATTACAGCTCCAGTTGGTACTACACTGGAAGAAGCTGAAAAGATCCTACAAAAGTATAAAATTGAAAAACTCCCTCTTGTTGATAATAACGGTGTATTACAAGGGCTTATTACAATAAAAGATATTGAAAAAGTAATTGAATTCCCAAACTCTGCTAAAGATAAGCAAGGACGCTTATTAGTTGGAGCAGCAGTTGGTGTAACAGCGGATGCTATGCTTCGCATCGATGCATTAGTAAAAGCTAGTGTAGATGCAATTGTACTTGATACAGCACATGGGCATTCTAAAGGTGTTATTGATAAGGTAAAAGAAGTTCGTGCTAAATATCCATCACTAAATATTATCGCTGGAAATGTTGCTACTGCTGAAGCAACGAAAGCACTAATTGAAGCTGGTGCAAACGTAGTTAAAGTTGGTATTGGACCAGGTTCTATTTGTACAACACGCGTTGTAGCCGGTGTTGGTGTACCACAATTAACTGCGGTTTATGATTGTGCAACAGAAGCTCGTAAACACGGCATTCCAGTTATTGCTGATGGCGGTATTAAGTACTCTGGTGATATGGTGAAAGCTTTAGCGGCAGGAGCACATGTTGTTATGCTAGGTAGCATGTTTGCAGGTGTTGCAGAAAGCCCTGGAGAAACTGAAATTTACCAAGGTCGTCAATTTAAAGTGTATCGTGGTATGGGTTCTGTCGGTGCGATGGAAAAAGGAAGTAAAGATCGTTACTTCCAAGAAGGCAATAAAAAACTTGTCCCAGAAGGTATTGAAGGACGAGTACCATATAAAGGACCTTTAGCAGATACAGTTCACCAATTAGTTGGTGGCTTACGTGCAGGTATGGGATATTGCGGAGCACAGGATTTAGAATTCTTACGCGAAAATGCACAATTCATTCGTATGTCAGGTGCTGGCTTACGTGAAAGTCATCCTCATCACGTACAAATTACAAAAGAGGCTCCAAACTACTCATTATAATGTCTTATATACAAATAGACAGAGATTTGATATCTCTGTCTATTTTTTTTTGATTATGTTAGAATAACGGTTATGTGAGTACATAGATATTGGGGGTAGCAAAAGTGAAAGGTATGTTTTGCAAAAGATTCATTGCTTTGGTAACAGTGCTTACACTAGCTTGTAGCATTTTTATGCCATATAGCAATGCATCAGCTGAAACAGGAGCCGCTTTAAACATTGAAGCAGGTGCGGCAATTTTAGTAGAAGCGAATTCTGGGAAAATTTTATATCAAAAGAATGCAGATGAATTATTATCCATTGCTAGTATGACAAAGATGATGAGTGAATATTTAGTTCACGAAGCAGTGGATAAAGGAAAACTTAAGTGGGACCAGAAAATTAAGGTTTCTGAATATGCATATAAGGTTTCACAAGATGCTTCATTATCAAATGTTGCATTAGAAAATGGTGGCTCTTATACAGTAAAAGAGTTATACGAGGCAATGGCAATCTTTTCTGCAAATGGTGCAACAATTGCATTAGCAGAAGCAATTGCAGGTAAAGAAGTAGACTTCGTAAAAATGATGAATGATAAATCGAAAGAACTAGGGTTGAAAAATTATAAATTTGTCAATTCTACAGGTTTAACGAATAAAGATTTAAAGGGAATGCATCCTGAAGGAACAACAGCGGATGAAGAAAATAAAATGTCTGCAAAGGATGTTGCAACTTTAGCACAACATTTAATTAAAGATTATCCAAAAGTGTTAGATACAGCAAAAATCCCTAAAAAAGAATTCCGTCCAGAAAAAGAGAAGTTTGCAATGTCGAACTGGAACTGGATGTTAAAGGGCTTAGTTAAAGAATATGATGGCGTAGACGGCCTAAAAACAGGCTCAACTCCAGAGGCAGGAGATTGCTTCACTGGTACGGTTGAAAGAAACGGAATGCGTTTTATTTCTGTAGTTATTAAAACAAGTTCTCATACAGCACGTTTTGATGAAACAAAGAAGCTATATGATTATGGATTTGCTAACTTTGAAGTAAAACAAATGTATAAAAAAGGTTCTTCAGTAAAAGGACAAGAAACAGTACGAGTAGAAAATGCGAAAGATAAAGATGTAGCAGTTCAAACGAAACAAGCTATTTCACTTCCAGTGCCAAAAGGAAGTAAAGATGTTTATAAAACGGAATTAAAAGAATCAAGCAAGGGACAAGAAGCACCTATTAAAAAGGGAGCTGCGCTTGGTCAAATGGTAATTACGCCAAAAGATACAAACGACCCTGGATTTTTAACTGGTAAGTCACTGCAAGTGGATCTTGTAACAACATCTGAAGTAGAAGAAGCAAACTGGTTTACTCGTGCTATGCGCGGAATTGGTTCATTCTTTAGTGGCATGTGGAATAGTGCTGTTGATACAGTAAAAGGTTGGTTTTAAAAGCTCCTCATGATAGGAGCTTTTTTTTATTCCTATTTTTCATACCGACTTTATGAAAAAGTAGTAGACAAGCATCTGATAGTTAGTGGTAGAATGTAAGAGTATTCTTAATTTTCGCCTTTAACGGGGGAAAGCAATTCACCTAGGGGGGTTTTTGTACATGACAAATGTAACAGGGACAGAACGTGTAAAACGTGGAATGGCAGAAATGCAAAAAGGCGGCGTTATTATGGACGTAGTTAACGCTGAACAAGCAAAAATTGCAGAAGAGGCAGGCGCAGTTGCCGTTATGGCATTAGAGCGTGTACCAGCAGATATTCGTGCAGCAGGTGGCGTTTCTCGTATGGCAGACCCAACAATTGTTGAAGAAGTTATGGGTGCGGTGTCAATTCCGGTTATGGCAAAATGCCGTATCGGTCACCTTGTAGAAGCACGTGTATTAGAATCATTAGGGGTAGACTATATCGATGAGAGTGAAGTATTAACTCCTGCTGATGAAGTATACCATTTAAATAAACGTGATTACACAGTTCCATTTGTATGTGGTTGCCGTGATATCGGAGAAGCTGCACGTCGTATTGCAGAAGGTGCATCTATGCTTCGTACAAAAGGTGAACCAGGAACAGGAAACATTGTAGAGGCAGTGCGTCATATGCGCCAAGTCAATGCAGAAATCCGTCAAGTTGCGAGTCTACGTGAAGATGAGTTAATGACATATGCAAAAAATACTGGCGCTCCTTACGAAGTATTACTTGAAATTAAACGTCTTGGTCGCTTACCAGTTGTAAACTTTGCGGCAGGTGGTGTAGCAACACCAGCAGATGCAGCATTAATGATGCAACTTGGTGCTGATGGGGTATTTGTTGGATCTGGTATCTTCAAATCAGAAAACCCAGAGAAATTTGCACGTGCAATCGTTGAAGCAACGACTCATTATGAAGATTACGAACTAATTGCAAGCCTTTCTAAAGGATTAGGTAATGCAATGAAGGGTGTCGAAATTTCAACGTTATTACCAGAACAACGCATGCAAGAGCGTGGATGGTAATTAAAGGAGAACTTTAAAATGGTGAAAATCGGTGTACTAGGTCTTCAAGGTGCAGTTCGTGAGCATGTAAAATCAGTTGAAGCAAGTGGTGCAGAAGCTGTTGTTGTAAAGCGTATAGAGCAACTTGAAGAGATTGATGGTCTTATTTTACCAGGCGGTGAAAGTACAACAATGCGCCGTCTTATTGATAAGTATGCTTTCATGGAACCACTTCGTACATTTGCAAAGTCTGGTAAACCAATGTTTGGTACATGTGCAGGGATGATTCTTCTTGCGAAAACACTTATTGGCTATGAAAAAGCACATATTGGTGCTATGGATATTACAGTTGAGCGCAATGCGTTCGGACGCCAAAAGGATAGTTTTGAAGCTGCGCTTTCAATTGAAGGCGTGGGTGAAGACTTCATTGGTGTATTTATCCGTGCGCCGTATGTTGTAGAAGTAGCTGATAATGTTGAAGTGCTTTCTAAGCATGGTGACCGAATGGTAGCGGTAAGACAAGATCAGTTTTTAGCTGCTTCATTCCATCCGGAATTAACAGATGATCATCGTGTGACAGCATACTTTGTTGAAATGGTAAAAGAAGCGAAAATGAAAAAAGTTGTATAAGTAACTTGCAACTTGTATAAGATTATAGTAAATTGATGGTAACAATTTTATAAAATAAGCGTGTTGATAGGAAATAGTAACAAATGTCGTTTCTTATAGAGAGTCGATGGTTGGTGGAAATCGATAGAAACAGTTTGTGAATCCATCCTGGAATGGAATGTGGAATATCTTTTGGATTAGTAAGCATTCCCGGTGAAGAGCCGTTATTTCTACTTGAGAGGAAAGCGGTAATGCTTTCAACTAGGGTGGCAACGCGGGTTAACTCCCGTCCCTTTATATAGGGACGGGAGTTTTTTGTGTTTTATAAAATAAAAGGAGGAGTATATAATGCTTGATATTAAATTTTTACGTACAAACTTTGAAGAAGTAAAAGCGAAATTACAGCATAGAGGCGAAGATTTAACTGATTTCGGCCGTTTTGAAGAACTTGATACGAGAAGAAGAGAACTACTTGTTCAGACAGAAGAATTAAAAAGTAAACGTAACGAAGTATCTCAACAAATTTCTGTATTAAAGCGCGAAAAGAAAGATGCAGAGGCTCTAATTTTAGAAATGCGTGAGGTTGGAGAAAAAGTAAAGGATCTTGATAACGAACTTCGTACAGTTGAAGAAGACTTAGAAAGATTAATGTTATCTATTCCAAATATCCCTCATGAATCTGCTCCAGTTGGTGAAACAGAGGATGATAATGTAGTAGCACGTACTTGGGGAGAAGTGAAAGAATTTACTTTTGAGCCAAAACCACATTGGGATCTTGCTACTGATTTAGGAATTTTAGATTTTGAACGCGCTGGGAAAGTAACAGGAAGCCGCTTCGTATTTTACAAAGGTGCTGGTGCAAGATTAGAGCGTGCTTTAATTAGCTTTATGCTTGATCTTCATACTGATGAGCATGGATATGAAGAAGTATTACCTCCATATATGGTAAACCGTGCAAGTATGACGGGAACAGGACAACTTCCAAAGTTTGAAGAAGATGCATTCCGTATTGAAAGTGAAGATTACTTCTTAATTCCAACAGCTGAAGTACCTGTAACGAATATGCATCGTGATGAGATTTTAAATAAAGAGCAATTGCCTATAAGATATGCTGCATTTAGCTCTTGCTTCCGTTCTGAAGCAGGTTCAGCTGGTCGTGATACACGTGGTTTAATTCGCCAGCATCAGTTCAATAAAGTAGAGCTTGTGAAGTTCGTAAAACCAGAAGATTCTTATGAAGAATTAGAAAAATTAACAAATGATGCAGAACGCGTGTTACAATTATTAGAGTTGCCATATCGCGTTATGAGCATGTGCACAGGCGATTTAGGATTTACAGCAGCGAAGAAATACGATATTGAAGTATGGATTCCAAGCTATGGCACATATCGTGAAATTTCTTCTTGTAGTAATTTTGAAGCTTTCCAAGCGAGACGTGCAAATATCCGTTTCCGCCGTGAGCCAAATGGAAAACCAGAACATGTTCATACATTAAATGGATCTGGTCTTGCGATCGGACGTACGGTTGCAGCTATTTTAGAGAACTACCAACAAGAAGATGGTACAATTATAATTCCAGAAGTTCTTCGCCCTTATATGGGAGGAAAAACAGTTATTAAGTAAATTTAAACATTCATCGGTATGAGTGATTGGTAATTATGAGCGTTGTCAGTACTGTAATGTAGGAAGGGAAAAGTAAAATTTTCCTTTCCTCATAATTTATTTTAGTAGGGTTGACTAACTGTTTTTCTTTTGATATTATATTTGATGTCAATATGGAGGTATACCCAAGTCTGGCTGAAGGGATCGGTCTTGAAAACCGACAGGCGGCGAGAGTCGCGCGGGGGTTCGAATCCCTCTACCTCCTCCAGATATAATTGACAACAGCGCATATAAGTGGAGATTGGAGAACTCGTTACCAACACGTAACGAGTTTTTATTTTAAAACCAATCATAAAGTATGGTGTAAGGTAATTTTGTCCTTATTACACACTCATATTCCGATGATTATCTTCATAGATATGAAAGGAGTCAACATGGATCTTATTATACAAACGTTTCCTTTAGATGGAAAAACTTTATATTATGTACAATGTCCTGTCTGTAAGAACAATAGAATTTTAAACAGTGGTGCAAACGTATCACGCATTATTAGTGATGATACATTCCGTAAACTTTGTGGTTGTACTTGTGATGTAAAACAAGCTACGAGTAAAGTAGAGGCGCCAAAACAAGTTAAAAAAGCAGCTGTAAAGAAAGCGGCGGCTCCAAAACGTACAGGTAAAGTATTAACGGCAGTAATTAACGGGAAAGAAATGACTGTTAAAGAGATTGCTGAAGCATACGATATTAGTACAAGTACTGTTCGTCAGCGCATTAACGCAGGAAAACCTGAGAGTGAAATTATTGCTCCAACAAAGAAGAAGTAATTTAATAGGAAAACCCGTGCATATGCACGGGTTTTTTATTTTACAAGTTTACGTGTTTGTTTTAAAAAATGGCCAATTTTTTTAATGATTGGTTCGATTGAATCACCATCTTTTAAAATATCGTACTCATTAATATTTAAGCGTAATACAGGGCATGAATTAAAGTTGTTAATCCAGTTTTCATAACGTCCATGCATTTCTTTCCAGTACTCAATTGGTGTTTGCTGTTCCATTGGGCGCCCGCGTTCTTGAATACGATCGACAATATCATCGAAAGAACCTTCTAAGTAAATTAATAAGTCTGGATGAGGGAAGTAAGGAGTCATGACCATAGCGTCAAATAAACCTTTGTATGTTTCATAATCAGTTTCCGTCATTGTTCCTTTTTCATGATGCATCTTTGCGAAAATTCCAGTGTCTTCGTAAATGGAACGATCTTGAACAAAACCGCCACCATATTCAAAAATTCTTTTTTGTTCCTTAAATCGTTCTGCTAAAAAGTACACTTGTAGGTGGAAGCTCCAACGAGTGAAGTCCGCATAGAACTTGTCCAAATATGGATTGGAATCTACTTTTTCAAATGATGTGCGATAACCTAAAGCATTAGCTAATGCAGTTGTCATAGTTGATTTACCCACACCTACCGTTCCGGCGATAGTGATTACTGCGTCATTGGGTATATCATATTTTTGCCTTAAATTCATTATTATTTCGACTCCTTTAAGAGAGTATTTTGAAGGGCAGATAGGATGACGTTTAAATCATCAGGATTTTTTACAAAATCCATATCGTCTCCATTAAATTTCAATACTGGTATTTCCGGATGATCTTTTTTAAAAGCATCCATTGCTGTTTCATAATCTTTTGTGAGCTGTAGTAAGTAATTTGGATCCATGTTTTTTTCAAATTCTCTTCCGCGCATGGCGATTCGTTTTTGCAATGTTTCTAGGCTAGCTGTTAAATAAACAATGACATTTGGCACAGGCATATCTTGTGTAAGGATACGATAAATTTGCATGTATTTGTCATATTGGGAGTCTTTTAATGTGCGGGATGCAAAAATTAAATTTTTAAAGATATGGTAATCCGCTACTACTGGTTTCCTTTGATTCAAATACTTTATGTTAATGTCTTCTAATTGTTTGTATCTATTACAAAGAAAGAACATCTCTGTTTGAAAACTCCATTCGTCGATGTCTTCATAGAACTTTCCTAAAAAGGGATTTTCATCAACAATCTCTTTTAGTAAGTGGAGTTGCATGTGAGTTGAAATTTCCTTCGCAAGTGAAGTTTTTCCAACACCAATTGGTCCTTCAACCGTGATAAATGGTACTCCGGTCACGCTGTTTCCTCCTTTCAATCAGTGATTTACCGTGACTACTAAAAACACAAAACAGAATTATTGTAGCACAAGAGGGAAGCGAGCGGGTTAATTTGATATAAAAAGTTAGAAAATAGATATATGTATTAATTAAATTTTATTTTGGTTGATGATGTTATAGTTGCTTTCAATGTAGTTTCCATTATTTTTAAAGCATGTATATTATCTTGGTCGTTGTTAGAGGCGATACAATCCTCTGGTACATACAATGTATAATTTCTCATATGAGCATCATTAGCTGTAAATAGGATACATATATTTCCGGCAACCCCTGTTAATATTAGATTTTCTATTTTTAAATAACCTAGTAATGAATTTAAAGGTGTTTCATAAAAAGCGGAATAATGTGGTTTAATAAAAATGTAATCATCAGAACTTGGAGCAATCTTATGGATTATGTTTTCGCTATATTCATTTGTACAATGAGTAATAAGTTGGTCGATATCAGATCTCCACAGTTGATAATGGTCATTAACGTAAATTATAGGACAGCCGAAGGATTTCATTTTTTTCTTTAATTGTAAAATAGGGTTTGTTATAATTTCACATTTTTTAGCTAGAATGGGTCCGTGGGAAAATTGAAAGTCATTAATCATATCGATAATGAGCAAGGCGGTATTTTTCATATGTAATCCCCTCTCTTTTTTCTTTTAGGGTGGATTGAATTTGTAAAAGTTATCCCCTGTGTAGTAAATGGAAATAAGTGTACTTTATTTGTAATGAAAGGACTATGTTATGGAACAAGATCAAGATATTTATTTTATGCAATTAGCGATAGAAGAAGCTAAAAAGGCAGAGGAAATACAGGAAGTACCAATTGGAGCAGTTATAGTGTTAGATGGTGAGGTAATTAGTGTTGCCCATAATTTAAGGGAAACTGAGCAGAGATCAATAGCTCATGCTGAGTTGCTAGCGATAGATGAGGCGTGTAAAAAATTAGGGACATGGCGTTTAGAAGATGCAACACTGTATGTAACATTAGAACCTTGTCCAATGTGTGCAGGTGGAATTGTTTTATCACGAGTGAAGCGAGTTGTATATGGTGCAAGTGATCCGAAGGGCGGATGTGCAGGGACATTGATGAATCTTTTAACGGATGAACGCTTCAATCATCAATGTGAAGTAGTATCTGGTGTATTAGAGGAAGAATGCGGTACGTTGTTAACAAGCTTTTTTAGAGAGCTTCGTAAAAAAAGAAAAGCAATAAAAAAATTAGAGAAGAATACTGGGAACTAACGTATTTGCATTTTATAAAGAAACAAGTTATACTGATAATGCCTTTAATGAAGGCAACCGAATATTGGTTTTAACTTTGCCGTGCTAAGCGGGGAGGTAGCGGTGCCCTATACTCGCAATCCGCTCTAGCGAGGCCGAATCCCCTCTCGAGGTTATGTTGCTGTAAGGTCTGCCTTAAGTAAGTGGTGTTGACGTTTGGGTCCTGCGCAACGGGACCCCGTGAACCTTGTCAGGTCCGGAAGGAAGCAGCAATAAGCGGGTCTTCTCGTGTGCCGCAGGAGTGCCTGAACCGAGCTAACTGCTTGAGTAACGCTTATGGTACGTAATCGACGGAGGGTGCACGGCAGTTATATATGTATACAAAACTCACCTTAATACAAAGGTGAGTTTTTTGTATAGAAAATAACTTTTGGAATCTATAAACAGAATGGGTTATAATAAATGAGATAATAACCTTTGAGGGAGGCCGTATTTTCGTGTCATACCAAGCGTTATACCGAACATGGAGACCGCAAAAGTTCGAAGATGTAGTCGGTCAAAAGCACGTGACAAAAACGTTGCAAAATGCCCTTCTTCAAGAGAAAGTTTCACATGCTTATTTATTTTCTGGCCCGAGGGGAACAGGAAAAACGACAATTGCAAAAGTATTTGCAAAAGCAATTAACTGTGAACATGCTCCGGTAGCTGAACCTTGTAATGAATGTCCTTCTTGTTTAGGAATTACACAAGGATCCATTTCAGATGTATTAGAAATTGATGCGGCTTCAAATAACGGTGTAGATGAAATTCGAGATATTAGAGATAAAGTAAAATATGCTCCAAGTGCTGTAGAATATAAAGTATACATTATTGATGAAGTTCACATGCTTTCTATGGGTGCATTCAATGCGCTTTTAAAAACCTTAGAAGAGCCGCCAGGACATGTTATCTTTATTTTGGCGACAACAGAACCTCATAAGATCCCGCCTACAATTATTTCACGTTGTCAGCGTTTTGAATTCCGAAAAATATCAGTGAATGATATTGTTGAGAGATTATCAACGGTCGTGACAAATGAAGGTACGCAAGTGGAAGATGAGGCATTACAAATTGTTGCGCGTGCTGCTGAAGGTGGTATGCGTGACGCACTTAGTCTTATTGATCAGGCTATATCTTATAGTGATGAGACCGTTACGACAGAAGATGTATTGGCCGTAACAGGATCTGTTTCTCAGCAATACTTAGGCAATTTAGTAGAATGCATACGTGAAAATGATGTATCAAGAGCATTGCAAATCATAGATGAAATGATGAGTAAAGGGAAGGATCCAGTTCGTTTTATGGAGGATTTCATTTACTATTATCGTGATATGCTTTTATATCAAACTTCACCGCAACTAGAACATATGTTGGAACGAGTAATTGTAGATGATCAATTCCGTAAGTTGAGTGAAGAAATGCAACCGGAAGTGATCTATGAGATTATTCATACCCTTAGTAAGGGACAACAGGAAATGAAGTGGACAAATCATCCGCGTATTTTCTTAGAAGTTGTTATGGTGCAATTGTGTCAACAGTTTATGATGCAAGCAAATGGTACAGATCGTTTGCAAGCAATTATGAACAGGATGCAGCAACTGGAGAAAGAGTTAGAGCAAGTTAAAAAGAACGGTGTGCCAGCTGGTGTACAACAGGAAGTAAGAGAGACACGTGCAACACCAAAGCCGGTAAGAACAGGAAGTATGAAGATTCCTGTCGGACGTGTAAATGAAGTATTAAAACAAGCGAAGCGTCAAGATTTAGAACAATTAAAAGCTGTATGGGGTGAGTTGTTAGGAAGACTCAAATCATATAACAAAGTAGCGTTTGCTGTTTTACTAGAAAATAGCGAACCAGTGGCAGCTTCAGATGACACTTACGTTTTAGCATTTCAATATGAGATTCACTGTAAGATGGCGAGCGAAAATCGAGAAGCTATGGATACAGTAGAACAAGCTTTATTTGAATTGCTAAGTAAAAGGTTAAATATGATTGCCATTCCAAAAAGTGAATGGGGTAAAATCCGTGAAGACTTTTTACAACGTGAAGGTGGAGAGTCTGAAGAAAGCCCAGAGAAAAAGGAAGATCCTCTTATAGAAGAGGCAGTGAAATTAGTAGGGCAAGAACTCATTGAAATAAAAGAGTAATAATAATTAGGAGGAATTAATTATGATGCGTGGCGGAATGGGAAATATGAATAACATGATGAAACAAATGCAAAAGATGCAAAAGGACATGGCGAAAGCACAAGAAGAGCTTGGTGAAAAAACAGTTGAAGGTACAGCTGGCGGCGGAATGATTACAGTTATCGCAAATGGTCACAAGCAAATTCTTGAAGTGAAGATTAAAGAAGAAGTTGTAGATCCAGAAGATATCGAAATGCTACAAGACTTAGTATTAGCTGCAACAAATGATGCACTTAAAAAGGCTGATGAGCTTTCAAACTCTACAATGGGTAAATTTACAAAAGGCTTAAACTTACCAGGTGGAATGTTCTAGGAGGATATTGATACATGCATTATCCAGAACCAATATCAAAACTAATCGATAGTTTTATGAAGTTGCCAGGTATCGGACCGAAAACAGCGGTTCGATTGGCATTTTTCGTATTAGATATGAAAGAAGATGATGTGTTAGGTTTCGCGAAAGCACTTGTAAATGCGAAGCGAGATTTAGCGTACTGTTCTGTATGCGGACATATTACTGATCGTGATCCTTGTTATATTTGTAATGATTCACATCGAGATCAATCAGTTGTTTGTGTCGTACAAGAACCGAAAGATGTAATCGCGATGGAAAAAATGAAAGAGTATCAAGGTGTATATCATGTGTTACGTGGTGCGATTTCTCCTATGGAGGGAATTGGACCGGAAGACATTAATATCCCGCAACTCTTAAAGCGACTACATGATGAAACGGTACAAGAAGTGATATTAGCAACAAACCCTAATATTGAAGGGGAAGCTACAGCGATGTATATCTCCCGCCTCTTAAAACCTACAGGCATTAAAGTAACTCGTATTGCACATGGTCTGCCAGTTGGTGGAGATTTAGAATATGCAGATGAAGTGACATTATCCAAAGCGTTAGAAGGTCGCAGAGAAGTATAAGAGGAGAAACGAAAATGTTCTTTCAAAAAAAGGGTAAATTGCGTAAAGAGTATGACGATAAGTTAATTGTACTTTTGGAAAAAGTGAAGAATGAGTGGTTACGTCAGAAGAGAATGGTCGAACAAAGTGTAGAACCGTCTCAAGATGTCATTTGTTCTTTGAAAATAGCAGAGGCGAAATATTTCTTTTTGTTGAAAGAAGCAAAGCGTCGTCCTGTAAAAATGGAACAATGGTAAAAGGTTCTGCTTTCTAAGCAGGCCTTTTTATTTTATTTGTTAAATGCTGAGGTATCGTTTTATTTAGTTTATATAAAAGAGATGCTGCATATGATAACTGTTCTTTTTTATTGTCTTGTCCCATACAAATAGATGTATAGGTCATTCATAAGGAGGAAAAAATGAATTCTACAATTATTATTGTTGGCATTCTTACTTTAGTATTTATTTTTCTTGTTTTTGGTGTTGCCTCTAAGCCATTACGTTTTATAGGTAAGGTGATTTTTCATGTTACTTTAGGAATAGCATTGCTTTTTATCGTAAATGTTGTAGGGACATATTTTGATTTTCATATCCCGATTAACATGGGGACAGCAGCAATAACGAGTTTGTTAGGCTTACCGGGTGTGGCAGCATTAGTGATTATTAAGCTTTATATCATGCCAAGATAAAATTATTTTGGCATTTTTTTAAAAAGTGTTGACTATTAAATGATTAATATGGTAAATTAATAAGCGTCGTCAGCAACGAAAGAAAAAAACTGTTGACAGATTTAACGAGAAGTGTTAAATTATAAAAGTCGCTGAAACGCGATATTGAACTTTGAAAACTAAACGAAACAAACAACGTGAAACGTCAATTTTTATTTTAGATGCTAGACAAACTAACTTTATTGGAGAGTTTGATCCTGGCTCAGGATGAACGCTGGCGGCGTGCCTAATACATGCAAGTCGAGCGAATGGATTAAGAGCTTGCTCTTATGAAGTTAGCGGCGGACGGGTGAGTAACACGTGGGTAACCTGCCCATAAGACTGGGATAACTCCGGGAAACCGGGGCTAATACCGGATAACATTTTGAACCGCATGGTTCGAAATTGAAAGGCGGCTTCGGCTGTCACTTATGGATGGACCCGCGTCGCATTAGCTAGTTGGTGAGGTAACGGCTCACCAAGGCAACGATGCGTAGCCGACCTGAGAGGGTGATCGGCCACACTGGGACTGAGACACGGCCCAGACTCCTACGGGAGGCAGCAGTAGGGAATCTTCCGCAATGGACGAAAGTCTGACGGAGCAACGCCGCGTGAGTGATGAAGGCTTTCGGGTCGTAAAACTCTGTTGTTAGGGAAGAACAAGTGCTAGTTGAATAAGCTGGCACCTTGACGGTACCTAACCAGAAAGCCACGGCTAACTACGTGCCAGCAGCCGCGGTAATACGTAGGTGGCAAGCGTTATCCGGAATTATTGGGCGT
>NZ_JARVGY010000001.1:2495000-2545000 GCF_040460035.1 Bacillus cereus group sp. MG1 | reverse complement strand
TGACTCTGCGCCGAAAATGTACCGGGGCTAAATACACCACCGAAGCTGCGGATTGATACCAATGGTATCAGTGGTAGGGGAGCGTTCTAAGGACAGTGAAGTCAGACCGTAAGGACTGGTGGAGTGCTTAGAAGTGAGAATGCCGGTATGAGTAGCGAAAGACGGGTGAGAATCCCGTCCACCGAATGCCTAAGGTTTCCTGAGGAAGGCTCGTCCGCTCAGGGTTAGTCAGGACCTAAGCCGAGGCCGACAGGCGTAGGCGATGGACAACAGGTTGATATTCCTGTACCACCTCTTTATCGTTTGAGCAATGGAGGGACGCAGAAGGATAGAAGAAGCGTGCGATTGGTTGTGCACGTCCAAGCAGTTAGGCTGATAAGTAGGCAAATCCGCTTATCGCGTATGCTGAGCTGTGATGGGGAAGCTCCTTATGGAGCGAAGTCTTTGATTCCCCGCTGCCAAGAAAAGCTTCTAGCGAGATAAAAGGTGCCTGTACCGCAAACCGACACAGGTAGGCGAGGAGAGAATCCTAAGGTGTGCGAGAGAACTCTGGTTAAGGAACTCGGCAAAATGACCCCGTAACTTCGGGAGAAGGGGTGCTTTCTTAACGGAAAGCCGCAGTGAATAGGCCCAAGCGACTGTTTAGCAAAAACACAGCTCTCTGCGAAGCCGTAAGGCGAAGTATAGGGGGTGACACCTGCCCGGTGCTGGAAGGTTAAGGAGAGGGGTTAGCGTAAGCGAAGCTCTGAACTGAAGCCCCAGTAAACGGCGGCCGTAACTATAACGGTCCTAAGGTAGCGAAATTCCTTGTCGGGTAAGTTCCGACCCGCACGAAAGGTGTAACGATTTGGGCACTGTCTCAACCAGAGACTCGGTGAAATTATAGTACCTGTGAAGATGCAGGTTACCCGCGACAGGACGGAAAGACCCCGTGGAGCTTTACTGTAGCCTGATATTGAATTTTGGTACAGTTTGTACAGGATAGGCGGGAGCCATTGAAACCGGAGCGCTAGCTTCGGTGGAGGCGCTGGTGGGATACCGCCCTGACTGTATTGAAATTCTAACCTACGGGTCTTATCGACCCGGGAGACAGTGTCAGGTGGGCAGTTTGACTGGGGCGGTCGCCTCCTAAAGTGTAACGGAGGCGCCCAAAGGTTCCCTCAGAATGGTTGGAAATCATTCGTAGAGTGCAAAGGCATAAGGGAGCTTGACTGCGAGACCTACAAGTCGAGCAGGGACGAAAGTCGGGCTTAGTGATCCGGTGGTTCCGCATGGAAGGGCCATCGCTCAACGGATAAAAGCTACCCCGGGGATAACAGGCTTATCTCCCCCAAGAGTCCACATCGACGGGGAGGTTTGGCACCTCGATGTCGGCTCATCGCATCCTGGGGCTGTAGTCGGTCCCAAGGGTTGGGCTGTTCGCCCATTAAAGCGGTACGCGAGCTGGGTTCAGAACGTCGTGAGACAGTTCGGTCCCTATCCGTCGTGGGCGTAGGAAATTTGAGAGGAGCTGTCCTTAGTACGAGAGGACCGGGATGGACGCACCGCTGGTGTACCAGTTGTTCTGCCAAGGGCATAGCTGGGTAGCTATGTGCGGAAGGGATAAGTGCTGAAAGCATCTAAGCATGAAGCCCCCCTCAAGATGAGATTTCCCATAGCGTAAGCTAGTAAGATCCCTGAAAGATGATCAGGTTGATAGGTTCGAGGTGGAAGCATGGTGACATGTGGAGCTGACGAATACTAATAGATCGAGGACTTAACCATATAATATGTAGCAAATGTTATCTAGTTTTGAAGGAATATGCCTTCATAGTTTGGTGATGATGGCAGAGAGGTCACACCCGTTCCCATACCGAACACGGAAGTTAAGCTCTCTAGCGCCGATGGTAGTTGGGACCTTGTCCCTGTGAGAGTAGGACGTCGCCAAGCAACTAAAAACACAAGTCATTTGATTTGTGTTTTTTTGTATTGTTAAAAAGAACGGGAAAGAAGTAAGGGTGATACAAACACGTTGCCCAAGAGTTAATCATATTATATAAGAGATGGGTGTATATTTTTCTGTAAATTGTTAAGGATTAGAAGTATAAAATAGGTTCACTAAAATAGGGAGGGAAGGCTATGAAATTACAAAGTGAAGTTTGTATTGTTTGTGAGACAAAAAGAAAAGAAGGTATATATGTTTATAATAATTTAATATGCTATGAATGTGAAAAGGATATGGTGAATACAGAGACAGATGATCCGAAATATATACATTATTTAAAGCAGCTTCGAAAATTAGAAGTATCATATTTTTAAATAGGCATATGCCTATTATTTTTTTTGTTCTGTATAATAGATAGAGAATGAATAATAAGGAAGAGATGTAGATGAATCAAAATCGTATGCCTTTATATGAGGCGTTAATAGAGTTTAAAGAAAGAGGGCCGTTATCCTTTCATGTTCCAGGTCATAAGAATGGTTTAAACTTCCCTCAGGAGGCAATAAGAGAGTTTAAAGATATTCTATCTATTGATGTAACTGAGTTAGCAGGACTAGATGATTTGCATAGTCCGTTTGAATGTATAGATGAGGCACAACAATTATTGGCTGAAGTTTATAATACAAAGAGGAGCTATTTTTTAATTAATGGTTCAACAGTCGGGAACTTAGCAATGATTTTGTCTTGTTGTGGGGAACATGATATTGTTCTTGTACAAAGAAATTGCCATAAATCAATTATTAATGCTTTAAAACTTGCGGGAGCAAATCCCATTTTTTTAGATCCATGGATTGATGAAGCTTATAACGTACCGGTGGGAGTTCGTAACGAAATTATTAAGAAAGCAATTGAAAAGTATCCAAATGCGAAAGCACTCATTTTAACGCATCCTAATTATTATGGTATGGGTATGGATCTAGAGGCAAGCATCGCTTTTGCACATGCACATAAAATCCCTGTTTTGGTAGATGAGGCACATGGGGCACATCTGTGCTTGGGAGAACCATTCCCAAAGTCAGCATTAACATATGGTGCAGATATTGTAGTTCATTCTGCACATAAAACATTACCCGCAATGACAATGGGTTCCTATTTACATATAAATAGTCACTTAGTAGACGAAGAGAAGGTTACTACTTATTTAAGTATGCTACAATCTAGTAGTCCATCGTATCCAATTATGGCTTCCTTGGATATAGCACGCTTTACAATGGCGCGTATAAAAGAAGAAGGTCACAGTGAAATTGTTGAGTTTTTACGAAGATTTAAGGAACAATTACGTTCTATTCCCCAAATCGCCATTTTAGAATATCCGTTGCAAGATGAGTTAAAGGTCACCGTACAAACTCGTTGTCAGTTATCAGGGTACGAATTACAGTCTGTATTTGAAAAGGTCGGTATATATACAGAGATGGCTGATCCGTACAATGTCCTATTTATTTTACCCTTACAAGTAAATGAGGGATATATGAAGGTTATAGAGATGATCCGAGTAGCATTGCAACATTATGAGGTGAAAGACAAGAGGGAATCTATTCGTTATACTTATAAAGGTGAATTCTCTCTTTTACCGTATACGTATAAACAACTAGACGGATATGAAACAAAGATAGTATCTATAGAAGAGGCTGTTGGAATGATAGCGGCGGAAATGGTGATTCCGTATCCACCTGGAATTCCATTGATTATGTATGGAGAGAGAATTACTTCAGAGCATAAAGAGCAAATTATGTATTTAGAGAGAGCAGGAGCTCGTTTTCAAGGTAATACGAAATATATGAAAGTGTATGATATAGAAAGTAGGTTTTAGGATGAAGGGATTATTTGTAACAATTGAGGGCCCAGAAGGTTCAGGTAAAACAACGTTAATTAAAAGCTTATTGCCATATTTTGAAAAAAAAGCACAAAAGGTAATGGCGACAAGGGAACCAGGCGGTATTGCAATTTCTGAGGACATTAGGACGATTTTACATAAACAAGAATATACGATGATGGAAGCACGTACAGAAGCGCTTCTTTATGCTGCTGCGCGCAGACAACATTTAGTAGAAAAAGTTATGCCAGCACTTAATGAGAACTACCTCGTGTTATGTGATCGTTTTATAGATAGCTCTTTAGCATACCAAGGCTATGCAAGAGGATTGGGTATGGATAAGGTATTTGAAATAAATCGTTTCGCAACAGAGGACTGTATGCCTAGTTTAACAATTTATCTAGACATTGAGCCTGAGGTTGGTTTGGCTCGGATTGAAAAAGATGCAGGACGTGAAGTAAATCGACTAGATATGGAAGATATCTCTTTCCATAAACGTGTGCGCGAAGGGTATTTACAAGTTGTAGAACGTTTCTCGGATCGTATTGTATTGGTAAATGCTGATCAGCCGATGGAAAAACTTATAGAAGAAGTTGTTCAGATTATAGAAGATAAATTGTTATAATAGAAGGAAAGAATGAAATAAGTGAGGTATGCATTATGACGAAGACGTGGGAGCAGCTTTCTGCTATACAACCCATCGGTGTAAAAATGTTGATGAATAGCATTGCAAAAGAGCGTATATCCCACGCTTACTTGTTAGAGGGAGGGAAAGGGACAGGAAAGTTTGCGACAGCAATTCAAATGGCAAAGAGTTTCCTCTGTTCTGAGCGGAATGGGGTAGAGCCCTGCCATGTATGTACAAACTGTAAGCGAATTGATTCAGGTAACCACCCTAACTTACATATTGTAAAACCAGACGGATTATCTATTAAAAAGCAGCAAATTCATGATTTACAAGAAGAGTTTTCAAAAACAGGATTAGAGGCAAATAAAAAATTATATATTATTGAGCACGCAGATCGTATGACAGCAAATGCGGCAAATACACTTTTGAAATTTTTAGAAGAACCAAGTAGTGATACAACTGCTATTTTACTTACTGAACAAAGTCATCAAATTTTAAATACGATTTTATCTCGTTGCCAAGTTGTTACGTTTAGACCGTTACCTACGGAATCTTTAATTAGAAGATTACAGGATGAAGGGATTACAGCATCTTTATCGACACTTGCTGCTCAACTTACAAATAGTTTTGATGAAGCTTTAGCTTTATGTAGTGATGAATGGTTTGCACAAGCACGAGCTTTAGTGATAAAATTATGTGAAGCGCTCGAAAAAGATAAAACCTCTATTTTTTTTGTACAAGAAAAATGGGGAAAACACTTTGGAGAGAAAGAACAATTACAGCAAGGTTTAGATATGTTACTCCTTATTTATAAGGATTTATTATATGTTCAACTTGGAGAAGAAGATCGTCTTGTTTTTCATGATCAGAAAGAGATGTTTGAATCGTTTTCCTATGCTCAGAAGCGCATTGTATCAGCTCTCTTTAATATATTAGAGGCAAAAAATAGAATCAACGCTAATGTAAATGCGCAGCTTGTGTTCGAACAGTTAGTGTTGCGGTTGCAGGAGGGATGACCGTTTTGTATGATGTAGTAGGTGTTCGCTTTAAGAAGGCCGGAAAGGTATATTACTTTGATCCAAACCAGTTCGATATCTCTGAAAATGAGTTTGTCATTGTAGAAACGGTAAGAGGTATTGAATACGGAAAAGTAGTTATTACCAAAAAACAAGTTGATGAAAACGACGTTGTATTACCGCTAAAAAAGGTTATTCGTATTGCAAATGAAAATGATCGTACCATTGTTGAAGAGAACAAACATGCTGCCAAAGAAGCATATCAAGTCTGTCAACAAAAGGTAGTAGAGCATAATCTTGATATGAAACTTGTAGATGTAGAGTATACATTCGATCGTAATAAGATTATTTTCTATTTTACTGCGGATGGTCGGATCGATTTCCGCGAACTAGTGAAGGACTTAGCCGCAATTTTTAGAACAAGAATTGAACTAAGACAAATTGGTGTTCGTGATGAAGCGAAGATGCTAGGTGGTATTGGTCCATGTGGTCGTATGCTTTGTTGTTCTACTTTTTTAGGGGATTTTGAACCTGTATCCATTAAAATGGCAAAGGATCAAAATTTATCATTAAATCCTGCAAAAATCTCTGGTTTATGTGGTCGCTTAATGTGTTGCTTAAAATATGAGAATGATGAATATGAGGCAGCAAAGGAACAACTTCCTGATTTAGATCAACGTATACAAACCCCGCATGGTACTGGCCGTGTTATCGGATTAAATATTTTAGAAAGATTAATTCAAGTGGAACTAGTAGACAAGGAACGGATAGTAGAATATACGTTAGATGAGTTAGTGAATAAAGGGGTCGTTTCGAGTCAAACCACAGATTAATGAGGTGGGTGCTTGTGGAGAAAAAAGATATTTTTGAATCGGTTTCTAGTATGGAAGAGCAAATTGGACATTTATATAAACAGTTGGGAGAGTTAAAACAGCATCTTGCAGAGTTGTTGGAAGAAAACCAGCATATAAAAATGGAAAATAACAATTTGCGACACCGTTTTGAAGAAGTGCAGAATAAAGAAAAACAAAAAACTCAAAAACGTAAAGAAGTGAAGCCGAAAACAGATATTGGTGAAGGCTATGACAATTTAGCGAGACTGTATCAAGAAGGTTTTCATATTTGCAATCTACATTATGGAAGTGTACGTAAAGAGGGAGATTGTTTATTCTGTCTGTCATTCTTAAATAAAAAGTGAAATTACCTTTCCAATTATAATTGGAAAGGTAATTTTTTATACATGAAATAGGGTAGGTTAAGGGTAAGAAAAGGAGCAGTATATGAATTTATATGAAGATGAACGTTTAGATTACTTATTAGCACAAGACATGAAGATTATACAAAGCCCATCAGTATTTAATTTTTCTTTAGATGCCGTTTTACTTGCAGATTTTGCATGGGTACCAATTCAAAAGGGGAATTTACTTGATTTGTGTACAGGTAACGCGGTTGTTCCCCTTCTATTAAGTACAAGAACAAAAGGAAATATTACTGGGGTGGAAATTCAAGAACGCTTATATGATATGGGAGTAAGAAGTGTTCAATACAATGGGTTGGAGGAAAGAATTCACCTCATACATGGAGATTTGAAAGATATGCCAGAGAAACTTGGGCGTCATCAATATGATGTTGTTACATGTAATCCACCATATTTTCAAACACCTCAAACTTCAGAGAAAAATATGAATGAACATTTAGCGATAGCTCGTCATGAAATTATGTGTACATTAGAAGATGTTGTATCTGTAAGTAGTCAGTTAGTAAAACAAGGTGGGAAAGTAGCGTTTGTACATCGTCCAGGGCGATTACTAGACATTGTCACATTAATGCGTAAATATAAAATTGAACCAAAGCGTGTGCAATTTGTTTATCCTAAGGTTGGAAAAGAAGCAAATACATTGTTAATTGAAGGAATTAAGGATGGAAATGCAGATTTGAAAATTTTACCGCCTCTCGTTGTATATGAGAGCAATAACGAATATACAAAGGAGCTACGTTCGATTTTATATGGAGAAGAATAAGCACTTTTTTTATGTGGTAGAGTGCTCTGATGGAAGTTATTATGCTGGATATACAAACCATATAGAAAAGAGAATTCAGACTCATAATAGCGGCAAAGGGGCTAAGTATACACGCGTCAGGCTTCCTGTTGTTTTAAAATATGTAGAGACCCACGATGATAAGCGTACAGCTATGCAAGCGGAGTATTACTTTAAGCAATTAACGAGAAAACAAAAAGAGGCATATATGCAAAAAGGAGAACGCTATGTGGCAACAAAAAAGCTTTCAACAAAATGAAAAGGGAGTTTTATATTTAGTACCAACTCCTATTGGAAATCTAGAAGATATGACATTTCGTGCAATCCGAATTTTAAAAGAAGTTGATTTAATTGCTGCTGAAGATACGAGACAAACGAAAAAACTTTGTAATTATTTTGAAATTGAAACACCTGTTACGAGTTATCATGAGCACAATAAAGAAGTAAGTGGGAAGAAACTATTAGAGAAATTAGAGGATGGAAAGAATGTAGCACTTGTTAGCGACGCTGGTATGCCGTGTATTTCTGATCCAGGTTACGATATTGTCGTTGAGGCAGTAGCTGAGCAATATCATGTAATTCCGCTTCCTGGAGCAAATGCAGCCCTTACAGCATTAATTGCATCCGGTCTTGAAACAAAGCAGTTTTATTTCTATGGTTTCTTGCAGAGAAACAAAAAGGAACGAAAGATGGAGTTAGAAAAGCTTCGTTATGTACAAACTACAATGATGTTTTATGAAGCGCCTCATCGTTTAGACGATACTTTAATTTCGATGCAGGAAGTGTTGGGAAATAGAGAGATTGTATTATGTCGAGAGTTAACTAAAAAATTTGAGGAATTTATTCGAGGGACAATCGAAGAAGCAATTGAGTGGACGAAGCAAAATGAAGTACGTGGTGAGTTTTGTATTTTAGTAGCTGGTTCAACAGAAGAACCTGTTCCAGAAGAACAATGGTGGGAATCTCTTTCGGTATATGATCATATTGAATATTATATAAATGAAAAAAGTATGAATTCAAAAGAAGCGATTAAAACAGTCGCTAAAGATCGAGATTTGTCGAAAAGAGATGTATATCAAATCTATCATGTCGATAAAAAATAAGCTTCTCATAATTGAGAAGCTTATTTTGCTGTTTCGATATAATCTTGAAGTTCGTTTAAGATTTGCTCAGCGCCTTCTTTGCTTAAGATGATTTTACCTTCAGCTAAAGAAAGGTTACCGTCAGATACTTCACCAGTTACTTGGCAAGTCATGTTTGGTTTATATTTCTTTAAGATGATTTTTTCGTCATCAACATAGATTTCAAGAGCGTCCTTTTCTGCAATACCTAAAGTACGGCGTAATTCGATTGGAATTACTACACGACCTAATTCATCAACTTTACGAACAATACCAGTAGATTTCATAATTTTTTTCCTCCTAAATAAATAGTTTATAAGTTTCGAGTCTATTTTTAGATTCGTCATTTTTCGACAAAATACCCTATGGACATATGATACCAATCATTTACATTTCCGTCAATTCTTAAATTCTATATTTTTTAAAAAGATTTATAGATTTCTTATTTCTTATATATAATAGATTGAGAGGAAATTCCACAATTATTTACATTATTTTCTGAAAAAATAATAAATTAAAAGTGGAGATTGTATATTTTTGTGAAATATGAGCAATAGATGATAAAGATATCGAGCATTAAGACCTAAATTTAAAATTAGGTTGGCGTAAAGAAGATAAGTTAGATTTGGGCTGCTCGTAAAAGCCCAATTAATGTGGGCTAATAATTAGTAGGGAGGAACAAAAACCCTACTGATTAAAGTTTCACTTTATATATGAGTTTTTGATATACTGTTTATAAATACATATGAGGTTATTCGGGAGGTCCAAAACAATGACAGAGGAAAATAAGTCCTTTTATATTACTACCCCAATTTATTATCCAAGTGGAAAATTACACATTGGACATGCTTATACGACAGTAGCAGGAGATGCGATGGCACGATATAAGCGTATGCAAGGTTATAATGTGCATTATTTAACAGGAACTGATGAGCATGGACAGAAGATCCAAAAGAAAGCAGAAGAGTTAAATATTACGCCACAGGCATATGTTGATAACATTGTTGCAGGAATTAAAGAGCTTTGGGAGAAGATGGATATTTCTTATGATGATTTTATTCGTACAACTGAAGATCGTCATAAAGATGTTGTCGAAAAAATCTTTAAGCAATTAGTAGATCAAGGTGACATTTATCTTGATGAATATGAAGGTTGGTATTCTGTACAAGATGAGACGTTCTATACAGAGCATCAATTAGTAGATCCAATTATGGAAGGCGACAAAGTAGTTGGAGGAAAAAGCCCAGATAGTGGTCATGATGTAGAACTTGTTCGTGAAGAATCTTATTTCTTTAGAATGGGTAAATATGTCGACAGACTATTAAAGTTCTATGAAGATAATCCACATTTCATTCAGCCGGAGTCTCGTAAAAATGAAATGATTAATAATTTTATTAAACCAGGATTAGAAGATTTAGCGGTTTCTCGTACTTCATTTGACTGGGGAGTTCGTGTTCCTGGTAACCCAAAACATGTTATTTACGTATGGGTTGACGCACTATCTAATTATATTACGGCGTTAGGTTATGGAACAGCAAATGAAGAGAAATATAAAAAATTCTGGCCTGCAGATGTGCATTTAGTTGGGAAAGAAATTGTTCGTTTCCATACAATTTATTGGCCGATAATTTTAATGGCATTAGATTTACCTCTTCCGAAGAAAGTCTTTGCTCATGGCTGGATTTTAATGAAGGATGGAAAGATGAGTAAGTCAAAAGGAAACGTAGTAGATCCAGTTACATTAATCGATCGTTACGGATTAGATGCATTACGTTATTACCTACTTCGTGAAGTTCCATTTGGATCTGATGGTGTATTCACACCAGAAGGATTTGTGGAGCGTATTAATTTCGACTTAGCAAATGACTTAGGTAATTTATTAAATCGTACAGTAGCTATGATTGATAAGTATTTTAACGGAGAAATCCCTGCATTTAAAGAAAATGTGACGGAATTTGATGAAACGTTAGTAGCGTTTGCACAAGATACTTTGAAAAAAGTAGAAGAAGCAATGGAGAATATGGAGTTCTCTGTAGCGTTAGGATCTATTTGGCAACTAGTTAGTCGTACGAATAAATATATTGATGAAACACAACCATGGGTATTAGCAAAAGATGAGAATGATCGTGAAAAGTTAGCTTCTGTAATGGCTCATTTAGCAGAAGTACTTCGTCAAACAGGTATTATGCTTATGCCATTCTTAACAGTAGCACCAAGCAAGATGTTTGCTCAGCTTGGCCTTACTGATGAAGCTCATAAATCTTGGGAAAGTCTATCTACAATTGGCTGCATTCCAGCTGGAACAAAAGTAGAAAAAGGAAACCCAATTTTCCCTCGTTTAGAAATGGAAGTGGAAGTAGAGTACATTAAAGAACAAATGAAAAGCTCTGCTCCTAAAGTAGAAGAGAAAAAAGAAGAAGAACCGAAGGCAGAAGAAATTACAATTGATGATTTCTTTAAAGTAGAATTACGCGTAGCTGAAGTACTATCTGCTGAACCTGTGAAAAAAGCAGACAAGTTGTTAAAAATTCAACTAGACTTAGGCACAGAAAAGCGTCAAGTTGTTTCTGGAATTGCAAAATTCTATTCGCCGGAAGACTTAAAAGGTAAAAAGGTTATTTGTGTAACAAACTTAAAACCTGTAAAATTACGCGGTGAATTATCGCAAGGTATGATTTTAGCGGGTGAAGAGAATGGCGTATTGTCATTAGCATCAATTGACCAAAATCTACCAAATGGTACAAAAATCAAGTAATTAAGACAAGAAAAGAGATGTTTCACGTGTAACATGTGTGAAGCGTCTTTTTTCTTTTTACACTCTCTATTTTTGCATTAAGATTGTAGTATTGTTATCGTTAAGTTATTAAAGAACTTATTTTTGTAGAATAAACTTGATTTCAATATAAAAGGAGTTATGTATTATGTTGTTTGATACACATTCACATTTGAATGCAGAGCAATTCGAAGAAGATTTGCAAGAGGTTATTGCCCGAATGAAAGAAGCGGGAGTTACTTATACAGTTGTTGTTGGTTTTGATGAAGTAACGATAAAAAAGGCGATGGAATTAGCTGAAGCCTATGATTTTATTTACGCTGCGGTTGGCTGGCATCCAGTTGATGCAATCGACATGACAGAAGAACATTTAGCTTGGTTAGAAGAACTTGCTTCTCATCCTAAAGTCGTTGCACTTGGAGAAATGGGCTTAGATTATCACTGGGATAAGTCTCCAAAAGAAATACAGAAAGAAGTATTTCGTAAACAAATTGCATTAGCGAAAAAAGTAAATTTGCCGATTATTATACATAACCGCGATGCAACTCAAGATATTGTCGATATTCTAGAAGAAGAGAATGCAGCTGAAGTAGGAGGCATTATGCATTGCTTTAGCGGTAGCGTAGAAGTAGCAGAGCGATGTGTTGATATGAACTTTTTAATTTCGTTAGGTGGACCAGTTACATTTAAAAACGCTAAGAAACCGAAAGAAGTTGCTACGGAGATTCCATTAGAGAAATTGTTAATAGAGACGGATTGTCCCTATTTAACGCCGCATCCATTTCGCGGGAAACGAAATGAACCGAGTTATGTAAAACTCGTAGCAGAAGAAATTGCGAATTTAAAAGGAATTTCTTATGAGGAAGTAGCAGAAATGACAACTAAAAATGCAAAAGTTTTATTTGGTGTTGAATAAAAAGAACGGGGGAAACCTGTTCTTTTTTATTTTGAGAAAAACTAGTAGAAGTAATCAAGAAAATAAATGTGAATGATGAAGTGTTACAATAAGGACAGAGAACAAAGATTTTTCTATTCTATTTTTTAAAATATAAGAATGGGGAAAATAATAATGGAAAAGTCGTCATTTTTTTGTTTTACTAAGTAGAGACGAAATGAGTGTGGAGGCAAGCATGAAAATAAAAGAGATTATCGTTGTAGAAGGTAAAGATGATACAGTTGCGATTAAGCGTGCTGTTGATGCGGATACAATTGAAACGAACGGTTCAGCAATCGGTGATCATGTTATTGAGCAAGTTAAATTAGCGCAGCAAAAAAGGGGCGTTATTATTTTCACAGATCCGGATTATCCTGGAGAGCGTATTCGAAAAATTATTTCTGACAAGGTTCCTGGCTGTAAGCATGCTTTTTTACCGAAGGAAGAAGCGCTTGCTAAAAGGAAAAAGGGTGTTGGGATTGAACATGCTTCTAATGAGTCGATTCGCCGTGCTCTAGAGAATATACATGAAGAAATGGAAGCTTACACAAGTGAAATTAGTTGGAGTGATTTAGTCGATGCAGGCTTAGTGGGCGGAGAAATGGCAAAGAGCCGCAGAGAAAGAATGGGTAAGTTATTAAAGATTGGTTATACAAATGCAAAACAGTTACATAAACGATTACAGATGTTTCAAGTTTCAAAGGAATCATTTGCAGAAGCTTATAAGCAAGTAATACAGGAGGAAAAAAAATGAAGGATATCGCAACGCCAAATCGTACAAAAGACATTGTTGAAAAGTATGGATTTTCATTCAAAAAAAGTTTAGGACAAAACTTTTTAATTGATACAAATGTATTAAATCGTATTGTCGATCATGCAGAAATTGGTTCAGAAAGTGGTGCAATTGAAATTGGACCAGGTATTGGTGCATTAACAGAGCAATTAGCGAAGCGTGCTAAAAAAGTAGTGGCTTTTGAAATTGATCAAAGACTATTACCAATTTTAGATGAGACGTTAGCGCCATATGGTAATGTTACAGTTATTAATAAAGACGTACTAAAAGCAGATGTACATGAAGTATTTAATGAGCAATTTGAAGAAGGGCAAGATGTAATGGTAGTAGCTAACTTACCGTACTATATTACAACGCCAATTTTATTTAAATTGCTTGAAGAAAAGTTACCAGTTCGTGGATTTGTTGTTATGATGCAAAAAGAAGTTGGAGATCGTTTAGCTGCTAAACCTGGAACAAAAGAGTATGGTTCTTTATCGATTGCCATTCAGTACTATACAGAGGTTGAAACAGTTATGACTGTACCGCGTACAGTGTTTGTACCACAGCCAAACGTTGATTCTGCAATTATCCGCCTTCTAAAGCGTCCTAAACCGGTTGTAGAGGTGACAGATGAAACGTTTTTCTTTGAAGTAGTACGAGCAAGTTTCGCACAGCGCCGTAAAACTTTAATGAATAATTTATCAAATAATTTAAATGGTTTCCCGAAAGATAAGGAGTTATTGGATCGAATTTTAACAGAAGTAGGAATTGATCCAAAGCGAAGAGGCGAAACGCTATCTATTGAAGAGTTTGCAACATTAAGTAATGCATTAGTTCTTCATAAATTATCATAAGAATATGAAAGGGACAGTTCAAGTTGAACTGTCCCTTTTGTCACCTTTCGCTCTCTAAATTCATACTTTAAAAACAGGTAAGATGGCCTAATGAGTTTGGAGGTAGGAGAATGGTTTTACATGTTGGAGAATTAGTGGAACGATATTCTCATAAGAGGGATATTCTTTTTCGTATTATAGAAATAAAAGGCGAGATAGCTATATTGTTTGGAGAGGAAATTAGACTGGTGGCGGATGCGCCACTTGAAGATTTAATTAGTATAGATCAAAGAGAACATAAAAAAAGGGTGAAGCGTGAGAAAGAAACAATGGAGCGCACGTATCGTTTGTTTCAACAAGATTATGTACTGATGAAACAAAGGCATGAACATACTTCAACTGGTGGATACACAAGTGAGGTAAATTATTTTCAAATGCCGGGACGTGTATTGCATATAGATGGAGACCCTTTATATTTGCGCAAGTGCTTAGATTTATATAATAAAATTGGCGTTCCTGTTCAAGGTATTCATTGTAAAGAAACGGAGATGCATGAAAAAGTAGTAGACTTAATAGATCACTTTCGCCCAGACATTCTCGTTATTACAGGGCATGATGCATATACAAAATCAAAAGGAGTGAAGGGAGATTTAGCGGCATATAGGCATTCAAGGCATTTTGTACAGGCTGTTCGTGAAGTGCGAAAAAAATATCCATCATTGGATCAACTTGTTATTTTTGCTGGGGCATGTCAATCACATTTTGAGGCACTAATTCGTGCAGGGGCCAATTTCGCTAGTTCACCATCTAGAATTAATATTCATGCACTAGATCCTGTATATGTAGTTGGTAAAATTAGTTTTACTTCATTTATGGAGAGAGTCAATGTATGGGATGTCGTACGTAATACAATTACTGGTGAAAAGGGACTAGGTGGAATTGAAACGAGAGGGATTTTACGAACGGGATTACCTTTTCAACATTACGAAGAGTAAGCAGGATACATATGTATCTTGCTTTTTGTATGGAAGGATTTAAATGAATTTGGATAAAAAGAGGTAAGAACGTAAAGACTACGTAATGATACTTTTACAATATAGTATTTCTTCTATCTATTCAAACGCAGGATGATATTAGCTGTGAATCGCGGTTAATAATTAGGATAGATATATCGTGCTTTAAGTGTTCAATCTAAATTACAGCGAGGTGTAGCGAAGTATATGTCAAAACGTTTAGATGAAATTAAAAGCGAATTAGATCACCATCTTGGACAGCGACTTATGTTAAAAGCAAATAGTGGAAGAAGAAAAACTGTGGAGCAATCAGGTGTACTAGCAGAAACATACCGTTCCGTTTTTGTTGTACAATTGGATCAACAAGAAGATGCGTTGCAACGTGTATCTTATAGTTATGCAGATGTTTTAACAGAGACAGTAGAGTTAACATTTTATGGAGACCCTCATAATGAGGTCATTTTATAATCCATATATCATTACATATATTCCCATAAATGAAAAGCTATATTATTTTGCATACTAACTATACCGTAGCAAAATAAGGAGGGACTCTGCATTGAGTAGACGAAGAGGTGTCATGTCAAACCAATTTAAAGAAGAGCTAGCAAAAGAGCTTGGCTTTTATGATGTTGTTCAGAAAGAAGGATGGGGCGGAATTCGTGCGAAAGATGCTGGTAACATGGTGAAACGTGCTATAGAAATTGCAGAACAGCAATTAATGAAACGAAACCAGTAGTTGTAAGATACTTTCTGTGCTACGGTAGCCGAGGAGACATTCCTCGGCTTTTTGTACTCTAAAAGGTGCCATCATTTTACATAAGTAGTTTCATTCTGAATGCTTTTCGTTATAATTAGGGAAGTGTCATCGTCTTACTATAAATTTATGGTAAAATAAACGATAAAAGATTGAGTACATAGAGTGGGTGAATAGATTGAAGCTACTAGTGAAAGCACCAGCAAAGATTAATCTGTCGTTAGATGTACTGGGAAAAAGACAAGACGGATATCATGAAGTGAAAATGATTATGACAACCATTGATTTAGCAGATCGTCTAGAACTAACGGAATTAGCAGAAGACCGTATTGAAATTTTATCCCATAATCGGTATGTCCCAGACGACCAACGAAATTTAGCTTATCAGGCAGCGAAATTATTAAAAGAGAAGTTTAATGTAAAAAAAGGTGTATCTATTACTATTGAAAAAACGATTCCAGTAGCAGCTGGATTAGCAGGTGGAAGTAGTGATGCAGCAGCGACATTACGTGGTCTTAATAAATTATGGAATTTAGAGCTTACAATTGATGAGTTAGCAGAGCTTGGTGCAGAAATTGGATCAGATGTATCGTTCTGTGTATACGGAGGCACAGCAATTGCCACTGGAAGAGGAGAGAAAATTGAGCATATAAAGACTCCGCCTTCTTGTTGGGTTATTTTAGCGAAACCACATATAGGTGTATCTACTGCTGATGTGTATGGAAATTTAAAGTTAAATCGAGTTACACATCCAAATGTAGATAAAATGGTTGATGTCATAAATTCTGGTGATTATAAAGGAATTTGTGATACTGTTGGTAACGTTTTAGAAGATGTAACATTTGGAATGCATCCTGAAGTTGCCCGTATTAAATCACAGATGAAGCGATTTGGAGCGGATGCTGTATTAATGAGTGGAAGTGGTCCAACTGTATTTGGACTTGTACACCATGATTCACGAATGCATCGCATTTATAACGGATTAAAAGGATTTTGTGAACAAGTCTATGCGGTACGTTTATTAGGAGAGCGAGAAACGCTTGAATAAAGACGTATAATACGTTATGATTTGTTTAGAATATTCGTGATTTGAGGTGAGAGTATGAAAATTAGAAGAAGTACAAGATTAGTCGATATGACTTATTACTTGCTACAAAACCCTCGTCAGCTAGTATCTCTCACTTTTTTTGCTGAAAGGTATCAATCGGCTAAGTCTTCCATTAGTGAAGATTTAGTTATTATTAAGCAAACGTTTGAACAACAAGGGGTCGGCACATTGCAAACGATACCAGGAGCAGCAGGAGGAGTGAAATATATACCGTATATAAGTGAAGAAGAGGCAGATCTAATTATTGATGAGCTTTGTGGCTTATTTGAAAACCCAGATCGTATTTTGCCTGGCGGTTACTTATACATGACAGATTTATTGAGTAATCCTCGCCATATTAATGGCGCAGGTCGTTTGTTTGCTTCTGTTTTTGCTAGGCAACCAATTGATGCAGTTATGACGGTGGCAACGAAGGGGATTCCACTTGCTTATGCAGTGGCAAATTACTTAGATGTACCAGTTGTAATTGCAAGGAAAGATAATAAGGTAACAGAAGGTCCGACTGTTAGTATTAACTATGTGTCGGGTTCTTCTAAACGAATTCAAACAATGACGTTAGCAAAACGCAGTCTTCCAGAAGGGTCGAATGTTTTAATTATTGATGACTTCATGAAAGCTGGCGGAACAATTCAAGGTATGATGAGTATGCTAGAAGAATTCAAGGCTAATGTTGTTGGTATTGGTGTATTAGTAGAATCCACAGATATTGAAGAACGACTAATTAATAATTTTGTATCATTAATTCGTCTATCGGAAGTTGATGTGAAAGAAAAAACGATTCAAGTGGAAAAAGGGAATTATTCTCTTGCACCATTTGATGAAGGGCTTGTAGAGGCGGAATAAAAGATAGAGCAGATAGCTCTATCTTTTTTATTTTATTTATAGATTATAAAATAGATGGACAAACTGCCTTTCGTACACTATTTTTAAAGAGTAAAATAAATAATAAAAGGGTGAAAAGTATGAAAGTTGTTCAAACAAGCAAGGCACCACAAGCAATTGGACCTTATTCACAGGGGATTATTGTAAATAACATGTTCTATAGCTCAGGACAAATTCCATTGATGGCAAATGGGGAGCTTGTAACAGGAGATGTAACAGTACAAACAGAACAAGTATTTCAAAATTTACAAGCGGTATTAGAGGAAGCAGGTGCTTCATTTGATACAGTCGTAAAAACAACAGTATTTTTAAAGGACATGGATGATTTTAATGCTGTGAATGAAGTGTATAGCTCTTATTTCTCTACTCATAAACCAGCTCGATCTTGTGTGCAAGTAGCAAAATTACCGAAAGATGTTTCCGTTGAAATTGAAGTAATCGCCCTAGTTAAGTAACCTTTTGTAAGCGATAACCTCCACTAATCTCTATATTCAACTACTTTAAAAATTTTTATCTTAAAAATTTTTAAAAAATTAAAGGGAAAATAGAAAATTTGTGGAATTTATACAAATATATCGCTTATTTAGAAAAGGGTGGTGAACACAAGATGGAAGTGACTGACGTAAGATTACGCCGCGTAAACACAGAAGGCCGCATGAGAGCAATTGCCTCTATTACTCTAGACCATGAATTTGTTGTTCATGATATTCGTGTAATTGATGGTAATAATGGATTATTTGTAGCAATGCCAAGTAAACGTACTCCAGATGGAGAGTTCCGTGACATTGCACATCCAATTAATTCTGGTACACGCTCTAAAATTCAAGATGCGGTTTTAACAGAGTATCATCGTTTAGGCGAGTTAGAAGAGGTTGAGTTTGAAGAAGCAGGTGCTTCGTAAAATTCGAATGAAAAGGGCTTTTGACAAAAAGCCTTATAATTTTGTAGCAAACTCCTGTAAGCATTTACAGGGGTTTGTTTTTTTTGCTTTATATTTGGAAACTGTATAATTTATTAACATAAAAAGAAGAAACTACTAATTTTTTCAAAATCATTTTAAATAGTATAGCTTATTTCTTAAAAAAGATACTAAAGAGTAAAACATCTTATAAGAATTATGGTAAAATTTAATAGTTAAAATGTGTTTCTTGAAATATATGATGATTTAGGATAATATCTTTAATGGATAAATAGGTTGCGATGGAGGGTCTATATGTCAAACAGATTTGCAGTGATTCTAGCTGCAGGTAAAGGCACACGTATGAAGTCTAAGCTATACAAAGTGCTGCATCCTGTATGTGGAAAACCTATGGTACAACACGTAGTCGATCAAGTATCTCAATTAGGATTGCAGAAACTTGTAACGGTTGTTGGACATGGTGCTGAAATGGTACAAGAACAGCTAGGGAACGTAAGTGAATTTGCATTACAAGCAGAACAACTTGGTACAGCACATGCTGTAGATCAAGCTGCAAGTGTACTTGCAAATGAAGAAGGAACAACTTTAGTTATTTGTGGTGATACGCCTCTAATAACTGCTGAAACAATGGAAGCATTACTTCAGCAACATAAAGAAGCAGGAGCAATGGCGACGGTGCTAACAGCATACATAGAAGAGCCTGCTGGATATGGCCGTATTGTTCGTAATGAGAATGGTCATGTTGAAAAGATTGTTGAGCATAAAGATGCAAATGAGAAAGAATTAGCTATTAAAGAAATCAATACAGGTACGTATTGTTTTGATAATAAGGCTTTATTTGCTTCACTTTCTAAAGTTTCAAATGATAACGTGCAAGGTGAATATTACCTTCCAGATGTTATTGAGATTTTAAAAAATGAAGGTCATATCGTATCAGCTTATCAAACAGAGCAGTTCGATGAAACGTTAGGTGTTAACGACAGAGTCGCTCTATCGCAAGCGGAAATTATTATGAAAAACCGTATCAACCGAAAGAACATGGTAAATGGTGTTACAATTATTGATCCAAGTAACACTTATATTTCTGCTGATGCAATTATCGGTAGCGATACAGTTCTTCATCCAGGAACAATTATTGAGGGGAACACTGTAATTGGTTCTGATTGTGAAATTGGACCGCATACAGTAATTCGCGATAGTGAAATTGGAGATCGTACGACAATTCGACAATCTACTGTACATGATAGTAAGCTTGGTACAGAAGTATCGGTTGGTCCATTTGCACATATTCGCCCAGATTCAGTTATTGGAGACGAAGTACGCGTTGGAAACTTCGTGGAAATCAAAAAAACTGTCTTTGGTAATAGAAGTAAAGCTTCACACTTGAGTTATATCGGGGATGCACAAGTTGGAGAAGACGTGAATCTTGGTTGTGGTTCAATTACGGTGAACTATGACGGTAAGAATAAATTCAAAACTGTGATTGGTAATGGGGTATTTATTGGATGTAATTCAAACCTTGTTGCTCCAGTAACAGTTGAAGATGGTGCTTATGTGGCGGCAGGCTCTACAATTACAGAGAATGTTCCATCAAAAGCATTATCGGTAGCACGTGCACGTCAAGTTAACAAAGAAGACTATGTTGATCAATTGCTGAATAAGAAAAAATCATAATAATGTGGAGGGTTAATCTAGATGTCGACTCAATATCTAAATTCTAATTTGAAAGTATTCTCTTTAAACTCTAATAAGGAACTTGCTGAGCAGATTGCAAAGCATATTGGAGTAGGACTAGGAAAATGTTCTGTTGATCGTTTTAGTGATGGAGAAGTTCAAATTAACATTGAAGAAAGTATCCGTGGTTGCGATGTATTCATTATTCAATCTACAAGCTTCCCAGTAAACGAACATATCATGGAATTACTTATTATGATCGATGCATTAAAACGTGCATCTGCGAAAACAATTAATATTGTTATTCCTTACTATGGTTATGCGCGTCAAGACCGTAAAGCGCGTTCTCGTGAACCAATTACATCGAAACTTGTAGCAAACTTGCTTGAAACAGCAGGTGCAACTCGTGTAATCACTCTAGATTTACATGCTCCACAAATTCAAGGGTTCTTTGATATCCCAATCGACCACTTAATGGGTGTACCGATTCTTTCTGATTACTTTGAAACAAAAGGTCTTAAAGATATCGTAATCGTGTCTCCTGATCATGGTGGTGTAACTCGTGCGAGAAAAATGGCAGATCGTCTAAAAGCGCCAATCGCTATTATTGATAAGCGTCGTCCTCGCCCGAACGTTTCAGAGGTAATGAACATTATCGGTAATATTGAAGGCAAAACAGCGATTTTAATTGATGACATCATTGATACAGCTGGTACAATTACATTAGCAGCAAACGCTCTTGTTGAGAACGGTGCTTCTGAAGTATATGCTTGCTGTACACACCCAGTATTATCTGGTCCAGCAATTGAGCGTATTCAAAATTCAAACATTAAAGAGTTAGTTGTAACGAACTCTATCGTATTACCAGAAGAGAAGAAAATCGACAAAGTACATGAACTTTCAGTTGCTCCATTAATCGGAGAAGCAATCATTCGTGTATACGAAGAAGAATCTGTGAGTGTATTATTCAATTAATTGGATAGAATGAGACGTAACCAAAATTGGTTACGTCTTTTCGTATCGAAAAAAGAAAGTAGTGGTACAAGAATGAAATTGATAGTAGGACTTGGGAACCCAGGTAGAGAATATGAATTAACAAGGCATAATATTGGATTTATGGCCATTGATGAACTTGCGAAGCGTTGGAACATTTCTTTGAATGAACAAAAATTTAAAGGTGTATTTGGTGCAGGGTTTGTTAATGGAGAAAAGGTAATCTTATTAAAGCCGCTAACATACATGAATTTATCTGGGGAAAGTATTCGTCCACTTATGGATTATTATAAAATTGATGTTGAGGACTTCGTTGTTATGTACGACGATTTAGACATTCCTGTAGGTAAATTGCGTCTTCGCATGAAAGGTAGTGCTGGTGGACATAATGGTGTAAAGTCAACGATTTCGCACTTAGGAACACAAGAATTTCAACGTATCCGTATGGGAATTGATCGCCCGAAAAATGGAATGAAGGTAGTCGATTATGTATTAGGACGCTTTACATCTGAAGAGATTCCGGATGTTAACCATTCTATTGAAAAAGCAGCGGATGCATGTGAAGAGTGGCTAAATAAGCCTTTTCTTCAAATCATGAATACTTTCAATAGTTAAAAATGAGATTGGGAATATTTCTCTTTTGTTTTACCCATACTAGTAGTAATTGAATTTTTAGGAGGCTAGTATGGAAGGGTATTATTATTGCAGACACTGCGGAGGTAATGTAGGCTCCATTAACGCAGAAAAAGTATATAGCGACGTTTTATTTCAACTAACGGAGCAAGAAGTAGTAGAAATGATTCATTTTCATGAGAATGGAAATATATATATAAAAACGATTTGTGAATCGTGTCAAGAAACGCTCGCATCTTATCCTGAGTATTATGAGTATGAAAAATTTCTGCAATAAAATGTTGTCGCTTTGGCATGTCCAAAGCATTTTTCTGTTTTCCTTTTCCAAAATATTTGCATAAAATAGAATGACTTGCTCTTTATGTTGAGAGGAGTTTTAAAAATGATAGGTTTATTAGAGCAATTTTATAAAAATGAAGAGATACAATCGGTTATTAATGGGTTAGAAGATGGGTTAAAAGAACAACTTATATCAGGGATGGCAACGTCTTCTCGTTCATTATTAATGGCGGCTTTATATAAAAAAACAAAAAAATCACAATTAATCGTGACACATAACTTATACCAAGCACAAAAAGTACATGAAGATTTAGTGGCGTTACTTGGTGAAAAAGATGTGTGGTTATATCCAGTGAATGAACTGATAGCATCGGAAATTGGAGTTGCAAGTCCAGAATTGAAGGCGCAACGTATAGAAGTGTTAAATCGCTTGGCTGCGGGAGAGAATGGAATCATTGTAGCGCCAGTGGCAGGATTGCGTAGATTTTTACCAATAAAAGAATTGTGGAAGCAAAAGCAAGTTGAAATCAATCTAGGGCAAGAGATTGATTTAGATGCGCTCTTGCATACTTTACATCATATTGGCTATGAACGTAAGTCGATGGTAGAAGCTCCAGGGGAGTTCAGTTTGCGTGGGGGAATATTAGATATTTATCCTTTAACTGAAGAACTACCATTTCGTATTGAATTCTTTGATACAGAAGTCGATTCTATTCGATTATTTGATGTGGATGAACAGCGTTCTCAAGGTAAAAAAGAAAACGTTAGGTTTGGTCCGGCAACAGAGTTTTTATTTTCACAGGAAGAATTAAAATCAGGAATTCAGCATCTTGAAGAAGGCTTGACTAAGACGATGCAAAAACTTTCTGATGATAAACTAAAGACTAAAGTGCTTGAGACGGTAAGTCATGAAATTGAGATGTTGAAAAACGGGCAAAGTATAGAACAGATGTTTAAATACTTATCTATTTTCTATAAAGAACCTGCTAGTCTGATAGATTATTTACCAGAAGATGGTGTTGTAATTTTAGATGAGATTTCCCGTATTCAAGAAACAGCATCACATCTTGAAACAGAAGAGGCGGAATGGTATATATCACTTCTTGGTGAAGGAACAATTATTCAAGATTTATCTTTCTCTCACCCATTCGAGGGGTTTCTTCATCATAAAAAAAGAAGTTTTGTATATTTAACGTTATTCTTGCGTCATATCGCACACACACATCCGCAAAATATTGTTAATGTAACATGTAAAACAATGCAAGATTTCCATGGACAGATGAATTTGTTAAAAACAGAAATTGATAGATGGAATGAAGGGCATTTTACGACTGTTGTACTCGGAACAGATGATGAACGTGTGAAAAAATTACAACATATTTTAAGTGATTATGATATTGAGGCAGATATTGTAGAAGGTACAGATATTTTATTGCCTGGAAGGTTACAAATTGCTGTAGGTGATTTACATGCAGGATTTGAAATGCCGATGCAAAAGCTTGTTGTCATTACTGAAAAGGAGCTTTTTCATAAGAAAGTTAAAAAATCACAACGTAAACAAAAGCTATCGAATGCTGAACGTATTAAAAGTTATTCGGAATTAAAAGTTGGAGATTATGTAGTTCATGTAAATCATGGTATAGGTAAATTTTTAGGTATTGAGACATTAGAGATTAATGGTGTTCATAAAGATTATTTAAATATTAAATATCAAGGTAATGATAAGCTATACGTTCCAATTGAACAAATTGATCAAGTTCAAAAATATGTAGGATCTGAAGGTAAGGATCCGAAAGTTTACAAATTAGGTGGTAATGATTGGAAAAAGGTTAAAACGAAAGTTGAAAAATCTGTACAAGACATTGCGGATGACCTAATTAAACTATATGCTGAGCGCGAAGCTTCAAAAGGCTATGCATATACGCCAGATACGGCAGAACAACAAGAGTTCGAATCATCTTTCCCATACCAAGAGACAGAGGATCAGTTACGTTCTATTGACGAGATTAAAAAAGATATGGAACGCGGACGCCCGATGGATAGGCTCCTTTGTGGTGATGTAGGGTATGGGAAGACTGAAGTGGCTATTCGTGCGGCATTTAAAGCGATTATGGATGAAAAACAAGTTGCAATTTTAGTACCGACAACGATTCTTGCGCAGCAACACTATGAAACAATTCGAGAGCGTTTTCAAGATTATCCAATCAATATAGGCTTATTAAGTAGATTCCGTACGAGGAAACAACAAAATGAAACAATTAAGGGCTTAAAGGATGGAACAGTAGATATTGTAATCGGAACACATCGTATTTTATCTAAAGATGTTACTTATAAAGATTTAGGGCTTCTTATTATTGATGAAGAACAAAGATTTGGTGTGACACATAAAGAAAAAATTAAACAATTGAAGGCGAATGTTGACGTATTAACATTAACGGCAACTCCGATTCCGCGGACGCTTCATATGTCTATGCTTGGTGTGCGCGACTTATCTGTTATTGAGACACCACCAGAAAATCGTTTCCCAGTCCAAACGTATGTAGTCGAGTATAATCCAGCGTTAATGCGAGAGGCGATAGAGCGAGAGCTTGCAAGAGGTGGTCAAGTTTACTTCCTATATAACCGTGTAGAGGATATTGAAAGAAAAGCAGATGAAATTTCGATGTTAGTTCCAGATGCCCGCGTAACCTACGCACATGGGAAAATGAACGAAAGCGAATTAGAGTCTGTTATGCTATCATTTTTAGAAGGACAGCATGATGTTCTTGTAAGTACAACAATTATTGAGACGGGTGTAGATATTCCGAATGTAAATACGTTAATTGTATTTGATGCAGATCGTATGGGATTATCACAGTTGTATCAGCTTCGTGGGCGTGTTGGACGTTCTAATCGTGTTGCATATGCATACTTTGCATATAAACGTGACAAAGTGCTGTCAGAGGTTGCAGAGAAGCGTCTACAAGCAATTAAAGAGTTCACGGAACTTGGATCTGGTTTCAAAATTGCGATGAGAGATTTATCTATTCGTGGAGCAGGTAATTTGTTAGGGGCAGAACAGCATGGATTTATTGATTCTGTCGGATTTGATCTATATTCTCAAATGTTAAAAGATGCAATTGAACAGCGTAGAGGAACAGATGGGGCTGAAAATATAGTTAATGTTGAAATTGACTTAGAGGTAGATGCATACTTACCAGATGCTTATATTTCAGATAGTAAGCAAAAAATTATGATGTATAAACAATTTAGAGGTGTTTCTGCAATTGAGGATATTGAAGAATTGCAGGAAGAAATGATCGATAGATTTGGCGATTATCCACAAGAAGTTGGTTATTTATTACAAATTGCAAATATTAAAGTGTTGGCAATGAAAGAACAAATTGAATTAATTAAGCAGAATAAATTTGAAGTAACATTCCTGTTTTCTGAACAAGCAAGTCAAAATATTGATGGTGGAAAATTATTCATGCTCGGAAATAGTTTTGGACGTATGATTGGTTTAGGAATGGAAGGATCACAATTGAAAATTGTTATGAAAACAAATGGCTTAGAGACATCGAAGTGGTTAACGATTGCTGAAAATTTATTAAAAGGCTTACCAGATGTAAAAAAAGAAGTAATAAATGCCTAAAATAAGATAAAAAAATACAATTCGACGTGCATAGAAGAACTAATGTGTAAAATACTATATCTAACAGTTGGTGATTTTTACATGAACAGGTAAATTCACCACTTTGATCATCAGTAGAAAGTGAGGCAGCATTAGAATGAAAGCAACTGGAATCGTACGTCGAATTGATGATTTAGGCAGGGTCGTAATCCCGAAGGAAATTCGTAGAACTTTACGTATTCGAGAAGGAGACCCACTAGAAATATTTGTTGATCGCGATGGAGAGGTAATTTTAAAGAAGTATTCTCCAATTAGTGAGCTAGGTGATTTTGCAAAAGAATATGCTGATGCTTTATATGACAGCTTAGGACATAATGTGCTTGTGTGTGATCGAGATTCTATCATCGCAGTATCAGGCGTATCGAAAAAAGAATACTTAAATAAAAGTGTTGGCGATTTAATTGAAAAAACGATGGAAGAACGAAAGTCTGTTATTATGACGGATGAAAGTGATATTTCCATTATTGATGGTGTAACAGAAAAGGTTCATTCTTATACAGTTGGACCAATTGTTGCAAACGGAGATCCGATTGGAGCCGTCATTATTTTTTCAAAAGAAGCTATTATAAGCGAGATCGAGCATAAAGCGGTTAATACTGCTGCCAGTTTCTTAGCGAAACAAATGGAACAGTAAGGGTATATTGATTTTAGAAGTAGCAATCTTTCCTAATTATGATCTTTCTTTTTGAGAAATCAATTATTTGGAGATATATGTATATTGAATGAAGGTAGCACTTTGCTACCTTTTTTCGTTGAATATTTTTAACGTGTAGGAACTCATTATTACCCGTGTTGGGAAGGGAGTTTGTTCTTTTCTTTATGATATAATACGAGAGGTGAGAATAGAAAAAGGAGTTTTCTTGTATGGAAGCGAAGAAGTATCAAGCCTTTTGGCGTGGGGCTATTATATTAACGATTGCAAGTTTCGTTACAAAAGTATTAAGCGCTTTTTACCGTATTCCATATCAAAATATAGCGGGGGATATTGGGTTTTATATTTACCAACAAATTTACCCGTTTTATGGATTTTGTTTAATTTTAGCTACTTATGGATTTCCTGTTATCATTTCGAAAATGGTTGCAGAACGATTAGAGCGGGGAAAACAAAAAGAAGCAGAAGAAATTATTTGTGTATCTTTTTGGTTCTTATTAGGAATTGGTTTTATAGGCTTCTTTACATTGTTTTTTGGGGCCGAAACAATTGCGGTAGCTATGGGCGATATACACTTAGATAAGTTACTACGTGTTATTTCATTTTCATTCTTATTGATGCCATTTTTGTCTGTAGCAAGAGGGTATTTTCAAGGATTTAATAATATGATGCCAACGGCTGTTTCGCAAGTAATAGAACAAACAATTCGAGTTTCTATTATTGTATTTTTATCGCTATTCCTAATTGCTCACGGATTTGATTTATATACAGTTGGTGCAGGAGCTATGTTAGGCTCAATTGCGGGTGGTCTTATTGGGATTATTGTACTTATATTGTATATGCGTCAAGATTTTCGTTCTATATTCTTCAAAAGTGCAGCGAGAATTAAGGGTAAAAGGAAGATAGTTAAAATCCTTTTTTGGCAGGGGTTAGCGATTTGTGTTAGTAATTTAGTGCTTATTTTTATACAGATGGCTGATTCAGTGTCCTTTTACAGCTTACTTATTGGTGCGGGAGAACAGGCTGAAAATGCAAAGGTATTAAAGGGTGTTTATGATAGAAGTATTCCGCTAATGCAATTAGGTACTGTTGTGACGACTTCTTTCTCGTTGTCACTTATTCCGATTATTACAGCGGCGAAGGAAAGAGGAGATCTTTCCTTTATTCAAGAAAAGGTAAAGTTAGCAGTGAAAATAACATGTGTTATTGGACTTGCAGCAGCTATTGGACTAACTTGTATTATTCAACCTACGAATATTATGTTGTTTGAAAACAGTGATGGATCAGATGTTTTATCTATTTTATCGTTATCTATTTTATTTAGTTCATTGTCAATTACGACAGCTTCTATTTTACAAGGATTGGGGCAAACGTTTAAGCCAGCATTATTTGTTGTATTTGGAGGTTGCTTAAAGTTAGCGTTAAATTATATATTCATGCCTTATTTTGGTGTGAAAGGTGCAGCCTTTGCGACTTTATGTGCGTTAATTATAATCTCTGGACTAAATACTTTGTTGCTTACGAGAGCTGTATCAGGGTCACTTATCAATAAGCGAAATATGTTAGGGATAGTAATTAGTGGTATCTGTATGGGATTTGTATTAATGATGTTCACACGTGTGTTACAGATGTCTGGATTAGTAATTGATATGGAACATAGAGGAAGCGCGACACTTGAAGCGTTGTTAGGTGTAGCCATTGGCGGATTGACATATATGTTTTTTATTTTGAAATTACGTGTATTTACAAAAAAAGAATTAGGAACCGTTATGAAACAAGAGAAAAAAGAAGGTTCATTGAAGAAGAGTGGATAGAGGTGACTGGTTGTGAGTGGAATCATTACTATTTTAGGTTTAGGAGCTGGTGAATTAGATCAGCTAACGATGGGTGTATATCGAAAAATAAAAGAAGCAGACCATCTGTTTGTTAGAACGAAAGAACATCCAGTTATAGAAGAATTGGAGAAAGAAGGCGTACAATATACGTCTTTTGATGCTGTATATGAAGCACATGATACGTTTGAAATTGTATATGAAACAATTGCGAATAAATTGCTAGAACAAGCTGAAGGTACAGAAATTATCTATGCTGTTCCCGGGCATCCACTTGTAGCAGAAAGAACAGTTCAGCTACTGTTGGAAAAAGGAGAAGTTTCAAATGTTGAAGTGCGAATTGAGGGTGGACAAAGTTTCCTTGATCCTATGTTTGCAAGTCTAAAGATTGATCCGATTGAAGGATTCCAATTACTTGATGCTACATCATTTGAAAGAGGGCAATTAGAACTGCGTCAACATTTAATCTTTTGCCAAGTATATGATGCATTCGTTGCATCTGATGTGAAATTAACATTAATGGAGATGTTACCAGATGATTATGAAGTGTATATCGTAACAGCTGCAGGAACTTCATTTGAACAAGTAAAGAAGGTACCGTTGTACATGTTAGATCATGAAACGGAATTGAATAATTTAACGAGTGTGTACGTGCCGCCAGTTCAGGAGCGTGCGTCCTTGTATCAACAGTTTGATGTTCTTAGAGAAATTATTGCGGAACTTCGTGGTCCAAATGGTTGTCCGTGGGATAAAAAGCAAACACATCAATCATTAAAGAAATATTTAATTGAGGAAGCTTATGAAGTGTTGGAAGCAATCGATGAAGAGGATGATGATCACTTAGTAGAAGAATTAGGTGATATATTATTACAAGTTATGCTTCATGCTCAAATCGGAGAAGATGAAGGTTGGTTCTCTATAGATGATATCATTCGAACTCTATCTGAGAAAATGGTTCGTCGCCATCCGCATGTGTTTGGAAATACGGATGTAAACAGCGCTGATGAAGTGATTGCAAATTGGGAAGAAATTAAAAAACAAGAAAAAGGATTCGTGAAAGAATCTGTTTTAAATGGCGTTCCCAAAAGTTTGCCGCAGTTACTACGCGCCTATGAAATTCAGAAGAAAGCTGGTAAGGTTGGATTTGATTGGGTTGATGTGCAACCGATGATAGAGAAAGCTTTGGAAGAATGGCAAGAGTTCCAACAAGAGGTTACAAATATGGATGAGAAAAAGATGCTGGGTGAGTTTGGTGATTTACTATTTGCATTTGTTAATATAGCTCGTCATTACAAAATAGATCCAGAAGAGGCGTTACGTTCAACTAATGAGAAATTTACTGGTCGTTTTTTATACATGGAGGCAAAAGTAGCTGAAATGAATAAAGAGATGAAAGATTTATCATTAGAACAGTTAGATGTTTTATGGGAAGAAGCGAAACAGACAGAGCGTTAATAGGGGGATTTGATATGCGTCTAGATAAGTTTTTAAAAGTATCACGTTTAATTAAAAGAAGAACATTAGCGAAAGAAGTAGCTGATCAAGGAAGAATATCTATTAATGGTCAAGTGGCAAAAGCAAGTTCTGATGTGAAAGTAGCTGACGAATTAACAATTCGTTTTGGTCAAAAAATAGTGACTGTGAAAATAAATGAATTAAAAGAAACAACTAAAAAAGAAGATGCAGCAAATATGTATAGCTTAGTTCGTGAAGAAAAAGTAAAAGCGGAAGAAGGCTTGTTCTAAAATCATTTATCCCCTCATACATTACTATTAGCTAGTAAAAACCTATGGGGGGATTTACGTGAATAATGGTTACTCACCTACGTCTTCTAATCAACAAAATGTTTCTGTAGAGCATGACATTATTATGCGTGGCAGGCGTATAATTGATATTACCGGTGTGAAGCAGGTAGAGAGTTTTGATAGCGAAGAGTTTTTACTAGAGACCGTAATGGGTTTTTTAACAATTCGTGGTCAAAATTTACAAATGAAAAATTTAGATGTGGAAAAAGGTATTGTGTCGATTAAAGGGAAAGTTAATGAGATGCTGTATATTGATGAAAATCAAGGGGAAAAAACTAAAGGTTTCTTTAGTAAGTTGTTTAAATGAGCTTAACAATTCAGTTGTATACAATGCTTTCAATGATTGGAATGGGTGCTTGGATTGGAGCGTCTTTAGATACATATCAACGTTTTTTAAAGCGCCAAGAACGTAAACGTTGGCTTGTATTTATACATGATATATTATTTTGGATTGTCCAAGCATTATCCGTCTTTTATGTATTGCTTCTCGTAAATGAAGCTGAGCTACGTATATATGTGTTTTTGGCATTATTATGTGGTTTTGCGGCATATCAAAGCTTACTGAAGGCACTATACATGAAGCTGTTAAATTTTCTCATCTATATTTTTATGCAAACAACATATTTTTTTGTTCGAATTATACAGCTACTCATGATAAAACCTGTTATTATTATAGCGCAGCTATTTATTGCATTTATATTATTCTTATTTCGTATACTGCTTTCAATTGGACATGTGTTATGGAAAATGGTGATTTGGATATTACTTTTCATATGGAAAGTTTTTTTCTGGCCTGTTCGATTTATTGCTTCGCTCATATGGAAACTTCTCCCTAATCGTGTTAAACTTTTTATAGTGAAACATATAGGGTTCCTGCAATATATAGCAAAATTGAAGGGACATATCTTCCAACTATGGGAGCATATAAAAAAGAAGTTAGGGGGACCTCGGAAATGAGGGAACTGAGACAAAGAACAATCGAAAAACAGAGTCCAAATCCTGTTAAAGAGCATATAATACAAACGGATGAGAACAGGAAGCGACTTTATCGCCGTTTAGCGGTTTTTCTTGTCTTTACTTTTACAATTATTGCGAGTATTAGTGTAACGTTTTATCAACAAAACAGTTCCATTAAAGCAAAAGAAGCAAAAGTTAAGGACATGAAAAAAGAACTGGATTCATTAACGAATAAAGAAAAAAGTCTAAAAGACGAAGTTCAAAAGTTAAATGATGAAGAGTACGTATTAAAGATTGCTAGAAGGGATTATTTCTTCTCTGGTAAAGGGGAGATAATTTTTCCTGTTTCTAAGTAGAGTATGTCTTATTGACACTATATTTTAGGATTATATATAATAAAGTAAAATTTGACTTTTTAACCACTAAGGAGGAGCATTTTTTTTATGTCAATCGAGGTAGGCAGCAAGTTACAGGGTAAAGTAACAGGTATTACAAATTTTGGGGCTTTTGTGGAGCTGCCAGAGGGCTTAACGGGTCTTGTTCATATTAGTGAAGTTGCTGATAACTATGTAAAAGATATTAACGATCACTTAAAAGTGGGCGACCAAGTAGAAGTAAAAGTTATTAATGTTGAAAAAGATGGAAAGATTGGTTTATCTATCAAAAAAGCGAAAGAACGTGAAAAAACAGAAGGAGATCGTCCACGCGGTGAATACCAACGCGGTGGTGATCAACAACGTTCTGGACGTCCACAACGTAATAATCGCTCTTTCAACAGAGATAATCGCGGTGGCGGTAACGACCGAGCTCCGAAAGAAACATTTGAGCAAAAGATGGCACGCTTCTTAAAAGATAGCGAAGATCGTTTAACTTCTTTAAAGCGTAACACAGAGTCTAAACGTGGTGGCCGTGGCGCGCGTCGCGGATAATAAGGACGTTTAGTTTTTAACATATAGAGAGGTACCCAGAGTGATGGCTCAGGGTGCTTTTTTATATGTTAAAAATATTTTTAAAAAAGTTTTTGAGATGTGTTGACTTTAATTAGTATCTGATGTAAGATAATAATTGTCCGTTAAATAAGACGACATGGCGGTGTAGCTCAGCTGGCTAGAGCGTACGGTTCATACCCGTGAGGTCGGGGGTTCGATCCCCTCCGCCGCTATATTTAATTTAACGGCCCGTTGGTCAAGTGGTTAAGACACCGCCCTTTCACGGCGGTAACACGGGTTCGAATCCCGTACGGGTCATCTAAAAAGATCATGCAAATTTGCATGATCTTTTTTTGTTAAATAAATTAAGATATACAACACTTCTACAAAATCACCCTATATTTTCTGAATATTTAATTAAAATCTCAAAAATAACTTACATACCGTGTATATCTGTAGAGTTATTTCGAATAAAAAGTCGAACGATTATAAAAGTGAAAACTGTTGTTTTGACAAAAAAACCAACAATCATCTTTTATAATGACAGTAATTAAACTATGCAGGTGGTGTTAAAAATATGCCTAAAGCAGGAAGGAATACTATGAATACAAGTGCATTGGCAATGAATGAGAGTCAGCTTGGAGGAATAAAGTGGACGAGTAAGTTGCGAATGAAATTTGAGCAAGTTTTCTTTAGATGGGGATTTATTATTGTTGTTATTGGTTTTCTTTTGGGACGAGCATATATATTAACAAATATTTTACCGTTTGCACTGCCATTTTTTGCTGCTGTTTATGTTATGAAGCGGGATAAGATGCCGCTAGCATTTTTAGCTCTAATGGGAGGAGCTCTTTCGGTATCGATAGATAATTTGTTTTTTACCTTTGCATCTATCTTTACCTTCTTCATTTATAATATCTTCTTTAGTCGATTTACACGTAAAACTGTTGGACTTGTTCCATTTCAAGTATTTATCTCCGCATTAACCGCACACTTAGTTGTTGTATATTTTGCGCAACAAACTGTCACCATGTACGATTTACTCGTTAGTACCATTGAGGCTGGGCTTAGTTTCGTATTAACTATGATATTTTTACAAAGCGTCCCGCTTTTAGTGGAAAGGAAAGGAAAACAACAGGCATTAGAGACGGAAGAAATTGTTTGTTTGATTATATTACTAGCATCTGTTTTAACGGGTACAACAGATTGGTTTGTATATGATGCTTCTATTCAACATATTTTTACAAGGTATTTAGTGCTAGTATTTGCATTTATTGCAGGTGCTGCCACAGGATCCACAGTAGGGGTTGTAACAGGACTAATATTAAGTTTAGCAAATGTGTCTAGCTTGTCTCAGCTTAGCCTTCTTGCTTTCTCTGGATTGCTTGGTGGATTGTTAAAAGAAGGGAAGCGTTTAGGTGTTAGTTTAGGTTTATTAATTGGGACAAGCTTAATTACATTATATGTGGACAAACAGACAAATATTGTAACAACTTTAATTGAGTCAGGTGTAGCGATTGTTATCTTCTTATTAACACCGAAGCTTGTTTTGGATCGTATTGCTAAATTTATGCCAGGTACACAAGAGCATTCGCAAGACCAACAACAATATTTAAGAAGGATGCGTGATGTTACAGCAAATAAAATCAACCAATTTGCAAATGTATTTGCTGCTTTATCTAATAGCTTTTCTGTATATGGGTATGTAGAGGAAGAAGATAAAGAGACAGAAGCAGATTTGTTTTTGAGTACAATTACTGCGAAAACATGTCAAACATGCTTTAAAAAGGATCAATGCTGGGTAGTGAATTTTGATAAAACGTACGATTATATGAAACAAATAATGAATGAAACGGAAGAAGGAACCCTGCAACATAATCGTAAATTAGTTCGTGAGTGGGACAAGCATTGTGTGAGAGGGAAAAAAGTGACGGATTTAGTAGCGGGTGAATTAGATCACTTCTATGAGGGACAAAAATTACGAAAACAAATGAAGGAAAATCGTAGAATAGTAGCGGAGCAACTATTAGGTGTATCAAAGGTTATGGAGGATTTTGCTAAGGAGATACAACGAGAGCGTGAAAATCATCAAGTGCAGGAAGAACAGATTATGCAAGCATTCCGTGATTTTGGTGTCGAAGTAGAGCATGTTGATATTTATTGTTTAGATAGAGGAAGTATTGATATTGAAATGTTAATTCCAGTTGCATCTAATGAACATGGTGAATGTGAAAAGTTAGTTGCACCGATGCTTTCGGATATCCTTAAAGAAAATATTGTCGTTAAACATGAAGAAAAGTCTTCTTATCCAAATGGCCATAGTTTAATATCATTTGGTTCGGCGAAGACGTATTCTCTTGATACAGGATTGGCTACAGCTGCAAAAGGCGGTGGATTTGTTTCGGGTGACTCTTATGCGATGATGGATTTAAGTGTTGGTAAATATGCACTTGCAATTAGTGATGGTATGGGGAATGGGCAAAGGGCTCATATGGAAAGTAAGGAAACGGTGAAATTATTACAAAAAATACTCCAATCGGGCATTGATGAAGAAATAGCAATTAAGTCTATCAATTCAATTCTTTCTTTGAGAACGACAGAAGAGATGTTTACGACGTTAGATTTAGCTATGGTAGATTTGCGGGATGCGAGTGCAAGGTTTTTAAAGATTGGATCGACGCCGAGTTTTGTTAAACGCGCAAATAATATTTTGAAAATTGAAGCAAGTAATTTGCCGATGGGAATCATTGAAGATGTTGAAGTTGATGTGGTGGGTGAACAATTAAAAACGGGCGATATTCTTATTATGATGAGCGATGGGATTTTTGAAGGAGCACAGCATGTGGAGAATCATGAATTGTGGATGAAACGAAAAATTAAAGAATTGCAAACCGAAGACCCGCAAGAAATTGCTGATATCATTATGGAAGAAGTGATTCGCTCTTGTGATGGTTATATAAATGATGATATGACTATTGTAGTGGCAAAAGTGAAGAAAAATATGCCGAAGTGGGCTACGATTCCGATTGTAGGAATGCAGGCGCAGTAAAATGTAAGTGGAATGTTTATCTATAATTTGATTTTAAAAACCTAGGTGAATACCTAGGTTTTTTTGTGGAAAAAGGTAATGTTATTAATTTTGTGAATATACACGGAGGATGTAAGATAAAAATGTAATTTTTGTATATCTTTTTTTTGCACAATGTTTGTAAAAGTTGTACCATTGTAGACAAGGCAACTAACGTTGCTGTTCTTGTTTAATGAAAGGTGATTACGAAGTTGAAAGATACATTTGTTGAAAAAGTAGATGACTTTGTAAAGCAGCATGATGTATTAAAGAATGATTCAACAATTGTTGTGGGAGTTTCTGGTGGTCCTGACTCGTTAGCGCTTTTATATTATTTATTAGAAAAAAGAGCGGAAAAACAGTTGAAAATTGTAGTAGCTCATGTGGATCATATGTTTAGAGGTGATGAATCTCATGAGGATTTACGGTTTGTGCAGGGCCTTTGTGAAGAACTGGGAATTATTTGTGAAACGATAAGGATTAATGTATCACAATATCAACAGCAATACGGAATGAATGCACAGGTTGCTGCTAGAGAATGCAGATATGCATTTTTGGAAAGAATAATGAAGAAATATGATGCAAGATATGTTGCTCTTGGACATCATGGAGATGATCAAGTCGAGACAATTTTAATGCGTCTTGTAAGAGGGAGTACTCCGAAAGGATATGCAGGAATTGCAGTGAAGCGTCCTTTTCATAATGGGTATTTAATTAGGCCGTTACTTGGGGTAACGAAGGAAGAAATTGTTGATTACTGTAATAAGCTAAATTTAATGCCACGTATAGATCCGAGTAATAAAAAGGAAGTATATACAAGGAATCGATTACGTAAATATGTCCTTCCTCATTTGAAAGAAGAAAATCCACAAGTGCATGAGAAATTCCAAAAATTTAGCGTGCAGATGCAAGAGGATGAGGCTTATTTGCAGGAATTAGCTTTTGAGAAAATGAATAAAGTAATTACAAAAAAAATTGATAAACAAATTAGCTTATCAATTCCTGCCTTTGAATCCATGTCTATGCCTTTACAAAGAAGAGGGATTCAACTAATATTAAACTATCTTTATGAATATAAGATTCCATCTTCTCTTTCTTCCATACATATTGACAAGGTGATTGAGTTTTTTAAGCGGACACAACCTTCAGGTTCACTTGATTTTCCAGGTGATTTGAAAATTGTTCGTACATACGAGGAGTGTAGCTTTAGATTTAAACAAGAAATTGTTTCTCCTTTTTTACAAGATTTATCAGTACCCGGGACCATTACGCTATTGAACGGGGATGAATTTGTAACAGAGGTGAGCGAAGATATACCAAGTAACATGAATGAAACAGTATTTGTTGCTAAGTATAATGATATATCATATCCACTTCGTATTCGTTCTAGGGAAAATGGAGATCGCATGTCAATACAAGGTATGAATGGCACGAAAAAGATAAAAGCTATTTTTATCGAAGCAAAAGTACCGAAAGAAAAAAGAGAAGAATGGCCGGTCGTTTGTGATGCAAGTGGGACCATTATTTGGGTACCCTTGTTGAAGCGATCTGCATTTGCAATTTCGAAAGAGATGGCAAAGAAGGATAAATATATGATTATTCACTACAAAAGCAAGGAGTCTTCCGGGAGGATAATGAAATGATGAATCAAGATATCGAAAAAGTATTAATTTCTGAAGAGCAAATACAAGAAAAGGTGCGCGAACTAGGTGCAATTGTTGCAGAGGATTATAAAAACACAGTACCTCTTGCAATTGGTGTATTAAAAGGCGCAATGCCATTCATGGCAGATTTATTAAAGAGAACAGATACATATCTTGAAATGGATTTTATGGCTGTATCTAGTTACGGTCACTCTACAGTTTCAACAGGCGAAGTGAAAATTTTAAAAGATCTTGATACTTCTGTAGAAGGTCGCGATATTTTAATCGTCGAAGATATTATTGATAGTGGTCTTACACTAAGCTACTTAGTAGACTTATTCAAATATCGTAAAGCGAAGTCTGTAAAAATTGTTACATTATTAGATAAGCCAACAGGCCGTAAGGTTGATCTGAAAGCGGATTATGTTGGATTTACTGTTCCACATGAATTTGTAGTAGGATATGGATTAGATTATAAAGAGCAGTACCGTAATCTTCCTTATGTAGGCGTATTAAAACCAAGCGTTTACTCAAATTAATTAAATATAGGCTTCACAATTGTATAGGAAAGTTTTTCTATGTTACGATTTACTATAGTGTTTATGCCGTGAGAGGAGGTTAGGAATGAATCGTATCTTCCGTAATACCATCTTTTATTTACTGATATTCTTAGTAGTAATTGGAATCGTGAGCTATTTTAATGGTTCGACACAAAAAACGACATCAGTTAGCTACGACAAATTCATTACTAAACTAGAAAGCGGTGAAGTGCGTAATGTGCAACTTCAACCGAAAAATGGTGTATTTGAGGTAAAAGGACAATTTAATAACTCTAGCCAAGGAGAACAATTTGTTACTTATGCACCAAATACTGAGGAATTACAAAAGAAAATTAATGATAAAGCGAAAGGTGCCGAAGTTAAGTATCAACCAGCAGAAGAAACAAGTGCCTGGGTAACATTCTTTACTTCAATCATTCCATTTGTCATCATCTTCATTTTATTCTTCTTCTTATTAAACCAAGCTCAAGGCGGCGGTAGCCGTGTTATGAACTTCGGGAAAAGTAAGGCGAAGTTATATAATGATGAAAAGAAAAAAGTTCGTTTCAGAGATGTTGCTGGTGCGGATGAAGAGAAACAAGAACTTGTTGAGGTAGTTGAATTCTTGAAAGACCCTCGTAAGTTCTCTGAAGTTGGTGCTCGTATTCCAAAGGGTGTCCTATTAGTTGGACCTCCAGGTACAGGTAAAACTTTATTAGCACGTGCTGTTGCAGGTGAGGCTGGCGTTCCATTCTTCTCTATCAGTGGTTCTGACTTCGTAGAGATGTTTGTCGGTGTCGGTGCATCACGTGTACGTGATTTATTTGAAAATGCAAAGAAAAATGCTCCTTGTATCATTTTCATTGATGAAATTGATGCAGTAGGGCGTCAACGTGGCGCAGGTCTTGGTGGTGGCCATGATGAGCGTGAGCAAACGTTGAACCAATTACTTGTTGAAATGGATGGATTCGGTGCAAACGAAGGTATTATTATCATCGCTGCGACAAACCGTCCTGATATTCTTGATCCAGCATTATTACGTCCAGGTCGTTTTGACCGTCAAATTACAGTAGATCGTCCAGATGTAAATGGCCGTGAAGCTGTACTGAAGGTGCATGCTCGTAATAAACCGCTTGATGAGAATATCAACTTAAGAGCAATTGCAACTCGTACGCCAGGATTCTCTGGTGCTGATCTTGAAAACTTATTAAACGAAGCTGCTTTAGTAGCTGCGCGTCAAGATAAGAAGAAAATTGATATGAGTGATATTGATGAAGCAACGGATCGCGTTATTGCAGGTCCGGCTAAGAAAAGTCGTGTTATCTCTGAAAAAGAACGTAATATCGTTGCTTTCCATGAAGCGGGTCATACTGTAATTGGTGTTGTTCTTGATGAAGCTGATGTCGTTCATAAAGTAACAATTGTCCCTCGTGGTCAAGCTGGTGGATATGCAGTAATGCTTCCGAAAGAAGATCGTTACTTCATGACAAAGCCAGAGTTACTTGATAAAATCACTGGTTTACTTGGTGGTCGAGTAGCTGAGGAGATTGTATTTGGTGAAGTGAGTACAGGTGCTCACAACGACTTCCAACGTGCGACGGGCATTGCAAGACGTATGGTTACAGAATTCGGTATGAGTGATAAGCTTGGACCAATGCAATTTGGTAGTTCGCAAGGTGGTCAAGTGTTCTTAGGAAGAGACTTCCATTCAGAGCAAAACTACAGTGATGCAATTGCGCACGATATCGATGTAGAAATGCAAACGATTATGAAAGAATGTTATGCTCGTGCAAAAGACATTCTTACTGAAAATCGTGATAAGCTAGATCTTATTGCAAAAACGTTACTTGAAGTAGAAACGTTAGATGCTGAGCAAATCAATCATTTATGTGATTACGGCAGATTGCCAGAACGTCCAACATCTTCAGATGATGTGAAAGTAAACATCAACATGAAGAAAGACGATGAAGATAAAGAAGATAAGTAAGAAACGAAGGAGTGACTATCGTCACTCCTTTTTTGTTTGTTAAAACCTTTGTTAATTACTATTGAGAACTTAGTGGATAAAGTAATTTAAGTAAAACTAGTATTAAAAATTGAAATAGAGAGCAATCTTTTTGTAAAATGATGAGGATAGGAAAGCTGATTATATAAGTATGTGTGATATGATGTTTTTATAAGTTTTATACATACTGCACAAATATAGATTAAATAAGATAAGTGGTGAGAATATGATTTTTGTATTGGATGTAGGGAACACAAATGCTGTACTAGGTGTGTTTGAAGAGGGGGAACTTCGTCAGCATTGGCGCATGGAAACAGATCGTCATAAGACAGAAGATGAATATGGAATGCTTGTAAAGCAATTGCTTGAGCATGAAGGTCTTTCGTTTGAAGATGTGAAAGGTATTATTGTGTCTTCAGTCGTACCACCAATTATGTTTGCTTTAGAGCGCATGTGTGAAAAATATTTTAAAATTAAACCGCTTGTAGTAGGGCCTGGGATAAAAACAGGGCTAAATATTAAATATGAAAATCCGCGTGAAGTAGGCGCAGACCGAATTGTAAATGCAGTAGCAGGAATCCACTTATATGGAAGTCCGCTTATTATTGTTGATTTTGGTACGGCTACTACATATTGTTATATTAACGAAGAAAAGCATTATATGGGTGGAGTTATTACGCCAGGAATTATGATTTCAGCAGAGGCTTTATATAGCAGAGCAGCAAAACTTCCTCGTATCGAAATTACAAAACCAAGCAGTGTAGTTGGGAAAAATACAGTAAGTGCGATGCAATCGGGTATTCTTTATGGTTATGTTGGACAAGTGGAAGGTATTGTTAAGCGTATGAAAGAAGAAGCTAGACAAGAACCTAAAGTTATTGCAACAGGTGGATTAGCAAAATTAATTTCCGAAGAATCGAATGTAATTGATATTGTAGATCCATTTTTAACGTTAAAAGGTTTATACATGTTATATGAACGTAATGCAAATTTACAGCATGAGAAAGGTGAATAAATACGTATGAAAGATTATTTAGTAAAAGCGTTAGCGTTTGATGGAGAAGTGCGTGCGTATAGTGTACGTACAACAAATACAGTAAGTGAGGCGCAAAGACGTCATGATACATGGAGAACAGCTTCAGCGGCACTAGGGCGTTCTTTAACTGCGGGTACAATGATGGGCGCAATGTTAAAAGGTGAGCAAAAGTTAACGATTAAGGTAGAAGGTAACGGTCCGATTGGTCCTATCTTAGTAGATGCTCATGCAAATGGAGATGTACGTGGTTATGTAACGAATCCGCATGTTGATTTTGAAGGAACAGAACAAGGGAAGTTACGTGTATATCAAGCGGTAGGTACAGAGGGGTTTGTAACTGTAATTAAAGATATTGGAATGCGTGAGCCGTTTATTGGTCAATCTCCAATCGTTTCAGGAGAATTAGGAGAAGACTTTACGTATTATTTTGCAGTTTCTGAACAAACGCCTTCTTCTGTAGGTGTTGGTGTTCTTGTAAATGGAGATGATAGCATATTAGCGGCAGGTGGATTCATCCTTCAAATTATGCCGGGTGCGCAAGATGAAACGATTTCATTTATTGAAGACCGTTTACAAAAGATTCCACCTGTATCAACGTTGATTGAACAAGGACTTTCTCCGGAAGAGCTACTATATGCAGTTCTTGGAGAAGATAAAGTAAAAGTATTAGAAACAATGGATGTTCAATTTAATTGCACATGCTCACGCGAGCGTATTGAGAGTGTGTTAATTAGTTTAGGTAAAACAGAGTTAGAGCAAGTTCGTGAAGAAGAGGAAGAGACGGAAGTTCACTGTCATTTCTGTAATGAACGATACAAGTTCTCTAAAGAAGATATTACAAATTTAATCGAGAATTTGTAATAAGGGAATTAAGAGGAGCAATCCTCCAAATGAATTGACAAACAGGGAATTTTCTGACAAAATCTAAATATAGATAAAACCAATAAAAATACTCGGTGTTAGGAGTGACAGGAATGCGAGTGGCACAATCAGTTTCAGAATTAATCGGGAAAACGCCGATCGTTAAGTTGAACCGCATCGTAGAATCAGACAGCGCAGATATATACTTAAAATTAGAATTTATGAATCCGGGGAGTAGCGTTAAAGATCGTATCGCATTAGCTATGATTGAAGATGCTGAAAAAAATGGATTATTAAAAGAGGGCGATACAATCATTGAGCCGACAAGTGGTAACACAGGAATTGGTTTAGCGATGGTAGCGGCTGCTAAAGGATATAATGCAATCTTAGTAATGCCAGAAACAATGAGTATTGAGCGTCGTAATTTATTACGTGCTTACGGTGCGGAATTAGTATTGACTCCAGGGCCTGAAGGAATGGGTGGAGCAATTCGTAAAGCGACTGAATTAGCAAAAGAGCATGGCTACTTTATACCACAACAGTTCAAAAACCAATCGAATCCAGAAATTCACCGTTTAACAACAGGTCCAGAAATTATTGAACAAATGGGTGACCAATTAGATGCGTTTATTGCAGGTATTGGTACAGGTGGAACGATTACTGGTGCTGGTGAAGTACTGAAGGAAGCGTATAAAGATATTAAAATTTATGCAGTAGAACCTGCAGATTCACCAGTATTATCTGGTGGGAAACCAGGTCCACATAAAATCCAAGGAATTGGGGCGGGATTTGTTCCGGAGACGTTGGATGTAGAAGTATATGATGAAATTATTCAAGTGAAAACAGAGCAAGCATTTGAATATGCGAGAAGAGTGGCTAAAGAGGAAGGTATTTTAGTTGGTATCTCTTCAGGCGCAGTTATTTATGCAGCAACAGAAGTTGCGAAAAAGTTAGGTAAAGGGAAAAAGGTACTTGTTATTATCCCGAGTAACGGTGAACGTTATTTAAGTACACCACTTTATCAATTTGAATCATAATTAAACGCGATTGAAAAAGCATCCTTGAAAAAGGGTGCTTTTTCTTTTGGGATTGGAAATAGGAAAAGAGTGAATGACTAGAAAACTTCATGTAAAATAAGAGGTAGTATAATTAAATTATTTTCACTAGCCTTCGAGTATAATCAATCTCTATATAAATAACTTATGTAGTTTGAGCTGGTTAATCTAAGAGGGTGGGATAAAAGAAGACGGGGTGTTGATATGCAACGAAGAAAATCTTTAGCGCTTTCTATTCCATATCAGTTAGATTTCTTTAAGCAATATAAATTTCTTTCTCAGGGTAAATCGCAACATATTTTGTTAGAAAGTGGCCGTGGCGGTCGTTATAACATTGTAGGGCTGAACCCAGTAGCGGTAATCCGAGGGAAGGATGAAACGTTACATATAAGTGAAAGTGGTAAGGAAACAATAAAACGAGGGAATCCGTTAGATTTAATGCAAGAATATATGGAACAATGGAAGACGGACTATAACCCAGAGTATCCGCCTTTTCAAGGTGGTGCAATTGGCTATTTCAGTTATGACTGTATCCGTTATATTGAAAAGCTGCCTTCTCTTGCGGAAGATGATATTAATATACCTGACATCTTCTTTTTATTATTTGATGACGTATTTGTCTATGATCAAAAAGAACAAGTGTTATGGGTTATTACGCATTATGTAGATAAATATGAAGAGGCAAAAGAACGGCTAAATGAGTGGAAGAGTCTTTGGATGACAGAAGCGCCTGAAGTGACTGTGCCCTTTGAAAGTCCTGAAAAGAAAAGTGAAGCAGTTGCTTTTACTGAAGCCGGCTTTATGAAGGCAGTTGAATGTATTCAAGAATATATTGGGGCGGGTGATGTGTTCCAAGTAAACTTGTCGACGAGACAAGAAAGAACGTTACAGACACACCCACTAGAAATTTATACAAGTCTTCGTGAAATTAATCCATCTCCATATATGGGTTACCTGGAGCTTGGGGATTTTCAAATTGTTAGTGGATCGCCAGAGTTGTTAATTAAGAAACAAGGAACTGAAGTAAGTACAAGACCAATTGCTGGAACGAGATCTAGAGGCGCGGATGAGCAAGAGGATGAAGAATTAGCAAGAGAATTAATTGAGAACGAAAAAGAAAGAGCAGAGCATGTAATGCTTGTGGATTTAGAAAGAAATGATTTAGGACGTGTTTGTAAATATGGCACTGTAGAAGTAGATGAATTTATGGTAATTGAGAAATACTCACATGTTATGCATATTGTTTCTAATGTGCGTGGTGAGGTGGAAGAAGATAAAGATGCTTTTGATTTAGTGAAGGCTGTATTCCCTGGGGGAACAATTACTGGTGCCCCGAAAATACGTACGATGGAAATTATTGAGGAATTAGAACCTGTTCGAAGAGGGATTTATACAGGTTCAATCGGTTGGATTGGTTATTCTGGAGATACAGAATTGAATATTGTAATTAGAACACTTCTTGCTAAAGATGGAAAAGCTCATGTACAAGCAGGGGCGGGAATTGTAATTGATTCAAATCCAGAAAATGAATATAAAGAGTCGTTAAAAAAGGCGATTGCTTTATGGCGTGCAAAAGAACGTAGCGAAGAAACGGTTAGGTGAGAGAAATGATATTAATGATTGATAATTATGATTCTTTTACATTTAATTTAGTGCAGTTTCTTGGAGAACTTGGACAAGAGCTCGTTGTTAAACGTAACGATGAAGTGACCATTTCAGATATTGAGAATATGAAACCAGATTTTCTAATGATTTCTCCAGGTCCATGTAGTCCTAATGAAGCGGGGATTAGTATGGAAGTTATTAAATACTTTGCTGGAAAGATTCCGATTTTTGGAGTTTGTCTAGGGCATCAATCCATTGCACAAGTGTTTGGTGGAGAGGTTGTCCGTGCAGAACGATTAATGCATGGGAAAACGTCGCTTATGCATCATGATGGAAAGACGATTTTTTCGGATATTCCTAATCCGTTTACTGCGACGCGCTATCATTCCCTTATTGTTAAGAAAGAGACGTTACCCGATTGCTTAGAGGTAACATCTTGGACAGAGGAAGGAGAAATTATGGCACTTCGTCATAAGACATTGCCGATAGAGGGTGTGCAATTCCATCCGGAATCTATTATGACTTCTCATGGGAAAGAGTTGTTACAGAATTTCATTTGTAAATACAGTCCAAGTGCAACGTTATGTTAATTTACGTAAATGGTCAGTATGTAGAAGCAAGTGAAGCGAAAATTTCTCCTTATGATCATGGTTATTTATATGGTCTTGGAGTTTTTGAAACGTTTCGTATTTATAATGGTCACCCTTTCTTATTGGATGATCATTATGACCGTTTAATAGAAGCGCTGGATACATTGCAAATTAAATGGACAATGACAAAAAATGACGTGATGCTTATTTTGAAAGATTTACTCGCTAAGAATGAATTGAAGCATGCATATGTACGTTTTAATGTATCAGCGGGTATAGATGAAATAGGATTACAAACGGAAATGTATGAAGAGCCTTCGGTTATTGTTTTTATAAAACCTTTAACAGCTCCAGGAGATGTAGTGGAAAAAGAAGGTGTTATTCTAAAACAAGTGCGAAATACACCGGAAGGAACATTTCGTCTGAAGTCTCATCATTATTTAAATAATATTTTAGGGAAGCGTGAAATTGGAAATGTTGTGAGTAAGGAAGGTATTTTTCTTACTGAAGCAGGTTATGTTGCAGAGGGTATTGTTTCCAATCTATTTTTTGTGAAAGGTGATGTTTTATATACACCTTCGTTAGAGACAGGGATTTTAAATGGTATCACTCGTGCGTTTATTATAAAGAGTGCTGAAGAATTAAATATAGAAGTAAAGGAAGGTTTCTTTACAAAAGATGAGCTGCTTTCAGCGGATGAAGTCTTCGTAACAAACTCCATTCAAGAAATTGTTCCGCTTTATCGTATAGAAGCGCAGGATTTCCCGGGTAAAGTAGGAGTGGTTACAAAAAGTTTAATGTACCTTTATGGAATGCAAAGAGAGAAATTATGGAGCAAAAATGAATTACGAAGAGGAGATGTGTAGTTTGAAGTGGGATTATGATTTACGCTGCGGCGAATATACATTGAATTTAAATGAAAAGACATTAATTATGGGGATTTTAAATGTAACACCAGATTCGTTTTCTGATGGTGGGAGTTACAACGAGGTAGATGCTGCGGTACGTCACGCAAAAGAAATGCAAGGTGAAGGTGCTCATATTATTGATATTGGTGGCGAATCTACTCGCCCGGGTTTTGCTAAAGTATCAGTAGAAGAAGAAATAAAGCGAGTTGTCCCGATGATTCAAGCAGTTTCAAAAGAAGTAAAATTGCCTATATCTATCGATACATATAAAGCTGAAGTTGCAAAGCAAGCAATTGAGGCTGGTGCTCATATTATTAATGATATTTGGGGAGCGAAGGCGGAGCCGAAAATTGCTGAAGTCGCAGCTCATTACGATGTACCCATCATTTTAATGCATAACCGCGATGACATGAATTATCGTAATTTAATGGCGGATATGATTGCTGATTTGTATGACAGTATTAAAATTGCTAAAAATGCTGGTGTGCGAGATGAGAATATTATTTTAGATCCAGGTATCGGTTTTGCTAAAACACCTGAGCAGAACTTAGAGGCGATGCGTAATTTAGAACAGTTAAATGTGCTAGGTTATCCGGTTCTCTTAGGTACTTCGAGAAAGTCCTTTATTGGGCACGTATTAGATTTGCCAGTAGAGGAACGCCTTGAGGGAACGGGAGCTACTGTTTGTCTTGGTATTGAAAAGGGCTGTGAGTTTGTTCGTGTCCATGATGTGAAAGAAATGGCGCGTATGGCTAAAATGATGGATGCGATGATTGGTAAGGGGGTAAGGTAATTGGATAAAATTTATATCCATGATATGGAGTTTTATGGTTATCATGGCGTGTTCCCAGAGGAGAATAAATTAGGTCAGAGATTTAAAGTTGACTTAACGGTGGAGTTGGATTTAAAGCGTGCAGGGGAAAGTGATGACTTAGAGCATTCGGTCAATTATGGAGAGCTTTTCGAATTATGTAGAAAAGTTGTTGAGGATAGAAAGTATAAGCTTGTGGAGAGTATCGCTGAAAATATTGCTGCAGATATATTAAAACAATATGAAAGTATTTCGCGCTGTACAATTAAGGTAATTAAGCCGGATCCACCGATACCGGGTCATTATCGTGCTGTAGCAGTAGAAATTACGAGAGAACGTCCATGAACAATATAGCTTACATTGCATTAGGATCAAATATTGGAGAGCGTTATACGTATCTAACCGAAGCGATTCAGTTTTTAAATAAAAATCCTTATATTCAGGTTGATGATATTTCATCTGTATATGAAACTGAGCCAGTTGGCTATACTGACCAAAGTTGCTTTTTAAATTTAGTTATAAAAATTTCTACCAATTTATCACCACAAGAATTATTGAAAGTAACACAAAAAGTAGAAAATGACCTAGGAAGAAAAAGGGAAATTAGGTGGGGGCCGAGGACTATCGACCTTGACATTTTACTTTATAATCAAGAGAATATTGAAGCAGAGAATCTTATTGTTCCGCATCCGCGGATGTTTGAAAGAGCTTTTGTTATCGTTCCGTTGTTAGAAATTAATCAAGACATAAAACAAAACATTTCATGTTCACAAGTAGAAGAAATGAAAAGGCGAGAGGGAGTAACGGTATGGAAGCAGAAAAATGGGGAAGGCGCATTCGTGCTTTTCGAAAGCTAAAAGGTTACACACAAGAAGGTTTTGCTAAAGCACTAGGGGTATCTGTATCTGTTTTAGGTGAGGTTGAGAGAGGGAATAGATCGCCTTCTCAAGATTTTGTAGTAGAAGTTGCTAAGGCATTAAATGTTTCGATAGAGGAATTAATGCCAAAGTGATTGTACAGGAAGGAGTAGATTGATTGTTAAAGATTGCAAATATCGAGATGAAAAATCCGGTTGTACTAGCACCGATGGCGGGAGTGTGTAACTCTGCATTCCGTTTAACAGTAAAAGAATTTGGTGCCGGATTAGTTTGTGCTGAAATGGTAAGTGATAAGGCAATATTACTTAATAATAAAAGAACATTAGATATGTTATATATCGACGAGAGAGAAAAGCCATTAAGTTTACAAATTTTTGGTGGAGAAAAAGAAACTCTTGTAGATGCTGCGAAATATGTAGATAAATATACGACAGCAGACATAATTGATATTAATATGGGTTGTCCAGTGCCGAAAATCGTTAAATGTGATGCTGGAGCAAGGTGGCTTTTAGACCCGAATAAAATATATGAAATGGTAGCAGCGGTTGTAGATGCTGTTGAAAAGCCGGTTACAGTTAAAATGCGTATCGGTTGGGATGAAGAACATATTTTCGCAATAGAAAATGCTAGGGCTGTTGAGCGTGCTGGTGGCCAAGCTGTGGCGGTTCACGGACGTACACGAGTGCAAATGTATGAAGGAAAAGCGGATTGGGATATTATTAAACAAGTAAAACAATCTGTAAATATCCCGGTTATCGGAAATGGTGATGTCGCAACGCCGCAAGATGCAAAGCGTATGCTTGATGAAATTGGTGTAGATGGTGTTATGATTGGTCGTGCTGCTCTTGGAGATCCGTGGATGATTTATCGTACGGTAAAGTATTTGGAGACAGGTGAATTAATGCCGGAACCAACAGTGCGCGAGAAAATTGATGTATGTATGTTGCATCTAGATCGTCTTATCGACTTAAAGAATGAAAGTGTCGCTGTAAGAGAGATGAGAAAACATGCAGCTTGGTATTTAAAAGGTGTTCGTGGTAATGCGAGTGTACGTAATGGTATTAATGCTTGTAACACACGGGAAGACCTTGCGAATGTGTTAGGTACATTTGTAGAAGAAGTGGAAGCGAAACAACAAACAATTTACGTTGGTTAATAATGGACATAGGAGATTGACATTCTTCTATACACTTCCTATAATTACGTGAAAGAAAGAAGAGCTGCCAGTTAGTTGCTGGCAGTTTTTCTAGTTGAGTAGAAAATGCTATACTGTATATATTGTAAAATTAAATAGAGCTGGAGTGATATCAATATCATGGATAACATGAACCACGAAGAATTAAACGACCAATTGATTGTTCGTCGTGAAAAGCTACATAATTTACGTGAACAAGGAATTGACCCGTTCGGTAAAAGATTTGAACGCACAAATTCAACAACTGACTTAGTGAGTCTATATGGAGAGTTCTCTAAAGAGGAATTAGAGGAGAAGGAAATCGCTGTTTCTATCGCTGGTCGTATTATGACAAAACGCGGAAAAGGGAAAGCTGGATTTGCACATGTTCAAGATTTACATGGACAAGTTCAAATTTATGTTCGTAAAGATGCTGTTGGAGATGACGAGTACGAATTATTTAAAACAGCAGATTTAGGTGATTTAGTAGGTATTGAAGGTAAAGTGTTCAAAACAAACGTTGGAGAACTTTCAGTAAAAGCAACAGGCTTTACGCTATTAACGAAATCTCTTCGTCCATTACCAGATAAATACCATGGATTAAAAGATGTTGAACAACGCTACCGTCAACGTTACTTAGACTTAATTACAAGTATGGAAAGTCGTGAAACGTTCGTTACTCGTAGTAAAATCATTCGTGAGATGAGAAGATACCTAGATGACAACGGTTATCTTGAAGTGGAAACACCTATGATGCATGCAATTGCAGGTGGAGCTTCAGCGCGTCCTTTCACTACACACCATAATGCGTTAGATATGGAATTATATATGCGTATCGCAATTGAGCTACATTTAAAGCGTCTTATTGTGGGTGGTTTAGAAAAAGTATATGAGATCGGCCGTGTATTCCGTAATGAGGGTGTATCAACTCGTCATAACCCTGAGTTTACGATGATTGAATTATATGAAGCATACGCTGATTATAAAGATATTATGAAGTTAACAGAAGATATGGTTGCTCATATCGCGAAAAAAGTACTGGGTACAACAACAATCCAGTATGGTGATTATGAAATTAATCTAGAACCAGAATGGACACGTCTTCATATGGTAGATGCGATTAAGCAATACTCTGGAGCTGATTTCTGGAATCCGATGAGTGTAGAAGAAGCGCGTGAACTTGCAAAAGAACATAATGTAGAAATTAAAGATACAATGGAAGTTGGTCATATTATAAATGAATTCTTCGAACAAAAAGTAGAAGATAAATTAATCCAACCAACATTTATTTACGGTCATCCGGTAGAAATCTCGCCGCTTGCGAAAAAGAATGATGAAGATCCAAGATTTACAGATCGTTTCGAATTATTTATCGTTGCGCGTGAACATGCAAATGCATTCACTGAGTTAAATGATCCAATCGATCAAAAAGAACGTTTTGAAGCGCAATTAAAAGAGCGCGAACAAGGTAATGACGAAGCTCACATGATGGATGACGATTATATTGAAGCTCTTGAGTACGGTATGCCTCCTACGGGTGGATTAGGAATCGGTATTGATCGTCTAGTTATGTTATTAACAAATGCACCATCTATTCGTGATGTATTATTATTCCCTGCTATGCGCCATAAACAAGACTAAGCTTTGGAGATTTCTCCAAAGCTTTTTTTATTTGAGCATGAGTTGCGTGGGTATAGTAAATCTTGATAGTGCGAGAAATTATATTTATATAGAAGAAATGTGCTGTTTTTATACTTTTTTACTAAGTTAAAAATTTTATTAGAAAAACTATTGCATTTTAATAATCAA
>NZ_JARVGY010000001.1:2490000-2492500 GCF_040460035.1 Bacillus cereus group sp. MG1 | reverse complement strand
ATGGCGTGCCTTTTGTAGAATGAACCGGCGAGTTACGATCCCGTGTGAGGTTAAGCTGAAGAGGCGGAGCCGCAGCGAAAGCGAGTCTGAATAGGGCGTTTAGTACGTGGTCGTAGACCCGAAACCAGGTGATCTACCCATGTCCAGGGTGAAGTTCAGGTAACACTGAATGGAGGCCCGAACCCACGCACGTTGAAAAGTGCGGGGATGAGGTGTGGGTAGCGGAGAAATTCCAATCGAACCTGGAGATAGCTGGTTCTCCCCGAAATAGCTTTAGGGCTAGCCTTAAGTGTAAGAGTCTTGGAGGTAGAGCACTGATTGGACTAGGGGTCCTCATCGGATTACCGAATTCAGTCAAACTCCGAATGCCAATGACTTATCCTTAGGAGTCAGACTGCGAGTGATAAGATCCGTAGTCAAAAGGGAAACAGCCCAGACCGCCAGCTAAGGTCCCAAAGTGTGTATTAAGTGGAAAAGGATGTGGAGTTGCTTAGACAACTAGGATGTTGGCTTAGAAGCAGCCACCATTTAAAGAGTGCGTAATAGCTCACTAGTCGAGTGACTCTGCGCCGAAAATGTACCGGGGCTAAATACACCACCGAAGCTGCGGATTGATACCAATGGTATCAGTGGTAGGGGAGCGTTCTAAGGACAGTGAAGTCAGACCGTAAGGACTGGTGGAGTGCTTAGAAGTGAGAATGCCGGTATGAGTAGCGAAAGACGGGTGAGAATCCCGTCCACCGAATGCCTAAGGTTTCCTGAGGAAGGCTCGTCCGCTCAGGGTTAGTCAGGACCTAAGCCGAGGCCGACAGGCGTAGGCGATGGACAACAGGTTGATATTCCTGTACCACCTCTTTATCGTTTGAGCAATGGAGGGACGCAGAAGGATAGAAGAAGCGTGCGATTGGTTGTGCACGTCCAAGCAGTTAGGCTGATAAGTAGGCAAATCCGCTTATCGCGTATGCTGAGCTGTGATGGGGAAGCTCCTTATGGAGCGAAGTCTTTGATTCCCCGCTGCCAAGAAAAGCTTCTAGCGAGATAAAAGGTGCCTGTACCGCAAACCGACACAGGTAGGCGAGGAGAGAATCCTAAGGTGTGCGAGAGAACTCTGGTTAAGGAACTCGGCAAAATGACCCCGTAACTTCGGGAGAAGGGGTGCTTTCTTAACGGAAAGCCGCAGTGAATAGGCCCAAGCGACTGTTTAGCAAAAACACAGCTCTCTGCGAAGCCGTAAGGCGAAGTATAGGGGGTGACACCTGCCCGGTGCTGGAAGGTTAAGGAGAGGGGTTAGCGTAAGCGAAGCTCTGAACTGAAGCCCCAGTAAACGGCGGCCGTAACTATAACGGTCCTAAGGTAGCGAAATTCCTTGTCGGGTAAGTTCCGACCCGCACGAAAGGTGTAACGATTTGGGCACTGTCTCAACCAGAGACTCGGTGAAATTATAGTACCTGTGAAGATGCAGGTTACCCGCGACAGGACGGAAAGACCCCGTGGAGCTTTACTGTAGCCTGATATTGAATTTTGGTACAGTTTGTACAGGATAGGCGGGAGCCATTGAAACCGGAGCGCTAGCTTCGGTGGAGGCGCTGGTGGGATACCGCCCTGACTGTATTGAAATTCTAACCTACGGGTCTTATCGACCCGGGAGACAGTGTCAGGTGGGCAGTTTGACTGGGGCGGTCGCCTCCTAAAGTGTAACGGAGGCGCCCAAAGGTTCCCTCAGAATGGTTGGAAATCATTCGTAGAGTGCAAAGGCATAAGGGAGCTTGACTGCGAGACCTACAAGTCGAGCAGGGACGAAAGTCGGGCTTAGTGATCCGGTGGTTCCGCATGGAAGGGCCATCGCTCAACGGATAAAAGCTACCCCGGGGATAACAGGCTTATCTCCCCCAAGAGTCCACATCGACGGGGAGGTTTGGCACCTCGATGTCGGCTCATCGCATCCTGGGGCTGTAGTCGGTCCCAAGGGTTGGGCTGTTCGCCCATTAAAGCGGTACGCGAGCTGGGTTCAGAACGTCGTGAGACAGTTCGGTCCCTATCCGTCGTGGGCGTAGGAAATTTGAGAGGAGCTGTCCTTAGTACGAGAGGACCGGGATGGACGCACCGCTGGTGTACCAGTTGTTCTGCCAAGGGCATAGCTGGGTAGCTATGTGCGGAAGGGATAAGTGCTGAAAGCATCTAAGCATGAAGCCCCCCTCAAGATGAGATTTCCCATAGCGTAAGCTAGTAAGATCCCTGAAAGATGATCAGGTTGATAGGTTCGAGGTGGAAGCATGGTGACATGTGGAGCTGACGAATACTAATAGATCGAGGACTTAACCATATAATATGAAGCAATGTTATCTAGTTTTGAAAGAATATAAAAAACTTGTTGACTTTAAAAGTTAAATGAGTTACAATGATTCTTGTCTTAAATGAATACAGTCTGGTAATGATGGCAGAGAGGCCACACCCGTTCCCATACCGAACACGGAAGTTAAGCTCTCTAGCGCCGATGGTA
>NZ_JARVGY010000001.1:2427500-2485000 GCF_040460035.1 Bacillus cereus group sp. MG1 | reverse complement strand
AGGGACGAAAGTCGGGCTTAGTGATCCGGTGGTTCCGCATGGAAGGGCCATCGCTCAACGGATAAAAGCTACCCCGGGGATAACAGGCTTATCTCCCCCAAGAGTCCACATCGACGGGGAGGTTTGGCACCTCGATGTCGGCTCATCGCATCCTGGGGCTGTAGTCGGTCCCAAGGGTTGGGCTGTTCGCCCATTAAAGCGGTACGCGAGCTGGGTTCAGAACGTCGTGAGACAGTTCGGTCCCTATCCGTCGTGGGCGTAGGAAATTTGAGAGGAGCTGTCCTTAGTACGAGAGGACCGGGATGGACGCACCGCTGGTGTACCAGTTGTTCTGCCAAGGGCATAGCTGGGTAGCTATGTGCGGAAGGGATAAGTGCTGAAAGCATCTAAGCATGAAGCCCCCCTCAAGATGAGATTTCCCATAGCGTAAGCTAGTAAGATCCCTGAAAGATGATCAGGTTGATAGGTTCGAGGTGGAAGCATGGTGACATGTGGAGCTGACGAATACTAATAGATCGAGGACTTAACCATATAATATGTAGCAATGTTATCTAGTTTTGAAGGAATATGCCTTCATAGTTTGGTGATGATGGCAGAGAGGTCACACCCGTTCCCATACCGAACACGGAAGTTAAGCTCTCTAGCGCCGATGGTAGTTGGGACCTTGTCCCTGTGAGAGTAGGACGTCGCCAAGCAACTAAACACGAGTCAAATGACTCGTGTTTTTTCGTGTTTTCTTTTATAATCCATAGTAATTAAAAAAATGTGCTTAAATAATTACTATTTTGATTAAATGCAGGGGAATGTGGCTAGGATAGTGAATAAGCAAAAGAGTTGCAAATTTTATTAATACGTATATAATTAAAGTCAAAGATAGTCAAAGTCAATAAAGGTGGCGGATAAATGAGAAATATATCTGATATCATTGAGCAATATCTAAAGCAAGTTATTGACTTAAGTAATAATAATGTGATTGAAATCAAAAGAAATGAGATTGCGGATCGATTCGAGTGCGTACCATCTCAAATCAATTATGTAATCAATACCCGTTTTACATTAGAAAGAGGATTTGTAGTAGAAAGTAAACGTGGTGGAGGAGGTTACATTCGCATTATAAAAGTCAAACTGCATGATGATATAGACATTATTGATCAAATGCTTCATATGATTGATCATAGCGTTGCACAAGGGAATGCAGAGAGTATGATTATACGTTTATTAGAAGAGGGAATCATAACAGGCCGTGAAGCAAAACTAATGTTAAGTGTACTAGATCGTTCTGTATTATCAATGGATATTCCTTCTCGAGATGAACTTAGGGCTCGAATATTATGCGCAATGTTAAGAACACTGAAATATAAATAAATACAGCTTTTGTAAAAGAATGATAATTAAGATAGGGCAGTTAAATATTGTAGAAGTTTTGAAAAAGAGCATGTACTTTTATCTAAATGGATTAAGGAAAGAGGACAATCTAGTAATGTATGAAAAGTATCATGAGGTAGATCGTTCCTGTTGTAAAGGTGGGGATATTGATGACTTGTCAAAACTGTAATATAAGACCAGCAACTTTACATTATACAAAAGTAATCAACGAGAAGAAGGCGGAAGTTCATCTTTGTGAGCAATGTGCAGAGCAAAGTGGCTATACGTCTTTCTTTCAATCATCACAGTCTAACTTTTCATTTCATGATGTATTTGCTGGTTTATTACACGGTGAATCAACAATGTTTGGAGAAGGAAAAAACGGGTTTTCAAATACAAATACAATAAGATGTCCAGGTTGTAAGATGACATACGAACATTTTACAAAGGTGGGACGCCTTGGTTGTGCTTCTTGTTACGATACATTTAAAGGACACTTAAACCCATTGTTAAAACGACTTCATGGTGGACATACAGAACATTGTGGAAAAATTCCGGAACGAATGGAAGGAAATATCCACTTAAAGAAAGAATTAGATGAACTAAAACTTATTCTGAAACAATATGTACAGAATGAGGAGTTTGAGAAAGCTGCTGAGGTAAGAGATGAAATTCGAGGGCTTGAAACTCAGCTTAGTGAGCATAGAGAGGGGGAGTAGTTCTATGTCACTGGACAAAATTATGAATGAAGCGATTAGTCCATGGATGAAGGGGGATGGCCCTGATTCTGATATTGTTTTAAGTAGTCGAATTCGTTTGGCTCGTAATTTTAAGCAATATCAATTTTCTACTATGCAAAACGAAGAGGAAGCTCAAAAGGTTCAAGAATTATTTAAAAAGAAATTTATAAATAAAGCGGTAGAGCCCTTTGGGAAGTTTGGACTATTAAAAATGAATGAATTAACGCCTCTTCAAAGGAGAGTTTTAGTCGAAAAGCATTTAATTAGTCCAAATCTAGCAGGGACTGAATATGGAGCATGTCTGTTATCAGAAAGCGAACACATTAGTGTGATGCTTAATGAGGAAGACCACATTAGGATTCAGTGCCTATTTCCAGGACTACAGTTATCAAAGGCGCTTCAAAGCGCCAATCAAATAGATAATTGGATTGAGAAAGAGGTTGAATATGCTTTTGATGAATCACTTGGATATATTACGAGTTGTCCTACTAACGTTGGTACAGGATTAAGAGCTTCTGTAATGATTCATTTACCAGGGCTGGTTTTAACAAAAAGAATTAGCCGTATTATACAAGTAATTCAAAAATTAGGTTTAGTAGTAAGAGGAATATACGGTGAAGGTAGCGAAGCGTTAGGTAATATATTTCAAGTATCAAATCAAATGACGCTAGGGAAATCCGAAGAAGATATTATTGCAGATTTAAAGAGTGTCATGCAGCAAATTATACAACAAGAAAAATTGGCCAGAGAATTAATTGTACAAAATTCGAGTATTGAGCTTGAAGATAAGGTTTATCGTTCTTACGGTATACTAGCAAATAGTCGTTTAATTCAATCTGCAGAAGCGGCAACTTGCTTATCGGATGTACGACTTGGTATTGATCTAGGATATATAAAAGGTATATCGAGAAATATTTTGACTGAGCTAATGGTTCTTACGCAACCAGGTATTTTACAACAATACGCAGGAGGACCTTTAGGACCAGAAGAAAGAGATTATCGAAGAGCAACCTTAATCCGTGAGCGATTACGTATTGAAAAAAACTAAGCGCAAGTAGGAGGCGATTTCTATGATGTTTGGAAGATTTACAGAAAGAGCACAGAAAGTATTAGCTTTATCTCAAGAGGAAGCAATTCGCATTGGGCATAATAATATTGGAACAGAACATATTTTACTTGGGCTTGTACGCGAAGGTGAAGGAATTGCAGCAAAAGCGTTAATTGCTCTTGGATTGAGCCCGGAGAAAGTGCAAAAAGAGGTAGAAGCGTTAATTGGACGTGGAACAGAAGCTTCTCAAACTGTACATTATACACCTCGTGCTAAAAAAGTTATTGAATTGTCTATGGATGAAGCGCGTAAGCTAGGACATTCTTACGTTGGAACAGAACATATTTTACTTGGCTTAATCCGTGAAGGTGAAGGTGTAGCGGCACGTGTTTTAAATAATTTAGGCGTCAGCCTTAACAAAGCAAGACAACAAGTGTTACAACTTCTTGGAAGTAACGAGGCAAGTTCAGGTCACCAAGGTGGTTCATCGACAAATGCCAATACACCGACACTAGACAGTTTAGCGCGCGACTTAACAGTTGTTGCACGTGAGAATCGTTTGGATCCTGTTATTGGACGTAGTAAAGAAATTCAACGTGTAATTGAAGTGTTAAGCCGTAGAACAAAAAACAATCCAGTGTTAATTGGAGAGCCTGGTGTAGGTAAAACAGCAATTGCTGAAGGGTTAGCACAGCAAATCGTAAATAATGAAGTTCCTGAAACGTTAAGAGATAAGCGTGTTATGACACTAGATATGGGAACAGTGGTAGCTGGGACGAAATATCGTGGTGAGTTTGAAGATCGTTTAAAGAAAGTAATGGATGAAATACGTCAAGCAGGGAATATTATTCTATTTATTGATGAACTTCATACATTAATCGGTGCAGGTGGAGCAGAAGGTGCAATCGATGCATCAAATATTTTAAAACCATCTTTAGCACGCGGAGAATTACAATGTATTGGTGCGACAACTTTAGATGAGTATCGTAAATATATTGAAAAGGATGCAGCTTTAGAGAGACGTTTCCAGCCAATTCATGTTGATGAGCCGAGTCTAGAAGAATCAACTCAAATCTTGAAAGGTTTACGCGATCGTTATGAGGCCCATCACCGTGTGTCTATTACAGATGATGCAATTGATGCAGCTGTGAAACTTTCCGATCGTTATATTACGGATCGTTTCTTACCAGATAAAGCAATTGATTTAATTGATGAAGCTGCTTCAAAGGTTCGCTTACGTTCTTATACAACACCACCAAACTTAAAAGAGCTTGAAGTGAATCTTGAGGAAATTCGAAAAGAAAAAGATGCGGCTGTACAAAGTCAAGAGTTTGAAAAGGCTGCTTCCTTACGTGATATGGAACAACGCTTACGTGAGAAATTGGAAGATACAAAGCGTCAGTGGAAAGAACAACAAGGAAAAGAAAATTCAGAGGTTACGGTAGAAGATATTGCAAATGTCGTTTCTACATGGACACGTATCCCTGTTTCTAAACTTGCACAAACAGAGACTGATAAATTATTAAACTTAGAATCCATTCTTCATGATCGTGTCATCGGCCAGGATGAAGCGGTAGTGGCTGTAGCGAAAGCTGTTCGTCGTGCAAGAGCAGGACTGAAAGATCCGAAACGTCCAATTGGTTCATTTATTTTCTTAGGACCAACAGGTGTAGGTAAAACAGAATTAGCAAGAGCATTGGCAGAATCTATGTTCGGTGATGAGGATGCAATGATTCGCATTGATATGTCTGAGTATATGGAGAAACATTCAACTTCTCGCTTAGTTGGTTCTCCTCCAGGATATGTTGGGTATGAAGAAGGCGGACAATTAACAGAGAAGGTTCGTCGTAAGCCGTATTCAGTTGTCCTATTAGATGAAGTAGAGAAGGCGCATCCTGATGTATTTAATATTTTACTACAGGTATTGGAAGATGGTCGTTTAACTGATTCTAAAGGACGTACAGTTGACTTCCGTAATACGATTGTTATTATGACGTCTAACGTTGGTGCTGAGGCGTTAAAACGTAACAAACATCTTGGATTTAACGTACAAGATGAAAGTCGTGATTATTCGGATATGAAAGGTAAAGTAATGGATGAGCTGAAAAAGGCATTTCGTCCAGAATTCTTAAACCGTATTGATGAAATTATCGTATTCCATATGCTTGAGAAAAAACATATTCAAGAAATTGTGACTCTTATGGTAAATCAGTTAGTGAATCGCTTAAAAGAACAAGAAATTGAATTGCAATTAACAGAAGGGGCGATTGCAGCTATTGCTGATAAAGGGTTTGATCGTGAATATGGTGCTCGTCCACTACGTAGAGCAATTCAGAAGCATGTAGAAGATAGACTATCGGAAGAACTTTTAAAAGGTGCTATTGAGAAAGGACAAAAAGTTATCTTTGATGTAGAAGGGGAAACATTTGTCATTCATAGTGCTGAAAAGGTAAAATAAGTATAGACAAACTAAGAGGGCTACGAGATAGCCCTCTTTCTTGTACGAGAAGGTCAAATGTTTATAGATGAAAGCGAAGTGAAATATAAAAAGATATGGCTAAAAAGAAAACAAAATTCACATGTCAAGAGTGTGGTTATCAATCACCAAAATATATGGGTAAATGTCCAGGGTGTGGTCAATGGAATTCGCTTGTTGAAGAGATGGAACCCGTTGTATCATCCAGACGCCTAAATTATGCAAATGCAATTCAAACAGAAGTAACAAAACCAAGACGTCTTACAGAAGTAGAAACAAAGTCTGAGGCACGTATTGAAACAAAATTTCAGGAGTTTAACCGTGTACTAGGTGGCGGAATTGTAGATGGATCTTTAGTACTTATTGGTGGGGACCCTGGGATTGGAAAATCAACGTTATTATTACAGATTTCCTCGCAATTAGCAGATGCTTCATATGATGTATTGTATATATCAGGTGAGGAGTCAGCAAAGCAGATTAAACTTCGTGCAGATCGTTTACATGTAAATGGTAGTAATCTATTTGTTGTATCAGAGACAGATTTACAGCGTATTGCAGCACATATTGAAGAGATGAATCCTGCTTTTGTTGTTATTGATTCTATTCAAACGATACATTTACCTGAGGTGACATCAGCTCCTGGTAGCGTGGCGCAAGTACGTGAATGTACAGCAGAATTAATGAAACTTGCAAAAACAAAGGGAATCCCAATTTTCATCGTAGGACATGTGACAAAAGAAGGTGCAATTGCGGGGCCGCGTATGTTAGAACATATGGTCGATGCAGTTCTTTACTTTGAAGGAGATCGACACCATACATATCGTATTTTACGAGCTGTAAAGAATCGTTTTGGTTCTACGAATGAAATGGGTATCTTTGAAATGAAAGAACTTGGCCTTGCAGAAGTCTTAAATCCTTCTGAAATTTTCCTTGAGGAAAGACCAGTTGGAGTTGCAGGTTCAACAGTAGTTGCCTCAATGGAAGGAACAAGACCAGTTTTAGTAGAAATACAGGCATTAATTTCCCCTACTAGTTTTGGAAATCCTCGAAGAATGGCGACAGGAATTGATCATAATCGTGTCTCGCTTATTATGGCGGTACTAGAGAAAAGAACAGGTTTACTATTACAAAATCAAGATGCGTATTTAAAAGTAGCTGGTGGTTTGAAATTAGATGAACCGGCAATTGATTTAGCTGTTGCCTTAAGTATAGCTTCAAGTTTTAGAGATAAATCTACGGCACCAACTGATGCGGTAATAGGAGAAGTTGGATTAACTGGAGAAATAAGAAGAGTATCAAGAATCGAACAACGTGTACAAGAAGCAGCTAAATTAGGATTTCAACGTGCTATCATTCCTAGAAAAAATTTAGGGGGGTGGACAATTCCAGAGGGGATTGAGGTTGTAGGTGTTTCTAATTTAGGAGAAGCGCTTCGTTTGACATTAGGAGGCTAGGCTATGGAAGAAAATAAGCAACGTGTCAAAAGTATAATTAATATTTTACAGCTCGTGGCCCCGGGAACACCACTGCGCGAAGGGATAGATAATGTACTTCGTGCACAAACAGGGGGACTAATTGTTCTTGGGTATAATGAGCAGATTAAAAGCATTGTTGATGGTGGTTTTCATATTAATTGCGCATTCTCTCCTGCTAGTTTATATGAATTAGCAAAAATGGATGGAGCACTTATTTTAAATGAAACTGGAAGTAAAATTTTAATTGCAAACGCACAGTTAGTTCCGGATTCATCTATTGATTCTATTGAAACAGGTATGCGTCACCGAACAGCAGAGCGTGTAGCAAAGCAGACGGGCAGCCTTGTTGTGGCCATTTCACAAAGACGTAATGTAATTACGCTATATCAAGGGAACTTACGTTATACACTAAAAGATATAGGTGTCATTTTAACGAAGGCAAATCAAGCAATTCAAACGCTAGAAAAATATAAGGCTGTATGGAATGACGGCATTACGAATTTGGGTATTCTAGAATTTGAAGAGGTCGTTACAATGTCCGAGGTGGTTCACGTTTTACATAGTGTTGAAATGGTGCTGCGTATAAAAAATGAAATATTGAGCTATATTCATGAGCTAGGAACAGAAGGTAGGTTAATTCGTTTACAGCTTACAGAATTACTAGCTGATTTAGAGGCAGAGGCAGCATTGTTAATTAAAGATTATCACCAGGAGAAAACACAAGACCATCATCAAATCTTGAAAAAGTTACAAGATCTTGCAAATACACAACTTTTAGAGGATAGTGATTTAGTTAAATTACTTGGGTATCCAGGACAAACAAGTTTAGAAGAAAGTGTGACACCTAGAGGGTACCGAATCACAAGCAAGATTTCTCGTGTTCCGCCACTTATTATCGAGAATTTAATTAATCGATTTAAAACATTGCAAGGTGTTTGCCGAGCAACTATTAATGAATTGGATGATGTGGAAGGAATTGGAGAAGTGAGAGCGAAGAAAATACGAGAAGGTCTAAAAAGAATTCAAGAGCATCTCTATATGAGTAGACACAATTAAGAATATTACATTGATTCTATAATATAACGACACTAGAACATTTTTGGTATATGATATGATATATTGGTAAATAAAACTATTTACAAAAAAACACGTCCGCTTTTGCATTCGGCGTTTTGATTAGCGAAACAATGGTTAATAATGAGTAGGAGGTGGTTGGATGTTAAAACGGATTGTACAGCTCTTCTTTTTAGTGATCGGGGGAGCGTTAGGGATTTACTTAATCCCAAAAATTATTAATGTATTAGATATCGGTGCGGTTCCTTTGTTGGAAGGATCGTATGTTCGTGCAATTATTGGTGCAATTATTTTATTTTTAACAACATTTTGGCTTGTAGATTATATTGTTCAACTTATTAAGCATATTGAAGAGGCTCTTGTAAAGGCGCCTGTAGCAGATGTTTTATTTGGTACATTAGGATTAATCTCTGGTCTTATTGTTGCATATTTAATTTTGATACCAATTCGTGAATTTACAATTCCAGTTATTAGTACGGTGTTGCAAGTGTTCTTCACCCTTTTACTTGGATATTTAGGATTCCAAGTAGGATTTAAAAAGAGGAATGAATTGCTAGGATTATTTACATTACCCCAACGCGGAGGTAAGAAGAAAAACAATAGTGAGAATGAAGAGGTAGAGGTCGAAGCAGAAAAATCTACGACTCATTGGAAAATTCTCGATACGAGTGTAATTATTGACGGACGTATTGCAGATATTTGCCAAACAAAGTTTTTAGAAGGAACAATTGTCATTCCGCAATTCGTATTAGAAGAGCTTCAGCATATTGCCGATTCTTCAGATGCTTTAAAGCGTAATCGTGGCCGCAGAGGGCTAGACATTTTAAATCGTATTCAAAAGGAGATGCCAATTCCGGTAGAAATTTATGAAGGCGATTTCGATGATATCCAAGAAGTAGATAGCAAGCTTGTAAAGTTGGCAAAAATCACTGGTGGAACTGTAGTAACAAACGATTTCAATTTAAACAAAGTTTCTGAATTACAAGGGGTTACGGTGTTAAACATTAATGATTTAGCTAATGCGATTAAACCAGTCGTACTCCCTGGTGAAGAATTAAGTGTTTATGTTGTGAAAGATGGTAAAGAACAAAATCAAGGTGTTGCATACTTAGATGATGGTACGATGATTGTAGTAGAAGATGGTAGAGAGTATGTGGGTTCACAACTTGACGTACTTGTTACTAGCGTATTACAAACATCGGCTGGTCGTATGATTTTTGCAAAACGTAAATTGCTAGAAAAAGCATTATAAGTAGAGGATTATTAATATGTATACATTAATTATTCCGGCAGCGGGCCAAGGAAAACGAATGGGTGCTGGTAAAAATAAGTTATTTTTACTTATAGATGAAGTACCAATTATTGTGCACACATTGCGTGCTTTTGAAAAAGATAAAGCGTGCAAAAGTATTATTATGGCAATTAACGAAGAAGAACGCCCGTATTTTGAAGAGTTAATGCAGAAGTACCAGATTGAAAAGCACGTACAATTTATTCAGGGTGGAGCCGAAAGACAAGATAGCGTATATAACGCACTTCAGTATGCGAGTGGTGTCGAATATGTTCTTGTGCATGACGGGGCGCGCCCGTTCGTAACGAATAAAGTGATTCGCGATGTATTAATTGCAGCAGAAAAATATGGAGCTTCCATTTGTGCAGTGCCAGTAAAAGATACTGTTAAGAAAGTAGAGCAGGGTGTTGTTGTAGAAACGGTAGAGCGATCTCAACTTAACGCTGTACAAACACCACAAGGATTCTCTGTTTCTCTTTTGCTAGAAGCTCATAGAAGCGCAAAGCAAAGTTGTTTTCTTGGCACAGATGATGCAAGTCTCGTAGAACGTGTTGGGAAGCAAGTAGGTGTAGTAGAGGGGAGTTACTATAATATTAAAGTGACGACTCCGGAAGATCTATTAATTGCTGAAAGGTTCCTACGTGTTCAGAAGAAATAACGTTGATGATGTGTTAATAAAGAAAAGCTCGGCAACAGCCGGGCTTTTCTTTATAAGGATAGCGATATAATATAGAGTCATAAAGCTCAGTAGTTTAGCTTAAGGAGGAAGTAAGGATGTTTCGAATTGGACAAGGTTTTGATGTACATGAATTTGCGGAAGGGCGCCCGTTGATTATTGGTGGAATTACAATTCCACACGAGAAAGGATTAATCGGTCATTCAGATGCAGATGTATTGTTACATACGATTGCTGATGCATGTTTAGGTGCGATTGCAGCAGGAGATATCGGAAAGCACTTTCCTGATACAGACCCAGCTTTTAAAGATGCAGATTCAGCTGTATTGTTACAAAAAGTTTGGGAATTTGTGCGTGAACAAGGTTACGAGTTAGGAAATTTAGATTGTACAATTATTGCTCAACAACCAAAAATGGCACCACATATTGAGAGCATGCGTAAGCGCATTAGTGAACTGTTAGAAACGTCTATCGATAACATTAATGTAAAGGCAACAACAACAGAAAAATTAGGATTTACAGGTAGAGAAGAAGGGATTGCTTCTCAAGCGGTTGTTTTATTACAGAAAAAATAATGGTTTTTAATTCGTAAGATGGATAATCACATTTTTTTGGTGTACAATTATAGAATGTGTTGACATTAAGGATGGAAGGTGTACCAATTATGGAAAAGCAAGTGAGAGTACGCTACGCGCCAAGTCCAACAGGACACTTACATATCGGAAATGCGCGTACGGCATTATTTAATTATTTATTTGCTCGTCATTTAGATGGCAAATTTATTATTCGTATTGAAGATACTGATGTAAAACGTAACGTGGCTGGTGGAGAAGAAAGCCAATTAAAATACTTGAAATGGCTCGGTATGGACTGGGATGAAGGTGTTGATGTTGGTGGTGAATTTGGACCATATCGCCAAACAGAGCGTTTAGATATTTATAAAAAATTATATGAAGATTTATTAGAGCGTGGTCTAGCTTATAAATGTTATATGACAGAAGAAGAGCTAGAAGCAGAGCGTGAAGGACAAATCGCTCGCGGTGAAACACCTCGTTACGCAGGTAACCACCGTGAATTAACTGAAGAACAAGTGAAAGAATTTGAAGCTGAGGGACGTATTCCAAGTATTCGTTTCCGTGTACCAGCTGATCGTGACTACACATTCAAAGATATTGTAAAAGATGAAGTTGCGTTCCATTCAAATGATTTCGGTGATTTTGTTATTGTGAAAAAAGATGGAATTCCAACTTATAACTTTGCAGTAGCAGTAGATGATCATCTAATGGAAATTACACATGTACTTCGTGGTGATGATCATATTTCAAATACACCGAAACAAATGATGATTTATGAAGCTTTCGGCTGGGATATTCCACAATTCGGTCATATGACTCTAATTGTTAATGAAAGTCGTAAAAAGTTAAGTAAGCGTGATGAATCTATTATTCAATTTATTGAGCAATATAAAGAGCTTGGGTATCTTCCAGAAGCAATCTTTAACTTTATTGCACTACTAGGTTGGTCTCCGGTAGGAGAAGAAGAAATCTTCTCTAAAGATGAGTTTATCAAAATGTTCGATGCAGCTCGTTTATCAAAATCACCTGCATTATTTGATTCTCAAAAACTAAAATGGATGAACAACCAGTATATGAAAAAGCAAGATTTAGATACGGTTGTAGAGTTAAGCTTACCGCATTTAGTGAAAGCTGGACGTGTGGGAGAAACTTTAAGCGAACAAGACCAAGCTTGGATTCGTGATGTAATTGCTTTATACCATGAACAAATGAGTTTTGGAGCTGAAATTGTAGAGCTTTCTGAAATGTTCTTTAAAGATCATGTTGACTATGAAGAAGAAGGACAAGAAGTATTAAATGGTGAACAAGTACCTGAAGTACTTCGTGCATTTGCTGGTCAAATAGAAGCTCTAGAAGCAATGGAGCCAGCAGCAATTAAGGCAGCGATTAAAGCAGTTCAAAAGGAAACAGGACATAAAGGTAAAAATTTATTTATGCCAATCCGTGTTGCAACTACAGGACAAACGCATGGTCCAGAGCTTCCGAATGCTATTGCACTTCTTGGAAAAGAAAAAGTTTTAAATCGTCTTCAAAAAGTAATTGGTTAACATTTTCTAGGTTTAGAAATATAATAAGTATACCTAAAACCTAATAAGGAAAAGCGACGAGAAGGAGAAGTAGAAAATCAGGCTTTTTACAGAGAGAACCACCTTTAGGCTGGGAGTGGTTTATAAGCGGATTTTTGAAATGCCCCTTCGAGTCTTCTGCTGAACAGCGAATTGCTTCGTGGGATGTCTTAGGCCGCAAAGTAAGCAGGAGCGGTGTACACCGTTATCATGGATGAGTTTGAGGCTTTTTTAAGCCTAAACAGAGTGGAACCGCGCTTAAAAGGCGTCTCTGTCAATATGACAGAGACGCCTTTTTTTTATACCGTGTAAATAGGTATGAATATAGAATTTATCTCCTTATATAAAGAATTAGGGGAGAAGTGATGAGTTAGGGGAGTTAGTTCGTTCGACAAAAAAGCAGCCCATAAAGGGGAGGGAACACCGATGTTTAAGAGGCTTCGGGAAGATATTGAAGTCGTTTTTGAACAGGATCCAGCGGCAAGAGGTTATTTCGAAGTCATTTTAACTTACTCTGGATTACATGCAGTTTGGGCCCATCGAATTGCACATGCTTTTTATAAAAGAAATTTTTTCTTTCTTGCACGTTTTGTTTCACAAGTGAGCCGCTTTTTTACTGGCATTGAGATCCATCCAGGAGCAACTATTGGTCGACGCTTTTTTATAGATCATGGAATGGGAGTTGTAATTGGAGAAACTTGTGAAATTGGTGATAATGTAACGATTTATCAAGGGGTTACATTAGGTGGTACAGGAAAAGAAAAAGGGAAGAGGCACCCAACAATTCAGGATAATGTATTAATTGCGACGGGTGCTAAAGTTCTTGGGTCTATTACTGTGGGAGAGAATTCTAAAATCGGAGCAGGGTCTGTCGTATTAAAAGAAGTTCCTGCACATTCTACAGTTGTAGGTATACCTGGCCGTGTCGTTATTCAAAATGGAGTAAAGATTGGTCAAGAATTAAATCACTCTGACCTTCCAGATCCGATTTTTGATAAATTAAAGGCTATGGAAGTAGAACTTGATAAATTGAAGAAACAATTGGAATTAAAGGTAGAAAGGAAGGATAAAAATGACTATTCACATTTATAATACGTTAACACGTCAAAAAGAAGAGTTTGTTCCATTAGAAGAAAATAAGGTAAAGATGTATGTATGCGGACCTACAGTTTATAACTACATTCATATTGGGAATGCAAGACCTCCTATGGTATTCGATACAGTGCGTCGTTATTTAGAATACAAAGGATACGATGTGCAATATGTATCTAACTTTACGGACGTAGATGATAAATTAATTAAAGCGGCAAATGAATTAGGTGAAGATGTACCAACGATTGCTGATCGTTTTGTTGAAGCGTACTTTGAAGATGTAACAGCACTAGGTTGCAAACACGCAACAGTTCATCCTCGTGTAACAGAAAATATGGATATCATTATTGAATTTATTCAAGAACTTGTGAATAAAGGGTATGCATATGAATCAGAGGGTGATGTGTACTTTAAGACGAAGGAATTCGAAGGTTACGGTAAATTATCACATCAACCAATCGCAGATTTACGTCACGGTGCTCGTATTGAGGTAGGGGAAAAGAAACAAGACCCTCTTGATTTTGCTTTATGGAAAGCTGCGAAAGAAGGAGAAATCTTCTGGGAAAGCCCTTGGGGGCAAGGACGTCCAGGATGGCATATTGAATGCTCAGCAATGGCGCGTAAGTATTTAGGGGATACAATTGACATTCATGCTGGTGGGCAAGACTTGGCGTTCCCGCATCATGAAAATGAAATTGCGCAGTCAGAGGCATTGACTGGAAAAACGTTTGCACGTTACTGGATGCATAATGGATATATTAATATTAACAATGAGAAGATGTCTAAATCGCTGGGTAACTTTATTTTAGTTCACGATATTATTAAGCAATACGACCCGCAGTTAATTAGATTCTTTATGTTATCAGTACACTATCGTCACCCGATTAACTTTAGTGAAGAGTTATTACAAAGTACGAATAATGGACTGGAAAGAATTAAAACAGCTTATGGAAACTTAAAGCATCGTATGGAGAGTAGTACGGATTTAACGGACCATAATGAGAAATGGTTAGCTGAAATAGAGAAATTCCAGACTGCATTTGAAGAGGCAATGAATGATGACTTTAACACTGCAAATGCAATTACCGAATTATACAACGTAGCAAATCATGCAAATCAATATTTACTTGAAGAGCATACATCTAAAGTTGTGATTGAAGCATACGTAAAACAACTGGAAACGTTATTTGATATTTTAGGATTAGAATTATCAAAAGAAGAATTACTGGATGAAGAAATTGAAGAGCTTATCCAAAAGCGCATTGAAGCTCGTAAAAATCGCGATTTCGCATTGTCTGATCAAATTCGTGACGATTTAAAAGAACGTAATATTATTTTAGAAGATACCGCTCAAGGTACAAGATGGAAAAGAGGATAAGGATGATTGATGCAAAGCAATTAAACAGCTTGGCGTTAGCGTATATGGGTGATGCGGTATATGAACAATATATCCGCTATCACCTCCTTCAAAAAGGAAAAGTTCGCCCTAATCAATTACATCGCTTAGGGACGAGCTTTGTTTCAGCAAAAGCACAGGCGAAAGTTGTTTATCATTTATTAGAGACGGCATTTTTGACAGAGGAAGAAGAGGCGGTATTAAGAAGAGGGCGTAATGCAAATTCAGGTACAGTTCCGAAAAATACGGATGTACAAACATATCGACATAGTACAGCCTTTGAAGCACTAATTGGTTATCATCATTTATTAAATAATCGTGAAAGATTAGACGAAATTGTATATAAGGCAATTGCAGTTTTAGAAGAAAAGGAAGGGGGCACATCATCATGACTAGTGAATATATTATCGGACGTAACCCTGTAATTGAAGCGTTAAGATCAGGGAGAGATATTAATAAAATTTGGATCGCAGAAGGTGCTGCCAAAGGACAAGTACAAATTGTACTAGCGTTAGCGAAAGAAAATAAGATTATTTTACAACATGCACCAAAGAAAAAGTTAGATCAATTAGTTGAGGGTAATCATCAAGGTGTAATTGCTCAAGTAGCTGCATATCAGTATGCAGAGTTAGAAGATTTATTCAAAGTGGCAGAAAAACGTAATGAAGATCCGTTCTTCTTGATTTTAGATGAGATTGAAGATCCGCATAATCTAGGTTCTATTATGCGTACTGCTGATGCAACAGGAGCTCATGGAATTATTATTCCGAAGAGAAGAGCTGTGGGACTTACCGCATCAGTTGCGAAAGCATCAACAGGAGCGATTGAATACATTCCTGTTGCGCGCGTAACAAACTTATCTCGTACAATTGATGAATTAAAAGAGCGTGGACTTTGGATTGCTGGTACAGATGCCAAAGGGAAAACGGATTACCGTAATTTAGATGGTACAATGCCGATTGGATTAGTAATTGGTAGTGAAGGAAAAGGTATGAGTCGTATTATTGGTGAAAAGTGTGATTTCTTAATCACTCTACCGATGGTTGGTAAAGTTACATCCTTAAATGCTTCAGTAGCCGCAAGTTTGTTAATGTATGAGGTATATCGTAAACGTCACGAAATTGGTAAATAAAAAATGAACGATATTTTAATCGTTGACGGCTACAACATTATCGGAGCTTGGGGAGATTTGAAGAAACTGCGGGATGTAGATTTACAATCATCAAGAGATGCGCTTATTGATAAGATGGCGGATTATCAAGGTTATACAGGCACAAAAGTGATGATAGTCTTTGATGCCTATACAGTCCATGGTATTGAAAAAAAGATGAAACAATCTCGTGTAGAAGTAATATTCACACGAAAGAATCAAACTGCAGACGAAAAGATAGAGCAACTTGCGATAGAGCTTAGAAATATAAATACACAAATATATGTTGCGACTTCTGATTATACAGAACAATGGGTTATATTTGGGCAAGGTGCCCTTCGAAAATCTGCGCGTGAATTAGAGTTGGAAGTACAAGCGATGGAACAACAAGTAAGAAGGCGTACAAAAGACACGAAAGAACAGCAGCCCGCCATGCGAAAGATATTTAGTAAGGATATTACAGAAAAATTAGAAAAATTAAGAAGAGGAGAGCGTTGAAGCATTGACGCTCTTTATCTTTTTACTGTATAATATTGCTAAATAAATAGCGGTCGGAGGGATCAAGGTGGAAGCAGGCTTCGTAAGTATAGGCGACGTTACATTTCGTGATTTAGAGGATGAGGCAATCGTTGAGTTAGTTCGAAAAGGTAATACTGACGCTCTAGAATATTTAATTCACAAGTATAAGAACTTTGTTCGTGCGAAATCAAGATCTTACTTTTTAGTGGGTGCCGATCGAGAAGACATTGTTCAAGAAGGTATGATAGGGTTGTTTAAAGCAATTCGTGATTATAAAGAGGACAAGCTGTCTTCATTCAAAGCATTTGCTGAACTATGTATCACTCGACAAATTATTACCGCTATTAAAACGGCAACAAGACAAAAACATATTCCTTTAAATTCGTATGTGTCTTTAGATAAGCCGATTTACGATGAGGAATCTGATCGAACGTTATTGGATGTTATTTCTGAAGCGAAGGTGACTGATCCTGAAGAGATGATCATTAGCCAGGAAGAATATACAGACATAGAATCAAAAATATCTGAATTATTAAGCGATTTAGAAAGGAAAGTGCTTTCTTTATATTTAGATGGTCGTTCTTATCAAGAGATTTCAGAACAGTTAAACAGGCATGTGAAATCTATTGATAACGCTTTACAAAGAGTAAAGAGGAAATTGGAACGATATATGGAAATGAGAGAAAGTACAACTTTAAATTCATAAGAAGTAACAAGTGCTGCAGGTGTAAAATAAATCACCTGTTTTCTTTTGTAGAGAGTACAAAATGCATGTCATTGACATTGTCTTTTATTGTATGATACATTTTTAGGGACATAATGTTACAAGGTTGGTGTAACTAATGAGGAAAAAAGTTGTACTCTCATGTGAAGAGTGTAAAAATCGAAACTACTCTACTATGAAAGATACGAGCTCAATAGAGCGACTTGAAATAAAAAAGTTTTGTAAAACATGCAATCAGCATACAGTTCACAAGGAAACAAAATAAATAATTGAAATAATACACTGGAGGTCCCGCAGATGCGTTTAACGAACTTTTTCGGCGATGTAGGTCGCGAAATGAAAAAAGTAAGTTGGCCTAAAAAAGATGAATTACTCCGCTCAACAGCGACTGTTGTTGCTACAGTTGTGTTCTTTGCGATTTTCTTCGCAGTAGTTGATATGGGCATTTCTTCTTTAATTCGGTTAATTCTTGGTTAATTCTTGAATAAGAAGCACTTATCCATGATATAATGTTATTTATAAGAACTGTGTAAAAGCCCGGTGAACGGGTTTTTTCATTTGCGCAAAAAAATGTACGTCAGGGAGGGAAGGACGCTCGTCCTAAATGAATGGAAAAAAGTTGGTATGTTGTCCATACTTATTCTGGATATGAAAATAAAGTAAAAGCAAACCTAGAGAAACGTGTAGAATCAATGGGTATGCAAGATAAAATTTTCCGTGTTGTTGTCCCGGAAGAAGTAGAAGTAGAAATGAAAAACGGAAAAGAAAAATTAATGAAAAGAAAAGTGTTCCCAGGTTATGTATTAGTAGAATTAATCATGACTGATGACTCTTGGTATGTTGTACGTAACACGCCGGGTGTAACTGGGTTCGTTGGTTCTTCTGGTTCTGGATCTAAACCATCACCTCTATTAGAAGAGGAAGTTGTTACCATTATGAAACATATGGGAATGGACAACGAAGTGGTTGATTTCGACTTTGAACTTCATGAGACAGTACGTGTAAATGAGGGGCCATTCGCAGATTATACAGGTGCTATTGAAGAAATTGATGTGGAGAAGAAAAAGGTTAGCGTGCTTGTGGATATGTTTGGTCGCGAGACTCCAGTTGAACTTGACTTCCATCAAATTGAAAAATTATAAAATGAAACTTGAAATGAATTGTAAAAAGTGATAATATCTTTTAAGTCAGTACGTCTTCGTTATCGGAGACGTTTTTTGAAAGATTTTATCCTTACAGATAAAATATGACGTGGGAGGGCAAATCACTGTCCAATTGACCACATCACGGACTTAAGGAGGTGTGTCTCGTGGCTAAAAAGGTAATTAAAATGGTAAAGCTTCAAATTCCTGCAGGTAAAGCTAACCCAGCTCCACCAGTTGGTCCAGCATTAGGACAAGCAGGTGTTAACATCATGGGCTTCTGTAAAGAGTTTAACGCTCGTACAGCAGATCAAGCTGGTCTTATCATCCCTGTTGAAATTACGGTATTTGAGGACCGTTCATTCACTTTCATTACTAAAACTCCTCCTGCTGCTGTTCTTCTTAAGAAAGTAGCTGGTATTGAGTCTGGTTCTGGTGAACCAAACCGTAATAAAGTGGCAACTGTTAAGCGTGATAAAGTACGCGAAATCGCTGAAACTAAAATGCCTGACCTAAACGCTGCTAGCGTAGAAGCTGCAATGCGTATGGTTGAAGGTACTGCACGCAGTATGGGCATCGTTATCGAAGACTAATTCGATTTGTTTTTAAAAAAGGTTGCGGGTCTGGAATTCCAATTCGCAACCTTTATTATCGTAAATGATTATCGTTTTTAAATAAATGGATGGCGCTCATCCTCAGGTTATACCTGAAAACAGGCGTAAACGTGGGAGGTTATTCCGCTAAAACCACATTCGAGGAGGAAATAAAAATGGCTAAAAGAGGTAAAAAGTACGTAGAAGCTGCAAAGCTTGTTGATCGTGCAGCTGCTTACTCTGCAACAGAAGCAGTAGAATTAGTAAAGAAAACAAACACAGCTAAATTTGATGCAACTGTAGAAGCTGCATTCCGTTTAGGTGTTGACCCTAAGAAAGCTGACCAACAAATCCGTGGTGCAGTTGTTCTTCCACACGGTACTGGTAAAGTACAACGTGTATTAGTATTTGCTAAAGGTGAAAAAGCTAAAGAAGCTGAAGCTGCTGGAGCTGACTTCGTAGGCGATACTGATTACATCGGTAAAATCCAACAAGGTTGGTTCGATTTCGATGTAGTAGTAGCAACTCCTGACATGATGGGTGAAGTTGGTAAACTTGGTCGCGTATTAGGACCTAAAGGTTTAATGCCAAACCCTAAAACTGGAACAGTTACTTTCGATGTAACTAAAGCTGTTAACGAAATCAAAGCTGGTAAAGTTGAATACCGCGTTGATAAAGCTGGTAACATCCACGTTCCAATCGGTAAAGTATCTTTCGAAGATGCTAAATTAGTAGAAAACTTCAAAACAATTGCTGACACTTTACAAAAAGTTAAGCCAGCTGCTGCAAAAGGTACTTACATGAAGAACGTAACAGTTGCTTCTACAATGGGACCTGGCGTACGTGTAGACGTTTCTACATTAGCGTAAATTTTGGAAGTTGACTTCATAAAGAAGTTTTAATATAATCATTTATGTTGTGAATTTAATTAGTGTACCGTAGACAGTAGGTGTCAATAGACTTAATTTCCTACCTAGGTGTTAATATACGAAGCGGAATCTTTTTTCTGTGACTATATGCCTCCATGTCTACAAGTTGGGCATGGAGGTTTTTAGTGCACTTTCGGTACATCTTCTATATAATCTACAGGAGGTGTAATAACATGAGCAAAGTAATCGAAACTAAACAACAAGTTGTAACTGAAATCGCGGACAAACTTCGCGCTAGTAAATCTACAATCGTTGTTGACTACCGTGGTTTAACAGTTTCTGAAGCAACAGAATTACGTAAGCAATTACGTGAAGCTGGCGTTGAGTTCAAAGTTTACAAAAACTCTCTAACTCGTCGTGCTGCAGAATCTGCTGAAATGGCTGAGTTAAATGAATTCTTAACAGGACCAAACGCAATCGCGTTCAGTAACGAGGATGTAGTTGCTCCTGCGAAAGTATTAAACGACTTCGCTAAAGATCATGAAGCTTTAGAAATTAAAGCGGGCGTAATCGAAGGTAAACTTGTAACACTTGATGAGGTTAAAGCAATCGCTACTCTTCCATCACGTGAAGGCTTACTTTCTATGCTTCTTAGCGTTCTTCAAGCTCCAATCCGTAACCTTGCACTTGCTACTAAAGCAGTTGCAGACCAAAAGGAAGAGCAAGGCGCTTAATTTTTTAAAAGATAATTACGTATTATCGATAAAACAATACAAACCTATTTAAGGGAGGATATTTACAATGACTAAAGAACAAATCATTGAAGCAGTTAAATCTATGACTGTATTAGAACTTAACGACTTAGTAAAAGCTATCGAGGAAGAATTCGGCGTAACTGCTGCTGCTCCTGTAGCTGTTGCTGGTGGCGCTGGAGAAGCTGCTGCTGAGAAAACTGAATTTGATGTGGAACTAACTAGCGCTGGTGCACAAAAAATCAAAGTTATCAAAGTTGTTCGTGAAATCACTGGTCTTGGCTTAAAAGAAGCTAAAGAATTAGTTGACAACACTCCAAAAGTAATCAAAGAAGCTGCTGCTAAAGAAGAAGCTGAAGAAATCAAAGCTAAACTTGAAGAAGTTGGCGCTGCTGTAGAAGTTAAGTAATTAACTTTTGATGCTTTAAAAAAAGCTCGCTCTCATGCGAGCTTTTTTTTTAACTGTAAAGAAAAGAGGTGGCCATATGGCAGACCATTATTTTTCTAACGACCCTTCTAGTAAAAGTGATCGTAAGCGATGGGAGTTTGCCCTTCGTGGATCTCGATTCACTTTCTTATCTGACCATGGGGTGTTCTCGAAAAACGAAGTGGACTTTGGTTCCCGTCTTTTAATTGAAGCGTTTCAAATGCCAGATATTAAAGGTGATATATTAGACGTAGGTTGCGGATACGGTCCTATTGGTTTGTCGTTAGCGAAAGAGTTTCAAGGTCGTGAAGTTCACATGGTGGATGTGAACGAGAGGGCACTTGGGCTTGCGAAAGAAAACGCCGCTAATAACAAAATCGAGAATATACGTATTTTTCAAAGTAGCGTCTATGAAAATGTAGATGGTAAGTATGCTGCTATTCTATCTAACCCTCCAATTCGTGCGGGTAAAGATATCGTACATGAGATTTTAGAAAAAGCTGTGGAGTATTTAGTTCCAGATGGAGAGCTTTGGATTGTTATTCAAAAGAAACAAGGTGCACCGTCTGCGCTAAAAAAACTAGAAGAAGTATTTTCTGAAGTTGAGGTTGTAGAAAAGAAAAAAGGATATTATATCATAAAATCAAAAAAACGTTGACGGTTATTTTTGGCTATGTTAACATTATACAATGCCAATATATGATTTTCTGCGTTGAGAAAGATGTATATTTTTGTTTCTCTTGGAAAAGATAGTAAAATCAGCAGATTATGAAACAGAATGATGGTTTTCTTATAGAAGCCATTTTTCTTTTTTGAGCAGGTAGAAAGACTCAACGTATTTATCTTTAAGAGAAAGAGACTACGCTAATAGCAGTAGTTGTATTTATTTGTGATTTTGCACAAATTTTTTTGTGCATTTATAATACTCATGATTTGAGGGGTGAAGCAGTTGACAGGTCAACTAGTTCAATACGGACGCCACCGCCAACGAAGAAGTTATGCCCGTATTAGTGAAGTATTAGAGTTACCAAATCTTATCGAAATTCAAACCTCTTCTTATCAGTGGTTTCTTGATGAGGGTTTGCGAGAAATGTTCCAAGACATTTCTCCGATTGAAGACTTTACGGGAAATCTATCGCTTGAATTTATCGACTACAGCTTAGGTGAACCTAAATACTCTGTAGACGAATGCAAAGAGCGTGATGTGACGTATGCAGCACCACTTCGTGTAAAAGTGCGTCTAATCAACAAGGAAACTGGTGAAGTAAAAGAACAAGATGTGTTCATGGGAGATTTCCCACTCATGACAGAGACTGGAACATTCGTAATTAACGGTGCAGAACGTGTTATCGTTTCCCAGTTAGTTCGCTCTCCAAGCGTATACTATAGTGGCAAAGTGGATAAAAACGGAAAACGTGGTTTTACTGCTACTGTAATTCCAAACCGCGGAGCTTGGTTAGAGTATGAGACAGATGCTAAGGATGTTGTATATGTGCGTATTGACCGTACGCGTAAACTTCCTGTAACTGTTTTGTTACGCGCATTAGGGTTTGGCTCTGATCAAGAAATCACCGAGCTTTTAGGTGATAACGAATACTTAAGCAACACATTAGAAAAAGACAACACAGATAGCACAGAAAAAGCATTGCTTGAAATTTATGAGCGTCTACGTCCTGGTGAACCACCAACAGTAGAAAATGCTAAGAGCTTACTTGTGTCTCGTTTCTTCGATCCAAAGCGCTACGATTTAGCAAATGTAGGTCGCTATAAGATCAACAAGAAGTTACACATTAAAAACAGATTGTTTAATCAACGTTTAGCTGAAACATTAGTGGATCCAGAAACTGGTGAAATTTTAGCGGCAGAAGGAACAATCTTAGATCGTCGTACACTTGATCGCATTTTACCTTACTTAGAGAAAAACATTGGATTCAAAACAGCGAAACCAATGGGTGGAGTGGTAGAAGGCGATGTTGAGCTGCAATCTATTAAGATTTATGCTCCTGAGTCGGAAGGCGAACGCGTAATTAATGTAATTGGTAATGCAAACATTACTCGTGATGTGAAACACATCACACCAGGTGATATCCTTGCTTCTATCAGTTACTTCTTCAACCTACTATACAAAGTAGGGGATACAGATGATATTGACCATTTAGGAAACCGTCGTCTGCGTTCTGTTGGAGAACTATTACAAAATCAATTCCGTATCGGTCTTTCTCGTATGGAACGTGTTGTTCGTGAGAGAATGTCGATCCAAGATACAAATGCGATTACACCACAGGCACTAATTAATATTCGTCCTGTTATTGCATCTATTAAAGAGTTCTTCGGAAGTTCTCAGTTATCTCAGTTTATGGACCAAACAAATCCATTAGCAGAGTTAACTCACAAACGAAGACTATCTGCATTAGGACCTGGTGGTTTAACGCGTGAGCGCGCAGGCTTTGAAGTGCGTGACGTTCATTACTCTCACTACGGTCGTATGTGTCCGATTGAAACACCAGAGGGACCAAACATCGGTTTGATTAACTCATTATCTTCGTTCGCGAAAGTAAATGAGTTTGGTTTCATTGAAACACCATACCGTCGTGTTGACCCAGAAACTGGTCTTGTAACAGGGCATGTTGATTACTTAACAGCAGATGAAGAAGATAATTATGTTGTAGCCCAAGCGAATATGAAATTATCTGACGAAGGTGAATTCCTAAGTGAAGATATCGTAGCTCGTTTCCGTGGTGAAAACATTGTCACAAATAGAGAACGCATCGACTACATGGATGTATCTCCAAAACAAGTAGTGTCGGCAGCGACAGCTTGTATTCCGTTCTTAGAAAACGATGACTCTAACCGCGCACTTATGGGAGCGAACATGCAACGTCAGGCGGTTCCGTTAATGAATCCGGAATCTCCGATTGTAGGTACAGGTATGGAGTACGTATCAGCAAAAGACTCAGGTGCTGCAGTAATCTGTAAACATCCTGGTGTTGTTGAGCGCGTAGAAGCACGTGAAGTTTGGGTACGTCGCTATGTAGAAGTTGACGGTCAAACAGTAAAAGGCGACTTAGATCGCTACAAAATGCAAAAATTCATTCGTTCTAACCAAGGAACTTGTTACAACCAACGTCCAATCGTAAGTGTTGGAAATGAAGTTGTAAAAGGTGAAATCCTTGCGGATGGTCCTTCTATGGAATTAGGTGAACTAGCACTTGGACGTAACGTGCTTGTTGGCTTCATGACTTGGGACGGTTATAACTACGAGGATGCGATCATCATGAGTGAGCGCCTTGTAAAAGATGATGTGTACACTTCTATTCATATTGAAGAATATGAATCAGAAGCTCGTGATACGAAACTTGGACCAGAAGAAATTACACGTGACATTCCAAACGTTGGGGAAGACGCATTACGTAACCTTGACGAGCGCGGTATCATTCGCGTTGGTGCTGAAGTAAAAGATGGAGATTTACTTGTTGGTAAAGTAACACCTAAAGGTGTAACAGAATTAACAGCTGAAGAACGTCTATTACATGCTATCTTTGGAGAAAAAGCGCGTGAAGTACGTGATACATCACTACGTGTACCACACGGTGGTGGCGGTATTATCTTAGACGTAAAAGTATTCAACCGTGAAGATGGCGATGAATTGCCACCAGGCGTGAATCAACTTGTACGTGCATATATCGTTCAAAAACGTAAAATTTCTGAAGGTGACAAGATGGCCGGACGTCACGGTAACAAAGGTGTTATTTCTCGTATTTTACCAGAAGAAGATATGCCTTACTTACCAGACGGTACGCCAATCGATATCATGTTAAACCCATTAGGGGTACCATCTCGTATGAATATCGGTCAGGTATTAGAGCTTCATCTTGGTATGGCAGCAAGATACCTTGGCATTCACATTGCAACACCAGTATTCGATGGTGCTCGTGAGGAAGATGTTTGGGGCACAATTGAAGAAGCTGGTATGGCAAATGACGCGAAAACAATCCTGTATGACGGACGTACTGGTGAACCATTCGATAACCGCGTATCTGTTGGTGTCATGTATATGATTAAACTTGCGCACATGGTTGACGATAAACTTCATGCTCGTTCTACTGGACCATACTCACTTGTAACGCAGCAACCTCTTGGAGGTAAAGCTCAGTTCGGTGGACAGCGTTTCGGTGAGATGGAGGTTTGGGCACTTGAAGCTTACGGTGCTGCTTATACTCTTCAAGAAATCTTAACAGTGAAGTCTGATGATGTTGTTGGACGTGTTAAGACTTATGAAGCAATTGTTAAAGGCGAAAATGTTCCAGAACCAGGCGTTCCTGAATCATTCAAAGTATTGATTAAAGAGCTGCAAAGTTTAGGTATGGACGTTAAAATGATGTCTAGCGACGATACAGAAATTGAAATGCGTGATACAGAAGATGACGATGATCATCAATCAGCAGATAAATTGAATGTCGAAGTTGAGACAACTAAGGAATAATTGGGATAACCTGTAGACTAAAAGGGAGGTAGGCCCCTTGATAGATGTAAATAACTTTGAATATATGAAGATTGGACTTGCTTCACCTGACAAGATTCGTTCTTGGTCATACGGTGAAGTTAAGAAACCAGAAACTATTAACTATCGTACGTTAAAGCCTGAAAAAGATGGCTTGTTCTGTGAGCGTATTTTCGGACCACAAAAGGACTGGGAATGTCATTGCGGAAAATACAAACGTGTACGTTATAAAGGTGTAGTTTGTGATCGATGTGGCGTTGAAGTAACGCGTGCAAAAGTACGTCGTGAACGTATGGGTCATATCGAATTAGCTGCTCCTGTATCTCATATTTGGTATTTCAAAGGTATCCCGAGCCGCATGGGACTTGTCTTAGACATGTCCCCTCGCGCGCTTGAAGAAGTAATTTATTTCGCTTCTTATGTTGTAACAGAAAGTGGAGATACACCACTTGATAAGAAGCAATTACTTTCTGAAAAAGAATACCGTGCATATCGTGATCGATATGGTAGCACATTCCAAGCTGCTATGGGTGCAGAAGCAATTAAAAAGCTACTACAAGACATCGATTTAGATAAAGAAGTAGACTTCTTAAAAGAAGAATTAAAAACAGCACAAGGACAACGCCGTACTCGTGCTATTAAACGTCTAGAAGTATTAGAAGCATTCCGTAACTCTGGAAATGAACCGTCTTGGATGATCTTAGATGTTCTACCAGTAATTCCGCCAGAACTACGCCCAATGGTACAGTTAGACGGTGGACGTTTTGCTACTTCTGACTTAAACGACTTATACCGTCGTGTAATTAACCGTAACAATCGTTTAAAACGTCTATTGGACTTAGGTGCACCAAGCATCATCGTTCAAAACGAAAAACGTATGTTACAAGAAGCTGTAGACGCATTAATCGATAATGGTCGTCGTGGCCGTCCAGTTACTGGACCAGGTAACCGTCCATTAAAATCACTATCTCACATGCTTAAAGGTAAACAAGGACGTTTCCGTCAAAACTTATTAGGTAAACGTGTTGACTACTCTGGTCGTTCTGTAATCGTTGTAGGACCGAACTTAAAGATGTATCAATGTGGATTACCAAAAGAAATGGCGCTTGAACTGTTCAAACCTTTCGTAATGAAAGAGTTAGTTGAAAAAGGATTAGCACATAACATTAAGAGTGCGAAACGTAAAATCGAGCGTGTACAACCTGAAGTTTGGGACGTTTTAGAGTCTGTGATTAAAGAACATCCAGTACTTCTAAACCGCGCACCAACACTTCACCGTCTTGGTATCCAGGCGTTTGAACCTACATTAGTAGAAGGTCGCGCAATCCGTCTTCACCCACTTGTATGTACTGCATACAACGCGGACTTTGACGGTGACCAAATGGCCGTTCACGTACCTTTATCATCAGAAGCTCAAGCTGAAGCTCGTCTTCTTATGTTAGCGGCACAAAACATCTTGAACCCGAAAGACGGTAAACCAGTTGTTACTCCATCTCAGGATATGGTATTAGGTAACTATTACTTAACACTTGAGCGTGAAGGTGCAATCGGTGAAGGTATGGTCTTCAAAGATGCAAACGAAGCATTGCTTGCATATCAAAATGGATATGTTCATCTTCATACACGTGTTGCAGTAGCTGCAAGTGCAGTAAACAACGCAACATTTACTGAAGAGCAAAAGAGTATGCTTCTATTAACAACAGTTGGTAAATTAATATTTAACGAAATCTTACCAGAGTCGTTCCCTTATATTAATGAACCAACAAATTCAAACCTTGAAAAAGAAACACCAGCGAAATATTTCGTTGAAAAAGGTGCGAACATTAAAGAAATTATTGCTAGTCGCGAAGAAGTGGCGCCATTTAGCAAGAAAATCCTTGGTAACATCATTGCGGAAGTATTCAAACGTTTCCAAATTACAGAAACGTCTCGCATGCTTGACCGTATGAAAAACTTAGGATTCAAGTACTCTACAAAAGCTGGTATTACAGTTGGGGTATCTGACATTCTTGTATTAGGCGAAAAAGATGAAATTCTCCACGAAGCACAAGCAAAAGTAGATAATGTAATTAAACAATTCCGTCGCGGTTTAATCACGGAAGAAGAACGTTACGATCGCGTTATCTCTATTTGGAGTAATGCAAAAGATGTTATCCAAGGAAAACTGATGAAATCCTTGAATAAACGCAACCCAATCTTCATGATGAGTGACTCAGGTGCCCGTGGTAACGCATCTAACTTTACTCAGCTTGCTGGTATGCGTGGTCTTATGGCCAATCCATCTGGTCGTATCATCGAACTTCCAATCAAATCGAGTTTCCGTGAAGGTTTAACAGTACTTGAGTACTTCATCTCTACGCACGGTGCGCGTAAAGGTCTTGCTGATACAGCACTTAAAACTGCCGATTCTGGTTACTTAACACGTCGTCTTGTTGACGTTGCACAAGATGTAATCGTTCGTGAAGATGATTGTGGAACAGATCGCGGTTTATTAATCGGTGCGATTAAAGAGGGTAATGAAGTTATCGAGTCATTATATGATCGTCTTGTTGGACGTTTTGCAAGAAAAACTGTAAAACATCCTGAAACAGGTGAAGTATTAGTTGCTGAAAATCAATTAATTACTGAAGATATCGCTCATATCGTTGAAAATTCGGGTGTTGAAACTGTAAACATTCGTTCAGCGTTTACGTGTAACACTCGCCACGGTGTATGTAAGAAGTGTTACGGTCGTAACTTAGCAACTGGAACAGACGTAGAAGTAGGAGAAGCGGTAGGTATTATCGCAGCTCAATCTATCGGTGAGCCAGGTACACAGTTAACGATGCGTACATTCCATACAGGTGGGGTTGCCGGAGATGATATCACTCAAGGTTTACCTCGTATCCAAGAGATCTTCGAAGCTCGTAATCCGAAAGGTCAGGCAGTTATCAGTGAAATCGACGGTGTTATCGCAGCGATCAACGACGTTAAAGATCGCCAAGAAGTAGTTGTACAGGGTGAAGTTGAAGCTCGTACGTATGCTATTCCTTACGGTGCTCGTCTGAAAGTAACTCCAGGACAGCCAATTAGCCACGGTAAAGAGTTAACAGAAGGTTCTATTGATCCGAAAGAATTACTAAAAGTAACGGACATTACGGCGGTTCAAGAATACTTATTACGTGAAGTTCAAAAAGTATACCGTATGCAAGGGGTAGAAATTGGTGACAAACACGTAGAAGTAATGGTACGTCAAATGTTACGTAAAGTTCGTGTAAGTGATGCAGGTGAAACAGATGTATTACCAGGAACATTACTAGATATCCATCAGTTCACTGATGCGAATGCTAAGGTCTTACTGCAAGGTAAGCAACCAGCAACAGCTAGACCTGTTCTACTTGGTATTACAAAAGCTTCACTTGAAACAGATTCATTCTTATCTGCAGCATCGTTCCAAGAAACAACTCGTGTCTTAACTGATGCAGCAATTAAGGGTAAACGCGATGAACTTCTAGGATTAAAAGAAAATGTTATTATCGGTAAACTTGTTCCTGCTGGAACAGGTATGAATCGTTATCGCAAAGTGGATCTTGTAAAAACAACACAAGATGACATGAATGTAGAAAACGATGAGGTTTATGTGGAACAGTAAAATTTTCCGGCATAAATTTTGTATAAAAACAATTAATCTTAGTTGACATTGTATGAGTCAAAATGTTACTATAATCAAGGTTGCTCCTGAACGATGCTTTGGAGGATATTTATATGTCTTATCAAAAAGTATCAACTGCTGAAAATGTAGTCGTTGGTCATAAACGCACATTGGAGGCAATCAAAAATGGTACAGTTAAAGAAGTTGTCATCGCAGAGGATGCTGACATGCGGTTAACCCATGCTATCATTCGTGTTGCAATGCAATATAACGTGCCCATAACAAAAGTTGAATCAGTTCGTAAGCTTGGTAAAGCTTCGGGGATTCAAGTGGGAGCTTCAGCAATAGGAATAATAAGTTAAAACTGTTTTTGTGAGGAGAGAGCATTTGCTCTTCCTTGCAAAAACTTTGTTTTCAACTAATAATGAACCACCTGGATATGTGGTCATACAAACATGCGAAGGGAGGATAATCAAATGCCTACTATTAACCAATTAGTGAGAAATGGTCGTACTGATAAAGTATGGAAATCTAAATCACCTGCGTTAAACAAAGGTTTTAACTCTTTAAAGAAAAAATCAACTGATATCTCTGCACCTCAAAAACGTGGTGTATGTACTCGTGTTGGTACAATGACTCCAAAGAAACCTAACTCAGCGTTACGTAAATACGCTCGTGTACGTTTAACAAACGGTATCGAGGTTACAGCTTACATCCCAGGTATCGGTCATAACCTACAAGAGCATAGCGTAGTATTAATTCGCGGTGGTCGTGTAAAGGATTTACCGGGGGTACGTTACCACATCGTTCGTGGTGCGCTTGACACAGCTGGTGTTGACAAACGTATGCAAGGACGTTCTAAATATGGTACTAAGAGACCAAAACCTGCTAAAAAATAATAACTTTAAAATGAAAGGAGGAACTCAATATGCCTCGTAAAGGACCTGTTGCGAAACGTGACGTGTTACCAGATCCAATGTACAATTCGAAGCTAGTAACACGCCTTATCAACAAAATGATGGTTGACGGTAAAAAAGGTAAATCTCAAACAATTCTTTATAATGCGTTCGATATCGTAAACGAACGTACTGGTAAAGAGCCAATGAAAGTATTCGAGCAAGCTCTTAAGAACATCATGCCTGTTCTTGAAGTACGCGCTCGTCGTGTTGGTGGTGCTAACTACCAAGTTCCAGTTGAGGTTCGTCCAGAACGCCGTACAACTTTAGGTCTTCGTTGGTTAGTAAACTACGCTCGTCTTCGTGGTGAAAAAACTATGGAAGAGCGTCTTGCTAACGAAATCTTAGATGCAGCTAACAACGCTGGTGCATCTGTTAAGAAACGTGAAGACACTCATAAAATGGCAGAAGCTAACAAAGCATTTGCTCATTACCGTTGGTAGGATTCAACGTAAAATAAATGTAAGCATAAACCGCTTTATTTGTCGCTTATGGAAGTGTGGAGAGGGAGAATGCCTCTCCCTTTCATCGGGCGCTCGTTTTACATAATGAGAGTACTGGACATACTGACATGTGTAACAATATAAAGTGGCTTTTTTGCTACTTAAAATAAAAAAATCCAATCCATATATGGAAGGAGCAAGACACCAAATGGCAAGAGAGTTCTCTTTAGAAAACACTCGTAATATTGGTATCATGGCTCACATCGATGCTGGTAAAACAACAGCAACTGAGCGTATTCTGTACTACACAGGACGTATTCATAAAATCGGTGAAACTCACGAAGGTGCATCTCAGATGGACTGGATGGAGCAAGAGCAAGAGCGTGGTATCACAATTACTTCTGCTGCAACTACAGCACAATGGAAAGGTCATCGTGTAAACATCATTGATACTCCAGGACACGTAGATTTCACAGTAGAAGTAGAACGTTCTTTACGCGTACTTGATGGCGCTGTAGCAGTACTTGATGCGCAATCTGGTGTAGAACCACAAACAGAAACTGTTTGGCGTCAGGCTACTACTTACGGCGTACCTCGTATCGTATTCGTTAACAAAATGGATAAGATCGGTGCAGATTTCTTATACTCTGTAGGAACAATCCACGATCGTTTACAAGCAAACGCACATCCAATTCAGTTACCAATCGGTGCTGAAGATGAGTTCAATGGTATCATTGACCTTGTTGAAGAGTGTGCTTACATGTACGGTAACGATTTAGGAACAGACATTCAACGTGTTGAAATTCCTGAAGAGCACAAAGAATTAGCTGAAGAATACCGTGGAAAACTTATTGAAGCGGTAGCTGAGCTTGATGAAGAAATGATGATGAAGTACCTAGAAGGTGAAGAAATCACTGTAGAAGAGCTTAAAGCTGGTATCCGTAAGGCTACAACTTCTGTAGAATTCTTCCCAGTAATCTGTGGTTCTGCATTCAAAAACAAAGGTGTTCAAATTCTGTTAGACGCAGTTATCGACTACCTTCCATCTCCACTAGATGTACCTGCTATTAAAGGTACTCTACCGGATACAGATGAAGAAGTAGAACGTAAGTCTAGCGATGAAGAACCATTCGCAGCTTTAGCATTCAAAATCATGACTGACCCTTATGTTGGTAAGTTAACGTTCTTCCGTGTGTACTCTGGTGTGTTAAACTCTGGATCATACGTGAAAAACTCAACTAAAGGTAAGCGTGAGCGTGTAGGTCGTATCCTACAAATGCACGCTAACAGCCGTGAAGAGATTTCAACAGTTTACGCTGGTGATATCGCTGCTGCTGTAGGTTTAAAAGATACTACTACTGGTGATACTCTTTGTGACGAGAAGAGCCTTGTTATCCTTGAGTCTATGGAATTCCCAGAGCCAGTTATCTCTGTAGCTATCGAACCAAAATCTAAAGCTGACCAAGATAAAATGGGTACAGCATTATCTAAGCTTTCTGAAGAAGATCCAACATTCCGTGCTCACACTGACCAAGAAACTGGCCAAACTATCATCGCTGGTATGGGTGAACTTCACCTTGATATCATCGTTGACCGTATGCGTCGTGAATTCAAAGTGGAAGCAAACGTTGGTGCTCCTCAGGTAGCATACCGTGAGACTTTCCGCGCTGCTGCGAAAGTTGAAGGTAAGTTCGCTCGTCAATCTGGTGGTCGTGGACAATTCGGTCACGTTTGGATTGAGTTTGAACCTAACGAAGAAGGTAAAGGATTCGAATTCGAAAACAAGATCGTCGGTGGTGTAGTTCCTCGTGAATACATCCCAGCTGTTGGAGCAGGTCTTGAAGATGCACTTAAAAATGGTGTACTAGCTGGTTATCCACTAGTTGACATTAAAGCTGCATTAGTTGACGGATCTTACCATGATGTCGATTCATCTGAGATGGCGTTCAAAATCGCTGCATCTATGGCACTTAAAGCTGCGGTTTCTAAATGTAGCCCAGTAATTCTTGAGCCAATGATGAAAGTTGAAGTTGTAATTCCTGAAGAGTACATGGGTGACATTATGGGTGACGTAACATCTCGTCGTGGACGTGTAGAAGGTATGGAAGCTCGCGGTAACGCACAAGTTGTTCGCGCTATGGTTCCACTTTCTGAAATGTTCGGTTATGCAACGTCATTACGTTCTAACACTCAAGGACGCGGAACATTCTCTATGGTGTTTGACCACTATGAAGAAGTACCAAAGTCTGTTTCTGAAGAAATTATCAAAAAAAATAAAGGTGAATAATTGATTTTTATCGATTGTTCAAGTATAACTACTTATGTAAGCTTAGAAAGTGGGACGTAAGTTTCACTTTCTAGTCTAAATATAAAATAACCTATATAAACTAAGGAGGAATTTAGAATGGCTAAAGCTAAATTCGAACGTTCTAAACCCCATGTTAACATCGGTACAATCGGCCACGTTGACCATGGTAAAACTACATTAACTGCTGCGATCACTACAGTTCTTGCAAAAGCTGGTGGTGCTGAAGCACGCGGATACGATCAAATCGATGCTGCTCCAGAAGAAAGAGAGCGCGGTATCACAATCTCAACTGCACACGTTGAGTACGAAACTGAAACTCGTCACTATGCACACGTTGACTGCCCAGGTCACGCTGACTATGTTAAAAACATGATCACTGGTGCTGCTCAAATGGACGGCGGTATCTTAGTAGTATCTGCTGCTGATGGCCCAATGCCTCAAACACGTGAGCACATCCTTCTTTCTCGTCAAGTAGGTGTTCCTTACATCGTTGTATTCTTAAACAAATGCGACATGGTAGATGACGAAGAATTATTAGAATTAGTAGAAATGGAAGTTCGCGACCTATTATCTGAATACGGATTCCCAGGCGACGACATTCCTGTAATCAAAGGTTCTGCTCTTAAAGCTCTTCAAGGAGAAGCTGATTGGGAAGCAAAAATCATTGAATTAATGGCTGAAGTTGATGCTTACATCCCAACTCCAGAACGTGAAACTGACAAACCATTCTTAATGCCTGTAGAGGACGTATTCTCTATCACAGGTCGTGGTACAGTTGCTACTGGTCGTGTTGAGCGCGGTATCGTTAAAGTTGGTGACGTAGTAGAAATCATCGGTCTTGCTGAAGAAAATGCTTCTACAACTGTAACTGGTGTAGAGATGTTCCGTAAACTTCTTGACCAAGCTCAAGCTGGAGACAACATCGGTGCTTTACTTCGTGGGGTTGCTCGTGAAGACATCCAACGTGGACAAGTACTTGCAAAAAGCGGTTCTGTAAAAGCTCACGCTAAATTCAAAGCTGAAGTTTTCGTATTATCTAAAGAAGAAGGTGGACGTCACACTCCATTCTTCGCTAACTACCGTCCTCAGTTCTACTTCCGTACAACTGACGTAACTGGTATCATCCAATTACCAGAAGGTACTGAAATGGTAATGCCTGGTGACAACATCGAAATGACTATCGAACTTATCGCTCCAATCGCTATCGAAGAGGGAACTAAATTCTCTATTCGTGAAGGTGGACGTACAGTAGGTTACGGTGTAGTTGCTACTATCGTTGAGTAATCTTAACTGATATAAAAAAACCTAAGGGATTTTCCCTTAGGTTTTTTGTTTGCGTTTATATAAGGGAGAAGAGAGTGTTTTTTTGTTTTGACGAGTTTCTTCTATAGTAATATAAAAACAATAAAAGATAATCCAGAAACTGTAAAATGAATTCTGTTAGATGAAAACTTGAAATTCTTTAAAGTGCCATGTATAATAGCAAAAGTAGAGAAAAGCAGATGCAAACAAAAAGATGCTTGCATCTAGACGAATAACATTGTATAATAGACAATGTTGGTCTTTGACTGCGATGAAGTGGAAGGTTGCTGACACACCCGGCCGCTTTGCCATGGCATGGTGTGGGGAAATTTCCATGGAGAAGGTCTATTTTAGAAATAGGCGAACGAAGGAGGGAAAATAATGGCAAAAGAAAAAATTCGTATCCGTTTAAAAGCTTACGATCACCGTATTCTTGATCAGTCAGCTGAGAAAATTGTAGAAACAGCTAAGCGTTCTGGGGCAACAGTTTCTGGTCCGATCCCATTACCAACTGAAAAAACTGTTTACACAATTCTTCGTGCTGTTCATAAGTACAAAGATTCTCGTGAGCAATTCGAAATGCGCACGCACAAACGTCTAATCGACATCGTGAGTCCTACTCCACAAACAGTAGATTCATTAATGCGTTTAGACTTACCATCTGGTGTAGATATCGAAATCAAACTATAATTTATATAACTTAAAAATGTAGGAGGTGTAACTCATGACCAAAGGAATCTTAGGAAGAAAGATCGGTATGACTCAAGTATTTGCTGAGAACGGTGAGTTAATCCCAGTAACAGTTATCGCTGCTAATCCAAACGTTGTTCTTCAAAAGAAAACAACTGAAACTGATGGCTACAATGCAATTCAGTTAGGATTTGAAGATAAACGTGAAAAGTTAACTAACAAACCTGAACAAGGCCACACTGCTAAAGCATCTACAACTCCTAAGCGCTTCATTCGCGAAATCCGCGATGCAGACGTGGACGGATTAGAGGTTGGTCAAGAGGTAAAAGTTGACGTATTCGCTACAGGTGAAATCGTTGATGTAACAGGAATTTCTAAAGGTAAAGGTTTCCAAGGTGTTATCAAACGCCACGGACAATCTCGCGGACCTATGTCTCATGGTTCTCGCTATCACCGTCGTCCAGGTTCAATGGGCCCAGTTGCTCCGAACCGTGTATTCAAAGGCAAAAAACTTGCTGGACGTATGGGTGGAGACCAAGTTACTATCCAAAACTTAGAAATCGTTCAAGTTGACACTGAGCGCAACTTATTACTAGTAAAAGGTAACGTTCCAGGTGCTAAGAAATCTCTTGTAGTTGTTCAAGGCGCTGTGAAGGTTAGCAAATAATTCACAATAGGAAGGAGGAATTCCAATGCCAAAAGTTACTGTATATAACCAAACTGGTTCACAGGTTGGTGAAATCGAATTAGCTGAAGCTATTTTCGGTATCGAACCAAATGAAGCTGTACTTTTCGAAGCTGTAATGATGCAACGTGCATCTTTACGTCAAGGTACACACAAAGTAAAAACTCGCTCTGAAGTTCGCGGTGGTGGTCGTAAACCATGGCGTCAAAAAGGAACTGGACGTGCTCGTCAAGGGTCTATCCGCTCTCCTCAATGGCGTGGTGGTGGTACGGTATTCGGACCTACACCAAGAAGCTATGCGTACAAACTTCCTAAGAAAGTTCGTCGTTTAGCAATCAAATCTGCATTAGCTACTAAAGTAGTTGAGAACAACATTGTAGTTCTTGAAGACCTAGTGTTAAATGCACCAAAAACAAAAGATATGCTAGCAGTACTTAAAGGATTAACTGTTGAGAAGAAAGCTCTTATCGTAACTGCTGATGCAAACGAATCTGTAGAGTTATCTGCTCGCAATATCCCTGGAGTAACAGTAATCACTGCTGATGGCGTAAACGTTTTAGACGTGCTTCATCATGATAAGCTAATCATGACAAAAGCGGCAGTGGAAAAAGTAGAGGAGGTGCTTGCATAATGAGAGATCCTCGTGATATCATTAAGCGCCCAGTTATCACTGAACGTTCTATGGAAATGATGGCTGAAAAAAAATACACGTTCGATGTGGACGTTAAATCTAATAAAACAGAAGTTAAAGATGCTCTTGAAGCGATCTTTGGTGTTAAAGTAGAAAAAGTGAACATCATGAACTACAAGCCGAAAGCAAAACGCGTTGGTCGTCACGCTGGTTTTACTAGCCGTCGTCGTAAAGCAATCGTTAAGCTAACTGCTGACAGCAAAGAAATCGAAATCTTCCAAGGCGTTTAATTCTTACTAAAGAAGGAGGGGAATTGAGATGGGAATCAAAAAGTATAATCCAACTACTAACGGTCGTCGTAATATGACTACGAATGATTTCGCTGAAATCACGACTGATAGACCCGAAAAGTCATTACTTGCTCCTTTAAGCAAGAAGGCTGGTCGTAATAACCAAGGTAAAATCACTGTACGTCATCAAGGTGGCGGACATAAGCGTCAATACCGTATCATCGACTTTAAGCGTAACAAAGATGGAATTCCAGGACGCGTTGCTACGATCGAATACGATCCAAACCGCTCTGCGAATATCGCATTAATTAACTACGTTGACGGTGAAAAACGTTACATTCTTGCTCCTAAATCTTTAGAAGTAGGTATGGAAGTTATGTCTGGCCCAGAAGCTGACATTAAAATCGGTAACGCATTACCATTAATCAACATTCCAGTAGGTACTGTTGTTCATAACATCGAGCTTAAGCCTGGTCGTGGCGGACAATTAGTTCGTTCTGCTGGTACATCTGCTCAAGTACTTGGTAAAGAAGGTAAATACGTACTTGTACGTTTAACTTCTGGTGAAGTACGTCTTGTATTATCTGCTTGTCGCGCTTCAATCGGTCAAGTAGGTAACGAACAACACGAACTTATCAAAATCGGTAAAGCAGGTCGCTCTCGCTGGTTAGGTAAACGCCCAACAGTTCGTGGTTCTGTAATGAACCCGGTTGATCACCCACACGGTGGTGGTGAAGGACGTTCTCCAATCGGACGTAAGTCTCCAATGTCTCCATGGGGTAAACCAACTCTTGGATTCAAGACTCGTAAGAAAAACAAAGCGTCTGACAAATTCATCGTTCGTCGTCGTAAAAAATAATGGGATTGTAGTACGGTTCATTTCTAGAACCGTACGCCAATCACGAAGGGAGGCACCAAAATGGCTCGTAGCTTAAAAAAAGGACCATTTGTCGATGATCACTTAATGAGCAAAATGGAAAAATTAGTTGCATCTGAGCAAAAACAAGTTGTTAAAACTTGGTCTCGCCGTTCAACAATCTTCCCTCAGTTCATCGGACACACAATCGCTGTATATGATGGTCGTAAACACGTACCTGTGTACATCACTGAGGATATGGTTGGCCATAAGTTAGGTGAATTCGCACCAACTCGTACGTACAAAGGTCACCTTGCTGACGATAAGAAAACTAGAAGATAATGAGAGGAGGCACTTCAATGCAAGCTAAAGCAGTAGCGAGAACAGTTCGTATTGCTCCTCGTAAAGTTCGTTTAGTAGTAGACTTAATCCGAGGTAAGCAAGTGGGTGAAGCGATTGCTATCCTTAACCACACACCAAAAACTGCTTCTCCAGTTGTAGAAAAAGTTTTAAAATCTGCAATCGCAAATGCAGAGCACAATTATGAGATGGACATTAACAACCTAGTTGTTGAAAAAGTTTTCGTTGACGAAGGTCCAACGTTAAAACGTTTCCGTCCACGTGCAATGGGTCGTGCAAGCCAAATTAACAAACGCACAAGCCACATCACAGTTGTGGTATCAGAAAAGAAGGAGGGATAATCGATGGGTCAAAAGGTTAATCCAATTGGTCTTCGTGTCGGCGTTATCCGTGACTGGGAATCTCGTTGGTTCGCTGAGAAAGATTACGCTACATTATTACATGAAGACATCAAAATCCGTGAGTACATTAATGTACGCTTAAAAGATTCTGCTGTTGCTAAAGTAGAAATCGAACGTGCAGCAAATCGTGTAAATGTTACAATTCACACTGCAAAACCTGGTATGGTAATTGGTAAAGGTGGTACTGAAGTTGAAGCACTTCGTAAAGCTCTTAACCAATTAACAGGCAAGCGTGTACACATCAACATTTTAGAAGTTAAGAGAGCTGATCTTAACGCTAAATTAGTAGGCGAAAACATCGCTCGTCAATTAGAAAACCGTGTATCATTCCGTCGTGCACAAAAGCAAGTTATTCAACGTGCTATGCGTGCAGGTGCTAAAGGTATTAAAACACAGGTTTCTGGTCGTCTTGGCGGAGCTGATATCGCTCGTGCAGAATCTTACAGTGAAGGAACTGTTCCACTTCATACACTTCGCGCTGATATTGACTATGCAGCAGTTGAAGCTGATACAACATACGGTAAATTAGGCGTAAAAGTATGGATCTACCGTGGAGAAGTCCTTCCTACAAAAAAGAAAGCTTCTGAGGAAGGAGGAAAATAATATGTTAATGCCAAAACGCGTAAAATATCGTAGAGAGCATCGTGGTAAAATGCGTGGTCGTGCTAAAGGTGGAACTGAAATTGCTTTCGGTGAATTCGGTTTACAAGCACAAGCTGCTTCATGGATTACAAACCGTCAAATCGAAGCTGCTCGTCGTGCAATGACTCGTTACATGAAACGTGGCGGTAAAGTATGGATTAAAATTTTCCCTTCTAAACCTTACACTGCAAAACCTCTAGAAGTACGTATGGGTTCCGGTAAAGGGGCACCAGAAGGCTGGGTAGCAGTAGTAAAACCTGGGAAAATTATGTTTGAAATCGCGGGTGTATCTGAAGAGGTAGCACGCGAAGCATTACGTCTTGCAGCTCACAAGTTACCTGTGAAATGTAAATTCGTAAAACGTGAAGAAAATGGTGGTGAATCTAATGAAAACTAATGATATTCGTGAATTAACCACTGCCGAAATCGAAACAAAAGTTAAAGCTTTAAAGGAAGAGTTGTTTAATCTTCGCTTCCAACTTGCTACAGGACAATTAGAGAATCCAACTCGCATTCGTGAAGTGCGTAAAGCAATTGCTCGTATGAAAACTGTAGTTCGTGAAAGAGAGATCGGAATTAATCGATAAATTGAGGGGAGGTTTGCATAGTGAGCGAACGTAACCAACGCAAAGTTTATACTGGTCGTGTAGTGTCTGACAAAATGGACAAAACGATTACAGTTTTAGTTGAAACTTACAAAACTCATTCCTTGTACGGAAAACGTGTTAAGTATTCTAAGAAGTACAAAGCCCATGATGAGCAAAACCAAGCGAAACTTGGCGATATCGTTAAAATCATGGAAACTCGCCCGCTTTCTGCTACTAAGCGTTTCCGTTTAGTTGAAATCGTTGAAGAAGCGGTTATTATCTAAATAGACGAATCGGAATTTTTAGTCCGAAGGGAGGTTTCATAACATGATCCAACAAGAATCTCGTTTGAAAGTTGCTGACAACTCTGGTGCACGTGAACTTTTAACAATTAAAGTATTAGGCGGCTCTGGTCGTAAATATGCTAACATTGGTGACATTATCGTTGCTACGGTAAAACAAGCAACACCAGGTGGCGTTGTTAAAAAAGGTGACGTTGTTAAAGCAGTAGTGGTACGTACGAAGAGCGGAGCTCGTCGTCCGGACGGTTCTTACATCAAATTTGATGAAAACGCAGCGGTTATCATTAAAGACGATAAGAGCCCACGTGGTACTCGTATCTTCGGACCAGTAGCTCGTGAATTACGTGATAGCAACTTCATGAAGATCGTTTCTTTAGCTCCAGAAGTTCTATAATTTAAGGTATTGCCTTGCTAAGGAGGTGCAGAATTAAGATGCATGTAAAAAAAGGTGATAAAGTACAGGTAATCACTGGTAAAGACAAAGGAAAACAAGGCGTTATCCTTGTGGCTTTCCCAAAGCAAAACCGTGTTATCGTTGAGGGTGTCAATATCGTTAAGAAGCACTCTAAGCCATCTCAATTAAATCCACAAGGTGGAATTATTACTAAAGAAGCACCTATTCACGTTTCTAACGTTATGATTTTAGATCCGAAAACAGGTGAACCTACTCGTGTAGGCTTCAAAGTAGAAGATGGTAAAAAAGTTCGTATTGCAAAAAAATCTGGTGAATTATTAGATAAATAATTTTCTTAAGAAAGGAGGTCACTTCATTGAATCGCCTTAAAGAGAAGTTCCAAAAGGAAATTACTCCTGCTCTAGTGAGCAAGTTTAACTATAAATCTGTAATGCAGGTACCAAAAATCGAAAAGATCGTAATCAACACTGGTGTTGGTGACGCGGTATCTAACTCAAAAGCGTTAGACAACGCAGTAGAAGAATTAACACAAATCACAGGTCAAAAACCTGTTGTAACTCGTGCTAAAAAATCAATCGCTGGTTTCCGTCTTCGTGAAGGTATGCCAATCGGTGCGAAAGTAACTTTACGCGGCGAGCAAATGTATGAGTTCTTCGACAAATTAGTATCAGTTTCTTTACCACGTGTACGTGATTTCCGTGGTGTTTCTAAGAAATCATTCGATGGTCGTGGAAACTATACATTAGGTGTTAAAGAGCAACTTATTTTCCCTGAGATTGATTATGATAAAGTAAGCAAGGTCCGCGGTATGGACATCGTAATCGTTACTACAGCGAAAACTGATGAAGAAGCTCGTGAACTTTTAACACAATTCGGTATGCCATTCCAAAAATAATGGAAGCCAACGCTAAGTAGAGGAGGCGAAAACGTGGCTAAAAAATCTATGATAGCGAAACAAAAGCGTACTCCTAAGTTTAAAGTACAAGAGTATACACGTTGCGAACGCTGCGGTCGTCCGCATTCTGTATACCGCAAATTTAAACTTTGCCGTATTTGTTTCCGTGAACTTGCATATAAAGGTCAAATTCCTGGTGTTAAAAAAGCTAGTTGGTAAAACCCACAAATGGGAAGGAGGTAAAACACATGGTGATGACAGATCCAATTGCAGACATGCTTACTCGCATCCGTAATGCGAACATGGTACGTCATGAGAAATTAGAGGTTCCTGCTTCTAAAATCAAAAAAGAGATCGCTGAACTTTTAAAACGTGAAGGTTTCATTCGTGATGTAGAATACATCGAGGATAACAAACAAGGTATCCTTCGTATTTTCCTGAAATATGGTGCAAACAATGAACGTGTAATCACTGGATTAAAACGTATCAGTAAACCTGGCTTACGCGTTTACGCTAAAGCTGACGAAGTACCACGTGTACTTAACGGATTAGGTATCGCTCTTGTTTCTACATCTAAGGGAGTAATGACAGACAAAGACGCTCGTCAATTACAAACTGGTGGAGAAGTAGTAGCATACGTTTGGTAATATATATTTAAAACGAACGGAGGTGTGACCACATGTCTCGTATTGGTAAAAAGATTCTTGAAATCCCTGCAGGTGTTACTATTACAGTTGCAGAAGACAATACTGTAACTGTAAAAGGCCCTAAAGGTGAATTAACTCGTACTTTCAATGCTGATATGCTTATCAAAATTGAAGAGAATACATTAACAGTTGAGCGTCCATCTGAACAGAAGGAACACCGTGCATTACACGGTACAACTCGTGCTTTAATCGGAAACATGGTTGAAGGTGTAACTGAAGGTTTCGCACGCGGACTTGAATTAGTCGGTGTTGGTTACCGTGCTCAAAAACAAGGTGATAAACTTGTATTAAGCGTAGGTTATTCTCATCCAGTAGAAATGACTCCGGAAGCAGGTCTTGAAGTTGAAGTACCTGCACCAACTAAGATCGTAATTAAAGGTATCGACAAGCAACGTGTTGGCGAATTCGCTGCTAACATCCGTGCTGTACGTGCTCCTGAGCCTTACAAAGGTAAAGGTATTCGTTACGAAGGCGAAGTTGTTCGTCGTAAAGAAGGTAAAACTGCTAAGTAAACCCGTTAGGTGAGAGAAAGGAGTGACAAGAATGATCACTAAAGCTGATAAAAATGCGACTCGTAAGAAAAGACATGCACGTGTACGTGCTAAACTTACTGGTACTGCAGAGCGTCCACGTTTAAACGTGTTCCGTTCTAACCAACATATTTACGCTCAAGTTATTGATGATGTGAATGGTGTAACGTTAGTAAGTGCATCTACTCTTGATAAAGACCTTGCTCTTAACGGTACTAGCAATATTGAAGCTGCTACGAAAGTTGGAGAATCAGTTGCTAAGCGTGCTGTAGAGAAAGGCGTTAAAGAAGTAGTATTTGATCGCGGTGGTTACTTATACCATGGCCGTGTTAAAGCTCTAGCTGAAGCTGCTCGTGAGGCTGGATTACAATTTTAATGGTCAAAGGAGGGAAAATTGATGCATCGCATTGACCCAAGTAAATTAGAACTTGAAGAACGTGTAGTTACGATAAATCGTGTCGCGAAAGTTGTTAAGGGTGGTCGTCGTTTCCGCTTTGCTGCACTAGTTGTAGTTGGCGATAAAAACGGTCATGTTGGATTCGGTACTGGTAAAGCACAAGAGGTACCAGACGCAATCCGTAAAGCTATCGAAGACGCTAAGAAAAACTTAATCGCTGTACCATTAGTTGGTACAACAATTCCACACACAATCAACGGTCATTTTGGCGCTGGTGAAGTATTCTTAAAACCTGCTGCTGAGGGTACTGGTGTTATTGCTGGTGGACCTGTTCGTGCGGTCCTTGAATTAGCTGGTGTACAAGATATTCTTTCGAAATCTCTTGGTTCTAACACACCAATCAACATGATTCGCGCTACTGTGAACGGATTAAGCGAACTTAAGCGCGCTGAAGATGTTGCAAAATTACGCGGTAAATCTGTAGAAGAGCTACTAGGTTAAGGAGGGAAAACAAATGGCGAAAAAGTTAGAAATTACCCTCACTCGTAGTGTAATTGGTCGTCCACAAGATCAACGTGCGACGGTAGAAGCTTTAGGTCTTAAAAAGTTGAATTCAACTGTAGTTAAGGAAGAAACTCCTGCTATTCTTGGTATGATCAACAAAGTTTCTCACCTTGTAACTGTAAAAGAAGCTTAAGGATAACTCATTAATATAAGGAGGTGCCTGGGAATGAAACTTCATGAATTAAAACCTGCAGAAGGTTCTCGTAAAGTACGTAACCGTGTCGGTCGTGGTATCGGTTCTGGTAACGGTAAAACTGCTGGTAAAGGTCATAAAGGACAAAACGCACGTTCTGGCGGCGGTGTTCGTCTTGGCTTCGAAGGTGGTCAAACTCCATTATTCCGTCGTTTACCAAAACGCGGCTTCACAAACATTAACCGTAAAGAGTTTGCTATTGTAAACTTATCAACGTTAAATCGTTTTGAAGATGGTACAGAAGTAACACCTGAATTATTGCTGGAAACTGGCGTTATCAGCAAGTTAAACGACGGTGTTAAAGTTCTTGCAAGCGGAGCAGTAGAGAAAAAACTAACTGTTAAAGCGCACAAGTTCTCTTCAAGTGCTAAAGAAGCAATTGAAGCAGCTGGCGGATCAGTTGAGGTGATCTAATGTTTCGTACAATCTCCAACTTTATGCGCGTTGCTGAGATAAGACGTAAAATATTATTCACTTTAGCGATGTTAATCGTATTCAGGATTGGCACGTTTATCCCCGTGCCATTTACAAATGGAGACGTACTGAAGGCACAAGATCAATTAAATGCTTTAGGTATTCTAAATACATTTGGCGGTGGAGCCTTGAAAAACTTCTCCATCTTTGCGATGGGAATCATGCCGTATATTACAGCATCCATCATCGTGCAATTATTGCAGATGGATGTTGTTCCTAAATTTTCGGAATGGTCGAAGCAAGGTGAAATGGGCCGTCGTAAATTAACGCAATTCACGCGTTACTTTACAATTGTTCTTGCGTTTATTCAGGGGTTTGGTATGTCAATCGGTTTTAACGGTATGGTAGGTGGACAATTAATTTTGAATCCAGGTTGGAGCACTTATTTATACATTGCTACGGTACTGACTGCTGGTACTGCATTTTTAATGTGGTTAGGTGAACAGATTACAGCTAAAGGTGTAGGTAATGGTATTTCCATCCTTATCTTTGGCGGTATTGCCGCAGCGATCCCAAGTGTTATATCTCAAGTGTATCAGCAACAGTTTCAAAATATCGGAGATCAATTGTTCATGAGTATCGTTAAAGTTGCATTGATTTTACTAGCTGTGCTAGCAGTTATTGTGGGTGTTATTTTCATTCAACAGGCTGTTAGAAAGATCCCAATTCAATATGCGAAGCGTGTAACAGGAGGAAATGGTGGTTATGCTGGAGCACAAAACACACATTTACCGCTTAAGGTGAATAGTGCTGGTGTTATTCCAGTAATTTTTGCTGTTTCATTCTTAATTACGCCTCCGACTATTGCACAGTTCTTCCCGAAACATGATGTATCGCAGTGGATTATTGCAAACTTTAACTATTCTCACCCAGTGGGAATGATCATATATGTTGCGCTCATTGTAGCCTTCACATATTTCTATGCATTTGTTCAGGTTAATCCAGAGCAAATGTCAGAGAATCTAAACAAGCAAGGTGGATATGTTCCAGGTATTCGTCCGGGTAAGAATACGGAACAATATCTAACAAAAATCTTGTATCGTTTGACCTTTGTAGGATCAATTTTCCTAGCAGCGATTGCAATCTTACCAGTTATCTTTACGAAATTGGGAAATCTTCCTCCATCTGCACAGATCGGTGGAACGAGTATGTTAATCGTTGTCGGCGTTGCTTTAGAAACAATGAAGCAGCTAGAAAGCCAACTGGTAAAACGCCATTACAAAGGGTTTATCAAGCAGTGAGTAAGTGGGAAGAATTGTCTTCCCTACATGCTCATGTACTCTGAGGGGGAACAAGGATGAACTTAATTTTAATGGGGCTTCCTGGTGCTGGTAAAGGTACACAAGCCGAACAGATTGTTGCCAAGTATAACATCCCTCACATTTCAACAGGAGACATGTTCCGTGCAGCTATGAAGGCTGAAACTGAAATGGGTCTACAAGCAAAATCTTTTATTGATAAAGGTGCACTTGTTCCAGATGAAGTTACGATCGGAATCGTTCGTGAACGTTTAAGTCAAGACGACTGCGTAAGAGGTTTCTTACTAGACGGTTTCCCACGAACTGTTGCACAAGCATCAGCTCTTGAAGAAATTATGAAAGATCTTGGCAAAAAAATCGACTATGTTTTAAACATTAATGTGGATTCAGGGTTGTTATTAAAACGCCTTACAGGCCGTCGCATTTGTAAAGAGTGCGGTGCGACTTACCACTTAGAATTCAATCCACCAGCAAAAGCTGATGTGTGCGATAAATGTGGTGGCGAATTATATCAACGCTCTGATGACAATGAAGAAACTGTAGCAAATCGTTTAGATGTAAATATTAAGCAAACAAAACCTTTGCTTGATTTCTACGAAGAGCTTGGTTACTTACAAAGCATTAATGGTGAGCAAGATATCAATAAAGTATTTGCTGATATCGATGTTCTCATCGGAGGCTTAGCGTAATGATAATCTGCAAAACTCCTCGCGAGATAGAAATCATGCGAGAAGCTGGCAGGATCGTTGCTTTGACTCATCAAGAGTTGAAACAGCACATTACTCCAGGAATTACAACGAAAGAGCTCGATCAAATAGCGGAAAAGACGATTCAAAAATATGGTGCTACGCCATCTTTTAAAGGATACAACGGATTTCCGGGGAGCATATGTGCTTCTGTAAATGAAGAGCTTGTACACGGAATTCCAGGGAAGCGCAAGCTCAAAGAGGGCGATATCATCAGTATCGATATTGGTGCGAAATACAATGGGTACCATGGAGATTCTGCATGGACGTATCCAGTTGGAAACATTTCTGAATCTGTTCAAAAGCTACTTGATGTCACAGAAAAATCGTTGTATCTTGGTCTAGAACAAGTAAAACCAGGCGAGAGATTATCAAATATCTCACATGCGGTTCAAACCCATGCTGAAGAGAATGGATTCTCGATCGTTAGGGAGTATGTTGGTCACGGAATCGGGCAAGACTTACATGAGGACCCTCAAATCCCGCACTATGGTCCACCAAATAGAGGCCCTAGATTAAAGCCGGGAATGGTCATCTGTGTTGAGCCGATGGTGAATCAAGGAAGACGATATGTAAAAACACTATCTGATGACTGGACAGTGGTAACGGTAGATGGTAAATGGTGTGCCCATTTTGAGCACACGATTGCTCTTACAGAAGCAGGATACGAAATCCTTACCACTTTATAAGTAGCTGGCTCTCCGGGATTTCAGAGCAGTGTAAAATGTTACTGATTTGAAGAAGGGAGAACTATTGAATGGCTAAAGATGATGTAATTGAAGTCGAAGGTACCGTTCTTGAAACGTTGCCAAATGCTATGTTCAAAGTAGAATTAGAGAATGGGCATGTCGTATTGGCTCACGTTTCTGGTAAAATCCGTATGAACTTCATTCGTATTTTACCAGGAGACAAAGTTACGGTAGAATTATCTCCGTACGATTTAAATCGTGGTCGTATTACGTACCGTTTTAAATAATATAGCACTCCGTAATCTTTAAGGAGGTTCGAGACATGAAAGTAAGACCGTCAGTTAAACCAATCTGCGAAAAATGTAAAGTTATTCGTAGACGTGGAAAAGTAATGGTTATTTGTGAAAACCCTAAACATAAACAAAAACAAGGTTAATCAGAAGGAGGTGCATTCGTAATGGCACGTATCGCAGGTGTAGATATTCCTCGAGACAAACGCGTTGTTATTTCTTTAACTTACGTATTCGGCATTGGTCGCACAACTGCTGAAAAAATTCTTGCTGAAGCAGGTATTTCTGAAGAAACACGAGTTCGTGATTTAACGGAAGACGAATTAGGACGTATCCGTGATATCATCGATCGTATTAAAGTTGAGGGAGACCTTCGTCGTGAAGTATCTCTTAACATCAAACGTCTAATGGAGATCGGTTCTTACCGTGGTCTTCGTCACCGTCGTGGTTTACCAGTTCGTGGTCAAAACTCTAAAAACAATGCTCGTACACGTAAAGGTCCACGTCGTACAGTAGCAAATAAAAAGAAATAATAAGTAAAGGAGGTTGAACTAACAATGGCACGTAAAACAAACACTCGTAAAAAACGTGTGAAAAAGAATATTGAAGCTGGTATAGCTCATATTCGTTCTACTTTCAACAACACAATCGTAACACTTACAGATACTCACGGTAACGCACTTTCTTGGTCTAGTGCTGGTGCACTTGGTTTCCGTGGATCTCGTAAATCTACTCCATTCGCTGCGCAAATGGCTGCTGAAACTGCTGCTAAAGCTGCAATGGAACACGGTTTAAAAACTTTAGAGGTTACTGTTAAAGGTCCTGGTGCTGGTCGTGAAGCTGCAATTCGTGCTCTTCAAGCTGCAGGTCTAGAAGTAACAGCAATTAGAGATGTTACTCCAGTTCCTCATAATGGATGTCGTCCACCAAAACGTCGTCGTGTGTAATTTTTCTGTATAGAATTTTCCCTTTTGTCTATAATGGATATGATGCATTATCGAGAAATTTCGTACAGAAACATCGCTTGTTGTGCACAATCGGGAACTGCCTAAGGGGGACTTTCGGTTAGACAGGGGTTATACCTTTGTTTAACCGGGGTTTCGACGTTTTGAAGGAGGGTTTAGTTAATGATTGAAATCGAAAAGCCGAAAATCGAAACGGTTGAACTTAACGAAGATGCTAAATATGGTAAATTCGTAATTGAACCGCTTGAGCGTGGATATGGTACTACTTTGGGTAACTCCTTACGTCGTATTCTTTTATCCTCACTCCCTGGTGCCGCTGTTACTGCTATCCAAATCGATGGCGTATTACATGAATTTTCAACAGTTGAGGGCGTAGTAGAAGACGTTACGACGATCATCTTAAACTTGAAAAAGTTAGCTCTTAAAATCTACTCTGAAGAAGAGAAGACGTTGGAAATTGATGTACAGGGCGAAGGTATTGTCACAGCTGCTGATATTACTCACGATAGTGATGTAGAAATCTTAAATCCAGATTTACACATTGCAACGTTAGCAAAAGATGCGCATTTCCGCGTGCGTTTAACTGCAAAGCGTGGCCGTGGGTATACGCCAGCTGATGCAAATAAAAGCGAAGATCAACCAATAGGAGTAATTCCTATTGATTCTATTTATACTCCAGTATCACGTGTGACTTACCAAGTGGAAAAGACACGTGTCGGACAAGTGGCTAATTATGATAAGCTTACGCTTGATGTATGGACGGATGGAAGCATCGGGCCAAAAGAAGCTATCTCTTTAGGTGCCAAAATCTTAACTGAGCATTTAAATATCTTTGTTGGTTTAACTGATGAAGCACAAAATGCTGAGATTATGGTCGAGAAGGAAGAAGATCAAAAAGAGAAAGTTCTTGAGATGACTATCGAAGAACTAGACCTTTCTGTTCGTTCTTATAATTGCCTAAAACGTGCAGGAATTAATACTGTACAAGAGCTTGCGAACAAAACAGAAGAAGATATGATGAAAGTTCGTAACTTAGGACGTAAATCCTTAGAAGAAGTTAAACATAAACTTGAGGAATTAGGTTTAGGTTTACGTAAAGACGACTGAGGATTTAAACCCATCAACAAAGGAGGGAACTACGAATGGCATACAGAAAATTAGGCCGTACAAGTGCGCAACGTAAAGCTATGTTACGTGATTTAGCTACTGATTTAATTATCAACGAGCGCATCCAAACGACAGAAACTCGTGCAAAAGAACTTCGTTCTGTAGTGGAAAAAATGATCACTTTAGGTAAACGCGGAGATCTTCATGCTCGTCGTCAAGCAGCAGCTTTCATTCGCAATGAAGTAGCTAACGCTGAGACTGGTCAAGATGCACTTCAAAAACTATTCGCTGATGTAGCTCCACGCTATGCTGAGCGCCAAGGCGGATACACTCGTATTGCAAAAATTGGTCCACGTCGCGGAGACGCAGCACCAATGGTAATTATCGAGTTAGTATAATGATAATTAAAAGGGCAGGACAGTTCTTTTCAAGAAACTGGTCATGGCCCTTTTTTTTAAATATAAAAATAGGCTAACTGTGCGAAGGAAAGGGTGCCTTATATTGAAAAAAGAGAAACTTCGGATAGAAAATATATCATTTCAATATCCTGGGGCAGCCACTTATGCATTAAAAGATGTTTCATTTTCCTTATATGAGGGAGAATGGGTATCTATTATTGGACAAAACGGTTCAGGAAAGTCTACACTTGCAAAATTATTGAATGGTTTGTTTTTGCCAGAAGCAGGGACTATTACAGTAAATGATACAATGGTTTTATCAGAGGAAACGGTATGGGATGTTCGAAAACAAATTGGAATGGTATTTCAAAATCCAGATAATCAATTTGTTGGAACAACAGTGCAAGATGATGTTGTATTTGGCTTAGAGAATATCGGAATGCCAAGAGAACAAATGATTGAAAGATTAGAACAGGCCTTGCGACTTGTCCGTATGGAAGATTTTCTTAATGATGAGCCTCATTCCTTATCTGGTGGGCAAAAGCAGCGAGTGGCAATAGCAGGCGTTTTAGCACTTCAACCATCTATTTTAATATTAGATGAAGCAACGTCAATGCTAGACCCTCAAGGGAGACGTGAAGTAGTAGAAACGGTTAGACAACTTGTTACTCAAAAAGGTATTACCGTGTTATCGATTACGCACGATTTAGAAGAAGCGGCACAGTCAGATCGTGTCATTATTTTAAATAAGGGAGAAATATTAGAGGAAGGGACTCCAGAAAAAATTTTCAAATCCTCTCATATGCTCCAAGAAATTGGCTTAGATGTACCGTTTTCAGTGAAAATAGCAGAATTATTAAAAAGAAATGAAATTCTCTTGCAAAATACGCATCTTACAATGGAAAGCTTGGTGAACGAACTTTGGAGATTACATTCCAAAAAGTAGAGCATCGTTATCAATATAAAACTCCATTTGAAAGACGCGCACTTTATGATGTAGATGTGTCGTTTCCAAGTGGGGGCTATTATGCCATTATTGGTCATACTGGTTCAGGTAAGTCAACGATGATTCAACATTTAAATGGTTTATTGCAGCCGACAAATGGTACAGTTCAAATTGGTGAACATTTGATTTCGGCAGGAAAGAAAGAAAAAAAGTTAAAGCCACTACGTAAAAAAGTAGGGGTTGTCTTTCAATTCCCAGAACATCAGTTGTTTGAAGAGACTGTGGAGAAAGATATTTGTTTCGGCCCTACTAATTTTGGAGTATCTGTAGACGAAGCAAGGCAAAAGGCTAGAAAGGCAATTGAACTTGTAGGGCTAGAACCGGAACTGTTAACACGTTCTCCGTTCGAATTAAGTGGTGGACAAATGAGACGTGTTGCTATAGCGGGTGTACTGGCGATGGAACCTGAAGTGCTTGTATTAGATGAACCTACAGCAGGACTAGATCCCAAAGGGCAGAACGAACTTATGGAGATGTTTTATAAGCTGCACAAGGAAAAGGGGCTTACAGTTATCCTTGTAACGCATAATATGGAGGATGCTGCTCAGTATGCGGAGCAGATTGTAGTTATGCATAAAGGAACGGTCTTTTTGCAAGGAAGTGCAGAGGAAGTATTTTCACATGCCGATGAACTAGAGAAAATTGGTGTGGATCTTCCTATGTCATTAAAGTATAAACGTGCAATTGAAGAGAAGTTTGGTATTTCAATTCCAAAGGCTACCTTATCTTTAGAGGATCTTACTCATGAAGTTGTGCAGGTGTTACGAAAAGGTGGTCATGAATCATGCAGCAGTTGATTATTGGGAGATATATCCCGGGGAATTCACTTATTCATCAACTTGATCCACGTACGAAGCTGCTGATTGTCTTTTTATATGTATTTGTTGTTTTCTTAGCAAATAATGCGATTTCATATGGATTTTTATTTTTATATGCACTCATTGCTTTATTTTTTGCAAAAGTGCCGATTCGTTATGTACTTTCGGGCTTAAAACCAATTTTATGGATTTTTCTTTTTACATTTTTCCTGCATATTTTTACAAATAAGGAGGGGGATGTACTATTCCAGCTTGGTTGGTTTTCGATATATGAAAAAGGATTAGAGCAAGGGATATACATTTCTGTACGATTCTTCGTTATTATTTTAATGACGACATTATTAACGTTAACGACGACACCTATTGAAATTACAGATGGTTTGGAGACGTTATTAAAGCCGTTGAAGCGTATAAAGGTTCCTGTTCATGAAATCGCATTAATGATGTCAATTTCTCTTCGTTTTATCCCGACATTAATGGATGAAACGAGTAAAATAATGAAAGCACAAGCGTCACGTGGTATTGATTTTGCCGGGGGACCGATAAAAGATAGAATGAAAGCTATTATTTCACTGCTCGTTCCTCTGTTTATCAGTGCTTTTAAGCGTGCAGAGGACTTAGCCATTGCGATGGAAGCTCGTGGATATCAAAGTGGTGAAGGACGTACTAAATTTAGGCAACTACGCTGGAAAAAAAGCGATACAGTAACGATTGTCAGCTTATTTTGTTTAGCTTGTATTTTGGCATGGGTGCGATCGTAATGGAGAATAGAGAAATGGATAGAATAAAATGTACGGTTGCATATGATGGCATGCATTTTTGTGGTTATCAAATTCAGCCGAACCATCGTACTGTTCAACAGGAGATAGAAAAAGCATTGCAGAAATTGCATAAGGGAGAACTTGTTCGTGTTCAGGCATCTGGTAGAACAGATTCTACAGTTCATGCAAAAGGACAAGTAATACACTTTGATACTCCTTTGTCTCTTGAAGAGTGGCAATGGATTAATGCTTTAAACACAATGTTGCCAGATGATATTGTTATTAGGCAAGTAGAGAAAAAAACAGAAGAATTTCATGCACGTTACGGTGTTGAGAAAAAAGAATATCGTTATCGTGTATTATTATCAAAGACTGCGGATGTATTCCGTAGAAATTACGTATATCAATATCCATACCCGCTCGAAATCAACTCTATAAGAAAAGCAATTCCTTATTTTATTGGAACACATGATTTCACTTCTTTTTGTTCGGCAAAAACTGACAAAAAAGATAAAGTGCGAACAATTTATGAAATCGAGTTAATTGAACAAAATGATGAAATAATTTTTCGTTTTGTAGGTAATGGATTTTTATATAATATGGTCAGAATTATTGTTGGTACGTTACTTAGCGTAGGGCAAGGAAAGCTTGATCCTGATAGCATTCCAGAGATTTTAGCGAAACAAAATCGTCAGTTTGCTGGAAAGATGGCTCCAGGTCATGGGCTTTACTTATGGGAGGTAAACTATAACAACTAATCCTGGTGTAACATTTGCTTGACATTAGAAACTCAAAAGTATATCATAACATATGGTATTGTTTCTAAAACCACGATTAGCCCCGGAAGGAAATCGTGTTTAAGATAAACAATAGATTTTTTCTATGGAAAAGATAACGAGGAGGGAAACACATGCGTACGACTTTTATGGCAAAAGCTAACGAAGTTGAGCGTAAATGGTATGTGGTTGATGCTGAAGGTCAAACTTTAGGTCGCCTTGCTAGTGAAGTAGCATCCATTTTACGTGGTAAAAACAAACCTACATTTACACCACACGTTGACACGGGTGATCATGTAATTATTATTAACGCTGAGAAAATTCATTTAACAGGTAATAAATTAAACGATAAAATTTACTACCGTCACACTAACCACCCAGGTGGACTTAAGCAAAGAACAGCTCTTGAAATGCGTACAAACTACCCTGTACAAATGTTAGAGCTTGCAATTAAAGGCATGCTTCCAAAAGGACGCTTAGGCCGTCAAGTTTCTAAGAAACTTAACGTGTATGCTGGAGCAGAGCATCCACACCAAGCACAAAAACCAGAAGTTTACGAACTTCGCGGATAATTAATTAAAGGAGGGCTTACTTTGGCACAGGTTCAATACTATGGCACTGGACGTCGTAAGAGTTCAGTAGCGCGCGTACGCCTAGTTCCAGGCGAAGGACGCGTTATCATTAACGGTCGTGATTTTGAAAACTATATCCCATTTGCTGCATTACGTGAAGTAGTGAAACAACCTCTAGTTGCAACAGAAACTTTAGGTAACTACGATGTACTTGTAAACGTAAATGGTGGTGGATACACTGGTCAAGCTGGTGCTATTCGTCACGGTATTTCTCGCGCTTTATTAAAAGCTGATCCAGAATACCGTCTAACACTAAAACGTGCAGGTCTATTAACTCGTGACGCACGTATGAAAGAGCGTAAAAAATACGGTCTTAAAGGCGCACGTCGTGCACCTCAGTTCTCAAAACGTTAATTTTTGCGAACTACAAACCCCAACCATTTTGGTTGGGGTTTTTTTATGTTTCATTCCTCTTTTGCAATTTTTATAGCTTGGAATATTTTAGTGCTACCGCCACGCGTATGCTTCTTCTTTAGAAGTTTAGACTAATACGTATTAGGGAGGTTTATAAGTACTATGAATGTCATTGTCAGCTTACAAGAAAAACAAAAAGAAAAGCAGTTAAAATACGAGCGGAAGATGTTGCGGGAATTATCATTAAAAACATTGCGTTCAAATATTCGTGATGCCTTTCAAATGCAAGAGCTTCATCGTCAGTATGAAGATTACTGTATTGAATTAGGGATAGAATCTTATTTATTAGGAGCGAGATACAGTAAATTTGGTTATTATGGTGAATCGTTTTTTGATGTGAAATATAGAGCTTTAGAAGAAGAACAACAATTAACTGAAACGCTATTTCAATTTTTAACGAGTATGACTATGCGAGAAATAAAGTTGAAAGATGAGGAATTACTTTTTGAATCTTGTCAGCAGTTTATAGGATTGTGGTGGCAAGAAGGGTATGAAAAAGGTGAAAGAAGATATCGATTAAAGCTTCATTAAGACAAGCATAAACTTTCCTCTTGTCCCATATAAGTAATTAGAGGGACTAGCTGGAGGAGGAAAGGTATGAAGAGAATTCGAATTATCTCTTTTGCACTCGCTGCGGTTGTATTGTTTTTTTTAGTTAAACAAGAATTTCAAATTACAAAATCGTGGCGAGCTTGGAATTTACCCTTATCAGGGAAAGTAATTGTATTAGATGCTGGGCATGGTGGACCAGATGGAGGGGCTGTTGGTGGAAAGGATATTATAGAAAAGGATATTACGCTTGAAATTACAAAAAAGGTACAAGACTATTTACAAGAACAAGGTGCACTAGTTATTTTAACGCGTGAGGGAGATTATGATTTAGCTAACAAAGATACAAAGTCATATAGTAGACGTAAAGCAGAGGATTTAAAAAAACGTGTAGAAATCATCAATAAACCTGATGTAGACTTTTTTGCAAGTATTCATTTAAATGCTTTAACTAGTAGTGGATCGAAAGGCGCACAAACGTTCTATTACCGCTCTTCGATTGAAAATGAACGTGCTGCAAAATTTATACAGGCTGAATTGAGAACAAGTTTAGAAAACACGAATCGTTCTGCTAAGACAATTTCGCATGTATATTTATTAAAGTATTCTAAAACACCAGGTGCTTTAATTGAAGCTGGCTTTTTATCGAATGTGAACGAAAGGTATATGTTAAATTCGGAGAAATATCAGCAAAAGGTAGCAGCTGCAATATACCGTGGTATATTACGTTATTTCACGGAAAAAGGAAATCCTCCAGAATAAGGAGGATTTTTTTGAGCTTCTCTCGTTAACGAAGTTTTCGGAAAATATGTTATACTGGAAATGTAAACGCATTTATTTCAAGGATAAGCAGAGATAAATTCAATTAACATTACGTTATTTTTCATACAGGGGGCTGGGCTAATTATGATAACGAAAGAGCAAGTGGTTGAAGCGTTAGAAGGGATTGTAGATCCGTTTTTACATAAAACATTAAAAGAAACAAGTGCAATTAAAGAGGTAACAGTCAAGCCAGAGAAGGAACATGTGAGTGTCAAAATTGCAATCGTAAAAACCGGTACAGCGGAACAAATGCAGTTGCAGTCTGGAATTGTAAAGTTAGTAAAAGAACTTGGGGCAGCAACAGTTGGACTTCGTTTTGCAGAATTTACAGAAGAGGAATTAGCTCAGTTTGCACCGGAACAAGAAGAAGAGCAAAGTGAATCTTTATTGTCACCTAATTCAAAAACAACATTCTTAGCAGTAGCGAGTGGAAAAGGTGGCGTGGGAAAATCAACTGTTTCCGTTAACCTTGCAGTTGCTTTAGCTCGTTTAGGAAAAAAAGTTGGTATTATTGATGCGGACATTTACGGTTTTAGTGTGCCAGACATGATGGGGATAGAAAAACGTCCTATCGTAAGAGGTGACAAGATAATTCCGGTGGAACGTTTAGGTGTAAAGGTAATCTCAATGGGCTTCTTTGTAGAGGATAATGCACCAGTTATTTGGAGAGGACCTATGCTTGGGAAAATGTTAAACCACTTCTTCACAGAAGTAGAATGGGGCGATTTAGATTATTTAGTACTAGATTTGCCACCAGGCACAGGTGATGTTGCGTTAGATGTGCACTCAATGTTGCCATCTTGCAAAGAGATTATTGTAACGACGCCTCATCCAACAGCTGCGTTTGTAGCAGCGCGTGCTGGAGCGATGGCATTGCGCACTGAACATAGTATTCTTGGTGTTGTTGAGAATATGGCATATTTTGAAAGTAAGGTAACTGGTGAGAAAGAATATGTATTTGGAAAAGGCGGGGGAGATAAGTTAGCTACCGAATTACAAACGAATGTTCTTGGTCGCATTCCGCTACAACAACCCGATTGGAATAAAGAAGACTTTGCTCCTTCAGTATATGAAGATACACATACAACGGGCATTATTTATAGTAAAATAGCTGAAACAGTAATTGATAGAACAGCTGTTACACAAAAATAAAGTGAAACTTTAATCAGTGGGGTTCACCTGTTACTGACAACAATAAGGCTTTTGTTGCTAGTAAACCTTTCGCTTAACTAGAGGGTGCCATTTCGTCTGTTAATAGCAAGATAAAGTAATAACGAGTGAACAATGTATAAATTGTCCACTCGTTATTATAGTTATTATTTTTTACTATTCTTCCTTCTTCCCGCCTTGAGAACCACCGTCACCGCCTGCTTCTTTCTTACCAGATCCGCCTTTTTCAGCTTTTTGCACACCTTTACTAATGATATCAATCATCTTGGCTTGGAAGAGTGGACTTTCAGCAGTTTCTGTTAGTACTTGTTGTAGATATTGACGGTATTCTTTACTCTTCATTGTTTGTAACATCATTTTTTCTACTTCAGGATTTTTCATAATTTCTATAACGCCTGCTTGGTATTCAGGGTCTTTTAATAAGGTTTTCATTAATTGGGTTTGTTCTTTCCCCATACTTTTAGCGAACTTCGATGAGAACTCAGGATCTTTAAAGAGCTTTTCCCAGAATTGTTGCCCTTTATCGGATACCATGGCATCTTCAATCGTTTTCTTTACTACTGTTTCATCTAGTATGAGTGCTTGTTTCATTTTTTCATCAGTTAATACATCTTGAATAGCTTTCTTACCTTGATCTGTTTTTAAAATATCAACAATCATTTTCTTTGTTTGATCGTAATCTAGTTCGGATTTCGTTTCTTTTCCTTGTGCGCATGCTGCAAGTGCGATAAGTAGAAAAGAAGAAACGAAAATGAATAGCATCCGTTTCATAAGTTGGAACTCCTTTCAGCACAGTTCTCTCTTTTTAATATAAATATCTTTAAGGAATTTATACATGAACATGGCTAGCTTTTTGAAATTGTCATTGATACAATTTAATTAGAAATATAAGGATAATGGGGGATGTGTTGTGAATAGCCGCAAGTGGGTACGACTATTTTTAACGACGTTGTTTCTTGGTGGAATTAGCACAGTTATTATTGGTTTTGTTTTGGAGTGGGACAAGTACAATGAATTTTTTCAAAATTTCGACGGTAAGGAGATTTTAGCAGTATCTTTCTGGCTGATGGGTGTAGGATTTATTTTTAGTGTTATAAGTCAAATGGGATTCTTTGCATATTTAACAATCCACCGTTTTGGACTAGGGATGTTCCGCTCATCTTCTTTATGGAATGCAGTCCAGCTCTTCTTTATTGCATTCGTATTATTTGATTTTGTGTATTTAAGATCTGTACTTATTGCAAATGGGGAAGTCTCGTTAGGGAATAACATACTTGTTGCTGGAATATTATTTGTGTTTGGAGCAATTGTTGCTTATGTAAAAAGCAAAGAAACAAATAAAAAAGCATTTGTGCCAGCTCTGTTCTTTATGGTTGTTGTAACGATCCT
>NZ_JARVGY010000001.1:2335000-2422500 GCF_040460035.1 Bacillus cereus group sp. MG1 | reverse complement strand
CGAGGAGAGAATCCTAAGGTGTGCGAGAGAACTCTGGTTAAGGAACTCGGCAAAATGACCCCGTAACTTCGGGAGAAGGGGTGCTTTCTTAACGGAAAGCCGCAGTGAATAGGCCCAAGCGACTGTTTAGCAAAAACACAGCTCTCTGCGAAGCCGTAAGGCGAAGTATAGGGGGTGACACCTGCCCGGTGCTGGAAGGTTAAGGAGAGGGGTTAGCGTAAGCGAAGCTCTGAACTGAAGCCCCAGTAAACGGCGGCCGTAACTATAACGGTCCTAAGGTAGCGAAATTCCTTGTCGGGTAAGTTCCGACCCGCACGAAAGGTGTAACGATTTGGGCACTGTCTCAACCAGAGACTCGGTGAAATTATAGTACCTGTGAAGATGCAGGTTACCCGCGACAGGACGGAAAGACCCCGTGGAGCTTTACTGTAGCCTGATATTGAATTTTGGTACAGTTTGTACAGGATAGGCGGGAGCCATTGAAACCGGAGCGCTAGCTTCGGTGGAGGCGCTGGTGGGATACCGCCCTGACTGTATTGAAATTCTAACCTACGGGTCTTATCGACCCGGGAGACAGTGTCAGGTGGGCAGTTTGACTGGGGCGGTCGCCTCCTAAAGTGTAACGGAGGCGCCCAAAGGTTCCCTCAGAATGGTTGGAAATCATTCGTAGAGTGCAAAGGCATAAGGGAGCTTGACTGCGAGACCTACAAGTCGAGCAGGGACGAAAGTCGGGCTTAGTGATCCGGTGGTTCCGCATGGAAGGGCCATCGCTCAACGGATAAAAGCTACCCCGGGGATAACAGGCTTATCTCTCCCAAGAGTCCACATCGACGGGGAGGTTTGGCACCTCGATGTCGGCTCATCGCATCCTGGGGCTGTAGTCGGTCCCAAGGGTTGGGCTGTTCGCCCATTAAAGCGGTACGCGAGCTGGGTTCAGAACGTCGTGAGACAGTTCGGTCCCTATCCGTCGTGGGCGTAGGAAATTTGAGAGGAGCTGTCCTTAGTACGAGAGGACCGGGATGGACGCACCGCTGGTGTACCAGTTGTTCTGCCAAGGGCATAGCTGGGTAGCTATGTGCGGAAGGGATAAGTGCTGAAAGCATCTAAGCATGAAGCCCCCCTCAAGATGAGATTTCCCATAGCGTAAGCTAGTAAGATCCCTGAAAGATGATCAGGTTGATAGGTTCGAGGTGGAAGCATGGTGACATGTGGAGCTGACGAATACTAATAGATCGAGGACTTAACCATATAATATGTAGCAATGTTATCTAGTTTTGAAGGAATATGCATTAAAATTTCTTCTTGACATTTCGAAAGAAATGTTTATAATGATAAAAGTCTGGTAATGATGGCAGAGAGGTCACACCCGTTCCCATACCGAACACGGAAGTTAAGCTCTCTAGCGCCGATGGTAGTTGGGACCTTGTCCCTGTGAGAGTAGGACGTTGCCAGGCTAATATTATTCCGCAGTAGCTCAGTGGTAGAGCTATCGGCTGTTAACCGATCGGTCGTAGGTTCGAGTCCTACCTGCGGAGCCATTATGCTTCCATAGCTCAGCTGGTAGAGCACTTCCATGGTAAGGAAGAGGTCACCGGTTCAAGCCCGGTTGGAAGCTTGGGAATAGGTTTAAAACTTTTTTGGCCCGTTGGTCAAGTGGTTAAGACACCGCCCTTTCACGGCGGTAACACGGGTTCGAATCCCGTACGGGTCACCACTTTTGGAGGATTAGCTCAGCTGGGAGAGCACCTGCCTTACAAGCAGGGGGTCGGCGGTTCGATCCCGTCATCCTCCACCATATATATTTAAAATGTCGGAGGGGTAGCGAAGTGGCTAAACGCGGCGGACTGTAAATCCGCTCCTTCGGGTTCGGCAGTTCGAATCTGCCCCCCTCCACCATTTTCTTTAAAATAACCTGAGAGGGTTTATTTTTTTGAAAAGATAACCATACTAGTAAATATTAATGGGCTATAGCCAAGCGGTAAGGCAACGGACTTTGACTCCGTCATGCGCTGGTTCGAATCCAGCTAGCCCAGCCATTTACGAGCCATTAGCTCAGTTGGTAGAGCATCTGACTTTTAATCAGAGGGTCGAAGGTTCGAGTCCTTCATGGCTCATCATTTTTGCGGAAGTAGTTCAGTGGTAGAATACAACCTTGCCAAGGTTGGGGTCGCGGGTTCGAATCCCGTCTTCCGCTTAATTAATAAGGGGCCTTAGCTCAGCTGGGAGAGCGCCTGCCTTGCACGCAGGAGGTCAGCGGTTCGATCCCGCTAGGCTCCATCTAAATAAAAAAGCTTACATCATATGATGTAAGCTTTTTTTGTGTTTAAAAAGACAACTTTTATACTTGTCGTTTAAAATGAAGAAAACGTAAAAATAAGGGATGGGGAGATAATTGTGAAAGTTGTTATTGCATCTGATTCATATAAAGAAAGCCTAAAAGCTATAGAAGTATGTGGAGCTATTGAAAGAGGTTTTAGAGCAATTTTTCCTAATGCAGAGTATGTGAAAATACCAATTGGAGATGGAGGAGAAGGGACGGTTGAATCACTTGTTGATGCTACAGGGGGGAGAATTATATCAATTAGTGTGACAGGACCGCTTAGAGAAGGTATACAAGCTTTTTATGGCATTTCTAAAGATAAAAAGACAGCGTTTATAGAAATGGCAGCAGCATCAGGATTACAGCACGTTCCAGTTGAAAAGCGCAACCCACTTATTACAACGACAAAAGGAACAGGAGAACTTATATTACATGCGCTAGATCAAGGAGTGGAGTACATAATTTTAGGACTTGGCGGAAGTGCTACAAATGATGGTGGGGCAGGTATGTTAGCAGCTTTAGGAGTAAGATTTATAAATGACAAGGGTGAAGTAATAGATCCATCTGGAGGCACATTACATTCGATTGTTGCTATTGATTTTTCACAAATGGACCCCCGCTTAAAGGGGGTAAAGATAGAAGCGGCATGTGATGTGGATAATCCATTAGTCGGAATGCAGGGAGCATCTTTCATATTTGGGAGACAAAAGGGTGCAAATGTAGAGATGATGAAAGAGCTAGATGAGAATTTACAACATTATGCGAATATGCTTAAACGATATGTATCTTTTGATGTATCTGAAATACCTGGTGCAGGGGCAGCGGGAGGAATGGGAGCGGCTGTTATTTCAGTGTTAAAGGGAGACTTGCGGAGGGGCATTGAAATTGTATTAGATTATACAAATTTCGATAAACATATAGAAGATGCAAATCTCATTATAACTGGTGAAGGTAGAATAGATAAACAAACTGCATATGGAAAGGCTCCTGTGGGTGTTGCGGGGCGTGCAAAACGTTTTTCTGTGCCTGTAATTGCTATTGGAGGGTCTGTATCATCTGATTATTCAGCTGTGTACGAGAAAGGAATAGATGCGGTATTTAGTATTACAACGAGACCGATGACACTAGAAGAAGCATATAAAGTAGCAGAAGAAAATATTGAAATGACAACAAAAAATATTGCAATAGTATGGAAAATAGCATCAGAAAAACACTTCTAAATGTAGGAGTGTTTTATTATTATTATTTAATAATAGTGATTGCGATTGTTTCATTAAGTTAACTTTATACATAGAATAGTCTTGAAATTTGGTTTTCAGTATGAATATAAGTGAATAAATTGTATATCCATACAGAAAAATGTCGAGTTGAGTCAGACTATATAAAAGATTTAAAATATTTAGTGAAGGCATAAAAGGGGGATACTATCTATGAAAAAAGAAATCTCAGTTATTGGAGTTCCAATGGATTTAGGACAGATGCGTCGTGGAGTTGATATGGGACCGAGCGCGATCCGTTATGCAGGGGTAATTGAAAGAATTGAAGAAATTGGATATGACGTTAAAGATATGGGAGATATATGTATAGAGAGAGAAAAAGAGATAGATGAAAATACAAAATTAAGAAACCTTACACAAGTTGCAACTGTATGTAATGAATTAGCAAGTAAGGTGGATCATATTATAGAAGAAGGTCGTTTTCCACTTGTATTAGGTGGTGACCATAGTATTGCTATCGGTACATTAGCTGGTGTAGCAAAACATTATAAAAACTTAGGCGTTATTTGGTATGATGCACACGGTGATTTAAATACAGAGGAAACTTCACCATCTGGAAATATTCATGGTATGTCACTTGCAGCAAGTTTAGGTTATGGACATTCTTCACTTGTAGATTTATACGGAGCATATCCAAAGGTGAAAAAAGAGAATGTCGTAATTATCGGTGCGCGTGCATTGGATGAAGGAGAAAAAGATTTCATTCGCAATGAAGGTATTAAAGTGTTCTCAATGCATGAAATTGATCGTATGGGGATGACGGCTGTTATGGAAGAAACAATCGCATATTTATCTCATACTGATGGTGTACACTTATCATTAGATTTAGACGGTCTTGATCCTCATGATGCACCAGGTGTTGGAACGCCTGTAATTGGCGGTCTATCTTATCGTGAAAGTCATTTGGCGATGGAAATGTTAGCAGAAGCTGATATTATCACATCTGCTGAATTTGTTGAGGTAAATACGATTTTAGATGAGAGAAATAGAACGGCAACAACAGCAGTTGCTTTAATGGGTTCTTTATTCGGTGAAAAACTAAAATAAATGTAAGAAAAGCAACTGAGAAGTTGCTTTTTTTATTTGAAAATAGGCGTATAATAATGATTTATATTATACTGTACAATAAAAATGTTTGACATCTTACCAATTTGAGCTAAAGGGGGTTGTTTGTAATTGTCGTTTGTTTCATGTATGGTATAATTAACTAGTTGTTGGAAATACATACAGATAGAGCATAAAACAATATTTCAATATATGGATAGAATTGCTCGTAAGTAGGAGGAAGGGATAGCATGCCTTTTGAAGATACGACCATTTTGAAATATCTTAGTACGGCATTAGATATTGCCATTGTATGGTTTATTATATATAAGCTAATTCTTATAATCCGAGGGACAAAAGCTGTTCAACTTTTAAAAGGGATTACAGTTATTATCGTCGTTAAGATGATCAGTATTTTCCTTGAATTGCGTACGCTATCTTGGCTAACTGAACAAGTATTAACGTGGGGATTTTTAGCCGTTATTATTATCTTTCAGCCAGAATTGCGAAGAGCACTTGAGCAGCTAGGGCGCGGAAGTTTATTTTCGCGTGTTGGAACGCATGAGGATGATGAACCTGAAATGGTTGCAACAGCGATAGCAAAAGCAACCGAATATATGGGGAAACGTAGAATTGGTGCATTAATTACTTTGTCAAAAGAGACCGGTATGGGTGATTATGTGGAAACGGGTATTCCGCTGAATGCAAACGTATCATCGGAATTACTTATTAATATTTTTATTCCAAATACACCTCTTCATGATGGAGCGGTAATTATGCAAGGAAGTACAATTAAAGCAGCAGCATGCTATCTTCCATTATCAGAAAGTCCGTTTATTTCTAAAGAATTAGGAACTAGACATCGTGCTGCAATGGGAGTTAGTGAAGTTACTGATAGTATTACAGTAGTTGTGTCTGAAGAAACTGGTCAAATTTCTTTAACGAAAAATGGTAAGTTGCATCGTGATTTGAAGACAGAACAGCTGAAGGATATGTTATTAGCTGAATTTAGTGGAAACGAAAAAACGACTTCTTCGTCTTTATGGAATTGGAGGAGAAAGCGTCATGGATAAGTTAATGGAGAATCATTGGTTTTTAAAAGGGATCTCATTACTATTGGCGTGTATGCTTTTTATGTCAGCGACGTTAACTGAAAAAAATACGACATCAGTTATATTACCTTTTGCAAATGATACGAAAGAAACATTAACTAATTATGCTATTAATCTTAAGTATGATGAGGAGAAATATATTGTAAGTGGTATTCCGGCAGAGGGCGTTAAAGTAAAATTAGAAGGCCCAAAAGCATCAGTTGCTACAGCAAAAGCAAAAAAACAATTTGACATACCAGTTGATTTGCGAGATAGTCCAAAAGGAACTTATGAGATTTCTTTAAAAACGAACGGGCTTCCAGATGATGTGAAAGGAACAGTTCAGCCATCAACAATTAAAGTTACTCTTCATGAAAAGGCGAGAAAATATGTTCATGTAGATCTGAAATTATCAAATGAGGATCAGATGCCAGCGGGGGCTACTCTAGAAAAATCAAGCCTTAAACCGGATACTGTTGAGGTAGTTGGGACGAAAGAAGAAATTGAAAGCATTTCATCTGCCAAAGCGTATGTTGATTTAAAAGGTGTTAATAAAACTGTTACAAAAACGCCCGAAGTTACATTATACAATAAAGAAGGAAAACGTTTAAATGTAAGAACAAGTCCATCTAAGATTAGTGTAACGTTGAATGTGGCAACGCAAAATACAGCCAATAATACTGAAAAAACTGTTCCTGTAACGTATACGAAGAAGGGGAGTTTAGCAGAAGGATTGGCGGTTACAAATATCAGTGTTGAACCGAGAGAAGTAACGATAGCTGGTCCAAAAGATATTTTGGATAATATACAATCGCTAGAGGGGGTCGAAGTAGATCTTAGTCAATTGACAGAGTCTACAACATTCGATGCCTCTGTTTTATTACCCAAGGGTGTAACAAGTGCCAAACCGAATCAAGTGAAGGTTTCGGTGGGAGTGCAAAAAACAAAACAAACGAAAACAAAAACGATTGATGGTATCCCAATCCAGAAAAATGGACTTTCTAAAGATGTTACTGCTCAGCTACTTTCGCCGCAAGATGGAAAGATAAGTGTTGATATTTCAGGAGAAGCAAGTATAGTAGATAAAATAACAGCTGCTCAAATAACAGCGGTAATTAATCTGCAAAATGTATCTCCAGGAACGAAAGATATTTCAATTCAAGTGAGTGGTCCTGGTAATATTTCAATAGAGCCAAAACAAAAAAGTGCTAAAGTTACTATTGTGAAGAAAGAAAAACCAGATAAAGAAGTACAGGGTAACGGTCAACAACCGGATTCAAACACCGATCAAGAAAATCAAAATGAGAAACCAAAAAATCCTGAACCTGATTCAGAAAAAGAACAGGAAAAGAATCAAAACCAAAATCAAAATCAAGATAAAGATAAAGAAACGAGTCAAGAACCAACAGTAGATAATCACAATCAAAAAGAGCAAGAAAAAGGAGCGAATCATAATGGGTAAATATTTTGGTACAGATGGAGTACGCGGAGTTGCAAATAAGGAGTTAACACCTGAATTAGCTTTCAAAATTGGACGTTTTGGTGGTTATGTATTAACAAAAGATACAGATCGTCCAAAAGTAATTATTGGTCGTGATACACGTGTATCTGGCCATATGTTAGAAGGAGCTTTAGTAGCAGGGCTATTATCAACTGGAGCAGAAGTAATGCGCCTTGGCGTTATTTCTACACCGGGCGTTGCTTATTTAACAAAAGCACTAGACGCACAAGCGGGTGTTATGATTTCTGCATCTCATAATCCAGTACAAGATAACGGTATTAAATTCTTTGGTTCAGACGGCTTTAAATTAACAGATGAGCAAGAAGCTGAGATTGAAGCTTTATTAGACAAAGAAGTTGATGAACTACCACGTCCGACAGGTACTAATCTTGGACAAGTGAGTGATTACTTTGAAGGTGGACAAAAATATTTACAGTACATTAAACAAACTGTTGAAGAAGATTTCTCTGGCCTACATATCGCTTTAGATTGTGCACATGGTGCAACTTCTTCTCTTGCTCCATACTTATTTGCAGACCTAGAAGCTGATATTTCAACGATGGGAACTTCTCCAAATGGTATGAATATTAATGAGGGTGTAGGATCTACACATCCAGAAGGCTTAGCTGAATTGGTAAAAGAAAAAGGTGCGGATATCGGACTTGCTTTTGATGGCGATGGCGACCGTTTAATTGCTGTAGACGAAAAAGGAAACATCGTTGACGGTGATCAAATTATGTTCATTTGTGCGAAGTACATGAAAGAAACTGGTCAATTAAAACATAATACAGTTGTTTCAACTGTTATGAGTAACTTAGGTTTCTACAAAGCACTTGAAGCAAATAATATTACAAGTGATAAAACAGCAGTTGGTGACCGCTACGTAATGGAAGAAATGAAGCGCGGAGGTTACAACCTAGGTGGAGAACAATCAGGCCATATTATCTTACTTGATTACATTACAACTGGTGATGGAATGTTAAGTGCACTTCAACTTGTAAACATCATGAAAATGACGAAAAAGCCATTATCTGAACTTGCAGGGGAAATGACGAAATTCCCACAATTGCTAGTAAACGTTCGTGTAACAGATAAAAAATTAGCATTAGAAAATGAAAAAATTAAAGAAATTATTCGTGTTGTAGAGGAAGAAATGAACGGTGATGGCCGTATTCTTGTTCGCCCATCTGGAACAGAGCCACTTATTCGTGTAATGGCAGAAGCACCAACACAAGAAGTTTGTGATGCATATGTACATCGCATTGTAGAAGTTGTGAAAGCCGAAGTTGGCGCTGAATAATTAGCTGAATTCATATGAAAAAGGAGCACAAAAAGTGCTCCTTTTTCATATGTTTTATAGACGATGAAAAAAATTTCATTGACGGTTTATCCATGTTTGTTATAAGATGGTCTTGTTCTTTTTCTCAAAGGAAATATTGTAAATTATAAAAGCGCCAGAACTACAAATAGTGTAGTTGACGAGGTGGGGTTTATCGAGATTTCGGCGGATGACTCCCGGTTGTTCATCACAACCGCAAGCTTTTACTTAAATCATTAAGGTGACTTAGTGGACAAAGGTGAAAGTGTGATGAGAGAAGAGGAACGGATGAAAACTAGCTGTATAAGTATATACGGACTTAAACCCAATCGAGAGGAAGGTGAAAGCCGTTACAAGCTTACAGGGCTAGCAATATGTAATCCGTTTTTTAGTATAAATAAAAATGGTATCGGACTATGTCGTTACATGTTCGCAGAGCAGTGTAAGCATTTGTAACGGCGACTAAACATGTGTGGAATCGTAGGATTTATTGGAGAGCAAGATGCAAAGGAAATTTTATTAAAAGGTTTAGAAAAGCTAGAATATCGTGGATATGATTCAGCAGGTATTGCAGTACAAGCAGAGAACGGTGTTGTTGTATACAAAGAAAAAGGCCGTATCGCAAAACTTCGTGAAATCGTAGATGAGAACGTAGCAGCAAGCGTAGGTATCGGACACACACGCTGGGCTACACACGGTGTTCCAAGTAAAGTAAACGCGCATCCGCATCAAAGTACATCAAAACGCTTTACATTAGTTCATAACGGTGTAATTGAAAACTATGAATTAGTGAAAAAGGAATATTTACAAGATGTAACGTTCGTAAGTGAAACAGATACAGAGGTTATCGTACAGCTTATGGAACAACAAGTGAGCACAGGATTAAGTGTAGAAGAAGCGTTCCGTAATACGCTATCTCTTTTACATGGCTCTTATGCAATCGGATTACTTGATGCTGAAAATCCAAACATGATTTATGTTGCTAAAAACAAAAGCCCGCTATTAGTAGGTGTTGGTGACAACTTTAATGTTGTGGCAAGCGACGCTATGGCGATGTTACAAGTTACAGATCAATTCATTGAGTTAATGGATAAAGAAATCGTAATCGTAACGAAAGAAAGTATTACAATTAAAAACTTACAAGGTGAAACGATTGAACGTGCACCGTTTACAGCGGAATTAGACGCAAGTGATATTGAAAAGGGAACATATCCTCATTTCATGCTTAAAGAAATCGATGAGCAACCACTTGTAATCCGTAATATAATTCAAAAGTATCAAGATGAAAATGGCGAAATTGAATTAAATCAAGACATCCGCAATGCGATTTTAGATAGCGATCGCATTTACATCATTGCATGTGGAACGAGTTATCATGCAGGTCTTGTTGGAAAACAATTTATCGAGAAGTTTGCAAAAATGCCAGTTGAAGTACACGTGGCAAGTGAATTCTCTTACAACATGCCATTATTAACAGAAAGACCATTCTTCATTTACATTTCACAAAGTGGTGAAACAGCTGATAGCCGTGCAGTACTTGTACAAACAAATGAAATGGGGCATAAAGCATTAACAATTACAAACGTGCCTGGTTCTACGCTTTCTCGTGAAGCTGATTATACACTTCCGTTATACGCTGGACCAGAAATTGCAGTTGCATCAACGAAAGCTTACACAGCACAGCTTGCAGTACTTTCAATTTTAGCGGCTGATATTGCTAAAGCAAAAGGTGAAGTTCTTGATTTCGATTTAACACACGAACTAGGACTTGTAGCAAATGCAATGATAGAACTTTGTGATCAAAAAGAAGAAATGGACGCATTAGCAAAACAATTTTTAGCAACAACGCGTAACTGTTTCTTCATCGGCCGTAGCGTAGACTTCTACGTAGGATTAGAAGGTGCGTTAAAACTAAAAGAAATCTCTTACATCCAAGCAGAAGGATTCGCTGGAGGAGAGTTAAAACACGGTACAATCGCTTTAATTGAAAATGGTACACCAGTTATCGCACTTGCTACACAAGAGCACGTAAACCTTGGAATTCGTGGTAACGTGAAAGAAGTAGTAGCACGCGGGGCTAACCCATGTATCATCTCAATGAAAGGCTTAGAAATGGAAGGTGACAGCTTCGTATTACCAGCTGTACACGAAGCGCTAGCACCGCTAGTAGCAGTTATTCCATTACAACTTATCTCATACTACGCAGCACTTCACCGCGAGTGTGACGTTGATAAGCCACGTAACTTAGCTAAGTCTGTTACTGTTGAGTAGGAGATTGGTAGGTTAATAAATATAGTTATAGCTTTAAAATAAATTTACAAATTTGCACCCCTTTAGATATTTTATCTAAAGGGGTATTTTTGTGTCGAAAAAGAACATCTAAAATTGATAAGCGGAAAGAGCCCTATAGATTAAAGTTTTACTTTATCGGATTCACTTTTATTTATCTGAATTTTCCGTTACTATTTTAAGTATCCGTGAACAATTTCCTTTATTACGACAAGAAGAGACGGTAGATTCATGGACATTACAAGGGGGCTTATTATATGAAAGTGAAAGCAAAAACATATTTAAGTATAGAAGAGATTATTTCATTACCAACCGTATCAAGTACAAACATAAGTGATGATGGTAAAAACGTAGCATTTGTTAAGAAGACGGCTGATTGGAAAGACAATACATATAGGAATCATGTATGGATATATGAAAAAGATAAGAAGCAGAGTTACCCATTATCAAATGGTGATATAGATAGTACACACCCATTATGGTCTCCAGATGCTAGGTGTATCGCATATCTTAGTCCAGTTGGTGACGGGGAAAATCAGATATTTGTTAAGTCACTAGATGATTATAGAGAGGTTCAAATTACTGATGAGAAAGAAGGAGTCAGTACATTCAAATGGGGTCCTACTGGCAAGGGGCTTTATTATGTTACGCAGTCAAAAGAATGTGAAGAGATAAAGAAACGTAAGGAGCTATATGGAGATTTTCAACATATAGGTAAGGAACACCAGAATGATTGTTTATATTACATTGAAATAGAAAAGGTGATACAAAGTGATACAGATGAACACGAGAACAGAGTTGTTTATCAATTAACGGATGGTAAGGACTTTCATATCCATGAATTTGATATTTCAAATGATGGTAAAAAGGTTGTATTTATAACGACACCAAGCTCAAATATGGCAGATTATATAAATGGAGATCTATACATACTCCATATTAAAGCTGGAGAGCTACAAAAGCTGAATGTGGATAAGTTGTTGGGAGGGAGTGTTTGCTTTTCTCCTGACGGCAGTAAAATATGTTACACAGCAAGCATAAGAGAGAAGGATTACTATAGAAACCATATACAAGATAGTACGTTAGAGATATATGATATGAATACTGGAGAGGTAATTCAGCCTCTAACAAACTTTGATAGTACAGTTATGCCATTACAGTGGACAGCTAAAGGAATTTTAATTAGATGGCAGGATAAAACGAATTATCGTATTGGATTACTAGCTGAAGATGGCACTGTGGAAGCATTAAGCGACAAGATAGATGGCTTTATAATGGATGCCTCTATAACAAAGGATGGAAATCATATAACCTATAATAAGGCTATAACAAATGAAACCTTTGAAATCTATTTAGACGATAAAAAAATAACGGATGAAAATAGCTTTTTCAAAGGGAAACTTAAAAGTAACAGGGAAATCATCTCATGGAAAAGTAGTGATGGTCTTGAAATAGAAGGTGTTTTATCAACGCCAGTAGAGTTTGACACTAATAAAAAATATCCTTTATTAGTAGTAATTCACGGTGGTCCGGCTTGGGCATCTTTTCCGATATTTTCAGACTGCTTCAATGAGAAATATCCGATTGAACAGTTTGTTGAAAAAGGCTTTATCGTTTTAGAGCCAAATTACAGAGGAAGTTCAGGTTATGGTAATGAATTTTTAAAAGCTAACTATAGAAAACAGGGGATTGCTGACTACGACGATGTTATATCAGGAGTTGATAAACTAGTTGATCAAGGGATAGTAGATAAAGATAGAGTAGGAGTTATGGGATGGAGCAACGGTGGATATTTATCAGCTTTTTGTTCTACATTTAGTAGCAGGTTTAAAGCTATTTCAGTTGGCGGTGGAATAACTAACTGGAGTACCCATTATGTAAATACAGATATACCTTACTTTATTAGAATGTATTTAGGAAATACTCCATGGAATGATCCAGATATATATACGAAGACATCACCTATGACGTATATTAAATCAGCTTGTACGCCTACCTTAATTCAACATGGGGAAAAGGATGCAAGAATTCCGATTACAAATGCATATGATCTATATCAAGGATTAATGGATATGGAAGTTGATACAGAATTAATTATATTTAAAGGAATGGCATATAGTTCTGACCAACCAGGAGTTCATGTGGCTATTATGAAGCAGAACTTGATGTGGTTTTCACACTATATGCTTGAAGAGAGTATGGAGGGTTTTAGGACTTTGTAATAGATGTTTGTACAAGACATATGATTGAAACGGTCTTCATATTGAGATGATTTATTATAAAATATATACTTAAACTACTATCAGTACATACATCAGGGAGGACTAATATGACAGGAAATAAAAATGACTTACTAGTAGAAAAACGTGAAGAGTTATTGAAAGTATTGCAAGCTCGTTTTGAGAAAAACATGAACCGCCATGAAGGTCTTGAATGGGCTAAAGTTGAAGCAAAGCTGACTACTAATAATGAAAAATTGTGGTCACTTAACGAAATGGAAGTAACTGGTGGTGAGCCGGATGTTATTGGTTATGATGAAGAAAAGGACGAATATACTTTCTATGATTGTTCAAAGGAGAGTCCTAAAGGCCGCAGAAGTCTTTGTTATGATCTTGAAGCGTTAGAATCAAGAAAAAAGCATAAACCAGAAAATAACGCTATTGATGTGGCGGCCGCTATGGGTATTGAGTTATTAACGGAAGAACAATATCGAGAGTTACAACAACTTGGAGATTTTGATATGAAATCATCGAGTTGGGTACAAACACCTTCAGATATTAGAGAGCTTGGTGGTGCTCTATTTTGCGATTATCGCTTTGGACATGTTTTCGTGTACCACAATGGAGCAGACTCTTACTATGCTGCCAGAGGCTTTCGTGGTTCATTAAAAGTTTAAATTAGGATAAATAAGAAAAAGAGCCTATATTCAGGCTCTTTTTCTTATTTATATTTTAAAAGTAAATTGTTACTACGCAGTTTTACTTAATTTATATGTTCTGTGGTTGTTTTTACGGAAAAGTTTAGGGAAAACATAGCCATCTAATCCAATACGTCCAGCGTTCTGCCCTGCAACTAAAATGAACATAGTCAAAATAAGCAGGTTTGGGTTTACACTAACAGTTCCGCTTAATAAAAATGAAAGATTCATTATGATTCCGAAAAATGCAGCTGTTTTTGTTAATCCGCCTAAAATCAAACCTAGACCTACTAAAATTTCTCCCCATTGAACTAAAAAGCTAAATAGGTCTGCGTTTGGAAGGACAAAATGTTGAAGGAAATCTGCCCACCAACTTTGTACTGCAGGGTGGTCCCCTGATGCTTGAGCAATAGCACCCTTTAGAAAGCCACTTGCGTCAAAAGATTGTCCGAAGACTTTGCCTATCCCAGCAGCGAACCATGTATATCCTATGTAAAGTCGTAAAAGTAATAATATGAAAGTAGCACGTTTATCAGTTCTTAAAAAATTGATAACCATTGAAATCCCTCCAATATTGTATTTACACGTTTATTATATATCCAATGTGAAAAGATTCACAATGGAGAGAATGTGAACAAGGATAGGTTGTGAATAATTGTTTTATTTTTTGTAACATTTTATCTGCTTTGATAAACTAAGAATAGAGATATATGTAAAGGAGACAAAGACTCAATATGTGGATGAACTTGTAATGATTAGAAACTACTAGATAGATAAATTTTGCTCTCATAAGCGAGGGTTTATTTAGTTATCTGTAAATCATTCAAGGAATGCATATTTGGCTTGTACATCCCTTTTATAAGGATAGGTGCCTATTTTATGTATCTGTCTTTTTTGTGGGAAAGTTTATATCTCTTATATAAAATATGCGTCCTTTAAACTTGGAGGAGTATATGATGAACCAATTAAAAAATAAAGTAGCAGTTATTACAGGGGTAAGTCGTCTAGATGGTATAGGGGCAGCGATTTGTAAAGAATTAGCTGAATCAGGATACGATATATTTTTTACGTATTGGACAGCTTACGATAAAGAGATGCCTTGGGGCGTTGATAAAAATGAACAAATACAATTAAAAGAAGAGTTACTAAAAAACGGTGTTAAAGTATCAAGTATGGAGTTAGATTTAACTCAGAATGATGCACCAAAAGAGCTTATAAATAAAGTTACTGAACAATTAGGGTACCCTCATATATTAATTAATAATGCAGCATATTCTACGAATAATAATTTCTCTACGTTGACTGCTGAAGAATTAGATAAGCATTATATGGTAAATGTTCGTGCGACTACATTGCTCAGTAGTCAATTTTCCCGGGGATTTGATAAGAAATCTGGTGGTAGAATTGTTAATATTACTTCGGGGCAATTTCAAGGTCCTATGGCAGGAGAACTAGCTTATGCGACAACGAAGGGAGCTATTGATGCTCTTACTAGTACGTTGTCAGCAGAGGTAGCTCATTTAGGAATAACAGTGAATGCAATTAATCCAGGACCAACCGATACAGGATGGATGACTGAAGAGATAAAACAAGGGTTAAAGCCGATGTTTCCTTTTGGCAGAATTGGTGAGCCAAGGGATGCAGCTAGACTCATTAAATTTTTAGTAAGTGAAGAGGCCGAGTGGATTACTGGGCAAGTTATTCATTCAGAAGGTGGATTTAAAAGATAAAAAAGAAGGCATCTCACCAGGGTGAGATGCCTTCTTTTTTAATCTTTCTTCAATCTTCGTGCAACACCATTCCCTAAAGATTGTAATCCTTGAACGAGGATAATTAAAATAAAGACGGTTGCATACATTACTTCAGGCTCGTAGCGTAAATGTCCGAAGCGGTATGCTAAATCCCCTAGCCCGCCAGCACCTACAAGGCCAGCCATTGCTGTTGCGCCGATTAAGCCGATCGTTGCGATTGTTAATCCGAGTACAAGGGAGGGACGTGCTTCTTTCACCATAACGTGCCAAATGATTTTTATAGTAGAAACGCCCATCGCTTGGTAGGCTTCAATGACACCGCGATCGACTTCTAGTAAAGCTGTCTCCATTAAACGTGCGATATAAGGGGCTGTGAAGACGACAAGCGGTACGATAACACCTTGCACGCCAATGGACGTTCCCATTAGAAACTTTGTAAAAGGTAAAATAAAGAATAATAGAATGATAAATGGAAGAGAGCGAATGATATTAATAATTGTATTAAGAATAGGATAGATGATTTTATTTTCACGCTGCCCACCAGGTCTCGTTAAAACAAGTGTGACGCCAAGTGGTAATGCAATAAGGATCGAGATGAGTAATGAGATAGATGTCATTTGAAAGGTTTGGATTGTGGCTTCCCATATGACTTTACCCCATTCATCCAAAAAGGACTTGTTTCCCATAATCTGTTCTACCTCCTTCTACGATGATTCCTTGCTCTTGTAAAAATGATAAAGCACGGTGGATTTCATTTTGTTCCCCTTGCATATGAACGACTAGTTTCCCATATGCTTCATGTTTTAACTGCGTAATATTACCGGATAAAATATTCGGATACACTTGGAAACGTTTTGTGGCAACGGCTAAGGCAGGTTCCCCTGAAGTAGTGCCAATAAATGAAAGTGTTACAATTTCTCCAGTACTTTGTAGTTCTTTCTGTACCTCTTTTGGAATTTTCGCTGCAAATGCGCTATTTACAAATTTCTTCGTGGTTACATGTTGTGGGTTTGTGAAAATATCTTTTACAGTCCCACTTTCGACTACAGATCCATGTTCCATAATAGTAACGCGGTCACATATACGCTGGATGACATTCATTTCATGTGTAATGAGTAAAATCGTAATTCCGATTTCTTCGTTAATCTTTAATAACAAATCAAGGATAGAATCGGTTGTTTCGGGATCTAATGCGCTCGTTGCTTCATCACTTAATAACACTTCAGGTTCATGTGATAGCGCACGAGCAATTGCAACACGCTGTTTTTGACCACCAGAAAGTTCGCTTGGATACGCATCTTTTCGATTAAAAAGATCGACAATGCGTAAATACTTTTCTACTCTTTTTTCAATTTCTGCTTTTGGAATGCCAGCAAGCCGTAACGGTAATGCGATATTTTCATAAACGGTAACAGTTTTAAGTAAATTGAATCCTTGGAAGATCATTCCGATTTTTTGTCTCGCTTTTGCTAGTTCTTTTGTCGATAACGTTGTTAAGTCTTGTTCGTTTACAATGATATTTCCTGTCGTTGGTTTTTCTAATAAATTTACACATCGAATCAATGTACTTTTACCAGCGCCACTATACCCAATGATTCCAAATATCTCGCCTTTTTCTACTTTAAGGGAAGTAGACTTAAGAGCCTCAACATTCCCTTTTTTTGTTGTAAATACTTTGGATATGTTTTTTAATTCAATCATTATCGTCAGCTCCTACCAAGATGGTAAAACTGAACCATCAAATTTTTTCTCGATAAACTCTTTTACTTCCTTAGACTGATAAGCTTTCTTTAATTTATTTACAACGGCATCATCTTTATTTTCAGTACGAACAACGACCCAGTTCACATATGGTGAATCTTTTCCTTCGCGGAAGATAGAATCTTTCGCTGGACTTAATTTTGCACCTAATGCAAAGTTTGTGTTAATTGCAGCTGCTTTCACTTCACTTAGTTGCGTTGGTAATTGAGATGCCTCTAATTCGACAATCTTTAATTTTTTTGGATTTTCAATTACATCTTTTGCAGTCGCTTTTTCTGTAGCCTTTGGATCAACTTTTAAAACCCCTGCTTTTTCAAATAATTTTAAAGCTCGAAGTTCATTTGTTGGGTCATTTGGTACAGCAATTGCATCGCCCTCTTTTAAGTCTTTTACATCTTTTATATCTTTAGAATATACGCCCATAGGGAATGTTACTGTTGAAAATACTTCAGCTAATTTCATATTGCGTTCAGCTTTAAATACATCTAAATACGATTTCGTTTGGTAACTATTTACATCAAGGCTTTTTTCATCTAATGATACGTTTGGCGCTACATAATCATTAAATACTTTTATATCAATTTCGAGACCATCTTTTGCTGCAACTTCTTTTACCTTTTCAAAAATTTGTTCATGTGGTCCACCTGTTACACCGACAGTAATCTTTTTCTCGTCTAATGCTTTTACCTCTTTATCTGAACTCACGCTACATGCGCCTAATAATAATACTGCTCCGCTTACAATGCTTAATAATACCTTTTTCATCTATAAATCCCCCTTCATATACGTTCCAAAATAAAAAGCACCTCCCAAAAATAAGAGAGGTGCCGAATAGACGAAATAGATTCCTCTCTTATCTTCCAAAACGAAAACTCGTTTTGCAGGAATTAGCACCTTAGCTTATACGTCATAAGCTCGGTTGCCGGGCATCATCGGGCCAGTCCCTCCGCCACTCTTGATAAGAGTATGTGTATGTAGTTTTGAATATGGTACTAATAGTAAATCGTACAAAAAGAATTGTCAATGATATTTTCGGAATATATTTTATTTTAAGATAATCGAAACATTCCCCTTTTTATGTCCTTTTTCTACATATATATGAGCTTCAGCAATTTCTTCTAATCGGTAAGTTCTATCAATAACAGGTTTTAGCTTTTCTGTTTCAGCTAGTTGTTTTAGCAGGTTCATATCTTCTTTACTGACCTTTGCCATCATTCCGTTCACAGATACATATTTTCCATTAGGCATTAATGCATCTGTACAAAGAGACTTTTTATATTTTCCAACTGCATCAAATATAATATCGTAGTGCTCGCCCCGCTTAGTAAAATCTTCTTTCATATAATCAATTACGTTGTCTGCCCCTAAAGTTGTTACTAAATCGAAATTCGAACTACTACAAATGGCTGTGACAGTCGCCCCGAAGTATTTAGCAAGTTGTATGGCAGCTGTCCCTACTGACCCAGAGGCGCCGTATATAAGTACTCGTTGCTCTTTTTTTATCTGTCCTTTTCTAAGGAAGTGCAATGCTGAAGTTCCGCCAAAAGGAATAACGGCAGCTTCTTCATATGTCACATTGGTAGGTTTTAATGCTATTAATCCACTTTCATGCACGCATGTGTATTCCGCATAACCACCAAGGTTTAGTTCTGTTAATGCAAAAACTTGATCTCCTTTTTTAAATTGTGTTACATCTGTTCCAATGTCTTCGATTTCACCGGATAACTCTACGCCAAGTATAGGTTTTCTCGGTTTTCTGAAACCTAATATGATCCGCATAGGAATCCAAAATAAGAGGGGGCTATTAAAGCCACGTATTCTACAATCTCCAGTCGATACACTTGTTGCGTGAATTTTAACTAACACTTCATTTTTTTTAGGTTTAGGCTTTTCTACATTTTGAAGCTGGAGAACATTAGGTGGTCCGTACTTTGTACAAATAATCGCTTTCATAATGACCTCCTGAAATGAGTTGTTATTATTTACATCATATTTAAACTTTTTCTCAAACATGTTGTTATATAGGAAATAAATTTAAAGATAAATATTACGAATTATATAGATTTCATAGGAAAAGAGATGATATTATTTTTGGGAAGGAGGGGACGTTATGAAAAAACTTATTTTAATTTCAAGTTTAGTACTTGCAGTCGGTCTAGGAGTAGGGTGTAGTAATGAGAAAACAAAAAAGACTGACGAACCGAAAAAAGAAGCTGTGCAGAAAGAAAAGGAATTAACAGCGAAGGATGTTTTTAATAAAGCGAATGAAGCTTTTAAAAACGAAGAAAATGTAACGATGACATATGATGTGGGAATAAAGGCTGAAGGAACAGAGATGAATGTAATAAAGGCTAAAATGCAACTAGAGCCGAAGAAAAAAAATTCTCGTTCTGAAATGAATGTTTCTGGTACAGAGGTTGTTGTTTATGATGTGGGTGGCAAAATTGCTGGTCAGTTGAAAAATCCTAATACGGGTGAAATTATGTCTGTACCAGAGGAACAATTGAATGCTAACGGAATGAACGCGACTCAAGGAATGGTAGATAATTTAGAGATTCCATCGGAAATTTTAAATAAAGTGAAGATGGAGAAAAGTGGAGATAATTATAAGCTGAAGTTTGCATTAAAAGGGCAAGAGACAGAGAGTATGCTAGCTAGTATGGATGAAAAGCAGAAAAAAATGCTACAAGGCCAAAATGCAAAGATAGAAGAAATAGATGGGGAATATATTATTACAAAAGATTTTAAATATGAATCAGCAAAGATAGATATGGTTATGAGTAGCAATGGTGAGGATAAAGCGCACATTATTACGGATGCAAAGTTTACATCGTATGATAAATTTGATCCAATACAATTGCCAGCAGCAAAGTAATCACTGTCAAGAGAGGTACCTGAAAGAAAGGGTATCTCTTTTTGTTGCTAATAAGGAGAGTGTCCTTTGAAAAAAAGAAAGATAGCAGTGGTCATTGTCGCATATACGGTTTTGCTTGCAACGTCTGTACATACGTATAAAAAACAAATTGATCATCCTATTATGAGTGATGTAGGTAAATTGCTTCCGACAAAAATAAAACGTGTTGAAAGTGCTACGGAAGAGCACTCGTTAATAAAATTAGTGCGAGATGCAAAAGTTTCAGGAGAGAAAATTTCCATCGCAGGCATGCAACATAGCCAAGGAGGACAGACATATTATCCGAATGGCACGATGCTCGATATGAAAGGATATAATAAAATATTAGAATTTGATCCAGAGAAGAAGCGGATTACAGTTCAAAGTGGTGTCACCTGGAATGATATTCAGAAGAAAATAAATCCTTATGGCCTTGCGGTACAGGTCATGCAGTCTCAAAATATTTTTACTGTTGGCGGTTCATTAAGTGTAAATGTACACGGGCGTGATATTCGTCATGAGGCACTGATTGATACAGTAGATTCATTTAGATTGTTAATGGCAGATGGCACGGTACGTAATGTAAGTAGAGAAGAAAATGCAGAGTTATTTCCATATGTCATTGGGGGTTACGGTTTATTTGGAGTTATTTTAGATGTGACGCTGAAGTTAACAGATGATGAATTATATGAAATGCACACGAGAATGATAGATTATAAAGAATACGCATCTTATTTCAAAGAGAAAGTGAAAAGAGATGAGAATGTTCGTATGCACTTAGCGCGTATTTCTGTTGCTCCAAATTCATTTTTAAAAGAGATGTATGTGACAGATTATACTTTGGCACAAAATCAAAATATGAGAGAAGAGTACAGTGAATTAAAGGAAGAAAATATTATAGCTGCACCGAAATTTTTGCTTGGGTTATCACGTTATAGTGATTGGGGAAAGAATACATTTTGGGATATACAAAGAGGTTATTTTGAACGTACAGATGGAAAGTATGAGACGCGTAATAATGTTATGAGATCAGATAGTGCTTTTATGGAATATGAAAATCCAAATAGGACCGAAGTGTTACAAGAATACTTTGTACCTATAGATGCTTTCACAGAGTATATAGATGATTTACGTAACGTATTAAATGAAGATGAGTTTAATTTACTCAACATTACGATTCGTTACGTGGAAAAGAATGAAAATGCAGTTTTGTCCTATGCGAAAGATGATATGTTTGCGCTGGTTCTTTTGATTAACCAGGGACGCTCAGAGAGTGAGATAAAGAAAACAGAGGATGTCATTCGAAAGATGATTGATGTTACTTTAAAGCATAATGGTAGTTACTATTTGCCGTATTATTCTTATCCAACGAAAGAGCAGTTAAAGAGGGCATATCCTCGCATTGAAGAATTTCTCAAGAAAAAGAAGGAAATAGATTCAGAAGAGAGATTTGTGAATTTATTTTATAGGGAGTATACGAAATGACATATAGAAGATTTGTGGCTTCGCAAAGTATCATCATGATGGCAGGAAGTATGGTATTTCCTTTTTATATATTATTGCTTCGAAACGTTGGAAATAGCTTCTCGCAATTTGGCTGGGCGTATGGCTTATTTGCTTTAACATCAGCACTTGTATATCCACTAGTGGGAAAGGTATCTGATCAAGTAGGGGATAAAAAATTATTAATCATATACGCTTGGTCCATGGCAATCTTAATGCTTTGCTTTCCAATTGCCACGGAAGTTTGGCATGTGTATATTCTTCAAATTGTAATGGGCGTTTTAGGTGCTGTGCAGCGTAATACTGAGAAGACTTCGTTAGCACGAAAGGTTGCGCAGGAAAAGGCTGGTTATGAGATTGGAAAATACCATGTGTGGACATCCATTGGCGGAGCAGTAGCGGTTATTGCCACGGGATATTTAGTAGATTTCTTTACGATTGGTACAATTTTTTATATTGCATCTATTCTATATGTAGTGAGCGGGATTGTATTAAGTAGTAAAAAAATATAACTATTCCTATTTTCACCTTAATAACCTTTATTTGTTATACTAAAAGGGAATACAAAAGAAAAGGGGACAGTGCCTTTGATGAAATTTGTAGTTTTAGCTATTCTTACTTTGTTTTTGATTCCATGGACAAGAAGTAGTAGTAAGCTTCGAGCAGTGGATAAGAAGGGAGATAAGAAGGTTGTAAAGGGTAAGAAATCATCTATTTTAGTTATTCCTGTTTTATTTTGGATAGGTATTGCAATCTATGAATACTTTTGGCTAATTGATGATCGAGTAGATTCGATTCTTACTCATTATTCTGTTGCAGTAGCAATTTTAATTGGGCTTGTTTTATTTTCACAAGATCAAATAGGGAAATTAGAAGGTACATTAAAAGGACTTCTAATGTTTATTTTACTCGCAAGTTACGGCTACTTTGGTTATTTGCACGATATAGTAATCTCGCAAAAGAAATATGATTCTGTTGTTAAGGTAGAGAAAGATATTTCAGAGCCATTTACTGAAAATGACCAGCCGTTTACAGTGCCGCCAAAGACAGCGGAGAATAAGATGAAAAAAGTATTTGGTGATATTCCAAAAGTAGCTTATTTTGAGCTAGGAGAATTAACGCCACAAATGGTAAACGGCGAGGCTTTATATGTAGCGCCGATTGAAGTTTCAGGATTTTTTAAAGCGCGTAAAGCTGAGACAATTCCAGGGTACGTAACGATGTCAGGTACGAATCCTGATGCGGAAGCGAAACTGCACCTCGGTTATAAAATGAAATATGTGCCAAGCATGTTTTTTGGTAATAATTTAGAGCGTGTGGTAAGGCAAGCAGAACCAAATTTAATCTTTAAAGGAAAACCTAAATTTGAGGTTGATGATAAAGGAAAACCATATTATACAATGACGTATGGTGAATTTATTTCAGGAAGATCTGGATTTGAGGTAGAAGGTGTTGTCGTAGTAGATGCACAAACAGGTGAAGTGAAAAGATATGATAAAGGAAAGGCACCTAAATTTGTTGATGGTGTATTAAATCATGAGACTGCATCTACGTTAAATACGTACTTTGGCAAATATATTCACGGATTTTGGAATACGAAATTCTCGCAAACAGATATGAAAATTCCGACTGAGTGGGGAACGAAAGAAGGCGTGACCCCGATCTTTGGTAAAGATGGAACACTGTATTATTTTACAGACTTTACTTCTCCAAAAGAAGGAGTAGATTCAGCTCTAGGCTATTCATTAGTAGATGCACGCACAGGCAAGCTATATTACTATAATGGAAAAGAAGTAAAGGGGATTATGGATGGTTCAGCAGCTACAGAAGTAGTAGATAATTCCTTTAAGAGAGAGAAATGGCATGGGACAATGCCTGTCATTTATAACGTATACGGTAAACCAGCTTGGATTATTCCGGTTGTTGATGACGGAGGCCTAGTACGTGCGCATACAGTTGTATATGCTGCTAATGCAAAAATATTTGCGACAGGTTCTTCGCAGAAAGAAGCGCTTGAGAATTATAAAAACGTAATGAGCGGTAATGGTGATACATTTAGACCAACCTCAACAGGAAAAGAAGCGCAAAAAGAAGGTATTGTACAACGTGTATATAAAGAAAAATCAGGTGAAAATACAATCGTGTACGTACTTTTAGAAAATGAACAAAAGGTATTTATGATACCGGTGAAGAAATTCCCATATGCTATGTTTACAGAAGTAGGAGATCCAATTCAAATTACATATTTAGATACGGGAGAGACGATGGCCTCGGTATCTAAATTTACGAATAGCAATGTGAAAAAATAAAGCGGTAGAATTTCTATCGCTTTTTTTACATTATGAAAGAGGAAAATGCACTGTACTTGACGTATGTTTATGATGTAACTATAATTGTTACGATTCAGTGTGTATAGGAAAGGGTGAATTGAAAAAGTGAATGAAGTTAATCACGAAATATATAAACCTGTAAAGGCAAACAGGTTGTGGATGATTCTTGTATTAGGGACACTTACGGCGATTGGGCCATTATCTATTGATATGTATTTGCCTTCATTACCGAAGTTAACGGATGACTTGCAAACAGGTGCATCCCTAGCGCAGCTTACATTAACAGCTTGTTTGCTTGGGTTGTCAGTAGGGCAATTATTTGTTGGCTCAATTAGTGATATTTACGGAAGACGCAAACCACTTATTATTGCTCTTATTATTTATGTTGCTTCTTCTTTACTTTGTGCTGTTGCGCCATCTATTTGGACATTAGTATTATTGCGCTTCCTACAAGGAGCTTCAGGATCAGCCGGGATTGTTATATCACGTGCGATGGTAAGAGATATGTACTCAGGTTCTGAAATGACGAAGTTTTTCTCACTGCTTATGTTAGTAAACGGAGCAGCACCTATTTTGGCACCGATTATTGGGGGGCAATTGTTACAGTTTACAACGTGGCGCGGTGTTTTCATCGTTCTTGGAGCAATTAGCGTATTCATGTTAATCTCAGCTACTTTTGTATTACGTGAAACATTACCTCCTGAAGAAAGAGAAACAGGTGGTTTGTCAGGGACTTTGGCGACGTACGGAAAATTGTTAAAGGACCGTCTATTTATGGGATATGCATTGTCACAAGGATTAGTAACAGCGGCAATGTTTGCATACATTTCGGGCTCACCATTTGTGTTGCAGAACATATACGGAGCATCACCACAGCAATTTAGTTTATTCTTTGCGATTAATGGCCTCGGTATTATTATTGCTAGTCAGGTAACGGGTCGTTTAGCGGGGAAAGTGAATGAGAAGACATTATTTGTTGCGGGTATTATTATCGCAGCTGTTGGTGGCCTATCTTTACTACTGACAATCGTACTAGGAATAGGTTTAATTGGTGTTTTATGTTCGTTATTCCTTGTCGTATCAAGTGTCGGGGTTGTATCAACAACTGGGTTCTCATTAGCGATGAGAAATCAGAAACAAGCTGCAGGAACAGCATCAGCTTTATTAGGTTTATTACAGTTTATTTCAGGAGCTCTTGTTGCTCCGCTAGTAGGTATCGGTGGAAGTAATACAGCATTACCGATGGGTATTGTTATTGCGCTTTGTGAAGTAGGAGCAGTGTTATGTTATCTATTTATGGCCAGAAGAAGTGAGAAACAGTTTGAACTGCAGCAAAAACAAAATCTAGAGGCTTAACAAAAAAGAACTGATTCAAAGGGAATGTTTGAATCAGTTCTTTTTTCATTTCTTTGAAATACCTCATACAGTTTTGTAAGGTGATGTAGTAAAGCATTGCAAAAGTTATTTGTATAAAGTGACGATACTGTGACAAACATGTTGGTATATATATATTACGGTGTCGTCTTAAGTGTAAAAAGTAGGATGTTCTCGGTATAATAACAAGTGGAGATAAAAGAAACTATAATGAGTAATAGTTGTAGATAAAAGACCTGCGGTAGTATGTCAACGGAAAAACAACAGAAATCAAAGTTATCAAAGGACATTTTGTTGAAAAAAGACATTACGAAACTAGACCAGTAATGTATGTAATTTACTGGAAAATATTTGAAAGGTAGCGATGACAGGTTTTATGTCACACTTTCACGCACCTTTCTGGCGTAAAGAGTTGGTGATTGCGTAGTAGCGCATCCACCAATCGCACAAATTTTCTTGCGGTTAGAACGAGTGCACGTTTGTGTTGATGCTTTGGTACTTCATTATATTTTTTTACGTAATATTCTTGGTAATCAGATACATACTTTCTTACAGAGTTGGCGGCTTCAACTAGGTAATAACGTAAGTAGTGATTTCCATTACGAGATAATGAAGTGTTTTCTGCAATGAAACGACCAGATTGATGTTTGCGCCAATATAATCCGGCATATTTTGCAATCTTAGTTTCATCATCAAATCTTTCGATTTGACCAATTTCAGCGATAATACCAGCAGCGAATACGGGACCCACTCCAGGAATGGATTCAAGTGTTTGAGGTAATCCAGCCATGATTTGCTTAATGGACTTTTCTATTTCCTTAATTTGTTGTTGATAGGTACGAATGACCGCAATTGATGTTCCGAGAAGGACATCGATTGAATCTTCCACTACCTTATCTAAACGATAGGAAGAGCGAACAGCCTTTTGAATGGTTGACGCAACACATTTTGGATCACCGAACCGATTCTTTCCTTTTGCTTGTAGGAACTCAGCGAGTTCGTTTAAAGGCATGTCAGCTAATTCCTCTAGACTAAGTTTTTCAAGGAATAGCTCCATCATGGCGTTGCCGAATATAGAAGAATCCACCTCTTGTGAGAACGTATTACACTTATAACTTAGGTGTTGTAGAAAATGTTGCTTTTCCTTTGTCAACATTCTAACGAGCTGATAACGAGATCTTGTCAATTGTTGTAGTGCTACGTACTGGCTTTCTTTTACGATAGACATTTGATTTCGTCCGAACCGTAAATAGTCAGCGATGACGAAGGCATCAATCTCATCTGTTTTATCCATGTCAGAATAGCTTTTCTTGAAGTTCGTAATTTGTTTTGGATTCATTAGAAATACTTTTGCTCCAAAACTTTGTAACTCTTTATCATAATGAAGAAACATAGATGGATGAAAACTATAAACAGATGTAGATTCTAAACCGATTTTAAAAATTTCTACTTTTTGATTGGCTATACGCTGTAATAATCGCTCTTTTAGCGCTATGGCACCTGGTAAATCATTATTGACTGAAAAGGAGTCTAGCTTTTCTCCGTCACCATTTAGAATACAAGTTTTTATATCAAACGAACTTACATCTAATCCAACAAATAATCTCATGTAAGAGACCTCCTTTCGATTTAGAATCATTGCTTGGACGTCTCGAGATATCTCTAGTGTGCACGCCGATCAACAACCTCGTGTATGAGAGCTAGTCCTGAATCGAAAGCCGCCCTAGAGCTACTAACATCTAAGTTCGAGGGTCAGGCTGCTCAGCCTGCGAGTAGGAAGTCCCGCACGTTCACTGAGAAACACTCTTTTTATGTGGTAAATCCACAGGAGAAGAAAGAATTGTCCCAAATGATCCTAAGACCATTATCTAGAAATATCTTGAGACGTCCAAGGATTATTTATAAGTCTCATAGTAGGAAGAAAACCTAAGTTTGAATTACAGCTTAAATATAATATACGAGGAGAAGAAGAGATGAAGAAGGTTTTGGGTATTGCCGTAATGGGAGGAATGCTCCTTCTAGCAGGGTGTAATGGAAATAAAGATACGAAAGAACCGAAAGAAAAGGTAGAGCAATCTACAGAACAAACAGAAGAGATGAAAGAATACCGTGCAGTACATGAAAAATACGATATGAAAATGAATAAAGAAATTAATAAAGCACTGCAGTTATTTGAAGTAGCAAAAGAAAAGGGCGGTAAGGAAATAACGACTGCTACATATAAAGAAGATGTGCAAAAGGTAACAACGAGCATGTTAGAAGATATTGATCATATACGTAAAGAAATTCGTGTTCCGAAGTCGAAAGAGCAAGAACATGAAGTATATGTTGGTTTCTTGAATGAATCGGAACAAGCGATGAAAAAATTACAGAAGTTAGCTAAAGAAGAAGATTCATCGTTGATTCGTGATATAGAAATTAATTTTGCAACAGCATCGACATACTATAAACGTTTTCTTCTTACTACCGCCTACTTCTTTATTTTATTTCTCTTTTGTATTCTTTTTTCGTTCCATCAGAGAAGACAACTTCTAAATCAAATTTTTGATAGTCTTTATCAAGTTTGAACACGTTCACTACTTGATCGATTACTTCTTGGTCAGCAGTATTTTTATCAAATTTTAATTCTTGTAAGAGTGGGCTTAATTTTGTGATAGCCTCGTCTCCTGTTAATTTTACATCTGCTTTATGATCTTCAATTTTTGCTTCCATTTTCTTATCAGCTGCTACATTTTTATAGTCTGCTTCGTAGTCTTTCTTTGTATCTTGGTAGTCTGCCTTTAAATCGAATTCATTGAAGTTTAGTTTTAAATCTGCAGGAGCCTCATTTTTTGCTTCTTCAGTCGTCTTTTTATTAGAAGTTGTGTCTTCTTTTGCAGGAGCTTTACATCCTGTTAATGCAGGTACTAGCATAAGAGCTAATAAAACTGATAGTAGAATTCTCATTATAAATTCCTCCTTATGTAAATTCGTTCTATACAAGTTTTTCCCAAAAACATGTAATTATGTATGTGTTGAAAATAAATTATTATTCTGTAGTTGCAAGGGCTAATCCGCAATTTAAATCAAAAAAGATTTGTATGTATATGGTAAATTGAAGTTGTGAGGAGGGGCTAAAATGCATGAAGAATATAAAGAGATAATAAAAAAATCAATTGAATATATAGAGAATCACTTACATGAGGAGCTTACAACAGAAAGAGTGGCATCTCACAGTGCAGTATCGATGTACCATTTTCATCGCATCTTTCAAAGATATGTTGGGATGAGTGTAACAGATTATATTCGAAAGAGAAGGTTAACTCATGCTGCGCAAGTTTTAGTGTCAACGGAGAGAGCTGTTATTGATATTGCAGTGCAATACGGTTTTTCCTCACAAGAGGCATTTACGAGAGCTTTTAAAAGAATGTTTCAATTGCCACCAAAGAAATATCGAAAGTACTTTCAGTCATTTTATATAGAAAGAGAGGGTGTTTCAATGCAAAAAGGTATACCGAAAGGATGGATCTTAAGTGGAAGTCATCCTGCTGAATATGAGATGGGTTTAGATTATGAAGTTGTCCATCAGGGGAAAGTATCTGCATACATAAAAGCAAAAGAGAATGTTACGCACGGAGGATTTTCAACATTAATGCAAATGTTCCGAGCGGATAAATATGTAGGAAAGAGATTACGTTTTACAGCATTTATTAAGAGTGAAAATGTAAGAGATTGGGCAGGATTGTGGATGCGAGTAGATGGAAAAGATACAGAATCGCTCGCTATGGATAATATGCAAAATCGCCCCATTAAAAATACGAATAACTGGCAATCGTACTCGGTTGTATTAGATATAAAAGAAGAAGCACTTGGTATTGCATTTGGTGTTTTATTATCAGGAGAAGGTTGTGTGTGGCTAGATAGTATTCGATTTGATGAAGTAGATGAAAAAATTCCTTCAACAGATTTGGCAGAGAACTTTTATGAAACACTTTTAGAAGAGCCGGTGAATCTACAATTTGAAGAAGTAGAAAAATAAAGAATAAGGAGAAAAGATATGCTCAAATATGTAAAACTAATAAGTATTTGTTTAGTAATATCGTCTTGTATTATGGGAGTTAATTATTTAGTTAGCTATCTTTGGTCAGGGCATATACCTTCTTTGACGTGGAGAACATATTTGATGTTTGTGTTTATATGTATAATGAGTTTTGGTTCAATGCAAAAAGAAGGAAAAGAGGATTATTGACAATAGTCTTCTTCGCCTTTCTTTCATTAACACAAATGGTTGTAACTGTTTTTGGAGATGCAGGTATGATTTTCAATATCATCTCACTATCGTTACAACTTGTAAGTTTGGGTGTAATTGTACCACATGAAATGCTTTCTAAAACATACCAAACAATCAGTGAATTATTTCCTGCAATATATGCAGGAAATGGCTATTATACAATAATATTTGGAGGAGTTAGTTTAGAAAGAAATATTATTTCATTATTAGTTATTGTATTGGTTATACAATTAGTAGCAGGTATGATTTTAGCTATAAAAGGAATGGCAAAGGGAAGAGGAAGCTCTGTAGTTAAAGTTGTATAAAAGTAAAAAGGTATCCTTCGTGGGATACCTTTTACTTTTGTTACTTTGCAACTTCTGTCCACTTGTAGTTAAATTCACCACCGAAGTCAGTTGTTACAAGTCCTTTAATGAAAGAGCGTTGTAAGTAAGAACGACCTTGTTGGTATAAAGGAGCGACAGCGCCGTCTTGTAATAGAATTTTTTCAGCTTGCTTCATTGCTTCAAAGCGTGCTTTTTCATCGCCAGCTAAATCTGTTTTCACTTTATGAATTAGCTCATCGTACTCTTTGTTAGAGTATTTATCGAAGTTATAAGCACTATCTGTTGTAAATAGATCTAAGAATGTAATTGGATCAGCGAAGTCAGGGCCCCAGCCGTCAATACCAATTTCATAGTCACCACTTAATAGTAGTTTTAGCTGTTGTTTACGTGGTTGTGGTTTTAAGTTCACTGTTAATCCGTCTAAGTTCTTTTCTAATTCACCTTTTAAATATTCACCAGTCTTTTTAGCTAAAGCATTGTCACTTGTTAATAGTTCGATTGTTACTTTGTCAGTACCAAGTTCTTGTTTTGCTTTTTTCCAGTTTTCTTTCGCTGTTTTCACATCATCCTTGACTAGATTTCCATTTTCTTTACGGAAGTCGTTGCCTTCTGGGCTCTTTGCGAATTTCGCAGGAACCATTCCTTCAGCTGGAACCGCGCCGTTATTTAAGATTGTTTCTACGTAAGCTTTTTTATTCATTGCGCCGTTAATAGCAAGGCGTGCATGTTGATTTTTTAATGTTTCATTTTTCTGATTTAGTCGTAAGAATTGAATGCCGACTTCAGCGCGTTCTTTGAAGTTTGGATCGCTCTTATATTTATCAACAAACTCTGCAGTTAAAGCAACACGATCAATTTGTCCTGAATCATATAAGTTCACTTCTGTAGACTTATCTTTAACGACATTGAAGTTGATTTCTTCTAGTTTTACAGTTTTAGCATCCCAATAGTTAAGGTTTTTCTTCAATTGGAAGCTTTGTTCATGTTTCCAGTTCTCTAATGTGAAAGCACCGTTGTAAATTAAATGAGTTGTTTCTAAACCATATTTATCGCCTTGAGACTTTAAGTACTCTTTATTAATTGGTAAGAATGTTGAGAATGTCGTTAAGCTTAAGAAGTAGGGAACAGGACGGTCTAGTTGTACTTCTAACGTTTTGTCATCAACAGCTTTGACCCCTAGTTGATCAATTGGCAATTGTTTTTGGTTTATTTGTTTCGCATTCTTTATATCGAAGAATAAGAATGCGTATTCAGCTGCTGTATCAGGATTTACGGCACGTTGCCAAGCGAAGGCAAAGTCCTTTGCTGTAACAGGAGTACCGTTTGACCATTTTGAATCACGCAGATGGAATGTATATTTTGTTTTATCGGGACTAATGTCAACCGACTCAGCGACACCAGGAACCGGTTTATTATCTTCTCCCATTGCATATAACCCTTCAAAAACATTGCGCATTACGTTCATGGATTCCCCATCCGTTGCTTTTGCAACATCCATTGTTGGAATTTCTGAAGCGAATGATAAGTTAATTGCCTGTTTATCAGGTGCTTTATCGTTTGCTTTCGCTCCGCTTGCATTATCCTTATTTCCCCCGCAAGCAGTTAGTAATAGACTTGCCCCTAAAACAGATGCAACAACAGGTATAACTTTTTTCTTCATTGTTCGTTCCTCCCTAAATGTGTTGTTCGTAACGTCATAATGTCCATGTCTTGAAGTAGTTATAGAAGGAGATAAAACCTATTATAAATATTTGTTTATAGGTAATCAGGTGTTCTATATGTATATACATGTTGATCTATAATCTATCGTTATATGTTTCAACGTAGTAGACATTATATTTTGATGGTGAAATATTTCGTTTCTTTGATTATTTAGAATATTAACACTGGAAAGAACTATATGTCAATAATAAAAATAGATTGTTAATTTCTTAGAATAATATATTGAAAAAGCGGATTCTCATGTGTGAGAGAACCTATTTTTAATATATTTTGCTAAAAAAACAATTGGTGTGGGCTAATAATAAGTGGGGATGAAGAAACCCCCACTTATTAAAGTTTCACTTTATTTTTCAATTTTTGCCCACTTGAAGTTTAATTGCCCTGCAAAGTCTACTTGCACAATTCCTTTCACATAAGAACGTTCTAAATAAGATTCGCCTTTTTGGTAAAGAGGAGCGATAACAGAGTCTTTAAATAATATTTTCTCGGATGCTAGTAATGCTTCCCAGCGAGCTTTTTCATCACCAGCTAAAGTTGTTTTCACTTTTGCTATTGTTTCATCGAATTCCTTATTAGAGTAATGATCTAAGTTATAAGGGTTATTCGTTGTAAATAGCTCAAGGAATGTAATTGGATCCGCAAAGTCAGGGCTCCAGCCATCAATTCCGATTTCGTAGTCACCTTTTAATAAAAGCGAAACTTGTTGCTTACGCGGTTGCGGTTTTATATTTACTGTTAATCCATCTAGATTCTTTTCTAGTTGTCCTTTTAAGAATTCACCAGTTTTCTTATCAAGGTCAGCATCACTCGTTAATAATTCTAATGTTATCTTTTCAGAACCAAGCTCTTGTTTAGCTTTTTTCCATAACTCTTGTGCAGATTTTGTATCAACTTTTGTTAAATCGCCATTTGCAGTACGGAAGTCTTTTCCTTCAGGTCCTTTTGCAAAGTTTTTTGGAACGAGACCAAATGTTGGTGTAGATCCATCATTTAATAACGTATTTACAAAGGATTTTCTATCAATTGTTTGATCAATTGCTTGGCGTGCAGAAACGTTTTGAAGCACTTTGTTTTGTTGATTCATACGTAAAAATTGTACGCCTACGTTTGGACGTTCTTTAAAGTTAGCATCCTTTTTATATTTATCGACGAAGTCAGATGTTAGTTTTATACGATCTAATTGTTTTGACTCGAATAAATTTACTTCTGTTGATTTTTCTTTTACGACGTTAAAATTGATTTCTTCTAGTTTGACAGTATCTTTATCCCAATAGGTAGGGTTTTTCTTGAATTTAAAGCTTTGTTCGTGCTTCCAATCGCTTAGTGTAAAAGCTCCGTTGTACAAGATTGTATTATCTTCTAAAGCGTACTTATCACCTTGTGCTTTAAAGAATTCCTCGTTAATTGGTAGAAATGTTGGGAACGCTGTTAAGCTAATAAAATACGGAACAGGACGCTCCAATTCTACCTCAAACGTATGGTCATCAACTGCTTTTACACCAAGTTGGTCGGCTGGAAGTTCTTTGTTGTTAATTTTTGTTGCGTTTTTAATATCAAAGAATAGAAATGCATATTCAGAGGCTGTTGCTGGATCTACGGCTCTTTGCCAAGCGAACACAAAATCTTTAGCTGTAACAGGAGTGCCGTTTGACCATTTTGAATCTCGCAATTGGAATGTGTATTTCGTTTTATCGCCACTTACTTCATGAGATTTTGCAACACCAGGAACAGGTTTGTTACCTTCACCAAGATTATACAAACCTTCAAATACGTTTCTCATTACTTGACCAGAATCAGTATCTGTAGCACGAGCCGTATCCATTGTTCGTATTTCAGTAGGTGAAGATAAGTTTAAAACCTGTTTACTAGGTGCCTCGTCTTTTGCATTTGCTCCGCTTGCTTCGTTTTTATAACTACCGCAACCAGTTAATAAAATACTTACTCCTACAACTGATGCAATACCGGGTACAAACTTCTTTTTCATTTGATTTTCCTCCTAAATAATTAAGTTTGGATGATGATGAGGGAAATGAAAAATAAAAAATCCCTCTTTTCATATTGAGAAAGAGGGATTTTTACGTACAAGTTATGCACCCGTATATAAACGAAGTCCCTCATTCTATCTTTCAAGCATAAAGCTTGCAGGAAGTGGCACAGTATTCAAAATGAACCTGTTGCCGAGGTTTCAAAGGGCCAGTCCCTCCACCTCTCTTGATACAATGAGTAAACGAATAAATTTTATTAATTTTTGTGTTTCTTTGATAATTCAAAATCTTACACCTTGAATAATGAAGTGTCAACTAAATGAAATATAGTTTAAATTTTCAGTTTTATTAAACGAAAAAACCACTGCATAGGGCAGTGGTTTTTCTACTAGAAGTTAAAGTTATCTGGATCTGGACCAACGCGACGATCTTCATTTAAAGCTTGAATTGCTTTCATATCATCAGCACTTAATTCAAAGTCGAAGATGTTTGCATTTTCAATAATGCGATGTTCTTTAATTGATTTGGGAATTGTTACAACTTCGTTTTGTAAATCCCAGCGTAAAATAATTTGCGCAGTTGATTTATTATATTTTGTCGCAATTTCTTGTAACGTTGGATTATCTAGTAGTTGTCCTTGCATTAATGGTGACCAAGCTTCAAGCTGAATATTATGTTCTTTACAGAATGCATGTAACTCTTCTTGTGCTAAATGTGGGTGGTATTCCACTTGGTTGACCATTGGCTTAATTTCAGCAATTTCAAATACGTCTTGTAAGTGGTGAATGTGGAAATTACTCACACCGATAGCGCGAACACGGCCATCTTTATAAAGTTTTTCTAATGCTTTCCATGATTCGGTATATTTCCCTTTTACAGGCCAATGTACTAAATATAAATCTAAATATTCTAGACCTAATTTCTCTAATGTAGTTTCAAATGCTTGAAGTGTTGTTTCATATCCTTGATCGCTATTCCATACTTTTGAGGTAATAAATAATTCTTCGCGTGAAACACCGGATTCACGAATCGCTTGTCCAACACCTTCTTCATTTTGATAGATTGCTGCAGTATCGATGCTGCGGTAGCCATTTTTAATTGCTGCTTTTACAGAATCAATTACTTCTGAACCATCTTCTACTTTAAAAACACCTAAATCAAACCAAGGCATTTTTACACCGTTATGTAATGTTGTATAGTCTTTTAAACTTGTTAAAATCATATTATTTCCCCCTAGCTTTTTTGTTTGTTGCTTCTACTGCTTTTTGAATTGCCTCTGAAAAATTATATTCGTATAAAGTTTTGAGACCCTCAGCTGTGGAACCACCTGGCGTTGTTACTTGTTCGCGGAGGTTAGCTGGATTTTGCGTTTGTTCGAGCATAGAAGCAGAGCCAGAAATCATTTGAATGACAAGATGTTTTGCGGTTTCTTCATCGACTCCATAACTTTTTGTTGTTTCAATTAAGCTTTCAGCAAAGTAATAAAGGAAGGCTGGTGCACTTCCAGTAACTGCAGTAAGCTGATGAACTTCTTCCTCAGTACAAAGTTGCGAAGTACCAATACCTTTTAAAAGCAGTTGCAGGGTTTCTTGATGCATCTCATTTACTGATTGTCCCATTGTATATAAGGAGATAGATTTTCCAATTTCAGCAGCTGTATTAGGCATAATCCAAGCAACAGGCGTGCCCTTTGGGAGTCTAGCTTCTAAATAAGATGGTCCAATGCCAGCTGCGACTGTTACGACTAGTTGATTTGATATTAACGGAGATAGCTCAGCTAATAACTCTTCATGAGCAGAAGGTGGCATTGCTAAAACAACCGTATCAACAGATGTAACATGCTGTTTCCAATCTGTTGCAGTAGACACATTATATCGATGTTGTAACTGTTTTAGCTTTTCTACGTTGCTTCGATTAGAGACGATAATTTCTTCGATGTACTCTTTGCTTGTTTTAAGTAATCCGGAAAATATAGCTTCTGCCATACGACCGGCACCAATAAATAAAATTCGATGTTTAGTTAGCATATTCTTTATTCCTTTCTAGTAGAGATATGTTATAAAAACGATATCATCTTTAAGAGAATGTTGTAAAAAGAAAAGACTTACCGTAGATGGAATGGATAATGAGAAGGCGGAAATTCATGCTAATATTAACTGTTATTAATCTCTTTATATGTGTAGCTGGTTTGCTAGAGTGGAAGAGCAATTATAAGGGGCAAGAACATACAAATAATTATATCTAGAAAATAATTAGAATTGAAAAACCCCTGAAGCATATATGCTTCAGGGGTTTACTAATAGAATATAAGATTATGCTTTTGTCATACCAAGTAATACAGCGCCGCCGATAATTAAAACACTACCTAGTGCAATAAAGATCAATTGACGTTTTGTTTTCTTTTCACCTAAGAAGACAATCGCACCAAATGTTGAGATAACGATTCCAGTTTGAGATAATGGGAAGCTTGTTGCTACTCCAACACGTGGTAATGAAAGAAGTAAGAATAAGTTTCCAGTTCCCCATAGTAAACCAGACAAAGCATTACGGATTGCATATTTGTTAAATGGTTTATGTTTAGACGTCAGTACAACCGCACCAACAAACATACCAACTGCTTGTGGTAAAATAGCAGACCAACCATCAATATTATACCAACGAATAATAATTACATATACAAGATAGCCGAAAGTAGAAACAATTAAAGTAAGAAGTCCTTTTTTCAATTGTCCAGGTGGCTGAGCATTTTCTTTATCATCTAATGATGTGAATACAACACCAACTACAATTAATAGGATTGCAATCGTTCCCAGAATGATCGTTGTAGTAGTAGTCCACTCACGGAAAGCGATAACCCCAAAGATAGAAGTTGCAACAAGTTGCATACCAGTAGAAATCGTTACAGTAGTTGAAACACCTAGTTTTTCAACTGTTTTTAATTGGTTTACTTGTCCTAAAGCCCAGAATAAACCTGAAATAAAACCAACAATTAAGATTGTCATTGTTAAAGCTGGTTGAGTAAATACATACATAATTGTTGCGAAGAATAGAGCACCGATTGTCATACCTACCGTTTGGCTATATGCACCACCGCCCATTTTTACGCTTACTAATAAGATGTTTCCCCATGCAATTGCAGGAAGAAGCGCTAATAAAATGTCCATTACAAGACTCCCTTCGGTTTGCTATACCAATATAGTTACATATCGTTCTAACGATCGGTAATGCCCCACTAATAGAGTAGAAGATTACCGATCGCTAAAACAGGATGAAGAATTCACAATATAAATGCGTTTTCATTTCTTCATTTTTTGAAACACCTCCATATAATAACAGGAAATTGCCTATTTTAGAAAGTGAATTCAAATAAAATGTATATTTAAATAAGAGGTAAAATTCAGTTATTTCCCATTGGTATATTTTATTTCCTAAGAAATAAAGAAGCAGCTTCGACAAAAGCTGCTTTAAGAGTTAGTGATTCTTTTATTAATAAGTTGAATACATAGTAGAAATACGAGTGACATACCGATAGTAATAACTACAAGTGTCCAGGCGAGTTGCATATTACTTGCATCAATAGCCATGTAAATTGCAGTTGGGATTGTCTGTGTTTTACCAGGAATGTTCCCGGCAAACATGAGTGTAGCACCAAACTCACCGAGCGCGCGGACAAAGCTCAAAATCATCCCGCTTAGTAAGGCAGGAAATGCGAGTGGAAGTGTAACGTGCAGAAAAACTTGATATTCACTTGCGCCAAGGTCACGAGCACTTTCTTCAATTTGTACATTTGCGATAGAAAATCCCGTTTTCGCTGATTGGTACATAAGCGGAAATGCAACAACTGTAGAAGCGATAATCGCAGCAGTAGATGTGAACATAATAGACTGCTGAAATAATGATTCAACCCACTTTCCGATCGGGCTGTTGTTTCCAAAGATGATAATGAGAAAGAAGCCGATAACAGTTGGTGGAAGTACCATTGGTAATAAAAATATGGTTTCTAATAGTACTTTATATCGCCATGAGGAGCGAGCTAGTGCTCGCCCGACAATTGTCCCTAAAATTGTAACGAGAATAGTGGCGCACGCAGCTACTCTTAAAGATAGAAAGACAGGCGATAAAATAGCATCAATGCTCATAGTAATTACGACAGAACTGTAAATCCATATTTCTTAAAGATAGATTGTGCATCTTTTGACTGCAAATACTCATAAAATGAAGTCGCCTCTTTCTTATGTTTAGATTCCTTTATAACACCTAAAGGATAGTGGATTGGCTCATGAGAAGTAGCTGCTGCTGTCTCACCAATCTTTACTTTATCCGAAATGAGAGCATCTGTTTTGTATACGATGCCAGCATCGACATTCCCTGTTTCTACATATGTTAACACTTGACGAACATCTTTTGTAAATACGACTTTATTTTGAACATCATTCCAAAGGTTTTCGTGTGTTAGAGAAGCCTTTGCATATTTGCCAGCAGGTACAGATTCAGGTGTACCAAGTGCAATTTTTTTGATTTTCTCATCTTTTAAATCTTGAAATTTTGTAAGTGAACTATCTTTAGGGATGACTAGAACTAGTTCATTTCCAAGAAGATTTTTCCCTTCTTTTTCACTAATGAATCCTTTTTTTACAAGGGTTTGGAATTTATCTTCTGCTGCAGAGAAGAATAAATCAGCAGGTGCACCTTGTTCAATTTGTTGTTGAAGTGCTCCAGAAGCACCGAAGTTAAAAGAAAGTTTGATATTTGGCTCTTTTTCTTTATATTGTTTTTCGATTTCTTTTAATGCATCTTGTAAGCTTGCAGCAGCTGAGATAGTCAGTTCAACTGTTTTATCCTCTTTAGCAGCTGACTTTGTATGCTTTTCCCCACTTGTACAAGCAGCACTAAATATAAGAAGGAAAGAAAGTATAAGTGCCCCGATGGAACGTAATGTAAATTTATTCATAAAAAAATCCCCTTTCGTTTTGATACATCTAATTATAACTAATTATATCTAAATATAACTAGTTATAATTGAATGTAATTTGAACATATATCTATTTTTAAAAAATAGGAGAAATATTCTTTTCTTTGTTACAATGAAAGGAGAAAGTGAGGAATCGTCTATGGATCATCATTCCTACACAACGGAAGAAGTAGCAAAGCGATTAAAAGTATCAAAATTAACTGTATACGACTTAATTAAAAAAGGAGAACTTCCTTCTTATAGAGTTGGTAGACAGATGCGCATTGATGCAACAGATTTAGATCAATATATAAAACAAATGAAAACAGGAAAGGTACAAGTTACTCCTGTAAAAAACGATGGTAGTAGTATCTTGAACACGTGTATTATTAGTGGTCAAGAACTAACGTTAGATATGTTAGCTAAACGTATAGAAAATCGTTTGCCAAGTTCTAATGTTTTAAGGGCGTATCAAGGTAGCTTAACGAGTTTAGTGAAAATGTATCAAGGAGAAGGAAGTATCGTTAGTTTGCATTTGTTTGATGGTGAAACTGGTACATATAATGTTCCTTACGTAAAACGCATTTTAGTAGGACAGCCATGCATTATGATTAATTTATTGTCCAGAAATGTAGGATTTTATGTCCGAAAAGGAAATCCGAAGAGAATAAAGGCATGGGCTGACATATCCGGGTCCACTATAAAGTTTGTGAATCGAGAAAAGGGTTCTGGTATTAGAGTGTTAGTCGATGAACAATTACGAATCCAAAAATTAAATAAAGCTGATATTAGTGGATATGAATGGGAAGAATCGAATCATCTTGGTGTTGCCACGCAAGTTGCAAATGGAAAAGCTGATGTAGGAGTAGGTTCAGAAAAGTTTTCGCAAATTGTAAATGTGGACTTTATTCCAATCATGAAAGAACAGTATGATTTAGTAATTTTGAAGAATAAAGAAAATGAAGAGTTGATTGAAGTTGTGAAAGACATTCTGCAATCGGAAGAATTTCATAATGAATTAAATGCGATTGGCGGATATGATATTACGAAAACAGGTCAAATTGTATATGAAACAAACTAAAAAGCTGCTTGTCTATAAGACGAGCAGCTTTTTCTATATATAAAGGGGGTTGGGGAAACAAAGTGTTAAACAAGACCTTGAGCAAGTGTATAAATGAAAGCCGTAAGAAGAGTGGCTCCACTTGCAAGTACGATAAAGTCTGATTTGTTGAAAGTAATGTTGTTCATTATAAACTCTCCTTATTTGTTTAATGTAGTTGCAACAGCTTTTGCATCGACAAGTGCGGATAGCACCATGCCCATTGTATTTAAAAATTTATTTGATTTCATATTGTTCATCATGCGTATCCGCTCCTTTTCGAATTGTTGTTGCCCTGCTTATGTCTTAATTATAGGAAATATGGCTACTTGCAACTATTGAATTAGCTTACGAAAGACTTACACTTTTGTAAGAAAAAAAGACATTCATGTAAGAATGTCTTTCACAGCATATTGATATGATGATGGTCTTCAATTGTTTTTAAAAAACTACGCATTGAATTCGTCATATAGCTATCTTTACGGCGTATGAAAACCGTTGAAATACTGCCGTATTTTTCAGGGATTGCATGACAATGTACCTTACCTGCTTTAGAAAGATGATGGACAGCAGACTGTGGTACGAGTGTAATTCCGAGGCCGAGTGCAACGCTGTTTAATATTGTCTCTAATATATTGAATTCCATAATTCTTTTTGGTAGCAAACCTTCATCTTTAAGCCAACGTTCTAGTTTGGAGCGGTATCCACATCCTTGGTTAAAAACGAGTAGAGGAGTTGTTGTAAATTCTTCTATATGAAAGGCTTTATTTTGTGTTATAAGCATTAATTTCTCTGTACTAACATCGTATTGTTCGATTAGTGGATGTTTAATAGGACCTGATATAAAGGCGCCATCCAATTGATGATCAAGTACTTCTCTAATTAATTCTTCTGTTAGACCCGCTTGTAATGATAAATCGACATTTGGATAGCTTTTATAGTAAGAAGATAAAATGGTAGGCAGTGTACTTACTGTTTCGACTGTACCGATTTTCAATATACCGGAGGGTGTTTCGCTATCTAAAAATACTTGTTTTAGTTCGTCGACATCTTGCAAAATTTTACTAACATAAACGAGCATTTTTCTTCCTTCAGCTGTTAAAGTCATTCCTCGTTTATGGCGGTAAAAGAGTGGGGTTTTTAATTCGTTTTCTAGTTGTTTAATACGTGTAGTTACATTTGATTGTACATAATTTAATTCCTTTGCTGCGCTACTTACACTACCCTGATCGGCAACGCTTTTAAAGATTTGTAAGTCTCGTAATTCCATTTTGTAATCCCCCTTGATGTTAACTATCATTATAAATGATAGTTAACATCATTTTGAATCATTTTACGTGATATATTTTTTCTTTTACAATTCTCTTTGTGCAAATAGAAAGAAACGGGGGATTGCGGTGAGAAGAGGTCAAATGATAATAGGGGCTGTAGCGTGTTTAATTGCGAGTATGTCATGGGGAGCGATGTTTCCAGTTGCTGATCATGCGCTAGAATACATAGATCCATTTTATTTTTCGCTTATTCGCTATGGAGCAGTGGCGATAATGCTGATTGTATTGTTGTTAGTGAAAGAAGGAAAACAGGCATTTCGTTTAGAGGGAAGAGGAAAGTTACTCGTCTTTTTTGGAACGATGGCATTTACAGTATATAATGTCCTCATATTTTTAGGGCAAATGTTGATGGGTAAGTCGGGTGTAATGGTAGCTTCCATTATGGAAGCACTTATGCCGATGATTTCTATTTGTATTTTATGGGGATATAAGCATATAAAACCGAAGAAGTATATGATAACGAGTATGGTTATTGCTTTTGTAGGAGCTGTGTTTGTTATTACAAAAGGTGACATGAGTTTCTTTGTAACATTGAAAGATAATATGTTCCCATTAGCATTTATATTTATTGGTGTTATAGGCTGGGTTATTTATACGATGGGTGGTCAAACGTGTAGTGATTGGTCAACATTACGTTATTCTACGTTGACGTGTGTATTCGGTACGACTGTTACAGGAATTATAACGGTAATTATTACGTGGCTTGGATATGTTTCAGTTCCTAGTATGGGAACGATTTCTATTGTAAAATATGATTTGTTATTTATGATGACATTGCCAGGTATTGTAGCGCTACTTGCTTGGAACTACGGTGTGAAAATTTTATCATCCATTAATGGGATTTTATTTATTAATTTTGTACCAATTACGACTTTAGCTATTATGATGATGCAAGGGTATCAAATCACAATGTTTGATATTATAGGGACTGTACTTGTTATTGCAGCACTTATTCGCAATAACGTTTGCCAGAGAAAAGAAGAAAATATAAATAATAGAGTTTTACAAGAAGAACAATTACGTCAAGCTGTTTAATAGGCAAATGGAGGATTTCACATGTTAGAAAGTTTATTGTTTTTCTTCGCCGTCGGAGTTGCCTGTGAGCTTGCAGCAATTAATCGAAATGGTCGTAAAAAGATAAAACAACAAGCTGAGCTGATACAGCTTTTAAAAGAGTTGAAAGAAAGAAAAAATTAAAAAGACGACCGGGCATAGACGGTCGTCTTTTTCTATATAAAGGGGAAAGGGGACACAAAGTTATACAAGCGTAGCAGCGTAAATAAAAGCAGTAAGAAGAAGAGAGCCGCTAGCTAATCCTAAAAAGTCTAATTTGTTAAAAGTGATGTTATTCATAATACATTCTCCTTACTTGTTTAATGTAGAAGCAACAGCTTTTGCATCGAAAAGAGCCGATAATACCATGCCCATTGTATGTAAGAAATTGTTCGTTTTCATTTTGTTCATCATATTAATCGACTCCTTTTCGAATAATTGTTGCCCTGTTTCTGACTTAATTGTATGAAATATAGTAAGAAGTAACTATCGAATTAGCTTACAAGAAAATTACACTTTTGTAAGAATTGAAATTTAACAATTCATACTTATTTTTATTACCAACTCCTAAAACTTAGTGTTATAATTGTTGTAAGAATATGATTATACTTCGGATGTTTAGAAAGGAACGAAATAAATGTATAAACCAATTACATTTTTGTTGAAATATATATTTAAAACAGCTGGGAAAGTAGAAGTGCAAGGAAGAGAAAAGCTACCAGAAGGTGGTCCGTATGTTGTTGCGTGTACACATACAAGTTTTATGGATGTATTAATGTTAGCTACAGGGATGTACCCAACTCAAATTCATTACATGGCAAAAAAAGAATTATTTGAAGGGAAATTCAAAAATTGGTTCTTTAAAAATGTAAATGCATTCCCTGTAGATCGCGCGAATCCGGGACCGAGTACACTTAAAATTCCATCACGTTTATTAAAAGAAGGAAAGGTAGTAGGGATTTTTCCGAGTGGAACGAGATCAGCGGAAGATGTTTCATTAAAAGCGGGTGCTGTGACAATTGCGATGCGTTCTAATGTACCTTTAGTGCCGGCAGCTTATGTTGGTCCATCAAGTGTAAAAGAATTAATAAAGGGGAAAAAGGCAAAATTGATTTTTGGAGATCCGATTCAAATTGAGGCTGGAGAACAAATAGATCGAAAAACCGCTATGAAAATGATGACAGATCAATTAAATGAGAAGTTTGAGGAGTTAAAAGAAGCTTTGCAATCAAATCAAAAATAAGAAAAGACGACCGGGCATAGACGGTCGTCTTTTCTATTACTATTTATAATAAAGGGGACACAAAGTTATACAAGCGTAGCGGCGTAAATAAAAGCAGTAAGAAGAAGCGAGCCACTAGCTAGTCCTAAAAAATCTAATTTGTTAAAAGTGATGTTATTCATAATATATTCTCCTTACTTGTTTAATGTAGAAGCAACAGCTTTTGCGTCGATAAGAGCGGAAAATACCATGCCCATTGTATGTAAGAAATTGTTCGTTTTCATTTTGTTCATCATATTAATCCGCTCCTTTTCGAATAGTTGTTACCTTGTTTCTGACTTAATTGTATGAAATGTTGCGGAAAGTCACTATCGAATTAGCTTACAGAAAAATTACACTTTTGTAAGAGAAACAAATGAAGGTGTAATGATAAGAAGATTTGACATATGTTCATGAGATTCATTAACTTAAAGATAGAGGTGAGTGCATGGCTAATATTAAAGATATCGCAAAGATGGCGGGAGTTTCAGTTACGACTGTTTCGAGAGTGTTGAATGATCACCCATATGTAAGTGAAGAAAAAAGGAAAGCGGTTATAGAGATAGTTGAGAAATTGAATTACTCGCAAAACGCAAATGCTGTTCATTTATCAAAAGGAAAGACGAATATTGTTGGTGTGATTTTACCGTATATTAATCATCCGTGTTTTGATGCGATGGTGAGCGGAATGATGGAGATTGCGTTAACTCATAATTACAGAGTGTTACTTTGCCAAACGAATTATAATAAAAAAGAAGAAATGAAAAGTTTACATATGTTAAAAACAAAACAATTGGATGGTCTTATTATTTGTTCACGTGCAAATGATTGGGAAACGATAGAACCGTATGCTTCTTACGGCACAATAATTGCTTGTGAAGATAATGATATTTCAAACATCTCAAGTGTATATACGAATCATTCAGCGGCCTTTCAATTAGGAATGGATTATTTGATTGAGAAAGGTTATAAAAAAATTGGCTATTGTACGGGAAGAAAATTAGGGCCGAGTAGTCAAAAGCGTTTTGATGTTTATAAACAGCAATTGCAATCTATAGATGAAGAGGTTAACGAAGAATGGATTTTTACAGAATGTTTTACACTAGAAGATGGTGTAAAAGTGGCTCATAAGTTAAAAGAGATGCAGGATCTTCCTGGAGCATTAATAGTAGCAGGTGATGAAGTTGCGATTGGGGTTATGACAGAGGTTGAAAAATTAGGGATTCAAGTTCCTGAGGATTTAGCGATTATTGGCTTTGATAATCAACCTATCTCGCAAGTGTTACAATTGACAACTATTGATCAAAATTTAAAGGAGATAGGGAAAACTGCTTTTGAAATGTTGCATAGAAAAGTGAATGACGAGAGTTCTAAACAAGAAAAGCTGGAAATTCCATACGAACTTGTGGAACGCTCTACAGTTTAATCTTAATCCGTTATGTGTATAATCGCATAACGGATTATTTTTTTGAAATATCTTTGACAGGAAACGCGTTTCATACTTTATAAAGGAGTTAAACCGGTCTGTAATATCCATGGATTCTTTTCAAGTGTTAAAGCAGTGAATAGAATTTGGAGGAATATGCATGAATGAACTTTTATCGAGTATGAAAAAGTATGTAGATGATGATGAAAAGATTTTAGTTTTTGTGGTAGGGATCTTTGAGAAGGATAATTTCATGTTATGTTATCAACATGGAATTTTTGTTGCCACTACTAGACGCCTCCTGTTTTACGGGAAATTTCCTTACTATCCTTCAACATTTAAAGAGTACTCATATGTGCATATAGATAGCATAGATTTTCATCCGTACTTTGAGTTTACTTGTAATCATGAAACCATTCGCGCTAAGTATATTCAGAAAGGGAATGTGGAGCAATTTGTCCGTGCAGTTAGAGCAAATATGAATAATTAATCAACCCTCTGTTTAAACATAATATTTCAATTTTTAAGAGGGAAAATGCGGAATAAAAACCACTTCTAAACCTCTAGGAGATAGTGATACAATGTCAAATGGGGGGAGGGTATGAACTATGGTTAATCAACGTATAAAGGAAATAACACTAATTACAATTGGTTCATTATTATTCGCAATTGGTATTAATTACTTTGCAATTCCAAACCGTTTATCGGAAGGTGGAATTATTGGTTTAACGGTTGTTACGTACTACTTATTTGATTGGTCACCAGGGATTGTGAATTTTGCTATAAATGCAATTTTACTAGCTATTGGTTATAAATTTTTTGATAAGAAAACAATGATTTATACAATTTTAGGGATTGTAGAAACATCTTTGTTTTTATACGTTACAGAACATATTGAGTATCATGTAAATAGTGATACATTATTAGCAGCTTTATTTGCTGGTTTATTTGTGGGTATTGGATTAGGCTGTATGTTCAAAGCCGGAGGTACATCGGGAGGGTCAGCAATCTTAGCTCGGTTAGCAAATCAATATTTAGGCTGGAGCGTAGGTAAAGGCGTACTAATTATTGATATTGTTGTAATTGCTGGTTCTGTATTTATAATAGGGCAAGAAAAGGCAATGTATACACTTGTAGCTGTGTTCATCGGAGCGAAGGTGATTGATTTCATTGTAGAAGGAATGGATACAAAAACGGCTGTTACGATTATTTCGAATCAACCAGATTTAATTCGTGAAGCTATTACGAAAAATATGACACGCGGTGTTACTGTATTAGAAGGGCGCGGCGGATATACTGGTAAAAATAAAGAAGTTTTATATGTTGTTATTAATAAACAAGAGCTTGTTAAGTTAAAACAAGTTATTAGCCGGGTAGATGAAGATGCTTTCGTTGTTATACATGATGTACGTGATGTACTTGGCGGTGGCTTTAAAGCAAGCTAAAAGGTGAACGAGTAAATTCGTTCACCTTTTTTAATTCTTACAAAAATGTAAGTGTAATGTAATGAGATTCAATAGTAGATTTTATTCCCCCTTTTTAAAATGGATGTATATATATCCTGCAGAGGAGGAATGTTTATTATGAAGAAAAAAATGATCACTACTATAATAGCGATGATAGTGATAGTAGTAATGTTACTGCCTACGAAACTTGGACCGGTTATCGATAAATATAATCCATTTTATAAGACGAAAGAATACTATACGGTTGTGAATACAATTGGTCAGCATATTGGTGATGAGTGGTATGAATATGAATTTATTGCATTCGATGAACGTGGTAGAGAGCAGAAAATAAAGAAAACGGTTAAGCATATGTTAAAGAGAGATGAAGCATTAAAGGTTTTTGCAAAAGGACGTTACGGTGAATCGATTGAAGAGATTGAGGTTGCAAATATTCCTATAAATGCGAAGAGTAAACTTTTAACGATGAGATAGTAAAATATACCCCCAGCTATTTTTTGTCGAAAATAAAAATACCAGGTAAGGGTATTTTAGGAGTTAATAAAAAAGCCTTAGTCCATATTAAAATGTACCCTATAGAATAGACACTTGAAAAAAGTCTATTCTATAGGGTATTTCTTGTATAATAAAAGGAAAATTGGGATCGGAGAATGTTGAAAATGACAAAAAAACTATTTACAGAAAGAGAAATTCAAATTCTATCAAATAACCTATACGTAAAATCTGTAAGTCAGAAAGGTATCACTTATACAGAGGAATTTAAGCATATTTTTATTGAGGAAAATGAAAAAGGAAAGCTACCTCGAAATATTTTTGAAGAATGTGGTTTTGATATAGATATGATTGGAATGAAACGAGTTATGTCATCGGGAAGTAGATGGCGTGCTGCTTATAGAAAAAATGGTGTATTGGGTTTAAGGGATACACGTATCGAAAACGCTGGAAGAACTCTTGAGAGAGAGCTTACGTTAGAAGAAAAGTATGCCCGTTTAGAAGCCGAACGAAACTTACTAAAGGCGGAAAACGAATTGCTAAAAAAAATCAAACTTATGGAAGGGAGGATGAGAAGGAAATAACACTACCACCTAGTCAGAAATTCATCTTGATTCGTTCTGTCATCATGAAATACAACTTAAGGAATATGGTCAGTCATTTGTGTAAAGTAGCTGGTGTATCCCGTTCGGGATACTATAATTACTTTTCAGTTTCATCTCAAGAACAACGGAAACAAAAGAGTGATCGAGATGAAATCTTGAAGGAAACCATATTAAAAGCACTTCGATTTAGAAATAGAAACAAAGGGGCTCGTCAGATAAAGATGACATTGGCGGGTCAGTTTCAAGTTGTCTACAATTTAAAGCGTATCCGTAGAATTATGAAGAAATACGAGATTATCTGTCCGGTTCGCAAAGCGAATCCTTATAAAAGAATGCTTAAAGCTACAAAAGAACATCGAATAGTACCAAATCAATTAAATCGGGAATTTAAACAAAATACCCCAGGGAAAACACTTCTTACAGATATCACCTATTTAGTTTACGGTAAGAATCAAAGGGCCTATTTATCTACAATTTTAGACGGCTCAACTAATGAAATTTTAGCTTACCATGTTTCAGAACAGATGACATTAGAGCTCGTAACGACAACTCTCCATAAACTAAAAAGGAATCCGCGGATTCGATTGACTGAAGGTGCTTATATTCATTCAGATCAAGGATCCCACTACACAAGCCCTACCTATCAAAAGCTAGTTAAAAAGCTAAACCTAGGACAATCCATGTCAAGAAGAGGAAACTGTTGGGATAACGCCCCACAAGAATCATTTTTTGGTCATCTGAAAGATGAAGCTCATATAAAACCTTGCGTGTCCTTTAATGAATTGAAACAAGAGATTAAGAAATATATGACGTATTATAATCATTATAGATATCAATGGAATTTAAAAAAGATGACTCCTGTTGGATACAGAAACCATCTTCTTGATGTTGCCTAACTTTTTTCAAAATGTCCTTTACAAAGGGTACAGATTATATAGACTAAGGCTTTTTTATTATATAAAGGGGAAGGGGGTACATTGTAGTAGCATGGTTGAAAGGTATAAGAAGAGTAGCTACTAGCAATGCAATTTGGTTATTTGAGTGTTCTTCTTATTTGGCTTACTTTCTAACTTTATTGTACGAAATATAAGTAAGGGAAACTATCGAATTACATTACACATAGCTTACAAACATGTAAGTCTTCTGTAATGTAATTCGATGGTTAAAAGATAGTGAATTTTATATAGTGTAATTAGAAAGTCTCACTGTATTACTTTCCGTTTGTAATATAAATGAAGAATGAAAACCAACTACTTTTTAATAGCCCTCATCTGTATGTAGATGAGGCTCTTTTTATAAACCTTACAATATTGTAAGGTTTACGTAAGTTAATTCGATAGTAAATTTGTCATATTTTTTGCATAATAGATACAGATAGAAAAATAATTAGGGATCTAGTAAGAAGGGAGAAAAATGGGATGCGTAAAGAAGAAGTAGTGAAGTTACCAATTAAAGATTTCTGTAGCTACTTTACTGTTGCCGTAGTGTGTATTGGATTATTTGATATCATAACAAACTTAATTGTTAAATAATATAGATGCTAAAACAAGAAAGGAAGTCCTTTCTTGTTTTTTTTATGGGGGCATAAAGATGAAATGGATTGATAGTCATATACATGTTGATCAATATAAGGATGAAGAGAAGAACAGATTACTGAAAGAGGTGGAAAATAGTAATGAAATAAAGGGGCTTATTGCTGTATCTATGAATTATCAATCTTGTAAGGAAACGTTATCTTTAGCGAAGAAGTATCCCTTTATATATCCAGCGATAGGGTTTCATCCAGAGCAACAGATTCATAAAGAAGAGTGTGAACAGATTTATAAACTTATTGAACAGAACGCAGAGGAAATTGTTGCGATTGGTGAAGTAGGTTTGCCCTATTATTTGAGGAAAGAAGATGAAAGCATTGCTGTAGATCCATACATAGCTGTATTGAAAAAATTTATAGAACTAGCTAGTAAGTATAATTTGCCGATTGTATTACACGCAGTTTATGAAGATGCTGACACTGTATGTGATTTGCTAGAGAAATATAAAGTTTCACGTGCACATTTCCATTGGTTTAAAGGAAGTGATGAAACAATGAAACGGATGATGAAGAATGGTTATTATATTTCGATTACACCGGATGTTTTACATAAGGAGAAGATTAGAAAAATTGTTTCGTATTATCCGCTTGAATATATGATGGTAGAAACAGATGGACCGTGGGAATTTCAAGACGATGTTATGACGCACCCGAGAATGATTCGAGATGTATTAAAGGAAATTAGTGTTATAAAAAACATATCTGTTGATCAGGTTGCAGAAACAATATATGAAAATACAAGTCGATTTTATTTGAAAGGATAGGAGAATTATAGTTTTAATCATGTAACGGAAAAAGTGAAAATTGAATGTATTTAATAAAATGCCACGGTTTGATATATGACAAAAAACCACCAAGCGTTCCGCTCGGTGGTTTTGTATTAGGATTCTAATTTCTTCGCACGTTTTAATAATAAAAGAAAGACAATGATAACGAACCCCAGTATAAGGAAGAAGCCATATTGCTTTATATAATCAATTATGTCATTCGCACTGGTTGGTTTTTCAACGTGAATGCCGTCTTTATTCGTCGTAATATGAATATCTTTCATTTTTACTTCATTCTTTTCCCTTTGTAAATCAATCCACTCTATATTTGGAATACTTTCTAGATCCTTTAATACTTCTTTTAATGGTTTCACACCTAAGTAAGGATGATAAAATGCCCCAATAATCCCATCGGATAATTTAGAAACAGATAGAGCACGTTCTTTCATTTTAGCAATAGTTTGTGGCGTATCTTCTTCAATAAATCCGACCGTTTCAGGCAATAGTTTCATTCCATGTAAAAATGACGGAGTACTTGTATAATATGGTGAGTGCATGGATTTCCAAGTTGTATCATTTAACTGTAGTTGTCCTACATAAGTTGAAAAGTACCTTGATAATATTTCATATCCTTTTTGAGACATCGTGTAATGAGGTGCTTCAAAGGCAACAGGATATAGTTTAGCATCTACAAGTTCTTGAATTCCTTTTTCAATATGATCTTTCGTATATTTCCCCTCGAATTCTTCCCCTTTTTTTACATATTGGTTATATGCCTCTATATTTGGAAAGTCATCTTTTGTCTTCGGTTTTTCATGCTTCGGTTGGCGAATTGGTTGATCTGTTTTGACATCCCAAAATTCAAAGTCCTCACCTGTTTCACTGTCATAAAATTGGTGAGTATAACCATGCATAATAATTGCTGCACCATCATCTTGCATAGAGCGTAAAAGATCAACTAGTTCTGGTTTATCTTTTAAATGTATTATCTTTCCTGTATCTGGATCTTTATATACCGGAATAACAGTAATCATGTAAGGCATCTTTTTCTCTTTTAGTAATTCAGCAATTTCTTTCAATTGATTTATATCTGCTGCTGGGTGAACATCCTCAAGACGTAAATAAGCTTCAACTTTATTTTTCGTTGGTTTTTGGCTGAAATAAGAAAATAACATTTCACCGACGTAATGAGACATCCAGTCAAAGAGGTTAGGTGTTGCAACATAATAAGATATTTCATGCTGAACGATTAGTGGGTTAGTGTTATTTGAGCTTAAAGCGTTAGCAAGCACAGTTCCATTCGTATCAAATGATTGAATTAATCGTTCCTCTTCTAAGGTATTTTTTAGCTTCTTTTCTGGATATTCAATTTTATTAACTCGTATATCGTCACTCTTCAATGTAATGAAAGAAAAACGCTTAGATAATTGTTCAACATTTTGTCCTAATACTAATACAGGACCGGAGAAGTTTTCTAGAAATTGTTTCGTTTCATCAGAAAACGCTTCTTTTGTTTCACCGATATAAACAATATGTGTATAGGAGGATACGTTATTAATTGAAGTTGCTTCTTTTAAGTTTTTTAGGGTTATATCATTTGTAAAATGTCCTAATTGAGTATTAAGGATTTGGACATTATTTGAAACTTTATCGTCTTGTGTACTATACAAAACAAGTACTTTTGGTTTTGATGATGTTTGTGCAGAGGTGTAGGTAGGGATGAGTAGTAAAATGCTGAACAAGAGTGTTAGGCATTTTTTCATTTTGTACGCTCCTATTCTATATATAGAGTTCAGTTTACAATTATATACAAAAAATGCGTTATAGTCTATGAAAGTTACATTTTTGCACATATTTACCAGCTGTTTTTTCACAAAATCGGTCTAAAGCATGATGATAATACGTATAGTTATTTGCTATGATAAAAGAGTAATAGAATGTAGGTAATTGTAAAGGGAAGGCTGAAAGGGGACAAATTTCAGCGGAGAAAGAGGTAGAGGTAGTGAAGAAATTCTTTGTAGGATTTTTAGTTGTTCTTGGAGTATATTTATATTTCCAAGGAAAGTCTGAAGGAATGGATAAGCTAGTGAATGGAACAAGCTATGTTGATTCAGAAGAAGCAAAACAGATGAAACAAATCATTATAGAGGAAGCGAAGAAAGTAAATCTTCCAGAATGGATACCTCTTGCAATTGCCGAGCATGAAAGTCGATTAAATCCAAGAAGTGTTGGAGATAATGGAACTTCATTCGGATTGTTTCAACTACACCGCGGCGGCGGGCTTGCACCAGAACATTTAACTGATGATGAGCTGAAAGATCCACGTACAAATGCGCAAATTGCAATGCCGCATTTAATGAAAGGATATAAGCGTGGGGTGCAAAAAGGTTTGACTGATTTTGCATTACTGAAATATATAGCGAATACATCTGGATGGCCAGGGAATTTAGGGCCAGAGTGGACGGATAATAACATGAAGTATAACATCGGACTAGAAGATGTGTACTATCGAAATAAAGGTGTAATAAAGTGAAACTTTAATCAGTGGGGGAGTCTGTTCATCCCCCGCTGATTATTAGTCTTCACCAATCGGGCTTTTACGAGCAGTTAATCTTCCGCCTAAATTCTAGCGTTTTCCGGATTTTGAGGTGGAAGTTTTACTGCTCGTTAATGCGGGGTCAAAGAGTAGGTTTTCTATACCTACTCTGTTTTTTTATGAATAATTTCATCCTTTTCTTTCGTGAAATACTGCGTGAGTTGTATTTTCACCTCTTCTAGTTTTGTAGAAACTTGCGGTATTTTATATCCTACATACAATGGTGAAACGACAAATCTAGGTACAACTTTACAAATGATTTTTCCATTTAAGTAATAAAAGAATAAGTTATAACTACTGCATCCTTTATGGAAATCTATCAGTATGTAACGTACAGTTTGCTGAATGTAATTTGCCATTTCATCTATATATGAAATATTATCAATGATTATATTGAATTCAGTGAAGCCAATAATGGGACGCTCTGAAATATTAAGCTCAATGCGTTCATTTTTTTGAACAATTACCCCTTGAAAATTTTCTTCTTCAATATTTTCAAGATAATCTACATATTTCATTCCGATAATTTGCATGTGTGCATGATGCAAACTTCCACCTGAAAATGGACCGTGATTTTTGTATAAAATTACAGATGCAAATTCTGCGTTCTTCTGTAAGTGTAACCAATGTTGAATAGAAAATTGCATTAATTTTCGCATATGTTCTTCTGTATATGTTGCGATATGATCTTCGCAATTATCCGTTTCAATCAGCACCGTTTGAAATGTATCTTGTAATGTAGGAAATTTATTTTTTAACCAAATAATAGAACCATCAGTTGCTAAAATATCCGTTAAATGTTCTTTATCGCAAAATGGACATGCAGCGCTTCTATTCCGAATACTTTCTGGTTTTTGTTTACCGATATCGTTTAAAAAATATAGTTGTTGTGTATCCATTTGTATATATGCCCCTTTAAAATATGTGTAAAAATCCCGCTTAATACATTCGGGAAAAGGAGAAGGAAATCCTCTAAAGACAATATGGAAAAAATAAAAGACAAGATATCCTCATTACGATAGGGTACCTTGTCTTTTATTTTTTCTCTAATAGTGTGTATGGATAATATAGAACATTTTCATTATTTTTCTTTTTTCTATTTTTTATTGTGTATAAAGTAATTGCTGTGCTTGCAATTATAATAATGGCTTTCTTCATATTCATATACCCCTTTTTATTGTTGGTTTAATTCTTGGCTAACTGCTTTTGCATCGACTAAAGCGTGTAAAATCATTTTCACCATGTTCATCATATTTCTTCACTCCTTTTTATAGTTCATTTAGTTCTTTTACAACTGCTTGTCCGTTCACTAATACCTCAAAGATTGCTTTTACGATTTCTTTCATCATGTTTGTTTCCTCCTTGTGTTTGTCTCTCTTGTTTTACATCTTTATTGTATAGGGAGGCATCTTTTCGTACTATCGCTTTCCATTACGTGAACATAACAGTTTTGTAAGATTTGATGTCACTTATTGAAATGTTTAGTCTATCTTCATTATTTTCAGAAAAATGACTATTCAAACATGAAATTGGAAAGTATAATAAAGAAGTAAGTATTAAATTCCGTACGAAAGGGGTGAATGAGATGAAACGTTCTTTAGCTGCGCGTGCCAAATTTTTAGATTTTATCTATTTTTGTCGTGCGATTTTTCATGATGTAGTTGTTAACGGGATACGTATGCCCTTTTTTAACAATTGCATAGTGACTATTGAACGATAGAAATCTCTTCACCCATTTTTAATAAACGTGTGAAAAGGGAGCTATTTGGCTTCCTTTTTCTATGCCGAAAACCATGGGGAATGTTTCTTTCTCATGGTTTTTTATATTGAAAGGAGTACGGAAAATGACTATTTGTAGTGTAAATAATGTAACGAAATCTGTTGGTGGAAACATCATATTTGAAAATATATCGCTTGAAATAAAGAATGGTGAACGTGTTGGGTTAGTTGGTCGTAACGGTAGTGGGAAGACAACAATCTTTGGGCTTCTAACGGGAATGGAGAGTTTGGATGCAGGAGCCATCCATATGAAGAAAGGTACACGTATTGGTCATGTCGCACAAATTCCGAAGTTTGATGAGGTCATGACTGTATATGATGTATTGAGTTCCGCTTTTAAAGTAGAAAAGGAATTAGAAAAAGAAATGCATGCTCTAGAAAAAAATATGGCGGAGGAGCAGGAACAATCTTCTTTGCAAAAGCTAATGGAGAGGTACGGAATAATTCAAGAAAAATTTGCATTTCTCGGTGGTTATGAAATAGAGGCAAATATAATGAAGGTAGCAAATGGCTTACAAGTAACAGACTTATTTCCAAGAGTATTTACGGAATTAAGTGGAGGAGAACAGACGAAAGTAAGCCTTGCATATATGCTATTGCAGAAACCAGATTTACTTCTATTAGATGAACCAACAAATCATTTAGATTTGTTTGCAGTTGAATGGTTAGAGAAATTTTTAAAAGAATATAATGGAACAGTTATGGTTATTTCACACGATCGCTATTTCCTTGATGAAGTTGTAACGAAAATTTTTGATTTGGAAGATGGAGAGATTCACGTGTACCATACGAATTATTCCCAGTTCGTTGAGGAGAAGGAAGAAAGATTACTTCAAGAGTTTCAAGCTTATCAAGAGCAGCAAAAGAAAATAAAGAAAATGAAAGAAGCAATTAAGCGCCTACGTGAATGGGCAAATCAAGCGAATCCTCCGAATGAAGGATTGCATAAAAGAGCGAGGAATATGGAACGTGCGTTAGAGCGTATAGAGAAATTAAAGAGACCGATTTTAGAAAGAAAACAGATGGGTCTTCAGTTTGAAGGGCAAGAGAGAAGCGGAAAAGATGTTGTTGTAATGAAAGAAGTGAGTAAAGGTTTTGCTGGCCGATCTTTATTTGAACAAGCGAATTTACATGTTCGTTTTCAAGAGCGTGCTGCTATCGTTGGTCGTAATGGTACAGGAAAGACTACATTATTAAAACTACTATTAGAAGAAATAAATCCAGACGTTGGTGAAATTCGAATTGGTAGTAGTGTCAAAATTGGTTATTTATCACAACATGCATATGAAAATATGAAGAGTAATGTATTGGAAGCGTTTAGAGAGTATGTGGCTGTAACAGAAGGAGAAGCAAGACATATATTAGCTAAGTTTTTATTTTATGGTCCAGCGGTGTTTAAGAAAGTAACACAACTGAGCGGTGGAGAAAAAATGAGGTTAAGACTTGCGCAACTTATGTATCAAGACATCAATTTTCTAATTTTAGATGAGCCGACAAACCACCTTGATATTGAATCAAGGGAAGTTTTAGAGGAAGCCCTTGAGCAATATAATGGGACGATTTTAGCTGTTTCACACGATCGATATTTTTTAAATAAGTTATTTGAAAAGACGTACTGGATTGATAGATGCAAATTATTTGAGTTTGCAGGAAATTATGCATGGGCTCGTCAAAAGTGGGAGGAAAAGATTGAGAAGCAAGTAATAAAGCAGAAACGCCAAGGGAGAAAAAGTGTTGAAACGGTTCCTGTAAAAGAGAAAGAAGCTAGGAATCTTGAAGAGATTGAAAATGAGTTAATGCATGTAGAAGAAGATATATATGCAATAGAATGTGGAATGGAACATGTAGCTGATGTTGAAAAACTTGAAAAATTATATGAGGAAAAAACGAAGAAAGAGTTGTTACGAGCAGATTTATATAATGAATTAGAGAATATTGTGGAGTAATGAGTAGAAAGCCACTTCCTTTCAGTTTTGCTGGAGGAAGTGGCTTTCTTCATAATGATATTTTGCTTTAAAGGTTAAATGAAGCGATGTGTTTCACGTGAAACAGTAACTTAAATAAATCCGTGTTCCTCAATTTGCATAGCTTGTGAAACATATGAAAATAATAAGGTAAAAAATAAATGTCATTAGTGGTTTTTGGATAGGCGTAATTACAAAAACAAAGGCTAATTATTTCCCGAGAGATAAAGTGAGGGATTTTACGGGCACCCCGACCCAGACCTAACTTCTTTTGCTTTCGCTGAATTTTGAGGTGGGGGTCTTACTGCACGGCAAATAGCGGGATAAATATGTGTAACAGAGACTAGTGAATGGAAACGAAAAGAGAGCAAAGTTACAGCTTTACGCGCTGAACTCTGCTCTCTTTTTGCGTGGCATCTTCTCTCGTTGAAATTATAATAGCGATCCCGAGCATAATAAAAAAAGCTAAAAAGAGGACGAACTTTGGGAAGAACGGGAATAGTAATAGCGCTCCGACTATCATAATTGTTAATAATACGTAGTGCAGGACGTATTGGAATAGGTTGTCCATATTTTCGCCCCCTTTTTGGTAATTGGTTATTAGTATTCTATGTTTCATGCTGAAGGAATAGAAGTAGATTTTTAAGTTTTAATACGAATTATAGCTGAGTTTTCTTAAAGTATAAATGTAGAGTGAAAATTTTGGAAAAATTCTCAAAATATTTATTTAGAAAGAATTGACAAAACATAATGAACGATATAAGCTAATAACCATAAAGTCTACCGGAAAAGTCGGAATAAGATTGTTACCCCTCAAAAACATCTATTTTTTTCTGATTAAAACCGACTTTTCCGATTGGCTATAAATGTGCTGTGGGAGGCATACATAAGCTAATAAGTTCAAGGGTATAACTATTAAACAGTTAGGGTGGGGACAATGAAGAAAAAGACAAAAAAATGGGCTGGTGTATTTTCAGTATTACTGAGTAGTTCGCTTGTGTTATCTGCTTGTGGGGGACAGGAGGATACGGCTTCTACAGAGCCGGTTAAGCAGCAGGATTTAAAAAATGTGAAAATTGAAAAGATTGCCGCGACAGATAAAACGAAAGTGCCAGACAAAGCGAAGAATAGAAAAGATACGTTAGTAGTTGGTATTAGTAAGCCAGGCGGCGTATTTTTACCATACTTTCAACAAAATGGTTGGGATGGAAACGTAACTTCAGTTATTTTTGCATCTCTCGTATCAACCGATAAACAAGGGAAACCAATTCCAGAATTAGCTGAGAAGTGGGACGTTTCTTCTGATCAGTTAACATATACATTCCATTTACGTAAAAATTTGAAATTTAGTGATGGATCGCCATTAACGGCGGATGATGTAGCTTTCACATTGACGCTTTTACATGATAAGGCATATGAAGGTGAAGTAGATATCTCTCAATATGCCGTTAAAGGTGGTAAAGAATATAAAGAAGGAAAAGCAACTTCAATTGAAGGTATTCAAGTTGTTGATCCACAAACAATTAAAATTACAACTGAAAAAGTGAATTCACAAGCTATATTTGTTTTAGGAGGTACAGTACTATCAAAAGCTTATTATGGAAAAGATTATAAGCAAAATACAAGCTTAGATTACTTAAAAGATTTATATGGAAAGCCATTAGCTGCGGGTCCATATAAATTTGAAAAGTATATTCCAGGTCAAGAAGTTCGTTTTGTTGCTAACGAAAATTATTATGCGGGTAAACCAAAAATTCAAAACTTTATTTATAAAATTACTTCTGGTGATACGAAGCTTCAGTTATTCCAAACAGGAGAAGTTGACCATACTGGCTTAGGTACCGGTGATGAGGTTCTTGAACAGGCTAAGGCTTTAGAATTCGCAAATATCCAAATCGAAACAGCGCCGTCATTTAGTTATATTTATATGAATAATAATAAGCCTTACTTAAAGGATAAAAAGGTTCGCCAAGCACTTATTTACGGATTAGACCGCAAAAAATATGTTGATACAGCGTTAAAAGGATACGGTACAGTAGCCAATGTACCAATTCATCCAACTTCTTGGGCTTATACGGAAGAAGGAGTTAATAAATACGAATACGATAAAGAAAAAGCGAAAAAATTATTAGATGAAGCAGGGTGGAAAGTTGGTTCGGATGGAATTCGTGAAAAAGATGGTCAAAAATTAAAACTTTCTTATTTCGGTCCAAGTTCGGCTAAAGATAGTGATTTATTAATTCCGATTGCGAAAGAGAATTATAAAGAAATAGGTGTAGAGTTTAATCCTGAATTTATGGACTTTAATACGATGCTTTCTAAGGTAAACAAAGGAGATTATGATTTAGCTTCTGTTTCGACACCGATTACAAGTGACCCGAGTGAAACAGCTGGTGAATATTTGTCTACTGCAAATGAAACTAGTCTTGGTTATAAGAATGCAAAAGTAGATGAGCTAATTCAAAAAGGTATTGAAACTGTAGATATCGAAAAGCGTAAACCTATTTATAAAGAATTGTATAAAGAATTAAGTGATGATCCACCAGTAATTCTATTAAACTACCGTAGAACAATTACTGGTTATAACGGGAATATAAAAGGAATTGATCCTGAAAAGTACAACAGTATTAGTGCAAACTTACCAGTATTATCATTTGAAAAATAACGATAAGAATGTATAAGTAGAAGACATTTTTTCATTCGGTTAGTAATGTGCCGCTTTGAAAAAATGTTCTTCTATTTTAAGCATAAGATTGGAGAGAAAAAGGGTGAAAACATATATTGTTCGTAGGTTGTTACAAATGATTCCTACACTGCTTGGTACATCAATTATTATCTTCGTCCTGTTCGCACTTCTTCCTGGGGATTATATTGATTCAAACCCGAAAATTACACCGGAAAGAGCAGCTGAACTGAGGGAATTATATGGGTTGAACAAACCAATTGTTGAGCGTTATTTTCATTGGTTAGGTAATGCATTGCAAGGGGACTTTGGCTTCTCGCTTCAATATCAAGAGCCTGTAACGTCATTATTAAATAAATTTATTTGGAATTCTTTTAGTGTAGCAATTATTGCATTGTTTTTTATTTGGCTAATTGCACTTATTATCGGTGTATTCTCGGCGACGAAGCAACATTCTTTATTCGATAAACTTGTAACAATCGGTGTTTTTGCAGCAATGTCATTTCCTTCATTCTTTATCGGCTTGTTTTTAATTAAGGTGTTTGCGGTTGACTTTAAGTTATTACCGATAGGTGGAATGATTGATGTTGGCAGTAATTCAACAGGATTTGCTTACGTGATAGAAGTTGCAAAACATATGATTTTACCAGTATTTATTTTAACACTTCTTGGGGTCGGCTCGCATGCCCATCAACTTAAGAACAAAAATAAAATGAACTTTCGTTCAAAGCAACTAAAAAACTCGTAATGTACTTTTGGTATTGAAAAGTACACACACCAAATAAACTCTAACGAGTTTCATTTTAAAAATTATGCAGCTTTCTTTTGTTTTCCAAACCCATTATACTCATAGACAACACCCATAATATCAAAGATAGTTTTCTTCTCATATCGATGAGATTTCCGTCCATTCTTCTGTAGGAGGTCGAACAAACGGATTAAAATCTTTGTTAGATCTTGGGTGTTTCTCTGTATCGCTTGATATAACAGCGATACATGATCTTGAATCATCCCAATAGCTTTATATTCACTTAATTCTCTTTTGTTCTTTTGCAACAGAAGTTTACGTATCTTAAACATCGTAGAAGAACAGATAAAAATGGCAATAAGCCTTCCATACACATGACATTCTAATCGCTCTTGTTTGATATTTTGCCAATGATGAATTTGAAATAAGGATTTCCAAGTTTTAAAAATGATTTCTATTTGCCAGCGAAGGGAGTAAAAGTCATGTATTTGTTCCATCGGAACAATCCCTTCAGGCGTATTTGAGACATATATGTTGATACCCGTTAATCGTTTACTCTTTTCTGAAAACGTAATGCCCTTTTTACTTTCCGTATAGGCTTGTTTTTTTCTACGTTCCTGTATCTGTTTTTCTGTTAAACGATAGATAATTACACGCGTGAATAGTTTTTGATTCTTTCCAATGTAAGCTTCTTTTATTTCATATGTTTGACCGGGTTTTAAATGGTTCATGATATGTTCTAAATCAACTTGAATATACTGTGATTGCTTTTTTACGGTTCCGTTTCGAAAGTATTCTGGAGACGGATTTTTTATATAAACAGTATGGTTTAATTTTAATCTGGATATATAGTAGGCACCTCGTTGATCCATTTGATCTAAGTCTTCTAATGAAAAATAACCTAAATCACGAATGCACAAGTCACCTGGACGTAAGGTATCTAAACATTCCGTTCCAAAGGTCTTATCATTATTTTTCCCTGGACCTACCTGAAAGTTTAAAAATTGACCGCTATGTAAATCATACTCTAATTGAATCTTGATACCCGCTGTTTGTGCGCAACCACCGGATCCAGGATATATACTAGCTAAATGTTTTGGGATTTGAAAAATCGTCGCATCTAAAATACGAATACGTTGAAAGTGGGTAAGCGCCGTGCTTGAAATAGCCGATGTTTTACAAAGTTTACCTTTCCATAATATAGAAAAAATATATTTCAGAAATTCAACAGCTTTTTTATCAAAGCGTTTATTAAGTCCTTCTGGACTCATAAGAGTACCTGTAGCTGCGTGTAATTGGCTACATAATCGAACGAGGGAATCACTCGCTGTCCTTTGACTTATCCAAATACAAATGGTAGCTAATTCACTTCCTGAAAATTTTCGTTTTCTTTTTACAAAACCTAATTTTTTTGCGAGTTCTTCTAAAAAAGAAGGGGTTAAATGACGGCACAGCTCTTCAGAAAATAGTTGTAATTCATCTTGAATCGAAAGATTCATAAAAAACGTCATCCTTTCTAGTTAGCTTTTTAGAAAGAATAACGTTTTTTTACACTTGGGGGTAGTCTAGATTCTTAAGTTGATGGGCATGGGGTCGGCTCGCTAACTCGGTATTTTAGAACAAGTATGTTAGAGGTTGTAAGACAAGATTACATACGAACAGCAAGAGCGAAAGGTTTGAAGGAGAAGACGGTTATTTATAAGCATGCATTAAAAAATGCAATATTACCAGCAATTACGTTATTAGCATTTGAATTACCGGGATTGTTTTCTGGGGCAATTATTATTGAACAAATTTTTAACTGGCCAGGGATTGGTAATATTCAATTAGAAGCATTAAATTTCCGTGACTATACAGTATTGATGGCATTTACGATGTTTCTTTCTTGTTTAACAATCGTTTCAAACTTTTTAGCAGATATCGTATATGCAGTTGTTGATCCAAGAATTCGGTTGAAGTAAGGGGGGAAAGAAATGGAGACTGTTACAGTAATTACAGAAAAAAAAGAAAAAAAGAGCAGAAGCGAATCATCACCATGGCGACAAGCTTTTAAAAAGATAAAGAAAAATAAGATGGCACTTGTAGGGTTTTATGCATTAATTTTTATGTTTTTATTTTGTTTTATCGGTCCGTTCTTTTCTCCATATGCATCAGGGAAAATACAAGTTGCGCTCATTAACAAACCACCTAGTGTTTCTCATTGGCTTGGTACAGATCAATTAGGAAGAGATATTTTAACAAGGCTTATGCAAGCGGGACGTATTTCATTAACCATTGGTTTAGCTTCAATGGTTTTATCGGTTATACTTGGAGCTTTATTAGGAGCGATTGCAGGTTTTTATCGTGGTATTGTGGACAATATTATTATGCGGCTTGCAGATATTTTAATGTCAATGCCAGGATTACCGCTACTTATTATAATGGGTGCGATTTTATCAGAGTGGAAAGTACCGTCTGATTATCGTTTGTATGTCATTATGATTATTTTAAGTCTAGTAGGTTGGCCAGGGCTTGCACGCCTTGTAAGAGGGCAAATTTTATCACTTAGGGAGCAAGCATTTATGCAAGCTGCGGATGTGTTAGGAATAAAAGATTACCGGAAAATTATATATCACTTAATACCTAATGTTTTACCCATTTTAATTGTTGTATCCACATTAGGTGTTGCAGGTTCTATTTTGGGAGAATCCGCACTAAGTTACTTAGGTCTTGGAGTCGTTCCACCTACACCATCATGGGGGAACATGATTAGCGCAGCTAACTCATTAATCGATTTCCAAAAGCGTCCATGGTTATGGATTCCGCCCGGTTTTGCAATCTTTATAACAGTTGTATCAATTAATTTACTTGGTGATGCACTTCGTGATGCGTTAGATCCAAAGATGAGACGGTAGGTGAGAAGATATGAGTAAAGCGGTAGTAGAGCTGAAAGACTTACAAACACATTTTCAAACTGACGAGGGGACAGTAAAGGCTGTGAACCATGTTAGCTTTGCGGTTCGAGAAGGGGAAACAGTTTGTGTAGTAGGAGAATCAGGTTGCGGAAAGAGTGTAACAGCTTTATCTATTATGGGGCTTATTGCTGAATCTGGTAGTGTAGTGGGTGGAGACATTTTATATGAAGGAAAAAGTCTTTTAGGAATGAAAGAGAAAGAACTTCGTAGTTTACGAGGCAATGATATTGCAATGATTTTCCAAGAACCAATGACATCGCTAAACCCCGTCTTCACTGTAGGGGAGCAAATTGTAGAAACGTTAAGAGAGCATGAATTACTTAGTAAAAATGAAGCATATAAGAAGGCAATTGAGTTAATTCGTAAAGTTGGCATAGCCCGCGCTGATGAAATCGTCCATTCTTATCCGCATGAACTGAGCGGTGGGATGTTACAACGTATTATGATTGCTGTTGCGCTTAGTTGTAATCCTAAGTTATTAATTGCAGATGAACCAACAACAGCTCTTGATGTTACCATTCAGGCTCAAATATTGGATCTACTAAGACAAGTGAAAGAAGAATTTAAAACGTCGATTTTATTAATTACACATGACTTAGGTGTCGTAGCGGAAATGGCTGATTATGTTGTCGTTATGTATGGCGGGAAAGTTATTGAAGAAGCCCCAGTACTAGAGATATTCCAAAATCCAAAACATCCTTATACGAAAGGATTATTGAAATCAAAACCAGTAATGGGAAAACGAATAGATAAACTATATTCTATTCCAGGGCAAGTTCCGAATTTAGTTGGTTTAGGTGAGTTTTGTTACTTTAGTGGGCGTTGTGAGCATTGTATGGAAATATGTGAAAAAGAAGCCCCAAATCTAAATGTAAATGATGAAAATCATAAAGTAGCTTGTTGGTTATATGAGGAGCGTGCGGAACAATGAGTGAACCATTATTAGAGGTGAAAAACCTAAAGGCATATTTTCCAATTAAGGGTGGCGTATTTAGTAGAACAATTGGGCATGTAAAAGCAGTTGATGGAGTAAGTTTTACTATTAATAAAGGTGAAGTGTTTGGTCTCGTTGGTGAATCAGGGAGCGGGAAAACAACAATAGGAAAAACAATTTTACGCCTCGTTCAAAAAACGGAGGGAGAAGTGAAGTTTAAAGGAAAAGATGTTCATTCTTTATCCAAGGATGAATTAAGAAAACATCGCCCTAATATGCAACTCGTTTTCCAAGATCCATTTAGCTCATTAAATCCGAGAATGAGAATTGGAGAAGCGCTTGGAGAGCCAATGTTGGCCCACGGATTAGCAACGAAAGAAAATGTGCGTGAAAAGGTAATTGAAGTATTGGAGTTATGTGGATTAGCTCCTTATCATATTGACCGGTATCCCCATGAGTTTTCTGGTGGACAACGTCAGCGTATCGTAATCGCAAGAGCTATGGTATTAAATCCAGAATTCATTGTAGCTGATGAACCTGTAGCGGCACTAGATGTATCTATCCAAGCACAAATTATTAATTTATTTAGTGAGTTACAGGAGAAAAGGGGATTATCTTATTTATTCATTTCGCATGATTTAAGTGTAGTAGAACATTTATGTACGAAAATCGGAATTATGTATTTAGGTACGATTGTGGAGACAGCACCGCGTGATGAGTTATTTACCAATCCGCTACATCCTTATACGAAAGCATTGTTATCAGCTGTTCCAATACCAGATCCAACAGTGAAGCGAGAACGAATTATACTAGAAGGGGATATTCCAAGTCCAGCAAATCCACCTTCGGGCTGTCGTTTTCATACACGTTGCCCATTTGCAACGGATGTTTGTAAAAAAACAGTACCAGAATTCCGTAATGTTGGTGTAGAGCATTTTGTTGCTTGTCATCACGTATAAAAAAGGACTCTTTCAAATTAATCTGTACCCTTTGTAAAGGACATTTTGAAAAAAGTTAGGCAACATCAAGAAGATGGTTTCTGTATCCAACAGGAGTCATCTTTTTTAAATTCCATTGATATCTATAATGATTATAATACGTCATATATTTCTTAATCTCTTGTTTCAATTCATTAAAGGACACGCAAGGTTTTATATGAGCTTCATCTTTCAGATGACCAAAAAATGATTCTTGTGGGGCGTTATCCCAACAGTTTCCTCTTCTTGACATGGATTGTCCTAGGTTTAGCTTTTTAACTAGCTTTTGATAGGTAGGGCTTGTGTAGTGGGATCCTTGATCTGAATGAATATAAGCACCTTCAGTCAATCGAATCCGCGGATTCCTTTTTAGTTTATGGAGAGTTGTCGTTACGAGCTCTAATGTCATCTGTTCTGAAACATGGTAAGCTAAAATTTCATTAGTTGAGCCGTCTAAAATTGTAGATAAATAGGCCCTTTGATTCTTACCGTAAACTAAATAGGTGATATCTGTAAGAAGTGTTTTCCCTGGGGTATTTTGTTTAAATTCCCGATTTAATTGATTTGGTACTATTCGATGTTCTTTTGTAGCTTTAAGCATTCTTTTATAAGGATTCGCTTTGCGAACCGGACAGATAATCTCGTATTTCTTCATAATTCTACGGATACGCTTTAAATTGTAGACAACTTGAAACTGACCCGCCAATGTCATCTTTATCTGACGAGCCCCTTTGTTTCTATTTCTAAATCGAAGTGCTTTTAATATGGTTTCCTTCAAGATTTCATCTCGATCACTCTTTTGTTTCCGTTGTTCTTGAGATGAAACTGAAAAGTAATTATAGTATCCCGAACGGGATACACCAGCTACTTTACACAAATGACTGACCATATTCCTTAAGTTGTATTTCATGATGACAGAACGAATCAAGATGAATTTCTGACTAGGTGGTAGTGTTATTTCCTTCTCATCCTCCCTTCCATAAGTTTGATTTTTTTTAGCAATTCGTTTTCCGCCTTTAGTAAGTTTCGTTCGGCTTCTAAACGGGCATACTTTTCTTCTAACGTAAGCTCTCTCTCAAGAGTTCTTCCAGCGTTTTCGATACGTGTATCCCTTAAACCCAATACACCATTTTTTCTATAAGCAGCACGCCATCTACTTCCCGATGACATAACTCGTTTCATTCCAATCATATCTATATCAAAACCACATTCTTCAAAAATATTTCGAGGTAGCTTTCCTTTTTCATTTTCCTCAATAAAAATATGCTTAAATTCCTCTGTATAAGTGATACCTTTCTGACTTACAGATTTTACGTATAGGTTATTTGATAGAATTTGAATTTCTCTTTCTGTAAATAGTTTTTTTGTCATTTTCAACATTCTCCGATCCCAATTTTCCTTTTATTATACAAGAAATACCCTATAGAATAGACTTTTTTCAAGTGTCTATTCTATAGGGTACATTTTAAATTGAAAGAGTCCTTTTTTTATTTACTAGATGAAGTTTGTTTCAATACAAATTGCTCGATTGCATGAGCAACACCATGTTCATTGTTTGTTAGTGTTACAACATCACATAGCCTTTTTACATCTTCTTCAGCGTTGCCCATTGCAACAGATAAACCCGCTACTTCTAACATCGGTACATCATTAAAATTATCACCAATAGCAACTGTATCTTCAATAGGGATATTAAAATGAGCTGCCATCTGCTGTATCCCGTTTCCTTTATGTCCATTCTTATCCATAATTTCTAAGTTAGTAGGAGCCGATGCTGTAACCATAATATCAGCATCCTCTTGTAATATACTTAATAGCTGTGCGCGATGCGCTGCATTAAACGTTAAAATGAAGAATTTAGATATTTCTAGTTCTTGGTTATTTACAACATCTTCTATTTTTTTGAAATCAGTAATTAGGTTCGATTTCTTTTGCTTTTCTGTAATTCGTTCAAGTTCCTCTAATGTAACATCAAGCGCATGCTTATTTTCTTCGAATGCTTGCATCACTTGATCCTGCCATGTATATGGAGAATAAACTCCTTTATTTGTATATAGCTTATATGGGAAACCTTCAGATTCTAGTAATTTTGCAAGTTTGTACACTTTGTCGTTTTGTATACAACGCGAGTTAATTACTTTTCCATCCACATAAACAATAGCCCCATTGCTTGCTCCGACTGGAAGAGATAATTTATATTCTTCCAATAGCTTTAAAGCATCCTCTTTCGCACGACCAGAACAGATCATTACAATATGACCGGCTTCTTGTGCAGTTTGGATTGCTTGTAGGTTTTCTTTGGAGATTTCAAGATTAGATGATAGTAGTGTACCATCCATATCTAATGCGATTAATTTCAAAATGACCACCTCTTTGTTTTTATTATACATAGTTATATAGAGGAAACATATAAACTTATCTTGGAAAGACGGTATTTTATCTCATATTAAAAGTAAGTAAAGATTAGATAGGTTTAGTGGCACTAAATAAACAATTTGTAACAAAAATAGAGAGGAATATGACTACATTTCACTTTATGACTGTAATGTTACACGAATGTTACAAACGTTACGTTATCAAATTTAATGTAACGTTAACATAAAAACTATGAAATAAACATTTCTTAGAAATTACATATAGATAACTTATAAAAAGGGAGGATAAATGATATGAAAGAGCAAGTATTACAAGTAACAAAAGGTGACTTCGTAGGATCAGCAGGTGGAGCAGTAGTATTAACAGCGTTAATCGTATTTCTATCAAGCGTATTAGTATAATAGAAGTTTTGTAATAAAAGAAAAAGAGAGGAGAATGAAAGATATGAAAGAGCAAGTATTACAAGTAACAAAAGGTGACTTCGTAGGATCAGCAAGTGGAGCAGTAGTATTAACAGCGTTAATCGTATTTCTATCAAGTGTATTAGTATAATAGAAGTTTTAAATTAAACAAAAAAGGAAGGAGAATGAGGGATATGAACAGTGAACAAGTGTTTCAAGTAACAAAAACAGATTTATTAGGATCCTTAGGTGGAGCGGTAATATTAACATCATTTATTCTATTCCTTGCAAATGTATTAGTATGAGATATATAAATACAATCATTCAAAAAAAATAAAGACTCTAACGTATTAGTAAGTAGTTAATATGTTGGAGTCTTTTTTATATTCTTCTTATATACCCTCAAGTATTAAAGTTACCTCATTATCCAGCATTCATGGCTAATTAAACGCTGCGGTTGAAACTTGATTCAACGAATAATCAAAAAGCCACTGAATAAAATCCCGCTTTATTTCAAAGAGAAAAAAGTCGAATTTTATATGTAAGAAAAAAAGAGGAATTTGACAGAAAAGATAGAAAATTTTAAAGGTCAGAATTTGTTAGCTTGCTAACTAATTTCTATTAATTAATGTTGGAAGCGTTTTCGGTTGGTTTTAAGTATGGACCATTTAATCTATTTACAGGGGGATGAAGATATTATGAAACAAAAATCTATGGATACGCTAGCTGCACAAATGGAGGACTTTTTTCCAGTACGTGATGTAGATCATTTGGAATTTTACGTAGGGAATGCAAAGCAATCGAGTTATTATCTTGCGAGAGCGTTCGGATTCAAAATTGTAGCTTACTCTGGATTAGAAACTGGAAACCGTGAAAAGGTATCTTATGTTCTTGTGCAAAAAAATATGCGTTTCGTTGTGTCTGGAGCTTTAAGTAGTGAAAATCGTATTGCAGAGTTTGTAAAGACTCATGGTGATGGCGTGAAGGATGTGGCACTACTTGTTGATGATGTTGATAAAGCATACTCAGAAGCAGTGAAACGTGGTGCCGTCGCAATTGCTCCACCGCAGGAATTAACAGATGAGGACGGTACATTGAAAAAAGCAGTTATTGGTACGTATGGTGATACAATTCATACGCTTGTAGAGCGTAAAAATTATAAAGGGGCATTTATGCCAGGATTCCAAAAGGTAGAATTTAATATTCCATTTGAGGAGTCTGGTTTAATTGCTGTTGATCATGTAGTTGGTAATGTTGAAAAAATGGAAGAGTGGGTTAGTTATTACGAGAATGTTATGGGCTTTAAACAAATGATTCATTTTGATGATGACGATATTAGTACAGAGTATTCGGCGTTAATGTCAAAAGTTATGACGAATGGAAGTCGTATTAAGTTTCCTATTAACGAACCAGCAGACGGAAAGAGAAAGTCACAAATTCAAGAGTATCTAGAATTCTATAATGGAGCTGGTGTACAACATCTTGCTTTATTAACAAGTGATATTGTTAAAACAGTTGAAGCGCTTCGTGCAAATGGGGTGGAGTTTTTAGATACACCTGATACTTATTACGATGAGCTAACTGCACGAGTTGGAAAAATCGATGAAGAAATTGATAAGTTAAAAGAATTAAAGATCTTAGTAGATCGTGATGATGAAGGTTACTTACTACAAATCTTTACGAAACCAATTGTAGATCGTCCGACTTTATTTATTGAAATCATTCAACGTAAAGGTTCTCGTGGATTTGGTGAAGGAAACTTTAAAGCGTTATTCGAATCAATTGAAAGAGAACAAGAGCGTCGCGGAAACTTATAAGATTTGTATCCACCAGCAAAAGTCCCTTTGCTGGTGGAAATTTCATTTTTATAAGGAGGAATCAGGATGAAATTTGTTACATTTCGTCTTCCTTCAAAAGAACTACGGGCTGGATGGCTTGAAGGTGACAAAGTAATAGATATGAATCTTGCTAGTGAAGGGAAAATCCCTTCTTCTATGATAGATTTTTTAGAGAAAGCGGATGAGTATGTAGAAGTAGTGCGGAATATTAAGAATCCAAATAAGGGTATATATGCTTTAGAAGAAGTACAATTGACAGCTGCTCTTCCTAATCCGAGTAGTATTCGAGATTTTTACGCATTTGAACAACATGTAAAAACAGCTCGTGGACGAAGAGGATTAGATGTTGTGCCTGAATGGTATGATATTCCGGTTTTTTATTTTACTAATCATCGTGCTGTAATTGGTTCCGGTGATTTTGTAATTGGTCCGAAAAAGTCTAAAAAGCTTGATTATGAGTTGGAGATTGCTTGCGTAATAGGAAAAGAAGGGCGAAATATTTCTCGTGAGCAAGCAGAGGAATATATTTTTGGTTATTGTATTATGAACGATTGGAGTGCGAGAGACTTACAAGCAACAGAAATGAAAGTAGGTCTCGGTCCAGCGAAAGGAAAAGACTTTGCAACTTCTTTAGGAGCACATCTCGTTACGAAAGAGGAATTAGACGTTTATCGTAATGGTGATCGATATAATTTAGAAATGACTGCTCATGTAAATGGAAAACTATTATCAAAAGGAAACTTCCAAGATATTTACTATACATTTGCTGAAATGATTGAACGTGCTTCAGAGGACGTTACGTTATATCCAGGAGATGTGATTGGTTCTGGGACAGTAGGAACAGGATGTATTTTAGAACTGGGTACAGAAGAGTGGCTACAAGATGGAGATGTTGTAGAACTGTCGATTACTGGTTTAGGTACACTACGTAATACGATCAAAAAAGAAAAGGAAGCGGGTGATGGGCATGTTTTATCGTCACATGGGAGAACTACCTCATAAACGACATGTACAATTTCGTAAAAAAGATGGGTCGCTTTATCGTGAACAGGTAATGGGAACAAAAGGTTTTTCTGGTACGCAGTCTATTTTGTATCATCATTATATGCCAACAGAAGTAGGTCATTCTGCATTATCGCATTCTTGTCAGTTGCAGTATGAAGAGGATGTTGCTCTTTCTCATCGCCACTTTCGAACGAAAGAAAGTAAAAAAAGTGGTGATGCAATAAGTGGACGTAATTTCATACTTGGAAATGAAGATTTGTTAATTGGAGTAGTGAGTCCAACAGAAAAAATGGATTATTTCTATCGTAATGGTGATGGCGATGAAATGTTATTTGTTCATTATGGAACAGGGAAAATTGAAACGATGTTTGGAACGATTCACTATAGAAAAGGCGACTATGTAACGATTCCAATTGGAACGATTTATCGTGTTATTCCAGATGAAGGAGAGACTAAGTTTCTTGTTGTAGAGGCAAATAGCCAAATTACAACGCCGCGTCGTTATCGAAATGAATACGGACAATTGTTAGAGCATAGTCCGTTTTGTGAAAGAGATCTTCGTGGTCCAGAAAAATTAGAGACATATGATGAAAAAGGCGAGTTTGTCGTAATGACAAAATCAAGAGGCTATATGCATAAACATGTTTTAGGACACCACCCGTTAGATGTTGTTGGATGGGATGGCTATTTATATCCGTGGGTATTTAATGTAGAGGATTTTGAACCAATTACAGGGCGCATTCATCAGCCACCGCCAGTACATCAAACATTTGAAGGGCATAATTTTGTTATTTGCTCTTTCGTACCACGTTTATACGATTATCATCCAGAGTCAATTCCAGCACCATATTATCATAGTAATGTTAATAGTGATGAAGTTCTTTACTATGTAGAAGGAAACTTTATGAGTCGCAAAGGTGTGGAAGAAGGTTCTATTACACTTCATCCGAGCGGGATTCCCCATGGACCGCATCCGGGGAAAACAGAGGCAAGTATAGGGAAGAAAGAGACGCTTGAATTAGCTGTTATGATAGACACATTCCGTCCGCTTCGTATTGTAAAACAAGCACATGAAACAGAAGATGAAAAGTATATGTATAGCTGGATTGAACAAGGTTCATATACTGTGAAATAAGTAAAAAAGGCATGCTCTCAATAAGGGGGGCATGCCTTTTTCACGGAATCGACATGTATAATAATACCAAAAAAATAATGGAAAGATATATAGAAAGAATAATAAGGATCGTGCATATTCAGAAGAATTTCTACTTGTTTCGACAAAAGTATTGACTAGGAAAAGCGTAATGAGTAAAATAAAAAAGCGAATTAAAAATTTTCAGAAAATTTAAAACTTGGAGGAGTGAAAGATGAAGCAAATTTTTCAAAAGAAGCCAATTGCAAAGTTAATGCATGAAAGTAAGCAAAAAACGTTAGCAAGAACATTGGGTGCGCTAGATTTAACTATGCTTGGAATCGGAGCAATTGTTGGAACTGGTATTTTTGTTCTAACGGGTGTTGTGGCAGCGAAACATTCTGGGCCAGCTATTATATTATCATTTGCGATTGCCGCGTTAGCTTGTGCCTTTGCTGCATTTTGTTATGCTGAATTTGCTTCTTCAGTTCCTGTCTCGGGCAGTGTGTATACGTATACATACGCGACGATGGGGGAAGTGTTCGCATTTTTAATTGGCTGGGACTTAATGCTTGAATATTTACTTGCTACATCTGCTGTAGCAAACGGTTGGTCTGCATATTTTCAATCTTTATTAAAGGGGTTTGGAATTCACATTCCGACTATTCTCTCCTCGGCTCCTGGTACAGGAAAGGGTGGAATAATTGATTTACCTGCAGTTCTAATTATTTTAGTGATGACAGTTCTTTTATCTAGGGGTGTTCGTGAAAGTGCACGAGTAAATAACATTATGGTATTTATTAAAATAGCAGTTGTTCTTATTTTTATCTTTGCTGGTTTTAATTATGTGAAACCTGAAAACTGGACGCCCTTTATGCCATTTGGTTTAGATGGTGTAATGGCTGGAGCGGCTACAGTATTCTTCGCATTTATAGGATTTGATGCAGTTTCAACAGCGGCAGAAGAAGTGAAACGTCCGCAACGTGATTTACCAATTGGTATTATTGCATCGTTATTAATTTGTACAGTTCTTTATATCGTTGTTTCGCTTATTTTGACAGGGATTGTTCCATACGGCCAGCTAAATATATCAGATCCAGTTGCTTTTGCACTTCAATTTATTGGACAAGATGGTTTAGCGGGGGTAATTTCAGTAGGAGCAATTACAGGAATTACAACAGTAATGCTAGTTATGATGTATGGGCAAGTTCGTGTTTCTTATGCGATGAGCCGAGATGGTTTACTGCCGAAGCGTCTTGCTAAAGTTCATCCGAAATTTAAAACGCCATTTTTAAATACATGGACAACGGGGATTATTGCGGCACTGATTTCAGGATTAATAGATTTAAATGTTTTAGCACATCTTGTAAATATGGGGACATTGTCAGCATTTGCACTTGTAGCTGTTGCGGTAATCGTAATGAGAAGAACTCATCCAGACTTACCAAGGGCATTTAAGGCTCCGCTTGTACCATTTTTACCAGCATTAACAGTGATTTTCTGTTTATACTTAATGCTTCAGTTATCAGGGACAGCGTGGATTAGTTTTGGGATATGGATGGTTATTGGTATAGCGGTTTACTTCTTATATAGCCGAAAACATAGTGCTTTAAATAATAGTAAAAAAGAAGAAGATGTTGCAAATTTATAAGCGAAAAAATCCATTCTAATTCTGTTAGAATGGATTTTTTATTTGAAAATTTACATTTTTCTGAACTTGTTATAAGATAATTGTTGGCTAACTAAAGGGGTGGAATGATGAAAAATACGTGGCGTGAGTTAAGGGAGATGGACCGTAACGTATGGATTCGATTTATTGGAGAGACGTTAAATGGAATTGCAATGATGATGTTAATGCCTTTTTTTGCATTATATTTAAAAGATAAGGTAGATTCGTTGTTGGAAGTTGGGGTTATTATGGCGCTTTCTCCAATTGCTGCAAGCTTTGGATCACTTATAGGAGGGAGAATTGCTGACATATATGGAAGAAAGCCTATTATGATATTTTCTATGGCAAGTAATGCATTATTAATGCTCGGTTTTCTATTTATAGAAGGATTTATTCCATATGCAATTTTATCTATTTTTTTAGGGTTGAGTAATTCTTTATTTCATCCAGCTGCATCAGCTATGGTCGCGGATGTAACGGCACCAGAAAAAAGAACAGAGGCATATGGTTTATTACGAATGGGACACAATATAGGTGCTGCGATTGGTCCGATAATGGGAGCATCAGTAGTTGTGTTGTCAAAGAATCTTGTGTTTATTATTGCCTCTTCTACAATGCTATTTTATGCGTTACTTGTATTACTTCTTATTCAAGAGACGATGCCAAAGAGCATAGATAAGGAAGAACATAAAGAAAAGGAATCTGGGGCAGTTTGGAAAATTGTAATGCGAGATAAGGCATTAATGATTTACTTATTAGCAGGTATTATCATTTCGATGGGGTTTTCTCAAACGGAAGGCATGCTGCCACTACATTTTGATAATGAAATGAAGCGTATTTTTGGAACGAATAATCCATATCCATATTTAATGGCGTTAAACGGACTATTAGTTGTTTTATTCCAGTTTCAAATTTCAAAATGGGCTACGGATAAACCAGTTGGGAAGACGATGTTATATGGTGCATGTTTATTCGGGATTGGATTATTTTTTATAGGGTGGTTACCGAAGTGGTTTGGAGAATTTAATACAAATGCTACAATTATTTTAATAACACTACTGTTCGTTTATGCTATATATACGTTAGGTGAAATGATTATGTCGCCTGTACAGATGACATTTGTAGCAAATTTGGCCCCTGAGCATTTGAGAGGGACTTATATGGGAGCTGCAAGTTTGCAGTGGATTACAGGAAGCGCATTTGGCCCACTTTTGGGAGGTTTTTTATTAGATCGGTTACTTGGTCACCTTCTATTTACAATTTTAGCTGTAGGATGTGTAGTTGCAGGTATTGTATATGTTTCTTTAGATCGCCTTGTTGAGCAAAGGCAAAAAGACACACTAACCAAACAATCTTCTTAGTGAATAGGTGACATACACAAAAAAGGGGATTTCTACATATTTTAGGTACATAACTAGATTAGATTGCCATTTTATTTTGTGTACCTATATAGAAAATGAAATGAAAAACCAATAAGTGATGTTATTTAATTATTTATGGAAGTTACATTTTATTTCAAATAGGAACTACCTATTTTTATAAAAAGTGCTAAAATAGAAAAATGAAAACAATTGGTTAGGGTGATTTCATTGACGAAAATTAAATTAGGTTTATTATATGGTGGAAAATCAGCTGAGCATCAAGTTTCGCTACAGACGGCTCTTGCTGCTATTAAAGCGTTAAATCAAGATAAATTCGAGATTCATCCAATTTATATTACAGAACAAGGTCAATGGGTACGCGGTGAGCGTATTGAAGGCGAAGTAACAGATGTTGAAGCTTTAAAAATGAGCGGTGCAGAAAATGCGATTTCTCCGTTATCATTAAGTACAGAAATTATCCCATCTGCAGCTTCTGAGGAGAACGCTATTGACGTTATTTTCCCATTACTACATGGACCAAACGGTGAAGATGGAACGGTTCAAGGACTATTAGAATTAATGAATATCCCTTATGTAGGAAATGGTGTTCTAGCATCATCTGCTGGTATGGATAAAGTTGTTATGAAAAACATCTTTGCAGAGGCTGGTTTAAAACAAACAAAATATGCATCCTTCATTCGTAGTGCATGGGAGAAAAATCGTGAGGAAGCTTATTCTAAAGTAGAAGATAAGTTAGGATATCCTTGCTTCGTAAAACCAGCGAACCTTGGTTCAAGTGTTGGTATTAATAAGTGTAAAAATCGTGAAGAACTTGAGGATGCATTTGTAGAGGCATTCCAATTTGATCGCAAAATTATTGTAGAAGAAAATATTGTAGGTCGTGAAGTAGAAGTTGGGGTACTAGGTAATGATGAGCCGAAATGTTCAGTTGTAGGTGAAATCGTTCCGAAAAAGGACTTCTATGATTATAAGTCGAAATATATCGATGGTGATACGGCGCTAATTATTCCAGCTGAAATGACAGAAGAAGAATCTAATGTAATTAAGCGTGATGCGATTATTGCATTCCAATCATTAGACGGTGCAGGTTTAACGCGAGCTGATTTCTTCTTAACGAAAGATGGAGAAGTGTATATTAACGAAGTAAACACAATGCCAGGATTTACACCGTTCAGTATGTTCCCTCTATTATGGCAACATACTGGGTTACCGTATCCAGAATTAATTGAAGAGCTAATTCGTTTAGCGATTGAACGTCACGAAGAAAAACAAAAAATTAAATATACAATCTAACAAAAAAGGAGGAAGCACTATTCGTAGGAATAGTGCTTCCTCTATGTAAGGAGCGTTTCTATATGATAAAGCGAATGTTAAAGCAAGTGGAACAGATGGTAAATGGTACTGGATTAGCAGAGCAATATGAGGGAATTACTATTCAAGGCGTGTCTATTGATACAAGAAAAATTGAAAAAGGAAACTTGTATGTTCCGATTCAAGGGGAGCGCTTCGATGGACATGCTTTTGTAGATAAAGCTGTTGAAAATGGAGCTGTGGCTACATTATGGATGAAAGATGTAGCGAATCCACCTGAGAATCTTCCGGTTATTTTTGTGGAAGACACGCTATCCGCATTGCAAATGTTAGCGAAAAACTATCGCGATCAATTGGATGTTAAAGTTGTAGGTGTAACGGGTAGTAATGGTAAAACATCTACGAAAGATATTGTAACAAGTCTTCTTGCGACTAAATTCAAAGTGCAAAAAACAGAAGGGAACTTCAATAACCATATCGGATTACCTCTTACCATTTTAAACTTAGAAGAAAATACAGAAGTAGCAGTATTAGAGATGGGTATGTCAAGCCGAGGCGAAATTGAATTCTTATCTAAGTTAGCTCGTCCTAATGCAGCTATCATTACGAATATTGGTGAGGCACATTTAATGGATTTAGGGTCTCGTGAGGCAATTGCTGAAGCGAAATTAGAAATTGTTACAGGGTTACAAGAAGGTGGCGTGTTCGTATATAACGGAGATGAGCCTTTATTAACGAATCGTGTTCCTGAAATGAATTTAGCAGCAGAAACGGTTACGTTTGGTGATGCAAGAGCAAACGATTATTATCCAACGACTGTAACATTACAAGCAACTGGGACACATTTCAAAATGAATAGAGATGAAAATATTTCATTCTACTTACCTGTGTTAGGAAAACATAATGTGTATAATACACTTGCTTCAATGGCAATTGCGAAACATTTTGGTGTAACGTGGGAAGAGATGAAAGAAGGTTTAGTAACACTTCAAATGACGGGCATGCGTATGGAAATTGTGAAAACAAATAGTGGTTTAACAATTATCAACGATGCTTATAATGCAAGTCCGACGGCTATGGAAGCAGCATTCCATTTAATGAATGGTTTAGATGGTTTTGCTAAAAAAATCGTTGTGCTCGGTGATATGTTAGAACTTGGAGATCAAGAAGTACAGTTCCATTATGAGGTAGGAAAATTAATCGATCCAGCAAAAATCTCGCATGTATTCACATACGGTAGATTAGGGGCTCAAATTGCTGAAGGAGCGAAAATTAATTTCCCTAATGAACGTGTAAAGGCGTATGATAATAAAGAAGAGTTAGTAAAAGATTTACAAGCAGTAGTCGATGTGAAAGATGTTGTATTAATAAAAGCATCTCGCGGTATGAAATTAGAAGAAGTAATTACGATGTTGAAATAATTGGTGTATATAAATAGGGATGATAGTTACGAAAATAGAAGAAACTTATAATAAGCGCTTACAGTAAATATAAAAAAATAAAAGTGAAGAAAAAAACTCTGAATATGAAAATAAGGTAACAGTTGGGTTTGCTTTTTACACATACAAAACTTATAATTGATAAAGTGTAATAACGTTTAGAAGTATTTTCGTGAAGAATATACGCCCGTTTATATACGTGAGCATTCAGGAAAAGGGCTTTTCCGCAAATTCGGAAAACGCCTTTTTTTAAATGATAAGTATAGGATAGAAAAGGAGAAGTAACATTGACAACATTTCGAGAATTAGGATTAAGTGATTCTTTACTGCAATCTGTTGAAAGTATGGGCTTTGAAGAGGCTACACCAATTCAAGCTGAAACAATTCCACATGCATTGCAAGGTAAAGATATTATTGGGCAAGCGCAAACAGGTACAGGGAAAACAGCAGCATTCGGATTACCACTATTAGATAAAGTGGATACACATAAAGAATCGGTTCAAGGTATTGTTATCGCGCCAACGCGTGAATTAGCAATTCAAGTTGGAGAAGAATTATACAAAATTGGTAAGCATAAACGTGTTCGCATTTTACCAATTTATGGTGGTCAAGATATTAACCGCCAAATTCGTGCTCTAAAAAAACACCCACACATTATTGTTGGTACGCCGGGTCGTATTTTAGATCATATTAACCGTAAAACACTTCGCCTGCAAAACGTAGAGACAGTTGTTCTTGACGAAGCGGATGAAATGTTAAACATGGGCTTCATTGAAGACATTGAAGCAATTTTAACAGATGTGCCAGAAACACATCAAACATTACTATTCTCAGCGACAATGCCGGATCCAATCCGCCGTATTGCTGAGCGTTTCATGACTGAGCCTCAACACATTAAAGTAAAAGCAAAAGAAGTAACAATGCCAAACATTCAGCAGTTCTATTTAGAAGTGCAAGAAAAGAAAAAGTTTGACGTGTTAACACGCTTATTAGATATTCAATCTCCAGAGCTTGCAATCGTATTCGGTCGTACAAAGCGTCGTGTTGATGAATTATCAGAAGCATTAAACTTACGTGGTTATGCTGCAGAAGGTATTCACGGTGATTTAACTCAGGCGAAACGTATGTCTGTATTACGTAAATTTAAAGAAGGTTCTATTGAAGTTCTTGTTGCAACAGACGTTGCTGCACGTGGTCTTGATATTTCAGGCGTAACGCACGTATATAACTTCGATATTCCACAAGATCCAGAATCATACGTTCACCGTATCGGTCGTACTGGTCGTGCAGGTAAAAAAGGTATTGCAATGCTATTTGTAACACCACGTGAATCAGGACAATTAAAAAATATCGAGCGTACAACAAAACGTAAAATGGACCGTATGGATGCACCGACACTTGACGAGGCATTAGAAGGTCAACAACGTTTAATCGCTGAAAAGCTTCAAAGCACAATTGAAAATGAAAACTTAGCATACTACAAGCGTATTGCAGAAGAAATGTTAGAAGAAAATGACTCTGTAACAGTAGTAGCTGCTGCTTTAAAAATGATGACTAAAGAGCCGGATACAACTCCGATCGCTTTAACATCAGAACCACCTGTTGTTTCAAGAGGCGGCGGTTCTAAAAAACGCGGCGGTAACGGAGGCGGATACCGTGATGGTAACCGTAATCGTAGTCGTGATGCACGCGGCGGTGGCGATGGACGTAATCGTGACCGTAACCGTGATGGACGTAATCGTGACGGAAACCGTGATCGCAATCGTGATGGTGGTAGTCGTGGTCGTAGAGGTGAAGGCCAAGGTCGCCCTGGTTCTTCAAATGGACGCGGCGAAAGAAAACATCATAGCCGTCCACAAGCTTAATAAAAAAAGAGAATGCCCTTTGCGGGCATTCTCTTTTTTTATTTCTATAATTGTGCATACTACATAATAGTTATGATAGAAAAGGGGCTGTTATATGCTTGTAAGGCTTGGTTACGTTGCGATGAGTGTACATTTGAAGAATGCATCTCCATCTCAAACGATGACGTATGCACAGTTTCAGAAATTAAATGATCGTGCTGCTGCAATTCGTAAACTTGAAAGAATTGCTAATTCCAATTTAGAAAATTGTTTACGTTTATTAAAGCATAATAAAGGGCATGACATATCTTTCTTTCGGCTCAGTTCAAAGCTCATTCCTTTAGCGAATCATGAGGAATTGCTAGAGTGGAACTATATTCGTCCTTTAAAAGAAAATTTAAAAAAACTAGGTGAATATGCAGTTCATATGAATATGAGAATTGATTTCCATCCAGATCATTTTGTTGTACTAAATTCACCTGAGGAGAGTGTTTTTAAACAATCTGTAAAAACATTGCAGATGCACAAAAAATTATTAAAAGGCATGGGGATTGAACATAAGCAACGATGTGTACTGCATGTCGGAGGAGGATATAAAGATAAAGAACTTGCATTAGAGCGCTTTATAGAGAATTGGTCTAATGTCCCAAGGGGTATTCAAGAAATGATTATATTAGAAAATGATGATACAACCTTTACGTTAGAGGAAACATTATATTTAGGAGAAAAATTAGATATTCCCGTCGTATTTGACTTGCATCACCATATGATGAATAATGAGCAAGAAGATTGGTATGAAGATTGGGCACGTGTCGTTCATACGTGGGAAACGTCTTTGTTGCCGGTTAAAATGCATATCTCTAGCCCTAGAGAGGGAAAAGATCCAAGAGCTCATGCAGATTATATTAATGTAGAGGCATTTTTATCTTTTTTAAGAAGGATAAAGGGAAGTGTTCCGCAAATTGATTGTATGATTGAGGCGAAGATGAAGGATGAGTCTTTATTTCAATTAATGAGAGATTTAAGTGAACAAGTAGATGTAGAAATTATCGATGGTGCAAGCTTTTATATTAAATAAGCTTTGCACCATCGTTTTTTTTGGTTAAAAAAGGGGTTAAAATGCCACCGGTTATTAAACCTGTTAAATGACTGATCGGATTGGCAGAAGGGTTAAAGAAAGTAAATAGTAGTAATAGAAGAATCATAATTGAGAAAATGGCAATTTCTTTTGGTTTTGAAGAGCGGTATCGATTGTACAATAAAAATAACTGTGCACCTAATAGTCCGAAAATACCACCTGATGCACCTGCGTGAATATATTCAAGCGGCATAATAATATAAGAAGAAATATTTCCAGAAATTCCAGAGAGAAAAAATAGAATAAAAAAAGAAAAGTGTCCGAGTTGCTTTTCGATAGAAGAACCAAGAGCAAACAAAAAAATACTATTAGAAAGAAAATGTTGTAAGTCTACGTGTACGAGAAGAGAAGTTATGACACGCCACCATTCTCCTTTAGCGATATATTCATTAGAGGCTGCCAGTGGTAAGAGAAAAAAGTCGCCTAATATCATCATGACTAAATGAATAAGAAGTAAGGTAAGAATAGTCGGTTGTAAAGAAATATGAGTGGATCTTATTAGCATACGGTTACTTTCACCCCTTTTGCATCAGAAAGATTCTCTGTTATTCTTATCAATATGAAAGAAGAAAGTTAAATAGAAGAAGGGGATTTCGAAATGATTATAGGGATTGGTATCGATATTATTGAATTAAATCGTATTGAAAAAATGCTAGATGGAAAGCTTAAATTTATGGAACGTATTTTAACGGAAAATGAACGTAATGTTGCTATGGAGCTGAAAGGAAGTCGCCTTACAGAGTTTGTAGCTGGAAGGTTTGCAGCGAAAGAGGCGTATTCAAAAGCTGTAGGTACTGGTATCGGAAAAGAAGTGAGTTTTTTAGATATTGAAGTGAAAAATGATGAAAGAGGTAAGCCAATTCTGATTACAAGTACAGAGTATATTGTTCATTTATCAATTAGTCATAGTAAGGAATTTGCTGTTGCTCAAGTTGTTTTAGAAAGCTCGTCACGCTAGTCTGCATATTTTATATCTTTGTCTCATATATTTGAGGTAGCGATAAGGAAGGTACATCTTCCATTCATTTATAGGGGCAAAGGGGCTGAATTGATGAAAAGGCGTCTGTTTTTAGTTCTTGTCGGTTTGTTGACCGTTTTTGTGTTGGCGGGTTGTGTGGAAAAGAAGCAAGATGATGTCGTGAGAGATTTAGAATCAAAAGTAAAAGGGATGAAAAGTTATCAAGCTGAGGCAAAATTATCTATTAAAACAGGCAATGAGCCTCAAGAGTATAACGTAGAGATTTGGCATAAGGAACCGTCTTTTTATCGTGTGAATTTAAAGAATGCAAAAAAAGATCAGAGCCAAATTATTTTGAGAAATGAAGAAGGTGTATTTGTATTAACGCCAGCACTTAATAAGAGCTTCCGTTTTCAAAGTGATTGGCCGCAAAATAGTAGCCAGGCTTATTTATATGAATCACTTGTAAGAGATATTTTGCAGGACAAGAAAAACCTTACTTTTGAGAAAACAGATAAGTATTATATTTTTAAAACAAAAACAAACTATCAACATCAAAATATGTTGCCGAGACAAGAGATTACATTGAATAAGAGCGACTTGACTCCAGTTTCAGTGAAGTTACTGGATAATGATCAAAATGTTCTTGTGAAAGTAGATTTCTCTAAAGTGAAATTCGATGCGAAATTTGATAAAGGTGCATTTGATACGAAACAAAATATGTCTAGAGCACAGGTAGATGTTCAAACAACAGCGAAAGAAGACAAACCGTTTGCTATTTTGTATCCACTTGATACACCACAAGGTATGACTCTGAAAGATGAAAAAGAGTTGAAGACAGACAGTGGCAAGCGTGCGATACTCACATACACTGGAAATAAGAAATCCTTTACTTTAATACAAGAAAAGGCAAAAGTTGCAGAGGCATCATCAGCGGTAAGTGTAAGTGGAGAACCAGTTGATCTTGGGTTTACGATTGGTGCATTGACGAAAGACTCTGTAACGTGGTCGCATAACGGAGTAGAATATATGCTCGTGTCTAAAGGTTTAGAGCCGAAGGAGCTGTTAATGGTTGCTCGTTCAGTTACAGCGAAGCAGGTGAAGTAAACTTCTTAGACGTGGTGATATATGTGCACCACGTCTTTTCTTAGTTTGAAGGTGGATTTCATAAAAGAAGCATATAAAAGAATAAGCTTCGCATATCGTGTATAAGGAAGTGTATTTATGGAAGAAGCACCATTTTACCGTGACACTTGGGTGGAAGTGGATTTAGATGCCATTTATAACAACGTTACACATATTAAAGAGTTCATCCCAAGTAATGTAGAGATTTTTGCTGTAGTTAAAGCAAACGCATATGGGCACGATTATGTACCGGTGGCTAAAACGGCATTAGAAGCAGGTGCAACAAGGTTAGCTGTTGCTTTTTTAGATGAAGCTTTAGTGCTTCGGAGGGCTGGTATTACTGAACCGATTTTAGTGTTAGGTCCCTCGCCGCCGCGTGATGTAAATGTAGCTGCTGAAAATGATGTAGCGCTAACTGTTTTTCAAAAAGAATGGGTGGAAGAAGCAATTAAACTTTGGGATGGTTCATCTGTAATGAAATTCCATATTAACTTTGATAGTGGTATGGGGAGAATTGGAATACGTGAAAGAAAAGAGCTAAAAGAATTTTTAAAGAGTTTAGAGGGTGCACCGTTTTTAGAGTTAGAAGGAGTATACACGCATTTTGCAACGGCAGATGAGGTTGAGACTTCGTATTTTGATAAGCAATATAACACGTTCTTGGAGCAGTTAAGTTGGTTGAAAGAATTCGGAGTGGATCCTAAGTTTGTTCATACAGCTAATAGTGCTGCGACGTTACGTTTTCAAGGGATTACATTTAATGCAGTGCGAATTGGGATTGCAATGTATGGATTATCTCCTTCTGTAGAAATACGTCCTTTTTTACCATTTGAATTAGAACCGGCGCTATCACTTCATACGAAAGTTGCTCATATTAAACAGGTAATTAAAGGTGATGGAATTAGTTATAACGTCACCTATCGAACGAAAGCTGAAGAATGGATTGCGACTGTAGCGATTGGCTATGCAGATGGGTGGCTTAGAAGGTTACAAGGATTTGAAGTGCTTATAAATGGTAAAAGGGTACCGATTGTAGGGCGAGTAACAATGGATCAGTTCATGATTCATCTTCCTTGTGAAGTGCCACTTGGTACGAAAGTTACGCTTATTGGAAGGCAAGGAGATGAGTATATTAGCGCTACAGAGGTTGCGGAATACTCAGGGACTATTAATTATGAAATTATTGCAACGATCAGTTTCCGTGTGCCAAGAATATTTATACGGAATGGTAAGGTTGTAGAGATAATTAATTACTTGAACAATATATAGAAGGTAGTATGATTGCTTCTTGTCATTGGAGTGACTGTTCATTGCTGGATAATAAGCTCTTTTTGATGAGAAGCTTTTTACTTATAATCATTTTTTATATAAGTTGCACGTAAGTTTTGAAGAGGAGTTCTATTGTTTTTAGTTAGTTATGAGATAAAAAATTTAAGAAGATGAATGTTTTGTTTGTGAATTGGAAAACATAAGCAAGGAATAAGGAAGTCTTTGCAACAGGCTCCATACAATGGTATTATTACAATAGGTGTCATATATATATTTGGGTGTGTAGTTGACGGTGGAGGTGTATTTTTGTGTCCGAATCAAGTGTAACTACTGAAATCGTGGTTCGGTTGCCAAAGCAAATGGTAACGGAATTGGACGGAATTGGAAAACAAGAGAATAAGAATCGCCATGAACTAATTTGCCAGGCAACACAATTGTTATTGCGTCAACATAAGACGAAGAAACGCTACCAACATGAATCAATGCGACGTGGGTACATTGAAATGGGAAAAATTAATCTTGGTATTGCATCTGAAGCTTTCTTAGCAGAGTATGAAGCAGCTCATACAGTAGAACGCTTAGTTAGCGGGGGGTAATATTTTGATTGTAAAACGCGGCGACGTGTATTTTGCAGACCTTTCCCCAGTTGTTGGTTCTGAGCAAGGAGGCGTTCGTCCGGTTCTTGTCATTCAAAATGACATCGGAAATCGTTTTAGTCCAACGGTGATTGTAGCGGCTATTACTGCACAGATTCAAAAAGCGAAATTACCCACTCATGTGGAAATTGATGCGAAAAAGTATGGTTTTGAGAGAGATTCTGTTATTTTACTTGAGCAGATTCGAACAATCGATAAGCAACGCTTAACGGACAAAATCACTCATTTGGATGAAGTGATGATGAGTCGTGTAGATGAAGCGTTACAAATTAGTTTAGGACTAATAGATTTTTAAATCGGCAGTTTAAGTTGCTCTCTTTGAAGGGCAACTTTTTTTATTATAGAGGAGGTTACGGTTGTATATGGAAATGGTAGATAATCGACAAGCGTTAATGAAAATGTTAGTGAAAGAATTAGGCTTTACCGAAAAGCAAGTTCGTCATGTTATTCAATTAACAGAAGAAGGTAACACAGTTCCATTTATTGCTCGTTACCGAAAAGAATGGACAGGCTCTTTAGATGAGGTGCAAATTCGTACGATTTTAGAGAGATGGCAATATATGATGCAACTTGAAGATAGGAAGGAAGAAGTTCTTCGTCTTATTGATGAGAAGGGGAAACTGACAGAAGAGCTACGACAGCAAATTGTTAAAGCTACAAAGTTGCAAGAAGTAGAAGATCTATATCGTCCATATAAAGAGAAAAGAAGAACGAAAGCGACAATTGCTAAAGAAAAAGGATTAGAACCATTAGCTGAATGGTTATTGTTATATAAGAAAGAAGATCCGGCTAAAAAGGCAGTGGAATTTATTAATGTAGAGAAAGAAGTGCAATCTGCAGAAGAAGCTTTACAAGGTGCACAAGACATTATTGCAGAAATGGTTTCAGATGAAGCTGCGTATCGTAGTTGGATTCGAAATGTTACTTTTAGAAAAGGTGTTATGTCTTCGTCCGTGAAAGATGAAGAAAAAGATGAAAAGAATATATATGAAATGTATTACAGTTATGAAGAACCATTGCAAAAAGTAGTACCACATCGTGTATTAGCAATGAATCGTGGCGAGAAAGAAGATATATTGAGAGTTGCTGTTGTTCCGCCAGTAGATGAGATAGTAACTTTTTTAAATAAGAAAGTAATTCGTGATAACGATTCGAAAAGTGCACATTATGTACAATTAGCGATTGAAGATGGTTATAAACGATTAATTCAATCTTCAATCGAAAGAGAAATTCGTAAAGAATTAACAGAAACAGCTGAAGAACAAGCGATACATATTTTCTCTGAGAACTTACGTAACTTATTATTACAACCTCCGATGAAAGGGAAAGTCGTGCTAGCGGTAGATCCGGCATATAGAACTGGTTGTAAATTGTCTGTAGTAGATGATACGGGGAAAGTACTACATATCGATGTTATTTATCCGCATCCACCTGTTCGTAAATATGATGATGCAAAAACGAAAGTTCTTTCTATTATAGATAAATATCAAGTTGAAATGATTGCAATTGGTAATGGGACAGCATCTAGAGAAACAGAAGAGTTTATAGTAGATGTATTACAAAGTGTGAACCGAGATGTCTTTTATATTATTGTAAATGAAGCGGGTGCTAGTGTATATTCAGCTTCTGATTTAGCTCGTGAGGAATTCCCAAATTTACAAGTTGAAGAGAGAAGTGCCGTTTCTATTGGAAGACGTCTGCAAGATCCACTTGCTGAACTTGTGAAAATTGATCCTAAATCAGTTGGGGTTGGACAATACCAACATGATGTATCTCAAAAGAGACTGAATGAGTCATTAACATTTGTAGTAGAAACAGCTGTTAACCAAGTTGGGGTTAATGTAAATACGGCTTCGGTTGCATTGTTACAATATGTTTCAGGTTTATCGAAAACTGTTGCGAAAAATATTGTGGCAAAGAGAGAAGAAGATGGGAAATTCACGAAGCGCACGGAATTAAAGAAAATCCCGCGTTTAGGTGCAAAGACGTATGAACAATGTATAGGTTTCTTACGTATACTAGAAGGAGCGAATCCATTAGATCGAACAGGTATTCATCCAGAGCAATATAAGAATGTTGAATTGTTATTGAAGAGTCTAGGGTTATCGATAGATGACGTAGGACAACCGCAATTACAAAAGAGATTGGAAGAAGTAGAGATTTCTAAGTTATCTCAAGAAACAGGAGTTGGGGAGCCGACGTTAGTTGATATTATAGATGCACTTATTAGTCCAGAAAGAGATATGAGGGATGAGTTGCCTAAACCACTTCTGAAAAAAGGGATTTTGAAATTAGAAGATTTAAAACGTGGTATGGAATTAGAAGGAACAGTTCGTAACGTTGTTGATTTTGGTGCTTTTGTTGATGTTGGCGTAAAGCAAGATGGTTTAGTACATATTTCTAAACTTAGCAAACAGTTTGTAAAGCATCCGTTAGATGTTGTATCAGTAGGGCAAATTGTAAAAGTATGGGTAGATGATATTGATACAAAAAAAGGACGCGTTGCACTATCTATGTTGCCGATTGAATAGTAAGAGAAGAGAGCAGATGAAACTGCTCTTTTTTTTATGGAATAAAAAGTGTAATGGATTATGAGCTTTGATGTATTTTGCTATAATAAAACCAGCATTCATTTAATAATTTAATTTGATACCGGTTTTTTTCGAAATATGCACGTTGCATTTGTTTTTTTAGCCACGTAGGCATAGGAATCCCTCCTTGTTTAATCCTGCTCTCAAAAATCTAAAATGCTATTGATGAGAGGTTGGTGAGTGGATTTCTATTCATGTTTTGTTTTTAGAAACCACGCTTCTTACATGAGGATGGGTATATGTACTATTTAATATATGTATAAGAAGGGAGAAAAGTGTAAAAATATTTTTTTGTTTAGGAGGAATGAGAGTGGATGAGCAAGAAATTCAGCGACTAGTGGAAGAAGTGTCACTACAATACTTTGAGATGCCGTTCTTACATAAAGCAGTGTTTAACAATAGATTACGTACAACTGGTGGGCGTTATTTATTGAAGAGTCATAATATCGAACTGAATTATCGATATTACGAAGTGTATGGTGAAGAAGAGTTAGTCGGGATTATTAAACATGAGCTTTGTCATTATCACTTACATATTGCAGGAAGAGGGTATAAGCACAGGGACAGGGATTTCCGTGAGTTGTTAAAGAAAGTTGAGGCACCACGTTTTTGTAAACAAATGATTAATGAAGAGAAGGAAAAAAAGATTTATAAGTATGAATGTATGGAGTGTTCACTTCAATATGTAAGAAGGCGTCAAATAAATACAAAAAGATATGTCTGTGGAAAGTGTAAAGGGAAACTCAAACCGATATCGAAAACATCTTGACAGTAAAAACGCAATCCAGTATATTATAAACATGTCACGTTTGAACAAGATGTTGTTAAAAACTTCTTGACTTACAGAGAGAATTTTTATAAGATACAAATTGTCTTCATTATTCCGCAGTAGCTCAGTGGTAGAGCTATCGGCTGTTAACCGATCGGTCGTAGGTTCGAGTCCTACCTGCGGAGCCATACAGAGAAGTACCCAAGTGGCTCAAGGGGCTCCCCTGCTAAGGGAGTAGATCGCTAACG
>NZ_JARVGY010000001.1:2272500-2330000 GCF_040460035.1 Bacillus cereus group sp. MG1 | reverse complement strand
GCGCTGGTGGGATACCGCCCTGACTGTATTGAAATTCTAACCTACGGGTCCTATCGACCCGGGAGACAGTGTCAGGTGGGCAGTTTGACTGGGGCGGTCGCCTCCTAAAGTGTAACGGAGGCGACCAAAGGTTCCCTCAGAATGGTTGGAAATCATTCGTAGAGTGCAAAGGCATAAGGGAGCTTGACTGCGAGACCTACAAGTCGAGCAGGGACGAAAGTCGGGCTTAGTGATCCGGTGGTTCCGCATGGAAGGGCCATCGCTCAACGGATAAAAGCTACCCCGGGGATAACAGGCTTATCTCCCCCAAGAGTCCACATCGACGGGGAGGTTTGGCACCTCGATGTCGGCTCATCGCATCCTGGGGCTGTAGTCGGTCCCAAGGGTTGGGCTGTTCGCCCATTAAAGCGGTACGCGAGCTGGGTTCAGAACGTCGTGAGACAGTTCGGTCCCTATCCGTCGTGGGCGTAGGAAATTTGAGAGGAGCTGTCCTTAGTACGAGAGGACCGGGATGGACGCACCGCTGGTGTACCAGTTGTTCTGCCAAGGGCATAGCTGGGTAGCTATGTGCGGAAGGGATAAGTGCTGAAAGCATCTAAGCATGAAGCCCCCCTCAAGATGAGATTTCCCATAGCGTAAGCTAGTAAGATCCCTGAAAGATGATCAGGTTGATAGGTTCGAGGTGGAAGCATGGTGACATGTGGAGCTGACGAATACTAATAGATCGAGGACTTAACCATATAATATGTAGCAATGTTATCTAGTTTTGAAGGAATATGCCTTCATAGTTTGGTGATGATGGCAGAGAGGTCACACCCGTTCCCATACCGAACACGGAAGTTAAGCTCTCTAGCGCCGATGGTAGTTGGGACCTTGTCCCTGTGAGAGTAGGACGTCGCCAAGCTATTTATATTGTCGCGGGGTGGAGCAGCACGGTAGCTCGTCGGGCTCATAACCCGAAGGTCGCAGGTTCAAATCCTGTCCCCGCAACCAAATGGTCCCGTGGTGTAGTGGTTAACATGCCTGCCTGTCACGCAGGAGATCGCCGGTTCGACCCCGGTCGGGACCGCCATTTCATATAAAGAAAAGAACGAAACAAGTTGTTTCGTATTTTTTTATTTGTTTTAACAAAAAACTAATAAAGACAGTCAAACTATCCTTAGGACAACTCCTAAGGACTTTTTTATATATTCAAAACCTGTATAATAAAGAGCAGAGAACATTGTGAGTAAAGTAGGTGAAGTCTGTGAGTAAATATGAAGTAACAACAAAATCTTCTGAGGAAACACAAAGGTTATCAGAAAAACTAGGTAAGCTCGTAGAGGCACAAGACGTAATTATTTTAGAAGGAGATCTTGGAGCTGGTAAGACGACTTTTACAAAGGGACTAGCAAAAGGTCTTGGAGTGAAAAGAGTTGTAAATAGTCCTACCTTTAATATCATTAAAGAATATAAAGGAAGATTACCGCTATATCATATGGACGTGTATCGCTTAGCAGAAAGTGAAGAGGACTTAGGCTTTGATGAATATTTCTACGGTAAAGGAATTACGGTAGTAGAATGGGCTCATTTAATAGAGGCATATTTACCAAATGAAAAGTTACAAATTAGTTTATTCCATGCTGGAGATGACACAAGAAAAATTATACTCGAGCCAATTGGAGATCGCTATATTAGATTATGTGAGGAGCTATTACAAGATGAAAGTACTAGCAATTGATACTTCAAATTACGTAATGGGTGTATCCCTTATTGAGGAAGGAAACGTAATTGGGGAAATCATTACAAATTTAACAAAAAACCATTCTGTACGTCTTATGCCAGCTGTAGAGAAACTGTTAAAAGAGTGTGGCGTAAAACCGAAGGAATTAACTAAAATCGTTGTAGCTGCTGGACCTGGATCCTATACAGGTGTTCGCATAGGCGTGACAGCGGCGAAAACATTAGCTTGGTCACTTCAAATACCAATTGTAGGTGTATCAAGTTTAGAGGTAGTAGCTGCAAACGGTGCTAACTTTAGCGGGTTAATTTGTCCTTTATTTGATGGAAGACGTGGGCAAATTTATACTGGGTTATATACATATGAAGGAGAGCAGTTAACTTCAATAGAAGAAGACCGAATTATTCTTATTGTGGACTGGTTGCAAATGTTAAAAGATAAAGGACAGCCTGTTTTATTTATCGGTAACGATGTTAAATTGCATAAAGAAACAATTATAGAACATTTAGGTGATCAAGCTGTATTCGCTCCATTTACTAAAAATAACCCAAGACCAAGTGAGCTAGCATTCTTAGGATTACAAAAAGAAGAACAAGATGTGCATACGTTTGTTCCAAGCTATCTTCGTTTAGCTGAAGCTGAAACAAAGTGGTTAGAAAGTCAAAACAAGTAGGAGCTTGCAGAAGATGGATATGATATTTAGAAAGATGGAGCTTGATGATATTGCTCAAATTGTAGCTATTGAAGAAGCGTCTTTTTCAACTCCTTGGACTGCAGATGCCTTTCACCGTGAATTAACGATGAATGAACATGCACATTATATTGTGTTAGAAAAAGATGGTCGTGTAGTCGGGTATTGTGGATTGTGGATAATTATTGATGAATCACATATAACAAATATAGCTATTTTGCCAGAATACCGAGGTCAAAAGTTAGGAGATGCCCTATTGAAAGCAGTTATTTCTGAAGCGAAAGAACTAGGGGTAAAAACAATGACACTTGAAGTACGTGTATCAAATGAAGTAGCAAAGCAGTTATACAGAAAATACGGATTTCAAAATGGTGGGATTCGTAAACGATACTATGCAGACAATCAGGAAGATGGTCTCGTAATGTGGGTGAATATATAATGGAAAAAAATACGATTATACTTGGTATTGAAACAAGTTGTGATGAAACAGCAGTAGCAGTTGTTAAAAATGGAACGGAAATTATTGCGAATGTCGTTGCATCACAAATTGAAAGTCATAAACGTTTTGGCGGCGTTGTACCAGAGATTGCATCCCGTCATCATGTAGAAGAAATTACAGTTGTGTTAGAAGAAGCTTTAAAGGAAGCAAACATCACATTTGATGATATTGATGCAATTGCTGTAACAGAAGGTCCTGGTTTAGTAGGAGCACTTCTAATTGGAGTAAATGCAGCGAAGGCAGTAGCGTTTGCACATGATATTCCGTTAGTCGGTGTTCATCATATTGCTGGTCATATTTATGCGAACCGTTTAGTAAAAGAAGTTCAATTCCCGTTATTATCACTTGTTGTATCTGGTGGGCATACGGAACTTGTTTATATGAAAGAACATGGTTCATTCGAAGTAATTGGTGAAACACGAGACGATGCAGCTGGAGAAGCATATGATAAAGTAGCTCGTACGTTATCTATGCCATATCCAGGTGGTCCTCATATTGATCGCCTTGCACATGAAGGAGAACCGACAATTGATTTGCCTCGTGCATGGCTAGAACCGGATTCATATGATTTTAGCTTTAGTGGATTGAAATCAGCAGTTATCAACACTGTGCATAACGCAAAACAACGCGGTATAGAAATTGCGCCAGAAGATTTAGCGGCAAGTTTCCAAGAAAGTGTAATAGATGTACTTGTAACGAAAGCAGCTCGTGCAGCAGAAGCTTATAATGTAAAGCAATTACTTCTTGCTGGTGGAGTAGCTGCTAATAAAGGACTTCGTGCGCGATTAGAAGAGGAATTTGCACAAAAAGAAAACATTGAATTAATTATTCCGCCGCTATCTTTATGCACAGATAATGCAGCGATGATTGCAGCGGCAGGGACAATTGCTTATGAACAAGGTAAGCGTGCAACATTAGCCTTAAATGCAAATCCAGGATTAGATATTGAAGCATAGTTATACACATAATTAACCACAGGTTGTGGATAAAACCCATATTGTCTGTTGATAATGTGGGTTTTATTGTGTATATAAAATGTTGATAACTTTTTTATTAATTGTGGATAATGTGGAAAAGTTATTTTAAGGCTTATTTTATAAAGGTGGATATGTGTATAAACTTGTGGATAAATAGGATGATGTCAGACCTTTGTGTTTGTTCTTTTTCGGGAAATAAAAAGTAAGAAGATATCCCCGAAAAACATTTTGAAACATCCCCCTATTATAGAAGATGCTAATATTGTCAATCTTTGTCGTTAAATCGATATTTCGTGTCGAACTGTTAATATATATAGGGTTACAATAGATATATTTGAAAAATCGTTGGTATATTCTAAGTTACGATTGATATACTCAAAAAATTGTTTCTGTATTAAAAGAAAAAAAGATGTCGCATAGTCAAAAATCCTGACTTATGAGACATCTTTCTTATTTAAATATGCTTATACATGCAGCTCTTCCCATTCTGCCATACAAGTTTCAAGTTGTTCTTGTAGCGTTTGCTTTTTAGTTGTAATTTCACTAGCTTTTTCATAATCTGCATATATTTCTGGTAAGCAAAGTTGATCTTCTAACGTAGCAATTTCTTCTTCTAATTCTAATATACTTTGTTCTAGCTCTTCAATTTTTCTAGTGCGTTGACGCTCTAGTTTTTTACGCTCTTTTTCTTCTAAATAATTTAATTTCTCTTGTGCAACCACCTTTTGAACAGGAATGTCACTTTCTTGCTGTTCAAGTTCTGCACGTTCAATCATTTCATTTTTCTTTTCAACGTAGTAATCGTAATCCCCTAAATATTCCTGTGCACCTTCTGTTGATAACTCAACCACAGTCGTTGTTACACGGTTAATAAAGTAGCGGTCATGTGAGACGAATAGAAGAGTCCCTGGATAATCAATTAAAGCATTCTCCAAAATTTCTTTACTGTTTAAATCAAGGTGGTTCGTAGGTTCATCTAGAATTAATAAATTTGATTTTTGCATCATAAGTTTTGCAAGAGCTAATCGAGCTTTTTGTCCACCACTAAGGGAAGATACTGGTTTCAGTACATCATCTCCTGTGAATAAAAAATTCCCGAGTATAGTACGGATTTCTTTTTCAGGTTGCAGTGGATATTCATCCCATAGTTCATTTAAAACCCGTTTAGAAGATGTTAAGTTTGCTTGTTCTTGATCATAATAACCAACAGATACATTTGATCCGAAAGAAACATCACCATTTAATAGTGGTAACTTATTCACAATAGACTTTAACAATGTGGATTTCCCAATTCCGTTTGGACCAACTAAAGCAACACTATCTCCGCGAGTTAAGCGCATAGTTACATGTTCAATTATAGGGTTCTCATCATAGCCGATGGTTGCATCATTTACTTGTAAAACATCATTTCCACTTTGCTTTTCAATATCGAAGTGGAATGATGCTGACTTAGAATCCCCTAATGGTCTCGTTAATAATTCCATTCTGTCTAGTTGTTTACGACGACTTTGAGCACGTTTCGTTGTAGAAGCGCGAGCTATATTCTTTTGAACGAAGTCCTCAAGTTTTGCGATTTCATCTTGTTGTTTTTCGTAACGTTTCATTTCTTGCTCATATAATGCTGATTTTAAGTCTAAATATTTACTGTAGTTACCAACAAATCGTCTGCTTTCTTTATTCGAAATTTCATATACTTGTGTAACGAGTTTGTCTAAGAAATAACGGTCATGTGAAACGATTAATATTGCGCCAGGATAACCTTGTAAATATTGCTCAAGCCACGTTAATGTTTCGATGTCTAAATGGTTTGTAGGCTCATCCAAAATAAGTAAGTCTGGTTTTGTTAATAATAATTTCCCGAGAGCTAATCTTGTTTTTTGCCCGCCGCTTAAAGTAGAGATCGTCGTCTGGTGCGTTTCAACTGGGAAGCCAAGGCCGCTTAAAATGGAGCGAATATCCGCTTCATATTGATATCCACCTTGATCTTTATAATTGAGTTGCAATTGGTCATAATCAGCTAACAATCTTTCATATGTAGCTTCGTTTGAAAAGTTTTCTTCTTTTCCCATTTCTTGCTCAAGCCTTCGAAGTTTTGTCTCCATTTGCTGTAAGTGGGTAAAGACGGTTAGCATTTCATCCCAAATTGTTAAAGACGTTTCTAGTCCAGTATTTTGAGCTAAATATCCGATTGAGACATCTTTCGGTTTTATAATTTCGCCACCATCATGAGATAATTCACCAGCGATAATTTTTAATAATGTAGATTTGCCTGCTCCATTCCTTCCAACTAATGCGATACGATCTTTTGTTTGTACTTCCAATTTTATGTTTGCAAGAATCGTTTCTGCACCGTATAATTTCGAAAGCGCGTTTACTTGTAATAAAATCAATGTTTTCACCTCAAATAATTTCTTAACTTTGCCATGTTTATATTTCTCAATCATACTAAAAATAGTGTATAGTTTAAAATAAAGAGAGAATACTTCTTCTCTTTATTATACAAGGAATTTAATGAGTGCTAAACTTCTGTATTTGATTAAAGTATATGAATAAAGATAGGAAGAGAGGAGAGGTCATATGGATCAGCAAAAGATTCCACAAGCCACTGCTAAAAGATTGCCTCTATACTATCGATTTATCCAAAACTTATCTCTTTCTGGTAAGCAGCGTGTTTCATCGGCCGAATTGAGTGAGGCAGTAAAAGTAGATTCCGCAACAATACGAAGAGATTTTTCGTATTTTGGAGCGTTAGGGAAAAAGGGATATGGATATAACGTAAATTATCTATTATCATTTTTCCGCGAAACACTTGATCAAGATGATATAACACGTGTAGCACTTATTGGAGTAGGTAATTTAGGGACCGCTTTCTTACATTATAATTTCACGAAAAACAATAATACAAAAATTGAAATGGCATTTGATGTTAGTGAAGAGAAAGTTGGAACAGAAATCGGGGGCATTCCTGTATATCATTTAGATGAATTAGAAGAGAGATTATCAAATGATATACAAGTGGCAATATTAACAGTACCGGCTACAGTAGCACAAGCTGTAGCAGATAGATTAGCTGAAACGAGCGTGCATGGTATTTTGAATTTCACACCAGCGCGATTAAACGTATCAGAGAATATTAGAATTCATCATATTGACTTAGCTGTAGAGTTACAAACATTAGTTTACTTTTTGAAAAACTATCCACAATAAAACGTAGAGGAAGCGACCTCTGCGTTTTATTATTGTTTCTTCTTTGTGAATTTAATTAATATAAGGCGAAGTGCCAAATTAAAATCAATTGTTGCCATAACTGCAAATAGTATTGTCCACATATTCCAGATTGTATCTGTCACGTTCGTAATGGCGAAGCGTGTAAAGATACATCCAAGAAGGAAGTATAGTGCAGCCATGAACAATGGTGAGTTTCTCATACAAAAAATCCTCCGATAAAGCCTTGCATTTTTTCAGCTTCTTTAATCATTTCTTGAATTTGTTCATTGCTCATAAAAATTTGCCCAATAGCGACCAATGTATTCATCGCAACATGAGCTGCAATCGGAACGATAATCCGTTTCGTCTTCACATATAAGAAGGCGAATACGAGCCCCATAGCAGTGTATACCAATAAATGAGTAAAATCAAAATGAATTGCTGCGAATACAAGCGAACTAATGATAGCTGCGATAAAGAAGTTAAACTTCTTATAAAGTGCACCAAATAAAATTTTTCTAAATACGATTTCTTCTAAGATAGGTCCAATTATAGATACAACAATAAGGAACCAAGGGGTCGTTCTTGCAATCTCCATTAGTTTCATTGTATTTTCTGAACCTTGTTTAATTCCTAGCAGCTGCATCTCGATCATACCGGCAACTATTTGTGAAAAGAAAGCTAAGAAGAACCCGATGAAAATCCATCCAATAGTAGCTGGAGCAGAAGAGCGCTTTGGATCTAAATGCCTGTCACGAATATCTGTTCTAAGTAACCAAAGTACGATACATAATGCAACAAAGAAGCTAATAATTGCCCAGTGTCCCGTTATGATTTGTCCTTTTTCCTCAATGGTAAATCCTCTATTATCATAGAGTCCTGTTTTTAGGAGAAGTGGCAATCCAACAACGCCAGATAACTGCATTAAAATGTATGTAACGATAATCCACCAGTATTGTTTCTTCAAATGGTTTAACCATCCTTTCTAACTATAGTGTATGAGATAAGTTAGGATAACATGTAAATATGCTACCTACGATATAAACCTCACTTGAATTATGTTTTTTTCGTAAATCCTTATTTGAAATTATAATAGAAGACAGGAGAAAGTTGTGTGTGTAGCGAAAACAACTTAGGGTGTCCTTTCATATTGTAACATACGAGCAGTGGAAACAACGATTCATATAGTAAAGGCAGTATTCTATATAGAAAGTTTATATAGTGATTTGCGAAAAAATTATGATTTTTTTACTTGCAAAAGAAATTGAGATTATTTATTATTATAAGTGTGTTAGCACTCGGATGACTTGAGTGCTAATAAAAGAAATTTACATAACAAAATGAGGAGGTTATTGTTCATGCTAAAGCCATTAGGTGATCGCGTTGTAATTGAGCTTGTTCAAGCAGAAGAAAAAACAGCAAGTGGTATCGTATTACCAGATACTGCAAAAGAAAAACCACAAGAGGGTAAAGTTGTTGCAGTAGGTACTGGTCGAGTGCTTGAGAATGGTGAGCGTGTTGCTTTAGAGGTAGCAGCAGGTGATCTTATCATCTTCTCAAAATATGCAGGTACTGAAGTGAAATATGAAGGTACAGACTACTTGATTTTACGTGAAAGTGACATTTTAGCAGTTATCGGTTAATTATATAAATCTTAAAAAATCCAAGGGGGTCAATTATTATGGCAAAAGATATTAAATTTAGTGAAGAAGCACGTCGTTCGATGCTTCGCGGTGTCGACACTCTTGCAAATGCAGTAAAAGTAACGCTTGGACCAAAAGGTCGTAACGTTGTTCTTGAGAAAAAATTCGGTTCACCACTTATTACAAATGACGGTGTAACAATCGCAAAAGAAATCGAATTAGAAGATGCATTCGAAAACATGGGTGCGAAACTAGTAGCAGAAGTTGCTAGCAAAACAAATGACGTAGCTGGTGACGGAACAACAACTGCAACTGTATTAGCGCAAGCTATGATTCGTGAAGGTCTTAAAAACGTAACAGCTGGTGCGAACCCAATGGGTCTTCGTAAAGGTATCGAAAAAGCTGTTACTGCTGCAATTGAAGAATTAAAAACGATTTCTAAACCAATCGAAGGTAAATCTTCTATCGCACAAGTAGCTGCTATTTCTGCTGCTGACGAAGAAGTAGGTCAATTAATCGCTGAAGCAATGGAGCGCGTTGGTAACGACGGCGTTATTACTTTAGAAGAATCTAAAGGCTTCACAACAGAATTAGACGTAGTAGAAGGTATGCAATTTGATCGTGGATATGCATCTCCTTACATGATTACTGATTCTGACAAAATGGAAGCAGTTCTTGATAACCCATACATCTTAATCACTGACAAAAAGATTTCTAACATTCAAGAAATCTTACCAGTATTAGAGCAAGTGGTACAACAAGGTAAACCACTTCTTATCATTGCTGAAGATGTAGAAGGCGAAGCGTTAGCTACATTAGTAGTGAACAAACTTCGTGGTACATTCAATGTAGTAGCTGTTAAAGCTCCTGGATTTGGTGACCGTCGTAAAGCAATGCTAGAAGATATCGCGATCTTAACAGGTGGCGAAGTAATCACTGAAGAATTAGGTCGTGACTTAAAATCTGCTACAGTTGAATCTTTAGGACGCGCTGGTAAAGTTGTTGTTACAAAAGAAAACACAACTGTAGTTGAAGGTGTAGGAAGCACAGAACAAATCGAAGCTCGCATCGGTCAAATCCGTGCGCAATTAGAAGAAACAACTTCTGAATTCGATCGTGAAAAATTACAAGAGCGTCTTGCAAAACTTGCAGGTGGCGTAGCGGTAATTAAAGTAGGTGCAGCAACTGAAACTGAGTTGAAAGAACGCAAACTTCGTATTGAAGATGCACTTAACTCAACTCGTGCAGCAGTAGAAGAAGGTATCGTTGCAGGTGGTGGTACTTCACTTATGAACGTATACACAAAAGTAGCTTCTATCGTAGCTGAAGGCGACGAAGCAACAGGTATCAACATCGTACTTCGCGCACTAGAAGAGCCAGTTCGTCAAATCGCAATCAACGCTGGTCTAGAAGGATCTGTAGTTGTAGAGCGTCTAAAAGGCGAAAAAGTAGGCGTTGGTTTCAACGCAGCTACTGGCGAATGGGTTAACATGCTTGAGTCTGGTATCGTAGATCCAGCTAAAGTAACTCGTTCTGCACTTCAAAACGCAGCATCTGTTGCAGCTATGTTCTTAACAACTGAAGCTGTAGTAGCTGACAAACCAGAACCAAATGCACCAGCAATGCCTGACATGGGCGGCATGGGCATGGGTGGTATGGGCGGAATGATGTAATTCCGTTTGCCCTAAAAAACATCCATTTCTATATAGAAATGGATGTTTTTTTATGTTTTTTAGAAAAGGAAATGAATTTCTGTAGAATTTTGTCGCTTTCTCTCTTGACCATATTGATATTTCATTGTTAGAATCTAGGAAGATAATATAAAACGATCCTTCATATATCCTCAATGATATGGTTTGAGAGTCTCTACCGGGTTACCGCAAACAACCTGACTATGAAGGCAGTGTGTCTTATATTTATAAAGAGCGGAGACTATCTTTCTTTATAAAGCCAGACCCCTGCCTTTTCTTTGTTATGAGACTAGAGGAGGAGGACTGGCTTTTTTTATTATATTGGTAATGCTTTTCGCCAAATTGGTGAAAATATTTATATACGAGAACTAACGTTGGGGTGATTATTTTGAAGAAACAACACGATACAATTATCGTTTTAGATTTTGGAAGTCAATACAATCAGTTAATAGCACGTCGAATTCGTGAGTTCGGTGTATACAGTGAACTTCATCCACATACAATTACTGCAGAAGAAATTAAAGCAATGAATCCAAAAGGGATTATTTTCTCTGGTGGACCAAATAGCGTATACGGTGAAGGTGCATTACATTGTGATGAAAAAATCTTTGAACTAGGTTTACCAATCTTCGGTATTTGTTACGGTATGCAGCTTATGACGCAACACTTCGGTGGTAAAGTAGAGCGTGCAAATCACCGTGAGTACGGAAAGGCTGTTCTTAAAGTAGAGAACGAATCAAAATTATATGCGAACCTTCCAGAAGAGCAAGTTGTATGGATGAGCCATGGTGACTTAGTAACTGGTTTACCTGAAGGATTCGTAGTAGACGCAACAAGTGAGTCTTGCCCAATTGCTGGTATGAGCAATGAAGCGAAAAACTTATACGGTGTACAATTCCACCCAGAAGTACGTCACTCTGAGCACGGTAACGATTTAATTAAAAACTTCGTATTCGGCGTATGTGGTTGTTCTGAAGGATGGAACATGGAGAACTTTATCGAAGTAGAATTAGAAAAAATTCGTGAAACTGTTGGAGACAAAAAAGTACTATGCGCACTTAGTGGCGGTGTAGACTCTTCTGTTGTAGCAGTATTAATTCATAAAGCAATCGGCGATCAATTAACTTGTATTTTCGTTGACCACGGCTTACTGCGTAAAGGCGAAGCAGAAGGCGTTATGAAAACATTTAGCGAAGGCTTCCACATGAACGTTATTAAAGTGGATGCAAAAGAACGCTTCATGAACAAGTTAAAAGGTGTAGAAGATCCAGAACAAAAACGTAAAATCATCGGTAACGAATTCATTTACGTATTTGATGATGAAGCGTCTAAATTACAAGGTATGGACTTTTTAGCACAAGGTACACTTTACACAGACATCGTTGAAAGTGGTACAGCAACTGCACAAACAATTAAATCTCACCACAACGTTGGTGGACTTCCAGAAGACATGCAGTTCAAATTAATTGAGCCTTTAAACACGTTATTTAAAGACGAAGTACGTGTATTAGGATCTGAACTAGGAATTCCTGATGAAATCGTATGGCGTCAACCATTCCCAGGACCGGGTCTTGGTATTCGTGTATTAGGTGAAATTACAGAAGAGAAATTAGAAATCGTTCGTGAATCTGATGCGATTTTACGTGAAGAAATTATTAAAGCGGGCTTAGACCGTGAAATCTGGCAATACTTCACTGCACTTCCTGGTATGCGTAGCGTAGGTGTTATGGGTGACGAGCGTACTTACGATTACACAGTAGGTATCCGTGCAGTAACATCTATCGACGGTATGACAGCTGACTGGGCACGTATCCCTTGGGACGTATTAGAGAAAATCTCTGTACGTATCGTAAACGAAGTAAAACACGTTAACCGTATCGTGTATGATGTAACGAGTAAGCCACCAGCAACTATTGAGTGGGAATAAATGAATAAATAGCTGTGAACGTTGAAGTACCAAGCTTTTAAACGATATTTTTAGAAGTGTGGTACTCATATGGAACTTTTTTGTTCCATTAAGTTATTTAGCTTCTTTGCGACAGCATCATGCTTGTTTGGATACAGATGTGAATAAACTTGCAGTGTCGTCTCGATTTTTTCATGGCCTAATCTTTCTGATATCAATAATGGGCTATATCCTAATTCGATTAGAAGAGATGCGTGTGAATGTCTAAGGTCGTGCACACGTATCTTTTTTATATTCGCTTTTTTTATTCCTCTTCTTAATTCATATAAAACATAGTACTTAGAACAATCAAATAAAAAATCATTATGTTTAGGTTTGTATAATTTGTTTTTATATTTTACAATCAATGCACTTAGTGCCAAAGGGATATGAATAATTCTTTTGCTTTTTGGTGTTTTGGGAGGATTTATGACAGTTTCGCCATTCACCTTTTGAAGTGATTTTGTAATGGATATTGTGTTGCTTAATAAGTCTATGTCTTTCCATTGCAACCCTAATAACTCCCCGGAACGAATTCCTGTCCAAAAAAGTATAGAGAAGATAACTTTACTTTCTTCTTTTTCTAATTGTTCGTAGAATAAATTGAATTCCTCTAACGTCCAAAAATTCATAGAATCAGCTTGCTTTTTTCCTATAGAGCCGACTACTTTTGAAGGATTGGCAGATAATCCGTAAAATTTTACAGCGAAATTGAGTATCGCATTTAATTGGTTATTAATTGTTTTTAGATATGTTTGGCTAAACCCTTGAGAAATTAGGGTGTTTTGCCATTTACGTATATGCATAGGTTTGATCTCATTTATGGCTATTTTTGAAAAGAATGGTAGTATTCGTGAATTAATAATATATTTTTTATTTTCGAAAGTATTTGGTCTAATGCGATGAACTATATCTTCCATGTATAATTCAACTAGACTAGCGAAACTCATATCGCTACTTTCATTATGTTTTTTATGAAATTCTTTTTCCCAAGCGACAGCATCGTTCTTTTTTTTGAAACCACGTTTTTTTTTCTGCTTCTTGTTTCCCTCGTAGTCGCGGTAAACGATTTTTACATAGTACGTTCCTCTTTCTTTGTCTTTATAGATAGGCATCCTTTCACAACTCCTTCCAAATAAGTTCAAAAATTAAATGTTTTATATTTCATGAACCGTTTAGGAACTCCATAAACACTTGCAATTTGTTCTATGGTGTATCCAGAACGGAGATAATGATAAACTTCATCATCAGGCATCAATAATTCAACAGCAAAAGTATTTGCTTCTACTTCTAATTTATCTGTGGAAAAGAGTGTCTGCTTATTAAGAAAAGCGGTATCTTCTTCAGGGTGTCTAACAGCATGACCTAATTCATGAGCACAGACATAGAGTTGGTAAAATTCTTCTAGAGTGCAATTGATATGAATAAGTTGAACGCGTCGACAGTAATGATAATATCCGTAGATATGTTGCAGGTCTTCAAATATTAATTCGATGTTTCTTTCTTTAGCTATTTTAAATGGATTGTTTGTGCCGTGTTCTTTTACTAGATCTAGTGCGTGTTGTTTTATGTTATCCTTCAACCCAAAGTCCTCCTTAATTTCTATATTTCTTAGGAGTGAATTTTTTCTTAGCTATTTCTCGCGCTAAAAGCATCGAACGTTCAAGTGAATCTTTTAATACCATCTTTGTGGCTTCGTCAAGTGGTTCGCCATCGAAAGCGGCAAAACCATTTTTGTCATCACCCAATCCATCTAACATTTTTTCTAATTGTTTAGCAATGTCTTTTTTGTCTTTTTCAGTTATTTGATAATATTTCCGATCTGGTTGCTTTTTTTCGATAAGTTTATCTACATCGTACCCCATTAACCAAGCAGGGTTTATACCAAATTGTTTTGCTATAACTTCTATAGTAGTTAGTTTTGGTGCCATTTTACCACTACAATATCGGGATACGGTGGCTGCAGAAAGATTAATTCTTTGCGAAAGAGTATAAATTGTTTGGTTATTCTCAAGCATGATTTCTTTCAATCTGATAGGGAATATTTCTTTATTTAACAGTTGCTTTTGTTCCATTTTGTAACAACCCCCTTTTTCGATAAGTATAAACAAGTTTGTTACAAAACGCAACAACAATAGAGGTGAAATTGACAAAAATGTTACGAAACGTATTGACAGTTGTTTTTTTAAAGGGTATTCTAGGGGTGAGTTACGAAACGTAACAATAACTGCAATTTATAAGAAGAGAGAGGGGTGATTATATGAACAAAAGACGTAAATATCCAGAATTAAAAGCTTTAAAAGGAAAAATAAGAGAAGAAAATTCTAGTTATAGGAAATTGGCTGAGGCGTTAGAGATAAGTACAACTACCTTGAATGATAAGATTAACGGTTACTCTGTGTTTGATACAGAAGAAGTAAATAAAATTGTGAATGAATTAAAAATAGAACCGAATGAGGTAATCCGAATTTTTTTTCCTCGAATGTTGCGTTTCGTAACTGACGGTGTTGCTTAACGAGGTGTGGTTGATGGATGTCTATAGATGTGAACATGTCATGGATTTGTTTAGTGTGAAAGAGACGAAAGCGCGAGAAATTATTAAACAGCTTAACAATGAACTAAAAGAAAAAGGTTATATCACGGTAGCCGGACGAGTGCCAATAGAGTATTTTCACGAAAGAACAAAAATACCTAAAAATAATCATGAATTACGGTAAGCGGGTTAAGTGAAATTAATTTTGATGTTGTAGATACAGAGGAGGTGAGTTGAATGAAAAATGGTAAAAAGCCAACAAAAAAGGAAAAAATTCATATTGAGTCATACAATCTTAATCCTGATATTTGGTTAATCTTCAAAAAAGTAAGTAATGAATTACATTTAGTACATCGTTATACAAATACAACAAAAGTAATTCCAAGTGCATAAATAGGAGGAAATAGCATGGATCAATTAACAACAACAAACGAACTACATATTTTAGGAAAACAAAATATCGCAGGTTATCAGTTCACTGGAATTGAGGGAGGATTTGGTGAAGGTAAGAAAGCGATGTTAGTAAAAGAAATTGCTGGAATTCATGAGAAAGAAGTCAAACATATTAACCTACGGATTAATGAAAACCGTTCCCGATTTAAAGACGGTATTGATATCGTTGATTTAAAAGTGAGTCCGTTTGGCGGACCGAGTTTAGAACAACTCGGATTTACAAAACAATCAATTGCTAATTCGAAAAACATATATATTCTTTCTGAACGAGGATACGCAAAACTCTTAAAAATTCTCGAAGATGATACAGCATGGGATTTATACGATCAGTTTGTTGATGGATATTTCAATATGAGAGAACAGAAACAAATCCCTACAGATCCAATGAGTATTTTAAAACTAACATTTGATGTATTAGAAGGACAAAAACAAGAACTCCAGCACATCAAATCAGATGTCAAAGACTTACGAGAAAACGCACCATTATTCGCAGTAGAATGTGATGAAATATCTAATGCTGTTAAACGTCATGGTGTTGCTTTATTAGGTGGTAAACAATCGAATGCTTATCGAGATCGTGGGTTAAGAATAAAAGTTTATCGTGATATTTATAACCAACTATATCGTGAGTTTGGAATAACAAGTCATAAAGCAATTAAACGTTGTCATTTGGAGTTAGCATCGAAAATTGTTAAAGAATATAAATTGCCAATTGTATTAAGTGAGGAAATCGCTTTTGCAAATTCACAAATAAACATGGCAGAAGTGCAATAGGAGGAAGTTACATGCAACAAAAGATTTTAGTGATTACAAGTAATTTCGCAGGTTTTCCAGGTATCAGTGAATTCCACTCAAAAGATGCTGCAAAAGAAGAAGTTAAAAAGTTGATTCAAAAAGGTGTAAGTCCAAAGTCAATTCGTGTAACGCAAGAAATCCCTATGAACATCGATATTCAAGTGGATATTGAATTTTAAGAAGAAAGGTTTAGGTGAGAGAAGAAATGGAAGTCATGATTGATTTAAATACATTTGCTGATGGAGCACTTGCTGAAAGATTTCATCAAGAGTTTGAGCGTGTAATGGAAAATATGGCAGATTTAAATACTGATCCTAAAAAAGCAAGAAAGATTGTTTTAACACTTTCGTTTGCTGGTGATAAAAAGCGTGATGTGTGGAATTGTCAAGTTCAAGCTACTTCGAAACTAGCGCCAACAGAAGCGGTAGAATCTAAGATTCTATTAGATATGGATCAAAACGGAAATTTAGTTGGTCAAGAGTTAGCTTCCGGGATCCAGGGACAGTTTTATATGGATCTACAGGGTGATGTGAAAACAGATGTTGGACAACCTGTAGAAGAAGTAGAAGAAAAAGAACAAAATCAGGTTGCTGATAAACAAACAGTAGTAATCGATTATATGAAAAGTAAATCTAATTAAGAAAAGGGGAAATAAAAATGACTATGACAAGAGAAGCAATTGAAAAGGTATTAGAGATTGGAACGATTGAAACACATAAAATCGGAGAACAAACTTATTCAACACAACGATTACATCTTGTGCAAGAACCGACACCAGCAGAGATTACTGTTCGTAGTTTATCTGGTTTAGTAAGTTACGTGAAATCAGAATTTGACACAACAGAAGCTGTAATGATTCATATTGTAAACCCAACAACGGTAAGATGCTTTACTGCGGTTAATGGAGATAAGGCTAGAAGTACTTATATCGAAGCACAAGCATCCATTCCACGTTTTAATTTTGGAAGCTTTTATGACAGAGAAGAATTTAATATTGCATTGCAATCAGGTTTTGTACAAAACAATCATCGAGACATTGTTTTACAGGTAGTAGGTACGGTTGTAGAAAATGATGTTAAGGAAATTGGAGATGATGGTGTATCGCAAGCTGTAACGGTGAAAACAGGAGTTGCGAGTAGAGGGAATGCAAAAGTACCTAATCCAGTGCAATTAAGCCCATATAGAACATTTGTTGAAGTGGAACAACCAGAAAGTAAGTTTGTGTTCAGAATGCGTGAAGGTGCACGTTGTGGTTTATTTGAAGCCGATGGTGGGGCTTGGAAGTTAGAAGCGATGAATAACATTAAAGAGTATTTAAACGAAGCGTTGGCGCAAGAAATTGAGTCTAAAAAGGTGTTTGTTTTAGCCTAATGGATATTACAACGGTAGAAAGTACAACGAATGTCTGTATCTTTGGGTTAGGGATTGTGATACTTGCGTATGGAGTTTATAAAGGTGGTACTTTCATTGAACAAAAGTTTGATGAAAGTGATCGCTTAGAAAGGGAGGCTTTAGATGATGGGAATAGAAAGCCGAGTTCTTCCGGAACATCTAGAAAAGGCTTTGGAATTAGAAGAGGAGCGTAGAGAGTGTATACAAAATTTGCATCTGTTATATAAACAAATGAACCAGGCAAATAAGGAAAGGAATAAAACTTTGTATCTTGAATTACATAACGCTTATCAGAAGCAAAGTATAAGAGATTTAGAGATATCAAAACAGTTATCAGCTATGTATTTTAAGAAACAGAAAAGTGATCGTGAAGCAGAAAGAACAGAGGTTTTTCGTGTAGCAGATCGTCTTGAAAAGGTTGGTGGCAGAAAAGAAGTAGTTGAAAGAATTCGCAAGAATGCATAAGAGAAGAACCCGATGCAACGGGTCCTAAAGAAAAAATAATAATACGTATTATAACAATTAATTGATGTTTTGGAAATAGGAGAGATAGGAAATATGGGTATTTTTCGAGTGAAAAAGGATACGAATTATTCGGTTATACACAATACGCCTTTGCGCGATGAAAATTTAAGTTGGAGGGCAAAGGGGTTATTGGCTTACATGCTTTCTTTACCGGATGATTGGACATTTCATGCTACTGAATTAAGTCAACATGCCAAGGATAGCGAGAAAACAACAACAAGTACCCTAAAAGAATTGAAAAAGGCAGGGTATTTGAAGAGATATCCAATCCAAAATTCAGAAACAGGGAAAATTTCACATTGGGAAACCATTGTTTATGAGTTACCAACCATAGATACCAAAAACCATAGGGTGGATAAACCACCTAGTGGTGAAACCACTGAGTGGAAAAGCCACCCTATGGAAAAATGCCGACTACTAAATACTAATTCTTTACTAAGTACTAATAATATACAAAATACTAATTATTATCATGATGATAATAAAGAATCGAAATCACATGTATTAGTCGATGAAGAATTTAAAGTCAGTTATAACTTTTTAAAAGGTGAAGGAATTCCGTTAAGTGAAATTGCCATTACGGAATTAGGAGAGTTTTGTGATTCGTTTGGTAGCGAATTAATTAAACATGCTGCTCACAAAGCTATTGATGAAAATAAGCCAAAATGGAATTACATTAAGGCCATTTTGAAAAGCTGGGAAAAGCAAAAAGTAAAAACATTAGATGATGTTGCTGCATTAGATAGACGCTTTGAAATGAGTAAGAATAAACGATTGAATGGTTCGGGACTAGGCCGTTCAAATAGAAAAGAAATTGTTCCAGATTGGTTACGTGAAGATGTTGAGCCAACTAAAAAAGAAATCGAAAAGCAAAACTCGCAATCTATTGATGAAGAGCGTGAGAGATTGCAAGAAGTGCTAAACAAATATAAATCATAGGAGCGATTTACATGCTAAATCCATTTGAAGATGTAATTGGAGAAGAGTGTTATCAATGCGAAAATCCTTTTCCTGAGTCTGATATGAGTAAAATATATATTTCTGGTTTGGAGAGGACTTTATGCAAGCGGTGTAGAGAGCAGATTGAACAGAAAGTAAAAGTGTTAGATTTTCGTGTCATTCATGATGTTCTAAAGGAATTAATAAAAGGATTCGGCCGCGAGAAAGTCCGTCAATTCGATTTAGTAACTGCAAAAAGATACGTGATTGACAACGAAGTAGCTCTAATGATTGAAAAGCGTGGTGGCAAGTTCAGTCAAGAACTTTTAGGCGAATTTGTTTCCGTATCTACTGAAGAGTTAATTACAGTCATCGAATTTTTAATGAGAAAAATGAATCCTACTCTATGGATGAATGCTGTGATAGGGAATGTGTTAGATCAACAAATGATTATTACGCTTTCACCGATAGAAGGTGAATCAAATGACTGAACAAATCACAATAGACCATGATTTTATTTATGAGCCACTAATAGATACATACATGGTGGACATTGTTACAGAGTCAAGATTCAAATTAGAATTTTGTGAAGCTGAAACGAAAGAAGAAGCAGGATTAAAAATCCGTGAAAAATATCGTAAGAATTATAGTTTTAAGATTCGTAGTATTGAAGTTTCGAATAGATCGTTAAAAGAAATTCAAGAACTTAATTAACAATTGAATAGGAGAAGATATTCATGCGGGATCCATATGATTATTATATAACTCCAGAAGAATACGAAATAGCAGAAAAAAATGGTGTTTGCGCAAGTACGTTAAGGTCTAGAATTTATGATCTTTGTTGGAGTAAAGAGAGAGCGATTAATACACCACCTATTAAAAATCATCTTTGGCGTATTGGGATGACATCTATTTAGTTGCTAACGAGAAAGAAGAAATTTATGTAGTATGTGATGATCCTGGACAATTCATAAAGAACGGTTGGAGTAATTGTGGAACGGATGAAGATCCAAGTAAGTATGCGAAAGAATTTAAGGTATTCCAGTACCAACATATAGACAGAGTACGGGGAGTTAGTAAGAACGGTTTTTATCAGTTAGTTAAATTTAAGAATAAGAAACATGAATATGCTCGTAAGGAAATGGATGTTCAATTTGAACAAAGTGTAGATTTTTGGGTTTAGTACAAATTAAGGAGGAATTAAATATGAAAGTGACTTTAGTGAATATAAATATGACGGAAATCATTGCACCGTTTATTGAAAAAGGGGAATGGGTAGCGTTTGAAGGCAAAGACTACACAATGTTTGCAGCAGTAGAAGATATTGCTTTTATCGATCAGAATGGCGGTATTGCATTATATGGAACGTGGGGTAACGAATCGGTTATGAGTGTAGGAGATAAGGGATGGCAATTTGCTGATGAGTGCCGCAGAGCAACAGAGGATGAGCAGTATTGGGAAGAACGTCGCAGAATATTTGCTGCTAGAGGTAGAAAAAACAACGAATTCCATCCTGGCGACTTCGTTAGTAATGATGAACGGGTTTTAACTGTACAACATCAAGATCCAGAAACGGGACTTGTGTCCGTACTAGTTAACAATTCAGACGAGAGGTTCCAAATAGATCCTAAAGAACTAGAAATCTACTTTTACGCAGAAGATATGGCAGGTTAATCCATTATGGATAAGGATACATTAATTGTTTTTGTAATATTCAGTCTTATTATAGCTATAGCAATTAGGGTATTCGATAAGATTCAAAAGTAAACAGCAGGTGAACAAAGCAATTGGAGAAACAAAAGATAATAAATCAATTAATAGATTTGAAGTGTTATAGGCTCAGAGACCGTCAATTGTGGGAATTGGACGAGCTAGAATTGACGGTCTTGCTAATAGTTACAATTATAAAACAATTAAAGGGGATAAATACTATGAGATTTGAAATTAAATGCTTATGCGGAATGAATATACTGGCTAGTTTGGTTGAAAAGGAATTTGAAAATGAAGGTCCAGTTACATCGGTATTGCCAATTATCGCGACTGAGGATAACGGAATCGGCGGAATCATGGTAAGCGCAGAAGAAAAAGCTATTCATGTAAAATGCACGAATTGCAACAAAACAGCGCGCTTCTTGCTAGAAGTACCTTTGGAGATGATTAATCAAGAAGAAACAGCAGAAATGGATTGGTCAAAAGTCTCTTTTGTTGGTCAGGAGGGAAACTAATGGCTGCCACTCCTACATACAAGTATCATATTTCAACAGTTTTTCCGCAGTGGAGATGTGACCATATCATTACCAAAGAAAGTGAAGAGAAAGCAAAATATCACTATTATAAACAATTTAAAAAGCAGCATTTTATAGAAATGCCTTATGAACAATTTGAAAGATTCATATCCTGCAAGTATTTAGGAGTAGTAGATATTAGTACACTTTTTGGACAAGAAGCGCCATTTCGAAAAATGTGTAACTACAGAAGAATACCATTTGCTAAACGTGGGATGCGTGTCGAAGTACAGGGAAGACAAGGGACGATTGTCGGGAATTGCAAAAATGATTTGTACGTTATTTTAGATGGTAATCCCCATAAGTTCAGATTTAATCCGTATTGGGAAATTGCATATTTTAATGAGAATGGTGCCATTATTAAAGATTATCGTAAAGGAGTGTATGCGCAATGAGACATACAACTAACTTGCATATCATTACTAAAGAAGAAACAAGCCAAACATTTGATATTAGTGAATTAATGGAAATGCAAAAAGAACTTGATAGACGCATTGGTTATAAGGGTAATGACAAATTAGACATGCTGTTTCGTGCATTATTAGTGGAGATTGGCGAGGCTTGGAATGAAACGAGAGCATTTAAAATGTGGAGTGTAGGGTTTGGAACTCCCAAAGAAGGGCTGTTGGTTGAATTAGTTGAGGGGTTTCATTTTCTCATGAACATTGTAATTGAATTAGATCGCCATACATTAAAGCGTAGAATAGCAGCAATGTTCCGCGAACAATACATTATGAAGAAAAATATATTAAGCATCAATATGCTTTTTGAATGGTATATGCAGGATATTTTAACCGCCAAACGTGCGTGGTGCCAATATAGAGATTTAAACGTAACTCTAACACATTTGCATAAGGCTTTCGGTATTTTTTTCCGTCTGTGTTACTTGTATGGGTACAAATTTGAAGATATTGTACAAGCCTACAAAGATAAAAATAAGGAGAACTTTGAACGTCAAGCCAGCGGATATTGAGTAAAAGGGAGGATGGGGTTTATGAAAACACCATATGATTATTATATTACGCCAGATGAATATAAAAGGGCAGAAAAGAACGGGATTAGTAGATGTACATTAAATGGTAGAGTTCGTGTTTCCATGTGGGATAAAGAAAAAGCAATTACAGAGCCGTTAACGCATAAGGATAGTCAATGGTCAAGATGGAAAGAAGTTGCGAAAAAACATGGGGTTGGTTACCAAACGTACTATCATCGAGTGAAGAAAGGTTTGGAACCATTTGAGGCTGCTACAAGGCCAGTTATGGAGAAGGAACAGATTTTTCAAAAAGGACGGACAGTACAAGCACACAAACGAGTATTTACGGATGAAGAGTTAAGAATAGCTGCTTCAAATGGGATTCAATATCAAACTGCACTTTATAGATATAGAAAAGGTGGATGGAACAAAGAAGATGCGATTACTACACCGCCTTTATCGCTAAAGGAATGTATGAGAAGGGCGAGAGAAAAATCCAGTTGGGAAAGAATTCATTTCGGGAGAGGTCTCGAAATTTTAGTTGAATGGAAAAAGGCAGGTTCAAGTTGAACCTGAGCTTAAAATAAGACCAAATTTGAATTTTATAAGAAACGGAGCGATGAATATGAAGTTTTGGGCGATTGCTTATCAATTTGAGGAAGAGTCATTTTATGACTTTAAACAAGCAGAGGATACGATGGATTTAACTGAATCTTGCTTCTTACCAACAAAAGAAATGGCAGAACAGTTCATTGAAGATGAGTTATCAATACAATATGTTCCTGTAGAAATCGAATTAGAAACATTGCAGAAGAATGGTATTTGGTCTTGGTCACGAGGAAGGGTTGAGCGTTGGGATGAGGATTTTGAATAAAAGCGTTATTTGAATAGAAATGAGGTGAAAACGTGGGGAAGGGATCTACAAAGTATCAATTATTAAAAGATGACTTTGACCATGCTGTAAAGCAGATTGAATTGAAGAATAAAGAAATAAACCTTCTCCGTGCTTCTCGTGGGGCCTCTATACATGAGTATCGTCAGTTGTCTAATGAAAGAGCGAAACTTAAAGAAGAGGTTGGGTTTCTAAAGGACGATGTTCAAGTAAGAGATGAGCGAATCGATGAACTTGAAAAGGAATTGAATGAATTAAAAAATGGACTATTTCAGGAAGTTGTTATAGCTGTTCAAATGAGTAATGAAAGTTATTTAGGGACATTTGGAGAAGTGCAGACAATCAACATGGCATTAACAGCTGATAGCGAAGAATCAATGCAAATGACTTTGAAGAATCGGTTTATCGATGGAACGTATCAGTTCATTAAAGTGAAGAAAACGTACGAAGTAATTTAACAAAATAGTTATTTTGGATAGAAAGTGAGGGAAGTGAATTGAGTGAACTGAAAGAACTTGAACGGGTTGTAGTAGAGAATTTAGGGGACGGAACGCAAATAACTCGACTGCCTAATGCAGAAGAAATGATGAATAAAATAAATGAATTAGTAAGGCATACGAATCGATTGGAGCAGAACAAACAGAGTAAACCTATTAAGCCGGTGGGTACCGTTAAAGTAACAAGAATTTAAAACCGAACAAAATTCTTATTTTAATCAAAAAGGAGAATGGATATGAAAGAAATAGTAAGGGTTGCTATAGATCTTGAAATACTAGAAGATCTCGACGGTGTAGATTTGAAGGACAGAATTATAGAAGGTGTTTGTGACCAAATGCAGGATGTTAATTACACCTTATTATCGGTTGAAATTGTAGATTAATAAAGCTAAACAAAAACGCTATTTTATTAGAAAAGGAGGAATTATATTGCCAGTTGCTAATCAAATCTTATTTTCAATAGTGTTGTTGCTCCTATATGTAGGGAGTGTAATTGTAAGTCGTAAACTTATGAAACGAGTGATGGAAGAGGAAGAAATTTACCCAAATATTTTTATTATATGTTTAGTGTTAGTACCTATAGGAAATATTGCGGTTAGTATCCTTTGTTATCTTACTTTTTGCACAAAAAACTTAAATACAGACAAAATAGCTAAAAAATTCTTTGGAATGTAAAGATAAAACTTAACAAAAACTTCATTTTGTAGAAAAGGGGAATGGATATGAAAGTATTTAAAATGAATGATATTGATTGGGTTTGTGCTGAAACGGAAGAACAAGCAAAGGAATATTACAAAGAAGAATGTGGTATTGGTGATGAAGATTTAAACGAATACTTCGAAGGAGAAGTTAGTTTGCAAGAAACGATGCATATCAACGTTGATGACTTACCTTATGAGGAGCAACAGCAGTGTCAAACAATGATGCATAGAGGTGGGGAGTTGGTTGTTTTAAGATCTTTTGAATGGGCGATAAAACAAAATAACATTACAAAACCATGCGTCATAGCTTCAACAGAATATTAAAAGAGCAGCTAGCAAAAGCTAACTGCTCATCTCCAAGGGGGAACAAGGAGAAAGTAACTTAATGGGTTGTCTACAGTATTGACGGAATATTGAGTTTTATTCAGAAGGGACCAAAATATTATGAGTAATTTTAACGGGGAGAAGTTAACAGAACTTCGGCATTTATCCGGAATGACTCAAGGACAGGCTGCTGAATTGTTAGATGTCGATATTAATAAGTTGATTGAGATAGAGCGACCAAGAATCATTCCATCATTTAATCAGATACAAGTACTTTGCAAGAGGTTTCATGTTAAACCAAAGTATTTTTATAGCGAATCATTTGTAACCAGCGTGGTAAATCCGAGTTATATTTCTTTTCGATATTAATAAGGAGGTAGAGGGAAATGATTGAGATTAATCTTAAAAGCGGAAGAAGTTTAGGGTGGATATTTGATACTGAACAGGAAATGAAAAAAACGTGGGAACAAATGAAGAAAGTGGATTATACCAAGAAAGGTGCTATTGAATGTAATGGAACTTTAATTCCTTATAGTAGTATTGAATTTCTCAAAATAAAGAAAAACTGAACAAAATAATCCTTTGAATAGAAAGTGAGACTGATATAAATGGCATATAGCGGAGCACATGGACCTGCATTTGAAAATCTAATTAATTGGTCAAACGATATGTATAGAAATAATGAAATTGCATTAATTGAAAAACGAGCTACACCCGTTGTAGTTACGAAAAAATATAGGGATGGAAGAATTAAAGAAGGATATTACGAGAAAAAATCTACAGTGGATTATGATGGGATATATAAAGGTCGATTTATTGCATTTGAGGCCAAGGCTACTATAAAAGAAAAACGCTTTGATTTAAGTAATATAAAGCCTCACCAATACAAATGGTTACTACAAGCTGAGCAGATGGGAGCAATTTGTTTCATTTTATTGGAGTTTAGTAAAGAACATTCTATATTCTTAGTTCCATTTGCGCTAATTAAAGAGTATATGAAAGCAGCAGAAAATGGTGGTCCAAAATCAATAAAAAGAGAAGTATTTGATGAGAGAGCATATTTAGTAACACCAACTAATCGTGCGTTAGTAGATTACCTATATTATGTTGATAAGTTAGAATGGCCAAGTATTAGTTAAAGTAATAGAGGGTGAAGATATGAATGCTAAAGAGGCGCGTATCAAAGTTCTAAATATGCAGGATAAGTATTGTAAAAATTGTGAGTATAGATATCAGCAATTGGATCATTGTAGTTCAAATTGCACCATAGGGAAAGAAATAATAAAACTAGGCGCATTTCTAGGTGGCAAAGAAGAAGTGCAAAAGCGAAAAAGGAAAACGAAAGAAGAATGGGATAGAATTTGTGTGAAAGCTGCAGCTATGAGAGAAGACGGAATGACGTATACAGCTATTGCTAGATACTTTGGTATTGCAGATGGTAAAAATGTATCGGAGCAGCTAAAAAAAAGAGGATTAAATTAAAATTTCACTTACCGTATTAAAATGATAAATAAAAAAACAATGAAAGTAATAGTCCGCATTCAGAGGGCGTTTTATAAGTATTATCAATGGAATGATCAGTGATATTAATTACGCTCTAGAATGGATGCGTACTGCTAAACAGCCAGGGAAAAAAAGAGGAATTGAACGTAGGGCGGCATATGAACGTGAGAAACCATGTGACCCATTATTAATGCAAAGATATGTGCGTAGTACTGTAATGCCAGTATATGAATGGGATACAGCAGCAAAAGAAAGTGTTATCTCTGAATGGGACCGTATGCAGTTAGAAGATGCATTATCAACTTTAACGGATAGAGAAAAGGAAATATATGTAATGTCTAGAGGTCATGGTTTAACGATGGAAAAAATATCTAATTATTTAGGGGTGAAAAAAACTACTATTCAAAACCATTTAGAAAGAGCAGATAAGAAGATTGGAAAAAGAATAAATGAAAGTCTCTTCTGCATGTTTTGATTTTAGTTGCGAAAAATGTCGAAATTTGTGGTACAAATGCCCCCTATATATGAAAGGTTACCGAGACCTGTTCCGATGGTATCTGTTTTGGGTGACCAAGTGTTTGCTCGTATATAGATTCTATAGGGATGTTTTTTTCAATACACAATAAGCGATGGGATATTGCGAGTCTCATTGCTGCAAATCATTTAATAAAGGGGTTGATTCTCATGTAGTAAAAATTAAAACAAGTACACCACCTATTTAAAAAGACGTCGGAAGAAATACAAACGTCTTGATATGAATCCTTTATAATTCGATATCGGTCAACGAAGGCTATGCGACAGCCGAAGTATTGACTATACCTATTCAGAGGGAGGACTATTCTTAGTCTTCTCTCAGTCACTGAACGTAAAGTGCGTAGCTAAGAATACGGGAATGCAGTGGCTGAGAGAATGTTAAGAGTGATCTTGGCATTCGATTCACATAGACATATCCCCTTATGTTCGAACGTGAATTTCTCCCATCCCCTTTAATATTTTTATAAGCCGTAAAAGAACCGTCATTTTAATAGTGGCGGTTTCTTTTTTAAAGAAAGGATGAGGATATGAGTAATAAAGAAAATGTAGAAATAACAATTATAGCGAACAACGAATTGTTAGAGAAACAATTAAGAAATAGCACTTTAAGTGATGGAGCAGCTGTTAAGGAATTAAGAACAGTCACCATACCATTAAGCAACAATAAAATCATTAGTATTCCTTATTTAAAGAGTGAACTATAGCATCCATAATGGGTGCTTTTCTTTGTTATATAAAAATTACACATTAAAGATCGTTTAACTATGTTAGATGGATAACGAATGTATACAGCTATAGTAGACAAATTAGACACTTAAAAAGGAGGATGAAGGATGGATAATCAATATCTTGCGGAAAGAATCGATCGATTAGAAAAATTAGTTAATGATTTAGATAGTGTAAATCGAGATCAACAAAAAGTAATTAACGACTTATGTATGAGAATTGAAGGTGTAGTCAACACGATTGATCATTTAAAAAAGGAATTAAGCACTAAAATGAGCGTTCTTCCTAAAGATGCGCAAGAAAAGATAGAGAAGTTAAAGAAAGCTGCGGAGGGAATTGTAGATGGCTAATAACAAATTAAAGATTAACATTGATGTCGATACGACAGAAGCGTTAAAACAAATGAAGGAAGTAACTGAAGCTGCCAATGAATGTGTTGCTGCATTAGAGAGATTGGAGAAATTGACTAATAAATTTTCAGGTTTAGCGCGGGGAGGAATAGTGAGTGCTGGAATGATGAGTGTTCCTGTCACCTTAAATGGGGGGACGATTGCCGAATCCGTTTCTAAAATTCAAGAAAATGAGAGTATTAGAGTGCGACAGTTTTAATTAAACCAATAGCAATTATCGTAGGCGCTTCCGTGATCTGGGGGCGTCTTGTTTGTTGTTAAGGAAAGATAAGCGCAAACGTGTTGCATTTTAGAAAACAAATGGACACAATGAACGGAAATAGAGGAGGAAATAATAATGAATTTCGGTCAAGCTCTAGAAGCGTTGAAACAAGGTAAAAAAGTAAAAAGGTCTATTTGGGGTGGATATTGGTTTCTCTCCAAGAATCCAGAGGTAAAAGAAGAACTGAACGCTGGATATGTAAGGGAATTTCAAACTCACGATATGATATTCGCTGTATTAAAGGATAATGGTGGGGTTGTACCCGCTCAAGCGTACCAAGCTGATATGTTAGCAGAAGATTGGGAGGTTGTTGAATAATGAGTTTTGGACAAGCGATAGTGGCACTAGTGCAAGGGAAAAACGTAGCTCGTGAAGGATGGAACGGTAAAAATATGTTTTTGTATCTTATTGAAGGTAATAAATTGTCTAAGGGATTAGGATATGGATACGGCGAGTATGTAGGGGTAGAACCTTCATTTGTTGATACCATTGCAATGAAGACTGCACAAAATACAATTGTTGTTGGCTGGCTCGCATCCCAAACGGATATGTTAGCAAATGACTGGGTAATTTTAAATTAAAATACAGATAGTTAACATAGTGAAGTTTATGCAAGAAATTAGGGTTAACGATTAATAAGAATGCTGTTAAATCAACGATGTATAAAAACTGTATAACGGTATAAAACAAGAATCGCTCAACCATGCGTATTTCCCATGTTAATGACTGTCATATAATAACTATTATGTAAACTAAAACTGTTAGGTCTATTCATTTCCCTGCATAAATTAGTTTTCGTTATGGATTTTTCAAAATAAGATTCTTTTTGGAGTGGTTTTTATGAAAAAGAAGCGATATATGAAGAAAAGAAAGAAAATGAATCTTTATTATGTGACGAATGGATATACAGGATATAGCCAAATACATGTGTATGTCATTGCGGAAAACCACGAGAGAGCAGAAGAGCTAGCTTCCAGAAGATTTAGAGAAGACGCTAGAAATAAAGATTATGATGAAGTTCTTGCTAGGCATAAAAAAATAGGATGGCCTACAGATCACTTACAAGAATATCGTTATGATGAAAATTATTGGACCGACCTAGATGTCTATTGTGAAGCAGAAGATGTATCGCAAGAATTTGTTTCTGATGTAAACGATTAAATACTGCTTTTTATTTTGGAGGGAGTGATGGTAATGGAACAGGATATTAATGAAATAAGTTTTAAGTATCTTAGTCCTATATGCGAAACATTCAAACTTGATTTTGATGAAATCTCCGATGATGTCAAAAGACATGTGAATGCTAACAATTCTAAAATCAATGCTTCTAATGCTGTTCTAGGTATGCGTTTTATCTTATCGAGAATATGGTGTACAGATATGCATAAGGAATTAGGTGCGATTGATTGGAAGACAGTAAAAGAAAATATTTATAAGGTTTCTAGATCATTAGTTAGTAAACCGGAAGAACAATATCAATTCATTAGAAAAGTCGCTGGTGCACAAGGTTACTTTATGCTGTGGCTATTATTAGAAGAAATGCACGAGAAAGAAATGTTAGCGCTGGAATAAGTGCTATTTTTTATTTTGGAGGAGGATGAAGGATGGATAATCAAAACTACCAAATGAAAACTGAAATTGTTGAATTAAGAATACAAGTTACTGGATTACAACGAACGATTGAAGGATTAACAAGAAAAGTAACTATGTTCGAAGAGGAATTAGCAACGAAAGCGGATATAACTCATGTTCAATTAATAAATAAACAATCTGAAATAATTAAGAAGAGTAACGATAGTAAATCTATTCCTATGGATTGTAAAGTTGGAGTTTCATTAGATGGAAGAGTTGTAGCGGAATCTATTGTCGAACATACAGCTGATTCAATCAAATGTGGCGTAATTAAAGGGAGTGAGATAAATGAAACTAGATAAACAAGAACAAGCTGTTGTAATTGGTACATTTATTTCAATGTTAGGACAGGACGTTGTAAATGAACGCATCGATAAAAAGAAATTAGAAAGTGTACTTCCTATCTTTAATGAAATGCAAGATAATACAACACCAAAGCAAAAGAGAGAAGCGATGATTAGTTTGCTTGGTAAAACGTTGGATGAATTCTTAGAAAAGTAGCCATAAAAAAAGGAAAAGTAACTCGTATTGGGGACGAATTACTTTTCCAGATGACAATGTTAACTCTATTATAGCAACTTGGACATATTTATAAAAGAGTAATTTGAATCTTTCGTAAAATAAATTAGGGATTACCGCGAGGTGGTGGTTATGGCTAGACAACGTAGCCCAGATAGAGATAAAGCATTCGAAATATATAAAGCAAGTAAAGGTGAGAAGCCATTAGTTGATATTGCAGCAGAGTTAAATCTCAAACCTTCGCAAATCAGAAAGTGGAAATCACAAGATAAATGGGATGAGCAAATGAATGGTAACGTTACTATTGCAAAAAGGAGCGTTACCAATGTTAAAAATCCCAAAACGAAAGAAAAATTAAAAGAGATTTTAGAGGATGAAGAGCTGACCGAAAAGGAACGGCTCTTTTGTTTGTATTATGTGAAATACTTCAATGGTACACAAGCTGCGTTAAAGGCTGGTTACTCCAAAGATGGTGCTCATGTACAAGCTAGCCGATTATTAAGACGTGAACGCGTTGCCTCTTATATAAAAGAACTTAAAGGTGAGTTAGTCGAGAATGTATTTGTAGAAGCGATGGATGTACTAAAAGAGTACATTAAGATTGCTTTTGCTGACATTACTAACTATGTGACCTTTGGGCAGAAGGAAGTTCCTGTAATGGGGATGTTCGGCCCTATGAAGGATGAAGCGGGTAATGAAATAACTCGTATTATCAATTATGTAGACTTGCATGAGGCTGATATGGTTGATGGTTCTATAATAACCGAAGTAAAGCTTGGAAAAGATGGTGTGTCAGTAAAACTTGCTGACAAGATGAAAGCACTGGACAAACTATCACAGTACTTTGATTTGGTACCTGACAATTTCAAACGGAAAATCGAAGAAGAACGCCACAAAATACAGATGGAAGTGCAAAAAGCTCAAATTGATAAAATTAAAGCAGATACTTCTCGCATTAAAGGTGATGAAGGTGAAGAGTATGAAGATGATGGATTTATCGATGCATTAGAAGGTAAAACAGCAGAGGTGTGGGAAGATGAAACTTAAACCTGCTCCTTTTAAATTCAGACCATTCTCTAAGAAACAATTACAAGTACTTACTTGGTGGAGAAAAGATTCACCTGTGAAGGAGCATGACGGCATTATATGCGATGGTTCTATTCGTGCTGGCAAAACTGTATCGATGGCTCTTTCTTATGTTATGTGGGGAACAGAAACATTTAATGGAGAGAATTTAGGTATGGCAGGTAAAACAATTGGATCCCTGCGACGTAACGTAATTACTCCATTAAAGAAAATGTTGAAATCGCGTAAATATAAAGTGAAGGACCATCTATCAGATAATATGCTTACTATTAGCAAAGATGGCCACACAAATCATTTCTATATATTCGGTGGTAAGGACGAATCATCACAAGAACTTATCCAAGGTATTACATTAGCTGGTATGTTTTTTGATGAAGTTGCTCTTATGCCACAGAGCTTTGTAAACCAGGCAACAGGACGATGTTCTATCGAAGGCTCAAAGTATTGGTTTAACTGTAACCCTGCCGGTCCGTATCATTGGTTCAAACTCGAATGGATAGATAATAAGGAAGACAAGAACCTGCTACATATTCATTTTACAATGGACGATAATCTTTCTTTATCTGAAAAAGTGAAGCAAAGATACTATCGCATGTATAGCGGAGTTTTCTTCCAACGATTCATTTTAGGACTGTGGGTGCTTGCAGAAGGCATTGTATATGACATGTTTAATAAAGAAAAACATGTTGTAAAAACAAAAGAAAGAGAATACGAGAAGTATTATGTATCTTGTGACTATGGTACACAAAACCCTATGACATATGGATTATGGGGCTTATGTGATGGTATATGGTACAAAACAAAAGAATATCATTATGACGGTCGTAAGAACTCGCAACAAAAAACTGATGATGAGTATCTGGATGATCTAAAAGAATTTGTCGGAGAAATTTCTATTCGTGGGATTATAGTTGACCCTTCAGCGGCTTCATTTATCGCTTTATTAAAGAAGAATCGTTTCAAAGTTATTAAAGCTAAGAATGAAGTTATAGATGGTATACGTAATGTAGCGAGACTACTGAATGAAGAGAAAATAAAATACAACGACTGCTGTAAAGAAACATTTCGTGAATACGCTTCTTATACTTGGGATGAAAAAGCTACAGCTCGTGGTGAAGATAAACCGAATAAAGAAAATGACCACCAGATGGATGGTGATCGTTATTTTGTAAATACAGTCGTGGTAACTAATAACAAAGCGAAAGCTGTTAAGTCAATCTATTAAGGAGGTGAGACGATGTTTGAACACTACATTCCGTTACTGGATGAAGAAAATGGTGAACCCACACCTAAGCTACTCAAAAAGATTATTGATGAGTTTGAACCACTAAAACAACGCATGATAAATAGGTATGAGCGTTACAAAGCAAGTGAGAAAGGCGTACCTATATTCACACGTGAGTTTAAAGGTGATGGGAATAAGGACAAGGTTAACAACAAGCTAAACAATGATTTCTTTTCTGAAATTATTGATACAAAAATAGGATATATGTTCGGATTGCCTATTTCATACAGTCTAGATCATGAAGACGAGGAAGTATTGAAGCGTATCCAAGACTTTTTAAAATCGAATCATACCGAAGATGCTGACGCGGAAACAGGAAAGTTTGCTTCTATTTGCGGTTATGGAGCGAGACTGCTTTACCATGACAAAGAAGGAATTGAAAAGGTTATGAATATCAAACCTTATGAAGCAATATTTCTTACTAATTCAAGCATTGCAGAGCCTAAATACGCTATCCGCTGCTATCCAATCAAAGTAATCGATGGTGATGATTTCAAAGACGGATACAAAGTGGAATTTTACAATGATACGCAAATCATTGAGTACACTGGTGAAGATTTAGATAAGTTGAAAGAAACAAATCGAATTACTAATTTATACAAAGGTGTACCACTTATCGGATTTCCTAACAATGAAGAATTGCAGGGGGATGTCGATAAAGCTATTTCTCTTATTGAGGGATATGATAGGGCTATCTCTGATGTAAATAGTGAGATTGAGCAGTTCCGTTTGGCTTATATGATTTTCAAAGGTGTGGATATAGATGATGATACCATTGAGAAATTAAAACAAACTGGAGCTCTGGATGTAGGCGAGAATGGCGAGGCTAATTTTTTAACTAAGGACCTTAATGACAACATTTTAGAACATCATCTAGACAGGTTAGAAAAGAATATATGCCGATTCACGAAGCATGTGAACCTTTCTGATGAATCGTTTGGTGGTAACCTTACTGGTGTTGCTATTCGTTATAAGTTGCTATCGTTAGAAACAAAATCCGGTACATTAGAAATGAAATTCACTAAGTCATTGCGACAACAATTTAAGTTACTATTCGACGCTTGGAATTTACGCTCAAATAAAGAAGAATTAGATTACCTTTGCATGACGTTCCAATTTACACGTAACCTTCCAGCAAACTTATCTGATGAAGCTGATGTTCAGTCTAAATTACAGGGTTTAATAAGCGAAGAAACACGATTATCTATGTTATCTGTTATTCCTGATCCAAAGGCAGAATTACAAAAGATGAAGGAAGAAGAGGTTGATTCTATCGATTTAGACACTGTACATAAAGGCGGTGAAAACGATGGAATGGGACAAGAAGCAGAAACACCTCCAAAAGATAGAGGACGAGCTGGAAAAGGCGATTCTCTACCTGTATAAAGATGCTTTGGAAGAAGTCAGAGGAATACTGGCTTTTTATTATGCTAAATATGCGATAAATGAGCAGTTAAGTATGCAGGAAATGCGTCGATTTAATCGATACAAGAACCTGCAAAGTGAACTACAGCAAGTTATTAATGAAATAACTTATGAGAAAAAGAAAACTCTCAATGAAACACTCTCCACTCAATATGGGGAGTCTTTTTATTATACGAGTTATCTTATCGAAAAAGAGGTTGGTGTATCCCTTTCATATGGGCTGATTGACCCGAACGTCATTAAGCGAGCGGTACAAATGCCTATCGATAAAATGACACTCAATCAAAGGTTAAGTACTCATCGAGCACAGATAATTAGCCGAATACGTAAAGAACTATCCATCGGCCTTAGAAAAGGTGAAGGGTATGCGGTAATGGCTAATCGTATTAAGCCTATTCTTGATGGGGATGCGAAGAAAGCACAAATGGTTGCATGGACAGAAAGTGCTAGAGTACAAAACTTAGGTACTTATGACAGTGCCTCGCAAGCTTTTGACGAAGGTGTATCAATGGAGAAGATTTGGATTTCTACATTAGATAAACGTACACGTCCTACTCACCAAGCAGCAGACCATCAAAAAGTACCGTTTAAAGGATTATTTAAAGTTGGTGGTTATAGTTGTGAATATCCACACGATAGTAATTTACCTGCTAAAGAGGTTGTACGCTGCCGCTGTACTTTCATTACGGAAGTAGCGGATGTTAGTCCATTTATTGAGAGAAGGGCTAGAAACCCGACAACAGGTAGGAATGAAGTTATTACAGCAGTTAGTTATGAAGAATGGAAGGACGGTCTAGAATAATGAATTTTGGAAAAGCACTCGAATTAATGAAAAGTGGCAATAAGTTGTCACGTAAAGGTTGGAACGGTAAGAATATGTTTGCTGTTTATCAAAAAGGATATCCTGATGGAATTCCTTGTAATAAACAAACGGCAGAAGCTTGGGGATTAAATGAAGGTGATTTATTTAAGGTACGACCTTACTTGCAATTACGTTGTGCTGATGGCACTCATGCGATGTGGGTTCCAAGTGTATCTGATATTTTAGCTGAAGATTGGATGATTGTTGAATAATACAAATAAAAACACTTGAGGGCTTATAGATTATGAACTTAATAGGGCGTATTCATAGGAACTCAAAGGAGGAAAAATGATGAATATTTTACAAAAACATAAGCAGTTACAGTTTTTTAAAGAAAAGGAAGTAACGAAATTACCATTACGTTTATCAAATCTGCAATTCTTTTCTGATCCAACACCACCTGCAGATGATACGCCACCAGATGACCAAACACCACCTGTTGATGACACAAAAGAACCACAGTTAGATGAAGCGACAAAAGCGTTTATCGAGAAAATGGTTCAATCAGCAGAAGACAAAGTGCGTACCAAGTATACGAAAGAATTGAACGCTACTAAAAAAGAGTTAGAAAGCTTCCGTACTGCTTCTATGACCGCTCAAGAAAAAGCGGAATACGAAATGAAACAACTCCAAGAGCAAAATGATGAACGAGAAAAGGTATTACACCAAAAAGAAATGCAGTGGGCTGCAACTGAGGCGTTATCAGAAGTAGGATTAGACCTCAAATTTGTGGACTTTGTTATCGGTGCTGATGCAGATGACACAAAAAGTCGTGTGGCGAAGCTTAATGAGTTATTCAATACTTCATTAGAAGCTAAAGTAGCAGAGAAGTTTAAAGCAGCAGGGCGCGAAGTCTATGCCGGTTCTGGTAGTGGCGCTGTGTTTACTCGTCAACAAGTAGCAACAATGAACCAGTCTGAAATTAACGAAAACTGGGATCAAATCCAAAAAGATATGAAAACATGGAAATAATGAGGAGGAATTAATATATGTCAGTAGCAACTTTTATTCCAACAATTTGGGAAGCGCGTTTAATGGCGAACTTCCACAAGCGTTCTATCGCTGATTTAATCACAACAAAACCAACAAAAATCGAAGGTAACAAAATTATCTTCAACCGCGTCGGGGCAGTAAATGTAAAAGATTATGAAGGAAAAGTAGAATGGGATGACACGAATCCTTCTAAAGTAGAACTTAATATGGATCAGAAAAAGTACTTTGCGTTCAAAGTAGATGATGTAGATGCAGTACAAGCAGCAGGTAATTTAATCGATCCGCATACACAAGAAGCTGGCGCGGTACTTCAGGAAACAGTTGATACCTTTATTTTAGGTAAGTATGCAGAAGCTCTTAAGGAACACTTAATCGGTAGCGATAAATCTCCAATTGAATTAACACCAAAAAACGCTTACGACTATATCGTTGACTTAAATACAATTTTAAACATTAAAAAAGTACCTAAAACTGAACGCTTCACAATTATTAACTCTCAAGTTCTTGGATTGTTATCTAAGGATGACCGTTTTACTAAACAACCTGTCGTGTTAGAAAATGGTATTGTTGAAGGTCAAATTATCAACGGTTCACAAATCGTTGTGTCTGAAGAAGTTCATGGATCTGGTGGTAAATATAAAATTCTTGGACTTCATAAATCCGCTATTGGGTATGGTAAACAATTAGATGAAACAGAAGCAATGCGTCTACAAGGTGCATTTGCTGATGGTATTCGTGGCCTTATGGTTTATGGTGGAGATATTCTTCGTCAAGAATCACTAGCAGTGCTTACGGCTACAATCGTACCAACTACACCAACTGCACCACCAGCAGGATGAGGGGCTTAATAAGCCTTTCATCTTTTTCATTTACACAAGTAGGTGATTAGATGGATATGAAAATAGAAATTTTAAAGCGTGTACAAATAAAGCTGCCTAATGAAAAACCTGAAAATCTATTAGTGGATATTGAAGATACAATGCTTGTGGTTGCTGAGTATACGAATAGAAAAATACCTGAGTTTCCTCCTGCTTATCCTGGTATTATTTCCAAAATGGTGATTCATCAGTATAAGGAACAGGAGAGAGAAGGGAAGAAAAGTGAATCATTAGGTAACTACTCTGTTACTTATGATGATATTGGAGATTATCCTGCTAGTATTACGAAAGGGCTGAAAGTGAGGCTACGTGTCTTATGATTCAATCGATGATTCGTAAGTTTGGTAAAGATGCTTCAGTACTTCGTAATGATGGTTCTGATGATGGACCATATCCTACAGAAGAATGGAGAGTAATAAACACTGTAAAAGGTGTACTAGATGCCATTCAAGGGACAAAGGATGCACGTAATAAGAAAGTAGAAGAGGAAAGTACACATTTCTTTTACTGTTTTCCATTTGACGTAACTATTCAAGATAGATTAGTTATTGATAATAAAGTATACAGCGTTACTTATCCCGGTGATCCAATGAATGCAGGTAGATTTTTTCAAATAGAATTGGAGATGTTGCCATATGAGCATGAAATTCCAATCAAATAGAGCTGCTGTTATGGCAAGGCATTTAGCTGCAAAGAAAGCGGCTCATACTGCTGTTGGTCAATTTGTTAGTTCTAAAGCCAAACTATTAGCTGCTGTAGATACTGGAAATTTAAGAAGCAGTATTAGTTCTAAAGCGGAACTAGAAAAGGTTGTTATTGGTACATCCGCTGACTATGGCATATACGTCGAGAAGGGCACAGGAGTCTATGCGGTTGATGGTGACGGGAGGAAAACTCCATGGATGTACCGTGACCCAAAAACGGGGAAAATGGTTAAAACGCAAGGGCAACATGCTCAACCATTCCTTAGACCTGCAGCGGAGAATAATAAACCGATGATTACGCAAGCTGCAACACGAACCTATTCGTCATTAATGAGGTAGATACCATGAATGACTTTATAAATACATTACACAGTGAATTGAAAAAGATTCATAAAGACACGTACTATGAAATCGCGAAAACAACGGCTGAAATGCCTTATCTGGTGTATACAGTTAACGATGATAAAGAACCATGGGGACGGAAGAATATCATGCTTACAATTGATATTTACGGTACTTCTGCTCATCTTAGTAAAATAGATGAACTGATTATGAAACTAGAAAACAATCTTCATAGAAAAAGATTAAGCAGCGCTGAATTTGGTGCTGCTATTTCTTATCTTTCAAGTCAGAAAGTACCTGATCCAGACCCGAATATTAGACGCAAAGAAGTGCGATTCATTTTACGAACTTATTTTAAACAATAGAAAGGGTTGATTATATGGCAGCTCCACAACCAAAACCAGAGAATGTCCTATTCGGAGATTGGGGTGCATTTTTCTTTAATTATGGAGAAAAAGACGAACTTCCTGTAGGCGCTACACAAGGCGGTGGCTCATTTAAATACGAACCAGAGTTTAAAGAGATTGAATATGATGGTTCTCCAGGTGACACTATGGGGATGAAACGTATTACAAAATCAAAAACTCAAATTAGTTTTAAGACACTTGAATTTTTGGATAAAGAAAAAATCAAAAATTTTATTGCGGGTTTAAAAGTATCAGAAGAGACTGTTACAAAAGACGGGAAAACAATTAAGTACGACGTGATTGAAGCTACAGAACGTCTAACAAAAGATAGCTATCTTAAAAACGTAGCATGGGTTGGCGAAACTTTAGGTGGAGATATCGTTGAAATTATCGTATATAACGCATTATCTGACGGTTCATTAGAGCTAGGATTTGAAAACGAAAGTGAAGTTGTTCCAGAAGTGACATTCACAGGACATCGTGATCCAGAAAACATTCGAAAAGTACCATGGAAAAAACGTATTTTAACAGCAACAGAAGCAGCTGAATTAATACCAGCAGGTTAAAGAGTAGGGAAAATCCCTGCTCTTTTTATTTTAAGGAGGAATAAATGTGACTATTGCAATTCAAGAAAAAGAATACAAAGTGAGACAAATTCATGGCGGAGATTTATTTTCTGTAGTTCGTATTTTGAAGAAATCGAAATTTAAGGTTGATATTAACTTACTTAAAGATTTAATGACGGGCGTACGAAATAAAGAAGGCGCAACACAAGCTGATGTATTAGCTGCACAAGAGACTTTTGGGTACGACATTATCATGAAGTTTATTTTCGGATTAGAAGAAGCGGAACAAGAATTCTTTGAATTTGTAGCTGGACTTTTAGTTCATGAAGATGAAAATGATAAAAAAACATCTCCAGATTGGGAAACAATACGAACTTTAAATTTAGAAGAGTTAGTTAAGTTGTTTACTGCAATTAAAGATTCAGAAGTTGGATTGGTTAAGCTTTTTTCCAATGCGGTGAACTTGATGAAATAGACTTCATCGATACGTTAGCTTCTCGCTATCCAAATATGGAGTACATAAAGAGTTTGGATGCAGAAATAGTTATTAATTTGTATCTCACCGCAAAGAAAAAAGAGATGGACCGCATGTTATGGGAAGAATGGTGCGCCTTACAACCGTACTGTAATGAAACATTCCCTCAATTTAAACATAAGCGCGAAAATCCAACGCAAGAACAGGTAAAACAATACAACGATTCAATCGAACAAACACCGAAACAGAAACTCACAAAAGAAGAAGTGTTTGCTCGTGTTGCAAAAATCCGCGGAAAGGCGGGTGAATAAATGGAATTATTTAAGATGTTTGGGTCAATTTTCTTAAAGGATGATCAGTTACAAAGAGGATTGGCTAATGCAGAAAGAAGCGGGCAAAGGACCACAGGTATCTTAGGTCGTGGATTTGGTCAAGTTGGTGCTGCGGCAGCTGGTTTAGGTTCTTCTGTTGGTGGAGCTGCTATAGCTATGGGCGGATTAGTCGGCATCGCTGTCGGTGTCGGTGCCGCAGTTGCTGGTGTAGTTCATGTTGGTTCTGAGTACACAAAACAAATGTCAAAGGTAGAAGCTCTTTCGCGTTCGAACGGACTACAAATGGCTGAGCTTGGGGCTAACGCTCGTAAACTTGGTGCTGATACCAGATGGTCTGCTACCAACGTAGCCGAGGCCTATGAATATATGGCTCTCGCAGGTTGGGATTCTAACCAAATGATTGCAGCTAGTAAACCACTACTTGATTTAGCAACTGCTGGTGCATTAGACCTTGCAAAGGCTTCTGATATCGTAACAGATACAATGACACCATTCGGAATGAAGGCTTCTGAAGCAGGAAGAGCGGCCGATGTATTCGCGTTAGCCCAAGCGACTGCCAACTTAAATGTTGAACAACTCGGCGAGACCATGAAATACGCAGCTCCTGTAGCTGCTACATTCGGTTTAAACATCGAACAAACGGCAGCAATTGCTCAAATATTTGCAAATAACGGTATCAAAGCTTCTATGGCTGGTACTGCATTACGTGCCGGATTATCTCGTTTAGCTGCCCCGCCGAAAGAAGCAGCTAAATCATTATCAGCATTAAATGTAACTGTAAAGGATTCACAAGGTAATTTAAAACCAATGAATGAAATTATCGGTCAATTACACGATGGGTTCGGGAAGTTAACTGACGCTCAACAAATCGCTGCTGCAAAAGCAATCTTCGGTGAAGAAGCGTATGCAGGATGGATTCAAGTTATTAAAGGTGGTAAACCTGCCTTTGATGATATGGTAAATACCCTCGAAACTGCTGAAGGCTCTGCAAAGGTTATGGCTGAAACAATGGCAAATAACTTATCAGGTGCAGTTGATGGCGTTAAATCACAATTAGAAAATTTAGGACTTGTTGTTTTCTCGCATGTTGAACCAGCACTTGTTGCAATGACAAACGGAACAAATAGTGCTGTTAAATCTCTTACTGACTGGCTTGATCCATCTGGTAGAGCTGTTGAAGCAGCTAAGCTAATGCAACAAACTGATCAGCAGTTAGCTCAATCTAAAGCCATTCTTGATATGAATCTCAAAAAAGGGAAGATAACGCAAGAAGAGTATAATGAAAAACTTGCTTTATCTAAGAAGCACGCTGAAGATATGATGAATGCCGATGGTATGTTAGCTCAGAAAAAAGAAGAGTTAAAAATGAAGGTCGAGGAAGGGACCATGACTCAAGAAGAAGCCAATAAAATCCTCGACCAATCTGAAGTTGAATACCAGAAACTTCAACAGGGTATTGAGCAAACTCGCCAACGTCAAGAAGCGATGAATAAAGTATTCGAACCACTTCGTGATGCAATTGGAATCATCCAACAAGTTGGCGCTGCTATCGAGCAATTCTGGATTGCTGCAACTGGGGATAGGAATGCGCTAGTTGAAGGTTATGACATCCTTACTAAACTAGGGTTTTCAGCTAATGCAATTCAGTTTATACAAGAAACTACAGCGGCAGTGCAATATGGTGTAGAAACTATGAAAGCTCTCGTATCTGGTGATTGGGGAGCTGCTAGTAATTTATTGGATAAGTTAGGGTTTTCTCCAGAACAAAAAGTGGATATTATCATGTTCGTTCAGGATGTACATGCCCAATTAAGTAGTTTTATAGAAAATGTACAATCTCTAATCTCAGCTGCTGCTCCTGTAATTATGGGAATAATCGGGGCTACTTGGGATTTTATTAAAGGTGTATTCAATACAATAGCTCCTTACTTAATGCCTTTATTAACAGATGTGATGTCATTTGTGAACGGGATTATAGCAAAGATTGCGGCGTTTTGGAAAGAAAACGGGGATCAGATTGTCCAAGCTGTAAAAAATGCATTTGATCTTATAAAAGGCATTATTGAATTTGTAATGCCTGTTGTTCTATTCATTATTGAAGATGTATGGGGAAACATAAAAGGCGTTATAAATGGGGCCTTAGATATCATCTTAGGGACAATTAAACTATTTTCTTCCTTGCTGACTGGTGATTGGACCGGCGTATGGGATGCCATTAAACAGATTTTATCAGGAGCATGGGAATTCATTTGGAATTTCATTCAAATATGGGGTGTTGGAAAGGTACTTGGCATCATTGGCAAAATAGGCAGCAAAATGAAAGGGCTGTTTGGAGAAGCTTGGGATGGTGTAAAGAAGGTATTCTCTGACATGTTCGAGGGTATTTTTAAAAGCTCAGGAGACACCCTTACAGTGATAAAAGAAGTATTCGGAAAAGTGAAAGATGCAATCGCAACCCCATTTAAAAATGCTTGGGAAGGTGTTATGGAGTGGATTGATAAAATCAAAACAGGCGTTAAGAACATGTTTAGTGGTGTTCATATTCCTGTTCCGAAGATTAATATAAACGGATCATTAAACCCAGCGCGTTGGGCTGATGAAGGTTTGCCATCTTTCGACGTCAAATGGGCAGCGAATGGCGCTTTAATTAAACCGGGTAATCCGACATTGATTGGTGTTGGTGATGCAAGAGGATATGATGAAACAGTTTTACCGCTTCGCAAACAAACATTCGACGCGATTGCTAACGGAATAATGGGGTCTCTACCATTAACTCAACAAGCTGGAGCACAACAATATGCATCACAAGAAATTCAAATGTAATCCCATTGCAGGGTAAAAAACGCCCTGCATGGGCTCCTTTGGAACGTACATTCCTTGAAGTCCCTCACTATCCAGGTGGGCGTTTGATAAGAACACAAACAAAAATGAGAAAAATAATTATACCGGTTGCATTATTTTATGAATCTATGGAAGAGGCTGAAAAGTTAAAGGAAGAAATAGCTAATTGGCTTATTACAGATCAACCTCAAGAACTGATCTTTGATGATGAAAAAGATCGCACGTATTTGGCCCTTATTGATGAATCGTTTGACCCACAGCAATTAGTGAATTTAGGAGAAGGAGTCCTTACTTTTGTTTGTGAAATGCCATATAAGTTAGGACCTACTAAAACGGTAGAATTTGAAATGGATGGACGTGGGTTAATAGCAAATGTTCAAAATAAAGGTACTGTTCATTCTAATCCTATAATTGAGATTGAAATTACGAAACCGAACACTTTTTTAGATGTATGGTTTGGTGGGGTATCTTTAAGTGATCGAGATTATTTTCGTATTGGGATGCCGCTAAAAACTGTGGAAAAGCCTGTAGAAAGGAATCAAAGGCTTATATGGGATGAAATGGCCACTACGGTCGGATGGAGTAAAGTCAGCTCAATGGAAGATGGGGAACCGGTTGGTGAAATGAAATCAGATAAATATCAATTTTATTGTTCTGATTTTGGAACGGGAAAAGGATGGCACGGTGCAGCTGTTAAAAAAAGTATCCCTGGTGGCCCAGTAGAAGATTTTATCATGCAAGCTTACGTTACTTGTAAGAGCAAGAAAATCAATGAAATGGGACGAGTTGAGATAGCGATACTCGATGAAAACAGTAAAGTTCTTTCAAAAATTGCCATGAACGATCTCTATTGGCAAGCCGAACAAAATTTTGGAACGATGGTTATTGGATACGATAACAAACCAGGAAAAACAGGTTTAATTTATGAGAGTGGTGATTATCCAAATACATGGAATCAGTATTATGGTAGGTTGTGGATTGCTAGGACCGGAAATGTATGGGAGGCTTATATTTCAAAATTTCTTCCTGGAACAGAAAAAGATGATTCAGAACGCTTTGCGAGATGGACTGATAAAGACAATAAGCATATGGAAAAAGCAGCTCAAATACAGATTAGTATCATGCAGTGGCAGGATGTTCCACCAGTAGAAGCAATGACAGTTTCTGATTTAAAATTTTGGAAAGTGAATTTAAATAATCAAAATACACCTCCTTATATAGTAGATGTTGGTGATAAAGTTGTAATTGATACAGAAAATAGTCATGTAACAATTGAAGGGAAGAATGCGATTAATATTAAAGAGTTTTTCAGTAATTTTCCTGTCATTAATAAAGGGATTAATACATTAGAAATCATGCCTTCTGATATTGGCACAGCAAAGGTTACATATAGGGAGCGTTTTAGATGAGAACACCCAGCGGATTACTTCACGTTGTTGATTTTAAAACAGATCAAATTATATCAGCTATTCAACCAAAGGACTACTGGGCTGATAACCGTCATTGGGAAATCAAAAATAACATTGATACATTAGAATTCAAAACTTTTGACGGTACTCCACATGCAGTTACATTACAACAGCAGAACTTAGTTTTAAAGGAAGTGCGTGACGGTCGCATTATTCCATATGTTATCAATAATGAAGTAGAAAAAGACTCTGGTGATAGATCGCTCACTGTACATGCTTCTGGTGCCTGGGTTCAAATAGCCAAAGATGGGATTATTAAACCTCAACGCATAGAGAGTGAAACAGTTAATACGTTTATTGATATCGCTCTTACCGATTCGAAATGGCAACGTGGAATAACGGATTATTCATCCTTCCACACGATGACTATTGATGAATTCATCGATCCCCTCACTTTTTTAAAGAAAATTGCTGCTTTATTTGAGTTAGAAATCCAATATCGCGTCGAAGTAATGGGTTCCAAAATTACTGGATGGTACGTCGATATGATAAAGACACGAGGGAGAGAGACAGGGAAGGAAGTAACCCTGGGCAAAGACTTAGTGGGCGTTAGACGCATTGAACATTCCAGGGATATTTGCACAGCACTTGTCGGATTTGTACGAGGTGAAGGTGACAAACTTATCACAGTGGAAAGCATAAATAAAGAACTACCTTACATCGTCGATAATGACGCATTTCAGCGATGGAATGCGCATGGTAAACATAAATTTGGTTTCTACACTCCAGAAACAGAAGACCAAAATATGACACCACAACGATTAATGACTTTGATGAAGACTGAATTAAAGAAGCGTGTCAATACTTCAGTTTCTTATGAAGTAGAAGCACAATCGATTGGACGTATTTTCGGACTGGCACATGAACTAATTAACGAGGGCGATACAATCCGAATTAAAGATACGGGCTTCACACCTAAGTTATACCTTGAAGCACGTGTAATTGCCGGTGATGAATCTTTTACGGATCCTACACAAGATAAATATGTGTTTGGTGATTATCGTGAAATTACGGATCCGAACGAAGAGTTAAGAAAAATGTACAATAGGATTCGCGCTACTTTAGGAAATAAAGCAAATAAAGAATTGTTAGATAGATTAGAAGAACTTGTACAAGATACTGATAAAAAAGTAAATGAAGCACAGAAAGAGTCGAAAGCAGCGAAAGAGTTAGCAGAGAAAGTTCAAGAAAACTTGAAGAATAATACAGTAGAAATCATCGAGGCTGTGAATCCACCAACAACGAATCTTAAAATTGGTAAGACGATATGGCGAGATATTAGTAACGGTAAACCTGGTGTTTTAAAAGTGTGGAACGGTAAAGGTTGGGAAATCCTTATTCCTGATGTGGAATCAATTAAAAAAGATACACTGGAGCAGGTTAATAAGGATATTAAACTCGCAAAAGAAGAATTAAATAAGAAAGTGGAAGAAGCGCAAGAAGAAACCACTGGACAATTTAATCAAGTAACAGAAAGCCTTCAAAAAGTTACGAGAACTATTTCTGATGTACAAAGAGATCAAGGTGAAATTGATAAAAAAGTAACCAAGTTTGAACAGGATTCTGAGGGATTTAAAACTTCTATTGAAACATTAACGAAAAATGGTACTGATACTACAAGTAAAATCAACACCTTAGTAAATGATGTGGACGGAAATAAGAGAGTTATCTCTGAAGTTAAAGAAAGTGTAGCAAACTTTAATGACGATGTAAGAAATTTGTTAGTCGGTTCTAAATCCTATGATGGAGCTTTGACCATTGCGCAAGCAGACAATCGTTGGTGGCTTAAGTCAGCAGATAAAGTCAAAATTTCGAAGGATGTTTTTCAAGGAAATACAGTTGTAGAAACTCAATCATCATGGACCGCTTTAGCTTATAACTTCAAAGATTTAGTAGATCGAAAAGTTGTAAAAGTAGGAGATAAAGTAACCTATTCAATTTTTATTCGTGTAAAAGGTTTACCGGATGGTCAAGATTTACAACACACTTTCTATTTTGCGCCAGGTGCTACCGGAATCCGTCCAAATAAATCTACTAATCAATGGCAAAGAGTAAGCGTTTCGTTTACAGTGACAGCAAGTATGATGTCATCACCGGGAACGGATAACGAGAGTCATTTTCGTGTAGAGCCCGATGCAAATCCTCCTGCTGGTTGTTGGTATCAGCAGAGTTCACCACAATTGACTATAGGCAGTAAAGATTATTCGTGGCGACCTGCTCCTGAAGATATTGCAGATGGGAATGTTTTAACCAAGGTAACAACAGAGATCAAAGAAGCAGCAGGGAAGATTAGTGAAAAGTTAACAAAAGTAGAAACAAAGGTTAATAACGATAAATCTGGAGGACGTAATCTGTTATTAGATTCAAATACTAAATACGAAAAAATAGATTATCTAATCAATCCATATTCCCTAACTGAAAATTTTGTTGCAGGTGAGGAATATACTTTTGTAATTAAAGGAAGTGTCCCGCAGGGCCAACAATTTGGAATTTGGCAGAATGGTGGTACAAATCATGTTGGATATGCAACAAGTGCCTATGCTAACGGAATAACTTATGTAACTTTTAAAGCTGTTGCAACTACAAGTGGGAATGAACGGAGATTAAACTTATATAATTATCCAAATAATGCTACAAAGGCAATTGTAGAATGGGTTGCTTTATATAAAGGGAATAAGCCACAGGATTGGACACCAGCTCCAGAAAATCAAGTAACGAATAATGAATTCACTAAGAAAACAACAGAGATTGAAAAAAGTGTGGATGGTATTAAAGAAAGTATTAAAACGGTAGAAAAAACACAAACCTCTTTTGATGAACGTGTTAACACTGTGGAAAAGAATGCAGAAGGAACAACTGCAAGTGTTAAGAAATTACAGGAAACACAAACTGCGCAAGGAAAGACGATTAGTGAGGCTACAACAACAATAGGTCAACATTCTGAAGCATTAAAGTTAACAATGAAAAAGAAAGATGTTGAGGATTATGTTGGTGGATTGGGTTCTATAAATGATCTACGGAACGCTGCGTTCGTTCAGGGCTTCAAATACTGGTCACAAAATGGTAATAGTGCTGTTATTGACTCTTCTGTAACATACAGAGGTTATACAACGGCTAAATTACATGCGACTGGATTGAATGAAGATAAATGGTATAGCCTTCATCAAACGATAGACGTAACTGCTGGTGAAGACATTGTAGCTTCGGGTTACTTTATGTCCAATAACATAGGACAAGGTTTCGTGTTAGAAATTGAGTATCTAAATGCCCAAGGTATCCGAGTTTCACAATCATCAATTGGTATCGATGTAACTGCAAATTCTAATTGGATTAGAGCTGTTATTGCCGGAACAGTTCCAGTTGGAGCTGTTAAAGCGCGTTATAAACCATGGGTGAGAAGAAATGGGACCTTATGGATTGCGTTACCTATGTTACAGCGTGGTAAAATAGCTACTGAATTTTGGTTACATCCGAAAGATCAAACGGATGTTGACAAAATGCTGGAAGATATAGCTAATAGAGTAGCTACTGAAGATTACAATAAAAAAGTAACGGACATTGAGAGGGAAATAAAAGCTACAGCGGATGGCGTCGAAATAACATCGAAGAAACAAGAAAAGTTTATTAATGAGACTTACGCCGCTTATGTAAAAGAAACGGGTTCTAAACTTAAGGTTCTTGATGAAGGAATCCTTGCAGAAGTTAAAAAAGGGAATATCATTGCAGCTATTAACTTTTCATCGGAAAAATTAGAAATTGATGTTTCAAAGGTAGCCATTAATGCCGATACAATGGTGAAATGGCTAACAGCAAAAGGTATTGATACGAATCTGATTAGAATTAACGGTGATAAGATAACCATTGATAAAGATGGTGTAACTGTTAAAATGCTAGACTTTCTATTCCAAGACGAATGGGGAACAAAAACAACTGCAGTATCAAGAAGAAATCTAATAGCAGATCCCGATTTTTCTAGTGTTACAAAGAAAAACATTGGACATAACGATTATTATGGGTTTGAAGGTGGATACGGTCTTACTTGGAAGTCATGGGGAAATGTCGTAATAGAAAAGAATACACATATATTCGATTACGAGCAAATGGTGAATGCTGCAAGGGTAGATATGTATAACTACCCAGAAGCAATTGTGAATAATGGGATACATCCTGGTAACGAATATACAGTTTCTGCTCACTTTAGAACGTCTATGATAAATGGTGTACGTAAAACAGGAAAACCACGTTTACAAGTATGCTGCGTTAAATTCCGAGACAATGTAAGTTACGATATATGGAATGAACAAAAAATGGACTTTCCTGAACCGTCGACATTTTATGGAGAAATCAGAAGATACTCTTTCACTTTCAAAGTGCCGACCAACTATATTCCACAACAACACGCATTGATTATTAAAGTTTGTTCTGGAAATGCCGACATGAGACAAGGGACAGCGATTTGTGTAAGTGGTGTAACGCTATACAGTGGCAAATATGCATCTATGTATAATTGGGATCGTGCAGCAGCAGAAAGAGCAGATGGTATTCAGCCGTTTAACGCACTTGCTGTAGGTGGTGTGAATAACAATATAGCTCCAGCACCAGACGGACAAACGTTTGATATAAGTACTGAAAAAGAAGTGAAAATCTTTAGGAATATACGAGCAATGCAGGGAGTTAACTTGGGTGGCGGTGGATTCCAACAATGGGGTCATATTCGTTTTACAGACGGTAATATGGGATCGGGTTTTTATGCGAGTACTCCAAGCGGTTGGAAATTTAACGCACTTGGATAGAAAGGAGAAGTAAGAATGAATAAAAATCAAATGATGCCACTTCAAGCAGGTGAAAGTTTTCCTTTTATGGGGAGATTGGTGGATGCAGAGCGCACAGATACAGGGATTTTTGTTCAAATACCTGCTGATATGTTAAATAATGCAGGTCTTCTAAACGGTGTTAGCAGGGTTGAAGTATGGAGAGAGATGGATGGGACAGTAAAGTTTCGAATTGCTACGCTGTGTGAAATATGTAAACGCGGAGCACGTTTGTACCCACTAGATATGGGATTTGCGAAAAAGAACATTTGTTTAGAGTGTTATGCATCACTTACAGGAAATTATCCATCTCAAGAACCGCCAACACCAACTAATGAAAATAACACACAAACAGAGCAGGAGCAGCAATAGCTGGTCTTTTTTTATTGCTAAAAAAGGAGATGAAAAGATGGATCGTATTGATGTATTATTAAAAACCTTTATTGCCACTTTCGGTGGCTTTTGCGGGTATTTCTTGGGAGGATGGGATACAACATTGAAAATCTTAGTGACGATGGCAGTTATTGATTATTTAACTGGCATGATTGCAGCAGGATATAACGGAGAATTAAAAAGTAAAGTGGGTTTCAAAGGCATCGCCAAAAAGGTGGTGCTTTTTCTTTTGGTAGGAGCGGCAGCTCAACTAGATTCGGCACTAGGAAGCAATAGCGCTATTCGTGAAGCGACAATCTTTTTCTTTATTGGAAATGAGTTGCTTTCACTTTTAGAAAATGCAGGGCGTATGGGAATACCTTTGCCTTCAGCTTTAACAAATGCAGTCGAAATTTTAGGCGGTAAACAAAAACAAGAAGAGAAAAAGGGAGATGTTCAATAATGGAAATCAGAAAAATGTTAGTACCAGAAAGTCGTTATTCAGTTTTATGTCCAAATCCAATGAATCCAACGGAAATTACATTCCACAATACTTACAATGATGCTACAGCATTAAACGAACGTAATAATGTCGCTAACAATAGTACAGGTACTTCGTTCCATATCGCTGTAGATGACAAAGAAGCTATTCAATTAATTCCTTTTGATAGAAATGCCTGGCATGCAGGAGATGGGAATGGACAAGGTAACCGTCATAGTATCGGAGTAGAGATTTGTTATTCTATGTCAGGTGGGGAAAGGTATCGTAAAGCTGAATTAAATGCGATTCAAGTAATTCGTCAGTTAATGGATATGTTCAACATTCCAATTTCTAAAGTTAAAACACATCAAGAGAGAAATGGAAAGTATTGTCCTCATAGAATGATTAATGAAGGGCGTGTACAGTGGTTTAAACAACAGTTAGTTTCTGGTGCAACAATTCAAAATCCAGAAACACCACAAATTCCACAACCACCAATTACAAGTGGGACAGGCATCGTTTATATTACTGGTAAAAACGTGAACTTACGAAAAGGACCAGGTACTCAATATGATTCAATTAGAAAGCTAAATGCACCTGAAAATTATAAAGTATGGGGACGTTCTGGAGGATGGCTTAATTTAGGTGGCGATCAGTGGGTTTATGAAAACTCAGAATGGTTATATTTTGAAGCAGATGGACAATCATCCGAAACTTTAGTAGCAGACAAACGAGTTGTTTCTAAGGTAAATGGTCTCAGATTCTATTCTAGACCTTCTTGGACCGATTCTGATGTTGCTGGTACTGTAGATGTAGGTTTAGGGTTTACTATTATTGATAAAGTAGAGGTAAATGGTTCTCCACAATATAAAGTGAAAAACTCAAAAGGTAACATCTTCTACATTACAGCTAGTCCTACTTATGTAGAAATTAAATGAGAACGGTATTGACATTTTATATTTGGATATTGTACATTATAAATGTTGTTTTTTGATAGCGCACTGTTTGTTCTAATTTTTCTACTACATTGTTGCTTAGGTAATGTAGTGTTATCAAAAAAGAGTTCTCCAACATATATTTTTAAAAATCCCCTTCTATATTTAGAGGGGGATTTTTTTATTTTTATATAATTAAAATTTACTTTTAGATAATGCCTTTAATATCGGATTTATAATTCTGCTAATTAAACGAAATCCCCTGAATATAGATTGAACAACCTTCATAATAATCGTCCCCCTTAAATTAAATAAATCATACCAATTCAATACAATATTTGTAAACATTCATTTTAATTTATTGACAGAATAGAACGATTGTTCTATAATCCTGTTACAAACAAATGTTCTGGAAAGGGGCAATTCATGTGGCAATAATTGAAAATACAACTCAAGGAAAAGAGAAGGCATTAGAAGAAGCTCTGAAGAAAATTGTAAAAGAATTTGGCACAGGTGCTATTATGAAACTGGGCGAGCGCCCTGAACAAAAGATATCGGTTGTATCAAGTGGTTCTATAGGATTAGATATCGCATTAGGCGTTGGTGGATACCCGAAAGGTCGTATTACTGAAATATATGGCCCTGAGTCTTCAGGGAAGACAACACTAGCATTACACGCAATTGCAGAAGCGCAAAAAGAAGGTGGAACAGCGGCATTTATTGATGCAGAGCATGCACTTGATCCTATTTATGCACAGAAGTTAGGTGTGAATATTGATGAACTGCTCATGTCACAACCAGACACAGGAGAGCAAGCATTAGAGGTTGCAGAAGCTCTAGTTAGAAGTGGGGCTGTAGATATCATTGTAATAGATTCTGTAGCTGCTCTAGTCCCGAAAGCGGAAATTGATGGGGACATGGGAGATTCGCATATGGCCTTACAAGCTAGATTGATGGGACAAGCTCTAAGAAAACTTTCAGGAGCAGTGTCTAAAAATGGAGTAATAGCTATATTTTTGAATCAACTTAGAGAAAAAGTTGGCGTTTCTTTCGGGAGTCCCGAGACGACACCAGGTGGTAGAGCGTTAAAGTTCTATTCGACAATCCGACTAGATGTACGTCGAGGGGAGCAGTTGAAAGGAAAAGATAGTGAAGTTTTAGGGAATAAAACAAAAGTGAAAGTAGTAAAAAATAAAGTTGCTCCACCATTTAGGAATCTGGAATTTGATATTCTGTATGGGGAAGGAATCTCCTTAGAGGGAGAGCTTATTGATATTGGTGTAGAATTAGATATTGTTCAGAAAAGTGGGGCATGGTACTCGTATCAAGAAGAACGTCTTGGACAGGGTAGAGACAATGCCAAACAATTTCTGAAAGAGAATGAAAACATACGTAATTCTGTTCGAAATGAAATTTATGAATACTATTCTCCAAAAGAAGACTCTGTTGTTGTAAAAGCGGAGCTTATAAAAGAAAATGAGCCTAGCACTTTAAAAGAATCTGAATAAGGTTATATAAAGAGAATCTTAAAATAAAATTGATGTTATGTATATTTAAAAAGTTGGAACACCTAGTCATTAAAAACTGGGTGTTTTTTATATGCTCATAAATTCATTGTCAAAATAGAGCTTGTCCATTAAGTTATTTACAATCCCATTGAAATAAGCGAATTATACTTCCTCCACACTTAATATAATCCCATTTCGTCAGCTTCTTCTTTAGATATTTTATAATATACACCTGGAGTAAAAGGGTTGTCTATTGTCTTTGTGGAAGGTATTTTTGAGCCATCAACCTCTAGCCAATTATAAAATATTCCATCATTAGTGCATGCACTAGGCTTACGATTTGCAAGATTATGTATCTTTTTAAAGCTATCAATGTAGTTATAGACCATGCTTTTAAATGTGTTTGTAAAGTATCCGATTGGGTTTTTCATAAGCTCTCCATTGTGTTCAACTTCATGAGTTTTAGAGAATAAAGCAACAGATGCATTCGCAAGGATATTGTTAAATACATCCTTGTCAGATAACAAACTAAACTTCTTAGCGGCTTTTTTAGCGATATTTAAAGCATTGCTAAAGGATTCGTTAATAACATTTGAATCAAATGCAGTTGCTAATTTCATTCGCATAGATTGTGGAACTCGATAATCGATAAAATCATTATCATTGACATTAGATTGAGACTCGTTGCTATTACGTATATTTATATCTTTAATCTTTTGTTTTAAAGAAATAGTAGTTGTTTTATTGGTGTGACAAAAATCATCATTTTTAGCAGGTTCAGGTGTGACAATCTGTTCCTCCACAATGATTGGTTGAATAACAATAGCGTTACTTGTTTGTCTCATATCGCTATTACGCTTCATTTCTAGCTGTTTAATAATGCCTAGAGACTCTAAGCGTAGGCATACTCTAATAACCGTTCTCCGGCTAATCTCAAGAGCCTCAGCAATCTTCTTTTTGGTTTTAAAAGATACACCGAAGAATTTAGCAGAATGGTTGTGTAGGTGATTTAATACCGCTAATTGATTTTTATTTAACTGATCCGCAAATTTTTCTTTATATGTACGAACAGTATCGTTTAATTCTTTAATAGTTTTAAATGTTGATAGGTTTTCATATGTTTCATTTCCAGCAATAATTGTAATTCCTTTTTTCTTTTCCATAACGGTTTGTCTCCTTCTCGGAAACAAAAAAGCAACGTCACCAATAATTTGGTAAACGTTGCTTAATAGACCCTGCATGATGTACAATAATTCATGAGAGTATAGCAAGTGTTTACCTGGCGCAATCAGGTGGACGGTATATAGAGTGTTGATCGCACTGTATATACACGCTGTGCTCTTTTGTTTATATGTTGTGTGGTACTCATATGGTACTTGTTTATTTTTATTTGAGTGTTTTAGATGGAAATAAGCGTTTTATACGTTTTAAAAGTGTTTATTTATCAGTGTGTGTTCTTATGTGATACTTTTTGTAAGTTGAGTGGGAATAGTATTTATAAAAAGGTCCATCTATTGCTTATGCATAGATGGATCTTTTTTATTTTGGCATTAATACGAACGAAACTATAAAAGTTTATGAAAATGTTCGTTTTTAAATTGACAAAACTACTTCGTCGAGTTAATATGATTATGTAATTCAAACGAAAAGTGAATATTATAGCCGTCGTATAATATCGGGGATATGGCCCGAAAGTTTCTACCTAGCTACCGTAAATGGCTTGACTACGAGGCGTTTGTATAAAGATGAGGGGAAACTTGTCTTTGTTTATAGAACGCTTCCATGTATATATGCAATGGAAGCCTTTTTTATTTCTCGGGATAAAAGAGGGCTAGGGTGAAATACGGCGAGTAATCATATAACGGGGGAAACATAGGATGAAACGCTATTTTCAGTTTGATGAGCTCGGTACGAATTATAAGACTGAGTTCATAGCAGGGTTAACGACATTTCTATCTATGGCTTACGTACTATTTGTCAATCCTGCTACGCTGTCGCTTGGAAATGTTAAAGGGTTACCAGCAGGTACAGGGATGGATCCAGGTGCAGTATTCGTTGCTACGGCATTAGCGGCAGCGATCGGTTCGTTAATTATGGGTATTTTCGCGAAGTATCCAATTGCTTTAGCGCCAGGTATGGGGATTAACGCGTTCTTTGCTTATACAGCAGTCTTAACGATGGGTATTCCGTGGCAAACGGCCATTGCCGGAACATTAATGTCAGGTATTATCTTTATTATTCTTACTGCTTCAGGTATTCGTGAAAAAATCATTAATGCAATTCCATCGGAGTTAAAGTTTGCAGTAGCAGCAGGTATTGGATTATTCATTGCTTTCCTTGGATTCCAAAATGCCGGAATTATCGTGAAAAACGATGCGGTTCTTGTTGGGTTGGGGGACTTAACAAAGGGCACAACGTTACTAGCAATCTTCGGGGTTGTTACTACGATCATCTTCATGATTAAGAAAGTTAATGGTGCAGTATTCTACGGTATGATTCTTACAGCGATCTTAGGAGTTGCAACAGGATTAATTGATACTCCGAAAGCTGTGGTGGGAGCAATACCAAGTCTAGAACCAACGTTCGGCGTGGCGTTAACGCACTTCGGAGATATTTTCACAGTTCAAATGGGGATTGTTATTATAACGTTCTTCTTTATCGATTTCTTTGATACAGCAGGTACGCTTGTAGCGGTTGCAAATCAAGCAGGGTTAATGAAGAACAATAAATTACCACGTGCAGGAAAAGCGTTATTTGCAGATGCGATTGCAACTGTAATTGGTGCGATTTTAGGTACATCAACAACAACGTCTTACATTGAATCGTCTGCAGGGGTAGCAGCAGGAGGACGTTCTGGATTTACAGCAGTTGTAACAGCAGGATTCTTCTTACTGGCACTATTCTTCTCGCCATTATTAAGTGTTGTAACGCCAGCTGTAACGGCACCGGCTTTAATTATTGTAGGAATCTTGATGGTTTCTTCCTTAGGGGAAATTGATTGGAAGAAATTCGAGATTGCAGTACCAGCATTCTTTACAATTATCTCTATGCCACTTACGTATAGTATCGCAACTGGGATTGCCATTGGATTTATCTTCTATCCAATTACAATGGTTGTGAGTGGTCGTCGTAAAGAGGTTCATCCAATTATGTATGTTATGGGAGTTTTATTCGTACTATATTTCATCTACGTTCGTAAATAAAAGGGGTTTTTTAAAGGTCTAGACTTAAGGGGAGTCTAGACCTTTTTGCGTCTTCAGAAAATCTTAAGGATTTCCGAGCGTTTTTCTTCAGAAGTTTTCCTATAATAGAAGTTAGGGATTAAAAAAGTGATGGGGGAGATATTGTGGCACACGAAACAATACTTGTCGTAGATGATGAAAAAGAAATTCGGAATTTAATTACAATCTATTTAAAGAATGAAGGATATAAAGTATTACAAGCGGGAGACGGAGAAGAAGGATTACGTCTATTGGAAGAAAATGAAATACATCTAGTCGTATTAGATATTATGATGCCGAAAGTGGATGGTATTCATATGTGTATGAAGGTAAGGGAAGCGAAAGAAATGCCTATTATTATGCTTTCTGCCAAAACGCAAGATATGGATAAGATTTTAGGATTAACAACAGGGGCAGATGATTACGTAACGAAGCCCTTTAATCCATTAGAGTTAATTGCACGAATTAAATCTCAGTTACGCCGTTATATGAAAATGAATGGTTTCGCTGTCCAAAATGAGGACGAGTTAGAAATTGGGGAGATGAAAATCAACATCTCGACCCATAAAGTTGTTGTAGAGGGAGAAGAAGTGAAACTAACTCCGAGGGAATTTTCAATTTTAGAATTGCTAGCTAGAAATCCAGGTATGGTGTTTAGTGCGGAGCAAATTTATGAAAAGGTGTGGAACGAACGATCTTTCCAGTCTGATAATACTGTAATGGTGCACATTCGGAAAGTGCGTGAAAAGATTGAGGAGAATCCAAGGAAACCTAGATATATAAAAACAGTATGGGGAGTGGGGTATAAGATTGAAAAAGATATTTAATCCGTTTACTTATATAAGGAAAATAAGAGAATTAATTGAGAAATTAGTAAAGAGCGTACGAAAGAGTATAAGGATTCAATTGATTACTACTTTTGCTGCTTGTGCGTTATTAGGAGTTTTGTCAGCGAAGGGAGCTGCGCCATTTTTTGAGAATGCGAATCGTCAAGCAACTATCGATTATCGGGCTGGTATGGAACAAATTAATCACCAAGCTCAAGGAGCGGCAAATAGTTCGGTTCATGAAAATAAATTAGAAGCTATATCAAATATGATCGAAATGGAGAACCAAAATTTAGAGCAAGGGTCTAGAGCTTTAAAGATATTGGTTACTGATGAAAGTGGTAAAGTTTTATATAAAACAAAGCAAGCGCAAGAAGAGCAAATCGATTTGCATAATACGATTCGTAATGCAGCATCATTTGCGATTAATTATACAGATGGTAGAAATGTATTTGAAAGTACAAGAAAAGAGTTTATATCTTTTTCACCTATTACTATTGAAGGAAAGAATTTGTACATGTTTGTTAGCGGAATTCCAGAGGGAGAGGTAATGTATGACACGAAAGAAGGGCCATTCCCGTTTTTAATTGGTGTTCTTGTATTCATTTTCTCTTTCTTCTATATAACAAAGAGAAAGATGAAGCAGATTGAAGCAATGGCACAAGGTGTAAAGGAAATAGAAAGAGGCAACTTAGCGTACCGCATTGAGAAAAAAGGTGAAGATGAGATTGCAGCTTTAACTGAGAATATTAATAATATGGCAGAAGAGCTTATGAATAATATAGAAAAGGAACGTAAATTAGAGAAGCAAAAGAATGAGCTTATTACGAATGTATCTCACGATTTACGCACACCGCTGACTTCTATTATGGGCTACTTACGATTACTTCGAGATTCTAAATATGAAAATAAAGAACAACACGATGAGTATACGAGAATTGCTTTTGCAAAGTCGGAGCAGTTAAAAAATTTAATAGAAGATTTATTTGAGTATACGAAGTTAACAAATGAACAAGTTGTATTAGAAAAACAGGAAGTTTGTATGAATGAGCTACTCGAGCAATTAATAGAAGAGTTAGTACCGCAGGCGGAAGAACATGGACTTACGTTTGTTAAGAAGTTTCCTGAGGAACGTGCTTATGCATCGATTGATTCGGAAAAGATGGTTCGTGTATTTGATAATTTACTAATGAATGCGATTAAGTATAGTAAAGATGATGCAGATATAAAAGTTTCTCTTCAAAGGCAGCGTAGGGATATACAAATTGTAATTGCGAATCATAGTGAAGAGTTTACGAGAGAAGAGTTAGCGAATTTGTTTGAACGTTTCTATAAGAAGGATCAATCTCGAAGTAGAGTAACGGAAGGGTCGGGACTCGGTTTAGCGATTGCGAAAAGTATTGTTGAGTTAC
>NZ_JARVGY010000001.1:2265000-2270000 GCF_040460035.1 Bacillus cereus group sp. MG1 | reverse complement strand
TGAAATTCCGTCGGAATCTGGGAGGACCATCTCCCAAGGCTAAATACTCCCTAGTGATCGATAGTGAACCAGTACCGTGAGGGAAAGGTGAAAAGCACCCCGGAAGGGGAGTGAAAGAGATCCTGAAACCGTGTGCCTACAAATAGTCAGAGCCCGTTAACGGGTGATGGCGTGCCTTTTGTAGAATGAACCGGCGAGTTACGATCCCGTGCGAGGTTAAGCTGAAGAGGCGGAGCCGCAGCGAAAGCGAGTCTGAATAGGGCGTTTAGTACGTGGTCGTAGACCCGAAACCAGGTGATCTACCCATGTCCAGGGTGAAGTTCAGGTAACACTGAATGGAGGCCCGAACCCACGCACGTTGAAAAGTGCGGGGATGAGGTGTGGGTAGCGGAGAAATTCCAATCGAACCTGGAGATAGCTGGTTCTCCCCGAAATAGCTTTAGGGCTAGCCTTAAGTGTAAGAGTCTTGGAGGTAGAGCACTGATTGGACTAGGGGTCCTCATCGGATTACCGAATTCAGTCAAACTCCGAATGCCAATGACTTATCCTTAGGAGTCAGACTGCGAGTGATAAGATCCGTAGTCAAAAGGGAAACAGCCCAGACCGCCAGCTAAGGTCCCAAAGTGTGTATTAAGTGGAAAAGGATGTGGAGTTGCTTAGACAACTAGGATGTTGGCTTAGAAGCAGCCACCATTTAAAGAGTGCGTAATAGCTCACTAGTCGAGTGACTCTGCGCCGAAAATGTACCGGGGCTAAATACACCACCGAAGCTGCGGATTGATACCAATGGTATCAGTGGTAGGGGAGCGTTCTAAGGACAGTGAAGTCAGACCGTAAGGACTGGTGGAGTGCTTAGAAGTGAGAATGCCGGTATGAGTAGCGAAAGACGGGTGAGAATCCCGTCCACCGAATGCCTAAGGTTTCCTGAGGAAGGCTCGTCCGCTCAGGGTTAGTCAGGACCTAAGCCGAGGCCGACAGGCGTAGGCGATGGACAACAGGTTGATATTCCTGTACCACCTCTTTATCGTTTGAGCAATGGAGGGACGCAGAAGGATAGAAGAAGCGTGCGATTGGTTGTGCACGTCCAAGCAGTTAGGCTGATAAGTAGGCAAATCCGCTTATCGTGAAGGCTGAGCTGTGATGGGGAAGCTCCTTATGGAGCGAAGTCTTTGATTCCCCGCTGCCAAGAAAAGCTTCTAGCGAGATAAAAGGTGCCTGTACCGCAAACCGACACAGGTAGGCGAGGAGAGAATCCTAAGGTGTGCGAGAGAACTCTGGTTAAGGAACTCGGCAAAATGACCCCGTAACTTCGGGAGAAGGGGTGCTTTCTTAACGGAAAGCCGCAGTGAATAGGCCCAAGCGACTGTTTAGCAAAAACACAGCTCTCTGCGAAGCCGTAAGGCGAAGTATAGGGGGTGACACCTGCCCGGTGCTGGAAGGTTAAGGAGAGGGGTTAGCGTAAGCGAAGCTCTGAACTGAAGCCCCAGTAAACGGCGGCCGTAACTATAACGGTCCTAAGGTAGCGAAATTCCTTGTCGGGTAAGTTCCGACCCGCACGAAAGGTGTAACGATTTGGGCACTGTCTCAACCAGAGACTCGGTGAAATTATAGTACCTGTGAAGATGCAGGTTACCCGCGACAGGACGGAAAGACCCCGTGGAGCTTTACTGTAGCCTGATATTGAATTTTGGTACAGTTTGTACAGGATAGGCGGGAGCCATTGAAACCGGAGCGCTAGCTTCGGTGGAGGCGCTGGTGGGATACCGCCCTGACTGTATTGAAATTCTAACCTACGGGTCTTATCGACCCGGGAGACAGTGTCAGGTGGGCAGTTTGACTGGGGCGGTCGCCTCCTAAAGTGTAACGGAGGCGCCCAAAGGTTCCCTCAGAATGGTTGGAAATCATTCGTAGAGTGCAAAGGCATAAGGGAGCTTGACTGCGAGACCTACAAGTCGAGCAGGGACGAAAGTCGGGCTTAGTGATCCGGTGGTTCCGCATGGAAGGGCCATCGCTCAACGGATAAAAGCTACCCCGGGGATAACAGGCTTATCTCCCCCAAGAGTCCACATCGACGGGGAGGTTTGGCACCTCGATGTCGGCTCATCGCATCCTGGGGCTGTAGTCGGTCCCAAGGGTTGGGCTGTTCGCCCATTAAAGCGGTACGCGAGCTGGGTTCAGAACGTCGTGAGACAGTTCGGTCCCTATCCGTCGTGGGCGTAGGAAATTTGAGAGGAGCTGTCCTTAGTACGAGAGGACCGGGATGGACGCACCGCTGGTGTACCAGTTGTTCTGCCAAGGGCATAGCTGGGTAGCTATGTGCGGAAGGGATAAGTGCTGAAAGCATCTAAGCATGAAGCCCCCCTCAAGATGAGATTTCCCATAGCGTAAGCTAGTAAGATCCCTGAAAGATGATCAGGTTGATAGGTTCGAGGTGGAAGCATGGTGACATGTGGAGCTGACGAATACTAATAGATCGAGGACTTAACCATATAATATGAAGCAATGTTATCTAGTTTTGAAGGAATATGCCTTCAAAGTTTGGTGATGATGGCAGAGAGGTCACACCCGTTCCCATACCGAACACGGAAGTTAAGCTCTCTAGCGCCGATGGTAGTTGGGACCTTGTCCCTGTGAGAGTAGGACGTCGCCAAGCAACTTTAAGACGAGTCAGAATGACTCGTCTTTTTTGTGTTTTATAACTTCTTTTCAAAGCTAAATATTTTGAAGTGCTGCTCATTTTTTAAAAGGCCTTTGGGTACGTAGCTATATAAGTTTTATTCAATTTCTTTCGTGATTTTTTATATCTAATTTAAGATTTTCTATTTTATTTCTTAAAGATAGGATTCATCAGTGTGTTAAAATAGTACAGTTGTTTTTGATGTACTTTAATATAAGAAGATTTAAGTTAGAAAAGGAGATAATATGAAAAAGATAAGTATAATTACTATAGTAGTCTTAGTCCTGCTAGTAATCGTGTATATGTTAGTTGGGAATTATTTTTATAACTACGCGTTGAATGCGAAACAAGAAAAGGAATTTTTGCAAGATAATCCTCATTTAGTAGAAACGGTAAATGCGTCGGGAGATGTATTGGCTGCAAATGAAGAAAAGAATGCGAACTTCGTATCGAAGTATAAACCTAACACATTAACTATACGTTCTTTCGATAAATTAAATTTAAAAGGTTATGAATATATGAATGAACCATCTAGTCATAAATGGGCAATTGTAGTTCATGGATATAGTGGTAGAGCATCGGAAATGACGAAATATATTCGTAACTTTTATGAACAAGGCTATAATGTCATAGCACCAGACCTTCGTGGACACGGAAATAGTGAAGGGGATTATGTTGGTATGGGTTGGCATGATCGTAAAGATGTTTTAATTTGGATTCAACAAATCTTAAAGAAAGACCCTAATGCTGAAATAGCTCTATTTGGTGTTTCAATGGGCGGGGCAACTGTAATGATGACTTCAGGAGAAGATTTACCTTCTAATGTTAAAGTTATTATTGAAGATTGTGGATATTCAACTGTTATTGATGAATTTACTTATCAACTAAAAGATTTATTCCACTTACCAAAGTTTCCTGTTATGAATGCGGCAAATACGGTTACTAAATTAAGAGCTGGGTATGATTTAGAAGAGGCCTCAGCTGTAAAACAAGTAGCGAAAAGTAAAACACCTATGCTGTTCATTCATGGGGATGCTGATACATTCGTTCCTTTTGAAATGTTAGATGAAGTATATAATGCTGCAAAAGTAGAAAAAGAGAAATTAATTGTTCCAGGTGCTGGACATGGGGAAGCGGAGAAAGTAGATTCGAATAAATATTGGAATACTGTATGGAAGTTCGTAGGGAAGTATATTCCGGCATAATTAAAGTTGTTGCATTTATATAGACGATAATCGGAGGGATAATGGTTAATCCTTTTGATTATCGTTTTTTTGTTAATTAGGTATTCTGCTATAAGTGTATTTTTGTATGTACTATATGAAGGAGGTAGAGCAAAAACTTTTGAATTCCTTAATCTCAGTGCTACAATGATTGAAAACTAAAAGTTAATGAGGTGTTTCTATGAAAATTGAAGTTTGGTCAGATTTTGTATGCCCATTTTGCTATATTGGGAAACGTAGATTAGAGATGGCTTTAGAGCAATTTCCGCATAAGAAGGATGTTGAAGTTGAGTTTAAAACTTTTGAATTAGATCAAAATGCTCCAATCTATTCTGGGACAAGTATTAATGAAGTACTTGCATCAAAGTATGGAATTAGTATTGAAGAAGCTAAGCGTAATAACGTACAGCTAGGAAATCATGCAGCTAGTATGGGTTTAAGTTTTAATTTTGATGAGATGAAGCCGACGAACACGTTTGATGCGCATCGTCTTGCGAAGTTTGCAAAGGATCAAGGAAAAGAAAAAGAGATTACGGAAAATCTACTTTTCGCATACTTCACTGAATCGAGAAATTTAAGTGATGTGGATACACTTGCTACTATCGCTGAAGTTTCAGGTTTAGATAAGCAAGAGGCTTTAAATGTTATTAATGATAAAAATGCGTATGCAAATGATGTTAGAATTGATGAAGCGATTGCTCAGCAATATCAAATTTCGGGAGTACCTTATTTTATTATTAATCAAAAGTATGCTATTTCAGGTGCACAACCACTTGAAACTTTTGTTGGTGCACTTCAGCAAGTGTGGGAAGAAGAGAATCCTGCACCTAAGTTACAAGAACTTTCTTCAGAGGGTGGAAGCGATCTTTTTTGTACTGATGGAAGTTGTTCGGCGCCGTCGAAAGAGCAATAGTTTTTATAATAGAGTAGTACCCCATAGATAGTTCTGTGGGGTGCTTGTATATAACTATAGAAGAAATACATAAGTGAAATCTATAAAATATAAAGTTTTTTAAAAAACATATTGACGATTATACTTTAGAGGTGTAATATAGAACAAGTCGCCGATGACAATAACGTCGCAAGCGACAAACGAAATA
>NZ_JARVGY010000001.1:2255000-2262500 GCF_040460035.1 Bacillus cereus group sp. MG1 | reverse complement strand
GGAGCCGCAGCGAAAGCGAGTCTGAATAGGGCGTTTAGTACGTGGTCGTAGACCCGAAACCAGGTGATCTACCCATGTCCAGGGTGAAGTTCAGGTAACACTGAATGGAGGCCCGAACCCACGCACGTTGAAAAGTGCGGGGATGAGGTGTGGGTAGCGGAGAAATTCCAATCGAACCTGGAGATAGCTGGTTCTCCCCGAAATAGCTTTAGGGCTAGCCTTAAGTGTAAGAGTCTTGGAGGTAGAGCACTGATTGGACTAGGGGTCCTCATCGGATTACCGAATTCAGTCAAACTCCGAATGCCAATGACTTATCCTTAGGAGTCAGACTGCGAGTGATAAGATCCGTAGTCAAAAGGGAAACAGCCCAGACCGCCAGCTAAGGTCCCAAAGTGTGTATTAAGTGGAAAAGGATGTGGAGTTGCTTAGACAACTAGGATGTTGGCTTAGAAGCAGCCACCATTTAAAGAGTGCGTAATAGCTCACTAGTCGAGTGACTCTGCGCCGAAAATGTACCGGGGCTAAATACACCACCGAAGCTGCGGATTGATACCAATGGTATCAGTGGTAGGGGAGCGTTCTAAGGACAGTGAAGTCAGACCGTAAGGACTGGTGGAGTGCTTAGAAGTGAGAATGCCGGTATGAGTAGCGAAAGACGGGTGAGAATCCCGTCCACCGAATGCCTAAGGTTTCCTGAGGAAGGCTCGTCCGCTCAGGGTTAGTCAGGACCTAAGCCGAGGCCGACAGGCGTAGGCGATGGACAACAGGTTGATATTCCTGTACTACCTCTTTATCGTTTGAGCAATGGAGGGACGCAGAAGGATAGAAGAAGCGTGCGATTGGTTGTGCACGTCCAAGCAGTTAGGCTGATAAGTAGGCAAATCCGCTTATCGTGAAGGCTGAGCTGTGATGGGGAAGCTCCTTATGGAGCGAAGTCTTTGATTCCCCGCTGCCAAGAAAAGCTTCTAGCGAGATAAAAGGTGCCTGTACCGCAAACCGACACAGGTAGGCGAGGAGAGAATCCTAAGGTGTGCGAGAGAACTCTGGTTAAGGAACTCGGCAAAATGACCCCGTAACTTCGGGAGAAGGGGTGCTTTCTTAACGGAAAGCCGCAGTGAATAGGCCCAAGCGACTGTTTAGCAAAAACACAGCTCTCTGCGAAGCCGTAAGGCGAAGTATAGGGGGTGACACCTGCCCGGTGCTGGAAGGTTAAGGAGAGGGGTTAGCGTAAGCGAAGCTCTGAACTGAAGCCCCAGTAAACGGCGGCCGTAACTATAACGGTCCTAAGGTAGCGAAATTCCTTGTCGGGTAAGTTCCGACCCGCACGAAAGGTGTAACGATTTGGGCACTGTCTCAACCAGAGACTCGGTGAAATTATAGTACCTGTGAAGATGCAGGTTACCCGCGACAGGACGGAAAGACCCCGTGGAGCTTTACTGTAGCCTGATATTGAATTTTGGTACAGTTTGTACAGGATAGGCGGGAGCCATTGAAACCGGAGCGCTAGCTTCGGTGGAGGCGCTGGTGGGATACCGCCCTGACTGTATTGAAATTCTAACCTACGGGTCTTATCGACCCGGGAGACAGTGTCAGGTGGGCAGTTTGACTGGGGCGGTCGCCTCCTAAAGTGTAACGGAGGCGCCCAAAGGTTCCCTCAGAATGGTTGGAAATCATTCGTAGAGTGCAAAGGCATAAGGGAGCTTGACTGCGAGACCTACAAGTCGAGCAGGGACGAAAGTCGGGCTTAGTGATCCGGTGGTTCCGCATGGAAGGGCCATCGCTCAACGGATAAAAGCTACCCCGGGGATAACAGGCTTATCTCCCCCAAGAGTCCACATCGACGGGGAGGTTTGGCACCTCGATGTCGGCTCATCGCATCCTGGGGCTGTAGTCGGTCCCAAGGGTTGGGCTGTTCGCCCATTAAAGCGGTACGCGAGCTGGGTTCAGAACGTCGTGAGACAGTTCGGTCCCTATCCGTCGTGGGCGTAGGAAATTTGAGAGGAGCTGTCCTTAGTACGAGAGGACCGGGATGGACGCACCGCTGGTGTACCAGTTGTTCTGCCAAGGGCATAGCTGGGTAGCTATGTGCGGAAGGGATAAGTGCTGAAAGCATCTAAGCATGAAGCCCCCCTCAAGATGAGATTTCCCATAGCGTAAGCTAGTAAGATCCCTGAAAGATGATCAGGTTGATAGGTTCGAGGTGGAAGCATGGTGACATGTGGAGCTGACGAATACTAATAGATCGAGGACTTAACCATATAATATGAAGCAATGTTATCTAGTTTTGAAGGAATATGCCTTCAATAGTTTGGTGATGATGGCAGAGAGGTCACACCCGTTCCCATACCGAACACGGAAGTTAAGCTCTCTAGCGCCGATGGTAATTGGGACCTTGTCCCTGTGAGAGTAGGACGTCGCCAAGCAACTTTAAGACGAGTCAGAATGACTCGTCTTTTTTGTGTTTTATAAAAATAAGAATGGCTGGTAAATCTCAGTTTATTAAAATTTCACTTTATTGTTCACATCAACAAGTTCAAAACGCTCACAGACGAGTAACATATCTTCAGAGAAATTAAGACCAAGCTCATTTAGTTCCTTTGTAAAAAAACGAACATGGGTGTCTCTCCAGTAATTATAAGTACGATCTCCTTCGCCTTCAGCGATAGCGAATTCTTCGCTTACTTCATTCATTGGTGTTACAGTTACTTCTATTGTCTTAATAATAGCTACAGGTTCATCATTACTATTGAGTATAATACTATAATCAATAGTAGTCGGTAGTGATTCATGTTCTAATTCATAAAAAATGTGACCGGAGCATGTAGCGGTTTTAATACCGTCAATTACTAGTTGTGCAAGATAATTAGGGGCATCCCCAAATTGCCAAGCTGTAACAGATTCTGGTTTTTTGTTGTTTCCCCAATAAGTATCCCAATATGTCTGTGCTAATTGATTCATTTTTATCGTTACCTCACTCTAATTCATATTTAGTCTCTTTATAATTCCTAGGAAATTTACTTACTTACTTATTTAGTATGTCTTTGTACTCATTTAAAAGTTGTAGCGGTGTGTTGCAAATTAAAAAGATACTATGTGGAGTGAATATAGTTTGTAAATATGTTCTGTACATATATGGGATCTTTAATTTTCCAATTGCATTTTATGATAAAGGATGTAGTTACTTAAAGAACGTTCAGATTATGAATGGTAGTTTATTATCACTATGCCATATTGAAGTGAGTAATACTAGAGTTAAAATAGATGAAAAAACTGATATTCTAAATTGAATATCAGTTTAATAATATGTGACTTATATGAATCTATAGCAATACGAAAAGCGTAAATAAGATAGCCAACAAAATACGATAGTACGCAAAAGGTTTTAAACCTATCTTCTCTAAAAGCTTTAGAAAAGTTACTACCGCTAGCATCGCTACTATAAAAGAGGTAATGAATCCTACCGCAAACATAGGGATGTCATCGACACTTAAATACTTCCAACTTTTTAGTAAGTCTAAGCCTGTAGCCCCAATCATTACAGGAAGAGCTATTAGAAAAGAGAATTCAGATGCAGTCTTATAATTTACTTTTGCTAATAGACCTCCAGAGATAGTAGAGCCAGCTCTAGAGAAGCCAGGGTATACTGCTAAGCACTGAAATAATCCGATTGTTAAAGCTTGGCGGTATGTTAAATCGTCCAGTGAATAGGCTGCTGCCTCCTTCTTTTTTACTTCTGCAAAGAGCATAAGAATTGCACCTGCTACAAGTCCAATCACAACAGTGTATGGCTGGAATAAGTATGTTTTAATAATATCATGTAGTAGCAAACCAGCAACCACTGCCGGAAATACGCCAAGAAATACATGGAACGCGTTGAATTTTTTTTCTTTCTGTAGAAGTGGCTTAATATTACATAAAGAAACGAGACGTTTATGATATAAAATTGCAATGGCTAAAATTGCGCCTAGCTGAATAACAATTTCAAACGTTTTCGCTCTTTCTCCCTCAAAGCCTAATAAATGCCCGACTAATATAAGATGGCCAGTAGAGGATATAGGTAAAAATTCAGCTAATCCTTCTACAATACCGAGTATGAAGGCAATAATGATATCGCTCATAGTTTCACTCCTACAAATTAATGAATGTCTACTTTTTTAAAATAGAATAGTGTTGCAATAAATCCGGAAATTGTCGTTACTGCAATGATGATATAAGAATACTCTGGTGGATATGTCGGTTGTAATTCGTTATTTGCGATATCTAGAGTAGCGGTCCACGGAAATAAATCTTTATGCTTGGAGTTTACGAGCATAAGATTAGTCATTGTAATAATGACTGTTAATATAATGGGCGGTACATAGCTCTTCATTACAAGAGTTAGTAGCACAATAGGTGAAGACAATAGAAAGAGAAGTCCACCACATATTAAAAATTCTAGGAAAGAACCTAAAAGTAAAGAAATGTTAAAGCCAGGGAAGTTCCCCAATAGCCCTAATATTAAAGTAAGTGCCCAAGCGACTAAAGTTAGCATCATAATCCAAAGAAAGAGAATGATGAATTTACTTATAATAAAGCTAATGCGCGACACGGGGATAGTTAGTAAATTTTTCAGTGTATCTTCTGCATATTCGCGGGTAAGCAAATATGCAACCACTACTCCATATAAGGGGAATCCTATAACTAAAGTAGTATATAAGTTAACGTCAGTGAATAATTGATGGAACCAAATAGTTGGAGTAGGCTGTTTTGTTTTTATATGTATATAAGAGGCTACTACAACTAAGAAAGGTGCGACACCAGCACCAATAATGCTAATTAAAAACATATTAGAGCGTTTTAGTTTTAAGAGTTCTGTATAGAGTAGATTAACCAATTGTTCCACCTCCAACTAGTTTGGTGAAATAATCTTCTAGTCTATCTTCGCTTATCATCATTTTTAATACTTCAATACCATTAAGAACAAACGTTCTGTTTATGTATCCTTGTTGTCCAAAATGAGAGTAAATACGAATATTTCCTTCATCATGTACTTCATAATCAAAAATTTGAAGATGATTTTCTAATAACATCACAGCTTTATCGTCATTATTCACTTGAAACTCTATGTACTTACGGTTTGCTTTGCGCAGCGTATCAAGAGAAACTTCTTCTAGTAACTTTCCTTCATGAATAATTCCGATACGATCGACCAACTGTTCTATCTCGGCTAATATGTGACTAGAAATGAGTATTGTTATATTTCTTTCTTGAGCTAAAGAATGAATAAGTTTTCGCATTTCTTTAATACCAATAGGGTCTAGTCCGTTAGTTGGTTCATCTAATATGAGTAGCTCAGGATAATGGAGAAGAGCGCGTGCAATTCCTAAGCGTTGCTTCATTCCTAAAGAATACTTTCCTACTAACTTTTTTGTCTCATGCTGCAAGCCTACTATTTCTAATGCTTCTTCGATAGCATTCTTTTTGTGAACCCCAATTATCTTTGCATTAATTAGTAGGTTTTCTTTTGCAGTTAAGTTTTCATAAAATCCTGGAACTTCAACTATAGAACCAATTCTGCTTAAAATATCTTTTTGATTTTGGAATAAGTTCTCTCCAAATATTTCAATCGTTCCACTTGTAGGTTTTATAAGACTAAGCAGCATACGAATGGTTGTTGTTTTACCAGCACCGTTGCGGCCTATGAAGCCATAAATCTCTCCTTGTTGAACATTAATATTTAAATTATCTACTGATTTTTGATTGCCATATACTTTAGTAAGGTTAGTCGTTTTTATAATTGTATTTATAGGAGACACCTGCTTTCTATAAGTTCTTACTTACATCATAAAAAGGAAGGCTTAACTGCATATTAATCATTTCTTAACTATTTCTTAAAAGTATTGTGTTTTGGAATAGAAAAGCCAAAAGTAGTTCGTTTCCATGGAGTACTTTCAACCCATATATGCCCACCATTTTTTTCAACGAGTGCTTTAGAAATAGAGAGTCCGAGACCGCTACCACCAAATGAAGAGTTTCTTGATTGTTCGCTTCGGTACATTCGCTCAAATATGTTTTGTAAATCATGTTTTGGAATACCAGGGCCTTGATCCCAAATATGAAGTTTGTATTCTGCATCAGCTTCTAGCAGTTCGACTCCTATTGTTTTCCCATCCTTTCCGTAATAAATTGCATTTTTCATTAAATTACCGATAATCCGCATAATGCTTAGATGATCTGCGATGATAGGACAAGTAGAATCTGGTATGAGAATTTGCAGTTCGATGTTATGTTTTGAGAGCTCAGGTAAAAATTCAATCAAAACTTCTCTAGTAACTTCAGAAAAGTCGAGTTCTTCTTCTTTTAGTGGAAATTCATTAGCGTCTAGCTTCGCCATATTGAATATTTCATCAACTAGGTGCTTTAAGTTATTTGATTTCATATAGAGTATTTTAAGATATTCTTGTTTTTCTATTTCAGAAGCAGCAACTCCGTCTTTCAAAGCATCTATATATCCGATTATGGAGGTGAGTGGTGTTCGTATATCGTGGGAGATACTAGACAAAAGTTGTTTTCTGGATTCCTCGGATCTTTTGGCTTCAATCTGAACCTGCTCTAATTTAGCTATTAGCTCGTTTATTGAAAAAACGATATTATGTAATGAGTGGTCATTGCTTGTGAATAATCTCGTTTGTAAGTTTCCTTTTAGTACACGACTTAATTTAGTATCCATTGCTTTACGATGTTGAATGAATTGTATTCTTGAAAAGAAGAGATAAATTGTAATTAAGATAAGGATAATAAATAAAGACATTTTTAATCTTGGACCCATTTGTATGTTTAAAATCCCGCAAATGATAAGTTGTAATGAAATAAGGAAGAGGGTTTTATCAGTCTTCAAGCTTTTCACCTACAAACTTATAACCAATTCCCCATATAGTCTGAATGAATTTTGGATTGGAAGGGTCAATTTCTATTTTCTTTCTAAGTTTTCGAATATGTACCATAACGGTATTGTCATCTTCTATATAATTATCGTCCCACACATTTCGGAAGAGCTGTGTTTTTGTAAATACTTGCCCTGGGTTTGAAGTAAAGAATTTTAACAGTTCCAATTCTTTTCCGGTTAAGCTAATTTCTTCTTTGTTTGTATGAACTGTGTATGTATTTAAATTGATAGTTAGTCCTTTAAAAGATAAAGTGGTTTTTTCTTGAGCAGTATTGTTACTTCCGAGAACTAAAAAACGCCGCATAAGAGCTTTTACTCGTGCAATTACTTCGTGAATGCTGAAAGGTTTCGTAATATAATCATCAGCACCAATGCTTAAGCCTAAAATTTTATCAACTTCGTGATCTTTAGCTGTGAGCATTAATATAGGTACGTTAGTTTTATCTCTAAGTTTTTTACATACCTCGATTCCATCTATTTTGGGCATCATAAGATCTAATATAACGAGGTTATATTTATTTTGATTAAATAAATGCAAGGCTTCTTCGCCGTTGATTGCAGTGTCTACCATGTAT